>OX638292.1:1945000-2855855 GCA_951812285.1 uncultured Dehalococcoidia bacterium | reverse complement strand
GGGCGAGGGCGCCGGAGAGCTTGCCGCGGCGCTGGCGGCGGGGGTATTCAGACTCGAGGACGGGTTGCGGCTGGCGGCGGCGCTCACGGGCCCGGAGGCCGCGCTGCCTCGCGTCGCGCTGAACGCACCGACCGTGACGATGGTCAGCGGCGTCACCGGCAGCGTCCTGCAGCCGTCGGAAGCGACGGACAACGCCCACTGGCGGAAGCTGGCGGGCGATACGGCGGCGTTCGAGGCCGGCATGGCGACGCTGGCGGGCATCGGCGCCGACGTGGTGATCGAGATTGGGCCGTCGACGGGGCAGGGAGCCTCGATGGCTTCGGACGGCGCGCAGGGTGAGGAGGCGGCACAGCGGGTCCTCGCCGTCGACGGCGGGGGCGGTTTCCCGGCGACGGTCGCCCGGGCCTACGAGGCGGGCGTTGCCTTCTCGTTCGCCGGACTCTTCGCGGGAGAGGCGCGGCGCAGGGTTGCATTGCCGAGCTATCCATTCCAGCGGCGGAGCTTCTGGGTCCAACCGGCGCGCCCGCGAACGTAGCCCGGTCGCATAGAATCGGCGCGAGTCCGATCTGTAGTGGCTGCCGAGCAGTGTGCAGTTCATCCTCACTCGAGATTGGTCTCACTTCGCCGGTACAAGTTGACCCATGATGTCCACTCTGCTAGCCTTCGTAAGGCCCAATTTGGTGAAGACGAAAAGGGGGATTTTGTCATGGCCTCGACCGAGGAGAGACTGCGGCAGCTGGTGGATGAGAACCTGGAAGTGGATGGTCGAGCGATCGGCCAGGAGTTGAACCTGAACCACAACCTCATGGATTCAGGCGTTAACTCGGTGGACTTCGTCGCATTCATGAAGGTCGTCGTCGGTGAGTTTGGCGTGAGCATGGACCCCGGTGACTGCGAGGGGTTCCAGACGCTTGGTGACCTCGTCGCGTTCCTGGACGGCGCAGCGGCATAGCCCAACTTTACGGCAATGGCCCGCCGCCCGTCCGCAGTGAGACTGCAGACCGGAGCGGCGGGCCTTGTTGCGCCCGTAAGTCACAGCGGCGGGGACACTCGCTATAATGCCCACCATGGGCATACCGGTTGCCGAACAGTGGTGGCGCCCATTTCGAGGCATCGGCGCCGCCGAGGTCTACTTCGTTGACCTCTCGCCTCACGCCGTGAGGGAGGCCTCGGCGTCCGCATGGCTCAACGAGCAGGAATTGGCTCGGGCGGACAGGTATCTCTACCCCGGACCGCGCCGGCGGTACATCCTGCTCCGCGCGGCAGTCCGGTCCCTCCTCTGCGACCGGCTTTCGTGCGACAACGCGGAACTCACCTTCGAGTCGGCCGAACATGGCAAGCCCTTCGCCGTTGTGCGCGGCACGCCCGCCGACATCCACTTCAACATGAGCGACAGCGGCAACGGCGGCCTCATCGCGGTCACCCCAGAGGGCCGCATAGGCATCGACCTGGAAGAGCGGACGGAGAACCGGGACCTGGCGGGGCTGGCTGAGACGGTGTTCGGGCAGGAGGAACAGGCCGCGCTTGCGGCGGCAGACGGGCGCGACAGGGTCGAGCGCTTCTACCGGCTGTGGACCTACAAGGAGGCCCTGCTCAAGGCGCTCGGCACGGGGCTCTACCTGGACGTGTCGGGGTTTCAGGTGCCCGCCGCGATCCTGTCCGGCGAGGCGTGCGCGGTGTTCCGGTTTCCCCACATGCCGGACGTCAGATGGTGGATCGAGGACATTGGGACGGAGGACTTCGCCGCCGCAATCGCACACGAGATGGCTGAGGAGTCCGAGCCGGACACGCTCGGCAGCGCCGGGGCGGGACGAGCCGGCGTCTGACCGGCGCATTCGCCCTTGGCACTGCCCAACCCTGCATAGATAATACAGCGATGCCGAACGCCGAAACACGATGGGACCTGCCCGCCCCCCTGTTGACAGAATTCGTGCAGGTCGACGCCGACACGACCATCGCCGTGCGCCGGCATGGCAACCCCGACGGTCCGCGGCTGGTCATGAGCCACGGCAACGGCCTGGCGGTTGACCTCTACTACCCGTTCTGGTCCCTTCTGACGGACGATTTCGATGTCGTGGTGTATGACCTGCGGAACCACGGCTGGAACCCGCAGACGTCCCAGGAGCGGCACAACGTACCCACGCTGGTGGACGACCATGAACGCGTCATGGAAGCCATTGACGAGCGGTTTGGGGTGAAGCCCAAGGTTGGGGTGTACCACTCCATCGCGGCCCTGATACCACTGCTGTCGCCCACCATGGGAAGCGCGTACTCGGCGCTGGTCATGTTCGACCCGCCCCTGCGGAAGCCCAACGTCTCGGACGAGCAATTCGACGCGGCGTCCATGCGCACCGCGTCGATGGCCCGGCGGCGCACGGCGCGGTTTCGCTCGCTGGAGGAGTACGCGGAGTTCCTGCCCATCGTGCCGGCCTTCCGGCAGATGGTGCCCGGGGCGCACGAGCTGATGTCGAGGACGACGCTGCGCGAGCGGGAGGACGGGGACGGCTACGAGCTCAGGTGCCCGCCGGAGTACGAGGCGCAGATCATCGACTATGCGAGGATCTTCTGCCTGGCGGTGGACTTTGAGGCGATGCAGTGCCCTCTCAAGGTCATCGGGGCGGACCCCACGCTGCCGTACTCATACCTGCCGACGCTCGACCTGAGCGACGTTGCCATCGTGCACTACGACTTCCTGCCGGACGCGACGCACTTCCTGCCATTGGAGAAGCCGGAGGAGTGTGTCGCGGCAATGCGCGAGTTCCTGTCGCACCTGCCAGTCGACTAGACACGCTGCGCGCCACGAGGGTTGAGGGCGGAGCAAGGCAAGTTTGCGTGTGGCTCCCCGGGTAGGACTCGAACCTACGACCAATCGGTTAACAGCCGATCGCTCTACCACTGAGCTACCGGGGAATGGCGCCGGACCGCGAGGAGCGGCCCAACCGTCATTCTAGCACCCCTACGGTTCGGCCTTCAACCGCGGGCGGCCTCCGGTCAGCGTGGTGAAGACGCCCACGAGCACCAGCGCTCCGCCGGCCACGCTCGCGACGGGCGGGGCCTCGTCGAGGACGGCCCACGCCAGCAGGCTCGCGCCGATGGGCTCGGCCATCACGGCCGTGGCGACGAGGGTCGCGGGGAGGTAGCCGAGCGACCAGTTGAGCGACGAGTGGCCGACGAGCTGCGGCAACAGCGCGAGCAGCACGAGCCAGCCGTAGACCTCGACGCCGAAACCTGTGAGCTGCGCGCCCGTCGCGAGGGCGGCCACGACGAGGATGACGGCCGCCGCGCCGTAGACGGGCGCGATGTAGCCCAGGATGCTGAGCCGCTCGCGGAGGCTGCGGCCGGCGATGTAGTAGCCGGCAACGGCGACGGCGCCGAGGAAGGCGAGGAAGTCGCCGAAGAGCCGCCGGTCGCCGAGATCCCAGTCGCCCACCGCGATGACGACGCCGCCCGCAACCGCGACGGCGATGCCCGCGAGCACGCGCGGCGAGCTCCGCTCTCGGAGGAAGAAGGGGGCGCCAATGGCTACCATGACGGGGTTCGACGTGACGATGACGACGGAGCTCGCGACGGAGGTGTGCTCCAGCGAGGCGATCCAGAAGGCGAAGTGGGCGGCGAGGCAGACCGCCGCCGCGAGGACGAGGCCCCACTGCCGCCGCGTCAGCGACCACAGCGCGCCCCACTCGAACGCGAGGCCGAGGGGGACTACGACGAGCGCCGCCAGCGAGAGCCGGTACGCGGCGATCGTCAGCGACGGCGCGTCGGCGAGGCGAATGATGACGGCCGCGGAGGAGACGGCGGATACGCCCAGCGCCAGGCCGCCGTAGACCACAAACGGCGGCGGTTGACCCCCGATCCGGATTCGGCGCATCAGGAGGCCTGGTCCATGTAGCGCGCAAGCTCGTCGCGGGGGAAGGATGGCAGGTCGACCACGCCGTCCGCCGAACGCAGCCGCAGTCCGGCCGACGCCTCGGTCACGCGGCCGATGACCGCCGCGGGGATGCCCTCGGCCGCAAGGGCGGCGAGGACGGCGTCCGTGCGGTCCGGCGCGGCGGCGGCGAGCAGCGAGCCGGACGCGAGCAGCCCCAGCGGGTCGAGGCCGAGGACGCGGCACACGGCGCTCGTCTCCGGCAAGACGCGTATTGCGGTCTCCTCGACCTCCAAGCCCACCTTGGCGGCGGTCGCGAGCTCCGCGAGGCCCGTCACGAGGCCGCCCTCCGTCGGGTCGTGCATTGCGGTGACGCCGGCCTTGGCTGCGGCCTGCGCGGCGCGGACGACGCTGATGCCGGGCGCGTCGAGGAGGGCGGCGGCGGCCGAGACCTCGGCGTGCGAGAGGCCGGCGGCGAGGAGGGCGTCAGCGGCCTCGTGCGCGAGGACGGAGGTGCCCTCGATGGCGATGCCCTGCGTGAGGATGAGGGCGTCGCCGGGGCGCGCGCCGCCGGGCCAGACGACGGTGTCGCGGGTGGCCTCGCCCAGCATCTGCCCGGAGACGATGGGGCGCGTCAGGCCGTAGGTGATCTCCGTGTGCCCGCCCACCAGCGTCACGCCGAGGGCGTCGCAGGCCGCCGTGATCTGCTCGTGGATGGCGACGGCAAGCGACTCGGGTGCGCCCTCGGGGAGCAAGACGGTCGCGAGGAACCAGCGCGGCGTGCCGCCCATGCAGGCGACGTCGTTGGCGTTCACCTGCACGGCGTACCAGCCGATGCGGTCGGTGGCGAAGGTGACGGGGTCGGCCTTGGCGATGAGGAGGCGATCGCCGAGCTCGATGACGGCAGCGTCGGCGCCCACGCCGGGGCCCTGCAGAACGCGCGGGTCGGGCTGCGCCGTGCCGGACAGCAGCTTCGCCAGGACTTCCACCGGGAGCTTGCCTACGTCCACATTGCCTCCGAGAGTGTGCCGAGTCGCCTGCGGCTATAATACCAGCGTCAAGCACATCGCATATTGGAGGAACGCTATGCCCAAGACACACGCCAACCCGGAAGGCATGCACACGCCCACCGGCTACTCGCACGTGGTGAAGGCCGGGGACACCGTCTACATCGCGGGGCAGGTCTCAGTCGCGCCCGACGGCTCGGTTGTCGGCGAGGGCGACGCGGAGGCGCAGGCGGAGCAGGTGTACCAGAACATGCAGACGGCGCTCGCCCACGCCGGCGCGACGTTCAGGGACGTCGTGAAGACGACGACGTACGTGGTGAACGAGGACTGCATCGCGTCGACGCGGGCGGCGCGGCTGCGCTACTTCGAGACGGAGCCGCCGGCGTCGACGCTGCTGGTGATCTCGCGGCTGGCGCGGCCGGAGTTTTTGATCGAGATAGAGGCGATCGCGTACGTGGGGTAGGGGGCTACGTGTTCGGGCCGCCCTTCGACAGGCTCAGGGCGAGCGGTTGCGGCTTATGTAACGCAGCGTTGCGTATGGGCAGGGTGCGCTTCCATACGCAACGCAGCGTTTAATATGGAGCGGGTGCGGGGTCTATATTAAACGCTGCGTTGCGTATGGAAGCGTTTTGCAGTGCATCGCGAATGAAAGGCGCCTACTCCAGCGCACGCAACTCCCGAATCACCGTTGCCAGCATTTCGGAAATCTCAGTGAAGTGCTGGTCTGCCTCTGCGTATTCAACAGTCCATATTCGCATGCCTCTGGTTGGGATTTCGGTCAGATAGCTCGTTTGGGATAGCCGTTCCGCCCAACCGTCAAGCAAGCTATGGAGATTCGGGTCAATAGGACCTTCATATCCAGTTATAGCCTCACCCAGGGTGATGGCCCGCAGGCCCATCCAACCTGTGATTCCGGGAAGTGTCAACCAGCCGACCGTGACTGGTTTGTTTTCCCACAGTGGACAGCGCACACGGATGCTGACGCTCGTTGATCCCCAAGTCAGAGAGGCTCCTGCATCCTCCGCCACCTGTAGCAGGCGAGCCGCAACTTCGCCTTGGGCAGCGTCAGGAAAGATGCTATAGAACGATTCTCGGGATAGGCGTGGTGCTCTGGATCCCACGTGGTTTCTCACAGTGGTACCCGCAATTCTGCCCAAGACCCGCGGAACCAGGGTGCGGCGTGCCGTCCCGGCGTACTGCTTGATCTCGACGGCCAGCACTTCGATTGTGGGCATCTGCTGATTAAGGAACTCAACGATACGCAGGAGCGGGTCCGGTATCTCGTCGGCAACAAACAGCAGCCGCATGCGGCGAGCGGCGAGGTTGGTGGCGACCTCTTCGAAAAACGCTTCTACGTCTTCATCTTCGGTCTGCAAGAGCATTGATAAGTGCTCGGTGGGGTTGTTGCCTAGTTCTTCGCAAGACGCCTCAAACCGTTCACGCATCTTGTCAGCGGTCCAGGTCTCCGACGCGTGAGCAGCGTACTCCAGCAATTGGCCGACAATAGTTCGGCGAATCTCAGTATTTGAGCCGCGCTTGACTTCAACAAGCGTGGGTACGGCGTCCTGGTCGACGATGAGGTGGTCAAGCGACCAGCGAGGACTCTCCTCTGACCGTTCAGAAATGCCCATTTCGCGGGAGATGAGGATCCACCGTCGAGGATTGTCGGGGCGTACCTGCTCCCCGTCCAGCAGCTCTGGGTGCTTCGCCAGCAGTTCCTGAAGGTCATCCTCAAGGGCAAACGGCTGCTCTACCATTGGTTCCAGCTCACCGTCGTTGTTGACATTGTAGATACGCTCCGGCATGGGTGTCTCCTTACGCCAAGTCCACGTCTGTGGCGCCGTCTGCGGTGCGGCCTTCGGTGGGGGACCAGCGGCTTACCATGCTCGAGGACTGGAGCCACTCACGGACAGCGGCGCGGAGGGCGCCAGTGCCCATGCCGTGCACGATGCGGACGCGGGCGTGGCCGTCCTGCAGCGCACGGTCGAGGAAGGGCGGGAGGCGATCGAGGGCCTCGTCGACGCGCATGCCGCGGAGGTCGAGCTGCGCCGCCGGGAGTTGCTGCAGGGCGCTGGCGGCGGGCGACTCACCGTTCGGATCCATCGACGGCATGGGCGGGGACTTTCGGGTGTACCGCTTGCGCGTCGAGGCAGCGGCGGCTTGCGCGGCGGCCGGGTCGCGGTGGAGGACGTGGTCGAGGGGCACCTGCGCGCGCAGGACGCCGACGGCCACCTCCAGCATGCCGCGGTCGTCGGGGGCGGCCATGACCTGCGCCGGGCCGGGAAAGCCGCGGACGCGGACGGTGTCGCCGGGGCCGAGGCTGTGGAGCCACTCGGCGCGGTCCTCGCGCTTGGGCCGCCATCGCGGGGCGCGGAGCCCTCGACGCACGCTCTGCACGGACGCAACGGCCTGCTGCACCTCGACAATGGCCTCCTGCTGCGGCGCGGCGGGCGTGTTCAGGAGCGCCTGCTCCGCCGCCTTCAGCCTCCCCATGAGGTCGTCCGCCTGCGCCTGCAGGTCGTGGCGGGCGGTCTCCATCTGCTCGACGCGCAGCTCCCGCAGCCGCTCAAGCTCGGCCTCCGCCTGCCGCCGGAGCTCCTGCGCCTCGGCGAGGGCGGCCTCGCCCTCGGCGCGCACGTCGGCGGCGGCCTGCCGCTCCTCGACGACCTCGGCCAGCAGCTCCTCGACGCGGCGGTGCTCGGGCGAGAGCATTCCCTCGGCGCGCTCGACGACGCCGTGGGGAAGGCCGACACGCTCGGCGATGGTGAGCGCGTAGCTGCGGCCCGGCAGGCCGACGGTCAGGCCGTAGGTCGGCGCGAAGGTCTCCGGGTCGAGCTCGACGCTGGCGTTCACCATGCCCGGGGTTTCCTGCACGAAGGCGGCGACGCGGCGGAGGTGGGTGGTGGCGATGGTCGTGACGCCTATCTCCAGGAGGCTCTGCAGGACGGCCTCGGCGAGGGCGGCGCCCTCCTCGGGGTCGGTGCTGGAACCGAGCTCGTCCATGAGGGCCAGCGAGCGCGACGTGGCCTGCGATAGGATGCCCCGCACGCTGGTCATGTGCGAAGTGAAGGTGGAGAGCGACTGCGCGATACTCTGCTGGTCGCCGATGTCCGCGTAGACGCCGTCGAAGATGGGGAGCACGGTGCCGACCTCGGCGGGCGTCTGCAGCCCTGCCTGGTGCATGAGCGCCATGAGGCCGAGGGTCTTGAGCGCGACGGTCTTGCCGCCGCCGTTTGGCCCGGTGATGAGCACGATGCGCCGGGGTGCGTCCTCGCCGTGCTCGGGGGCGACGTGGCCAAGCTCGAGTGACAAGGGCACGACGTTGCCCTTGAGCAGCGGGTGCCGCGCGCCGACGAGGCGCACGTCCTGCAGCCCGTCGTCCGCCGTGGCGGCCGGAGTGGCTCGCAGCGCGAGGGCGTAGCGCCCACGGGCGAGAGTGGCGTCGAGGCGGGCCAGCAACGACTGGGTCAACTCGACCTCGTCGGCGAAGTCGCCAATGGACAGGGAGAGTTCGCGGAGGACGCGCTCCTCCTCGCGGGTCTCGGCCAGCTTCAGCTCGCGCCACTGGTTGCCGAGGGACACGGCGGCGAGGGGCTCGACGAAGATGGTCTCGCCGCTGCCGGAGACGTCGTGGACGAGGCCGGGCATGCGGCTGCGCATCTCGACCCGCACGGGCACGACGAGGCGGCCGTTGCGCTCGGTGACCAGCTGCTCCTGCAGCACCTGCCTGGTGCGGTCGGAGCGAACCAGGCGCTGAAGCGTGTCCTCGAGTCGACCATAGGCGATGCGCGCCTGCGAGCGGATCTCCCGCAGCGCAGGCGACGCCGCGTCCTCGACCTGCCCATCGACGCCGATGGCGCGGAAGATGGCGGACTCCCGGGCGTCCATGTCGGGGATGTTGCGGGCCAGCGAGGCGAGGGCGGGGCAGTCCCGGTCGTGACGGAGGAAGGCGTTGCGCGCCAAGCGGCCTGCGCGCAGCGTCTCAGCGACGGCGCGCAGCTCCAGTCCGGTGAGAACGCCACCCTTGGCGGCCCGCTGCGCCTCGGCGGAGACGTCGCCGGCCTCGCCGAACTCCATGCTGCCGCCAACCTCGAGGAAGAGGCGGGCCTCCGCCGTCTCGCGCTGCCGCTCGGCGACGGTGTTGGGGTCCGCGGAGGGCGTCAGCGCGAGGGCCTCGCGGCGGCCGAGCACGAATCCGGCGTTCGACGCCAGCTGCTCCAAGACGGCGGGAAACTCCAGCAGCTCCAGCGAGCGGACTCGCAGGGCATCGGCCGGCTCACGTGGTGCGAGTGTGTCTTCTATCTGATGCACATCTGCGGTGTCCACCGTTCCTCCCGCCCACCATTCTACACGTCCGCCGTGCGCGGCAGCTTGACTAATCCAGCGAATGCGTTTACCACTTGGCACTATCGTTCCGTGGACTACGCTCTTTGCGTCAGTGAGGTGACACATCGCTACCAGATGGACATTGGCGACCGTAGTGGCGCTGCTGCTCATTCCAGTGCTCCTGCTGTCGCTGCTGACCTCGCAGGCCTGCGGCACGCTGCTCTCCCCCGACTTCTACAAGGAGCAGCTGCGGAATGCGGAGATTTACGACTTCATCTACGACGACCTCTTAACCTCGGCGGTCTCGGACGCGCTGGAGACGGGCGATGACCTGCCGGCGGGCGTCGACCTAGAGACGGACGAGGTCGTTTCGCAGGTCCGGGACGCGCTGCCGCCGGACTGGCTGCAGGAGCAGGCGGAGGCGGCCATCGACGGCGTCGGGCCGTACCTGCTGGGGGACTCCGACACGTTTGCCGTGACGATCCCTCTCGATGAACGATCCGACGTGGCAGAGACGGCGGCGAGCAGCCTGCTGGACGACGTCGACCTGCACGAGGCGTTGTTCGAGGAAGAGGTTCCCGCGGTGGTCGAGCGGCGGCTGGGCGACGGCGAGCTGCCGCTCGGCATCCACCTCACGCAGGACGAGGCCGTCGCCGCCGTGGAGCGCGTGGTCACGCCTGAGCACGTGCGCTCGCAGCAGGGCGTCGCGACGGAGGCCCTTGCCGCCTTCCTCGTCGGGCGTGAGGACACCTTCGATTTCAACTTCAGCTTTGTGGAGCGGACGTCCGCGGTGGAGCGGGAGCTGCGGGAGGTCTTCGACGACGCCGACCTGGAGGGCTACTTGCGCCGCGAGGTGCTGGAGCCCGAATTGGACGCGAACGTGACGGCGGACGTGGCGTTGCCGCTTGGCGTCGTCGTCACCCGGCAGGAGATCCGGGCGGCGATCGAGGAGGCGGCCACGTCGGCGTGGCTGCGGTCGGAGGCGCTGCGGCTGGTGGACGGAATAGTCCCATACCTCTCGGCCCGGCAGGACGGGTTCAACCTGACCGTCCCGCTGGTGGAGCGCACCGACGTCGCCATCGATGCGCTGACCATCACCGTGGAGGACAATTACGGCCGGTTGATAGCCACCCTGCCCGTTTGCACGTCAGCGCAGCTTCGAGAGCTGGACCAGGGCCAAGCCGTGGCATTGTGCCGGCCGCAGGGGTTCACGACTCAGGACTTCCTAGGGGCGGTGGGCATCGACGTCGAGCGGTCGCTGGCCGGGCCCGTACACGAGATGGCGCCGGACGCGGTCACCTTCACGGAGGCCGACCTGCTGGCCGAGACCCTCGGCACGGAGGCCGGCGAAATGATCCTGGACCTGCGGGAGACGATGCGCGACGGCCTTACCATTGACGAGGAGGACATCCGCGAGGCGCTGGCTGAGCAGGACGAAGCCCTCCCCGACGTGCTGGACACGCTTCGCGAGGGCTTCCGGGAGGGCTGGACCTGGACGGAGGAAGACCTGCGCGAGCTGGTCGATGACCCGGAGGCGCTGGACCAGGCACGCGGCTCGGTTGGCGCCTTCCGCATCGTGGCCGCGCTCATTTCGCTGCTGGCTGTCGGCATGGTGACGGGAGCGGGCTTCCTGGGCGGGCGCTCGCTGGGTGGGCGGCTGGGCTGGGCGGGCGGCGCGCTGGCGTTCGCGGCGCTGATCACGGCCATCATAGCGGGGCCAATCTACTCCGCCGTCGCCGACGGGCCGCTGGAGGACGTGCGGGCCGAGATACAGGATGCCGACGGAGACACGGAGCGCATCTTGCTCGAAAAGCTGCTGGACACGGCAGTAGAGGCATCCGACGACATCATGGGCGGCATTCGGCTGCGGGCAGTCCTGCTGCTGGCGCTGGGCATCGCGGGAGTCGCGGGTGGCATCGCGCTGGCGCGGCGCGGGCGGCGGGGTTATGCGCGGCCGGGCGCCCGGCAGGAGCCGCCAACGGATCCCGATCCGCAGGGGGAGACGCCGCCGGACGAGGGCGAGCTTGCCGCGCCGGAGGAATCGCCGCCGGAGGGTGACGTGGCCACCGCGTCAGAAGAAGCGCCCGCAGAGAGCGACGCGCCAAGCGAGACAGAGGCTACCGAAGCCGGGGAAGCGGCCGAGTCTTCAGCCGACGGCGAGGCAGCCGACGAACCCACTGCGGAACCGGAATCGCCAGCCGAGGACGCGCAGGACGAACCCGACGAAAGTCCAGAAAAACCGCAGTCGACCTAGTCGCGCCCCGACACCTCGCCGAGGAACCCCAGCAGCAGCCGGTTGTACTCCTCTGCCTTTTCCAGCTGTGGCC
Organism: uncultured Dehalococcoidia bacterium; assembly: GCA_951812285.1. Taxonomy (GTDB): domain Bacteria; phylum Chloroflexota; class Dehalococcoidia; order Lucifugimonadales; family UBA1127; genus UBA1127. The sequence continues at coordinate 2,844,330 of OX638292.1, read as the reverse complement.
AGTGGCCGCAGAAGGGAATCAGCGTGCAGCGGCAGTCGCGGATGGCGAAGGCGACCTTGATGGCCGCGTCGATGAGTATCGGCTGGTCCTCTGCGCTGTAGAAGTACGGCTCGTCGCGGCCGTGGAGGAGGTAGGTGGGGGCCGTGATGGCGGCGTACACCTCGTCCGGCGTGGCGGCACGTCCCCGGCTGATCTGCCCGATGGCCTCGTCCCGCGTGTGCTGAAGCAGGGCCGGGGCCGCGAGGGAATCGAGTCGGAGCTGCGCCGTCGCGTCGATCTCGGGGTGGTTGCGGTCGTAGAAGAAGTCGGCTGTGGCGTTGCGCATGTCGTCGAAGGTGAGCTCGGGCTTGGCCATCATGGCGCGAGCGAAGTTCATGCGGGCCGTCTGGCCCAGCAGCGGGACGATGGGCTTTGTCGGCTCATTGTCGACGCGGGGCTCGCCGCCGCTGAGGGTCAGGCTGCGCACGCGGTCCGGGTAGCGGGCCGAGAAGTTGGTGGCCGTCATGCCGCCACCGGAGTTGCCGACCAGGTGCGCGCGGTCGATGCCGAGGGCGTCGAGGAAGGCGTTCAGGCCCTCGACGGCGTTGCCGGGCGACGTGCGCCCGAAGCCGGGGTTGTCCGGCGCGATGACGCGGTAGCCCGCATCCGCGACGGCATCCAAATTCAGCCGCCAGCATTGGTACGCGGAGGTGCCCGCGCCGCCCGTATGCAGGAACACGACAGGCTCGCCCGCCGGGTCGCCCAGCTCATAGTAGTAGTACTCTATGCTGCCGTCGCCGACGGGAACGGTGACCGTCTTGATGCTATTGAAGTCCACCATGTCGCGCTACTCCTCGCAGACGACGCCGTCGCCGTCACCGTCACGGGCGCTTGGCACGAGCTCCGCCGCAAAGCCCCGGCCGGGTCCGCTCGACCCCTGCACGCGCGGCTCGCCCGCCGCCTCCGCCTCGTCGCAGGAAGCATAGGTGCCCTCGCTGCCGGGCGCAACGGTGGGCGTCGCCGTGGGGTCCGCCGAGGTACTCGACGACGCGGAGCGCCGCACCTCGCAGACGACGCCGTCACCGTCGCCGTCACGGGCGCTCGGGACGAGCTCCGCGGAGAAGCCCCAGCCCTCGCCAATGCTGCCCTGCACGCGAGTCTCCCCAGCGGCCTCGGCTTCCTCGCACGAGGCGTACGTGCGGGCGCCGGCGGGTGTTGGCGTGGCAGTCGGCGCCGGCGACGGGGTGGCAGTGGGCGCAGGTATGGGCGTCGCAGTGGCCGCGGGCGTCGGGGTGGCGGTGGCGGCGGCGGGTGCGGGGACTGTTGCAGGCGTGGCAGTCGCGGGAGGGTCCACCTCGCACACGATGCCGTCGCCATCCCCATCGCGGGCCGTGGGCACCTGCTCTTGCGGGAATCCCACGCCCGGGCCAATGAAGCCCTGAACGCCCTCTTCTCCGGCGGCGGCTGCCTCCTCGCAAGACGGGTAGACGCCGACCGGCAGGGGCGTCGCGGAGGGCACGAACGCGGGCGTCGAGGTGGGCGGCGGCGAGACTGTGGGTTGCTCGCTTGCGGGCAGCGCGACCTCGCAGACGACACCGTCACTGTCGCCGTCGCGGCTGTTCGGCAACAGCGACGCGGGGAAGCCCCAGCCCTCGCCTTGAGCGCCCTTCACGCGCGGCTCGCCCGCAGCCTCGGCTTCGGCGCACGATGCGTACGTGCCGGCGGGCAGCGCGACGGGAATGTCGCCGGTGGCCTCGAAGCTTACGGGGCCGTCGCACGTGCGCAGCATGTCGCGCAGGGCGATGGCCTCGGCGGCGGTGGCCGTGAGGTCCCATGCCCGCTTCACGCGCGCCCACGCCGTTGCGTACTCGCACCAGTACGCCATGTCCGGCGGCCGCCACTCCTCGGGCCCCTTCGCACCCTTCTGGCGGTTGGCAGAGGCCGTGACGGCGATGAGGTGCGCGGCGTCGCCGAGGCTGTTGGCGAACTGCCGCTTGCGCTCTGGCGACCACGCCCAGCCGCCGGAGCGGTGCGCGTTGGCGAGGGGCACCAGGTGGTCGACGTCCAGCTCGCCGGGGTCCGTGAAGGAGGAGCCGGTGTACGGGTCCAGCCAGCGCCCGGCCTCGACGCGGCACTGGCGGTCATCGCGGAACGTTACCCGCGACACGCTCTCGGCGACGAGCACCTCCTGCCGCGTGTCCTGGCAATCGCCGTCATCGTCGACCCAGTGACGCCAGTCGTCGCGGTCGTAGCGCGGCAGGTCGTCGGGCGGCTCCGCGACGGTGAGGGACAGGTCAATGGCGGCAGGCGTCGGTGGGGACGGCGGCACGACGCGGTCAAAGACGTCGCCGCAGGCCGCTGCGGCGAGGAGGAGCAGGGCGGCGAGGAGGGCGAGCGTGGGCGCGATGCGTCGGAGGGGGTGCGACGAGTGAATTGCGGGCGGCATGTCATGATTATAGCTGTGCTCGAGGGAACAATTTTGCGTGGCATGCGTCTGATTTCACGCCTTGGCGCTGCGGGTTGCGCCATTTAGCCCCACAGCGAATGACGCATGAGGCGTGCCTGGTACAATTAAACGCTCCTATGATTTGATTCGACGGGTACGTTCCATGAGTGCTATTCTCACCCGGTAACCCCCGCACCAGACCGGCCGTGATGCTTACGTCCCGGCAAGGGGATCCGGCCATGCGCGTAGAGTCAGCCCCAAAACACCACTTGCCGCCCCAACGTCGCCTCGCGGCGCTTGCGCTGCTGGTCGCGGCACTGGCTCTCGGGAGCTGCGGGCCGCTGCCGGAGCCGTTGGACGTCACGGTGATGCCCATCGACACGGCCACGCCCGCGCTCGCCCCAACGGCGTGGGCCGCGGCCACGGAGAAACCCGCATCAGCGCCAGCGCCCGTGCTCTCGCCCTCGCCAGTGGCCGTGCCGACGATTGCCACGACTCCAGCGCCGACCGCCGCGCCGACGCCTGCCGCGACGCCAACGCTCGTGGAGGCCACGATGACGCCCGCGCCCTCACCCGTGCCGACGGCGGCGGCCACCCCCAACCCGACGCCCGTGGAGCTCGTGGTTGAGGCTACCGCATTGATAGAAGTCTGCGTGTCCAACAGAGATGCGCTGATTGCGCTGTACGAGGCAACAGACGGGGCGAACTGGTCGCGGAACGACGGCTGGCTAAGCGACGCGCCCATCGACGAATGGTACGGCGTTACGGCAGAGGACGACTGCGCGGTTACCCACCTTCTCCTTGGCTCCAACGGGCTGAGCGGGGAGTTGCCGTCGGACCTGAGTGGTCTGACCCACTTGGTTTGGCTTGCACTATCTGGGAACGAATTGAGCGGGAGCATCCCGCCGGGGTTGGGCGACCTCGGCGACCTGGAATGGTTGAAGTTGGCGGGAAATCTTCTAAGTGGTGAGATACCGTCACAATTTGGCCACCTTGCGAACCTGACGCAACTGCACCTCTTCGACAACCAGCTGACCGGCGAGATTCCAAAGGAATTGGGCCAACTCACCAACCTGACGAGCCTAAGTCTCGAGAGAAACCAGCTGACCGGCGAGATTCCGAGGGAACTGGGCCAACTCGACAATTTGACGAACCTATACTTGGGCGGCAACCTGTTGAGTGGGAAGATTCCACGAGAATTGGGCAGCCTTGCTCACCTGAAATGGCTGAATTTCGCCGGAAATCAGTTGACCGGAGAGATCCCGCCGGAGTTGGGCAATCTCACCAACCTGGAGTATCTGAACATATCCGGCAACCAGTTGAGCGGGGCGATTCCGGCAACCCTGGGCAAGCTTACCAACTTGGAACACATGTGGTTTGGTCTCAACCAATTGGCCGGGGAGATTCCGCCGGAGTTGGGCAACCTCGCCAACCTTGAATGGCTGCTGATCGGCATTAATGAATTGACCGGGGAGATTCCGCCAGAATTGGGTAAGCTCGGCAACTTGGAACAACTGGACCTCAGCTTAAACGAGTTGAGCGGGGAGGTACCCCCGGAGTTGAGCAATCTCACCAACCTGGAATATCTAGACATATCCAGCAACCAGTTGAGCGGGGCGTTTCCACACGAGTTGGGCAATCTCACCAACCTGGAGTATCTAAGCATAGGCCTCAACCAATTGAGTGGGTGCGTGCCGATCAGGTTGCGCGGTCGCGTAGACCTCGTGAGCGATCTGCCGTTCTGCAATTAACATTCTCCCGTCAGCCCATTGAGGGACCAACTGTACCGTGCCTCAGTATGGAGAGCTAGCTTTGACTAGAGCGTCAGCTCCAGAACACTGCTCGCCGCCCAGGCGTCGCTACGCGGCGCTCATGCTTGCGCTGGCGGTGCTGGCCGCGGCTGTGGCGTTCGGGAGTTGCGGGCCGCTGCCTGAGCCGGTTGACGTGACGGTTGCGCCTGTTGACACGGCCACGCCCGCGCCTACGGTCGAGGCAGCGCCCACTGCCAAGCCGGCGTCTGCGCCACAGCTTGTGCCCTCGCCCTCGCCGGTAGCTGTGCCGACGATCGCCGCCAATCCGACGCCCACGGCCGCGCCGACGCCCGCCGCGACGGCGACGCCCGTCGAAGTTACGGCGACGCCCGCGCCGTCACCCGTGCGGGATCCGGAAGCAACGCCCAATCCAACACCCGCCGTACTAGTGGTTGAGCCAACGGCGGTGATGACTGTGTGTCTGTCCAACAGAGACGCGCTGGTAGCCTTCTACAACGCCACGGACGGGCCAAATTGGACGCAAGATGGTGGCTGGCTGAGCGACGCGCCCCTCGACGAGTGGTTTGGCGTTACTGCGGAGGACGACTGCACCGTTACGCAGCTGGAGCTACCGTCCAACGGCTTGAGCGGTGAGTTGCCGTCAGAGGTGGGCGGGCTACCCCACTTAATGGAGTTGGATCTCAGCAGCAACCAGTTGAGCGGGAGCATTCCGCCGGGGATGGGTGACCTCGCCAAGCTGGAAGCGCTGCGGCTGGGGAACAATTTGCTGAATGGTGGGATTCCGTCGGAGTTGGGCAGCCTCGCGAACTTGACGCAACTGCACCTCCACGGCAACCAGCTGACGGAGGAGATCCCGAGCCAACTGGGCAGCCTGGTGAGCCTCGAACAGCTGCAACTCAACAGGAATCAGTTGACCGGCGGGATTCCACAAGAACTTAGTGGGCTCGCCAACCTGACATTGTTTTGGCTCGACAACAACGAGCTGACCGGCGAGGTCCCCTCAAAGTTGGGCGAGCTTGGGAACCTAACGGGGTTGCGGCTCTGGAACAATGCATTGAGCGGCCCGATACCGGCGGAGTTGGGAATGCTCAGTGACCTTTCTGAACTGCGGCTGGACGAGAACAGCCTGATCGGCGCAATTCCGCCGGAGTTGGGCAACCTCGCCAACCTGCAGCTGCTATTCCTTTCGAACAACCGGTTGAGTGGGGCGATACCAGAGGAGCTTGGCGGGCTTGCCAACCTGACAGGCTTAGGGCTTGCGAAGAACCAGCTTAGTGGGGAGATTCCTGAGCAGTTGGGCAACCTCGCCAACCTGCAATTGCTGCTCCTTTCTGACAACGGCTTGAGCGGGGCGATGCCCGCTGAGCTGGGCGATCTCTCTCAACTCACGCGGCTGGGACTCGGCGAGAACGAGTTGAGCGGGGGGATACCGGCGGAGTTGGGCATGCTCTCCAACCTGATGTTCCTGGAACTCAATGGGAACCAGTTGCGAGGAGCAATACCAGCGGAGTTGGGCAACCTTGCCCAATTGACGTCTCTGAAGCTCCAGGAGAATCAATTGAGCGGCGAGATCCCTCGGGAGTTGGGAAACCTCAGCAACCTGGCAGTGCTGGACATTAGCTCCAATATTCAGCTGTTTAGGACGTCCTCAGGGCCTAGCGACCGCCCAATCTTCCCGTTCCCTTCGAACCTGCACTACGGGTTGACCGGGCGGATTCCGCCGGAGTTGGGCAACCTTGCCCAATTGACGGCGCTTCGGCTCCAGGACAACAAGCTGAGTGGCGAGATCCCGGCGGAGTTGGGAAACCTCGCCAACCTCACCCAGTTGCACCTTCACGACAACCAGTTGACCGGCGAAATACCTCCGGACTTGGGCAAGCTCGGCAACTTATCTTCGCTAGAGCTCCAGAGCAATGAGCTGACCGGGCAGATACCGCGGCAGTTGGGCAATCTCGCCAAGCTAACCGAGCTGGACCTTGGGTGGAATGATCTCAGTGGAGAGATACCCCAAGAATTTGGCGACCTTACCCAATTGACGTCACTACGGCTCCGCGAAAACAGACTCAGTGGAGAGATCCCACAGGAGTTGGGCAACCTTGCCAACCTAAGATTCCTGATTCTCCTCTACAACCAGCTGAGTGGAGGGATTCCGCCGGAGTTGGGAAATCTAACAGAGCTGGTGCACCTGTATGTCGGAGGGAATCAGTTGAGTGGCGAGATCCCGCCGGGGTTGGGTAACCTTGTCAACCTACAGATCATGTCGCTCAATGACAACCAATTGAGCGGAACAATTCCCACGTGGTTAGGAAACCTGGGCAACTTGAGGGCACTGGTCCTTGGCGGAAACCAGTTAAGTGGGACGATACCACCGGAGTTGGGCAGACTCGCTAACTTAGGAGGATTGAATCTCTCGCGAAACAACTTGAGCGGTGAGATCCCATCAGAGTTGGGCAACCTCACCAATCTTGAGGTGCTGCACTTCGGCCAAAACGAATTGCGTGGGGAAATCCCATCATGGCTGGGCAACTTAACCAAATTGAGAATCTTGGGCATCCATGGGACTCCACTGGGTGGGAATATCCCGCCGGAGTTGGGCAACCTCACAAGACTGGAACAGGTTGGCCTGACAAACAACCAAATAAGTGGGGAGATCCCGCCGCAATTGGGCAACCTGCCCAACCTTTGGGCGCTGTCGCTAAGCGGGAATCGGTTGAGTGGGGAAATCCCTTGGGAGTTGGGCAACCTGGCCAATTTGGCTCACTTAGACCTGTCCGAAAACCAATTGAGAGGGACAATACCTCAACAGTTGGGCAACCTCACCAAACTGCGATTCCTGTGGCTCAATGGCAACACCTTGATTGGGTGCGTGCCGAGCGAGTTGAGAGGCCGACTAGACCTGCCCAATGGCGATCTGGGTGGGCTGCCGTTCTGCGAGAACTGAAGTCCCGCGGCCGTGCCCCGGCGCCCCCTACTCCGTCACGCGGAGGTGGAGGTCATCGAGCTGGGCCTGGTCCACCTCCGAGGGTGCGTTGAAGAGGAGGTCTGAGGCCGTCTGGGTCTTGGGGAAGGCGATGACCTCTCGGAGGTTGTCCTCGCCGGCGAGGAGCATGGCAACGCGGTCTATGCCCATGGCGATGCCGCCGTGGGGCGGCGCGCCCGACTCCAGCGCGGACAGCAGGTGCCCGAACCGCTCGGTCATGCTCTCCTTTGAGAACCCCAGCAGCCCGAAGACCTTCTCCTGCATCTCGCGCGTGTGGATGCGGATGCTGCCGCCACCCATCTCGTAGCCGTTGCAGACCAGGTCGTACGCTTGCGCGCTGGCGGCGCCGGGGTCGGTGTCCAGCAGCGGCGCGTCCTCCGGGTTGGCCGACGTGAACGGGTGGTGCACCGAGTCCCACCGCTCGCCCTCGTCGTCCCAGCCGAAGAGGGGGAAGTCGACGACGAAGGCGTAGGCGAGGAGGTCCGGGTCGGCGAGCTCGCAGCGACGTGCCACCTCCGTGCGCAGCTCGCCGAGGGCGCTGTAGACAACCCCCTTCGGCCCGCCGACGAGCAGCATCATGTCGCCGCCCTTCGCGCCCAGCGTCCGGGCAAGCTCGCGCATGAGCTCGACGGGGAAGAAGCGCGACACCTGCGAGCGAATCTGCTCGGCCTGCAGGTCGTCGGGGTCCGTCCAGTCACCGTCGAGGGCGATGGTGACGAGGCCACGGGCGCCGCGGCTGCGTGCGAGCTCCGTCAGCTCATCCACCTGCCGCCGCGGCAGCGACGCCAGCCCCGGCGCGGCGAAGCCCTTCACGAGGCCGCCCTCGGCGAGCGCGGTGCGGAAGACCTGGAAGTCGCTCTTGAGGACAGTCTCGGCCACGTCCCGCAGCTCGAGGCCGAAACGGAGGTCGGGCTTGTCGCTGCCGTAGCGGTCCATGGCGTCGGTGTGGGAGAGGCGCGGGAAGGGTCGCTGCACGGTCTTGTGCGGCACCAGCTTCGCGGCCATGGTCGCGTACAGCTCCTCGATGAGCTCCAGGATGTCCTCGCGCTCCACGAAGCTCATCTCGAGGTCGAGCTGCGTGAACTCGGGCTGGCGGTCGGCGCGGAGGTCTTCGTCGCGGAAGCATCGGGCGATCTGAAAGTAGCGCTCGAAGCCGGCCACCATGAGGAGCTGCTTGAGCTGCTGCGGCGACTGGGGCAGCGCGTAGAAGCTTCCGGGGTGCACGCGGCTGGGGACGAGGTAGTCGCGGGCGCCCTCCGGGGTGCTCTTAATGAGGATGGGCGTCTCGATCTCCAGGAAGTCGCGCTCGTCCAGGAAGTCGCGGATGTGCTTGACGATGCGGTGGCGCAAGATGATGTTGCCCTGCATCCGGCGGCGGCGCAGGTACAGGTGGCGATGGCGCATACGGAGTTGCTCGTCGACGTCGCTGTCCTCGTTGATGTAGAAGGGCGGCGGCGAGGACGCGTTGAGCACGGCCAATGTGCGGACGGCAACCTCGACTTCACCGGTAGCGAGGTTGGTGTTGACGGTGCCTGCCGGGCGCGGGGAGACCTCGCCCTCGATGCGCAGGACCCACTCGCCGCGAACGCGCTCGGCGTCCTCGTAGGGCGACTCGATGGACTCGGGGTTGATTACGACCTGCACGACGCCGCTGCGGTCGCGGAGGTCGAGGAAGATCAGCCCGCCGTGATCGCGACGCCGATCGACCCAGCCCGCCAGCGCGACACTGCTGCCGGCGTCGGCGGCCCGCAACGACCCACAGTCCCTGTCCTTGAGCATTTAGGATTCCTTCCTGCGCATAGCGCGACGCAGCCACAAGCGTGGGGAACGGACTGCGCAAAAGCGGACACTGTCCAGTTTCTGATAGATAGCGGCTATAGCTAACATTTTGAGACATGCAAGTGGACATTGTCCACAGAGGTGTCCAATGGAATCGCCTCGGACGCCTACCCCGCGAGGTTGGGGAGGAGCCAGCCGAAGGTGATGGCGAAGAGCACGGGCGAGGGGAGCATCCAGCCTCGGATGCGACCGCCGGCCGCCGCAGTCAAGAGGAAGTAGACGGCGGACAAGGCGAGGACGGCGAGGGTGTACCAGAGGAAGGGACTGCCGAGGCCACTCGTGGTGTCCTCGCTGTGGAGGAGCCAGTACACAGCTCCGGTGATGAGGCCGGCGAGCGTCCACGCCGAGTGCGTGAAGAGGGCCATGGGCGCGACCAGCTTGAAAAAGCTCTGCTGGCGCAGGGCCGCCTTCAGCCACTCCGGAGCGTCGTCGCCGCGGAGGCGCCGCATCGCCATGATGGTGAGCACGTCGAAGCCGAGGCCCATGATGGCGCCGCTGATAACCCCCGCGAGTATCGGATGCATTACGACTGCTCCGCGCCGTCGACGGCGCGGACGAGGGCCGCGTTGAAGCCCAGGGTTCGCAGCTCCTCCAGTCCCTCGACACCGTCGGCGTTGCTGTTGACGCGAGCGAAGAGGCTGGGGCCGCTGCCCGAGAGGTGCGCGGGGTGGCCGGCCGCGTGTTCTAGTGCGTCGCGAAAGCGCTGCAACCCCTGGAACGTCTCCGAGGCGGCGCGCTCGAAGTTGTTGACCATGCTCGCCTCCTCCAGCGGCGCGCCGTCCCGCAGCGACTCTGCCAGCGCCTCCGTCGTCGAGCCGTCGGAAAAATCGGCAGGTCGCAGGCGGCGGTAGAGGGCGGGGGTCTTGCCGGGCATGCGGATGTTGGGCATCAGCAGAAGGAACCACTGTTCGGGCGGCGTCGGCAGGTGCTCCAATTGATCACCGCGGCCACGGGCGAGAGCGGCGCCGCCGCGCAGGAAGAAGGGGACGTCAGACCCGAGGCGTCCGGCGGCATAGGCGAGCCGCTCCTCCTGCCAGTCGAGCTCCCACAGCCGGTCGAGCAGCGCAAGCGCGGACGCGGCGTCGCTGCTGCCGCCGCCGAGGCCCGCGGAGACGGGAATCGTCTTCACGAGGCCGATCGTCGCGCCCTGCTCGGAGCCGGAGCCCTCGCGCAGGAGCTCGGCGGCCTGCCAGACGAGGTTGTGGCGGCCGGTGAGGGCGGGGTTCTTGCAGCGGATGGACAGAGCGGCAGCGGGCGTCGCGGTGAGATGGTCGTAGAGGCTGACGGTCTGGAAGACGGTGACCAGGTCGTGGTAGCCGTCGTCGCGGCGGCCCACGACCTCTAGGCCGAGGTTGAGCTTGGCGTAGGCCCGCCGGCTCAGAGGCTCCATCCGGCCTCCGTACCAGCGCGGCAGAGGGCCGCCCACTCCTCCAGCGACAGCGTCTCGGCGCGCCGCGTGGGGTCGACGCCGCAGGACGTCAGCGCACGCTCCACCTCAGTCGACGGTAGCCGCAGCGCGTTGGCGAGGCCGCCGCGGATCTGCTTCCTCGGGGCGGCGAACCCGGCCCGCACCAGCGCGAAGAAGGCGGCCTCCGACGGCACGGCGACGGGCGGCGACGGGTGAACGTCGATGCGGACGACGGCGGAGGTCACTTTGGGCGGCGGGTGGAAGGAGCCGGGGCGCACCGCGAAGGCGATGCGGGGGCTGCCATAGAACTGCGTCGCGACGCCCAACAGGCCGCGCTTGCCCTCCGGCGCCGCCATGCCCTGCGCGACCTCGCGCTGCACCGTCGCGACGACGACGCTCGGCTTGTGTGCGGTCTCGAGGAAGCGGCGGATGATGGCGGTTGCGGCGTAGTAGGGGAGGTTGGCGACCATCTTATAGGGCTCGCTGGCAGGCACGAGGGCGTCGAGCGGGGTCTCGAGGGCGTCGGCGTGGATGACCTGCACATGGGGATGGTCGGCGAAGTGCGATTGCAGCGCCTCGCAGAGGGCGGCGTCGAGCTCAAGGGCGACGACGCGCCCGGCGCGGCGGGCGAGAACCTCGGTCAGCGCGCCGAGACCGGGGCCGACCTCGACGACGGTGTCGGCGGGGGCGACGTCGGCGGCGTCGGCGATGCGCTCGAGGACGCTGGGTGAAACGAGGAAGTGCTGGCCGAGGCCCTTGCGGGGCTGCAGGCCCATGCCGCCGAGCAGTCGTCCGGCGGCAGTCGGCAATGCGGTTGCAGCGCCGGTCGCGGCGCGCGGCTGTGCGGGAAGGCTCATGGCTGCTCCCACGGCCTTGGGGTGGGGGTGGAAACTTGGTGGAGGACCGTGCACCTCCCGTCGATCGTGGACCCCTCAGCGTACCCGCCTTCGCGACTCAGGCCAGGTGGCCCCGCGGCGCCCGGCGTTTCCGCTTACCGTTGCTCCCTTCCGGGCCTGGCGGGGTTCACGGGCGTCCGTCGCGCGGGTCCCGGCCCTCAACGCCACTCTGAACAGGCAGAGGCCGCAAGGCCAGACCTTGGGGAGGAATTCGACCCCGCTGTGGCGGATTGCGGGTACAAGGCACCGCCAGCTCCCCATCTAGCACGGCCATTTCAATCGTATGGCGGCAGGGTAGGGGTGTCAAATGGGGCTCGAACCTCCTTCCCCCCCGAGAGCGGCCGCCCCGGCAGGGGATGAGGCCCATGGGACCCGTTTCGCGGCCGCCGGGGGTGGTCGAACTATTGGCCATGCACTCTACCGGCCGGCGCCAGCCTGGCCATGACTCGCAAGAGCGTGCCTCCCGGCGCTGTTGCCGGGAGGCGGACCCGCCGCGAGGCACACTAACGGCCCATACAGCGAGCCGCGCAGCCGGGGGCAAAGGCTGTCATTCCCACGAGCGATCAATTTCGTGCACAGCGCCAATGTCCTTTGGTCTGGTCAGAGCGACCAGCGGAAGGCCCGAGGCACTCAGTGGCTCGTTTCCACCCGGTTGAGGTCAGGGCGCGCCGGGGCCTCACGGGCAGAACTGCAAGTCATCCCCTCGGAAGAATCTCAATTGACCTCGCAAACTGCTTGGTATGCACCCGCTCAACTGGTTGTCGTTGAGCACCAGGTTTGTCAGATTGGTGAGGCTGCCCAACTCCGGCGGTACCTCCCCGCTCAACTCGTTGTTGTTGAGGGCCATCCTTTGCAGGTTGGCTTGGCCGCCCAACTCCGGCGGCACCTCACCGCCCAACTCGTTGTTGGCGAGGGCCAGCGCAATGACTCGACCGTTGTCGCCGGTGGCGACGCCTTCCCATTCACCGATCGGAGTGTCGCTCAGCCAGTTTTCGCTATTCTTCCAGTTGGGGCCGCCCGTGGCGTTGTAGAATGCCACAAGCGCCTCCCAGTCCGTTTCGGCCGATATGTTCGCAAGCGGAGGCGTGGACGTGGCCTGGGACTCAGCGGTAGCCGTTACCCCACCAGAGGCGTTTGTGCCGCCGCTCAACCCGACGGACCCTAACCCCACTGACGGCGTTTCTGCTCCCGCGTCGTCTTCACCGGCGTCGCCGGTTGCGGCGTCCTTTGCCGGTCGAGAATCATCGGACGAGGTCGAGCGTGCCGGTTCCCCTGCATCGCATGCTGGCATCAGCGCCGGAAGAGTCAGTGCCAGAATGGCGATGAACAGAAAGAGGCGGGAGTGGGCTTTCATGTCCGTTCCTCCTGCAATGTTCCCCCCGCGCTGACGGAGGCGAACTACCCCTCCGGCGGCGTGGCCTGGCCCCTGCCATCGTCCCCCCAGCAAGCGACAGAGCCATCTACCCTCACCCCGCAGGTGTGGGCCGACCCCGCGTTGACGGAGGCGAACTCCCCGTCCGGCGGTGTGGACAGGCCATTGCCATCGTGCCCCCAGCAGGCGACGGAGCCGTCCACCCTCAAACCGCAGGTGTGCACACTCCCCGCACTGACGGAGGCGAACTCTCCCTCCGGTGGATTGGACTCGCCAAAGCGATTCTCCCCCCAGCAGGCGACGGAGCCGTCCACCCTCAAACCGCAGGTGTAGGCCGGCCCCACGCTGACGGAAGCGAACTCCCCCGACTGAGGCATGGACTGGCCAACACCATTGCTCCCCCAGCAAGGGACGGAGCCGCCCACAGTCACCCCGCAGGTGTGGCTCCACCCCGCGCTGACGGAGGCGAACTCCCACTCTGGGGCCGTGGCCTGGCCATAGCGATCGAACCCCCAGCAGGCGAGGGAGCCATCCAACATCACTCCGCAGGTGTGGTCCACCCCCGCGCTGACGGAGGCGAACTCCCCCTCCACCGGTGTGGACTGGCCATTACCATCTTCTCCCCAGCAGGCGACGGAGCCGTCCACCCTCACTCCGCAGGTGTGGCCCCACCCCGCGCTGACGGAGGCGAACTCCCCGTCCGGCGGCGTGGACTGGCCATTGCCATCGTACCCCCAGCAGGCGACGGAGCCGTCCACCCTCACTCCGCAGGTGTGTTCACCCCCTGCGCTGACGGAGGTGAACCCTGATTCTGTTTCGGTCGGTGTCGGTGTCGGTGTCGGTGTCGGTGTTGACGTTGGTGCCGACGTTGGTACTGCCACGAGCACGCCTTCCCTGTTGCCAGTCCCCGCAGTCGCGGCCGGTGTCGGTGTCGACGTTGGTGCTGCCGTGGGTGCGGCATCCCCGCTGCCGGCCTCCGCGGTCGCGGTCGGCGCCACCGTTGGTACCGGCGCCCGTGTTGCTGCCGGCATGGCGTTGCCGGCCGTGCCGCTGCTCAACCCGACGGACCCCAGCCCCACCGTTGGCGTTTCTGCTGCCGCGTCGTCTTCACCGGCGTCGCTGGTTGCGGCGTCCTCTGTCGGTCGAGAATCATCGGACGAGGTGGAGCGTGCCGGTTCCCCTCCATCGCAGGCCAGAACAAGCGCTGGAAAGGCCAGGACCAGAATGGCGATGAACAGAAAGAGTCGGGAATGGGCTTTCATGTCCGTTCCTCCTGCAATGTTCCCCCCGCGCTGACGTTGGCGAACTACCCCTCCGGCGGGATGGCCTGGCCATCATCATTCCTCCCCCAGCAGGCGATGGAGCCGTCCATCTTCACGCCACAGGAGTGGTAGTTCCCCGCGCTGATGGAGACGAACTCGCCCGCCGGCGGCGTGGCCTGGCCATCACGATAGTAGCCCCAGCAGGTGACGGAGCCGTCCACCCTCAAACCGCAGGTGTGGCTCACCCCCGCGCTGATGGAGGCGAACTCGCCCTCCGGCGCCCTAGACTGGCGAAAAGAACCGTACCCCCAGCAGGCGACGGAGCCGTCCACCCTCACTCCGCAGGTGTGTCCCCCACCCGCGCTGACGGAGGCGAACTCCCCCTCCGGCGGCGAGGCCCGTCCATCTTCATCGACTCCCCAGCAGGCGACGGAGCCATCCAACCTCACGCCACAGGTGTGGAACCCCCCCGCGCTGACGGAGGCGAACTCCCCCTCCGGCGGCGAGGCTCGTCCATCTTCATCGAGTCCCCAGCAGGCGACGGAGCCATCCAACCTCACGCCACAGGTGTGGACACCCCCCGCACTGACGGAGGCGAACTCCCCATCCGGCTGCGTGGATTGGTCATAGTCGTTGCCCCCCCAACAGGCGACAGTGCCATCCACCCTCAAACCACAGGTGTGTTGGAAGCTGGCACTGACGGAGGCGAACTGCCCCTGCGGCGGGGTGGCCTGGCCCCGGAGATCGTCCCCCCAGCAGGCGATAGAGCCGTCCGCCCGCAAACCGCATGTGTGGGTTTCCCCCGCGCTGACGGAGGTGAACCCTGATCCTGTTTCGGTCGGTGTCGACGTTGGTACTGCCACGAGCACGCCTTCCCCGCTGCCGGCCTCCGCGGTCGCGGTCGGCGCCGCCGTTGCTGCTGCCACGAGCACGCCATCCCCGTCGCCGGCCGTGTCACCGCTCAACCCGATGGACCCCAGCCCCACCGACGGCGCTTCTGCTGCCCCGTCGTCTTCACCGGCGTCGCTGGTTGCGGCGTCCTCTGTCGGTCGAGAATCATCGGACGAGGTGGAGCGTGCCGGTTCCCCTCCATCGCAGGCCGGAACAAGCGCTGGAAAGGCCAGGACCACAATTGCGATGACGAGAAAGAGTCGGAAGCGGGCTTTCATATCCGTTCCTCCTAGTCGTTGGTCAGATGTAGGAGGGGCCACCCAGGCCCCAGCCTCTCGACGCGCAAGGAGGTGGGAGGAGCCGGCGGCGCACTGTGGGGCGGGCGGCGCTCTGGCAACATGCGAGTGAGACTTGCCTACCAGCTTTCGCGGAGCCTAGTCCTGATATGTCATAAGCGTCAAGCGGAAAGAGACCGCAATGGACCTTATGCCAACGTTTCGCAGGTAGGGTGACATGGTCTCCGTGGGCCGGTCGCTCTTTGTAGGCTATTCGTACCAGCCCGGCGATGTCGTGTATTGGGACGGAGTATTGACACGGTCGTATTACGCCCGGAATGCTTGCCAAGATTAAGAACTCTCAACAAGTATTCGGTCTGGCACTGTAAACGGCTTTCTTGCTGTGTTCATGCTAGCGGAAACGGATGAAATTGAGGTCTCTTCTGTTTTTTTCGCAAATGGTGGTAAAATGCCGACACCGTTCGACTGTATGCCGGGATGGAGCCGAATGTCCTGCGCGCCGGGGCCCTCTTGGACGCAGGGCATGTGAGGGGAGGAAGGCTGTGGAAATACTGGGAATGCTTCGGCGGTACAACCCACTCCGTGACAAGCTTGGCGACCTGGGGCTGGTTGTCATTGGCCTTGGGGTGATTGTCGTGGGGTCCATAGTTCGCAGCGACTTCGCGTCCAGCCTCATTGAACTGTTACTCGAGCTGATCGGCTTGTTGGGCATCCTGGGCGGCCTTGCGATCGCGATAGCGGGAGGGATCGCATACGCCAGTGAGAAGGGATGGCTGAACCTGCCGGAGTCTGCCAGCGGCGCGCGCACCGTCGACTCGGCCGGGGCGAGCGCGCCAGCCGAGTCGGGCGGCGACTCCAGCGCGGACGACGGCACCAGTGCGGGCGGCGAGGCCGTCGCGAGCGCGTCGGGTCAGGCCGGCAGCCAGACCAGACGGACAATTCCGCTGCTCAGGGTCTATATATCAGCGGCGCTGTTCGTGTTCGTACTGGCAATGTTTCTCCCAATGTGGGTGTCAATAGATGCCGACGGGGATGAGATCAGCCATACCGGCATAGGGGCCTTTACCAACGAAGAAGTACGGGACACTGAGGACTATGGACTGGTCCGGGGCTCTATCTACTTCACGGCTTTGGTCGCGCTTCTTGGGGCGGTCCTTTCCCTCGCAATCAGGGGGAAGATCATGGGCCGGTTGATTTGCGCGATCGTGGCAGTGGTGGGCGCTTTCGCGCTGATCGTGGTATTCATCAGCGTACCTTTGTATGTCACCGAGGTGTTCGGCAGCTCCGATTGGGATAGATATGGTATAGATATCACCATGGGCTCGGGCTATGCGCTGGCATGGTTGGGGTTCTTTGCCGTGTTTGTGGTGCAATTGCTGCCGATGCCGTTCGGCGCGAAGAAATAGGCGCCACGCTCGCGCTGGGGGGGCGGGGCGCGGGTACGCCGTCTGAGCGGGTCGGGGCAGCTAGCCGTCCGTGCGGTAGATGTAGCGGTCGTCCCATAGCCCGTAGAGCGTGGGCGTGACGTTGCCAAAGACGTTGCGCACCGCGCTCAGCCGCTCCGAGAGCGCCGTGAAGATGACGGGCGCCTGCTCCGCCGCGATTTCCTGCGCCCGGTGGTACATCCGCACCCGTTCGTCATGGTCGAGTTCCTGGCTGGCCGAGGTGTACAGGTCATCGATCTCGGCCTCCCAGGCCGTCGCGGGCTCGGGCTGGTTGGGGTACCAGAGGTGGAAGTCGGCGTCGCTGTGCCAGAAGGTGATGCCGCCGTACGGGTCCGGGCCGCCGGTGAAGCCGATGACGACCGTCTCCCAGTCGTAGGTCGCCGTCAACTGCCCAACGAGCTCTCCGAAGTCGATAAGCTGCAGGTCGACGCCAAGACCGATGGCCTGCATTCCCTGCTGGATAATGCTCGAAGCGTTCTCACGAACGGTGTTGCCCTCGTTGGTCAACATCGTGAAAGAGATGGGCTCCCCCGCGCCGTCCTCGCGGACGCCGTCGCCGTCGGAGTCGACCCAGCCGAGGCCGTCGAGCAGGTCGTTCGCCGCGTCGAGGTCGTACTCGTAGCGCTGGATGTCCGGGTTGTGGAAGTCGCCCGTGGCGGGGCTGATTGACGACCACTGCGGGTAGCCGAGGCCGCCGAGGGCTTCCTCGATGATGGTGTCCTTGTCCACGCTGTGCGCGACGGCCTGCCGGAACTCCTGATTCTCAAACCACGCCCGCGCCTCGGACCGCATATAGGCTTCGCCGTCCGGGTTCGTTCCGGGATGGACGTTGAAGGTAAGGAACGTGGTGCCGAAGCCGGGGCCGCGCGCGTAGACAGTGAAGTTGCCGTCCTCCTGCAGGGGCTCGAGCGTGGGGTACTCCTCGCCAAGCACCCCGTGCGCATCCGAAACGCCCTCCTGGAAGAGCTCCAGTTCCTGCTCAAGCTCTTCAACGAGGAGGTAGACGATTTCATCCAGGTAGGGGAGGTTGTTGCCGTCCCTGTCCTGCATCCAGTAGTTGGGGTTTCGGGTGAGCGTGAGCCGCTCCTTGGGTGCGTAGCTGGCAATGGTGAAGGGACCGGTGCCGATGACCTCGGACGGGTCCGTGTCGAGGCCCCAGACCTCCTCGAACGTGCCAGCCTCGACGTACGGGCCAAGCACGTGCTCGGGGTAGATGGCGTACCCCATCGAGCGGAGGAACGGCGCGAACGATACGGGGAGCACGAACTTCACGGTGTAATCGTCGAGCGCCGTCACCGTCATCCGCCCCTCGGTCCACTCGCCTGTCGCCTCGTCGATGTAGTTGAAGACGAAGGCCTCGCGGTCCGTGGTGGGGATGTCGTCGTTGTAGATGATGTCGTTGAAGGTGAAGTCAACGTCGCGCGCGGTGAACGGCTCGCCGTCGTGCCAGGTGACGTCGCGGCGCAGGCTGAAGGTCCACTCGAGCCCGTCGTCGGAGTGTTCCCACGACTCCGCGAGGGCCGGCTCGATGGAGTCGTCCAGCCAGGAGGTCTCCGTGAGGCCCTCGAACACGTAGCTGAGGTAGCCCGACGAGCCCGCGTCGTTCGCCAGCACGAGGTTGAAGGTCAGCGGCTCCGAGATGGTGGCGTAGGTGATCGCCCCGCCGTAAGTACCGACGTCGTACTGGAACCGGACGGCATTGCGGCGCAACCGCTCGACGATCTCCTCCTGCGTCTCCGTGCCGGGCGCGGGGGTCTCGCTCTCGCAACCAACGAACAGCAACGCGCCGCACAATGCAGCCGCAAGAAGGAATCTGCTCGCTACGCCTCTCCTCAACTACCCGTCCCCCTTCACGCGTTCAGTTCGACCCGCAACAGTCAGTGTACCAGTAGTTTCGCACTGGATTTCAATACAGAGAGACCAGCCCGGGCGAATTGAGACTGACCGGGGCGCGTTGGGTGAGGTTCCCATTGTTGCGGGAACGACGGGACGGGGTGGGCGGGGGAGTGGCTTAGCGGTAAGCCTCCCGGCGGTGGGCGACCCGGATGACGAGGACGATAAGCACCTCGTCCTGTAGCTCGTAGATTATGCGGTAGTCGCCGACGCGAATGCGGCGCAGGCCCCGCAGGTCGCCCTTGAGGCGACTGCCCGCGTATGGGCGCTCACTGAGGCCGTCGATAGCGTCAGCTATCCGGGTCCGCGTAGCTTCTGGGAGCGCTGCCAGTTCCTTGGCCGCGCTTCCCTTAATCCGTACCGAAAAGCCCACGCTTTACCTCATCCCAGTCCAATACGGGGTCTGCGGGGTCGCTGAGGCGTTCCAGCGCGACAGCAAGGTCGTCAAAGTCTTCCAAGTAGCGTTCGAGCGCCTGGCGGACCACCTCTGCACGGCTCCGTCGAAGCTGCGCGGCGGCCGCGTCCAGAGCCTGTGCCAGTTCCTCGGGCACGCGTGCCGTGATCTGTGTCATACGTTTCCTCCAAGGGTGTAGTCGCGTACTTCACTAGACATTATATGACATTACTTTGCATTAGCATGATGCGCAAAGGACTGACCGTCAACCCCCGGTTGCCGCGAAAGTGGGCGTGGTACAATCCCTGCGGCCCTAAACGTGCGATGCACAGCAATGCAGAGGTCGTGTCATGGACGTGCGCAAGGCGGTGATTCCGGCGGCGGGTCTCGGGACCCGGCAGTTGCCGACGTCCAAGGCCGTGCCCAAGGAGCTGCTGCCCCTCATCGACCGGCCGTTGCTCCACTACATCGTGGAGGAGGCGCTGGACGCCGGGCTGTCGCAGATGGTCATCGTGACGTCACAGGGCAAGGACGCGATGGCCAACTACTTCGACCCTGCACCGCAGTACGAAGAGCTGCTGGAGCGCAGGGGCGAGACGTCTCTCGCAACGGCCATGCGGCGCGTGCGGGAGGAGGCCGAGTTCATCTTCGTGCGGCAGCACCAGCAGCTCGGGCTGGGGCACGCCGTCTACACGGCGCGCAACGCCGTCGGCGACGAGCCCTTCGCCGTCATGCTGCCGGACGACGTCATCGGCGGCGGCGAGGCCCCCGCCATCGGCGAGCTGCTCGACACGGCGACGGCGCACGACGCGTCGGTCATCGCCGTCGAGCAGGTGCCGCCGGAGCGGATCAGCAGCTACGGCGTCGTCGCGCCCGGCGAGGCCGACGGCGACGCCATTCGGGTGCTCGGCATGGTGGAGAAGCCGCCAGCCGCCGAGGCGCCCTCGGACCTGGGCATCGTGGGGCGCTACGTGCTGACGCCGGAGCTGTTCGGCGCGATGGAGCGGGTCACCCCCGGCGCGGGCGGCGAGTTGCAGCTCACCGACGGCATCGCGCTGCTGCTGGAGGAGCAGCCGGTGTACGCGCGGCGGTTCACCGGCACGCGCTACGACGCCGGCAACCCGATGGGGATGCTGCGGGCGTCGGTGTCGCTGGCGCTGCGGCGGTCCGACATCGGCCCCGCCTTCAGGGCGTGGCTGCAGGACGAACTGGCGCAGGGGTAGGGATGGAGGAATGGCAACCAAAAGGGTTGCCCCTACGCTTTGCTGCCGGGCCCCTGGATTCCCGCTTTCGCGGGAATGACGGAGAAGACGAAAGGGGATCACATGGACGTGGGATTCATCGGCCTGGGAGCGATGGGGCGGCACATGGCGCGGCACCTGCAGACGGCGGGCCACACTATGACGGTGCACGACATCCGGCGCGAGGCGGCGACGCCCTACCTGGAGGCGGGCGCGAACTGGGGCGATTCGCCCAAGCAGGTGGCTCAATCGGCAGAGGTGGTGTTCACGTCGCTGCCGGGGCCGGCGGACGTCGAGTCCGTGGCAGTCGGGACCGACGGCATTATCGCCGGGGCGTCGAGCGGGCAGGTGTACGTCGACCTGTCGACGAACTCGCCCGTCCTGACGCGGCGGCTGCACGCCGAGTTCGCCGCCCAGGGCGTCCGCATGCTGGACTGCCCGGTGAGCGGCGGCACCGTCGGCGCGGAGGCGGCGACGCTCGCGCTCCTCGTCGGCGGCGACAAGGACCTGTACGAGGAGCTGCTGCCGGTGCTGCAGTGCATCGGCGACAAGCCCTTCTACTGCGGGCCCGCCGGCGCGGGGCAGGTGTGCAAGCTGGTCAACAACTACATCTCGCTTTCGGTTCAGCCGCTGCTGGCGGAGGCCTTCTCCATCGGCGTGAAGGCGGGCGTCGATGCGGGCACGCTGTACGAGGCCATCGTCCGGAGCACGGGCAACACGCAAACCATGCAGCGTCGCTACCCGACGGGGTTGTTCAAGGGCAACTTTGCCCCCGGGTTTACGGTGAACCTGGGCCGCAAGGACCTGACGCTGGGGCTGCAGCTCGCCGAGGATTTTGGGGTGCCGGTGCAGTTCGGGCCGATAGCGCTCGGCGAGTACGCGGCATCCGCGGAGCGCGATCGTGGGCTGCTGGACACGGGCTCCGTCGCGTTGATGCAGGAAGAGCGCGCGGGCGTCGAGATCCGCGCAGACATCGAGCCGCGGTAGAACGAGAGACAGCCCTTAGGAGGACGACTTGGACGTTGGATTCATCGGCCTGGGAGCGATGGGACGGCACATGACCCGGCACCTGCAGGCGGCGGGTCACACCATAACGGTGCACGACATTCGCCGGGAGGCGGCCACGCCCTTCCTCGAGGCCGGCGCGAACTGGGGCGACACGCCGCAGCAGGTGGCGCAGGCGTCGGAGGTGGTGTTCACGTCGCTGCCGGGGCCGGTGGAGGTCGAGGCGGTGGCGCTGGGGTCGGAGGGCATCGCGGCCGGGGCGTCGAACGGGCAGGTGTACGTCGACCTCTCGACGAACTCGCCCGTCCTGACGCGACGGCTGCACGCCGATTTGGCGGCCAAGGGCATTCGCATGCTCGACTGCCCGGTCAGCGGCGGCACCATCGGCGCCGAGGAAGCCACGCTCGCGCTGCTGGTCGGCGGCGACAGTGCGCTGTACGAGGAGCTGCTGCCGGTGCTGCGGTGCATCGGCGACAAGCCCTTCTACTGCGGGCCCGCGGGCGCCGGGCAGGTGTGCAAGCTGGTCAACAACTACATCACGCTCTCGCTGCAGCCGCTGCTGGCGGAGGCCTTCTCCATCGGCGTGAAGGCCGGCGTGGACGCGGGCACGCTCTTCGAGGCCGTGAGCCGCAGCACTGGCAACACCCGGTCCATGCAGTGGCGCTACCCTCCCGCCCTCCTCAAGGGCAACTTCGCACCAACGTTCACGGTTGACCTCGTCCGCAAGGACCTTGGCCTGGCGATCGAGCTGGCGGAGCAGTTCGGCGTGCCGCTGCAGCTTGGCCCGCTGGCCTACCAGGAGTACGACGACATGTCGAAGAGCGGCCGCGGGAATCTCGACACGAGCTCCGTGGCGCTGCTGCAGGAGGAGCGCGCGGGCGTCGAGATCCGCGCCGACGTGGAGCCCCACTAACACGAACGACACCCCGGAGGAGGACCGCAATGGCCGATTTTGTGAGCACGGAAGAAATCATCCAACTGGCGCGGCGTCGCGTGCACCAGGGCGTCTGGGACTACCTGGTCGGCGGCTCCGAGTCCGAGACGACGCTGCGGCGCAACCGGCTGGCCTTCGACCGGCTGGCATTCCGCCCGCGGGTGTTGCGGGACGTGTCGAGCATTGACACCTCGTCGACCATCCTGGGGCACGATCTGCGCATCCCCGTCATGCTCGCCCCGGTCGGGTCGCTGCAGGTCTTCGACCCGGAGGGCGGCGTGGCTGCGACGCGGGCGGCGGCGGAGTACGGCATCATGCACGTGCTGAGCTCGGTCACCGCGCCCACGCTGGAGGAAACGGCCAACTGCGTCGACTACCCCAAGATGTTCCAGCTCTACGTGCACGGCGACTGGGCATGGATCGAAGACATCATCGGGCGCGTGGTGGAGGCCGACTACAAGGCGCTCTGCGTCACGGTGGACGTGCAGCACTACAGCCGCCGCGAGCGCGTCATGGTCGAGCGGTGGGTGCAGCCGACGCGCCGCGCGCCCCGAGACCCGTACTACGGCGCGGCGCTGACGTGGGACCTGATGGACCGCATCCGCGACCTGGCGGGGCTTCCCTTCATGATCAAGGGCATCGCCACGGTTGAGGACGCGCTCATCGCCGTCGACCACGGCGTGGACGTCATCTGGGTGTCGAACCACGGCGGTAGGCAGCTCGACCACGGGCTCGGCTCCATGGAGGTGCTGCAGGAGATCGTCGAGGCGGTGGACGGCCGCGCGGAGATCATCGTCGACGGCGGCGTGCTGCGCGGCAGCGACGTGCTGAAGGCGGTCGCGCTCGGCGCGAAGGCGGTCGCCATCGGCAAGCTGCAGGCTTGGGCGCTCTCGGCGGCGGGCAGCGACGGCGTCGTGAACATGCTGGAGATCCTCGAGGACGAGATGACCAGCGCCATGGGCCTGCTGGGCGTCACGTCGATGGACGAGTTGGGCCCCGAGTACATCGCCAAGACAGACGCCGTCGTCACGTCGCCCCACGAGATGAGCGCGTGGGTGAACATGCCGATGGACCGCATTGGGTAGGCGCGCGGGCCGGGTGCCAGGCTAGTGTCCGAAGGGGACGTCACCATCACGGAGGGCCTCGCGGCCGAGCACGTCGAGGACGCGCTGCGGATACTGTTCGGGGCCTTCGCGAAGAAGCTGCACATCGGCTTCAGGGACGCCGAGGACTTCGTCCGTCTGTTCCACGACGGCGTCAACCCGGCGGCCTGCCTCTCGGCCACCGCCGACGGCGAGCTGCAGGGCATCCTGGGGCTCCAATCGCCCGGCGTGGAGATCTACAATTTCCGGCCCAAGTCCCTGTTCCTGCGCTTCTCACCGTGGCGAGCCGCCCTCATCCTCGCCAACATGCTCGTCCTGTACTCGCCGCCGCGGAAGGACGCGCTGGTCGTCGACCAACTGGCAGTGGCGCCGGCAGCACGCGGCAAGGGCGTCGGCACGCTGCTGCTGGAAGCGGCGGAGGCAAGGGGACGCGCGATGGGGATGCCCAGGATGGCCCTCAGCGTCATCTCGGAGAACGAGGGCGCCATCCGCCTGTACGAGCGCATGGGGTACGTGCGGACGCAGGCAATCGGAGGGAGGCTGGTGCGCATGGTGGCCAAATCGGCCGAGGTGTGGACCATGGAGAAGGAGCTGGGGTGAAACAGATTCTGCATCACATGTGGCGCATCGCCGCCTTGGCGATGGTCGCTGCGGCATTCGCGGCGTGCGGCGGCGGCGGTGATTTCGTTCAGGTGAGCGCGGGTGCGGACCACACCTGCGCCCTGCGTCCCGACGGCAGCGTCGCATGTTGGGGGGACGACCTGTGGGGTCAGTTGCGTGCTCCTGAGGACGAACGCTTCACGTCGATCACTGCTGGCGCACTTCACACATGCGGGCTACGGGAGAGCGGCACCACCGCTTGCTGGGGCCTTGACTTGTCTGTGAGGTTCCCAGAGGCAACCGAAGACTCCCTTGCTCGCAACCCTGGCTTTCAACCCTTTCCGCCAGCAGAAGACCAGTTCACGTCCATTGCCGCCATGAACAACGGCACCTGTGGGCTGCGGTCGGATGGCACTGTTATCTGTTGGACGGGGTACTCGGGGGAGGATCCCCTAGAATCGAGGGGTGAATTTGAGCCGTTCGAAGGGGAACAGATAGCAGAGATAAGTGGAAGCCCTACAAGTCCGGAAATTTGTGGTCTACGCGAGGATGGCAGTGGTCTCTGCGTTTACTTTCGTCAATCCTTTAACCCGAGTGAATTGCATAAAGAAGTAGAAGAGACGCCAGCGGGAGAGCAGTTCGTTTCAATAGTGCCGGGGTTCGCCAATTACTGCGGATTGCATTCGGACGGCAGTGTCCTCTGTTGGGGCCACGATACGGCAGGTCAGCTCCCTCCGGAGGGAGTAGGGCCGTTCTCAGCGTTCGCCTTAGGAAATTTCTATTCGTGCGGGCTTCTGTCGAATGGGTCGGTGGATTGCTGGGGGTTCGACTGGGAGCGGTATGCGGATCCTTGGAGGTCCCCGGGGACTACCGCTGAAAACTGGACAACGGAGCGAGTCTTGCAGTCGTGGGGAATCGGGTGGGCCGTTGACGCCCCACGGACAGATGCACCACAAGGCGAGCGGTTCAAGGAGATAAGCGCGGGCACCTGGCACACTTGCGGTCTACGCAAGGACGGGGGCGTCTCCTGCTGGGGCTACAACGAGTGGGGCCAAGCGTCGCCACCTAGTGAATGAGCTCAGCTTTCCTGCGTTGGGTCTGCAGATCTTGTCAAATGCTACAATTCCTCCCACCATGCCAACCCTAACCGCCATCCGCCGCGTCGCGTCCGCTGCGCTGGACCTGCTGCTGCCGCGGCGTTGCGTGGGGTGCGGCCGCGAGGGGGCGTTCCTGTGCGACCGGTGCATCGCCGAGACGCCGCGGGCCGCCGACACTACCGGCGTCGGGCTGCAACTGGTGCTGGCGCCGTTCGAGATGAAGGGCGCGGCGCAGAAGGCCGTCCACCGGCTCAAGTACAACGGCGTTCGCGGGCTGGCCGCGCCGATGGGCGCCGCGATGGCGCAGCACCTCCAACGGCACGGCGTGTCGCCCGACGTCATCGTGCCCGTGCCGCTCCACCGATCGCGGCAGCGCGAGCGCGGCTACAACCAGGCGGAGCTGCTGGCCCGCGAGGTCGGCCGGTGGCTCGAGGCGCCCGTCGACGCGGGGCTGCTGGCGCGGACGGAGAGCGCGGGGCCGCAGGCGCGGTCGGCGTCGAGGGAGGAGCGGCAGGCGAACGTCGAGGGGGCGTTCAAGGCGCAGCGCGAGGCCATCGGCAAGTCGATCGTCATCGTCGACGACGTCACCACCACCGGCGCGACGCTGCAGGCGTGTGCGGCGACGCTCCGGCAGGCCGGCGCTCGTCGGACGTGGGGGCTGACCTTCGCCCGCGAGATCTAGCAATATCCCCCGGCCTGCCCGTCCGTTGCCTTGATTGCTAGGGCCATATGTCACTAGAATAGGTATCCCTCTCAGAGGGCGGCTCCGGTCGACCGGGCGCGGCTCCCAGCTGCGGCGCCGGTCAACCCCTACACCACACAGGAGGCGCGCGGATGGAGATGCAGATTCAGGCAAGGAACCATCGGCTCTCCCAGGGGACCCGCGACTACCTGACCAGGAAGCTGGAGCGCATAGAGGGCCGCGTGAACCTGCCCGTGGACGCCCACGTGGTGGTGTCCGAGGAGCAGACCCGCTCGCAGCAGGACCGCATCCTGGTGGAAGTGACGCTGCGGTGCAACGGCACGCTGCTTCGCGGGCAACGGCGAGCCCCGACGGTGCAGGCCGCCGTCGACGCCCTCGCCGACACCCTCGACCGGCGCGTGGCCCACTTCAAGAGCCGCGCATACCGCAGCGAGGCAGCCCATCGCCACGGCGACATCCACAGCATCCGCGAGCTCGAGGCGCCTCCCGTCGACGAGCCCGACGAGGACGAGCCGGAGGAGCTTGAGCTGGGCCGCGTGGTGCGCTCCAAGCGCTTCGCCATGAAGCCGATGTCCGTGGATGAGGCGGTGTTGGAGATGGAGCTGCTGGAGCACTCCTTCTACCTGTTCCACAACGCGGCAACAGGCGACCACAACGTCCTCTACCGCCGCAACGACGGCGACTACGGCCTCATCGAGCCGGAGGAGGCGTAGAGGCTACGCCCGCCTGCGCCGGCTGCGCACCAGCAGGACCACGCCTATTGCGGTCACAACCGCGCCGATCGCCACCACGTAGGCCATCGCCCACCCGGGGAGCGATGCGCCGCCGGTAGCGGGCGCCGGCTCGGGGCCGGTCAGCGTGTAGGCGATGCGCGCGTAGTAGATGGCAGTCAGTCCCTCGAAGCCGGAGTCCGTACCCACGATGAGCCACACGCGGCCGCTGCCGTCCGATTCGACGCTGAGGGGCTGTCCCTCGTTGTCCAGGGTCTTGAGACGGTGCTCCCTGCCCGTAACCTCGCTGTGCGCGACGTTGCCGATGACCACCATGTCGGCGCCGCCCTGACTCTGGTTCCCCTTGTCGATGTTCATGCGCAGGTGGCGGTTGTCGCCCTCCGCCGCCGTCGGCTCGACTGTCGACGCGCCCGCCTTGACGAAGACGCTCTCGCCCGGCGCGCCTCCGATTCCAAAGAGACCGGCCTGAACATTGGTTGCCAGGTCAATAGTCACCGACACGTCATAGGTGGTATTCGGCTGCAGGCCGTCCACCTGCCGCTTCAGGTACATGAATAGGTCAGCGCTGCGGTTGTGGCCCTGCATGAACATGCCGCTGCTCTGGTGGAGCCCGTCCGGCAGCGCCCGGTGACCCGAATCGAGCTCGAAAGTCTGCTGGTCATGGTCAACGGGCAGGTCGGCGAAGCCCGCCGTCCACCCCTCGGCATCGCTGTCGAACAGGTACGTGAACGCGGCGACACTCGCCCCTTGCGCGAGGGCGGTCGGGGACGCGTACGAGACACCACCAGCCAGGAGCGCGGCTGCCGAGACCGCTAGGACCGGCAAGAGGACTCGATGAATCGATCGCATGCGGTGTCTACCTTCTTCCAAACTCGCGTTCCAGGTTGTTGGCGCTGAGGTGCAGCATCGTCGGGCGGCCGTGGGGGCAGGTGTGCGGCTGCTGCGTGCGTTCGAGGAGGCGCACGAGCTCGACCATCTCCTCGCGGTTGAGCGTCTGCCCGGCACGCACCGAGCCGTGGCAGGCGACCGTGGCGGAGATGCGGTCCTCCCACGTCGAGAACTCGGCGGCGGCCGCGGCGGCCTCCAGCATGTCGAGGAACGCCTTCGCCGGGTCGCGGGTCGCGAGCACGGCGGGCACGCCCCGGAGCAGGCACGTACGGTCGCCGAAGGGCTCAAGCAGCCAACCGTACTGCGCCAGCAGGTCCGGGTGGTCGTGCACCGTCTCCTCGTGCGCCGGCGAGAGCGCGACGGCGGCCGGCTCCAGCAGCCCCTGCACCTCCGGCGCGGCGCGGACGGCGGCGCTCCGCAACCGCTCGTAGACGACGCACTCGTGGGCCGCGTGCTGGTCGATGAGGTAGAGGCCGTCGGGGCCCTCCGCGACGATGTACGTCTCCTGCGTCTGCCCCAGCACCCGCAGCGCGGGCAGCGCCTGCATCATCGAGACCGGCGCATGCTCCTGCCGCGGCGGCGGAGGCGCATCTGACCCGGCGTCCGGCATGAGCGTGACGGTCGACGGCGCGTCCGCCTCCGGCATGCTCGGCAGACCGAACTGCGCCTGAGGGGGCGCTTCCGGCGCCCACGGCGACGCCTCGGGTTCACGGGGCGCGGTAGT
Source organism: uncultured Dehalococcoidia bacterium (assembly GCA_951812285.1). Taxonomy (GTDB): domain Bacteria; phylum Chloroflexota; class Dehalococcoidia; order Lucifugimonadales; family UBA1127; genus UBA1127. The sequence continues at coordinate 2,816,431 of OX638292.1, read as the reverse complement.
TAGACGCCCAAACGCTGTCGGCGCGCCCACTGTGCCGGACACGATCTCCGGCACCGGCGCGACGGCGATGACCGTCTCGCGCACGGCCTTCTGCAGCGCGCTGAACACGTCGCCCTCGCGGCGGAAGCGCACCTCCGCCTTCGTCGGGTGCACGTTCACGTCGACGTCCTGCGGCGGCACGTCGAGCAGCAGCACGGCGACGGGGAAGCGGTCGGCGGGCAGAATGCCGCGGTGAGCCTCGGTGACGGCGTAGGTGAGCGAGCGGTGCTGCACGGGCCGGCGGTTCACGAAGAGGGTGATGCCGCTGCGGTTCGCGCGTGTCGATTCCGGCGGGCTGACGAGGCCCGCCACGCCGATGTCGTTCGCAGCGGGCGCGTCGACCTCAAGGAAGGCCTGCGCGGCCTCGCGGCCGTAGACGGCCGACGCCGCCTCGCGCAGCCCTCCGCCGCCCGGCGACGTGAAGGCAGTCCGGCCGTCGGCGACGAGGGTGAAGCGCACGCCGGGGTAGGAGAGGGCGTAGTTGGTCATGACGCCGTTGACGCGGCTCAGCTCCGAGCGCGGCGAGCGCAGGAATTTCTTCCGCGCCGGCACTTGGTCAAAGAGGTTCTCGACGGACACGGTTGTGCCAACGGGCCCGCCGCGCGGCTCCTGCCGCAGGATGCGCCCGTTCGCGGCCTCGACGTAGGTTGCGGCGTCCGAGTCCGGCGTCCGCGTCAGCACCGACACCTCGGCCACGGCGGCCAGCGAGTAGAGGGCCTCGCCGCGGAAGCCGAGGGTCTCGATGCTCTGCAGGTCCTCGGCGGCAGTGAGTTTGCTGGTGGCATGGCGCTGGAAGAGGCTGGCCACGTCGGCGGCCGGGATGCCGCAGCCGTTGTCGACGACGCGCACGCCGCCAAGCCCGCCCGCTTGCACCTCGACGCGCACGGAGGTCGCGCCGGCGTCAAGTGCGTTCTCGACGAGCTCCTTGACGGCGGAGGCGGGCCGCTCGACGACCTCGCCCGCCGCGATGCGCGCGGCGACCTCGTGGGGCAGCACTCGGATGGGCATGGCGTCAGTGTACCATCGCGGGGAGGGCGGGTTGCCTGTGCGAAGCGCTAGTCCTTTCCCGCGTCGTCACCGGCTGTCTCGGCTTCATCGGAAGCGTCCTCAAGCGAGACGAGGACGCCGGTTGCGTCCAGCAGCGGCGCATCGGCCTGCGGCGCGGCGTTCCATTGCCGGCAGAAGTAGACGATGACATCACGGCCAAGGGCGGTCAGCGGCGGGCCGAGGATGACGCCCCACAGGCCGAAGAATTGGCTGCCGATCGTGATGACGAGAATGACGGCCACGGGATGCAGGTTCAGCGTTTCGGCCTGAATCCGCGGGACCAGCAGGGTGTTCTCCAGCAGTTGGACGATCAGGTAGAGCAGGATGACCCACAGCAGCTTGTCCGGCTCCGTCGCGAGGGTCACGAGGACCCCAACCGCGCCGCCGATCCATGGGCCGATGATCGGCACGAGCTCGGTGAGGCCCGCGACGACGCCCAGCACCACAGCAAACGGGACGTCCAGCGCCAGCAGCCCAATGGTCACGATGACGCCGACGACCACGCCAAGGGTGAGCTGCCCCCGGATGTAGCCGCCCAGCGTGCGGTCCGCCATGTCGAATAGGTCTCGAATGTAGGGGTGCATGGTGGCGGGAAAGGGCGCACGCAAGGACTGCAAGATGGCTCCGCCGTCCTTCATCAGGTAGAAGACCAGCACGGGGGCGGTCGCCAGCGCGAGGACTAGGGCAAATGAGCCGGTGATGATGCCAAAGGTCTGCTCGACCACGCTCCAGGCAGCGCTGCCGACGATGTCCCCAACATCCTGCAGCGCCTCTTCTATCTGGTCTCTCACATCCGGGGAGATGAGGTCAACGTATTCGTCGACCCAGCCCTCGATCGTCACGCGGGCGTCCTGGAGGAACTCGGGGAAGTCCTCGGCGAACTGCCGCCCCTGATCGACCGTCGCGGGAATGACGGCGAGGAGGACGGCCGCGAGGACGCCCAGGGCCGCGAGGTAGATTATCCCGACGGCGGAGGTCCGCGCGAGGCCGGGACGGCCGTGCCGCCAGGGCAGCCGCTGCTCGATGAACCGGGCCACGGGGAGCAGCACGTAGGCGATAACGATGCTGAGGCCCAGCGGCAGCAGCACGGAACCCAGCACGTAAACCAGGGCAAGCGCCAGAAGCAGCACGGCGGCAAACGTCGCCAGTTGAGCGCGTTCCCGAGTCAGGTGAAACGGCATGTCGGCCCCCCTGATTGATGGCTGCGGTTGACAGGGCGCATGGTACCACTGCGGAGCGGGGTTGTGGTGGGGAGAGTGACCGAGGAATGAGATGTCACATGATGCGACCACCGCCGCAGCATTCGTCGATTTGACAACGGCCTTAGTTGATTCCAATATTGCCCGAACGCCCGGCCCTTCCACGCGAGGCTTGGAGATTCTCGATGCTCCGCTCATTACAGGAGCGTTTCGTTACCGGCGTCCTCCTGACGCTAGCTCTCGCTGCGCTCCTTTCTGCCTGCGACGCGGACGGCACAGTTGTCATCCCTGCCGCCGGGACGGACGCACCCACGCCCGCGGTTGAGGATACGTCGACGTCCGCCACGGACCGGGAAGCGCTGATTGCCCTCTACAACGCCACGGATGGCCCAAATTGGCGCAACAACACAAACTGGTTGAGCGACGTTCCCATCGGGGAATGGGCACACGTCACCACTGACGACAACGGTCGCGTAACGGCTCTGAGGTTCCAAAGTGCGGGCCTGAGCGGGGAGCTTCCCCCCGAGATTGGGGACCTTGTCGAACTGGAAAGACTGGACCTTTCCCAGAACCAGCTGAGCGGGGATGTTCCGGGAGAGTTGGGTAACCTTGCCAACCTGTTGCATTTGGACCTCCGCCAGAACCGGTTGAGCGGTAAGATCCCCCAGGAATTGGGCCAACTCGCTTCGCTGACAACTCTGGACCTCAGTGACAACGCATTGAGTGGAGAGATACCGCCGGAGTTGGGCCAGCTCTCCAACTTGAACCGGCTAGTTCTCAGCTATAACGAATTGAGCGGAGAGATACCGCCGGAACTATGGACCCTTACCAATGCAACCATCAGCCTTGGCAATAACCCATCCGATTGGTGCGTACCCGCCGCCGTGCAAGACGCGGTGGCAACTAGGGGTCTGCTGGTCTGCGACGACATCGCGGTCCCGACCCCGGCGCCTCGGCCCATACTCGTGGACAACCCCACGCCCGTGGCCATCCTTCCCCATACCTCCGTCGAGACGGACCGCGAGGCCCTCATCGCACTCTACAATGCGACGGACGGCCCCAACTGGTCGAACAGCGAGAACTGGCTGAGCGACCAGCCCATCGGCGAGTGGAGGGGCGTCGACACCGACGACAATGGCCGCGTTGCCGAGCTGTCTCTCGCAAACAACGGCCTGAGCGGCGAGTTGCCTTCAGAGCTAGGCAACTTTGCGAATATCGCGTTTATCAACCTCTCCGCCAACCGGTTGTCCGGTCCGTTGCCGCCGGAGTTGGGGAACCTCGTCAACCTGCGACAGATAATTCTGAATGGCAACCGATTGAGTGGCGAGATACCGCGAGAGCTGGGCAATCTCTATAACCTGAGAACGCTTAGACTCAGCAGCAACCTGTTGAGCGGATCAATCCCTCAAGAATTCGGCAACCTTGAATTGTTGATGGAGCTGGACATTGGCTACAACAACCTGACCGGGGATGTCCCACAGGTCTTGAGCAGTCTCCCCTTGCTCAGGGTCCTGAAGCTGGCGGAGAACGGACTGACGGGGTGCATACCGGAAGCCCTGGAAGACCAGCTGGAAGCGGCCCGCTCAGACTTCGGGGAGATCGGCATTTGCGGCGCGCCGCCGACACCCACGCCCACGCCGACGAACACCCCACTGCCCACACCGGTTACCCAGTTGAGCCTGGAGCGAACGGCGCTGGTCGCCCTTTACAACGCAACGGACGGTCCCAATTGGACGAACAACGACAACTGGCTCAGCGACAGGCCGGTGAGCGAGTGGTACGGCGTCACCACCCATATCCTGGGCGAAGTTCAGGCGTTGAATCTCCAGAGGAACGGCTTGAGCGGGGAGCTCCCTCCCGGGTTGGCCGACCTGACCTACGTGGACCGGCTGGACTTCGCCGGAAACAATCTGACCGGCACTGTGCCAGCGGAGTGGTCGAGTCTCGCCAATCTGGACTGGCTGAACCTCGCCGTGAACCAGTTGAGCGGTGAGATACCGTCGGTATTGGGCGGTCTCTCGGCACTGCAGGCTCTGAACCTGGCCAACAACCAGTTCAGCGGCGAGATACCGGACGAGATCTGGCGCCTGCCCGATCTCTTTATCCTGGTCCTCAGCGACAACCAGCTACGTGGGCAGATACCCGCGGCGGTCGGTAACCTGACCAAACTGACGCACCTGTACCTCCACGGGAACCAGCTCACCGGGCCCTTGCCGAGAGCGCTGGGCAACCTCACCAACCTCACGCAGCTCCAGCTCCAGGACAACCAACTGAGCGGTGAGATCCCGGAAGAGTTGGCCAACCTTGAGAACCTTACCCTGCTGCGGCTCCAGGGCAACCAACTGACCGGCTGCATTCCCGTCGAACTGCAACACCTCCTTGAACCGGACATGTCCGACCTGGGCGGTCTGCCGTACTGCTGATGCCGGGCGGCCTCTATGAGGCTCCCCTGCTTCAGGAGCGCGCCTGACCGCTCTCGCGGCGTAAAAGACCCCCCATTGACACACCCCTCCCCGCGCTGTACGCTCGTGCCCTAACAACTGCATACGCCCCGGGGGGAGCTTGGATAGGCCAGGCTGAGAGGTCCCGTTTGCTTGGGACGACCCCGAGAACCTGATCTGGGTAATGCCAGCGTAGGGACGTGACCCTTCTGCTTACAAAATGCCGCCCAATCAGGGCGGTTTTCTTGTTTTCTGGGCTCACGCCTGAAAGCACAAACTGGGGCGGGAGGAGATGGCAATGGCTATTCGACTGACGGTCCTGGCGCTCGCGCTGTTCTCGCTCGGGGCCCTCGCCGCGTGCGACGAGGAGCTGGTGGACGAGAACAACGAGCTCGTCATCATGAGCCACGACAGCTTCAACATCGGCGAGGACGTCATCGCGGCCTTCGAGGCGGCGAACGACGCAACCGTCGTCCTGCTGCCCGCCGGCGACACCGGCCTCGCACTCAACCGCGCCATCCTCGAGAAGGGCAACCCCTCGGCCGACCTCTTCTACGGCGTCGACAACACCTACCTCGGCCGCGCGCTTGACGAGGGCATCTTCCAGGAGTACGAGTCGCCGAACCTTGAGTTCGTGCCGGAGCAGTTCCGCATGGACCCCTCCAACCGCGTGACGCCCATCGACTACGGCTACGTCAACCTCAACTACGACAAGGCGTACCTGGAGGAGAACGGGCTGCACCCGCCCACCTCGCTGGAGGAGTTGACCCAGGAGGGCTGGCGCGGCAAGCTGGTGGTCGAGAACCCGGCGACGTCGTCGCCCGGCCTCGCCTTCCTCATCGCCTCCATCTCCTACTTCGGCGAGGACGATGACTACGACTACCTCGACTTCTGGGCAGACCTCCGCGCCAACGACGTCGCCATCACCGACGGCTGGAGCGACGCCTACTACACCAACTTCACCAAGTACGGCGGGGACCAGCCTCTGGTCGTCAGCTACGCCACCAGTCCGGCGGCGGAGTTCTTCTTCTCCGAGACCCCGCTGGACGACGCCCCCACGGGCAACATTCTCTTCGACCGCTCCGTCTTCCTGCAGATCGAGGGCATGGGCGTCCTGGAGGGGGCGGACAGCCCCAAACTCGCCCGAAAATTCATCGACTTTGCGCTGGAGTTGCAGTTCCAGGAGGACTTCCCGGACAAGATGTTCGTGTACCCTGTGAACGAGAACGCGGCGCTGCCGGACTTCTGGCGGTTCGCGGAGGAGCCGGCGGTGCCCGCGGACATCGGGCCGGACGAGATCGGCGAGAAGCGAGAGGCGTGGATAGAGGCGTGGACGCAAGTCATGCTGCGATAGCGGCGGCTGAACGGGGCAAGCGGCCATGACCGCTCGGCTTGCGCTGCTTGCCCCGCTCGCCTACCTGGCGGTCTTCTTCCTCTACCCCCTCGGGGCCATATTCGAGCGCGCCTTCATTCAGGGTGAGGGCGCCTTCGCGGGCTTCGGCACGCTGCTGAGCGACTCGTACTACCTCGGGCGCATCTGGTTCACGACGTGGCAGGCGGCGGCCTCCACCGCCCTGACGCTGGCCGTGGGGCTGCCCATCGCCTACCTCTTCGCCCGCCACGACTTCCCCGGCAAGACGGTCCTCAAGGCCGTGTCGACGCTTCCTTTCATCATGCCGACCATCGTCGTCGCGATGGGGTTCGTCGCGCTCCTCGGCCGCGAGGGGCTCGCCAACACGCTGCTGACGACCGTCTTCGGCTTCGACGACCCTCCCATCCGGCTGTCCAACTCCATCTGGATCATCCTGCTGGCTCACGCCTTCTACAACTACGCCATCTTCGTGCGCATCGTCTCGGCGTTCTGGAGCAACGTCGCGCCGCAGCTCGAGGAGAGCGCGGCGATGCTCGGCGCGGGGCGCGTGCGCACCTTCTGGCACGTCACGCTGCCGGTCTTGCTGCCCGCGATCGCATCGGCGGCGGCGCTGACCTTCGCCTTCTGCTTCACCTCCTTCGGCGTCGTGCTCATCCTCGGCGGGCCGCAGTTCGCCACCCTCGAGGTCTCGGTCTACGAGTTGACCGCCAAGCTGCTGCGCCTTGAGCTGGCGTCGGCGCTGGCCATCATTCAGATGGTGTTCACCTACCTCTTCCTGCTGGTGTACACGCGCTTCCAGCAGAGCGCCTCGGCGCCGCTGAACCTCGCGCCGCAGGAGGCGACGGCCCGCAAACCGAAGCGGCTGGGCGACGTGCTCCTCGTGGCGGCGATGGTCGCGCTGCTGCTGCTGGTGCTCTCGCCGCTGTTGGCGCTGGTCGAGCGCGCCCTGAGCACCGCCGACGGCTACTCGCTGCGCTACTTCGGGAGCCTCTTTGAAAACGTCCGCGGCGACATCTTCTACCTGCCGCTGCCGTCCATTATCTCGAACTCGCTACGTTTCGCCGTCGCGACGACGGCCATCGCGCTGACGGTCGGCGCGGCGGCCGCCTACTACATCAGCCGCCCGGGCCGTCGCGGCGCAAGCGTCGCCGACGCCCTGCTGATGATGCCGCTGGGCGTCTCGGCGGTCATCATGGGCTTCGGCTTCCTGGTCGCCTTCAACCGGGACCCTGTCGACCTGCGTGCCACCACCGCCATTCTCGTAATCGCGCACACGCTGGTGGCCTACCCCTTCGTCATCCGCAGCGTGCTGCCGGCGATGCGCGGGATGCCGCGGCAGCTCCGCGAGGCGGCGTCCGTCATGGGGGCGTCGGAGGCGCGGGCCTTCTTCCACGTCGAGCTGCCCATCCTGATGCCGGCACTCATCGTAGGGGCAACGTTTGCCTTCGCCGTGTCGATCGGCGAGTTCGGCGCGTCGCTGCTGCTGGTGCGCCCGGAGTCGACGACGATGCCGGTGGCCATCTACCGCATGATCGCGCAGCCGGGCGCGGAGAACCTCGGCCGCGCGCTGGCGATGAGCACGGTGCTGATGGTGGTGGTGGGCGCCGTGTTCGCGGCGGTCGAGCGGTTCCGATACCGAAGCGCAGGAGGCTTCTGATGGCGTTGCTGGAGGTCTCCAACGTCACCAAGCAGTACGGCGACGGCTTTGCCGTGAAGCGCGTCTCGCTGACGGCGGAGCGCGGCGACATCATCTGCCTGCTGGGCCCGAGCGGGTGCGGCAAGACGACGCTGCTGCGGCTCATCGCCGGGCTGGAGTCGCCGGACGAGGGCACGATCACCTTCGACGGGCGCGAGCTGAACCGCGTGCCGCCGCGCGACCGGGGCTTCGGCCTCATGTTCCAGGACCTCGCGCTGTTCCCGCACATGGACGTCTCCGGCAACGTCAGCTTCGGCCTGCGGATGCAGAACCGGCCGAAGGACCACGTTTCGGCGCGGGTGAACGCGCTGCTGCGGCTCGTCGGACTGGATGACTTCCGACAGCGCAAAGTGCACGAGCTCTCCGGCGGCGAGCGGCAGCGGGTCGCGCTGGTGCGCTCGCTGGCGGCGGAGCCGCAGCTGCTCATGCTGGACGAGCCCCTTGGCGCACTGGACCGCGCCCTGCGGGAGTCGCTGCAGGCGCAGGTGCGCGGCATCCTGAAGGCGCTGGGGCAGACGGCCATCTACGTGACCCACGACCGCGACGAGGCCTTCGCCATGGCCGACTCCATGGTGATCATGGAGCAGGGCGAGGTGGTGCAGGCGGGCACGCCGGAGGAGCTCTACACGGCGCCGCAGAGCGAGCTGGTCGCGCGCTCCATGGGCATCCGCAACGTGGTCTACGGGCAGCGGGCGGGCCAGACCGAGGGCGTGACGCACGTGCAGACGAGCATGGGCCTGCTGGCGGGCGTCCTGCAGGGCGGCGGCGAGCTCCGCCCCGCGGCCGACGCCCTCGCCTTCATCGACGAGCGTCGCATCGCCGTCGGCCCGCAGACGTCGGCGGGCGCGAGCGACAGGCCCGGCCTCAACCTCCTCGACGGGACGGTTGAGAGCCGCCGCTTCCACGCGGGCGAACTGGAGCTCGTGGTCACCGTCGGCGGCGGTTTCGTCGTCTGCCTGCTGAAGCCGGGCGATGACGTCCCGGCCGCCGGCGACGCCGTCACCGTCACCTTCCCCCACGACGCCGTCCGCATCGTCGCCCAGGAGCGGCGCGGCATCACCTCAGCGGCGGACGCGCTGGAGTAGTGGGGCGGCGGCGTTGACTTCACTTGCCGCGAGGCATAAATTGGACTACACCTTGCATAATTTCCTTGGGGCAATTAAACACAGACCCGGAGAATTGATCCATGGCCATGAGCGTTGCTGAGCTACAGCATGCCATCTTGGGGTTGCCGAAGAAGGACTACTTCACGCTGTTGCACTGGTTCGCAGACCAGGACAGGGAAGCTGGTTCCGGCGATCTTAGCCCTGATGCCGAGCTCGCCAGAAACGAAGCTCAACGAGCTATCGCAGAAGACGCCATGCGCCGCGGCATCCTTCTGGACCTGTCCCTTGAGACTTATGGCGACCCAGCCTGGATAGCCCCTGCGCAAGCCCAAGCCTCGGGCGCCCGAAGCAAGGCGCAAGCTACGGCGGTCAAGCCTAAGACAGCAAGACAGCTCCGAGAGCGCTGCAAGGCCCTGCCCAGGGACGAATTCTACGCACTTCTGTACTGGTTCCTGTCGTATGACAACGACCTATGGGACCGTCAGATGGAAGAGGACGCTGCAAACGGAAAGTGGGAAGTGTGGGCGAGGGATGCGAGGGAATCCGCAGAGCGCGGTGAACTCTTCGATATGCCCACCTGATGCACCGGGCCAGCCGGTCCTTCTGGGAGCACTTTGCTCTGCTCCCTCCGAGTGTACAGCGCATCGCCAGGCGCAATTTCCGGCTGCTCGTCGACAACCCACTGCACCCGTCGCTTCACTTCAAGCGGGTGGGCCCGGGAGAGTGGTCGGTGCGCGCCGGGAGTAGCTATAGGGCAACTGGAATTGAAGACAGCCACGGCATCACGTGGGAGTGGATCGGCCCACACACCGAGTATGAAAGGCGTGTCTAAGCGGAGCGTCTGACGTCGCCTACCCCAGGTGCACCACCTCCACGTCGCCCCACGCCTGCTGCAGGTGCTCGGCCACGAGGCGGCGGTGGCAGCGCTCCGGCGAGTGCTCGCTGCACAGCAGCACCGCGTTGGCGAGCGCCTCCCGGTCGACCGTCTCGGCGACGCGGCGCTCCTCCATGAGGGCGAGGAACTCGCGCTCGTACGTCGGCCAGTGGCGGTGGAGCTTGCGAATGCCATCGAACATGGGACGCGTCGGCGAGAATTCTGGCATGTGGACGTAGTCCATGCCGCACAGCTCGCGCAGGAAGTACTGGAGGTCGCCTTGCTTTGCAAAGCCCGATAGCTGTCCGCCCGGTCTCAGCCGGATGTCTACGAGGCGCCGCGCTCCTGACTCTCGCAGCAGGCGGAAGAAGGCGTACGCGGGCTTCTTTGTGAAGCCGATGGTGTAGAGGTTCACGGGGTCTCCTGAATATGGGAGGATGGCCGTATCTACTTGAGTATATCTTCCAATCCCTCCCGCAGGCCCGTTTCCGTGAGAACGCCGACGATCTTCTTGCGGTAGTGCCCCTCACCCTCGTAGAAGGCGATGGTCGGGATTGCATCAATCTCGTGGGTGGACTCCACGGACGCATCTGTCGTGTAGCCCGCGGGGAATGCCGCGCCGGCCTCGGTGAGGAGCGCTTTGGCGTCCTCCGAGTCGCCCATGCCGGTGGCGGGGCCCAAGTCCACCGCCAAGACGGTGAGGGCGCCCTCATGCTCGATGGCCGTCTCCTGCAAGAGCCCCAGCTCATGCGGGCACTGCTCGCATTGCCCGTGGAAGTAGTAGACGACCAGCGGGGCCTCTGCCTTCGCATCGTCGAACTCCACCTGCTCGCCGTCGAACACTCCGCCGCCCTGGTAGAGCGTGATGGAGTAGCTCGGCGCGTCCGGGCCGATACTGGCGCCGAAGTTGCCAATCTCGATTTCGCAGGCAACGGTTGCGATGAGCAACAGAGCCATCGCGAGGCCTGCTGCCCCTTTGGACATAAGTGTAAGCATAAAGCGCCTCCCCGGTTGAAGTTCGTCAACCACGAGGTTGGGGCCGGCGGACTTGGCCCTTCGCTACTCCCCGGACGCGCGCCAGAGCTCGCGGCCCGTGGTCAGCGCGATGACGACGTAGAGGGCGTCGACGAGCGGGAAGTAGACGGTGTGCGAGATGGCGGCGTTGCCGGTCTCGCTGTCCGGGTTCAGGGTCCAGAACCACTCCCAGAAGAAGAGCATGGTGAGGACGATGGCGCCGTAGAAGACCAGGCTGCCCGCCAGGTCGCTCTGGTCGCTGGCGTCCTGCTTGCGCTTGCACATGTAGTTGACGATCAGCGCCACGAGCACGCCCGCCACCATGAAGTAGTTGAGGATCTCCCAGATGGGGTAGTCGTCTCCCCCGTCGTGGATGAGCGGGGTGATCATGAACAGCACGGCGACGGCCAGCGCCGTGAGCATGAGGTATACGGCGACCGCCTTGTTCACCATAGCCATGGCAATCCCTCCTCACTCCGGCCCGGCCGGGCGGCCGAGCGTCACGCCCCCGTTGTACCACATGGGGAATTACGGTACCAGTGGAATTGCACCTATGGCCACGCGAGGTTCGCCGTCTCCGCAACGAGCCGCAGCTTCGCGTTCTGCTCGTCGATGGTGATGTTGTTGCCGACGAACGACGTGCCGAAGCCGCACTGCGGGCTGAGCGCGAGCTGCTCGCGGGGGAAGTGGCGCGCAGCATCGTCGATGCGGGCGAGCAGGTCCTGGCGCCGCTCCAGCGCGCCCGATTTTGTCGTCACCAGCCCGAGCACGACGACCTTGTCGTCCGGCACGCCGCGCAGGGGCTCGAAGCCGCCCGAGCGCGCGTCGTCGTACTCGAGCAGCAGCCGCTCGGCCGTGACGCGCCGCAGCACCGTGTCAACCATCGAGTCGTACCCGCCTTCGGCCAGCCAACGGCTGCCCTGGTTCCCCTTTCAGAGGTGGAACCCGAAGGTGACGCCCGGCCAGCCCTCCATAACCCAGTTGTCCAGCTCAATGCCGAATGCGACCCAGTCCTCGGCCGACCAGCCGCGCTCGGCGTAGAAGCCGGCCCAGGCGGGGTTTAGGATCAGGGTATATTGGGGCGCGTCCAGGTGGATGTACGTGCAGCCGAGGCGCACCAGCTCCGCCACCTCGTCACGCATGATCCGGGCCACTTCCTCAAGGAAGGACTCGATGCTCGGGTAGGCGCCGCCGCGACCAGCCCCCTGCCACAGGTTGGCGTAGAGGCTGGGGCTGGGCAGGGTGACCTTGGCGATGCGGGTCGTGCGGGCCCGCAAGTACGAGAACTCCTCAGTCGAGAGTCTCCGGCGCACTCGCAACTCCCCAGATACGGCGATCCCTTCCGGACGCGGCCAGTTGACGTCGCCGACGACCTCGTCGCCGTGCCAGTGGCCCCAGAGCAATGCGTCGAGGTCCACGTTCTCGAAGCCGTCGACGGCCTCCGTGAGCTGGCTCTGGAACGAGAGCCGCCGCATCTCGCCGTCCGTGACGACCCCAAGGCCCGCCGCCTCCTGCGCGGCGATCGCGCCATCGACGGCCTCGTCCTCGATGCGCTTGAACGCGGCGGGCGAAATCGTGCCGGCGGCGAGATCATCGCGGGCGGCCTTCAGCGCTGGCGGCCGCAGCATGCTGCCGACGGTGTCCGAGTGGAGTTGATGCAATTGTGCCATGTCAGGAGTGTGGCACGGTGGTAGGAGTGGACGCAAGTAGTGGTGTCACGGCACATCCCTCTGTCGAGGAGAGAACCGCTGGAACAGTTTGGCGCCTGACGCCTACCCTCCGGCTGCCCAGCGGGCCAGCATCTTCTCCGGAGAGGCGATCTCCCCAATGGAGGTGTAGTAGTAGTCTTCCCAGCCGTCCTGCGGCAGGCCCGCGAAGAGCATGAGGTTGAGCGGATAGCGCTCGGAGTCCGTGGCGCGCCGGAAGTCGTCCCGGAAGAGGAACGTCGGCTTGCCCAGCGCGATGGCGATACCCAGCTCCACCATGACGCCCTCGTCCGGCGGCACGCCGTTGACGACGGCGAAGATGGCGTCAGCCTCGCGCACGTCCCGCACGTCGGCCTGCCCGACATGGTAGGCCCACCCCGGCGCCAGCCCGGCCGTCTGGTTGTTGCGCTCAAAGGGCTCCCACACCTCCAGCCCTAGGGACTCCAGCGCGGCCACCAACTCCGGCAGCACCGTCGCGCGCTGCTGTGCGGAGAACCCGTAGGCATTGGCCAGATACACGGTCTTGCGGCGGGCGGGCGCTTTATCGCTGTCCATCAATGTCTTCCCCCTGAGAGCGAGTGTGCAATCGTAGTCTACGACGACCACTGCGGCAATGCTGGTCCGAGAACCCTGTCGCAGAGGCCGAGACGGGCCTTGCCACGTCCCTCGCGTCACGGTACAGTATTTGTGCTTCAGCACAGGGAGGGACCGTGGACAACGCAGAGAACGCCAAGAAGAACGGCCTGGACCGACGGCAGGTCCTTGGGCTCGGCGCGGCCGCGGTAGCTGTCGCCGCCATCGTCTCGCTGCCGCTGCGGGTCAACCCCTTCCGGCGCTCCAACAAGCTCGAGGGCGTTCCCGGCAAGGGCTCCATCTTCCAGCCGCGCCCCGGCGCCGTCGAGGAGTTCCTCCGCAACCACGGCAAGTAACCCCCGTCTCCAGACTCTCGACTCACCCCCGGCTTCCTCCCCTCTTGACCAACGTTGGTACTCCTGTACCTCCCGGGCGGGTATCCGGCCCGCAACGGCGTCAACCTCCCCTTAACCCTATTGACACGCAAGTGATACTGGCGAGCCTTGACCGGCGGTATACACTGTCGCTTACCTCCAACGCCCGGCGAAGCGGCGGAGGCTTTCCGAAGCCCTTGGATGCATGGGTTGTGGTGTGGGTGCTGGGCAATGCAACTGTACCTTCGATCGTTTAGAGGAGACCTGTTCGGGGGCGTCACCGCCGCGGTGGTGGGGCTGCCCGTGGCGCTCGCGTTCGGCGAGGCCTCCGGGCTGGGGGCGCTGGCCGGCATATACGGGGCCATCGCCGTGGGCTTCTTCGCAGCCGTCTTCGGCGGGACGCGCTCGCAGATCTCCGGCCCCACAGGCCCGATGGCCGTCGCAATGGCCGTCGTGGTCACCCTCCACGCCGACAACCTCGCCGCCGCCTTCACCATCGTCATCATGGCGGGGCTCATCCAGGTGATGCTCGGCGTGGTGGGCATCGGCCGCTTCATCGCCTTCACGCCGTACTCGGTGATCTCCGGCTTCATGTCCGGCATCGGCATCATCATCATCCTGCTGCAGACGCTGCCCTTCATGGGCATGCCCGTTGCGGAGGGCGGCCCCATCGCCTCCATCCGGGGTTGGGCGGAGGGCATCGAGAACTTCCACTGGGGCGCGTTCAGCATCGCGGCAGTGACGCTGGCCGTCGGCGTGCTGTGGCCGAGGCGTCTACGGGCCATCGTGCCGCCGACGCTGGTGGCGCTGGCGGCCGGGACGCTGATGAGCGTGTTCTGGCTGACCGACGTCCCCGTCATCGGCCAGGTGCCGACGGGCCTGCCCATGCCGCAGATGCCCGACCTCTCGCTCGACATCCTCACGCGGGCCATACAGCCGGCCCTGACCATCGCGCTGCTGGGTTCCATCGACAGTCTGCTGACGTCGCTCATCGCCGACTCCATGACGCGCACGCAGCACAACGCCAACCGCGAGCTCGTCGGACAGGGCATCGGCAACATGGTGGCCGGCATCCTCGGCGGGCTGCCGGGCGCGGGCGCGACGATGGGCACCGTCATCAACATCCGCGCCGGCGGCCGGACGCCGATGTCGGGCGTCATCCGAGCCGCCATCCTGCTGGCGCTGGTGCTCGGGCTGGCCCGGTTCGTGGAGATCATCCCCCACGCCTGCCTCGCCGGCATCCTGATGAAGGTCGGCTGGGACATCATCGACTGGCGCTTCCTGACGCGCCTTCTGCGCGTGCAGCGCGAGCACCTTCTCGTCATGGCCGTCACCCTGCTGCTGACGGTCTTCGTAGACCTCGTCACGGCGGTGGCCATCGGCCTCATCACGGCGGGCATGGCGATGTCCCGGCAGTTCGAGCGGCTGCAGCTCGACAGCGTCGTCTCCGTTCCCATCCTGGACAAGGTCTTCTTCGGCGACGCGGTCGTCGACGACATCGACGAGTACTCGGCGCGGGTGGGCGTCGTCGTGCTGCGGGGCGCGTTCACCGTCGCCTCGTCCCACAAGCTCATCACCAACATCAGCAGGGACATCAGCGAGCACGACGTGGTGATCTTCGACTTCTCGAAGACGGATTTCATCGACGACAGCGCCGCGCTGGTGGTGGAGCAGCTCATCGACAACGCCCGTGCCGAGAACACTGAGCCCATCGTCGTAGCGCTGTCCGGGCAGCCGTCCACGACGCTGACCGCCCTGAACGCCCTCCAGAACGTCCGCGAGGACCACATCGTCGGGGACATGGACGGGGCCCGCGACATCGCCGGGCGGCTGCTGGGGCTGCAGGCCGCAAAGGAGGCGTAGCGACGACGTGAGCGCCATCGATGACCTGCTGCAGCGCAACGAGGGCTACGCCGCGGGCTTCGCCGCCGGGGCGCAGCACGCGCCGCCCGCGATGGGGCTCGCGATCGTCGCCTGCATGGACGCCCGCCTCAACGTCCACGCCCTGCTGGGCATCGGCGAGGGCGACGCGCACGTCATCCGCAACGCGGGCGGCGTCGTGACCGACGACGCGGTGCGCTCGCTGGTTATCTCGCAGCGGCTGCTGGGCACGCGGGAGATCATGCTCATCCACCACACGGACTGCGGCATGATGACCTTCCACGACGACGACGTGAAGGACGCCATCCAGGCGGACACGGGCCTGCGCCCCTCCTTCGCGATGGAGGCCTTCGCCGACCTCGACGGCGACGTGCGGCAGTCGATGGCGCGCATCCAGGCCAGCCCCTTTATCCCGCACAAGGACCAGGTGCGCGGCTTCGTCTACGACGTCGCGACCGGCCGCCTGCGCGAGGTGCCTCAGGCGTAGGCGACGGCGGCGGGGCGGCAAAACAACGTGTTCGCGTTTGTATCAGACACGGCACATTTCAGCTACAACACGAAAATTTTTCTTGCAGGCCTCCCCTGTGCATTGCCTGGCCCGGCCCATGCGGGCGCTCCTTCCGGCGAACTGCTGCTCTTCCCATGGAAAGACCGTAGGGGAGCGCGCGACTTTCGGGCAATGGGGCCGTGTCAGGGTCTGCCCGCCGCCGCAGGCGCCCATCCAGCGCGTCAGGACGCACAAAGGGCGAGTCCCGCCGGACTCACCTGTGGTAGCATCAACCCCAGCGGAGGCGTCCCTCCGCTGCCTGCTCGACACCTCAAGGCGGTTGTTGGTTACGAGGCTCCGACAGACCTGCCGGGGAAAAGGAGACAGAGTCCACCGATGGCACGCCTACTGTCTCGTCCAATGGCGGTAGCGGCGCTCGCCGCGGTCCTTGTGACGGCCGCCGCCTGCGACCCGGTCGAGCCGTCGGGCGGCATCAGCGGCGAGGTGCGCTTTGCGCGTGAGGTCCCGCTGCCCGAGGGCGCGGTCGTCACCGTCAAGCTGCTGGACACCTCGCTTGCCGACGCTCCATCCGTCGAGCTGGCGCGCGACACGATTGCGGACGCCCGCAAACTCCCCGTGAAGTTCAATATCGACTACGACAGCAGCCAGATTGCCGACGGCCGCGAGTACTCGCTGAGCGCCGACGTCAGGCACGACGGCGACCTGCTCTACATCAATGACACCGTCCATACGGTGCTCACTCGGGGCGCGCTAAGGAACTCGGACGTCGTAGTTATCTCCACCAACCCCCTCGACACCTGCGACGAGCCCCTGCCGGGCATAATTCATGGCGCCGGGACCAATGAAGACCTGCCCCGTGACGCCGTGCTCCTCGTACGTCTGATCGACGTCAGCGACCCCGCATTACCGTTACCGGTCACAAATACGATTCAGGAAGACCTCGGCGGGTTCCCGATCGAGTTTGAGCTCCCGCATGAGTTCGTCCAGATCAACCGCAACCACAGGTACGAGTTGGAGGCCGTTATCCTCGTCGACGGCGTAATCCTCTACCACAACTCCAGACCGGACTGGCGCAAGACGGTGCTCCCGCACTGCCCGAATGAGGACCTGCTGATCGTCAACAGCGTGTTCCCGATCAGCGAAGTCCCGTTGGAGTAGTCTCCGCGCTCGCGGCAGGCGAGGGAGAGCTCGCCGGCGCCGTCAGTGGGCCGGCAACGGGTGTCGCCGACGACGCCCAAAGACCCCCTGAGCCGTAGCTGTTCCGGTACCTCAAATCGGTTGACACTCCCAACTCAGTTGCGATATTCTTCACAAGTTTGAAACGGCAGGGAGTCGATGGACCCGAATTTCATCACTGACCAGCAGTGGATCGAGTACCGGCACCTCGTGTCCTTGCTATGGCTTTTCCCGCTGCTGGTGTTCGCCTTTGCCACCTGTCTGTTGCTGCGCTTTGCCATCCTGCCCTCGCTGTGGAACAGCCGGGGCGAGGAGGTCGCGAGGCACGACCCGTTGTGGTCGAGGGTGCACGCGCAGGTGGTCAAGGGGCAGGGGACATGGGCGCTGTCGCAGTGGGGGCTGTTGCTGGCGGCCCTTGGAGCGGCGGCGGTCCTCGCATTCGTCTTCTTTGTGGCCCAGTCCTGGGCGAGAGGCGTCATAGAGGAGACCTACAACCGATGGTGGATCTAGCTCCGCATCCCGGCAACACCATAGCTACGGAGTGCGCATTGAAGGCCAACGTCAAGGGTAGGGCGTCCTGATGCCACGGATGCTCATTCCCATCGCCGCGGTGGTGGTTGTCGCCGCCTTCTTCCTGCCCCTCGGCTACGTCTTCTACGTCGCGGGCGAAGCGGGCACCGTCGTGCTCGGCATCGGCATCATCGTGGCCGTCCTTGCCGTTGCGGGCCTCCGCGCCCTCGAGGGCTACCTGAACCGGGGCGGCGACATCCTCGGCGGGCGCATCGTCCTGCCGCAGGGCGTCATGCCCTTCTGGCTCCCGAGCCTCGCCGTCGTCGTCGTTGGAGGCACGCTGCTGGGGCTTGGCGGCCTCTTCATCGTGGCCGGCCACAACGCGACCATCGTCGGAGGCCTGATCGCCATCATCGGCGTCCTCGTCGTGGGCGCGTCACTCGGCCGCATCGGCGGCGGCGACATGCAGACGCGGATGCGCTCCCTCGTGCTCATCACGACGCTCACCGTCGTGGGCGGCAGCTTCCTGCTCGTCGGCGCGATATTCAGCGGCAAGGTGCTGGGCCACTACTTCTGGCCCATCGACCAGGTCTTCGTCGTCACGCCGGAGCAGCCCATCGCCTTCCCGCACCCGCCGCACGTGGAGCGCGCGGGCATCGACTGCGTTTTCTGCCACCGGACGGTGCAGACGGCCGCGGCCGCCAGCATCCCGCCGGTGCAACAGTGCATGTTCTGCCACCAGGTCATCGCCACGCAGAGCGAGGAGGTGGTGAAGCTGGCGGCGGCGTGGGACACGGGCGAGCCCATCGCGTGGGTGCGCGTGCACCGGTTACCGGACCACGTCCGTTTCGTGCACGAGTCGCACATCAGCTTCTTCTCGGAGAAGGACAACGTCCCTGCCAGCGCCGTGTGCAGCGTGTGCCACGGCGACGTGGGGGCCATGACTACGGTAGCCCAGGTTGAGCAGCTCCAGATGGGGTTCTGCGTCGACTGCCACCGGCAGAACAACGCGCCCACGGACTGCACAACCTGTCACTATTAGGGGTTGAGGACCAGAATCGTATGGCGCTGACGCGACGGCAATTGCTGAAGTACTCCGGCCTGGGGCTCCTGGGCGCGGTGGTCTTTGCCGGTTGCCGCATACCGGACCGGGAGTTCATCGCGGAGAGCCCCGTGCTGATCCCCGAGGACCTGGTCTACGGCGACGACAACTACTTCGCGACCCTCGCCCGCCCCAACACCGGCGTCGAGAGCGTGCTGGTCCGGGTGATGCAGGGCCGCGCCAAGAAGATCGAGGGCAACCCCGACTACCCGATGAGCCGCGGCAAGCACTCGGCGCAGGCCGAGGCCACGCTGCAGGAGCTCTACCACCCCGACCGCATCGCGACGCCCCTCCGGCGCGTCGGCGACCGCGGCGCCGGCGAGTTCGAGTCCATCTCGTGGGACGAGGCGCTGGACGAGCTGGCCGCGCGCCTCAACGACCACCTGGTCAACCCCGACTCCATCGCCATGATCACGGCGCCGCTGCGCGGGACGCTGGGCACCGTCGTCCAGCAGTTCTCCGAGAACTACGGCCTCCGCCGCTACGCCTTCGAGGCCGTCGACCAGACGGTGGTGCGCACGGCCTTCAACCGCATGTACGGCCAGGAGCGGCTGCCCACCTTCGACATCCAGAACGCCCACTACGTCCTCTCCTTCGGGGCCGACTTCCTGAGCCACTGGCACGCGCCGCTCCACTACAACTGGCACTACGGCGAGTTCCGGGGCGAGACCGGCGGGCGCGGCAAGCTGGTGCAAATCGAGCCCCGCTTCTCCCTGACCGCCGCCAACGCCGACCGGTGGGTCTACGTGAACCCCGGCACCGAGGGCGTGCTCGCCCTCGCGATGGCCAAGGTCATCCTCGACAGCCGCGAGGGCAACGCCGACGCCATGGCCCTGCTGCGGGAGACGATCGAGTTCAACGCGCAGCCGATGAACACCGTCGTTGAGGCCACGGGCGTCAGCGCCGACGTCATCGAGTCGCTCGCCCACGACTTCGCCGCGAACCAGCCGGGCGTCGCCATCGGCGGCGGGCTGGCGGCGGCGCAGACCAACGGCCTCTACAACATGACGGCCGTCTACATGCTCAACGCCCTGGTCGGCAACGTGGGCAAGAAGGGCGGCGTCATCTTCAATCCGCCCGCGCCCATCCCCAACGTCGTCAGCACCGCCGCGGCCAACCCCCTCATGGACTTCCAGCGGCTGGCGGACGACATTCGCGCCAACAAGATCAACGCGGTGCTCATCCGCGGCGTCGACCCGGCCCACGGCACGCCCGCCTCCATGCAGTTCGGGCGGGCCATGCGCGAGAACGTGCCCTTCATCGCCAGCTTCTCCAACTTCATGGACGAGACGACGCTGGTCGCCGACCTGGTCCTCCCGGACATGGCGACGCTGGAGTCCTGGGGCGACGACGTCCCCGAGCCGGGCCCCGGCTACGAGGCCGTTGCGCTGCAGCAGCCCGTGGTCATGCCCTTCGTCGAGGGCCGCGCCTTCGGCGACGTGCTGCTGGCCCTCGTCGACGACCTCGGCGGCCGCACGACGATCAACCTGCCGTGGACCAACATGCAGGACGCCGTCCGCTCCGAGGCCCAGGAGCTGTGGATCAAGAACCGCGGCTCCGTCCAGCAGTTCTCCAACTTCGAGGAATTCTGGGTCGCCGTGCTGCAGCGGGGCGGCTGGTGGGACACCAACGCCACGGGCGGCGCGCCCCAGGCGCCGGACCTGAGCCAGGACCCGGGGCCGTCCCGGCCGTCCTTCTCCGGCGGCGCGAGCACGTACCCCTTCCACCTGCTGCCCTTCCCGTCGCACTCGATGGGCGACGGCTCCGACGCGCACCTGCCGTGGCTCCAGGCCACGCCCGACCCCATCACCACCGCCGTGTGGAGCACGTGGGTCGAGGTCAACCCCCGCGACGCCGACGCCCTGGACGTCCGCGAGGCCGACATCGTCAGAATCGAGTCGCCGCAAGGGGTTATCGAGGCGCAGGTGTACGTGAACCCGGCGACGGCCCCCGGCACCGTCAGCGTGCCGATGGGCCAGGGGCACAGCAGCTTCGGCCGCTACGCCGAGGGCGTCGGCAGCAACGTGATGGAGGTCCTGGACGCCATCTCGGACGAGACGACGGGGGCGTTCGCATGGGGCGCCACGCGCGTCCGGCTGGAGAAGACCGGCCGCCGCGAGCGCGTGCGCAAGTTCGAGGGCATGGTGGTGGCGCAGACGCTGCCGCACCGCACCGTCTACGAGATCTCGACGGGCAACGGCGGAGGCGCGCACTAGGACCGTATGAACAATGTGGCCCGCGTGGGGCGCGGGCTTAGGAGGACCCGGTGGCAGTAGAGCGAAAATGGGGCATGGCGGTGGACGCCGACAAGTGCACGGGCTGTCAGGCCTGTGTGGTCGCGTGCCAGTCTGAGAACAACATCCCCATCAATGAGCCGGACCACTTCCTGCAGCGGCGGGCCATCCAGTGGATCCGCATCGAGCGGTACTGGGAGGGCGAGTTCCCGGACGTGAAGGCGCGCTTTGTGCCCATGCTCTGCCAGCACTGCGAGAACGCGCCGTGCGAGTCGGTCTGCCCGGTCTTCGCGACCTACCACAACAACGAGGGCCTGAACGTCCAGGTGTACAACCGCTGCATCGGCACGCGGTTCTGCGCCAACAACGACCCGTGGAACGTGCGCTTCTTCAACTTCTGGGAGCCGGTCTGGCCGGAGACCCTCCGCAACCAGCTCAACACGGACGTGACGGTGCGCAGCCGCGGCATCATGGAGAAGTGCACCTTCTGCATCCAGCGCATCCGCCGCACCACGCGCGATGCGGGCATGGAGGGCCGCGAGGTCGAGGACGGCGACGTCGTCCCGGCGTGCGTGCAGTCCTGCCCCACCAACGCGCTGGTCTTCGGCGACCTCAACGACGCGAGCAGCCAGGTCGCCCACCTGCGGGAGGACGGCCGGCAGTACCGGATCCTGGACCACTTGGGCACGGAGCCCAGCGTGCACTACCTGGCCAAGATAGACCCCTACGCGGCATCGGAAGGGGAGCATGCATAACGGCGGACCACACGGTCACCACGTAGACCTGCTGGAGCGGTCCTCGGAACAGGCCGCCGGCGAGGTGCTGGGCTGGACGGAACGGACCGGCCCGGTCTACCTGCTGGTGGTGCTGGTCCTCGCCGCGCTGGTGGCGCTCGGCGTGGTCGGCTTCGCGATGACGGCCGCGGACGGCGGGCTCGACTCCCACCACCCGTGGGGCTACCTCGCCGCGGCCCTCGCCTTCATCATGACGACAAGCCTCTCCGCGCCGCTGGTCGCGATTGCGCCGCGGTTCGGCAAGGCGCACTGGAATCGCTACGTGTCCCGCATCGCGGAGACGTGGGGCGTCGTCGGGCTGCTCGCGCTCGTCATCCTGATCCCGCTGCTCCTGACGCTGCCGCCCGCCGACGACCGCAACACGATGCTGCTCTACGACACCATCGTGGAGGGCTGGCCGGTCGGGGCTCCGCACCTGTACGTGGCGCTGGTCATGGTCTTCGTCGTCATCAACGGCTTCGGGCTGCTGTGGGCCTCGAACATCCCGGACTTCGCGCTGGCCAAGGGCCGCGTGGGCGGGCTGCGCGGCGCGCTCTATTCGAAGCTCGCGCTCGGCTGGGTCGGCTCCAAGCGGCAGTGGCGCGCGCTGCGGGCGGGGATGGGCGTCCTGGGCGCCCTCTACTTCATGTTCATTGTCTGGGCGCACACCGTCATCAGCTTCGACTTCGCCCAGAGCCTCGTGCCCGGCATGCGCGACTCGGTCTTCCCGGCGTGGCAGGCCCTCGGCGGGCTGCAGGCCGCGCTGGCGACGGTCATAGTGACGTCCTTCGTCGTGCGCAAGATCGGCCCGTTCCGCGACTACATCGGCGTCAACCAGTTCTGGAGCATGGCAAAGCTGATGCTCGCGTCGTCGCTGCTGTGGATGTACTTCTGGTGGTCGGGCTTCATCATCTACTGGTACGGCAAGACGCCGGCGCAGCAGGACCTGCTGCAGCTCATGTGGTTCGGCCCGTACAGGACCATCTTCATCATCACCATCCTCCTGTGCTTCGCGTCGCCGCTCTTGATCCTGATGTGGAACCCGGTGCGCAAGAGCATCCTCGGGCCGACCATCGTGGGGTCGCTCATCATCATCGGCCACTTCTTCGACAAGATACGGATCTACGTCTCCTCCTACTCGGTGGAGGAGTACACGGGCCACGTGCTCAAGGAGGTCCCGGAGGCGGTGACCCCCGGGGCCGGCGACGCCCTCATGATGCTCGGCGTCGTCGCCGGCGCGCTGCTGCTGTTCACGCTGGCGGTCAAGGTGGTGCCCATCGTCAACCTCTGGGAGATCCGAGAGGGCTCGATGCTGCAGGTGGTGCGGCCGTTCAAGAGGCTGCCGCTCAAGATCCTGGCGAAACCGGAATAGGCCCTCACCCCGTCATTCCCGCGAAGGCGGGAACCAGAGGGGTGGAGGATGGACGGGCATGAAGATAGAAAACGGGAATAGGAAAGGCTAGGCGACAGGGATGCAACTGCGCCCCGTTCTGACAGAGCGGGATATCAACCGCGATCTGCTGCGGCCAGTGCTGGCGACGCCCATCTGGTTCTACATCCTGTTGGGCGGGCTGGCCATCGGTGTGTGCGCGGCGATTGGCGGTTTCGCGTGGGCCATCAACCACGGCACGGGCGTGTACGGCATCAACCGCCCCGTCATGTGGGGCTTCCTGCTGGTCAACTTCGTGTTCTGGGTCGGCATCAGCCACGCCGGCGTCATGCTCTCCGCCATCCTCCGACTCAGCAACGCCGAGTGGCGCCGCCCCGCGACCCGCGCGGCGGAGGTGCTCACCATCTTCGCGCTGGGCACCGCGGCCCTGCACCCGCTCTTCCACACGGGCCGCCCGTGGCGCATCTACTGGTCCATGCCCCCCGGCTACGACCTCGGCCGCGGCATCTGGCCCGACATCCGGTCCCCCTTCGTCTGGGACCCCACCGCCATCTCGACGTACCTGACGGGCACGACGCTCTTCGTCATCCTGCTGCTCATCCCGGACCTGGCCGTGCTGCGCGACCGGTCCTCTGGGCTCATGCACAAGGTGTACGGCTTCATGAGCCTCGGCTGGAAGGGCAACACGCGGCAGTGGAAGCTGCAGATCATCGCGGGCTTCCTGCTCTCGGCGCTCATCCTGCCGGTCTTCGTCTCGGTGCACAGCATCGTGTCGTGGGACTTCGCGGTGCAGATCGCCGTCGAGGGCTGGAACGCCACCATCTTCGCGCCCTACTTCGTCATCGGTGCCGTGCACTCCGGCGTGGCCGGCGTAATCTCGGTGCTCGCGCTGCTGCGCTGGATGTTCCGCTGGGAGAACTACATCCGCGACGACCACTTTGACGCCCTCGCGCGGCTGATGATCGTGGTGGCGACGGCGTGGTTCTACTTCTTCGTCATCGAGTTCCTCCTGGGCATCTACCCCAACGAGGAACCGGAGCTCTCCCTGCGCATGCTGCAGGTCTTCGAGTGGCCCTTCAGCGCCACGTTCATCATCTTCGTCCTGATGGGCTACTTGGTGCCCGTGCCGCTGTGGTTGTTGAAGCGCGTGCGGACCAACGTGGCCCTCATGTTCTGGACGACACTCATGGTCAACATCGGCATGTGGCTGGAGCGTTTCATCATCATCATCCCCAGCCTCATGCGGAAACAACCGCTCACATTCAACTGGGGCTCGTACAACCCGAGTCCCATCGAGCTGATCCTGGTCGGAGGCAGTTTCTGTCTCGTGTTCCTTGGCGTTCTCACGTTCTCCAAGTTCTTCCCCATCATCCCGCTGGCGGACGCCAAGGAGGGGGTCGCGTTGGAGACCCACGTTCGGGTAGGCAAGGTCATGGTCCCGGCCGCGTACCGGGAGGAATAGGCTAAGCGAGGCGAGCTATGGCAGGCAGAAGCGTTCTGGGAGTGTTCAAGGAGGTCGACGAGGCCGTCGACGCAGCCGACAAGCTGCGCGAGAGCGGTCTTGAGGACTTTGAGGTGCTGTCCGGCACCCCGTACCCGGAGGGGGCCTTCGGCGAGAAGGTGGCCAACCACCGGCTCTACGTGTGGCCGCTGATGGGCGCGATGCTCGGATTCTCCATCGCCGTGCTGGTGACCGCGGGTACGCAGCTCGCCTACCCGCTCGTTACCGGCGGCAAGCCCATCCTCGCCCTGCCCGCCATGTTCATCATCGCCTACGAGGGCACGATGCTGGGCGCCATCATTTCCACCATCATCGGCGTCATCTTCGAGTCCCGCCTGCCCAAGGCCAAGCTCGACCTGTACGACCCCCGCATCACGGAGGGCTACATCGGCCTCGTCGTCGTCGCCCCGGAGGGCGAGGCGGAACGCGTCGATGCCCTGTTCAAGTCGGCCAACGCCGCAGACGTCCAACTGGAGCCAGTGAGCGGTTAATGTTGCGAATGTTGCACACCGGAGGCAGCCCCACCGGGCGGCCGTTCATCCTGAGGGAAATCGAAGGACGAACGGTCACCCGCCGTGGCGTCGTGTTCGCCCTCGCGGCGATCGCGCTGCTGCTGCTCGCCTCCGGGTGTCTCGCCAAGAGCGGCAGCTACGCCCCCATCGACTGGGCGGCGGAGATGCACTACACGCAGACCTACCGTCCGCAGGAGCCGCCGCGGCTCGACTCGCCGCCCGGCGCCGTGCCGTTCAAGTTCGCCGGCGACGAGCGCACGCTGACCCGCGCGCCCCACGTCGACCCCGCGGACTACACGTCGCTCGTCAACCCGCGCGCCGGCGAGGCAGCCCCCGGGACCGCGGGCTACGAGCAGGCCGTCGAGCTCTACCGCTGGAACTGCTCCCACTGCCACGGCATGGACGGCCAGGGCGATGGCCGCGTCAACGAGTTCCTGACCGCCTACAGCTACGTCCCCGTCCCCAACCTCGCCGACGACGCCACTGTCGAGAAGACGGACGGCGACATCTACGGCATCCTTATGGACGGCGTGCTGGTCATGCCCGCCTTCAGGAACCTCCTCTCGGCCGAGGACCGGTGGCTGCTCGTCGACTACGTCCGGCAACTGCAGGAAAGCTAGCCACGGCGCGGCCTTCCCCCGCAATGTGCCCATGCCCTACGATGATTGGTGCGCGCGGCACTAGTCCGCGCCCGGAGCGGTGACGTACGTGGCGACAGTTCGGCGGCTGGCACCTGTAACCCTCGTGTCGGGCATGGCGGCGCTCGCGCTGCTTGCCTGCACCTCCGCCGTCTCGCCGCTGTCCCCAGAGGAGCAGCGCGCGCAGGGCGTCGACCAGTCTCTCATCTGCCCCATCTGCCCCGGCGAGACCATCGACCGCTCGCAGGTGCAGCTCGCCAAGGACATGCAGGTCATCGTCCGCGAGCAGATCGACGCTGGCCGCACCGACGAGGAGATCCGGCAGTTCTTCGTCGACCGCTACGGCGAGCGGGTGCTCGCGGCGCCGCCGCGCGAGGGCTTTCACTGGCTGGTGTGGGCCGTGCCGCCCACGGGCATCGCGCTCGGGCTGCTGGCGCTCTTCTGGGTGACGCAGCTCATGGGCCGCCGCCCGCCGGAGCCGCAGCCCGCCGAGGGCGAGGTCGCCGCCCTCGCGCCCTACCTGCAGCAGGTGGACCGCGAGCTCGCCGGCGACGGGCCGTCGCCGGGCAACGAGGACAGCAAGGAGAACACGTAGCACATGGCGGACCTTCCCCTGCCATCGTCATCCCGGCGAAGGCCGGGATCCAAGGGTGGTGGTCAGGGGGTCGCTGACAAAGGGTGAGGATCCCGCCTGCGCGGGAACGACGGAAGGGGAGAACACGTAGCACATGGCTGACCTGGGCTCCATAACGCTGCTGCTGGCCGTCGCGCTGGCCGCCTACGCGGGCGTCGGCTCGCTGGTCGGCCAGTGGCGCCACGCGCCCGAGATGCTGCTGAGCGCCCGCTACGCCGCCTACCTGACGCCCCTCATGCTCGTCGTCTCCATGCTCGTACTCGTCCTCGCCTTCGTCGACCACGATTTCTCGCTGCGTTACGTGGCGGGCAACAGCAACCGCGCCATGGACCCGTGGCTCACGTGGGTCGCCTTCTACGCCGGCAACGAGGGCTCGCTCCTCTTCATCGCCGCCATCTTCTCCGGCGCCGCCGCCCTCGCCATCCGCCTCGCGCCCGACGAGGTCCGCCCGGCGCTGCCCTTCACGACGGCCGTCCTCATGGCCGTCACCGTCTTCTTCGTCGCCGTGATGATGACCATGGCCAACCCCTTCTACGAGCTCCCTATCACGCCGCCCGACGGTCAGGGCATCAACCCGCTCCTGACGCACCCGGGCATGTTCTTCCACCCGCCCATGCTCATGTCGGGCCTCATCGGCGTCGCGCTGCCCTTCGCCTTCGCCATCGGCCACCTGCTGGGCGGGCAGACCGGCGACGAGTGGGTCGACACGGCGCGCACGTGGGGCCTCGTCGTCTGGGCGACGCTGACCATCGGGCTGCTGCTCGGCGCATGGTGGGCGTACACCATCCTCGGCTGGGGCGGCTACTGGGCCTGGGACCCCGTCGAGAACGCCGGGCTGCTGCCGTGGCTGCCCCTGACGGCCTTCATCCACTCGATCATGGTGCAGCGCCGTCGGGGCATGTTCCGCATGTGGAACATTGCGCTGATCATCCTTGCGTGGGGCTTCGCCATGTACGGCATGTTCATGAACCGCGGCGGCCCCGTGCCCTCCGTCCACTCCTTCGGCCAGTCGACGATGGGCTGGGTCTTCCTGCTGTTCCTCGGCGTCAACCTCATCGGCGCCTTCGCCGTCTTCTTCTGGCGCTACAACCGCCTCCGGAGCGCCGCGCCGCTGGAGTCGAGGCTCTCCCGAGAGGCCGCCTTCCTGCTCAACAACGTGCTCTTCCTGATGATCGCGCTGGTGACCCTCTGGGGCGTCGTGTACCCCCTCGTCACCGACGTCTTCCAAGGCGTCATCGTCACCGTCGGCCGCCCCTACTTCGACATCGTCGCCGGGCCGATCTTCCTCGCGCTGGTCGCCCTCATGGGCGTCGGCCCGCTCTTACCCTGGCGGCGGGCGTCCGGAGGAGGCCTGCTGCGGCTGCTGCGCTTCCCCATCATCATCGGGATCATTGCTGCCATCATCGCGGTGGCCCTCGGCGCGAGGGCCTTCCTGCCCGCGCTCGCCTTCGGCGTCTGCGGGCTCGCGGCCGCGGGCATCCTGCGCGAGTGGGTGCGCGGCACGCAGGTGCGCCACACCCGCGGCGAGGGCTATCCCACGGCGTTCGGCCGCCTCATCATGTCCAACCGGCCCCGCTACGGCGGCTACATCGCCCACATCGGCATCGTGCTCATCGCCTTTGCGGCGACGGGGTCGTCGTTCTACAGCGTGCAGGACGACTTCTCCCTCGCCCCCGGCGAGCGCGCGGCCCTCGGCAGCTACGAGGTCGAGTTCCTCGGCAGCACCGCCACGCCGAAGCCCGACCGTATCGAGCGGCGCGCGCAACTCCTCGTCTACAAGGACGGCCAGCCGCTGGAGCAAGTCGAGGCGGGCTTCGCCTTCTACCCGGCCTTCTCCATGGCCGCGACGCGCGCGGGCATCCGGCAGACGCCCGTGGAGGACCTCTACATCCTCGCCAGCGAGTTCACGGCCGACGGCCGCGCCCTCTTCCGCATCCACATCAACCCGCTGGTCGTCTGGCTGTGGATTGCCGGGCCCATCCTGGTGCTAGGCACCGTCGTCTCGCTGTGGCCGGAGCGCCAGCGCGCCGCCGCCGCCCTCCCCGCCATGCGGGCCGTGCCGGCCGCAGGGTAGGAGCGGGGCTTGTCTTCTCGGCAGCGGGCCTATTCCCGGCTCCAAGGCTATGGGAGGGTGAGTGTGGCTAGAGCCCGGCGGGGCGGAGTGGGTGCTGCCACTGGAACCCCGGAAACCGGCCAAAGTCGGAGTCCGTTGTGACCATGGTGCACCCATGCTCCACCGCAACCGCCGCATGCTGGGCGTCGGCGACCAGCTTCCCAGTGGCCCCGGCCTCGCGGCACAGGCGCTCGAAGATTTCCAGGTGGTCGGGCCCGGGGCCCACGACACGCGCCGTCGGACGCTCCAGCAGGGCCGATATGAAGGCAAACGACCGCTCCAGGGTGGAAGGTGGATTGAAGATGCGCGGGTTCGTGACCACGCGGACGAAACCCGACAAGACCAGGACAGACAGGGCAAACGGCTCAGGGCCGGTCGCCAGCCTTGTGACCCAGCCGGCGTACGCCGCATGTTCGGGGGAGGAGTCCTCCACGTGGGCGTAGACCAGCACGTTCACGTCAGGGAGCAGCATTACGACACATCACCGCCCGCGGGCATACCGGGTCTCGTCATCCTGGACGTCCAGGTCCCGCGGCCGGTCGAGGTCCACTCCGGGCACGGGGCGGACCCCGCGAACAGTCACCAGGCGAAACGGCGGCGCTTCTTGCGGCTTGGCACGCTTCAGAGCGTCGTCCATCGTGCTGGCAATGAAGGCGCTCACGCTCATTCCGCGGGCCGCTGCTTCCCGACGGATTTGCCTTGCCAGCTGTTCTTCAAGGGAGATCGTCGTTCTCATGATGCATAGCATACTATTCTTGCATAACTTCATCAAGCGCCCCTCAACAAACTTGCCGCTTACCGGTAGCGGCCATAGGAATGCCGAGCCCCGTCCGCTACACTGGAAGCATCACATCGTGGGAGTTGCATAGCGTGTGGGCCATAGCCATCGGGGCCGTGCTTGCCATCGCCGCCGTCGTCGTCGTGCTGCTGCCCTTCGTGCGCGCGCGCCGCGACGCCGACCCGCTCGCGCCCTTTGACGCCGAGGGCGTCCGCGTCCAGCGCGAGGGCCTCTACCGCGCCCTCGAGACGCTCCGCCTCGAGCGTGAACTCGGGCAAGTCGACGACGAGGAGTTCGAGCGGCAGATGCGCGAGTACCGCCGCACCGCCGCGCTGCTCGTCCGCGAGCAGGAGCGCCTCCTCGGCGAGGCGGCCACGCCCGATGACTTGGGCTCCTCTTACGAGGAGCTTGAGCGCGAGGTGCAGGAGGCCCGCGCCCGCCTGCAGCGCATGGAGGACGAGGCCCCGTGAGAGCCCTCGCCCGCGCCTTCGCGTCGCTCGCCGTCCTCGGCGCCCTCGCCGTGTTTCCCACCGTCGTCGGGGCGCAGTCGGACGACCGCGCGCCCACGACTATCTCGGGGGAGTCGCCCTCGACGATCTCCGGCGTCGTCCGCAACGGCACCGCGGACGGATCGCCCCCCATCGGCCTCTGGGTCACCCTCACCTACCAGATCGCGTCCGGCGAGATCGTGGAGCACGACACCCTGACGCAGCCCGACGGCGCCTTCACCTTCACGGACCTCCCCCCGCAGGGCCGCCCCGGCTACGAGGTCCGCGCCACCTACCTCGACGTCGAGTACGCCAGCCGCGCCCTCGGCGAGCCGCTCATGGGCCCGCTGGAGCTCACCGTGTACGAGATCACCACCGACTTCGGCGTCCTCTCCCTCGTCGACGACACCCTCGCCGTCACCGGCGCCGACGGCCAGCATCGCCAGTTCGCCGTGCTGGAGGCCGTCAAGCTGCGCAACACCAGCGACCGCACCTTCCGCGCCGACACGCTGGCCGACGGCCCGATGAGCATGGTGCGCTTCTCGCTCCCCGACGGCGCGGCCGACCTCGACGTGCAGGCGTCGCTCCCCGGCGGCCACGTCCTGCAGGTCGACCGCGGCTTCGCGCTCACCGTGCCCGTCCCGCCCGGCGACCACGACATCCTCTACGTCTACCGCGTCCCCTACGACGGCGCCATCAAGCAGTACACGCCCAACTTCCCCATGGGCGCGGAGTCCTACCGCGTCATGGTCGTCAAGGGCGTGGCCGAGAGTTCCGGCCCCGGCATGCGCGCCGCAGACGACATCGCCATCGGCGGCGCCGCGTACCAGGTGCTCGAGGCGGGCCCGCTCGCGCCAGGCATGCGCGCGGCCGTCCGGCTCGCCGAGCTCCCGCAGCCCACGCTCCTCCAGCGCGCCGAGTCCGCCGTCCGCAGCGACGGCTTCCGCCGGGGCGTGTTCCCCGGCGCCGTCGGCCTCGTGCTCGTCGTGCTCGTCGGCGCCATCCTGCTGCGGCGCCGCGCCAGCGCGGCTCGCGACGCGGCGCGCCGGCTGGCGGACGCGGAGGCACTCGACATGGCCCACGGCGACATCATCAAGGCCATCGCCGAGCTGGACGAGCGCTTTGAGGTGGGCCTCGTGGAGAGCGAGGACTACCAGGCCCAGCGGGCGGAGCTGGTCGAGCTCGCGAGGAAGACGCGATGACGCAGGACGCCGACCGCCGCGCCAACCGCCAGCGCCTCATCGTCATGGCGCTCGTCGCCGTGCCGCTCATCGCCTTCTTCGCGGTGCTCGGCGTCGCGCTGTCGCGCAGCGGCGGCGTGCCCGCCGGCGTCGCCATAAACAGCACCCTCGGCGAGTCCGAGATCCAGACGGAGGTGGCCCGCGACTTCGCCCTCACCACCTTCGACGGCGAGGTGGTGCGCCTCTCCGACCTCCGCGGCAGCCACGTCATGGTCGACTTCTGGTCGTCGTGGTGCCCGCCCTGCATCGAGGAGGCCCCCGTCCTCGCCGACGCCTACGACCGCTACCGCACGCAGGGCGTTGAGTTCGTCGGCGTCGCCGTCTGGGACGTCGACGAGGAGGCGGCCCGCTTCATCGAGGAGTCCGGCGCAAGCTACCCCGCCGGCGCCGACACCCGCGGCGTCATCGGCGTCGACTACGGCCTCACCGGCATCCCGGAGAAGTACTTCATCGACCCCGAGGGCCGCATAGTCCGCAAATACGTCGGCCCCATGACGGCAGAGACCCTCGACGGCGTGCTGCAGGAGCTGTTGGCGGCGCCGTAGTCTGCCCCTCTCCCCCACCCATCGAAACCTCTCCGGGGTCAGTAGCCCTTTTGCGTTGACCCCAATCGACCGACAGGCCTACACTGCGCCAAAGCTGAATGGCGCCAGGCTCTTCTTGCAACTGAAGCTCCTTTGCAACCGCAGTTGGCGGGGGAGTCTCCCTACTCAACGTCCCGGAGGTGGTGGAGGATGAAGATGCGAACACACTCCCCGTCCCTCCTGTTTGTCACCGCACTCGCCCTGATCGTTTTCGCGCTCCTGCCAGCCTGCGGCGGCGGCGACGAGCCGTCGACCACCGAGGCCGCGGCGTCGCGGCCGGCGGAGACCGCCGCGACCGGCGACGGCGGAGGAGCCACGGCTGGCTCCGGCGAGGCCACGCCCGCGTCCGACCCGGCGCTTGAAGACACATCGGCCGAAACGGACCGGGAAGCCCTTGTAGCTCTCTACGATGCCACGGACGGAGACGATTGGCTCAACAACGAAAACTGGTTGAGCGACGCGCCATTGGACGAATGGTTCGGCGTCAACACTGACGACGATGGCCGCGTAACCGGCCTGGAGTTGGTGTACAACCAGTTGACGGGTGAGATACCGGCTGAGCTCGGCAACCTCGCCAACCTGACAACGTTGTGGCTCTCGGGAAACCAGTTGCGCGGGGAGATACCGCCCGAGTTGGGCAACCTCGCCCAACTGGTGGAGCTTGTCCTCGACGAAAATCGATTGGACGGGGAGATACCCCCAGAGTTGGGCAACCTCGCCAACCTGGACACGCTTGCCGCCCCCCGGAACCAGTTGCAAGGGGAGATACCGTCGGAGCTCGGCTCCCTCGGCCGACTTCACACATTCTGGTTCGAAGGCAACCGGTTGAGCGGGGAGATCCCGTCCTGGTTGGGCAATCTCGCCAACCTGAAAGATCTGGCCCTCAACTCGAACGAATTTAGCGGGAAGATACCGCCCGAGTTGGGCAACCTCGCCAACGTGACAACGTTGTGGCTCTCGGAAAACCGGTTGAGCGGAGAGATTCCGCCGGAGCTGGGCAACCTCACCAACCTGGGATCGTTGTGGCTCCACGGCAACGACTTGAGCGGAGAGATACCACCCGAACTGGGCAGCCTCGGCAGGCTGGAGGTGCTCCGCCTCTACGACACCGACGTGAGCGGGTGCCTGCCAAGCGTCTTGCGAAGCCGGTTGAACAGTGAAGGGTCAGAACTCGGCCAATTGGAGTTCTGCTAGGGCCCTGCCCTCAGTCGGCAGCGATCGAGGCTGGGCACGCGGATTCTTCACTCCCGCGTGGAGACGCCCTCCGAAGGCATCGTGCCATTGACCTGCCGCCGTCCCCACGCCCATAATGCCCCCCAAGTTGGGGAAGGGGGGTGCGGCGATGATCGAGTGGCTGGGCATTGAACACCTTTTCGAGCTCTCCACGACGGAGGCGGTCTGGGGGTTCCTCACCCCGCTCATCATCTTCGTCGGCTTCGCCCTCATGCAGATCATCCTGCCCGCGAGGCGCGTCCCCGGCTACGTCATCGACGAGGCCACCGGCGAGCCCCGCAAATACCGCCTGAACGGCATCCTCGTCTTCCTCCTCGCCATCGCCATCTGGGCGACCGAGATCACCGGCATGCCCCGCGACTGGTTCTACCGCTCTACCATGTACGCCATCGCCGGCGGCACCGTCGTCACCTTCATCTTCGCCCTCATCGCCGTGTTCGGCGCGCCCAAGACCGCGCTCAACCCCATCGCCGCGTTCTGGACCGGCCGCGTCCGCGAGATCTCGTTCCTGGGCGACCGCTTCAACTTCGACGTGAAGATGTGGTTCTACGTCGTCGGCGGCACGATGCTCGCGCTGAACGCCCTCTCCGGCGCCGCCTGGCACTACGAGGAGTTCGGCGACAACGCCAACCCCGGCATCTACCTCTACGCCGCCTTCTTCACCTTCTACACCTTCGACTACTTCATCTTCGAGCGCGTCCAGCTCTACACCTATGACCTCATCCACGAGCGGCTCGGCTTCATGCTGTTCTGGGGCGGCCTCGTGGTCTACGGCTGGCTGTTCATCCTCCCGCTGTGGGGCATGGCCGCCTACCCGGACCCCGGCTTCTCGACCGGCTGGACGTACGTGTGGCTCATCGGCACGGGCGCCCTCTTCCTGCTCGGATGGAGCATCTCCCGCGGCGCCAACCTGCAGAAGTACACGTTCAAGCGATGGCCAGACCGCAAGTTCCTCGGCATCATCGAGCCCAAGTACATCGAGGTCGGCGACCGCAAGATCCTCTACAGCGGCTTCTGGGGCGTTGCCCGCCACTTCAACTACATGGGCGAGGGCTTCCTCTCGCTCTCCATCGCCCTCGTCTTCGGCCACTTCGACGTCCCCTGGGCGTGGACCTACTTCGTCTTCATCGTCACCCTCTTCACCTTCCGCCAGCGCGACGACGACAAACACTGCGCGGAAAAGTACGGCGAGGAGAAGTGGGCCGAGTACAAGTCGCTGGTGAAGTACCGCATCTTCCCGGGGGTGTACTAGGCGAAGGCGGCGAGCCCGAAACTGACTCAGGGGTTGCCTGGAAACTGGTATCGATATACCTTATTGCAACATTGTTGCTAAGCCGAGAACACGGTACCAGAGTACTCTTGGCAGGCGGTTTAGGGAGGCGTCGTATGAATTTCCCGCACTCGCCCAATTGGAAAGTCCGGGCCGCCGATACGCTGCATCGAATTGGCCACAGCGGCCAAAGCAAGCGTCTCCTTGGAGCCGGCGAAGGGCATTCGCAGTCGTGGCACGAAAAACAGGCGCGCAAGGAAAAGCGACGCGCGGAACGCCGCCACACGCCCCTCGGCCGAGTCCTGAACATCCTCGGCCTCTAGCCACGAGGGCAACATCCCGCAACCTCAGCTCGCTCGCCAACGCGTGCCCCGCACCGCCCCCCGCCCTACCCCTCCGTCAGGCCGTTCCGCGCCGCCCAGAGCACCAGCTCCTGCATCGACGCGATGTTCAGCTTCTGCTGGATGCCGTAGACGGCGTTGCGCACGGTCACCGGCCTGATGCCCCGCTCCTCCGCGATCCGCGAGTAGGACATCCCCCGCGCGAACGAGATAAGTATCTCCCGCTCCCGTGTCGTCAGGCCGGCCTTCTGCGCGGCGTCGCCCGCCTCCCTGTTGCGCATGCCCCTGAACACGCGCCGCACAACCTCGGCCGGCACGTGAAGCTCCCCCTGCGCCACGCCGCGCACGACTGCCAGCAGCCGGTCCAGGCCAGTCTCTTTCTGGAGGTAACCGGTCGCCCCCGCCGCCACGGCCTCCACCACCGCGTCCTCCTCCGTCGAGGCCGTCAGCATGACCACGCGCGTCTCTGGATGGGCCTCCATGATCTCCCTGCACGCCGCCACGCCATCCTTCTTCGGCAGCATCACGTCCATGACGATGGTGTCCGGCAGCACCTCGGCCGCCACCCGCACGGCCTCCTCGCCGTCCGCGGCCTGCCCGACCACCTCGAACTCCCCCGTCTGCTCGAGGACCTGCTTCAAGCCGAACCGCAGGACCGAGTGGTCGTCGACGATCATCACACGGAGGCGCTCACCCGATGCCATCGCGGCGCTCCTCTCGTTCGCGTTGCATGGGGATCACGCAGGTCACGCTCGCCCCGCCCATGACCCCTCGCTCCTCCACGATGAGACGCCCCCCCAGGCGCTCCGCAGTGCCGGACATGTTTGCGAAGCCGCTGCCGCGCTCCGTGTAGTCGCCGGGAAGCCCGGTCCCGTCGTCCGACACCGACAGGCGGATGTCATCCTCGCCGAAGGCAAGGTCAACGGCCACCCTGCATGCCCCCGCATGGCGGTAGGCGTTGGTGAGCGCGTTGTGCGCAATCGAAAAGAGCAGGCTCGTCTTCTCCGTCGAAAGCTCCGGCTCGAATCCGGTCTGCGTCAGCTCGGCCGGGACACCGGTGATATTGGTGAAGCTGGTTGCGTGTGACCTGAGGGTCCTGCCGATCCCCCGCCCCTCGTAGATGCCCCCCATGTTGATGGGGTGGCGCAGTTCCCAGAGGATGGACCGGGACATGTGAGAGGTTTCCTCAAGCGTGGCAGCCAGTTCCGGGTTCGCGTTGCCGGCCAGGATTCTGGCCGAGTCGATGCCCAGTCCGATCATGTAGGCCGACTGGGCCGCGGTGTCGTGGATGGTGTGGGACAGCTCCATGCGCTCGCGCTCGAGGGCCCGCTCGTGCTCCTCGGCCTGCCTGCGCCGCATCCGCTCGAAGGTGGCGGCTACGTTTACGACGACGACGACCACGTACATCACGGCTATTCGGGCAAGCAGCGTTTCGTGGTCGTTTGCCGCGAAATCTACCCCTTCCCCTACGGTCAGATTGATGCCGGCATAAGCGGCAGCCACCGCCGTCACCAGGGCCAGGGTATGCCAGAAGGGAGCAAGAAACACCGCCAGGGCCGCCAGCACCGGGTAGTAGAAGACGTAGATGAAGGGGTGTTCGAACCCGCCGCTCGTCGCTAACCAATATGAAACAAGAAGGATGTCCAACGCGTAGAGGATACGCAGCCAAAGCCAGGAAAATGCCCGATTGGTTCGAAGCCTGTGGTGCATGAAGCCGTTGAACACCATCATCGGCAACAGCAACATCAAGTACGCCGAGTATTTGGCCGTTTCGTCGCCGATGTGATGCGACACTTCATACAGGAACAGCCCACAGGCCGCCCAGTGTCCCCAGACCGAACTCGTCACAAAGTACCGAAGTCCCACCACGTCGCTCTGGCTGCGCGACCAGTCGTTTGCCCGCAGGGCGCTCGCTGCCCCTGCAAAGATTTGACTGCCCCGCCTATAGAGGGTTTCGTGATTCATCTTGTCCACTCAACCACTCACGGATTTTGAAGTGCTTAGGCTGTCCCGATTTCATTTCCCAAGGACGTTTTCGATCAGCTTACCCCATTGAGTTCTATCCGCAAGGTGCAATTGCCCCCTCGCATGCAGCAAAAGTACCTATAGTTTTTCATTACTCTTCTATCTGAAGTTTCTCGCATGTCACCTGAGACTACCGTTGTCCTCCTCCAACATTTCAAGGCGGATGCGCTCTTGCCCCACAAGGTAGGGGCATTTGCCCTTCCGACAGGATGTTTTCCACGGTCCAAAATACAACACATGCCCTGCGCAATTAGGGCGTTTGCCAATTACCGCTGAGACTGAGAATCAAGAAGATTCTTGAACCTGATACCAGTGGTCTTCAACCGGTCCCAAGCTGCTTCGGCCCTGCAGGAGGCGTCGATAACGGTCAATCCCCCGAATAGGGCCGGCCGGGCCTGTTGAGACCCCTGGCGTCAGATCAATCCCGCGGTTCCCGGGCGGCCGCCACACCGGGGCGGGACACAGTGAAGGGCGTGGCGCTCTGGTTGGGGTCGCTCCCGGGCCGCAATACACCAAAGGAGGGGCTGACATGATTAGGGCAATCACACTGGGCATGGTGGTCCTGTTGATGTTGGGGGCCATGGCTTGCGACTCCGACGAGGTGCCCGAGGGCTACGAGCTCGTCAGCAACGTCGGTGTAGCCCTCGGCGAGTGGAGCATCACCTCGACACCCAGCAGCGTCCCGGCCGGCCTCGTCCGGTTCAACGTCTCCAACGGCGGCCCTGCCGACCCGCACGAGCTGGTCATCTTCAGGACCACCGTTGCCAAGGACGAACTCGAGCGGATCGCCATCGCCAACCCGGAGGAGCGCGGCTTCCTGCCCGAAGAGGGCGTGAGCGGCGTCGAGTTCATCGGCGAGGTTGAGGAGTTCGACGTCGGTCTGGCAATGAGCGGCGTCTTCGAGCTCTCCGCCGGCAGCTACGTCTTCATCTGCAACATCGTCGAGCCTGAAGAGCTGGACGAGGAGGGCAACCCCGAGAGCCACTTCCTCGAGGGGATGTACGCCACCTTCACCGTCAACTAGCTGAGCGCAGAGGGCGGGCCGTCGCGCCCCGGCGGCCCGCCCTTTCACTGAATCGCGACGACTTCAACGCGAGCCTGCAGCTGGGTGGGATAAGAAGACCGTGTGCGCCACCGGCGCGACCCCCGCACCACTCGACGTGAGCGACCACAAGGATCGTCCGCAGGCAGCGACTCTGTGTACCAGTAGGAGCGCTACATGGTGAGATTCGTAATTCTGGTTGTTCTGGCTCTCGCGATGATGTCAGCCGCGGCGTGCGGCTCGGGCGTCGCGGAGGTCGAGCACAACGCCGCCGTGTCGGCGGCCCGCGCCGCGGGCTACGCGGAGGGCCGCGAGGCGGGCTACAGCGAGGCCGAGGCCAAGTACCAGGCAGAGCTGTCCATGATGGAAGCCGAGGAGCGGCACGTCGGCGTCGCGCTGGGCGAGTGGTCGCTGACCGTCACGCCCAACACCGTCCCCTCCGGCGTCATCGAGTTCACCGCCTCCAACGGCGGGCCCGCAGACCCGCACGAGATGGTGATCTTCAAGACCGACCTCTCCGTCCAGCAGTTGCTCGCCATCGCCGAGGCGAACCGGGACGAGCGCGGCTTCCTGCCCGAGGAGGGCGTGGAAGGCGTCGAGTTCATCGCCGAGATCGAGGAGTTCGAAGTCGGTCAGGCCGCTTCCGGCGAGTACCTGCTCCTGCCCGGCCGCTACGTCCTCATCTGCAACATCGTCGACGCCGACGAGATCGGCGACGACGGCCACCCGGAGGCCCACTTCCTCGAGGGCATGTGGGCAGAGTTCTTCGTGACGGAGGGCTAGTTTCCGGCCTGGAAGCCGGCGGAAGAATGACGTTCCGGGGGTAAATCGCCCCTTTACCCCTCTTCCCGCCTCCTGCACACTCTGGGCTCCTGCCAGGGCGGGAGCCCAGAGTGTTGCATGTCTGTTGGCCCTGCGTGAGGTCGAAACGCGTGCCGCGGCCGCCCCCTACCCCCGCGCCAGCAGCCACCCCACCAGCGCGTCCACGAACGACTCGCCGTACCCCGGCGCGTGCCCGCTCCCAGACGACGCCCACAGCTCGACCGTGACCCCCGCGGCGCACCCCGTCTCGACGCGGGACGCCTGCGTCTCGGCGCCCGCCACGTACTCGTCCAGGTCGAGGTCCGCGTACGGCTGCGCGTCCGACGGCCACTCGCAGCCCGCCTTGCGGCTCCAGCGTTCGACCATCTCCCGCGCCCCGAGGTAGAAGGCCCGCTCGCCCTTCGCGTCCGCCTCGGTTGCGTCGCCCTCGAACATGATCACGCGGTCCGCCGTCCCGTGGACGTGCAGCGCCGACACCGGCGGCGCGCCGTCGCAGCTCGCCTCCTCGACGTAGCTCGTCCCCGCGAGGCTCGCCACGGCGCGGAGACCCGGCAGCCCCTTGCACGCCATGTGGTGGGCCATGAACCCGCCGTTGGAGTACCCGAAGACGTACACCGGCCCGAAGTCCCACGCCTCCCGCGCCTCCGCCACCAGCTCCGTCAGGTACGCGACGTCGTCCTCGCCCGACTTGCCGCCCTCGCAGCACTCGTCGGTGGGGTTCCAGAAGCGGCTGCCCTCGGCGCCCTGAACCCCGTTGGGCAGCAGCAGCGCGAACCCGCCCGAGTTCACGCGCATGTGCAGCGGCACGGACACCGACTGCCAGGCCGAGTCGCCCCCAAAGCCGTGCAGCGACACGACCAGCGGCGTCTCCCCGTCAACAAACGTCGTGGGCGTCACCAGCACCGCGCGCTCGCCCCGCCCGGCATGCTCGACGTAGTGCACCTCGCCGCCCGACGCCTCCACCACCGCGACGGTCCGCTCCACCACGTCGCCCGCCGGCAGCGACTTCTCCCCGTCCTTGGCGTCGGCCCACTCCGCCTTGTCGAGCACGTCCCACTCCGCCGTGGCGTCGGCCTTCCCGACGGGCACGTCCGCGGTCTGCGCAGCCAGTTCAGTCTCGGCCGCCGTGTCGTCCGTGGGAGCATCGCCGCCGCCGCACGCAAACAACGCGGCGGCCAGCAAGATGCAGACCGCCACAGTACACCGCATGGCGCTACATCCTATGCATGAATATCACGAAACGCTCGTCGAGCTTGAAGCCCACTGAATCCCAGTAGTCCAACGCCCACGGATGGTCCTTTCGGACATACGCGCCCACCACCTTCACGCCGTTGAGAGCGAAGCGAGCCTTCACTTCCTCCAACAGAGCGCGTCCAATGCCCTGCCGCTGATATTGTTCTGCAACGGTGAGTCTGTAGATCGACCCGCGCCATCCGTCAAAGCCCCCAATGATGGTGCCGGTGATTTCGCCATTCGATTCCGCTACAAGGAACTCAAGCCCGGGCTCGGACACAGCGCGCTCGAGGTATTCAGGCGTGTCTGTTGGGGTGGGCGCAGCAGGCGAAGCGGCCCATAGCGCAAGGACGCTTGCAACGTCTTCCCGGCGGCAATCCCTGATCGTCACTTCCCCTGTCGACATATCGAAAACCACCTTCGCAGTTTCCGAGACGGTCCGCACCCGCACCGCCGGCCTGGCGACCAGCGAGCATCACCCCGTCTCGCCGCCGCTCACCCCTCCAGCTTCAGCAGCGCGGGCCGGATCCGCGTGTTCCAGTAGTCGCTCTCCCCCGCCTGCCGCAGCTCCTCGACCAGCGCCGCCGTCTCCGCGCCGATGCTCTCGGCGAGCTCCGAAGCCGCGCGGTCCCCGGCCAGCGCCGTCACCGCCGACCGCAGCTTCATCACGTACTCCGCCACCTCGAAGGCCGCGCGGTTGGAGGCCGACCGCGTCTGCAGCGCCTCCAGCTTCTCCAGCCACTCCAACCCGCGCTCGGCGTCCTCGAAGCGGTCATCCATGTCGTTCGTCGTGGTCATGGGACGTCCTCCCCTGTCATAGACTGTGCCTGTAAGTAGGATAGAACGTCGAGAAGCCAGGGTGAAGTCCACGCAGAGACGGGACCCTCGCCTGAGCGTCCCGTCGACCGTCCAGCGCCCCCCTACGACCCCGACTCGACGGGCGCCTCCACCGGCCACTCGACCACCTCGAACGAGAGCAGCGTCGAGTGCGTCGCCACCGGCGTCCCGCCGTCCGTCCGTGCGTGGCCGCGCTTGAACTCGTCGCTGT
Source organism: uncultured Dehalococcoidia bacterium (assembly GCA_951812285.1). Lineage (GTDB taxonomy): Bacteria > Chloroflexota > Dehalococcoidia > Lucifugimonadales > UBA1127 > UBA1127. The sequence continues at coordinate 2,775,913 of OX638292.1, read as the reverse complement.
TCACCCAGCGCAGGAAGTCCTCCTCGGAGCGCCAGCGCGTGTACACGTAGTACCGGTCCTCGCCCTCCACGGGCCGCAGCAACTGGAACCCCTCGAAGCCTTCCATCTGCTCCACTTCCCGCACCCGGTTGCCGAACCGAGCCTCCAACTCCGCCCCCGCGCCCTCCGCCGGGGTGATCGCGTTGATCTTGACTACACTCATCGTCGTCCTCCTACAGCCCGTCCAGGGCATCCCAAATCCGGCGCTCCGTCGCGCTTGTCGCGGTCGAGGGACGGCCCGCACCGCCATCGACGGCATCGTAGGGGAAGGATAGAGCGTGCGAGGTTTCCGGTGAACCCCATGCGGCACGGACAAGCAGCCCTAGTCGAGCGTCTCGTTGACGAGCCCCACTCGCCGCCCCCGCGCCCCACGGTGTACACTGGTCTCCTATCCACTCCCGCCATACTCCACGCCCCTGCACCATGCGCGGAGTGGTGAATGACACCAAGGAGAAGCCTGTGTGCGGAATCGCGGGGTACGTCGGGCCGGCTGACGCGCTGCCCGTCCTGCTGAACGCGCTCCACCGCGTCGAGTACCGCGGCTACGACTCCTGCGGCGTCGCCATCCTCAACGGGCGCATTGAAACCGCCAAGGCCGTCGGCTACGTCGACGACCTCCGCGCCGCCATCGAGGACGCCAACGGCGCCGCGAGTGGCGCAGCGGCCGTCCCCGGCTCCCTCGGCATCGGCCACACCCGCTGGGCCACCGTCGGCTCACCCTCGAAGCTCAACGCCCACCCCCACCTCGACTGCACCGGCCGCGTCGCCGTCGTCCACAACGGCAGCGTCGAGAACCACTACCCCCTGCGCGAGGAGCTCCGCGCCCGTGGCCACCGCTTCCGTTCCGAGACCGACACCGAGGTCATCGCCCACCTGCTCGAGGAGTCTGGCGGCTCACCCGACGGCGTCGCCGAGGCCCTCGCCCGCGTCCACGGCCCCTACGCCATCGCCGTCCTCTTCGAGGGCTCGGACGCCATCACCGTCGCCCGCCGCGGCAGCCCCATCATCATCGGCCTCGGCCACGGCGAGAACATGGTCGGCTCCGACGTCCCCGCCGTCCTCGACCGCGCCCACGGCTTCCTCCACCTCGAGGACGGCGACATCGCCACCGTCACCGCCGCCAACGTCGAGATCCGCCACCGCGGCGAGCTCGTCCGCCGCCGCGTCCACCACGTCAACTGGGGCCCCGAGGACGTCGACAAGGGCGGCTACGCGCACTTCCTGCTCAAGGAGATCCACGAGCAGCCCCGCGTCCTGCGCGACACCCTCGCCGGCCGCATCACCACCGACGGCCGCGTCACCCTCGACCTGAAACTTGACCGCCGCACCATGCCGGAGGAGTTATTCTTCCTCGGCTGCGGCTCCGCCTCCCACGCCGCCATGGTCGGCGAGACCTTCTTCGCCTCTCTCACCGACACCCGCGTGCAGGCCCTCGAGGCCTCCGAGGCCGTCCGCCCGAAGCGGCGCGGCCCCGGCGCGTGGAGCGTCCTCGTCTCCCAGTCCGGCGAGACCGCCGACACCGTCGACGCCGCCCGCGACGCCCGCCGCGCCGGCCACTTCACCCTCGCCCTCACCAACGTGCCGGAGAGCAGCATCACCCGCACGGCCCACGCCACCCACCACCTCCGCGCGGGCCAGGAGATCAGCGTCGCGTCATCGAAGACCTACCTCGCGCAGCTCGCCGGCCTCTACCTGCTCGGCCTCGCCCTCTACCCGCCCGCCGAGCGCCCGCGCCGTAAGCTCGCCGCCGCCCTGCGCAAGCTCCCCGAGGCCGTCCAGCAGGCCCTCGCCATGTCACCGCAGCTCGAGCAGCTCGGCACGCGCCTCGCCGCCGCCGAGCACGCCTTCATCATCGGCAAGGGCATCAACTACCCCACCGCCCTCGAGGGCGCGCTCAAGTTCAAGGAGGTCGCCTACCTCCACGCCGAGGGCTACGCGTCCGGCGAGCTCAAGCACGGCCCCTTCGCCCTCCTCGGCCCCGACACCCCCGTCATCGCCATCATGCCCCGCGACGACACCTACGACCGCATGCTCGTCGCCGTCGAGGAGGTCCACTCCCGCGGCGCCCCCATCATCGCCCTCACCGACTGCGACAACGCCGAGCTCCAGAGCATCGCCCAGTCCGTCGTCTGCCTGCCGCCCACGGAGCCGATGTTCACGCCCGTCGTCGGCGCCGTCGCCCTCCAGCTCATGGCCTACTACTGCGCCCTCGCCAAAGGCTGCCCCATAGACCGCCCCCGCAACCTCGCCAAAAGCGTCACCGTCCACTAGGAGGCCGTCTCCATCCCGGCGGAGGCCGGGATCCAGGGGCGGGGAGGGGCCGTTCGCCCTGAGCCTGTCGAAGGGCCTGCCCCCTACCCGATACGGCGGCGCCCCACCCAGTCGTTCCTGCGAAGGCAGGAACCCCGACAAACCCAACCCCACCCGTTCCGCCAGCCTCTCTGCAATCTCCATCCCGGCGGAGGCCGGGATCCAGGGGCGGGGGACCTCGGCGAAGTCCTACCCCGCCATTAAACCCAACCCGCCCGCACGCCCAGCCCTCATCCCCCGCGCCACGATGTGGTACGCTCCCCTCACGCGCACGACACCCGAAGCGCCACCCGGGAGAAGAGAACATGGCAGAACAACAAATCGTCACGTTCGGAGCCGTCAGGACCGCCGGAGCCGCCATGGACCAACTCTCCAGCTACGTCCTCTCCCTCGTCGACAAGCCCCGTCCCCGCGTGTGCTGCATCCCGACAGCCACCGGCGACTCCCCCGCCGACATCGTGCGCTACTACGGCATCTTCCATCCCGGCGTCTGCGAGCCCACGCACCTCGAGCTGTTCAACCGCACGGTGCGCGACATCCGCGAATTCCTCGTCGGCCAGGACGTCATCTTCGTCCTGGGAGGCAACACGGCGAACATGCTGGCCATCTGGCGCGTCCACGGCGTCGACGCCGCACTGCGCGACGCCTGTGAGGCCGGCGTCGTCCTCTGCGGCGGCAGCGCGGGCTCCCTCTGCTGGTTCGAGTGCGGCACCACCGACTCCTACGACAAGAACCAGCTCCACCCGCTCCGCGACGGCCTCGGCCTCCTCCCCTACTCCCACTGCCCCCACTACAACGCCGAGGACCAGCGCCGGCCCCTCTACCACCGCCTCATCGCCGAGGGCTTCCCGCCCGGCTACGCCGTCGACGACGGCGCCGCCATCCACTTCGTCGGCACACAGCCGCACCGTGCGGTCAGCGGCAGGGAAGGCGCCAACGCCTACCGAGTGGAATTGCAGGACGGCCAGGTAGTGGAGACCTCCCTGGACCCCGTCCCAATCTGGTAGCCAAACCCTCGGCGCAGTCAGGCCGCGCGCCACCCACCCCCGCAACCTCCATCCCGGCGGAAGCCGGGATCCAGGGGGGAGGTGGTTGTCCCTTCCCCCTTGGGGGGAAGGTTAGAGCCTGCCCCGTACGCGATACGGGGATGGGGGAGCCCCCAGCGCCCCTACCCCCGTCCCAATCTGGTAGCCATGTCCTCAGCGAGGGCAGACCCCCCACAACCTCCATCCCGGCGGAAGCCGGGATCCAGGGGCGGGGCCACCTCGCGCACCGAGACGCCAAGGTATCAATGGCAGTCAGAGGGGCCGTTCGCCCTGAGCCCGCCCCACAACATCCATCCCGGCGGAAGCCGGGATCCAGGGGAGGGGAGGGGCCGTCCGCCCAGAGCTCATCGAAGCCCCCACCCCGTCGTTCCCGCGACACCTACGCCGCGCAACACGCCGTCCGGCACGCGCGCATGCCCAAGAAACAGCTGAGGCAGAAGCAAACGCGAGGCCCATGGTCCTCATCCTCATCGTCGTGTCCAGAAAGATTCTCCCTGCCCTCCTTGAGGAAGAAGGGCACCAGGAACAGGGCCGCAACCGGGTCGGCCCACCACCACGCGAACAGGCTGTTGAGCGCCAGTCCCACCAGGATCGTCAAGTCCTGCAGGTCGCAGAACAGGCTCTCCATCGCCTCCGCCCGCAGCGACCGCGACTGCATCCGCGCCGCGATGCGCATCTTCGCCACGTACAACGCCGACATCACGACCGCGCTCGCGACGACGATCGCGATCCCCACCAGGCTCGGCTGCGGCTCCGACAGCCACCCGACAAGGTTGGCCCCCGAGTGCAGCACGATGTACCCCGCCAGCAGGAAGAAGCTGAGCCCCAGCAGCCGTTGCGCCCGCCGCTCCGCCGCCTCCGCCGACGACTCGTCCAGCCGCGTCTTCAGCCGCCATACCAGCACCCCGCCCGCCAGGAACTCGACGATGCTGTCCAGCCCGAACGCCAGCATCGCGACGCTCCCCGCCACAGCCCCGCCCACAGCGCAACCACCGCCTCCACCAGGTTCCACACCAACCCGACGGTCACCAAAACCAGCGCCGTCCTGCGAAGAGAATCAGATTCAAACGCCAAGAAAGCCCTCCCTCTCTGTCACGCAACCCACCCAGTGAGCCGCCAGGCCCGGGTCACAACAGAATGTCGGCACACTAGAGGAGAGGAGCAAGGGCAGTCAATAGCACTTTCGGGCTTCTATAAAATCGCGCACCCCCACGCCCCCTCCCGTCATTCCCGCGACATTGGGAACCTGCCCCTCCTCTACCGTCATCCCGGCGGAGGCCGGGATCCAGGGGCGGCGAGGGGGCCGTTCGCCCCGAGTCAGTCAAAGAGTTCCACTAACGGCTTAGGCACCGGTACAAGTAAAGGGAACACCATGCAGCCACCTTGGACGTTGCCTTAGAGGGGATTCCGGAGTTGCGGTTTGACATCAAGCAGATATCTGCTTATAATTCACCCATGAGAAGAAAGCCTGATACCCTAATCCCGTTAGAGCGGTCCATTTTGACCGCTATGATTAACCTTCAAGCAAAGGGAGTTGAGCATTGCTATGGCTTTCTTCTTGCCAAAGAGATTGCGAACGGCAGTAAAGCCCGATTGCTCACCGGACACGGAACACTATATCGAGCGCTCGGTCGACTCGAACAGCAAGGATTCTTGGAGAGCAGTTGGGAAGACCCTGCCCTCGCTTTAGAGCAGCAGAGACCGCCACGAAAGCTATACAGGTTTACAGGACGTCCACTACCAAGTTTGACAGAGCCCGACACCGCCAGGCAGCCGCGAGGCTTCCGATTGCAGGCAGAAGCATGATGAACATCCTCCTAGCAATCCTAGCTACAGAACTACTCCATGCATTCGCTCTCAGTGTGGCGCGATTCCTCATCACTGCAGGGACTTGGCTGCTAAGCTTAGTCATGCCTAAAGAGGTACGCGACAGCCACCGCGCAGAAGTCCATTCCGACATGTATGAGCAGATCACCCACTATCGAGAAGAAGGCCACTCGCCGCCCAGTATCGCGGTTCACTTGATCTTTCGAGGGATCAAGGGTCTCAAAGATCACCTCGCTCTTGCATTGCCGTACGCTCCCCGGACACTCGCTTACTATCTGGACCGGAGCAACTCTGCCATTTCGCGAGGCAAGCCTCACCACATGGTCATTGTGACACTGGCGTGCCTACTCATTCTGAACATCTCTTTCCTAACTTCCCAAGATGAAATGGGTTGGTTGGAATTGGTGTTCCTTAACGCGTGCGTTCCTGTCATAGGTTGGCTCCACTCTAAGTCCAAAGTTCCTTGGGTGGAAAAGACCCTCAAGGTCTCGGCCTACATCACGCTCTTTGCAGGTATGGGCGTGATTGCATGGTTTGTGGTGCAGAACCGACTCTATAGCGCCCCATTCTTTGCCGAGTTTGTCACGGCATTTGCAATTCTGGGAGTCGCCCTGTGGGGGCTTGTGACTTTGGGCGGGAAGCTGCTCCACGGTCACACCATCAGAGACCGCGGCTGGGTAGTTGCTGCTCTGTTAGTAATCACTATCCTTGGGTCCGTCTTGGCGGCCAATTGGATTTCCGGCACGGCGGAATACGTCGGCGCACTTTGGTTGTTGGTTTGCTTAACTGTGGTTGGCTTTGTTGCCACGGTGATTGCTGCCCTGTTCTTTGCTTTGCTTCTTTGGCACAGTGGGACCTGGGTTGCTTCAAAGAGCATGCAAGCCATAGCTGACACCATCCGTCGTTGAGCAAGTACTCTCACCCAGAGGCAAGAAACTCGAGACCCCCCCCCACTACGCCGCCCGCTTGCGCGGCGGCTGCGCCCGCCCCCGCGCCACCGCACGCCACACCGTCCGCTCGCTCACCCCGAATCGCCGCGCCAGCGCCGTCGCCGACAGCCGCTCCCGACGACGCGCCTCCAGGATCTCCCCGTCCCGCCGGTCCCGCTTCCCACGCCGCCGCCAGTCCGGGTCATCGTACTTGCACACCGCCAGCGGGCACCGCAGGCACGACTGCGACACCTCGCACCCGTCGTCCCGGTACTGGTAGCTCTCGGGCAGGACCTCCGGTCGCAGCTCTCTTCGCTTTCGTCCCACGGCGCTCCCCTTCCTCACACGCTCTCCGTCGCGGCCTCCCCGCGCGCTAGCCCTCGTCGTTCGCCACCCGCCCTCGAGCCGACCGCGGCGCGCTCCCCGCCGCCCGCACCGCCAGCGCCAGGCTCATCAGGTAGTCGTCGTGCCCCCGCGACGCCTCCACAAAGAAGTCCATCGTCTGGTTCACCCGGTACCGCGCCTGCGCCAGCTCCATCTCCCGCCGGAACTCCACGTGCTCCGCCGACCCGTCCCCCGCGTACGCGCTCAGCCGACCCGAGTTCACCGCCGCCAGCAGCTCGAACCCCAGCGTCGACTTGCTCCCCGACGTGAACACGAACGGCTCGACCGCCCCGCCCATCGCCCGCACGAGCCCGCTCGCGATCCCCGTCCCAAGCCCCGTCGCGTCCACCACCACCCGCCGACACCGCCACCGCCACCGCCGCTGCAGCAGGTCCACCAGCGACCCCGTCAGCGCGTGGTGCGGCTCCCCCGTCCACCGGTAGTGCTCGACCACCCGCACGACCGGCGCGTCGGCCCGCGACCCATAGTCAACCTCGCCTATCGTCACCACCGTCGAGTCCCGCCCGCCCCGCTCCGCCGGCACGCGCTCCCCGTTCACCCTGAGCCCCGTCGAAGCCTGTCCTGAGGGAAATCGCAGGGGGTCCCCCCACGGCTCCCCCGCCACGTCGACGCCCGCCACGTACGCGTACCCCGGCCGGGGCCCCCGCAGCCGCCCGTGCGAGCCCTCCAGCCGCGCCAGCTGCGAGCGGCTGAACATCCCCTCCCCCGCCGCGATCGGCAGCAGCCGGTACTGCGTCCGGAACAGCGGGTGCTCGTCGCCCAGCCGCTGCCGCTCCCCCTCCACGTACGCCCGGTACAGCGGGTCGACCGCCGCCACCGCCTCCCAGTCGAACGCGAAGTGCCGCCGGATCCCGTCCCGCCGCTCCATCTCGACGTTCTCCGCCGCGATCGATTCCAGCAGCGTCGCCCCGTCCCACGGCGTGCCGTACAGCGCCGTCGTCGCATTGCCCGTCGCCCCCATCGGCCGGAACTCCTTGAAGAACTTCTCCGCGTCCACGTCCTGCGCCTCGTCCATCTCCAGCAGCACGTCCGCCGTCGCCCCCACCACGTTCGCCGAGGGCTCCGCGCTCAAGAACGTCTGCTGCGCCCGACCCACCCGCACGATGTTCCCGTCCTCCATCCGCCACCCCAGCGGCAGACGGGCATCCTTCAGCCGCTCCCGCAGCCGCCGGAGGCTCACCAGCGCCTGCGGGCTGAACGTCGGCGCCGCCTTCACCAGACTCCCGCCCCCCTCTGAGAGCCACGAGAGCAGCCACACGCCCACATGAGCGCTGATCTCGTTCTTCCCCCCCTGCCGCGCAATCTCGACAGTGAACGTCAACCCACGTCGGTCCCGCGCGCTCTCGAACACGGCCCACGCAATCTCCGACTGGTACAGCCTCAACACCGGCAACCCCGACACCCCAACCCCCTTCCTCACCTCAGACCCCAACTCTCCATACCGGCGAAGGCCGGTATCCAGGGGCGAGGGGAATGCTCTCAACCAACCACCCCCGCCATCCCCACCCCTCCCGCGTCGTTCCTGCGCAGGCAGGAACCCCGACAAACGCGACCTCCTCTTGGCACCGCCACCATCCCCACCCCTCCCGCGTCATTCCCGCGCCCCACCCGTCATTCCCGCGCCCCACCCGTCGTTCCCGCGAAAGCGGGAACCCAGGGCAAGGGCGGACGCGTGGGGCCGTCCGCCTTCCCGCCATCCCCACCCACTCCCGCGTCATTCCCGCGTCCCACCCGTCGTTCCCGCGAAAGCGGGAACCCAGGGGCGCGGGGCAGGGGCATCCGTTCGCCTTACCCCTATCGAAGGCACCCCCCGCTCACGCCACAAACCGCAACACCACCTGCACCACAACCGCCCCAACCACCAGGAAGATTAGCCCGTTCACCCGGTCCTTCACCTCCTTCAACCCCTCCTCCAGCCCCCGCACCCGCTCGCGCATCTGCACGTCGAACGCCGACACCGGCGTCAGCTCCGCGTCCGGCCCGAACCGCGGCGCCGCCCACCCCCCGCCGTTCGCCCCGAACACACCCACGCCTGTCCTGAGCCCGCCGAAGCGCGGCCGCAACCGCCGCAACGCCCGCTCCAGCGCATCCCTACCCCTCGGCCGCGTCACGGAACTCCCCCAGTCCCAGCGCCGCGCCGAAGCTGTTGACCAACCCCGCCAGGCTGCCCGCCAGGTCCTCCTCGGACTGCGGCGACATCCGGTAGCGCAGCGCCGCCATCCGCACCAGCGACCCAATCCCGCGGGACAGCAGGTCCAGCCGCTCCGGCTTCTCCCGCAGCATCGAGAACAGCCGCGACCGCAGCGCCGCCATCTCCTCGTCGACGCCCTCCACCACCCGCGCCGAGGGCAGCAGCAGCCGCTCCGCCTCCGTCAGCGCCGCCCCGTAAAAGCCCTCTCCCTCGTGCGCCTCACTCATCCCAGTCATCAACGTCCTCCGACAAAAGCGCCAGCAGCGACGACAGCGACTCCGGCGGGATGGTCTCCGCCACCCGCAGCACCGCGATTGCCAGCATGTACGCCACCTTGTCCCAGTCCTCAGACCCGATTACGCTGTCCAACGATCCCATCTCCTGCCTCACTTCCTTTCGCGCATCACCAGCGCAGTCATGTACAACGCCGCCGCCAGCGAGATCCCCACCGCGACGGCCTCCAGCCCCGGACTCCGCCCCACCGCCGCGAACCGCGACGCCATCAGCGGGTGCAGCGCCCCAACCGCCAGCGCCGCGTTGATCACCACCATCGCGACCATCGCCGCCCGCCGGGCCCGCCCCCGCGCCGTCGCCACCCCACCGCCGTCCCGCCGCGACATCCCCCAAAGCTCCCGCAAGAAATGCGCAGCATTGAACCCCGAGGAAAGAACAACAAGCGCGCGTTCCAGGAGCAAGGCTCCCGTCCAGTACTCCAAACCCTGCTCCTCCGGACGCCAGTCCTATAGCTGAATGAGAACAAAAATAGAACATACATTCGACACACGCAAGCACCAAATGGCACACTCATGGCATCCCCCACCCCCACGCCTCCATACCGGCGAAAGCATGCCCCGTACCCCGATACGGGGCCGGTATCCAGGGGCGGCGGCACCCCCAACACCAACCACCTTCGTCATTCCCGCCCCCCTCGCTACCGTCATTCCCGCGAAAGCGGGAACCCAGGGCGGGGGCGGGGGCGAGGGGTATCCCTTCCCCCTCGGGGGGAAGGTTAGAGCCTGCCCCGTACTCGATACGGGGATGGGGGAGCCTTGGGGCGTGGGGGCGTCCGCTCGTGCTGAGGCTCTCGAAGGGCATAAACGGACGCCGGGCGGGACCACCACCACCACCAACCACCCCCACGCCCGTCATTCCTGCGCAGGCAGGAATCCAGAGGGGCGGGGCGCGGGGCCACCCCCACCACCAACCACCCCCGCCACTCCCACACCCCCACACGCGCGTCATTCCTGCGCAGGCAGGAATCCAGAGGGGCGGGGCGCGGGGCCACCCCCACCACCAACCACCCCCGCCACTCCCACACCCCCACACGCGCGTCATTCCTGCGCAGGCAGGAATCCAGAGGGGCGGGGCGGCGGGCCAATCCCACACCCCTCACGCCTCCATACCGGCGAAAGCCGGTATCCATGGGCGGGGCCACCCCCTCCACCAACCACCGCCGCCACTCCCACACCCCCGACCCAACCCGCACAAACGTGCCACCGTGACGCCCACCCCCGCCCGCGCTACCATGGGCCCACGGGCACGCCTGCCGCCTCCCCGGCCCCGCACTTCACCGAGAGAGGGTCGCCATGTCCCAGAAACGCATGCTCACCGGCCTCGCCGCCGTCCTGCTCCTCGCCGTCCTCGTCTTCCTCTACGTCGACCTCGACGCAGCCCGCGCCTCCCTCCGCGACGAGCAGGCCGCCCACCGGTCCACGACCGAGTCCCTGCACGCAACCCGCGCCTCCCTCGACGCCGCCAACGCCCGCCTCGTCGCCCTCGCGGAGGCCATCGGCCCCCTCCAGCAGGACGGCATCGATCTCCGGCGCATCAACGCCACCCTCCAGTCCGACAAGGACGCCCTCACCGGCTACCTCAACACCGCCATCCACGACAACGCCGCCCTCGCCGACGACGTCACCGCCGCCGGCGACGCCGCCGCGGCCCTCCGCGCCCGGTTGGCGACCGCCGGCACGCGCATCACGACGCTCGAGGGCGAGAAGGCGGAGGTGGAAGGACAGCTGGAGGAGATGACGCGGTGGTTCGCGGCTCGCAACGACGACTACAACACCCTGAGCGAGCGGCATGAGCGCCTGCAGCAGGCCGCCGCGACGCTGGCAGAACTGGAGGCCCGCGCCGGAGAGCTACGCACCGAGATCCTGGAGCTGGAGGAGCAGCGCCGCCCCCTCTTCCTCGCCTCGCAGCGCATCCACAACCTGGGCTTCCTCTGCACGGGCAGCATGGAGCCCAAGCTCACCTGCATCGACTCGGCCACGTTGATGCGCGCCTTCTCGCCGGAAGAGATCGTCGTCGGCGCAATCATCAGCTTCGAAAACACCGCCTGCTGGCCCGATGCGACCGGCGGCAGCACCGCCCACCGTGTCGTCGACGTCCAGGTCATCGACGGCGTCCACCACTACTGGCCCAAGGGCGACGCCCACGCCAACGCCGACGGCTGCTGGGTCCCTCACACCGCCGTCGACGGCTACATCATCGAGTTCCACCCGAACACCGTCCCCGCCAACGCCGAGCTCCGCGACAACGTCAACGCCGCGAAGTCCGCGTACAACACGGCGTGGGAGGCCTACGTGGACGCCATCGAGGCCAACTGCGGCCACCGGGAGCCCCAACGCTGCAGCGTCTCCCTCGCCACCGAACTCGGCCGCCACGCCCAGTCCCTCTGGCTCATCGCAGAAGAAGCCTCCAACCACTACAACTGCTGGTACGCCAACGCCGCCGCCTCCCAATACCCCGGCCACATCCCCTACACCTGCTAACCGCCCCCACGCGCGTCATTCCCCCGCCCCACCCGTCGTTCCCGCGAAAGCGGGAACCCAGGGCACGGGCGGACGCGCGGGGCCGTCCCCCATCCCACCATTCCCGCGCCCCACCCGTCGTTCCCGCGAAAGCGGGAACCCAGAGGGGCGAGGCGCGGGGCACCCCCTCCACCAACCACCTCCGCCCCTCCCACACCCCCAACCCTCGCACGGCACAATTCCTGCGCCCCACCCGCGTCATTCCCCCGCGCCCCTCCCGCGTCATTCCTGCGCAGGCAGGAATCCAGAGGGGCGCGGCCGCGGGGGCACCCTCTCCACCAACCACCCCCGCCACTCCCACACCCCCCACGCCTCCATACCGGCGGAGGCCGGTATCCAGGGGCAGGGGGAATGCCCTCCACCAACCACCTCCGCCACACCCACCCCCTACGCCTCCATACCGGCGAAAGCATGCCCCGTACCCCGATACGGGGCCGGTATCCAGAGGGGCGGGGCGAGGGGCGACCCCCCACCCACAAGCAAAGAAAAAGGGCCCCACCCGTCGCCCCCGCAAAAGCGGGGGAACCCCGACGAATGAAACCCCGTTCGCCCTAAACCCACCGAAGCGCCCTAACCGCGCCCCCAACTACTCCTTATACCCCGGATCCTCCCGGTCCAGCCGGCGCACCAACCACGCCCACTCCAGCGCCGCGTTCTCCCCGTCGAACATCGCCGTCGTCTTCTCGATCGCCGCAACCGGCGCCTGCCGGATCGCCTGCCCCGTCGATTGCGCCAGCACCTGCACCTTGCACGCCAGCTCCAGCATCCACATCCGCGTCCACGCGTCCCGCACCGTCTTCCCGACGGTCAACAGCCCGTGGTTCCGCAGGATCATCGCGTTCTTGTCGCCCAGGTCCGTCACCAGCCGCTCCCGCTCGTCGACGTCCAGCGCCACCCCCTCGAACTCGTGGTACGCCACCCGGTCATGAAACTGGTACGCCTCCTGCTGCAGCAGCACCAGCCCATCCTCCAGCGTCGACACCGCCATCCCGTACGGCGTGTGCGTGTGCATCACGCACGACACGTCGTCCCGAGCCCCGTGGACCGCCGAGTGGATCACGAACCCCGTGTAGTTGATCCGGTGCTTCCCCTCCTCCAGCACGTTCCCGTCCATGTCGAGCTTCAGCAGGTTCGACGCCGACACCTCGTCATACCCAAGCCCGTACTCATTGATGAGGAACTGCCCCTCCGCGTCCGGCACACGAGCCGTGATGTGGTTGTAGATCAGCGTCGTCATCCCGAAGTGGTGCGTCAGCCGGTACGCCGCCGCCAGCTCCACCCGAGCCCCCCACTCCGCGGGCGAGAACCGCTCCGGCCTCCCTGTCGCCATCCCCGTCTCCTCCGCGCCGATTGCCGGCAGTATACCCCCTCCCCAACCTCCGCCGCGCAATCCGTTCGCCCTGAGCTCGTCGAGGAGCCAGATGCTACATGCACTGGCCCTAATTGCCTGGCGGCGACGCCTGCCCGTCTTCGTCGTCGCCCCAGCAGGAAATGCCGCCGTCCAGCCGTATGCCGCATGTGTGCAAGGCGCCTGCAGCTATCGCCGTGAACCGTTCGCCTTCAGGAGCAGCAGTCGGAGGATTGTCGCGCATCCGGTCCAAGCGAGAAGCGCGGATTGCCGTGCTTTGTTCGAGCAGCTCCACATCGGCCCCCCAGCATGCGACCGTTCCATCCACCCGAAGCCCGCAGGAATGATGACCTCCCGCGGCAATGGCCGAAAACAGCCCTTCCGGGACTGGGGACACTGCTCCCGCGTTGTTGTGTCCCCAGCAGAGAGCGCTTCCGTCTGAACGCAACCCGCACGCATGGCCACTCCCGGATTCGATGGCAATGAACACTTCCCCTACCGGCACTTTGAGACTGTACGCCGAGCACACTGCGCCGCCGTCCGTCCGTAGTCCACAAAGGGCAGTGCCGGAGGTAATCGCGCTAAAGCTGTCCGCACCGAATGGTTGAGAAGTGCTCTCCCCGTTCCAACAGACGAGACTGCCGTCCGTCCGGATTCCGCAGCTACGCAGAAATTCTATGCGCAACCCAGTAAGCCTTTCGTCCTCAGGTGGAAAAGCGACTGGGATAGTCGCAGTGGGCCACCCGGGAATTGCTGCACCCGGAAGCTCTTTATCTCCCCAGCAGGACGCACTGCCGTCCTCTCGCAGCCCACATGCATGGACCGATCCTGCGATGATCGTCGAAAACCGCTCGTCTTTCGGCGCCTTGAGTTGCCCGAACTCGTTGCTCCCCCAACAGTCGACGCTCCCGTCGGAACGCAAGCCGCACGTGTGCACACCGCCAGCGGCGACTTCCACAAAGGGCATCGTCGACCCGCCGCACGCAGTCGATAGGGCAATCAGCAGGATGCCTACAGGTAAGGCAATGAACGGGAACCTTAGGAGTCGCATCAACGCACATCCTTCTCGGAGAGTGTCGGCTCGGATTGGTGCTTGTGTTTGAACCCAGGCGCCGTCCCTCAGTCAGCCTTGGCAGGCTTGCGCTACTGCCAGTCAGGGTTTGGGTTGCACGCCACGCGTCTGTGCAAGGGGGTGGTCGCCGAGTCAGGGCAAAATAGTCCAACGATGCTAACATGTCCCAGTACTCACGTCTGCCGCAATGAGGAATCACCTTGATGCATGGTCGATTCAGTCCCGCATGGGCGCTTTGCGTCCTCCTCGTCATCGGTTCCGCCGTTGCATGCGGAGGCAACGCCGAGACCTTCACGAAAATAAGCGCCGGAGGGCGCCATACGTGCGGCCTGCGTGAAGACGGCACGGCATTGTGCTGGGGCCATGACAAGTACGGTCAGGCAAGCGTGCCGGCGGGTGAGACATTTGTCGCAATTAGCAGCGGATGGTCCCACTCCTGCGGTTTGCGAGAGGACGGGACCGCGACGTGCTGGGGCAACAACTCGTATGGCGAGTCTAGTCCGCCGGAAGGTGAGACCCTCGCCACCATCCACAGCGGGGTGTACCACACCTGCGGGTTACGGGACGACGGAACGGCAATTTGCTGGGGCCATCCCAATGCAGGTTGGCGGGACATACCGGAGAATGAAATGCTTGCGGCCATCAGTCCCGGGGGGCTACACACATGCGGCTTGTACGGAGATGGCACGGCCACATGTTGGAACACATCTGCCGAATTGAATAGGGCGCCCCTTGGCGTGACACTGACAGCAATTACTACTGGGTCGTATCACACCTGCGGGTTGCGGGACGACGGCCGGGCACTCTGTTGGGGCTCCGACCAGGATGGACAGGCAAGTCAGCCAGAAGGCGATAACTTTGTAGCCATCAGCGCCGGGTCGGAACACACCTGCGCGTTGCGGGATGACGGCACAGCCATTTGCTGGGGAATAGACTCATGGGGTCAGGCAAGCCCGCCCTCGGCCGTAACGTTCACAGCAATCAGCAGTGGCGGAAGCCACACCTGCGGCTTGCGGGAAGACGGCTCGGCGCTCTGCTGGGGCAGTGACTATGAAGGCCAATCGAAGACGCCCACTCGATAACGTTTCTGGTGCCGGCGGCAGCGCACACACACTTACTCCGCACCCCACCCCGTCGTTCCTGCGAAGGCAGGAACCCCGACAAACAGCACACGCCCGTAGAAGGGCCCCTCGCCAGCCCCACATCACACCCCCCGCAACCCCCCCAGCCGCTCCTCGACGTCCTCCGCCGCTAGCGCCAGGCGCTCCCACTCCCCCCACAGCGACGCCGCCTCCGCCTTCAGCGCCCGGTACTCCTCCCCCGACGACGCCACACGCGCCGGGTCCTTGTACAGCTCCGGCCGCGCGAACACCGCCTCCAGCTCCGAGATCCGCCCCTCCCGCTTCCCCAGCGTCGCGTTCACCCGCTCGGTCGCCAGCGCCAGCGCCAACGCCGACAACCGCTCCCGCCGATGGTGCCAATGACACATCTGTACCTGCCAACGCCCTCATGTCTTGCGCAAGCGAAACGGAACCTTCAGGCGATCCCCAGCGTTTGTACCTTTAGGCTCCCGCTACGTCACGGCGCAGACTAGCTGTCCTGATACAGGTGAACTATTACACAACCAATTGCTCCCGCGCCGAATCAGTCCAGGGACATGGACGACACAAGACCAAGGAACGTGTTGCGGTGGTGCTTGTTTGCGGCATTGACGACTGCTAGCGCACTCCTCGCGCTGGTGGCGCTGTCCATGGTGCCACCGGCATTCGCGCAAGAAAGCGAACCCGACCCCAACCCGGTAGGCAGCTGCTTCGGCGGGACCTTCGACCAGGACCCCGTGCACTGCTATGCGTTCGAGCAAGCCTACGCCGCGAACAAACTGGACATCGAGGCCATGTATAAGGGAGGAGGAGCCCTGTTCGTCTATTTGGCGAGGACAGAACCGATCTCGGACAGCGACATTGACTTTCTGTTTACCAAAGCCAAGGAAGAAGCGAGTCGGTCTGGGGAGCACTCGTGCCTGCTCGAAGAACAAGGGTGTGGCCGAGGAGTGTATGAAAGGAGCACAGGAGGCTTCGTGCTACCGGTGTCGAATGATTACGAGGTCTTCTTCCTTCGCTCTGGGGGAGAGGCCGCGCTTCGCGATGAACTGGGGTGGCCGTCATTTCGCAAATTGTGGCCGGACGCCGAGGGCAGAACCGACGAAGCGAGGGGGGCGGCTGACTCAGTCGACGTAACGGGCGTCGACACCACCAACTTCCCTGCCTTGGACTGTGACATTGAGTCATACACCGGGATCGGTGGCGCTTGCAGGGCGTGGGAGCGATACCCAGATCTAGGAGTTGCAGGAATCAAGGGCGGCCTCAACGTGGTGTATGTTCAGGTAAAGGTGCGACCTGGACAGGAAGACGTCGACTTGGAGGCTGCCAAAGCTGCGTTGCACCGGGGATGGACAGACTATGACGAAGGCGACATTATTGTCGTCCCGGTGAAGTACGACTATGAGGAGCTCTGGCGTTGGAGCCTGCTCCTCCAGCGCTTTTCGGAAACATCGGCAAATGCGCTGGGCGTAACGAGTGCATACTTGGGTGAGAATTTGGCCCCCTATAGAGGACGCGTTCTGTTTCCTGAGGCAGGGCCTACCAAGTTCCCAGTTGAAGAATTCCCCATGGACTATACAAAGTTCCGAACAACAATTCATGTCAGGACGCTAGAATTTGAACGCACAGTAACAGCCTTGCCGGAACTGCTCTCGCAGCTTGGCATCCCTGCCGATGCCGTGGGCGTCGTCTCGGAAGTTGTTCGGACGCTCGGAAGTCGCATGAGTGACGACGTTGATGTAGGGGGGGCAGCCTTGCGAGAGGTTGGCAGTGCTGGGAATGGAGACGTCGGCGCCGCACCGTTGTCAGTATTCACCTGGCTGCTGGCGGTAGCTGTGATTGTTAGTCTAGTAGGTGTGGCATTGTTCATACGGCGATCGCGTAGGCAACCGGCTTAGCGATCCTTGACCGAATAACGGCGTCAAGTAGGTTGGCACAAAAAGCAGCGTCGAAGAGTAGGTTAGGTTCCTGGCAAGCACAGCGGCGGAATCGTTTGACGTAGCGAGTCCTCTGCCCGCCTCGGGGCCGTGGGCAAGTGCCGAGGGGTTGCCGTAGAGGCGGCATTGGCGGTGTTGGTTGCGGCGATTTTCGTCCTCCTGCGCATTCACCAACCAACACTGTGGCTCCCCCTCACCCTGCCCGCAGCCGCGCCACCGCGCGCCACACCATTCGCTCACTCACCCCGAACCGCCGCGCCAGCACCTCCGCCGACAGCCACTCCCGCCCCTGCGCAGCCAGCAACCCCGACGAACGCTCACCCCGAAAAAACCCACGCTCGCCCTGAGCCCGTCGAAGCCCCCCTACACCCCCCGCAACCCCCCCAGCCGCTCCTCGACGTCCTCCGCCGCCAGCGCCAGCCGCTCCCACTCCGCCCACAACGACGACGCCTCCGCCTTCAGCGCCCGGTACTCCTCCCCCGACGACGCCACACGCGCCGCGTCCTTGTACAGCTCCGGCCGCGCAAACGCCGCCTCCAGCTCCGAGATCCGCCCCTCTCGCTCCGCCAGCGTCGCGTTCACCCGCTCGATCGCCAGCGCCAGCCGCCGCGCCTCCGACGTCAGCGACCGCCGCTCCACCTCGTCGTCGCTCATCGGCTTCCCCGACCGCGTCCGCGCCTGCCCCCGACCCGCGTCGCCGGCGCCCGCCGCCCCGTTGCCGCTTGCGGCTGCGCGGTTCCCTCGCGCCCCGTTCCCCGACGCGACGGCCCCCTGCGCGCCAGCCTCCGACTGCTTCCGCCACAGGTACCCGTCGTAGTCGCCCGGGTACACCGTCGGCCGCCCGCCGTCTATCTCGATGATCTTGTTTGCCACCTGCCGGATAAGCGTCCGGTCGTGCGTGATGAAGCAGATCGTCCCGTGGTAGTCCCCCAGCGCGTCCGCCAGCGCCTCCCGCGACGCAATGTCCAGGTGGTTCGTCGGCTCGTCCATCAGCAGCAGGTTCGTCGGCTGCAGCAGCAGCTTCGCCAGCGCCACCCGCGCCTTCTCGCCGCCGGACAGCACCGCGATCGGCTTCTTCACGTCGTCCCCGCTGAACAGGAACCCGCCCAGGATCGTCCGCAAATTCTGCTCCGACGCCCGCGGCGCCGCCTGCATCAGCTCCCCGATGACCGTGTTCCGCGGCTCCAGCAGCTCCAGCACGTGCTGCGCGTAGTAGTTCGTGGCGACGTTGTACCCCGTCTTCCGCTCCCCCGCGTCGATCGGCTCGACCCCCGCCAGGATCTTCAGCATCGTCGTCTTCCCGGCCCCGTTCGGCCCCACCAGCGCGACCCGGTCCCCCCGCTCCAGCGTCAGCTCCATCCCCCGGTACACCTCGACCGCCCCGTACGACTTGCTCACGTTGCGCAGCGATATGACCTCGTTGCCGCTCCGGGGCGGCGCCGGAAACGAGTACTTCACCTTCCTCGTCACCCGCGGCAGCTTGATGATCTCGATCTTCTCCAGCTGCTTCAGCCGGCTCTGCACCTGGCTCGCCTTCGTCGCCTTCGCCCGAAACGCCTCCACGAACCGCATCTGCTTCTTGATCTCGCGCTGCTGCCGGGCCGCCGCCGCCCGCTTCGTCTCCAGCGCGCTCTCCCGAGCCATCAGGTACTCGTCGTAGTTCCCCACGAACAGCGCCACCTCGTCCTGCTCGATGGCCAGCACCTTCGTCGCCGTCTGGTTCAGGAACGCCCGGTCGTGCGACGTGATTACCACCCCGCCGCGAAAGCCCGACAGGTACCGCTCGAACCACAGGTTCGCCTCCAGGTCCAGGTGGTTCGTCGGCTCGTCGAGCAGCAGCAAATTCGGCTTCCGGAACAGCGTCCGCGCCAGCCCCGCCCGCATCACCCACCCGCCGCTGAACTCGCCCATCGGCCGAGAGAAGTCGCTCGTCTTGAACCCCAGCCCCGACAGGATCGCCTTCGCCTCGTGCTCCCGGTCCTCGCCGCCTGCCGCCTCCAGCGCCTCATCGAGCTCCGAAAGCCGCTCCAGCAGCTCCCCCTGCCGCTCGACGTCCGTCTCCGACGCCAGCGCCTCGTGCGCCTCCGCGATCTCCGCCACCAGCGCCTTCGCCTCCGCCCGAGCCGCCAGCACCTCGTCCAGCAGCGCCTTCCCCGAGAACGACTCTGGCTCCTGCCTCAGATACCCGACAGTCACCCCCCGCCGCCACGAAACGCTCCCACTCTCCGGCGCCATCTCCCCCGACAAGATATCCAGCAACGTAGTCTTCCCGGACCCATTGGCCCCAACCAGCGCCACCCGGTCCCCACCATCAACATTGAGCGTCAGCCCGCTAAAAAGCGACCTATCCCCAAACCCCTTCGATATGTCAGAAGCAAACAACATCACACAAATCCCAACCCATCATACAATCCCCACCACCCCAAGCGCAGAAAACCCCCCACTCTCTCCAACCACCCTCACCCACGAGCGCCCCCACGACCGTCATTCCTGCGAAGGCAGGACCCCCCATCCTCCATACCGGCGCAGGCCGGTATCCAGGGGCGCGGGGCGAGGGGCAGGGCGGACGGGACCGCCACCCAGGAAGAGGTCGACGCCCACGCCCACCCACGCGTCATTCCTGCGAAGGCAGGAATCCAGAGGGGCAGGGCGAGGGGAATCTCCGCCCACCCTAATCCCCCCGCAACCCCCACCAACCCCCAACCTCCATACCGGCGAAAGCCGGTATCCAGGGGCGCGGGGCGAGGGGCAGGGCGGAGGGGGCAGTCCACCCCGGAAGAGGTCGAGGCCCACGCCCACCCACGCGTCATTCCCGCGCAGGCGGGAATCCAGAGGGGCGAGGGGGCGGCGCATCTCCACCTCAAACCACCCTCGCATCCCGCATCCCCCACCGCTCCGTAGGGGCGGTTCGCGAACCGCCCGTCCCGCAACAGCGGGAACCGCCCCCACACCCAAAGCCTCTCGCAAGAACCCAACAACCCCCGAGCAAGGGCCACGCCATCCCCCACCCCCCCTTCGCGCTACCCAACCCCTCTCACCGTCGTTCCCGCGCAGGCGGGAACCTCCCCCTCTGCGCCATTCCCCACCGCCCGCCCCGCCCAACGCTACCGTCATTCCTGCGAAGGCAGGAATCGGAGGGGCAGGGCAGCGGGGAGTCCCTTCCCCCTCAGGGGGAAGGTTAGGATGGGGGAGTCCCCGTCCACAATAAGCCCGTCGAAGAACCCGCCAACCCCCCACTCTCCATCCCGGTGAAAGCCGGTATCCAGGGGCGGCGCTTGCCCGTTCGTGCTGAGGCCCTCGAAGTATGAACGGGCAAGCGGGCGAGGGGCAGGGCGGAGGGGTCGTCCACCCCGAAAGAGATCGAGTGCCACGCCGCCTACGCGTCATTCCTGCGAGGGCAGGAACCCAGAGGGGCGGCGCGAGGGCGGGAACGTATCCGTCGATCCCAAGTGTGCGTATCGTAAGCAACGTCAAACCGTAATGATTCAAGTACCGTAGCTTGCACAACCGGAGAGTAGGTAATTGTTAGCCGGCATGGCCGCAGGTCGAAAGGCATACCATTCAAATGGAAGGAGGAGAATCCCAGCGTGGGGGAGGGAAATCCTCCAGAAGTGCTTCGTAGTATGCGATTACCGACTTCGATGAAGACTCCAATCCAGGGAAGAGCCTGTCATGAGTGACATTTAGTATCCGCAGTCCGTCGATGATTTTCTCCTTGCAGTCTCCGGGAATCGTTAGCCTGTAGTGAGCATAAACCGGGATGCCCTCATTTACACTCAGTATCTCTTCGCGTTCAAATCGCCTGTGAAACGCTGAGACCAAGAACGCCCCCGCCTGTGCTGTTATACGTTCAGAAGACTGCTGCGGTTCTGCTACGAAGACCCGATACAAATCTCTCGGATCAATCCGCTCCTCAAAGTAGGGCTTCTCTTGTCGAATGCATTGGTAAAGAAGTCGCAGGGCGCTTGGATAATCGTTTTCGCGGCGGAATCTATCCTCAAATACGCCATAGCGCTTGCCAGCAAGGGCTTCTTGTTGCCGCCGAGACAATCTCGCAACGTTCGAAACTATACTTATGGCATCACTGTTGAAGGGTTTGACCATAGAACACGGCACCGCGAACACGTGAATCCGTCCATCACTCTTGAGTTCATCAGTTCGCTCAATCTCATGGCAAGCATGAAATAGAGCAACAAGTGGGTTCCTAGTGATGTCCAAGAAGCGTGTCTTCAGACCATAGTGCTGGCCCAGCACCCACTGCGCGAATGTCGATGTTTGTTCGCTAAACTCCTGTGGCCTCCGTGAATTCAGGTCAACTAACATTTCACTCTCAAACTGAATCAACGAATCCCTCATAACCGAAGGGCGTAACTCCCATCCACACTCGAACTCTCCCCGGAAGTAGAGAGTGACTGTCGAGTCGTAACGTGTCCTGAGTTGCTGGACAAGTGCCAAGAAGTCTTCGATCCCTCTTACAGGTTCCGTGTCATCCAAGAATTGTTCTGGCGAATCTGAATTTGGGGGATAGAGAGTTGCCTTCCACGGCTCAGAAGCGGTTAGATTGGCTCCAGTGAGGGTGGCATAGCTAAGATCCGCTCCAACCAGTTTGGCTCCCCAGAACGAAGCGCTGGTCAGGTCGGCAAACGAGAGGTCAGCACCACTGAGATTGGCAAACGCTAGATATGCCCTTGAAAGGTTTGCAAGCCCAAAGATTGCCCCACTTAAATCGGCTTTCGCCAAGTCTATTCCTTCAAGTGGAATGCCAAGAAGAGGCTGGAGTTTTCCTGCATCTAGGAACAATTGCCATAGCGGGGCGTCCCTAAAGTCAGGTTCAAAGGGGTAAGAGCCCTCTCGGGAAATCCCGTAGCGCCCGTTCCAAGACTCTACGCCTTCAAGTAGCCACGAAATGTGGTTTAAGTCAGCCATTGCATTGCCTCGTTCAGCGGTGTTACTGCATTACGGCAGAGTCACCTTCTCATTACACTTTACTTGTTGTCTCAGTCGAATTCTTCGGATTGGCCATCAATAGCTGGCCAAGCATATTGCACCCCTAACCCACCTATGACACATCCCCCTTGCCCCTAACCCTCCCCCCTCTCTACCCTCCTCCCATCACACACATGGGAGGACACCAATGCCAGACCCCTTCAAGGACCTCGAAAAGAACCTCACCGCCATGGCCCTCACCGCCGTCACCGCCGCCCAAATCCGCGAGCCCATCGACGACGCCCGCGAAGGCGCCGCGCTCGCCCCCAACAAGGGCGGCGCCCCCATCGGCAACCAGAACGCCCGCACCCACGGCCTCTACTCCAGGCGACTCACCCCAGAGCAGCAGGAGGTCTACGAGCACGCCAGGCGCGCCTACGCCCTTGTCGAGGAGGTCGCCCTCCTGCGCGTCAGGCTCCACGAACTCCAGGCAGACCCCAGCTCCGATCCCAAGCTCATCCTGCAGACCATGACGGTCCTCGCCCGCATGGCCCGCGCCGACGACCGCATTCGGTTCGGCCCCTGAGGAGGGGGTGTTTTTCCAGAAATACTTGACTTGAAGCTGAAATGCGACACTTCCCCTACAAAACAAAGGCGAAACAACCTCGGCCGCAGCTACGGCCCATCCAGCGACGAATGCCAAAACAATGGTGGAGGTGCCCGCACCCCAAGCCTCGTCATTCCTGCGGAGGCAGAGCCTGCTCCCGCGAAGCTTGCCCCGTACTCCGATACGGGGGCGGGGGAATCCAGAGGGGAGGGGCAGGGGGGAGGAAAAATCCCTTCCCCCTCGGGGGGAAGGTTAGAGCCTGCCCCGTACTCGATACGGGGATGGGGGAGCTTCAGGGCAGGGGCGCCGGGGCCAGCTCGCAAACGGAAATCGCATCACAAAGAGGGAAATCACACCAAGGAGGGACCCCTGAGCACCCAACCTCGACGCCGTTGCGGCAACCCTCGTGGCTGCCCGCGCCCGCCGCGCTCCTACTCCCCCGACGCCTCGTCGGCACCCGCCCGCAGCGTCGACAACCCGTACCACAGCCGGTGTACCGCCGTCAGCGTCGCCAGCACCGCAATCACCGCCACCGCTATCGTCAGGAACCCCGTCACCAGCCCAATCGCCAGCGCCACAACCCGCTCCGGCCGCGTCATCAGCCCAACCGCCCGCGGTGACCCCAGCGCCGTCGCTCGCGCCACCACGTAGCTCACCAGCAGCGACCCCAGCAGCGCCACGAACGTCAGCAGCGCCAGCGTCCCATCGTCCGACTCGACCGCCAGCCACAGCACGCCGAACAGCACGACTCCCTCCGCCGCCCGGTCGACGACCGAGTCCAGCAGCGCACCCGCGCTCGACGCCTTCCCGCTCATCCGCGCCACCGCCCCGTCGATCGAGTCCAGCCCGCCCGACACGATCAGCATCAGCCCGCCCCACAGCAGCAGGTCGATGGCGATCAGGTACGCCGTCACTCCCGCCAGCGCCAGCCCGAGCAGCGTCACCGCGCTCGGCCCGATGCGGGCCCAGATCAGCGCCCGCGCTATCGGCTCCTCGTAGTACCGCGCGAAAGTGGCTCGCAGCTTGGCCCGGTCTATCTGCACCGTCACCTACACCGCCGCCGTCGCCGGCCGGTTGCGCTCAGCCTCTTCCCGCACAAACTCGTAGTACTCCAGCACCTGCCCGGCCACCCGCTCCCAGCGGAACTCGTACGCCCGCCGCTCCCCAAACGCCCCCATCGCGGAGCGCATCGTCGGGTCCTGGATCATCCGCTGCAGCGCGTCGGCCAGCGCCTCGTCATCCTTCGGCGCCGCCATCAGCCCCTGCATCCCGTCCTCCATGACCGTGGCGAACCCCTCCAGCCGCGACGCCACGATCGGCGTCCCCGACGCCATCGCCTCCAGCAGCACGATCCCAAAGCTCTCCTTCCCCGTCGCCGGCGAGCAGAAGATGTCCGCCGTCCGGTAGAAGCGCACCAGGTCCTCCTGCGACACCCCGCCCAGAAACTCGACGTCCCCCAGGCTGTGCTCGCCCAGCACCCGGTAGCTGTCCTTGTCCGGCGTACCCGGCCCCACCACCAGCAGCCGCAGGTTGGGGAACTGCCACTTCAGCCGGCCGTAGGCCATCAGCAGGTACTTCAGCCCCTTCCGCTTCTCCATCCGCCCCACAAAGAGGATGTTCACCTTCCCGTCCAGGAACTGCGGGAAGGGCTCCACCCCATCGTGGTACCGCCCGATGTCGATGCCGTTGGGGATCACCCGGTAGTCCGCCGGAAAGTGCCGCTCCACAAACATCTTCGCCAGCGGAGAAACCGCGATGCGCCCGTGCAGCTTCTTGAACCAGTGCCGCAGCGGCGGCGCCGCCCACGGGTAGATGTGGCTCCGCCCGTGGTACGCATGGAACGTCCCCACATTGATGGTCTTGGAGCTGTGCAGCACCAGCCACGGCAGCAGCGGCGTCAGCGGCTCGTGCACGTGCACCACGTCGAACCGCTCCCGCTCCAGCAGTTCCCGCACGTTCCGCAAAAGCCACGGCGACAGCGACAGCCGCGCGACCGACCCCCCCGCCGGCACCGGCACCGGCACGCCAAGCCGCACAAAGCGGTCGAAGGACACCTCGTTCGCCGGCTGAGAGGACGGCGCGATGATCCAGGCCTCATGCCCCTGGCGGCTGAACTCCTGCGCCAGCTGCTCTATGTGGACAGTAACCCCGCCCGGAAACGCGAAGTCATAAGGAGAAACCAGGGCTATCTTCATACGCACCCCAACGGGGCATCGTGTCGGTGAAGTGTGAACACGCGCGCATTGTAGCAAAACCCCAGCGCGCCAACAGCCCCGCTACCGCTACCGCGCGCCCTGGAACACCCCGCCATATCCTGCTTGCGCAGAACGTCCAAGCCGCTCGACAATCAGAGTGCAGATCCGCATCCCCGCCCTCAGCTCGATAGCCCACGGTCCGAGGTTGAAGATCTCGAGGGTAATGTTGTTGTGAAAGCCGGGGTCTATCTTCGGCGCAGTAATATGCACGCCGACACCGAGCCGCGCGAGACGGCTCCGCCCCTCCACGCGCCCCGCAAGGTGCAGAGGAAGACCTACCCGCTCGACCGTCTCGCCAATGACAAAGGCGCCCGGCTCCAGCTTCCAGACGCGCCCGTCCGACAGGTCCTCCTCGGTGGTGTTAGCGCTAATGAACTGCCTGACCTGCAGCAATTCAGGGTCAATGCTGATCCCAGGAACTGGTTGACTGCTGTGTACGTGGAGGGTGTTGCCCAATGTCAAATCGATGGATGATGGCTGAATCCTCACACCCAGCCGCGGCTCTAGAATCAGCTCCCCGGAGTCAACCGCTTCTTGAATCTCACCGTCGGACAGCAGCATCTGACATCATTTCCTTGCGCGTGAGTATCTACTTGACTAGGATTCTCTCTAGATCGCTCCTTGGGATCAGCCACGTTGGACGCCCCTCGTTGCTAATGGGGAAATACACAAGCTCCTTGTCCCCGCATCGACCGGCACGCAATGCAGGCACGGAGCGCCTGTCCTTACTGAGCGCCCAATCCGGCACAAGCGCGTCGTAGTGGTTCCCCCCAACTTCCATCAGGATGTGCACGTCATGAAAAAACGGCGTGAGTGTCACCTTTTCGGGAGGAAGTGCTATGGTGATGTCTATAGGTTTTTCATAGAAGAGCGTATCGCCAAACCACATGACTCCCTCCTTTTCGGCGCACACGCATTCTACGGGCACAGAAATTCTGCGTCAAATGTGCCGACATTAAGTGGCCGGGGGGGTGTCGCTACCGCCCGCGCAGCGGCGCCGCCGGCGGCGGCGGCGAGCCGTCGCGGAAGTCCGGCGCCTCCAGCTCCAGCGCCGTCACGAACCGGTCGTCCTTCAGCCGCGACGCTATCGAGGGCTGCAGCACAGTCTCGAGCTGCATCGTGATGACGGTCGCCAGCCGAGCGTTGTGCCGGTGCACCAGCAGCTGGTACAGCTTCTCCTGCGCCCACGGCGTCGTCGCCTGCGCGCCCAGGTCGTCCAGCACCAGCAGCTCCGCGCCCTTCACCCGCTCGAAGAGCTCGTCATACGTAGTCGCGCTGTTCGGCGCGAAGGTGTACCGCAGGTGGTCCAGCAGCTCCGGCACAAACGCGAAGAACGCCGGCTCCCCCTGCCGCATCCGCTCATTCCAAATCGACGCCGCCAGGTGCGTCTTTCCGACCCCCGTCTGCCCGACCAGCGCCAGCCACACGCCCGCCGGGTCCGCCGCCACCGACTGCGCCGCCGCCAGCGCCGCCTGCAGCGACTCCCGCTGCCGCGCGCTCGCCCGGTTGCCCGCCACCGAGAACGCGTCGAAGGTCATCGCCCGCATCTGCTCCGGCAGCGACCCCAGCGACCTCCCCGCCGACGACCGCGGCAGCGCCAGCGTGTGTACCTCTCCCGGGCCCGCGCCCGCGCCAGCCAGCCGAGTCTGGAACCGCTCCTCCAGCGTCTCCAGCGGCGCCGCCAGCGTCACCACGGTCGGCAGCTCCAGGTTGTAGCGGTGGTTCAGCACCTGGAACAGCTTCTCCTGCGCCCACGGCGTCGACGCCTGCGCGCCGAGCCCGTCCAGCACCAGCACCGGCGCGTTCCGCACCTGGTCGAAGAGGAGGTCGTAGTCGGCGTCGCTGTTGGGAGCGTACGCCGCCCGCAGGTGGTCGAGCAGGTCCGGCGCCACCATGAAGAGCGCCGGCGTTCCCGCCTCGACGGCCCGGTGCGTCACCGCCGCAGCAAGGTGCGTCTTCCCGCACCCGCTCGGCCCCGCGAACACCAGCCACCCCGTCGGCGCCTCCGCAAACGCCTTGGCCGCCTCGACGGCCGCGCCGAACATTCGCCGGTCGTCCGGGTCCTCGCTCCGCCCGTCCTCGTCCAGCGTGTCGAAGGTGAACCGCGCCAGCACCCCGAGGTTGCTGTACCGCAGCAGCCGGTCACGACGCTCCTGCGCGCCCTCCTGCTCCCAGCACGAGCACGGGTCGATGGAGCCCCAGCGCGGGTGGCCGAAGGGCACGTCAACCCGCACCCATCGCGTGCCGTTGCACAGCGGGCAGACGGGCGCCTCTTCCTCCTCGGGGCTATCGTACGGGGCGCCGGACGATCTCGCTTGCTCGAACCGCGCCAGCACGTCCCCCAGCCGCTCCATCTCCTCGGCCATCATCCCTCCACCGCCGCAGTACCGCCTCGACGTAGCGCAGGCTGCGAGCGTTGCTCACCACCGCCTCCGCAAACGCCTCGGCTATCCACTCCGGCGGGAATTCAGTCTCCATGTCCTTCAAACGCTCGGCCGCCATCGGCGTGATGACCCCGACGTTCTCCTCGTACAGCCGGAACACGTCCGGCCGGGCCCCCGCGGCCGCACCGACGGGCGCCTCCACATCAGGCGCCGCTCCATCCGAAAGCGCCCCCGCCGCCACCGCGCGCCGGTTCGCCGCCGTGTCGAGGCAGTACCCCGCCCCAGAGCGCAGCAGCACGCCGACCTCCGCCGCCTCTGCCAGCGCCTTCTCGACCGCCCCTTCGTCGCCGCGCAAGCCGAGCACAGGGTCCGCCGCCAGCTCCGCCGCAGTCACCGACACAAGCCGTCCCCTGCGCTCCGGCGACGTCTGCTTCCGGTGCAGCACGTAGACGGCCCGCAGCGCGCACCTGAGTGACGTCACATCAGCTACGCCCTCCAGCAGCGGCCCGAAGAGCGCCGCCGGCACCGGCACCACGTCGGCCGGTCGGCCGGCCGCCATCACGAGGGCTCCGGGCGGTCCGTCAGGCTCACGAACTTCGCCAGCCTGCTCTCGAACCGCAGGTGCAGGGAGCCCAGCGCGCCGTGCCGGTGCTTGGAGATGATCAGCTCCGCGATGTCCTTCGGGAACGGCTTGTCCACAAACCGGGCCTCCCACTCCTCCTGCGTGAAGTTCATGTCCTCCCGGTAGATGAACATCACCACGTCCGCGTCCTGCTCGATGCTCCCGCTCTCACGCAGGTCAGAGAGCTGCGGTCGGTGCGACGGCCGGTTCTCCACCGCGCGGCTGAGCTGCGACAGCGCTAGCACCGGCACGTTCAGGTCCCGCGCCAGCGCCTTCAGCGACCGCGAGATCTCGCTGACCTCTTGCACCCGGTTGGTGTTGCCCCTCGTGTCGTTCCCCTGCATGAGCTGCAGGTAGTCGACGATGATGAGGTCGACGTTCCGCTCCAAGTGCAGCCGCCGCGCCTTGCTCCGAAGGTCCATGACCGTCAGCATCGGCGTGTCGTCGATGTAGATGGGTAGGTCCGACAGCACGCCCGTCGCGTCCACGATGCGCTGCTCCTGCTGCTCCGAGTACAGGTGCTGCCGCAGCCGGTAGCTGTCCACGCCCGACTCCGCCGCCAGCAGCCGCTGCCCCAGTTGGTCGCGGCTCATCTCGACGCTGAAGATCGCCGACGTCGCCCCGTACCGCGCCGCGTTCCGCGCGACGCTCAGCGCCAGCGCCGTCTTGCCGAGGCCCGGCCGCGCCGCCATCACCAGCAGGTCGGAACGCTGCAGTCCGCCCAGGATCTGGTCGAGGTCCGAGAACCCCGTCGGCACCGGCGCCGAGCTTAGCCCCAACGGGCCCGCCGTGACGCGCGCCGATTCCTCCAGGTACCGGTCCAGCACCTCCCGGATATGGACGAAGTCCCGGCCCGTGCCCGCGCCCCGCAGCCGGAAGAGCAGGTCTTCCGCCCGCGTCAGCGTCTCGTCCACGTCCGAGCCGTTCTCGTACCCCAGGCTCGCGATGCCCGACGCCGCGTGGACAAGCTGGCGCATGATGCTCGTGCGCCGCACGATCTGCGCGTAATACTCGACGTTGACCGACGTCGGCACCGTCGCCGAAAGCTGGCTCAGGTACTCGTACCCGCCCGCCTCCTCCAGCCGGCTGAGCCGCGCCATCTCGTGCCCCAGCGTCGCCAGGTCGATCGCCTCCGGCCGCTGCGAGAGCTCCAGCGCAGCCTCGTAGCACCACCGGTTCCGCTCGCGGTAGAAGTCCGCAGCCCGCAGCACCGGCGTCACCTGGTGAATGGCGTCGCCGTCGATCAGCAGCGCCCCGATGACCGCCTCTTCCGCCTCTATGTCGTGTGGGAGAATCCGCTCTGCGTAGACCATCGTCCAACTACCCGATATTCAAACATTCGTTCTGAAAATACCAAAACCAACAGGCATTGGCAAGTGCCCGCCAGTGGGGGAGACACAAGAATACAGGACGTCAAGGGAGGGGCTTCAAGGCACGATGTTGCGCGAAAATTCCAATTTCGCCCTTGACACCGGGGGTGTTCTAGACAACGCAAACGGGCCCACATTGGGGCCCGTTCTAATGGTCGATTCGCAGTCGTTTTACTCGGGCTTGTCCTCTTCCTCGGCCTCGGCTTCCGCCGCCTCTTCCTCCGCAGCGTCCTCAGCCTCGTCCTCCGAGACCTCGTCGACCGTCTCCGCGTCCTCGTCGGCGCTCTCTTCGCCCTCAGTCTCAGGCACAGCCGCAAAATACCGCCCCGACGCGTCCTCGACCACCACCGTCACCGTCGGGATCAGGTCCATGTGCAGCCGCACCGGCACCTGGAACGTGCCCAGGTCGCGGATCGGCTCCGTCAGCGAGATTATCCGCCGGTCGATGTCGTGCCCCACGGCCTCCGTCAGCGCATCAGCAATCGCCATCGTCGTGATGGAGCCGTACAGCCGCCCGCCCTGGCCCGAGCGTCCCTTCAGCGTCACGCTCAGCCCCTCCAGCAGGTTCGCGACGCCCTGCAGGTCGGAGGCGTCACGGGCCCGCTTGGCCTCCGCCGCCTTCTTGATCTTCTCGATCCGCTTCAGCTGGTCCGCCGTCGCCGGCGCCGCCAGCCCCTGTGGGATCAGGTAGTTGCGGGCATACCCGCCCGACACCGCGCGGATGTCGCCCGCCAGATGCTTGGGCGGCACATCCGCCAGAAAGACAACTTGCACGCGCACCGGAACACCCCTATGCAAGAATGGAACCCTACAAGGTTACCACAGCTAGCCCAAAGCGCAAAGCCAAACAGGCCCCTTCCCCCTCAGGGGGAAGAGCCAGCCCCGTACTCGATACGGGGCTGGGATGGGGGAGTTCTCTCCGCGAAAGTAGGCGCCCCCCGACTACCGGAACGGGTTCACCGCCATCGCCGCGCCGCGCGGCCCGAATCCTCTCTTACCGGAACGGGTTCACCGCCATCGCCGCGCCGACCACCAGCCCCACCAGCGAGTACAACCCGATCACCAGCCCGCCCGCCACCAGCGAGAACGTGATGATGCTGATGCCGTAGCTGCACACCGCCAGCAGCTGCAGCGGCGTCGCCCGCTTGCGGTTGCTCGCCCGGCTGATCGACTCGCCGATGACGTAGCCCGCCCCCACGTAGCCCAGCGCCACGAAGATCGCGCCGAAGAACCCGCCGGGGATGAGCTGCTCCAGCAACCCCAGGAAGACGCCAGACCCGAGGCCAACGACCAGCGCAACGGCGACGGACATCCCCAGCTGCGGCGCGGGGAGCGAGTAGGTGGGGAGCCGTTGCACCCGGGCGCATTCCGGACACCGGGCGCCGACGGGTGTGGTGATGGCGCACTTGCCGCATATAGGCCGGTCACACTTGCTGCACTTCAGCAAGGTCTCCGTCTGTGGATGGAACGTGCACTCCATCGGCGCCAACGTCCCCCCGGGCTGTTGTTGCATCGCTCTTACTCGTCCGGCCTGCGCGTTATCCACTCGTCCCGGTTGGCAATGTCCCGGTCGAAGAGCAGCCGGTAGCGCAGGACGCGCACCATCGGCTCGCCCTCCAGCGGCGATTGCCAGTTGGCCACCAGCCGCTTCAGCACCATCAGCGCCAGCACCGACCACAACACCGTCATGTGCACGGTGTTGCGCTCGATGACGTCGAGCTCGTTCAGCATGAAGGCGAGCGGAAGGTTCAATGCCATTGCGGCCAGCAGGTAGATGGCCGACTGCTTGCGCAACAGCCCGCCCCAGATGCCGCCGAATATGACGCCGAAGAGGATCTCCGGCCACATGCCGAAGCCGATCAGGATGCCGGCCGTCGTCGCGATCCCACGCCCGCCGGTCAGCCGCATGTACGGCGACCAGTTGTGCCCGACGACCGCGCCCAGCCCGGCCGTCGCCTGCACCCACTCGGAGTAGCCCAGGTAGTTCGCCACGACCACGGGCGCGGTGCCCTTCACGAAGCCGTCCACCAGCCCGAGGATCATCCCGCTGCGCCGCCCCACGTGCGCGATGACGTTGGAGGCCCCCATGCTGCCAGACCCGTACTGCCGGATGTCGATGCCGCCCCGGAAACGCGCCCAAAGGTAGGCAGTGGGGACTCCGCCCCACAGGTATCCGGCCAGAAAAGCGAGCGTTATCGGCAGCATGGAAAGTCCCAAGTCAGGGTGTTTAACCTCATTAAACATCAGGAGCGCGCCGACGGCAATCTCCGCGGGCCCCCGTCCACTATACTGGCCGCATCCCGCAAGCAGGAGGGACCATGCCTGAAATCACCATCCGCGACGCCCACGCCGGCGACGTCGACGCGCTGCTCCAGCTCCTCTACCAGCTCGACCCGCCCGAGGAGGCCCCCGACGCGCCCGCCGCCCGCGCCGCCATCGACGCCGTCACCCGCCAGCCCGGCATGCGCCTCGTCGTCGCAGAGGTCGATGGCGCCGTCCTGGGCGCGCTGATGATGGCCGTCCTACCCAACCTCAGCCACCACGCGATGCCCTGGTGCCAGATGGAGAACCTGGTCGTCGACGAGGCCCACCGCGGCCAGGGCATCGGCCGGGCCCTCATGGACTGGTGCGAGGAAGCCGCCCGCGAGGCCGGTTGCTACAAGCTCCAGTTCCAGAGCCGCAACCACCGCCGCATCTCTCACCGCTTCTACCGCCGCCTCGGCTACCAGGCCCTGACAGTAGGCTTCCGCCGCTACCTCACAGACCGCCCGCCACCCCCGCCACCGTAACCCGCCGCCGCTATCAGCCTCCATACCGGCGGAGGCCGGTATCCAGGGGCGGTGGCGTCCGCGCCCAAACACATCCCGCGTCGCCACCCGCCGACCCCAATCGTCATTCCTGCGAAGGCAGGGATCCAGAGGGGCGGGGTGCGGGGGGAGCCCCCAATTGAGGGTAAGAGCGAAAGAGGAGAGCCCATGAAACTAACCGCCCTGACATGGAACACCGAGTGGGCAACGCCCTCCTCGCGGCGCACCCCCGAAATCCTCCGCCACATCGAGGAGCACGCCCCTGACGTCGCCTGCCTCACAGAGGCGCACGAGGCCCTCCTCGCGACCACCGGCCACACCATCACCGCCCAACCCGACTACGGTTACCGCGCCCCCGCAAGCCGCCGCAAAGTCCTCCTCTGGTCGAAGCAGCCCTGGCAGCAAGTCGATGACCTCGGCCTCGCCTCCCTACCGCCCGGCCGCTTCGTCTCCGGCGTCACGCAGACACCCCTCGGCGCGATCACTGTCATCGGCGTCTGCATCCCATGGTGGGGCTGCCGCACGGAGTCCTACCGAGGAGCCAACCGCAAAGCGAGATGGCAAGACCACGAAGCCTACCTCGACGGCCTGCCCGCCATCCTCGCGCAACTGCCCGCAGAGCGCCTCATAGTGATGGGAGACTTCAACCAGATCATCGGCCCCGGAGCCCGCGCCCCCAACCCCCTCCAAACGAAGCTCGCGGAAGCATTCCCACCCGGCCTGACCATCATCACCGCAGACCACGCCTTCCATGACCGCAAGACAATTGACCACATTGCCCTGAGCAAGGACTTGGTAACAGAAGCGCTGCACACCATCAGCAACGTCCAAGAAGAAGGGAAGCGGCTCTCAGACCACTTCGGCGTAGCCGCCACCGTAGTCAACAGCCGCGAGTCGTAGGATCGATTCGCAAATCGCCCGCCGCCAACAAGCGGCAACCCCGCCAACCACAAACCTCTTCACTACACCTCCGCCCAGCATCTCCATACCGGCGGAGGCCGGTATCCAGGGGAGGGGCTGCCGCGCCCGCCCCCCGCCCGCATCGCCGCCCACCACCGCGTCATTCCCACCCCCCAATCGTGATTCCTGCGACGCAACTTGTTGTTCGTCCTGCTCCAGGGGGATGGCGATGGTGATGACGAGGTTGTTGTCGCGGTCCACCGTTATCTCGTCCACCACCTCCCGGAGAACGCCACGCTGTTCCTCCGCGGACAGAGTCTCCAACCCCTGGGCCACCGTCTCCGCCCACGCCTGCACGCTCTCAGCCATCTTTTCTCTAGAGACCTCCGTCGCCATACGACTTCGGAACTCCTCCACCTTGGCATGCAGGTGTTCCATCCGCTCGGTGATGAACTTGCGCTGGAGGTCCAGCATCTCCTCGGCAATCTTGCCGGTGACGAAGAGCCGGACGAGCCGCTGCTCCTCCAGCTGCACCTCCCGCAGGTCCCGCTCGACCTTGGCCTGCTCCTCGGCCAGTGACACCCCACCTCCCTCGCCCAGGGCCGCGATGCCGGCGACGATGGCGCTGGGCTCCTGCAGAACGCCCTTGACCTCGTCCCACACACGCTGTTCCAGCCGCTCCGCCTTGATAGTGGGCTTCTCCCGGCACCGCAGGCGCAGGACGCTCCCCGTGCACGCATAGTAGCGCAGAGGCGCCTTCAGGTCATAGGCGACCCGCTTGCCGCCCCGAGTGGCGTGGGTCCGCCAGCGGGAGACGGCCCGGAACTTACGACCGCACTCGGTGCACCGCAGCAGGTGCTGGAGGAGATAGAGGGCCTTGGTGTTGCGACGGGCGGCGCTGTACCGCGCCTGCTTGGCGGCCTGGGCTCCCTCCCACGTCTCCGTGTCCACCAGGGGCGGCACCGGCACGGCGATCCAGGAGTCGGCCGGCTGGGCGAAGACCCGGTTCCCTTCGTCGGTGGCGATGTTCCTGGTCCGCCCGTAGGCCCACGTCCCCGTGTAGACGGGGTTGCCCAGGAGACGCTGCACCACAGAGGGGTGCCAGGTGCGGCCGCCACTTGACGTGGGCACGCCGTCGTCCGTCAGGTCCCAGGCGATGCGCTCGGTGCCGAGGCCCCGGTGGACGTAGTCGTGGAAGATGCGGCGCACGACCTCGGCCTCGGCCTCGACAACCTCGGGGCGGCCGTCGGCGTCGACGCGGTAGCCGTAGGGCGGGCGGCCGGTGGAGATCCTGCCTTGCTTGGCGGCTCCCCGCTTGCCCATGGCGGCCCGCTCCCGGAAGTTGTCCAACTCGATCTTCCCAATGGCGGCCATGAGCCCGAAGGTCTTCATGTCGATGGCGTCCATGACCGACTCGATGCGGAGCTGGTGGGCCTCCACCACCTCCATGAGCGCTGCGGCGGGGAACATGCCCCGGCTCAGGCGGTCCGACTTCCAGCAGACGATGACGTCGAAGCGGCCCGCCCGGGCGTCGGCCAGCATGCGTTGAAACTCCGGCCGCTTCTTGGACCAGCCCCGGCCCACCTCCTGGTAGCGGGCGACGATGCGGAATCCTTTACGCTCACAGTGGGCCTCCATGTCAGTGACCTGCTCGCCGAGGGAGGTCTTGTCCTCCTCGGCCTGGCTCTTGTCGGAGACGCGGGCGTAGATGGCCGCCCGGTTGGGCTCCCTTGCTGTGTGCAGTTCTCTCGGCATGTGTCCCTCCCTTTGCATTGCCTGATGTACCCAAAACCAAAAAGACCCGCCTCCTGTCGAAAGCGGGTCTGCGAGTGCTAGAATGCCTTCGCATCACCTGCTCATCCAGGTGGCGCCACGGCCCGGGGTGTAGCCAGCACCGCCGGGTCAACCTCTTTCTGGCTTGTATTCTACCGCCCTTAACAGGGGGCGTCAAAGAGGACGGCTCGCCGAGCCTCGGTTAGAGCTGACTCGAATCACGGTAACACTACCAGATGAGGCGACACGATCGACCGCGACACCTGGTCAACGGGAAGTTCCCTTCGACCGAGTGCTTACGGATCTGTGAAGTCATGAATCAGCCATCCCATGCGTCGGCCATAACGGAATTCCCTCTTGCTCAAGCCTTAGTAACTCTATAGTGCCGGCGATGAAGCCCCCCTCCATGATCCGAACGTAGCTTCCGTGCAAGAGTGCATTGACCAGAGTCAAACCTGAGGGAGCAGGGACATTCATTTCTTCAAATGTAACCATTTCCGGCCAGCGGACCATCCATAGAAGGTATTTCCTGAGTTCTACTAATGCCTCGTTCTCATCTGGATTCAGTTCTAGAAATTCGCAGAACAATTCGAAATAGAGGCAAAAGAGGTAGCATCCATATACCTGACACATACCAAGAAAGTAGCTACTAAGATGTTTTGGGCCAAAAGTCATATGAGTCTTATCTGCGCCCCAACCCAACCGTAGCAATGCTCCAGGCCGAAAATGGACTGAGTTAGAAGACAGTCGGTAGATGAAATCATAAACTACTTCTAGGAAACCCGGTTTGGATTTCGCGGCAATTTCGATTGTCGGAGGAGTGGCTGTTGAATTCCCCGGCTGAAACCTTGGCCAGCCGTTCTGCTGCCAAAAAACCACCAGTTCTTTCTGTATCCGTTTGTCATCGTTACTGCTCACTGGGATAACGGGCTGAAACGGGCGAAATGTTCGAAAGAATGCATTCTGATGCTTAGCGTTCTGCCTCACTTCCAGTTCCATGAGACGAATCAAGGCATACTCACGTTTGTCGTGGCATAAGTTAGAGAGGAAATTGAGTAGGATGATTTCCTCAACGACACTTCTTAGTGATGCAGTAAGAAAGAGGGTACCGTCTCCTCCAGATAGAGAAGTCAATCGTAGAAACTCGAAGGACTTCACAAACGAAGATACCAGGCAAGCCGTGAAAATGTCCTGACGGTCGAAAGTGACACTAGCGGTTCTCTTGACGAAGGGCGCAAAAGGGTCTAGCTTAGCCGCAAGACCCTCCGATGGGCCTCCCCTGCCCTCATCTTCATTCTTCTCGTTTGGGTTTGATTGCCTTGAGTCTTCGTAGTTCATTATTCCCTCCACTCAAGCCGCGCAGTCGTAGCGCCTCATCGTTCGATCAAGCTCTGTGCCAGGTCATCATCATTGAGCAAGGTGATTGGATGCTCGGCGGCCGATCCTGAGTAGTGACGTCTTGACCCCTAGGATCTTACCGTGATGGTGACCGTCGCCGTGCCACCATTCTGTTCTTTCGCCTGCACCGTCAAGTGTATGTGGTTCCCGGTGTCAGAGTCTTGGGCGATTGGACGGCGCGCGTCGCACCCTGGATGGCAAACGCGCCTCCATTGTTCCCGGCGGTGATTGCCCAGCGCACCGCTCCCCTGCATCCGCATCGGTCGCCGCCACCGTGCCCACGACGATCCCAACGCTGGCGTCCCACGCCACATTGAAGGCGTATCCCTTGTGCGAACACGGACGCCTGATTTGGGCCGATGGGGCCGAACAACGGTACCAATCCGAAGATGAGCAACGGTTGGTGGTCCAGGACGAGTAGGAACAGTAGCTCCACGTAGTGAAATGAAACGAAGCAACTCTGAAACTGAAACTTGTGGGATGGGAGCCATCAGGGCATTGGCCCGGAATCGGCTCGACGATGTTCCGTTCTCGCCAAAGGAGAGCCGGGGTAAGACCACGAGCGAACTCATTCATGTTCTCTATCCTGTTAGTGCCGAACAGGTGACGGGTGCATGGAGGACTTAGTGGGGTGTCTTGCAGATGCTGCAGCTCCGCCAGACTTTGCAAGAATACGCTGAACAGCCCGGGGACTACCATTGGCTCGCTCAGTATGTGTTGAGAATGCACTATATCAGGGATGAGGTGTGGGAGAGTAGATTCACACATGCCACAAGGCAGTAGCTGCCTCCATAGCCACGCTCCGCCGACGGGACGCTTACTAGAGGTCAGTTGGCCTGCGCTCTGCCACCTATGCAGACAACTCTGCGAGTCCGCATCTGGCGACCAGCGTTGCGAAGCTGGCCAAATACGGAACCGTCGGTCACATCGGCCAGAAGCGCCTGCATCCCGTCGAAGTCCTCCCAGCTCATCGCTTCGTCAGTACGGCATCCGAATAACCCCTGCTCACACCCGTTGGCGTGGCAATAGGCGTTGTACTGGACGCCTACAATGGGGCTGCTCCGGTCGATAAAGCCCGCCGTTGGCTGGGCATACATGGGAATGGCCACTTGGTCGCACCGAGGGCATTCTACCAGCGGCGCTACCTCAGAATAGAGACTCACTGGATTCCCTCCCTTCTATCGTCTGGCGTGACGATGGGCTTGCTTCCTGCTCGTGTCCGCTCGGAGGCTCTGTGGTGGCCCTCGGGGGCTCTTAGGCTAACAGAGCAGCATCAGCCATCCGGCCTCACGAGGGCGAAACCGACCCTTGGATCAGAACCGCCGCGTGATGCAGGAGTCCTGCCAGGCTAGCACCAAAAGCGTTTGTCCTAAGGAAGAACCTGGCCCGATGGCGGAACACCACCATCTACTACAGCGATTATGCCCTAGCTTGGGAATTATTGCGCTCGTCTATTTGCAGAAGGACCTCTCTCAGTTCTAAGGAGAACCTGCCGCAAACTCGGCTACCGATGAGTCGGGGTCTTCGTCTTGTTCGTCATCAAAAAGTTCCACCTCGGGAGTCGGCTCTGCAACCCCGCTGAAGTCCACTCCCCACCGTTCCTTGGCCCACGCAAGCATCTGCCCCCGCCGCTCCTCGATTTCGGCGGGACCCCACTCCTCCCAGCCGGCCAACGCCTGCTCCTGGAAGAAGGGCGCCTTGGCATAGCAGTAGGTGGTCTCCGGTCCCAAGTGCCCCCTTTTCGCCGGAAACGGATTGTTGCTGTACTGGGTATTCCACTTGGTCAACGTCATGTTGCCGAGGTCGTGCACGAGGCGCACATGCTCTGCGTTTCCGTGCTCCCCAAAGCGTTCGGTCCAGTACGATATGCCCTCAATAGTCTGCGGGAGGACGTGCTCGATGGTGTCCTTGAGTTCCTCGCTATGCACCTCATCCCAAGTCACCTTGGGAACCGTTCCCTTGTCTGCCGCTAGGGACGTCTCATACTCGTAGAGGAAGTAGCGCAGGTACCGCTTGCCGTAGGCCACCTGGACGCGTTCGTTTCCTTCGCTGAGGGCGGTATGGAAAGTCAGGTCCGGGCAGCGCCAGTAGAGTTCCCACGTGAACCAGGTGATGGCCTCGTCAAAGGACACGGCGCCCTGCGCGACGTCGTGTGCGATGCGGTAAAGGGCGGACTCGCCGTAGTCGGACCGGCCCCCCAGGAACCGGTAGACTCGGAAGGCGAATACCTCGCTCAGCTTCACCACGTCCAGGTACTTCCCAGCGTCCTCCGGCCACCGTGTCCGAACGGCGACGAGCAACGGGAGGAAGGTCGCGAGGGAGCCCACCCGCCGCAACCGCGTGCCCCAGGCCGCCGCGTCCGTCTTGGCGGGACCGGCAGAGAAGGTGGCGAAGGCGCCCTGCCGTTGCGGCTGGTAGGCGTCGCAGAGGGGGGCCACGCAGGCGCGAAGGGTGCGCAAATAGTTCCGAACGTCCCCGACAAGGTCCTGGAGTCGGTCCTGGTACTCTCGCAGGTCGAATCGCCGCCGAATGCTCTTGGCCCCGTCCCAGTCCTTCTTCTTCGCGTTGTAGTGAGAGAGCCAGTGCACACGAAGGAGCTGGTCCTCAAAGTCGGGCCGCGTCAGCCCCGCCGCCATCAGTTGCCCGAAGATATTTGACCAGGCCTCGTTGACCTCATTGGCGATCGGGTTGTCGAAACCCACGGCGCTCCCGACATACAGGAGATAATTCTTCACTTTCTCAAGATCGGTGAGGGGCTTGCCGCGGTCGTTCATGACCTCGAAGATGACCCCGACCTCCGCCTCGTCATCAACGATGAATTGGGTGAACCTCAGACGCTGCGTTACCTTGGAATGCATCTCCCGCAGCCAGTGACCCTTCTCCGCACCCTCCCTCGCCAAGACGTGCTGTTCCAGGTACTCCCGGATCTGGGACTGGGCTTCCCGCAGCCTGTCGTGCGCAGCGTTGGCGGCCGGGAAAGCGTGGTGGCCGTCAAGGATGTAAGACTGGAAGAAGTCCCTCGTGTCTCTGTTGAGGGTTAACTTGTGGATGGGCAGGCCGTTGGGGTCCGTGGCGGCGATGTAGTTGCTACTGATCCCTTGGGCCAGCCGCTCGGCCGCGATGGCGGGGTCTTGGAGCACTTCTCGGATCGCGTTCAAAAGCAGCAGTATGGTCGTGAGGCGCTGCTGCCCGTCTACGATGTCCATGTGGACATAGGTGTTGCCGCCCTCGTCTTCCAACTCATTCAAGTTGGCGCGCCGGTGGAGCACGACGGTGCCGGTGTAGTGGAACCGCCCGGGAGAGAGAATCTCCAGGTCATCCAAGAAGTCTGTAATCTGCTCTTGCCCCCAGGCGAACCCCCGCTGGTAGTCGGGCACGCTGAACAGGCGCTTGTGGAACAGGTCCTCAAGGGAGATGACATTGTCCATGAACGCTCTCCTTGTGTGGTGTCGTCGTCGGCGCTTCCCCCGCATCCCAGAGAAATTGACCAACGCACGTCTTTCGCTCCGTCAGGGCGGTGTCAAGGTAGCCAGCTGACCAAAGGACTGTCAAGCACGATGTTCACCGGGACTAGGTAGTCGCCAGGCCGCAAGGGCTTCATGTGGACAGACGCTCTCCGGCCGGTCGCGAACACGGAGGAGCCGCACCCGCGAGTCGACCTCATCGAGGCCGGCAAGGTTAGGGGGTGAACGGGAAGGACGTCACCCAGGCGCGTGGCGTCGACGAGGGTCCATGAACGCACCCCCGTCCAAGATTGGCGGCTCCACCCCGATCCCGCGGTGTACTACCCGCGTACAGGAGATCGACGTGAGTCGGGAGCGGGAGACGGTGTCCCTGTCGTAGCTGGCGCAGCTATGCGCCGGCGGTCGTCGGGGGTGGTCAGTCGAGGCGGGTTCCTGGGCCGTCCCGTTGCCGCTTTCTGCAAAACGCAGCTACGACTTGCAGGCCGGTTTTGGGCGAAGTACGTGCAAGGCCCCTAGCTGAAAACAGCAAGTTTGCGGAGCGGTTGGCGGGCCCGAGCCCGGGCGGCCGGGCGAGGGCCGGGGACGTCGGACGCGGGCGATTCATGTGGGGTGCAGCGTGGCGGGCACAGGTGGCTGAGGGAGAGGTGGACGGGCGCAGAGCCGGGACCATGACGAGGCAGGCTCGTTCCGACCGGGCGGAGACGTGCAAGAGGCAGGACCCAGTCGAGGCGGACACGGCGGGAACGCTCTGACGCATGCTGACTGGGTTGTGGCCGGCTTTCTCGCCACCCAGGCTTTGCTCCGCACCGTGCGGCGGCACAACACGCAGGATTCCATGTGCGGGGTGGCAGCGAGACATTGGGTTCCATGAACGGGGGAGCGCGGGCGCACGCTCGCTGAAACCCAGCTGGCAAGGGACGACCGGGCGGGTTCGCCGGTAGTACAGAGAAACGAAGTTGGTCGCAAGCGTACCAGGGGGCAGTGGCGTAGCTGTGGGGTCGAGGGGCGGGGCCCCGAGACGGGGCCCGCCAACTCCGTGCGTCGAGGAGCGATGGCGGGGATCTGCAAGGTTGCTCCTAGGACTTGCAGAGGGTTGGAGGGCGGTGGCGCGCGAGCGGAACGGCACGAAGCGTAGCTGGAAGCGACCGGTCGGCCAGGAGGCGGTGGAACGGGAGAGCGGAGGCGTGGCAGGGCAAAGCTAGGAGCCGGACAGCGGCACGCGATGGCCGGCGGACCGGACGCAGGCGGCGGCGCCGGGGTCGGGCATCGGTCGCGGCCGATGTGGGCTTGGCGCGGCACGCGGGCCGAGAGGGACGGCGTGGACCTGCAGTCGTGCTGAACGAACGTCGTGGCACGGGACGGCGCCTGGGGTGGGATCACGCAGCGGCCGGCCGTCCAGCGGCGACGACGTAGTGCTCCGGGCCACTGCCGACGCGGGTGGCGGCGCGCGGGCGGCGCCACCCTGAGGGGCCGGAGGACGCGGGGACGGAGGAGGAGGCTATCGACCAGTTCCCGGTGCCGGGTGGCGGCGCCTCTGGGCGGGCGCGCTCGTGGCCGCCCGGCGATTGCCCTGCGCCACGGCCTCGGGGTGCCGTCAGGGTGCGCAGAATCGGCAGAACCTGACCATCCATCCCGTGCTGCGTGCCTCTTGCACGGCGGCCTCTCTGTCGGCGAGCCCGTCAGCGTATTTCCCGGTGACCGGCTTGCATGCACTCCCGCCGCCGTGCTGCCGCAGGCGGTCGCACGTGCTCCGGTGGACGCAGGCGTACTTGTTGGACCGGTTCTTGTAGACCGTGTAGGTCATGTGGTCGCTCCCGCGTGCATGCGGCGCGTCCCGTCCGTGGGCCTTCGGTGGCGCCGAGGCTGTGCGTTCGCTGCCAGCCTGTGGGCTGGGAAGAGTTCCGGAACGCCTGCCTCAGGCGCGAGCTGTGCCGCCGGCGCCGAGAGGCAACTCGCGCTCGGTCGGGGTGCGTCCATGCACCCCCGTCTGAGGGATAGCCAGCCCCGTCGCCGTCCCTCACACTTGACGTGATGTTGCTTTCCAGCGTTTCCGCTCGTGAAACCTGGGGGTCTGGTCCCTGACCCGGCGGCCCACGCGGGATTGAGCTCGGCTCTCCCAAGTGCCCGCCACGAGGGACGCCGGCTGGTCGGAGTGACAAGCCCTTCTTCCAGCGGCACGGCGATGCGGGCCGGCGCCGGGCATCCGGTCCGAAAGAGTCGCATCTCCAAGGCGTAGCCAAGCGGTTCCGGTGGGGTGTGGCCAAGGCGCGTCCACGTCTGCTGTCGAAGCGCACAAGCGTTTGGGTACTCGACCCCCGGCCATCAGTGCGGAGGGGCGTACTGATACCCACCTCCAAGGCGGCCGAGCTTCGGTTGGGCTGCCCCTACCCTCTGCTGGCGGGCGGCGCCCCGCAGGCCCGCCGCCGCATTGCTGCTACCGCATCGGACACCAAGCCATGGCCCCCTTGCCGTGGCCCGGCTGTAGCGTTACCCCTCTGGTATTCCCCACCACCGTACGACCCCTCCATGGGCGTGGTGTGCCCTTCGCACGGGCCCGCTGCGGCTTCCCCGACACGCCCACCCCATCCCTAGTCGTCGTGCGCCCATCGCATGGGTCCGCTATAGCATCCACGACGATGTCCTACCACG
This sequence comes from uncultured Dehalococcoidia bacterium, assembly GCA_951812285.1. Classification (GTDB taxonomy): domain Bacteria; phylum Chloroflexota; class Dehalococcoidia; order Lucifugimonadales; family UBA1127; genus UBA1127. The sequence goes on along the minus strand of OX638292.1, from coordinate 2,733,741 downwards.
CAACACCCCCACGTCTAGGCGACGTGTGCCCATTGCGTGGAGCCGAAACCGCTCTCCCCGCTTTTGAGAGAAGCTTATTGAGTACATTCCGAGAAGAAGAAGGAAGCCACGGTTACGCTATCCAAGCCTTGGCTATAAGAACCTCCTGGCGGGACGCTTCCTGTCAGTCTAAGAATTGCTTATTGGAATACCATTGTAACCCTGCAAGCCGCGAAGTGCCTTGTAGTTGGATTGGGGCGGAGGGTTATTGGTGTTTCGGTATGAACGACCGCGGATGCTGGATGGACCAACAGAGTATTTCGGAAACCCAACAAAGTCTTCTTCCAAGTAGGTGCCAATCATTGTCATGTAACGTTCATCGTTCCACCCAACTCTGCTTTTGTGAGCTATTGCGATTATAAGCTTCAACAGGATACGGTAAAGATTGAGTCAGCATTACTTTCAGATTCAATCTTTGCCTGGGTTGCTGGCATGCCTGTCGCCCAAAGGTGTTGGAGATTGGGTTACTCATTTACAGGGCCGGAGTCGAATTGGCGGCCCGCAGAATTAACTCACTAAAACTGCACTCCAACGCACGATAGGAACTTCGTGGGTTAGGAGAGGGAGCTACACTGGAGGTACTCAATGGGACTAGAGGTAGAGCGCCGATTCCTATATGACCCAAATAGAGCCCCGGAGGGCGCAATAGGCAGGCATCTAAAGCAGGCCTATCTAAGTTTGGACCCTGAAGTGAGAATTCGCTCGTCGTCTGCGTCTTGTACTATTACTGTTAAGGCAGGTAAAGGGATTGTCAGAGGTGAGTGGGAATATGTGATCCCCACTAACGATGCCATTGAGTTAATGGGGTTGACGCCTTGGTCGATTGTAGAAAAAATGCGAAGCGTAGTTAAGGTTGAAGGCTCCAACTGGCTCCTTGATGTGTATCTCGGCGAGAACTTTGGCTTGTACGTGGCTGAAATTGAACTATTGAATGCCCAACAAACAGTTAAGGTCCCCTCGTGGATTAGCACAGAAGTAACTGACGATCCCAGATATCATGCGTCGTTCTTGGCACAGTATCCCTATAGTTGGTGGCGCCGAAACGAAGCACTCTAGAGATGCGGGCATATTGGAGGGGCAGCGGCCAAGACAGGGACCTAGACCTGTTGGTGGGATGAGAGAGGTTGATTGTAGGCTACAGCGATTACGTCCTTAGCGGTGGCGCTATTGGCCATGAAGCGGAAGTGCCAACCCCAGCGGGTTCCGAAGCGAACGGCTTGTAGCCGGGAGATGGTGGAGGTTGGCGGTAGCACCAGCACCCCGTTTGTCAAAGCACGCTGTCAACGAATGGATGCTGTCCAGTCCATGTTTGAATCGAATGAGAGTCCAACTTCCATTAGCTGTTGGCAACCAGCAAAAGTGGGACAAAAAGAGAGCCGAGAGATCAGGGGCTGTTTTGAGGTGTGGCGAGCTCCCTGAGGGCCATGTTGTGCTGTCTTCGCCGTTCGATTGTCAGGGCTTTTACCTCCCTTCTGCGTTGTAGGATCTCTTCCCGCCTGCCTCTGAGGACATCCGATGGTGTGACGTTGCCCAGGGCCTTGTGATAGCGCCGGTAGTTGTAGTAGCTGACGAAGGCCACGATTGCCGCCTCAAGGTCGGAGGGCAACTCATAGGGCACTTGGTTCACGTCCCTCTTTAGGGTCTGGTGGTAACGCTCCAGCTTCCCGTTGGTCTGGGGGTGGAAGGGGGCTGCCAGGATGTGCCTGATGCCCACCATACCCAGGTAGTCCCTGAAGGCTCTGGATATATAGCCGGGGCCGCTGTCGCTCAGCAGCCTGGTCCGGTCTGTGATTGGGACCCGGTCCATGCCGGCCCGGTCCACCGCGTCCTGGACCACCTCTATGAAGGAGTCGGATGTCATGTCTCGTTGAAGCCTGTGGGCCAGGATGAAGCGGGAATAGTCGTCCATCACGGTGACCAGGTAGTAGTAGCCCCAGCCCACCACCCTGAAGTAGGAGGCATCGGTGGCCCACATTTGGTGGGGGCCGGTGGTCTTGCGGTGGTACTCCTTGCCCGCGACCTGCCGCATCTCAGGCCTCTTCACCAGACCCTCCCTGCGAAGGATACGGTAGACCGTCGACTCTGAGACTGAGAAGCCCCTGTTGTCGGTGACCCATGCGGCGAGGTGCCGGCAACTCAGCCCCGGCATCTCCCTGGCTGCCGACAGAACGTTGTCGACCTCCCAAGAAGGAAGTCTGTTCCAGGGAGGCTTGCCTCCTCCTGTATCGTCCTCAAGTCCTTGTTGGTCCTTCCGCCTGAGCCACCGGTAGTAGGTGCTCTTGGGGACTCCAAGCTCACCCAGCGCCTTCCGCTTGGGCAGGGAGGAGGAGGCTACCCTGGCAAGTACCGCCGTCTTCTCCAAAGCGCTCATCCTCTGGTACCGGTGGCGTCCTGGGGCATCGGTATGGCTGTTTTTTTGAGACGGTACCCCTCCAGGGACAACTCCGCCACCAACTGCTTCAGCTCTACGTTCTCTCTCTTGAGTTGGTGTACTTCCTGCTGGGTAGCGTCCCGCAACGTGTCCCGGGCCAGCCTCTCCTTCCCAGCCTCCATGAACTCCTTGGTCCATGCATAGTAGGAATGAGGCTTGATCCCCTCCCGTCTAAACAGCTCGTTGACCGTCACCTCCCTGCGAATCCCCTCCGGCACGATGCGAATCTTCTCTTCCGATGTGTGCTTGTGTCGGGTAGCTGCCTTCGCCCTGCGGACAAAGGACTTTGCCTCCTCCGTGCGCTCCTCAGCGGCCACGGCCTTACCTGTTTTTGTCGGGGACATCCCTGCTCCTCTCTGAAGTACTCTACCTCAACCAGGGAGCGAACCCCGCCTCCAAACTCTCGTGTTTTTCTACCCCCTCACCTGTCCCATTTTCGCTGACGGCCTACATTCCATTAGCATTGGAGTTTCGGTTCCTAAACAACAGCACCTAGTTCTTGCAAGACTCCTGAGGCCTTGGATAAAGCGACAAGTGAGGATGGCTATCCTAGTCAATTCGGGTACGCCGCCTGCCGTCGATGTGAATGTTGTGGCCCAAGACTTGTTGTGCTCACTTGCCGGATAGTGCAATCTGTTGAATGTGGCAGAGCCCGTTGGCAGCAACACTCCAGAGATTTATCGTTCACGGCCATTTGTTGGCGAAATGGAAGGAATCCGAGCTGAAATAGCAGTCGTTGCCAAGAGCCATCGCGACAAGGTAACTAGCATATGGTAACTGGTTACAGTCCGTCGGCGGTAGGCTGAACGGGAGTCAGCCATCGTAGACGCCACAGATTTGAGGATGAGGCAAAGGGGTTAAGACTCGTCCATCCTGCGGCGGTGACACAAATAGATTTTCGGTCCTTCGCGACTGCTCTACATTGGGACCGAGTCCAACACGAATAGCTAGGCCTTTGCAAAGCGCGAATTGGGAAACAAGGTTTAGGCGAAGGCGGTCTGAATCCGGTGAAGCTTGAGCAATGAGTGCTCTTGACACTTCTCCGACTGCAACAATACAGTACATAGTCATATGATCCTGAATGGGGAAAGAGAATAGAATGCTCGATGAGCTGAGATCGTCTATGAACGAGGCAAGTTTGCCTAGAGTGGTGTTTGTCGGCTGTGGAGAGCACGGGATGGCAACATTGCTCCCAGCATTGGTATCGCTTGGCTGCGCACGGGTCGTTGGCGTCTGTGACTATGCTGAAGACCGCCTCTTGCGGGCCGCAAGGGAATATAACATTGAAGCTGCAGACGCTGACTTCTCGGCACTCTGTCATCGCCTAAGACCCGATGTCGTAGTGATGGCAGGGCCGCCTCAACTACATGCAACTGCTGCTGAAACCGCGCTTCAACTTGGTGCCCACGTCTTGGTAGAGAAACCTCCCGCATTGACTACAAGACAATTACATTCTATGGCGACAGTGGCAGAACGTTGCCACAGAATTGGCATGGTTGCCCACAATTTGAGATATACTGCTGCTTGGGCCAGAGTTTCCGAGATTCTCGAAGCTACTAGTGTTAGCAGTATTTCCATTCAATACTACGCATCTGGCCCGAGAGGTACACGATGGGGTGAAGCGCCACTGACTGCCTTTCTCTTGACTCACGCGATACATGCCTTTGACCTTGCTTTGTCTGCTATTGGCAAAGCGGATAACGTATCTCACCACTTGCAACCGGCCATTGGTGGAGTATTCACGCTTTCTTCACACCTTGAAACGAAACGTGGACAAAGCGCGCAGGTGGTCGTTTCGACTGCTGCTCCTAGGTTTCTTCTTCACGTTCATATAGTCACAGTTGACAATCAGGTCATTGAGGTTACGTCTCCATCAGAGCTAGTAGTTCATCGTGCTCAAGAGTCAAGGGATGCTCAGCTCCCAGGGGGGAGAGAATACTGGCGAACCCGACACTTAGACGCTGGATATGAAACGGCGGGCTACGGAACTGAATTACGTAAGTTCTTTGACTCGGTGGCAGGTAGAACTGAGCCATGCCCCACGTTCCGTGAAGAGTTGGATGTGTATCGAATTATTGATGAAGTGTACACTAGCCGGTCCAACCGGTCCTCCAATCAAAGAGGATCTGCTGCTGTAGGGCAATGAAAAGGAAGCACAATGGCAACTGAGCGATTAATGGTTTCAGGCAGAGGCGGGAGATGCATTGACCAATCCGGCAAGGAGTACGTTGATTGGATATGCGGTTATGGGCCTGTGATTCTTGGCCATGGCGTCCAAGAAATCACATCCGCTGTGGCATCTCGGGTGGCTGGAGGCACCCTTTTGCCAGGGGCCTCGGTCGAAGTTCGCCGACTAGAAGAAATGCTTGTTTCAAGGTACCCTGCTGAAGACGGCTGCATTTTCTTCAAGACTGCCTCCGAGGGTGTAGGGGCAGCAATTCGCTTGGCGCGCGCCTATACCAAAGCGTCCCCTCATTATCCGGATTGGATATCACGGGTGGCACGACGAACTCATAGATGCTGGCCTTGAGTGGCATGTTTACGACAAGAAGCACGGTAGCGCGACGCCAGTTCTTGGCGTGACTAAAGAAGCTGTCTCAAACAGGGTAGTGTTTTCTGGCAGTCAACTTCACGATTTGGTCTCCCTTATCCGATCCCATGCAGACCGACTAGCCTGCGTAGTAATTGACCCGATCCAACTCCCGGGTGACCTTAAAGAGAGTCTGGCAGCTATTCGTTCTGTAACCTCTGTAGCAGGTTCCGTCCTTGTCCTCGATGAAACCAAGACAGCCTGTCGAGTTGCGCGCGGGGGTGTTCAAGAACTCTCGGGAGTAAGTGCTGACATAACTATAGCTGGCAAGGGCATAGCAAATGGCTTGCCCCTTGCCGCTGTCATAACCTCATCCCCATTTCTAGCTCTCCGTAAGCCCGCTCGGATAAAGGGTACGTTTGGTGAGGAACTTGGAGCGATTGCCGCGGCAATCGCCACATTACGTCTTCTCGACGAGGTGGACATCCCAACCATGCTTGCCAAGACTGGGAGTGAGTTGTTGGTAGGGCTCAATCAAATTCTTAGGAAATGCGGCATAGGCGATCGGTTACAGGCAATACCATATCGTTGGCCATGTATGCCTCACCTTCATGCTGACTCTGCATCAAAGGATGCCCAAGAACTCCGAACACAAATCATTCGGGCATCCGCCTCTTTCGGTGCACTATTCCTTGATGGCCACAACAGTTTCGTCTGTGCAGCCCACGATGATGATGACATACTCTACTCCATAATGGCGTTCGAGAAAGCAGTCCAATCAGTTGCGGAGCACGCATCGTGAACTCGACGGGACTTTACGAAGTGAGGGTTTCGGGTATCCTTTTGGAGGACGCTAATGTTCTATTAGTGCGGCAGAGAATCTCTTCGAATCGTGAGTGGTCCCTTCCCGGAGGGCGCCTCGAGATACACGAGACACTACTTGACGCATGTCAGCGGGAGATGAAGGAAGAGACGGGCCTAGAGACTGAGGTGCTGTCCCTCTCTTACCTAGCCCACCGATTTGACAAAGAGAACTCAGTTGTGGACATAGGATTTCAGGTGATTCGTGTGGGGGGTGGTTTAAGGATTCCTTCTCCAGGCTTTGAGGAAAACCCAATTTCTGCCGTTGCTTTCAAGCCTATAGCGACTCTACCCGAACTCGGATTTGGAAGGGCTTTCGTTTGTTTCCTTCGCTCACTTCATCCTCACCCCCATTCCTCACTCCCCTTTATGGGTAACAAATCCGATCTAGGCCTATAGGTTAACCTGCAATGGCAAGCAATGTTAGTGGCCGGCCACAATCGTGTCTCTTGAAGACAATGGTAACGTCTTGCCCAATACATCTAGCGGAAGATACAACGTTAACGCGATCAGATGGGAAGGGTGCTTTATGGGGCAGCCATTTCTGCTTTTTGGCCAACACAGGTCCGGTACATCCTTGTTACACAATCTCATAAAATGTCACGCCATGGCAGATTCGATAAATGAGCCCTTTTCACAACATGTACCCCTATTTCGGGACTCTGAATTGGATCCCTGGTCAGCCCAAGATTTGGGCATTCGAGCGCTTCATCCTAGCATTCCAGTGGACTCCTATCTTCATACATACATTATCAACTTGCGTCGCTGGTTATGGGCGGAACTGCCTGGCGTTAGGGGGTTTAAAGAAACCTTCTTGCTTCATAAGCTCTCGTGGATAGATGCCGCATTGGGTCCATTGCGTGGCGTTCTGATTCTACGAGACCCGAGAGCGACGATTGCTTCTCTCATTCGCAACAATCTATTGGAGTCTTGGTGGGAATACGCGAGATTAGGACGGAGATATCGCGCTGGCAGACCTCAATTTGAACAGTTCGATGTAGAAGACCCTGTGGTTGCGGCTAGCATAGTTTGGACGGTGCGCACAGAAATCGTTCAGCAGTATGCAACCCAAAACGAGTGGTTGATTCTACGGTTAGAGGACTTACTGGCTGATCCGCGGACCACTATCGAAGAACTTATGGGACATTTGGGACTTATACCTGATCCACGACAAATGGCCCTGTTGGAAGAAACATGGCGTTCGGACAGTGCCCAAGACGACTCGACCTTCTCTTACTTTAGGTCGCCGGGCGACGTAATTCACAAATGGCGCGAAGAGCTGTCGCCAAGCCAGGCAAATACCATCACAGCTATTGCAAAGAGGGTAATGGAGCGGCTTAACTATGATGTGTGATATCGCCACGGCCCTTCGGGCGGCGGCTGTCCATGTTCCAGGCGGCATTTACTCACTTACTTCCGAGGAGCACTCCTATGCAGTCAAACTGCACGAATTCTTCGTCACTCAACGAACGCTAACGACATTGGAAGTAACTAAGATTCTTGCCGATATGGCATTCCAGCCAAACATGGATGGCACCTATCGCTATGTTAATGAGGTTAACGGACACTTGGGTTACATGCGTTCGGAGGGTAGGCTCATACCCTCTCCTGGCAGAGGCGACCTGCCAGCTGTTGGAATCACATGGTGGGGAGCCAAGGCCATTGCTGCGGCAATAGGGGGACGACTCCCTACAGAGGCGGAGTGGGAAGTCGCCGCTCGCTCAGGAATGACGAATGAAGCCTGGGTTTCGGCATGCACATACTACAACCAGTCAACTAGAATCTTGCCAGTTCCATCGGCAGACACTGTCCTCACACCGTGGGGCCTAGCCGATTGCTACAACAACGTCCGCCAATGGTGTGCCGACTGGTATCACCCCGGCGCCCCTTTCGCTCTGGACAGAAATGTACAAATTGAGTGGTCTGAACAAGTGATGAAGACGGTCCGTGGAGCATCATATAACCGCAGTACTCTGGATGTGCGATCGGACCTACGCTCTGGTAAGTGGCCTTTTCATGGTGGAGACGCTACTGGCATTCGAGTCGTCTTTCCGGGTGCTACGGTAATGAGCAGATGCTAGTGGCTTTCGAGGGCATTGACGGGGCGGGGAAATCTACACAGATTAGCCTCATTTCACGACACCTTGCGGTGGCCGGCGCTTTGGTACGCGTAATAGACCGCACTACATCCTTGCGACAGGTCTACAAATCCCTCATCCAGGAAGAGGCGACATTTCCTGACCCACTGACGAGCTTATTCATGGGCGCCGCATGTGTTGCGGATCTGCTCCACAATACGCCAATGGCAGACGATGAGATTTTGCTCTTCCATCGGCACATTGCCTCACCTTTGTCGGATGCTATCGCTTACGAGGTCGATCAAACACTAGTGGCGAGCATATGGGCGACGGTACAGCAGCCTGACCTTACTATATTGATAGATACCCCACCGCAAATCGCAGTCGCACGGAAGGCCCACATTTCGCTCGCTGAAGCGGGTGGGCCTCTTTGGCTTCGAACCACATCAGGGAACCAAATTGATGCCTACCTGGCCTACCAAACTGAGGCAAGGAGCGCATATCTCCAACTAGCCGCCTGGGATCTGGAGCGTTGGTGGGTAGTTGACGGCACACGCGCTGCAGAGATCCTTGCACGCCAATTGTCGAATGGGATATTGGCCGCCTTGTGGAAAATGAAAGACCAATGAGAGCGTTCGCATGTCTCCGCGTGGAGCCTTTGCCTGGAAAGGGGCTTTGGGTTGTGTCGAATTCGTGGACTCTGCTAGAATGCTTGGCTTCCACGTGCGAACCTTTCTTTGTCGTACGCAAGGAAGACCTTCAGTTGCGCGACCCCACGGAATGGGTTGTCGAAATCACCGCCGGCTTCAAGCACCATAAGGTGACCCCCCAAGGCCCGAAGACCGAAACCATTCTCCATTCAGAGCACTTAGCAGATCTCTATCATCTGGGGTCCCTACTCACGGCAATAAGGCATGATGGAGCGGCCGTTTATCACGTGGACAGGGACCAGCACAAGGTGTATCTGGATTATGCCAACGAAACCTTAGACAATGGCATCGATGTGCTTCAGATTGTTCGAGGGATGGTCATATTTGATCTCATTAGAGCTGGATGGAAGAGAGTTCATGGCGCATTTGCATCAATGGGCTCAAGGGGTATAATGTTCGTTGGAGATAAAGGAGCGGGAAAGACTTCCTTTTTATTTTCTGCAATGAAAGATATCCCGGGATTGGAATACATCGCGAACGACAAGGCATTATGGCGCAAGGACAACGGGGGAGTGATTGTTCGGGGTTTACCATATGCGGTAGCAATATCCCTTGAAGCAATGGATGCAGTGAATTGGCTGAGACGCCTAAATGGGGCGAGAGTGATTGGGCGAAAGGCATACGCTTTTCACCCGGAGTTGTGGGAAGCGTTTGGGTGGTCAATTCGGGCGGACTGCCGGTTAGAAGTCGTGGTTGACTGTCGTCTTGATCTGACACAGCGATCAGCCACATTGGTAGCGTGTGATAGGGACCGGCATAAATTGGCAGCAAGTGCAGCTAGCGCCAATGTTAAGGACAGAGTAACTCCGACTTGGATAGAAGCTGAGAATCCACACTTCTTGGAGACAGAGCAGGATCAAATGAATTTGCTCCGCCCTTCTTTGTGGCTAATGGCTGAGGGGAATCCATGGGGCGGTACTGATTGGAAGTCGTTACTAGAGTACTTGAACAAACCCTGAGACGACACTTAAGGGGCAGTTTGCAGGAAGGCCGAATTCTGGCTGAAGAAAGTTACTCTTAAGAATCTGTGCAATCTAGTACAATCAAAAGATTCAAGTTAGCCACTCGATCACTTGACACAATGTTGAAACCTTCGGCCCGACCCATGGCCTCGCGTGGTCTGGAGGGACTTCATAGGGGGCTTGGATGCGCAAGACTTTCATCCCTATCCGCTCGGCGCCAGCAAGTTCGTCACTGCCCCCGTTGCCGACGTACAGGCATCGCTCCGGCGCAACCTCAAGAGTTCGACAGGCCAACGTATAAACCTGTGGGTCCGGCTTCATAAGGCCAATTACGCAGGAAAAGACCGTCACGTCAAAGAGGGGTAGGAATGGTGTCTCTGGCCAAAGACTCACTGTTTCCCAAGAACAATCGCTAATGAGGCCTAACTTATACCCCATCCCTCGAATCATGCCTAGCGCTTCCACGCAACCGACCTTTGGCGCCAGTAGACCCCTTATTTGCTCCATGCGAAGTCTGCGAGCTTCCGCCACTTGTGAGGGCGACGGTGCAATTCCCAATTCACCACACAACGATGTGACCAATTGCTCAAATGTAGGATGGAACCCGTTCATTCGAGCATCCAAGTGTGCATCCCATAGCCTCTCAAACTCATCGGCACGTACGCCAAGAGCTTCGGCAATCGCCACAATGCAAACTCTGCGCCGAAGCCCTGGCACGTCTCCATCGTCCACAAGCGTGCCGTAGAGGTCAAAGATTACCGCTCTTAGTATTCGTTGCGAATAGTCGCCTGTAGTCATTCCATTTTTCCTCAAGTGCGCACATCGAGTCAGCGTTGAAAGGGACAATACCAAAGGTAACATTGGTGCAACTCGGCTGACTTGCAAGAGGGACGCCTTCGAACGAATCGTTTACTAGTGCAGTCGTCTCCAAAAGGAGTCCTCCCACACTACTGCTGCCTTTGTTGGAACCCAAATGTGATGTTAATTGCCTTTGCCGGGCCAAAGTGGAAGGAACAACTATGGCTGTCCGAGGAGAGGATTGTAACTGCACGCATCATTCACCGTACACTAACGAATACGTTGGGTCATGTCTTAGTTTCGTTATGGCAATTTCCGGACGAGGCCCTTACGCCCAACCACATGAACCGTGAGTTCGGGAATGAGCGCTAGGGTGCCGTCACCTACGCTCATGTGTGGCCCCATCCAGTATACTCTGAGGATCACAGCACTTGCGTGTGAGTATCCTTCCGGATCTTCTTGTTTAGTCTGTTCGTCAACCTTGTGTTCCTCCGGAAGGGCATCCTTGTCATGGAGGCATGGAGATGCGACGTCTTGACGTCTTCCACCCGATGGTGGCTCCTTGGGGCTCCTCGCATGGGCCGTGGAGCCCCAAGCGCCGTTTCTAGGGTTCACTGGCCATAGATCTTTCTCTGCCGGACATAGCCAACGTAGATGCCAAAAGAGACGTCAATCTCACCCGGGAGGTTAACAGGTCATCAGTGTTGGCCTATGGGTGCCCGCTTGTCCGGTTCCGAGGCCCTGCAAGAACGGTCTGGCATACTCGATTTCGCTTTCCTGAAAGGCGGGCCCCATGATTTATTTGGGTAATTGCCATCTAGGACTAGATGTCACTAACGCCGTAGGTATTACAAGAGATAGTCGGAACATTCTTGTGTTGGAGCAACGGATTGTGCAGGTCTCGTCGCCCTCGACCCACCGTACCTTGAGGTTCTGCCCAATCGAGCCATCGAGCCGCGCACGTTGAATTAACATTTGAAGTGTGACACCTGGTCTCGGAAGACCTCGACGGGGGTCCGGTAGCCAAGGCACTTCGGGGACGTATTGTTGTACAGATGCAAGGCCGCCGTGTCCGATGGTGAGTGAGTGTCGCAGAAGAAGGTCTGGATGCCCAAGGCATGGAGGCGGTGGTGGCGGGCGAACTCGGTGCTGTTGTCGAGGGTGAGGGTCTGGCGCAACGCTAGGGGAGGGGAGCGAGGAAGTGGAGCAGAGTATTGGTGGTGGTGTCAGCGGCCTTCCTTGGTTGGCGGACGGGCAGGAGCAGGCGGGAATGGTGCTCGTGGAGGGCCAAGACCACGGGACCCCGGGGCCGAAGCTCATCAGGTCCGCTTCGCAATGGCCAAAGGTGGCGCTGTCTGCCGCGGCGGGGGCACGGTGGGCCAGGGGCACCCGGTAGGCTATGAAGGCGGCGGGGCTGGTGCGGTCGGCGGGGCGGCCGCCCCGCCCAGTCTTAGCCCGGGGCAGGCACCGCCACAAGGCGTAGTCCTTGGTGCGGGCCAACTGGGCATAGACGAAGCGGTAGGTGCTCTCGTGCAAGATCACCCGCCGTCCCAAATTGTGGCCTAGCCGCACGGCAATCTGTTATGGGGCCCGACGCCACTGAAACCCCGTCAATACCTGCTCGTGTAGGGCCGACTTCCGTTCCAACCGGGACCGGCGCCATCGGCGGCTGTGGGCGACCTGGTGGGCGTACGGGGATGCATATCCCCCGGCTGGAGAATGGTTGTGCTTCAGTTCCCGCGCCACGTCGATGGCGCGCGACCCAGGGCTGCTGCAACTTGCCGCCGCGAGGAGCCCTTGGCCTGTAGATGGCAATCTGGCATCGTTCGTCCACGCAAAGCTGTCGGTATCCTATGTCAACACCTTACTCTGGTGTTGCACTTCGTTTGTGAATTTGGCTTGAAGCAATTGATTTAGCCGTTCTCTCACGGTGAGCCAGGCCGATGTACAGCGTCCTGGCTCCTACTCTCCCAAGCCACTCGCGCATAGCCCCGGCCGTAAACCCCGGTGCGTTGTCCGAACGGATGTGGTCAAGCACTCCCCTGGTCAACATCAGTTCGGCGAGCGTCTCAATCACGTCAGCTGACCTTAAGTGGCGCTCCGCCCTGAACGCCAGGCACTTCTTTGTGTACTCGTCCAGAACGGTCAACAGCCGCACACCTCTATCGTCTCGGGTCCTGATAAGCACGAAGCCGTATGCCCACACGTTGATCTTCCACTCCGGCCGCAGACTCACACAAGACCCGCCATTGAGCCAGAGCCGTCCTCTCTTGGGCTGCTTCGACGGCACCCCGCCGCCATAGCCTCTGTACCCGTTTATGGTTCACGTCCAAGCCACGATGCTTTAGCAAAGAGGTGATTCTGAGGTAGCCGTACCTGCCGAACCGGCTTGCCAGCTCCATGACCTCCACACTGAGCAGCTTCGCATCTCCCACAGTTAGCGCTGCGTAGAACGGGAGGACGCCTAGTACTCTACAGGCACGTCGCTCGGAGACGCCAAGAGCACCATTCCCGTGGCCGACGTACCGGCGGCGACGGGTAGGGATTAGAAGTTTCCCTACGCCGCCTCCCATAGTATCTGGTTGTCCAGTGCCAGGTCGGCCACATCTCTCCTCAGGCGGCTGTACTCCGGCTCCACCTGCTTTACGCGTCTGACCTGGTCTATCCTGAGGCCCCCGTACTCTGTTCGCAACTGGTAGAAGGTCTGCTGGGTTCACGCCTATCCGGCGGGAGTCCTTAGCCACCGTGCTGCCCTCAGACAGGGCTACCTCCGCCTCTCTCAGCCTGTTAATCACCTGCTCCGGTGTGAGTCTCCTCCTGGCCATCTCCTCCCTTTCTGCTGCCCAAGACTAACATTTCTCTTGGATCAGCTCTCAGGGGCGCAGGTCAGGCAGGCCCCGACAGTTTGGGATACGGAGATGGGGAGGGATCTATAGGTGTCGAAGTACGTAGCTGCATTGTCGTGATGCCTGTCTCTCATGATGAGACTTGGAAGCACCCCCTTGACTCTTACGCAACTAGCGGTCGTCATCATCGAAGCCGCTCAGACGAATGGTCGGGTGCAAATTTCCTGTCATCACTATTTGCCCACTTCAACTCCGCGCTCATGAGTACTCTGCGTCACATTGGCGAATGATCCCTACAGTTGCCAGAGATAGCGATCGCCATTAGACTCTGTGTTCAGAATGTCCATCAAGTGCCCCTGAGGTGAGACGAATTCGCTGGAGGGAGAGTCATGTCAAGTGACAAGTTGCCCATTGAGCGCATAATTACGTCAGCGAGTAACGTAGTCTATGTGTCAGGTTCCCGACATGAGGGATTCGGCAATACTACATCTGACTTTGACGTGTTCGTCATAGATGACGGCGATGGAGACGATTCCTCCATAGCAGGACCACGTATTCTTCCCTTTCGGGACCTGTTCATGGACATAGAGACCTATTCCCGATCATGGCTGACAAGTCTTGCTCATAGGATCAATGCAATAGCCGTTAATGACGAGAAACAGATCTATTCGCTAAGCGACGCCTCAATAGATGTCTATTATCGAACCTCGATTGCCGTAGCTGTGTACAACGAAACTGAGTTTGCCAAACTGAAGATATTGTTCAATAAGGAGCATATCTCGAAGCTCTACGCTGTATGGTGTTCTCAGAAATCAAGGTTAGCCTTGACGCAAGCAGAAGTTCTCTTAGCGGCCGGAGATGCATGGGGAGCGGCACTTCTTAGTCTTGACGCAGCGCAGTGGACCATCGATTCTTTGTTGGCCAATAGCGGTGAAGGGTTCCCGTCAAGGAAATGGCGATTTCAAAAGATGGCCCGGACCTTTGGCGAATCTAGTATTGAATTTAGGGAAGCATGGGCCACCCAACGGATAGATGCGTCAGATCCCACTGCCTACTTTGAACTGGTTAGATCATATTGCGAATATATCCTCGGCCGCCGTGATCGAAAGATCGCCTGGGAGCTGTCTAGAGGTACCCAAGTCCAAGAGTTTACGGTAGGATCTAAGAGCTATCTAGTACAAAATAAGACACACGTATACCACATCAACCCTGCAGGCAAAGCAGTCTGGATAGATTTGGCGGACACGGCCGTTTGGGTGCCTCAATCCAGCAGCAACAATCGGTCCTCACTAACACAACGTGGTTTTGTACGGGCAATGAAGAACTTTGGATTAATCAGAGTAGTGCCCCATTTACATGAGTTTAAGGCCGAAGATATATCGCACCGTACATACCAACATCGCTCAGCTGCCCGGGTCCAAAGACTACGACTGGCTGCTTCGAGTTTCGCACTAAGCCAAGCTTCCGCGGTTCGAGGATTTCATTTGCCCTACGGAGGCAGACTCTGGGATTTGACTGGTGCAAAGGAGTCCAGCCAACCCGCTTTAGCCGCGGTGGTGGCCAGGAATATACTACTGGCAGGCATTGACGTCTTCCTTTACTATCAAGGATTCTCTACAACTGGAAGCGAAGACCGCTTTGTAACGCTTAGAAGAGCTTTGGCCAAAAGGAGGGAAGTATACGAAAAGGCGAAGGCTCTCTTGGCCGATTGGCCCGATTCACTTGAGAGTGCAATGGACTACGCTCAGAGGTGCTCTGCGTTTGTTGGTAAAGAATTGGCCATCGAAGACGTCGAACTGTATTGTGGATACAGATCATTGTCAGACCGAGAGAGGTACGTTGAGATGAGGCAGCAATTGTGGGAACTGACTTCATTTCTGGGAGTGCACTGGGGATATCCTCCAAGTAGGGGGCTTCAAGGTGTGTAAGTCGGGTAGGAATGACTATCAAGGTCAGGTGATGTGCTTATCAGGAGAGAGGCTTGGAATCTTCGCAGCCACGCCATTTTCTGCCCATTACATTGGACTTAAACTGGTACTTACTGGCGCTACGGCAGGGTCTTGCATTGTCTTGCTCTTTTCGCCGTCTACTGCGTTACTGTCCAAGAGCACCTGAGGGATTTGCTCGAATTGCCACGAACTCTTTGTCATAGTCATGCCTCGTAATGTGCGGACGGCGATTCTTGTCCCAGAGGCGGGCACGGACCTTCAAGTGCACCCACTCGTTCCTGTCTTGGTTCGCGGTGCATGACAAAGGCGCACTGGCAACAGCGATCCTTCAAGGATGTATCTGATGTCCACGGATTCAGAAGCCTAGGGACGTAGAGATGAATAAACAAACTAGGAAGTCTCACACATCTTTGTCGCGGAGGCGACCGATGGCAGACTACGATGCGAAATATACGAGCGTCTTCTATGATGCGTACGGGACTGTGGAATAGGGACGACTCCAAGACACGGCCCATGGTCGCCTGAAGGCTATCATTCACAGTGACTCTGTCGAGCGCTACATCGAACCCGGCGACCGGGTACTTGACGCCGGCTGTGGACCAGGCAGGTTTGCCATTGCCGCCGCTGGCGTTGGCGCAACGGTAACCGCTCTAGACCTTTCTTCGGGGCAATTGAAACTCGCGAAAGAAAAGGTGAGTGAGGCTGGACTATCAGACGGGGTAGACGCCTTCGTGGAAGGTGACATCCTGGACCTGTCCCAGTTTTCCGATGGATACTTCGACAAGGTCATTTGTTTCGGCGAAGCTCTTTCCTACGTTTGCGAGCACCGGTATCGCGCGGCCTCGGAGTTGGTGCGGGTCCTTCGTCCGCAGTGCATTCTCTTGGTCAGCGTCATGTGCCGTTACGGGGCACTGGCCAACACCGTTTGCGGTTTGGAGACCGAGGCCCTGAGGGAGCCGGAGCAACGGCATTTGTGGCGGGTGCTTGAGGATGGCACACTGCCAAGATTCCCATCCCGGGTGTAAGAGGCGGAGGTAAAGTGGACCACGTGGGCGGAATGGCCGCTGACTTATGGCGGTTGAAAAGTGTATTGTCCGGCGCCATTTATAGGCCTAAAGTCAAGCCTATGGACGGTGGGATGGATGTATCGTGTGGACGTGTATCTGCGAGTCCGCAGGGCGGTAATGGTGGAAGGCATGAGCATCCGGGAGGCTTCCCGGGTGTTCGGGTTGCACCGGGACACGGTGCGCAAGATGGTCACCTGCTCCGTGCCGCCGGGCTACCGAAGGCATAGCCCGCCTGGCAAGCCCAAGCTGGAGCCTTTTACCGGCGTGACAGAACGGTTTCTGGAAGAGGACCTGAGCGTCCCCAAGAAGCAGCGCCACACCGCCACGCGCATCTTTGAGCGGCTGCGGGACAAGTACGGGTTCGACGGCCAGTATACGATAGTCAAGGACTACGTAAGGGAGCACCGCCGCCAGTCGCGGGAGATGTTCGTGCTCTTGTCTCATTCGCCAGGGCACGCCCTGTGCGACTTCGGCGAGGCGCGGGTGGTGATCGGCGGAGTGGAGCAGAGGGCCCACTACTTAGTGCTGGACATGCCCCACAGCGACGGCTGCTTCGTGAAGGCCTACCCGGCGGAGACCACCGAGGCGTTTCTGGACGGTCATGTCTCGGCCTTCGCCTTCCTGGGCGGCGTGCCCCAGAGCATTCTCTACGACAACACCAGACTGGCGGTGGCGAAGATACTGGGGGACGGCCGGCGAAAGCGCACCCGAGCCTTCACTGAGCTCCAGTCCCATTACGTGTACGAGGACCGGTTCGGCCGTCCTGGCAAGGGCAACGACAAGGGAAAGGTGGAGGGGATGGTGGGGTGCGCCCGGCGCAACTTCCTGGTGCCGGTGCCGTCCTTCGAGAGCTTTGAGGCGCTGAACGCCCACCTGGAACAGCAGTGCCTGACGCGGATGGAGGCCCAGCTCCGGGGCCACACTGAGACCATCGGTCAGCGCATGGAGCGAGACCTGGAAGCTTTATTGCAACTGCCGTCGGTGCCATATGATGCCTGCGACAAGCAAGCGGGCCGGGTGCGCTCCCTGTCGCTGGTCCGGTACCGCACCAACGACTACTCAGCGCCAGCCGGTAGCCTACGGGCATCGGGATGTGCTGGTAAGGGGCTACGTGGACCAAGTGGTCATCAGCTGCGGGTCGGACACCATCGCCCGACACTCCCGCTCCTACCAGCGGGACGACCTCGTCTTCGACCCCATCCCCTACCTGCCGCTCCTAGGGCAGGAGCCGGGTGCTCTGGACCAGGCCGCCCCGCTGCAGGGATGGGAGCTTCCCCAGGAGTTCGCTACCCTGCGCCGGCTGCTGGAGGTCCGCATGGGACGAAGGGGCAAGCGGGAGTTCGTCCAAGTGCTGCGGCTGTTGGAGAGCTTCAGGCTGGAGGAAGTGCAATCGGCGGCGCGGGATGCCATCCGGCTGTGGGCGCTGAGCTTCGACGCCGTGAAGCATCTGGTGCTCTGCCGGCTGGAGGGACGGCCCCCAAGGCTAGACATGGAGCTGTATTCCTATCTGCCCCGGATGCGGGTCAGCACTACGTCCACCGGGGACTACATGAAGTTGCTGTCCGGGAGGGCCGCATGAGTGACCGCTCCACGTTGCTCTTGGAACATCATCTGAAGGAGTTGAAGCTGCCCACCTTCCTCTTAGAATACGGAAAGATGGCGGCCCAGTGCGCCGCCGAGGGTGTGGACCACCCGAGGTACCTGCTGCGTCAGGCCGAACTGGAGCTCATTGACCGCCATCAGCGCATGGTGCAGCGCCAGATCCGGGCGGCCCGTTTCTCTGCCGTCAAGAGCCTGGACACCTTCGACTTCACGGCCATCCCCTCGGTGAACAAGTCCCTTATCATGGAACTGGCCCGCTGTGAATACATACAGCGCCGGGAGAACGTCATCGCCATCGACAACAGCGGCACCGGCAAGACCCACGTCGCTCTGGGGCTGGGGCTGGCCGCCTGCCAGAGTGGTATGTCGGTGGGATTCACGACCGCCGCATCCCTGGTACACGAGCTGATGGAGGCCCGGGATGAGAGGAGACTCCTCAACCTCCAGCGGCGGCTCTCCCGTCTTAACCTGCTCATCATCGACGAAGTGGGCTTCGTGCCCCTGTCCCCCACCGGAGCGGAACTGCTTTTCGAGGTGTTCAGCCAGCGCTACGAGCGGGGCTCCATCCTGGTCACCACCAACCTCCCCTTCGACGAGTGGACCGAGGTCTTCGAATCTGAGAGGCTCACCGGGGCGCTGCTGGACCGGCTGACACACCACGTGCATATCCACATCCTAGAGATGAACGGGGACAGCTACCGTCTCAGGCACAGCAGTGGGAACGCTGCTGCCTAGGCCTCGGACGACGCATAGGTCGTCCAGCAGACCGTCCTAAATCCCCCAACCGTCGGCCGCCACCCTTGCTTTGGTCACATTCTCCCTGAACAATTGGCACGGACCTTTACCCTGACCAATCACCCGCGGTGGTACACCTTTGCTCCGCCCTATTGTTGACGTTCAGGGAAAAGGTCCTCACTAACTGGCCAGCAGAAATGTCACATTCAACTTATGGAGAATGTGACTTTGACGCCCAAAGAACAGACGAGACTCAAGATCCTCAACAGCCTGCTGGCTGAGCACATGACGCTGGATCAGGCGGCTACACTCATGTGTGTCAGCCCGCGACACACCCGGCGTATCCTTGCGGCTTACCAGGAGAAAGGCGCTGCCACCGTTGCTCACGGTCTCCGGGGCCGCAAGCCGGCCAACGCAACTCCCGAGCCCGTTGCAACCGCTGTGGTTCACCTGGCTCGCACCAGGTACGCAGGGACCAACCACACCCATCTCAGCGAGGTGCTGAGCGACCGCGACGGCATCGACATCGGCAGGGCCACCCTGTGGCGCATCCTGGGCAACGCCGGGTTGAGCAGTCCGCGGCACAGGCGCCAGCCAAAGCACCGGGTACGCCGCCAGCGAATGCCCCGGCTGGGAATGCTGATACAGATGGACGGCAGTCATCACCCGTGGTTGGGGGACCGGATTCCACCGTTCACGCTGCTGATCGCAGTGGACGATGCCACCGGCACGGTGGTCGACGCCCTCTTCTGCGAGAAGGAGGACGCCCACAGCTACTTCCTGCTGATCCAGCGCCTCTTGCAGCGCCGCGGCATTCCCCTCGCCCTGTACACCGACCGGCACGGGGTCTTCAGGCACACGCCCGGCTCCGGCCTCCCCGGAATGCCAACCCAGTTCAGCCGGGCCATGGACGAACTGGGGATCCAGATGCTATTCGCCCTCTCTCCCCAGGCCAAGGGAAAAGTGGAGCGGATGGCGGAAACTTTCCAGGACCGCCTCGTAACCGAACTGCGGCTGGCAGGGGCGAGCAGCATCGGGGAAGCTAACAGCGTGCTGGAGCAGTTCCTGCCGCGATTCAACCGGCGTTTCCGTGTTCCACCGCAATACCCTGAGCCTGCATTCCGGCCCCTGGACCCAGAGCCGTGCCTGGAACAGATCCTGTGCTTCAAGCACCGCAGAAAAGTGGCTAGGGACAACACGGTGAGATTCCAGCTGCATACCCTGCAGTTGCTGCCAGAGCGGGAACGTCCCAGTTATGCCGGCGCGGCTGTGGAGGTCCTGCAAGGACTGGGCGGCCGGCTGTCGGTGCGGCATGAGGGACGCATCATCTCCTCCCAGGAGGCGCCACCCAGTCCGGTATTTCTCCGGAACGGCCACGGAGGCTCCGAAAGTGTTCCTGTCCGGTCCTCCAGCGCCAACGGGTTGGGCGAACACTGGATCTCGACTCTCGAACCGCTGGGCTCAAGGGCAGAGGACCAGAATGGTGGCGGTCTGATCACTGACGGCGCGGCCAATCCCGGCAGGCCCGCAGCCGCCCCAACGCGCAAGCCGACGTTCCTTCAGAAGGAGCGATGGAAGGCGATTCAGAAAGCCCGTCGCAAGGGGATGTCGCTTCGGGCAATCGAACGGGAATTGGGAATCCACAGGGCCACCATCAAGAAATACACGGACGCTGAGGGTCCGCCAACGCGACAATCCCCCGTGGTTTCCTCAACGTCATCATCTGATACCATTGAGGCTTAACCGAGTGACATTCTTGCTGAACACTTAACCGGACCTTTTCCCTGAACTTCGACACCCTAATGGCCCAACTTCCCGCCGCCCTTGACACCCGGGTAAGAAACGCGCAACACCCCCCGATGCATCTGTATACCAGTGACGAGTTGCCCCAATTGTTCCCAAGTTCCCACATGCTTGAGGTCGTTGGGAGCAACGTGACTGCCCACGAATGTTCGCGCGCGCTTGAAGAGGTGTGGGAGGACGGTCAAGCATGGTCTACGGCTGTAGCACTTGAACGGAGGTTGAACGGGGTTCCCGGCCTTGTGGACAGTGGCAGCCACATCATTGCGGCTTATCAGCGGAGGGTAAAGTAGCCATCGAAACCAATAAGGGTCTTCCGTTGCGTAAGAAAAAAGGGCTGGAAGCGTCTTCGGAGATAGTGGTCTCTCGCTGCTGCCCAGCTTATGCTTGAATCCTCCGCGAGTTGTCAAAAGTCTGGACAGGATCGTTCCAACTGCGCTCTTTCAAAGCTGTTTCGACGAAGTCTCCGTGAGAATAGTCTGTGATGATTGTTCTCCAGAATCGTTGACCAGCCAGGTTGTGTTCTCTCTCGAACTTCCCACAGCCCCGGGAGTTTGTCAAAGACGTGGAATGCTGCTGCTCTGCCGGCTCCACGTCTTCGGTACTTCCGCATAACAAAGAACTCAGCAACCGATCTTCCGGATCCGGGTTGCAGGACCAACGTGTAGGCGTTAATGAGTATGAATCCAGCAATGTTGGCGCCACTGTAAATCAGGAATGGAAATCTATCCGCGTCGCTCCAATACTCATCGAAGTACCCATACTCGTATACCCCGTTCCTGTTCACGTCAACCCCGGTGAACTCCGTGCAGTCGTAAGGTAAAGCTGCAAGAGACTTTGCAGCACCGGCTTGCGCTCGACAACAGCCGCACCGACCAACACTTCCATATGCGCTATGCTCCCGTCTCGATCCCTCTCGTCAATGCAGACCGCGATTGGCGGATGATGCAACGAGCAACTCGCCTTCGCGACTCGCATAGACAAGAGTCACTCGCCAACTCCATGGAGGGGATAATCCCAAACCCTCCCGGTGCGTGCCCGCTCTGGTCAAGTAATGCCTCTCCGAATTCTATGGGGCGCGGAGAAGCCAGTGAGCAAGAGTATCACGATGCCGTCTTGGACAAGTCCGACCGCTATGCCCATATCCAGTCTACTGGCGGTTAAGTTGTCATACTGTCTGGTCCGCACTTTCACGCCTGCAAGCTAAGATCCTCTTAAGCACCGGTTTCAAGGATCTTATGCAATGATAGTTGGCGAGATTTCGGAAGGCGAGATGACCCCGTTGAGAACCCCAGCTTTTCATACAACTCAGTGGCAGCCAGATTGCTTTCGTTTGTATCCAGCTTGATGGCCTTGACGCCTATTTCACGCGCGATGGCAGAACTCACCAGGAGAGTGCCCAAGCCCCGTCTGCGGACTTCCGGGGATACAAAGATGTCTTCAAGAGTGGCTTCTTTGCCGCTCAGCCAGAGTGAGTATCGGTAGCGCTGCTGTATGTAGCCAACCGCCTTGTCCGAGTCAGAGATGGCAAGGAGGAACTCTGCCTCGCCGTCATTCAGGAGGGTGCTCAGAGCCTGCTTAACCGCCAAGTCATCGGGCTCGCTTCGGCCCAGTTCTACTCTGAAGTCGCAGACCAATTCTTATAGTTCATCCAAGTCGGAAATGACGGCCAAACGTGTTTTGACCATTTCACACCTTTAGCGGACCGAGCCGCGTTACGAAAAACTGCGTGGTCATTGTTACTGCTGCATCGAGCTTCACACGAAAGACAGAGCTATGAGCGGCCGTTGAGTACTGTGTCTATGGGGAATAGGTCAAGGGAACGTCACCCACGTAGCGGTCGCGAAGCGTAGGGCTGCATCAATCCACGCTATTTTGCGAGGGCATAGCAATAGTAGTCACGTGGTTCTTGACTGATGTTGGGATGGATACCCCAGCGCCGTAAGATGCCCTCCCGAGTCATGCCTAGCTTTTCCAAGACCCTCGCCGACGCGGCGTTGTCGACGTCGCACACCGTCCATATTCGGAAGACTTGGCTCCGGCGTAGGCCCCAATCCACGAGCGCCCCTGCAGCTTCAGTCGCGTATCCCTGGCCCCACTCGGATTGAGCCAGATGAGAACCAATGGCAACCTTTTATTTCTGCCTCTCCTCTTCTTGCTCAGGAATTCTCCTTCCCTAGCGGATTGTAGAGTCAACGATGCCAGACCCATGACCCTGTCATCTTCCTGCCTCACAATGAGCCAGGCGCCAGTCCGGCCATCTTTCAGTGCCTTCAATAGGCGGGAGAGAAAGGCCCGGGTCTCCGCTACATCCCGATGGGGATGCCAGGGCAGATACTTCTTCACACAGGGGTCGCTTGCGTAACGATCAAAGATGGAAAGCGCGTCTTCCATCCGAGGCTTACGCAGGAATAGGCGTGACGTTCAAATGTGTCTGGGAGCCGAAGGCCAAGTGAATTCAGTTTCTCGCTCCTCTGAAGACCGTATTTTCCGCCTCATCACCTTGAGCAAAGAATCTATTAAGCTTGGCCCCCTTCGTTTGAATTTCCTGGAGTAGGGTGAAGGAGGCGAGCGTAGTAGTGCACCTGTTGAGACGTTTCCAATCGAGACTTGCCGAAGAATTGATCAATGTTGGAGAGCCTGCTATCTGAGAATGCTGATGTAGGCTTCCTCCAAGGTGGGCTCGCGCGTGACCATGCCCTCTATGCTCTCGCTCCCGATAAGGTCTCGAATCTTCTGCTCAAGATTGGCACCGAGCTGGGTATATAAGATAAGGGAATTATATACCTAACTAGCCGTCTTCCCTCTGCCTCTCTTGTTCGACCTCGCGCAACGGGCGTTGCTTCAGCAGTTCCTTTGCCAGCTTCTCCGGCGTTGTGTTTATTTTCGGCAACGGGATTGTGGGGCGGGATCGCTGTCCTTTGCGGAGGTCCTTCTTTGCCATGTGTGCTCCCCTCTCCTTTAGTGCATGAGCGGCGTCACGCGACCAAGTCGGCGTACCTTAACCGCTTCCCAACCATCCCGCCAGCGATGGACGCCATCTGCATGATGGTGTCTGCGGGTCGCTGATTGTGCCGCCCCGCAAACTCCCCGACGTAGCGGTCAAGGTGCTTCGGGCTGACATGATGGAACGTCCCCATGATGCCGCGGTCGAGCAATGCCCAGAAGCTCTCAATCCCGTTGGTGTGCGCATGGCCCCGCACGTACTCGCCCGCGCCGTGACGGATGGCCTCGTGCCGCCGCGCAATGCCTATGTAGGCCGCGGCTTCATCCGTGTAGACCTGCGCCGTAGCTTTCGTCGCCGCCAGGACGCGGTCCTGCAGCGTGGCGGCATCCTGCATGGTCACCACGCCCGCGACGATCTGATTCGTCTCCCGGTCGAGGATCCCGTGCACGATGGTCTTTCCCACGGATCCTCGACCCTGGCGCCACTTGTGGACGGCGTGCTTGTTCTTCTCGAGCCCGCCGATGGCCGTTTCATCAGCCTCCACCGGCCCGGCGAACAAGGCCGTCACCTGCGGGAACGCCTGGCGGATCCGGTGCGCGAGGTGCCATGCCGACTTGTAGGTCACGTCCAGGTCCCGGTGCAGCTTCATGCTGCTGGTCCCCTTCACCCCCGTCGTCAGCAGGTAGACCGCTATCGCCCACACCCGACAACCGAGCTTGCTTGACTGCATGACCGTCCCGTGCTTCACGGAGAAGTGCTTGCGGCACTCCTTGCAGCGGTAGGGCATGGGCTTGCGGTTGGCGATGGTCGCTACCCGCTGGGAGCCGCAGAAGGGACACGTAGGCGCGCCCCCATCCCACCGTGCCCTGGCGAACCAGCCCTCGGCCGCGGCCTCGTCAGGGAACATCTCGATCAGCTTGATAAGGCTGATCCCCTTGCGGGAGTGCTTGCCCGGTGCGTTGTGCGCCATGCCCATTCCCACCTTGATGTACTACGGCCATAGTAGTGGTTATCAAGGAAAGTAGCTACCTAAAGGTACAACGTGCGTGGTAGGATGGGATACCAGAATAGGAGGTGGGTTGTGACGACAACAGCTGACGCGACGGACGGACGCCTCGGGGCCTTCGAGTTGACGGTGACGGCGTACCGTTGCCGGTGTGGACATGAGTGGATCCCCCGCATCTTCACCAGCGAAGAGCGGCCCCGGGTCTGCCCTCGTTGCAAGAGCCCGCATTGGGATAAGCCATTCCAGCGCGGAGGGCGTCGTGTTTAGGCGCGTGGACGTACAAGCGATCGTAATCCTTGTCGAATGTCTTTCTCGAGCAGCCCCACGGGATCAGGTTGACCACATCCTTGAATCGATTCAAGGCAACAACCGGACGTTTCCTGGGATGTCTCAGGAGGACTGTGCGGAGGTATGGCAGGTGTGCCGCCGGATTTTGGATGACGTGTACAGCTTATCTCCACCCCAACCGTAAGCCTCCTCATGTCGTAAACTCCTACTACTATTTTCTGCATCCTACACCCTGAACCATCGACGTCAAGTTTGACACGCCCTCCCCGTGCGCCTACACTACCGACGCTCTCTCCCAAGAGTAAACCCCTAGAGAGGTTGCCTCCGTGGCCCCTTGCGGGCGAATGGGGGGATGCTTTTGGGAGAGAGCGCAACCTCACCGCAAGGGGTCTCAACATGAAGATGTCTATCGGCATCACCGTCCTGGTCGTTCTCGGTGTTCTTGCGCTCGTGGCCCTGGCGTCCATCGGCTGCGACGTGCCTCAGGCAGCAACGGCATCCACCACCGGCACCGCGCCCCCAACAACCCCGGCAAGCCAAGTGTCCCCTGCAGCAACAGGCATCCCTGGCGCGGCGGGCATACCAGGGCCCGCGGGACCGCCAGGACCGCAAGGGCCAGAGGGACCAGTAGGGGCGCAGGGGCCACAAGGCCCAGCGGGTCCTGCGGGGAAACAGGGAGAGCCCGGCCCGGCATTCATGGTCGTTGAGTGGCCGGTCACGCCGAACGACAACTTCGGCGAAGGAACATGGCTTGTGGGTAGCGACATAGCGCCTGGGCTCTACCGGACAATCATTGAGGGTGACAGTGTCTTGGACTCCTGTTATTGGGCCCGCCTAGGAGGCCTGTCTGGCGGCTTCGATGACCTCCTCGCCAATGGCAACGTGGTGGGGGCCGCCTACGTGGAGATCCTGCAAACGGACATGGCCTTCACGTCCACCTGCGGGCCGTGGATGAAGGTCGAATAGGATCGCATCTCCTCGAGGACGGCTGGCTAGTTAGGTATATACTTCCCTAAGATAATGCGCTGGAACAAGCCGTCAGACCCGGCTGTGGCTCTCAGAACACCCTCCATCTGGGAAACTTCTTCCAGCAATCCTTGCCTAGGCACCCTAATGGTGATCTCGGTTACCCCCATGTTGGAGAATTGACCCTTGATCTCCCTCGGAGTTCCTAGTGCCACGAGGGAACCCTGGTCAATGATAGCAATCCTGTCACAGAGCAGGTCTGCCTCAAACATGTAGTGGGTCGTCAAGAGCACGGTCATGCCGCGTTCAACCAGTTGCGGGACCATTTCACGAAGGTCTTGGGCGCCTATTGGGTCTACGCCAATGGTCGGTTCATCCATGAAGACCACGCTGGGCTCGCAAAGAAGACCACGGGCGAGGTGCAACCGTTGGCGCATGCCACGTGAGTACTGCTCCACTAGCGTGCCCCCGCGGTCCGCAAGGCCAACCAACTCGAGCATCTTTTCCGAGCGGCGTTTGGCATCCCCCGGCGACATATGGTTCAATGCCGCAAAGTACCGCAGATTCTCATAGCCCGTGAGACGGCCGTAGAGTCCCCGTTCACCTCCCAAGATTAACCCGATCCTCTCTCGGACACGGCCAGCGCTCTTGACCACATCGTGGCCTTCTATCCTGGCGAAGCCGGAGGTCGGCGTCAGGAGCGTTGAGAGAATCTTGACCGTCGTGGTCTTCCCAGCGCCATTCGGGCCCAGCAAACCGAACACCATGCCCTTGGGGACCGAAATGCTCAGGTCCCTGAGGGCAACGGTTTCGCGCTTCCCCCCCGTCAGCCCACGACTGACGTACACCCGGCCCAGGTCAACACATTCGACGGCTGGTGAGTCTGCCACCATGTCATGCGCCTCCTTTTTCGTCCCGAACCAGCATGAAGACCACGGTGAGTATTCTGACAGTGCAATGCAACGCACGACCGCCGACAGAGGTTACTTCCAATACAACTTACACTGGTCCCCTGAGAAACGCTAGACCTGTCGAGGCCTGGTGCAAGTGGGTCAGCAGGCTTGAGTTGACCCATCTGGCCTTTCCAGAGATTCGCGCAGGACTCTGTATCGGCGTGAGCGACTAGGAACTAGGTGGTCTGGCTATGCCGGCTGCTAGGCGAAGGCGATCTAGAGGAGCGTATGTGGTACCGGAAGGGTGCCGCAGTCCGTCATCGAGCTACTGGTGTCGAGTGACCTGTGTAGGGGCGGAACACCGCGCGGCCCGTTAGGTGTTCCCCCTTGAACTACGTGCGCATGGTGCACCCATAGGAAAGGAGCCCTCAAGCTAGGAGTCACTTAGTATGAAAGGCATTCGCGCGCAGGCATTTGCGGTAGCAAGTCTGCGAACCACCCGTGCCTACAGGAGTCCGGCCCACTCGTCGCTCGAAGGCCATCATGCTGTTGCATGTTGCCCAACTGGAGCGAGGGGTGGCCACCCACCGAACATGGAGATTGCCCTACTCTCATGACGCTAGTGGTCTCTCCACTCCCATTCAACTGACCTTCTATCCCTCTATCATTGATTCAAGCCGTAGCCCGCTGGCTAAGGAGATCTTCTTGACGCCACTTTCCCGTCACGTCTACGCACTCATAACCATCTTCAAGAATCAGCTGAAGATTGTCTTCCAAGCCGATGAAATCGTTAATGTGTTTGCCAACAATGTCCCGCTGTCCGCAGTGATTGCCTGGACCGCTACCAGGAGTGGAGATGCCGAGCGATTCACCTACGCATCTGTTGGCGTGGTCTTGCTGGCTCTCTGGAATAGAGGCGTGTTTCGAATTGGTTCAGACCTGGACGACGAGCGATGGCAGCAAACCTTGGAGTTCAGTCTCACATCGCGAACCCCTTTGGTGGTCATCATGGCCGGCAAGGGACTAGCTGTGGTCATCCCAGCTCTTCTCTCGGGGCAGACTGCATTTGTCGTTGCTCAAATCATCGGCAATCAAATGGTGGACATTGGCTCACCGCTCTATTTCGCGCCGTCCATGATCATGGCTTTCCTGGGCGTCATGTCTACGAGCTTCCCGTTCACGCCATTGCTGGTTCCCGTGGAAGGCCGCGCTGGGTTCTTCGGGACTGTGGCGGCCTTTGGATTGGTGCTCAATGCCTTCGTCTACCCCGCCGCGGCGCTCCCCACAGTTTTGGAAAATCCAGCGAGGTTGCTTCCGACTCCGTGGGCAATGGAGTCTGTCGTAGCTGCGGCGGGGTAGAGTGAATCCACCGAGTACATTTTTGTGCGCTGGCTTATAGTGGCGGGTTTGTCACTTGCATACGCTCTCGCCGCCTACTGGCTTCTCGGGGTGGTGGAGCGACGGCTGCGCATAACCGGCACGTTGGGCACGGCATGAACATCAGAGCGGAGCCTTCAATCTGTTCTATCAGAGCCGTTTCACCTACAAGGGGCTCTTTGGCTGGTGGATGCCTAGTTCCTATATCCCCCAAGTGTTGATACGCCCGGCTCTCATGGTCACTCTGTTTGGCCTAATTGGCCGGTACGCCATCGACGAAAGCGCTGCGACCTTCCTGGTCGTCGGAAGACTTGCTTACTCAATCGTCTGGACTCAATGTGTCGGTATCGTCCAGAGCTTCTACTATGAACGAGCCCGGGGAACGGCATCCGTGGTGTTTTCCACGCCATGCAATCGGTTCCTCAACTATGTGGCAAGAGGCGTCTTTCATTTCCCAAATGGGCCACTGGTCTTTGTGAGTGGTCTCATCGGCGCATGGGCCGCATTCGGTCTTGATAGGGGAACCATGAACTACGGCGCACTGATCGTTGCCATCTTGACCCTGTCCGTGTCCTCGATCGGGTTCTCACTGTTTGCTAGGTCCATCGCCTTTGCAATCAGAAACTATCAAAGCCTGTACCTAACGATGGCGGGCATCGTCCTCGTCCTGGCCGGTTCAGTGATTCCGGTGGCGGAACTCCCAATTGCCCTGCAAAGGATATCGTCCGTGCTTCCACTGACCCACAGCTTGGAGGCCATTCGGCTTTACGTCGACAGCGAACCATTGCGTAATGGCGCAGCGGCATTGGGGCAAGAGCTGTTGGCGGGGTCTACATGACAGTGGGTTTCGGGCTCTTTCGGACTGTAGAGCATGTCACTAAGCGCAATGGCAGGCTGGAAAGGTCCTCCGTATAGACGGTGCGGATGGATCTGATGTGAAGTCATACAGAGTCCTAACTCAGTGTGGGCGCCAAACGGTGAAGGTCCCCGCAAACCTGCTGATACGCGCATGGGTTGGAGCACGACCGTGGGGCTGCGCAGTACTGAAAGTGTGCGGAAAGGAATGGGAGCCGCGCGATCCCGTTCTTGTGGTGGTCATGACGGCGAAGGACTACGGGGACCACCGCGCCTGTGCTATGCTAGATGGAGCATAAATCTCTCCTGTCCGACTTGGTTGCTGAATCGGCCCTACCGGACAGGTTAACTCCGAGGCCGGAACGCGTGAACGTACTCAACATATTAAATCGAAGCGGCATGGGTAACTTGTACGCTCTTGTTGCCGCCTTTCGCCAACAGTCCAAGTCGGTGCTGTCCCCCTTCTCGCTCGTCAACTCCATGTTGAATAACGTGCCTACGGCGACGATGGTCACCTGGATAGCCTCCCGAAAAGAAGATCCAGTAATATTCACGTACGTGGCGATGGGCCTAATCCTACTTTCTGCTTGGAACACCGGAGTGTTTCGCGTGGGACAATCGTTGGGCGGCGAGAGGTTTGGAGGAACCCTTGAGCCTAATCTCGTGACGAAGACGTCCCTCGCCATTGTCATGACCGGCAAGGCGCTTGCAACGTATCTGCCTGGTCTTCTGTCCGGCGCTGTCGCCTTTTTCATTGCAGTGCTCATGGCTGGGCACCTGTTGGTATTGAATAACCCGCTTTGGTTCGCCACTTCACTGTGTATCGCCTATATCAGTATGTTGGCTGTTAGCGTACTTTTCATGCCGCTCATGGTTCTGGTTCGGGGACAAGGCGGCTTCTTCAATGCCATCACGGCTTTTGGCATTGTCTTTAGCGGGTTCGTTTTCCCGGTGACGCATCTCCCCTTTGGTATGGAGTATGTCGGTAGAGCATTGCCTTCTTCCTGGGCTATGGAGGCGATGGTTGAGTCCATAGAGGAAACACCAGATATTAGCTACGTGGCAATCCGATGGGCCATCATTGTGGGCATTTCACTGGGTTACGTCCTGTTGACGTACTGGCTATTCAAGGCTGTGGAACGACGCCTGCGCGTAACTGGAACGCTGACGACATCGTGAGGTAATGAGATGCTACGCGCAGTAGTGAACTTCTGCTATTTGGGTTACAGCTACTACAAAGGCTTGTTCGGCTGGCTTAGTTGGACATCGTACATATCCAACGTAGTGGTCCGACCGGCGCTTCTGGTCATGTTGTTTGGCTTGGTAGGAAGATTCGCCGTAGATTCCGAAACCGGCGCCTATTTGGTCATCGGGCGTCTGGCTTATTCGATCGTCTTCATCCACATGGGGGGGATTACGCAATCCTTCATGTACGAGCGTCTTGGAGGAACAGCGTACACAGTCTTCGCCACCTCCAGCAACCGTCTCGTAAACTACGCATCGAGAGGGCTTTTGCACTTTCCAAACGGCCTAATCGTCGTCGCAAGTGGCGTAGCTGCAGGTTGGGTGTTCGTCCATTTGCCCCTCGACCACGTCAACTGGGTTGGTAGCTTGCTAGCCCTCCTGGCGATAAGCGCTTCTTCAATTGCCTTCGCCCTATTGATTGGAACGTTTACTTTCGTGATGAGGGATTGGACCCTAACGTATTCTGGATTCTCAGGGCTGCTCCTTGCGCTAACAGGAGCTGTCATACCGGTTTCAGCGTTACCCGTTGTGCTCAAGCAGCTAAGCCAATTCTTGCCTTTGACCCATGGACTTGCCGCATTCCGTGACCTGCATGCTGGCGTCTCAATAGCCAGCGTCTGGGAAGAGCTCCTGCTTGAAGCAGTGATTGGCCTCGCGTACTTCGCTGGGGGTTATGTATTGTTTCGATTGGTCGAATACAGGGCAAGGCAGACCGGAAGCTTGGAATTCGCCGCAGCATAGGCCTCGGGCAATAGGGGCGGTCGCTGAATAAGGAACATACCCGGTTGCCACAATTACTATCGGTGGGCTGCATGGGACTTGAACCCAATAGAGCAACATGTCGAAGTGCACAGTTTCTTGTTTGCCCTGCTCCCTAGAGCGCCACTGCCCAAGTGTACCTGAGGAAGTTTGTCAAATTGTCTCGCTGGTTTCGTCATTCCTGCGGAGGCAGGAATCCAGAGGTGCGGCGCGGTGGGGCCATTGACTCTGAACTCGTCTAGCGGTGCGTAGCCCCTGGCAAACCAGCGCCCGCCACCGTCATTCCCGCCCCCCAATCGTCATTCCTGCGGAGGCAGGAATCCAGAGGGGCGGTGCGGTGGGAACGCTCACGCTGAACTCGTCGAAGGGCGCGTCGCCGCCTACTACACCGCCGCCCAGCATCTCCATACCGACGGAGGCCGGTATCCAGGGGAGGGGCTGCCGCGCCCGCACCCCGCCCGCATCGCCGCCCACCACCGCGTCATTCCCGCCCCCCGCCGTCATTCCTGCGGAGGCAGGAATCCAGAGGGGCGGCGCGGTGGGAACGCCCACGCTGAACTCGTCGAAGGGCGCGTCGCCGCCGGCTACACCACCGCCCCGTCTCCATACCGGCGGAGGCCGGTATCCAGGGGAGGGGCTGCCGCGTCCGTACCCCGCCCGCATCGCCGCCCACAATCGCGTCATTCCTGCGGAGGCAGGAATCCAGAGGGGCGGCGTGCGGTGGGGCCGTCTCCAGAGGGGCAGGGCGGGGTGGCGCCGCTCACTCTGAGCCCGTCGTAGGGCGGGGTACCGAGGGGCGCCGCCTACCCCTCCCGCGTAGCCGCCTGGTACACCAGCGCTCCAAACAAATTCTGAAACTGCCGAGGCACCTCGGTCGTCCGCTCCGGGTGGCACTGCACCGCCACCACGAACCGGTGCCGCGGGCTCTCCAGCCCCTCGACAAGCGAGTCCTCCACCGAGTACGCCGTCGACATCAGCGTCGGTGCCCGTCGAGCCTCCGTCAGCCCCTGGTGGTGGACGCTGTTGACCCGCACCTGCCCGCCCGCGCCGACGATCGCCGCCAGCTTGCTCCCCGGCGTAATCCAGATCCGGTGCTGCACCGATACGAGCGGGTTGTCCCCCTCGGCCCGGTGCCCGGGAATGTGTTGCAGCAGCGAGCCCCCGCACGCGACGTTGAGCACCTGCAGCCCGCGGCAGATCCCCACCACCGGCAGGTCCCGCGACAGCGCCTCGTCCAGCAGCGGAAAGTCGACGGCGTCCCGCGCCTCGTTCAGCAGCAGCCCCGCGTTCGGGTCCGGCTGCTCCCCGTACCGCCTCGGGTGCACGTCCGCGCCGCCCGACAGCAGCAACCCGTCCATCCGCGCGATCGCGTCGCGCTCGGCCTCGACGTTGAGCGGCGTCACGACCACCGCCTCCGCGTCGAACGGCGCCAGCGCGTCGACATACGCCTGCGCCGCGCCCGCCGTCGACGCCGTCACGATGATGACCGGCTTGCGTTCCTCGGCCATGTGCGGGAAAGCTCCTTTCGACCTACGTGATGAGGCGCCGCCGCATCAGCGCGGTGGCCACCAGCCCGAAGACGACGGCCATCGCCACCAGCGCGAGGAATGCGTACAGGTGCGTCATGTCCAGCGGCCCCAGCACCAGCCCGCGCATCAGGTGCGCCGCGGGCGTAAGCGGCAGCGCCCACACGATGGGCTCCATCCAGTCTGGCAGGCTCGACACCGGGAAGAAGATGCCGCTGACGAAGTACATCGGCACCGCCACCACCGTGAACACGTTGTTCAGCGAGTTGATGCTCGGCACCACGGCCGTCGCGCTCAGCGCCATCGGGAAGAAGACCAGCCCCACCAGGAACGCGGCCGGCACGGCGAGCACCGCCAGCCACGACTCGATCAGCCCGAACCCCAGCGCCACCACCAGCACGGCGATGGCCGTCAGCACCGATCGGCTCGCCCCCCAGATCATCTCCCCCGCCACCAGGTCCTCCACCTGCATCGGCGTCGCCAGCATGCTGTTGAACACCCGGTGCATGGAGAGCCGCAGGTACGCCCCGTACGCCCCCTCGAACAGTGCGTGGAACATGGCGTACCCGGCGATCAGCCCCGGCGTGATGTAGGCGGCGTAGGACACGTCGCCCTCGAACTCCCCAACGAACTGCCCCAGCCCGTACCCGAACGCCCCCAACACGATGAGCGGCTCCAGGAAGACGCCGCCCGCCTCCGTCGTCCAGTTGCGGAGGAAGGCGTCCCGGTGCCTGCGCCACACGGCGACGGCGTAGAAGGCGTTGGGCGCTTCCACTAGTCGTCCTCCTCGATGCTGCGGCCCGTCAGCCGCAGGAACACGTCCTCCAGGTTGGCCGTCCGGTACAGCACCTGCAGCCCCTCGGACGCCAGTTGCCGCTCCAGCTCGATGGCGTCCGACCCGTACGCGAGCAGCGCCGTCCCCGCGCGCTCCACCTGCAGCCCCAGCTCCATCAGCCGACCGCGCACGGCCGCGATTTCCCCCAGTTGCGGCCGAACCTCCACCACCTCGCGCCCGGCCGATTGCCGCACCAGCTCCGTTGGCGGCCCCTCCGCGATGATCTCCCCGTGGTCGATGATGACCAGCCGCTGGCACAGCGCCGTGGCCTCCTCCATGTTGTGCGTCGAGAGCACCGTGGTGATCCCCTGCCGGCGCAGCTCCAGCAGCCGCTCCCACACCAGGTGCCGCCCCATCGGGTCGAGCCCCGTCGTGGGCTCGTCCAGCACCAGCACCTTGGGGCGGTTCAACATCGCCCGCGCGATGACCAGCCGCCGCTTCATGCCGCCGGACAGCGTGTCGACCTTCGTGTCCGCCCGGTCGCCCAGCTCGAAGAAGTTGAGGGCCTCTGTGGCGCTCTCCAGCGCCAGCTTCGGCGGCATCCGAAAATACCGGCTGTACACCAGCAGGTTCTGCAGCACCGGCAGGTCCGTATCCAGGTCCTCCTCCTGCGGCACCACGCCCAGCCGCGCCTTCACCTGCCGAGGGTGCTGCGCCACGTCCAGCCCGTCGATGACGACGCTGCCGGAGCTCGCCGGCGAGATGGCTGTCAGGATGCGGAGGGTGCTGCTCTTGCCCGCGCCGTTTGGCCCAAGAATGCCAAAGCACTCCCCCTGTTCGACGGCGAAGCTGATGCCATTGACGGCGGTGAACTCTCCGTAGCGTTTGACGAGGTCCGTAACCTGGACGATGGGTTCCACTAACGCCTCCGAACCTATAGTACACTACGGGCAGCCAGACACATCCGGAGCAGCCCAACGTTCTTACTGAGCCCGTGGAAGCCTGGCCTGATCCCCGTCATAAGGGGGCGCCCTCCCCACTCGCGTCATTCCTGCGAAGGCAGGAATCCAGAGGGGCGGCGGGGACGGGCCCTTCGCCCTGAGGAAAATCAAAGCACAACCCACACCCAAGGAGGACACCATGGCCGTGCACTTCGAGGACGACCGCGTGCGCATCCACAAGATCGTCGCCAGCCCCTTCGACAACAACGCCTACATCATCGTCTGCAAGGCGACGGGCAAGAGCCTCATCGTCGACACCCCCCGCGACGCCGACCTCGTCCTCGCCGAGGCCCAGGGCACCGACGTCACCGCCGTCGCCATCACCCACGGCCACCGCGACCACATCGAGGGCTACGACGCCTTCCGCGCCGGCCTCACCGCCCCCATCGGCCTCCACCGCGAGGACACCCCTCGCCTCGCCCCCAACGCGCCCGAGTTCCACCTCGAGGACGGCGGGACCCTGCAGGTCGGCGAGCTGACCCTCGACCTGCTCCACACCCCGGGCCACACCCCCGGCGGCGTCTGCCTGCTGCTCGACAACCACCTCTTCTCCGGCGACACCCTCTTCCCCGGCGGCCCGGGCAAGACCCAGACCC
This sequence comes from uncultured Dehalococcoidia bacterium, assembly GCA_951812285.1. GTDB lineage: Bacteria > Chloroflexota > Dehalococcoidia > Lucifugimonadales > UBA1127 > UBA1127. The sequence goes on along the minus strand of OX638292.1, from coordinate 2,699,099 downwards.
CCGAGGCCCTCGCGCAGGTCATCGAGAGCATCACCGGCCGCCTCTTCGTCCTCCCCGACGACACCAACGTCTATCCCGGACACGGCTCAGACACCACCATCGCCGCCGCCAAAGAGGAGTACGCCCACTTCGCCAGCCGCCCCCACGCCCCCGACCTCTGCGGAGACGTCCTCTGGCGCTCCTCATAGACGCGATTCCCGAATCGCCCGGGATGACGTAGACCTGCGCCCCCGTCTCGTCATTCCTGCGGAGGCAGAGCCTGCCCCCGCGAAAGCGGGGGAATCCAGAGGGGCGGCGCGGCGGGGAATCCCCACCACCAACCTCCTCGGCCACCCCCGCCCAACCCCGCCTCCATACCGGCGGAGGCCGGTATCCAGGGGTGGGGCATCCCCACCACCAACCTCCTCCCCCGTCCCCGCCCACTCCCGCCTCCATACCGGCGGAGGCCGGTATCCAGGGGCGGGGCATCCCCACCACCAACCTCCTCGGCCGTCCCCGCCCACTCCCGCCTCCATACCGGCGGAGGCCGGTATCCAGGGGCAGGGCATCCCCACCACCCACCACCTCCCCCGTCCCCGCCCACTCCCGCCTCCATACCGGCGGAGGCCGGTATCCAGGCGCGGGGCAACCCCACCACCAACCCCCGTCTCGTCATTCCTGCGCAGGCAGGAATCCAGAGGGGCGGCGGGGAGGGGCATTCCCACCACCAACCCTCACGCTTCGCCCCGACTCCACCAACCCACCAAGGCGTCCGGACGCCCCCCACACCCCCTGTCCGGACACTCGTTCACCCCGGGATTTTCCGCCCCTGACACCCCCCTCTTGCGCCCAATCCGTGAAACCCTCCTCAATCCCTTGCAAAGGGTGGCATTTCCAATCTGTTTCAGCTATAATGGTTGTGGGTCGTGGCGCCGGGTAATGCGACCCGCCTCCAGATAGGAGGTCCGGCCCCCGCCACTCTAGGGGTGGCGACCGTCGCGCAGTCGATTCCGGAGCGCGACGTTAAGCAAACGGTTCCGGTTCTTCCGGGCGCCCGGCCCGGCAAGAATCGGTGCCGTCGAATACCGGGGACACCGGCTCCCCGAAACGGAGTAGATACGATGACGGAACTTCTTGAGGGAACTGTGGCCAAAGCCCAGTACAGCGCAGCCGATATCCAGGTACTTGAAGGCCTTGAGGCCGTGCGTCTCCGCCCAGGCATGTACATCGGCAGCACCGACGAACGCGGCCTCCACCACCTCGTCTACGAGATCGTCGACAACGCCGTCGACGAAGCCATGGCCGGCTACTGCGACAAGGTGACCATCACCATCCTCGCCGACGGCTCCATGAAGATCGAGGACAACGGACGCGGCGTCCCCGTCGAGAAGCACACCGTCACCGGCGTCTCCACCGTCGAGACCGTCTTCACCAAGCTGCACGCCGGCGGTAAGTTCGGCAGCGGCAGCTACCAAGTGTCCGGCGGCCTCCACGGCGTCGGCGCCTCCGTCGTCAACTTCCTCAGCGAGTGGATGTGGGTCGAGGTCAAGCGCGACGGCGCCCGCTACCGCCAGGACTTCCAGCGCGGCAGGGGCGTCGAGGAGCTCAAGCAGGTCGGCAAGTCCTCCACCCGCGGCACCACCGTCGGCTTCATGCCCGACGACCAGATCTTCTCCACCTGCACCTTCGAGTTCGACACCCTCGCCCAGCGCTTCAAGGAGATGGCCTACCTCAACCCCGGCCTCGAGATCGATCTCAAGAGCGAGCTCATCAACAAGCGCGTCAAGTACCGCTTTGAGGGCGGCATCAAGGAGATGGTCGGCGAGCTCAACAACGGCCGCGAGACCCTCCACGACGTCATCAACATCACCAAGGCCTCCGGCACCACCCAGGTCGCCCTCGCCATGCAGTACACCACCAACGTCCGCGAGGAGGCCCCCGCCTTCGTCAACTGCATCGCCACCATTGAGGGCGGCACCCACGTCACCGGCTTCCGCGCCGCCCTCACCCGCGCCCTGAACGACTACGCCCGCAAGCAGAAGCTCGTGAAGGACGACCAGAACAACTTCCAGGGCGAGGACGTCCGCGAGGGCCTTACCTCCGTCCTCTCCGTAAAGATGATTGACCCCCAGTTCGAGGGCCAGACAAAGGGCAAGCTCGGCAACGCCGAGATCAAGCCCGTCGTCGAGTCCATCGTCGCCGAGCAGCTCACCATCTACCTCGAAGACCACCCCGCCGACGCCAAGCGCATCGTCGAGCGCTGCTCCCTCGCCCAGAAGGCCCGCGAGGCCGCCCGCAAGGCCCGCGAGCTCGTCATCCGCAAGAACGCCCTCGACGGCACCGGCCTTCCCGGCAAGCTCGCCGACTGCTCCGAGCGCGACCCCGAGAAGTCCGAGATCTTCATCGTCGAGGGTGAGTCCGCGGGCGGCTCCGCCAAGATGGGCCGCGACCGCTCCTTCCAGGCCATCCTCCCCCTCAAGGGCAAGATCCTCAACGTCGAGAAGGTCCTCTACCCCCAGGGCCGCCAGAAGGTCGAGATGAACGGCGGCAACGGCGACGCCAACGGCGATGGCTCCAGGATGGCCTACCAGGCGGAGAAGACCCGCCTCGAGAAGCTCCTCTCTCACGAGGAGATTCGCATCCTCATCACTGCCATCGGCGCCGGCTTCGGCGAGGACTTTGACGAGAAGAAGCTCCGTTACCACCGCGTCATCATCATGACCGACGCCGATGTGGACGGCTCCCACATCCGGACGCTGCTGCTCAACTTCTTCTTCCACAACATGCCGCAGCTCATTCGCAGGGGCTACCTCTACATCGCGCAGCCCCCTCTCTTCCGTATCGGCCAGGGCCGCAAGGTCAACTACGTCTACAACGAGGCCCAGTTGGAAGCCGAGATGAAGAAGCTCGAGGGCAAGCGCGGCATCAGTCTCCAGCGCTACAAGGGCTTGGGTGAGATGAACCCGGACCAGCTCTGGGAGACCACCCTCAACCCCGCCACCCGCACCCTGCTGCAGGTCAACATGCGCGACGTCGCCGAGCTCCTCGACCACGATGACCGTGACGCCCGCGACGACGATGAGGACTGGGAGGACGCCGTCCAGCTCGTCGCCGCGGAGTTCGACAGGCTCATGGGCGCGGAAGTCGCCCCGCGCAAGTCCTTCATCATGGAATACGCCAAGACCGTACGGAACCTGGACGTCTAGCGGGCTTGCGCCATCCGTTTGCCAGCGGCTTGTCAAAGTGCAAGCTTTCGGGAGTACCTTCACCGTGAACCAGGAAAAAATAGGGCGCATTGATGAACAGTGGCGCTCCGCTCAGCCGGCCCAATGGGGCAAGGGCAAGCACGTCGCCGAGCGAAGGCTTCTCCAGCACACCCTCCGGACGGACGAGGGCATACTCGCGATGTCGGACTGCACCTTCTTGGAACCCGCCGGGTTATTTGGGCGTGGACCAAAGATATGGGGCTACCACAGCGACCGTGGCGTTGCTCTCGCCACTGACCAGAGAGTCCTCTTTCTCAAGCACAAGGTCGTCGGTGGGGACATCGCGGTTGAACTGCCCTACAAGTCCTTGACCGGCGTAGCCGCGACTGGCGGCGGTGATTTGGCAGAGGGTGTCCACATTGTTCGCGAGAAGGACGAGAGTTGGCGCATAGCACAGGTGAGCCCTGAGTCATCTCAGGAAACCTTCGCCAGGACGGTTACGGAACACGCAGATCTGGCAGAACCCAAGGGGAAGAAGTAGTTCCCGCTTTAGTAGGTTCGCCCGCACCCGGCGGGCGATAGATACCATCCCGGAGGAAGACAGCAATGACCACCAACGCAGGCAACATCGGCAACGTTGAACCCCGCCGCATTGACGAGGAGCTCCGCGCTTCGTATCTCGACTACGCCATGAGCGTCATCGTCGCTCGCGCCCTCCCGGACGTGCGCGACGGCCTCAAGCCCGTCCAGCGCCGCATCCTCTACGCCATGGACGAGCTCGCCATGCGCCCCGGCACCGGCTACAAGAAGAGCGCCCGTCTCGTCGGCGAGGTCCTCGGAAAGTACCACCCCCACGGCGACTCCTCCGTCTACGAGGCCCAGGTCCGCATGGCCCAGGCCTTCACCATGCGCTACCCCATGGTCGACGGCCAGGGCAACTTCGGCTCCATCGACAACGACCCGCCCGCCGCTATGCGCTACACCGAGGCCCGCCTCGCCGCCATCGCCACCGAGATGCTCCAGGACATGGACAAGAACACCGTCAACTTCTCCCCCAACTTCGACGACTCCCTGAACGAGCCCAGCGTCCTGCCCGCGCGCTTTCCCTTCCTGCTCGCCAACGGCGCGTCAGGCATTGCCGTCGGCATGGCCACCAACATCCCGCCCCACAACCTGCGAGAGCTCTGTGACGCCATCACCCACCTCATCGACCACCCGGACGCCACCGTCGATGACATGATGCGCTTCATCCAGGGCCCGGACTTCCCCACCGGCGGCATCATCATGGCCGGCCAGGGCAAGGCCAACGTCCACGCCGCCTACCAGACCGGCAACGGCCGCATCCTCATGCGCGGCAAGGCCGACATCGAGCCCCTGGGACGCAACTCAGACCGCAACCAGATCGTCATCACGGAGATCCCCTATCAGCTCAACAAGGCCAGCATGGTCGAGAAGATCGCCCAGCTCGCCCGTGACCGCAAGATCGAGGGCATCAGCGACGTCCGCGACGAGTCGGACCGCCAGGGCCTCCGCGTCGTCGTCGAGCTCCGCGCCGCCGCAGACCCCGCCTACGTCCTCAGCAACCTCTACGAGCAGACCCCCCTCCAGATGGCCTACAACATGAACATGCTCGCCCTCGTCGACGGCCAGCCCCAGGTGCTGACCATTCGCGACATCCTCCACCACTACATCGAGTTCCGCGTCGAGGTCATCACCCGCCGTGCCCAGTTCGACCTCGACAAGGCCCGCGACCGCGACCACGTCCTCGAAGGCCTCCTCAAGGCCATCGACAACCTCGACGAGGTCATCGCCATCATCCGCGGGTCCGACGACGCCGAGGCTGCCCGCAACAACCTCATCTCCCGCTTCGACCTGACGCAGATTCAGTCCCAGGCCATCCTCGACATGCAGCTCCGCCGCCTGACCGCCCTCGACCACCTCCGCCTCGAGGAGGAGCACACCGAGCTCACCAGGCAGATCGCCGAGCTTGAGGCGCTCCTCAACGACCCGACCCTCGTACGCGCCGCCGTCAAGCAGGAGAACCAGGACCTCCGCAAGAAGTTCGGCGACCGCCGCCGTACAGAGGTCCGCCCGGAGGAAGCCCGCCGCCTCACCCGCGACGAGCTCGTCGCCCACGCCCGCATGGTCGTGACCCTCAGCAACAACGGCTACGCCAAGCGCACCAGCCTCAGCACCTACAAGCTGCAGCACCGCGGCGGCAAGGGCGTCCAGGGCATGCGCAAGACCACTGAGGACGACGTCATCCGCCACACCCTGGAGACGGACACCAAGGACACCATCCTCTTCTTCACGGACGGCGGCCAAGTTTTCTCCTTGAAGTGCTATCTCATCCCCGAGAACACAACGCGGACAACCCGTGGCACTCCAATTAAGGTGCTCATCCCGGCGCTCCCTGACAATGATCGTGTCACCTCTGTCGTCTCCCTCACTGACCTCCACCAAGGAGGCTACTTGGTGATGGAGACCCAGAAGGGCAAGATTGCACGCGTGCTACTTGAACGCTTCGCCAATATCCGTAGCACCGGCATCATCGCCATGGACTTGGAGAAGGACGACCACCTCATCTCCGCCAGCTGGGCCGCCAGTGACGAAGACGAGATCATGGTCGTAACCCGCAACGGCATGTCTGTCTGCTATCCACTGCGACAGGTTCGACTAGTCAATCGGGGAGCGAAGGGCGTCCGGTCTATGCAGCTAGCTTCCGACGACCGTATCATCTCCATGGATGTGGTTGTCCCCAACGGAAACCTTCTAGTTGTAACTGAGAACGGATACGGCAAATTGACGCGCTTGGACCGCTTCCGCCGTCAAGGTCGAGCTGGCAAAGGCGTTATCGCCTTCAATGTGAGCGACAAGACTGGCCCAGTTGCAGCTACTATTATCGTCCAAGGTTCAGAGGAGTTGATTATCGCCACCGCCAAGGCTCAGGTGCACCGCACCTTCTTGGCTGAGGTCAGTCAACAGGGCCGCCGTGCCGGCGGCGTTAGGGTCATGAACGTGGATCCTGGCGACAAGGTCACCTCTATGGCCATCCTCACACCGCCCGACGCCCCTGAGGAGAAAGCGGTTAAACCGCGCGTCGCCCGCCGCTCAGCGGCCGCCAACGCGGACGCCGAGGCCAAGCCCGCCACCAGGCGCCCGCGCCCGCCGCACGGCCAGGCAGCCTCGGACATCGAGGACGCAGCCGCCGGCGCCGAGCAGCTAGGCATGCCCCTCGAAGACCAGGGCCTAGACGCCGACCAGGACGAGGACGCCCCGGAAGAGGACATCGTAGATGACCTCGAGAACACGGACGTCGAAGACGCCGGGGAAGACGAAGAGGAGCCGGAAGAAGACTAACCTCCCCTACCAAGTCCAAAAGCAAGAGCGGCGCCCCAATCGGGGCGCCGCTCTTCCCATTTCTGTCCCTTCCCCCGCCTCCGCCCACGCGTCATTCCTGCGAAGGCAGGAATCCAGAGGGGCCGGGGGCGGCGGCCCAACCTCACAACCAACCACCGTCGCCATCCCCACCCAACCCCCACCTCCATACCGGCGGAGGCCGGTATCCAAGGGCGGGGCTGCCATCTCCAGACTCGTCCCGCCATCCCTACCACCCCCTCCGCGTCATTACCCCTTCCCACCATCGCGTCATTCCCGCGCCCCCCCTCGTCGTTCCCGCGAAAGCGGGAACCCAGGGCAAGGGCGGACGCGGGGTGGCGTCCCCCTCGTCATTCCCGCCCCCCTACCGTCGTTCCCGCGAAGCTTGCCCCGTACCCCGATACGGGAGCAGGAACCCAGAGGGGCCGGCGGCGGCCCAACCCCACAACCAACTACCGTCGCCATCCCCACCCAACCCCCACCTCCATACCGGCGGAGGCCGGTATCCAGGGGCGGGGCTGCCATCTCCAGACTCGTCCCGCCATCCCTACCACCCTCTCCGCGTCATTCCCGCGCCCCCACGCGTCATTCCCGCCCCCCTCGTCGTTCCCGCGAAAGCGGGAACCCAGGGCATGGGCGGACGCGCGGGGCCGTCCCCCTCGCCATCCCCACCCAACCCCCACCTCCATACCGGCGGAGGCCGGTATCCAGGGGCGGGGTCGCCACCTCCAGACTCGTCCCGCCATCCCTACCACCCCCGGCCGCGCCATTCACCCTTCCCTCCATCGCGTCATTCCCGCCCCCTACCGTCGTTCCCGCGAAAGCGGGAACCCAGGGCATGGGCGGACGCGGGGGGCCGCCCCCCCTTTTGCCCCGCACCCCACCACCTGCTACCCTACCCCCATGACCACCAACGGCAGCCACCGCATCAAGGCCGTCTTCTTCGACCTCTACAACACCCTCGCCCGCTTCTGGCCCCCCCGAGAGCAGATCCAGACCCAGGCCTGCGCCGACTTCGGCTACTCCGTCACCCCCGACGGCATCGCCCGCGGCTACCTCCGCGCCGACGCCTTCATGTCCCGCGAGAACGCCCGCAGCCAGGTCCAGCGACGCTCCCCCGCCGACCAGCTCACCTTCTTCACCGAGTACGAGCGCCTCATCCTCGAGGGCGCCGGCGTCGACGCGCCCCCCTCCGTCGCCGGCCAGATCTGGCGGCGCGTCCGGCAGATCCCCTACGGCATGACCCTCTTCGACGACGTCGCCGACACCCTCCCCCGCCTCCGCGCCTCCGGCTACGTCGTCGGCGTCATCACCAACATGAGCTCGACCGGGCAGCAGGTCGCCAGCGACCTCGGCCTCGACGCCTACGCCGACTTCGTCGTCACCTCCGGCGAGGTCGGCATGGGCAAGCCTCACCCGCCCATCTACCTCACCGCCCTCGCCCGCGCCAACGCCAACCCCTCCGAGGCCGTCCACGTCGGCGACTCCGTCTCCGGCGACGTCGAGGGCGCCATGTCCGTCGGCATCACCCCCGTCTACATCAATCGCTACCCGGACACCCCGCCAGAAGACCCACCCCCGGAAGGCGTCCCCACCGTCCACACCCTCGCAGACGTAGAAACCCTCCTCCGCCAGGGCGTGTAATCCCCGCCCAACCTCACCCTCCGCGACAACCCACGCCTCCATATCCCGCCCAACCCCACCTCCATCCCGGCGAAAGCCGGGATCCATGGGCGGGGGTCGGCAACTGCACCGAACTCCCACAAATGGCCCCCCCTCTCGTCATTCCTGCGAAGGCAGGAATCCAGAGGGGCGGGGCAGCGGGGCGTACCCACGCCGCGACCGCCGCTCGCCTCCCTACCCCTCGACCACTACCCCCCGCCCCGGCCGCGACGCAAACCACCGCCGCCACTCGCCGACGCTCTGCCCCATCGCCTCCAAACGGCTCCGAGCCTCCCCCGACTGCACCTTCCGCCGGACCTCGCTCCCAACCCACTCCCCAACAAGCTCCACCGCAATCGGGACCCCCACCCGCACCGCCTTCCTCGCGGCAACCCTAGCCAGCGGAACAACCACCGTCTTCACCGCCAACGCCGCAACACTCAAATGCACCATAACAACCCTCCCTTCAAGACCAGAAATGTAATTTACTTACATCTTACAATCATCGTCAACGCACACACCCGCCACATCAGCCCCGCCCCTGTCGCGTCCCTCCTGCCCCCCCCAACCCGTCATTCCCGCTACCCCAATTCGTCATTCCTGCTCCCCCCAATTCGTCATTCCTGCGAAGGCAGGAATCCAGAGGGGCGGCGTGGAGGGGCCGCCCGCCCTCAGCTCACCCAAGGGGGTCCCACACACAGCACCCCCCATCCTTGACACCCCCACCCCCCGCGCGTACATTCGCGCCACATACCGACAACCACACCGCGCGAAGCACAAGGGGAGGAAACCATGCTCACCCGAGAGGAAAATGACCTGCTCACCCAGACCGGCCCCGGCACCCCCATGGGCGACCTCTTCCGCCGGCATTGGATCCCCGCCTGCCTCTCAGAGGAGATCCCCTCCGCAGACTGCCCGCCCGTCCGCGTCACCCTCCTCAGCGAGAAGCTCATCGCCTTTCGAGACTCCAACGGCAACCCCGGCCTCGTCGACGCCTACTGCCCCCACCGCGGCGCCCCGCTGTTCTTCGGCCGCAATGAGGAATGCGGCATCCGCTGCGTCTATCACGGCTGGAAGTTCGACGTCTCCGGCAAGTGCGTCGACCTCCCCAACTCACCCGAGGGCGAGACCTACAAGGACAAGGTCGCCGTCAAGGCCTACCCCTCATTCGACGGCGGCGGCATCGTCTGGACCTACATGGGCCCCGCCGACAAGCTCCCGCCGCGTCCCACCTTCGAGTGGCTCGACTTCGGCGAGGACCGCCGCTACCTCCGCAAGTACCTCCTCCGCTGCAACTACTTCCAGGCCATCGAGGGCGACTACGACCCCTCCCACGGCTTCTTCCTCCACTCCACCCTCGACAACAACGCATCCAACCCCGGCAACCGCGTCCGCGGCGGCAACCGCCTCAACAGCTTCCTCAACCGCAAGCACAACCAGGTCGAGGACACCCCCTACGGCCAGGCCCACATCTCCATCGCCCAGTTCGGCGAGGGCGCCAACGTCGCCCAGGTCAGCCAGTTCTTCATGCCCTCCTTCACCGGCTCCGGCATCTCCGGCCCCAACGTCTACGCCAGCAACATGCGCGTCCCCATCGACGACGAGAGTTGCTTCCACTACCGCCTCCGCTGGAGCTACGAGCCCTTCTCGAAGGAGCAGGTCTGGGAGGACAAGTACGGCGGCTACACCTACCCCGAGCAGATCCCCGGCACGTTCCTCGCCAAGGAGAACAAGGACAACGACTACCTCGTCGACCGCATTGCCCAGAAGAACTACTCCTTCACCGGCATCAAGGCCTTCCCCATCCAGGACCTCGCCCTCGTCGAGGACCAGTGGGGCGCCCGCGCCGACCGCAGCCTCGAAAAGCTCGTCACCGCCGACCAGAACATCATCGCCGTCCGCCGACGCCTCATCACCGCCGCCCGAGCCCTCATGGAAGGCGAAGAACCCAGCGGCCCCTGGAACCCCGACGCCTACCGCGTCCACACCGCCCGCATGACCCTCCCGGACACCCTCTCCATAGAAGAATCCGTAGAAGCCATCAAAGCCCAAACCCGCGGCCCCGTAACCCTAAGCACCAGCACCTAACACGCTCGCCCGAAGCACAAAACAAGGCCGGCAGGACGCGCTCCCGTCGGCCTTCTCTTCTACCTCCATACCGGTAACCTCCATACCGGCGAAAGCATGCCCCGTACCCCGATTCGGGGCCGGTATCCAGGGGCTAGGGGCGGCGGCGCACCCCCAACCGACAACTGTCGCCATTCCCACCCAACCCTCACCTCCATACCGGCGGAAGCCGGTATCCAGGGGCGGGGAGGGGGCTGCTCACCACAAGCCCGTCACCGAACAGCAGTCCCCGTACGCCCCCCAGCGTCATTCCTGCGCAGGCAGGAATCCAGAGGGGCACAGGCGGGGTGGCGCAATTCCCCCACAGGCCACGTCGCCATACCCACCCAACCCTCACCTCCATACCGGCGAAGGCCGGTATCCAGGGGCAGGGAGGGCGCCGCTCACCACAAGCCCGTCACCGAGCAGCAATCCCCGTACGCCCCCCAGCGTCATTCCTGCGCAGGCAGGAATCCAGAGGGGAAGGGCGAGGGGCGTCCTCTCACCCCAATCCCGCCTCAAACCCCACCGACCCCAACCCTCCATACCGGCGAAAGCCGGTATCCAGGGGTCGGAGGGAGGGGCAGGGCGGCGGGGGCCGTCCACTCAGGAAGAGGTCGAGGCCCACCCCATCCACGCGTCATTCCTGCGAAGGCAGGAATCCAGAGGGGCGGCGTGGGGAGGCCGTTCGCACTTAGTTTCTCGAAGAGTGAAGGGAGGCCGCAGCCCCACGGGTGGGAAGGTGTGGTGCCGTACTCCCTGACCCTCTCGAACGAAGACACCCCCACCACCGCACGCGCCTCACCGAACCACGCCAACCAAGAACTCCCTCAGCTCCCGCTCGTAACGCTCGGCATCGACATTCCACCCGTCGCCGTGGGTCGTGTCGTCGTACACGCTGTACGTGACGATGTCTGGCCGAAGCCGCGCCAACTCGTCGCTCGTCTCTATCGGCACAACAGTATCGTCCGTCCCGTGAAGCAGCAGGATGGGCACGTTCAGCCGGCGCACATCCTTCAGGTAGTCCATCGAGCCCCAGTCCACCCCGAACCGCATCGTCGAGATCCACTTCACCGTCGCCGACACGAAGCCGGGCAGATTGCGCTGCCGCGCGCCCAGGTCCACCGGCGCGTTGAAGTCCATGACCGGCGAGTCCAGCGCCGCGCCGACGACCGACCCGGCAAGCGATGACTCGTAGAGGAACTTGGTCACGATGCCGCCGCCCATGCTGCCGCCGATCAGCACAACCTGCTCGGCCCCCGGCTGCGACAGCACGTACTCCACCGCTGCGTGCAGGTCCTCCCACTCGGTCAGGCCGTACTGGTGGATGCCGCTCGGGTCCCCCGGCTGCCCCTCGTCGTTGCGATAGGTGATGAACACCGCCGGCATGCCGAGCGCGTGCAACGACGACAGCGTCGGCAGCCCGTCGCCACGCTTGCCGCGATGCCCGTGCACGAAGATCGCCCACGTGTCGAGCTCGCCCTCGAACCGCCACGCGTCCAGCGCTCCCAGCGGCGCCGCGAACTCAACCTCCTCGTACTCGATGCCGAACGCCAAGTACGGGTCATTCGGGAAGATGTCGCTCGTCACCTCGGCGGGCGAGGTCCGCGGCGGTTCGCCGTCCACCAGCACGAACCGCCGCACCAGACCCGACTCCTCGTCCTCGACGATGTCGCTCATCATGCCGTTGCCGCCATCCCAAACGAGCCCCCATCGCCCGGGCGACCTCCACTCCCCGTCGTCGGGCCCGTCCTCCAACCTCACCAGTCCGCCCCCGACATCGGTGGCCACCACGTCGTACTCCACCTCGTCCTCCCGCACCTCCAGGCCAAGGTCGTACAACACCCCAGAGTAGTACCAAGCCACACCAAGGTTGACGACCGCCAGCAGCAGAACCACAGCGACAACCAAGATCAGCGCCCATCTCAACCCAAACCTCCGGGGCAAAGAAAAGCGACCCCTCAAGTTGCCACCCAACCCCCCAACGGTTCGCCGATTCCCACTCACCTAACTCTCTCCCACGCCAACGTCCCAATCCCCGCGTCCGCCACATTTACCACCCGCCACACCACATCGGCAAGCACCGCAACAGATCCGTGGAAGAAACAACCTCGGGAGTGCTGACCCAAGACTGACGCGAAGGCAGGGGACACAGTCGTCCCCAATGCGTCATTCCTGCAGAGGCAGAGCCTGCCCCCGCGAAAGCGGGGGAATCCAGAGGGGCAGAAGGGAGTCCCTTCCCCCTCGGGGGGAAGGTTAGAGCCTGCCCCGTACTCGATACGGGGATGGGGGAGTCCCCCCGTTCGCCCTAAGCTCGTCCAAGGGCGTGCCCCCGTCTCCATACCGGCGAAAGCCGGTATCCAGGGCCGGGAGGGGGCCGCCCGCCACAAGCCAGTCAAACGGCAGAGACCCCGTCGCCCTCAATGCGTCATTCCCGCGGAGGCGGGAATCCAGAGGGGCAGGGCGGGGCCGTTCGCCCCGGCCAGTCAAATAGCCCAGGCGTCCTCTACACCTTCGCGTCGTTCCCGCGGAGGCGGGAACCTCAGCCTATGCAATCCCTAAACGCCTCCGACCTCGATGCCTCTTGCCTAGCGACTCACGCAGGCATCAACCAGTAGTGCCGTGAGCGATGGTGCGGCGATCGCTTAGCCTTTAAGAGTTCCCTTCGGAGGCATCGTAGCCCTTCGCAGTCGCCTGAATGGCCTTCACGTGCTGGTAGATGTCATCCACATCGTCTACCGGAAGCCTTGTCTCTGCCTTCTCAGCATCAAATGTCCCGATGTACTTCTGTTTGCCCTCAAATCGAAACCTGCAGATGGGTTTGCGGTTTGAATTGTCCAATAGGACCGAGGAATAGGTCTTGGCGTCTCGGAAGAATACGCGCTTTACGTCTACCACTCCATTCAGAATGGACTTTACGGCGTAGTATGCGGCGATCTCGGCTTCGGTAGTGACTATCCCACCATCATCTCTTTCTTCACCGATGCCCGGCTTCTCTTCAACCTGAGGCTTGCCACGAGCATCGTCCCGAGCCAAGGCCGAGTTCAACGTGCCTCGCAACTCATCCCGAATGAGTTCACTTGCCGCAGTCTTTGTCATCTGCGTGAACTCGTTGAGTCGATCCGCGCTTTTTCGGCCAGAGTAGACTCTGTTCATTAGCAACCTGACGAACTCTTGTGAAGGGTCACCCAATTCCGCATGAAGAACCTCTTTCAGAGCACGCGTGTATTTGAGGGTATTCGCTGATGCCCTGATCCGGTCTGGGTCAAATTCATTCTTTACAAACCTTGCTACTTCCTCGACCACTCGGGGGTCAGGATCAAGGAGATCCAACACTAGAAACGGCAACCGGTCCATCAGATTGGTGTCGTCGAGGTCGGAGTAGAAGAGATAACGCACGCCGTTGGTGTAAATGCCAAAGCGCGCGGAAGGTGTGGCAGTGAAATATCGGTACAGTTGGATTGGCTCTTCTTCTTGTAGTACAGTCGCGGCCTTCTTCGCTTCTATAAGAATGAGCGGTTTGCCGTCACGCATAATCGCATAGTCAACCTTTTCGCCCCTCTTTGCCCCGATGTCCGCTGTGTATTCGGGTACCACCTCTGAAAGGTCCGCAGTGTTGTAGCCAAGCACTTCTCTGATGAACGGGTTTATCAGCGCGAGCTTTGTAGCTTCTTCGGTCTGCGCATGTGGCAACTGCTTGGAAACACGGTCCACTAGGTCACGGACGCGGTCGCTGATGTCCATTGAATCACTCCTACGGGACTGCTTTAGTAGCGCTGCATTCTATAATACTGTAGTGCTATTACTTGTAACATCCCTGCATCAGGAGCAGGGATGTTTGCACTATTGTTGCAGTCTCGTAGGGCCTACCGAGCGGTACGGAACTGACCCCACACAATGCCGATCGGAGTGCGCGACATCCGGACGGGCCAGCGCCCAACAAACACCCCTCGCGACGCACAAAACAAGGCCGGCGGGAGCGCATCCCGTCGGCCTTCTCTTGATCCTCCATACCGGCGAAAGCCGGTATCCATGGGTGGTGAGCCCGCACGCCCCAAGCCCCCGACCCCAACCCTACCCCGCTTCCCCCACCACCATCCGCGAGTACACCCGCCGCGCGTTCCCCTCGAAGATCGCGTGCCGGTCCTCATCGCTCAGCCACTCGATCCGGTCGATGTACTGCTTCGTGTCGTTCAGCGCCCGACCCGTCACCGGGTCCTTCACCGACCCGTTCGCCGGCTTGTCCGTCCCGAAGATGCACCGGTCGACGCCCACCACCTTGATCAGCAGCTCCATCGCCTCCCCGTCGTACAGCACCGTGTCGTAGTACAACCGGCGCATCGACTCGTCGAAGCTCTCCCAGTTCGCCTCCGGCTCCCGCGCCTGCGAGTTCATCCGGAACGCCCGCCCCCGGCCCGCCTGGAACGGGATGTACCCGCCGCCGTGCCCGATGATGATCTTCAGGTTCGGGAAGTCCCGGAACACCTGCGGCGATCGAATAAGCGCCCACGCCGCGACCGCCTCCTCCTCCACGAAGTACCCCAGCTCCGGCTCACGAGAGAACCGGAACGGCCCCCCGTGCACCAGCGCCGGCACGTCCAGCTCCACCATCTTCTCGTACAGCGGGTACCAGTACTCGTCCCCCATGTGCGGCGTCTCCAGCGACCCCTCGCCCGGGTCCGGGTTGATCTTCAGCCCCACCATCCCCAGCTCCGTCACGCACCGCTCCAGCTCCTCCAGGCAGAACGAGATCGGCTGCCCCGCCGCCTGCGGGATCGCGCACGTCCCCACAAACTGCTCCGGGTGCAGCTTCACGCACCGCGCGATCATGTCGTTCACCCCCTGCGTGATCCGCAGCACGACCCCCTCCCGCCGGTCCCCCGTCGGCACCGCCCACGGCCGCGGCGACACGATCTGCAGGTCCGTCCCGACCTCCGACACCTCCGCGATGTGCGGGATCAGGCTCTCCTCGATCCGCTCGTCCGAGATCTCCGGCGCCGTCGGTCGAGGCAGCGCCCCGGACCCGCTCGAAAGCGACCGGAAGAAGTTGTAGTACTCCACCGGCCCCGTAATGTGCGCATGCGCGTCAATGTTCATCCCAGTACCTCCGTCCCAGCGTGCGCCAAGTGTACTACACCGCATTCCACCGTGGCCCTCCGCTACCGTCATTCCCGCGCCCCCTCCTCGTCATTCCCGCGAAAGCGGGAACCCAGGGCTGGCAGGGGGATGGGGGCGTCCCCCGAGGTGGCCCGCGTCCGCTACCGTCATTCCCGCGCCCCCCTCCTCGTCATTCCCGCGCAAGCGGGAACCCAGGGCTGGCAGGGGGCTGGGGGCGTCCCCCGAGGTGGCGCATGGCCGCTCGGCGGACCGTCTGCCGGAGGAGAATGGGCAATGTCGGCAGCAGAACGTGCAATGTGTCAAAACTTGCCCGTTGTATCGATTGACTCCGAACCGGAAGCCACCTACGTTGTGGGCAATGCGCGTTCGCATACGTCGTGCAGCGGAAAAGGAGGAGTCCCTTGAAGAGCAAGATAGCGGCCGGAATCCTGGCAATCCTGCTCGGATCGCTTGGAATCCACAAGTTCTATCTGGGCTACACCGGGGCGGGAATCATCCACCTCGTGCTGACCATCATCGTCATCACCGCCCCCATCAGCGCCGTAATCGCCCTAATCGAGGGCATCATCTACCTCACCAAGTCCGATGAGGACTTCAACAACACCTACGTAGCCAACAAGAAGAGCTTCTTCTAACAACCACCCAAAGTCCCCGCAAAACGCCACCTCGCCCACCATACGGGCAACCCTCGTGGTTGCCCTATCGCCCCCAATGCCACCCCCACTGCGTCATTCCTGCGCAGGCAGGAATCCAGAGGGGCAGGGACGAGGGGCCGCCCGCCCTCCCTATCGCCAAAGAATCCATCCCCCCCATTTCTCCATACCGGCGGAGGCCGGTATCTAGGGGCGGGGGACGCCCGCACCGCAGGTTCCCGCGAAAGGGTCTCCCCCGCCGCGTCATTCCTGCGCAGGCAGAGCCTGCCCCCGCGAAGCATGCCCCGTACTCCGATACGGGGGCGGGGGAATCCAGAGGGGCACGGGCGAGGGGCCGCCAACCCTCCCTATCGCCAAGGAATCCATCCACCCCGAACTCCATACCGGCGAAGGCATGCCCCGCACCCCGATACGGGGGCGGGAATCCAGAGGGGAAGCGGTGAGGGGCCGTTCGCCCTGAGGGAAATCGAAGGGGGAACGGGGCGCGCTAGCGCCGCGGGGCCGGGCAGGGAGGGGCCGTTCGCCCTGAGCCTCTCGAAGAGCCTGCCCCGGACTTGATACAGGGGTACACAGTGGCCGGTCGGCCCACCGACACCCCCCCTACCGCACCCGCCGCGGCCCGCCGCCCCGCACCTCGAGCGGCAGCTCCGTCCCGATGCCCCGCTCCCTCGCCTTCCGCAGCACCACGCCCGCAGCCGCCGTGTCCTCCATCGCCACGCCCAGCCCGTTGAACAGCGTGATCGCCTCCCGGCTCGGCCGCTTCCCCGCCAGCCCCAGCACCAGGTGCTTCATCTCCACCGCCTGCGCCCACTGGAACTGCCCCCGGTCCTCCGCCAGCATCAGCTCGCCGCACTCCACTTTCGCCTGCGCGACGCTCTCCACGACCACCACGTCGCACCGCCCGACCGTGTGCTCGTCGATCTCCCGTCGCCCCGGCGTCGTCGCCCCGATCGCGTTGATGTGCGCCCCCGGCGACACCCACTCCGCCGCGAACACCGGGTCCCGCGACCCCGTCGCCGTCACGATGACGTCCGAGCCCGTGATGCACTCCTCCCCCGTCTCGACGGCCACGGCGTCCAGCCCCAGGTCGTCACGCAGCTCGGCCGCAAATGTCTCCCGGTTCTCCGACGTCCGCGTGTACACCTTCACCTTCGTGATCGGCCGCACCAGGCAGATCGCCTCCACCTGCGCCTTCGCCTGCAGCCCGCTCCCGACGATGCCGATGACGCTCGCGTCCTCGTTCGCCATGTGTTTCGTCGCGAGCCCCGCCACCGCCCCCGTGCGAATCTCGCTCAGCACCCGGCTCTCCACGATGGCCTCGAGTCTGTTCTCGCTCGTAGAGAACGCGAGCACCAGGTTCACGCCGCCCCCGTACGTCTTGAACCCGTAAGTGTCGAACCCCGGCGAGCTCCCGATCATCAGCCGCTGCCGCCCGCCCGGATAGAACAGCGTCTGCCGCACCAAACTCCCCCCAAGCCCCTCACCCTCGTGCCGAAACGCGTCCTCCATCGCCTGGATGCACTCATCCATCGGCAGCAGCTCCCGCACCTGCTCATTGTCGATATGCACCGCCATGCCAAGACACCTCCTAACCCAACCGTCGTTCCTGCGCAGGCAGGAACCCCACCCTACGAGCACACCCGTCTCCGCCAGTCCTAACCTCGTCGTAGGGGCGCTTCGCGAAGCGCCCGTCCCGCCGCAGCGGGACCCTCACCCGGACACCAACAACACTCGTCGCCCCAGCCAGCCACCCGTCGTTCCTGCGAAGGCAGAGCCTGCCCCCGCGAAAGCGGGGGAACCCCGACTATTCCCAACCCCTTACGCCCCCACTACAGATACCCGTTCTCCCGGTACCACCGCTCCGCCCCCGGGTGCAGCGGCACGTCCAGCGGCGTCGCCTCCGTCTCCACCCCGATCTGCGCGATGCCCGTGTAGCTCTCCTCCCACCGGATGTACTCCGCCCGCTGCGCGATCGCCGCGCACACCTTGTACGCCATCTCCTCCGGCAGCCCTTCCCGCGTGTACAGCGGCCACCCGCTGTAGTCGATCGTCACGACGTCCCGCTCCAGCAGCGGGAACCGCTCCTTGGGCAGCACAACCCGCCGCCAGCCGATCGCCTCCATGCCCGCCATCACGTCCTCTTCCAGCTCTAGCGGCACCAGCCCGTTCTCCAGCCCCACGCTCAGCCACGTCGGTATCCCCTCGTCGAACACGATGTCGATGCTCCCGTCGCGGATCCCCTCCAGCCGTCGAGCGTCCCCCGGCGGCCCGTTGAGCTGCAAACTCCCGCCCCACGACACGAAGTCGTCCAGCGTGAACCCGTACATTGGCAGCAGTTGGTCCAGCAGCACCCGCGTCGAGTGCGTCGCGTCCTCCCGCACCGACACCCGCAGCGCCGGCTTCCGCTCAGCGATCTCCGCCAGCGACGTCACCCCCAGCCGCGGCTGCACCGCCGCCACGAACCGGTCGTACGACGGGTACGACGCGATGACCCGCACGGGCAGCGGCTCGCTGTACAACCCCGTCCCACGGTACGCCTGCGTCAGCATCGCCGACGGGTTCACGAATGCGAGATCAAGGTCGCCCTTCGCCACCGCGTGCGCCAGCGCCGGCGACCCCGGCGCCATCCGCAGCGCCGGCGTGAACGCCTCGCCGCTCCCGTTCCCGATGACGATCGACACATCCCGGTCCTCGTAGTACCGGATATTCGGGTCCCCAGCAATCCCCAGCGCAATCTCCCAGAGCATCTTGCTACGCTGAAACTGCGCCCCCCGCGGAAGCTGCTCCATCCACTCCCTCCTTGTCCCCTAACCCAACCACCATCCCGCCCTCAACCTCCATCCCGGCGAAAGCCGGGATCCAGGGGCCGGGGCATCCCCACCACCAACCACCTCCGTCCCTCCACACCACCCACCCCCGTCGTTCCCGCGAAAGCGGGAACCCAGGGCAGGGGCGGTCGTGCGGGGCGTCCCCTCTCCCTCACCCCACCGTCGTTCCCGCGCAGCTTGCCCCGTACCCCGATACGGGGACGGGAACCCAAGCCACGGCCGGACGCGCGGGGCATCCTCACCTCCGTCCGCCTCCGCTCCCCCTACCACCCCCCTCTGGATTCCCGCGCAGGCAGGAATCCAGAGGGGTGGCCGTGCGGGGCCGTCCCCACCGGCCATTCTCGCCCCCAACCGTCGTTCCTGCGCAGGCAGGAACCCCGACAAAAAGCCCCTGCTTGGCTTCGTAGGGGCGGTTCGCGAACCGCCCGTCCCGCCAACAGGCGGGAACCCCGCGGCCCGCACACTCCGTCGATTTCGAGCGGCGCCAAGCGGGGTAATGGGTGGAACCCTTCCCCCTCAGAGGGAAGAGCCTGCCCCGTACTCGATACGGGGTTGGGATGGGGGAGCCCCCTGCCCCTAAGAGGACCTCGCTTGCATCCCACCAGCCGCTCCCGCCCCCAACCTCCATCCCGGCGAAAGCCGGGATCCAGGGGCGGCGGGGCAACTCCGCGGCCCCGAGTCTCTCAATTACCAGACCCTCGCCGCGCCGGGCGGGGAGCGTCCGTTCGTGCTGAGGGAAATCGAAGCCTGTCCTGAGGCTCTCGAAGGGTATGAACGGACGCTGGCGGGGCGGTCTCCGCTCTCCCCGAATCTCTCCCATTACTAGACCCCCGCCTCGCGAGGCGGGGAGGCCTCTCGCCCAGAGCCCCTCGATGGGCATGCCCGGGCGCCAAGCGCCCCCTACCCCAGCAACCTCCCAAACGCCGCGTCCGCCAGTTGCACCACCAACGCCCCCGCCACCAACACCAGCAACACCAGGAATATCAACTTCGGCAGGCTCGTGCCCCCGCCGAGCGGCTCCCGCGTCCGCTCCTCGATCTCCGCCGGCATCAGGTTCAGCACCTCCCGCGCCTGCACCGCGTCCTCTTCCCACGTGTCCAGCGCGTGCGGCACGTTCGCCGCCAGCCCCCAGAGGCCCGGCCCTGCACCGAGCGACCGCACCATGCAGCGGATGCCCTCGGCCTCCAGCCTGCTGGCCGCCATCCGCGCCAGCGGCTCGCTCTGGAAGACCTCCAGGGTGACCGTCTTCTCGCCCTCTCGGTGTCGATATTCGTCAGTCAATGCCACGCCCAGTACGATTTCGCTGCAATTGATACTGAAACCGCGTCGCAGTATGCGCCTGCGGCGCGAGTTCAGATTGACATAGTACGGGCAAAACCATATGATGAATAGTGCCCATAGCCATGGGGCATCGTTAAAAGCTTGGACGAAAGGCAGGTGACAAAATGTCATCTATGGTTTGGATTGTCATTCTTTTGCTTTCCGTCCTGGCGGCCCTGGGCGTAGGGGCGATGGTGACGTTCTGGACCCGGAACGCGTTTTTGGGAAAGCGGCTCCAGGAGTCAGAGCACAAGGCTCGACAGGTCCTGGATGACGCGGAACGCCAGAAGGCCAGTCTGCTGCTGGAGGCCAAGGACGAGACGCTGCAGACCCGCGCGGCTGCGGATCAGGAGATCCGGGAGCGCCGCGGCGAGGTCCAGCAGCAGGAACGCAGGCTGGCTAACCGGGAAGAGAACCTGGAGCGCAGGTTCAGCACCCTCGAGGGTCGCGAGCTCGGGCTCACCGACCGCGAGAAGGCGCTGGACTCCGCGCACGGGGAAGTGGAGCAGCTCAAGCAGCAACAGCTGGTACAGTTGGAGGCCACCGCGGGCCTGTCGGTCGCGGAGGCACACGAGCAGGTTGTTCGCAAGGCCGAAGACGAGGCGAGGCACGAGCTTACCCGCAAGTACTGGGAGCTGGAACAGCAGTACAAGGACGAAGCGGACGAGAATGCCCGCAAGTACGTGGTAATGGCCATTGAGCGCCTGGCCGCTGATGTTGTTGCTGAATCCACAGTCACCACCGTTCCCCTGCCCAATGATGAGATGAAGGGTCGTCTCATCGGCCGCGAGGGACGTAACATTCGCGCGCTGGAACAGGCCACCGGCGTCGACCTCATCGTCGACGATACGCCGGAAGCCGTGACCTTGTCGTGCTTCGACCCCATCCGGCGCGAGATTGCTCGCATCGCGTTGACCAAGCTCATTGTCGATGGCCGCATCCACCCGGCCAGGGTCGAGGAGATGGTGGAGAAGGCCCGCCAGGAGATGGACAAGACCCTCCGTGAGGCGGGTGAGCAGGCGGTGTTTGAGGCCAATGTGCGCGGTCTGCACCCTGAGCTGATCAAGCAGCTCGGGCATCTGCGGTTCCGCACCAGCTACGGCAGCAATGTGCTCAAGGAGAGCGTGCTCGCCGCCCGCATCGCCGCGATGCTCGCAGCCGAGGTCGGCGCCAACGTCGAGGTCTGCAAGGCCGGCGCCCTCCTCCACGACATCGGCAAGACGCTCACGCACGAGATCGAGGGGCCCCACGCCGACATCGGCGGCGAGGTCGCCGAGAAGTACGGCGTGCCTGAGCCCATCCGCCGCGCCATCGAGGAGCATCACGACCACGACAAGTCGTCGGTCGAGGCCTTCATCGTCTCCGCCGCGGACGCCATCACGTCGTCACGCCCCGGCGCCCGCAGCGACACCGTAGAGGCCTACATCAAGCGCCTCCAGGACCTCGAGGAGGTCGCCAAGGGCTTCCAGGGCGTCGAGAAGGTCTTCGCCATCCAGGCCGGCCGCGAGGTCCGCGTCATGGTCAAGCCCGAGCAGATCGGCGACGACGAGGCCGCCGTCCTCTCCCGCGACATCGCGCGGAAGGTCCAGGAGTCCCTCGTCTACCCCGGCCAGATCAAGGTCATGGTCGTCAGGGAAACCAGAAACGTAGAATACGCCAAGTAGCCGGAAGGCCCCGCCGAAGTCGGCGGGGCCTTCTGCTGCCCACCCCACTCTCCATCCCGGCGAACGCCGGGATCCAGGGGCGGGGAAGGTTGGGATGGGGGAGTTCCCCCCTTTACATCCCCCCAGCGCCTCCACCCCGGCGAAAGCCGGGGTCCAGAGGGGAGGGACAGCGGGGCGTCCCCCCGCCCAGCCACCAGCGTCGTCACCCCAGCGAAAGCCGGGGCCCAGAGGGGAGGGGCAGCGGGGCGTCCCCGCAGCGCCCACAACAAAGGAGAACCCGTGTCCGCGCTCATAGACCTCCACATGCACACCACCCTCTCCGACGGCACACTGTCGCCGACGGAGCTCGTGCGCGTCCTCGCCGCCACCACCCTCCGCCTCGTCGCCATCACCGACCACGACTCCCTCGAGGGCATCGCCGAGGCCAAGCGCGAGATCGCAAACCACCCCAACCTCACCCTCATCCCCGGCATCGAGCTCTCCTCCGACGACGGCGACAGCGAGGTCCACGTCCTCGGCTACCACCTCGACGAGACCGACCCCGAGCTCCACGAAATCCTCGCCGCCTTCCACCGCAACCGCGAGGGCCGCGGCGAGATCATGGTCGCCAAGCTGAACGAGCTCGGCTTCGACATCACGTGGGAACGCGTCGTTGAGATCTCTCAGGGCGGCGTCATCGCCCGCCCCCACATCGCCCGGGCCCTCATGGAGAAGGGCTACGTCTCGGAGATGCGCGAGGCCTTCGACAAGTACATCGGCCGCGGCATGCCCGCCCACATCGAGCGCGAGAAGATGACCCCCGTTGAGGCCGTCCAGCTCATCCGCCGTTTCGGCGGCGTCCCCGTCCTCGCCCACCCCACGTACACGGTAAACCCGCCCGCCCTCGTCGCCTCCCTCGCCGCCGCGGGCCTCGCCGGCATGGAGGTCTACTACAAGAACTACACCCCAGACGTCGTCGCCGAGCTCAAGGCCCTCGCCGACCGCCACAACCTCCTCGCCCTCGGCGGCAGCGACTACCACGCCAGCGGCGAGTCCGACGAGGTCGCCCCCGGCCTGGTAGGCCCCCCAGAAGAAAACGGCCAACGCCTCCTCGAAATGGGCCCGCGCTAACCGCGACTCACGCATCGCCCGCGTCCGTTCGCCCCGTCATTCCCGCGAAAGCGGGAACCCAGAGGGGCGGCGTGGTGGGGAGGCCGCCCACCTCCGTCGTTCCCGCGAAGCTTGCCCCGTACCCCGATACGGGGGCGGGAATCCAGAGCGGCAGGATCGTGCGGAGGCCGCCCACCTCCGTCGTTCCCGCGAAGCTTGCCCCGTACCCCGATACGGGGGCGGGAATCCAGAGCGGCAGGATCGTGCGGAGGCCGCCCACCTCCGTCATTCCCGCGAAGCTTGCCCCGTACCCCGATACGGGGGCGGGAATCCAGAGCGGCAGGATCGTGCGGAGGCCGCCCACCTCCGTCATTCCCGCGAAGCTTGCCCCGTACCCCGATACGGGGGCGGGAATCCAGAGCGGCAGGATCGTGCGGAGGCCGCCCACCTCCGTCGTTCCCGCGAAAGCGGGAATCCAGAGCGGCAGGGTCGTGGGGAGGCCGCCCACCCCCGTCATTCCCGCGGAGCTTGCCCCGTACCCCGATACGGGGGCGGGAATCCAGAGGGGCGGCGTAGCGCGGAGGCCGTTCGCCCTGAGCCCAACGTCGCAATCCCGGCGGAAGCCGGGATCCATAGGGGCGGCGTAGTGGAGAGGCCCGTCGCCCTGGCTTCAAACATACCTGCAACACCTGAGGAGACCCACTCATGTCCACAAGCCCCCGGCCCGCCGACACCGGCCCAGTCCAGGGCTCCGAGCGCATCGTCAGCCTCGACCTGATTCGCGGCGTCGCCGTCCTCGGTATCCTGCTGATGAACGCCGCCCACTTCAAGTTCGGCGGCGGACCCTACTTCAACCTGAGCGCCGGCGGCTCCGAGACCTGGCTCGACTGGACCGTCGGCATCCTCGGCGAGGTCTTCATCGACCAGAAGTTCATGGGCCTGTTCTCGATGCTCTTCGGCGCCGGCATGGTCCTCTTCATCGACCGCGCCGGCGAGAGAGGACGCCGTGCCGTCCTGCTGAACCTGTGGCGAAACGTGCTGCTCCTCTTCATCGGCATCCTCCATTTCGCCCTGGGGAGCGGCGACGTTCTCATGGCCTACGCCGTCGCGTCGTTCTTCCTGCTCCTCCTGCGCAACCTCCCAAGCCGGGCGCTCATCGCCCTCGGGGTAGCCGTCTTCACGGTGTCCGTTATCCCCTCGCTCCTCGCGCAGCACATCGCCGACACCACCAGCGCATCCCTGTCCGGCATATGGGTACCGGGCGAGCGTTCAGCCGAGGGCCTTGTCGAGCTCTACGTCGTCCTCGGCTTCTTCCTCCGAGCGCTGGGCCTCATCCTCGTCGGCGCCGGCCTCTACCGCACCGGCTTCATGCACGGCGGCTTCCCCACGAAGACCTACAGGCTGACCGCCATCATCGGCCTCGCGATCGGCCTGCCCCTTGCCGCCGCCGGCGTCATCATCACCGCCGCCAACGACTACTCCCGCGAGATCGCCTTCGTCGGCCAGATCCCAAACACCCTTGGCACCATCCCCGCCTCGATGGGCTACATGTCCCTCATCATCCTCTGGAACAGCCGCGGAGACACCTGGCTCAAGCGCCGCCTCCGGGCAGTCGGCCGGATGGCCCTCACCAACTACCTCTCGCAAACGATACTGGGCGTCCTCGTCCTGACCACCCTCCTTGCCAACGTCGACTTCGTAAACCGGACCGCCGTCCTCGCCTTCGTCCTCGCAGTCTGGGCGCTCCAACTCTGGTGGTCTCAAGCCTGGCTGACCCGCTTCCAATTTGGCCCAGCAGAATGGCTCTGGCGAGTCGCCACCTACCGCCGCATCCAACCCCTCCGCCACCCCACGCCCACCCAGCGCGAAGCGTAGCCAAACGGTCCTGGTGGCAACTCAGGTGTATACTCCCCGGCGAGAACCAGCCGGAATGAAATAAAGGAGCCCGCCATGCCCAACGCCCGCGGATCCCTCGTCGTCGACATGGAAGCCGATCCGCCGTTCCTCGAGCACGAAGGCCTCACCCTGAACCGCAACACCGTCCGCAAGGAGTTCACCGGCGACATGGTCGGCACCTCCGAGGCGCAGATGCTCGCAGCATTCACCGCCACCCCCGGCTCGGCCGGCTACGTCGCCATCGAGCGCTTCACGGGCTCGGTCGGCGGAAGCTCGGGCTCCTTCGTCCTCCAGCACAGCGGCACAATGAACAAGGGCGACGCCCAACTCACAGTCGCAATCGTCCCCGACTCAGGCGCCGGAGACCTAACCGGCATCTCAGGCACGCTCGAATTCAACAACGACAACGGCCATCACACCTACATCCTCAACTACGAATTCACATAAACGCGGCGCCCCGCCGAACCCCAGCTGCGCCTCCCAAGGAAACCGAAACCCAACGCCCAAGCACAGATCAGGGAGTGCCCACGACCTGTTTGACATCTTGACATCAATATCACAACGCATCATGATGTCTGCATGAGGACAACACTAACCATAGACAACGACATCGCTGACTCCCTCAAGGAGCAAGCGCGGCTACAGGACCGCCCCTTCAAGCAGGTAGTCAACGACGCCCTCCGCAGAGGTCTCTCGCAGGCAGTGGAGGAAGAACGGCCTGTTTTCCGAGTAAAGCCGTTGCCAGGGGGATTCATGCCCGGCATTGACCCGCTCAAGATCAAAGAGCTCCTCGATGAGCTGCTAGTCCAGGATTTTCTTGAAAAGAACGCCAGGATTGAGAAGAACTCCGGATGATAATCCCGGATCTCAACCTTTTATTGTACGCCTACAACCAAGAATCTCCCTTCCATGACGGTGCCCGGAGGTGGTGGGAGGGGTTGGTCAATGGCAGGGAGCGGGTTGGCATGTCATGGGTTGTCGTCACTGGCTTCCTGCGACTAATGACGCAGCGAACGATGATGACCCAACCAGCAACGCCCTCACAGGCGTTGGATTTCGTTCGCGAATGGCTCCGCCAACCCCACATTGCACCATTGAACCCGGGTTCCCAGCACCTGACGCTGCTCGGCCAGTTGCTTGCCGCCGCAGGCGTGGGCGGCAACCTCGTAACCGACGCCCACCTCGCCGCTCTGGCCATCGAGTACCAGGCTGAGGTCCACTCCAACGATGCCGACTTCGCCCGCTTCCCGGGCCTCCGCTGGCGCAACCCCCTCTGACCGAGCTCTACGCCGTCGCCACCCGTAGCCTCGCCCCCTCTACCCCCACCCCGCGCGCGCCAACACCTCCCGCGCCACGTCGCCCACCAGCCGCCCAGGCCCGTTGTCCACCGCGAAGTCCTCGACGCCCGCCCGAGCCAGAATCCCGTCCAGCTCCGCCGCCCGAGCCAGCGCCCACTCCAGGTACATCCCCGGCTCCCGCACCCGAAGCCGCTCGTGCATCAACCACACCGGCGCCGTCAGCCGGCACACGACGATCTCCGCCCCCGGCACCGCCGCCCGGTACCCCTCCAGCTCCGCTCGCTCCTCGACCACCCGCGCAACGATCAGCCGCTCCGCCCCCGCCGCGGCATAGTTCGGCCAGATGGAAGCGAGGTTGGCGAACGCAAGCCCCTCCCCGTGCGGCTCTCGTCGGGGATGCATCACAGCCAGCGCGTCGAGGTCGATGGCCGCATGGGGAATCGCTGCCTCCGTAAGGAGGTCGGAGGCCTCAGAGAGGACGGTAGTCTTTCCCGTTCCCAGCGACCCGGAGATGATGAGAAGCGGTACGGGAGGAGGTGTCATCACGTTCAAACCTTATTGGGAGACCGCGCAATCGGGCTCATGCCGGACCCCTGACACTCGCGAGGGCTCATGCCCGACAGCTCAAAACCCCTCGCGGCACCGCGTGCAGTACCACCGCAGGTTGTGGTCCTCGACGTGCCCCGCATTCACGACCACGTTGCGATTGCTCTCGCACTTCTGGCAGTACGGCATCGTGACCTCCGGCCCGCGCCGAGACCCCTGCTGCATGGAGCGCATGACCATCCGTACCAGCAGGTACACGGCGAGGGCCACCAGGATCAGGATCCCTAAGCGCAGCAAGTGTCTACCTCCGGCTGCCGATGATACCCCATGCGCGCCCGACCTTCACGTCCGGCGCCGAATATGGGGGGCAGCCCCGCATCTATCGCTTGTCCAGTTTCAGCAGGGCCAGGAACGCCTCCTGCGGCACCTCCACCTGACCCACCATCTTCATCCGCTTTTTGCCCTCGGCCTGCTTCTCCAGCAGCTTCCGCTTCCGCGTAATATCCCCGCCGTAGCACTTCGCCAGCACGTTCTTCCGCATCGCCCGCACCGTCTCCCGCGCGATGATCCGGCTCCCGACCGCCGCCTGCACCGCGACCTCGTACAGCTGCCGCGGGATCAGCCGACGCAGCTCGTCCACCAGCGCCCGCCCCGCCACGTACGCGTGGTCCCGGTGCACGATGAAGCACAGCGCGTCCACCGGCTTGCTGTTCAGCATGATGTCCAGCTTAACCAGCGGCCCCGCGCGGTACCCGATGAACGTGTAGTCCAGCGACGCGTACCCCTGCGACCGCGACTTGATCCGGTCGTAGAACTCCGCCAGCAGCTCCGCCAGCGGCAGCTCGAACTGCAGCAGCACCCGCGCGTCGTACATAGGGTTGCCGCCGTCCGACGTCACCATCGCCGCCGCGATGTACTCCATGCTCTTGAACGTCCCCCGGTTCCCCGTGAACAGCTCCATCATCGCGCCCACGTACCGCGACGGCGTGATGATCGTCATCTCCAGCCACGGCTCCTGCGCCTCCAGGTACTGCCCCGGCGCCGGCATCATCGAGGGGTTCGCCACCGTGATCTCCTCGCCGTTCGGCATCACCACCCGGTACGCCACCCCCGGCGACGTCGCAATCAGGTCCAGCCCGTACTCCCGCTCCAGCCGCTCCTGCACAATCTCCATGTGCAGCGGCCCCAGGAACCCGCACCGGAACCCGAATCCCAGCGCCGGGCTGCTCTCCGGCTCGTAGCTCAGCGCCGCGTCGTTCAGCTGCAGCTTCTGCAGCGCCTCCCGCAGGTGCTCGAACGATTCCCCGTCCGACGGGTACAGCCCCGCGAAAACCATGAGCTTCTGCGGCTCGTACCCCGGCAGCGGCGCCACGTTCGACCGCTCGTCCAGCGCGACCGTGTCCCCCACGCGGCTGTCGCCCACGTTCTTGAACCCCGTCGCGATGTACCCCACCTGCCCCGCGCCCAGCTCGTTCACGGCCGTCAACTCCGGGCGAAAGACCCCCACTTCGACGGCCTCCGTCACCGTCTGCGCCCCCAGCATGCGGATGCGGTCGCCCCGCTTCACCTTGCCGTCGACGACGCGCACGTACCCGATCACGCCCTTGTACGAGTCGTACTCCGAGTCGAAGATGAGCGCCCGCAGCGGCGCGCCCTCCTCCTCCACCGGCGGCGGCACCCGTTCGACGACCGCCCCCAGCAGCTCCTCGACGCCCGTGCCGTCCTTCGCCGAGCAGTAGACCAGCTCCTCGCGCTCGAACCCGAAGACCTGCACCATCTCCTCGGCCACCCGCTCCGGCTCGGCCGAGGGCAGGTCGATCTTGTTGATGACCGGGATGATGTGCAGGTCGTGGCCCAGCGCCAGGTACGCGTTCGCCAGCGTCTGCGCCTGTGCCCCCTGCGACGCGTCCACCACCAGCAGCGCGCCCTCGCACGCCGCCAGCGCCCGCGACACCTCGTACCCGAAGTCCACGTGCCCCGGCGTGTCGATGAGGTTGAGCTGGTACTCCACCCCGTCCGAGTGGGTATGGCTCATCTGCACGGCCTTCCCCTTGATGGTAATGCCGCGCTCGCGCTCCAAATCCATGGTGTCCAAAAACTGGGCGGTCATGTTGCGAGGGTCTACCGTGCCCGTATGCTCCAGCAGCCGGTCCGCCAGCGTGGACTTCCCATGGTCAATATGCGCAATAATGCAAAAATTCCGAATATGAGCGGTGTCCATACCCATCAATCGTAGCATACGAGACCCCCGCCCGTACCCGCGCACCACCACCCCGACCTCCATCCCGCCTCACCCCAACCTCCATCCCGGCGGAGGCCGGGATCCAGGGGCGGGGCCGGGGGGGGTGTCCCTTCCCCCTCAGGGGGAAGGTTAGGATGGGGGAGCCCCTCTTCCCGAATCTCCATCCCACCCCCCCAACCTCCATCCCGGCGAAAGCCGGGATCCAGGGGCGGGGGATGCCCGCTCCCAACCACCGCCGCCACCGCCGCCACTCCTGCCCCCCATCCGCGTCATTCCTGCGAAGGCAGGAATCCAGAGGGGAGGGGTGCGGAGGCATCCCCCATCCAACCCCTCCCGCCATACGCGCAACCCTCGCCTGCTGCGATGCCCCCAACCCCCCGCCGTTGACCGCCCCGCCCACTGGTGCTAGCCTACGCCCGCCGCACGCGCGCTCGTCCGACGAGCGTCCATCGCGGCGCCAAAACGGGAGGAGTGACCGCACATGAAGCGAAGCACGGACCGAATCCTGACCACCCACGCTGGCCGGCTGCCCAACCCCAGCAACATGGAGTCCCTCCGCGCCGCACGCGCCGCCGGCGACCAGGCCCGCGCCGATGAGCTCGTCAAGGACGGCGTCAAGGAGGCCATCACCCGCCAGGTCGAGCTCAAGAACGACATCCACAGCGACGGCGAGTTCTGGAAGGGCCGCGACCAGGCATACTTCGACGCCCGCTCCACCGGCGTCACCTCCCGCCCCACCGAGCCCGAGGAGCCCATCACCATGCTCGACACCATGGCCGAGCGCCACAACGGCGACTTCAACGACTTCTACGCCGTCTACGACCGCCTCGGCAACACCCCCAGGCCCGGCACCGACAACCAGCGCGCCACCAGCCGCTGGGTCATCAGCGGCCCCATGGAGCCCAAGGGTCGCGAGCAGTCCGACCGCGAGGTCGCCCTCATCAAGTCCGCCATCGAGGAGGCCGGCCACAGCGTCGAGGACTTCATCTACCCCATCATCAGCCCCGGCTGGCTCAGCCACTCCCTCTGGAACGAGTACTACGCCACAGAGGAAGAGTACGTCTACGCCATGGGCGAGTTCTTCCGCGCCGACTACGAGGCCGTCGCCGACGCCGGCTTCATCCTCCAGATCGACGACCCGGACCTCGTCGACGCCTTCTGCATGTTCTGGCCCCCCATAACCATCGAGGAGTACCGGAAGTACGTCACCCTGCGCATAGACTCCCTCAACCACGCCCTGCGCAACGTCCCTGAGGAGCAGATCCGCTACCACACCTGCTGGGGAAGCTGGCACACCCCCCACGTCACGGACCTCCACTTCCGGCACACCGCCGACATCATGCTCCGCGTCAAGGCCCAGGCCTACTCCGTCGAGGCCGCCGACGCCCAGCACGTCCTCGACTACAAGGTCTGGGACGACCTCAAGTTCCCCGACGACAAGATCTACATCCCCGGCGTCGTCGCCCACAAGACCGGCACCGTCGAGCCCCCGGAGCTCGTCGCCGATCGCATCATCACCTACGCCAACATCATGGGCCGGGAGAACGTCATCGCCGGCACGGACTGCGGCTACGGCAACCGCGTCTACCCGGACATCGCATGGGCCAAGATGCGCGCCATGGCCGCCGGCGCAGAGATCGCCAGCAAGAAACTCTGGGGATAACGGGCGCCGCTGCCTGCCGTCATTCCTGCGCAGGCAGGAATCCAGGGCCGGGGATGAGGAGAGGGGCGTAGGGGCGATTCGCGAATCGCCCGCCCCGGCGGCGGGGCCCCCGCTCGACCTGAGGTTCTCAAAAGGAGAGTACGGCGCCCCAAAATAGGCAACCGTCAAGAAGGGAGGACACCCAAAATGTTGAGTCTGGACCACACAATCGTACCGTCGAAGGACAAGATAGCCGGGGTGCAATTCATGTCGAAGATGCTCGGCGTCGAGTACACGGGCCAGTGGGGCCACTTCGCCCCCCTGAAGATCAACGACACCCTCAGCTTCGACTGGGACAACAAGGACGACTTCGACGCCCGCCACTACGCCCTCCTCGCCTCCGACGAGGAGTTCGACGCCATACTCGCCCGCGTCCAGGCCGAGGGCATCCCCTACGGCAGCGGCCCCCGCTCCCACCAGGACATGGAAATCAACCACCGCCACACGGGCCGCGGCTTCTACTTCCAGGACCTAGACAAGCACCTCTGGGAAGTCATCACCCACACCTACGTAGACGACCCAGGCCCAGCCAGGTAGCGAGCATCCACGTCTCGTCGTTCCTGCGCAGGCAGAGCCTGCCCCCGCGGAGGCGGGGGAACCCCGACGGACAGGCGCAACTTACCGTAGGGGCGGTTCGCGAACCGCCCGCCGAAGGCCACCGCCACCGCCACCGTCGTTCCCGCCCCCCTCCGTCATTCCCGCGAAAGCGGGAACCCAGAGGGGCGGGAAGGGGAGGCAGTTCGCCCTGAGCCTGTTAAAGGGGCACACCCCCCTCGCCTCCATCCCGGCGAAAGCCGGGATCCAGGGGAGCGGGGAATGCCTTCCAGTGACCCGGTAGAGGCACAGGCCCCCTCCGCGTCATTCCCGCGAAAGCGGGAACCCAGAGGGGCAAGGGCGAGGCGCGAAGGCCCAAGAGCGCCCCCCAGCACCCAAAACACCAGAGGAGGAACACAATGTCAGTCGAAGGCAAGGTCGTCGTCATCACCGGCGGCGCACGCGGCATGGGCCGCGAAATGGTCCGCGGCTTCATCCGCGAGGGCGCCAAAGTAGTCGCCACCGACCTCTCCTGGGTCCCATCCGGCTACTCCAACGACACCGAGGACTTCTACGCCGAGGTCAAGGACAACCCCAACGTCCATGCCACCGTCATGGACGTCACCGTCCAGGCCCACGTCGACCAGGTCTACCGCGAGACCATCGACAAGTTCGGCACCGTCGACGTCCTCATCTGCAACGGCGGCACCCGCCAGCGCGACCTCTACCACGAGACCCACGGCAGCGTCACAGTCCTCGAGACCGAGGTCAACGACTGGCAGCGCATGTTCGACACCCACGTCTTCGGCAACCTCCGCGTCATCAAGCGCTTCATTGAGCCCATGCTGGAGAAGGGCCGCGGCAGCATCATCACCTCCGCCTCCGGCCAGATCCTCAACGCCCACCCTGCCGCCACCGCCGACGAGAACGCCCGCCCCGGCCTCCGCTTCGGCCTCAGCCGGGAGGGCCCCTACCAGCCCGCCAAGATGGCCCTCGGCGCCATGTGCCTCTACCTCGCAGAGGAGCTCCGCGGCACCAACATCGCCGTCAACGTCCTCCTCCCCGGCCACACCGCCAC
The DNA here is from genome assembly GCA_951812285.1 of uncultured Dehalococcoidia bacterium. Lineage (GTDB taxonomy): Bacteria > Chloroflexota > Dehalococcoidia > Lucifugimonadales > UBA1127 > UBA1127. Next base: position 2,666,800 of record OX638292.1, on the reverse strand, counting down.
CACCGGCTCCGACGAGCAGGAGGCCGTCCGAAACGCCATCCGCCAGCGCATGAGCCCCACCGGCTCCACCTTCATCCCCCGACGCGTCCGCGCCGACAACGTCGTCCCCCTCGCCCTCCACCTCGCAGAGCAGGACGCCGAGGGCATCACCGGCCGCTGGATCGCCGCCATGGACTGGAACCAGGAAAACGGCTACGGCGGCTTCGAGACCTGGGGCGTCGCAGAAGACATAGCAGCCCTCCAAGCCGCCGGCCGCATGTAACCCCCACCCACCAGCAACAACAAAGAGGGGCGCCCAACCGGCGCCCCTCTTGCATGCTCCATCCCGGCCCCCCACTCTCCATTCCGGCCCCCTACTCTCCATCCCGGCGAAAGCCGGGATCCAGGGGCGGGGCGAGGGGCGGTGAGGCCGTGGGGACTCCCACAGGCGCAATTCCCGAATCCCCCGCTCAACTCCGCGTCATTCCTGCGCAGGCAGGAATCCAGAGGGGCGGGGCAGGGCGGGCCGTCCACACCGCACAATCTCGAAAGCGCCCCACCCCTCCCACCCTGGATCCCGGCGAAAGCCGGGATCCAGGGGTGCGGGGCGGACGGGGCGGGCGAGGGGGGCTGCCAAACGGAACAACGCGCAAGGCCCACCCTCCAACTCCGCGTCATTCCTGCCCAGGCAGAGCCTGCCCCCGCGAAGCTTGCCCCGTACTCCGATACGGGGGCGGGGGAATCCAGAGGGGCGGGGCAGGGCGGCCGTTCACCCCGAAGGAAGTCGTAGCATGTCCCAGGGCTCTCAAATAAGGCGCAGTGCGGGGCCGTTCACCCTGAGAATAACCGAGTACTGCACCGAAGAAGACGAAAGGGGCGCCACTATGGCGCCCCTTCTACTCTATCCAAACCACGCATCCGCTCGCCCTGAGCCCGTCAAAGGCCTCAAGGCACACGACGCCCCCAGCCCGTCAAATAACCCCCTGCCCCGGCAGCGTCAAATTCAGCTCCTCCAGCGCCACGTCCCCGTCCGGCCGCCGAGGCGACTCGAACCGCGCCAGCGGAATCGCCGGCATCGTCACCACGTGCACCCCCGCCGTCACGCCCAGCTCCAGCGAGAACCGCGCCACGGCGTCGTTGTCCGGCGCCTCGACAATGTAGATGAAGTCATACTGCCCCAGCACCGCGTACTGCCCCAGCACATACGTCTGCGGCACCCTGATGGCATCCTGCGCCTCGTGCACAGTGCCCGGATCGCGCATCATCTTCTCCCGCCCCTCCGGCGTCAGGGTAAGGAGCAGGATGTAGCTCGCCATCGTCGATATTCCTCCCGATACTTCTCAAGCCGCCAACAGCATACCAGAACATGCGCTCAATGCGGCAAATCCGTGGGGAAATCCAATCACGTCGCGCGTCATTCCTGAGCAGGCAGAGCCTGCCCCCGCGAAGCTTGCCCCGTACTCCGATACGGGGGCGGGGAATCCAGAGGGGTGGGACGGAGGGGCCATTCGCCCCAACAACCTTCGCCGCATTCCCGCCCCCTACCGTCGTTCCCGCGAGAGCGGGAATCCAGAGGGGCGGCGGAAGGCAGGCCGTCCCACATGAGCCCACTCAGGTACCCAACCCATTCCCGATATCTCCATCCCGGCGAAAGCATGCCCCGTACCCCGATACGGGGCCGGGATCCAGGGGCGCGAGGAATGCCCTCCGGCAACACAGTGAAGGCACAGGCCCCTTCAATCGTCATTCCTGCGCAGGCAGGAATCCAGGGGCGTGGGGAGTGCCTTCCGGCAACGCAGTAGTGGAACCGACCCCTTCCGTCGTCATTCCTGCGAAGGCAGGAATCCAGAGGGGCGGGGGGCGGGGCCGTTCGCCCTGAGGCTCTCGAAGAGCCTGCCCCGTACTCGATACGGGGATGGGGAAGCCCCCCCTACGCCCGAATACACGCCACCCAGTGCCCCGGCACAACCTCCCGCAGCTCCGGCTCCCCCGCCGAGCACTCGTCGATCGCGATCGGGCACCTCGGGTGGAACACGCACCCCGCCGGCGGATTCGCCGGGCTCGGAGGCTCCCCCGGCAGCACCACACGCGCCCGCGTCGCCTCCTCTATCGGGTCCGGCAGCGGGATCGCGGACATCAGCGCCTGCGTGTACGGGTGCAGCGGGTTGCTGAACAGCTCCTCGCTCTCCGCCACCTCCACCAGCTTCCCCAGGTACATCACCGCCACCCGGTGGCTGATGTGCCGCACCAGCGACAGGTCGTGCGCAATGAACAGGTACGTCAGCCCGAACCGCTGCTGCAGGTCCTCCAGCAGGTTGATGATCTGCGCCTGCACCGACACGTCCAGCGCCGACACCGGCTCGTCGCATACCAGCAGCTCCGGCTCCACCGCCAGCGCCCGAGCGATCCCGATCCGCTGCCGCTGCCCCCCGCTGAACTCGTGCGGGTACCGCCCCGCCATGTACGGGTTCAGCCCGACCAGCGACAGCAGCTCCCCGATGCGCGCCCGGTACGCGTCCCGCCCCTTCGTCAGCTTGTGCACCTGCAGCGGCTCGCCGATGATGTCCCCCGCCGTCATCCGTGGGTCCAGCGACCCGTACGGGTCCTGGAAGATGAACTGCACGCGGCGGTACATCGCCCGCATCGCGCCGCCCTTCAGCTTGATCAGATCGTGCCCGTCGAAGAGGATCTGCCCCTTGGTCGGCTTCACAAGCTGCACGATGCTCCGAGCCATGCTCGTCTTCCCGCACCCGCTCTCCCCGACCAGCCCCAGCGTCTCCCCCCTGGCAATCGAGAAGCTAACATTGTCGACGGCCTTAACAGCCCCAACCTGCTTCTGAAACAGCCCGGAGTTGACCGGGTAATGCACCTGCAACTCCCGGACCTCCAACAACCCAGCGCCACGCTCTGCAGTAGTCATAACCCCCACATTGTCCCACACGACGCCCACCCACGCGAGAGGCCCGCCGCGGAGGTTGACAGGCGCTCATAGCGTGTCTACGGTGAAACATACGGTGGCGATGCCGCGTGAATCTTCAGAAGGGAGTGGCAGATGGGCATGTTTACCGTGCCGGTGGAAATCTCCAACCCTTCGGGTGGCGCCGCCGCATCCATCGAACCTGTAGTGGACACGGGCGCGGGCTTTTCCGTGATGCCCGCATCCCTCTTGACCAGCCTCGGGCTTGAGCCCGTGGAGCAAAACGAGTTCATGCTCGCCAACGGTGAGATTCGTGTCTATTCGGTCGGCGAAGCCCGTTTCAAGATCGACGGCCGGGAACGCACAACCCCCGTCGTATTTGGCGACGACGACGTGTTCCTGCTCGGCGCGGTAACCCTGCAAAGCTTCGGCCTCGTCGCCGACACCAACGAACACCGTCTCGTCCCCGCCCGGCTGCTCCTCGTCGGCATGCAACCAGGAATCGTGGAAGGCACCCCAACCCACTAACCGTCAGGGCCAGGCGCCCCCCGCTCTCCCCACCCACCGCCACTGCCGCCGCTATTCATACCCCTCTTGTCCCACACGACGCCCACCCACGCGAGAGCCCCGCCCACCCGTTCCCCCAGACCCTGTCGAAGGGCCTCCCAAAAACTTCGCTTGTGATCGAGATCACAACCCCTTGATCTCTAGCCCCAAGTGATCAAGGATCGATCGCCATTCAAGTAAAGGCGGTCATGTCGGTAGCTGACTATGGTTTGGGGCCAGCCACTTGGCAATCTGGAGACGGGCGCTCCGCCCTATATCAAGGCGACGCACTCGAGCTCATGGCCAAGATCCGCCCCGAGTCTGTCGACTGCATCTGGACAGACCCGCCCTATTTCCTCTCTAACGACGGAGCCACAAACGTCGGCGGAAGGCGAGTTTCAGTCAACAAGGGGAGTTGGGACGTTAGCAAGGGGATAGCGGAGGACCACGCCTTCAACCTCAGGTGGCTTGAAGCGTGCTGGCGTGCCCTCCGGCCTGCCGGCACAATCTGGGTCACAGGCACTCTGCACGTCTACCTCAGCGTCGGCATGGCCATGCGTCAGCTTGGCTTCCGAATCCTCAATGACATCATTTGGGAGAAACCCAACCCGCCCCCCAACCTAGGTGCGCGCTGCTTTACCCACTCGACAGAGGTCCTCCTATGGGCCACGAAGGCCCCAAGGGGCAGCAGGCAGAGGTACACCTTCAACTACACGGAAATGAAGGCGGAGAACGGCGGCAAGCAGATGAAGTCCGTCTGGCGATTCCCCGCCGCCGGTCCCGCTGAAAAGCGCATGGGCAGGCACCCCACCCAGAAGCCCGTCGCCCTAATTGACCGCTGCATTCGCGCCAGCACCAATCCAGGCGACGTCGTGCTTGACCCGTTCGCCGGCACCGCCGCCACGGGCGTGGCCGCCCTGATGAACGGTCGCCGCTTCCTCGGCATTGAGCGAGACCCGTCTTACGTGGACACAGGGATAAGGCGGCTTAGTGCTCTGCCCCTGAAACTGCCGGTTGCCAGCCCAACAGGAAACGTCTAACGTGCACCCTGCCGCCGACAAGGCAATTTGCCCAACACCGCCCACCGCAGGAGCCCACCGTTGTTAGACCTCCAGATGGACCCCGCCGCGGGAAGTGGCTACAAGAGCGCCAGCCAGATCGCCCGCCGCGTCACCGAAGACTGGGCAACCCGCAACCTCTACTGCGCCGCCTGCGCCTTCTATGAACTCATCCCCGCCAAGCCCAATGCGCCGGTTTTGGACTTTCGTTGTCCTGAATGCTCGGCCGCTTACCAACTCAAGAGCAAGAGCGGCCCCTTTGGCCGCTCGGTGTCGAATTCCGCCTACGAGAAGAAGATTCAGGCAATCCAAGAGGGTACTGCACCCCACTACGCCTTCTTGGAGTACAGCGCGACCGACTGGCATGTGAAGGGCCTCTTTCTGGTGCCCGGTCATTTCTTCACACCTGCCCTGATTCAGAAGAGGAGCCCGCTCACTGATAAGGCCGAACGGGCCGGATGGGTGGGTTCCAACATCCTGCTCGGCGAGCTCCCGGACGAGGCACGCGTCTCTGTGGTGGTCTCCGGCGAGGCCCGCGACGCCAGTGACGTGCGCGATGAATGGGCCCGCTATCAGTTCCTGCAGACTGACCAGAAGGCCCGCGGCGGTTGGGGCGCCGCCGTCCTCATCTGCGTCCGACACATCGTGCAAAGCACTGGCAGCAAGGTATTCACCCTGAGCGACTTCTATGCCTCCTACGCCGACGGCCTCGCCGCGCAGTTTCCGGACAACCAGCATGTGCAAGACAAGATTCGACAGCAGCTTCAAGTCCTCCGCGACGGTGACATCCTCAGATTCGTCGACAACCGTGGCGCCTACGAGGTCGTCGGCTAGACCACCCCACCCGTGCTATACTCCCCCACACACAAACCCCCGCACTAAAGGAGCCATCACCATGGACTACGGCCTGAAGAACCGCGTCGCCCTCGTCACCGGCGGCAGCGAGGGCATCGGCAGGGCCACCGCCGGCCTCCTCGCCGCGGAGGGCTCCCGCGTCGCCATCTGCGCCCGCCGACCCGACGTCCTCGAGGCCGCCGCCGAGGACATCCGCCGCTCCACCGAGGCCGAGGTCCTCGCCATCCCCACAGACCTCCGCGACTCAGATTCCGTCGACAACCTCATCGCCACCATCAACGACACCTGGGGCGGCGTCGACGTCCTCGTCAACAACGCCGGCATCTCCTCCGCCATGCCCTTCGACCAGCTCACAGACGACGCCCTCCTCGCCGACATGCAGCTCAAGCTCTTCGGCTGGTTGCGCACCATCCGCGGCGTCCTCCCCCACATGAAGGAACAGCGATGGGGCCGCATCATCAACATGACCGCCCTCGCCGCCAAGGCCCCCGGCGCCGGTTCCTACCCCTCCTCCGTCAGCCGCGCCGCCGGCGTCGCCCTCACCAAGGCCCTGTCGAAGGAGCTCGCCCCCCACAACATCCTCGTCAACACCGTCCTCATCGGCCTCATCAAAGCCGGCCAGCACGAGCACCGCTGGGAAGCCAACCCCAACGGCCAGTCCCTCGAAGAGCGCTACGCCGAGATGGGCAAGAACGTCCCCCTAGGCCGCGTCGGCGAGTCCGAAGAAGCCGCCAACCTCGTAACCTTCCTCGCCTCAGAGCGAGCCAGCTTCATAACAGGCGTAGCCATCAACATGGACGGAGGCCTAAGCCCCGTCGTCTAACCCCACACCCACCCACCTCCATCCCGGCGAAAGCCGGGATCCAGGGGCGCGGGGAATCCCCACAACCAACCACCCTCGCGTCCCCCACCCCCAAGCTCGTCATTCCTGCGAAGGCAGGAATCCAGAGGGGCAGGGCCGAGGGGCACTCCCGCATCACCCCACCTCGCCACCCCCCACCCCCCCACTCTCCATCCCGGCGAAAGCCGGGATCCAGTGGCGCGGGACGGGGCGCCCTCGCCATCACCTCCCGCCGCCTCACCCAACCCCCTCCACCTCCATCCCGGCGAAAGCCGGGATCCAGGGGCGCGGGGAATCCCCACAACCAACCCCCTCCACGCCCCCCACACACCTCCCATCATTCCCGCTCCCCCTCCCGTCATTCCCGCCCCCAAGCTCGTCATTCCTGCGAAGGCAGGAATCCAGAGGGGCAGGGCCGAGGGGCGCGCCCGCATCAACCTCGTCGCCTCACCCCAACCCCCCCACACCTCCATCCCGGCGAAAGCCGGGATCCAGGGGCGCGGGGAATCCCCACAGCCACCCAACGCCACGCCCCCCACACACCTACCGTCATTCCCACCCCAAACTCGTCGTTCCTGCGAAGGCAGGAACCCCGACAAGCCGCACCCGTCTGCAAAGCCCCCACCCCCACCCCACCCCCAAAACCCTGCCACAACCCCCTCGCGCAAAACCCCCTCCCCCAGCTACCCTCCCCCCATGACGCACGCACGCACCACCGCAGACCACAACCCCACACCCACCCTGAAGGAGCGCCAAAATGCACAAAACACCACTCGTAGAAGCCCGAAACCCACTGGTAAAGGCTCGCAACACCCGCAACGTGTTCAATCGAGTCGTATCTGAAAACCCCCCTTTTGAACGGGACTCATTCTGCAGAACTTCACTTGGCACGACTCGAATCGAATCGAATCCTCCCGGCCAGCGCCCCCGCGTCGAAATCTGTAACAATCCTGAAACACATACCCGCCGCCGCCGCGCTACCCTGAATGCAACGTGAGCGGCACGCCGTCACCCTGTGTCCACAGGGCGGCCGCCCGCAGCGGCAAACCTAGTGCAAGGAGCAGACCATGGCAGCATATGAGCGCCCCAAGAACCCGGATGAGGTCCTCAAGCTGATCAAGGACACCGGCGCGGAAGTCGTCGACCTCCGCTTCTGCGACATGCCCGGCACCTGGCAGCACTTCACCCTCCCCCTCTCTGAGGTCGACGAGAAGCTCTTCACCGACGGCAGCGGCTTCGACGGTTCCTCCGTCCGCGGCTTCCAGGCCATCGACGAGAGCGACATGCTCTTCGTCGCCGACGCCTCCACCGCCATCCTCGACCCCTTCTACCAGATCCCCACCGTCAGCATCCTCGCCGACGTCGTCGACCCCATGACCAGTGGCCCCTACTCCCGCGACCCCCGCTACATCGCCAAGAAGGCCGAGGCCTTCCTCAACTCCAGCGGCATCGGCGACACCAGCTTCTGGGGCCCGGAGCCCGAGTTCTTCATCTTCGACTCCATCCGCATGGACCAGAACGCCCACAGCGGCTACTACTTCATCGACTCCGATGAGGGCGCCTGGAACTCCGGCGCCGAGTACTCCGTCGACGGCGACCGCAACCTCGGCTACCGCATCCGCCACAAGGAGGGCTACGCCCCCGTCCCGCCTGGCGACTCCCTCCAGGACATCCGCACGGAGATGATGCTCCACATTGAGCGCGCCGGCATCATCGTCGAGAAGCATCACCATGAGGTCGCAACCGCCGGTCAGGGCGAGATCAGCATGCGCTTCGACACCCTCGTCCGCATGGCAGACAACGTCATGACCTACAAGTACATGGTCAAGAACACCGCCCGCCAGCACGGCAAGATCGCCACCTTCATGCCCAAGCCCCTCTTCGGCGACAACGGCACCGGCATGCACGTCCACCAGAGCGTCTGGAAGGACGGCGTCAACCTCTTCTACGCAGACACCGGATACGCCAACCTCTCCACCTTCGGCCTGCACTACATCGGCGGCCTGCTCAAGCACGCCCCCGCACTGCTGGCCTTCTGCGCCCCCACCACCAACTCCTACCGGCGCCTCGTCCCCGGCTTTGAGGCCCCCGTCAACCTCGCCCTGTCCATGCGCAACCGCAGCGCCTCCGCCCGCATCCCCGCCTACTTCCCGCACCCGGCGGCCAAGCGCGTCGAGTTCCGCTGCCCGGACCCCGCCGCCAACCCCTACCTCGCCTTCGCCGCCATGCTCATGGCCGGCATCGACGGCGTCATCAACCAGATCGACCCCGGCGAGCCCCTCGACACCAACATCTACGAGCTCTCGCCGGAAGAGGCCGCCAAGGTCCGCCAGGTCCCCGGCTCCCTCGAGGAGTCCCTCAAGGCCCTCGAGGACGACCACGCCTTCCTCCTCAACGGCGGCGTCTTCACGCCGGACGTCATCTCCACCTGGATCGACTACAAGAAGGAGCGTGAGCTCGACCCCATGCGCCTCCGCCCCCACCCGTACGAGTACTACATGTACGTGGACGCATAGGCTATTCGTTGAAACTCAGGAGGGGCGCTTCCATGCGGGGGCGCCCCTCCTCTCGCCTTTGGAGTGACTGCCATGTATCTCGGTCGTGAGAGTGAGGCCATAGATTACGTCCTCCACACCGCCATGGAGGAGGACGTCAAGTTCATACGCCTCTGGTTCGCCGACATCCTCGGCAACGTGAAGGGCATCGCCATCACCGTCGAGGAGCTCGAGGACGCCCTCGTCCGCGGCGTGACCTTTGACGGCTCCTCCATCCAGGGCTTCGCCCGCGACACAGAGTGGGACATGGTCCTCCTGCCGGATCCCACCACCTTCCGCATCCTCCCGTGGCGCCCCCGGCAGAACGCCGTCGCCCGCATGTTCTGCGACATCATGACCCCCCAGAACACCCCCTTCGACGGCGACCCTCGCAACGTCCTCAAGCAGAGCGTTCAGGAGGCCAGCCGCCTCGGCCTCCAGTTCTACGTCGGCCCGGACATCGAGTTCTTCTACTTCAAGAGCTCAGAGGACCCCACCCCCCTCGACGGCGGCGGCTACTTCGACCAGACCCCCGGCGACGTCGCCACCGACCTCCGCCGCGAGACCGTCCTCAACCTCAGCGAGATGGGCATCCCCGTGAAGTCCTCCCACCACGAGGCCGCACCCGGCCAGCACGAGGTCGACCTCGAACACACCGACGCCCTCACCATGGCCGACAACGTCATGACCGCCCGCCTCGTAATCAAGGAGGTCGCCCTCAGCCACGGCCTCTACGCCACCTTCATGCCCAAGCCTGTCGGTGCCCTGAACGGCTCCGGCATGCACGTCCACATGTCCCTCTTCCGCGGCGGCGAGAACGCCTTCTATGACCCCGACGACCCCATCAAGTTCTCGCGCCTCGCCCGCCAGTTCATGGCCGGCCTTCTGAAGCACGCCCCGGAGATCAGCATCGTCACCAACCAGTGGGTGAACTCCTACAAGCGCCTGGTCGCCGGCTATGAGGCCCCCGTCTTCGCCTCCTGGGCCAGCGTCAACAGCGCCGACCTCGTCCGCGTACCCACCTACAAGGAGGGCCGCGAGGAGTCCGTCCGCCTCGAGTACCGCGCCCCCGACCCCGCCTGCAACCCCTACCTCGCCTTCGCCGCCCTCCTGACCGCCGGCCTCATGGGTATCCACGACGAGTACGACCTCCCCCCGCAGATGGAGGGCAACGTCTTTGAGATGACCGAGCAGGAGCGCGCCGACCGCGGCATCCAGTCCCTCCCCGGCAGCCTCCTTGAGGCCATCCATCGCGCGGAGGAGAGCGAGTGCCTCCGCCTCGCCCTCGGCGACCGCGTCGTCGACACCCTGCTCACCAACAAGCGCATAGAGTGGGAGCGCTACCGCACCCACGTCACGGACTACGAGATCCGCGAGTACCTGCCGCAGCTCTAGCCGCCCCCAAACACGGCCGGCCGCCGAAAGTAATCCGCAACGCGCGCTTCTGCAAAGCATGTAACGGCGGCTTTGCGTATATAATTGGCCCAGTAGACACGCGGCTTCCCCGGTGTGCCTGTGCCGCTGCACCGCGAAAGGTAGGGTGGGGTGCGCAACCGCTGGATCATCTTCGTACGGGTGATTATCTCTGACTTCTTCTCCAACAACTGCCCGTACATGGCTGCAGGCATCGCCTATTGGACGCTATTCTCGGTATTCCCCCTCTCCCTCGCCGCCGTCTCCCTCCTCGGCTACGCCAACCCCACCTCGATCGAGCAGGAAGAGATGGTCGAACGCATCATCGACCAGATCCCCGTCTCCGCCGACTACGTCCTCGACCTCATCGAGCGCGTCGCAGAGGCTCGCGGAGCCCTCAGCCTCATAGCTGTCGGCGGCCTTCTCGTATCCGGCAGCGCCGTATTCGCCGCCATCCGCAAGGGCATCAACCACGCCTGGCACGTCACCCGGCCGCACCCCTTCTTCATCGGCCGCGGCATAGACCTGCTCATGCTCGTCTTCGTGGCGTTGCTCGCGCTGATCGCGGCCACCAACCTGATCGGCCTCGTCGCAAGCGGCGCATCCCAAGTCTGGTTCGTCGGTGAGCCCATCATAAACTTCGGCCTTGACATGGGACTGGTCGCCGCGTCCTTCATCATCCTCGCCGTCCTCTACCGCTACGTCCCCTACACCGAGGTCGAGTGGCGCGATGTCTGGCTGGGAGCCCTGCTGGGCGCACTGATGGCGTACTTCGTCCGGCTCGCCTTCAGCGGCTTCCTCATCAACGTCAACGAGTTCAACCTCGTCTACGGCTCACTGGGCGCGCTGATGGCCCTGCTCGTGTGGGTCTACCTCTCGGCGCTGGCGTTGGTCCTCGGCGCGGAGGTCTCCTACATCTACAGCCGAGCCTTCGGCTCCCGACGCGCCATGAACTCCTTCACCGTCCTCCAGGCCCGTTACGGCCTAAGCCACAGCCTCCTCAGCCAGCGAGGCTTCGTAGGCCTGGTAGGCAACTGGATAATGCCCAACCGCCGCCGCGAGCAGTAAGGCTAGCGAGTACTTCGCTTGGGCGCTGCACAGGCCCTTGGGAGAGCGCTACAATGCGGCCATCACGTGGCACCGTACGTCCACACGCACCCCAAGACGGAAGTGAGCACTGTGTCTGCGACGACACTGATAGCGGGGCTGACCATTGACCAGGAACGGCTTGAGGAAATAGGCCGTTGGGTGGCTGCGCCTCCCGATGCGCGGTTGCGGCAGCCCGTTCCTGCAGGCATGGAGCTGTTGCATTCGTTGTTGGGGCACGCTGCCCTTCGCGAGCCAGACCAAGACGCGAAGCTCGAAATGCTACAGGCTGGGGCGTCCTACATGATCATCCTGATCGAAAACTGGCTTAGCGAGTACGGAGACGGCCTCGATCCCGACTTGTACAAGTCCCTCACCCGTTGGTCACTGATGCTAGGCGACATGGCCCAGGATTGCGAGAGTGCTAAGACGGACGAATCGGGTGCGTAAACGGCCTTCATCCGGTCACGTTGCGGTGTAAAGCTTGGTGTCGTCGTCCTGTTCTACCAGTCCTCTGGCAAGCAGCCCGCCCAGCACCGAGTGGGTCAGGTGGTTCTTGTGACCCCCTTTGAAGCTTGAGCGTAATCCAAGCATGTTAGCCATCTGTGAGTTGCCAAGACCCTGCGGATGCCCTTCCAAAAGTCCCAAAATGGCTTCCTCAATCTTTGCCAGCCCGTCCTGGGCAAGGGTCGTCATCTCATCTGAAGTTGTCATTGGGATGTTCCTCATTTCAAGTCTTCGGGCAGGTGTTGTGCTTGTAGAAGAAGCGCCGCCAATGTAGCCTTGATGAAGGATGATACATCTGCCCCAATAGTTCAATCGGTTGAAGGATCAATGCGCACTGTCAGCGTTATGGAAGCCAAAACAAAATGGGCTACCTTGCTGCGTTGCGCCGAGCGAGGTGAGACCATCGCAATCACCCGGTATGGTCGGACTGTAGCTTACATTGCGCCGCCCTCGATCAATGACCCCGGGAGTCATGAAGCAGTAGTTGGCCACCACGCATAGGGGAGGCCACTTCACTTCCCCCCGGAACAACACTTCGAGAGGCTCACAAGTTTCCCTGCCAACTCCTCCCCCTAGCCGCCTAACCCCCGGCCCCCATCCACCCCTGTGCTAGAATGAAATACGTCATCCATCAAGGAGAGCTAGCCCGTGCGCACCTTTCGGCTCGCTTTGGCGCAGGTCAACCCCACCGTCGGCGACATCGCCGGCAACACCGACATCGTCCTGCGCCGCATCGACGAGGCCCGCGACCAGCAGGCCGACCTCGTCGCCTTGCCCGAGCTCATGCTCACCGGCTACCCCCCAGAGGACCTGCTCCTCAAGCCCTCCTTCATCCACGACAACCTCGCCGCCCTTGACCGCGTCGTCGCCGCCTCCAGGGACATCACCGTCGTCGTCGGCTTCGTCAACAGTGAGGGCAATCAGGTCTACAACGCCGCCGCCGTGGCCTCCAACGGAGAGCTGGTCGGCGTCTACCACAAGGTCTACCTGCCCAACTACGGCGTCTTTGATGAGGACCGCTACTTCCGCCCCGGTCGTGTCTGCCCCGTCTACACCATCAACGGCGTCGCCGTCGGCGTGAACATCTGTGAGGACATCTGGTACGCCCTCGGCCCCGTCCCCCTGCAGCGAGAGGCCGGCGCAGAGGTCATCGTCAACATCAACGGCTCCCCCTTCCACGCCGGCAAGTTCGCCTCCCGCGAGCGCATGCTCGGCACCCGCGCCGCCGACAACGGCCTCTACATCGGCTACGTCAACACCGTCGGCGGCCAGGACGAGCTCGTCTTCGACGGCGCCAGCGTCGTCCTCGACGTCGACGGCCTCCCCGTCGCCCGCGCCGCCCAGTTCGAGGAGGAGCTCCTCGTCACCGACCTCGACGTCGAGCGCGTCTTCCACCGCCGCCTCCGCGCGCCCCTCGACCGCAAGGAGACCGCCTCCACCCTCGAGGCCATCGGCCGCACGGAGCAGGTCCACGTCTCCGACTTTGATCCCCGCGACCGCGCGCCGCTGCCCGAGCGCATGGCCGAGCCCCTTGACCCCGTCGGCGAGGTCTACAACGCCCTCGTCCTCGGCACCCGCGACTACGTCCGCAAGAACGGCTTCCGCAAGGTGCTCGTCAGCCTATCCGGCGGCATCGACTCCAGCCTCACCTGCGTCGTCGCCGTCGACGCCCTCGGCGCCGACAACGTCGAGGGCATCGCCATGCCCTCCCGCTACTCGTCCGACGGCAGTGTCACGGACTCCGAGGATCTCGCGCAGGCACTCGGCGTCCCCCTCCGCATCGTCCCCATAGAGGACGTTCACGGCGCCATGGAGACCGCCCTCCACCCCATCTTCGACGGCACAGAGCCCAACATCGCCGAGCAGAACGTGCAGGCGCGCATCCGCGGCAACCTGCTCATGGCCGTCTCCAACAAGTTCGGTTGGCTGGTGCTCCCTACGGGCAACAAGAGCGAGCTCGCAATGGGCTACGCCACCCTCTACGGCGACATGGCCGGCGGCTTCGGCGTCATCAAGGACGTTCCCAAGACCCTCGTCTATGAGCTCAGCGAGTGGCGCAACCGCAACGGCGAGCCCGCCTCGCCCATCCCCCAGTCCGTCATCGACAAGCCCCCCAGCGCCGAGCTCAAGCCCGACCAGCGCGACGACGACGACCTTCCACCCTACAGCCTGCTGGACCAGGTGCTGGAGCTCTACGTGGAGCAGGACCGCTCATACGATGAGATGGTGGAGATGGGCTACGACGCGGCAATCGTGCAGCGGGTCATGCGCGCGGTGGACCGAAACGAATTCAAACGAAGGCAGGGCGCCGTCGGCATCAAGATCACCCCGAGAGCCTTCGGCCGCGACCGCCGGATGCCCATCGTGAACCGCTACCTCGGCAACGGCCGAGGCTAGCGCCTCTGTATCGCGAGCAGCAATCCGTTCACCGTCTCCAGCGACCCGGGATGCACCAGTTCATCCTCGTTAAGCAGCCGCACCATGTCTCCCCGCAGGAACTCGATGATCGCGCGGTCCATGTCGTCGGCCGCCAGCTCCTTGACGCGCTCGATGTGCGGGTACCTCGACGCCTTGGCCAGGTCGAACTTGTCCGCCAGAAACACCACCTTCGCGATGGGCCCCATCGTCGCAAGCCCCGTCGTGTGCCAGTAAACCGCCTCCACCACCGCCTCGTCGGTGACGAGGAGCCGGTCACGGAGGCGGTTTGCGCCAACCGGTCCGTGCAGGAGGATGGGCCGGGAGCGGTCCGCGTCGGTGATCCGCACGCCCCCCGCCAGCGCCTCCGCCATCAGCACATCGTCCGAATCACCCCTGGCGATGTCGTGCGCTGCGGCCCCGAGGTCCACCCGGTCGCGGTCCAGCCTGTGCTCCTCGGCCAGTCCCCTCGCAATCACACGAACGCGTTGGATATGCCCTCGCAGTTCAGGAGACAGACTGTCGAGCGCCGATTGTAGCTGTGGCGGGAGGGTGGACAGCGTTGCCATGCGTGCCTAGCCCTCGTGCTCGAGGCGGCGCCCGCCGATCACGTGCAGGTGCAGGTGGTCGACCGTCTGCCCCGCGTCCGGCCCCTGGTTGACCGCCATCCGGTACCCGCTCTCGAACACGCCCTCCTGCCGCGCGACAACCCGCGCCACCAGCATCAGGTGCCCCAGCACAGCCTCAAACTCCGGTGACGCGTCCTCAGAGTGCACATAATGCTCCACGGGCACCACAAGCAGGTGCACCGGCGCAACGGGATTGATGTCCCGTATCACGAAGCAGCGGTCGTCCCTATACAGGAATTCGCCGGGAATCTCCCCGGCGTAGATCTTGCAGAAAACGCACTCTTCAGGCGTTTGCGGCATACGGCCCTCCAATAGACACTCCAACCATTCTAACAGGTAGGCAAGTAGTGGGCGTTCTGCCATAATTTACTTGACACAAGTAAACTATTTCGCTACGCTGCTAGCTAATTCATCTTGATTGTTCGCCAAAATAGGAGACGGTGCGCTTCAATGGAATCTCGCCCTGAACCCAACGACAACGTCCCCGCATGGTTCCATCGCTACGCCATCGAGAATGAGCGGCAGCACGCCTCTCTGAACGAGCGCATTGCTAGTGTGGAGACTCGCATGGCAGAACTCGAGACGCGCCTTGTCAGGTGGGTCGTTGGGTCCGTGGGAGTCGCCGCAGGCGTAGTCGTCGCCCTCAACCGCCTACTTGCAAGCTAGCCCGCCGCCACCCGCGGCAGCGACAGCATCAGCGCCTCCAACGCCAGCCGAGGGTTCACGTTCCGGTCCAGCAGGTCCTGCGTCCGAAGCACCTCCCTCACCGCGAGCAGCAAGTCGCCCCGGCTCGGCCCGTCCTCATCCGCCTCCCCCGCCTGCGCCTCCAGCCGCTCCAGCCACCACTCGGCCCACAGGTCGAGCGTCTCCCGCACCGCCGTCCGCTGCTGCGGCAGCAGGTTCGCGAGCTCCGCCGCGTACGCGAACCGCTCCTCGATGCCGCCCTCCGCCGCCGCGGTCAGCCGCTCCAGCCGACGGTCGCGCGTCTCGAGGATGGCCGGGTCCTCCCACGCCCGCACGGCCCAGCCAAGCCGTCCCGCGCTCAGCGAGGCCAACTCGACCGCCGTCGCCTCCGGGACCTCCCACCGCGTCGTCAGCGCCTCCGCGACGGCCGCCGTCGGCAGCGGCCGCAGGTCGACCCGCTGGCACCGCGAGCGGATCGTCGCCAGCACGTTGTCCGGGCTCGCCGTGAGCAGCATGAGCATCAGCCGCGCGGGTGGCTCCTCCAGCAGCTTGAGCAGGGCGTTAGCCGCCTCCTCCGTCAGGTGCTCCGCACCCTCGATGACGATGGCCCGGAAGCGCCCCTCGAAGGGGTTGAGATTCGCCTGATGCGCCGCGTCCCGCACCGCGTCGATGCCGATCGCCTTCCGCCCCTCGTCCTCCGCGACGCCCAGGTGCAGCACGTCAGCGTGGCGTCCATCCCGCACGTGCCGGCACTGCGAGCACTCGCCGCACGGCGGCTCCGGGCCGTCGCAGTTGACGGCTGCCACCAGGTCCATCGCGAGCGTGGTCTTGCCCACGTGCGGCGGGCCCGTGAAGAGGTAGGCGTGTGCCAGCCGCCCCTCGCTCAGCGAGCGGTCCAGCAGCCGCACTGCCCCGGAGTGCCCCACGACGCGCCACATGGCGGCTACCAGATATCCGTCATCATGAGGTCTGCCGCGGTCTCCCGGCGTCGGATCATTCGCGCCTGCCCGTCCTTGACCAGCACGATGGGCGGCCGCGGGTTCGCGTTGTAGTTGCTCGCCATCGACGGGCTGTACGCCCCCGCCGCCGGCATGGCGATCAGGTCGCCCGGCGCCAGCTCCGGCAGCGACGCCTGCTCGACGAGGATGTCCCCCGACTCGCAGAACTTCCCCGCGATGGTGTAGGCCACGCTCTCCGCATCGTTCATGCGAGCGGCAGTCACCGCCTCGTACCGCGCCTCGTACAGCGCCGGCCGGATGTTGTCGCCCATTCCCCCGTCGACCGCCGCGTACGTCCGCACCCCCGGGATCTCCTTGATGCTCCCGACCGTGTACAGCGCGACGCCCGCCGGCCCGACTACCGACCGCCCCGGCTCGATGGTGAGCGACGGCAGCGGCAGGTTGTGCCGTTCGCACCCCTCGAGCATCGCCGCGACGATCGCCGCCGCGTAGTCCGCTGGCGCTGGCGGCTGCTGGTCCCGCAGGTACGCGATGGCGAACCCGCCGCCCGGGCTCAGCTCCCGCATCTCCAGCCCTTCCTCGCGGTACTGCGCCGCGAACTCCAGCACAACCTCCATCGCGTCCACGTATGGCTCGGTCTCGAAGATCGGCGAGCCCAGGTGGTAGTGCAGCCCCATGAGCTGCAGGTGCGGGCAGTCCAGCGTCCGCCTCAGCGCCTCCGCCGCCTGCCCGTTGCTGATGTTCAGCCCGAACTTGCTGTCGACGATGCCCGTCGTCGTCTTGGCGTGCGTGTGCGGGTCGATGCCCGGCGTCACCCGCAGCAACACCTGCTGCGTTACACCCCGAGCCGCCGCCAGCTCCTCCAGCAGGTCGATCTCGTGCAGGTTGTCGACAACGATCCGCCCCACCTTGGCGTCCAGCGCCTCCGTAAGCTCCTGCTCCGACTTGTTGTTGCCGTGCAGGTAGATGCCCTCCGTCGGCACGCCCGCCGCCAGCGCGACGGCCAGCTCGCCGCCGGACACCACGTCCAGCCCGAGCCCTTCCTCCGTCATCAGCCGCGCCAGCGCCGGCCCAATGTACGCCTTCGACGCATACACCACCCGCGTGTCCCCGTGCAGCGAAGTAAACGCCTCCGTAAACGCCCGGCACCGGTTGCGAAGCGTGTCCTCGCACAGCACGTACAGCGGCGTCCCGTACTCGGCAACCAACTCCGCCGCATCGCACCCGCCAATGCTAAGCCGCCCAGCAGCATTCACCTCGGCCGAGTCTGGGAAAACGTGAGCAACCTGGGAAAAGTTCATTGTAGGTGTCCTCTAATGAAGAGCTCTAATACCAATGATACGGGGGCCTGAGAAGGGGGACAAGGTAGGATTATTGCTGAAATGGAGACCCGCTTCATAGGAGAAGCGGGCCTCCACGCGATTTACTACCAGATTCGTCCCTCGGTTAGACCATGGGCAGCCTCAGGTAGTAGTTTTCTGCCATCAAATATGCCGTCGTCCATGTAGCCGAGTCCTTGCCAATGCGGTTTGGATTTCTAAAATTATTGATGGAATCTCGGACTGACCTAATGAATATGTCAGCCGCTACGCCTTCCTTAGTCAGTTGAAGCGGGTTTATGCCCTTGCCCCAAACCCACATACCATCTCTTTCTTCAAGCATCGCTCGGAAGGCACTTATCACAGGGTAGATGTACCCGGTTGGAACATTGTAGTTGGTTGTTTTGCCTATAAATGGCAACTGCTTTGGCTTGCTCTCGATCGTCTGTATGCCGGTTAGCCGGCCAAATTTTCCTCCCTTACCACTGTTGCCCGGTTCAGGACCCTTCTTGTTGTACTGATCAGGCAAGTAGTACTGGATGGCATCCCACATCTCGAGTGCATCTCCGGCAATCCCGTACAACTTCTCAAAAGCCTCGGGATTGGCCTTCAAGCGCTTCAGGCAAGCTTCCTTTCCTGAATAGGCGACTACTGGTTGAGCGCCTTCCGCCGAAGTGCTGGGGTCAAGGGCTGTGAGTATCGCTACTACCTCGCGAACATCAAACTGGCCGTCCTCGTTTTCCTTCCATGAAATGAGGCTTGCCTTGCTGCCAATGGCGTGCTTAAGCCCTTCAAAGGAGCCATCCAAGTTCATCAAGCTCTTCGACGCCACCTGTTTCGAGGTGTTTCGGGCTTCAACAACTGACGGAATCTCACTCTCATCCAAGCCAGTGAAGATCTCGATGTTGCAAAACCCCGCTTGGTGTTCTCCCCCCAAGCGTTCCCGATCATCGAGAATAGCGTGGAGCGTGTGTCCACCATCTAGAACACCGTGAAACTCGTGACTGTCAAATTCGAGGATAAGCTGGTTGGTCTTATTGTCCCAATTGACCAGAGTACCAACTACAGTCAAACCACGATTATACGCGGCGAACCACTCAGGTTTGTCCGACAGAGTCGTCCGAATCGCAGTGGGCACTTTGCCCTTGTCTGTAGAGTCTCGTGCATTAACCTCAAGCCAATTCGCCCATTCAGATGGGATGTCTGAAATAGGGACAACCGCATAGTAGCGACGCAATTCACGCTGAGAGGGGTCATCGGTGCGAGGTTCGGCGTAGAGGCGGTTGAAGGACCTTGTGGACAATACAAAACGTGCCATAACTTAACTCCCTTCTCCGGTGCCACAGGCATCCGGGGAGGCTCTCGCCTCAGCCAGATAGGCTTAAGTTTTGCCAGATCTGGCCCCGCCACCCATAGGTTAAGCGGCAATTCCAGTACATTATACTTATATTATCCCGATTTGTCAACCCCCAACCTCTCGCGTATCTCCGCCCCCCGCGCGTACGCCGGAATCTCGTACGGATGCGACCGCGCGTTCCGAAGGTGCCGCGGCCGGTACCGCCACAGGTACCGCGCGAGGAACCGCCACCACCCCATCGAGGCCTGCTGCTCCACGTGGAACAGCTCGTGCCCCATCAGCACCGTCCAGTTCGGCGAGCCCTCAACCGCCGCGCGCTTGGTCACGTGCACCGTCCCGTTGATCGTGACCGCGTGGTTCCCGTTCAGCCCGAACAGCCACCCGAAGAACGACCCGCGCAGCACTGGCACGGCTCCCAAGACCTCCTCCGAGTACCACGGACGCAGAGTGGCCCTCACCTCGTCGGAGAGAGCCGCTCTCATTGCCATGCTTTGTTCGCCCAGCCGGGACGGGTCCGGCCTAGAGCATCTCGCGGATTTCGGCCATTTCCTCCGCCGAGAGCTGCCACTCGGCCGCCTTCGCGTTGGCCGTCACCTGCTCCGGCTTCGTCGCCCCCGCGATAACGCTCGGCACCACCGGGCTGCCCAGCAGCCACGCGAAGGCCAGCTCCGCGACGGAGTGTCCCCGCTCCCCGGAAAAGCTCTGCAGCTTGCCAAGCAGGCTCCAGTTTGCCTCCGTCAGGTAGCGGTTGCCCATGTTCGGCGAGCTCGCAAACCGCGTGCCCTCGGGCGGCTCCTCGCCTTGCGCGTACTTGCCCGTCAGGAAGCCGCTGGCCAGCGGGAAGAAGGGAATGACGCTGACGCCGTACCGCTCCGACACCGGCGCCACCTCCCGTTCGACGTCGCGGGAAACCAGGCTGTACTCGTTCTGGATGCAGCAGTAGTTATACAGGTTGTTGGCGCGCGCCGCCCAGATCGCCTCGACCATCTGCCACGCCGTGTAGTTCGAGCACCCCAGGTAACGCACCTTGCCGCTGTGCACCAGGTCGTCCAGCGCCCGCATCGTCTCCTCGATGGGTGTGTCCGGATCCCAGCGGTGCATGTAGAACAGGTCGATATAGTCCGTGTCCAGCCGCTTCAGGCTCAGCTCCGCCTGCTGCATGATGTGGTGGCGCGTCGCCCCGCGCTGGTTCGGCCCCGTGATCGGCGTCCCCGGCGGTCCGAGCCCGGCCCCCGCCTTGGTCGCGATGATCATCTCCTGGCGGTTCTTCCCCAGCGCCTTCCCGATGAACTCCTCCGACTTGCCCCCGCCGTACGTGTTGGCGCAGTCGATGAAGTTGATGCCCTCCTCCATGGTCTGGTTCAGCACCTTCTTCGTCGCGTCGTAGTCCATCCTGCCGCCGAAGTTGTTCGTCCCCAGCCCGATGGTCGAGATCTCCAGGCCCGTCTGGCCCAGCCGACGGTACTCCATGCAGTCCTCCAGTGTGTTGTATGCGAGCGCGCGACCCCCACAGCCGTTCGCCCTGAGCCTCTCGAAGCCTGTCCTAAGCCTGTCGAACGGCTGGGGCTGCTTCTAGCCGCGCAAAGGTATATGGTGTTCAGTCGATGTCAGTCGGGCTTACACCCACTCGCCGAAGCCCATAGCACACCCGTTGCCCGCCTCCGTCCGGTAGCAGGGCACGTAGTCAACCAGGTCCATCGTCGAGCCCGTCACGGACATGACGCCCGCCAGCGCGATCCAGTTCTTGATCTCAGAAGTGCCGGCGCGGAACCGCTCGTCCGGGTAGTCCAGCAGCTTGTCCGTGTCGCCCGTCTTCAGCCCCTCGATGATCCGGTAGTCGATGTCTTCCTCGATGACCGTGTGGCTAAGCCCGCCCGACGCAAACACCGCCACGCGCTTGGGCTCGTCCCAGTCCAGCAGCGCCCGCCCGATAGCCTGCCCGAACTTGTAGCAACGCGCCGCCGAGGGTGCGTTCGGCGGGTAGTACGTGTTCACCATGATCGGCACGTTCGGGATGGCCTTGTTGTCCATCAGCCGCCGGTAGAAGTAGTAGAAGGCGTGCCCGATGTTCCCCTCGCTGCGGGACACCGGCAGCTTGTTCGACCGTGCAACGTCGAACTCCGCGGCCACCGCGCTCTTGATCAGGTGCATCCCCAACTCCGCGTCCGTCGGCTGCGCAACGGGCTCTGCCGGGTGGTTGCCCACAACCGGGTCCGTGTACGACTGCGGGCCGGGGCCGCCGTGCCGGGGCACGTCTGCCACGGTCTCGCCGTGGTAGATGGCGAAGGTCGGCATGTGGTCGTCCTGGAACAGCTCGTGCTGGTCGTCGCCCAAAATGACGCACACATCCGGCGCGGCGCTCCGGTACGTCTCGCCCAGGTGCGCGATCGCCCGCTGGCAAGCGTCGAACCGAGCCGCAAAGGTCTCCTCCGAGAGCTCCTTCTCGAAGTGGTCGCCTGCGCGGAGCTCCGCCAGCTCGCCGTAGGTGTAGGTCTTCCCGTTGTACCAGTGCTCGTTCTGCGTACGGGAGCGGTCGCCGTACTCGCGCCATCGGCCTGGCAGCATCTCCAGCTGGGGCGCGTGTGATGAGGCCATGCCCAAAACTATCTCTGCCATACCAAGACTCCTCTCTCCTCCTTGGGCTTGCCGGGATTATAGCCCACGGCGCGCAGGCGGGCGAGGGGTGACGGGCGTACCAGGCGAGGCGGACGTGGTGCCGGGTTTCAACTGGCCGGGCTTAGCTAGGCGCTATTCAATCCGTGCACCCTTCGAGAGGTTGTGGCGGGCACACAGGATACGCAGATTAGCCGCGTTAGATGCTCCTCCGCGTGAGTAAGGCACTTCGTGGTCGAAATGCAGCTCATCGGCGGCGCCACAGAGCACGCACTTCCCACCATCCCGCTCCCAGACGGCGAGTTTCACCGGCGATGGGATGACCCTGGATGACCCCTTGGATGGATTGGGTGACGAGGTCGACTCCTCTGTAACTTCGAGGCGAAACTTGCACACCAACCGTCCGTTTGACGACTCTCTCCATGCGTTTGTGAGGGAAAAGGCGCCGTTATAGACCCAAACGCCCGGCAGGATCTTCTCATACACACGTACGACTTCACGCCCCGATTGGACAGCCTGGAAGAACATCCCATTCTGTGTCAACCGCCCGGTTTCTGTCCTTAGCGGCTGATCGGCCGTCTTGGGGTCACTTCCTCCCGGCCTACGCTGCGCGTCGTGCCCCTCGTAGATGATGACGGCGCCTTCCTCCTCCACTCGATCAACGTAGGGCGCGTTGCGACGTCGGCTCATCAGCAGGACACTGTGGTTTGTGCTCAGGCGGTAGTTCATTCCCCGCTGAAGACTCGATTCTTCTTCATTACACATGGCGCGGTATGAGATCACTTCCCCTGTTTCGAACGCCATATGACTCTCCCATTAGCTCGAACCCGGCAGCCGAGGCGCTCACTAAGCAACGCCCTCTATTGCTCGTCGACTCCATATCGCCGGTTCGCTCGCAGAAAATATACCCCATGCCGCCACCACGTGCGAGGACGGCCTCCCGCCTCCCCCGCACGCGACGTCGTGCGGTATAGTATCCCCAACCCACACCCCAAGAGGAGGACGCCATGCGAGCCGCCGTCGTCACCGAGCCCGGAGGCCCCGAGGTCTTCAAGGTAATCGAGCGGGACGACCCCGCCTTCGGCCCAGACGAGGTCCTCGTCGACGTCAAGGCGTCGGCCCTCAATCGCGCCGACCTCTCCCAGCGCCGCGGCAACTACCCGGCGCCGCCCGGCATCCCGCAGGACATCCCCGGACTCGAGATGGCTGGCGTCGTAGCTGCCGTCGGTGACCGTGTGACGTCACTCCGAGAGGGCGACCGCGTCTTTGGCCTCATCGGCGGCGGCGGCTACGCCACACGCGTCAACACCCACGAGCGCATGGCCATGCCCATCCCCGACGGCATGTCATTCACCGACGCCGCCTCCATCCCAGAGGTCTTCTTCACCGCCTACGACGCCCTCTTCACCAGCTGCAACCTCGTCATGGGCGAGAGCACGCTCATCCACGCCGCCGGCAGCGGCATCGGCATCGCCGGCATCCAGCTCGCCCGCCACGCCGGCGCGACCACCTTCGCCACCGCCAGCTCGCCCGACAAGCTCGCCAGGGCGGCCGAGCTCGGCCTCGACGTGGGCATCAACTACCGCGAGGAGGACTTCCTGGAGGTCATCAAGGAGCGCACCAACGGCCGGGGCGTGGACGTCGTCCTCGACGTCATCGGCGCCCCCTACTGGGAGAACAACCTGAACTCGCTGGCAGTCCGAGGCCGCATCGTCCTTGTCGGCGCCATGGGCGGCAGCAAGCTCGAGACCGACCTCCGACTCCTCGGCCCCAAGCGCCTCCGAGTCCACGGCACAGTCCTCCGAGCAAGGCCGTTGGAGGAAAAGATCGCCCTGTCGCAGCAGATCCAGAAGCGAGTCGTGCCTCTCTTCGACACGGGTGACCTGAAGCCGGTCGTAGACCGCATCTTCTCGCTTGAAGAGACCGGAGAGGCCCACGCCTACATGGAGACCAACGCCAACTTCGGCAAGATCATCCTGAGTATGGAGTAGGAGCCTACCGCACCATCCCACGCACCGCGTCCGCGACGCCGTCCACCTCGTCGTGCGTGTTGAAGAACGCCAGCGACATCCGCACGCACGACGGGTCCGACACCGCCCGTATCGAGACGCTGTGCTCCGCCTCCAGCGCGTTCACCAGCTCCCGCGGCTCCCACCCCTCGACGCTGAACGTCACCAGCCCCGTGCACCCCGGCCCCTCCAGCGGCGACGTGATCGCGACGCCCGGCACCGCCGCCAGCGCCGCCTTCGCCCGCGACGCCAGCGAGAGGCTGTGCTCCTCCGCCTCGCCCGGCCGCAGCTGGTCGCGGAACCGGATGGCCTCGCGAAGTCCCGCCCACAGGCCATCGTTCGTCGTCGTCAGCTCCAGCTTCTGGATGTCCGACACGTTCGGCTCGAAGTCCTCCCACCCGTGGCCCGAGTGGATCGCGTGCCCCGACACCTTCATCGGCGTCACCTGCTCGATCAGGTCCCGCCGGATGTACAGCGCGCCTGTGCCGTCGGGGCCCTGCATCCACTTGTGCCCCGGCATCGCGTAGAAGTCGACGCCCAGCGCGTGCAGGTCGAGTTGCACGTGTCCCGTGCCCTGCGCCCCGTCGAGCAGCATCAGCACCCCGTGCTGCCGCGTCACCTCGCGAAGCCGCTCCGCCGGCATGCGCAGCCCGCTCTTGAACTGCACGTGGCTCATGAACAGCAGCTTCGTTCGAGGTGTGATCGCCGCCTCCACCTTCGCGACGATGCTGTCGTGGTCCTCGTCCGGCGCCAGCGGCAGCACCTTCGTCACCGTCCCGTGCCGCCGTTCGAGGTAGTAGCACGGCGCCAGCACTGAGTTGTGCTCCAGGCTGAAGGTGATGACTTCGTCGCCCGCCTGCCACGCCAGCCCGTTGATGACCAGGTTCTGCCCCTCGGTCGTATTCTGCGTCAGCGTCAGCTCCTCCGACGAGACGTTCAGGAACGCCGCCAGCGACTCCCGGAGCTCCTGCCGCATCTCCCGCCCGCTCGCCAGCACGCTGGGGCTCGCCGGCCCGAGCGCGCTCTCCTCCTGCAGCCGCCGCGAGATCGCCTCCACCACGGACGTCGGCGACGGCCCGGACCAGCCCGTGTTCATGTACACGACGTTCCCCGTCGCCGGAATCTGGCTCCGGATTGCCTGCTGGTCCATGCTGTCCTCCTAACCGAACGCCGCTCGCCCTGAGCCTGTCGAAGGGCCGCCCGAGCTGCAGAAAACTCGGCAACCTACCGCAGCTTGATGTACCGGAACGCCTCGGCGCACCCCATCGCGTGGTCGGACCCCAGCTTTGCCGAGCCCTCCTTGATGCGCTCCCGCATCGTTGCCAGCCGCTCCGGGTCGTCCCCCACCTGCGTTTTGTGTTCCATCAGCGCCGCGACCTTCGTGTCGATGGTGTCCGTGATGTCCACCCACACGTTCGCGTTGTCGTTGCCGAAGGCCCCCATGTAGACCTCCAGCGCCTTGTGGGGCATCAGCCCCTCCGCGATGAGGTCCGGGTACACGTGGTAGTCCCGCGCCGACGGGAAGACCGCGTCCAGCGTCGCGTCCCCCGCCGCCCGGTGGTCCGGGTGGTTGATGTAGTTGCCCACGTACCGCATCGTCGGGTCCTGGCACAGCACGATGTCCGGCTGGTGCTTGCGGATCTGCCGCACGATGTCCTTCCGCAGCTCCAGCGTGTTCTGCAGGAACCCGTCCTTGTACCGAAGGAACTCGACCGTCTTCGCGCCGACCACCGCCGCCGCGTTCCGCTGCTCCTGCTCGCGGATCACCGCCAGCTCTTCCGGGTCCATCTCCGGGTCCGAGGTGCCCTTGTCCCCGCTCGTGCAGAGCACGTAGACCACCTCCGAGCCCTGCTTTGCCCACTTGGCCAGCGTCCCGGCCGCCATGAACTCGCCGTCGTCCGGGTGCGCAATGACGATCATCGCCCGCTTGGGCGTCCCATTGGTCTCCTCTTCCATGAATGCCCTCTCCGTCGATGCCCCGAGCCGCGATGCGACCAGGGCGGTGTGTGTGCGTCGCTCTAGGATACCAGCCCCCGCCAACGATGGGGAGTGCGCGCCGATTCCCGCTCGCGCTACAATGAAAGTAGAGCGAATTCGTAACACAGTCGGCCCCCGCAGGCCGGCACAGGCCTGCGACGCCGAGAAGGGGGTGTCCATGGCAACCTTTGGCGACATCGAACGGGCTTTTGCGGACCTCTACGAGTACCGGTTTATCATCGGCGCGGTCTTCATAATCGCCTTTGCGGCAGCGCTCTACGTCGCGTACCGGCTCGGCTGGCACCTCTTCATCATGCGCCACAAGGCGCCCTTCATCATCGGCGGCACGCCCGTGGCCATCGTCGCGCTGTTCCTGGCGTGGTCGCTTGCCTCGCCCCTCTTCACCAACGTCACCGTCGAGGAGGAGTTCCCCTTCGCCCTCAACGCCACCGTCCCCGAGGGCATGGAGCGCACCGACGTCGAGATGGTCATGGCCGGCATGGCAATGGTCGACGCCCCCGTCATGGAGGAGGCAATGCCCTCCGGCCTCTCCATCACCGCCGGCACGATGCTCGGTTCCGGCATGGACGTCGCTTCGATGGGCGTCGACGGCGGCGCTGCCGTCATGGAAGGCATGATGGCCGCCGCGACGGGCGAGGTCACCCAGGTGACGACCGGCGCCTTCAAGGACGCCGACGCCTTCCACCAGGGCAGCGGGCAGGCCATCATCTTCACCGCCCCCGGCGGCGGCCATCTCCTGCGCCTCGAGAACCTCGACGTCACCAACGGCCCCGCGCTCCACGTCATCCTTTCGCCGCACGCCGACCCAACGCGCGGCAACGAGGTCAAGCTCCCCGGCTACGCCGACCTCGGCCCGCTCAAGGGCAACCGCGGCAACCAGAACTACACCATCCCCGCGGACGTGGACATCTCGGCCATCAAGAGCGTCGTCATCTACTGCAAACCCTTCTCCGTCGTCTTCAGCGTAGCAACGCTGGGGACGTAGGGACGTTGGTTGATGGCAACAACTGAACACAAACTGCTCGCGACGCCGGGCGGACCCGAGGTCACGGCTGTGCTGATCGAACCGGACGACGCGTTCGCCCTGTTGGTGCTGGGCCCGGGGGCCGGGACGCCGATTCACCGGCCCCTGATGGTCCGGCTTGCCGACGCCCTCGCGCAGCACGGCGTCGCGACGTTCCGCTACAACTACCCCTACGGCCAGCGCGGGCAGGTGTATGCCGTTGAACACATCGACCCCTTGGACGTCCTTTTGACGACGACCACGTCCGCCAAGGACGCCGCACAGGCCCTCCTGCCGGACCTGCCGCTCTTCCTCGGCGGCCGCTCAATGAGTGCGCAACTAGTCTCCCTCGTCCTGACCCGCGAGGAATGGCCGGAGGTGCGCGGCGCCGTCCTCTACGTCTTCCCCAGCCATTGGCGCCACGTCATGGACGACACCGTCGTCCACCTGCAGCACGTGCCGGCCCCAATGCTCTTCGTCCAGGGAAGCCGCGACGAAGAGGAAGCGCCCCTAGCTGAACTCAGGTCCGTACTCGACGACCTCGGCCGCCGCGCTACTCTGCACGTTATTGAGGGCGCCAATCATTCCTACGAAATGCCGGAAGGCTCCGAAAGGACCCAGGCAGATGCCATAGAAGAGACGGCCTCTGTGACGGCGACCTGGCTGAGCGCGCAGCTTTTGTAGGGGAAGGGAATAAGTGAACCTGCCGTGGAAACCGACCCTGGAAAGATTGCAGTGCGGATAAGGGCCGCCATCCCCGTGGACGCTGGACCTATTGCAAGGGTTCACGTCGACACCTGGCGAGCCACATATGCCGGTATCGTGCCTGAAGAATACCTCGCAGGACTCTCGTACCGAGACATGGAGGGAATGTGGGTTGAGATCCTAACGACAGACCAACCCGCTTCCAGCTATTTCGTTGCGGAGAATGACCTTGGAGAGGTTGTTGGCTTCGCGACTGGCGGCGCAGTGCGCGAAGCCAACCAGGCCGGTGACGGTGAGATCTATGCCATCTATGTACTGGAAGCGTATCAAGGAAGAGGCATCGGGCGAAGGCTTGTCTCGGCAGTGGCTCAGCGGCTGCGTGCCGATGGGTTCATCTCGGCTTTGGCATGGGTCCTAGAGGACAATCAGACCGCCCGGCAGTTCTACGAGTCCTTGGGTGGAGAGCAATTTGGCAACAGAACGGCCACCATCGGAAGGGTAAACTTGGTGGAAGTGTCCTACAGCTGGAGTGACATTACCCCTCTGGTGGTAGAGCGCGCCGATTGATTGTTCGCAGAAAATGGAGCACGCCCATGAAGTTCAACGCCGTCATCTTCGACCTCTACGGCACCCTCGTCGACGAGACCACCGGCTCCGTCGCAAGGCTCGGCGGCTACAACCGCACGACGAGCGAGGTCGCCGAACTCGTGGGCGCTCCGCCGGACCCCTTCGTGCAGCTCTGGAACGCGACCATCACCCAGCGCATGACGGGCGACTGCGGCTCGTTCGCAGACTACGTGGCCGCCCTCTGCGCCGAGCTCGGCGTCGAGCCCAACACGGCCGGCATGGCCGACGCGCTGGCGCTCCGAACGGAGTTCTTCCGCGAGCGCCTCGTCCCCCGCCCCGACTGCCTCGACACCCTCGCCGCGCTCCGTGCGTCGGGCCACCGCATCGGCCTCATTACCGACTGCTCCTGGGAGACCCCCGCGCTCTGGCCGGACACGCCCTTCCCGCCCCACTTTGACGTGACGACTTTCTCCTGCGAAACGGGGTTGCGCAAGCCCGACCCCCGCATCTACCACTCGACCTGCGAGCGACTCGGCGTCGCCCCCGACCGCTGCCTCTACGTCGGCGACGGCAACAGCGGCGAGCTCCCCGGCGCCGAGACGGTCGGCATGACCGCCCTCCGCATCCACGTCCCCTACGAGACCCTGCCCGACGCCGCGGACCCCTGGTCCGGCCCCGCCGTCTCCGCCCTCGCGCAGGTCCTCGACTGGGTGAAGTAGCGCGCTCGCCGAGAGCCGCCGCGCCCCTACCCCTCCCCCTCCGGCCGCGCCTGCAGCGCCCGCTCCAGGTTGCCGAGGTAGTCCGCGTACGCGCGCAGCCCCGACGGCGTCGCCCGCACCCACGTCCGCGGCTTCGTGCTCACAAACTCCTTCGTCATGCTGATGTACCCCGCCTCCTCCAGCTTCCGCAGGTGGATCGTCAGGTTCCCGCCCGTCAAGCCCAGCGTCTCCTGGATGAACCCGTACGCCACCCGGTCCATCGACGGCTGGTACACCAGCAGTGTCATGATCCGCAGCCGCGTCGACTGGTGGATCGTCTCGTTGAGGACGATGGGCTCCTCGCTCATGCCACCCCGCTCTTCTTCACCCACAGCATGCCCAGTGCCGCGACTGCCAGCCACAGCGCCGCCGACACCGCCAGCGCCACATCGTCCAGCAGGTAGCTGGGCACGTAATATGCCGCCAGCAGGCCCACGCCGATCACCGCCAGCATCGGCCTCACCATGATGCCGAACAGCACGAACCCCAGCCCCGCGATGCCAATGGCGATCCGCGGCGTGTTCACGTCGGGGCTGTCGCCGGTCCAGGCTCCCCCCAACCCGGGCAACGCAAACGCCGCCATCCCTATCGCCAGCCAGAACAGGAACACCCGAAAGCCCGCGTCCCGCGAGACCTGCCCCGGCGCCGCCCTCTGTCCCGCCCGGCTGCCTATCACCGCGCTCGCCGTGAACCCCGTGCCCACCAGCGCCATCCACAGCGGCCCGCTGATCCACGGATAGTCCGCCCGCAGGTCAGCCCCCCACGTCAAGATGCTGTACTCCGCCAGCAGCCCTACCGCTCCTATCACGCCCCACAGGATCAGGATCGTCGCAGACCCCGCCACGTACAGCGAGCTCCGCGTCCGCTCGAGCGTTTCGTAGATGACGTCCCGGCTCTCCTGTGGCGTGGGACCCCTCGTTTCACCATCCGATGCCAACATGGCTTACCCCCTTACTCTCGATGCATCCTCCTGTGCTTAAGTTTGCATAATAAACTAGTTTATATAATTTGTCAATACGTGGGGGTTCTCTCGGTTTCGTAGCTGTGAAGCCGTACGTGCAGGGTCTTGGACGGCAGCGGTCCCGGGAATGCGTCGCCGAGACCCAGGGCCGGTCGAGGCCCCGCGGACGCAACGCTCGCCGCCAGCCCGGCGTCTCCAGCGCGCCCTTGGCGCAGCCCCTCACGCCAGGACGTTGTACCCGCCGGGTAGCGCCCGCCGCCCGCTCAACCCCAGCGCGAGCGCCGCGCCGTCCCCGTTCTCGACCGCTATCTCCCCGAGCAGGGCCAGTGATACTCTCAGCCCGTCATGCCCCGGCTCGAACGCCACCCCGGCAGCGTCCGCGATGTCCAGCGTGTGGACCACTACCTCCAGGACGCGCGTCGGCAGGTAGTCGATCAGCCGCACCGCCCCGATGTTGGTCGTCACCGCCGCGTCGTCGTCCAGCCCCTCGACGGCCCCAACGCACCGCGCCACGACGGTCCGCGCAGCCTCCGCCAGGTCCTCGCCGAACGCTTCCACGCTCCGTCGGGCCCGCTCGGCGACCTCTTCGTGGATCCGCGGCGAGTCCATCGCCTTGACGTAGTACGCAGCGGCGCTCTCCGCCGCAATCTCCCCGTCATCCGGCTCGGCGATGTCGGGCCCACGGAATGCCCCCAGCACGTGCGCCACCAGCTCCCGCAGCGTCCACTCCCCCAGCCCGGGGGCGTCCCACGCCTCCGCCGGCGTTCGCTCGACGACGTCGATGAACTGCATCGCGGACTCGCGGAATGCGTTTCTGACCTCTGCGGCTTGGTCCTTCATGCGCGCATCATAGTGCAGTCGCAGTCCTTGGAAAAGCAGAACGCGCACACACCCGCAAGTTCACTCCCGGCGCGCGCCCCAAATCGAAGAGCGGCACAAAAAACAGGGGCGCGGCGGCCGTAGCCCCGCGCCCCTGCGCATGTCTTGTTGTTGTGCGGCTCGTCGGCCGTGTCCTCCGGCCTAGACTCCCACCCGCACGATGCAGTTGGCCTCCGCCATCAGCGCCTGCAGGTCGCCCGGCAGCGCCGCGATCGTCGTCTGCTGCGCCACGAATGCCTGCACGAACGACGGCCCGAAGAACCCTGCCATCGCCTGCTGACCCTCGGCGCCAAGCTGTCCGTCTGCCGGGATCTGCCCGCCCAGGGCCGCCGCTATGTCGTGGATCACGACCCGGTCGCTCCGCTCCTGCAGCCCGCGGTCCCGCAGCGCTGTAAGCAGGTCGATCTGCGCCGAGTTGAACGCCTCGAGTTCCGGCGGCGGGTAGAGCAAGCTGTATCCGCCGATGTTCGCGTCCGCCAGCTCCACCACCGATCCCCATGTGATCCCGCCGACAAAGGAGATGAACGTGAAGTTGAACTTGGACGTGATGTTGGAGCACGCGGCCGCGTAGCTGTACGTGTGCGACGGCACGTCCGGTGTCGGCATCGGCGTTGGCGCCGGCCGCGGCGTGGCCGTCGGCAGCGGTACCGCCGTCGGCGCCACGACGGGCGTCGGGCTTGGCACTATCGTCCGCTCACCCTCACAGGCGGCGGCAAAGGCTACGACCATCAAGAGCACAGCGAGTGGTGCGAGCCAGCGTAGGATGCTTCCGTAGGCGTTCATTGTCTCCCTTCCTCACAAGTGCTGTTTGGTGGCCTCCCCACACCTGCGGGTTTTATGCGTGTCTGGTAATCCAGTTCTGGCCGGCCCGCGCTGGAGTCTTACTCCACTCAGTTCCCGCGGCCACGGCGTGGGCGAGCGCTCTATGCGTTTTGCCGGGCATGGGTGGCTGTGTCCCAAATATGGGACGGATGCTACCCCATCCCGCTGCCCAAGTCAGCATGTTTACAGGGCAAATTCCCGTAAACCTCGTGGGCGCACCCTGCCTACCGCCTTGCTGGTGACACAACATTATTCAAGCACATAGCGGGTAGCCGCGTCTAGTGTACGCTGTCATGGTGCCGAATGCCATAGTAGATACGGGGCAGTTGCGCCACGTAGGGCGAATTGCTCCACCCCGTCCCTAGTCCTCGACGAGCCGCCGCAGCATCGCCAGCAGCTCCGGCGTCTCCTTCAGCGCCTCCCGCATCATCTCGACCTCCTCCTCGCCCATCATCAGCGGCGATCGACGGAAGCCGCCCCGGTGGTTGTACTGGCAGAACCGAAGGCTCACGCTGCCCGCCGCGTGCCCCTCTGTGTACCGCATCAGCTGGAACGTCGGCACATGGTGCTCCCCGTCCACCTGCGCCTCCTCCGCAATGTACCCGCTCCCCCAGTGAAACGAGAACGTCTTCACCCTCGCCTTGCGCTCCATCTGCGCCTCCTTTGGCCAATGACTCCCTTCGCCTTCAGCCCGTCCTGAATCCGTCGGAGGAGACCTCCCCCCACCTCCATCCCGGCGAAAGCCGGGATCCAGGGGTGGGGCTGCCCGCGCCCCGACGCCTTCGTGGACCGCCCTCCCCATGTCCGTTCGCCCTGAGCCTGTCAAAGGGCCTGCCTCGCCTCTCCGTGCCACTCTGCTGCGACCCACCCCTGCGGTCAACCCACTCGGGGCGGGCCCGAACGTTTCAACGCCGCCCCCGCCCTGCTAGAATCTCTAGCAGCACAGCGCACGCAGGGGGGTATTCACATGGGCATTCGCACGGGCCGCCAGTTCCTCGACGGCCTCCGGGACTCCCGCGAGATCTGGCTCGAGGGCGAGCTCATCCATGACGTCACCACCCACCCCAAGCTCGGCCGCATGGCCCGCACCCTCGCCGACCTCTACGACCTCCAGCACGACCCGGCCCTGCACGACGACATGACCTTCCGCTCGCCCGCCACCGGCGACCCCGTCGGCCTCTCCTACATCATCCCCAACAGCCAGGAGGACCTGCTCCGCCGCCGCCGCGCCCTCGAGATCGTCTCACACGCCCACCACGGCATCCTCGGCCGCACCCCCGACTACGTGAACATCCAGGTCACCGCCACCCGCCAGATGGCCGAGCTGCACGGCCGCACCGACAAGCGCTTCGCCCAAAACCTCGTCGACTACCACGCCTACATCCGCGACAACGACCTGTCGCTCACCCACTGCTTCGGCCACCCGCAGGTCAACCGCGGCGTGTCCGTCGGCCAGCAGTCCGACCCCTACATCCCCGTCGGCGTCGTCGACACCACCTCGGAGGGCATCATCCTCCGCGGCGCCAAGCTCCTCGCCACCCTCGCGCCCTTCACCGACGAGCTCTTCGTCCCTCCGTACCGGCCCCTGCGCGGCGAGGAGGAGGAGATGTACGCCCTCGGCTTCGCCATCCCCGTCGCGACAAAGGGCCTCAGCTTCATCTGCCGCGAGAGCTTCGACAAGGGCCGCTCCCTCTACGACCAGCCCCTCTCCAGCCGCTTCGACGAGATGGACGCCCTCGCCGTCTTCGATGACGTCCTCGTCCCCTGGGAACGCGTCTTCTGCTACGGCGACTGGCAGCTCCACAACCACCTCATCAACCTCGGCATCATGTGGCGACAGTACATGCAGCACGTCGCCGTGAAGAACATCGCCAAGCTGGAGTTCGCCGTCGGCATGGCCCACGCCCTCTGCGACGCCATCGGCATCGGCGTCCACTCCCACGTCCAGGAGAAGGTCGCCGAGATCATCGACACCACCGAGACCGTCCGCGCCTACCTCCGCGCCATGGAGGCCGACGCCGCCCCCTGGATGGGCGAGGGCATCTGGCTCTCCCCTGAGCCCTGCCACGCCATGCGCCACTGGGCCCCTGACGCCTACCAGCGCGTCACCGACATCCTCCAGCAACTCGCCGCCGCCGGCCTCATGCTCACCCCCACCGAGGACGACTTCGACAGCGCCATGCGCCCCCTCATCGACAAGTACTTCCAGGGCGCCCGCTCCGAGGCCTTCGACCGCGTCCGGCTCTTCCGCCTCATCTGGGACTTCATCGGCACCCAGTTCGGCTCCCGCCAGATCCTCTACGAGCGCTACTTCAACGGCGACGTCGTCCGCCTCCGCCAGGGCCGCTACCACTCCTACGACTACTCCCGCGCCGACGCCTCGCTCCAGCGCTTCTGGGAAGAAACGGACCGCCGCGTCGCGGAAGACCGCGCCGGAGAAACCGCCGGGTAGGCGGCGAGCGCGCTCTGTCCGCTCCGTTTCATTCCGGCGATTCTTCAGAGGCGCGCCCGTGACGTGTGAGGGGGAGAGCCATGACAGAAGCTGACTTCGCAGGCCTGCACGGCCAGTCCCGGACAGCGTGGGACACCAACGCAGCGTTCTGGGCCCAACGGATGGGCGAGGGCAACGAGTTCCACAGGAAGCTGGTGGAACCGGCTACGCTGGCATTGCTGGAGCTTGAGAGCGGCCAGCGCATCCTCGACGCCGCCTGCGGCAACGGGCAGTTCGCCCGCCGCATGGCCGAGCTGGGAGCTACGGTTACCGCCTTTGACTTCTCGGCCCCAATGATCGACATCGCGAAGGCCCGGACAAGCGCAGCCCTCCCCGTCGACTACCGCGTCATTGACGCCGTCAACTCCGAAGCCCTGCTCAGCTTGGCCGAAACTCGCTTCGACGCGGCCGTCTGCTCAATGGCCCTCATGGACATGTCAGACATCGCCCCGCTCATCGGCGCCTTGCCCGTCCTCCTGAAGCCCGGCGGCCGATTTGTCTTTTCGGTCATGCACCCCTGCTTCAACTCACCCGAAATGACAATGGTCATGGAGCGTCACGAACGCGGCGGGGACGCCACAGTCGAGAGGTCCGTCAAGGTGTCGAGGTATGCCCAGCCCTACGCCGCAAAGGGAATCGCCATGCTCGGGCAGCCGGAACCGCACTGGTACTTCCACCGCCCCCTGAGCGACCTGCTAAACGCCTGCTTCCAAGCCGGCTTCGTCATGGACGGCATCCTCGAACCAACCCTCGACGCAATCGAGGAAGACTACAAAACCCTCTCTTGGTCGCATATCCCCGACATCCCGCCAGTACTAGCAGCAAGAATGCGCCTGCCCTCCTGACCGGGTGACGATGCCGGTCAATCCCCCGCCCCATCCTGTACAATGCCCCCAACACTCGCCCACCCCGCGCCCGGAGGCCAACATGCTGGACAAGGACCGACTCGTAACCACCTTCTGCGACATCGTGCAGATCGACTCTCCCTCCGGTGAGGAGGAGGAGATGGCCCAGGACCTAACCCGCCGTCTCACCAACCTCGGCTTCACCATCGCCCGCGACGCCCACGGCAACCTGCTCGCATCCGAGGAGGGCTCCGACCCCCTCATGCTCTCCGCCCACATGGACACCGTTAATCCCGGCCACGGCATCAAGCCCCGCGTCGTCGGTGACGAGGTCCACACCGACGGCACCACCATCCTCGGCGGCGACTGCAAGGCAGGCATCGCCGCCATCCTCGAGGCACTCGAGTCCGTCCGCGAGGATGGCCTCCAGCGCATCCCCGTCCAGCTCGTCTTCACCCGCGGCGAGGAGATCGGCCTCGTCGGCGCCTGGAACCTCGACTTCTCCTTGGTGCAGGCCAAGCAGGCCGTCGTCTTCGATGGCAACGGCCCCGTCAACACCGTCATCACCGCCAGCCCCACCTACGTCGGCTTCGACGTCCACGTCACCGGCCGCTCCGCCCACGCCGGCGTCGAGCCCGAGAAGGGCCTCAACGCCATCCGCATCGCCGCCGACATCATCGGCCGCCTCCCTCAGGGCCGCATGGACGACGAGACCACCATCAACGTCGGCCTGATTAGCGGCGGCAGCGTCCGAAACGCCGTCCCCGAGGAGGCCTTCTTCTCCGGCGAGTTTCGCTCCCGCAACACCGAGACCCTCGAACTCCTCCGCCTCCAGGTAGAGGACGCCCTCTCGAAGGCCCGCTCAGATTACTCGGAGGCCAAGATCGTCGGCGACCTCACCGTTCAGTTCCACACCTACCACCTGCCCAATGACCACGTCATGGTCCAGCGCGCCACCGGCGTCCTCGGCGACCTCGGCCTCCACCCCGACCTCAAGCCCACCGGCGGCGGCACAGACGCCAACGTCTTCAACCGCCACGGAATCCCCGCCGTCGTCGTAGGCATGTCCACCAACCTAATGCACACCACCCGCGAGTACGTAGACATCCCAGACCTCTACGACACCGCCAAGTTCTGCCAAGCCCTCATCTTGAAGCGCTAACTCCCGTTCAACAGCAGCAATCGACCCCGCCAGCGTCATTCCTGCGAAGGCAGAGCCAGCCCCCGCGAAAGGGGGAATCCAGAGGGGCTGGCGTTGGGGGTGACGCTCACACATCTTAGGGGGAATCAAACAACTATTTCCGCCTCCATCCCGGCGGAAGCCGGGATCCAGGGGAGGGGTCCGGGAGGCCATCGAAGGCCCAAATACTGCTGAATGGATAGAACTCGCAGGGGCACTACTCCCCTTCCGTCCCGCCAATCTGGGAGAAGTTGGAAATGACCACCTCGCCTTCGGGAAACTCTGCCACAATCTTCAGTCTCCCGCCCGCAGCCTCGATGTATGACCGGAGACTGGACACGTACATGTCAGCGCGTTGCTCCAGCTTGGAAACAGCGGGCTGATTCACCTGTAACTGATCGGCCAGGTCCCTCTGCGTGATCTTCAGCGCCTGCCGAAGCTCGTGCAGCGGCAACTCAGCAACCAATTCGGCCTTGATTGCTTCGATGCGTTCCCGCCGCTCCTTCGAGAACCCCTCGGTTAATTTGTTGAATGGCTGGCGCCCACTCATTGAATCAACCCCTCCCCTCGCAGTTCCTCCAAGTGGTCGTCATAGAGTCTGTCAGCCCACGGGACGTATTCTCCGTAGAACCTGTCGATGCCCGTCTTGTCGCCGCCAATGAGCAATATGGCCATTCGCCTGGGGTCGAAGGCATACAGGACGCGCAAAGGCCGGCCCGCGGCTTGCGCCCGGAGCTCTCGCATGGCGCCGTGGCGCGACCCGATGATGTCCGAGGAGAACGGGTAAGGCAGGTTGGGGCCTCGCTCCATGAGAAGCTCGACCCGGGCGGCTATTGCGTCTTGTTGGCTCTCCGTTAGTCCTTCCCACCACTGCCCAAATTGGTTCGTGTACTCGGCCTCCCAAGGCATATTTTCAATATATTCCTTTTATGGAATGTTTGGCAATAGCTGCACAAGCCGCCCCCCTACCCCTCCAACCGCCCCGACTGCCGCAAACACACCCGCGCAACCCGAATCTCGTCGTACCCAAACTCCGACCCGAGATACTCCCACACCGGCCGCAGAAACGCGCTCCCGCACACCCCGAACGCCTCCTCGATCCGCCGCATCCGCTCCGCCGGCGGCGCCAGGTGCCCCACCTCCAGCGCCTCCCCCCCGCGGTCCAGGCTCTCGATGTGCCCCAGCACCGTCTTCGCCGAGATCCCCCGCTCCCGCGCGATCGCCTCTACCGACAGCCCCCGCGCCAGCAGCTCCCGCGTGCTGTCGCGCGTCGATCGCCGCTGCCCGTTCGCCCGCGCCGGACCGACGAACAGCGACGGCGCCGAGGGCTCTTCCGCCGCAATCCCGTGCTCCTCGACGTACCGCCGGACGGCGTCCGTGAACGCCCCGCCGTACGCCGCCAGCTTCGCCTGCCCGACGCCTGGCACCCGCGTAAACGCCTCCGCCGTCGTCGGCCGCGATGCCGCCATGTGCCGCAGCGACACGTCGCCGAACACCACGAACGCGGGCACGTCCTGCTCGTCCGCCAGCCGCCGCCGTAGCGCCCGCAGCTCCTCGAAGAGCTCCGCGTCGTACTCCAGCGACTCCCCGTCGAACAGCCGCGCCGCCGCCCGCCTCTCCGTCCGCAGCACCGGCAGCGACAGTCTCTCGCGGCCTTGCAGGAACCCCCGCCCCGCGTCCGTGACCCGCAGCGTCGGGTACTCCCCGTCGTTCAGCGCCAGCAGCCCCCGCGCCTGCAGCAGCCCGAGCACCTCCCGCAGCTGGCCCCGGTCGAGGTCCTTGACGATGCCGTACACGCTCAGCTCGTCGTGCCCCGCAGCCAGGATGCGCTTCTCCCGGCTGCCCACCAGCACGCCCGTAACATGCGCCGCCCCGTACCTCTCCCCGGTCCGCACGACAGCGGAAAGCGCCTTCTGCGCGATCTCCGTCGCGTCGAACTCCCCCCGCTCCTCGCTCGCCAGGCATACGTCGCACCCGCCGCACTCCTCCGCGTCCCACCGCTCGCCGAAGTACTCCAGCAAATACCGCCGCCGGCACGAGTGCAGCTGCGCAAACCGCACCATCTGGTCCAGCTTCTCCTGCGCGTTCCCCTGCTCCCCCTCGTCCTCAATTCGCTTGATGAAAAACTCCTGCCGCACCTTGTCGCCGTAGCTGAAAAGCAGCACGCACTCGCTCGGCAGCCCGTCGCGCCCGGCCCGCCCCGTCTCCTGGTAGTAGCTCTCCACCGACTTCGGCAGGCTCGTATGCACCACGAGCCGCACGTCCGGCTTGTCGACCCCCATCCCGAACGCGATCGTCGCGACGATCACCGCCGCCCGGTCCCGCGAGAAGTCGTCTTGCGCCCGTCGTCGCTCCTCCGCGCCGAGCCCCGCGTGGTACGCCCGCGCGTCGACGCCCCGAGCCCGCAGCGACGCCGCCACGTCCTCCGTTTCCTGCCGCGAGAAGCAGTACACGATCGCCGGGCTCCCCTTCCACCGCTCCAGCAACGACGCCACCTGCCGCTCGACGTTGTCCTTCGCCCGCACCCCATAGCTCAGGTTCGCCCGGTTGAAGCTCGAGACGAAAACCTCTGCACCCTGCAGGTTCAGCTGCTCCACGATGTCCCGCCGCACCCGCTCCGTCGCCGTCGCCGTCAGCGCCAGCACCGGCGTCCGCGGGAACATCGACCGCAGCTGCCGCAGGTTCCGGTAGTCCGGCCGGAACTCGTGCCCCCACTCCGAGATGCAGTGCGCCTCGTCGATGGCGATCAGGCTGACTCTCAGCCCGCTCAGGAACCGCTGGAACCCCGGCGCCGACAGCCGCTCCGGCGCGACGTACAGGATCTTCACGTCCCCCCGCCGCACCTCCGCCTGCACCCGCTCGATGTCCCGCATCGGCAGCGTGCTGTTGATGAACCGCGCCGCAATCCCGTTCGCGCTCAACCCGTCCACCTGGTCCTTCATCAACGCGATCAGCGGCGACACCACCAGCGTCACCCCATCCATCGCCAGGGCCGGAAGCTGGTAGCACAACGACTTCCCGCCCCCCGTAGGCGTCAGCAGCAGCGAGTCCCCACCCCCCAGCACCCGCCAAATCACAGCCTCCTGCTGCCCCCGGAAACTCTCAAACCCAAAATGCGCCTTCAAAAGCGCATGAATATCAGTCGATGTAGTCATGGGCGCACAAGCCCTCCCAGCAGTCTGTCCGGATATAGTGCCCATCTCGAGGACGATCGGACACCGATGGTACGCAAGACCAACGGCAATTGGCTAGGCAATCACCCCCCAATTGCGGCCAACTTGGCAGTCTCCCACCCCCACCTCGTCATTCCTGCGAAGGCAGAGCCTGCCCCCGTGAAGCTTGCCCCGTACTCCGATACGGGGGCGGGGGAATCCAGAGGGGACGGGTAGTGGGGGACCGCATACCCCAACTCCTTCGCAGCCCCGCCTCCTCCCACCTCCATCCCGGCGGAGGCCGGGATCCAGGGGTGGCGCGGGGAGGGTGGGCAGGGTTTCGGGGCGTAAGGGCGATTCGCGAAACGCCCGTCCCGCCAAATGGCGGGAACCTCCCCCGCAGCCAACTACCACCTTCGACCGGCCCCACCCCCACCTCGTCATTCCTGCGAAGGCAGGAATCCAGAGGGGACGGGTAGTGGGGGTTCGCTAGCCCCGAGCCCGTCTCAACCCCAACCCCTCCCGCTTCCGTCCCGCCGAAAGCATGCCCCGCACTCCAATAAGGGGGCGGGAATCCGGAAGCGCAGGGTACCCCCTCCGCAGCCCGCACATCCCAAAGCTGTTCCGTCCTCCCGAAGGCTCCCACGCCCACCCCATGCACGCATCGAAGGCACATTACACCTCTGCCTCACACCATCAGTGGTAACATGAACAAACATCACCGGGCCGTTGGCAACACCTATCGGCCAACCGGACCCACGACAAGAGGTGCGCATTTGCCCTTTGATGCCGTCATATTCGACCTCTACGGCACCCTGGTGGACGAGACCACCGGTACCCCGGAACGCCGTGCCGAGCTCGACCGCGTGACGCAGGAGATTGCCGCCGTCCTTGGCGCGCCCCAGGACCCCTTCATGGCGCTGTGGTCCTCGACGGTTGCCCAACGCGCGACCGGCGTCCATGGCTCGTTCGAAGCCTACGTCACGGCGTTGTGCGGTGAGCTGGGCGTGGCGCCGAGTGCGGACAGCGCGGCCGAAGCCTTTGGCCTGCGAGTGGACTTCTTCCGCGACCGCCTGGATCCCCGTCCCGACGCCTTGGACACCCTCGCCTCGATTCGGGCTAAGGGCCTCAGCGTGGGCCTGATAAGCAACTGCTCCTGGGCAACGGAGATGCTCTGGCCCAGCACGCCGTTCCCGCCCTACTTCGACGCGGCGCTCTTGTCTTGCGAGGTTGGAATGCGGAAGCCGGATCCTGCCATCTTCGCCCTGGCGTGCTCACGCTTGGGTGTCGCGCCCGAACGCTGTCTCTTCGTCGGCGACGGCAGGAGCGGCGAGCTCCCCGGCGCCGAGCAGGCCGGCATGACCGCCCTCCGCATCCACGTCCCCTACGAGTCCTACCCCGACGCGAAGGACCCCTGGCCCGGCCCGGAGGTCTCAACGCTCTCGCAGGTCCTCGACCGGCTCACATAGCCGGCCGGCCGCGCACCACCGCTCCCGGGTCTGTCGCAGCCGCACACATTCCAAACCTCCATCCCGGCGGAAAGCCTGCCCCGTACCCCGATACGGGGCCGGGATCCAGGGGACGGGCCCGGGGAGGCCGTTCGCCAGAGGCACATCTAAGCCCGTCTTGAGGCTCTCGAAGGGAGTGCACGGGTGCCGAAACCCCCGCGCTTGGTGCTAACCGTCGCCCGGCCGCCGCCCGCCTAGCTGCCGCCCTCGACCTGCACCGTGAGGATATCCACGCTGTGGAACTTCTGGTGCCGCACAGCGGAGGCGTGATGCCGCAGCAGCCGCAGTGAGAGGTCGTCAAACGTCTCTGTGGGGGCTTCGTGGGACAGATACGCCAGCTGGTCCTCGACGTTCTCCTGCCTCGTCGTCGCAACGAACTCCAGCTCTACCATCGCCCCCTGCGGTCGCGCCCCGATGATCAGGCGCGGTTGCTGCGAGCCATCGTCGCCGTCCTCCTTCGCCAGCATGCTGGCGAGCGCCTCTTCCCCCGCGGCGCGCAGCCGCAACGCCGAGGCCTCGTTCCATGCCAGTCTCGTTGCCACACCGGCCAGAAACTCGTCGACCGCCGGCAGCGACGCCATGTCCAGCGTCACCTCCAACCGCGACCGCAGCGAGCGTATAGTGTCGATCGCCCTGAGCATGAGCGTCATACCGACCGCAACCACGGCGCCGATTGTGACCCCGCTCCCGATCAGCCCGCCCAGTTCCTCGCCAAAGAGGTCCCGCGTGATCGAGTGATTGTGCAGCCCCAAACCCAGCGCGCTGGCCAGCGCGACCACCAGCACCCGGCTCGGATCGAGGCCTTCGCGCAGGATTGTCTGCCACCCGCTGACGAAGAGCATGCCCATGGCCAGCATCAGGTACGCGCCCAGCACGGGCCCCGGGATAGTCAGCAGGACTGAGGCAAGCTTTGAGGACAGTGCCAGCACCACCATGACCACCGCCACGCCAATGCCAACCCGGCGGGCGGCAACGCCGGTCAGGCTTATGAGCGAGACGCTGAATGAGGAATAGGACATCGGCGGCAGCGTGCTCGTGATGCCGCCCAGCAGCATGCCGATGCCGTTGACGCTCAGCATGCCCTGGATCTGCCGGAAGTCGATCGCCCGCGGCCTCCGCCGTGACCCCTGCTGGATCGCCACGCCGTCGCTGATCGTCTTGATGCCAAGGATCAGCGTGAGGATCGCGAACGAGGGCAGCAGCAACCAGAATTCCCTGCCGGGCGTGAGGTCCCAACCCGAGTACGGCAGCGATGGGATGCCGAACCACCCGGCGTTGACGATGCGGTCCGCGTCGATCACCCCGAACGCGGCCGCGACTGCACACCCCGCCGCGATGCTGATGAACGGCCCGACGAGCCGCCACCGTCCCTTCGCGTACAGCGTCACCACCACGGAGACCAGCAGCGTTACCCCGGCGATCACCGGGCCCGAGGCTGCCGGGGCGCCGGCGGGCACGTCCTGGACGCTGTCGAATGCGATCGGCAGCACGCTGACGGCGATCAGCATGGTCACCGTCCCCGTGACCACCGGCGTGAAGATCTTGCGCAGCGTTGGCAGCCACTGCGCCAGCGCGACCTGGATCACGCTGCACACGACCAGCAGGCTCGCGAACGTTTCAGGTCCGGCCGCGGACACCGCCGCAACCATGATGCCGATGAACAGCGCCGCCGGACAGGTGAGCACGATGTGGCCTGCGCCGAACCGCCAGTACTGGAATGCCTGGAACGCCGTGATCGC
This sequence comes from uncultured Dehalococcoidia bacterium, assembly GCA_951812285.1. Lineage (GTDB taxonomy): Bacteria > Chloroflexota > Dehalococcoidia > Lucifugimonadales > UBA1127 > UBA1127. The sequence continues at coordinate 2,624,471 of OX638292.1, read as the reverse complement.
CGCGCTGACCAGCAGCGCGGCGAAGATGCTCCACGTCAAAAAGTCGTCATCGAGCCCGGCAGACCGGATGGCGACCGCCACGTTCAGCGCCGTCGGCGCCAGAATGAGCGCGGCCCCCTGAAATCCGACCACCAATGCGGTCGACGGAGGACACGCCTCCTCGGGCTCAAACCGGATGGGCAGGTCGGCGTTCCCGGTAGTCAATTCGTTTGCCAACCTCCCCATCGTCCTACAGTCAAGACATCGTCAGGAAATGCCCGGTTGCAGTCGCCCCGGATGCTGACCTACAGTCCTCTAACCATACCGTAGACCTGCCTTACCCCGCGGACTCGTAGCCCCCTGCTATCAGCACCCTGGACGTCCAGGTCCGGCGGGCAACCTCTTCCGGGTCGGCGTACGTGGCGTTGACGAACCCCTTGGCAGCATCCACGCTGTCGAACTCCATGACCACCAGGCGCTTGGGCGACCAGTCGCCCTCGACCGGCTCGACGTCGCTGGTCCGCACGAGGAATCGTCCCCCGTGTGCGTCAATAGCCCCGAGGACCTTGTTGACGAACCCCAGGAACACTTCGGTCTCCTGAAGCTCGGTCTCTACAACAACGTAACCCTTCATCACTACCACTCCCTTCGCTTGAACACGTCCATTGGCTGCACGCGGTGGTCATTTCGGCATTCCCACCGTCCAGTGCCAGATCTCGTCACCCAATCGTGGATCGACTCCCGCTATAGCTCGACCAGCTCAATCCGGTCTCCGTACCGCAGAAAGTCCTCTCTGTTGAAGGTCAACAGCCGGCGCTCACCATACGCCAGCATCGTCGCGACGATGTTGGCGTCGTGGACCTGGCTGCCCCTGAAGGTCACCACCCGGCTCAACGCTGCCAGTTGGTCTGTCACCGCGGGGCCGTCCTCCAGGACCTGGAAGATGGGGGCAAGACGCAGCATGTCATGGAGCGCTTCTACTCGGCTCACGGCCACCGGCCACGTCTGTGGCCAGGTGATCACGGCCAGGTACTCCCGCATCACCTGTCGGCTGATGCGCAACGGCTCTGATCCCGGCATGTCTGATCCCTGCATCGCGCGCCCAAGGGCTACCCGGGCTTCGTCGTGGCGCGGGGCCTCCCGTATGCGGGCGTGAACGAGGACACTGGTATCGACAAACATGCGCGGCTACACTCGCTCTCCGTAGATGTCCCGGCGGCTGAGGCTGAGACCCTCGGGCCACGCGCCAACACTGTGGACGGGCCACGCCTCATCCAGCGACGGCCCCGCGTCGGCAACGCCCTGCACCCGCCGGAAGAGCACGGACTCACCCCGCAGGTCCACCTCCACCCTTTCCCACCCGGCGGCATTCCACGCTTTGGCTCGACTGTGGCGGCCCGCGCTGTGGTGGTTTGCCCACCAGGCGCGGTGGGCCCGGGCCGACGCCGGCAACTCGAAGCCAATGATGGCCTCGATGTCGTCAAAGGAGGCCCGCCACTCCCCGGGAGGCAGGTTGCACAGGTGCAGATAAAGACGGCGGTACTTGCCCCGGACCGCCGCCTTCCGGTCTTCTTCCAGCTGGTTAATCACCAAAGTGGTAAACGTTCCCTCGTCGCCTCACTGGGCGCCTTGCGTAAGAGAAACAGAGTATAGGTTGTGACGTTTGGACACACAATAGACACTTACGACCATTCTTGTATCATTTGTGTGATTGCTTTGACATAGCGCTCTTGTTCTTAACCGGGAGCTTTAGCGACGCAGCGAAAAGCGGGCCTTATGGACACAAAGGTGCCTTGCATGAGTCAACTGAGGCCTGAAACAACGCGAAGAGAACTGACAGCGACGCCGCGGTCCCTTAGAACCAGGGCTTTCTCCCCTGCACGTACGTCCGGTCGAACTGCTCGTCGCTCATCGTCAGGTACAGGATCCCCTCGATCAGCGCGATGACGGCCATGATCACAATGGGGAACACCAGGAAGAACAGGAGTACGGACACCAGCAGCATGATGAGACCCTGCTTGCTGTATCCCAGATAGAACTTATGGATGCCCAGCGAACCCACAAAGATGGCCAGCAGCCCCGCCGCAACCTTGCTCTTGTCGCCCACCGGCACGGCGCCAACGGTCGCCCGCCTTTGCGCGGCCGGAACCAGGAACACATCCTTCGCTATGCTCCCTCCCTCCACCTCAAAGTCCACATAGTCCCCATTCGCCGGGAACCCGTTGTGCTTCCAGTCTCCGTAATCGAACGCATACCTCACTCCGTCATCGCCCGAGATTACCCCCGAGTGATCTGGCGCTGAGAAACCCAGTATGAATCCCTTCATGTCGCGTTGCCTCCGGATTGGCGCGCGGCTCGCGCGCAAGTCTTCTGGTGTGCGCCAGTATAGTTGCGCCCCGCAAGTGTTGCAAAGAACGCGCCGCGCCCCAAGAATGCACGCACACCACAAGATCGGAGCATCATCATGGCTGACCGCAAGCGCGTCCTCATCACCGGCATCTCCGGCCAGATCGGCGGCGTCGTCCGCGAGGCCCTCATGGCCGACCACGACGTCTCCGGCATCGACCTCCGCCCGGCCGACGGCTTCGACACCACCCTCGCCGATATGACCGACCTCGAGGCCATCCTCCCCGCCTTCGAGGGCATCGACACCGTCGTCGACCTCGCCAACAACCCCGCCGGCAACCTCTCCTGGCACCACGCCTACCGCAACAACATCCCCGCCGTCTACAACTGCCTCGAGGCCGCCCGTCGCAACGGCGTCAAACGCGTCATCTTCGCCAGCTCCAACCGCGCCTCCGAGAACTACGAGTTCGACCAGCCCTACGCCAACATCTGCGCCGGCGACTACACCGGCCTCACCCCCGGCGAGTTCCCCCTCGTCACCCCAGACATGCCCGTCCGCCCCAGCGGCCCCTACGGCATCGCCAAGTGCCTCGGCGAGGCCGCCGGCCGCTACTTCTCCGACCGTCACGGCCTCTCCTTCATCGCCCTCCGCTTCGGCACCGTCCGCCGCGACAGCCGCCCCTCCGTCGTCCGCCACTTCGCCACCATCCTCAGCCACCGCGACCTCGGCCACCTCGTAGAGCGCTGCGTAGCCGCCCCAGACTCCCTCCGAGCCGCCACCTTCTTCGGCGTCTCCAACAACACCTGGAAATTCTGGGACATATCCAACGCCCAAAACCTGGTAGGCTTCAACCCCCAGGACAACATGGAAACCTACCGCGAGGCCTAACTCCCACCCCCACCCTCCATCCCGGCGAAAGCATGCCCCGTACCCCGATACGGGGCCGGGATCCAAGGGCGGGGCAGGGGAGACCCCTCGAAGGACCCCTTGACGTCCCCAGCCCCCTCCTCGTCATTCCTGCGCAGGCAGGAATCCAGAGGGGCGGGGGCAGGGGAGACCCCGCGCACAAACCCCGTCGACATCCCCCACCCCCCTCGCCTCCATCCCGGCGAAAGCCGGGATCCAGGGGCAGGGCCGGGGGGGAACCCCTCCCCCAACTACCCTCGCGCCGTCCTCTCTCGCGTCATTCCTGCGCAGGCAGGAATCCAGAGGGGAGGAGCGGGGTCCCTTCCCCCTGAGGGGGAAGGTCAGGATGGGGGAGTCCCCCACCCCTTGACACAAGTACCTAACGAGAATTCCGACCCGCGCGCTACCCCTTCCTCATGAAACACCCAACCACTCGCCAAGCGTGCCGCTAGCCCCCGACGGTGTGCTCCGTCTCGGCGCCAACTGCACAGGTCCTGGCACCACGTTGCTCCTGCTGGGGAGAATTGGGGGAACTATATGCGTGTGTACCTACTCCGAATCTGCGGAGAAGTATGAGAGGAAGGGCCAAGACATTGGGGCCGCATCCTTGCAGTCGACACAGGGCATCGCATCGGGGACAACATCACCATCCATATACGGCAACCCTGGATGTTCAAGAGCAAGACTCAGCTCATCTTGGTCAACGTTGGGGTCAGTGTGATTCACCACTGCAACAAAGTCTGACGGCCTGACAACATCTACAGCTGGCACACGGAGCCCACATACCGTAGGTTGCCATGACCGCCCTTCCTCATACTTATCGTACTGAGGGTAGCCCTGCTTGTTCTCAATCCCCTGTCTTTCGGATGACTCAACATATTTTGCTATGGCATCAGTTATTTCAGGAGTCTGCCCATAGCAATGCACCACCCTCATTATTTCCTCTCCTCGCTGATGGATCACAGGTATATAGTTCCCAAGTTCTTGGCTTTATGGCTGAAGTGGGCTGACCCCGCTAACAGGAAAAACAACTTGCTTTCGCCCGTCGTCGATTCCCCCAACAACGCCCGCAGGCCAAGCAAGAAGGAACACCTCACCCGTGACCAGAACCCCCGAAGGGGCCCTAGTGCAAAAAGTGCCGCACGCCCGTGAACACCATCGCCAGCCCCGCCTTGTCCGCCGCCGCGATGACCTCGTCGTCTCGAATCGAGCCCCCCGGCTGCACGACCGCCGTGATGCCGCTCTCCGCCGCCAGCTCCAGCCCGTCCGCGAAGGGGAAGAACGCGTCCGACGCCAGCACGGTGCCCGACGCCCGCTCCCCCGCCGCCCGCGCCGCCAGGTGAACGCTGTTCACCCGGTTCGGCTGCCCCGCGCCCATCCCGACCAGCGCCTGCCCCTTCGCCAGCACGATCGTGTTCGACTTGATGTGCTTCGCCGCCCGCCACGCGAACGCCAGGTCCGCCAGCTCCGTCTCGCTCGGCCCCCGCTGCGTCACCACCTGCCACGCCGACGGGTCCTCGTCCAGCGCATCCGCGGTCTGCAGCAGTAGCCCACCCGACACCCGCCGTACCTGCAGCGGCGCCGCCGCCAGCCCGCCCGAGGGCGTCTCCGGGATTCGCAGGATGCGCAGATCGCGCTTCTTCTGCAGAATCTCCATCGCCGCGTCCTCGTACCCCGGCGCCACGATGACCTCGAAGAACACCCGCCGCAGCGCCTCCGCCGCCTCCCCCGTCACGGCGCGATTGAACCCTAGGATTCCCCCGTACGCCGACACCGGGTCCCCGTCGAACGCCCGCCGGTACGCCTCCGCCTGGTCCGCGTGCACCGCCAGACCGCACGGGTTCGTGTGCTTGATCACCGACACCGCCTGCCCCGAGAACTCGCTCGCCGCCCGCCACGCAGCATCGGCGTCAAGAATGTTGTTGTACGAGAGCTCCTTGCCGTGCAGTTGCTCCGCCGCCACCACGCCCCCGCGGCTCGGCGCGTCCGCGTACAGCGCCCCCCGTTGGTGCGGGTTCTCCCCGTACCGCAGCTCCCCCGACACCCGCCGCACGCCTATCGAGAGCTCCTTCGGGAACGGGTCGTCCGAACCCCTCATCCACGCTGCCACGATGCTGTCGTACATCGCCACGTGCGAAAACGCCGTCGCCGCCAGCCGTCGCCGCTCCTCCAGCGACGTCCCGCCCGCGCGGATGCGCTCCGCCACCCACCCGAAGTCCGCCGGGTCGACGACCACCGTCACCGCCGGGTGGTTCTTCGCCGCCGCCCGCAGCATCGTCGGCCCGCCGATGTCGATGTTCTCCAGCACGTCCGCGTCGGCGATCCCCTCCCGGCTCACCGTCGCCTCGAAGGGGTACAGGTTCCCCACCACCACGTCGATGGGCGCGATGCCGTGCGCCTCCAGCTCGCCCATGTGCTCCGGCAGGTCGCGCCGCGCCAGCAGCCCCCCGTGCACGACCGGGTGCAGAGTCTTCACGCGCCCGTCCAGCATCTCCGGCGACCCCGTCACGTCCGAGAGCTGCTCGACGGCCAGCCCCGCCTCCGTCAGCGTCCGGTGCGTCCCGCCCGTGCTGACCAGCCCGTACCCCGCCTCCTGCAGGGCGCGCGCCAGCTCCACCACGCCCGTCTTGTCATACACGCTTATAAGGGCCTTCATGCCGCCTCCTGCCGATGGGGGTACCACGATGGTATCTGAGGGAGAATTCCTTGAGAACAGTGTCAGGGCCCGATTTACTCGTCATTCCTGCGAAGGCAGAGCCTGCCCCCGCGAAAGCGGGGGAATCCATAGGGGCGGAGCCGAGGGGCCGACCCCTGCCGCTGCGCCCAACCCGCTTGCGTAGGGGCCATTCGCGAACAGCCCGTCCCGCGATAGCGGGAACCCCGTTCACCCTGAGCCCGTCGAAGGGTCGCCAAATCGCCCGTCGTTCCTGCGGAGGCAGGAACCCCGACAGACAGGCCACCCCCGCAGACCCCGTTCACCCTGAACCCGGCCGAAGGGCCGCGCCCCTACGAGATCGTCACCAACGCCCCGCCCGCGGCGTCCGCCACCTCGCCGACGACAAACGCCTCCGGCACGTCCGCACGCACCCCCGCGACGTCCTCCGGCGCCACCGCCACGATCATCCCGACGCCCATGTTGAACACCCGGTGCATCTCGTCCTCGCCGATGCTCCCCGTCCGCTGGATCAGCCGGAACAGCGCCGGGACCTCCCACGACTCCCCAACGAGCCTCGCCGCCATGCCCTCCGGCAGCATCCGAGGCACGTTCTCCGGGAACCCGCCCCCAGTGATGTGCGCCATCCCCTTGATCCGGTCCAACGCCGGCGTCAGCGCCCCCACGTACGACCGGTGCGGCGCCAGCAGCGCCTCCCCCAGCGTCGCGCCCAGCTCGTCGTGCCGCACGTCCAGCACCGACGGTTCCTCGTCGATGCCGAACACCCGCCGCACCAGCGAGTACCCGTTCGTGTGCAGCCCGCTCGACGGCAGCCCCATCAGCGCGTCCCCCGCCCTGATGCCGCTCCCGTCGATGACCCCCTCGCGCTCCACGGCCCCCACCACGAACCCCACCAACTCGACGTCCTCGCCCTGGTACATCCCCGGCATCTCCGCCGTCTCCCCGCCGATCAGCGCGCAGTCGAGCCCCCGGCACGCCCGCGCCAGCCCCTCGACGAGCTGCTCCACCTTCTCCGTCGCCAGCGCGCCCATGCCCATGTAGTCGAGGAAGAAGAGCGGCTGCGCCCCGCACGTCAGGATGTCGTTCGTGCAGTGGTGGACGATGTCCTCTCCGACGGTGTCGTACCGCCCCATCAGGCTCGCCACCCGCAGCTTGGTGCCCACCCCGTCCGTGTGCGCGACGAGCACCGGGTCGCGGTACCCCGTCACCTTGTACAGCGCCCCAAACGCCCCGATGTCGCCCAGCACGCCAGGCGTGAAGGTCGACCTGGCGAGGGAAAAGATGCGGTCCTTGGCGCTGCCGGCGGCGTCGCGGTCAACGCCGGCCTGTCTGTAGGCGTCAGTAGCCAACGCAGATACCCTCCGGGAAGTGAATAATGGTGCCGGGACGGAAGATGCCGGGGGTGGACGGCGCGACGGCTACGGCCGCTCCAACGCCAGCTTGTCCATCTCCAGCTGGACCTCCACCGGGTAGTTGCCGGTGAAGCACGCGGAGCAGCTATGCGCGTGCGGCCTGCCGATGGCCTTGAACAGCCCGTTCACGCTCAGGTACCCCAGCGAGTCCGCGCCGATGAACTTGCAGACCTCCGCCACGGTCTTGTTCGCCGCAATCATCTCGGACTTCCTCGCCATGTCCACCCCGAAGTGGCACGGCGAGAGGATGGGCGGCGCGCACACCCGCAGGTGTACCTCCTTCGCCCCCGCGCTCCGCAGCAGGTTCACCACGTGCGGCGTCGTCGTCCCCCGCACGATGCTGTCGTCCACCACCACCACGCGCTTCCCCTCGAGCACCTCCGGCAGCGGGTTGAACTTCAGCCGAACGCCCAGGTCCCTGAGCCGCTGGTCGGGCTGAATGAACGTGCGCCCCACGTACCGGTTCTTGACGAGCCCCTCCTGGTACGGCAGTCCGGAGGCCTCCGCGTACCCCGTCCCCGCTGCGATCGCCGAGTCCGGGATGCCCATGACCATGTCCGCGTTGACCGGGTGCTCCGCCGCCAGCTGCCGCCCCATCTCCCGCCGCGCAGCGTGTACGAGCTTGCCGTCGAGAATGCTGTCGGGCCGCGCGAAGTAGATGTACTCGAACGAGCAGAGCGCGTGCCTGCCGTCGTTGCCCTTGTGAATGCTGTGAAGCCCCTCGCTGTCGATCAGCACCGCCTCGCCGGGCTCCAGTTCCCGCAGCAGCTTCGCGCCGATGTGGTCCAGCGCGCACGATTCCGACGCGACCACCCACCCGCCGCGGAACATGCCCACGCACAGCGGCCGCACTCCCAGCGGGTCCCGAAACGCGATCATCTCCGTGGGCGTCAGCGCCACCACCGAGTACGCGCCCTGCAGCCGCCGCATCATGTACCCGAGCCGCTCGCCCCACGTCACGCCGGGCGCGTTCGCCAAAAGCTGCGCGATGACCTCCGAGTCCGTCGCCGTCGTGAACCGGAGTCCCCAGGTCTCCTCCAGTTCCGTGCGCAGGCTGACCGCGTTGATGACGTTCCCGTTGTGCCCCAGCGCCAGCCGGCCGTTGCTCCCCGTCACCTCCAGCGGCTGCGCATTGTCGAGGTACGAGGCGCCGGTCGTCGAGTAGCGGGTGTGCCCGACAGCCATGTCGCCGGGCAACCGGTCGAGGTCGAATTCGTGGAAGGCTTGGGAGACAAGCCCCATCTCGCGCCGGCAGAAGATCGTGCGGCCGTCCGCGGACGCAATGCCCGCAGACTCCTGCCCTCGATGTTGTAGGGAAAAGAGGCCGAAGAATGCGGTCCTTGCCGCCTCTTCGCCCGGAGTGTAAACGCCGACTACGCCACAGGCTTCCCGGGGTGGATTAGCCACACACCCTCCTGAACATCGGTCCGGCGCAATGGGGGATGAGAGAAGCATCGCCAGTATACGCTGCCCCTCTCCAAAGGGTCAACGCACCCGGACAACCCTTTGCCGCAAGTTCCGCGATCCATGGAGACTATGCCATCCCCACAGAGACAACAACCGGCCGCCTGCTACAATGAACAGAGAGTCCCTAGCGCACCCGGCTACAGCCCAACATTCTCAACGGGACTACTATAAGAATCACTATTTCTTTTCTACAGACGTATTGAAAGACTACTGATGATTGACACCGGGGAGATCCACGTCCAGGCGGGAAACGGGGGAGACGGCTTTGCGTGCTTCCGCCGTGAGAAGTTTGTCGAACGCGGCGGGCCCGAGGGCGGCGACGGCGGCACTGGCGGCTCCGTGTACCTCTTCGCAACAACCTCCGAGAACACCTTGCGCCGCTTCCAGACGAATCGAAGGTTCCGCGCCGGTCACGGCCAACCCGGGTCCAAGTCCAACAAACACGGGCGAAGCGGCGACGACGTCCGCATCCCCGTCCCCGTCGGCACAGTCGCAACCTGCCTCACCCCCGACGGCGCCGAGACCCTCCGCGTGGACCTCGCCGAGGACGGCCAGACAGCCCTCGTGGCGCAGGGCGGCGGTGGCGGCAGGGGCAACGCCCACTTCGTGACCGCCGTCAACCAGGAGCCCCTCCTCCGAGAGGCCGGCGAGCCCGGCGAAACCTACCGCGTCCGCCTCGAGGTCAAGCTGCTCGCCGACGTCGGCGTCATCGGCGTCCCCAACGCCGGCAAGTCGAGCTTCGTCGGCCGCGTTACAGCCGCCAGCCCCCGCGTCGCCGCCTACCCCTTCACAACGCTCGAGCCCCAGTTGGGAGTGGTGGAAAACCGTGGGAAACCCGTGGTGTTGGCCGAGATCCCCGGCCTCCTCGAGGGCGCCCACCTCGGCGTCGGCCTCGGCCACGACTTCCTCCGCCACGCCGAGCGCACCCGCCTCTTCCTCCACCTCGTCGACGGCGGCGCCCTCGACCCCCTCGCCGACTACCGCCAGGTCAACGAGGAGCTCGCGCAGTACGACCCCGCCCTCGCCGCTCGACCGCAGGTGGTCGTCATCACCAAGTCGGACACCGACGAGACCCAACTGCAGCTCGAGGATGTGACCGCGGCCCTCAAGCCCCTCGGCGTGACCCCGCTCGTCATGTCCACCGCCACCGGCGACGGCGTCCAGGCCGTCCTCGACCGCGTCCTGCAGGCCCTCGAGGCCGCCCCCCAGCCCGAGGAACCGGTAGTCGTCGCGCCACGCCCGGCCCGGCGCCGTCGGCCCAGCCGGTCCGGCCGCGTCGAGCGCGACGAAGACGGCGAGTTCGTCGTCCACTGGTTCGCGGCCGAGCGCCTCGTCACCCTCGCCAACGTCGACGACCACCGCGTGGTCGGCCAGCTCCTGCACGAATTCCGTCGTCTCGGCGTCACCGCCGCCCTCGAGGCCGCCGGCGTCGCCTACGGCGACATCGTGCAGATCGCCGATTGGACCTTCCCGTGGGGAGAGGCCCTCCAACCCGCATGAGTTTCGCCTTGACTCGCCTCTCCCGCCCTCCCTACCATGAGGCGTACGCACCACGGACGCCGGAGGCCGCGCTATGAAGCTGGGGGTCCTGGGCGGCACGTTCGACCCCATCCACCTCGGCCACATGGCCGCCGCCGATGCCGCCCGCGCCGCCGTCTCGCTCGACCGCGTCCTCTTCATCCCCGCCGGCGACCCGTACCTGAAGGCGGGCACGGCCATCAGCCCCGGCGAGGACCGCCTCGCAATGGTCCGCGCCGCCATCGAGGGCCACGCGGGCTACGAGGCCTCCACGATCGAGCTCGACCGCCCCGGCCCCACCTACACCGAGGTGACGCTGGCAGAGCTGCAGGAGGCCCACGGGCCGGACACGGAGTTGCACTTCATCGTCGGCGCCGACACCGTCCGCGACCTCGCTCGCTGGCACGCCCCGGCCGAGGTGCTCTCGCGCTGCACCCTCGTCGTCATGGGCCGCCCCGCGCAGGGCGGCCTCGACCTGGCGTCGCTGGACGCCATCTCGCCCGGCGCCGCGCAGCGAGCAGTGGCCGTCGACCTCGACGTCGAGGTCAGCGCCACCGAGATCCGCCGCCGCGCGGCCGCGGGCGAGTCGCTGGAGGGCCTCGTCCCCGTGGCGGTGGAGCGCTACATAAGAGAACACCAACTGTACAAGGAGCACGCATGAGCACCGAACGACGCCAGCGGGTCCTGGAGCTTGCCAAGGAGCTGGGGGCGCTGACCTTCGGCGACTTCATCCTCACCTCCGGCCAGCACAGCAGCTACTACTTTGACGGCCGCCTCCTGTCGCTGGACGCCGAGGGCGCCGCCCTCCTCGGCGCGGAGTTCCTCGACGTCGCGAAGGCCTCCGGCGCCACCGCCATCGGCGGCCTCACCCTCGGCGCCGACCCCATCGTCGCCAGCGTCGCCGTCGAGAGCCACCACGCCGGCACCCCCGTCCGCGCCTTCATCGTCCGCAAGGAGGCCAAGACGCACGGCGCCGGCCGCCTCATCGAGGGCCCCCTCGCCTCCGGCGCCAGCGTCGTCATCGTCGACGACGCCTGCAGCACCGGCGGCTCCCTCTTCCAGGCCATCGCCGCCGCCGAAGCCGAGGGCTGCACCGTCGCCCACGTCGCCACCGTCATAGACCGCCACCAGGGCGGCAGCGACGAGATCCGCCGCCGCGGCTACCCCTTCACCGCCCTCCTCGAGTCCGGAGAAGACGGCCAAGTCCGCGTAGTAGAGACCTAGGCGGAGCAGGCCCGCCACCCTCCGCCCGCTAAGATCGTCATTCCTGCGAAGGCAGGAATCCAGAGGGGCGGGGGGAGGGGGGAACCCAATCCTCCCAAAAGCCAACCCTACCCACTACCCCCACTCTCCATACCGGCGCAGGCCGGTATCCTGGGGCGGGGCCGCCAGCATCGCAGAATCTCGCAAGAGGGTCCCCCACACCCCCCCGTCGCTCCTGCGAAGGCAGGAGCCCCGACGAACCCAGCCCTCCCAAAAGCCAACCCAACCCACCACCCCCACTCTCCATACCGGCGCAGGCCGGTATCCAGGGGCGGGGGCCGCCAGCATCGCATAGTCTCGCAAGAGGGTCCCCCCACACCCCCCCCCCCGTCGCTCCTGCGAAGGCAGGAGCCCCGACGAACCCAGCCTCTACCCGCCCCCGCTACGTCATTCCTGCGGAGGCAGGAATCCAGCGGGGCGGTGGGCGGGGGAACCCAACCCTCCCTAAAGCCAACCCACCCCACCAACCCCACTCTCCATACCGGCGAACGCCGGTATCCAGGGGCGCGCTCGCATCGGAGGACCTCGCAAAAGCCGCCCACCCCCGCACCCCTCGTCGTTCCCGCGGAAGCGGGAACCCAGGGCAGGGCGGACGCGAGGGGCCGCCCCCCGCACACCCTACCCCGCCGCCTCCCCACCCAACCGCCGGCGGTACACCCGGATCAACCCCTGCTGCCGACGAGCGCTCCGCCGAAGCCCCCTCGCATCGACACCCTCCCCCCCAGCAAGCAACCGCGCCGCCTCCGCCGTCACCGAGTTCTCCTGCAGCGCCGGCCAAGCCCGGTACAACCCCAGCGCCGTCGCCGACAACCCGGCGTCCCGCGACACGTTTCCCCACGCCCGCACAAACGGCAGCACAACGTTCACCGCCAGGTCCGACGCCCGGTCCGCCCCGACCAGCGCCCCGCCCGGCCCATCCCCCGCCACCGTCAGCCCACCGCGCACGTCCGCCACCGACCCCGTAGCCACCAGCGACGCCGCCCACCCCGCCAGCCCCGCCTCCCACGCGCGGTCCAGCAGCGCCGCCATCCCCATCAGCCGCCGCGACGGGTGGTTGCTCGGCCGCACCCGGAACAGCTTCCACTCCCCCCGCGCCAGCACAGCCTGCGCTCCGGAGGCCCCATCCCCCGACGCCAACCCGCTCCCCCGCACCAACGCCGACGCCAGCGCATCCCTGCGCTCATCGCCCGGCACGCCCCGAAGCGCCCGCTCCAGCGCCCGCAGCGGCATACCCTCCGCCAGCCGCGTCATCGCCGCGCTGTTCCCCCCGTACCCCAGCCCGCCCATCAGCCCGCGATACAGCGCCTCCGAGGGCTCCACCAGCGGAAGGGCCTGTCCTGAGGGAAATCGAAGGGCCTCCGCAAACCGCCGCACCTTCTCGAAGAACCGCGCGTCCCCCTCCCGGTCCAGCGTCCGCCCCAGCCGCGACGCCGACGTCGGCATCGCCGCCAGCGGCAGCGGCCTCGGAGCCGGGGCGTCCCGCCGCGACCGCCTCCCCAGCGTCCGCGGAAACAGCGCCGCCGTCGGCACCCGCCTCCCTGACGCCAGCGTGATCGGCGTCTCCCCGCCGTGAAGCACCACGTGCAGCACGACGCCGTTGTAGCCCCGGTCCGTGTGGTGGCCGTGCGCCTCCCACCCGCCGCGCCGCAGGTGCAGTTCGACGTCGCCGCGCACCACCTCCCCGCCCTCGCGCTGCAGCACCGCGTCCCGGAAGTCCGGCCCCGCCGCCGAGCTTGCCCGTCCCGCGTACAGCACCCGCAGCCGCGACCCGTCGTCGCACTCCAGCGGCGGCAGCGACGCCCCATGGTCGCGCCAGTACTGCGCCAGCGCCCGCTCCAGCACCGGCGGTTGCTGGGGTCGATCCCTAACGTGCAGCATCGCCGTCGTCTTCGTTTTCGTCTTCGCTCTCGTCGGATGGCGCGTCCGCTGGGGGCGCGCTCGCCCGCTCGCCCTGCACCGACGACTCTGCGCGGTAGCTGAAGTCAGCCTGTTCCGCCACCATGCTCAGCAGCTTCGCCGACGCCCCGCGAGGCCGGTAGACGCTGGTCTCCCACTCGCTCACCGTCTGCTGACGCACCCCAAGCTCCTCCGCCAGCTCCCCCTGCGTCGCCCCCAGGTGCGCCCGCAGCGCCCGCACGGCCCCCGCGTCCCAGTCCGGCCTCTTGCGTGACGTCACGTTTCCCCTCTGACTCAAAGCTGAGCAGCCCATGCAGTGAGGGAGTATACACGGTACCGTGTAAAGCGAATAGGGAGAGCAATGGTGACGGAGGCAATGTGGCGATGGCGAGGATGTGCCTAGAAGAAGAGCCCCGGGTTCGCGTCCACCGCGATGCTCGGCTGCAGCCCCCGCGCCACGCCGTGGCACGCCGCCGCCGCGATCATCGCCCCGTTGTCCGTGCAGAGCGCCGGCCGCGGGATGAGCACCGGCACGTGCGACCGCGCGCGGATCGTCTCCCGCAGCGCCGCGTTCGCCGACACGCCCCCGCCCACCAGGATCGCCCGCGCCTCGGTCTGCCGCGCCGCGTCGACGGCCTTTTCGACGAGGACGTCCACCGCCGCCTCCTGGAACCCGGCCGCCAGCGCCCGCCGCCGCTCGATGCCGTCGTCGTCCAGCTCCGCCGGCCCGTCCGGCAGCCCCACGCCGACGCCCAGCTCGCGGGCACGGTGCAGCACCGCCGTCTTGAGGCCGCTGAAGCTGAACTCCAGCGTCCCCCGCATCCACGCCCGCGGCAGCGGCTCGACGCTCGACGCCCCCTGCGCCTCCCGCTGGATCGCCGGGCCGCCGGGGAAGCCGAGCCCCATGACCCGCGCCGCCTTGTCGAAGGCCTCCCCCGCCGCGTCGTCGCGCGTCCCGCCGAGGTGGTGGTAGTCGCCGTGCCCCCGCATCAGCACCAGGTCCGTGTGTCCGCCCGACACCAGCAGGCAGACGATGGGGAAACCGACAGCCTCATCGGGAGGGTCGCCCTCCTCCAGCCACGCGGCGTACATGTGCCCCTCCAGGTGGTTCATCCCGTAGAGCGGCAGGCCGAGCCCCATGGAGAGCCCCTTGGCGTAGTTGACGCCCACCAGCAGCGACCCCGCCAGCCCCGGCCCCGCCGTCACCGAGACGCCGTCGAGGTCCTCGGGCGTCACCCCGGCCTCCGCGAGCGCCCGGTGGTAGATCGGCGTCATAGCGAGCATGTGCTGCCGCGACGCCACCTCCGGCACCACGCCCCCGTAGCGCGCGTGCACCTCCACCTGGGAGCTGATGACGTTGGAGAGGATGCGCCGGCCGTCGGCGACGACGCTCGCGGCAGTCTCGTCGCAGGAGGTCTCGATGCCCAGCATCAGCATCGCGCTAGTCCGCCGGCGAGGCCAGGATGAGGCCGAGGAAGAGAGCTGAGTTGCTCATGAGCGACGCCAGGCTGTCCGCCGCCGCCCGCGGGCTCGACGACAGTACCGCCTGCAGCCCGTCGAGGTTCGCCGCAGAGGAGATCCCCGACCCGCAGATGAGCACCGTCTCGCCCGGCTGCAGGTCCAGCCGCTCCATGGCGGGCGTCACCTGCGGCAGGTTGCCCAGCGCCGACGTCATCGTGCCCGGCACCGAGAGCCGCACCCGGCGCACCCCCGCCCGGTCGAGTTGGTAGACGGCAATGTCGGCCACAGCGGTCAGGAACGCCTCCTCGCCGCGCGTGGCCAGCAGCGTAACGCCCACACCCGCGCCGCCCCCTGCCGAGAGCTCCTGGTGGCACGCCTGAAAGGCGCCGTTGATGGCCGTCGTCAGCGATGTCGCGCCCAGGTTCGCGAGCCGCCGCCGCAACGACGCCAGCGCCGCCTGGCACCGCGCCTCCGGCTCCGGCCCGTCGGACTCGATCAGCGCGTGGAACTGCACGGGGGAGCCGCTGCCGCGGCCGGAGAAGGTGGCGTAGAAGGGCGCCGGGTCCGCCAGGTGCTCGCCGTAGTGCGCGGCCACGGGGGTGATGCTCGGGGTCCAGTCCATTGGCAACCTCCGCGGAAGTCCTGTTGTCATGGTACGTTGCGCCCCGCGAGGCGGGCAAGTGCCACGAGCGTGCCAGCCGGACGGTTTCTACGCGCCCGGACGGTCACCCTAGCGTTCGAACGTGCGCCGGAAGCGCTGCAGGTTCTCCTCGATCGACACGTCCGGCCGGTCCGGGCTGTCGCTCCCCTCCACGTCCGCCACGATGCACCACGGCCCGTCCTCGCGCATCGCCTGGTCGAACGCCTCCTCCAGCCCCTCCAGCGTCGAGACCGCCGCCACCTTCGGGATGCCCGCCCCCCGCGCCACGGCGGCCAGGTCCGTCACGACGGCCGTGTGCGTCGGCTGCCCGCCGGTGCCCGCCCACTGGTGGTTGTCCCACACGATGTGCACTAGGTTCGCCGGCGACTGCCGCGCGATGGTGCCCAGCGACCCGAGGTTCATCAGCAGCGAGCCGTCGCCGTCCATGACCACGACCTTCCGATCCGGCGCCGCCAGCGCGATGCCGAGGCCCACGGACGACGTCAGCCCCATCGCCCCCCACATGTACAGGTTCTCGTCCCGGTCGTTCAGGTTGTGCAGGTGGAACGTCGTCCCGCCGAGGTTCGACACGATCGGCGCGTCGCCCACCCGTTCCAGCACGGCCTTGATGGCGTCAACGCGGAGCATCGCGCCCTCCCGTCAGCAGCGTCGAGAGCAGGTTGGCGACCGGCAGCCGCCCCGCGTACGTCAACGCGATCCCGCCCGAGATGATCCGGTCGAGCTCGTCCTCTCGCGTCAGGTGGAAGTACTGCAGCCCCAGCGCGTCGAGGATGCCCGGAATGGCCCGCGCCCCGGGCACCTGCGCCAGGTTGAATTCGCCCGGCCCGCCGCGCATCCCGACGAAGAGCACGAAGGGGATGCGGTAGGGGATGTTCAGCGTCGCCAGCGCGTTGACCGTGTTCCCGAAGCCGCTGCTCTGCATGAAGACCGCGCCCCGCCGTCCCGCCGCGTACGCGCCTGAGATGATGCCGATGGCCTCCTCCTCGCGCGTCGTCGGGATCATGTGGAAGAACGGGTCCTCCTCCATCTGCCGCAGCACGCGCCACGTCACCCCGTCCGGCACGTACGCGATGAGGCTGACGTCCGCGTCCTTCAACCCCTGCACGATCTGTTCAACCCAGGCCATGCGCCCTCCAACGCGGCGGAATATAGGTGCGCCACACGAGGAGTGTCAAGCGAACATCTCCCCTTCCCCCTCAGGGGGAAGGTTGGGATGGGGGAGCCCCCACGCTGGGACGGCAGTCCCACCGTCGTTCCTGCGTAGGCAGGAACCCCGACGAAAAGCCGCGATGCAACTGAGAAGGGAATCCAGTGCCGGGAGCCCCCCGCCTACTGCTGCTCAGGCTCGTCGCCGAACCCGCCCAGCACCTCCTGCCACACCGCGACGATCTCCCCCTTGCCGATCAGCTCGTCCTGCATGAACCGCACCGCGCTCTGCACCGTCTCCGCCGCCTGCACGTAGCTGGTGTTGACCGTGCAGAACCCGAGCTGCGAGCTCCTGTGCGAGTCCTGGTCCGCCACCTCCGCCACTGCCACGTTGTACCGGTCCCGCAGCCGCGCCATCAGCGACTGCACGACGCCCCGCTTGTCCTTCAGCGAGCTCGCTGCTGGAAGGTGCAGCGACACGGTAGCCACAGCAATATTCATGCGTACCTCAATGCGTTGGATGCGCAACGGCCATTCCGGCAACCGCAGGGTCAACCCTCGTGGTCGCCCTGGCCCCGTCGAAGGCGGTCTCAGAATCCAGAATGGCGGCGAGCCGCCCGCCCGCCCGCCCCTTACCCCAGCAGCTCGTCCACCACCTCTTCCAGCTGCTCCTTGGAGATCGCCCCGCCCCACGTGCGTTGGACGGCGCCGTCCGCGTCGATGAACACCGTGGTCGGCATGCCCCGCACGCTGTAGTCCATGATGATGCTCCGGTCCTGCGCCTCGCCGACCGGATACGTAAGCTCGATGGTCTCCAGGAACTCCAGCGACTCCGGCCGCTCGCCCAGCAGCGTGAACGCGCCCACGTCCACGCCGAGCACCATCGCGTCGCTCCCCTCGGCCTGCAGGTCCTCCCAGACCTCCTGGAAGTGGGGCATCTCCGCGCGGCAGGGCGGGCACAGCGGCGCCCAGAAGTTGACGATGACGGGCCGGCCCTCCAGGTCGCTGAGGCTGACCTCCGTCGCGCCGCCGAAGTGCTCGGCGCCGAAGTAGAGCGGCATCGTGAAGTCGGCCGCCGTCTCCGCGTCCGAGCCGCCGTTGCACGCCGCCACCACCACGAGCACGAGCGCCGCGATGACCGCCAGGGCCGCTGGTCTGTGCATGTGCCGGTTCTCCTTCAAACGTCAGCGGCCCGCGCGCCCCCTCCCCCGCAGGGGAAGAGCCTGCCCCGTACTCGATACGGGGATGGATGTCGGCCGCCGCTACCAGCCGACGGCCGCCCCCGACTTCCGCGGTTCCGACGCGCCGCTGAGCACTCCTGTTTCGGGGTCCCTCGCGATGACCTGCGCCCCGCCGAAGCCGATCCGGCGGTACCCTTCCTGCACCTCGATCTGGTGCCCCCGGGCTGCCAGTCCCTTGGCAACTTCCGGCGAGACTCCCTCTTCTAAGTCTACCACCCCATCCAGGCCGATGCTGAAGCGCAGCGCGTCCAGCGCCGGCTGCGGCCCCAGCTCGAAGTCCACCATGTTGGAGATGACCTGCAGGTGCCCCTGCGCCTGCTGGAACCCGCCCATGACGCCGTAGGTGAGCCAAAGTTCGTCGTCGCGCGTCGCCAGCGCCGGGATGATCGTGTGGAACGGGCGCTTCCCCGGCTCCAGCGCGTTGGCGTGCTCCGGGTCGAGCGAGAACAGCGCCGCCCGGTTCTGCAGCGCGATCCCCGTCCCCGGCACCACCAGCCCGGACCCGAAGCCCGCAAAGAGGCTGTTGATGAAGGAGCAGCCGTTGCCCTCCTTGTCCACGCATGAGAGGTAGACCGTGTCGTGCACCGCAGGGATCTTGCCGAAGGGCACCGTCTCCATCGCCAGCTCCGGCGAGATCATGCGCCGGCGCGCCGCCGCGTACTCCTTGCTCAGGAGCTCGGACGTCGGCACCATCGCCGCCCGCGGGTCCGCGATGTACTCGAAGCCGTCGGCGAAGGCCAGCCGCGTTGCCTCGATCATGTTGTGGTACGTCTCCAGCGATTGGAACCCCATCTCCCGGATCGGGATGCCCTCGACGATGTTCATCGCCATCAGCGCGATGAGCCCCTGCCCGTTCGGCGGGCACTCCCAGCACGTGACGCCGTGGTAGTCGGTCGAGATCGGCTCGTCCCACGTCGCGTAGTCCGCCGCCAGGTCCTCCGGCGTCATCCACCCGCCGCGCTCCTGCACGTACGCCGCGATCTTGCCGGCGATGGGGCCGCGGTAGAACGCGTCCGGGCCGCCCTCCGCGATTGCCCGCAGCGTCGCGCCGAGGTTGGGCGAATGGAAGACCTCGCCCTCCAGCGGCGCACGGCCGTCGACCAGGAATTCATGGCCGGACGGATACCGCGACAGCTTTTCGACGCCCGTCGACCACTGGTACGCGATCACGTCCGTTACGGCGTAGCCCTCCTCGGCGTACTGGATCGCCGGCTGCAGCACCTCCGAGAGCGGCATGGTGCCGTACTCCCGCAGGATCGTGTCCCAGCCGTTCACCGTGCCCGGCACCGAGACCGACCACGCGCTCCCGTTCGGGATGTGGTCGAGCCCCTGCCGCGTCACGTCCTCGATGGCCGCCGCCGCCGGCGCCCGCCCGCTCGCGTTCAGCGCGACCACGCGCTTCTCCTTCGCCAGCCAGATCAGCGAGAAGAGGTCGCCGCCCACGCCCGTCGACATCGGCTCCAGCACGTTCAGCGCCGCCGCCGTCGCCACCGCCGCGTCGACGGCGCTCCCGCCGTTCATAAGCATCCGCAGCCCGGCCATGGCAGCCAGGGGCTGGCTCGTAGCCACCATGCCGTTCTTGGCATGCACAGTGGATCGTCGTGAGTTGAAATACATGGCTCCCTCCTTCGTGGCCGTTGGCGTGGCGTCAGTATAACCCGTTCCGAAGGGATGCCAAGGCTTAGGGTCGGCAGAAAGACTGTGGTAGGTCGCCCGCAGGGCCCGGCTAGGCCCCGCACGGCGGGTTGAGACCGCGCCCGCTAGGCTGCCCCGCTCTCGGCCAGCGCAAGCATGCGGTCGACGAAGCGGTGCACCGTGGGGCGGTCCGATCTAAGCTCATAGTCCTGCATTTCATCGTGGTAGAAGTTCCTGTGAAACTTCTCCGCAATACCGAAGCCCCCTGTCAATCGGTCGTCACCCGTCTCCTGCTCAAGTCGGGCCACGACATTGCTCAGGGCGCGATGGCTCCGGCACGGCCAGTCCCGGTGGACGGCGACCGCCATCACCGCGTGCGACGCCGCGCCCCACAGCTTTTCCGAAGCCTGCAGGTGGTCCCCGGCGGCAAACTCCCGGTCGGACTCATCAAGTAAGTCGCGGGCAGTCTGGACGTGGTTCCCGTGTTCCATGAATCTAATTCCAAGCCTATTGTCTGTGTTTTGGTGAAGTGGAGCAGCTAAACCCTGTTCAGGGCTGTGGTGCCGTAATGGGGTCCGTGCCGGCGCTGAATTACGCCGCCAAGCAACCCTACCGCCGCGCCGCCCGCAGCGTCTTGGCCCCAATTGGCGGGGCCGTCACCCGCTACGCATTAGCGTGGACGGCGCGAGTCCGCTTCCCTTTGTTCCTTCCTGAGTCTGTCCAATATATCCCTAAAACCCCTATGGGGCGAGTCGGCCAACCAGATGGAGTATGCCGTTTCCCGCCAATGTGGGTTGGCAACTGCGAATCCGTGTTGCTTCCACGGCGCAACGAACTTGGACTCATGGATGTCTAAGGAGCCATTCTCTGCGAACTCCACCATGGTACCGTCACCATACACGCGTCCATGATGGGAAGTGCTGTCGTCCATTCTGCTCGACCAAATGAATTCCAGGAACTCTTGTCCGTCCTCTTCCTCAAGGACAACGTACAGATTCCCCATGACGATGCGAATGTGGCAGACCCGCCCGGGCAACAAGGCTTCAGCGGGCAGGTCCTCGTACGGGAACCTGAACGTGCTGTTGAACGCCTGCCGCAGTCGCTCCCGGTCATCCATGCAGTCCTGCTTTCGCGCTGAGGTTCGCAGGACGGGAGATTCCGCCCGGCTACCGCCCCGCCTCCTGCGGTGTCTTCGCCCCTATCAGCCCGCCGATCCCGATCGCCCGCGCCCCCTAGGCTGTCCCGTTCCCGGCCAGCGCAAGCATGCGGTTGACGAAGCGGTGCACCGTGGGGATGTCCGATCTAAGCTCATAGTCCTGCATTTCATCGTGGTAGAAGTTGCTGCGAAACTTCTCTGCAACGGCAAAGGCGGCTTGCAGGAAGGGGTCGTCGGACTCCTGCGCAAGTTGGGTAACGGCGTACTTGAGTTCCCGTGGGCTACCGCACGACAAGTCTCGCCGCGAAGCGACCGCCATCACCGCGTGCGACGCCGCGCCCCACAGCTTCTCCGAAGCCTGAGGGCGGTCCCCGGCCGCAAACTCCCGGTCGGACTCATCAAGTAAGTCGCGGGCAGTCTGGACGAAGTCCTCGTGTTCCATGGTGCAGTCCCTTCAAGCGGGCAGGTTTGTTGCCGGTGTACCAGTCCGGGACAGAGCGCAATTGCAGCACCCCAGCCCCCCTACCGCCCCGCCGCCTGCAGCGTCTTCGCCCCCAGCAGCTTGGCGCACGCGTACACCGCCGAAGTCGTCGGCATTGGCACCCCCACAAGCCTGCCCAGCTCCAGCACGACCCCCACCAGCCCGCCGATCTCGATCGGCCGCGCCATTTCCACGTCCTGCAGCATCGATGTCTTGTGGTCGCCCACCCTCTCGGCGCCCGCCATCCGCTGGTCGATGCTGATGGGGATCTCGATGCCCAGCGACGTCGCCACGGTGTGCGCCTCTCCCATCATCTCCCGGGCAACCCTCGCGGCGTCGGGGTCCTGCGCAATCTCCGCCATGCCCGCCTGCGTCAGCGCGCTGATCGGGTTGAACGCCAGGTTCCCCATCAGCTTGACCCAGATCTCCTGCCGGATATTTCCGCGCACCGGCGCACGCAGCCCCGCTCGCCCCAGCGCCGCCGAGATCGCCTTGGCCCGCTCCGACGTCGTGCCGTCCAGCTCGCCAAGCGAGAACCGGTTCCCCTCCTCGTGTTCGATGACCCCTGGCTCCACGATCGTCGCCGCCGGGTACACCACGCAGCCGACGATGCTCTCGGCGGGCACGTGGTCCGTGATGACGCCGCCCGGGTCGACGCTCTCCAGCAGCGTCCCCTCCCACGCGCCCCCGTGCCGCTGGAAGTACCACCACGGGATGCCGTTCTGCGCCGGCAGCACGACGGTGTCCGGCCCCATCATCGGCCAAATCAACGGCGCAATCGCCGTCAACCCGTGCGCCTTGACGGCCAGCACCACCACGTCGGCACGGCCCACCTCTGCCGCGTCGCTTGTGGCGAAGACCTTGGCGGAGAAATCCCCGTCGGGGCTCCGCACCACGACGCCCCGCTCCTGCATCGCCGCCAAATGCGGCCCCCGCGCAATAAGCGCGACGTCCTCCCCCGCAACGCTAAGCTTGGCGCCCATATACGCCCCAATAGCCCCGGCGCCATAGATAGCAAACTTCATGACATCCCTTCCACCTGCCTAAGCGCCCACTCCGTCATTCCAACGCCCCCGTCGTTCCCGAGAAAGCGGGAACCCAGGGCAGGGGAGGACGTGAGGGGCCGTCCCCACTCCCGGCGCCGACCCCGTCGTTCCTACCCCTCCGTCGTTCCTGCGCAGGCAGGAACCCCGCTATCCCCACCCACCGCCGCCTCCATACCGGCGGAAGCCGGTATCCAGGGGCGGAGGGCGGGGGCCGCCAGCATCGCAACACCTCGCAAGATGGCCCTGCGCGACTCCCCCCGTCGTTCCCGCGAAAGCGGGAACCCAGGGCAGGGGCGGAGGCGAGGGGCCGTTCCCACTCCCGCACCCCAACCGTCGTTCCTACCCCTCCGTCGTTCCCGCGAAAGCGGGAACCCAGAGCAGGGGCGGACGTGAGGGGCCGTCCCCACTCCCGCACCCCAACCGTCGTTCCTACCCGTCCGTCGTTCCTGCGCAGGCAGGAACCCCGACAACCAGCGCCCGTTAGCGTAAGGCCCTCGAACGGCGTCGCGCCCTGCGCCCCCGTCGCGTCACTCCTGCGAAGGCAGGAATCCAGAGGGGCGGAGGGCGGGGCCCGCCCGCGCAAAAGGACCTCGCAAGCTGGCCCCCGCACGACCACCAGCCGTCGTTCCCGCGAAAGCGGGAACCCAGGGCAGGGGCGCGGTGAGGGGCCGTCCCCCCTTCGCCCAAACCCCTAACCCCCAACAGAGCGACCTCCCGCCCAGCAAAGGGGGCTAAGCCCCTTTGGAGAACATCTCCGTCAGGAAGCGGCGCTGGATCTTCCCTGTCGGGCCGCGCGGGATCTCCTCCATCACGTGGATGACCCGAGGGCACTTGTAGTCCGCCAGCTTCGTCCGGCAGAACGCCACCAGCTCCTGCGGCGTCACCTCCCCGGTCAGCACCACCGCCGCCGAGGCCTCCTCGCCGTGCGTCTGGTGCGCCACCCCGAACGCCACCGCCTCCGCCACCGCCGGGTGGTCCAGCAGCGCGTTGTCGATCTCCAGCGGCGATATCTTCTCCCCGCTCCGGTTGATCATCTCTTTCAGCCGCCCCGTCAGCGTCAGGTACCCCTCGCCGTCCAGCATCCCCTCGTCGCCCGTGCGGAACCAGCCGTTGGTGAACGACGTCGCGTTGGCCTCCGGGTTGTTCTCGTAGCCCGAGATCACGTTCTCGCCGCGAATGACGACCTCGCCCCGCTCGCCCGCGATGAGCAGCGTGCCCTCCTCGTCCATGATCGCGACCTCGACCCCCGTCCCTGGCCCGACCGCCCCCGGCAGCCGGTTCCCCGGCGGCAGCGGGTTCGACGCCATCTGGTGCGCCGCCTCCGTCATCCCGTACGCCTCCAGCACCGGCACCCCGAACTGCTGCTCCAGCTCGTCCATCACCACCGGCGGCAGCGCCGCGCTGCAGCTCCGGATGAACCGCAGCGTCTCCGGCACTTCCGGCTTCGTGCTCCGCGCCCGCGCCAGTAGCGCCTGGTGCATCGTCGGCACCGCCGAGTACCACGTGACGTTGTGCTCCCTCACGACCGGCCAGAAGTTCAGCGGGTTGAACCGCGGCGGCGCCACCACCGTCCCGCCCGTCTGCAGCGTCGAGAGCGTCGACGCCACCAGCCCGTGCACGTGGAAGAGCGGCATGACGCACAGCGCCACGTCCTCCTCCGTCAGGTCGTACGTCGCCGCGATGTTCCGCAGCGACGTCGTCAGGTTCCGGTGCGTCAGCGGCACCCGCTTCGGCCGCGACGTCGTCCCGCTCGTGTGCAGCACCAGCGCGACGTCGTCCGTCGTCGGCCACGGCGAGTCGCTCGCGCTCGCCCCGTTCCCGCCGCCCGCGGCGGCAAAATTCACCTGCCCCGCGTCGTCCATCGTCGCGACGATGTGCATCGCCCGCGCCGGCGCCACCTCGACGATCGCCTCGCCGCCCTCGGGCCCCGTGATGACCGCCGACGCGTTCGTGTCGTCCAGGTAGAACGCGAATTCGTCGATCTTGTACGCCGCGTTCAACGGCGCCGCAGTCGCCGCCGCCGTCACCGTCAGGAACGTCACGATCGACTCCAGCCCGTTCGGCAGCACGATCGCCACTCGGTCGTCCTTCCCGATGCCCAGCTCCCGCAGCTGCACCCGCAGCCGGTCCACCTGCGCCCGCAGGTCGTCGTACGTGATCGAGGGCCCGTCGGGGGCCACCAGCGCAGCGCGGTCTCCCGCGCCGTAGTCCAGGACCTCCCGAAGTGTCTGCGCCTGTGTGCCGGTCGCCATGATGTGTCCTCCCTTTTGATGTTCCCGGTCCCCAACGACCGGAGATGTTCCGACGTAGGACACCTCTAAGGGGAAAAATCCTGCCTAGAAGGCGTCAGGGGCCGCGGCTATGGCCGCGAGGTCCTCTCTGGTATACGAGCCCAGGCTCCGAAAGTCAAACTCCGTGTAGTTCTTGATCCACCGCATCACCACCTTGGTCGCCGCCCGGTACCGCGCGGCCGTCTCCCCGCGCGCCGCCGAGTCCCCGTCCCCCGCGTCCTCCTCCAGCCGCGCGAGGATGTCCTCCTCCTCGCCGAGCAGGATGCGCTTCACCACCTCGAGCGTGTGGACCTCGCCCGTCTCCGCGTCCGGCGCGCCGTGGATCACCCGCTGCCCCGTCTGCGCCGCCGAGATCCGCGCTGTCGCCAGGTCCTCCATCAGCGCCGGGTGCAGCCCCGGCCGGCCCGCCAGGCTGTCGATCCCCTTCGCCCCGCGCCCGTTCAGCCACCCCTCGACGTACTCGATCAGCGTCCGCAGGTTCCGACGCGTCCCCTCCAGCGTGACCTTCCCCTCCGGCCGCACGATCTCGATCGGGTAGTTGTCCGGGTCCATCATCGCCGCCGAAGGCCGCCACCCGCTGTCAGAGACCGTCTTGAACGGCGCCGCCGCCACGCCCATGTGGAAGATGTGCGCCACCCACCCGCGCGAGAACCCCTGCGCGGCCTCCCACTCCTTGTCGGCCCGTATCGATGCCGCCGCCGCCTCGTTAACCGCCTCGTCCCGGCTCGGCAGCGCCGTCGCCATCCCCCCGATCGCCACGCCCCCGTGCTTCAGGCACACCGCCACCAGCCTGCGAAAGATGTTCGACATGAACGCCGTCGTCTTGATGTCCACCCCAAACCGGTCCGGCCACACCATCTCCGGGTCCGCCATCACGTACTCGAGGATGCTCGCCTTCAGGTCCCACCGCGCCGCGTTCAGCCCCGCTGCGTACGGCCCAAGCTGGTGCAGGATCTCCTCCATCTGGAACACCGCCGGCAGCGACTCGATCAGCGGGATCGCGCGAATCGTCGCCGTCCGAAGGTGCTCCAGCCGGAACTGGCTCTCCGCGAAGAACCCCCGCCAGAACGCCGTCTCCGTCGCCGACTCGATTTTCGGCAGGTAGAAGTAGATGCCATGCCCCGCCTCCGCCTGCGCCCGACCCGCGTGGAACAGCGTCAGGCACGCCCCGAGGATCGCCGCCGACACCGGCTTCCCCCCGATCGTCACCTCCGGCTCGTCGAGGTGCAGCCCCCGCTCCCGGTGCATGAAGAACGGGATGCGCCCCTCCTGCACGCTGTAGTCGCGCCCCCGCGCCTCGTCGCGGTACGTCAGCCCGCCCGTCACCGCGAGCACCCGATTGTGCGCCGCCCGCACCGTGTCGACGAGCCTGTGCCCCGCCGAGTCCTCGTCGTCGTCCAGGTCCCCCTCCGCGCGAACGCCGTCGGCCCCCGGGTTGAGCGCGTTGATGAACATCGGCGTGATCGACACCGGCCCCGTGATCTCGATGCCCGGCCGCCGCAGCTCCTCCGGCACCGGCGGCACCCGCCACGGCTGCGCCGCGTCCCCCGCCGGCGGCAAACTCGGCAGCTCCCCGTCCAGCGCCCGCAACTGCGACTGCGCCCGCGCCTCCCGAAACGCATTCACCCGAGGCCCAAAGGTCCGGTGCATGTGCGCGAAATACGTGCAAAACTCCGGCGTAAACAGCTCCGCCGCGCCCTCCACAGCCGCAAACGTCACCCCGCCAACCGTAGGCATACCCCAACCCCCCAGAACCCAGCTAGCAACCACCAAACCCGCTGCCCCAACCCCTACGCAGCACACCTACACGATTCTATCCGCACCCCGCAACCCGTCAAGCAAACCACCCCCGCCACCCTCGTCGTTCCTGCGAAGGCAGGAACCCCGACACAATACGCACCCCCACGCACTCCATACCGGCGGAGGCCGGTATCCAGGGGCGGGGCCCCCATCCCCCAACCCCTGTCGCGCCGCCGCGCCCCCACGCGCGTCATTCCTGCGAAGGCAGGAATCCAGAGGGGCGGCGAGGCGGGGCGCCCCCACCCCAAACCACCCCCGCACCCCCACGCGCGCCGTAGGGGCGGTTCGCGAACCGCCCGTCCCGCGACAGCGGGAACCCCGCCCGCACCACACCCCAACCGTCGTTCCCCCCCACCGTCGTTCCCCCCAACCGTCGTTCCCGCGAAAGCGGGAACCCAGGGCAGGGGCGGACGCGAGGGGCCGTCCCCACTCCCGCACCCCAACACTCGTTCCCACGAAGCCTGCCCGTTCGTGCTGAGGGAAATCGAAGCCTGTCCTGAGGCCCTCGAAGGGTATGAACGGGCAAGCGGTCGGGGCACCCCATCCCCAACTCCCGCCGCGCACGAGCACCCCCATGCACGTCATTCCTGCGAGGGCAGGAATCCAGTGGGGAGGCGAGGTAGGGCGCCCGCAAATGGAATCGTGCAGCCGAAGGGTAGTAAATTCAAGCAAAGCCATGGTCAGTGTCCTTTGCTAAGAGTGCCGAGTAAGATAGTGAAACACTGTTTCGCCCATCCCGGACCAGGCCCCAAATGTACGAGGGGAAGTTGGTAGACGAATTGACTACCACAGAAGAGTTAACTGTCAGAGCAGTCAACTATCGCGAATGCATGGCTGGCTTACTACGACAATCCCTCGCACTTATGGCTGAAGTCTTTGAGCCTGTCGACCTTACCGTCCACATGGAGTCCACAATCGGCCAGCGACCTGATGACGATCCGGTGCTGCCCATACGCTTGCTCAGCCAACTGTTAGTTAAGAAGGCGCGCCTTCATGTTTACGCAGCCTGGTGTGCAAATGATTCTGACAACCTGCATTCCCTTGGCGTGCAGATGAGGCCAGCCTTGGAATGCGCCGGACAGGTTGTCTCCGTGACACAGCAGCTGTTTAGCAAGAAACCATCAGTCCATGGCAAACTTGTTCAATACTTGGATGCCGATTACTTCCATACCCTTAGGCGGATAACGAAAGGTCAATTGGACACTGCAAGTTTGAAGGCTGCCATAGCCAACGCGCACCCCATTGGTGAAACGCCTCCTCGCAAGGCTGGGAAGCTGGGAGCTTCAGACACTGTGAAGAGCCTGGAATTTGGACCAAGATGGTACGCGCATTTGAGTGATAGCTTCCATTACCCAGACTTGGACGCTTTGCAGGGTTTCTCCTTCTGTGGTGGCGTCACAAAGCGCCAACCGCATGAGTACGAAAGCGCCTACGCTTTCCTATTGGACTACTTGGCACATCAAGTCTTGGTAATGATTATGTATGCTGGGTTATTGTCTGAATCCGCCTCAAGTCCGGATGGGCTTTGCGAGAGCGCAGCTGCTCTGTTGAACTGGAAAAGGGAGAAGTCAGCACAATTCAAGGAGTCTCTGACGTCGTCAGTGCAAGATCCTGAAACACCCCTGAACGCGTGAACGGGTCGCATGGCAAACGATCTATTTCACTCGAGGCACGAAGCACTGAAATTACTTCAATCCGACTTTGAAGGCTGCATTACAGCACTTAACGACCTAGCAAGAATCCATTCGGATATGAATCCTCTTGGCAAAGAGCTGCAGCCGACAGAACTTGAATCCGTATACAGGATGTGGAAGGTTCGGCTCCATGTGAAGGCAATAGCCAACTGGCAATTCGACATGGACATAATGCATGTAATCGCTCCAGAACTCCGAGTCGCCAGTGAGCAGATTGATAAGGTGTTCAAGCAGGTGGGGGACATTTTCCTTAGTACCATTTTTGATGAAGACGGTAAGAAGGCTGTGCAGCAAATGCAGAAGGTCGCAGAGGCAAGGCAGGACTTTGTGTCTGCGCATGTCCATCCCACACCACAACGATTACAGCTTCCCAGGGGCAGAGGCGGCTTGCGAGAATCGGACGATATACTTCACCTGTGCCATATGGTCGTGCTACTTCAAGGTCTAATTCTGAAATACGGACTCGCGGTCGGTTACCTGTCGCAGTTGCTGAGCTCGCAGCATGAGGGAGCCGTAGGACGCATTCTAAGCGGCATGAGTATGGAGTCTGATTCCATCTGCATGGATAACCTTCAAGAGGCGGCCGTGCCCCCCCAAAACCCTGACACATCCCCCTAGCCCCTAACCCACCCCTTACCCTACCCTCCTCCCATACCCCCACGGGAGGACACGCATGCCAGCCCCCATCCAGCGACCCGGCGACCGCATCCCCCACCCCGTATCTGAGCCGGGGGCATTTTCCAAAAAGTTCCGATTTGAAGCTGAAATGCGACACTTCCCCTTTAGAACAAAGGCGAAACAACCTCCGCCGCAGCTACGGGCGCTCCGGCGACGAATGCCAATCAAAGATGGAGCCGCCCCCGCTGCGAACGCGCCCCAACAAGAAGGGGGCGGCGGACGCATCCGCCACCCCCTTGCCGAGTCGCTGCTGCGTGGGAAAAATCTACTTGCGCAGGAACTTCTGGATCCGCTGCCCCATCAGCACCTCGCACACGTACAGGTCGCCGTGGCTGTCCACCCAAACCCCGTGCGGCCCGATGAACTGCCCCGGCTCCGGCTTCCGGTACTCCGGGTCCCCAAGCTGCGCCAGCACGTTCCCCTCAAGGTCCAGGATCGTCACCCGCGACTGCAGCTCCGCCACGTACATGATGTTGTTACTGTCCACAAAGAGCTTGCACGGCTGGATGAACCCGCCCCACTCGTCCAGGTACTCCCCCTGCGGCGTGAAGATCTGGATCCGGTGGTTCTGCCGGTCGGCCACGTAGACCTTCCCGTCGACCTCCCAGACGCTGTGCACCAGGTTGAACTGCCCCGGCCCCGTGCCCGGCTCGCCCCACGAGTACTCCAGCGTCCCGTCCTCCGCGAACTTGTGGACGCGGCAGTTCCTGTACCCGTCCGAGACGTAGAACCCGCCCGACGCCGACAGCGCGATGTCCGTCGGGTGGTGGAACGGCCCCGCCGGCCGCAGCACCTCGCGGTTCTCGTCCGTGTACCCCGTGTCCGACGGCACGCCCCGGTTGCCGATCTCGAAGACCTTCTTGCGGTCCTTGGTGAACTTCATCGCCACCTGCAGCGTCCGGTCCACCATGTACTGGTTATCGTCGGCGTCCGTGTTCAGCCCGTGCGCGTCCACAAACTCGTCCCCGCCCCACGTGCTCAGGAACTTCCCGTCGCGGTCAAAGACCATGACGGGGTTGGTGGTGCGTGTGAAGACGTGGACGCGGTCTTGGGAGTCGGTGTTCACGGAGCCTATCTGGCCCCACTCCATTCCCTCTGGCAGCTCACCCCACCCCTCTGCAACCTCGTAGGTGAAATCGCCGGTGCCCACTGTCGTAGCCATAGCCCGCCTCCTTCCGATTCCCGTCCGATGGGGCGCATTATGCCCCCGTCGGCGCCGTCAGTCGAGGGCCCGGTTCAACAGCTCCAGCGAGTCCCCGAAGTACGTCGGCGCCAGCCCCAGCGTGTCCGCCGGCAGCGCCGTCGCGATGCTTACGAGAACCCCCACGACCTCCGACGAGGCGAGCAGCCCCTCGAGGTCCTCCCGGATGTCCTCGCCCAGTTCGACCCGAGCCTCCACCTGCCCCGGGACGTCGAGGTCAACCTCGTCGTAGTCCAGCTGGTACGTCAGCCGCGCCCCGACCAGGATCACCGCCCCGATGACCATCGCCCCGACCACGAGCCCGAGGAGGAGCCCGCCAACCTTGTCCAGCATGCTCGACGCCCCGAAGGTGGCCGTCGAGAGGAGCGTCCTGATCGCCGCAACCAGCCGGTTCACCGAGTACAGCACGACGCCCAGGAGGATCAGGTAGATGAGCACGCTCACAACGGCCAGCGCCGTCGGCGAGTCCGTGTACGCCTGCACGCCCACGCTGGCCGCGCTGCTGATGTTCCCCGCGAAGAGCCACGCCAGCAAGAACCCCCCGCCCGCCACGACGCTCCACAGCAGCCCCAACCGCATGCCCGCAAACGCGCTCATCGCCAGCACGGCAAGGAGGACCCAGTCCAGCCAAATCACAGGCTATTCTCGTGATGCGTCAGTACACCCATACACTATTGAGTGTAGCACGCATCCCCTTTGCCCCAGACGAGCGCCCCCGCTCGGCCGGTCGGCTACGGTGTGACGTCACACACGTACCCGCAGCCGGCCCTGCGCCGCCGGTTGAGCGGTGGAGGACTAGCCCCCGGAGGCGCTGTCCTGCTTCATCAGCTTCACGCCCTGGTACGCCAGCCAGACCACCCAGATGATGTACAGGGAACGGGCCAGCGCGAGCCCCTGGTCGAGGTCTCCGCCCTCGGCCGCAGCCCAGTAGAAGGCGGCCAGCGACACAACCGAAAGGACGCCAACCAGCCGGTTCACCCACGCCTCCACGTTGCCCGAGGCGGGCATGGAAAGCGCGAAGGTGAGGAACCCCAGGGAGACGAGCATCCCGCCCATCAGCGTCATCGCAACCCGCGCCACAAAGAGCGGCGTCAGGAAGTGGACGGTCTGGTCGTCCAGCCCGATGGTGATGGCCAGCGCAACGCCCTGGCCCCATATCCAGCTCAGCAGCCCGACGATGATGAACGCCAGCCCCATCCGGGTGGCGGCGTCCCCAATCCCCGTGCTCCGCGTCGCGACCTGCAGCGAGTACAGCCCGAAGGCCATGATCATGAGGCCCAGGACGATCAGCGGCACCGTGATGTTGGCCAGTGTCGGGTTGTTGGTCAGCGCCTCGATCGCCGCAATCGGGTCCGACGGCGCCGCCGTGTCGATGATGATGCCGCCCGGCTGCAGCAGGAACATGACAAAAGCCAGTGCCGGCCCAATGATCAGCGCCAGCCCGCCTAGCCGTCCCATAGACATGTTGCACATACGCCTCTACCTCCTTCCAGCTTCTCGGACAGGCCCTCGTGGCTTCCCTTGAAACAGGACACCCCCCGCCGTCCGAGGGTGTCCCTGGGACGAACGGGGGATGTCTGCACTACGCGTCTCAGGGACGGGTTAGCCGCCCGTGCTGGTTGCCTCCGCCTGATCGCGGACGCCCCAGATGTCGCTCGGCAGCGTGACGCCCTTCTCCGCCGCGAGCGTCGCCGCGTTCTCGCGGGCGCGGACGGAGTTCACCGCCGTCATGTCGGACACCTCGAGCCCCAGTCCGTCCACGACGCGGACGCGGAAGTTGAAGTACGCGCACGCCATCACGATGTCCAGCACGTCCCGGTCCGTCCACCCGACGTCGCGGAGGGCGTTGATGTCGTCCTCGGTCATCATGGCCGGAGTCAAGGTCAGCTTCTCCGCGTACTCCAGCATGGCGCGCTGCTTGTCCGTCAGGTCGGCCTTCCGCCAGTCATTCTGGATGAACTCGGCCAGGAGGTCGTCGCCGCCCACTCTACGCAGGGCCCCTGCGTGAGCGACGGTTCAGTACCGGCAGTTGGACGCCAGCGAGGTCACCGTGGCGACCATCTCCCTCTCGGCGGAGGTAACGCCGGACTCGCCGCGCATGATGTGCATCATGAACAGCCGCCCGTAGAGCATGGAGAGGGGGTTGAGGCTGGCCAGCTCCGGCGGCGTCGCCGGGTGCGGCCCCGGGTTCGCGGGCATCCCCGCAAGCATCTCGTCGTTGTAGTCTATGTTCACCTGGCGCATGCGCTCATAGGCTTCCTTGAGCTCGCCCTCGGCTTCCCATTCCTGAATCACCTTGATCCACGGCATGGCGGTGTCCTCCTTCCGACGCGCCTTCCAGCGCGTACGCGCCGGATTCTAGCACTCGCGGGTAAAGCGCGGTATCCCCGTCATTGCGGGAGCGTCGGGAAACGGAAGAGGCGGGCCCCGGGGAATGCCCCGGAACCCGCCTCCTGCCGGATGCGATAGGGAATCGTGCCTATGACCGGGCTACCCGCCCGTGCTGGCCGCCTCCGCCTGCTCCCGGACGCCCCAGATGTCGCTGGGGAGGGAGATGCCCTTCGCGGCTGCAAGCTCCGCGGCCTGGTCGCGGGCGCGGGCAGCCCCCTGCGCCAGCATGTCCGGGATCTCCAGCCCGAGGCCGTCCACCACGCGGACGCGGAAGTTGAAGTAGGCGCACGCCATGACGATGTCCAGCACGTCGCGGTCGGTCCAGCCGACCTCGCGGAGCGAGTTGACGTCGTCCTCCGTCATCATGGCCGGGGTGAGCGTCAGCTTCTCGGTGAACTCGAGCATGGCGCGCTCGTTGTCCGGCAGGTCCGCCTTGCGCCAGTCATTCTGGATGAACTCCGCCACCAGGTAGTCGCCGCCAACACTACGCAGGGACCCTGCGTGCGCGACGGTTCAGAACCGGCAATTGGACGCCAGCGAGGTGACGGTGGCGATCATCTCCCGCTGGGCAGGGGTGACGCCGGACTCGCCGCGCATGACGTGCAGCATGAACTGGCGCCCGTAGAGCATCGAGAGGGGGTTGAGGCTGGCCAGCTCCGGCGGCATCACCGGGTGCGGGCGCAGTTCGCCGTCGCCCGGCAGCATCTCGCCGTAGTCGACGTTGATCTGGCGCATCCGCTCGTAGGCTTCCTTGAGCTCGCCCTCGGCTTCCCATTCCTGAATGACCTTGATCCACGGCATGGCTGGTACTCCTTTCACTCCTCCCGCCGTTCGCCCCCGTATCGGGTACGGGGCAGGCCCTTCAATGTCCCTCAGGGCGAACGGTCAAGAGACGCTCCATTTACTGACAAGATGGCTGCTAGGCGCGTGCCTTGGCCGCCTCCGCCTGCTCCCAGACGCCCCAGATGTCGGCGGGAAGGGAGACGCCCCTCGCGGCGGCGAGCTCTGCGGCGTGCTCGCGGGCGCGGACGGCCCCCGCTGCCCAAGAGTCTGGGAGCTCGAGGCCGAGGCCGTCGACGACGCGGACGCGCATGTTGTAGTAGGCGATGACCATGACGATGTCGAGGATGTCGCGGTCGTCCCAGCCGACGTCGCGAAGAGCTTTGACGTCGTCCTCGGTCATCATGGCGGGGGTGAGGGTCAGCTTCTCGGCGTACTCCAGCATGGCGCGCTGCTTGTCGCTGAGGTCGGCCTTCCGCCAGTCGTTCTGAATGAACTCGGCCAGGAGGTCATCGCCGCTGACCTGACGCAGGAACCCTGCGTGACCAACGGCTCAGAACCGGCAATTGGTCGTCAGCGACGTGACGACGGCGAGCATCTCCCGCTCGGTATGGGTGACGCGAGAGGGGCCGCGCATGACGTGCCTGAACAGCTGATAGATGTAGACCATGGAGAGGGGGTTGAGGCTGGCTAGCTGGGGCGGCCCGATGTGACGTTCACCCGGCGTCTGCGACCGGGCGGGCGTTTCCCCGTACTGGGCGTTGATCTCGCGCATGCGGTCGTAGGCGTCCTTGAGCTCGCCCTCGGCCTCATCTTCCAGGATCACCTTGATCCACGGCATTTCGGTGCCCTCCCGTCTCCAGGGGTGGCGATGGTGGGGCGGATTCTATCACTCCCGGCCGTGGTGCGGTATCCCCACAATCGATAAGGGCCCTCAGCCCTGCGATTTCTCGTAAGGCTAAGGGCCCTTCCGTTTCCCTCTCAAAGTGCCGAACGGGGCCGGCCCCGTTCTGTGACGAGCTAGCCGCCCATGCTGGATGCTTCCGCCTGCTCGCGGACGCCCCAGATGTCGCTGGGGAGGGAGACGCCCTGCGCGGCGGCGAGCTCTGCGGCGTGCTCGCGGGCGCGGGCGGCCCTCGTCGCGGAAACGTCGGGGACCTCGAGACCGAGGCCGTCGACGACGCGGACGCGGAAGTTGAAGTAGGCGCACGCCATGACGATGTCCAAGATGTCGCGGTCGTCCCAGCCGACGTCGCGGAGGGCGTCGATGTCTTCCTCGGTCATCATGGCGGGGGTGAGGGTCAGCTTCTCCGTGTACTCCAGCATGGCGCGCTGCTTGTCCGTCAGATCAGCCTTCCGCCAGTCATTCTGGATGAACTCCGCCAGGAGGTCGTCGCCGCCGACTCTACGCAGGGCCCCTGCGTGAGCGACGGTTCAGTACCGGCAGTTGGACGCCAGCGAGGTCACCGTCGCGACCATCTCCCGCTCGGCGGGAGTGACGCGCGAGGGGCCGCGCATGACGTGCATCATGAACTGGCGGCCGTAGAGCATGGAGAGGGGGTTGAGGCTTGCCAGCTGGGGCGGCCCGACGAGGCGCGATCCCGGCGCCATTGACGCGGCAGGCGCCGCACCGTCGTCGTACAGCTTGTTGATCTCGTGCATGCGGTCATAGGCTTCTTTAAGCTCGCCCTCCGCCTCGTCTTCCAGTATCACCTTGATCCATGGCATGGCGATGTCCTCCTTTCGCCGTTTGGCCGGTCGGAGCTCTAGCTCTGCGGCCACCATTGCACTCCCGCCTGTGCGGGAATGACGTATGCGCTAGGTCAGCGGGATCCAGGAAACGGGAACGCCCGCGTCGGGGTCCCGGGCGGCGGCCGTCTCGGCCTGCCAGTCGGCACCCTCGGGCAGGATGGCCGAGGCCGATCGGACGCGGCACAGCGCCGGGTCTTCGACGACGGCGGGCGGCGTGCCGTCCTCCAGGAACTCCCGGGCGGCCCGCATCAGGCGCTGGCGGACCGCGATGATCATCCGGTCGCTGGTGCCCAGGTGCTCCTTGGTGCGGTCGTAGATGGGGCCCATGGTCTCCGTCATCGCGCGGTCCTGCAGGTTGCCGCCGCGGGGGATGCCGGACATGTTGACGCGCTTCTGGATGTCGTAGTTCAGGCCGTAGTCGTTGTGCCAGTTCGCGACGGTGTGGTAGCGGGTGCGCGGGTCCGGCGTCTCCTCCACGTACCCGCCCGCGTTGCGGTAGGGGTCGGCGGAACGCGCCTGCTCCTCCTCGGAGATCGTGCCCTCGAGGCGGCCGTGCATGTTGATGAGCATGTGGTAGTTGTCGTCGAGGGGCACCCAGGCCTTGGCCGTGCACGAGTTGGGCGCCCCGGCGGCGATCATCGTGTAGTAGGGCAGGATGTACTGGGTGATGCGGTGCCAGCGTTCGCCCTCATCGTTCCAGACGCGCTTGGCGGAGTAGACGGCGCCGTAGTTGGTGGGGACGACGTCGAGGGTTGGCGCCCTGTCGCGCACCCATGACCCGCGGCCCCATCCGGGCTCGTCCGGCGTGTCGTTGGCGATGCGGCCGTGGATGAAGGGCACGTGCGACGAGTCCAGATCGCCCTCCAGCCCCTGTATCCAGTTGCACTCCTCCATCATGATGCTGGGCTCGAAGACCTGGTCGATGGGGAGGGTGTTCACTTCGAAGGCGGGGAAGGGCGGCGGGGTCTCACGCGGGCCCATGTAGGCCCAGATCATCCGGTTGACCTCGCGGCACGGGTAGGCGGTGACGCGCACCTTGTCCTTGAAGTTGGACTCGGCGGGCTCGTTGGGCATGTCGAGGCACGCGCCGGTGACGTCGTACTTCCAGCCGTGGTAGTTGCAGGCGAGGCCGCCGAACTCGTTGCGGCCGAAGAAGAGCGACGCGCCGCGGTGCGGGCAGTTCTCGGCGATAAGGCCGACGTCGCCGTTGGAGTCGCGGAAGGCGACGAGGTCCTCGCCGAGGAGGCGTACGCGCTTCAGGGGACCGTCGCGCTCCGGCAGGTCGCGGGACGGCAGGAAGGGGTGCCAGAACTGCCGGAGCAGGGCGCCCATGGGCGTGCCGGGCCCGACGCGAGTTAGGAACTCGTTGTCGGCGGGTGTCAGCATGGTGACCTCCCTTGCTGTTTGCCCCGCCCCCTCGCCTGACCGCCGGGGGGGCGGGGCAGCTTCTTGCTAGGTGAGGGGCACGTAGGAAACGGGGACGCCGGCGTCTGAGTCACGGGCCTTCTCCGTCGCCGCCTGCCAGTCCGCGCCCTCGGGCAGGATGGCCGACGCGGAGCGGACGCGGTAGAGCGCCGTGTCGTCGACGTGTGCCGGCGGCGTGCCGTCCTCCAGGAACTCCCGCGCGGCCTTCATGAGCCGCTGCCGCACCGCGATGATCATCCGGTCGCTGGTGCCCAGGTGCTCCTTGGTGCGGTCGTAGATGGGGCCCATGGTCTCGGTCATGGCGCGGTCCTGCAGGTTGCCGCCGCGCGGGATGCCGGACATGTTGACCCGGTTCTGGATGTCGTAGTTCAGCGCGTAGTCGTTCTTCCGGTTGGCCGAGGTGTGGTAGCGGGTGCGCGGGTCCGGAGTCTCCTCGACGTAGCCGCCCGAGTTGGCGTAGGGGTTGGCGGACCGGAACTGCTCCTCCTCGGAGATCGTCCCTTCCAACCGGCCGTGCATGTTGATGAGCATGTGGTACTCGTCGTCGATGGGCACCCACGCGCGGGCCGAGCAGCTGTTGGGCTGGCCGGCGGCGATCATCGTGAAGTAGGGCATGACGTACTGGGTGATGCGGTGCCAGCGCTCGCCCTGGTCGTTCCAGACGCGCTTGGCGGAGTACACGGCGCCGTAGGGCTTGGGGATGACGTCGAGGGTGGGCGCGCGGTCGTCGACCCAGGACCCGCGGCCCCAGCCGGGCTCGTCGGGCGTGTCCTTGGCGATGCGGCCGTGGATGAAGGGGACGTGCGAGGAGTCGAGGTCGCCCTCGAGCCCCTGGATCCAGTTGCACTCCTCGACCATGATGCCCGGCTCGAAGACCTGGTCTATGGGGAGGGTGTTGACCTCAAACTGCGGGAAGGGCGGCGGCGTCTCACGCGGGCCCATGTAAGCCCAGATCATGCGGTTGATCTCGCGGCACGGGTAGGCGGTGACGCGCACCTTGTCCTTGAAGTTGGACTCGGCGGGCTCGTTGGGCATTTCGAGGCACGCGCCAGTGACGTCGTACTTCCATCCGTGATAGTTGCACGCGAGGCCGCCGAACTCGTTGCGACCGAAGAAGAGCGACGCGCCGCGGTGCGGACAGTTCTCGGCGATGAGGCCGACGTCGCCGTTGGAGTCGCGGAAGGCGACAAGGTCCTCGCCGAGGAGGCGGACGCGCTTCAGGGGACCGTCGCGCTCCGCCAGGTCGCGGGACGGCAGGAACGGGTGCCAGAACTGCCTGAGCAGGTTGCCCATCGGCGAGCCGGGGCCTACGCGAGTAAGGAATTCGTTGTCAGCGGGTGTGAGCATGGTGTCCTCCCTTCGAAATTGCGGTCCGAGTGGGGTGGTAAAGTACGGCACAGTGTCTTTGCGCAGGGGGCTTCTGTCAACCTGCGTGCGTGCGCGAGGGAGGCCCCGGCGAATTGAGTTGAGTTCTGGAGTATGTTTTTCACGGGATGAATGTAGCTGAAACTGCCCACTTCAGCTTGGCGCGAAATTGCGCATTCTTGCGTGCTTGTTGGCCAGTGGTTGTAGCTGAGACCCCATTGAGTTGCATTGAATGGCATTGAGCTGTGCGATCCCATCCGTATGAGAAACGGGTTGAGTTGCATTGGGCTGAAGGAGTCAACACCGCGCGTTGGGGGGATAGCGGTCAGCTTTCGTGCCTGCGCCGACGCGGGGTGGCCGTGCCTGATGTACGTCTCCATAGGGGAAGCGTACCGGGGCGCCGGACTCAGACACAAGGGGCCCATGTCAGGGGGCGTCGACGGCCGACCGGCGCCTACGCGACGGCGAGGGACGCCATGAGCCGCGCGAGGTCGGTCTCCTCCTCGAGGCGCCAGAGGCCGTCGAGGGCCGCGCGTTGCCGCGCCTCCTCGAGGCGGCCGGTTGTGAGGCGCCGGAACTTGTCCTCGACGTCGGCGTCGCTCATGGGCTTCTTGAAGTGGCCGGTGTAGTAGGGGACTGCTGCTGTGTGCTCGCGGCCGTCCGGGGTGCGGACGGTCAGGATGTTGAGGATGGCCTCCGGCCAGGCGGCGTCGCACTCCGGGTCCTGCACGACGTCGATGCGCTGCACGAGTCCGAGCAGCTCCGGGTCGCGGAGGACGTCGTCCTCGAAGTGCGCGGGCTCGACGGTGCCGAACTGCAGGGCGCAGGCGACGACGTAGGGGATGCTGTGGTCGGCGGTCTCGCGCGTCTCGGGGTGCCAGCGTGTGGGGTCGCCCGCCATGATGCGCTTTCCGCTCTCGAACGTGCGGATGTGGACGTGGGCGACGTCATCCGCGCCGGCGATGCCCAGCGCCTCCCGCGCCTCCATCGCGCCCTCGATGGCCGTCTGTGACACGAAGCCCGCGGGGAACCGCTTGAAGCGCGACTCCATGAGCCGGAACGCTCGGTCGACCCCGTCCTCGAGCGCCAGCGGCGCAAGATCGACAGGCTCCCCGGTCACGCCCGCGAAGAAGCCGTGCGAGCCGGAAAACACCTCGGGCGGGCCCGTCATGCCTCGGCGGGCGAGCATGGCCGCGAAGACGCCGTTCCTGCCCGCGTTGGGGACGGCCGCCGCCTTCCAGTGGGAGATGGTGCCGCGCCGGGCCTCGCCGAGCGTCATGCTGCTGACGACGGAGATGCGCAGGGCCTCCTCGAGCTGCTCCGGCGTGAGGCCGATCACCTTACCCGCGCCGAGCGGCGCCGAGACGGCGGCGTAGGCGGCCTGGTCCCAGACGCCGCCCGAATGAAGGTGGAAGCTGTCCGCCCACGCCGCCTGCACCTCGTAGGCGAGGGCGACGGCGGCAATCAGCTCGCGTCCCGACGCGCCGTGCGCCTCGGCGGCGGCGAGCACGGCGGGGATGTTGTCCGAGGGGTGGGCGATGTCCAGGCCGTTGTAGGAGTCGTTGAAGTCGAGGTAGCGCACCATCGTGCCGTTCACGAAGGCGGCCATGTCCGGCGTGGTGGTGCCGGCGGAGCCGAGCAGCGTGGCGGGCGACGCGCCACGCACGCCGAGGGCCAGGTCGCGTGCCGCGCGCACCGGGTCGGCGTCGCTGGCCGCCAACCCGCAGCCCATCGAGTCGATGACGAGTCGCTTGACTTGGTGGACGACCTCGGCGGGCAGGCGCTCGTATTCGACGCTGGCTGCGTAGCGCGTGAGACGGTCGACGATGGGGTCTGACATGGTGGCGCACCTCCTGGGTGGGGGACAGTGTAGTTTGCAGTGAAGGTGGGCGCCACTGCCCGGCAGTCTACACTGCCGGTCGTGGTGTTCGAGTGACTGGGGGTGTCCACGCCGGTAGAATCAAATGAGAGTCTTGCTACCGCAAATGCGAAGCCGCTTCCGGGTCCCACACTATGGCTGGAGCGCCAGGGCCACCAATGGACAACACCACACACGACACTTTGACGGGGCCGGAGCGGCAGCTGCGAGCTGGTGTGCTCATGGGGGTGGTCTCCGGCCTCGCTGGAATCACCTGCTGCGTTTCGCCCGTTGTGCTTGCGCTGCTGGGGATCGCCACAGCGGCGGAGGCCGTTTCCCTGGGAGATACGCTGTATTACGAGTACGGCTGGTACTTTCGCGGCGCGGGCCTGGCCGTGGCCGCCATCGCCGTGGTCCTCTATCTGCGACGGCGCGGGGCATGTTCGATCGACGGCGCGGTGCGGTATCGGCGGACGTTGTTCGTGCTTGGGCTCTCGGCAGTCTTGACCTATGCCGGCCTGTTCTGGTTCACGAAGTACCTCGGCGTCTGGTTCGGGTAGCGCGGAGGGGGTGATCGATGGGACGCCCCGCGCCGCGCTATAGATGGGCTTACTGGGAGTGCAGGAGCCGCTCGACCTCGACGCGGTCCGGCATGGCGTCCCGCGCGCCGCGCTTGGTGACGACGAGCGCGCCGGCAGCGGATGCAAAGCGAAGGGCGCGCTCGAGCGGCTGTCCCTCGGCGAGGGCAACGGCGAGGGCGCCGGCGAAACCGTCTCCGGCGGCCACGGTATCGAGCGCTTCGACCTGAAAGGCGGGAAGGTGTCCGGAGCCCTCTTCGGATGAGTAAACGACGCCTTGCTCACCCATTTTGATGAGGGCCGTCCTGACGCCTCGTGACCGGAGTATTCGCGCCGCCTCATGCGCGGAGTCTATGCCGTCAACCACGACTCCGGTCAGGACTTCAGCTTCGGACTGGTTGGGAGCAACGATGTCGAAGAATTCGTAAGACGAGAAGGGAATAGCGGATGGTGGAGCGGGGTCAAAGATTACTCGAACTCCCATTCGTTGAGCGATTTGCGCAGCCGCCAGCGAAACATCAAAAGGGATTTCCATTTGCAGGAGGAGAGCGTCGGCTCCGTCGAGGACGCGACTGGTGGCCTCGACCTGGACTGCGTCGCACGCCATGTTCGCCCCGTAGATGCCCACAATGTAGTTTTGCCGCTCATTGTCGAGCAGAATGACGGCGATGCCTGACGACGAGCCGAGCGTGGTCATCACATCTGAAACATCGACCCCGTTGGCTTCCAGGTTTGCAATCAACAGGGGGCTGAACATGTCGTTCCCCACCCGGCCGACCATGCGTACATCAGCGCCGAGACGTGCGGCCGCTACGGCCTGATTCGCTCCCTTACCTCCGGGCAGGGTGGCAAAGCCGTCTCCCATCACAGTCTCGCCGGGCTTTGGCAGGGCTGGGGCCACCGCAACCAAGTCCATATTGATGCTGCCAAGCGAAACGATCCTGGGCCGGAATGCAGTTGCTGGATTCATCTCAATAGACCGTCATTCAAGGGTCACTCCACGATGAAGGGTCTCAGGGCTGCATACAAGGGGGATTCTGCACATTCGCAGCCTACTCGATTGCCTGGTTTTCCCACTCGATTCCCGCCTGTTGCCGCTCGGCAGAGCTCAGGGAGAAGGGGGGTCACGATCCTGCCCTACGCCTCCCTCGCGTCCAGCTCCCGCACGAGGGTCTTGGGCGCGATGGCGCGGTAGCTCTCCTCGACGCAGTCCAGCAGCAGGTCGACTGGCGGGGCGTCGTCGTCGGTGAAGTGCATCTCGACCCAGCCGCTCTTGCCGAGGTTGTAGCCGGCGGGGCGCGCGAAGGGCATTGTGAGGAGGGCCTCGGAGGACTGGGGCAGCTTGACCGACATGCCGAAGCCGGTTCCCGGCACGCCGAAGAAGGCGAAGACCTTCTTGCCGACCTTCGCGGCGCTCTCGCCCCAGGGGTGGTCCTCCCACGCGCCAGGCAGCGAGAGGGCGAAGTCGCGGAGCTGGTCCTTCAGGCCGTCGGCCACGGGGTGCGCCTCCTGTCGAGGTGTTGCGTTTCGGGAGGATAGCACTGGGCTCGGCGGGCAGCCAATCGCGGCTGCCGTTGACGACGGGCGTCGTCGAGGCTACGTTACACCCATCGCCATACATCATCGTCGACACTGAGCCAACGCGCCGACAGTGCGCGGCAGAGGAGGGCGCAATGCCAAAGGTGACATCGCTGGGCCACATCGGCCTGCACTGCAACGACTACCCGAAGATGCTGGACTTCTACACCCGCGTGCTGGGGTTCACGGTGACGGACGCCTTCCCCAACGGCAACGCGTGCTTCCTCTCGGCGCGGCCGGCGGAGGAGCACCACGAGATCCTGCTGACCAGCGGCCGGACGGCGCCCGATGACGTCAAGCTGGTGCAGCAGATCTCGATGCACGTGGGGAGCCTGGACGACATCCGGGCCTTCCACAAGCTCTTCCAGGAGGAGGGTGTCAAGGAGGAGCGGATCATCACCCACGGCAACACGGCGAGCATCTACTTCCGCGACCCGGAGAACAACTACCTGGAGGTCTACTACTCGATCCCCGTCGAGTTCCCGCAGCCCTTTGGCGAGCCCATCGACCTGGAGCTGGACGACGACGCCCTGCTGCAGCAGATCGCCGACATCCGCGCGGCGAGCGGGAAGGTGTAGGGCGCTCGCAACGCCAACGCCCCTGGTTTTCGGGGATTCAGCCGCCTTCTGCGGAAAGACGCAAGGCGGCTGAACCATTTATAGTAGTTGGTAGCCCTTCGGGGCTTCTGGATGCGGTCTCGCCCTGAACAAGCGACGGCCCGGATGACACGGAAGCAGTATTGCTATGTCTCCCAACTATCGACGCGCAGACAGCCTGGGGAAGGGATGTGTGGATGTGGCGTAGCGCGATAGCCCTCGTCCTGCTGTTGCTCGCGGCCTGCACGGAGCCGGAGCCCGAGCCGCCACCGCCGACACCGGATATCGCCGCCACAGTCGAGGCCGCTGTCAGGGACGCGGTGCCCACGCCGGCCCCGACGCCCGACATCGACGCCACCGTCCAGGCCCGCCTCGCAGCCACCATCGCCGCTATGCCGACGGCCACGCTCGTGCCGAGACCCACCGCGACGCCGAGGCCGACGGCCACGCCGCGGCCCACGGCCACGCCGACCCCCGTGCCTACGCCCGTTCCGACGGCGACCCCAACCCCCGCGCCGACGGCCACGCCCGTCCCGACGCCGTCGCTCAGCGCCGTCATCGAGCGCGTGAAGCAGTCGGTCGTGCGCGTCGAGACACGGCGGCGGGCCGGGTCGGGCATCATCTACGAGGTCGAGGGCAACACGGCGCTCATCGTCACCAACCAGCACATCTTCCCGGGGGCGTCGCAGGTGACGGTGACCGTCGGCGAGGAGGAGACGGAGTACAAGGCCGAGCTGCTGGGGCAGGACGAAACGCACGACCTCGCCGTGCTGCGCATCTGCTGCGGCACGTTCCAGGCCGTGCCCTTCGGCGACGTCTCGCAGGTGCGGACGGGCGAGGAGGTCGTGCTGATCGGCTACGCGCTGGACCTGGAGGGCGAGGCGACGGTGACGCGAGGCATCGTGTCGGCCGTGCGCTACAGCCACTTCGTCGAGAGCGACGTCATCCAGACGGACGCGGCGGCGAACCCGGGCAACAGCGGCGGGCCGATGATCACCACCTCGGGCGAGGTGCTGGGCATCCTCACCTTCGGGTACCGGGAGACGGAGGGGCTGAGCTTCGCCATCTCGGCGGAGACGGTGCAGGAGCTCATCCCGAAGATGCTGGCCGGGCCGCTGCCGGAGCTGCTGAAGACGTTTGGCCCGCTGGAGGGCGGCCCCGACGCCGGCCTCGTGCGGTCCGAGGTGGCCATGGAGGACTTCAGCGCGGAGATCACGGTGACCAACCCCAAGACGCTGCAGCAGCAGTGGAACTACCTCCTCATCCTGCGCGGCACCGAGGCCGACCTGGACAACCCCAACCGGTCGGACCTGGACGGGGAGGGCGTCGAGTTCAGCCCCTTCGAGAGCATGGCCGGCTTCGACCCGAGCCCGGGGGCCGAGAACCGCATCCAGGTCATCGCCATTGACGACCGGGCGTGGGTCATCGCGAACGGCAAGCTGGCCGAGACGGTGGACCTCGGCGACGCGTGGCAGGCGGGGGAGATCGCCTTCGTCAACCGCCCGGTCGTGGGCAGCGGCGCGTCGGGGGAGGTGACCTTCGAGGAATTCCGGGGGCTGGAGCTGCGCCCGCTCTACGGGCCGGAGGAGGGCGCGCTGGAGCCGGTGCCGGGGCGCATCGCGAGGCACGACAGCGGCGTCTTCGCGAGGGACTTCATCGCGGAGGCGACGTTTACGCGGCCGCAGACGCAGTGGGACTACGGCTTCGTGTTCCGCGACGCGGAGGGCGACCCGGACTTCCCCAACCAGCTTGAAGCCGTCGGCGTCACGTTCCAGGGCGGCTGGTACCACTACAGGTGGGACCCGGCCGATGGGTTCACTGCCGTGAGCCAGGGCCAGGGCGTCAGCACCCAGCGGGAGCTGCACCTGCAGCTCATCGTGCTCGGCGACGCGGGCTGGCTCTTCGTCGACGGCGACCTGGAGGCGACGCTCAACCTGACGCACAACCAGCGGGAGGGCGAGATCGCCGCGCTGGCGTCGCTCTTCCGGGGCAACGTCGGCGTGGTGCGGTTTGAGGGGTTCCGGGTGTGGGAGGCGGGGACGGAGTAGGGGGGAATGTTAACCCGATGGCGGTCTAGCCTTAAGGGCTTTCCGTGGTATCGACTGCCCGTCGTGTGGCAGATTCAAGCCTTTGCGACGCTATTTCCAAGGCCTTAACTCGCACGGTGACTGTTGCAACGAGCGTCGTCCAAGCGACCAGAAATGCTAGGGCTTGGAGGAGATCCAAGCGTACTAGCGTGGGACTGTTAGGGGTGGATTCTAGAGTTGCGGCACGAAATACCAGCCATAAGACCAAAAAACCGCAAATGGTAATGAGCACGTGCATCAGTATCCTAGTCCAAGGCACATTGTGTCTAACGTA
The DNA here is from genome assembly GCA_951812285.1 of uncultured Dehalococcoidia bacterium. Classification (GTDB taxonomy): domain Bacteria; phylum Chloroflexota; class Dehalococcoidia; order Lucifugimonadales; family UBA1127; genus UBA1127. Next base: position 2,579,834 of record OX638292.1, on the reverse strand, counting down.
GAAGAGCATTCTTGCGTCTGCCTTTAGCCCTGCAACCCCCACTCAATCAGAAGGGTAGGTCATCTGGAACTTTGCCATAGTAAGGATCAGTAGACTGATAAGTGTTCGGCGCGACGCGTCGAAACCCCTTGGCGCTAGACAAGACCGTCCCGATAACGGCGAGTGGCTGCTTGACACCTAGGGTAGCTAGTCTGTGATGAATATCGTTGAGGACATCTTGGGTGGTAAAAGGGTCGCCGTTTAGTGAGTGGGAAAGGTCTGCGGCTACACGAAATATATAGGCGGACCGTTTTGAGGGGTCAACTGGTGCGGCACCTGCCGAATCCGCCTGTTGAGCCTCCTCCATGTCGTCGTCTATTGGGTCGGTTGAGATATCTACGCCGGGATAGTCCTGGAGGACTGCAGCAAGGGCTTGAATAGCTGCTCCCTGTCTACGAAGGTGAGCAATATCGTCTGCAATGGAACGGTGAAGTTCATTCACCAAGAGATAGGCAGCTTGCTCTCCCTTCTCTCTCCATGCCTCGGTTAGCTCCCGCACATAGTCGCGCATTCTGCCCTCCTGGCTGCACTTAACACAGTGGCACTATACAGTATGAGAATAATACTGTCAACTATACTACAGTTAACAGTAATACCAAATAGCTTTGACTGTCGCGATGGACTAGTTGGGCTCTCTGGGTCCAAGGGCTGGGCTCGGCTCATAAGGCTAGAGCAAGGCGAACCACCCCATGGACCCAACCCTTTCGCTAATCACTGTCACGCTAACGCCCTACAACAAACGTTGAAGCATGGACATAAGGTTGAGGGGGCAGCGGAGCAGCGCTGATGTCGCCGGAACGGCTCGCTCCGTCGACGGCTAGTGCCCCCCCGGCATCCCCTAGTTCCGCCGCAAAACCGCGTGAACTCGTCCTGGTCCACCTTCCGGCCCTCGTTGATGCAGAGGATGGCGTGTTGGATGAGCGTGCGCGCTAGGCCCGCGTGCTGGCGGGCGTCGGCGCGTGTGAGCGGGCTGGGGCTCGGTTGGCCGGATACTGCCACGTGCCCCCTTAACCCTACCCTAACCCCACGTACCCTTCCCCGTTAACGTGCCCCCGCTACCGTTGAAGTATGGACATAAGTTCGAAGGGTCTTCAGCGGAGCGACGGTGGCGGGGGAGGGGCGCATTCCGCGCCCCTCCCGAAGGGGGATTCATGGCGCCTGTCCTTGTTGTCGTGATAGACGGGCTGCAGCCGGCGCAGGTCCGCGCCGATCTGGCCCCCAACCTGGCGAGGTTCGCTGGGGAGGGGGTTTTCTTTTCGAACCACCACTCGGCTTACCCCTCGGTGACGAGGGTGAACGCGGCCAGCATCGTGACGGGCAAGCACGCCGGCGGGCACGGGCTGGCCGGCAACATGATGGTCTCGCGCGGCTACGACGAGGGGTTCGTGTTCCCCGAGATGGAGCCGACGTTCGAAGGTGTCGCGCACCGCCTGTCGCGCGTGCTGTCGGCGCCGACGCTGGCTGACATGCTGTCGGTGTACGGGATGGAGTACGCGGCGGTCGGCATCGGGTCGTCGGGGATGGAGTACGCGGCGATCGGGGCCGGGACGCTGGGCAACGCGTGGGCGCGGATACCGCGGGGCGGGCACAACGGCGGGGTGTCGGTCACACCGGAGCTGTCGAAGCCCCGGTGCCTTGCGCCGGAGCTCGAGTCCCGGTTCGGGCCATGGCCTGCGGAGGCCGCGCCGAGCGCCCCGCGGCTCGAGCACGCCGTCCGCATCCTGACGGAGCACGTCCTGCCCGAGCGGCGCCCGGCAGTCACGCTCCTGTGGTCGTCGGAGCCGGACGAGACGCAGCACGACACCGTGGTGGGCGGCGAGGTGTCCAACGCGGCGCTGCGGGCGGCCGACGACGCCTTCGGACTGCTGCTCGACTGGCTCGACGGGAGCGCGCCTGGGGCGGAGACCGACGTCCTCGTGGTCTCGGACCACGGGTACTCCACAATCCGCGAGGTAGTCGACATCGAGGCGGGGGTGCGCCAGGCGGGGTTCGGCCCGCACGACGTGGTGGTCGCTCCCAACGGGGCCAGCGTGCTCTTCTACACCGGCGGGCCCGACGTCGCCGGTCGTCTCGCCGAGTGGCTGATGACGCAGCCCTGGTGCGGCGCGCTGCTGGCGTCGGACCGGGTTGGCAACCCGCCGGGCACGCTCTCGCAGTCGCTGGCCGGGTGCGAGGGGCCCAACGCGCCCGACCTGCTCATGTCCTTCGCGTGGGACCCGGCGCCCAACGAGGCGGGCTACTGCGGCCGGGTGTACGCAGCCTACGGCGGCGTGGGCCACGGGCAGCACGGCAGCATGGGCGCGTCCGAGATGAACAACACGCTGATAGCGCGTGGGCCGAGCTTCAAGCGCGGCGTCCGGGTGGCGTCACCCACAGGCAACATCGACATCACGCCGACGGTGCTGCGGCTCCTCGGCCTGCCCGCGTCCGACGACACGGACGGGCGCGTGCTGGTGGAGGCCCTCGAGGGCGGCCCGGACACCGTCGACTGGTCCTGCCATGTGATAACGGCGGAGCGAGAGGTCGGCGGGCGCGCCTACAGCCAGTACGTGCGGGTCTCGCGGGTCGGGACCACAACGTACCTGGACGAGGGCAACGGCCGCGTCGAGGAGCTCTCGCCTGAAGACCCCGCGCCCGCGCTCGCAACCGCGGGGTAGGGTTCGCGGCGCCCTTCGACACGCTCAGGGTGAACGGATGGCGAGGCTCTAATTCCGCCGCAGAAACCGCGTGAACTCGTCGTGGTCTACTTTGCGGTTCTCTTTGATGCAGAGGATGGCGTATTGGATGAACATGCGCGCGAGGCCCGCGTGCTGGAGGGCGTCGGCGCCCATGACGACGCGCGGCTGCGCGTCCGTCAGGAAGACGTCGACCTCGCCGGGCTCCTCGTGGTCGAGCTCCAGCGACACGTCGACGCCGGTGCTCTCCTGGATGCGCTGCTGCATGCGTTGGATGAATTCGTTGTCGTCCATGGTTTGTGCGTGAGGGGCTAGGCCGCCGCGGCTGGCGCTCGCGCCGACAGGGGGACGCCCTGGAAGTAAATGCCGCGGAGCGCCGCTATGAGCAGGCTCGCCGTCACGATGCCCGCGAAGCCGAGGCCGAGGAACACCAGCACAGTCTGCGGCCCGACGAAGTCGACGGCAAAGCCGTTGACGAGGTTGAACACCGCCATGGTGCCGCCCAGGTTGATCTGGTTGAGGCCGCTGATGCGCCCCCGCATCTCCTCCGGCGCCAGCGTCTGCACCATCGCGGCCAGCAGCGCCATGAAGCCCGCCTGCGACGCCCCCATGAAGGCCGCGGCCGCCACCGCCGTCGTGAGGGAGGTCGCGGTTGCCAGCCCCAGCATGGAGATGCCGCTCACGACGCCGGAGACCAGCAGGATGCGGCCTCGCATTCGTTCGGCGCGCACGCCCGCAATGAAGATGGCTGAGACCAGCCCGCCCGCGCCCACGCCCATCATCAGGTAGCTCACCCCCGTCCGCCCAGTGTCCAACACGTTCAGCGATATGGCGGGGAAGATGGCCTCGAAGGACATGGTCATGGCGCAGTGGAAGGCCACGATGCCGAAGAGCACCCGGAGCTCCGGGTGCCGGTAGACGACCCCCGCGGCGGAGCCCAGACTGCTGAGGAGGTTGGAGCCCCGGCCAAGGCCGCCCGACGAGCGAGTCTCGATGCGGCTGATCATGACGACACCCAGGGCGTAGAAGGCCGTGCAGCCGACGAAGGCGGCGTCGGGCCCGTAGATGGCCAGCAGCGGCGCGATCAGCCCCGGCCCGATGAGCCGCGACCCCTGCTGCGTCGCCGAGTTCAGCGATACGGCGTTCAGCAGCTTCTCGCGCGGGACCAGGTTCGGCACCAGCGAGGCGGTTGCCGTCATCTGGAACGTGCGCGCGGTGCCGTTCAGGATGGACAGGGCCAGCACGTGCCACAGCTCCAGCGACCCGGTGAGGGCCAGAAGGGCGAGGACGCCGTTGTTGACGGTGTTCGCCCAGTAGGCGGCGGCCAGGACGTCGCGGCGGTTGAAGCGGTCGGCGAGGTAGCCGGCGAGCGGCGGGATGAGGAAGCGCGGGCCCATGGCGGCGAAGGTGACTATGCCCACCCACGCGGAGGAGTCGGACATCTCCAGCACGAGGATGCCCCTCGCGACGATGAGCGCCCAGTAGGCCGACGCCCCGCCCATCGCCGCAATCCACAGCCAGCGGTAGTCGGCGTAGGCCAGCGCCGCAAAGTAGCGGGACCCGATGCCGGAGAGCGCGTTTGTCACATGCTGCCCCTGCCGGAATAGTTGCGCCATTCTAGCACAGGGGAGGTGGGGGTGGGGGTAGGTTGGAGGGCTTCAAGGTAGGGCTAGACCACCCATCGTCTAACCAGCATGTGGATTGGTAATTGGTGCAGAGTGCTTTATCCCAGCTAGTCAATAACCTGTAGCCCACGTTGCAGCGCCTTACGCACCTGATCGACCTCGTCGCCCAGCCGCTTCGCGTCCGAGTATAGATAGTCGACCCACCTGTCGGCCTCGTCCGCCAAGTGTTGCCTCTTCTTCGGGTCTGCTTCCAATGCGAGCTTCTTGAGGCGATTAGTAATCACGACTTTTGCGCCTCGCCAACTTCTCTTATCGACGGAACGCAAGTAACTCCTTACATCCGACCAATGCAACCCTAAAGCCCTGCAGATTTGGACAATGGTCTTGCCTTGGCTCGCTAGTTCCTGAATATGCTGTTCCTTTCCGGTTGTCATTGTTGCCTCCCACCAAGTTCTTGACGACAACATAGCACACTTAGCATTTGCAGATGGTGCTCTTTGGACCGGGCAACTCCACAGAATGGTGGAATTATTATACTGATATGGTTATAATCGAGATATGGCTCCCGTAACCCCCGGCGCATACCAGTTCCGGAAGGAGAGTTTGCTCGAAACTCGCCGCCAACTAGGCCTTTCGCAGGCTCAAATGGCGGCCAAGTTGCGTGTGCCTCAGAACACATTGTCGCGCTGGGAGACTGGCTCAACGACGCCGGACGCCGAGTCACTAGCCGCAATTTACTCGATTGCTATGGAAGGAGGCTTCATGCCAACGTATTTTGCTCCGGTCAGACAGAAGGCAAGGGTTCGTGACAGCGTGTTGGTGTTTTGGGACGGGCTAAGCGTCGCACCAATGTTCCATAACGGTGATCAAGCTTCACGCTGGATCGTTGATGAGGCCAAGCGCCTTGCGCCGAACGTAAAGCATCTACGTCTCAAGGCTTTCCTCAATCTGTCCCAGCAGCAGCTTGCATCGGAGCTCGAGGCACAAGATTGGCGCATCTGGCAGGATGACGGGGACTGGTACGAGTACATCTTCTCGCAAGCCGCCGCTGACTCCGGGCAGGATCCAGATGCGACGGTGGTATTGTTGGTCACGTTGGATCCGGACTTTGCGGACTTGGTGAGGGAGTTGCACAAAAAGGGCGTGCAGGCATATGTCATGACACCCTTACAACCCTTCCCGACTGACAGGCGGTTACATGAAGCCGTGCGCGAAGGGCATATGATCATCCCGCCAAATCATCTGTTGAGCGAGAATCCTCGTGTCCTCTATGACAGGTCCAAACAAATGGGCTAAGTCGCCGTCTTCCCTTAGCGGTACCGTGAGGACTTAGGCAGAGTTCCCACTGTAGATGCGGGGTAGTGCGCGCCCATGACGACGCCAATCCCGCCGTGCTATAGTGGTGCGCGGAGGTTTTTGCCATGCCAGAGGGGTATGCACTGAACTACACCGCCGTCGTTATCGTCGGGGCCGTGGGGCTGCTGGCGATGGGCGGCATGCTGGCCGCGAGCTTCTTCCTCGCGCCCAGGCGCAAGTCGGCAATGAAGGAGCTGCCCTTCGAGTGCGGCATCCCGCCGACGCCCTTCTCCTGGTCGCAGATCCATGTCCGCTACTACATCTTCGCCATCCTCTTCCTCCTCTTCGACGTCGAGGCCGTCTTCCTCTTCCCGTGGATCCTGATGTTCCTCGAGGGCGCCTCCTGGGTCTTCTACGAGATGATCCTGTTCATCGCCATCCTGCTCTTCGGCGTGCTGTACGGGTGGCGCAAGGGGGTCCTGCAGTGGCGGTAGAGAAGGACAAGCCCACGTGGGGCATCAGCCCGGTGGTGCCGGGGTGGTACCAGAAGTGGGAGCGCAGCAGCAGCATGGACCTGCCCCCGTCCGAGGCGGCGGAGGGCAACGTCGCGCCGGCCGCGCCCTACCGCAGCGGGGCGCCGGGCGTCATCACGGCGCCGCTCGAGGACCTCTTGGCGCTGGCGAGGAAGAACTCGCTGTGGCCGCTGACCTTCGGGCTGGCCTGCTGCGCCATCGAGATGATGTCGACGTACATGGCCAACCACGACCTTGACCGGATGGGCATCGTCACGTGGCCGTCGCCGAGGCAGTCGGACGTGATGATCGTCGCGGGCACGGTGGTGAAGAAGATGGCGGAGCCCATCCGCCTGCTGTACGAGCAGATGCCGGAGCCCAAGTGGGTGATCGCGATGGGGAGCTGCGCCACTAACGGCGGCCCCTACTACCGCTCCTACTCCGTGGTGATGGGCGTCGACCACATCGTGCCGGTGGACGTGTACATCCCCGGGTGCCCGCCGCGGCCGGAGGCGTTGATGGACGGCCTGCTGCGGCTGCAGGACAAGATCCAACACGACGCGAGGCGATATGGAGGAAGTAACCCCCCAGCCCGACCAGGAGAGCACGCCCTCCCAGGAAGCGAGCTCCCAGGAGAGCGCGACAGCGCCGGCGAGAGCGCCTAGGCAGCCCGCGCCGCCGCCCATCGGGCTGGACGGCCGCGGCGAGGCGCTGAAAGCGCTGCTCCCCGGACCGCTGGCCCCCTTCGAGCCGGAGGTCGACACCGCGCTGGACGAGGTCGTCGTCACCGTGGCCTCGGAGCGGCTGCTCGATGCCTGCGCGACGCTCCGCAGCGACCCCTCGCTCTCCTTCGACTACCTGCGGTGCCTCTCCGTCGTCGACTACGAGGACCGCTTCCAGGTGGTGTACCACCTCTGGTCGCGCGAGCACCGGCACAAGCTGACGCTGAAAGTGGACACAACGGTCGAGTCGCCCTCGGTGCCGTCGGTGACGGGCGTGTGGCGCGGCGCCGACTGGTTCGAGCGCGAGGGCTACGACCTCTTCGGCGTCGAGTTCCCCGGGCACCCGGACCCCCGCGTCCTCATCCTCTACGAGGAGTTCGAGGGATTCCCGGGCCGCAAGTCCTTCCCCTTCCACGACTACCAGGAATGGTAGGCGTCCGTCTCCGCTCTGCCGCTTGACGACGCAGCTTCAGAAGACTAGGGTGTGGTGTATAGCTCAATGCACCGCTATAGAGTGTTACTATAACCACATACGACCGTCCGGCGGGCCAAGCTGAACAAATAGACGACCACAAAGTTTGCCCGTATACTGCGCAAGTCGTGTCGGCCTATGTCGGCACCATTGTGTATTGAGGAGTTCGACCATGGCCGGGAGTTTCGATTTCGCGTTGGCGATCGGCGGTGAGGCGGGACAGGGCATCGCCACACCGGGCAACATTCTGACGCGTTTGTTCATCCGCAGGGGCCTCTACTTCAACGCCTACAACGCCTACCAGTCCATCGTCCGCGGCGGACACATCTTCCTCACCGTCCGAATCAGCGACGCCCCCGTGTACACGCACGGCGACAAGCTGGACCTGCTGCTCTGCCTGAACCAGGACACCATGAACCGCCACCTGGGCCTCATGGGCGAGGGCACGCGCGCCATCTTCAACAGCGATTCCATCAACCCGGGCAACCCGCGGCAGGGTGTTGAGCTCTGCCCCATCCCCGTGTCGCAGGTGTCCGGGAGCCGCAACCGGCTGGTGCAAAACACCATAGCCGTCGGCGCCACCTGCGCGCTGCTGCAGCTCGATTTCGCGATCCTCGAGGACTCCCTGAAGGTGCGGTTCGCGCGCCAGGGGCAGTCGGTGGTCGACGAGAACGTCGGCGTGGCGCGCGCGGGGTACGAGTACGCACAGCAGAACTTCACCGCCTTCCCGACGGCGCTCCCGGAGACGGACCAGCCGAAGGCCCAGTGGGCGGGCAACGACGCCATCGCCATGGGCGCGGCCGCGGCCGGCGTCAAGTTCTACGCCGCCTACCCCATGAGCCCCTCGACCGGCGTGCTGCACTGGATGGCGCAGAACGCCCGCGACCTGGGAATCATGGTGCGGCAGGTCGAGGACGAGATCGGCGTGGCGAACATGGTGATGGGCGCGGCCCATGCGGGCGCACGGGCCATGTGCTCGACGTCCGGCGGCGGCTTCGCGCTGATGACCGAGGCCGTCGGCGCGGCCGCGATGATGGAGATCCCCGTCGTCCTGGTCGACGTGCAGCGCGCGGGCCCTTCGACGGGCGTGCCGACGAAGACTGAGCAGGGCGACCTGTGGCAGACGCTGGGCGCCAGCCAGGGCGACTTCCCCCGCATCATCGTCGCCCCGACCAGCGCGCTGGACGCCTACAACACCATCCCCGAGCTGTTCAACCTGGTCGACCACTACCAGTGCCCCGGCCTGGTGCTGTCCGACCTGCTGATCTCCGAGGGCACCTTCAGCGTGGTCCCGGAAGACATCGACATGAACCCCTCCATCAACCGCGGCAAGATCATCACCGAGGCTGGCACCGGCAACGGCTACCAGCGGTACAAGGACACGGAGGACGGCATCTCCCCGCGGGCGCTGCCCGGCACGGAGGGCTACGTCCACGTGGTCTCCACCGACGAGCACGACGAGGACGGCGGCCTGATCAGCGACGAGTACACCAACCCCTACAAGCGCCGCGCCATGGTGGAGAAGCGCGCCCGCAAGTTCGACGATCTGGAGGGGCGCGTCGCCTCGCCGGCCCTGGTGGGCCCGGCCGACGCCGACGTCACCCTCATCGGCTGGGGCTCCTCGGAGGGCGCCATCCGGGAGGCCGTGGAGCAGCTTGCGGAGGAGGGCATCACGGCCAACCGCCTGCAGGTGAAGTGGATCGTCCCCTTCCACGCGGACGCCATCACCGCGGTGGTGAACGCGGCCAAGAAGCCCATCATCGTGGAGAACAACTACTCGGGCCAGTTCTACCGCTACCTTCGGAGTGAGACCGGCCTGACCATCGAAAGTCACATCCGCAAGTACGACGGCGAGCCCTTCATGCCCCACCACATCGCCAACGGCGCGCGGGAGATCCTGGCTGGTAAGGCGGACGTCTTCGTCCCCTACCAGGAAGTCAACGTTTAGGGAGGAACGGTCATGACCACTGGCAGTGCACAAATGACGGCTGCAAACTTCCGCTCCGGGATCAACCCGGACTGGTGCCCGGGGTGCGGCGATTTCGGCGTGCTCAACTCGCTGCAGCGGGCCTGTGCCGAGCTGGGCCTGCAGCCGCACCAGATCCTGACGGTGAGCGGCATCGGCTGCTCCTCCAACCTGCCGGGCTACATCAACGCCTACGGCGCGCACACGCTGCACGGGCGCTCGCTGGCGGTGGCGTCGGGCGCCAAGCTCGCGAACCACGACCTGACGGTCATCGCGACGGGCGGCGACGGTGACGGCTACGGCATCGGCGGCAACCACTTCACGCACACCGCGCGCCGCAACATCGACATCACCTACATCGTCATGAACAACCAGATCTACGGCCTCACCACGGGCCAGATCTCGCCCACCAGCCGGCTGGGCATGAAGACCAAGAGCACCCCATTCGGCAACGTCGAGACGCCGCTCAACCCCCTGACGCAGGCCATCATGAACGGCGCCACGTACGTCGCGCGGGCCTACAGCGGCGACATCCGCCACACGACGGCCCTCATCCGCGGCGCCATCGAGCACAAGGGCTTTGCGCTGGTGGACGTCTTCAGCCCCTGCGTCACTTTCAACCTCGACAACTCGCACGACTTCTTCAAGCAGCGGGTCGTCAAGCTGGAGGAGCAGGGCCACGACCCGCAGGACTGGAAGTCGGCTTGCGAGCGGGCGATAGAGTGGGGCGACACCATCAACATCGGCCTCTTCTTCCAGGGCAACGACATCGAGACGCTGGGGCAGCGGGAGCCCGTGCTGGAGAAGGGCGGGCCCATCGCGCACCGCGACCTGGCCGTCACCGATGAGCAGCGCGAAAGGATCATCCGCCGGATGATGTAGGTTCCTCCGGCTTCATGCCGGAGGCGCCCTGGAACGGCGCTTCCTTAGAAAACATACGTCGTGCGAGGGCACGGCAGACCACGCGACGGGGCGCCTCATGAGACGCCCCGTCGGGATGCAAACCCGGTGGAGAGGGCATGACGGAAGCCCAGCGCCTGGAATCCGTAGATATCCTCGTGAACATGGGGCCGCAGCACCCGTCAACCCATGGCGTATTTCGTATGGTGCTCTGGGTCGATGGCGAGCGCATCGTCGACTGCGACCCCCACATCGGCTACCTCCACCGCGGCTCCGAGAAGCTCTCCGAGGGTGAGCTGTACTCGCAGATCATCACCCTCTTCGACCGGTTGGACTACATCGGCAACTTCAACACGGAGCTCGCCTTCGTCGGCGCCGTCGAGAAGCTCATGAACCTCGCCGTCCCCGAGCGCGCCGAGTACATCCGCGTCATCCTCTGTGAGCTCAACCGCATCTCCAGCCACATGCTCTTCTACGGCACCATGGGCCTCGACGCGGGCGCCATGACGCCAATCATGTACGGCTTCCGCGAGCGGGAGCGCATCCAGAACCTCTTCGAGGCCGTCACCGGCGCGCGCATGATGCACAACTACTTCCGCATCGGCGGGCTGCGCGAGGAGCCGCCCGACGACTTCGTTGCCCGCGTGCGCGGCGTGCTCCCCGCCATCGAGCAGGGCATCGAGGAGGGCGACCGGCTGCTCACGTACAACGAGGTCTTCCTCGCCCGCTCCCGCGGCATCGGCGTCCTCAGCGGCCAGGAGGCCCTCGACTACGGCCTCACAGGCCCGTCCCTGCGCGCCTCCGGCATCCCCGACGACATCCGCGCCATCGAGCCCTACTCCATCTACGACCGCTTCGACTTCGACATCCCCATCGGCGAGAACGGCGACACGTGGGACCGGTACGCGATGCGCGTGGAGGAGATGCGGCAGTCGGTGAAGATCGTGAAGCAGGCGCTGGAGCAGATGCCGGAGTCGGGGCCGATCAAGGCGCAGGTGCGCGGCATCCCGCGCCCGCCCAAGGGCGAGGCCTACTTCCGCGCCGAGAACCCCCGCGGCGAGATCGGCGTGTACTTGGTCAGCGACGGCGGCGACAAGCCCTACCGCCTGAAGATCCGGCCGCCGTCCTTCGCCAACCTGCAGGCGCTGCGGCCCATGCTGCGCAACACCTACGTCGCCGACGCCGTCATGGTGCTGGGCTCCCTCGACATCGTGCTGGGGGAGGTGGACCGGTGATCCTCCTCGTGGGCCTCGCCCTGGGCGTCATCGGCCTCGTCGCGCTGATCGCGCTGTCCGTGTACTACGGCGGCGAGGACGCCCTGCTGCTGGTCATCCGAGCGGGCGCGCTGTTCACCATCCTGAGCGTCGTCGTGCTCACGCTGACGTGGCTGGAGCGGAAGTCGCTGGGGCGCATCCAGCAGCGGATGGGCCCGATGCGCGTCGGCCCCTTCGGCGTGCTGCAGCCCGTCGCCGACGCGATCAAACTGGTGGTCAAGGAAGACATCATGCCCTCATGGGTGGACCGGCCCATCTACTGGCTGGCCCCGCTGGCCGTCTTCATCCCCAGCTTCCTCGTCTGGGTGGCCGTGCCCTTCAGCTCCGACCTGGTGCTGCGCGACATGGACCTGGGCGTGCTTTACATCCTCGCCATGTCCGTGCTCTCGATCATCGGGCTGATCATGGCCGGGTGGGCGTCCGCCAACAAGTACGGCATCATGGGTGGCCTGCGCAGCGCGGCGCAGCTCATCAGCTACGAGATCCCGCTGCTCGTCATCGCCATGACGATCGCCATGCTGGCGGGCACGCTGAACCTGACGGCCATCGCCGAGACGCAGGGCTACCAGTGGTACATCCTGCTGCAGCCGTTGGCCTTCGTCGTCTTCCTGCTCGCAGGACTTGCCGAGGTCGGCCGGAGCCCGTTCGACATCTTCCAGGCCGAGTCCGAGCTGGTCGGCGGCCCGTTCATCGAGTACAGCGGCGCGCACTGGTCCATCTTCTTCATCGCCGAGTACATCAACACGTTCCTCATCGCCGCGCTGGTGACCATCTTCTTCCTCGGCGGCTGGTCCGGGCCCCTCCTGCCGGAGGTGCTCTGGTTCCTCATCAAGTGCTACGCCGTCATCCTGCTCATCTTCTGGCTGCGGGGCACGCTGCCGCGGCTGCGCATCGACCAGCTCATGGCGTTCGGCTGGCAGGCGCTGGTGCCCCTCTCCTTCCTGAACTTCATCATGGTCGCCTTCGTGCTCTTCTACGGCTGGCCGGTCTGGGTGCACACGATTCTCGGAGTCGTCACGCTCGCGGTCGCCGCCGTGTTCATCTACACCCGGCAGGCGTCGCAGAAGAACCGGCCGAAGGTAAAGCTGGTGCCCGCACGGGAGGTGCGACGTGTTTAACGCGCTCAAGGGCATGCTCGTAACGCTGTCGACGACGCTCCGCAAGCCGGTGACGGCGCAGTACCCCAAGCAGCACCTGCCCCTGCAGGAGCGGCAGTGGGGCTTCCCCGCGCTGACGTGGGACGGCGAGGTCGGCGAGCCCTACTGCGTGGGCTGCATGGTCTGCGTGCGCATGTGCCCGACGCAGTGCATGTCCGGCACCATGATCGACAACCCCAAGCACGCCGAGGGCGAGAGCACACGCCGCAAGATCATCGGCGACTTCGAGATCAACCTCGGCCGGTGCATCCTGTGCGGCATCTGCGTCGAGGTCTGCAACTTCGACGCCATCGAGATGAGCCACGAGCACGAGATCAGCCACTACGCCCGCAACGGCCGCCGCGTGGACCTGCCGATGCTGCTGGACATGGGCGTCAAGTACCAGCAGGAGTCCAACTGGATCCCCCCGACGAAGAAGAAGGCGGCCGTCGCAGCAGCGGCCAAGGCCGCCGCCGAGGGCGGCGCCCCGGCAGCCGAGGCGGAAGCCGGTGAGGACACCGCCGAAAAGGAGAGCGAGGCCTAATGGACGCGCAGGCGGTCGCCTTCGCCATCGTTGCCGTCGTGGCTCTGGTCAGCGGCATTGGCGTGGTGACGACGCGCAACGTGGCCCACGCGGCCCTCTTCCTCCTGGTGAGCCTCGCCTCAGTGGCCGGCGTCTTCATCCTCCTCGTCGCCGAGTTCCTTGCGCTGGTGCAGGTGCTCATCTACGGCGGCGCGGTGACCATCGTGCTGCTCTTCGCACTGATGCTGACCCGCGCCGAGGAGTTTTCCAACGTCCGCGCCAACCCGCAGTGGCTCGTCGGCGCGCTGGCCGCCATCGGCGTCTTCGGCGCGATGGGCGCCGTCATCCTGAACGACCGGCTCGACACGCAGGCGCTGCAGGGCCCGAGCCTGAAGGAGCTCGGCGGCGAGCTCTTCACCAACTGGGTCGTGCCCTTCGAGATCGCGTCGCTGGTGCTGCTGATGGCCCTCATCGGCGCGATCATCCTCGCGCGGGCGTCGGACAACGACGCGCCGGGGAGCGGGGGCTAGGCATGGAGCTGTACCACGTCGAGCTGCTGAGCGCCGCGCTGTTCGCCATCGGGGTGTACGGCGTGCTGGCGCGCCGCAACGCCGTCATGGTGCTCATGGCGGTCGAGCTGATGCTCAACGCCGCGACCATCAACGCCGTCGCCTACGCGGCCTTCCTCGACCCGGGACGGCTGGTGGGCCAGGTGATTACCGTCTTCATCATCACGGTGGCCGCGGCCGAAGTCGGCCTCGCGATGGCCATCATCCTGCGGCTCTACCGCGTCCGCGCCACGGCCAACGTGGACGAGGCGGACGAGATGAAGGGCTAGCTGGCAGCGGCAGAAGGGACACTGAGGAGCGAATGACAGGTACGCGGACACACAGGGCGGAGGCTGGCCGATGATGGAGTGGGCCTGGCTCATCCCGTCGCTGCCGGCGATCGCCTTCGCGCTCATGGTGGTGCTGCGGCGGTGGTTGCCGAACTGGGGCGCCATCCTGGCCACGGGCTCCATGGCCGTCAGCTTCGCGCTCTTCTTCTTCGTCTTCGCCGACTGGTTCGGCGAGAAGTCGTTCCCCGGCGACTACACGTTCATCTACAGCATCGACTGGCTCCGGGCCGGCGACGCTGTCCTGACGTGGGGCATGTGGATCGACCCGATAACGCTGACGATGCTGGGCCTCGTGACGGCGGCCGCGCTGGGCATCCAGGTCTACTCGTGGGGCTACATGGCCCACGAGCCGCGATTCACGTGGTTCTTCGCCGTCCACTCCCTCTTCGCCGCGTCCATGCTCGCGCTGGTGATGGCCGACAACCTGCTGCTGCTCTACATCGCGTGGGAGCTGGTCGGCATCTGCAGCTACCTGCTCATCGGCTTCTTCTACGACCGGCGCTCGGCTGCCGAGGCGGCCAAGAAGGCCTTCATCACGACCCGCGTCGGCGACGTCGGCCTGCTCATCGGCATCCTGCTGCTCTTCGTCGAGACCGGCACCTTCGAGCTCTCGGCCATCTTCGCCGCGCTGGCGAACGGCGAGCTCTCCGAGGGCGTCGTCACTGGCGCCGCGCTCCTGATGCTCATGGGCGCCATCGGCAAGTCGGCGCAGTTCCCGTTCCACGTCTGGCTCCCGGACGCGATGGAGGGCCCGACGCCCGTCAGCGCTCTCGTGCACTCGGCCACGATGGTCGTCGCGGGCGTCTTTCTGGTGGCGCGCGTCTTCCCCTTCTTCGAGGCCTCGGACACGGCGTCGCTGGTGCTCCTCTGCCTTGGCGCGGTGACGGCGCTGGGCGCGGCGGCGATGGCGCTCGTGATGACCGACATCAAGCGCGTCCTCGCCTACTCGACGCTGACGGACCTCGCCTTCATGATGCTGGCGCTCGGCGCGGGCAGCGTGACGGCGGGCATGTTCCATCTGCTGCTCCACGGCTTCGCCAAGGCGACGCTGTTCCTCGGCGCGGGCAGCATCTCCCACGGCAGCGAGCAGACCGACATCCGGCAGATGGGCGGGCTGCGGCGGCGGATGCCGCTGACGGCGCTTGCCTTCGGCATCGGCGCGCTGTCGCTGGGCGGCCTGCCGCCCTTCGGCGGCTTCTTCAGCAAGGACGAGGTCACCCTCGCCGTCTTCCATGGGCAGCAGTTCGGGTGGGTCTTCTTCATCGTCGCGCTGACGGTGGGCTTTATGAAGGCGCTTTACATGGGCCGCGTCTTCTTCTCGGCCTTCCTCGGCAAGCTGAAGCCCGAGAACGAGCACGCGCACGAGTCCGGGCCTTCCATGCTCGCCCCGATGCTGGTCTTCACGACGCTCGGCGCGGTGGGAGGCCTCCTCGCCTTCGGCTGGACCGACGGCTACGGGGGCTTCGGCTACTTCGTCTTCGCCGGCGATCACCAGGAGGGCTTCCACCTGAACTGGGGGATCGCGGGCGCGTCGACCGTGTTGGCCGTCGCCGGCTTCGGCATCGCGTGGCTGGCCTACGTGACGGGCAGCCTGCGCACCGAGGGCATCATCGCGAGGGTGCGGCCTGTGCACACGCTCGTCGCCAACAAGTTCTACGTGGACGAGGTCTACCAGTGGACCATCGACACGGTCGTGCTCACGCTGGGCAACGCCATCGCCTGGGTTGACCGGGCGCTCGTGAACGACGTCGGCGTGAACGGCCCGGGCAGCGCAACGTCGTGGTCTGGGAGCAAGCTGCGCGTGGTGCAATCCGGCAAGCTCTACAGCTACGCGCTGGGCATGGTGCTCGGCTTCCTGGCCCTCGCCGTCGCGTGGTGGGTGGCGCAATGAGCAGCATGGAAAGCGTCCTGCTGTTTGCGCTGATCGCCGTGCCCTTCTTCGGGGCGCTTGTTATGGTCTTCTTCCCCGCCGACAGGCACAGTCTCATCCACTGGTACACGCGCGTCATCGCCTTCGCGGGCCTCGTGATGGCGGTGTGGCTCTTCGTGACCTTCGACACCGACGGCGACCTGTCGAAGTACACCGTCGACTTCGAGTGGCTGCCCGCACTGGGCATCCGCTATTCGCTGGGCATCTCGGGCATCACGACGCCCCTCGTGCTGCTGAACGCCATCATCTTCATGGCGGGCGTGCTGGTGTCGTGGAACGTGACGCACCGGCCCAAGGACTTCTTCATCTGGCTGACGCTGCTGGTCGCGGGCGTCTACGGCGTCTTCCTGGCCACCGACCTCTTCTTCCTGTTCTTCTTCTACGAGCTGGCCGTGGTGCCCATGTACCTGCTCATCGGCGTGTGGGGCAGCAGCACCGACTTCACGAAGCAGCCTGCCGTCGAGATCCCCGGCTACGGCGGCGGCGGCAAGTACGACCGCCCCAAGGAATACGGGGCGATGAAGCTGATGCTCTACCTGGTCGCCGGCAGCGTGCTCGTCTGGGTCGCCATCCTCGCGGTGTGGGCCGAGGCCCGCTCGGTCACCGGCATGGAGAGCTTCTCCATCGCGGCGCTGTCGCAGGTGGAATACTCGGAGAACTTCCAGCGCATCTTCTACCCGTTCTTCATGGTCGGATTCGGCGTGCTGGCGGGCCTGTGGCCCTTCCACACCTGGTCGCCCGACGGCCACGTCGCCGCGCCGACGGCCGTCAGCATGCTCCACGCGGGCGTGCTGATGAAGCTGGGCGCGTTCGGCATCCTCGCAGTCGGCATGGTCATCCTGCCCGAGGGCGCGAGCGACTGGGCGCCGGTGCTCATCGGCCTCGGCACGGTCAACGTGCTCTACGGCGCGGTCTCGGCCCTCGGCCAGCGCGACCTCAAGTACGTCATCGGTTACTCCAGCGTCAGCCACATGGGCTACGTGCTCATGGGATTGGGAACGCTGGAGGTCATCGGCCTCAACGGGGCCGTGTTCCAGATGTTCTCGCACGGCATCATGACGGGCCTCTTCTTCGCCATGGTCGGCATCATCTACGAGCGCACCCACCTCCGCGACATCACCGTCCTCGAGGGCCTCGGGAAACGCATGGGCGTCGTTGGCGCGTTCCTGGCTGTCGCGGGCCTGACGTCGCTGGGGTTGCCCGGGTTCAGCAGCTTCGTGGCCGAGTTGCTCGTGTTCATCGGCACCTTCCGCACGTACCCGATCCTGGGTGTGCTGGCCGTCATCGGCGCGGCTATCACGGCGGTCTACATCCTGCGGCTCATGGCCAAGGTCTTCTTCGGCCCCATCAGCGACCGGTGGGCCGACCTGGAGGACGCCAAGCCGATCGAGGTGGCCGTCGGCGCGGCGCTGGTTGGCATTCTGCTGCTGTGGGGCCTCTACCCCTTCCGCATCGTCGAGATCATTGACAGCGGCGTGCAGCCGCTGCTCGAAGGGATGGGCATCGCATGACGATGGACGTTCGCTTCGAGCTGCTCATGCCGGAGTTCCTGGTCGCGGGACTCGCCTTCCTCGTGTTCACGCTGGACTTCTTCATCCGGCCGGTCAGGAAGGACATCCTCGCGTGGGTCTCCGCCGCCGGGCTCGCCGTCATCATCGCCTTCACCGTGCCCTACCTGCTGAACGAGCACGACAGCCTCTTCGACGGCCTCTATCGCGTCGACAGCTACGCCCTCTTCTTCAAGGTGCTCTCGATGGGCATCGGCATCGCCGTCATCCTCGGGTCGCTGCACTTCGTGAACCAGCGCCTGACGCACCCGGGCGAGTACTACGCCATCATCATCGTGTCCGTGCTGGCGATGATGATGATGGCCGCGTCCGGCGAGCTCCTGACCGCCTACCTGTCGCTGGAGCTCCTGAGCTTCTGCCTCTACATCCTCAGCGGCTTCGCCCTGCAGGACCGCCGCTCCAACGAGGCATCCGTCAAGTACGTGCTGCTGGGCGCGTTCTCCTCCGGCCTGCTGCTCTACGGCATCGTGCTGCTCTACGGCGCCCTCGGCACGACGCACTTCGCCGAGATGGCGACGGCGCTGGAGGGCGCGGGCAGCGTCGAGGGACGCTTGCTCGTCGGCCTCGCGCTCGTCGTGGCCGGCCTCGGCTTCAAGCTCGCCGCCGTGCCCTTCCACATGTGGGCGCCCGACGTCTACCAGGGCGCGCCGATGCCCATCACGGCCTACATCGCCGTCGGCTCGAAGGCGGCGGCCTTCGCCCTCGTCCTGCGCCTCTTCTACGAGGGCCTCGCGCCCGCCTACGACCAGTGGCAGATGCTCATAGCGGGCATGGCCGCTCTGACGATGATCTTCGGGAACGTCGTCGCCATCGTGCAGACCAACGTGAAACGCATGCTGGCGTACTCGAGCGTCGGGCAGGTGGGCTTCCTGCTCATGGGCATCGCCGCGCTGTCGCCGCTGGCGTCCAACGGGCTCATGGTGCACCTCGTCGGCTACTCGCTGACGAACTTCGCCGTGTTCTTCGCCATCACGGCCTTCTACAACGCGACGGGCAAGGACGACATCCCGGACTTCGCGGGCCTCGCCGGGCGCTCGCCGTTCCTGGCCGCCGCGATCACCATCGGCCTCTTCTCGCTGGCGGGGCTGCCGTTCCTGGCGGGCTTCGTCACCAAGTTCTACCTCTTCTCCGCCGCGGCCGCCGAGGACCTGCTGTGGCTGGCGGGCGTCGCCATGTTCGCGAGCCTCATCTCCCTCTACTACTACCTGCAGCTCATCCGCCAGATGTACATCGAGAAGGCGCCCGAGGACGAGGGCGGCTCCGTCGCCGTCGCGACGCCCGCCGTGCTCACCGCCGTCATCGGCGCGATGGCGCTCGGCGTCGTGCTCCTCGGCGTCTACCCCGACCCGGTCATGGCCGCCATCGAGGACGCGACGGCGTCGCTCCTCGGCACCGACAACGCCTGGATCACCCTCGGGGCAGCCGGGCAGTAGCGGTCGAGCCCGCGGGGCCGTGACAGCCCCCTCCCCGTCGTGTACCATCGTTCCTGACAACACCAACAGCCGTAGTCCAGCTATGTTCAGGAGGCACCCATGGCGACAGTCCCCATCGTCTACACCCTGCGCACCTGACCCACGTGTGAGGCGCTGCGCGTTGCGTGGACCGAGCAGGGGATCGACTTCGAAGACCGCATGATCGACGAGAACCAGACGTTCATGGACGAGGCGCGCGAGTACGGAAGCGCCGTGCCCGTCATCGTCTACCCGGACGGCCGCGTGGAGGAGGGCTTCAACGGCGAGTCTGGCTGAGAAATCTTTTAGCACAGGCCCGCGTGACCGGGCCCGGAAGCAGCAAGCAGGAGCAGCAAAGAGGAGGAGACCATGGCAGAGCAGACCAGCGTAGTGTCCCAGGAGCGATACGGGCAGGGCTTCACCTACCCCGACTACATCGCGCAGATCAACGTCAACAAGGACATGTTCGAGAAGTACACCGAGACCGCCGCCGACTCGATGACCGCTGACGACGTCGAGTTCTTCAGCAAGGCCGCCAGCATGGACGGCGGCGCGGCCCGCATGATGGTCATTGGCGAGGACTGGTGCCCGGACGTCTACCGCGGCCTCCCCGTCTTCACCCGCATCGCCGAGTCCGCCGGCATGGAGCTCCGCGTCTTCCCGCGCGACGAGAACCTCGACATCATGGACGAGTTCCTGAACCGCGGCGAGTTCCGCTCCATCCCCACCGTCGTCTTCTACACCAGCGGCGGCGACTACCTCTGCCACTGGATCGAGCGCCCGGCAATCGGCTACGCCGAGGGCGCGCAGTTCGTGGAGGAGGCCCGCAAGGAGATGCCCGCCGACGCCGAGGAGGCGCAGGTCCGCCAGGCCGCCCGCCCCCGCACGCTCGAGCGCTACCCCGCCTGGCAGCGCGCCACCGTCGAGGAGATGCGCGCCATGCTCTCGGAGAAGCTCGGCATCTAGTCCGTCACGCAACGCGAAATGCGGAGGGGCCGGCATTGCGCCGGCCCCTTTTGCTTGGCCATTCGCCCTTCGACAGGCTCAGGGCGAATGACATATAGTGCCCTCGTGAACTCCAGGACGGATGTATGGGAGGGGTCGGACTCGGCCCGGCGGCAATGTGTCTGTGAGGAGTAACCGGGACATGCGAGAGTTGGCGCACCGCATCGTACACGCGCAACGGTTCGAATACTTCCTCGTCATACTGATCGTCGGGACTGCCGTTTCGCAGGGCATTGCGACCTCCGACCACGTGTATGACCGGTACTTTGTTGTAATGGGGTTGTTCGTGGTCCTGACGCTGGCAGTGCTTGTCTTGGAAGTGCTTCTCAAGATGTTTGCGCTCTCTCCACAGGCACACCGGTACTTCAAGGAAGGTTGGAACGTCTTCGATTTCCTGGCGATAAGCTTCATATTGGTCAGTATGGCAGTTTATCCGGCCGTCACTGCTTACGGGGTACTCGTCATCCTCGTGCGCTTGCTGCGGCTCCTCCGGGGTCTCTCCACCGTGTTGGAGTTGCGCATGATCCTGGCGACACTCTTTCGCTCCATCCCGAGCTTGGGGCACATCGTCGTCTTGCTGGGTGTCATCGTCTATGTGTACGCCCTTGTCGGGTACTGGTCATTTGGGGAGCACGACCCCGCACGGTGGGGCAATCTGGGCGTTGCGATTTCGTCGCTGTTCCAGATAGTGACGCTGGACGACTGGGCTGAGATCATGCACACCGCCACCGCAGTGGAGCCGTTGGCGTGGTTCTACTTCGTCAGCTTTGTGATCATCAGCGCGTTTGTCGTAACCAACATATTCATAGCCGTCGTGATAAGTAACCTGGACGAAGACAGGCAAGAACGCCTGAGGGCGTTGGAAGCCCCCGCGTCCAAGGACGAAATCCTCCGGGAGCTGCGCTCGACCCGGCAAGCGCTTCGCCGCCTTGAAGAACGCCTGAAACAGCTGCCCTGAGAGGCGCGTCCGGAAGCGGTCAACTCCCATCGAAGTGGCGTTCCAGCGCGCCTGCAGCCCCGCACGCTCGAGCGCTACCCCGCCTGGCAGCGCGCCACCGTCGAGGAGATGCGCGCGATGCTCTCAGAGAAGCTCGGCATCTAGTCCGCCACGCAACGCGAAGTGCGAAGGGGCCGGCATTGCGCCGGCCCCTCTCTCGTGTGCGTGGCGAGCACTCGGTAAAGTCAAAGGCATCGGGTCAACCCCCAACTCTCCGCCGGTGTGAACGTAGTCCGCTGACGTGATGCCGTCCTGGAGCAAAGGCGAGAAGCGGTGCTCGACCGCTATTGACTCATAATGCATGAGTCAATTAAACTGTTTGTATGCCTAAGCGACTGCAAGTTCTCTTGGACGAGGAAGAATACAAGGAAATTCAGCGCGTTGCCCGAAGCCAGCGGGTGACCCTTGCTGAGTGGGTCCGACAAGCTCTGCGCCAGGTAAGAAGCGACCACCCTGGTACTGTGGATGCCAAGTTGCGCACCATCGCACTCGCCTCTCGACATGAGTTCCCCACTGCCGACATAGAGGTCATGCTTCAGGAGATCGAAGCGGGACAGCAGCTTCCGTGATCTTCATCGACTCCAACGTGCCTATGTACCTCGTGGGGGCGGCACACCCTAACAAGGACCGGGCAGTGGTTGCATTGACGCAGTTGGCGCGCGATGGGGAGCGGTTCGTCACCGACGTGGAAGTCTATCAGGAGATACTCCACCGTTACACCGCCATACAGCGGCCCGATGCCATCGACGCCGCCTTCATGAGCCTGGACGGGATAGCTGACGACGTTCTGACCTTCGGTATGGCTGAGATACGCTCTGCCAGGGCGCTGCTCGCATCGGTGGACAGCCTCTCTGCTCGGGATGCGCTGCATGTCGCAGTGATGCGCAAGGCCGGAGTCACCCGCATATTGAGCTTCGACGACGGCTTTGACTCCCTCCCCGGAATCGAGCGTCTTAAGTAGCCTCTAGCGTCCAACCGGGAACCTAGTCCGCCGCACTACGCGCAACAGGGAGGGGCTGGCGCAATGCCGGCCCCTTCTTCGTGATCGCCTTTGCGCCCTGCTACACCAGCGCCAGCACCCTCGCCGGGTTGTCCACCGTGATGGCGTGGACGAGCTCTTCCGAGAACCCCTTGCGGCGCATCTTGGGGACGATGTTCTCCAGGATGTGGCCGTAGCCGTGGCCGCCGTACTGGACGAGCCGGTGCTTGTGGCAGATGTCTTGCCCGATGACGATCTTGTCGCCGTAGCCCGCGTCCGCCATGCGCCGCAGGAAGCCCAACCGCTGCGCGTCGCTCGGCATGTCGAGCTCCGCCAGCGGGTAGTACGACCCCTCGTTGCCGAACAGGTCCCACTCGAGGTAGCAGCCCGTCGCAGCGACGGCCAGGAGCCCGTCGGCCTCGAAGATGGTGCGGTCCAGGTGGCCCATGATCACGCGGGAGAGGTCCGCGCCGCCGTCGGCCAGCACGTTCAGGATCTCCATCGGCGCGTCGGGGTCCCTGCCGGGGTGGATGAGGACCGTCGCGCCCGTCTCCTGCTGCGCCATTGCCGCCGCCGTCAGCGACTTCCGCTCGTTCGGCGCCAGCGGCCACGTGCAGCCGATCTCGCCGATGATGCCCGCCCGCACGCCCGTGCCGTCGACGCCCTCGGTGACGTCGCTGACGATGACCCGCGCGATGTCCTCTGCGGTGCGCTCGTCCATGTCCGACGGGTGCACGGCCGCGACGTAGTGCCCCGCGCCCATGACGACGTGGACGCCCGACTCCCGCGAGATCCGCGCCAGCGCCGCCGGGTTGCGCCCGATGCCCAGCGACGTCGCGTCCACGATGCCGCCCCCGCCCAGGTCGCGGAACTTCTTGACCTCTGCGATCGTGGTGTCCAGGTCCATGAGGGTCAGGTTGAAGTGGTTGCTGTAGTAGTTCCGCCGTACCCAGCCGAGGTTGTCCAGCGCGATGGTCGCGTCCGCCAGCTCCGGCCGCGGCGAGTCCTGCGCCGGGCGGTACATGAACGAGAAGTCGATGTACAGGTGCTCATGGGTCGTCGTGGCCCCCAGCTCCGACGGCGGCACGGGACCCAGCACGGTCTGGACGAGCCCCCGGTTCTCGCCTGTTGGCATACTCTATCTCCTTGCGGTAATTTGGCCGCAATGTATCATCAACACATCCGAGGGGCAAAGCTGCGTCCCGTCCCGGTCTCCGGCATCGTCCGAGATCCATACTCGTCAGTCAGGGGGCAAGCATGAAGTTCGCGGCATTCACCACCGTTGCGGCATCGGCCGGAGAGGCCACCGACGCCGCGCAGATGATCGACAACATCCGCCAGCAGACCGTCCTCGCCGAGGAGCTCGGCTTCGAGGCCATCTGGCTCGGCGAGCACCACTTCGGCCCCTATGCGGCCGGCGACCTGCCGAACCCGATCCTCCTCGGCGCGGACCTCGCGGCGCGCACGTCGAGGATTCGCATCGGGCAGATGGCCAACATCGCGCCGTGGTGGCACCCCATCCGGCTCGCCGAGGACATCGCCATCCTCGACAACATGACCCGCGGCCGCATCGAGGTCGGCTTCGGCCGGGGCATCTGGCCGTATGAGGGCCCGCAGTTCCACCCCAACGCCGACCCGCGCAAGGAGGCCGAGAGCCGGGAGCTCTTCCGCGAGATCGTGGAGATCGTCAAGGAGATCTGGACCAACGAGTACTTCTCCCACCAGGGTGAGAACTTCACCTTCCCCGTCGACGACACCGTCTTCTCCCACCCCAAGTTCCCGTCGAACCCCGCGTGGCAGGAGGGCGACCGCGTCACGAAGCTCCGCGTCACGCCGAGGCCCTTCCAGCAGCCGTACCCGCCGCTCTGGATGACCGTCTCCACCGACCGCTCGGTCTCCACCGCGGCCGAGATGGGGCTGAAGGCCTGCTACTGGCAGCCCCCGCCGCTCCGCGTCCGGCAGCGCATGGAGCTCTACGCGCAGATCAGGACGGAGCTCGAGGGGCGCACGTTCCGCATCGGCGAGGACCAGGGCGTCATGCGCTCCACCTACGTCGCGTCCTCGATGGAGGAGGCCCGCCGCGACGCCGAGGAGGGCATCATGTCCGCATTCATCTTCAACGACCCTTTCCGCGGCAGGCAGGTCTTCACCAACCCCGACGAGGAGCTCGACCCCAGCGTGCAGCTCGACTGGGACTTCCTGGAGCCGCGCACGCTGCTGGTCGGCTCGCCCGACAACGTGATCGAGAAGGTCCACGAGCTCCAGGAGGTCTGCAACCTCGACTACCTGCTCGTGGAGTTCGCGCACATGGGCATGCCGTTGAAGAAGACCCTCAAGAATCTGGAGGCCTTCGCCACCAAGGTCATGCCGCGCTTCGCCGACAAGGACTGAGGCGGGAGGTCAGGTAGCCCCACACCCTGACACGGGCCCATTGCGCGGACGCGAAGGCGACCGCTACCGTCGCTGCATGGAAATCATCGGTGTCCCGGTCATTGTCCTTCGGCGCGCGCCCGTTTCCTCGCCGCCGCGCCCAACTGCGCTGAGGATGCGGTGGGGCGCAGCGCGACTGGGGGGCGAAGTAGCGCTGGGGAAACAACCTCAGGCTCTGTATCTGCAATGTGGGTTTTCAGCTACAAGACGGGCCCGGGAAACAACCCCCGAAACAACCTCAAACAACCCCGAACAACCCCGGCGAGGTGGTGGAGTCGCGCCCCCGGACGCCGCCAACCTACGACAGCCGAGGGATGCCGCCAAAGCGCAGCCGCAGGAGCCCCCGCAGGTCCTCCATCGCCGTGTCGACAATGCGCACCGTCGTGCCCGGGTCGTCCGTCCACGTCACCGGTACCTCGAAGACTCGCAGCCCCCGCTTCTCCGCGATGATCAGCATCTCCGTGTCGAAGAAGAAGGCGTTGTCCTGCACCCAGGGCAGCAGCCGGCGCGCGGCCGCGCGGTTCAGCGCCTTGAACCCGCACTGCGCGTCGGAGAAGCGTGTCCAGAACATCGCCTTGATCAGCAGGTTGTAGCAGCGCGACGTGACCTCGCGCTTCAGCGTGCGCTTGTAGACGCGCGACGCCCGCGCCAGCCGCGTGCCGATGGCGACGTCGTACCCGCCGTGGAGCACGGCGGTGATGAGGTGCGGCAGCGCCTCCAGGTCCGTCGAGAGGTCGACGTCCATGTAGCAAACGGCGTCGGCGTCGCTGCGGAGCCACGCAGCGCGCAGGGCCCGCCCGCGGCCCTTCTGCTGCAGGTGGAAGACCTCCACCTCGGAGTGGGTCTCCGCCAGGGCCTGCGCCGTCGCCAGCGTCCCATCGGTCGAGGCGTTGTCGGCCACCAGCACGCGCCACGCGTACTGCGGCTGCCCGCGCAGGAACGCGACGAGGGTCTCGACGCTGCGGGGGAGGTCCTCCTCCTCGTTGTAGGCCGGCAACACCACCTCGACGAGGGGCTTCAGTCCTGGGAGGTAATCTTGTGTAGTCATTGCAACTAGGGAAGCACATCGCAGGTGCGGTGTCTAGCTAGCATAGGCCGCCGGGATGCATTGTTGTCGCATTCGTCTCAGGTCAGTCTCACAATAGGCCCCGCAGCTACTTGACAATGCCCCCTCCTAGGGTCTATTCCGTACTGGCAAAGGGGGGACCTCGTTGAGGAACATTGAGGAGATTCTGCGAGAGTGCAGGACGGTGGCGGTGGTGGGGCTCTCTCCCAACCCCGCGCGGCCCAGCCACGGCGTCGCCGCCTACTTGCAGGCGAACGGCTACCGCATCGTGCCCGTGAACCCCATGATCGACGAGGTCCTGGGTGAGCGGAGCTACCCGGATTTGGAAGCAATCCCCTTCCATGTGGAACTTATCGACGTATTCCGACGTTCTCAGGAAGTGCCGCCTGTGGCCGAGCAGGCCGTCAAGGTGGGTGCGGAAGCGCTGTGGCTCCAGCTCGGCGTCATCCACCACGAGGCGGCCGCCCGGGCAGCGGAGCACGGCCTGGACGTGGTCATGGACCGCTGCACGGCAATCGAGCACCGCGCGCTGGTGCGGCAGGGGAAGTTGTAGAGGCGGAATGGGACTGGCGCCGCAAAGCGGGACGCCGTAGAATGCCCCTCCAATGTGAGGGTACGGAGCGCTGCACGTGGAGCATAGATCAAAACTGCAGAGAGTGAAGGGCAACGAGGCCATCACCCTGGCGACCCAGGGCAAGTGGCAGGACGCCGTCGTCCTGAACCGGGAGATCCTCGGTCTCTACCCGGACGACGTCGAGGCGCTGAACCGCCTGGGCAAGGCCCTCGCGGAGACCGGCCGCTACTCGGAGGCCCGGGCCGCGCTGGGGCGCAGCCTGGAGATCGCGCCCACCAACAGCATCGCGCGGAAGAACCTCGAGCGCATGGCCGGTATGGAGGACGCGCCCATCGTGGCGTCAGCCCGCCGCGTGGCGCCGCAGGTCTTCCTGGAGGAGTCTGGCAAGAGCACCACTACGGCCCTCCTCGGCCTGCCGTCCGCGGCCGTGCTCGGCCAGGTGCACAACGGCGACGTCGTCCAGCTCGAGGTCGACGGCCACACCGTCTCCGTGCTGAACCGCACCGGCCGCCAGCTTGGCCGGCTGGACCCCAGGCTCGCCGCGCGCCTCATCCGTCTCCAGGACGGCGGCAACAAGTACGTCGCCGCCGTTGCCTCCGTCACGCACGCCGGCATCTCCGTCGTCGTCCGCGAGACGTACCAGTCCGCCAAGATGAACGGCGTCGTCTCCTTCCCGCCGACGGGCAGCGCCGTGCCGGCCTACGTCGCCGACATGGACATGGGCCTCGACGATGACGTCGAATTCGAATCGATGACAAGCTGGGCGCCGCTAACCGACGACGGTCTGGGCGGCGATGACGCCGGGGACGACCCGCCGGCAGCCGTGAAGCCGCAGCGATCCGTGCGCGCGCTCCACGATGAAGAGGTTGAGGACGAGGAAGACGAGGAGATCAGGGTCTAGCTCAGGGCGAGGCAGGGGAAACCCGAAATGAAGAGGCCCCGGCTTTCCCGGGGCCTCTTCATTTGTGCGCTTGGGGTGTCGGGGCTAGTGGCCGCCGCAGGAGCAGTTGCCGCCGCAGCCGCAGCCGAAGTCGGTCGCGACATTGGGGTTGTTGATGGTGAAGCCGCTGCGCATCAGGTCCTCGACGTAGTCGATGCAGGCGCCCTGCATGATGGGGGCGCTGTCGGAGTCGATGAGCACCTTGACGCCGTCGATGACGGTGAGGACGTCGTCCTCGTTCTGCTCGGACTCCAGGGTCAGCATGTACTGGACGCCCTGCCCGGACGGGACCACAACCACGCGAAGCGCGGATTCCTCGGCCTCTTCATCTTCCATGATGGACTTCAGCTTCTCAACAGCTTCAGCGGTAACTTCAATCATCAGGGTCCTCCCCACAACTTCCGTGACGATTCGTGCCAAACGTGAGCGTACCATGCAGGGGGTGGGGTGTCAACGCAACGGCGCCTATGGGTACACTAGACGTACCCCTTTTGCCGGAGGCCCCTTGCCAAGCTCTGCAATGCCCCTGCGCGTGTCCGCGGTCCTGTGGGACTTCGATGACACCCTGGTCGACTCGCTGCCGCTGCGCATAAACGCCCTGACGCAGGCGCTCCTCGATGTGGAAATCGAGGGCGTCGACCCCCGCCACGTCCTCCTCAACCTCGGAGACAAGACCCTCGGCGAGTCCCTCGCGTTCCTGGCCGGGAGCCATGGAAAGCCCACGGACCTCTATGATCGCTACAGGAGCATCTATGGGGCGAATGGTCCCCGGTTGCTGCGGCTCTACCCCGGCGTCGCCGAAGTCCTGGTCGAGCTCGAGCGTCGCGCCATGCCCATGGCTGTCGTGACCCAGAAGTACAGGTACTTCGAGGTCGAAGGGGTCCCGGCCGGCGCCGCGGTCGAGCTAGAGGAGCTGGGACTCACCGGCCGCATCCCCGTCCTCATCGGCATCGACGACGTCACGAAGACCAAGCCGGACCCCGAGGGTGTCCTCAAGGCGCTCCACCAACTGGGCGTCCCGCCCGAACACGCACTGATGGTCGGCGACACCCATGCCGACATAGGAGCCGCAAAGGCGGCGGGCTGCTGGAGCTGCCTCGCCACGTGGGGCGTCCCCGACCCGGCGGAACGCGCCGCCATCGCCCAGCCCGACCTCGTAGCCGCCGCCCCCGCAGACCTCCTGGACATCCTCGGCTTCGCAGCCGGCACGCAACAGCCCTAACCCCCCGCCAGCTCCAGCACGCGCTCGCGGAAGGCCTGACACGAACGTGTGACGTGCCCGACGCACTCTGGCATAATGAGGGGTGCCGGACGTCCGAATTACGCGGGCGCCCGGAGGGGGGTGCACCTTCATGGCGACTCAAAGAATTCCTCAGACTACTTGGCGTACTGGTCCGATGTACACGTTTAGTGAAGCTGCTCGTCTGGCAAGAATCTCCACCTTGACTGTGCGCCATTGGATTTTGGGCAGTACCAACGTCCTTGGGGAACCCCGCCCCCCTCTCATGAGCGCAAAGAAGGGTCAAGGCCCCTTTGTCTCGTTTCTGCAGCTCATTGAGATTGCTGTGGCAGCTAGACTCAGGAAGGCTGAAGGGGCTTCCTTTAGGGCTGTGCGGAATGCTTACTTGAATGCCCAAGAACAGTTTGGCTACGAATACCCGTTTGCTCACATCAGGCTTGAGGCAATCGGCCACCATGTCGTCCATGTAATGCGTGGAGAAGAGTCTGTGGACTCGTTCCAAGCGTTGGATGAACCGGAGCAGTGGACATTGCCCGGGCTAGTGGCCGTAGCGGAAATGGCCGCTGAACTTGACTACGAGGATGAACTTGCTTCTCGCTGGTGGCCACTTGGCAAGCGTTCCTGCATCGTAGTCGACCCCCACATCGTCTCCGGCCGCCCCGCCATCGCCGGCCGCCGCGTTACCGCTGATGTCATCTATGCCCGGCTTAACAAGGCGAAAGAATCCGTGGACTTCATCATGCAGGACTTTCAACTGGACCGGGAGCAAGTGGAGGCAGCGCTTGAGTACTGCGAGCGTTTGGCTGCGTGATCCTCTTCTGCGACGAGAATATTGGCACTGGTGTGCCAAACGCCCTGCATGCCGTCGAATTGCCCGCGCATTCTATAGTGAGCACGGGACTGCGAGGAGCGCCTGATTTGCGCTGGCTTGAAGTCGTCGGCCGGAATGGCTGGTTGGCGCTCAGCTGCGACAAGTACATCCTTCGAGAGCCAAATGAACGTGCGGCTTTGGTTGCCAATACTGTAGGCATCTTCCTTCTCACGGATGGAGAGATGTCTGCCAAAGACATGCTCCGCGTGCTGCTGAACAAATGGAGCGCTCTGGAGAAACTCGACGCTGAGGTAGCACGCCCCTTTGCACGATTCCTGTCCCCCAACGGCCGTATTTCAGCAAGCTACAGGGGACTTCGCTTGTAGGCTCCCCTAACCCCCAGCCAACTCCAGCACGCGCTCCCGGAACGCCGCCAGCCGCTCAAGCGTCCACGCGAGCGTCTCCGTCCAGCCTTCCTTGACCTGCACCCGTACGAGCGCGTCACCGACGCGGGCGTGCGCGCCGAGCTCTCGCTGCAGCAGCGGCGCTGCGCCGCCGACGCCGTGGCGCAGCCGCAGCGCGATGGAGCCGCCCTCGCGGGCCACGGTCTCGACGCCCGCCGCGCGCGCCAGCGTCTTGATGCGCACGGCGTACACCAGGTTCCGTACCTCCTCGGGCGTCGGCCCGAACCGGTCGCGCAACTCCTCGCCGATGATGACCGCCTCCTCCGTGTCGGCCGCGCGCGCCAGCCGCCCGTACGCGCCGAGCCGCGACGGCAGGTCGGCGATGTAGTCCTCGGGGATGTACGCCTCCAGCGGGAGGTCGACGGACACCTGTGCGAGGTCCGCCCGCGGCGTGAAGGGCTGCCCCGCCTGCTCCGCCCGCAGCTCCGCGACGGCCTCCTCCAGCAGCCGCGTGTACAGGTCGAAGCCGATGGCGTGGACGTGCCCGCTCTGCTCCGCGCCCAGGATGTTGCCCGCGCCCCGGATCTCGAGGTCCTTCATCGCGATGCGGAACCCGGCGCCCAGCTCCTGGTAGGCCAGCATGGCCTTCAGCCGCTTCTGCGCCGCCTCGGTCATCGGGATGCCGGGGGTGATGAGGAAGTAGGCGTACGCGTGCCGCGCCCCGCGGCCGACGCGCCCCCGCAGCTGGTACATCTGCGCGAGCCCCAGCATCTCCGGCCGGTGCACCAGGATGGTGTTGGCGTTGGGCAGGTCCAGCCCCGCCTCGATGATGGTCGTCGAGACGAGGACGTCCGTCTTGCCCTCCATGAAGTCGCTCATCACGCCGGCCAGCTCCTCCTCGTCCATGCGCCCGTGCCCGACGGCCACCTTGGCCTGCGGCGCGAGCTTCTGGATGCGGTCGGCCCACTCGTGGATGGTGCGGATGCGGTTGTGCAGGAAGAAGACCTGCCCGCCCCGGTCGAGCTCCCGCAGCAGCGCCTCCTGCACCACGCTGTCGCTGTACTCGCACACGAACGTCCGCACCGGCTGCCGCTCCTGCGGCGGCGTGTGCACCGTCGTCATGTCGCGCACCCCCGCCAGCGCCATCGAGAGCGTCCGCGGGATGGGCGTCGCCGTCAGCGTTAGCACGTCCACCTCGCGCCGCAGCTTCTTGAACCACTCCTTGTGCACCACGCCGAACCGCTGCTCGTCGTCGACAACCACGAGGCCGAGATTGCTGAACGCCACGTCCCTCGACAGCACCCGGTGCGTGCCGATGACGATGTCCACGGCGCCCGAGCGCAGCCCCTCGACCGTCGCCGCCTGCTCTGGCGGCGTCCGGAAGCGGCTGAGCACCTCGATGCGGACGGGGTATGGGCTGAGGCGATCGGCGAAGGTGGCGTAGTGCTGCTGCGCGAGCACCGTCGTCGGGCAGAGCACGGCCACCTGCAGCCCATCCTGCACGGCCTTGAACGCCGCCCGCACCGCGATCTCCGTCTTGCCGTACCCCACGTCGCCGCAGACCAGGTGGTCCATCGGGTGCGGCGTCTCCATCGACGCCTTCACCGCGTCGATCGCCTCGAGTTGGTCGCGCGTCTCCGCGTAGGGGAAGGCGTCCTCCATCTCGTGCTGCCAGAGGGTGTCCGGCGAGAAGGGGTGTCCGGGCAGCACCTGCCGCGCCGCGTACAGCGCGACCAGCTCGCCCGCCATCTCCCGCGCCGCACGGTGCGCCCGCTCCTTCGCCCGCGACCACTCCTGGCTGCCGAGTCGCGTCAGCGTCGGCGAGTCGTCGCCCGGCGCCACGTACGGCGTGACGCGGTCCAGGTGCTCCGAGGGCACGTAGAGCTTGTCGCCCTCCGCGTACTCCAGCGTCAGGTACTCGCGCTCGCCATGCTCCGTCGCGACCCGCCGCACCCCCGCGAACCGCGCGATGCCGTGGTCGATGTGTACGACGTACGCCCCCGGCACCAGCTCCGTCAGGAAGGCCTCGCGGCGGGCGGCGTGGCGGCGCAGCGTCCGGCGGCGCTTTGCGTGGCCGAAGACCTCCGTGTCCGTGAAGACCGTCAGCGCCCCGCCGTCGAGCTCCAGCCGCATGCCCTCCGTGAGCGGCGTGTCGGCGAGCGTGACGGAGCCGGGCTGCGGCGCGCTGCGCACGTCGTCCAGCAGCGCCGCGCCGACGTCGTAACCGCGCAGCACCTCCTGCAGCCGCTCCGCATGG
This sequence comes from uncultured Dehalococcoidia bacterium, assembly GCA_951812285.1. Taxonomy (GTDB): domain Bacteria; phylum Chloroflexota; class Dehalococcoidia; order Lucifugimonadales; family UBA1127; genus UBA1127. The sequence continues at coordinate 2,548,144 of OX638292.1, read as the reverse complement.
TGCGAGAGCACGACGACGCGCTCCCCCGCCCGCGTACGGTCGGCGATGTCGCTGGCGAAGGCCTCCAGCCGCCCCCAGAATCCCGGCGCCGGCGTGGCCTGCAGTCCGCCCTGCCCGCCCGCGGCCGAGGGCGTCAGCCACTCGAGGTGCAGCTGCGCGCCGTGGCCCTCGATGCGCTCGAGCACCGCGCTCCACGGCCACCACGGCGAGACCCAACCCGCGGGCAGCTCACGCCGCGCCACCTTCGCCGCCAGCAGCGCCGACGCCTGCTCCTCCAGCGCCTCGGCCTCCTGCGACACCCGGTCCGGCTCCAGTACGGCTACCACGGCCTCCGCCGGCAGGTAGTCCAGCGGGCTGCCGTCGATGAGGAATCCCGCGTAGAACGCCGCTTCGCCGATGCTCTGCCCGCTCCCCATCCGCTCGACGTCCTCTTGCATCCGCGCCAGCGGGTCCGCGTCGACCGCTTCAGGGTCGAACAGCTCCTCTATGGCCTCCAGCGCCTCCGCGTCGACCGGGTGGTCGAGCGCGGGCGTGACGGTGACGCTCGCCACCGGCGCCGCCGAGCGCTGCGTCTCCGGGTCGAATGCGCGGATCTCCTCGATGACGTCGCCGAAGAGCTCGATGCGGAAAGGCGTTGCCGCGCTGGGCGGGTAGATGTCGAGGATCCCGCCGCGCCGGCTGGCCGCGCCCGGCGTCTCGACGGTGGGCTCCATGACGTAGCCCATCGCCGCCCACCGCATCAGCAGCGGGCCCGTCTGCACGCGCTGCCCCACTGCCAGCGTGTGCGTCGTGTCCTCGAACTGGTCCGGCCGCAGCGTGCGCTGGCACAGCGCCGCCACCGACGCCACCAGCACCAGCCCCGGCGAGCTGTCACCCTTGCCGCCGCTGTAGCGGCCATGTTCCAGCAGCGCCGAGAGCACCCCGAGCCGGTCGTGCGCGACGGCCTCGTCCTCGGCCAGCCGCTCGTACGGCAGCGCCTCGCTCTCCGGCAGCCGCAGCACCGCGGGCGCGCCGTCGCCCTCGCCGAGGATCGTCGTGAGCTCGTCCGAGATCCGGTCGGCGTCCTCGGGCTTGGCCGTCACCACCAGCATCGGGCGGCGCAGGCCGCGGCTCAGCCCGCCGAGCGCCCAGCCGCGGGCCGCGTCCGGCGCCGTGAGGCGCAGCGGCGTCCGCGCGCCGCCGTTCTCGAGGGCGCGGAGCGACGCCTGAAAGGCCGCCGATTCGCCGAGGATGTCCAGTATGCCGGTGAGTCCCATGCCCGCCTTCTCGAAGTCTCATGGACACGCCAACAGGGCCAGCGCGGCGGCGAAACGCCCGTCGAGCTGACCATTGGCGCAATTGTAGCACGGCCCAGGGATGGCGGAAATCGTCACACCGTATGGGCCTGATGTATACTGTTTGGGCACATCCTCAAAGGGGCAGTCCTATGGCAGACACGAACGGTGCGGGCTCGCTTCGGCCGCTGGCCGAGGCGCGGCGCGTGGTCGTGAAGCTCGGGACCGCCCTCCTCTCGGGCGCCGTCGACCAGCTTGACCTCCCCACCATGGAAGACCTCGTGCGCCAGGTCGTCGCGCTGCGGGAGCGCGGCATCGAGGTGGTCGTGGTGACCTCCGGCGCAGTGGCCGCAGGCCGTCAGGCCCTCGAGGAGCGGGACGCCACCATCGCCGACCTCGACGACCCCGCCGAACGGACGCCCCTCCTGCGGCAGGTGCTGGCCGCCATCGGTCAGAGCCGCCTCATGCGGGTCTACGAGCGCTTCTTCGGCGCCCGCGGCGTCGTCATCGCCCAGGCCCTCCTCACCCGCGGCGACGTCGACGACGACGAGCGGCGCCGCAACACGCAGAACACCTTCGAGGAGCTCCTCGGCCTCGGCGTCGTCCCCATCGTGAACGAGAACGACGTCGTCGCCAACGAGGAGCTCGAGGGCGTCATCATCGGCGACAACGACACCCTCTCCGCCGTGGTGGCCCGCATCATCGGTGCGGACCTCCTCATCATCCTCGGCGAGGTCGCCGGCCTCTACTCCGCCGACCCCAACGTGCACCCGGACGTGGAGCTCATCCCGGAGGTGCTCGACCTCGAGTCCCTTGCCGCAGAGGTCAGCGGCCCCCTGAGCCCGACCGCCCGCGGCGGCATGACCACGAAGATCAGCGCCGCACGGGCCGCTACGGCCGTCGGCACCAGCGTCATCATCGCCGACGGCCACCTGCCCGACGTCCTCTCTCGTCTGCTGGCCGGAGAGCCGCTGGGAACGTGGTTCGCGGCGACCGAGAAGTCTACGGAAGCCCTTGGGTAAGGAGCACGGCATGGCTACCGCAATAGCGCCCGAACTGGAGAGCAAGGGCCGTGCTGCGCGCGCCGCCGCGCCCTCCCTGGCGCGCACGCCGGCCGAGGTCAAGGACCACGCCCTCCTCGCCATCGCGGACGCCCTCGAGGCGCAGGCGGACCGCATCGCCGAGGCCAACGAGCGCGACCTGCAGGCCGGCCGCGAAGGCGGACTCTCCTCCGCCGTAATGGGCCGGCTCGTGCTCGACGCGCGCCGCATCACCAACGTCGCCAACGGCGTGCGGGCCATCGCCGCGCTGCCCGACCCCGTGGGGCAGGACTACGACAGCTACACGCGCCCCGACGGCCTCGTCATCACCCGCCGCCGGGTGCCCCTGGGCGTCATCGGCGTCATCTACGAGAGCCGCCCCAACGTCACCGTCGACATCGCCGCCCTCTGCTTCAAGGCGGGCGACCCCTGCATCCTGCGCGGCGGCAAGGAGGCCGTCCACACCAACGCCGTCCTCGCCGCCATCATCCGCGACGCCATCGCGTCGGCGGGCGGGCCGCCCGAGGCCGTGCAGTTCATCGAGGACACGGACCGCGCCCTCGTGCTGCAGATGCTGGGGATGTCGGACTACATCGACCTGATCGTGCCTCGCGGCAGCGCCTCGCTGGTGAGCTTCGTGGGCGAGAACGCCACGATGCCCGCCATCACCGGCGGCATCGGCGTGTGCCACACCTACGTCGACGCCACCGCCGAGACCGAGACGGCCGTCGCCGTGACCACAAACGCCAAGGTGGCGCGGTTCTCCGTCTGCAACGCCCTCGACACGGTGCTCGTGCACGCGCAGGCCGCGCCGCACGTCCTGCCGCTGCTCGCGGGCACCCTCGGCGAGGCCGGCGTCGAGATGCGCTGCGACCGCCGCTCGGCCTCGCTGCTCGCCTCCCAGCCCGGCGCGAACGTCGTCGCGGCGACCGAGGACGATTTCGGGCAGGAGTTCCTCGACCTCATCTGCTCCGTCAAGGTCGTGGACTCCATGGATGAGGCGCTGGAGCACATCGCCCACTACGGCTCCGGCCACTCGGAGGCCATCATCACCGAGGACGCAGGCGCGGCCGAGCGCTTCCTCGACGAGGTGGACGCGGCGGCCGTCTTCGTCAACGCCAGCACCGGCTTCAACGACGGTTTCGAGTTCGGCCTCGGCGCGGAGCTCGCCATCAGCACGAACAAGTTTCACGCGCGCGGCCCAATGGGCCTGCGAGAGCTGACCAGCTACAAGTGGGTGGTGCGCGGCAAGGGCCACACCCGCCCGTAGTTCAGCTTCTCCTTCCCGGCGAAAGCCGGGATCCAGGGGGGCATGGGCTGCAGGCGGCCGCAAAATGAACGATGACCCGTTCGCCCTGAGCCTGTCGAAGGGCAAGCGGTTGAGATGCCACCACCGGGATGCGGGGAAGGAGGCGGACGTGCCAGGCTTCTACTTCGAACGCGAGGTCCGCACCGAGCACTCCGAGTGCTACACCATCCTCGAGGACGACCAGCCCATCGGCCGCGTCGACATCCACTTCACGCCCGGCATCGTCCACGCCACCCTCTGCGTCGCCGAGAGCCTCACCCGCGAGCATATCCAGGACCTCGTGGAGACCGTTGATGAGGAGCTCGTCGACGTCCTGGGCGTCAACCGCGAGGACTATATCGTCCACGTGCACCAGGGCATCGACCTGGGCGTCTTCACCATCCCCGAGTTCGACGAAGCCGAGGAGGAGGGCGCGTAGGCGCCAGCCTCCCGGCCGGACAAGACCAACACACCAGAGGAGAGCCATGAGCATTGCGGACTTCAGCCTGGACGGGAAGAAGGCCATCGTCATCGCGGGCAGCCGGGGCATCGGCAAGGGCATCGCGCTGGCGCTGGCCGAGGGCGGCGCCGACGTCGCGGTGACGGGCCTCACCGACAAGTACGCGAAGGAGACCTCGCAGCGCATCCGTGAGATGGGCCGTCACTCCGTCGCCCTCAGCGTCGACGCCACCCACGGCGAGGACATGAACTTCCTCGCCAGCCAGGCCATCTACGACATGGGCCAGATCGACATCGTCGTGAACGCCGCGGGCGACTCCATCCGCAAACCGGTGACCGCGCTGCCTGGCGTCGAGGGCGAGGGCATGACCTCCGCCGAGTGGCACGACATCGTGAACATCAACCTGACGGAGGCCTTCGAGGGCTGCCGCGTCTTCGGCCCGCACCTGCTGGAGCGCGGCGAGGGCGTCGTGCTCAACGTCTCGTCCTTCGCGGCGCGGCGTGCGGCGGCCAACATGTCGGCCTACGCGGCGGGCAAGGCGGCGCTGACGCGGTTCACGGAGTCCGTCGCCCTCGAGTGGGCGCCCCACGGCGTGCGGATCAACTGCATCGCGCCCGGACAGTTCCCGGACATCGACTACATGACGGAGGAGGAGCTCGCGGAGCGCGATCAGCGCTCGGCGGCGCGCATACCCCTCGGCCGCGTCGGCCGCCTGCGAGAGGTGGGCCTCATGGCCGTCTACCTCGCCTCCCCCGCCGCCGCCTACGTCACCGGCCAGACCTTCTACATAGACGGCGGCATGGTGCTGAGCTAGGCGTCTTGGATGACCGGGTAATAGACCTTGCCCCAATCCTCGTCCGGGTTGTCAATTATCGCTCTGATGAGCTTGGGGATGATATGTTTCATCACCGTGGCCCCAGCCTCAACTTGCCGGCGGTTCACCCCGCTCCCAGGAGTCGCGGCACCGTGGTGGAGCTGATTGCGGAGAAGGTACAGACGGTCGAAAAGAGCGCGCAGCGCAGGCAAGTAGTCGCCGCAGCGAGCGGACGACTCAACCCGCTGGATCTCCGTGTCAAATGACCTTTGCCAACTAGGGTCGCCTTCCCCAGCCCCTCCGAGAGTCCAGAATTCCTTGAAGACGTACTTGTTGTCGATGAGGCCAGGCTTTGCGTCGTCCCAACACTTCTCAAGGGCCCCAGTAACTTCGCGCTTCGGGTCTAGTTTGCCCACTCTCTGCAGGAATCCCTGGAAGTCATCCCGCTCTTGCCTCTCGGAGTACACGTCAGTCCGGCGCGCATACAGGGCATTGAACGCAATCCAGAAGAAAATACACGCTGCGTCCGGGTCGCCCTCCGTCTTCGCCACTAGCCCTCGCTCCGTCCACCTTAGGGCCCGGTAGACTCGAAGGGGCACGTCGTCATCCCGGCCTCGTATCCTCTCGTAACCATCCCAGAGCTCCTCCAGCATCGCGCGCCTCCGTCGTCCGCCCCCCCTCCCGTTGACCCCTACCCACCCCGCGCCTATTATGCCCTCATTCCACGACCTGCGCAGGGAAAGGACGTGTGCCATGGCCGACATCGTTCTGGGCATCGCGACCAGCCGGAGCCCCATGACGTCGATTCCGCCGGAGATGTGGCCCGTGCTCGGCGAGCGCGATCAGCGCAGCACGCGCATCAAGGACCGCTACGGCGTCCCCACCAACTACGACGAGCTCCTCGCCAAGGCCCCCGCCGGCGTCGCCGAACACCTGACGCCCGAGGTCATGGCGCAGAAGCACGCCCGCGTCCAGCAGCACATCCAGACCCTCGTCGACAGCATGGCCGAGGCTCGCCCCGACGTCGTCATCATGATGGGCGACGACGAGGACGAGAACATCACCGGCGACAACCGTCCCGCCATGATGATCTACTGGGGAGACTCCCTCCACCTCATCCCGCGCGCCGTGCCCGAGGGCGCCGACGAGATGACCCGCATGATGGCCGCCGCCTGGGGCGCCGAGGAGGGCGACCACGCCACCGCCGGCGCCCTCGGCCTCCACCTCGTCGAGCGGCTTATCGAGGCCGAGTTCGACATCGCCTCCTCCGACGGCCAGCCCGCGGGCGAGGGCATGGCCCACGGCTTCGGCTACCTCATCGACCGCCTGACGCCCCCCGGCCAGTCCGTCCCCTTCGTGCCCGTCATCCTGAACGTCCACACGCCGCCCAACCAGCCGACGCCCAAGCGCCTCTACGACTTCGGCGTAGCGGTCCGCGACGCCGTCCGCGCGTGGCCCGGCGACGAGCGCGTCGCCGTCGTCGCCACCGGCGGCCTCAGCGTCGGCATCGTCGACGAGGAGCTCGACCGCCTCGCCCTCGCCGGCATGGCCGAGCGCGACAGGGAGAAGCTCGCCATGCTGCCCCGCACGTGGATGCAGGGCTCGCAGGGCGAGGTCCTCTGCTGGATCGCCGCCGCAGGCGCCGCCGACCACCTCGAGATGGAGCTGCTGGAGTACATCCCCGGCTACCGTTCGCCCGCGGGCACCGGCTGCGGCCTCGCCTTCGCGCAATGGAAGTAGGAACGCCGATTGCGTCCGGCCGCGCGGCCTGAGAATATGAGGGAGCGCCCGCGCTGTGGCGGGCCACAGGGGGAAAGACATGCTGAACGCACAGGACAACGAGCTTCTCTGCAGGGTCGGGCCCGGCACGCCGATGGGCGAGCTACTGCGCCGCTTCTGGGTGCCCCTGCTCCGCTCCGAGGACCTGCCGGGGCCCGACTGCGACCCCGTCGAGGTCCGCGTCTTCGGCGAGGACTACGTCGCCTTTCGCGACACCAACGGCCGCATCGGCATCGTCGAGGCGCTCTGCCCCCACCGACGTGCGCCGCTCTTCTACGGCCGCAACGAGGAACATGGCCTCCGCTGCATCTACCATGGCTGGAAGTTCGACGTCGAGGGCAACTGCGTCGACATGCCCTCGGAGCCGGCGCAGTACGAGTTCTCCAAGAAGGTGCGCCCCATCGGCTTTCCGGCCGAGGAGTGGGGCGGCGCAATCTGGGGCTACTTCGGCCCGGCCGACAAGAAGCCCGAACTCCCGCAGGTCGAGTGGTTCCGCGTCCCGCCTTCGCACCGCTACATGGTGAAGTACAACCAGGAGTGCAACTTCGTGCAGGCCACGGAGGGCGACATCGACTCCAGCCACATCGGCTTCCTGCACCAGGACCTGGGTTGGGGCATGCAGCAGGTGAGCGGCGAGTACAAGTACTGGCTGTCGGACAAATCGCCGCGGTGGATCATCAAGCCCACGAACTACGGCATCATGCTGGCCGCCCAGCGCAACGCGGAGGAGGACACCCACTACTGGCGCATCAACCAGTGGCTCATGCCCTTTTACACGATGATCGCCATGCAGGTCGACCAGCGCCGCGGCCACGGCCACATGTGGGTCCCCGTCGACGACGAGCACACCGACGTCTGGTGCGTCACCTGGTCGCCGGTCGAGCCGCTGACCGATGAGGAGAAGTACGGCATCCTCGACGGCCCCAACCCCCACATCTCGAGCCTCGACCGCGTCACAGGGAAGCTGAGGGCCACCAAGTCCAACCACTTCCTGCAGGACCGCACGCTCCAGCGCACCAAGTCCTTCACGGGCATCGTCGGCACGCGCGAGCAGGACACCGCCGTCGTCGAGGGCATGGGAGCCATCGCCGACCGCACCCGCGAGCACCTCGGCACCAGCGACAGCGCCATTATTGCCATGCGCCGCTACCTGCTGAACTCGGCCAAGGCCTTCATGGACGGCACGGAGCCGGGTGAGGCCTGCGACGGCGACCGCTACCAGGTGCGCGCGTGGTCGTATATCCTCCCCCGCGACGCAGTCTTCACGGAGGACGAGAAGGTCAAGGAGCTCATGGCCGCAATGGCGTAGGACAAGCTGGCAACAAAGGGAGGCCGTTCGCCCCGGTGATTGCGGGTGCGGGCGGCCTCCCGTCGTCACGCTCACTCCCCGAACGCAACCACCTCGACCTCCTCGATGCGCTCGTCCGCAGTGAACCGCCACACCCCGATGTGGCCGCTGCGCAGCTCCCCGTTCCCGTCCCAGTCCAGCGTTGAGGCCGCGCCGTCGTAGTCGACGTCGCCGCCGTCCGCGAGGATGAGCAGCCCGTTCGCGATGGAGTCGGCCCCCGGGACTACCTTGTCCCCCGGCGCGCCGCCGATGGCCCGCAGTTGGTCTCGGATGGCGGCCCCGTCCACGCTGCCGGCCGCCTCCGCCGCGAGGGCCAAGGCAACAGTCGCGTCATAGGTCTCCCGGACGTAGGCGAAGGCGGGCGGCGCCCCGAACGCGTCGGCGAAGGCCGCGTCCCACGATGCAGTGGAGGGGTTTTCAGGGTCGGACGCGCCAGCGGTCCCGTACATGCCGCCGATCCGGTCGCCCCCGATGGCCTGCACCAGGTCCGGGCTCTTGAGTGCGTCGCCGAAGGCAAAGCGGGTGAACAGGCCGCTGTCGAGAGCCTCCTGCAGGATGACCGCGCCCTCGCTCTCGAAGGTGATCGCCACCAGCGCGGTCGCCCCGCCCTCCGCCAGCTGCCGGAGTTCGGGCAGGTGCGATGCTTGCCCGTCCTCGATTGGCAGGCCGGTGATGGCGCCCGTCCAGGCATCCCGGAAGGACTCGAACAGGCCCACGCCATAGGGGTCGTCGCGGTACAGCACGCCCACGTGGTCGAAACCCTGCTCGCGGGCCACGCGCGCCAGCACCGGCCCCTGCGCGCTGTCCGACAGGGTCGTGCGGAAGAAGAAGTCGTCGTCGTCCGCCAGCGCCAGCGCGGGCGACGTCGCCGAGGGGCTGATCGTGGGTATGCCCGCCGGACCCGTGACCCGTTCTACGACGGCAAGCGCGTTGCCGCTGGAGGTGGGCCCGACTATCGCGTGGACGCCCTCCTCCTCCACCAGCCGGCGGGCCTCGGCCACGGCCTTCTCGGGGTCCCGCGTGGAGTCGCCCACCACGAACTCGACGGGCTGGCCGAAGACCCCGCCAGCGGCGTTGACGTGCTGCACGGCCAGCTCGAAGGCCCGTTGCCGTTCAACGGCCCGCGCCGTCGCCCCCTCGCTCAGGTTCACCATCAACCCCAGCCGCAGCGGCCCGGGCTCCTCCCCGCCGCACCCCGCCAGCCCGAAAACCAGGCTCGCCGCCAACCCCACCAGCGCCAACCTCAGCCGCATGCCGGGGCGGCGCGACCTGTGTTTTCCTTCAGCCAACGCTCGTCCTCCAGAATGGCCGCCGCCTCCCGGCGCCCCCCTACCCCGTCCGCACCGCGCCCTCGACCTCCGGCTGCCAGTCCGTGTAGTGCGGGCCGTCGCCGCCGCGCCACTCGCGAAGCTCGATCGCCAGCCCGCTCGGGTCCGTCACGACGGCCGTGACGCCGTAGAACGAGAACCCCGGCCGCGGCTGCGTCGTCACCTCGACGCCCTTGGCCTCCAGGTCGGCGATGACGGCGTCCACGTCCGTCACCGTCAGCGCCAGCGGCCGCTGCGCCGTGCCAACGACCTTGTCGACGCCCGGCGGCGGGGGCAGCAGCTCCAGCAGGATGTCGCCGAGGCCCACGTACGCCAGCTCGCGGCGGTTGTCCTCGGGCCCGAACTCCACCCGGCGCAGGAAGTGGAAGCCCAGCACGTTGGTGTAGAAATCGATGCTCTTGTCCATGTCGAAGGTTGTGACGTGGACGTGGTCGATGCCCGTAATCATGGCAGCCTCCTCGCGTTGCTTGGGCGCGATGATACACGAGTTTGCGGGGTGGGTGGCGCCCGTCCGGCGCCGACATACCGGCGAGGGCCGAAATCTACGGGAGGAGGGGCCCGCCGTCGACCTACATCGGACGCGACAGCAGCTTGTTGATGCGCTCCGCCACCTGCCCGTTGTTGTTCCGCATGTAGAGCGTGGTGCGGTTGCGGGTGATGTCGCCGCGGTGCCAGTACTCGTAGATCTCCTGCCGCGCCGCGAAGGACGACATGCACAGGTCGTAGGCCAACCGGAACAGGCGCACCCGCTCGGCGGTGCCGAGGCCGTTGCTGGGGATGAGCTTGTCCAGGAACGGGCGGATCTCCTCGTTGGCCAGGTCCCGCTCGCTCGGCTGCGCGACCAGCTCCATCCCGCCGATGATCTGCAGGATTTCCAGCACGCGCCGGGAGATCTGCGCCGCGAAGGCGCCCACGGCGAACCCGTCGCCCGTGTTGATCATGTCGCCGTCGTTCATGAAGGCCCCCGCCTCCATGCCGCGGGTTGCGAGATTGATCATCTCGGCGTAGGTGATGAGCTCGCCGAGCAGGTCCCGCACGCCGCGGATCTCGTCGATCTCGTTCGCCTTGGCCAGCATCGTCATCACGGCGACGAAGGTGCGGAGCCGCTCGTGCAGCCGGATGTTCGTGCTGTAGCTCGCGAGGTTGTTGATGCGGCCCAGGTACCGGACGGCCGTCGGGGCGTCGTAGAGCATGACCACGTGGTCCCACGGCACCAGCACGTTGTTGAAGAACATCATGGCGTCCTGCTCTTCGAACCGGCCCGCGAAGGGGTGCCCCCAGCTCCCGGGGTATATCGACATCGGCTCGCGGCACACGGTGACGAGCCCCGGCGTGTTCATGGGGATGGAGAACCACTGCACGAACTCGGTGTTGGAGCGGTTGGAGAAGGTGGCGGACAGGTACACGAGGCACTCGTTCGCGAGGGGCGCCAGCGTCGCGAGCTGCTTCGCGCCCCGCAGCACGATGCCGTCCCGCGTCTCCTTGACGACGTGCAGCGCCGTCGCCTCGTCGTCCTCCGGGTTCTCCATCGCGTACCCGCCGACGCCAATCCACGCGTTGTCCGTGCGGTGCTCGCCCTGCACCGTGCTCGTGCGGTCGACCTGCGGGTCGCCAATGGCGTGCGTCATCGCGACGTCGTGCTCGGACGCGAAGCGCCAGAAACGCTCCGCGTTGCCCACGAGCTTGGGGTAGAGCGTGTCCAGGTGCTTCCGGACGTCGTACCAGCCGCAGACGATGGAGGAGCAGAAGTCCGGCGTCCGTCCGAGCTGCCCAAAGCTCTCCTGCATCCAGATCTCGCTGTTGCGCCGCCGCTTCATCAGGTCCTCGAAGGTGCGCGGCAGGCTGTACGAGTAGCTGATGCGGTTGCCCGTCGCGTCCGACTCGTAGGTCATCAGGTCGCGGAGTTCGTCCGTGTATTGCAGGTCGTAGATGCGGGCCATCTCGTGCACCATGCCGGAGAAGGCCGGGTGCGTCGTCACGTCGTCGACGCGCTTCCCATCGAGCCACACCTCGCGCCCGTCGCGCAGGCTGTCGATGTACTGCTGGCCGGTCTTGGCGCCCTTCGCGTTGCTGATGTCGATGGACACGTTTTCAGGTCTCCTTGTGACTCATGGAATGTGTGGGCCGCGGACCTACCCGCCGGCCCAGTCCCGGATGCCGCGGAAACCGCCCTTGTAGTACATGAGCGGCTCCCCGTCCGTCGAGCCGGCCTCCACCACGTCGCCGACGAAGATGATATGGTCGCCGCACTCGAAGGCATGGGCCACGGTGCAGTCGAAGTGGGCCAGCGAGCCCTCGAAGATGGGCGCGCCGGTGACGGCGGTGACGGACGCGAACTGCGGGAAAGAGCCGTCCTGCAGCTCCAGGCCGCTGGTGGCGAAGTGGGAGGCGATCTCCCGCTGTTCCTCTCGAAGGACGCTCACGGCAAAGCTCCCCGACGCGTTAATCATGCCGGTCACCCGGCTGCCGGTACGCAGCGAGACCAGAATCTGCGTGGGGTCCAGCGACACGGAGGCGAAGGCGGAAACGGTCATGCCGTGCACCTTGCCGCCCTCCATTGCGGTCACCACCGTGACGCCCGAGCCAAAGCTGCCCGCCGCCGCCTTGAAGGCATTGGGGTCGACGCTTGCCATACGTTATCTCCCCAAAGAAACCTGAGTATTGACGCGGCAAAGGATACAGAACGCAGGGGATGTTGGCAAATCTGGGAGCGTAGCTGTGGCAATGGAGTATGCGTGGGCCACCGGGGACGCGCTCAGCGCCAGTGCGCCGAGGGGGCTACCACCAAATCTTGCCCTTGACCCGGCTCTCGATGTCGCCGTAGTCCGTCGTCCAGAGGTTCGTGCTCAGGTACTTCCACCCGCCGTCCGCCAGCAGGCACACGATGTTCCCCTGCTCCATCCGGTCCGCAATCCGCAGCGCCCCCGCGATGACCGAGCCCGAGGAGATCCCCGCGAAGATGCCCTCCTGCTCCATCAGGTACCGCGTGCTCGCAAACGCCTCCTGCCCCTCGATCATGATGCGCCCGTCCAGCAGCGAGGTGTCGAGGATGGGCGGGATGAACCCCTCTTCCAGGCTCCGCAGCCCCTGGATCGCGTCGTCCGGCGACGGCACGATTGCGACGACCTGCACGTCCGGGTTGTGGTCCTTCAGCCGCCGCCCGACGCCCATCAGCGTCCCGCCCGTGCCGAGCCCCGCCACGAAGGTGTCCACCTCCGGCAGCGCCTCGATGATCTCCGCACCCGTAGTCTCGTAGTGCGCGAGGGGGTTGGACGCGTTGCCGTACTGGTACGGCATGAAGTAGGTGTCCGGGTCTTTCTCGTACAGCTTCTTCGCCACGACGATGGCGTAGTTGCTCCCGCCCTCGCCGTCCGAGTACGTCACCTCCGCGCCGAAGGCCTCCAGAAGCTGTGCGCGCTCCGGGCTGACGTTCTCCGGCATGACCACCTTGAGCTTGTAGCCCTTCACCTTGCACACCATGGCCAGCGAGATGCCCGTGTTGCCGCTCGTGGGTTCGAGCACCACCTTGTCGCGTGTGAGCTCGCCCTCGGCCTCCGCCCGCTCGATCATGTACTTGGCGATGCGGTCCTTGACGCTTCCGGTCGGGTTGTGCCCCTCCAGCTTGGCGTAGATGCGCACGTTCGGCTTGCTCAAGTTCGGCAGGAAGACAAGCGGCGTCCCGCCGATGGCGTCAAGGATGCCGTCCTTGGCCGTCGACGGGCGCGGCTGCGCTGAGGACATGGGGCCGTCCTGCTGCTCCATGGGACGCGCGCGCCTAGTTCGCCGAGGGGAGGCCGCAGAAGACCTCGTAGTCGATGAGCTCGGTTACCGTCGGCTCCGCGCCGCACAGCGGGCAGTTGGGGTTCTGCCGGATCTTCACCGTGCGGAAGTCCATGGTCAGCGCGTCGATGAGCAGCAGCCGCCCGGACAGCGAGTCGCCGATGTCCAGGATGAGCTTCAGCGTCTCCGTCGCCTGGATGCTGCCGACGAGCCCCGTGATGGCGCCCAGCACGCCGGCCTCGGCGCAGTTGGGCACCGCGCCCGGAGGCGGCGGCGCCGGGAAGAGGCAGCGGTAGCAGCCGCGGCCCGGCAGGTACACCGTCGCCTGCCCGTCGAACATCAGGATGCTCCCGTCGACCAGCGGCTTGTTCAGCAGGTAGCACGCGTCGTTGACCAGGTAGCGCGTCGCAAAGTTGTCCGCGCCGTTCACGACGATGTCGTAGTCCGAGATGATCTCAAACGCGTTCTCGGAGTTGATGGGCGTCTCGTGGATGCGCACGTTGACGTCGGGGTTGTAGGCGTTGATGGACTCCTGCGCCGAGACGACCTTGGGGCGGCCGACGTCGGCGTTCTGGTGCAGGATCTGGCGCTGCAGGTTCGAGATGTCCACCACGTCGAAGTCGACCAGCCCGACCGTGCCGACGCCCGCCAGCGAGAGGTACAGGGCCGTCGGCGAGCCGAGCCCGCCCGCCCCGACGACGAGCACCTTCGACTGCATCAGCTTGCGCTGGCCGTGGCTGCCCACCTGGGGCATGATAATGTGCCGGCTGTAGCGCTGCACCTGCTCCGGCGTCAACGCGAACGAGGTTGTCATGCATGGCCTCCTGTAGCGCCGTCGTCACTCAATTCCCTGGGCGCAGGCCACGGCCTGACAACGGCAAAGTCGTATCCAAGTATAGCATGCGCACATACCCCCCACAAGGCGAGCGGCTATGGGGGCGGGCATAGCTCGCGGTCAGGTGCGGGTGTGTGCCCATTCGTTGCCCGTCGTCGCCCCTACAGGTAGAATATGCCGTAAGAGAACACCCTGAAAGGGAGCACAGGTGACGAACGCAAAGACCCCGTCGCGCCCGCGCCGTCCCCGCGAGGAGACCGTTCGTCTCGGCAAAGAGATTTACGAGCGGGACATCCTGCCTCAAGTCAAATCCGACCACTTCGGGGAGTACGTCGCCATCGACGTAGAGACGGGGGAATGGGTCGTCGCCGCCAGCGAGATCGCCGCGGTGGACCGCCTGCGGGAGCTGCATCCGAAGGCCGTCGACGTCTTGATGGAGCGTGTTGGGTATCGGGCGCTGCGCAGCTTCGGGGCCGGGTCGCTGCGGAGGACCGGGTGATCCTCCGGGTGGTGAACGCCGCCCATGAGGCGGTTGTGGCCCTTTCCTTGCAAGGCCCCGCCGGGCAGTCCCAGGACATTGAGGCCGTAGTGGACACCGGCTACAGCGGCTTCCTGACCTTGCCGACCGCGTTGGTGGCGGAGTTGGGGTTGCCCTTCGCTTACATAGGGCAGGCGTTTCTGGCCAACGACGATGAAGTGAGCTTTGACGTTCACGACGTGACAGTCCTGTGGGACGGCAAAGCGAGACGCATAGAGGCTGACGCAACGGGCAGCACCCCCCTCTTGGGAATGCTTTTGCTTGATGGGCACAACCTGAACATCGACGTTGAGGACGGCGGTCGCGTCGTCATACAGGCCAAGACCTAGCCGCTCCCCCCCCCCACGCTTCCCCTACGGCCCGCCTTGCACTACACTATACTTTCGCAATAGACACATCAGAGGAGTAGCCCCATGACCACTCAGGTTGCCACGTTGTCCGTCCAGCAGCGCACCGTGCTGGGTAAGAAGGTAAGCGTACTGCGACGGCAGGGGCTCACTCCCGTCCACCTCTACGGCGCCGGCGGCGAACCAGCCGCGCTCCAGGTCGACTCCCTGGCGCTCCGTCGCGTCCTCTCCCACGTCGGCCACAACCGCCCCGTCGAGGTCGTCACCGAGGGCACCAACGACCGCAGCCTCGCCTTCGTCCGCGAGATCCAGTTCCACCCGCTCACCCTCGACGTCCTCCACGTCGACCTCTTCCGCGTCGACGCCGGCATCACCACCACCGTCGAGGTCCCCATCGAGCTCGTCGGCGACTCCAACGCCGTCCACCTGGGCGGCAGCCTCATCCAGAACATTCACACCGTCAACGTGGAGGCCCGCCCCCTCGACGTCCCCGGCTCAATCGAGGTGGACGTCTCCGTGCTGAACGACTTTGAGAAGAGCATCCGCGTCGCGGACCTCGTCGTGCCCGAGGGCGTGACGGTGCTGACCGATGGCGAGCAGATGGTCGCCCACGTGGCCGCGCCTGTTGGCGCCGAGGCCATCGAGACCGATGGCGCGCCCGAGGCCCCGCCGGAGCCCGCGCGTGTCGAGGAAGAGGCCGACGCGGAAGGCAACGAAGACTCCTAGCCGCCCCTGTTTTGCGGCCGGACTACAGGGGGTGTCCGGTGATGAACGCATTGCGATGGCTGCCCGCATTGGCCGTTCTCGCGGCCCTGCTCTCCCTTGCCTCCGCGTGCGGCGGCGAGACGCCCGAGCTGCCCGCGTCCCCGTCCGCTGAGCAGGCCACCGCCCAGGAGACCGCCGCGCAGGAGAACACCGTCGTCGCCGAGCACGCCGTGAACGTGCCGCGCCCCATCGCCGCCACGCTCCCCTCCGTCGCAGAGGTCGTCGAGGCCGTGCGCCCCGCCGTCGTCAACATCACCACGCGCGTCGAGACCGGCAGCTTCCTCTTCCGCCGCTTCGGCGCCACCGGCAACGGCACCGGCGCCATCATCCACGCCGACGGCTACATCGTCACCAACTTCCACGTCATCAACGGCGCCACGCGCATCGTCGTCACCACCGACGACGGCCGCCACTTCGACGCCTCTGTCGTCGGCACGGACGCCGTGACCGACCTCGCCGTCCTCAAGATCGACGGCGACGGCCCCTTCCCCGCGCTCCCCTTCGCGCCGCCCGACTCCGTCCGCGTCGGCGACTGGGCCATCGCCATCGGCAACGCCCTCGGCCTCCCCGGCGGGCCCTCCGTCACCCTCGGCGTCGTCGGCGCCATCGACCGCTCGCTCACGACGCAGCAGCAGTCGCTCACCGACCTGATCCAGACCGACGCCGCCATCAACGAGGGCAACAGCGGAGGCCCGCTCGTCGACTTGAACGGCGAGGTCATCGGCATCAACACGGCTGTCGTTCGAGGCGCTCAGGGTATGGGCTTCTCCGTCAGCAGCTTCACCGTCGTGCCCGTGGTGCAGTCCATCCTGCAGCACGGCCGCGTCCGCTGGCCGTGGATGGGCGTCGGCATCTCCGACATCACCGCGCCCGTCGCCCTCCAGATGGACCTTGACGACCGCCGCGGCGTCCTCATCGGCCGCGTCTGGCCCAACAGCCCCGCGCAGGACGCCGGCATTCTGACCGCCGACATCCTCATCAACCTCGACGGCCACGACATCGACTCCCTCCGCGTCCTCCAGCGCGTCATGCGGGAGGAACTCGAGGTCAACCAGGAAGTCCTGGCCGTCTTCCTCCGTGAGGGCCAGCCCATAGAGCTCCTCATCAAGCTCGCAGAAATGCCCAGATAACCACGAAGTCTCCATACCGGCGGAAGCATGCCCCGTACCCCGATACGGGGCCGGTATCCAGGTGTGGGGAAGCCCGCACCGTACCCCCCCCGCGCCCCCTCCCGGTCGTTCCCGCTCCCCAACCCGTCGTTCCCGCGAAGGCGGGAACCCCGACGCGAGCAAGGTAGCCCGTTCACCCTCGCCCCTGCCCCTGCCATACGTTTGACACCCCTTCTCGCCGAGGTCTACCATCGCAATAGGGCGTCCCGCGTCCCGGTAGCTCAGCGGATAGAGCGGCTGCCTTCTAAGCAGCGGGTCGTGGGTTCGACTCCCACCCGGGACGCCACCGAACGTTCCCCTGGGAAAACCGAAGGGGCGGCACTTGCGGCCGCCCCCGCTTTATGCGAAGTGACTTGTCGCCCCCCCGCCACCTACCCCGGCTTCCGCGCATGCACAAAATACATCGGCGAGAAGATGCCCATCCGGCCGGCCTCGATCATGGCGTCCGCGCAGAGGTTGAGCGTCTCGGACACCCGCACCGTCCCCTTCGGCGCGAGGCGGAGCCCCTCCATCGCCCTGAGCGTCGCCGTCGTGATCACCCGCCCCACCCGCGAGCTGCGGAAGCTGGCAAACGAGATCCCCGACCCGTCCAGCGGCTGGTACCACGGCACCGACGGGCCCGACTGCACGGCCAGGTCCCGCGTCTCCAGCACCTCGAACCCGACGGTGCGCAGCGCCTCGTCAATCGTCTCTGGGCAGTCGATGACGAGCAGGGCTCCACTGAGCTGGATGTCCTCCTTGACCCGCACGTGGTGCTGGTCGTCGGGGTTGTAGCGGTCCGTCATGATGTACTCGTAACCGGCAAACCGGCTGCCCGGCTTGAGGACGCGGAAGACCTCGGCATAGACGCTCACCTTGTCCGGCGCATGGCACATTGCCTCCACGTCATAGGCCGCGTCGAAGGAGTTGTCGGGGGCGTCGACGTACAGGAAATCGCAGTGGAGAAACTCTGTGAGGTGCGCCAGTCCGGCCTGCTCAGCAAACGTGCGCGCGTGCTCTATCTGGTAGCCGTTGCTGTTGATTCCGATGATCTTCGCCCCGGAGTGCTGGGCGATCTCCAGCATAGGCCCTCCGACCCCGCAGCCGAAGTCGGCGGCCACCATCCCCGGCCTGAGATCCAGCGCGTCCGCTAGGTTGCGCTCATGCCTGGCCAGCGACGCCTTGAAACTCTCGCCCGGGACGCGTGGGGCAAAGTGGAATGACCTGCCCCAACCATACTCATAGAAGTCCGTGACCAGGTCGTAGTAGATGTCATGCAACCGCTTGCCGTCGATTGCGTCCCGCGCCCTGGCGTCGTCCTCCGCCGCGCCGAACCGGTTCTCGTACTCGCGTAGGGCCGGGTCGACGCCCCTTCGGCCTCGGACAGTCTTCAGCGCGTTGGAAACCTTGAATGACACGCGTTCGCTTCCATGCTTGAGTAGGTGCAATAAGACCAATGACAAGGTAAATAAATACTTATACAGCGTCAAGCATTCATGCGTAAGCCGCGCTTGGAGCGAAGTGCGCCCGGATCGCGCGCCGACCCTCCGTCTCACCCCGTGAAGTACAGGCCGATGACCTCGATGACTGTCTCCTTCGAGATCAATTCGTCGAAATAGTCGCTAACTGCCCGCAACGCCTCGTCGCGCTCGATGACGCCGTTGCGGTTCAGGTCGTAGCGGTGGTGCGCGGCCTCCACGACCAGGATGTCGACGATGATGATGGCCCCGAACCCGGCGCTGTCCGTGGCCGTCATGTTCACGGTGTAGCGTTGCCCGTCGGCGAGTTCCGTGCCCTCCCGCACCCGCAGCTGCCCCGTGGCCTCGTCCACCGAGAACAGGGACGCGTCCGCGCCGCTCAGCGAGTACGTGACGTCCAGCGCGTCCTCGTGCGACGCCCCCACCGGGTCGACCACCGCGTCGCCCGGAGCGGCGTTGACCGGCACGCTGCGCTCCGTCCGGAACCCGTCGTCGAAGTTCGGCGCAATTGTCGCCGCCCCGAATCCCCCACCTCCGCACCCGACGCTACCTTCCCCCCATGACAACCCACCACAGCGACACCCCCACAACCATCACTCGCGCTCGCGACAATCCTCTTGTTGGTCCTCGAACTACGTAGACAATCAAGAGTGCTCAAGCGGTAGTTTGCAGCGGTTGTTTCCCCGGAGAGTAGATTCTCTATTTTGGCGAAATGTTCCTCGTCCCGTACTAAACAAGCCACAATCAACCAAGCGTTGCAGCATTGCAAAAGCCAAACAGGAGCGTTGGTGCGCTTAACCAGTTGGTGTCCGAAAACACCACCGAATCGCGTGCTAAACTACCCCCATGAATGTGGAGGGGTTCCTCGCCAAGGTGCGGGGAAAGGAGTGGTACAAGAACCAGGTGGTGGACGACCGTACTATACCGGCGCGCGAAGCGATTGTGCGGGAGCCAGAGACTCCACTGCACCCCGACCTTGTAGAACGGCTCACGGAGCTCGGCCGTTGGCCGCTCTACTCGCATCAGGCTGAGGCAATTGACGCCGCAATGGGTGGTGAGTATGTCGTTGTTGCGACGCCGACGGCCAGTGGCAAGAGCCTATGCTTCCAGGCCCCGGTGCTGCACGAATGGCTGGAGGACCCGTCTTCTCGGGCGCTGTTTCTTTATCCCACCAAAGCCCTGGCGCAGGATCAGTTGAAGGCCCTCCGTGTACTGGCAGGCGACCGCTGCCCCAAAGTCGCCACATACGACCGTGACACGAACAATTCGGCGCGACGAGCCGCTCGCCAAAACGCCCGTGTCCTCATTACTAATCCAGACATGCTCCATGTAGGAATTCTGCCCCACCACGATCTTTGGAGTTCGTTCTTTGCCTTGCTACGGACGGTGGTTGTTGATGAGGCCCACACCTATCGTGGCGTTTTCGGGTCGCACGTAGCAATGGTGCTGCGCCGTCTGCGGCGGGTCTGCGCCAACTACGGCGTGGAGCCGCGTTTTATCCTCTGCTCGGCCACCATCGGTAATCCGGCGGAGCTGGCTGAGAACCTGACTGGTCAGCCGTTCACAGCCGTCACCGAGAGCGGTGCTCCTAGGGGCGAGAAGCGTTTTCTCTTCTGGAACCCGCCCCTCCAGTCTGAGGTGAAGAATAATCGGCACCGTTGGGATTCGGAACTGGCCAATCAGGACCGGTCGGGACGCATATTGCCTCAAGTGGAGGCAGCGGGCCTGTTGGCGGAAGCCGTGAGCGAACATATTCGGACTCTGGCCTTCGTGCGCTCCAGGCCCTTGGCGGAACTGGTTACGGCAGCGGCGAAGTCACGTCTCGGGAATGAGAGGAAGTCTCTGGCCCAGCGGATTGCTCCGTATCGTAGTACCTATTTGCCGGAGCAGCGGCGAAGCATAGAAAACGGACTAAAGGATGGGCAGCTTTTGGGTGTAGCCTCCACAAATGCCCTGGAGCTCGGTATGGACATTGGCGGGCTGGACGCCGTCATTCTTACAGGATACCCAGGAAGTTTGGCGAGCACATGGCAGCAAGCGGGCCGGAGTGGACGGCGTGGCGAGACCTCATTGGCCGTTCTTGTAGCGGATGACGACCCGCTGGATCAGTACCTCATGCAGCACCCGGATTTCGTGCACGAGAGATTGATGGAGCACGCGCGCGTGGCAACGGACAATCCAATCATTTTCTCCAAGCATCTCCTATGCGCCGCCTATGAGGCGCCATTAGGAGGTGGCGACCATGCCTTTTTCGGTCCTTCCCTCGCGAAACATGTTGTCGAATTGGAACAGACACATGACCTGCGTAAATCCCACGATGGATGGCGCCTCAGCACAGAAATCGAATATCCGGCAGGGAATGTGAACCTCCGGTCCACCACGGAGCAGTCATTCGCTATGGTTGACTGCTTCAGCGCAGAAGAGCTGGAGACGGGGTTTGAAGATACTTACGCGTTTTCGCGACTTCACGAGGGTGCCGTGTACCTCCACCAGGGGAATCGGTACATTGTTACTGAACTTGACTTGACCTCCCGGCAGGCGTTCGTGAGGAAACAGCCGGTCAACTACTTTACCGTCTCTCGACAGACCTCGTCGGTCCGAGTCCTGGAAGATCTGCAATGCCGGACGGTAGGCCCTGACGCGCATCTCGCACTGAGCAAGGTCGAGGTAACGCGGCGGGTTGTTGGCTATTACAGGATTCCCTTTCAAAGGGACAGCGGAGGGCGCAATTTGAAGGAGGAGTTGTTACAACTCCCACCCCTCACGTTCACTACCATTGCCCTGCGATTTGGTGTGCCAGGGAAATTGGCCAAGCGGTCTTGGGATCTCGCGGGCGGCCTGCACGCTGTCGAGCACGCCGCCATTGGCGTACTCCCCCTCTTTGCACTGTGCGACCGCGAGGACATCGGCGGCGTCTCAACGCCAATGCACCCGGACACCGGCGCCCCTACTGTCTTCATCTACGACGCGTACCCCGGCGGGATCGGCATCGCCGAGCGCGGCTTTGAGATCGTGGAGCAACTCTGGCAAGCGACACTGCAGGCAATCACTGAGTGCGTCTGTAGTGATGGATGCCCCGCATGTATCCAATCGCCCAAATGCGGCTACAACAATTTCCCACTTGACAAGGGCGTCGCAGCGCATCTGCTGCGGGGTCTACTGGGCAAGCCGGAAGAAGGACTGTTGGTCACGCCGACAGATGGACTGCTGGCTAGGTTCCGCCGCTTGTTGGGATAGGGCACAACAAAGGGAACCGGACTGAATTCCCTACTGCCGTGTCTCCACGGACGTCCACTCTCTCCTCGACAAGGCCCGCGACCAGTTTCCTAGAAGGGCAAGCGACATTGTCGCCCGCACCCCCACAACCCTGCCACATCCCCGTTGCGCGCAACTTCCTCCCGACGCTACGCTCCCTCCATGGCAACCCACCGCAGCGACACCCCTGCAACCATCGCTCTTCCCGTGCGCCCCAGTGGACGCCCTCCGGCGGCCGACTGCGGAAGGGTGTACCCACAAAAAATTTTTCGAGTTGTAGCTGAAATGTGCCGTGTTCCGTACAGCTCATGTATGGTTGTCTTCCGCCCACGCGGCCATCGAGCCCGGCCGCGCTCACCAATCCCGTCGTTGGCCCACGGCCCGCGTCCACGAGCAGGCCAGCTACGGCGCCCGGGCTCGGGAGGTTCTCCCCCAGAAAAAAGGAATTTCTTGTGCTGTGTCTGAAATTCGACACTTCCCGTACAAAACAAATAGCAAACAACCTCCGCCGCGGCCGCCGGGAGGGAACGGTTTCTTCGGTGGGCTCACCCCGGCGGCGCCCGCAATCCCCGCCGGGCCGCGTGCTACACTCCCCCCATGGACGTCCAGGCATTCCTCGACCGGCTCCGCGCGCAGTCGTGGTACGACGGCCAGGTCGTCGACGACCGCACCCTCCCCCCGCGCGACGCCGTCGAGCAGTCGCCCGAGTCCCTCCTCCACCCCACCCTCGTCGCGCGTCTCCGCGAGCTCGGCCGCTGGCCCCTCTACGCCCACCAGGCCCAGGCCGTCGACGCCGCGCTGGAGGGCGACAACGTCGTCGTCGCGACCCCCGCCGCCAGCGGCAAGAGCCTCTGCTTCCAGGCCCCCGTCCTGCACGAGTGGCTCGAGGACCGCTCCTCGCGCGCCCTCTTCCTCTACCCCACCAAGGCCCTCGCCCAGGACCAGCTCACCGCCCTCCGCGAGCTCGCCCCGGAGCGACCCGCCCCCACCCTCGCGGTCTACGACGGCGACACCCCCCACGACGAGCGCGCCGGCATCCGCCGCTCGGCCCATGTGCTCCTCACCAACCCCGACATGCTGCACGCCGCCATCCTGCCCAACCACAAGGTCTGGGCCGCCTTCCTCCAGCGCCTCTCCACCGTCGTCATCGACGAGGCCCACACCTATCGCGGCGTCTTCGGCTCCCACGTCTCGCTCTTGCTCCGCCGCCTCCGCCGCATCTGCGCCCGCTACGGCGCCGAGCCCCGCTTCATCCTCTGCTCCGCCACCATCGGCAACCCCGCGGAGCTCGCCGAGAACCTCACCGGCGAGCCCTTCACCGCCGTCACCGACAGCGGCGCCCCCCTCGGCGAGAAGCGCTTCCTCTTCTGGAACCCGCCCCTCCGCGACGCCGAGCTCGGCGTCCGCGAGAAGGCCTACGGCGAGTCCGCCCGCCTCCTCGCCGAGACCACGCGCGCCGGCGTCCGCACCATCGCCTTCGTCCGCACCCGCCGCACCGCCGAGCTCGTCTACGGCGCCGCCCGCGACATGGTGTCTGCGAAGGAGCCGGCGCTCGCCAACCGCCTCGCGCCCTATCGCGCCCACTACATGGCAGAGGACCGCCGCCGCATCGAGGAGGGCCTCCGCGACGGGAAGCTCCTCGGCGTCGCCGCCACCAACGCCCTCGAGCTCGGCATGGACATCGGCGGGCTGGACGCCACGGTGCTCACCGGCTACCCCGGCAGCGTCGCCAGCGCCTGGCAGCAGGCTGGACGCGGCGGCCGTCGTGGCGAGGCCTCCCTCGCCGTCCTCGTCGCCCGCGACGACCCCCTCGACCAGTACCTCATGCGCCACCCGGAATTCTTCCACGGCCGTCCGATGGAGCACGCCCTCATCGCGCCGGAGAACCCCTACGTGCTCGCCCCGCACCTGCTCTGCGCCGCCCACGAGTTCCCCCTCACGCTCGGCGACCGCGCTTTCTTCGGCGAGGACCTCCCCGCGCGCCTCGAGGAGCTCGTCGAGTCCGGCCACCTGCGCGCCTCCCGCGGCCGCTGGCACCTCGACCCCACCGTCGACTACCCCGCGCAAGACGTCCACCTCCGCTCGACCTCCGACCGCAGCTTCACCGTCGTCGACGGCACGACGGGCGCGCTGCTCGAGGCCGGCGTCGAGGCCTCCGCCGCCTACTCGTCGCTGCACCCCGGCGCCGTCTACCTCCACCAGGGCGAGCCCCTCCTCGTCACGGAGCTCAACCTCGCGGGCGAGACCGCCGTCGTCACCACGGCCAGCGAGCCCTACTACACCCAGTCGCGGGACATCACGGACATCCGCGTCCTGGACACCTACCGCCGCCGCACCGTCTCCGTGGACGTCCGCGTCTGCCTCGGCGAGGTGGAAGTGACGCGCCAGGTGGTCGCCTACCGCAAGCTCGCCCACTACACCGAGGCCAACCTCGGCGACGAGCTCCTCGACCTGCCCGCCCACCGCTTCCGCACGATGGCCCTCTGGTTCGAGGCCCCGCCCGTCACCGTCGAGGACATCCTCGAGGGCAAGCGCGACCTCGCGGGCGGCCTCCACGCCGCCGAGCACGCGGCCATCGGCGTCCTCCCCCTCTTCGCCCTCTGCGACCGCGCCGACATCGGCGGCGTCTCGACGCCCATGCACCCCGACACCGGCCAGCCCACCGTCTTCATCTACGACGGCTACCCCGGCGGCATCGGCATCGCCGAGCGCGGCTTCGAGGCCGTGGAGGCGCTCTGGCGCACCACCCTCCAGGCCGTGGAGGAGTGCCCCTGCAGCGAGGGCTGCCCCGCCTGCGTCCAGTCGCCCAAGTGCGGCAACAACAATTTCCCGCTGGACAAGGCCGTCGCGGCGGAGCTCCTGCGCGGCCTGCTCAACCTGCGCCGGTGACTGACACACGTGGCTGGACATGACGCCGCAGGCCGTGGGACGCTGGAAGTACGCCGCGTCGCCGCGGGCGTTGGCATCGCCCTCGCCCTGCTGGTGGCGCTGGGGTTCTGGTCAGGAGCGTCCGGGATGTTGGACCAGCACTTTCTCTATTTCCCCACCAGCGAGTTAATCGGCTCGCCGGCGGTCTACGGCCTCGACTACGAGGACGTCTACTTCGAGACGTCCGACGGCCGCCGCCTGCACGGCTGGTTCGTGCCCGGCGAGAGTGACGTCACCCTCCTCTGGCACCACGGCAACGGCGGCAACATCGGCTACCGCCTGCCCGACATCGACCTCTTCCACCGCGAGCTCGGCGTCAACATCCTCATCTACGACTACCGCGGCTACGGCCGCAGCGCGGGAACGCCCTCGGAGGAGGGCCTCTACCGCGACGCGGAGGCCGCCCTGCGCCACCTGCAGTCCCGTGACGATGTCGACCCCGCGAAGATCGTCTACTTCGGCCGCTCTCTCGGCGTCGCCATCGCGACGGAGCTCGCCACGCGCCACCGCCCCTACGGCCTCATCCTGGAATCCGGCTTCCCCTCCATCGCGTACATGTCGGAGATCGTCCGCCCGTGGCTGCCCGCGTGGGTCGTCCACCGCATCATCTCCGCCCGCTACGACAGCGCCGGCAAGATCGGCTCGCTCGACGTCCCCGTCCTCATAGTCCACGGCGACGCCGACGAAACGGTCCCCATCCGCGCAGGCCAAGCCCTCTTCGAAGCCGCAACCGAGCCCAAGTCCTTCTACACAGTGGAAGGCGCCAACCACGACAACATCTCGGAAGTAGGCGGCCGTGCCCACATAGAGCGCCTGCGCCAGTACATCGAGGGGCTGGCGGACTCAACGACAGGAGGTGTTGCGTGACCACGTCCAATGACCGGGATCGCGGGCTGATAGAAGGCATCGCCGTGGGAAACCTGCTCGGCATCGCCATTGAGGGCTGGCCGAGGGACTCGGTGCGGCGCCGCTACCCCAACGGCGTGATGGAGATTGAGGCCAGCCCAGGGTACCCCGATGACGACGACCTGGCGCAGGCCATCATCATCGCGGAGGCCTCGGTGGCAGGGCCACTGGACGTCGACGACCTCGGCGCCCGCTTCTGGGCGTGGGCGGAGCAGAACGGCCTCGGCATGGGCATCCTGACCAGCGACGTACTAACGCTCTACGGTGGGTCCTTCCCCAGACGTGCGGGCCTCTCGGCGGGGGGTGCCGTGCGCCCTCCGGCAGGGAAGCCCATCGAGGAGGCGTCCCACGAGGCGTGGAGCGGCAATCGGGCGGGGAACGGCGCGCTGATGCGGTGCGCCCCCATCGCCGTGCGCTGGCGCGACGCCCCGTCGGCTATCGCGCGCAACAGCGTCGTCAGCGCCGTGCCGACGCACTGGGACCCCCGCTGCGGCTGGTCGTGCGTGCTCCTGAACCTCGCTGCCGCGGAGTCTCTGCGTGCGGAGACCCTCAGCGCGGACGACCTCATCGCACAGTCGGAGCAGGCTGTCGGCGCGTCGACGGCTGAGCTTTCGCGGTACGGCTACGGCGCCGCCATGCCGGAGGAGGTCCGAGCCGCGGTCCACCGCGCCGCCGAAGAGTCCCTCGACGCCCTTGAGATCGACGGCGGGGATATGGGCTACACGCTGGTGACGCTGCGGACGGCGCTGACGGCGTGGTGGCGGGCAGAGACCTTTGAGGAAGGCCTGCGGGCAGTCATCGAAGCGGGGGGCGACACAGACACCAACGGGGCAGCCGTAGGGGCGATATTGGGAGCGCGGTTCGGCCTTCAGGCCATCCCCACCCGCTGGCGCGACACCGTCGCCCACCTCCGGAATGGCCGCCAATGCACGGCGGCCATCGCGGACAGCCTGGCGTCGGCGAGGGAGTCCGCGACCGGTGGCTAACCCCCCATCGCGGCCCTTACCGCGTCCACGCGCCCCGGCGCTCCGGCACGCTCGCACATCCACCCCGTCATTCCCGCGAAGGCGGGAATCCAGAGGGGCCGGGCGGAGGGGCTACTCCATCGCGGCCCTTACCGCGTCCACGCGCCCCGGCGCTCCGGCACGCTCGCACATCGCCAGGAAGTTGGCCGTCGTGACCCGCTCGACCTCTTCCACCGGCACGCCCTTCAGCTCCGCGAGCTTCTCGGCCACCAGCGGCACGTCTCGCGGCTCCGTCCACTTGTCCCGACTGCCTTTGAAGGGTTGCGGGTAAGTGTCCGTCTCCAGCACCATGTTCTCGAGCGGCAGCGCCGCCGCGATGGCCTGCAGGTCCGGGCGCCGCAGCAGCGGCTTGGCCATGGAGACGTAGATGCCCAGGTCCACGCACTCGCGGGCGGCGCGCTCGTCGCCCTGGAAGTAGTGCATGGCCCCGCCGACGCGCCAGCCCTGCTCCTGCCGCAGCACCTTGAGCGCCTCCATGTGCAGCTCCGGCTGGCCGGGGATCTCCCGAGAGTGGAAGATCACCGGCAGCCCAAGCTCCAGCGCGAGCCGTATCTGCGCCCGGAACGCCTGGTACTGCAGCGAGAGGTCGGGCGCGCCCTTGTCGAAGTCGAGGCCCGTCTCGCTGACGGTGACGACCTTGGGCGTCGACAGCGCTAACTGACGCAGCTGCTCGGCGCAGGCGTCGTCGACGGGCGCGGTCACGTCCATGGGGTGGATTCCCACCCCGGCGAGCAGCATCGTTGTCCGGCGCGCCAGCTCGACGCACGCCTCCGTCGACGCCAGCGTCGTGCCCGCCAGCACGATTGCGCCGACGCCGGCCGCCCGGGCGCGCTCCAGCACGCCGTCCAGCTCTTCCGGAGGGAAGTCGTCAAGGTGAGTATGGGAGTCCACGTACATGGGTCGCACCGTCGCGTCTTTGGTGTCCGCCTTTGGCCTAGTATATGCTATACCTCTGGCCAAGATGCCCGGCTGCTGGCCGCCTTCCCAATCCGGCACACCTCGTCACGTGACCCTGGGTCCCCGTGAGGTATGACGACGATGTTCACCCGAACCCCCATGCGACCCGAGGGCCGGCGAGCATGACGCGAGCCTTCCTGCTCCTCGCGCTCGCCGTGCTATTCGTGGCCGCGTGCCGTGAGACCGGTGGGACCGAGCCGTCGACGGCCGCCGGACCCGTCTCCACGCCGCTGTCGCCCGCGACGCCCTCCGCCCCGTCGACGCCCGAACCCGGCGCGGTCCTCTCGACTACGCCCACGACTGCCGCCCAACCCGAGCCGACCGCCGCCGCCACGCCCGTGGGCCGGCGCAGCGGACGCCTCGCCATCGCCACGCGCGTCGTGCTGGACAATCTGGACGTGCACCGTTCTTCCGCGCCGTCGCTCGCCGCCTTCGGGCCCGGCATCGTGTACAGCCGCCTGCTGCGGTTCGCCTCCGGGCCGGACGTGCGGACGCCGAGCCTCGCGCTGGAGTGCGACCTGTGCGAGTCATGGGTGTGGGAGGACTCTGCCACGCTCCGCGTCACACTGCGGCAGGGCGTTCGCTGGCAGGGCGCCGCGCCCATCAACGGCCGCGCCCTGTCGCCCCACGACGTGACCGCGAGCCTCGCGCGGCAGCGGAC
Source organism: uncultured Dehalococcoidia bacterium (assembly GCA_951812285.1). Classification (GTDB taxonomy): domain Bacteria; phylum Chloroflexota; class Dehalococcoidia; order Lucifugimonadales; family UBA1127; genus UBA1127. The sequence goes on along the minus strand of OX638292.1, from coordinate 2,520,190 downwards.
GGCGGGCTGGCCCCACGCCGGGCTGCTGGCCAACGTCGCGTCCGTCGTCGTGCGCGGCAACGATGTGGTCTTCACCCTCCGGTCGCCGGACGCCGACTTCCCCCTCGCGCTGGCCGACGGGCACACCAAGGTGCTGCCGTCGGAGCTCGCCGCCAGGGACGACCTGGGCGCCGGCCCCTTCATCGGCACCGGGCCGTGGGTCATCGGTGAGGTGCGCCCCGAACACCGCTACACCTTCACGCCGAACCCCACCTACTTCGAGCCGCGACTGCCCCGGCTCGATAGCCTAGTCATTCGCGTCCTGCCCGAGGACGACCTGCGCAGGGCCGCCTTCCTGACCCAGTCGCTGGACGTCGATGAGCTGGACCCCGAGTACGTCGAGACCTACCGCGAGCGCAACCCGCGAGCCGGCTTCGCCCGCTACAACCCGCCCGGCGGCGGCTCCGAGCTCGCGCTGAATGTGAGCCACCCGGCGCTACAGAACCCGGACGTGCGGCGGGCGCTCTTCATGGCGCTCGATCCGTGGGCGCTGAACCAGCAGGTGTGGCACGGGCTCGCAGAGGTCACCGGCGGAATGCCGTCGCCCTCGCCCGACTGGCGCCTGTCCGAGGCCGAGCTGCGTGGCCGCCTCGCCGACCCCGTCGCCGCGAGGGAGGCGCTCGAGTCCGCCGGTAGCCCGCCGACGGCGCTGGAGCTGCTCGTCGCAGACTTCGGCGACGCCCACCTCACCTACAGCCGCCGCGTCGTGGAGCAGCTCAGGCAGGTTGGCGTCCGTGTCGACGTGATCGACCTCAACCCGAGCGAGTACGCCGACCGCGTGTGGCGGCAGGGCGACTTCCAGGCCTACCTGGGGCCGCTGCCCCCGCTGAACGCGCCCAACAGCTACCTCATCGGCCTGGTGCGGAGCGGCTCAGCCGGCAACAAGACGGGCTACGGCACACCCGCACTCGACGAGCTCGTAGACGCGCAGTCGGGCGAGCTCGACCCGGCGGTGCGTCGTGACATCGTGCGCCAAGCCGCGCTGACGCTCCTTGAGGAGGGGGTGCGTTTCACGCCCGCGGCGCAGGCGCAGGCATGGGGATGGTGGCCGCGGGTGAAGGGGCTGCATGTGAACTTCGCCAACCGCGAGTACCACTTCTGGTCCCGCGTGTGGGTGGAGTGATCCGGGGGCTACGGGGCGTAGGCGCTCAGGCTCTGGTCGAGCGCCCACCAGGCCAATAGCGCGCACTTCACGCGCACCGGGTAGCTGCGCACCGCCACGAGCCCCGTCAGCGTGCCCAGCAGCGCCTTCTCGTCGTCGCTCATGGTCTCGCCGCGCATCATGCGGATGAAGAGCGCCGAGAGGTGGAGCGCCTCCGCCGGCGTCTGCCCCTGCACCGCCTCAGACATCAGCGAGAGCGACGCCTGACAGATGGAGCACCCTGCGCCGTCCGTACCCACAGGCGAGAGGACGCCGTCGACGAGCCTGGCGCGGAAGGTGCACTCGTCGCCGCAGAAGGGGTTGATCTCGGTGGCCTCCACGTCGGGTGCGTCGACGGGGGCACGGTTCCTCGGGTTGCGGTAGTGGTCCATGATGAGCGCCTGGTTGTCCGCGCCGATGGCGCCCCATCCCACCGCGGTGGGGGCCTCTGGCGCGCCGTCCTGTTCCCTGTCCACCATGGCCGCCCCGCTAAAGCTCGACTTCCACGTCGCCGTCCTGTACCCGGACGGGGAAGCACTCGACGTCCATCACGGCGGGAAGGGTGAGCGCCTTGCCGTTGCGCACGTCGAAGTAGGCGAGGTGGCGCGGGCACTGGATGCGGTGCCCGTCGAGGGCGCCCTCGCCGAGCGGACCGTCGTCGTGGGTGCAGAGGTTCTCGATGGCGTAGTACTGGCCGTCCACGTTGCAGATGGCCAGCGAAGCCCGCGGCAACTCCACGGCGATCGACGTGCCCGGCGTGATGTCGTCGGCCCTCGCCACCTTAACAAACTGTCCCGGCATGGGGGATGTTCTCCTTGGACATGCGTGTAACGGTGGACTACCTGGGCCCATTCTCCACCAGAGAGAGCATTCGGTCCACAAACAGGTGCACTGTCGGCCGGTCCATCTCAATCTGAAAGTCAGGCACGGCGTTGTGGTAAAAGTTTATGTGGAACTTCTCAGCAACACTGAACTGCACGGGCAACTGATTGTCGCCGGTCTCCTGGGCAATTCGCTGCACGGCGTTGCTCATTGCCCGATGGCTGTTGCAGGGCCACTCGCGCTGCAAGGCGGCAGCCATAAGGGCATGAGTAGCGGCTCCCCAGAGCTTTTCAGATCCCTGCAGGATGTCTCCTGCGGCAAACTCTCGGTCGGATACGATCAGAAACTCCCGTGCAGTCTGCTCATGTTCGCGAAAATCCACGCAATAACTCCCATGCTTTGGATGCTACCGGCTATGGACAGTGTACCAATTGAAGAGACTGAAGGACAGTGTACAACAGCGTTCCGTAGTTCGCGCAATTGCCTGAAGGACGGGGCGCGCCAGCCTACACCGCCGCTTCCTCCGGCCAGTCCAGCATCTGCACGTCCACCTCGGCGCCCGCGGGCATCTTGTCGAGGTCCTCGGGGCAGATGGCGAGGCCGTTGGCGCGGGCCATGGAGGTGAGCAGGTTGCTCCCCTGCGGGCCCGTCAGCGACGCCCACCACCGGCCGTCCTCCCACGTGACGATGGCCCGGGCGTACACCCGCCGCCCGTCCGTGTTGATGATGGGGTCCCGCAGCGTCGCCCGCACCTGCGGCTTGGCGAAGGTGGTGCGGCCCAGCATCTTCAGGATGGCGGGCCGGCAGAACTGCTCGAAGGCCACGAGGGCGCTGACCGGGTTGCCCGGGAGGCCGATGTGCGGCACCCGCCGCCTCTCGGGAGCGTGCAGCACCCCGAAGGCCAGGGGTCGCGCCGGCCGCATCCGCACGGACCAGAAGGCGATCTCGCCGTTGGCGGTCAGCACGTCCTTGATGAAGTCGTAGTCGCCCTTGGAGACGCCCGCGGTCGTGATGAGCATGTCCGCCGCGATGCCCTCGCCGAGCTTGCGCGCGGTGTCCTCCAGCGTGTCGCGGGCGATGCCCAACATCCACGGCTCGCCGCCGTAGCGCCGCACCGCCGCGGCGATGCTGAAGCTGTTGGAGTCATAGATCTTGCCGCCGCCGGGCGCCTCGCCGGGCGCGAGCAGCTCGTCGCCGGTCGACAGGATGGCGACGATGGGCCTGCGCAGCGCGGTGACCCGCTGCCGCCCCACGGACGCCAGCACGCCGATCTCGCCGGGGCGGAGCACGTCGCCGCGGCCCATGAGCCGCTCGCCTGTGCGGAGGTCCTCGCCGGCGGGGCGGACGTTGGCGCCCAGCGGCGCCTCCTGCATGATGCGGATGCGGTCGAGGGCGTGGCCGGACGCCTTGCGCTCGACCTCGTCCGTGTCCTCGAAGGGCACGACGGCGTCGGCGCCGGGTGGGATGGGCGCGCCCGTCATGATGCGGATGGCCGTGCCCGGCTGCAGGTCGCGGTCGGGGAGCGCGCCCGCCTGCACGTAGCCGATGACGGGCAGCTCGCGCGGGTCGTGCCGGCCCGCGCCGGCCACGTCGGCGTGGCGCACCGCGAAGCCGTCCATGGCCGAGTTGTCGAGCGGCGGCAGGTCCAGCGGCGACGTGATCTCCTCGGCGAGGGTGAGCCCCAGCGCCTCGGACAGGTCGACCTCCACCGGGCCCATCGGCGAGACGTAGGAGAGAATCTTCTCCAGCGCCTCCTCCACGCTCAGCATGTCCTCCTGGACGCTGCTGTGGTGGTGATGGCCGTGGTGATGCTCTTGATGCCGGTGGTGGTCGTGATGCCCGTGATGCTCTGTCATCGCGCTATCCCTGCCTTTGGACGGCTCCCAGCTCCCGCTCAAGGCGCGAGAGGAGCCGGTCCATAGTGCGCTGCACCTCTTCCGCCGTCAGCGTGCGGTCCTGCGCTTGCAGCGACACGCGGTAGGCCAGCGAGCGGACGCCCGCGCCCACCTGCTCGCCGGCGTAGACGTCGAAGAGGGTGGTGCGCACGACGAGCGGGTGCTGCTCGATGATCTCCTGCACCCGCGATGCGGGCACGTCCATGCCGACGACCAGCGCCAGGTCTCGCAACGCCTCCGGGTACACCGACGGGCCGCGGAACCGGCGCTCAGCCTGCGGCACGGCGGCCGTCAGCGCGGCCAGGTCCACCTCGAAGTAGACGGCGCCCTCGCCGCGCACGTCGAAGGCGTCCAGCGCCTCCGGGTGCACCTCGCCCAACTCGCCGATGCGCTCGCCGTCCGCAGTGACGGCGGCGGCGCGGCCGGGGTAGTAGAAGGGGTCGTCCAGCGGCTCGAAGGACGGGGCCACGCCCAGCCGGTCACACAGCGACTCCAGCACGCCCTTGGCGTCGTAGAAGCCGGTCGTCGCCTCGGAGGTCGCCCACGAAGCCTGTGCGCCGGGGCCGCTGAGGACGCCCGCAGCCTTCTGGCGCTCGTTCGGCAGGCCCTCGCCGTAGAAGATGAACTCCTTGCCCACCTCGAAGTACCACTGGGGTACGCCCTCGTGGCGCTGGTTGGCCGCCAGCGTGCGCAGGAGGCCCGGCCGCAGCGACGTCCGCAGGCACTCGTGCTCCAGGCTGATGGGGTTGAAGGCGCGCATGGGCGGCGCGGGCGGCTCCGCGCCGCGGAAGGCCAGCTCCAGCGCCCGCTCGCTCACCATGGAGTAGGTGATGATCTCCTGCATGCCGATGGACGCCAGCAGGTCGCGGACCTCCTCCTTGACCGACTGCGCCGGGTCCGGCGTGCTCAGCGGGATAGGCGCCGCGAGGGGGGCCGTCGGCACATCGTCGTAGCCGATGACGCGGACCACTTCCTCGACGAGGTCATCCTCGATGGTGATGTCGGCGCGCCACGGCGGGGGCTCTGCCACCAGCGCGTCGTCGCCCACGAGCCGGCACGCGATGCCGAGGGACGTCAGCGTCCGCGCCGCCTCCGCCATCGGCACGGTCACGCCGAGGACCTTCTGCATGCGCTCGGCGGTGAGGGTGATCGTCTGCGCCTCGGGCCGGTCCGGGTAGACGTCGATGATGCCCTTGGCCGCGACGCCGCCTGCCACCTCCATCATGAGCTTCATGGCGCGGCGCAGGCCCACCGGCGGCAGGCCCTGCCGCCAGCCCTTCTCGAACCGCAGCGACGCCTCCGTGCGCAGCTTCAGCTCGTCCGCGGTGCGCCGCGTGTTGAAGGGGTGGAAGCTGGCCGACTCCAGCAGGATGGTGCGCGTCTCCTCCGTGACCTCCGTGTTGGCGCCGCCCATGACGCCGCCAAGGCCTACGGCCTTCTCGGGGTCCGCGATGACGACCATCGGCGGGGCGAGCTCGCGCTCGACGCCGTCGAGGGTGACGTGCTTCTCGCCGGCGCGCGCCTGCCGGACGATGATGCGCCGGTCGGCGACCTTGTCGAAGTCGAAGGCGTGGAGCGGCTGGCCAGTCTCCAGCATGACGTAGTTGGTCACGTCGACGATGTTGTTGATGGGGCGCTGCCCGGCGCGGGTGAGCCGCTCCCGCAGCCACTCGGGGGACGGCCCGATGCTGATGCCGGTCAGCAGGGCGCCCGTGTAGCGGGCGCACAGCTCCGGGTCCGCGATCTCGACTGCGGCCTGCTCCTCGATGGGCGGGCCGTCCTCGGGGTACGCGGCGTCCGGCTCGGCGACCTGCGTGCCGGAGAAGGCGGCGACCTCACGTGCGACGCCGAGCACGGAGAAGCAATCGGGGCGGTTTGCGGTCACCTCGAGTTCGAGCACCGTGTCGCCGAGGTACTCGGCCAGCGGCATTCCCATGGGGGCGTCGTCGGGCAGCACCAGAATGCCGTCGTGCTCCTCGCCGATGCCCAGCTCCAGGACGGAGCAGATCATGCCCTCCGACGTAACGCCGCGGATCTTGGCGGCCTTCAGCGGCTCCACCTTGCCCGAGTGGGTGTTGAAGAGGGTCGCGCCCACCTTGGCGAAGGCGATCTTCTGCTGCTCGGCGACGTTGGGCGCGCCGCAGACCACCTGCAGGCGCTCCTCGCCGATGTCGACGGTGCAGAGGCGCAGCCGGTCTGCGTTGGGGTGCGGGCCAACGTCCAGCACGTGGCCCACGTAGCAGTTGGTCCAGCCGCCGATCTGCTCGACGCCGCCCACCTCGATGCCGGCCATCGTGAGGCGGTGGGCGAGCTGATCGACGGGGATGTCCACATCGACGTAGGCCCTGAGCCAGGAAAGCGGGACGTTCATTGCCATGAAGTAACTCCGGTCATTGCGAGTCTAGAACTGCCGCAGGAAGCGGGCGTCATTGCTGTAGAAGTAGCGGATGTCGTCGATGCCGTGCTTGAGCATCGCGATGCGCTCCACGCCCATGCCGAAGGCGAAACCCGTGTACTGCGTGTGGTCGATGCCGGACATGTCCAGCACCCTTGGGTGCACCATGCCGGCGCCCATGATCTCGATCCAGCCGCTGCCCCGGCAGATGCGGCAGTCGGGCGCGCCCGCGCCGTCGCAGCTGAAGCAGTCGATGGACATGTCCACGCCGGGCTCCACGAAGGGGAAGAAGTCGCAGCGGAAGCGCACCCGCCGCTCGGGGCCGAAGAGCAGACGGGCGAACTCGTACAGCGTGCCCTTCAGGTTTGCGAAGGTGATGCCCTCGTCGACGGCCAGGCCCTCCACCTGCGTGAAGTGCCACTCGTGCGTGGCGTCCGTGGCCTCGAAGCGGTAGACGCGTCCGGGCACGACGACGCGCACGGGGGGCTGCGTCGCCTCCATGATGCGGGCCTGCATGGGCGACGTGTGGGTGCGCAGCAGCAGCTCGCGCTCGCCGTCAGGGTTGGTGTGGTCAAGCCAGAGGGTGTCGAACATGTCGCGCGCCGGGTGGCCCTTTGGGATGTTCAGCATGCCGAAGTTGTAGTGGTCGAGCTCCACCTCCGGCCCCTCGACGACCTGGAAACCCATGGAGATGAAGGCGCGGGTGATCTCCCGCATGGTTTGCGTGATGGGGTGCAGGCGACCGAGGGCCGGACGGCGGCCGGGCAGCGTCACGTCGAGGCGGCCCTCCTTGGCGCTTTGCGCCAGCTTCGCCGCCTTGAGCTCCTCAGACTTGGCCTCGAACTGCGACTCCAGGAGCGCCTTGACGTCGTTGGCCTGCACGCCAACGGAGCGGCGCTCCTCGGCGTCCAGCGAGGCCATGGTGCGCATGATGAGGGTGAGGCGGCCCTCGCGGCGGCCGAGGTAGGCGATGCGCCAGGCCTCGAGCGTCGCGTCGTCCTCGACGCCGTCGAGCTCGGCCACGGCGACGGTCCGGATGTTGTGCAGGGTGCCCAGAATCTCGGGTGCGGTGGTCATGCGGTCCTTCGCGGGCGCGGCGGGTGCCCCAGTTGCATAAGGGAATTCGGGGGGCAGCGAGCCGCCGCAGCTACGGTATCGTAGCTCGCATTATACGGGCGCAGAGAGGGGAGCGGCAAGGAGAGGCGGGCTTTGATGCAAAACCCCCAGCTTGATGCAAGAGTCCCCGCGCTGATGCAAAAAGAGTCCGAGGCCACGACGCACTAATGTAAGGGGTCGTAGCCCCCGGGTCTGGGGATGCCATGGAAGTTGGAGTATCTGGAAATCAAAGCCACATTACCATCCAATATCCCCCAAACACCCATCTCGTACACGCCCGGCCCGTGAACCTCCAGCACATCTCCCAAGTCGGCGCTGACCGCGAATAGATCGCCGTCCAGTTCGAATCTAGACATCTGTACCCGCGCGACGGTTATGGGCACGGACCCACCGAGAGATTCATACCGCGTGCGGGCCTCCTCCCACAATTTGTGCGCTGCGTAGCCCGATGTAGGAGCTGGGGCATCAGGCGACACGTCGTAGGGAGACAGACAGGGTCTCCAAGTGCTTTCAACTGTTCCTGCGCCACGGTAACTCAGTAACGCCACTTTCTGCCCCAAGCAAATGCTGTATACCCGTGCAATCTGGCCTTGCGTTAGTTGCTGCGGCGGCGGGTAGTGGAAGATCTGAACGCGGGTGTGATTGCCATGCTCAAGATTCGCGCCGTTCTTCACCTTGCCTTCCATCGAAAGCACGCCGCCGTTAATCGCAGGCAAGACTGTGTACTCAATGTAGTCGCCCTCGAACTGCTGAACGGCCACTGAGTTGTACCTGTCCCACGCCAAGCCGATATTGACCTTGCTGTGGCGGGGTTTGAGGATATTGCCCCTGTGGCCGGGGCTGTCCATCCACCCTTTCATATGCCGCCGCACTTCCTCGGCGGCGCTCGAAATGGCGCTATAGCCTTGATCCCGCAACCGACAGTAGTCGGAACCGGATACATTCTCATTCGCCGCCTGATACCCGCCAGCTAGGGAGTACCGCATATTCGGAGTTAAGCCATCGATGCTCCAATGAGAGCTGATGCAGTTCTCCAGCGAGTTGTCAGCGTGAATCTGTGCCGCGCGATTGTCGCCCATCACTAGGGGCGATACTCCCGCCTCCACCCTTGCCTCATTTATCAGTGCCAGCATTAGCTTATACGGGTTCGGAGTTGGTGTCGGCGTAGGTGGCACGGTAGGCGTCGGTGTGGGTGTGTAGGTGGCAGTTGGCACAGAGGTGGGTGTTGGAAGAGGGACGGGCGTGGGAGCAGGCGTGGGTAGGGGTGCCGTGGTAGGCGCTGGCACGGGCGTAGGCGCTGGAAAGGGCGCGGGATTAACCTTAGCCGTGGGAGTAGGCATGGACGTAGCTGTAGGCGCTGGCGTCGGCTCGGGCATCGGCGTGGCTACAACGACTACAACCGTCTCCCGGCAACCGACGCTCACCAACACCAGACACAATATAGCCACTGCTGCCAGCCGCTTCATGACACCCCCAAGCTAACTACAGTGGACTATAAATGCGGTTTAGGCGCAATAAAGCAATGGCATAGACCCATTGGCAGCATGTTCTTCCCTACCTCCTCCCCAGCAGGCTGCCGGGTTGGCATTGGCGGCAGTAGTCTGTGCGGTGGCCGTTGCTTGTGATGTGGGTGAGCTTGGAGTTGCAGGCGGGGCAGGCCTCGTTGGCGCGGCCGTGGACTTTCAGGTGGTCGCGGACCTTGCGGTGGATGGTGTCGCCCATGCGCTCGCGGAGGAGGGGGACGGCGTCGGCGGGGACGCGGTAGACGGCGTCGTGGAGGGCGGCCAGCTCGGCGGGCGAGAGCGACGTGCGCTTTTTGAAGGGGTAGATGCCCGCCGCGAAGAGGACCTCGTCGGCGTAGGCGTTGCCGATGCCGGAGACCGCGCCGCCGCGGGTGAGGACGCCCTTGATCTCGCCGCGGAAGGGCTTGAGGCGGTCCGTGAACGCCGCCAGCGAGAGGGGCTCGTCGAGCACGTCGGGGCCCTGCTCGGTGAGACGCGCGGCGTGTGCGAGCTGCTCGGGCAGCAGGTAGTAGACCATGCCCATCTGGTCGTCGTCCGTGTAGCGGAGCTGGGAGCCATCGGAGAGGGTGAGCGACAGGTACGTGCGCGCCGAGACGCGCTCGGTCGGGGCGCAGTGCTGGAGCGCGCCGCTGAGCATCGGGTTGACGACGAGGGTGCGATGGGCGTTGTCGGCGCCGCCGGAGAGCTCGATGCCGAGGAACTTGCCGCGGCGCCAGAAGGCGTCGAGGGTGCGGCCCTCGATGTCCTCGCTGAAGCGCTCGAGGGGCGCGGCGAGGCTGCGGAGCACGATGGGGCGGAGGGCCTCGGCGCGCGTTACGGAGAGCCCGGTGAGCGTGCGCTCCAAGTACTCGCGGACGACGTAGAGGTCGGGCGCTTCAGGCATTCGGTCTCCTTGCGCCGTGCCTTGCGGCGCGGTGGTAGTGTAGTATCATGCCCTGCAATCCGGAAGGGCGCTAAAGGAGCGTCGACCATGACCACAATGTTGCCAGAGACCTCGCCGAGGGGGGTGCGGGAGCGCATCCGCAGCGGCGAGTGGACGCGGCCCACGGCGGGGCTCGCGCCGGGGCGGGTGCAGGCGAACCTGGTGTCGCTGCCGCGGGAGCAGGCCTTTGACTTCCTGCTCTTCTGCCAGCGCAATCCGCGCCCGTGCCCGCTGATCGAGGTGATGGAGCCCGGGGTGCCCGAGCCCGCACAGACCGCGCCCGGGGCCGACATCCGCACCGACGTTCCCTCCTACAACGTGTACCGCGAGGGCGTCCTCGAGGCCACGGTGCCCGACGTCCGCGACTACTGGCGCGACGACCTCGTCACCTTCCTCATCGGGTGCAGCTTCACCTTTGAGACGGCGCTGGCGTCGTCGGGGGTCCCGCTGCACCACGTCGAGTCGGGGCGCAACGTGGCGATGTACAAGACCAACGTCGCGACCACGCCCGCCGGGGTGTTCGCGGGGCCGCTGGTGGTGTCCATGCGGCCCGTGCCCCGCGAGCAGGTGGTGAAGGCCGTGCAGGTGACCTCGCGGTTCCCCAACGCGCACGGGGCGCCGCTGCACGTCGGCGAGCCGGCGGCGCTCGGCATCCGCGACCTCGCGTCGCCCGACTATGGCGACCCTCCCCTCATCCTCGACGGCGAGACGCCGCTGTTCTGGGCGTGCGGGGTGACGCCGCAGGCGGTGGCGGTCGCGTCGAAGCCTCCATTCATGATCACCCACGCCCCGGGGCACATGTTCATCACCGACCTTCGGGACGAGGACATCGCCGCGCTATGAGCACGATCGAGGACATCATCCTGCGGTACGACAAGCGGGGCATGACGCCCCTGCGTCCGCACCTGCCCGAGGACTACTGCACCCGCGCCGCCCGCTGCGTCCTCGACGCGCCCGGCCGGGCGCTCATCGCGACGGGGTTCTACATCACCCGCGCGGGGGCGACGGAGACGGATGGCCCGCCGGGCGCGTACTTCATCGGCAAGGCGCTCGAGGCGCTGGGGCGGCCGGTGACCTACGTGACCGACCGGCTGACGACGCCGGTCTTCGACGGCATCGTCGCGGCGGAGGACGTGGTCGACTTCCCCTTCGCGGACGCGGAGGAGAGCGAGGCTTTCGCGGTGGACCTGCTGGAGCGGATGCAGCCGTCGGTGGCCATCGCCATCGAGCGGTGCGGGTTCACGGGGCCGGGCCGCTACCTGAACATGCGGGGGCAGGACACCTCCGAGTACCACGCCAAGCTGGACTACATCTTCATGCATCACGGCGCCACCGTGGGCATCGGCGACGGCGGCAACGAGATCGGCATGGGCAACCTGGCCGAGCAGATCCCGTCGGTGGAGCAGCTGCCGAACGAGCCGTGCGTCACGACGGTGTCGGAGCTGATCATCGCGAGCGTGTCGAACTGGGGCGGGTACGGGCTGGTGGCGGCGATGTCGCTGCTGGCCGGGCGCAACCTGCTGCCGTCGCCGGAGCAGGAGGAGGACATCATCCGCGCGATGGTGGACCGGGGCGCCGTCGACGGGGTGGCGTCCGCGCCGGTGTACGGCGTCGACGGGTTCACGCTGCAGGAGAACCGGCGGACGCTGGAGGCGCTGCACCGGCTGCTGGCCGAGCACGGTGTCGGCGAGTAGGGCGTCGGTCGCCGCCGCGCCTGGGCCGAGAACACCCGAGTCCCGCTGATTTGTTTTGGTCATCGTTTTGCGACCCCCGTAGCTGCCGGGGAGGTTGTTTCCCATCTGTTTTGAAGCGGCCGTGTGGCATTTCAGATTCAAAGCGAAACTTTTTGCAAAAACACCTCAGGGTCCTGTGTGCCGTGCAGCCAGCGGCCAACGTCGCGACTGGCGTGACGGGAGTGGGTCTGGCGGCCCGGTGGAGACGGTTGCGTGCGTGTTCCATGCGGGGAGTGTAGAGAGGGCGTCGCGTTTCGCGCGAGGGGCTTGTGTCAGGGTGGGGCGTTTTGCCATTTCGTGGCCCGCGATGCCGGCGCGCCTGGCAAGAGGCCTACTTCCTGACTAGGACGTGTCGGCCGCGGTCCCAAAGTAGCGGCGGTCGATGATCTCCTCAGCGACGGCCGCGTCCTCAGGGGCTGCGCTGTCGACAAAGGCTGCCTTGACGTAGCACACGCCTTCATCTATGCCGACGCAACCCTCTGTGGGCACGAAGCCCCACAAGCGCAGGTAGAGTTCCGCGAACCCTTGACGGAATGCATCCTCTCCGAGGCTGTCATGCAGGTCCAAGAATAGGCGACTGCCCATAGTGTAGTTGCATATACGGTGTTGAAACTGACCCTCAATCACGAGTGCCCGTATGAGATCATAAATGGTGTTGAAGCCCCTGCATGACGTAGAGGAATGGTCAGGCACACTGTCTGTAACAAGAAAACCCATGAAGTCCGCGGCGCCTTCAACAATCCAGGTCGCGATTGCAGACCAATATGCGTGTGTCACCTCGTGGGCAATGGTGCTCACGGACTCGCTTATCCTGGGGTCAATGGTGATAAATGCCTCTCTGCCCCCACGGGCCTGAGCACCGGTGGGGTAGTCATGAATGAGAACGACGGCGTGTTTCTGCGGAAACGGCTGGCCCATGAATTCCTCAACCTCACGGACAGCCCGCTCAAAGACATCCATCGTGCGGGATACATCCACGACCTGGCGCGCGATTGGATCGGATTCCAGTCCGGCCGGCCAGACAATCGACAAGGCGACCTCGCCGGCGAGGGGAAGCGTAATCGTTCGCTCTGCCAGCTGTGTATCGCCGGATTCCAAAATGGTTTCCAGAAGATCAGTCCGCTCTCTTATTCCGCCGTTCTGAAGCAATAGAATTGCAGCACGTAAGAGGGCGGCATCTGAAGGGCCGATATCGTCCATGAATGACTTATCCGGGATGGTCAGCACGTATTCTTCATGCCATGGGTAGGCCTTCATGTTGCGCGATGCGATAACCAACTGTTCGAGGGTGCGCAGGGCGGCTGACTCGTAAACAGTGAGACCGTCCTCCACCCATGGTTGGCCGACCACGCTATCCAATACATCGGTGTCCAGGACCGCGAGATGCCAGAGAGACAGGATGCCCTGACCCTCTGAGGGAGACACGCCGTCCTGAATCCAGGGCATACTCTCCAATACACCGGCGGTGTCCGGGGCGCGGACCCGGAGGTCGGCAAGGGCGACGTCACCCAAGCTGTCATCCGTGATACCACCCGCCAATGCAGGATCGGCCAAGAGCTGCCGCAACGGCGTCCCTCCGTCCGTGGAGCTATGGCGGGCGTCCGACGTCTCCGAGAGAACCTCCAAGGTGTCGCGGTCATGCGGTTCCAGCGTTTGCAGGAATGGCATTGCGAGAACACCGGCCATGGTGGCGTCACCCTTTCGCGCGATAGACATGATGCGGGACGCAATAGTGTGGATCGAGCTCTTGACGGTCGACCGTGTGCCGATGAGCCAATCCTCGGTCTGGATGCGTTGGTCCTGCATCCACGACAGGCCCAGAAATGCGATCAGCGATTCGGAGGAACGGTCCGCCATTTCTATCAGGGCATAGACCGAATAGTGGTGCAAGGGCGCTCTTGAGAGCTGGATTTCATCGTCGCCAAGCCCGCCTTCGCGCATCACGTCTTCAATCCATGGGACGGACAGCATAAGCGCGGCGGCTTCAGGGTGCTCGTATTCCATTACCAGCAGCCGCACAGGCGCCCTATCGACTTCCGTGATACCGCCCTCGAACAGCGGGTTTGCAAGGACATCGTCCACGTCGCCGACATCGGGGTCGGTCAATCGCGCCAGAGCGGCAAGGACGGCGGCATCCCCTCCGTCTGCCTGGCCGACCTGCATGAAGGGCATTGCCAGTATCCGCAAGGCCAAGTCTTCATCGCAAAGGGCCAACGTGATAAACGGCCTGAGCTCGAGAGTGAAATAGCTGATGTGCTCTGTATATGCGTCGAACGCCGCAGGAGCCTTCCCGGCGAACAGACGCAGTTCCTGAGTATAGAATGCAGGCCACTCCGCAATGACGGCCTCCCGTTCCGGCGTGAGGGGCTGGGCCTCATTGTCCACACAAAGACGTTTGACGTTGGGCGCGGGTGTGGGTGTGGGGGTGGGCGTTGGGGTAGGAGTAGGTGATGGCGTAGGAGTAGGAGTAGGAGTAGGGGTGGGCGTGGGCGTGGGCGTGGGCGTGGGGGTGGGGGTAGGTGTAGGCGGTGGCGCAGGCACAGGAGTGGGCGTGGGGAACGGCGTAGGAGTGGGGGTTGGAAACGGAGTTGGCGTCGGCGTTGGGAACGGTGTAGGCGTTGGCGTGGGGAATGGCGTAGGTGTAGGAGTTGGGACCGGCGTAGGCGTAGGTGTTGGCGTCGGCGTAGGTCTGGGAGTAGGCGACGGCGTGGACGTGGGCGTAGGAGTAGGAGTAGGAGAAGGAGAAGGAGTAGGCGTCGGCGTGGGTGTAGGCGTGGGGCTTGGTATTGGCGTGACCGTGGGATTCGGCGATGGCGCGGGCAGGGGCACGGATACAGTGATTGGCGAAGGCGTGGCGACCGTCGTTGCCGATGGAGTGATCGCTGGGAATTCGGTGTCGGCGGTCTCGTCGGCCTCGCACGCAGGAAGGAGTGCGAGCATGGTGAGGAGGAAGACGGAGACTAACAGGGTTGTATCAAGAGGGCGTTTCATTACCACGTCCCGCAGCGATCACCAAGAGGCAACTTTCTCTCGGCGACAGTCAGGGCCATAGTACCCGTATGTCATCGCGAGAGCAATGTGAAGCGGGAAGCCAGTGGTCCGTATGACGGGGAACGGGCGGGTCGCGACCCGCCGCTACTCGTCGCTGTCCGGGTCGAAGGGCTTGCCGTTTACGAGGACTTCCTTGATGACGGCGTAGCCGTCGTCGTCGACCTTGATGACGACCCTGACGTCCTCCGCGCGCTCGATGATATGGCCTGTGCCCTCGGGGACGAAGTACGTGCCGATGCCGAAGTCGAGGTGGCCGGGACGGTCGACGCGGCCCCTGATGAAGACCTCTGTTCTGACATCGTTGCGGGAGAGCGAATAGCCTCCGTTCCGCCAGGAAGGCGACGCCTCCCGCAGCTCGACGTAGACGGTTTCGCCGACACTCCAGTTTGGCGTGGTCGCGGGCAGGCGGGCGATCTCGTAGTCGAGGATGGCGTAGTCGCCCTGGAGCAGGGAGCGCGGGTCGACGGGGGCGGTCTGGAGCACGACCGTCCTGCCCTCGCGTAGGTCGGCATCGCGCACGGCGATGAAGCCGATGAGGAAGGCGAGCTGCGCGGCGACGACGACCCAGAAGGCGATGCGGGCCCACGGCTTCATGCGTCGCCCTCCCTCTCGCGCATCGAGGCGAGCATCTGACGGCGGCCTCGCTCCAGGAGGTAACCGCCGGCCAGGAGGACCACGCCGGCGCCGACGAACACCAGCGAGCTGTCGAGCAGGTCAATCGAGTACTCGAAGTAGCGGGTGATGAGGTAGAGGGCGATCAACGCCAGGGCGAGGTTGACCCGGGCCTCGTGGTCCTGCAGGTACCCCGAGGCCATCAGCCCCAGCGCGGACAGGGCGAACAGCGCGTTGAACACGATGGGGTAGAAGGGGTCCCAGTCGACGGGAACCAGCCCCGCCACGTGGGCAACGCCGAGCAGGACGACGATGGCGGCGACCTCGGCGAGGTCGATCAGCGGACGCTCGCCACGCTGGGCGCGCCGCCACGCCAGCCACGCCGTCACGGCGATGGCGACGGCCGACGCGACGTAGGCGAGCGCCCAGTAGCCGAAGCCGGCGCCGCTGATGCTATCGGCGCCCTCGAAGAGGTCGTGGAAGGTGAACAGGTAGAGGGCGAAGAAGGCGGTGACCAACCCCAGGCCCATGAAGAGGCCGCCTATGGCTTCCCAGCCGTCGAACAATCGCTTGGCCTTGCCAACGGCGTAGAGGAATGCGCCGAGGGTGAGGTAGAGGACAAAGCCCGCGATGCCGGCCTCCGAATCGCCGAAGCCCTCCAGCCAGTCCTGCAGCCGGAAGGCCACGGCGGCCAAGAAGAGCACGATGGCGAGGAACATGACCGGCCGGGAGCGGGTCACGTAGGCCATTGGCGCGACACCGAGGAACCAGAACAGCGAGAGGTTGGGATTGTTCACGTCGATGTGGTAAATCTGGCCGATGAGGTGCACGCCGGCCCCGTAAATGATGCAGCCCAACAGCACCAGGGCGACGGCGACGGCGGAATAGCTGGTCCGCTGCCAGACGTAGTAGCCAGCGCCGTAGGAGAGGAGCACGCCGGCAATTAGGGACACCAGCCTGACGGTGCGGGAAATCTCGTCCCAGTTGGCGGCGTAGAAGGAGATGACGCCCAGTCCGATGAGCACGGCGCCGAGGACCGAGAGCGCAACGACCAGAGGCTGCCGCCTGCGGGAGGCCTCGTAGCCGGGGACGTTCTCGGGGTAGCGGGCGAGGATGGCGTGGGCCTGCTCGTCGGAGATGGTCCCGTCCTGCTGCCACGACGCGACTTCGTCGCGCAGGCGGGAGACGAAGCGCTGGTTGTCGGCGTCGAAGGGTGTCATCAATTCCTACGTTACTCCATCGGGCGTCAGCAGTCACGGGCCAACGGGCGCTGCAAATGATGCGATTGCCGGCGAGGCGGGGGCTGGGGGGCGGACATGCGAAGAGGCCGCTCGCCCGGAAACGTTGCGGGCGAACGGCCTCTCTACAGTCAGCAGGGTTTCTACTCCAGGAAGTCGCGGAGCTTCCTTGAGCGGGTGGGGTGGCGGAGCTTGCGGAGGGCCTTGGCCTCGATCTGGCGGATGCGCTCGCGGGTGACGCCGAAGTCGCGGCCGACCTCTTCCAGCGTGCGGCTGCGGCCGTCGATGAGGCCGAAGCGGAGCTCCAGCACGCGACGCTCGCGCTCGCTGAGGGTGTTGAGGACGTCCTCGACCTGCTCGCGGAGGAGCTGGTAGGCGGCGGCCTCGATGGGGGCAAGGGCGGCGCGGTCCTCGATGAAGTCGCCGAGGTGGGAGTCCTCCTCCTCGCCGATGGGGGTCTCGAGGGACACGGGGTCCTGGGAGATGCGGAGGATCTCGCGGACGCGCTCGGGGCTCTGTTCGAGGGACTCGGCGAGCTCCTCGTTGCTGGGCTCGCGGCCGAACTCCTGGATGAGGCGGCGCTGCTGGCGGAGGAGCTTGTTGATGGTCTCTACCATGTGGACGGGGATACGGATGGTGCGGGCCTGGTCGGCGATGGCGCGGGTGATGGCCTGCCGGATCCACCACGTGGCGTAGGTGCTGAACTTGTAGCCCTTGCGGTAGTCGAACTTTTCGACGGCGCGGATGAGGCCGATGTTGCCCTCCTGGATGAGGTCCAGCAGGGACATGCCGCGGCCGATGTACTTCTTGGCGACGCTGACGACCAGCCGGAGGTTGGCCTCGGCGAGGTGTCGCTGCGCGCGGTTGCCGTCGTGGACGGCCTTGTCGAGGTGGCGGCCAATCAGCATCTCGAAGGGGAGCAAGTCCTCCAGCATCCCGCCGAGCTCGTCGCTCAGACGGTTCAGCGGCGTCTCGGCCTCGATGACCTCGATCACCTGCGGGGCCAGCAGGCGGCTGTTGAGCGAGAGGCTGATGATCTCCTGGGCGACGTCTGTCTCTTCAATGCCGAGGCCGGCGCTGAGCTCCGCGACGATGTCCATCTTCATCTCGTTGTCGATGGCCGCGCGGAGCTTGGGGTCCTCGATGATGTGACGGAGGGTGATGGGCGGCTCGAGGTCGCAGTGCTCGGCGAGCTCCACCGTCACGGGGAAGGTGGACGCGAGGCGCCGCAGCAGCTCGATGGTGACCTGGACGGCGGAGGGCGTCCTGCCGCTGTCGTCGGTGAGGTACTTGCGCATGGCGGTGACGTGCTTGCCGGCCTCCATGCGGCGGGCGAGGCTGCGCTCGTCCTGGGCGGTCAGCAGGCTGACGCGGCCGATCTCGCGCAGGTACATGCGCACGGGGTCGTCGATCATCTCGGCCGACTCGAGCTCGACTTCGTCGTTGTCCTCGACCTCGTCCTCCGGGCGTGTGTCCGCGAGGTCCTTGGGCTGGGGCTCCTCGACGGACCACGTCGAGGCGGACGCCTTGGCCGAGGCGGTGTCGAAAACGGTCTTCACGTCTGGGGTTGCGCTGGCCAGAACCTCGGCTGCCGACTGCGGCCCGGGTGCGGACTGCGGCTCTGCCGCTCCGGGGGCGGGCTCCTGCGCCTGCGGGGCTGCTGCGACCTCCGGGTCCTTGCCCGTGGTCTCCTCGTTCTCCATGTTCATCTCCTGGCTAATGTGCCTGCTGCGCAGGCGGGCTAGATGTCCCGTCGTACCCTGGCGGAAAATATTTCACGGAGCCGCACGTCCTGCCGGTGGAGTTCCTCCTCCTCCGGCGAGGTGTCGCGGCCCTCCGCCACGGCTTGTGCCAGTGTCGCCCCCAACTGCGTCCGCTGTTCCCGGAGCTGCCGCTCCTCCAATCGCCGTATCATCTGCGCGAACGATTCTGTTCGCTGCTTGTAATCCATCATGGGGATTTCACGGCTGAGGAGGGACTCCAGGTGCTCTTGCAGAAGGGCGTCAAGGTCTTCTTTCAGTTCTTCCATTGTAGAACATTCGGCCCATTTTTGGAAGACTTCCCGGTTCTCGCTCTGCCGGAAGAACTCGGCGCGGAGGGTGGCCGCGGCGTCGCGAAGGTCGGGGTCGCGCATGAGCAGGGCCAGCGAGTAGGCCTCGAGGGGGTCATCGCGCTCGAAGAGAGCAGAGGGCGTATGCACAGGGGCACTAGAGGGCTGAGACTGTCGTCGTCCGGAGCGGCTTTCCAGCAACTCACGGGCGCGGCGTTGGAGCACTTGCTCCAACTGACTGCGGGTGAGGCCGACCAGCGCTCCCAGCTTCTCCAAGTATCGATCTTGTGTTGAATCGTCCGGTTCTGTAGTGACCCACTGCAGCAGTTCATCAGTGAGGAGACGGCGGCCATCCGAGGTGTTGAGATCAACCCGTTGTGCCAGCAGCCGGAAACCGAAGTCGACGCGGGGCTCGGCGGCCTCCAACACCTCCGGCCAGCGTTCCGGTGTGTTGCGGATAAGCTCGTCCGGGTCCTTGCCTTCGGGCAGCAGCGCGATGCGCACGTTGGGCACGTTGGCCCATGACGTCTTCAGGCTCCGCATCGTCGCATCCTGCCCGGCTGCGTCCATGTCCAAGGCCAGGACGAAGCTCTTTGCCAGCGGCGCCAACGCCGCCACCTGTCGGTCGGTCAGCGCGGTGCCCATAGATGCGACGACGTTGGTGTAGCCCTGCTGGTGCGCCATGAGGGCGTCCATGTAGCCTTCGACGACGACGCCCTCGCCGCGGAGCTTGATGCTGTCGCGGGCGGCGTCGAGGGCCCAGAGGAGCGACGACTTGTCGAAGACGGGCGTCTGCGGGGTGTTGAGGTACTTGGGGACGCTGCCGTCGAGCTCGCGGCCGCCGAAGCCGACCACGCGGCCCTCGACGTTGCGGATGGGGAACATGAGGCGGGAGTGGAAGAGGTCGCGCGAGCTGCCCTGCTGGGGGCGCGTCACGAGCCCGGCGCGCTGGAGCTGCTCCTCCGTGAAGCCCTGGCCGACGAGGTGGACCTTGAGCTCCTCGAAGCCGTCGGGGCTCAGGCCGAGGTTGAAGGCGGCCGCCGTCTCGGGGGCGACGCCGCGGTCCTGCAGGTAGGCGAGCGCGTCGGCGCCGTCGGGCGACTGCAGGCGGCGCTGGAAGAAGCGCATCGCCTCCTCGTTGGCGCGGATGAGCGGGTCCATCTGCGCCTGCTGGCGCGGCGACGGGAGCGGCACGCCGAGCCGCACGGCCAGCGAGCGAAGGGCCTCGCCGAAGCTCTGGTTCTCCATCTTCATCACGAAGCGAATGGCGTCGCCGCCCTCGGAGCAGGCGCCGAAGCAGCGCCACGAGCCGCGCTCGGGGTTGACGACGAAGGACGGCGTGCGCTCCGTGTGGAACGGGCATCGCGCCTTGAAAACGCGGCCGGACTGCGTCAACGGGACGTAGTTCGACACCACGTCCACGATGTTCAGCCGGGCTTTTACGTCGTCAAGAAGGCTCATATATGCCTCAATGGATGGTGGGGTGCGGCGGTTAGGCCGCCATTCTACACTCCCCGCACGGGTGAGATGCCATACTGTTTTGGGGATTCTCGCAACATCTCCAGCGCGGACTGCAGGTCGGGCGGGAGGGGGGAGGAGACCTCGACGGTCTCGCCCGTCGACGGTTGGCGGAAGGCGAGGGTCGCGGCGTGGAGGAAGTGGCGCTCGACGGGCGACGGGCGGGCGCGGCCGTAGAGGGCGTCGCCGACGAGCGGGCAGCCGAGCGACGCCAGGTGGACGCGAATCTGGTGCGTGCGGCCAGTGACGGGCCGGGCCTCGACCAGCGACGCCTCCGGCAGCCGCTCCAGCACGGCGTAGTGGGTGACCGACGCTCGGCCGTTCTCGACGACGGCCATGCGCTTACGGTCGGCGGGGTGCCGCGCGATGGGGGCGTCGACCGTGCCCGTCTCGGGGCGCGGGCAGCCCCAGACCATCGCGAGGTAGCGCTTGTGGACGCGGCGGGCCTGCAGCTGCGCGGCCAGCGAGTGGTGGGCGGCGTCGTGCTTGGCGACGAGCATGAGGCCGGAGGTGTCCTTGTCGAGCCGGTGGACGATGCCGGGCCGCTGCGTTCCGCCGATGCCCGAGAGGTTCGGGCGCAGTGCAAGCAGCGCGTTCACCAGCGTGTGCGACGGGTGCCCGGGCGCAGGGTGGACCGTCAGCCCCGCCGGTTTGTCGACGACGAGCAGGTCATCGTCCTCGTACACGATGGGGACGGGGATGTCCTCCGGCGCGAGGTCGAGGGGTGTCGGCGGCGGAATGGTGAGCTCGACGACGTCGCCCGCGCGGACGGGCTGGGACGGCCTGCTCGGCGCGCCGTTGACGGCGACCATGCCCTGCTGCACCAGCCGGGCGAGCCGGGAGCGGGTGAGGTCGGGGCACTGCTCGGTCAGGAAGCGGTCGAGGCGGGCGACCGGCTGCGCCGCGGTGAAGCTGCGCGACTCAGTCGTCATCGCCGGACGGCGCTCCGTCGGTCGAGAGGGCGACGGCGTCGGTGCTCGCGTCGGTGGAGGCGTCGCCAATCTCCGGCGCGGCAGCCTCGGTAGGCGGCTGCGGAGTCTCGCGACGCCGGGCGAGGAAGTTCGGGAAGAGGTAGACGACGGCCAGGATGATGACGCCCGTGACGATGGAGGAGTCGGCGAGGTTGAACACGGGCCACGCGCCGACGTCGAGGAAGTCGGTCACGCGGCCGAGCACGAGCCGGTCGATGAGGTTGCCGACGGCGCCGCCGAGGAGCAGCCCCATGCTCGTCCGGACGCGCCAGTCGCCGCCGGCGTGGGCGTGGTAGAAGTACAGCAGCACAACGATGCCGACGACGGACGCAACCGTCATCACAATGGCCTGGTTGGGGAAGAGGCCGAAGATGGCGCCGCTGTTGGTGACGTGGGTGAGGCGGAGGAAGCCCTCGGCGGGCACGGACTCGCCGATGCGCAGCCCCTCGCGCACGAGGGCCTTCGAGAACTGGTCCGCGGCGAGGGCCAGCGCAAAGACCAGCATCGCGAGGGTGTCGGTGAGGATGAAGGGCCTGCGGGAGACGGGTTGCTGCACGGCTATCGATGCCCCTGGTGTGTGAGTGTATTCAGGATACCAAGGATGTTTCTCCGGGGATATGGGGTGCTATCCTCAAGCAGGCTGGGTTGGATTAAGGAGAAGCTCCATGGGCTACTCGGTGATCATTGAAAAGGGTCACACCAGCTTCGGCGCCCAGGTCCTTGACCTGCCGGGGTGCGTGGCCGTTGGCGACTCGCGAGATGAGGTTTACGCCCTCATCCTGGAGGCGATTGAACTCTACATCGAGGCATTGCGGGAAGAGGGACTCCCCGTTCCAGAACCCCAATCCTATGAGCTCGTGGAAGCGACCGCCTAGGGTCCCCTACCCTACCAGCGGGTCCGGGTGCTCTATGAGGACCTTGGCGACCTCCGGGCGGATCAGGCCGTTCTCGGGTATGACGCCGCTGGTCATCAGGTTGCGCAGGAGAGTGCCGCTGAACTGTTCCTGGTGCTCGGGGCCGTGGGGGCAGGTCTTCTCGTTCACCACGCTGCCGCACTTGTGGCACATGAAGAAGGACGTGAAGAACATCGGCGTGATGCCGAGGTCCGGGAAGTCGTCGAAGATCTCCTGCGCCGCGTAGGGCGTGTAGTAGCTGCCGACGCCCGCGTGGTCGCGCCCGACGATGAAGTGCGTGCAGCCGAAGTTCTTGCGCACGATGGCGTGGAAGATGGCCTCCTTGGGGCCCGCGTAGCGCATCTCCGTCCGCAGCACCGCCATGACGGCCCGCTCCGGGCGGTAGTAATTCTCCAGCAGCGCCTCGTAGGTGGTCAGGATGGCGTCGTCCGTGAAGTCGCCCGACTTCTTGCGGCCAATGACGGGGTTGATGAAGAGGCCGTCGACGAAGCTGAGCGCCGACTTCTGCACGTACTCGTGGCCGAGGTGCGGGACGTTGCGCGTCTGGAAGCCGACGACGGTGCGCCAGCCCTTCGCCTCGAAGAGCACGCGGGTCTCGATGGGGCTCAGGGTGTAGGCGGGGAAGGCGACCTCCGGCTCCGCGATGAGGTCGATGGCGCCGCCGAGCAGCGTGTCGTGGCGCTCCAGCAGTCCCGCGACGCCGGGGTGCTCCGAGTCCGTGGTGCCGAAGACGTGCTGCGCGTACCGCTCCTTGTCGTAGCCGTAGCGGTCGGTGACGTGCATGAGCGCGATGGGCCGCCCGTTCGGCGCGGCGAGGGCCACGCGTTCCGGCAGCGCCTTTGCCTGCTCCGGCTCGACGTCGAGCACGATGGGGATGGTCCAGGGCGTGCCGTCCGACAGGTGGTCGGATTCGAGCACGCTCTCGAGGTTACGGCTGTCGAGGAAGCCTTCGAGCGGGCTGTAGGCGCCGGTCGTGATGTTGATGACGTCCGAAACGACGTCGGCCGAGACGGTGACGGCGGGCAGCGACGCGGCCTCCTGCAGGGCCTGCGCCTGGGCGTCGCCGCTCAGGACGCGGCGGACGAGTTTTCCTCCGTGGGGGGCTGGCAACATTGCTTACTCCAAATAGCCGAGGCCCCGGAGCCTGGTCAGCGCCTGCTCTCGCTCGTCATCGCTGACGGCGGGGGCGCCGGCGGCCGGGGCGCGGCCGTTGTTCTCGGATGCGGATAGCAGGCCAAGGCGCTCAAGCGTGTCGAGGATGCGCCGGATGCTCTCCTGCTCTTCTTCGAGGTCGGTGTGCACGACGAGTTCGGGGTCCAGCGGCTCCTCGTATGGGTCGTCGATTCCGGTGAAGCCCTTGATCTCACCGGCGAGGGCCTTCTTGTACAACCCCTTCACGTCGCGCTGAATACAGACCTCGACGGGACACGAGACGAAGACCTCCACGAACTGCGCGATCTCGGCGCGGGCCTCGTCGCGGATCTCGCGGTAGGGCGAGATGGCGCTCGTGATGGCGACGCCGCCCATGTCCGAGGCCACCCGCGCGACGTAGGAGATGCGGCGGATGTTCTCGTCGCGGTCCTCCTTGGAGAACCCGAGGCCCTTCGAGAGCCGCATGCGGACCTCGTCGCCGTCCAGGTTGACGACGGGGTGGCCGCGGTCCTGCAACTCGGCCGCCAGCAGCGCGGCGAGGGTGCTCTTGCCGGAGCTGGGCAGCCCCGTGAGCCAGACTGTGAATCCGTTGTTAGGCACAGACATACTCCTTCTGCAATTGGGGCGCATCATGGGCTGAGGGAATGCCGCGAGGGCGTCGAGGGCCTGCGGTGCGCGTGAATGCTCAGTGGGTACACATGGCGTGAACATTATAATACACGACTCCAACATTCGCAAATCAAATACTCTGGAGGGGATGTCCGGTCCCGGTGAGAGGCTCTTGCCGTGACCCTGACACGGCGTCCTTGTGCGTAAGCCCCGCGCCTCGACACACTGACCTTCGAACCCCTGAAATCTGAGACGGAGGTCGGCAACCATGGCGCTTTCCCTGCCGCAACAACTGGAGCAACGCGACGCAGCCCGCATGCGGGCATACCAGGAGAACCTGTCCTTCTACTCGGGCGCGCACTGGCCGGGGTCTCCCCGGCGGCGCGAGCGGCGACTCACCTTCAACTACGTGCGCACCTTCGCCCACAAGGTCACGGCCGCGCTCCTCGCGGGGCTGCACGTCGCCGTCGAGCCCTCGGACGACTCCGCGGAGGCCGAGGCGCGCGCGGCGGCCGCCCGGCGCGTGTTGCTCGCCGTCGCCGAGGCCAATGACCTGCAGGAGCTCGACTTCGAGACGGAGCTGGACGCCGCGGTGCTCGGCGACGGGTGCTACAAGGTCACGTGGGAATCGTCGACGGCTGTGGGCGTGGGGCCCGGCGCGCGCGTCACGTCGCCGGACGTGCAGGGGCTGTTCGCATGGTGGGTCGGCGACGACGTCTCGAGGGTTTGGCGCGTGGCCAGCCGGTACCGGCTGACGGCGGAGGAGACGGAGATGCTCTACGGCGTCACGCCCTCGGGCGCCGAGGCCGTCGTGGTGGAGGCGTGGACGGCGGAGCGGTTCAGCTTGTGGGTGGGCAACGCGCTGGAGGAAGAGCGCCCCAATCCTTATGGATTCATCCCCTACGTCGTCTTCCCCAACCTGCGAGAGCCCAAGCAGTTCTGGGGCAGCGCGGACATCACGGCGCTCATGGAGCCGCAGCGGGAGATCAACCGCGCCTTCTCACAGCTCTCGACCATCCTGGAACTCTCGGGCAACCCCATCGCGGTGCTGGAGGGCGTGGAGGAGTCGCAGGACATCGCGGTGCAGCCGGGGGCGGTGTGGGAGGTGCCGGAGCGGGCGCGCGCCTACCTGCTGGACCTGCTGCAGGGCGGAGGCGTCCGGCTGCACACGGAGTACATCGAGCTGCTCTACCGGGTGCTGCACGACCTGTCGGAGACGCCGCGGACGGCCTTCGGCGACAGCGGCCGCGACCTGTCGGGGGTGGCGCTGGAGATGGAACTGTATCCCATGGTGCAGCGGGTGGCGCGGAAGCGGCTGCTGCGGAACAGCGTGTACCGGCAGCGGGCGGAGATGGCGCTTCGCGTCCACCAGCAGCGGACGGGAGAGGCGTGCTGGCCGGTCCGGCTGCGGACGACGTGGGGGACTGCGCTGCCGCAGGACCGCGACAGGCTGGTGCAGCAGGAGGAGCGCATGGTCAACGCCGGGCTGCAGAGCCGGCGGCGGGCGATGGCCAACCTCGGGGTGGCAGACCCGGAGGGGGAGCTGGCGCGGGTACGGGACGAGGAGGAGTCGCGCACGGCGGCCACGGCGAACGGTCGGGGAGGATAGGGCGCCCATACCTCGCCGGGGGACTTGCGTTGGGATGTTGCGGCGAAAGGCCGCGCGTTTACGTCTCGGACGCGGCGGCGCGCATGGCCTCGATCAGCGCCTTCGGGCGGCGGCCCCTGCGCTTGATGATGCCGGCCACCTGCAGCGCGCGGAGGCCGTCCTCGACGGACATCGCCGGGTGGGTCTCGATGTCGAACACGTCAGTCCACGGGTAGTTTGCCGCGAGCACGGGGCCCACGCTCTCCGCGTTGACGATGCTGATAACCTGGGGCGAACCCTGGATCCAGTACTCGGCAACCAGGCTCAGGCCGTTGGGCACGCGCCATCGCGCGCGGCGCTGGGAGGCCTGGTCAATTTGCTGGCGCGTCAAGTGTGGCTTGAGCGTCATTAGGTTCACAAAAAGCATGTTAGCTCCTCCTACTCCCCGCAACTGCACCACAATCTACACGTTGATTAATCGTCATGGCTGTAACACTGAAACCTTTTTCAGGGGCAGAGGATACACCATAAGCAGAACAAAGTCGATACTTTCCCAGTTCGGATTGCGAGGGATGTAGCTTACATTTAATTGCGTTTCAAACCTAGTCAACCCAAACCTGATTTTATTGTATGCAAGAATCACGGAAAGCCCCGGCGCGTCCGCCGGGGCTTTCCGTGGAGAGTAGGGCTGTATTGGTCGCCCGTATACGATGGGGCTGGGGAATCTCCGTCCCTCAATTCCCTCGACGGAGACCCAGCATGATCTTTTCCTGCGGCGTAAGCGTGGCGGGGTCTGCCCCACGACGCGCAGGCGCCCCCGCGGGGACGCGCTCCTGCGCCGCCTGTGCGGCGGCCCTCAGCCGCAGCTGCTCGACGAGCCCCGAGGCTCGCTCGTAGGACGACTCCAGTTCCCCTATGCTCTCGCCGTGGACGAGCTCCGGGGGCACGTCCGGGTCCCGCTGCAGCAGCAGCGCGCGGTAGCGCTCGAGGGTTTCGGCGAGCTGCGAACGGAGGGCAGCGGCGGCCTCGCCGTTGGCGGCGGCTTCGGTCCGGGCCTGCTCGGCCTGCCGCTCGAGCTCCTGCAGCCGCTCCTCCGCCGCAGCGCCGCTGTCGGCAGCGGGTGTGGCGCCGTCTGGGCCATCGCCGGTGGTCTCGGCCTGCGCCGGGTCTTCCAGTGGCTGGTGTTGGGCTTCCTGTTCGGGGTCCATGCTACCTCCTCTGCAATGGTGTTTGGCACCGTTGCAGCGTGCCTGTGCGGCAAGCTTGCGCGCAAGGCGCCCGTGTCAGGGGTGTTGCGCCCGCTAGGGGCGTTGGCTAGAATCAAGCAATTCCCGTCTCAGGAGGTATCTCCCTATGGGCCCCTTCAGCACAGACAAGCTGCGAAACATCGTCTTGCTCTCGCACAGCGGCGCCGGCAAGACGTCCCTTGCGGAGGCGATGCTCTTCACCTCCGGCTCCATCACCCGAATGGGCAAGACGGAGGACGGCACCACCACCGGCGACTATGAGCCCGAGGCCGTAAAACGCACCAGCAGCACCCAGCTCTCCATCCTCCCGTGCGCCTGGAACGACCACAAGGTCACCCTGCTCGACAGCCCGGGCTACTTCGACTTCATTGGCGACGCGCTGTCGTCGCTCCGCGTGGCCGACGCCGCCGTGCTGGTCGTCGCGGCCGGCGCGGGCGTCGAGGTGGGCACCGAGCAGATGTGGCGCGAGCTCCGCCGCCACGGTCTGCCGTGCATCATCGTCGTCAACAAGCTCGACCGGGAGAACACCGACTTCATGGCGACGGTGGAGGACCTGCGCAACAACCTCGGGCGCGAGTGCTTCGCCTTCCAGGTGCCCGTGGGCCAGGACCACAACTTCAATGCCGTCGTCAACGTCATCCCCGCGCCGAGCGACGTTCCGGCCGAGGCGCAGGACGCCTACGAGCAGGCCCGGGAGGCGCTGGTCGAGTCCATCGCAGAGACGGACGACGACCTGGCCACCAAGTGGCTCGAGGAGGGCACGCTCTCCGACGAGGAGATGCTGGAGCCCCTGCGTCGCGCGGTCGCCAACGGGACTGCCGTGCCCGTGCTCGCCGCTTCGGCGACGCACAACGTCGGCGCGGGCGAGGTGCTGGACGCAATCATCGCACTGGAGCCGTCGCCGCTGGAGGCGCAGAACCCCGTGGAGGCCGACGGCCCGCTGGCGGCGCTGGCGTTCAAGACATCGGCCGACCCGTACGTCGGCAAGCTGACGTACCTCAAGGTCTACAGCGGCACACTCAACAGTAACTCGGAGGTCTACAACCCTGGCAAGGAGCGCTCGGAGCGGCTGGGGCAGATCTTCGTCCCCATGGGCAAGAACCAGGAGCAGGTGCCGTCGCTCGTCGCGGGCGAAATCGGGGCCGTGGGCCGGCTGGCGGAGACGACGACGGGCGACACGCTGACGACCAGGGACGCGGCCGTGAGGATCGTCGGCATCGAGTTCCCCGCCCCCATCTACACCATGGCCGTCTACCCCAAGACCAAGGGCGACACCGACAAGATGGGCTCTGCTCTGCAACGGCTCTCGGAGGAGGACCCGAGCGTGCACTTCGTCCGCGACCAGAGCACCAGTGAGTCCCTGCTGTCCGGCATGGGCGACGCCCACCTGGACGTGGTGATCCAGCGGGCACAGCGCAAGTTCGGCGTCAACCTGCTGCTCCAGACCCCCAAGGTCCCCTACCGCGAGACGATCGGCGGGACAACCAGGGTGGAGCACCGCCACAAGCAGCAGTCGGGCGGCCACGGCCACTTCGCCCACATCCTGCTGCGCGTGGAGCCCGCGCAGAACCCGGAGGGCGAGTTCGCCACGGAGGTGGTCGGCGGCTCGGTGCCCAGGGAGTTCATCCCAGCCGTCGAGAAGGGCGTGCGCCGGGCATGGGCCGAGGGCATCGTCGCGGGCTTCCCCGTCGTCGACACCAAGGCGGTGCTCTACGACGGCAGCTACCACCCCGTCGACTCGGCCAGCATGGACTTCGAGACGTGCGGGTACTTCGCGATGAAGAAGGCCTTCGCGGAGGGATCGCCCGTGCTGCTGGAGCCCATCATGCTGCTGCGCGTCAACACTCCGGACGCCTACACGGGCGAGATCATCGGCGACCTCAACAGCAAGCGGGGACGGATCCTCGGCATGATCCCGCAGGAGGACGGCCACACGGTGGTGGAGGCCAACGTGCCGCTGCCGGAGGTGCAGCGCTACGCCCTCGACCTGCGCTCGCTGACGCAAGGCCGCGCCACGTTCACGATGGAGGTCGACCACTACGATCCGCTGCCCGGCAACCTCACGCAGAAGGTGGTGGAGCAGTACAAGACCGGCGCTAGCGCGTAGGGGAATCGGGCCAGCGCCGATCCGCTCTGTGCGGCTGTGCGTACGTGGATTACCGGCATATGGTGGCAGGCTGGGAACCCCAGCTTGCGCCTATGCGTTGCACCTATTGGGAGGAGGGGGCCATGCTGCAGGAAAACCTTGCCGTACTCCATTATGACGGAGAAGCCGTGAGCGAGGTGCTTGTCCTGACCGCGGTGTTTTCCCAAGAGGGCGATCAGTGGACGGGCGAGTGTTTGGAATTAGGGACTGCCATGTGCGCCGATTCCCTGGAAGAGGCGCGCAAGGACCTGTACGAAGCAATCGGCCTGGTGGTTGATCAGGTCAACCGTGACGGGTGTGCCGCCTCCTACCTTAGTGAACACGGAGTGCGCCCTATTCCCGTCGTCAAGACGGGCCCCGGGTCGGGCTGTGAGGCATACATCTTCGAGGGTGTCCCCAACTAACCCATGCCCATCGTCATTTCCGGCAGGGGGTTGGCTGACCTGCTTCGCAAGGACGGCTGGAACGGGGGGAGGAGAACACGCCACGGGATAGTATTCAGGAAGCAATTCCCCGGCGAACCTGCCCCCAGGTATACGATCGTTCCTGACAAAGCAGAAGACCTGAACCCCAAGACCTTGGGTGCAATCCTCAGCGTCAGTCAGACCGGGCTGGGGTCCCGCGGCCTCCAGGAACTGATTGACCGCTACGGCCGCTAGGCGCGGGAGTGTTCCGCTCCCCTACGCGCGCGACCACACCGTGTAGTAGTTCTCGCCGCGGATGACGGCGACCATCTCCTGCCGCTCCAGCTTGAAGAGCTCCTGCAGCGCGTGCACGCACTCGTCGACCACGGGAAAGTAGCCGGTCTCCTCCGCGCGCTGCCGCAGCGCCTCGTAGATGCCGAGCCGCTCGAAGCTGCCGACGCTCTTCGACCAGGGGAACATGGTGACCTTGGTGGGGCGCGGCAGGCTGGGCCGCTGCTTGCGGATGTAGCGCAGCCGGTCCTCCGGCCCTCGCGACTGCGGCGCGACGCGCACGAATGGCGGCTCCGCGTGGTGCGGCCGCACGTCGATCACCAGGCTCTTGCGGAACATGGTGAACAGGATGGAGATGACGTCCGCCTCCCGAATGCTTTCCAGCACACGCTCCATGTCAACCTGCGCGTCGTCATCCATTGGGCGCTCCTTCGCGAAATTCAGGACTGCCGGACATGCCGGCAGGGGTGGTGGGACAGGGGGCAGTGACCGTCGCCGCGGCCATGACGTTGACGCTTCGACTGAATGCCGCTGAAATGCCGAAACGCATGAAACCGGTAGCTCGTGGAAGGCTCCGCCGTCGCTTGTCCGTGGCATGGCAATCCGATGTCTGAACACGGGGGATGGCGGGCAATTCCAATCTAGCATGGGCCCTTGGGGGTGTCAAACGGCGACACGCTAGCATAATGGAACTATGCGAGACCTCCATGCGTGGCGCAGAACCCGTGAGCTCTTCGCCGCCCTGCGCGGCCATACCCACGTGCGCCGCTGGACGGCGTTGGGCGCGCTCTTCGTGCTGCTCGCGCTGACTCTCGACGCCGACACCGTCCGCCAAACGCCGACGGAGGAGGCCATCTTCCGCGACCGCTTCGGGCTGGTCGAGTGGATGGGCCTCAACCTGCTGGACGGCGCGCAGGACGCACTCTTCGACCTGCTCCCCGGCGGCGCGGCGCCCTTCGAGAGCGAGCGGCGAGCGGCGGTGGAGCGCTATTTCGAGCTCGGCGACCGCGCGCGGCGTATCGAGGGCTCGTTGCGGCTGGCCGTGGCGCAGGAGGGCGCGGATGCCAACCCGCTCGCCGCCGACCTGCAGGCCGAGCTGGACCGCCTGCGGCGGGAGCGCGACTCCCTGGCCGACCTCGTCGAGTGGACCATCGGCTCGGCGGTCTCCGACGTGCTCCGCGAGGAGGGGTTGGAGCGCAGGTTCGGCCCGCTGCGGCCGCTCTTCCCGCCCGTCTCGTTCAAGATCACCCGCGTGCCGAGGCTCATCGTCGTCTCGCCGCGCGACCGCATCGCCAACGTGGAGTCGCGGCTGCTCGAGCCGGACGTCACGCCGCTGCGCATGGAGCAGCTTGAGGCGGCAGTCGGGCCGGAACTCGACCGCTCCGCCGTCGTCACCCGCATCGGCGGCGTCGCGACCTACCCCGCGCTCGTGTCAGACTCGCAGTCCCTCCGCTCTGCCGTGCACACCATCGCCCACGAGTGGCTGCACCACTACTGGTTCTTCCACCCGCTGGGGCAGGCCTACTACGACTCGCCGGAGATGGCGTCGCTGAACGAGACCGCCGCCGACCTGGCCGGGCAGGAACTCGGCGACCTCGCGTTGGTGGCCCTCGGCGAGGAGCCGCCACCGCCGCCGCCACCCACGGCGTCGGCGCCCGAGCCTCCGCCGGAGCCGCCGGAGTTCGACTTCGCCAGGGAGATGCGCGAGACACGCCTGCGCACAGACGAACTCCTGGAGGGAGGCAATGTCGAGGAGGCCGAGGCCTACATGGAGGAGCGCCGCCATCTCTTCGTTGAGCACGGCTACGCGATACGCGTGCTCAACCAGGCCTACTTCGCCTTCCACGGCACCTATGCCGAGAGCCCGGCGTCGTCGAGCCCCATCGGCGCGCAGGTGCGCCGCTTCCGCGCGCACACGGACGGCGTCGGCGACTTCGTCCTGCGCATCCGCGAGTTCTCCAGCTACCAGCAGTTTCTCGACTACCTGGAAACGCTGCCGCCGGAGGACGCCGCCGCGTAGCTTGCCGCCTACCCCGCCGTCGAGTACTCTCTTGGGCATCCTTCCACAGGCAGGAACTCCCTTGAACACCGACGTGCCGCCAATCACGACAGCCGTTCGCCACTGGCGGCCCGCGACCCTCGTCCTGCTGGCGTCTGTCCTCGCTGTGCTGGCCGTGCTGGCAAGCGAGGAGCCCTCCTTCGGCTGGGACCGCGCGATCGCCTCGTGGCTCCTCGGCTTCTCCGCCCCCGCCTACGACGCCTTCATGGAGGCGGTCTCGGTGCCCGGCAAGCGGCTTGGCGTGTGGATCACCATGCTGACGGGCGCCGTGCTGGCCGCGTGGTTGCTCGGCTGGCGCGCCGGGCTGCTGGTGCTCGTCGGCCTCGGGCTCATGGGGCTGAACGAGGCGTTCAAGGATGTCGTCGACCGCCCTCGGCCGCTGGAGGACCCGGCTGGCGGCGGCGAGAGCTTTCCGAGCGGCCACACGATGCACGCAATGCTCACCTCCGGCCTGCTCTGGCTGCTCGTCATGCCGAAGCTGGCGAAGCTGACGCACCGGCGCCTGCTGCTGGCCGCAGTGCTCGCTTGGCCCGTGCTCGTCGGCGTCTCACGCGTGCACCTGGAGCGGCACTGGCCCAGCGACGTCCTCGGCGCGTACCTGTTCGGCGCGGCGGTGCTCATCGTGTTGGCGTGGGTCTGGCCGCGGGTGCAGCCGGGCGCGGTTGAGACGGCCGCCGGGGAGGGGGCTCCATGAGGACCTCCATCGCCCAGCGGACGCCATTCTACTACGGTTGGGTCATCGTCGCATTCGGATTCGTCTTTGGGGCGTTCAACGTCGGCATGACGTCCTGGGGGCTCGGCGTCTTCGTAACGCCCATGCAGGAGGAGCTCGAGTGGGACCGGTCGCTCGTCTTCCTGCCGCTGCTGGTTGGCGCCATCGTCACGACGCCCCTCGGCATCATCGTGGGGCCCTGGGCGGACACGAGGCATGGCCCCCGAATCCTCGCCCTGGTGGGCATCCTGCTGTTCGGCGCGTCGCTGCTCTACATGAAGGTCGCAGGCAGCGAGCTGGGCTACATCTTCATCTTCGGCATCGTTGGCGGCGTCGGGCGCTTCACGGTCGCGATGGCGCTGGTCGTCGTGCCGAAGTGGTTCGTGCGCAAGCGCGGGATCGCGCAGGCGACGGTGTCGGCGGGGTTCTCCGTCGGGCCGCTGCTCTTCCCGCTGGTCCTCCAGGCGCTGGTCGAGTCCGTGGGGTGGCGCGACGCCTGGTTCATCA
Source organism: uncultured Dehalococcoidia bacterium (assembly GCA_951812285.1). Taxonomy (GTDB): domain Bacteria; phylum Chloroflexota; class Dehalococcoidia; order Lucifugimonadales; family UBA1127; genus UBA1127. Next base: position 2,487,535 of record OX638292.1, on the reverse strand, counting down.
TGGGCATCGCGCTCATCGTGCTCGCCGGCCCGGGCGCCTTCTTCATCATCCGCTCGCCGGAGGACGTCGGCCTGCGCCCTGACGGCGATAAGGAAGAGGCGCCGCAAACGCCCGCAGGCGCGAGGGGGGCATCCCCCGGCCCCGGCGGGCGCGTCTCCGCTGCCTCCGAGGTCAGCCTCACCCGCCGCGAGGCCCTCCACACCTCGCAGTTCTGGATGCTCGTGGTGGCCATCGGCATGGCGACGCTGGCCATCCGCGGCATGATCCCCAACTTCCAGCCCTTCTTCATCTCGCTCGGCTTCGACGCCACGACCGCCGCGGCCTCCATCAGCGTGTACGCCGTGCCGGCCATCGTCATGGGGTTCGTCTTCGGCGGGCTGGCCGACCGCCACGGCCCGCAGAGGCCGTTTCTGGCTGTATGCAGCATCGTGGCCAGCGGTCTCTTCCTCGTCTCATTGGTGTCACAGTTCCAGAGCACCGGCATGATGTTCGCAACCATGCTCTACCTGGGCTTCGGCCTCAATGCCTTCTTTGTCGTGAGCCAGGTCTTCGTCGCCAACACCTTTGGACGACAGCACCTTGGCGCGATCCGGGGCGTCATGCAGACGGTCAACAACCTCGCCACCTTCGGCGGGCCGTGGATCTTCGGCGTCCTGTTTGACCTCTACGCGGACTATGCGCTCCTTTTCGGCTTTGCCGTCGTGGTGTGGCTCGTGACCATCGTGCTGGGAGGCCTCGTGCGGCCGCTGCGACGACCGCCGATCCCCAGCGCCCCGGTCAATGTCTAGGCGTCTTGCCCCGCAAGCCGGCGTCTTGCGCCGCAAGCCGTGCCTTGACCACGCATACGCTCCTGTGTCTAATGTGGCCCAAGCTGTTCTGAGCGTTGTTTTGGAAGGAGACGAGCGGTTGCCCGGTTGGCAGGAACCACCATCGTGGCCCAATGAGCCGGTGCTGGAGCACGGCGAGGCCGTCTCCTGCGACCTGACGCCCCTCGGCTCCAACTACACCTTCCTAGTCTGCCTGCAGGACGAGGGCGGCGAGCAGGTCAAGGCCATCTACAAACCGCGCAAGGGCGAAGTGCCCCTGTGGGACTTCCCCCACGGCACCCTGCACCTGCGCGAGTACGGTTCCTACCTGCTGGCCGAGACCCTCGGCTGGCACTTCATCCCAAAGACCATTTTGCGCGACGGCCCCTACGGCGAGGGCTCCATGCAGCGCTACGTCGAGCACAACGCCCGCGACCACTACTTCACGCTGCGCGAGCAGTACGAGGAGCAGTTCCCGCGCATCTGCCTGTTCGACCTGCTGACCAACAACGCGGACCGCAAGGCGGGCCACACCATCCTCGACGCCGACGAGCGCGTCTGGGGCATCGACCACGGCCTGACGTTCCACCCGCACCCCAAGCTGCGCACCGTGATATGGGACTTTGCGGGCGAGCCCGTGCCGGACGAGCTCGTGCAGGACCTCTGCCGCCTGCAGGAGAAGCTCGACCGCGCCGACGACGCGGTGCTGCCCATCGTCGACCTGCTGCACGCGAGGGAGCTGGAGGCGCTTCGCCACCGGCTCGCCATCCTGCTCGACCACCCCGAGTTCCCGGATCCGCGCAACGCCCGGCTGCCGTGGCCGTGGATGTAGGCGGCGCTGCCGCTGGCGTCCCGGTTGCGGGCATGCCCGTCTCCCGCCGAAAGAGAGGTGCTCCTGTGACCCGCAAGCTCGCGCCGATACTGGCGGCCCTGTTTCTCCTTGCTCTCGCGACGTCAGCGGCTTGTGGCGGCAACCAGGAGGCCATCGCCACGCGGGTGGTCACGGAGTGGATCACCGACAGCGTGGACCCGGTGGCCGACGAGGTTGCCAGGCTGGTCACTGGGGACTACCCAGTCCTGACGCAGGTCGACGGAGACATCTTGGCGGACCGCATCGTGGACTCGGCAACGTGGGAGTACTCGGAACCGGATTGCGATCCGTATGACCGGTGCCGGGTCACCGCGACAACCTCGGTCAACATCGACGTCACCCTGCCGATCCTTGGCGACCGGAGGTACGTCGCGTCGCTGCCGTTCTCGCTGCTCGTGGACACGGAGGAGGAGAGCGTGCTGCGGTGGAACTCTGTGCCGGTCGACGCGACCGTGGAGGAGCAGGAGAGGTAGCGGGTTCTTCGCCGACCCCGAGGCCTCCGGCGTTGGCGCGCCCGGGCAACGCAGCCGCCGTTGTGAAAGGAGGAGCCCCTGAGCGCGAGACTCGCCGTGCTGATGACCCTCGCCTGCGCCGGCATCGTCCTATCGGTGGCGTGCGGGCGGAGCCAGGAGGCCGTCGCCACGAGGGTTGTGACGGACTGGGTCACCGACAACGCCGATACCGCGGCGGACGAGATCGCCCAACTCGTCATCGGCGAGTTTCCGGATCTTAAGCAGTTACCCGAAGAACAGGTAGAACACAAGATCAAAGACGCATACTCGTGGACCTTCACGCCGCCCGAATGCGGGTCCAATGTCAGGTGTGAAGTCACCGCCATAGCGTCGGTCATATTCGGCGTCAACCTGCCGGAGCTGGGAAACCGGACGTACATCGCGTCGCTGCCCTCCACCCTGCTCGTGGACACGCACGGCCGCACCGTCCTCCGCTGGACGCCGCACCCGCTAGACGCGTACCTGGAGGAGCAGGAGAGGTAGCGGGGTGAGACCCTCCGTCGCCATACCGGCCCCGTACCGCGATACGGGGTCGGTATCCGGGGGAGGGTGATGTCCGTTTGCCGTGGGTTTGTCGAAGAGTCTTCGCAACACCTCGCGTTGCAATTCCTCTGAGGCACTGCTAGTTGTCGTTGATGGCAGTAATCCTCAAGGTGTATGTGCCCGTCTGCTCCAGCGCATCGCTGTTCACTCCGGCATGTCTAATGGCAAAGTAGTAGTGGCCAGACTCTGGCGCTACCCAAGTTTTAGTTAGGCCTCTTCTTGACTCCAACTTCTGCGTTGACACGCCATCTTGGCCGTACAACTGGCTGTTGGAAACTTGGATCGTACCGTGCCCGATGTCCATCTGATAGCGCTGACCGCCCTCAGCAAGGAATCTGAAGTAGTCGAGATCAGCTTCTAGTTCAATACATCCTTGAGTCAGGTCCCCGAGTGAAATGTCCGTGGCACTCTTTGCGTCGTCTCCATGGTCGTCTAGGGAAGTGTCAATTTCTATTACGGTCAGCGTATAAGGACCAATGCCAGCCCCACTGAACCTGACCGTCAGAGAATAGACGGCGCTACGGGGTGCCGCCAAACGGATCCGGGACACGGATGAAAAGAGGAAACTAGTCGTTTTGCCCTCTGCGATATTCAAGCCAGCGTCGTACAACGTCATTTCTATATCGTTGTTCTTGAATACCGGGGAGACTTCAATCAAATAGACATAGCCTTCTCTGCCGGTAAACGAAAAAAGGTCCGTCTCGTTGGGATATGCCACAGATTCCTCAATGGTTTTGCCCAGTTGCAACTTTGTACCACCTTCCCCTAGGAAAGTGGCAGCGTTATTGGGTAGGGCGGCGTCATCGTAAGGCGTTACCAGCAATTTGTATTGGTCATAGGCGCGAATGAACCCCCCGGCATTTCCAAAAGCGCTGCTTACCGCAACGAAGTAGTTGTCGGAACTAGGGGCTACCCATTGCACTTGATTGGGTATATCCCCTCCGGAGACTCTCTTGGTACTCTCTGGAGTCTTACCATCAGGGCCGTACAATGTGAAACGGAAAAAGGTAGAGCCTCGATTGTCTACCTCAATCTGGTAGGACTGACCCCCTTCGGATTTGAACCGGAAAAAGTCGGTGTCACCTTTCGAGTTCAGTTCACCATTGACGACTCGCGACACCGCTAACGCACTAGCTGACCCTGGCTCGTTGCCATGGTCATCCATACTTCTAGGACTCGGCTGTTCAATCGGGTCCTTTTCGCTATCGTCAACCGTCGTTGGCTGCTCAATTGAGTCTCCAGCACCGCTGCAAACGGTCGTTGGCTGTTCCATCACGCCTCTGGCGTCGCTGCCAATCGCCGTTGGCTGTTCCATCGAGTCCCTGTCGCCATTGCACCCTGCTACGAAGAACCCAGCGGTCAGGATGAAGCACACTGCCAACACCAAATGCAAAGAGTTGTTCACTTTCATATTGCCTTCTTTCCTTAGCCCTGCGGCCCCGTCCGGCGCACCACCTCGCGGTTCGCCCTAGACCGCCCAATCCGCCCGTGCCTCGACTGAAGCCACCCGCACTCGGACCAAGTACACGAGGGCGAAGACCACAAGCAACATCCCCAAGCCAAGTGCGGTGGTTGCCACTAAGGCTGCTATCCTAAACACCTCGCCTAGCAGTGGAAGGACGTCAGGTTTAGTTTCTCCCCCAGCGCCAATGAGTTCGACAACTAGGACCCATACGAATCGGCTAAGAACCGTAGCTGCCACCAGGCCGAAGATGGCGTTTCTGCGAAACTTCGGACCGCGTAGATCGCAGTTGCCCAGCAGCCAGACCTTCAGAAGCATGATGCTGAGCGTGATGGCGCCACCTAGAAGAAGGAGGGCTAGGTAAGTGACAATACCGTCCGAAAACTGAAGACCTTGAACGGGACCAGCCAGCATCGAATTCGTGAAGACGACCAGGAAGAACGCATGGGTGAGGCTGAGCCTTGATGCCCGGCGGGCAAACCACAGAAGCGCAAGGAAGCTCGGCACCCCGGCGAGTCCGAGGATTAGTAGGCCATAGCCAAGAGCGCTCAGAGGGCCTGTCGAAGAGTTTTCAAAACCGCCAACGTACACTGCGCTCAGGGCAGCCGAATTTATGGCCGACGTTATGGTGAAGTAGCCCCACAACAGAGCAAGAAATTCCCGTCCCAATCGACGGACGCGGGCATAGGAGACAGCCAGGAGAATCAGGGACACAGCGCTGCTTTGAATCCCTTGCAGAGTGGCGGTTGCCTCTTCCAGGCCAAGCAGAAAATTCAGGGGAAGGAAAGCGGCAGTCTGCAAGATCAATGCAATAGCGGGGATGCCAATGACCAACCAAAGTTCCCAACGGTAGGTGACAAAGAAGCGGGGCAGGTCAGTCCTCCCATGTTGTTGCTACTGTGACTCGACACTGCCCATCAGTGGCGCCGTCGCTGAGCCGCTTCAGCACAACCATACTAGGCCGACTTCAGAAAATGCGACAAGTAACTGTTTGGCATGATACCGATTGACCATCAGTCGAGCAACTTTTGCATTCGGCGACTTTGGCCCCCACCTTCATCCCCCACCCTGACACAGCCCCCTCGCGCGAAACGCATCGCCCTCGCTACCCTCGATTACACAACACACACGGAGGGACGCGAACATGCAAGACGCACCCAGGGACCCCAACAACTCCAAGGGCCGCCAGCCCCGAAGGAGGCCCGGCGCGCCGCTCGGCAACCAGAACGCCCGCAAGCGCAACTTCTACCAGCGGTCACTGACACCAAGAGAGCAAGAAACCCTCAGAGCCACCGAAGGGACCGCTGGTCTGTCCTGGGAGATTGACCGCTTGCGCCTCTGGGTCGCCGCCATGCTCAACACGCCAAACGTCAACCTCCACGACGTCCTGCTCGCCACTCGGACGCTCGTTGAGGCGCTCGAGGTCGACAAGCAGTTTAACCCGTCTCGCTGGAGCAGACGGTGATATCAAGAAAAATTCTCGTGTTGTAGCTGAAATGTGCCGCTTCCCGTATAACTATAGGCAGGTTGTTTGCCGCTCAGGCGTCACCTGGGTGCGCTTACCGGCGACCGCGGCCCCGGCGTCGGCGCCTCGGCGCGGGCGCGTCGCTCGGCTCGACGGGGGCCGACTCCGCGGCTGTCGCCATCGCGCGGCCGCTGAGGCGGCGCGCCGCCATGTGCAGAGGCAGCCCCACGACTACCATCAGGCCGAGGAAGATCGCGGCCTCCAGCCCGCCCTTGAAGCCGAAGTCGTCCCGGATGAAGACGTAGGCGGCGGCCATGAGGCAGAAGAAGACCACCAGCCAGAAGAGGGTCCCGGTGAGAAGCGCCAGGAAGGCCATCGGTCCTCCGCGGTGTCCTACGAGGATGCGCCGGTGCGCCGCGGCGGGCGGAGGGCCCGCTTCGCGCCGCGCACCACGCGGGTGCTCAGGGGCAGCGGCAGCAGGCCCTCCTGCACAAACCGCACCATGTCGGCGTTGCCGGAGAGCACGGGCTGCCGCCAGTCGCGGAGCTGCTTGGTGGCGTCGCCGTTGGCGGTGTCGCTCAGGAACGAGGTCAGCGGACGCCAACCCTCACGGTCGCGGCTGACGACGGCGCCGCCGGCCTCTTGCACCAGCACGGTGCCCGCGGCCACGTCCCACGAGTGTGGGTTCCCGTGCAGCGTGAACTGGTACGTGCCGTCGGCCGTCAGCGCGAGCTCGTAGGCCGTGCTGCCGACGGAGCGCTGCTGCCCGCCGTTCTTCAGCAGCTCCTTGCTGGGCCGGAATCGGCCCGCGAGGAAGCCGCCTCGCACAGTTACGCGGCCGGCGACCGGCTTCTCGCCGGGCGCGACGTGGAGCTGCTCCTCGTTCTCCCACGCGCCGCCGCCGCGACGGGCGTGGAAGACGCGGCCTCCCGGGGTGTCCGGCCACGGCAGGAAGATCGCGCCCACAACGGGCACGCCATGCTCCAGCAGGCCGATGGAGCAGCAGAAGGAGGGAAGTCCATTGGCGAAGTTGGTGGTGCCGTCCAGCGGGTCAACGACCCACGTCAGGCCGCTCTCGCCCGCCGCGCGGCCCTCGCCCTCCTCGCCCACGAAGCCGTGGTCGGGGAAGCGCGACGCCAGCTCGGTCGAGAGGAAGGTCTCGGCGGCGCGGTCGGCCTCGGTGACCGGGTCGCGCCAGCCCTCCTTGTCCTTGTACTCGATGGCCATGGGCCGCTGGAACCGCTCCATCAGGAGACGGCCGGCGTCCCGCGCAAGCTGCACGGCGCAGTCCTCGGCCTCCTTGAGCCACGGGGCTTCCGGCATCCGTCACCCTTTCACGTGCGTCAGTGCGGCTATGGTACACACACGAGCGCATACCTGCCACCAACGAGAGAACATGGAGAGGCGCCTACGGCAGGCTCACGCGCGCCCCGTCGCCCTCGCCGTGCAGCGCGACAAGCCCGTCCCTCGCCAGCCCTTCGAGCAGCGCGCGCAGCCATGTGGCGTCGGCGTCCGAGTAGTCCGCCTTCAATGCAGCGCCAAGGTCGTCGACGCCGCAGGACTCGCCGGCGGCAAGCCCGCGCAGGTGCGCCACGACGCGGCCGCGGTAGAAGCGGCTGGAGCCCTCAAAGCGCTCGGTCTTGGGCCGGTACGCGCCGCGGCCCTCGGCGATGGCGGCGGGTTCGGCCTCGAAGGCGCCCGACGCCGGGCACAGCTCGCGCAGCGGGCACAGCAGGCACGTCGGCCGCCGCGACGTGCAGACCGTCGCGCCGAGGTCCATCAGCGCCTGGTTCCACGCCCACGCCTCGCCCTTGGGGAGGACGCGACGGGCCGTCTCCGCCGCCTCGCGCTCCGACGGCGTCGAGGGCCAGTGGAAGACGCGGCCTAGCACGCGCCGCACGTTGGTGTCGACCACGGCTGTTTGCTGCCCCAGCGCGAAGCACGCCAGTGCGTTGGCCGTGTACTCGCCGACGCCGGGCAGGGCCCGCAGCGCCCCGGGGTCGGCGGGCAGCTCGCCGCCGTGCCGCTCGACCACCGCCTGCGCGGCCCGTTGCAGGTTCAGCGCGCGGCGGTTGTAGCCCATGCCCGCCCACTCGCGGATGACGTCGGCGGTCGGCGCCTCAGCGAGGCTCTCGAACGTCGGGAAGCGGCGAAGGAAGGCGTGGTAGGCGGGAATGACGCGGTCGACCTGCGTCTGCTGCAGCATGACCTCGGAGACGAGGATGGCGTAGGCGTCGGTGGCGCCGCGCCACGGCAGCCGCCGCCCCGCCGCCTCGAACCACGACAGCAGCGCGTGTTGCACCTTCGCGACGGTGTCGTCGGCGATGTCCAAGTGGGTCGCACCCTTGGCGTCCGGCATGCGCCCGAGTGTAGGTGCGCGGGGGGTCTCGAGACAACGGCCAGCGCGCTCGTCCGGACGGGGCCGCCGGACGCCGCTCAGCTTGACACTCCCATAGGGGCGATGCTACATTCAGCTATGGAATCCCTGCCCCTTTGCAATGGCCCGCTAGCTCAATTAGGCAGAGCAACTGACTCTTAATCAGTGGGTTCTCGGTTCAAGTCCGAGGCGGGTCACTCCCCCCAACCACTGCCGTCACGAGCGCCCACCGCCGCCGCTGGGGATGTGTCGGAATTGGCAGACGAGCATGGCTTAGGACCATGTGCCTATGGCGTCCGGGTTCGAGTCCCGGCATCCCCACCAAGCGCAAGGCCTCTGCGATAGTCGGCTGTGAAGTGGATGAAGGGTGGCGAGAAGGGAGCCGCGCAGATGAGCGACAAGCGGGTTGTCATCGTTGGAGGAGGCTTCGCGGGCCTCTGCGCCGCCTATACGCTGTTGAAGCGCGGCATCACGCCCCTGCTGCTCGAGGCTGAGGAGCGCGCAGGGGGTCGCGGCAAGGGCGAGAGGGTGGACGGGTTTTCCCTGGACATGGGCGCGTTCGTGTTCACCTCCACCTATGACACCGCGTTCCGCCTCTGCGGGGAGCTGGGTCTGCCGCTGGTGCCTTCGATGATGAAATTCGGCCACTACCGCAAGGGGCGGTGGGTCACCACGACGCCGGACCAATCGTTCTGGAACTTCGTGCGGCACCTGCGTACGGCCATCACCATGGGCTTCCTCTCACCCGCTGGCATGCGGGCCGGTTCCAAGGTGATGCGGGAGATCCATCGCCAGGCGCCATATATGAGCTTCGCCGGCGACAGCCCCCTCGCCGAGATCGACGACGACGAGTCCTTCGGCGAGTACTTGGAGCGGCTCCGCGTTCCCGAGACCCTGCAGGTGACGCTCAGGGGGCCCCTCGACATGATCTTGGGCGACCCGATGCCCGCGGGCCAGGCGCTGATGCGGGCGTACATCGGCGAGACGATGCTGCACTCCGGCAGGGTCTACATGCCCGAGCGGGGCATCGGCTCGCTGAGCGAGGCGCTTGCGAACGCCTGCGCCGACGCTATCCGCGTATCGACGCCGGTGCGGAGGATCGTAGTCGCGGACGGGAAGGCGACCGGCGTCGTAGTGGACGGCGAGACCATCGAGGCGGACGCGGTCATCTGCGCCGTGCCCGGCACGAAGGTCCTCGACCTCGTTCCCGAGCTGCCGGAGGAGACACGCCGCGCGCTCGGCGCCGTCAGCTACTCGACCGGTTGCCGCGTGGTGATTGGCCTCGACCACTCGCCACTGCCTCCCGGCTGGCACGGCGCACTCTACCCGGAGGACGACGACACGCCGCTCCTGCTGAACCGGACCGCCTTCCTCCCCGCCTGCGCACCTCCGGGCAAGAGCATCCTCGACCTGCTCATCGGCCGCGAGCGCGCCAAGGAGCTCATCCCGCTCAGCGATGAAGAGGTCAAGCGCGAGCTGCTGGGCGCCGCTCGACGGAAGGCGCCGCCGGGGTCCGCGCTTCCCGGCGACGATGAGGGCCTGTTCTACCGCGTGTACCGCTGGGAGGAGGCGCTGTGCATGGGGGAGCCGGGGATGCTCGCCGCGATGGCGGACGTTCCGGGGCAGATTGCAGGGCGCATCGAGAACCTGGTTCTGGCGGGTGATTACACGCGTGTGCCGGCGGTCAACGGCGCCCTCTCCAGCGGCGAAGGCGCAGCAATCGCGGTCGCGGATCTGTTGGCGTCCCGCGCCGGCTAGGTTGGGCAGTTACCCTTCGCCTGACCCTTGCCCGCCAACGCTACGCGCTGACGTCCGGCTTCCAGCCGTAGATATTCGCGAGCGAGCCGCCCATGAGCGCCTCGCGCTCCGAGTCCGAGAGCTGGTTGGTGACGCGGAACGCCTCCACGGCCTGCTCATAGGTCAGCATGTTGATTGCCCGGGTCCAGTCGGTTCCCCACAGGCACCGCTCGAAGCCGAACGCGTCGAAGATCTTGCGCAGCGGCTCCCAGATGTCCGCGTATGGGAAGGGCTGGTGCGACAGGGTGCAGGCGCCGGATATCTTGATGGCCACGTTGTCGAACTCCGCCAGCGAGAGCACGTCGGGGAGCGCGGCCCACGGCTCCGCCGGTACAGGAGGGTCGTAGGGCTGGAGCAGGCCCAGGTGATCGACGACCAGCCGGGTGTTGGGGTGGCGGCGGGCCAGGTCGCGGAAGAGCGGCACTATGCCCCAGCACAGGACGTTGACCGCCAGGCCGGTCTGGGCGCCCGCCGCGAGGATGGCGTTGACGCCGGGGTGGTCGGCCTCGAATGGCTCGCGCGCCAGCATGAGGCGGGCCCCGACGACGCCCGGAGTCGCTGCCCACTCAGCCATGTCCTCGGCGATGGAGTCCGAGTGGGGGTCAAAGGGCTTGATCAGGCGGAACCTCGACGGGTGCTTCTCGTAGACCTCGAGTGCGTAGCTGGCATCGTAGCGGTACATCGAGAACGGTGAGACCAGCAGGGATCCGTCGACCCCGACGGCGTCCATTGCCGCTACGATGTCGTCGCCGGTGACCTCGGCCGGGCCCGTCAGGGAACCGAGCCAGGGGCGCTCCGGGCGGTCGCGCTCGTAGGCGTGCACTTGTGAGTCAATCACGGGCGTGCTGTTTGCCACGGTGGTTCTCCTCTTCATTCGCAGGCGCTCGGATGAGGGGTGGATTGCGCCAAGAATGTCCAATCTTCTCCGCTGAGCGATGCCAGTCTACACCCGCCCGGACACCCGCGGGAAAGAGTGCCTGGGCGCTCTACGGCCACCGAGGACCCGCCGACTTGTGGTAGGATGCGGCCATTGGGCTTCGGAATCGCCGAACGTGATTGCCATCTCACCCGAATCTGACCGGCTACGGCATTCCGCCATTTCGAGCGCCCACTCTCGGGCACGGAGACGAGGCGTATGGGGGCATTACAAGACAGGGTGGCGTTGATCACGGGCGCCGGGCGCGGCATCGGCAGGGCTATCGGCGTCGCGTTCGCCCGGGAGGGCGCGTGCGTCGCCGTCACGGGCCGCAGCGAGGGGCGACTGACGCCGGTCGTCGACGAGATTCAGGCCAATGGAGGCGACGCTCGGGCGTTCATTCTCGACGTGACCAGCGAGGGCGACGTCGCCCGCGTGGCGGAGCAGGTCGTCGAGGCGTGGGGCCGCATCGACATCCTCGTCAACAACGCCGGGGTCATCCACTACGACGTGCCCGTGTGGGCCACCACCGTCGAGCAGTGGGACGACGTGATGAACACCAACCTGCGCGGCATATTCCTCGTAAGCCGGGCCGTTGTGCCGCACATGATGCGGCAAGAGGGTGGCGTCATCATCAACATCGGGTCGTCGTCGGGCCGGGTGCCAGAGGGCGACTACGGGGCGTATGTCGCGTCGAAGTACGGCGTCGTCGGGTACACAGCCTCGCTGGCGCACTCGCTGCGCCCCTACGGCATCCAGGTCAACGGCCTCAACCCGGACTGGGTGGACACGGACATGGCGCGGGCTGAACTTCCCGAGGGCGACCCCGACTGGATCACGCAGGAGCAAATGGCGCAGGCGGCGCTGTATCTGGCGGCGCATGCACCCAAACTCATGACAGGCCAGTTCATCGACATGTTCGGTGTCTGAGCCTGCTAGCTAGTGAGAGGCGGTAAGACATGGGTCAACGCATCGACTACTCCGAGTCCTTCTATAGACGCCACGCGCAGCGGTACGCTGAGGTGAGCCACAAGTACATTCAGTCGGTCTACAGCAACGTCTCCCATCCGGCCCTCAGGGGAGACGCTGATGTCATGGAGCGCATGCAGGAGCTCGCTCCGGTCGGGTCTCGCGGGCTGGACGCGGGGTGCGGCGCAGGCGCCCGCGACGTCTTCCTCTTCTGGCAGGCGGGGTACGACATCTACGGCGTCGACGCCATTGAGGAGAACATCGAGGAGGCAAGGAGGCTGCACCCGGAGATCGCGCGGAGGGTGTCCGTCGCAGACCTCCGCGAGCCGATAAACCACCCTGACGCCTCCTTCGACTTCCTCATCTGCAATGCGGTCATCCAGCACATCGAGCCGGACATCGTCATGGGCCGCACGCTGCCGGAGTTCGCGAGAGTGCTGCGGCCGGGCGGGGTATTGCAGCTCGTTTTCAAGGTCGGAAAGGGAATCGCCACACTCTACGACAGGGACTATAGCGCGGACAGATCCTTCCATCTCTACGGCGCGGACGAGGTGCTTGAGCGGCTGAGCGAATTGGGATTGCACGTGATTCCGGCCGAGCATGGCAAACTCGGCGGCGTCATGTACTTTGCGGACACCAAGCCTGCCAACCACTGCCTCCTGTACGCACGCAAGAGCGGCTGACAGGAGCGGCGCCCGTCTCCCAAAACCTAGTTGGAGTTCACAGCACTGCCATGACTGGAATGTTCATACCGAGAGACCTGCTGGAGGTAACCCCCTCCTGGCTGAACGCCGCCCTCCGCGACTCCGGCGCCGCGGGAAGCCCTGCGGTGACCGGGTATTCGGCGGATGCGATCGCCGAGGGCAAGGGGTTCATGAGCCAGCTCTACCGGCTGCGGCTCGACTACGACGCAGACGCGGGCGGCCTGCCGCGCACCGTCATCCTGAAGTTGCCGTCGAGCGACCCGCTCATGCGGACGTTCTTCGACCGGCTGCGGCAGAACCTGCGCGAGGTGCTGTTCTACCAGCAGGCAGTTTCCGCGGGCTACCTGGAAACCCCTCGCAGCTACTTCAGCGGGACGGACCCGGCGACGGGCAACACGGCCCTCCTCCTCGAAGACATGAGCGACGCACGACAGGGCGACAGCGTGGCGGGGTGCACGCTCGCCGAGGCGCAGCTGGCCATCGTGCAACTCGCGAGGTTCCACGCCTCATGGTGGGACAGCCCTCGGCTGGATGCGCTGGACTGGTTGCCGCCGAAGGAGACCGAGGCCAGCGTGTACAAGGAGATCTACGCGGACTCGTGGCAGTCGTTCATCGACAAGGCCGGCGAAGGCATGCCCCGGGGGTTGCGGGACCTTGGCGACAGGCTGGGGGATGAGATTTCCGCCATCAAGGCGAGGCTCTCGAGGACGCCGCAAACCCTGCTCCACGGCGACTACCGGCTGGACAACTGCTTCTTCCCGACGGCGAAGGGCTCGCCGCCGATCGTGGTCTTTGACTGGGAGTTCTGCGCGAGCGGCAGGGGCGCGTACGATGTCGCGGCGTTCATCAGCGAGGCGTTCCCGACGCAGCAACGGCGGGCCGAGGAGATGGGCCTTCTCCGCACGTACCATGAGACGCTGCTGGAGAACGGGGTCAGCGGGTACAATTTCGAGGAGTGCGTGGAGGACTACCGGCTGTCCATGATGGAGGTCGCCGTCTTCTGGATCGTCACCGGCGGTTACTGCGAGTACGAGGGCGAGCGGGCCACCACGTACCTCCACAACTCCCTCGCGCGCTTCGACGCGGCGATTGCGGACCTGGCGTGCGCGGAGCTGCTGGCGCGGTAGTTCGGCGGCCCCAACACTTCCATTCTGCGGTAGAATGCGCCGTGTCTCACGACTCCCGGACTTTGGGCCCTGGAAGGATGGCAATGGCGGACTCGGTGCCAACAGGCGTTCAGCGCGATGCCCTCCGCGTGGGTGACCCCGCGTTCGAGAGCATCGTCGCGCGCATAGCCGAGGCGTCGGACGAGATCGAGCGGCAGCGGCGCATCCCGGTGGACATCGCCGGCGACATGATCGACGAGGGCCTCTTCCGGCTGCTGGTGCCCCGTTCTCTCGGCGGCGGCGAGGTCGACTACCTTGACTACCTGCGGATGGTGCGGGCCATCGCGGCGGCCGACGGCAGCACGGGCTGGTGCTTCAACCAGAACAACATCCTCGGCACCATGGCGTCGCTCATGCCGCGGGCGCTGGCGGAGGAGGTCTGGACCGACCCGCGCGCCGTGCTGTGCAACGGCCCGCCGCAGTTCGCGCAGGTGGAGGTGGTCGAGGGCGGGTACTCGCTGACGGGGCGGTGGAACTTCAGCAGCGGGTCGCCGCAGGCCAACTGGGCCGTGGCCATCAGCCGCGTCGCGGACGCCAACACCATGACCTTCATCATCCCCAAGGAGCAGGTCACCTTCTTCGACTCCTGGCAGGTGAACGGGCTGCGCGGAACGGGCAGCTTCAGCTTCGAGACTAGAGACCTCTTCGTGCCCGCCCACCGCTCGTACGTCGAGTCGCGGGGGCCCAACGAACCGGGGCCGCTCTACCTGATCCCGCGGGGGCTGTTCTTCGGCTCGGGGTTCGGGAACGTGGCGCTGGGCGTCGCCCGCTCGGCGCTCGACCTGGCGAAGGAGGCCGCGCTGCGGAAGACGCCGCAGGAGCAGACGCTGCTGCGCGACCAGCCCGCCGTGCAGGGCGACATCGGGCGCGCAGAGGCGCTGTGGGGCGCGGCCGCCGCGTTCCTGAACGAGAAGGCGGCGACGCTGTGGCGCAGCGCCGTGGAAGACAACGTCGTCTCGATGGAGAACCGCGTCAACCTGCGGCTCGCCAGTACGCATGCCATCCGTCAGGCGTCCGAGGTGGTCGACATCGCCTACGGCGTCTTCGGCGCGACGGCCATCTTCGAAACCAGCCCCATCCAGCGCAAGTTCCAGGACGCCCATGCCATCACGCAGCAGATCCAGGGCCGGCTGGAGCACTACCAGACCGTCGGGCAGTTCTACCTGGGCCTGGAGCCCCGAGCGCGTCTCATCTAACGGCGGCCACGGGTCTGGTTCACAGGCCGATCGCAACGCAGCACACGTATTGGGCAATTGGTGTCATCCGGCGTAAAATTGTCCGGCGTCAGGGATGACTCAAAACAACTATTGCCAGTCTCAATTTCTTACCTTGTTACTTGTAATTGTCCCTGAAGTGGTACAAAACTCTTGGGCATTGGGTTTAGGATGTAGGGGTTGCGCAGGACAACAACAGTGAGAGGTCCTCAGATTTGGTGCGATTAATAGAGCGCATAAGCGCAGGGACGCCTGAGAGGCGATGCCAATGAAGGCTGCCTTCCGATTCAATGGCCTCCTTGACATTGTGTTTGTAGCCCTCACCTTCGCGGTGGGGGTGCAGCTTGTCCGTCTCTTCATCACGGGCATCGTCTTCTACCTCCGAGAGGTCCGGGAGTTCAGCACTGTCAGCCTCGGCGGGCTGGCGTTCCTCGTCTTCGGGACGGTGTTCCTGACGCCTGTCGCTGTGCGGCTCTTCGGGCCGCGGCGGACGCTGCTGGGCGCGATCATCGTCATGGCGCTGGCGCGGCTGGCGGAGCAGAGCGTTACCGAGCCGCAGATAGACCTCGTGCTCTCCGCGGTCGGCGTCATTGCCTTCCTGCCGGTCATCCCGCTCGCAAAGGGACTCGTGGACACGGCGTCGACGTCGGGAGGGGGCCACTGGCGCTACGGCCTGCTGCTGGGGCTCGCGCTCGACACGGCGGTCAAGGGCGGGCTCGCTACGGTGGACGCATCGTGGCAGGCCGGCGCGTGGGTGGGCCTCGTCGGGATAGGCCTGCCGCTCGCGCTGTTGGCCTGCGTTCAACGCGAGGCCCTCAGGGGAAGTGTTGAAGACTCGCCGACGGAACCTAGCTTGTGGGGGGCGCTGCCGCTGCTGGCGATAGGCCCCTTCCTGTTCCTCGAGCTGCTCCTGTTCCAGAACGTCGCGCAACAGACGGCGCTCACCGGCTGGCATCAGCCCGCCGTCCTTGCGTGGATCGTCGGGGGCAACGCGGTCGGGCTGGTTGGGGCGGCGTGGCTCATGAGTCGGCGCGTCCCGTGGCCCGCCATTGTCGTGGCAGGAGCTGTGCTGGTTGCGGCCGTGTACTGGGAACGGACCGGCTGGGAGTCGGCCCTCGCGATGCTGTTTGGGCACCTGGCGGCGGTGTCCCTCGTGGCGAAGACCGTTGGCGGAGGGCCCATGCCCCGCGACTCGTGGGGGCTGAGCGCGACGTGGACGGCGTCGGTTGGCGTCATGGTCTTCCTTGCCCTCGCTTTCATCTACTACGCGGGCTACGACATCGATCTGGGCGTCAGCCAACCGGCGGCGCTGTTTGCCGCGGCCGTGCTGGTGGCCGTGCCCCCGCTCGTAGCGCAGCGGCAGCAGGGGCCGGCGCCGCAGTGGGACGTCTGGGTCGCTGCGGCCCCTGCGGCGCTGCTGATAGCCCCCCTTGTCCTCACGCTGACCTGGGCGATTCACAACCCGGACCCGGCACAAAGTCTGCCGTTACGCTTCATGACCTACAACATCCACCAGGGGTTCGGCACGGACGGCAACCTGAACATGGAGGCGCTGGCCCAGGCCATCGAGGCCGAGGAGCCGGACGTCATCGCCCTGCAGGAGGTGTCGCGCGGGTGGCTGATCAACGGCTCCGTGGACACACTCGAGTGGCTCTCGCAGCGGCTGGACATGCCCTACATCTGGGGCCCGGCGGCGGACTCTGCCTGGGGCAACGCCGTCCTGAGCCGTTACCCTGTGCTCGGCGTCGAGCACCACGACATGCCCAACAACGACGATCTCATCATGAACCGCGGGTTCCTCTGGATTGAGCTCGACACGTCGTTGGGAAAGCGGCTGCGGGTCATCGCGACGCATTTCCACTCCGGCGAGGAGGACAGCGACCTGCGGCTGCCGCAGACCTTTGCCATCCTGAAGCGCTGGCAGAACGAGGAGCGGACGGTCCTGCTGGGCGACTTCAATGGCAGGCCGGGCTCGCCCGAAGTCCAGGCCATCCTGCAAGCGGGGTTCAAGGACGCCCTCGCGGAGGCGGGAGGAGCGGAACCCGGCTACACCTACGCCTCCGACGAACTGGTCGAGCGCATCGACTACATCTTCGTGACGCCCGACCTTTCCGCGCAAGACTTCTCTGTCAGGGTCACGCAGGCATCGGACCACCTGCCCGTCGCGGTCACGGTGGTGGACGCCAACTAGACTGCTCCGCTAGTAGAAGGACGTGCAGGCGCTGTCGATCGTCTGGATCACCGACTCCTGGTCGAAATGGGACTTGTACCCGTTGGCAACTCTCGCCAGCCCCTCGGGCGCGTCACTGTCGAGCGGGGCGAAGATGACGAGAACCTTGGAACGCTCGCTCTCCACAGCGCCCGTGATGGTCTGCCACTGGCCCTGCCCGTCGAGCACGGTGAGGCCGTCGGGGAAGTTCGGCGTCACGACGTTGCTGACGAAGAGCGCCCACTCCCGATCGCTCACGACCTCCTGGCCGTCCTTGTTGCGGCCGAAGTAAAGGCGGTACTCGGCCCAGAGCTCGGTACCCTCCGGGCAGACGGTTGGGCCCTCGTCGGCTGCAGAGACGGGTCCCGCGCTCGCATCCTCCTCCGCAGCGCACGCCGTGGCGACGAGCATCGTCGTGAGCACGACGGCAAGGAGCGCGGCGATGCGGGGCATGGTGGGGCCTCCTTCTGAGACGTGCGGGATGACCGGCCCGCACACTATACACCAGTCGCAGCGTGGCCCCTTGCTGGCCTGTTTCTTCCCCCGCCTCCCCTCCCCTGCTATCCTGTGCACACTCGATAGGGGAGGCTTGTGGGCGCAATGGACGCGCTTGTCCGGGAGTTGCAGCGGGCGGTGGGCAGCCGCTACGTGCTGACGCGGCCGCAGGAGCTGCTGGTCTACGAGTATGACGGGGCCGTCGAGCGCGCGCTGCCGGGCGTCGTGGCGGTGCCGGGGAGCGCCGCGCAGGCCGCGCAGGTTGTGGGCATCGCGCGGCGGCACGGCGTGCCCGTCGTGCCGCGGGGCGCGGGGACGGGCCTGAGCGGCGGCGCGATACCCGTCTACGGGGGCGTGCTGATGCCGATGACGCGCCTGAACCGCGTGCTGGAGATCGACGTTGCGGAGCGGATGGCCATCGTGGAGCCGGGCGTCGTGAACATCGACATCTCCAAGGCCGCCGAGCCCTACGGGCTGCGCTATGCGCCGGACCCGTCGAGCCAGAAGGCGTGCACCATCGGCGGCAACGTGGCCGAGAACGCGGGCGGGCCCCACTGCCTCGCCTATGGGGTCACCACCAACCACGTCATGGGCATGGAGATCGTGCTGGCCGACGGCTCGCTGGCGTGGGTCGGCGGGCGCAGGCACGAGCTCCCCGGCTACGACCTCCGAGGCGTGCTCATAGGCTCCGAGGGCACGCTGGCGGTGACGACCAAGGTCGCCGTGCGGCTGCAGCCGCTGCCCGAGGCCGTCACGACGATGCTGGCCATCTTCCAGGACGAGGATGACGCCAGCAATGCCGTCTCGGCCATCGTCGGGGCGGGCATCGTGCCCGCGGCCATCGAGATGATGGACCGGCTGACCATCCAGGCCGTCGAGCCCGCCATCCACGCGGGGTATCCCCCCGACGCGGGCGCAGTGCTGCTCGTCGAGGTGGAGGGGCTGAGCGAGCCCGTCGCCGAGGAGTCGGAGGAGGTGCAGCAGGTGTGCTACCGCAACGGCGCCACGGAGGTGCGGGTGGCGGCGGACCCGACGCTGCGCGAGCGGCTGTGGGCCGGGCGCAAGACTGCCCTCGGCGCGCTGGGACGGCTGGCGCCCAACTACTACCTCCTTGACGGCGTGGTGCCGCGCACCAAGATCCTGGAGGCGCTGCGGCGCATCCGTGAGATCTCGGGCGAGTACGCGCTGCCCATCGCCAACGTCTTTCATGCGGGCGACGGCAACCTGCACCCGTGCATCCTCTTCGACGAGCGCGTGGGCGACCAGCTGCGGCGCTCGAAGGAGGCCGGTGCCGCGGTGCTGCGCACGTGCATCGACCTGGGCGGCGCGCTGTCCGGCGAGCACGGCGTGGGTCTGGAGAAGCAGGAGTACATGGACCTCTGCTTCTCCGACGCCGACCTCGACGCCATGGCGCGGCTGAACCCCGCCTTCGGCGCGGGCGACACCTTCAACCCCGGCAAGGTCTTCCCCACAGGCGCTTCCTGCGTGGAGCTCCTGCAACACCCGGCAATCGCCCGGCTTGGAGCAGATGCCTTTGTCTAACGTCACCGCCGCCGACCTCGCCCGCGCCCTGCAGGATGCAGGCGTCGCCGTGGGCGCCGACACTGCGCCGTACGCGCTGGCGGGCGTCGAGCCGCTGGCCGTTGCGCTGCCCACCACCGTCGAGGAGGTGAGCGCGGCGCTGGCCGCTGCGTCGGGCTTCGGCGCGGCCGTCGTGCCGTGGGGCGGCGGAACGCGGCAGGGGCTGGGGTCGCCGCCATCGAGCTACGACCTGGCGCTGGACATGCGCGGGCTGGACCGCATCGTCGCGCACGAGCCGGCCGACCTCACGGTGACCGTGCAGGCGGGCTGCACCGTCGGGGCGCTGCAGGCCGCGCTCAAACGGTCCTGGCAGTGGCTGCCGCTGGACCCGCCGCTGCCCGGCCGGGCGACGGTCGGCGGGACGCTTGCGGCGGGGAGCGCGGGGCCGCTGGGCACGGGCTTCGGGCTGCCGCGAGAGATGGTCATCGGCATGCGGGCCGTGCTGGCCGACGGCACGGTGGTCAAGAGCGGCGGCAACGTGGTCAAGAACGTCACCGGCTTCGCCCTGGACCGGCTGCACGTCGGCGGGCTTGGGACGCTGGGCGTCATCGCGGAGGCCACGTTCAAGATCGTGCCGACCCCGCTGAAGGAGGCCACGGTCACCGCGGCCTTCGCCTCCGCCGCGGCTGCGGCTGACGCGAGCGCGGGCGTGGCGTCCATCGGTCTGCCGATGCTCTCCGTCGAGCTGCTGAACGAGGCCGCGTGGGCCAGAGCCACCGAGGGACTGTCCCTCCGGCCGGAGCCGATCTCGGCGGCGGCTGTGCAGCCCGTCAATCCGGAGGCCCCGGTGGAGCCTGCCGAGGAGCGGACGTGGCACCTTGTGGCGCGCGTCGGCGGGAGGCCGGCCGCGGTGATCCGCTCCGTCGACGCGTGGGCGGCCGCGTGCGAGAGCCACGGCGCCACCGTCGGGTGGGTGGAGGACGCGGAGAGCGCGGCGCTGGCAGACCGCGTCGCCGACCTTGGCTGGCACGACGGCCCGCCCGCCCTTGCCGTGCGCATCTCCGTGCCGCTGTCGCAGGGAGTGGACGCGGTGACAACCCTCGGCGATGCGGCGCCCGCCGCCGCGCTCAGCGTGACGCGGGGCGTGGTCAGGGCGGCGTGGGCCGCCGATGCGCTTCCGGACGACCGCGTTGCGTACCTTGCCTCGCTCCGAGAGCGGGTAGCGGCGCTTGGTGGCACGGTCGTGGTGGAATCGCCCACGCCCATCGGCGGCGTCGACCCGTGGGGGCCCGTCGGCGACGCGTTTGAGGTCATGCGCGGGCTGAAGGAGCAGTACGACCCGCAGGGCGTCCTCAATCCCGGCCGGTTCCTGGGAGGACTGTAAGTGGCGACCGGCGTTCGGGGCAAGGTCATTGTGGCAGGGTTCATCGGGGCGGACGCGCCGCAGGAGGAGGACCTGTACCGGTGCGTCCACTGCGGGCTGTGCCTGAACGCGTGCCCCACGTACGTCGAGACGGGGCTTGAGACGGAGTCGCCGCGGGGGCGGATCGCGCTGATGAAGGCGGTCTTCGAGGGCCGCGCCGGCGTCGAGCCGGGCGTGGTGGAGCACTGGGACCTGTGCATCCAGTGCCGGGCGTGCGAGGCCGCGTGCCCCTCGGGCGTGCCGTACGGGCGGCTCATCGAGCAGGCGCAGGCGCAGATGCGCCCCCGACGGCGCGGGCTGCCGGGACGCTTTGTGGCGTGGCTGGCGTATGGGCACCTCCTTCCCAGCCCGGGCCGGATGCGGGCCATCGCGGGGCTGCTGCGGCTGTACCAGCGCTCCGGGCTGCGGGCGCTGGTGCGGGCGACGCGGGTGCTGCGGCTCGTGGGGCCGCTGGCCGAGGCGGAGGCGTCGCTGCCGGACCTCTCGCAGCCGGCGTTCCGCGCGACGGGGCAGGTGTTCCCCGCGCGGGGGGCCGTCCGGCACCGCGTCGGGCTGCTGTCGGGCTGCGTCATGCCGCTCTTCCACGGGCCGACGATGGAGGCGGCCGTGCGCGTGCTCACCCGCAACGGGTGCGAGGTGCACGTCCCCGCGTCGCAGGGGTGCTGCGGGTCGCTGAACCTGCACGGCGGCGACATGGACGGGGGCCGCGCGATGGCGCGCCGCAACATCGACGCCTTCCTGGAGGCGGGCGTTGACGTGGTCATCTCCGCGTCCGCCGGGTGCGGGGCGACGATGAAGGACTCGGCGCACCTCTTCCACGACGACCCCGCGTATGCGGCCAAGGCCGAGCGGTTCGGGGCGATGACGCAGGACATCACGGAGTTCCTGGCGTCGCTGCCCGTCGACCCGCCTCGTTGCGAGGCGGAGCCCCTTCGCGTGACGTACCAGGACTCGTGCCACCTGGTGCATGCGCAGCGGATCTCGGCGGCGCCGCGGACGCTGATGGCGGCGGTGCCGGGGCTGGAGCTGGTCGAGATGGCGCACTCGGACCGGTGCTGCGGCGCGGGGGGCAGCTTCCAACTGACCCAGCGCGAGATGTCCGGGCAGCTCCGCACCCACAAGCTGGAGGAGGCCGCGGAGACGGGCGCGGAGACCATCGCGACGGCCAACCCCGGTTGCATGGTGCAGCTATCGCTGGGGGCGCGGGAGGCCGGACTGCAGGTGCGCGTGTGCCACGTCGTAGACCTGCTGGACGAGGCGTACCGGCGGGAGGCCGCCATCCCGGCGAGCCAGAGCGCGGGCCGCTAACGGCCGGCGGGCTCCAATCGTTACTTGATTCAAGAGGGCGCACTGCGGGTTGCCCCATGAACCCCCCGCGCGAAACACGATTCCATCTATAATGGAAAAAAAGACAGGTGAAACAATGCCGCATTCAGGCCCGTCCCTCCCCGCAGTCCTGCGCCGCCCCCTGGGTGTGGCAGCGACCCTCGTTGCGCTGGCCGCGTTGATGGCGGCGGCGTGCTCGGGCGGCGACGCCGTCGCGCAGCCGCTGCGCTCGACGCCGACGCCGGTGCCGGAGCCGACCATCGACCTGCCGACGCTGCCGACGCCGGCGCCCCTCGACGGCAGCTCGGAATTCGGGCCATTCCCGGGCGAGGTGGGCTCCCGTGCAGAGCCGCTGGAGCAGACGGACCCGGCCTTCTTCATCAACACGGACGTCTTCACCCTCGACGACCTGAAGGGCGAGGTGGTGCTCATCGACTTCTGGACGTACACGTGCGTGAACTGCATCCGCACGTTCCCGTACCTGCAGGACTGGCACGAGAAGTACGGCGACCTCGGCCTGAACATCATCGGGGTACACACGCCGGAGTTCGAGTTCGAGAAGGTGCGGGAGAACGTCGAGCAGGCGATGGAGGACTTCGACATCGACTGGCGGGTGGTGCAGGACAACGACTTCCTGACGTGGCGGGCCTACAACAACCGGTTCTGGCCCGCCAAGTACCTCATCGACAAGGACGGCATCATCCAGTACACGCACTTCGGCGAGGGGGCGTACGTCGAGACGGAGGCGTTGATCCGCGACCTGCTGCTGGACGCGGGGGTGAACCTGGCGGGGATCCCGGCGAACACGCAAGAGGGGCCGGAGTTCGACGAGCGGGCGTTCAACAGCGGCATCGACGGCAACCAGACGCGGGAGCTGTACGCGGGGCTGAACCCGCAGTTCTACTCGCGGCAGCCGTACATCCTGCAGACTGAGCTGTACAGCAACCCCGCCGGCGGGCCCGTGGTGTTTGAGCTGCCGGAAACGCTGAACAACAACTTCCTCTACTTCCACGGAACATGGACGCCCACGCTGGAGCACATGCGGCACTCGCGTGAGACGGAGAACTTCGAGGACTTCGTGGCGCTGCGGTACAACGGCACGAGCGTGAACGTGGTGCTGGAGGCGGAGGACGAGCCGTACCGCGTCTACGTCACCCAGGACGAGTCGCCGGTGCCCGAGGCCGACTGGGGCCGGGACATCCAGGCGGACGAGGAGGGGAACACCTTCGTGCTGGTGGAGAAGGACCGCATGTACCGGCTCATCGAATCGCCGGAGTACAGCGGGCATGAGCTGCGGCTGACCTCCAACTCCGAGGACTTCATCGTCTTCGCGTTCACCTTTGGCAGCTACCCCACCGGGCCGTAGCCCGATGGGCAAATCTTGTACACCTTCAGGAGGAAGGGCATGGTAGGCGCGACGCGTTTCTTTCTCATCGCAATAGCGCTCTTGGTGGTACTGGCCGCGTGCAACGGGGCGCAGGACGAGCAGAGCACGGCGGCCGCGGAACCGGCGCCCGCGCAGACGGACACCGCCACCAGCGACGCCGCATCGGACGGCGGCCCGGAGGAGTTGAACGGCATCCTTGCAACCAAGGACCTGGGCGTGGGCGACAACCGCGTCTCCTTCCTGCTGACGAGCTCCCGCGCGCTGATCAAGGCGCCCTCGGCGACGGTGACGTCGGTGAACCTGAGCGCGCCGGACAGCGTCGTCGAGACCTCGACGGCGGAGTTCTTCCTGTGGCCGTTCGGGTCGCGGGGCAACTACGTGACGGACCTGACCTTCGACCAGCCGGGCGAGTGGCGGCTGGACGTCGAGGTGACGCAGGAGGACGGGTCGCCCGGCAAGGCGCAGATCATGCTGAACATCGCCGAGCGCAGCCACACGCCCACGGCGGGCGACACGCCGCCGAGCGACGGGAACAAGACCGTCCGGGACGTCGAGTCGCTGGCGGAGCTGACGACGAGCTCGAGGCCGGACGCGGACCTGTACCAGCAGACCATCGCGGAGGCGCTGGGCGGGGAGCAGCCGCTGGTGCTCGTGTTCGCGAGCCCGGCGCTGTGCACCAGCCCGACGTGCGGGCCGCAGGTGGAGACGGTGGAGGAGCTGAAGGACCAGTACAAGGACCAGGCCGGATTCATCCACGTCGAGGTGTACGAGAACCCGGCGGAGATCCAGGGCGACCTGGACCGGGCGCGGTACTCGCCGCTGGTGGAGGAGTGGGGGCTCTCGGCGCAGACGGGCTACCTGAACGAGTCGTGGGTCTTCATCTTCGACGCGGGCGGGAAGCTCACGTCGAAGTACCAGGGGTACGCGAGCATCGACGAGCTGACGAAGGGGCTGGACGCCGTCCTGTAGGGGCGGGGTTGGTCGCATCATCGCCTCTGGATCACAGGGGACGGGGCTTGCCTGTTCTGTGTCCGCGTTCCTCATCGGGGGACCTGGGTCCCCGCTTTCGCGGGGATGACGGTAGCAGTTGGGGATGCGGGGACGACGGTAGCAATTGAGGACGCGGTCCTGTAGGGGCTCCAATTGCCCCGTCGCGGTGGAGCGGCAACGATGACAACACGGTCCGCACGCAAGAGCGACGAAGCGGTCTTCGCCGCCACCGGCAAGCGGTGGAGCGAGTGGTACGCCATCCTCGACGGGGAGGGCGCGGCGGGCATGAAGCACCCGCAGATCGCGCGGCTGGTGCAGGAACGCTACGGCGCCTCCGGCTGGTGGGCGCAATCGATCACCGTGGAGTACGAGCGCGAACGCGGCCTGCGAGACGTCCACCAGACCCCCCGCGGCTACGAGGTCAGCGTGAGCAAAACCCTCTCGGCGTCCGCGGAGTCGCTGTTCGCCGTGTGGGCGGACGACGGGCGTCGCCACGAGTGGCTGGGCGCCGCCATGCGGGTCAGGAAGGCCAACCCCAGCAGCGGCCTGCGACTGGACACGGGCAGCGTGGGCAGCGACCTGTCCGTCAGCCTCTACCCCAAGGGCGACGCGCGGTGCCAGGTAGTGGTCCAGCAGATCAAGCTGCCGGATCAGGCCGCCGTCGAGTCCCGGCGCGCCTTCTGGAAGGACGCGCTGGAGAGGCTCGAAGGGATGGCGAGTCGCCGGGAGCCTGTCGGCGGCTAGGCTGGCCGCCTTTGCCGGAACAGCGGCGGGCCCTGGTGCGGCGCTCATGGACCCTTCTCCTCTCCATCTGTTTTGACATTCGTCGTGTTTTCCCCGTAGCTGCCGGGGAGGTTGTTTCCCCTTTGTTTTATATGGGAAGTGTCGCAATTCAGCTTCAAGGCAAATTTTTTTGCTTTTGGGGGCCTCAGTCCTGGCGCGGGCGGGCACTGCGCGGCATCGTCTCAACCCGGATCAGGCGCGCAATCATCCGGGCGCCGCGCACAAGGAGTTCGGGATTCGCGCGGGGGTCAAGCAACAGGGCGGCGATCCTGACGCGCAGGTGGCTGAGCCCCGAGGAGAGCACCCCGGCGCGCTGGAGCGCGATGAGGCTGGTCCGCTGCTGCGGGGTCAGGGGCTTGTTGACAAGGCCGCGCTTGCGGGCGTTCTGGTTGCCGGGCTGCGCGCCGCGCTTGCGCCTCGGCGCGCCGGGGAGCCGGCCGCCGTATTCGGCCTCGAGGTTCCGGTAGTAGGAGTCCCAGGCAGCGTCCTGCATGCTCGCGTCCCTCCGTGTGTGTGATGTGAATGAGGGTAGCGAGGGCGGAGGGTTTCGCGCGAGGGGCTTGTGTCAGGGTCTGGGGGGGCGGGGGTTTGAGCCTTTGATTTCCGATATACTGTACACACAAGATTTCGCGTGTAACGCATTATCTCAAGACGAGACTTGAAGCGTCGGCTTTAGTCCGGTTTCATTGGCCTAAAACTACTGAGAGGACACAAGCACAGAAAAATGATTGATGAAGCGGACAGTGAGGAATTGAGCTCGGCAGGAGATGAAGTCGGTGCCGTATCCGACGTGATCACGGAGCTTGCTGTTGACGCAGCTCTTCCAGGGATTCCCGTACCATTCAAGCGGAACTTTTTCAAAGCGTTTGCCCACCTGTGCACAGCTTTGGTTGAAGTACCAGTTACACACCTAACTGGCAAGGCGGATGAAATACGAGCAGAAACATCGGCACGCATCAAGCTGATCAATATGTCAGCCAACCAGATTGCTGGACAGATGCAAACCGATCCCGAATATGCGCGCGTGGCAGTTCAGAAGTTCGGCCAAAGAGTGCTTCGGGAACAAGTTAACCTCGATATGATCAGTCTGAAGGCCGCCAATGAATTGCAGAACGACGGTGATCCGACATCAGGACCAGCGGCGGAAGAGGCAGGTGATGCAATTAGCGATGATTGGCTAAATGCCTTTGAGACAGAGGCTAGGCTAAAGAGCACGGAGGAAATGCAAGAACTGTTTGCCAAGGTCTTGGCCGGAGAAATAAGGAAGCCAGGCACCTTTTCAACCAGGGCGATCAGAATCTTGGGCAGTCTCGACCAAAGCGTAGCTAAACACTTTGTGAGACTCTGCTCTTTATCGGTGTCAAGTCTACCCTTTGATACCAGAGTGCCCTCACTAGGACGCGACGCCGGCCAAAACGCCCTTAAGGAATATGGCCTAGACTTCAAAACGCTAAACCTATTGAACGAACACGGACTCGTCATCTCCGACTACAACTCCTGGAGGGAGTTGAAGCCTTGTGTGGCCTTACCAGGAATGCCACAACTTGCGGCCTGCATACCCATTTCCCATCAAGGAAGACATTGGATTTTGATTCCGAAAACAAAGGGTGGAATCGACAAGACATTACGGATTTCAGGTGTGGCACTTACGAACTGCGGTAGTGAGCTGTTAAGAGTAGTAAAGCTGGAACCTGTCGACAATTACACCAAAGCAATGGATGCCTGGTTTGAAGGACAGGGGTTCCGGATGTTTGAAGTGGAAGACGGCAACCCCCGTGTGATGCCAATCGATCCTGTTACTGGAATACCATCGGAATAAGCGTCCCCTTGCTATCAGTGTCGGTGACTTCGGGGCAATTGACGTAACTCTCCCATCTTCGTAGGTGCGACACTCAGTTGCTCTATAGTTTGCTCCCTACTCCCACAGCGCTCACCATAGGCCTTGGCCCTATGCCTTCCACATTTCCTTCACCGCGAACGCCCGTGTTGGGGGTAGGGGGTCTAGTACAATCCGGCAACAAGGACCATCGTACGAAATCGCATTAACCAGAGGTGGCGATGATCATTCCTGACGGTTACAGCGATGTGCCGAGCGGCAAGACCGTGTCGATCGTGACGCACCTGGAGATGCTTGAGCGGCCGCCGGTTCGGGCAGAGCGCTCTGAGGCGTCGTGGTCGCTGAGCAAGGTGGACGCGCCGGACCCCGGGTGGTATCTCGCGCTGTTCCGGCGTATCGGCGAGGACTGGCTGTGGTTCTCGCGGCTGCAGCTGAGCGACGAGGAGCTGCGGGGCGTGCTCGGCAGTCCGCTGCACGAGACGTACGTGTTCGAGGCGCAGGGGCAGGGGGAAGGGCTGGTTGAGCTGGACTTCGGCGTTGAGGGGGAGTGCGATGTCAGCTTCTTCGGGCTGACGCCGGCGCTGGTGGGGTGCGGCGCGGGCCGGTGGATGATGAACCGGGCGATCGAGATTGCGTGGTCGCGGCCGATCCGGAGGCTGTCGTTGCACACGTGCACGCTGGACCATCCGGGGGCGCTGGGGTTCTACGTGCGGTCGGGGTTTGTGCCGTACCGGAGGCAGGTCGAGGTTGCGGACGACCCTCGGGCGACGGGGTTGCTGCCGAGGACGTCGGCGCCGTGGGTGCCGGTGTTGTGAGGTGGGGGCGCGCGGGCCTGCTGGCCGCCGGCCCTGTTTATTCTAGGGGAACTCGCGGTTCACCTGCACGTACTCGGCCAGCTTGATCCCCTTGCTAACCTCTGTACGGTACGTTGCGGGAAGTCCAGCCTGTTGAAGGACCTCGCCGATGGGCAAACGTGAGAGGGCGTCGGCGTGTTGGATGGCAAATAGATGAATTGCGGCTACCGCCTTCCCTACTGGATAGCCTGCGTCGTACTGTTCCCGTAGGCGCCGCGCCGCTTCGGACACATTCATTTCAGAACCTCCGTGTTGGGGATGGTAGCAGTTACGCTCTGTCGTTGCTATGTGGCGTGCCTCGGGTAGCGCGTCGCGGTGACGCGTGCCAATGCAGTGAGCGGGCCTTAGCGCACGCGCGGGCCTGCGGCCCCCGTTCGCCCTTCGATTTCCCTCAGGCCGAACGGCGCCGCCCGTGGCCCTGCCCCTGTGAAGCGGGTTTGGGTTCGGCGTGAGAAGGTGCGGGCGCGGCGTACCCTTCCCCTGAATCCCGGCGTTCGCCGGGATGGAGGATGGGAGGGGTAGGGGTCCTTCGAGATTGGGCGGCGCGGGCGGCCCCTCCCCCGGCCCCTCTGGATTCCTGCCTCCGCAGGAATGACGAAGTGGGGGGCGGAGTGAGGCGGGAATTGTGGAGTGGGAAGGCAAGCGTCGGGGTTCCTGCCTTCGCAGGAACGACGGGCGAGGGGCGGGAATGACCCCGTATCAAGTGCGGGGCAGGCTCCCGCCCCTACTCCCAGAGCAGTTCGCGCAGGCCTTGGTTCCAGGCTTTTGCGGCGTCTGATAGGGGGACGTTGAGTAGGCGGGCGATGCGGAGGGTGTTGCCGCCGGTGCGGCCTAGGCGGAGGACGGGGACGTTGTGGCGGGCGGCGAGGCGTCGGAGGGCGGTGGTTTTGGTTGGGGGGAGGGAGATGAGGATGCGGGACGGGGCTTCGCCGAAGAGGGCGGCGTCCCAGCGGCCCTCGGGCTTCGCGGTGATGGTGGCACCGATGTTGCCGATGACGCAGGACTCGGCGAGGGCGACGGCCAGGCCGCCGTCGGAGCAGTCGTGGGCGGAGGAGAGGAGGCCGCGGCGGATGGCGTCGCGGGTGAGGCGCTGGACGCGGGTTTCGAGGTCCATGTCGAGCGACGGGCGGCCGGCGACCGTGCCGTGGAGGGTCTCAAGGGCCTCGCTGCCGGCTAGGGTGGCGGGGTCGGCGTCGAGGGACGTTGCGCCGAGGAGCATGACGACGTCGCCCTCGTCGCGGAAGCCCGCGCCGCAGTGCTTCGTCACGTCGTCGAGCAGGCCGAGGGCGCCGACGACGGGGGTGGGGTAGATGGCCTGACCTACGCCCTCGTTGTAGAGGCTGACGTTGCCGCTGACGACGGGGACGCCGAGGGCGCGGCAGGCGTCGGCCATGCCCTTGATGCACTCCTCGAGCTGGAAATAGACCTCGGGGCGCTCCGGGTTGCCGAAGTTGAGGCAGTCCGTGAGGGCGATGGGCTCGGCGCCGACGCAGGAGACGTTGCGGCAGGCCTCGGCGACGGCGAGCTGGCCGCCGACGAAGGGATCGAGCCACGCGAGGCGGCTGTTGCCGTCGGTGGCGGCGGCGATGCCGCGGCGGGTCGCGGGGCCGCCGTAGCCGTCGCGGAGGACGAGGACGGCGGCGTCGCCGCGGCCGGGGCCGACGACGGTATTGGCCTGCACCTGCTGGTCGTACTGGCGGTAGACGCCGGAGCGGCTGGCGATGTTGGCGGAGCCGAGGAGGCGCAGGAGGGCGTCGGCGGGCGTCATATCGGGCAGCGGGAGGGCCGCGAGGTCGACCTGCCGGGCGACGGCGGTCTCGGCGGAGAGCGTGCCGGAGAGCCGGTAGCGGGGCGCGCCGACGAGGTGCTCGACGGGGACGTCGGCGTGCGGCTCGCCGGCGTCGTTGATGCGGACGGTGGCGTCGTCGGTGACTGAGCCGATGACGCTGGAGGTGAGGTCCCACTTGTCGAAGATGGTCTTCACGGCGTCCTCGAAGCCGGGGCGGACGAGGAGGAGCATGCGCTCCTGGGACTCGGAGAGCATGACCTCGTAGGGGTTCATGGCGG
Organism: uncultured Dehalococcoidia bacterium; assembly: GCA_951812285.1. Lineage (GTDB taxonomy): Bacteria > Chloroflexota > Dehalococcoidia > Lucifugimonadales > UBA1127 > UBA1127. The sequence continues at coordinate 2,457,841 of OX638292.1, read as the reverse complement.
ACTCGCGGCGGGGCACCTGGGCGACGTCGAGGAGGAGGCCGCGGCCACCCTTGCTGACGCACTCGACGGCGGCGCTGGTGAGGCCGGCGGCGCCGAGGTCCTGCATGCCGGCGATGCCCTCGGGGCACGTTTGCAACGCCTCCAGGCAGGCCTCGATGAGCACCTTCTCGAGGAAGGGGTTGCCGACCTGCACGGTGGTGCGAAGCTCCTGGGTGTCCTCCAGCGTCTGCGAGGCGAGGCCGGATGCGCCGTGGATGCCGTCGCGGCCGGTGTCTGCGCCGACGAGGAGGAGGAGGTCGCCGGGGCCGGAGGGCTGCGCGCGGACGAGGTCGTCGGTGCGTACGAGGCCGACGCACATGGCGTTGACGAGGGGGTTGTCGTCGTAGCAGGGGGCGAAGGTGATCTCGCCGCCTACGTCGGGGACTCCGATGCAGTTGCCGTACCAGGAGATGCCCTCGACGACGCCGTGGAAGAGGCGGCGGGTGCGCGTCGAATCGGCGGGGCCGAAGCGGAGGGAGTTCAGGAGCGCGATGGGGCGGGCGCCCATCGCGAGGATGTCGCGGACGATGCCGCCGACGCCGGTGGCGGCGCCCTGGAAGGGCTCGACGGCGGACGGGTGGTTGTGGGACTCGATCTTGAAGACGACGGAGAGGCCGCCGCCGACGTCGACGACGCCGGCGTTCTCGGCGCCGGGGGAGACGAGGACGCGGGGGGAGTCGCTGGGGAAGAGGCCGAGGAGGGGGCGCGAGTGCTTGTAGGCGCAGTGCTCGCTCCAGAGCGCGCCGAAGAGACCGAGCTCGAGCGCGTTGGGCTCGCGGTCGAGCTTGTCGACGATGGCGTCGTACTCCTGCTGGCTGAGGGCGATCTCCCTGAGGGTCTCGGGGTCGACGGGCACGGGTGACCTCCGGTGTCGATGGGACGGCTGGACAGGGAAAAGTGAGGGTGCAGAATGACGGTAGCAACAGGGTGCGGGGCAGTCAAGTTGTGCCAGTCTTGCCATGCGCGCGGTTGCGCTGTAATATCAAAACCCACAAATGGCGTAGTGCACGAGGGTTGACGCTTCCCCTTTTATGCGCTATTCTGCGCTGCGGTTGTGTGGTACTCGTGTCCACACGGACAGTAGCGGAATGTTTAACGAGACTGGTCAGGTACGCAAATTGGAATATTCGGCAAGGAGGCTTGCGGTGCGCACACCTAGGATGTCCCGGCAGAGTATTGCCCCTCGGTTGCTTCTGAGCTTAACTCTGGCGCTGTCCCTTCTGTTCGCCACCGCGAGCAGCGTATTTGCCGACGGGCACGAAGGCACATTGCCTTCCTCCGGCGGCACGATTGAGTTCGCCAGCGGCGTGACTGTGAAGACGCCCGACGGCGCCAGCAGCAGCGACGTGACGGTGACCTACACGGCCCTGGAAGAAGACGCGATCCCCGGCGAGGCCGCGGAAGGCACGGCGCTGGGTTCGCTGGTGTTCACGCTCGACGCGGGCGGCGCGACTTTCAGCCAGTTCGCTGAGGTCACGATTCCGTTCAGCGACGACGACCTGGCCGCGGCCGCCGACGGCCGGACCGACAACGTCGGCGTGTCCTCCTGGGACGCTGTTAGCGGTTCGTGGATTGAGCTGTTCCCGATCCGGGACATCCTCAACAACACGCTGACCATCAGCCAGCAGAGCCTGGGCACGTACGCGGTGGTCGTCACACTGCCGACGGGCGAGGTTGAGGCGACGCCGACGGCGACGGTTGCTCCAACCGAGGTGGCGCCAGTAGAGCCCGATCCGCCCCCGACCGGCGGCTTCGGGGTCAGCAACAGCCTGATGATGGGCCTGCTCCTGATGGGCGCGCTCTTCCTGATGGGCGGCGGCTACGTCCTGGCCCGCAACCGCAACCGGTAGTCTCGACAGACTCGAAAGTAGAAGAGCCCCGCCGCACGGCGGGGCTCTTCCTTTTGTGTTGAGGGCCTGGTGTTCTGGGGCTACGCGGGCCCGCAGGTGAGGGGCTTGCTGGGGGATAGGACGCCGAGGGGTACGAGCTCGGTGTCGTCGCCGGTCTGGGCGAGCGGTGGATGACGGTGGCGATGGAGATGGGGGCGGTGTCCGCAACGGGCGCTGAAGGCGTCGGGGTTCCTACCTGCGCAGGAACGACGGGATGGGCGAGCGGCGCATCTCGGCGGCGAGGGGGGCGGTGTCCGCAACGGGCGCTGAAGGCGTTGGGGTTCCTGCCCCCGTATCGGTGTACGGGGCAGGCTGCGCAGGAACGACGGGGCGGGCGAGGTTAGGTGCGGTAGCGGAACTTGCCCTCTATGCGGTCTCGGTTGAGCTTGCGGTTGAGGTGCAGGCCGTCGAGGACGAACTCCGCGCCGGAGGCGAAGAGGGCCTCCTGCTTCTTGGGGTCTATGCCGAACTGCTGCACCATCGGCGCGAGGCCGCCCTCGCCGCCGAGGCGCTCGGCGTAGGCGAAGGATGGGACCTCGCTGCCGGCCTCGACCTCGAGGCCCTCCTCGAAGCGGAGCTGGAGCTCGATGAAGTCGTTGGCGTCAAAGTGGCGGTTGAAGACGTTGAGCACGGCCTTCTTGGTGAGCTCGTCGACGACGCGGGCCTCGCGGCCGTCCTCGACGGTCTCGAGCTCCAGCTTGCCGAGGGTGGACGCGACGATGTAGGGCAGGTCGGAGACGCGCGGCACGGCCTGCGTCTCGTTGTAGCGGATGGCGCGGCGGAGGGCGCACGCGGCGAGGGTCTCGTAGTTGGCGATGGAGACGCGGACGGAGACGCCGGAGCGCTGGTTGATGTCGGCGCTGCGGCGGGCCAGCGACGTGAACTCGCCGATGATCTCCGCCATGAAGTCGGGGACGACGACGGCCTCCTCGGTGTCGGCGAAGCGGGAGCGCTCCTGGTCGACGATGGAGACCTCCTCCTCGACGGTCTTGGGGTAGTGGGTGCGGATGAGGGCGCCGTAGCGGTCCTTGAGGGGCGTGATGATGCGGCCGCGGTTGGTGTAGTCCTCCGGGTTGGCGCTGGCGACGACGTAGATGTCGAGGGGCAGGCGGACGCGGTGGCCGCGGATCTGGATATCGCGCTCCTCCATGAGGTTGAAGAGGCCGACCTGGATGCGCTCGGCGAGGTCGGGGAGCTCGTTGATGCAGAAGATGCCGCGGTTGGCGCGTGGGATGAGGCCGAAGTGGATGGTGAGCTCGTCGGAGAGGTAGCGGCCCTCGGCGACCTTGATGGGGTCAATCTCGCCGATGAGGTCGGCGACGGAGATGTCGGGGGTGGCGAGCTTCTCCGCGTAGCGCTGGTCGCGGGGGAGCCAGTCGATCTCGAGGTCATCGCCCTCCTCGGCGAGGCGAGTGCGGCAGCCGAGGCAGATGGGGGCGTAGGGGTTGTCGTTGATCTCGCAGCCGCGGACGACGGGGGTCTCCTCGTCGAGGAACTCGACGAGGCTGCGGATGATGCGGGACTTGGCCTGGCCGCGCTCGCCGAGGAAGATGATGTCCTGGCCGGCGAGGACGGCGTTCTCGACCTGGGGGATGACGGTGTCCTCATAGCCCATGACGCCGGGGAAGAGGGCGGTGCCGTCGCGCATGCGAGCCATCAGGTTCTGCCGAATCTCCTCGCGGACGGGCAGGACGCGGTGTCCGGATTTGCGGAGCTCGCCGAGGGTGGTCGCCTTCTGCGCGTCGGCCATGGATGCCTCCTGGAATGGTGCGTGGGACGTGTCCGGTTTGAAGGTGTTTCAGTCTTGCACCGGTAGGGGAACGTGTCAACCGAGCGGGGGAGGCCCCCACACGGGCCATGGCGCAGGGGGCCGGGGCGTCGCACGCGGGTAGCGGACCGGCGGGCCGGCTAGACGAGGGCTTCCGGACCCACCAGGACTTCCGCCTTCTCGCGATTGTCGGAGGAGAGGGCGAAGGTGACGTAGTCGCCGTGCCTGTCGAGGATGTGGAGGCTCTGGATGTTGACGCCCGCGTCCTTGAAGTTCTGGGCGACCTTCGCCAAGGCGCCGGGCTCGTCGCGCAGGCGGAAGACGAGGACGTCGTCGATGACTGCGCGGAAGCCGGCGTCCATGAGGGCGCGCAGGGCGGCGTCGTTGTCCTCGGTGGTCAGGATGACGAGGCCGGTCTCGCCGGTGTTCTCGGTGTTGATCGACAGGATGTTGATGCCGGCGCCGGCCAGCGCGCCGGTGATGTCCGCGATGACGCCAACCTCGCTGGTTACCATGACGATGATCCTCTCCAAGCTCGAACCTCCTCGATTTAGCCGTTCCGGACGTCGGCGACCAACTCGTCGATCAGCTCGCGGGTGACGTGCGGCATCGCGATGACGTGCGCGATGTCCTGGAACGGCGCGATCTGCCACTTGCGGACCACTTGGTCCGATGGCCTCGGGAACACGACGGTGACCGAATTCCTGTTCCGCCACGCGGGGATGCCCGCCTCGTTGAAGCGGTCGACCGCGTACTGGGCGACGCCGAGGCTGCCGGTCACGAGCTCCCGGAAGCCGTCGAGGCCGTAACGCTGGATGGCGTACCAGAGCATCAGGGGCCCGAACGCGCTGCGCGACCCGGATAGCGTCGTGTCGAGCACGCCGACGTACTCGATGGACCGGGCGACGCGGGAGACGAACTGCTTGCGCGTCAGCGCGACGCCGCAGGGCAGGGGGGCGCCGATCATCTTGTGGCCGCTCACAGACACGCTGTCGAAACCCACGTCGAAGCCGTAGGGCTGCGGGTCGTCGACGAACGGGAGGATCATGCCGCTGAGCGCGGCGTCGGCGTGGATGTAGGAGCTGGTCACCGCGAGGTCGTCGAGGATGGCGCGCACCCGTGTGACGTCGTCGATGGCGCCCTTCATGGTCGTGCCGATGTTGGCCATGAAGATCACGGGGACGTCGCGGTTGATGCGGATGGTCTCGTGGAGGTCGTCGTAGTCGATCTCGCCGTTGGGCTGGCTCTTGATCATGATGTTGCGGACCTTGAGGAGGCGCAGGATCTTCACGACGCTGTAGTGGGCGTCCTGGGAGAAGTAGACGACGCCGTCCGGGAACGTCTCGCGGCCCATGTACAGCCCGTACATGTTGCCCTCCGTCCCGCCGGAGGTGACGTAGCCCCACGCCTCATCGCGGGGGAGGCGCATCATGTCCGCAAACGTGTGGATGACCTCGCGCTCGATCTCGTGCGAATTGCTGGCGTAGTTGCTGGCGTGGAAGGGGTCGCCGACGTTGTTGGCGGCGTACTGCAGGAAGGGGAGCAGCGCCGAGTAGTCGAAGTCCAAGTTGGTCGGGTACCCGACCTGGCGCTGCGAGGCAGTCTCGAAGAACTGCAGCAGGCCCTTGAGCGTCTCCTGGGCCTCGCCGCCCAAGGCGCTCATGGCTTCTGAAGCTGCGGGCGGGTACTCCGTCCCCTGGCCGTTGGACATCGGCATGTTCCTGACTTTCCCGGCGCTTGCGCGTGGAACAATCTAGCACGATTGCATCACTGGACCTGCATCAATCATAACACCGGGAGCCGTGCCGGTTTCTCCGCCCGCTGGGGCGGGGCCGGAAGAGGAGGCGGCGCTGCGCTACTTCACCCTCGACCGCTACAAGCGGGTGGCGCTGCTGCCGGAAGAGGAGTAGCTTCCAGGGACACGCATCGGGAGCGTCCGGCGCGGGGTGGGTTGTGCCAGCAACCGCTCCGCGCCGCCCTGTTTGCGAGGGGTTCGCTATGCTACCATTCCCCCGAGCGCCCGCCCGCAAGGGCGGGGTAGAGATCGGAGCGATTCAGTGCCTCCCCTTGCATCCCACATCAGCGTGTTGGTGTTCCCGTCGTTCAAGCGTTGCGTTACGCAGCGGCGCTTGCGCGTTGTGGTGGAGGCGGCGCTGGACGCTGCGGGGGCGGCGGAGGAGGGTCGTGAGGTCAGCCTCGTGATCGCGGACGACGCGGCGCTGCTGGAGCTGAACGAGCGGCACCGGGGCGAGTCGGCGGTGACCGACGTGCTGTCGTTCTCGCCGCACCACGCGGGGCCGTACATGGGGGAGGGCGAGCCGGATGACGAGGACTTCCCGGACTTCCCGACCCCGGACGGCGGGCTCGAGGAGCTCGGCGAGGTGGTGATCTCGTACCCGCAGGCGAAGCGGCAGGCGCGGGAGGCGGGTCGACCCGTCGTCGCCGAGGTGGAGATGCTGGTGGCGCACGGCGTCCTGCACCTCCTGGGCTACGACCACGCGGAGCCGGACGAGGAGCGCGAGATGTTCGCGCTGCAGGAGGCGGCTCTTGAGAGAGCCGTGGCTCTTGCGAGAGCCGGCGCCCTTGCGAGAGCCGGCAACCTCGAGAGAACAAGGTCCCTGGCCAAGGCCGGGGCGTAGCAGGCAAGGCAGGCAGCAGTGGCGGAACAGGTCCTCTACAGGAAGTGGCGCCCACAGCGCTTTGCGGACGTGTGCGGGCAGGACGCCGTCGTGCAGACGCTGCGGCAGGCCGTGAGCCAGGGCCGCGTGGCGCACGCGTACCTGTTCTGCGGGCCTCGCGGGACGGGCAAGACGACGGCCGCGCGCATCCTCGCCAAGGCGCTGAACTGCGAGGGGCTCGACCCGGCGAAGGGGCCGAACGACGGCGACCCGGACAACACCTGCTCCTTCTGCAAGGACGTGAGCGAGGGCCGCGCCCTCGACCTCATCGAGATGGACGCGGCAAGCCACCGGGGCATCGACGACGTGCGGAGCATGCAGGAGCGTGTCTTCGGCGCGGGGCCCGCGCGGGGGCGCGCCAAGGTGTACATCATCGACGAGGTCCACATGCTCACGGACTTCGCCTTCAACGCGCTGCTGAAGACGCTGGAGGAGCCCGCGCCGTGGGCCTACTTCGTGCTCTGCACGACGGAGCCGCACAAGGTGCTGGCGACCATCGTCTCGCGGTGCCAGCGATTCGACTTCCGCCGCATCGCGCCGCGGGACGTGCAGGCGCGGCTGCAGACGGTGTGCGAGGGCGAGGGCTACGAGTGCGACCCACAGGCGCTCTCGGCGATCGCGCGGGCGACGGGCGGGAGCGTCCGGGACGCGCTGAACATCCTGGAGCAGACGGCGCTCTCCTACGGCAACGCGATCACGATGCCCGGCGTCGAGGAGCTGCTCGGGCTGAGCCGCGACCCCCGCGCGCTGGATCTCGTGCGGCACGTGCTCGCGAGCGACCTGAAGGAGTCGCTGCGGGTGACGGCGGACGTGGCCTCGAGCGGGCTGGAGCCGGGCCCCTTCCACCGCGAGGTGGTCGAGCGGCTGCGGGCCGTGCTGCTGCAGAAGTCGGGCGTCGGCGGGGCCGAGGAATCGGCCGACGACCAGGACGCGGTCAAGGAGATGGCGGCGTCGGCGGACTGGAACGTGCTGTTGCGCGCACTGCGGCTGGTGGGCCGCGCGAACGTGCGCGGGAGCGAGGGCCCGTCGTGGCTGCCGCTGGAGCTGGCGGTCATCGAGGCGGCGTCGCCGCCGGAGGAGCTGGCGCCATCGCAACCGGCGGCGCCGCAGCCGGCGCAAGCGACGGCACCTGCGCCAACCGCGCCACCGCCGCAACCTCGCGCGCCGCAACCGGCTCGCGGCGGGGAGCCTGCGCGACCGCCGGTCGCGCGGCCGGCGATGGACGCGCCGCCTCGGAGGGAATACGCGCCCGCGGCGGATGCGGGAGCCCGGGCGCCGGAGCTGGCGCCGCCCGTGCCCGCGGGGGCTCGCGCCGTGCAGGACTCGGAGTGGTCGGCGCTGCTGCAGCCGCTGCGGAGGTACCGGGGCAAGAAGTACACGATCGGGTCGCTGCTGCTGGACTGCCGGCAGCGGTACGTGGAGGACGCCACGCTGGTGCTGGTGTTCAAGAACGCGCCGAACCGCGACCGGCTGCAGGAGGAGCTCGACCACCCGCCGAGCAGGCAGGCCGTGACGGCGGCGGTCGCGGACGCGCTGGGCGGCGAGCTCGGGCTGCGGCTCGAGATGGGAGAGGCCAACGGCGAGTCGGGGAACGCGCACGGGCATTTGGTGCGCAGCGCCGTGAACTATGGCGCCAGAGTCATCCAAGAGCAGGAGGAGCCGGAATGAACCGGAACATGATGCGCCAGGCGCAGCAGCTCCAGCAGCGGTTCGCCAAGCTGCAGGAGGAGTTGGAACAGGCGACCGTGGAGGCGACGTCGGGCGGCGGCATGGTGAAGGCCGTCGTCACGGGCAAGCAGACCGTCACGTCGATCACCATCGACCCCGAGGCCGTCGACCCGGACGACGTGGAGGTGCTCGAGGAGATGGTCATGGCGGCGGTGAACGAGGCGCTGCAGAAGTCGCAGGACCTGGCGCAGCAGAAGATGGCGGCCATCACGGGCGGGATGAACATCCCCGGGCTGGGGTAGGGGCGACCCTCGTCGCCCGCGTTCCAGCTGCCAGGGTCGTAGCTTGGCGGCGGCGGGTGTATGCTATTTTGAGGGAACTGTCCTTCGCGTAGTCCAGAGGTTTACACAGGCATGGAAGAACACAGGGAAAGGCTCACGTTGGGCGTGGACGCCGAGACGAAGCGGCGCCTGAAGGCGGCTGCGGCTGCCAAGGGCGTCAGCGTCAGCGTGTACTGCCGCGAGGCCATCGACAAGGAGCTCGCGCAGGATGCGGGGGAGGCAGCGGAGGGGGCCGCCAAGGGTGAAGTCGAAGAGCAGGACACCGTCCTCGCCATGTTTGAGGCCACGCGCAGAAAGTACGGTTCAGCAAAGCCCACCACCAAGACCGCGGTCGACTACATTCGAGAGGGCCGCGAAATCCGCGACAGGGAGATGGACGGGTGGTTGTTTCCAGACAAGGACTCGTCATCGTAGATGCCAGTCTAGCGTTCAAGTGGTTGGTGGTGGAGGAGGATTCGGATAGGGCGAGGGCAACGCTGGCAAGGTGGAGAAGACAGGGGGCAAGGCTAGCTGCCCCTTATTTCATGGTGGCCGAGGTGGCCAACGCGCTTCATCGAAGGGTACATGAGTCGACGCTGGACGCGGACGAGGCGAGCTCCTTGATGGATGACTTGCTGTCCCCCGAGTTACGGCTGGAGTTGTACGCACCGCCTGGGATTCATCAAAGGGGTATGGCGTTGGCCAGACAACTGCGACAACCCGCCGCGTACGACTCCATATACCTTGCCCTCGCGGAGGCTCTGGGCGGAGAGCTGTGGACGGCCGATCAGCGGTTCTTCCGCGCGGCGAGCGCAGAGTTTGGATACGTCCGCTGGCTCCGTGAGGCGGATGTGCTCAACTGATTGACAGCATTTCGAGAACGATGCAGGACACGCCATGACCACCAGCGGCAACAACAGCGGGCTTCCTGCGGCGGCGCCAGTCGTGCGGCTGGTGGACGAGCTGCACAAGCTGCCCGGCATCGGGGCGAAGAACGCGCAGCGGCTGACGTACCACCTGGTGCGGATGCCTGCGCGCGAGGCCAAGGCGCTAGCGGAGGCGATCCTCGCGGTGAAGGACCTGGTCAGCCTGTGCGTCCACTGCCAGAACATCACGGACCAGAACCCGTGCACCCTCTGCGCCAACCCCAACCGCGACCACACGACCATCTGCGTCGTGGAGGAGCCGCTGGACGTGCTGGCCGTCGAGCGGTCCAACGCCTTCCGCGGGCTCTACCACGTGCTGCACGGCGCCATCTCGCCGATGAGCGGCATCGGGCCGGACGAGCTCAAGATGGCGGAGCTGATCGAGCGGCTGAAGTCGAGCGCGAGCACCGCCGAGCCCATTCGCGAGGTCATCCTAGCGACCAACTCCAACATGGCGGGGGAGGCGACGTCGATGTACCTGTACCGGCTGCTGGAGCCGCTCGAAGTCCGCGTTACGCGGCTGGCGCGGGGGCTGCCCACCGGCGCGGAGCTCGAGTACGCGGATGAGACCACGATCAGCCGCGCCTTCGAGGGACGGCAGGACTTCTTCTAGGGCGGGCGTTCAGGGTCTCGCGGCGCGCAATCTTTGCACCTGCACACTTGTGCCCTAGCCGTTCCACGTCTTCCGGGTTATCCTGCCTCCGCACACCCACCTGGCCGGGAGGATTCCATGAGGTTCGAGGGCAAGGTAGCCATCATCACGGGGGCCGGCGGCGGCATCGGCGCGGCGACGGCCCGCATCATGGTCGGCGAGGGCGCGAAGCTGGCGGCCGTCGACGTGGACGGCGCGCTCCTCGAATCGCTCATGGGCGAGGTCTCGGGCATGGCGGGCGAGGTGGTCCCCTACGTCAGCAATGCCATGGACCCCGAGCAGGTCAGCGCCACCGTCGAGGACGTCGTCAACCGGTGGGGGCGCGTCGACATACTCGTGAACTGCATTGGGGGCACCGCGGGAGCGCCGGACTCCCGGGCCCGCATCGAGGACGTTACGCTCGAGGAGTGGCAGAAGGTGTTGGAATTCAACCTGACGGGGGTCTTCCTCTACTGCCAGGCGGCGCTGCCGCACATGAAAGAGCAACAGTCGGGCAAGATCGTCAACATCTCCTCGCAGGTGCGGTACGGCAAGAGCGATGTTGTGGCGTCGTACGTGGCGGCGAAGGCGGGCATCGTCAGCCTGACGAACCGCATCGCGAACGAGGCGGGGTTCTACGGCGTGAACGCCAACACCGTCGCGCCGGGGCTGACGCTGACGCCGCGGGTGGCCGCCGTGCGGTGGGACACGCTGACGCAGGCGGAGCGCGCGAAGTACTCGGAGCGCATCCCGCTGCGCCGGCCGGCAGTGCCCGAGGACCAGGCGAAGGCGATCGCCTTCCTGGCGTCGTCGGACGCCGACTACATCACCGCGCAGGTGCTGGAGGTCGGCGGCGGCGAGTTCTCGACGCTCTAGGCCGCCGGGGCAGCCGTGACCTCCTCCTACGAGAAGCCGCGCACCTTCAAGACCGAGGGCGTCGTGCTGCGCCAGTCCTCGTCGGGCGAGGCCGACCGGATGCTCACCGTGTACACGCGGGACTTCGGCATGCTGCGGCTCGTCGCGCGTGGGATGCGCCGCCCGAACAGCCGCCTCGCCGGGCACCTCGAGCCGCTGGTGCACGCGTCGCTGCAGCTAGCGCGGGGGCGCGGGCCGGACGTCGTCACGGGCGCCGACACGCTGCACGGGCACACGGCGCTCCGGAGCAACCTCGAGGGCATCGCGCGGGGGCTCGTCTGCGCGGAGCTCATCGACGCCTTCGCGCCGGAGGAGCAGGCGAACCCGGAGCTCTTCCACCTGCTGCTGCATGCGCTGGACATGCTCAACGAGGGGGACGGCGACCTGCTGCTGTGGCACTTCGCCTTCCACGTGCTGGTGCTGACGGGGTACATGCCGGAGCTGCAGCAGTGCGTAATGTGCGGCAGGCAGGTGGAGCCGGACGAGCACCTCTTCACGCCGGGGCTCGGCGGCGTCGTGTGCTCGCGGTGCGCGCGCGATGGCGACCCGGGCGGCCCGAACGAGCGGGCGGGGGCGCCGCTGCTGCCGCTCTCGGTGAACGCGCTGAAGGTGCTGCGCTTCTTCCGCGACCACCCGTACGACGACGTGCGCAGGATTCGCATCGACGGGGCGCTGTCGCGGGAGCTGGAGCGCGTCGAGGGCGGGTACATCCGCTACCTGCTGGAGCGCGAGGTGCGCAGCGCGGAGTTCCTGAGCCGGCTCTCGCGGCTGCTGCCGTCGGGGGGCTAGCGCTGGCCCTGATATTGGCCCTGGTAGCCCTCCGAGGGCGGTAACCCGACGTGTTCCAGGATGAGCTGGGCTATGGGCATGCCCCGGCGCAACACGATGGGATACGGACCGATGTTGTTCATCTCCAACACCAACCGGCCCTCGAACCCCGCGAGCACCGTTGGCGCGGTGACGTGCACGGAAAGACCTGCCCTTGCCAAGGAACTCTTGCCTTCAATCCGGGCGGCGAGGTGATCGGGCAGCGTAACAGTCTCCAGTGTCCAGCCAATGAGCAGCCGGTTCGGGGGCATGGTGTAGGGGCCGTCGCCGTTGAGGTGGTGGTAGGTCCCAACGGACTCAAGGAAGTCCATCACTCCGCGGTGATTCAGAGCTGGGTCAAACACCTGGCCATTCGCGCTCACCGGCAAGACGAGCAGCCGCTCACCCAGAAGCAAGTCGACTGAGGAACTACCGATGTGGTTCTCAGCGTCAACCGGGGGGTCGAACACCAAGCGCTCCGCGCGAATTTCCGCCCAGATCTCGACGTTTGAAAGCGCCACGGGCTACCTATTCAAGAAAAAGGACGATTTGGTAATCCTGGCCAAGTCCTCGTGGGTGGCCATAAAGCCCGCTTGGCCAAAACTTGTCGGCGGAAACTTCACGAGTATCTTCCCATCCTTTTCCCCGTGGAGCGTGGCGGCCACGGTGCCGGTCTCCTCGTCCACGACGCGGTAGGGCACCTCAAGGCAGTGCATCTCTTCACAAACCAGCACATCGACGGCCACGATGTCAGGAAAGAAGAACTCCGGCTTGCTGAGCCTTTCATATCGGAGCCTGGCGACCACCGGGCGCGTGTACTGGCGGAAGGTTTCCCGGACGAGTTCTCCCCGCAGCAGGGTTGTCGACTCCGTCATGGCGTTCCCTCTTTGGCAATTTGATGGGAATTTCGACTTATATTACTTGTGAAACAGTTGTATCACAAGACATTTCTTGGGCCACTTCCTCCGCCACGTTGTACAATACCCCGCGCCAACAACTTTGGAGGCTGTGCATGGACTTTGAGACCCCTGCGCTCTGGGACGAGCTGCGCGCGGGCGTTCGCGCGGTGTGCGAGCGCTACGGCGACGCGTACTGGCGTGAGCTTGACGTCGAGCGGGGCTATCCGGAGGAGTTCATCAGCGATCTCAGCCGCGAGGGGTGGCTGTCGACGATGATCCCGGAGGAGCTCGGCGGCGGCGGCATGGGGCTCGCGGAGACGAGCATCGTGCTGGAGGAGGTCAACCGCTGCGGGGCGAACGCCAACGCGGCGCACGCGCAGGTGTACATGATGGGCGTGCTGCTGCGCCACGCGAGCGACGCCCTCAAGCGCGCGTACCTGCCCCGCGTCGCGGCGGGCGAGCTGCGGCTGCAGGCCTTCGCGGTCACGGAGCCGGAGGCGGGCTCGGACACGACGCGCATCCGGACGACGGCCGAGCGGCGGGGCGACAGCTACGTCATCAACGGCGACAAGACGTTCATCTCGCGGGTGCTGCAGTCGGACCTGATGCTGGTGCTGGCGCGGACGACGCCGCTGGAGGAGCTGGAGGACCGCACGCGGGGGCTGTCGTTGTTCCTCGTCGACCTGCGGGAGGCGGGCGACTCGGTCGACGTGCGGCCGCTGCGGGTGGTGATGAACAACCACACCAACGCTGTCACGTTCCGCGACCTGGAGGCGCCCGCGGACCACATGGTGGGCGACGAGGGCAACGGCTTCCGGTGCGTCATCGACTCGTGGAACGCCGAGCGCATCCTGATCGCGGCGGAGTGCATCGGCGACGGACGGTGGTTCATCGAGCGGGCGGCGGCGCGCGCGAAAGAGCGGGTGGTGTTCGACAGGCCCATCGGCGCGAACCAGGGCGTGCAGCTGCCCATCGCGCAGGCGTATGCGCACGTCGAAGCGGCGGACCTGGTGCGGCACAAGGCGGCGGCCAAGTTCGACGCGGGCGAGCCGTGCGGTCCCGAGGCGAACATGGCGAAGCTGCTGGCGTCGCAGGCGTCGTGGGAGGCCGCCAACGTCTGCCTCGACACGCACGGCGGCTACGGCTTCCTCGACGAGTACGACGTGGAGCGGAAGTTCCGGGAGACGCGGCTGTACACCGTCGCGCCCATCAACAACAACCTGGTGCTGGCGTACTTGGGGCAGCGGGTGCTGGGGATGCCGCGGTCGTACTAGCGCGGGGCTTGCGGCAGGGGCTGCGGGCGCCTCGAAAAGGTGTAGAATGCCCGCGAAGCGGGACTGTGCTCATGCCTTCAATTGACCTCGAATAGGGAGGGTGCTCGACATGACTTCTGAATCTCGCGCAAGGCGCGTCCGCGTCGTCTTGAAGAACGGACAAGAGTTTGAAGCCGTCAATGAGGGTGAGACCCATGAGTCGTTGACGGACCTGTTCCCCGAGAACGCGTTCGACTCCGAGCTGACGGCGGCGGCGGATGGCGACTACTGGACGGTGACGGAGAAGTAGGGGTGCATCGCTGCCTGTGGGAGGGTACCTCGGAAGCCGTACGAGAGGGAGCGTTCCCGCCGGGGGCGGGACGGGAGATTCGCGAATCTCCCGTCCTAGTGGGTGATCGTACGGGCATTTGCGGCGAGACGGTTGCCCATAGGACCTCACTGACCTAGAGTAAGGGCAAGGGAGTGTCCACCGAAACCAGCCTGAAGCACTTGCAGGCGTTGGCCGATGTGCACACTCCAGTGTTGGAGGAATCCCCCAATGGTCTCGAACGCGGACATTGAAGCAGTTGTCGAAGCTTCCGGGGGCGTGGAGCAGATCCACAGGGATCTAGCCGACTTTAGGCGAAGATTCAAGCTGCTCGACTCGCAGGTGCCCAAACTGGTGGAGGCACGCCCGAATGAGTGGGTCGCCATGCCAGAGGGTGACGACATGGTGTTCGCAGCAAGCTTTGATGAGCTCCTTGCAAGGTTGAGGGAAGCAGGCAGACCAACCAACACTGCCGCAATCAAATTTCTTGATCCCAACCCACGCGTCTTGATCGTCTAGATGCTCTACGGTTCATTCGGAACTCACAATGGTGAACCGAATCTGGACGCCTATCTGGTTCTTCCGCAATTGGGTGCGTCGGGACAGGTCAACTTTCTTGTAGATACGGGCGCTGCAATCACATGCCTGCATCCTAACGACCTGCTAGCGCTCGGAGCAGACCTCGAAGCGGTGAGGGCTCTGCCTACACTTTCCGTATCAGGCGTGGGTGGAAGCCCGAACGTGTACCAGACTCCCGGGTATGTAGCGTTCGGTGACGGCAACGGCGTCTATGTCTACGAGATTCAAGTCTCCGTACTTGACCCTCAAGACGCACCTCCGTTGGCCTCCATGCTTGGCAGGGACATCCTGCAGCATTGGCGCATGACGTATGACCAGACCAATGGGATTCTGGAATTCTTGGTCAACCACTCAGACCACACTTTGACGCTATAGACGGGGACGCCAAGGGTGCGCAGTGATGGGTCTGCTGCCACCGGCCGTAGGGGATCCCCCTTACCGCTCCAGCCACGTCAGGAAGCGCACGATCACGAGGGCCTCTACGCCCGCGAGGAGCACGAGTGCGAGCACGTACGGGACGACGATGCGGAAGATGCTGCGCACCTCGTCGCCGAGGCCGGCGACCGTCGCGCCTACGACGACCTTGGCGGGCGCCATCGAGCTGCCGACGGAGCCGCCGATAGACTGAATGCTCGCGATGGTCACGGAGCCGATGCCCAGCGCCCTCGCCGCCTCCACCTGCAGCAGCCCGAACATGACGTTGGAATTGGTGTTGCTGCCGCTCATGAAGGAGCCCAGCAGGCCGATGAAGGGCGACGCCAGCGGGAAGAAGGGCCCGGACACGTTTGCGATGCCCTGCGCCAGCAGCACCGTCATGCCCGTGTCCGCCATCACGACGGCCATCGCCACCATGGCGAGCACCCCCAGCGTCGTGCCCGCGCACTGGTCGTAGGTGAACCGCAGCGCACCCGGGACGTGCCCACCGCGCCACCGCTTCGTCATCATGTAGACGGCCGCGCTCAGGGCCGTCGCGATGAGGATGAGGGGCGCGGGGTGCGCGAGCAGCCCGATGGCCGCGTAGGCGTCGGCGGGGGCGACGGTGAAGCCCTGGCCCGTCGTGAAGCCGGGGTAGTCGAAGGCCAGCCGCAGGCCGCTGACGGCCTCCTTCACCGGGCCCACCTGCGCGCCGAAGCTGAGGGCGACCACCAGGAAGTAGGGCGTGAAGGCCAGCGCCGGGGGCATGCCCGCGCCGTCCGCCGCCTCGACGACCGGCGTCGTGTCGTCGCGGCGCGCGCCGACGAGCAGCGGCGATCGCGTCAGCACGACGAGCGTCGCCGTGCCGAGCATGCCCGCGCCCAGCGACGCCACCTGCGGCGCGCCCGCCAGCGCGAGCCCGTACAGCGTGCCGCCCATGACGCCGCCCGCGACGACGACCACGGGCAGGCTGCGCCACACGGCTCGCATGCCGCCCTGGATGTGCGCGACGAGCATGCCGCTCGCGATGGTCACGGGCAGGAAGAGGAGCGCCATGTGCGGCGCGATGACGGTCTCCTCGATGCCGGTGACGAGCTGGATGGTGTAGTAGGAGGAGCCGAGGGAGCCGAACGTGACGGCCCAGCCGTGGCCGACGAGGGACATCGCGGCGGCGCGGACCGGCGGGACACCGAGCATGACGAGCAGCGGGGCCGACACGGCGACGGGGACGCCGAAGCCGGTGACGCCCTGTATCGTGCTGGAGAACCCCCACCCGATGATGAGGGCCTGCGCAAGCTGGTCGTTGGAGAGCGCGGCCATGTGGCGTCCCACGGCGTCGATGGCGCCGAGTCGGTCGAGGATGTTGTAGAGGAAGACGGCGGCCCAGACGATGGAGAGGACGAAGACGGCGAGATTCGCGCCCTTGGCGGCGGCGATGCCCACGTGGCCGAGCTCGGCGCCGAACGCCAGGAGCGCGAGGGCGGCGGCCAGCGCGAACGCCGCGGCGCCAGCCTGCTCGGCGGGCCGGTTCAGCCAGAGCATCGCGCCCGCGAGCACGACAAGCGGCGAGGCGGCGAGGAGCCAGTTGAGGATGGTGAGTTCAGGGCCGGTCATGGGGTACTAGTGTAGACCGCCAGTGTGGACGATGTACTCGGTGGCCGGGGGAATCGCCCTGACATGCTGCCGGAGGAAGGACGGCTGGAGCTCGGCTTGCTCCAGGGCGTCCAGTGGTATCCACTGGAAGACCGCTCCCGGCTCGCACCCTTCAAAGGCACCTTCCCGGTCAAGGACCGGTGCGCCGGGGGCGAACTCGACCAGGAAATAGAGCGCGTGCTCGTGGTACCGGACTCCATCGAGCTCGAAGAAGTTCTCGGTGACCAGGGCGAGACGTCCGACTTCCGCATCCTCGCCCAGCTCCTCGCGGATTTCCCTCGCCAGGGCATCGGCGGCGCTTTCGCCGTATTCCACGCGGCCGCCGGGCACGAAGCAATAGCGGCGCTTGGCGTCGTGCTCGACGAGCACGCGCCCATTGTGCACGGCGATGCAGCCGACGCGGTAGTTGAACGTGAGGTCGCCGTTCGAGGACATAATCATATTGGGAGGAGTCATTTCGTATGCCTGCGGCCCTCGCCCTGACCCACTTTGCGTATTGGGTAGGATCACCGACCTACATCATCGCGAGCTCGTTGCCGATGCCGCGCTCGATGGCCTTGCGGTAGACGATGGCTGCGGCGGCGAGGTCCTCGGTGCCGACGCCGAGGGCGTTGAACTGCGTGATGGCCTCGGCCGAGGGGCGGCCCGCCGCGTTGCCGACGACGATGTCGGCCAGCGCGACGGCGCGGGACCAGTCGAAGGCGCCTTCCTTCTCCGCGTAGAGGAGCTCGCCGCTGTCGATCCTGGACTGCTCCATGTTCTCGACGGCGACGAGGTCGGCGCGGCGGACGGCCTCGACGTCGAGCTCGCGGCGGTTGGTGCCCGTCGCGCCGATGCCGTTGACGTGCATGCCGGCCTCGAGCCACTCGCCCTGCATGACGGGCTCGTTGGCGCCGGTGATGGTGACGAGGATGTCGACGTCGCGGACGGCCTCCTCGGCGGAGTCGACGGGGTCGACGTCGAGCCCGTGCTTCTCGCGCATCTCGGCGCTGAAGGACTCGCGGTTCTCGGCGGAGCGGCTGTAGGCCTTCACGTGGCTGATGTTGCGCACGACGTTCATGGCGGCGATCTGCGCGCGGGCCTCCCAGCCGGTGCCGATGATGCCGAGGGTGGCGGCGTCCTCGCGCGCCATGTGCCTGGTGGCGAGGCCGCTGACGGCGCCGGTGCGGATCTGGCCGAGGTCACGGGCGTCGACGATGGCGTCGAGGGCGCCGGTCTCGAGGCTGTAGAGGAGGACGAGGTAGCGTGTGCGGTTGGGGGCGTTGGGGCGCCGGTCGCTGCCGTAGGTCTTCATGCCGTAGACGCCGAAGCCCTCGGCGATGCCCTGCACCGTGCGGTGAAACCCCTTCGGCAGCGGCAGGTGCTGGCGGGGCAGGTTGACGGCCTTGCCGTCGGCCTCGTCGCGGAAGACCTGCTCCATCAGGTCGATGCACTCGTCCATGGGCAGGAGGGTGCGGACGTCGTCGTTGCTCAGGAAGATGGTCATGGCGCGCTCCTCGTGCGGGGATCGTTCGTGTACGGGCGATGCCAGTATAGGTTGCGCGGATTGGGGCCGCAAACGGCGGCGGGAGGGCTCGCAAGGCGACGACGGTGTTGGGGCGCAAGAGCCAAGCTCAACGTGCGGCTGGCCCCTTGCCGCCGCGAAGAAACGCCCAATGGAGGCGAGTGCGCGAGTCTTGGGTCCAACCGGGAGGCACGCCGGCGCGATGACGGGCCCGCGCCTCGTCGCGGGGTAGCGACGCCGCGGCTACAGGCCCTCGACTACCACCATGTTGATGTTTGCGGACGACTCCCGCATCTCGGTGAGGGCGGTGTACTCCGGGGAGCTGAGCCAGGCGCGGACCTGGTCGACGCTGCCGAACTCCATGATCGCGAGGCGCTTGGGCGCCCAGTCGCCCAGGATTACGTCGAGGGCGCCGCCCCGCGCCACGAACTTGCCGCCGTGAGCCTCAACCGTGGGGGTCACCTGCTGCACGAACTGCCCGTACACCTCAGGGTTGGTGATTTCCACTTCCGTTATCACGAACGCAGACATCGTTTCTCTCCCTTCCAAGTCCACACAGATTCCCCCGCGGTGCGCGTCCCGGACAATGCAGGCATAGCGCTGCGGCACACCGGGGGACGGGCGAAGGCTATGTGAGAGGCTCGGACAAGTCAATGTGCGCGTTCCAATATTGCGGTGCGAAACCATCAACAGCGACGCCGTGTCGGACGCCCGCGGCCCCGAACGGACGCCTCTACCCTCATGTGGTATAGTTATGTGGCCGTTTTTCGCAGGTTCCGTTCTATTGGGAGGTTCCATCGTGCTGACGCCTGAAGAGAACAAACTGGTAACCGAAATCGGGCCGGAGACCGCCATGGGCGACCTGTTCCGCCGCTTCTGGGTCCCGGCGTTCCTCGCCCGCGAGCTTGCGGAGCCCGACGGCACGCCGGCGCGCACCCGGCTGCTCGGCGAGCACATCGTCGGGTTCCGCGACACGTCGGGGCGGCTCGGCATCCTGGAGGCGGCGTGCCCGCACCGCGGCGTCGACCTCTCCTACGGCTTCAACGAGGAGAACGGGCTGCGCTGCCCCCGCTGCGGCTGGAAGTTCGACGTCGAGGGCAACATCGTCGACATGCCGCTGGAGCCGGACGAGGAAGCCACGCAGATGATGAAGGAGATCAAGGCCGTCTCGTTCCGCGCGAACGAGTGGGGCGGCGTCATCTGGGTGTACATGGGCCCCAAGGAGGAGTCCGCGGAGATGCCCCAGTTCGAGTGGGGCGACCTGCCCGCCGGGCACCGCTTCATCACCAAGTACGTGCAGGAGTGCAACTACCTGCAGGGGCTCGAGGGCGGCATTGACAGCTCCCGCATGTCCCTGCTGTTCGAGATGCTCTTCGGCGACCCGCCGTCGGTGGAATCGACTGCGGACCACCTGGTGCAGGGCCTGTCGGACGATCAGACCGCGCCGAGGCCGGTCCAGACCATGGCCAT
The DNA here is from genome assembly GCA_951812285.1 of uncultured Dehalococcoidia bacterium. Lineage (GTDB taxonomy): Bacteria > Chloroflexota > Dehalococcoidia > Lucifugimonadales > UBA1127 > UBA1127. The sequence continues at coordinate 2,438,100 of OX638292.1, read as the reverse complement.
CAAGACGACCGACTACGGCCTGCTCGTCGGCGCAACGACGGAGCACGGCCAGGACGAGAGCGCGTGGCAGCTGAACCAGTGGCTGATGCCCTTCTACACGACGCCGAAGCCTGAGGGCGACGGCCTGCTGGGTTGCCTGGCGTGGGTGCCCGTCGACGACCGCAACACGATGGTCTTCGCCATCACCTACCACCCGGAACGCCCGCTCACGGAGGCCGAGGTCTCCCAGCGCCGCGCGGGCCACGGCTTCCACCCGACGCTGGAGGAGGGCACTTACAAGCGCGCCCGCAACAAGGAGAACGACTACCTCATCGAGCGCAAGACCTCCGGCGCGAACCCGCTGGCCTCGATCTCCAACGAGTTCGAGCTGGCGCTGGTGCTCGAGGAGAGCATGGGCGCCATCGTCGACCGCTCGCGGGAGCAGCTCGACGAGAACGACATCGCCGTCATGGCGGCGCGCAAGATGCTGATGAAGGCGGCCATCGAGCTTCGGGAGGGCACCGAACCGGCGGCCGCGCACATGGGCGCTATCTACAACGTCCGCGCCGCCCAGACCACGCTCGGCAAGGGCGAGACGCTGGAGGACGTGGGGTAGGGGCGTCTAGGCCCTTAGCCAGCGTCGGGGTTCCTGCCCCCGTATTGGAGTACGGGGCATGCTTCGCAGGAACGACTGAATGAGCGTCGGGAGTTCTATTGCACAAGCATAGTGTGGCTATTCGCTGGAGCTCGGAGGATGACCTCTTCATCGGCGAGGTGGCCGAGCTCCCCGGCTGCATGGCTCACGGCGACACGCGGGAAGAAGCATTGGCCAGCATTTCCGAGGCGATGGATCTGTGGATTGATACTGCCCGTGAAATTGGAGACCCTGTTCCGGAGCCGAGGGAGTATCCGCAAACTTAACCCCCGCCCAAACGCCCCTTACCCCTCGCGCCGCAGCGTGCCCGCTTCCACCACGTACGTCGCGACGGCCTCGTGGAGGCCGGGCGGCTCCTCGCCCTCGACCACCGTGACCAGCGACTGCTCGGCGCGGCATGCCGCTTCCAGGACGTGCCGGCGACGCTGGCCGTCCAGCTCCGAGAGCACGTCGTCCAGCAGCAGCACGGGCTCCTCGCCCAGCACGGCGCGCAGGTAGCTCGCCTCCGCCAGCCGCAGCGACAACGCCGCTGTCCGCACCTGCCCCCGCGAGCCGAACTGCCCCACGTCGAGGCCGCCGACGGTCAGCAGCAGGTCGTCGCGGTGCGGGCCGACGAGCGACTGCGCCATCTGCACCTCGCGGCCCCGTCGCTCGGCAAGCAGGCCCATGGCATGGGCCGCGGCCTCCTCCGCTGTGCCGTCGTGGTCGATGGACGGGACGTACGCCGCCTCGAAGGGGCCGTCGTCGGGCGCCATGGCGGCGTAGGCGCTCGCGGCCTCCGGCGCGAGGAACGCGACGGCGCGACGGCGCGACGCCGTGACCTGCGCGCCGAGCCTGCAGAGCTCGCCGTCCCAGTAGTCGAGCTCAGGGGTGCGCGCAAGCCCCTCGCGGATGCGGCGGAGGAGCTGGTTGCGCTGGGTGATAACGCGCTGGTACCCCTGCAGGGCGCGCAGATACCCCCGGTCGGCCTGCGAGAGCAGCACGTCCAGGTACCGACGCCGGACGGACGGCGAGCCCGTGACGATGGCGAGGTCGTCGGCGGAGAAGAGCACGGCGGCGATGGCGCCCACGGCCTGCCCGGCGGGCTTGGGCACGCCGTCGACGCGCAGGCGCTTCTGGAAGACGAGCCCGTCACGGCGATCGCCGGGGGCCATCGCCATGTCGATCTGCACCTCGACGGGTCCACCGTCGCGGCGCTCGGCGGTCCCGGAGACGCGCGTGTACGGCGTGTCCTCCAGCGACGCCAGGCGGACGACGTCGCGCTCCTGCTCGGCGCGCGTCGACTTGGTCAGCGCGAGCATGGCGACGGCCTCGAGCAGGTTGCTCTTGCCCTGCGCGTTGGCGCCGCGGAACACCGTCAGCCCCGGCCCGAGGGTCAGCTCGGTCGAGGCGTAGTTGCGGAAGTTCTTGAGCGCCAGGTGCGTCAGGTGCATGGCGGCTTGGCCTGCCTTCGTACGCGTCGCCCCGCGCGTCGCGTGATTGCCGGTATTCTAGCAGGCGCCCCCTCCCGCCGGGCATCGCATATGCGCGACTTTGCGTCGAATTTCGTATTTTTCGCGCTGGACACGGGCCCGCAAGCCCGTGTTATACTGCGTTGTCCAGCCGTGCGAAGGGTGAAATTATGTCCTTTGGGCTGGATTGACTCCCGAAAATGGCCCCGGATGTAACGTTTTCGTAACATGCTGGTCGCCATTTGGGAGCACAATGGTGGAAACAGGAATTGGGTGGCGGCGATGACACTTCGGGAAACGGTGAAGCAGACCCAGTGGGTGTACAGGTTCGAGGACGCGGACGGCAACCGCCGCGACCTGCTCGGCGGCAAGGGCGCCGGCCTCGCCGACATGACCAACGCGTCGCTGCCCGTGCCGCCGGGGTTCATCATCACGACCGAGGCATGCCGCTCGTACTACGACTCGGGCAGGACCATGCCCACCGAGATGTGGGCGCAGGCGCTGGAGGCCCTGGTGACGCTGGAGCGGTCGACGGGCCGCTACTTCGGCGCCCCCGCCGACCCGCTGCTGGTCTCCGTGCGCTCCGGCGCGCCCGTCTCCATGCCGGGCATGATGGACACGGTCCTCAACCTTGGCCTCAACCAGGCCGTCGCCGACGGCATCGCGCGGCGCACGGGCAACCGGCGGTTCGCCCTCGACCTCTACCGCCGCTTCATCCAGATGTACGGCAACGTTGTCCTCGGCATCGAGGCCGCGCACTTCGACGCTGTGCTGGAGTGGCGGACGCAGCAGGCGGGCGTCAAGCTCGCCTCGGACCTGGACGCCGACGCGCTGCAGGGGGCGATCGACGAGTTCAAGGGAGTCGTGCTGCGGTTGACCGGCGAGGCGTTCCCGGACACGCCCAAGTACCAGCTCGAGCGCGCCATCCTCGCCGTCTTCGACAGCTGGGAGACGCGCCGAGCCATCGACTACCGCAACTACAACCGGATCCCCCACGACCTCTACACCGCCGTCTGCGTCGTCGCCATGGTCTTCGGGAACATGGACGAGACCAGCGGCACCGGCGTGCTCTTCACCCGCGACCCCTCCACCGGCGAGCGCATCCTGTACGGCGAGTACCTGGTGAACGCGCAGGGCGAGGACGTGGTGGCGGGCATCGCGACGCCCCAGAAGATCGCGCAGCTCGAGCACCAGATGCCGGGCGTCTACCACCAGCTCGACACCATGGCGCAGCAGCTTGAGCTGCACTACCGGGACGCCCAGGACGTCGAGTTCACGGTGGAGCAGGGCAAGCTCTACCTGCTGCAGACACGCTCGGCCAAGCGCAGCGCCAAGGCCGCCGTCAAGATGGCCGTCGACATGTACCACGAGGACCTCATCAGCAAGGACGAGGCCCTGATGCGGGTGGAGCCGGACCAGATCTACCAGCTCCTGCTCCCCCGGTTGGACCCGCAGGCGAAGGACGACGCCACCGAGGCGGGGCAGCTCATCACCGTCGCGCTGGGGGCCTCCCCCGGCGGCGCGACGGGCCGGGTGGTCTTCACGGCCGACGAGGCCTCCGAGCAGGGGAAGCGCGGCGTCAGCGTCGTGCTGGTGCGCCCGGAGACGAGCCCCGACGACGTCCACGGACTCATCGCAGCCAAGGGCGTGCTCACGTCGCGCGGTGGCGCCACGAGCCACGCCGCCGTCGTCGCCCGCGGGCTCGGCAAGCCGTGCGTCTCGGGCGCGGAGCAGATGGAAGTGCGGCCCGAGGAGGGCGTCTTCGTCTGCGGCGACATCGTCGTCCGCGAGGGCGACGAGATCAGCATCGACGGCGCGACCGGCGAGGTCTTCGTCGGGCGCATCGCCACCATCGCGCCCTCGGTCAAGGACGACGAGGACCTGGTGACGCTGCTCGAGTGGGCTGACCAGACGCGCCGGCTGGGCGTGTGGGCCAACGCCGACTACCCCCGCGACGCGGAAGTCGCCATGAACTACGGCGCGGAGGGCATCGGCCTCTGCCGCACGGAGCACATGTTCTTTGAGCAGGACCGCCTCTCGATCGTGCGCGAGTGCATGCTGGCCGCGCACGCCGCCATCATCATCCAAGAAGGCGAGGCCGCGTGGGAGCGCTACCGCAAGGCCCTCGCGGAGCTTGAGGAGTTCCAGATCTCAGACTTCGTCGGCATTCTGCAGGCGATGAAGGGCAAGCCGGTCGTCATCCGGCTCCTCGACCCGCCCATGCACGAGTTTCTGCCGTCGCGGGACGATCTCTTCGCCGAGGTCATCGAGCTCCGCGTCACCGGCGCGAACCCGGACGAGCTGGAGCAGAAGCAGAACCTCCTCTACGCCTCCGACGAGATGCGCGAGTCCAACCCGATGATTGGAATGCGCGGCTGCCGCCTGGGCCTCATCTTCCCGGAGATCTACACCATGCAGGTGCGCGCCATCATCCGCGCCGCCGCGCAGGTGGCGGAGGAGGGCATCCCCGTCGCGCCGGAGATCATGATCCCGCTGGTGTCGCACACCAACGAGTTCACGCGGCTGCGCGAGACCCTGGAGGCGACCATCCGCGAGTTCCAGGAGGCGACGGGCAACACGCAGAACTACGAGATCGGCACGATGATTGAGATCCCGCGGGCGGCGCTCATCGCCGACCAGATTGCCGAGACCGCGGAGTTCTTCAGCTTCGGCACCAACGACCTGACGCAGAACACCTTCGGTTTCAGCCGCGACGACGTCGAGGTCAAGTTCCTCAACCGCTACAAGGAGGCCGGCATCCTGGAGGAGAACCCGTTCCAGGTGGTCGACCGCGACGGCGTTGGGCAGCTCATCAGCACGGCCTGCAGGCTCGGCCGCCAGGCGCGCCCGGGCATCTCCATGGGCATCTGCGGCGAGCACGGCGGCGACCCGAGGAGCATCGAATTCTTCCACACCCTCCCGCTGGACTACGTGAGCTGCTCGCCGTACCGCGTGCCCGTCGCGAGGCTGGCCGCGGCCCGCGCGGCGCTCATCGCCAACGGCGGCGGCGGCGAGGGGTAGGGGCCGGGGCCTGCCCAGGAATCGACATAGCCGCAGTCGGCGCTCGAACGCCGCTAACCCGCCGACTTCGCTTCCGTTCTCCTAAGCGGCGGCGCACGCCGATCAAGAACATGGTGTGCCGTTGAGGTGCATAGTGGGCCTGGTGCGGACCGGATTGAATTCACGCTACTTCATCTGGGCCGTGCTGTGCCTGCCATCCCTGCCCATCGCCTCGGCGCTCCTCGCGGGCGGCGATCACGCCGCGGCGGACGCGCTGCACGAGTCCGGGGAGTTCTCCGCGAGGCTCATGGTCATCGCGATGATGATGACGCCGCTGGTGATGCTGGCGCCGCGGTGGCGGTTCTTCCGGTGGCTGCTGGACCGCCGCCGCTACTTCGGCGTTGCGGCCTTCGCCTACGCCGCCGTGCACGCGGTCATCTACCTCGTCGACCTCGGCTCCGCGCGCGAGGTGCTGGGGCAGTTCTTCACCCTGAGCATCCTGGCCGGGTGGCTGGGCCTCTTCTTCTTCCTCCCGCTCGCGCTCACGTCAAACGACTGGGCGGTCCGGCTGCTGGGGCGCCGGTGGCGGGTCCTGCACCGGCTCGTGTATGCGGCGGCCGTCGTGGTGCTCGTCCACTGGGTGCTCGTGGGAGAGGAGGCCCGGGGCGCCGTCGTGCAGTACGTGCCGCTCATCCTCCTCGAGGGCTACCGGGTGTGGCGGGTCTTCGTGCGGCCCCGTGTCGCGGCGGGTGTGGCCTGAGGCTAGTTGCCGAGCGTGGTTGGCATGCGGGGCGCTACGCGGAACGGCGATCCAGCCGTAGCTCTGCCTCGAGCTCCTTGCGACGCTCTTCTGTGATGTGGTGCTCCCTAACTAGCTGTTCGAGAATCTCGCGCCTTACCTCTTCACGGCCCTCGGCGCGGCCTTCAGCGAGTCCCAGAACGCGTCCCTCAGCGCGGCCTTCAGCGAGTCCCTGAACGCGTCCCTCTTCGCGACCCTGAATGCGGCCTTCAGCGCGGCCGCGCTCGAGGATGTCGTGGATAGCCTTCGGAATCAGCAGCATGCTCCTCACCCCCCGGTTCAGCGGCGATGGTCTCCGTGAGCGCAATCCCGGCGGCGACTGTCAGGGCAGAATAGGGCGCGTCCCGGTCAGGGGCTAGTCGCTCTTCCGCTCTTCTTCAATCTTCCTACGGACATCCGCGTCGATGACGTTTTCTTTGACGAGGCTTTCAAGAATCTCGCGCCGTTCTTCTTCGCGGCCCTCAGCCCGTCCTTCGTTGCGGCCCTCAGCCCGTCCCTCTGCGCGGCCTCGCTCCAATATGTCGTGGACAGCCTTCGGAATCAGCAGCATGGTCCTTACCCCCAGCTCAACGACAATGGTTGCCGTGAGCGCAATCCCGGCGGCGACCGTCAGGGCCGCGGCCCAATCCTCGCGCGCGAGGGTTGGGTAGACCGTCGCCGCCTGCCACAGCAGGGCTCCAATATACACCAGGTAGTAGATGATCCAGTACGGACCGCTCTCCAGCCATCGCAGCATCACCGTTCAGTGCTTGTCACCTTTTCTCAGGTTATTCCCATCACCCAGTTTTACAGGTCGTCCGGCAATGACAAACTGCCGAAGGCGAAATCTTGGCACCCTTCATGCTCCAATTTAGACAGGTTACTTGCGTGTGTCAACTATTGAATGGTACTAAATAGCTGAAATTGGCGGCGCAATTTGCGGGACCTCGCTTATCAAGCCAAGATCCGCACCTGACGCCCTCGGCTACACTGCCGCCGTCTGGTCGTCAAGGCGCCGAATCGCGTACGGTTCCAAGCTTGTCTTCATCCTCGGCGACCAGCAGCCCTACGCTATGCTGGCCTGCTACGGCGGGTATTACCTCCGTGTCACGGCGAAGGTGAACACCAACAGGACCAGCAGGCCGGCGCCTATTGCAAACGCGATTACGATTCCAAGCGGGAAGCTGCTCACCGGAGACACTTCGACGCGCACAATCGCGGCGGCGATGGCTTCGCCGTCGCTGACCGTGTACGCGAAATGCCCCTCGGTGGTTTCCGATCCGTCGTGCTCAAAGGTGACCGTCGTGCCCGTCAAGCGGACGGCGCCGTTCACTGCGTCGGCGACTCCTACGAGTTGCAACGCTGCGTTCTCCGCGTCGGCGTCGTTCGCGAGCAATGCCGACGCCTCCAGCGAGAGGACGCCACCGGCGTCGACTTCAACCGTGTCGGGGACGGCTTCAGGCGGGTCGTTGACCGGTGTCACGGCGATGCGCAGGGCAGCGTTGGCAACCGAGATTCCGTCACTGACGGAGTACGCAAATCCCCCCTCCGTGGTCTCAGAGCCGTCGTGTGTGTAGACGATCGCCGAGCCGTCGAACGAGATTGCGCCGTTGACAGGGCTCTGCGCCGCCGCGACGTACAGGTTGTCGTTCTCCGCGTCGGTGTCGTTCAGCAGCAACTGGGCCGGCTCTATCGAGATCTGGCCCCCCTCATCAATCGTGAACGTGTCGTCAACGGCTACGGGCGGGTCGTTGACCGGCGTTACGGCAACGGTCACGACCTGGGTTACGGCGCTTTCGCCGTCGCTGACCGTGTACTCGAATCGGGCCTCGGTCGACTCAGAGCCGTCGTGCTCGAAGGTCACGGTCGCGCCGTCGTGCGAGACAACGCCGGAGGCGGCACCGCCCACTGAAGTCACGCTCAGGACGTCGCCATCCGGGTCCACGTCATTCTCGAGCAGCGTTGCGGCCTGCACCGTGACCGCTCCCCCCTCCTCGACGGCGGCTGAGTCCGGGGCCGACACCGGCGGCCTGTTCCGCGCGGACACGGCAATGGTCACGATGGTTGTGTCGTGGGTGATGCCGTCACTGACCGAGTAGGTAAAGCTCCCCTCAGCCGTCTCCGACCCGTCGTGCGTATAGGTGATGATCACGCCGTCCAAAGAGACGGTGCCGTTGACCGGATCGCTGACCGTCTCGACCCGCAGCGTGTCGTTGTCGGGGTCGGTGTCATTCACGAGCAACGTCTCCGCCGCTATGTGGACGGATTCGCCCTGATGGACCATCTCCCTGTCGGGAATGGCCGCCGGCGGGTCGTTGACCGGCCTGACGGTGAGGCGCACGATGCCGGCGCCGTCGCCCTGGCCGTCGCTAACGACGTACGTGAAGGACCCCTCCCGCGTCTCAGAGCCGTCGTGTGCGTAGGTAATCGTGAGGCCGTCGAGGGTGACCGTTCCGTTGACCCCCGTGCCGACCTCAGTCACGCGAAGACGGTCGTTCTCCGCGTCGGTGTCGTTCAGCAGCAGCTGGGAGGTGTCAATCGACGCCGACGCCCCCTCGTCGACCTCGACAGCGTCAGGGGTGGCAACCGGCGGGTCGTTGACCGGCGTTACGGCGACCTGGACGATGGCCATGTCACTGAACTCGCCGTCACTGGCGGCGTACGAGAATCGCGCCGCGATGGTCTCCGAGCCGTCGTGCACGTAGGTCACGGTGGCGCCGTCCAGCGAGACGCTGCCGTTGCTGGCGTCCCCAACCCACGTAACCTGAAGCTGGGTGTCGTCGGGGTCAAAGTCGTTCTGCAGGAGCGCCGTCGCGTCCAGCGAGACCTCAGCCCCTTCAGCAACCTCGGCCGTGTCCGCGAAGGCAACCGGAGGGTCGTTGACCGGCGTCACTTCGATAGACTCGACCATCGTGACTGAGACGGCGCCGCTCCGTGCGGTGTACGTGAAGCTGGCCGCGGTCGTTTCCGACCCGTTATGCCTGAAGCCAACTCGTTGTCCCTCAACCCAGACCGTGCCGTTGACGGCTCCCGAGACTCCAATGTTGCTGAGTATGGCGTACTCCAGGGTCGTGCCTTCAAGCAGGTCTGACACCTCAATGAAGACCGTTCCGCCCTCGTTCACAACCGGTGGTGGTCGAGGGCACTCGGGCAGGCCGTCGTGGGTGAGATCCAGGTCAATATTGCGCGACAAGAGCCAGGGCATGCAGCCGGTCAGCAGATTGTTATTGAGATCCAGTTCTGTCAGATTCGGAAGGTCGACAAACTCGGGCGGCACGCTGCCGATGAGGAAATTGTCGTTGAGGCGCAAGAACTGAAGGTCGTTGAGCCCTGACAACGCCGGGGGAATGATGCCGTTCAGCGAGTTCCTGCCCAGGTTCAATCCCACGAGGTTCTCAAGCTTGCCGAGACCGGCGGGAATGATCCCGGTTAGCCGATTGCCTTCCAGACTCAGGAATTGCAGGGTGGAGAGACCCTCATACTCCGGGGGGATTTCACCCGTCAGGTCGTTGTCGTCAAGGACGAGGACCTGCAGCTCGGGGAGCCGGCCCAGGGTTGCAGGAAGGGGGCCGCTCAACCGATTGTCCTCCAGATGCACGTCCTGCAGCTCGCGGAGGTTGCCCAACTCCGCGGGAATACTCCCGGAAAGATCATTGTTGAAGAGATACAGAGTCCTGAGAATCGGGTTGCTCCCAAGAGTGGCGGGGATGGAGCCTGTGAACTGATTGTCGCTCAAGTCCAGGCTCTGCAAACGGGGCATTCCCGAAATCCAGGAGGGGATTTCCCGGGTCAGCTGGTTGCCTCGCAGGTAGAGGCCATTCAGCCCAGAGAGTCGCGCCAGGTTGTCTGGGATGCCGCCGGTCAGCTCATTGAACTGAAGACTCAACGAAAAGAGACTCCGTAGATTGCCCAACTGCGGCGGAATGGTTCCCGTCAGGTTGTTGTTGCCGAGGGAAAGCGTCTCCAGGTTGCGGATGTCCGCCAATTCCGGAGGGATCTCGCCGGTCAGGTTGTTCTGTCTCAGACTCAGCACCGTGAGGCTCTCCATGTATCTCAATTGAAGAGGGATGCCGCCGGAGAGTTCATTGGAATTCAGGATCAAGCGCCGGAGACCGGTCATCTCGCCCAGTTCCCACGGAATGGCGCCATCGAAGTCGTTTGCGCTGAGATCCATGTCTTGGAGACTGGTGAGCCGGGCGATTTCCGGCGGAATATTGCCGCTCAGTTGATTTCCCGCGATGTCCAACAATCGCAGCTCTGAGAGAGAGCTCAATTCAACCGGAAACTCACCGGTAAGACGGTTGATGCGAAAACTCAGCAAACGGAGCTCGGTCAGTGTCCCCAGTTCCGGCGGAATCCGGCCCGAGAGCAGCCGGTTGTCCAGCCGGACCTCGACGACACGCAGCGGCGACCCTTCAACCGTGACCCCTTCCCACTGCTCCATCGGGACGTTTGCCGCCCAGTTCAGGTGTGCGCCGCCGGCCAGTGTGTCGCGTGCGTTGAAGAGCGTCGTGCAGTCCTGGACCAGCAGCGGGTTATCGCCGGGGTCGGCAACTGCCCCGCTGTTGGCGCAGGAATAGGCCTGCGCCACCACATCGGTCGGGGCGATGCCGCTGGCCACGAGCGACAGCAGACCGAGCGCGGCAATAGCCAGTTTCAAGGCCAGCGCCCTTGTCTCATGTCCGGTATGAAGGCGATGCAAATCGAAATTCCCTGGAAGTCATTGTAGGCGGAACTTGCAGGGTATAATCCTTCGGCATCACACAATAATAGGAATTTTGCTGCCAATTCTCTGGAATCACGCTGCCGCCCGACTGCGTCGGCAGCCCGCCGTACCGCGTGCCCTTCGCGAGGCCGGCCCCGGCCCGCGCAGCGCTCATAGCCGACGACGGTGGCGGCGGCGAGGGGTAGGGAGCCACACCCTCCCCTGACGCCGTCCACCGCCTCCGCTATACTGGCGCCGTCAACTGCAGGAGGCGGCGCATGGCGGACAGGCCCAACCTCGTCTTTATCTTCAGCGACCAGCAGCGCTACGACACGCTGGCCTGCAACGGGAACGACTGGATCAAGTCGCCCAACCTGAACGCCCTCGCTGAGCGGAGCTTCGTCTTCCAGAACCCCTACGTGTGCCAGACCGTGTGCACGCCGTCGCGGGCCTCCATCATGACGGGCCTGTACCCGCACACCGCCGGGCCCGTGCTCAACGGCATCCCGCTGCCCGAAGACGTGCCCGCCATCGCCGAGATGGTGTCGTCCGACTACCTGTGCGGCTACTTCGGCAAGTGGCACCTGGGCCGGGGCTCCGAGGCGCAGCACGGATTCACGCACTGGGTTAGCACGGAGGACTCCGGCGGCGTCTGGAGCCCCGACACCCCGCCGCGCCTCAGCGACTATCACCAGCACCTCCTCGATAGCGGCTTCGAACCGGACACGCAGATCGGAGCGCTGCGCACCTTCGGCCTCAACAGCCACATCGACCACCCGGCCGAGCACCACATGGCGCCCTGGCTCGGCGGTCGCGCGGCCGAGTTCATCGAGCGGAACCGCGACAGGCCCTTCATCGCGTACGTGAGCTGCCCGGAACCACACTCGCCCTACGTCGGGCCGTTCAAGGACCTGTATGACCCGGCCAGCCTGCCAGTTGGCCCGGCGTTCCTGAAGCGGCCCGACGGCGCATCGCTGCTCAGTCGCGTCAAGGCAGACTACTTCCTGCAGTACCTGGACGGCGGCGACCCCGGTGAGGACCGCTACATGACCACGTGGGCGGCCGTCCGCGAGGACGTGACCACCGAGGCCGGCTGGCGGGCGCTGCGGGCGCACTACTTCGGCGGCGTGATGCTCGTGGATATGATGGTCGGCAGGATCATCGACGCCATCGAGCGGGCGGGGCTCGCGGACAACACCATCGTCGTCTTCACCAGCGACCACGGCGACCAGCTTGGCGACCACGGCATGCTGGAGAAGCGCTCGTTCTACGAGGAGTCGGCCAGGGTGCCGCTGCTCATGCACGTCCCCGGTCTCTCGCGGGGGCAGAGGCGCATCGAGGGCAACTGGTCGCACATCGACGCGGTGCCCACCATGCTCGACCTGCTCGGCGAGCCTATCCCGGAGCGCCTGCACGGCCGCAGCCGCAAGGGCGTCCTGGAGGGGACGGAGCCGCTCGCCGAGGACGTGTTCATGGAGTGGAACGGCGTCCACCCGGAGAGGCTCGACCGCGCGCAGGGGACGCGGGAGGTGGACCGGCTGAACCACTCGGTGTGGCGCTCTGTCGTCTCCGGCCGCTGGAAGCTGAACCTCTGCGCCAGCGACCAGTGCGAGCTCTTCGACCTGGGGAGCGACCCACACGAGATGGTCAACCTCTTCGACGACCCGGGCCAGCGCGACCGCATCCGCGACCTCTCGGCGCGCATCCGCCTGTGGCAGCGCCACACCGCCGACACTGCGCGGCTGCCCGACGTGTAGCGGCACTGCGGGTCCGTCCACCACGGGCCGGCGATATCGAAGGCGCATTTCCGTTGACCTGCCGGGTGTTGAAGCAAGTCGCGCAGCTTTGTAGGCTGTGTGTCAATACGACGGTATTGCCGGAAGACCGCTTCAGGGAGGTCACCATAGAAAACGCCGCCGCGTTCCCCGGACGGCCATCGTCGCCGCAGTTCATTCGCGCGCCTCGCACGCGTCGAGGCCTGCGCGCGCTGTGGATCGGGCTCATCGCGACGGTCGGCGTGTCCTTCGCCGCGCTGCTGTACTTCGGCGGCGAGATCTACCAGATGTCGCCGCCCGTTCCCGAGGCCGTCGAGACCGCCAACGGCCAGCTCGTCTTCGACCGCGACACCATCCACCGGGGCATGGACGTCTGGCGCTCGGTGGGCGGGCAGGAGCTCGGCTCCGTCTGGGGCCACGGCGCCTACCAGGCGCCCGACTGGACCGCCGACTGGCTGCACCGCGAGGCCGTCTGGCTCGCCGAGACGTGGTCGCGCGTCCGGCACGGCGCCGCCTTCGACGACCTCGGCGCCGAGGAGTCGGCCGCGCTGCAGGCGAGGTTGCAGCAGGAGCTGCGCACCAACACCTACGACGAGGACTCGGGCGTCATCACCATCTCCGCCGACCGGGCCCGCGCCATCGAGGCCGTCCAGTCGCACTACATGGGCCTCTTCGGCGACGACCCCGAGCTCCACCAGCTCCGGGAGGACTACGCCATGCCCGCTAACGTCATCCCTGACGAGGAGCGGAGGGGGGCGTTCACCTCCTTCATCTTTTGGGCGTCGTGGGCGACTGTGACAGAGCGCCCGGGCCGCGACATAACGTACACGCACAACTGGCCGCCCGACGACCTCGTCGGCAACCACGCGACCCCGGTGATGGTCGTCACCTCCGTCATCAGCTTCGTGCTGCTGCTCGGCGGCATCGGCGGGCTGGCGTGGTTCTTCGCCGCCAGCCGCGACGTCTGGCGCAGCCAGGTGCGCACGCCGGCGGCGGACCCGCTCATCGACATCCAGCCGACGCCGTCCATGAGCGCGACGCACAAGTACTTCTGGGTCGTGGGCGCGCTGGCCGTGGGGCAGATCATCGCGGGCATCGTCATCGCCCACTACGGCGTGGAGGGCACGGGCTTCTACGGCTTCCCGCTCTCGGACATTGTGCCGTACTCGCTGGCGCGGACGTGGCACGTGCAGTTGGGCATGCTCTGGATCGCGACGTCGTGGCTCGCGACGGGGCTGTGCCTCGCGCCGCTGGTCGCCGGGCACGAGCCGCGGCTGCAGCGGCTGGGCGTCAACGTGCTGCTCGTGGCGCTGGTGGTCGTCGTGGGCGGCTCGATGTTCGGGCAGGCGCTCGCCATCCACCAGGTGCTCAGCGAGAACGTCAACTTCTGGTTCGGCCACCAGGGGTACGAGTACCTGGATCTCGGCCGGCTCTGGCAGACGCTGCTGTTCGTCGGGCTGCTGCTGTGGCTGGTGCTGATGATCCGGCCGCTGGCCCACGCGTGGAAGCGGGCCGAGGGCAACACGCGGCGGCGGCAGTTCCTCGGCATCTTCATGCTGTCCGTGGCCGCCATCGCCCTCTTCTACTCGCCCGGCCTCATCCCGGGGCAGCACACCAACCTCGCCATCGCCGAGTACTGGCGCTGGTGGGTCGTCCACCTCTGGGTTGAGGGCTTCTTCGAGGTCTTCGCGACGACGGTCATCGCCCTCGTCTTCGTCCGGCTGGGGCTGGTGCGCGTCCGGTCGGCGACGATGGCCGTCCTGTTCAGCACCATCCTCTACCTCTCCGGCGGCGTGCTTGGCATGCTGCACCACCTCTACTTTTCAGGCACCACGCCCATCATCCTCGTCGTTGGCGGGACTATGAGCGCACTGGAGCTGATGCCGCTGGTCATGGTGGGCTACGAGGCCTACGACAACCTCTCGATGACGCGGCGGACGTCGTGGATCCACCACTACAAGTGGCCGGTCTACTTCTTCGTGGCGGCGGCGTTCTGGAACCTGGTGGGCGCGGGCCTCTTCGGCTTCCTGATCAACCCGCCCATCGCGCTCTACTACATGCAGGGGCTGAACACGACGTCGGTGCACGCGCACGCGGCGCTCTTCGGCGTGTACGGCAACCTCGGCCTTGGGCTGACGCTGCTCAGCCTGCGAGTGCTGACGGTGCGAAAGGAGTGGCGCAGCGGCACGATAGGGTTCGCCTTCTGGACGGTGAACGTCGGGCTGATGCTGATGGTGATGATGAGCCTGCTGCCCGTCGGCCTCGCGCAGACGTGGGCGAGCGTGCAGCACGGCATGTGGTACGCCCGCTCGGCCGAGTTCCTGCAGTCGCCCGTGCTGGAGGTCTTCCGCTGGCTGCGCACCATTGGCGACACGATCTTCGCGGCGGGCATCCTGGGCTTCGGCTGGTTCGTCATCGGCCTCTCGACGGGCTGGTCCGTCGCCGGCGAGCGCACGGACAGCGTCGCGGTGGAGGCGGCGTAGGGGGGCGAGGGGGGCTGCCACACGCTTGCCTGACGAGGTATGTGGGCCGGGTCTCGCAGCAAACCGATAGAATCATGGCTAATCGCCTACCGAGCGGCTATGAGGAAACGTAGCGACCGGGTCTCGGGATAGCCCCACGCCAATTGAATCATGAGACGAGTTGGGGGGCAGAGTGCTAGAATCGGAACGCCTAGCCTTGCGGAATCCCGTGGATGCCAAGTGACTCACAGACTACTTCCAAGACACGAAGGGGAGCTACTAGGAGATGCCCAAGGTCAACCCTGAAATACTCACTTGGGCTCGTGAGTCGGCCGGCCTGACACAGAGTGTGGCGGCCAAGAAACTGGGCCTTCATTCCAGTGGAAGATCAACTGCCGAAGATAAGCTGGAGGCCATGGAAAGCGGCCACAAGGAACCATCACGCCCCCAGCTTCTCAAGATGGCGAACCAATACAAACGTCCACTCATTACGTTCTACCTTTCCAAACCGCCGGCACAGACTAAAAGGGGAGCAGACTTTCGCACTCAACGGAATGAGCATTTCCCCCATACTGAAGGGCTGCTGGACGCTTTGGTGAGGGATATACGTGCACGACAGAGCATGGTTCGCGCAGTCTTGGAAGAAGAAGACGAAGCCGATTCTCTGCCGTTCATTGGTATTCACAAGTTAGAGGACGGGCCGGAACGAGTATTGGAAACGCTGCGGATGCAGATTCGTTTTGACGCAGAACGCTATCGGACTGCACCAAACGCGTCTTCTGCCTTTGACTTGCTACGAGGAGGGGTTGAGGGTTCCGGGGTGTTTGTGCTGCTCAAAGGCGACCTCGGAAACTACGTGACGGCCATTGATACCACAGTATTTCGTGGCTTTTCTATTGCTGACAACATAGCCCCATTTATAGTCATAAACGACCAAGACGCAAGACCCGCTTGGTCCTTTACTTTGTTGCATGAAGCTGTCCATCTCTTGTTGGGGCAAACTGGCCTTAGCGGAGACTACGAAGACAATGACGTGGAACGATTCTGTGACGATGTTGCTGGTAACTTATTGTTGCCAGCTAGCGCGCTGACTGGCCTTGCTGCTAAAGCTTCGGAAGATTTTCAGACTACTGCCGCCAAGATTGGTGCCGTAGCCGCTGAGTACAAGGTCAGCCGCTCAATGGTTGCCTACAGGGCGCTTCGCTCTCAATTGATTGACCGAGAATCCTATCGTCGCCTCGCACACCTTTTTCGTGAACAATGGCGTGCTGACCGTCAACGAAATCGCGAATTGGCCAGAGACCGGAGTGGTGGTCCCAACTACTATAAGGTACGTCGGCACCGACTTGGTACGCGAATCGTCAGGCTTGTGAAACGCATGATGGCGGCGGACGCTCTCTCATCATCGAGGGCGGCAAGAATACTAGGGGTTTCTCCACGTCAGGTGCAACCGTTGCTGAACGCCGGAACGGATTCTTAGGTTGCGCCTGTGATCTACCTCCTTGATGCCAATGTTCTTATAGACGCGAATAGAGACTACTATCCTATTTCAAGGTTACCGGAATTTTGGGATTGGCTTGCAGAGATGGGAAGGATGGGTCTCGTTAAGGTGCCACGCGAAGTCTATGAGGAAATTGTATTCCCAAAACCGGAGCAAGAGGATCCATTGGTAGAGTGGCTTGAAGCGCATGAAGAAGAAATGGTGTTGGATGAACAGGCGCTCCCTGAGCTAGTTGCCCGAGTGGTAGAGCAGGGCTATGCCAGTGACCTAACTGATGAAGAAACGGAAAAACTGGGACGTGATCCCTTCTTGGTAGCTTATGCTCTTACCGGTGCCGACACTCGCACCATCGTGACTACGGAACATTCCCGACCAAGCCGGAGACGAGCTAATCGCCATGTTCCCGATGTATGCGATGACCTCAATGTCCTGTGCATCCATACTTTTGATTTGATAAGGCAATTGGACTTCCGAACAGATTGGAGAACAGGCCCGTAGCTAGAATTTACCATGCTGCGGGCGTGCCCACTTCCTACGCCGCCGAGGGCGCGGCGAAATGGTGGGCGAGGCCAGTGATGTCGAGGCCTTCCCGCACCTCTTAGACGCCGCGCGCCTACAACCCGAGCAGCCCCCGCAGGTCCGTCACGCGCTCGATCACGTGGTCCGGCGGGTGGAGTTCCGCCGGGAATTGCTTGCCGCGGGTGACCCACGCCGTCCGCATGCCGAACGCCCGCGCGCCGTTGATGTCCGTGACGGGGTTGTCGCCGACGAACAGGACGCCCTCGGGGCTCGTGAGGCCGAGGGCGGTCAGCGCGTCGCGGTAGATGCGCGGGTCGGGCTTCGCGTACCCCTGCTCCTCCGAGATGATGACGGTGGACGTCAGCTCCGACAGCCCCGTCGTCCTGAACTTGGTCCGCTGGTTGCGGCTGCCGTTGGTGACGATGCCCCACGGCATGCCCGCGCGGTTGAGCTCCGCGAGGAAATCGTTGACCGAGGCGTCCGGCCCCGAGCGCCGGTCCATCGTCCGCCGGTACCAGCTGTTGAACGCGTCGAGGTCAAGGCCGGCTTCGGGCCACTGGCCGAGCCAGGCGTCCCGCATCTCGGCGCGGTTGGAATACCCGTCGTCGTCCCACTCGACCATGAGTGCGACGGCCTCTTCGCGGCCCACCGACGCCGATGACGCCAGGAACTCCGCGTAGAAGTCTCCGGCGACGCCGAGGAAGGCAGCCACCCGGTTGAAGAGCGTGTTGTCGAGGTCAAAGAGGATGGCGGTGGGGGGTGTGGTGATCATGATTGGCTCCAAGTTTCGAAACTCGGCAATGGGCAATCTCTTCATTTCTACATTACCAAGATTCATGTGAACTTAGACGTTCTATGCTGAATCAGGATGCTGCATGCGTGTTAGATCTTGCATATGTGACTTACACGATTCAATTGCTGACTCAAGAGCCTCTTTATCGATTGAGCCGTCGAATAGTGAGGCGGCTATATCAGCCACTACCAGATGATAATGCAAAGTTGTGCAAAGAGTGGGGGTCACCAAGTCCGGTGACTTCGACTCTCCAATTAGCTTTAGATAGTCCGAAATTAGGTGCGATGTCCCACTGTGGGCAGAATCGGAGCTATATCGATAGAAAGTGTCGTTCTGCAAGTCCCACCCAATGGCATTGCAAACTTGTCGAATCTGCATCCACCTAGTACTTGGGAATGCCTTAACTCCAAGGCTGTCAATCTTGGCCTGAAATTCTACGTTCTCCTCTTCATTAGTTGCCATGAGGCCATGGCGAAGAAACTTGGGGAGACGGCTCTTCACGTCCTTGTTGATATACACAAGGTCTGCGGCGCTTTCAAAGCTGGAACGAGCAATAGTTAGGGCAATAGCGGTATAGGCAGGCCCATTTTCGAGCAATAGGCTGACCGCCCGAAGCCGATGGTTTGATCCGTGTAACGCAGCAGTTACGATTCCGTACCAATAGTAGACAATCTTGTCTGCAGCTGGATCTGCAGGCACTCTGGGCACGTCAACGCCCCCGGTAATGTCCAGGGTATCGTTCACAAGTTCTTGGATGTCCTTTAGGGAACTCATGGCATGGCTCTGTTCGTATGGGCTATGTCAGTCTAAGGAATTGGACAAGAGTGCCGATTCACCCGTAAGCAAGGGACTCCACTCATGGACGAGTGATCTAACAATAATCACCTGCAACGCGGTCAAAGCAGGCCCGTCGCCCCCCGCCTACGGCACGTCCATCCGCGTCAGCCGTCGCACAGCGAGCGCGAAGAACAGCACGGTCACGGCTACGGAGCCCATGATCGCCGTCGTGTACCCAATGGCGAGGTCCCCGTTGAACGGGCTGCCCTCCATGCCGTGCATGATGCCGATGATGTAGCTGCGGACGCTCAGGTAGCGGGTGCCGCTCAGGAAGGTCGTGATCAGCGCCTCCCACAGCAGAACGTACACCAGCCCGAAGGCCAGCGCGCGTGTCGTCACCAGCCCCGCCCACGTGAAGACGGAGGCGTAGACAATCACCCCAACCGCGGAGCCCACGGCTGCCGCGAGGATGACGCCCCCATCGCGCTCCGGCGGCAGCGCCGTCACCACGACGGACACGGCCACCATGATCGGCCCGGCCACGGCAATGGTCCCCATCAGCTTCGCGAGCGCCAGCGACCATCGCGGCACCGGCTTCGTCGTCAGCAGGGAGAGCGTGCGGTCCTCGACCTCGTTGCCGAAGGCGCCCGAGGCCAGCACCATCGTCACCAGGGGCAGGACCAGCGAGATCACCAGCCCCTCCAGCCCAGCCTCGACGGTGCCGCTCTGGTCCGCTTCTCCCAGCCGCACCAGCAGGTAGGTCAGCCCGACCGGGAACAGGGAGATTGCGCCCAGCAGCAAGAGACGGCGCGGGGACGCCGACTGCCGCAGGGCCAGCAGGAAGAGCGCGCTGATCATCGCTGCACCACGTAGGAGAAGACGCTCTCCAGCGAGTCGTCCAGCGGCTCGATGCGGTACAGGCGGCTGCCGATGTCGCGCGCCAGCCGCGGCGCCGACCGCTGCAGGTCGGCAAGGTTGCGCGTCGTCACCTCGATGGCGCCGTCCTCCAGGCGGACGGACTCGACGGACTCCAGCCCCACCAGCGCGGCGGCCATCTCCCGCTGCTTGGACGCCATTAGCCGCACCACGAAGGGGCGCTCGTCCAGCTTCTCGCGGATGGCGCGGTGGTTGCCGGACGCGGCCAGCTTGCCGCTGACCACCAGCAGGATGCGGTCCGCCAGCGCCTCCACCTCCTCCAGGATGTGCGAGGAGATGAGGACCGTCCTTCCCGCCGCGCTCATCTGCCCGACGAAGTCCGCGAACTCGACGCGCTGACGCGGGTCTGTGCCGTTGAGCGGCTCGTCGAGCACCAGCACCTCGGGGTCGTGCACGATGGTCGCCGCCAGCCGGATGCGCTGCCGCATGCCGCGCGAGTACGTGCCCGTCGGCCGGTCCGCCGCGTCCAGCAGGTTCACGGCGTCGATGGCCCGGTCGACGGCGTCCGGGTCTTTGACGCCCTGCAGCTTGGCGGCGAGCTGCACAAAACTCCGCCCCGTCATGAAGGGGTAGAGGGCGTCGTGCTCCAGCATGAGGCCGACGCGGCTGTAGAGGCCGACGTTGCCGATGACCTCCTCGCCCAGGACGCGCACACCCCCCTGCGAGGGCCGCAGCAGGCCGCACATCATGCTGAGCAGCGTCGTCTTGCCCGCGCCGTTGGGCCCCAGGATGCCCGTGACGCCCGGGTAGACCTCAAAGGAGACGTCGTTGACGGCCACCACGTTGCCGTACCACTTGGAGATTGAATGCACCTCGATAGTTGCGCCGGTTCCCGTGGTCATAGGCGTAACCTCCGGTAGCGGTTCCAGAGCGCCGCGGCCGGCAGCGCCGTCCAGAACAGGTACATGCCGATGGGCGCCCAGTCCGGCAGCTCCTCAAGGGCGATGGTCGAAGGCGACTGCGCCGGCAGGTCGAAGACGAGGGCGTTGATGCCGTCCGTGGCCTCGCTCAGGTTCAGCAGCGCCACGTACGGGGCAACGTCGCCGATGATGTAGTCGCAGTCCCGGCCGTCGAGGCGGAACTCGTCGCCGAATCCTGCCTCGGTGTTGGTGCAGTTCTCCGCGAAGGTGAGACCGCTGATCACGGTGCTGACCATGATGTAGATGACGATGATGACCGCTGCGGCGAAGGCCCGCCGGGTGACGTATGCCGACACCGCCAGCGTCGCCAGCGAGATGAAGAGCGTGATGACCGCTCCCATCAGCAGGATGCGCGGGATGTCCTCCCAGTTGTCGCGAAGGTAGTCCAGCGGCACGTCCGCCGTCAGCATGAGGCCCGCCATCAGGAGCGCCTGCCCCGAGTAGACCAGCACGAGCACGATCGCCGCCAGCGCCGCCAGCCGCATGCCGAGGTAGTCGAGCGTCGACAGCGGCCGGACGAGGTACAGCGGCAGGACGTTGTCGCGCCGGTCCGGCCCCAGCAACTCCGGGGCCATGATCGCCCCGAAGAGCACCAGCACCACGGCTACGATGCCGTAGTAGTCCGCAGGGCCGGGAATGAAGTCGCCGGCTTCCGCGGCCTCGACCAGGTCGCCGATGAAGGCGAGGAGGACGACGAAGACCACCGCGGGCGTCATCGCGGAGATGAAGAAGAGGATGGGCAGGATCTTGGACTTGCCGCCGCGCCCTATGCCCAGCAGCGTGCGGACGCCGTTGACGAAGAGGGACCAGCGGGCACGGTTGCGGCCCTGCCGGAGGCCGGTATAGCGCTGATAGCCAAGGTCAAAGACCTCGGCTTCCCTGCCCATCATGACCGGTCGCCCCGGAAGATGTCGGTGAGCGTGCGCCGCGCGGGCGCGAGCCTCCGCAGCCGCGCGCCGGCGTCGACGGCGGCGTCGCGCACGATGTCGTAGTCCTCTTCCTTCGCGTGCTCGATTACCACCAGCGCGCCGTCGACGTTGGCCTCGACGCCGCGCTCGGCGAGGATGGCCGCGAAGGCGTCCACGCCGTCTGCGACCTCGATCAGCAGCGTCTCCGTCTCCTGCGTCAGGCTCGCGACGGCGCCCTCCTGCGAGAGCTGCCCCGACTCGAGCACCAGCACGCTGTCGGCGATGCGCTCGACGTCGCCCATCAGGTGCGTGGAGAGCATGACGCTGATGCCGAAGCTGCGCGACGTCCGGTCGATGAGCCGCAGCATCTCCTGCCGCCCGTCGGGGTCGAGCCCGGCCGTGGGCTCGTCGAGCAGCACCAGCACCGGGTCGTGCACGACGGCCTGCGCCAGCTTCACCCGCTGCTTCATGCCGGTCGAGTACTCGTGCATCGGCCGGTAGCGCTCCTCGTCGAGGCCAACGTGGCGGAGCACGTCGGCGGTGCGGGTGCGCGCCTGCGACGGCGGAAGGCCGCTGAGCTGCGCCATGAGCATCAGGAACTCTGTGGCCGTCATGTCGCTGGGAAGGCAGTCGTTCTCCGGCATGTAGCCGATGCGGTTGCGGCCCTCGGGCGAGCGGTACGGCTCCTGCCCCAGGATCAGCGCCGAGCCGGACGTGGGCGGAATGAGCCCGAGAAAGAGCTTCATCGCCGTGCTCTTCCCCGCCCCGTTCGGCCCCAGCAGCCCCGTCACGCCCTCGTTGACCTCGAACGTCACGCCGTCGAGGGCCACAGTGCGGCCGTAGTGCTTCGTCAGGGAGTGTGCTTCCAGAAGAGGCGGCATGAACACAGCATAGCGCACGGCACGGCGGGGGTGAAGTGGCGTGGGAGAAATGTGGGGCTAAACGGCGGTAATTTGGGCCAAACGTGCTAATCATTCAACGTCATACTTGAGGAGCTGAACTGATCATGGCATGAAATGACTTGCGGACTGATGCCGAGTGGTCAGCGTTGACAATGCAACTACACAACAGTATCATTGTGTAGTGATTCCTGACTTTGATGAGTTCGGCCTTCTGCCGGCAGGGGTCCACGAGGCGAATTGGGACGAAATATCCCAGAGGTTTGGACACAACGCGACGAGGCGGAGGTTGCTGGAAGGGATGAGGAGAGCGTTGGTGGACCTGAAAACGGCAGGCTGCGCCGTCGTCTATATCGATGGCAGCTTCGTGACGTCGAAGGAACTGCCAAACGACTTCGATGCCTGCTGGGAGGAGAGCGGGGTGGACCCGCATTCGCTGGATCCCGCTCTATTGACGTTTGACCCCGGCCGTGCAACGCAGAAGGCCAGATACTTGGGAGAGCTATTCCCTGCCGCCATCGCGGCCGAGCCGGATGGCCTATCCTTCTTCCAGTTCTTCCAAGTGGACAAGGAGACGGGGAGAGGCAAGGGGATTGTCGCCATCAGCCTGGGAGGCCTGCAATGATCAAGAATGAGAGGCAATACCGCATCACGAAGTCTCAGGCGAGGCGGTTCTCCAAGGCGCTGCAAAGTCTCCGGCAACGCGAGTCCTTGCCCCCGGGGACGCACCCGCTCATCGCAAGGGCGCAGGTGGAAGCCATGGAAAGCCAGCTTGAAGACCTGAAACAAGAGTTGCGTGACTACGATCAATTGAGGGCAGGGAACTTCGATTGGCCCGCTCTCGACTTGGTTGCCCGATTGCCCCATGTCCTCATCAAGGCCCGCATTGCGCGCGGTCTCAGTCAAAGAGATCTAGCGCATCGCCTTGGGTTGAAGGAGCAGCAGATACAGCGTTACGAGGCCACTGACTACTCCTCCGCCAACCTTGCCCGCATCGCCGAAGTGGTGAATGCCCTTCACCCGTCGGCTGACGAGACTCCAACCCGTGAGCCGGCGCCCCGGTGAGAGAGAGCCTTGTCTCCCCATGTCTATGGAGCATAAGGGAAGAGAGGGCGGCGGGCATTGCCCAAGTTGGGAATGAACTTCCCCTCCTGCATGTTCCCGGAGGCAAGCGTCCCGTCGAAGTCGTATATCAGCGCCATCGGAGTGTATCCGCTTGGCATCCTGTGCTGACCTCTCTATCTGCAGGTTGGGCTCAGGTTGTTGCCGCCTCCTGGCTCTCCTCAAACTGCCATCGCACCTCGCCGGTGCCGACGAATTGGGTCAGCAGCCGGTAGTTTCCGCGCTCGTGGCGGACACGCCCCGCGATGACTGCCGGATGTACGCCCCAACGATGGGCGGAATTGAGGACACGCATTGGAGTCGGCTCCTGACGGACAGCGCTATCGACCCAAACATCCCGCGGTATGAGTGCTTCCTCTGCCATCTCGTCTGCTTGCTGTTCCCTGGTGTCACCGCTGCCCTTGTCGACATCCCTCAGACTGAGGTCATCCACGAATGCAGAGTCCTCACCGCCCTCCTCCAAGTGCAGACCGACGTGCGCCAGTTCGTGGAGGAAGGTGAACCAGAAGTTGTCTATGCGATCGTACCGGAGGGTTAGCCCAATGACCGGCCTACCGTCATCCAGGAGGAAGGCCGCACCGTCCAAATAGGTCTTGGGGAGGTGGTGAACAACCTCAAACCCGATTCCCGATTGGGCCAGCATAGTGCGGGCTTTGGTGGGGCCGTGTTCATCCACGCTGAGTTGAGCCACGTTTCGCAGGAATTCGGAGTCGACCACCCCCGGCGTGTAGGGGGCTATCGACACCCTTTCCCGCGCTTGCGCCATGACCTGCCAGCACCATGCCTGCAACGCGTAGTCGTCCGTCTTGGCGTTTAGGCGCCTGTGATCGTTCTTTCGGTATAGCATCGCAGCCGAAGGCGATGAGACTCCCGCTCGCTGCATGAGGGCAGACACCAGGTCCTCCGCATTGTCCTCCAGCCGCTGCACTGAGGGTATCCAGCCGGCGTTGGCCATTGCCCGTAGAGGGAATTTGGTCCAGTCAATGTCGTCCGTCGCGTCCGGCAATCTTGATCCGGGCTGCTGCAGCAGGATGTCTGCCGCAATGCCCAAGTGCTGATGGAGAGCCCGCGCCATGGGCATGGTTATGGCCCGCTTACCGGACAAGACTTCCGACACCTTGGAGCGACTTCCAATGAACGGTACGAGGTCACGGGGCGTAAGTCCCACTTGGTCCATGCGAAACTGGATTGCAGCGACGGGGTCGGGGTAGCCAATCTCGACCGTCTTGCCCTCGTAGTGCTCAACGAGGTCGCTCAGAACATCCAGCTCAGTGCGCGCAGGATGTTCAGGGTCCTCAATCTGGCCATCATCCCCTGACAGAACGTCAAGCAATTCCTGAATGCGCTCCAGGGCGTTCTCGTAGTCCTCGTCAGTGCGGATTGCCCGAATGGTCGACATGGCTAGACCTCCTCCACGTTGATGCGCTCGTATTCATCGTGGGTTCCCACAAATCGGATGTACACCAGACGCCCTGGATAGAACACTCGCGCCACCAGTCGGTAACTCCCGCCGCTGATCCTGAACACTATCCGGTCCGGTCCTACTATGCTCGCCCGCGGAAATCGCTCCAGCACTTGTGCTGGTGTCGCCCAATCGGCTAATTCAACTTCCCTGTGCCACGCGAGCAGGGGTTGTTCGGCTTCCCGGTGCTGTTCCCAGAACTGCCTGAGGGTCTTCTTGGAGAGTATGCGCAAATCCGGTCAGCCTTCCCATTAGCTGTGATTATACAATGTTCCCAAATTAGATGCAATAGAAGTGAGCTCAATATCAAAAATAGTACATTTTCGATTGCGTAGTCAAGGAAGAAAGGATGGAAGTTGGGTCAATCTCTGCCAGGAGCAGGCCCCACAACATCTGCGTCGGACCAAGAGCAAAAGGGGGCGGCGGGCATCGCCCGCCGCCCCCATGCGCCGCGAAACCTTCGGGCCCGGTCACTGTCTGGTTCAGCGTTACCCTGTGATCAGCGCGTAGTGAAACTCGGTCGTCTCGTCGTCGAAGTGGACCGTGATGCCGTAGAGCAGCATCTGCGTCTCGGTCGCCGTCAGGTCGAAGGTGTCGTCCAGCTCCGCCTGCGTCAGCTCGTCGTCCAGGCTGGTTGGCGCCCGATCGGGTATTCGCATTACCGTGACGGGGACGTCGTGCTTCCTGCTCGGCGAGGCCAGTGAGTCCTCCCAATACGGTTGTGATTGCGGCACGTGGGCGTCCGTCACCACCGACGTGGGGTTGCCCTCCGTGTCCACGTAGACGTTGGTCAGGCTGGTGCACCGCCACCAGAAGGAGATGGCGCGCCCGGTGCTGTCCGTGTCGCGCACGGCGGCCTCGCAGCTGTTGGGCGCGGCGTAGCCAGCGTAAGGATCGCCATCGTCCGGGTCCACATCGAACGGCTCATTGGTGCTCGCGAGCTTGAAGCGGTGCCGGTACTGGAACTCGAGGTGCTGCACGATGTAGTGGCTGATGTTGTCGTGCTGCGACGCCCACACGCTCCAGTTGATCGAGAAGCTCCCGTCCGCGCGCGTGGCCTTGACTGAGAACGAGTCGGCGGCGCACGACTCGACGTTACCGGCGGTCATTTGCTCGCCACACTCGTCCATGGTGGCGGGCAACGTCACGGCAACCTGCCGCTCGGCGATTCGTGGGGCCTGCGCCGCCGCCGCCGCCGCGACCGTGCCGTATGCGACATCGCTCCACGGGCCCGAGCCGTCGCCGCCGTACCGGGCACGCACGCGGACCTTGTACTCGCCGCCGGCCTCGAGGCCGGTCACGGTGTGCTCGGGCTCCGTGGGATACGCGTTCCCATCCGGGTCCCGCCAGCTCGGGAACGAGTCTCCCCTGAGCGCCCAGACGACACGGTAGTCGTTGGGCGCCGTCGAGGGGGCGTCCCACGTGATGTGAAGCTCCCCGGCGTCGCTGCCGGCCGCGACCGTCACGCCGTCCACCCTGTCGTGGCCGGACCCGAGTGCAATCGATGGCAACAGGGCGGAGAGCGCGACAACCAGGACAGTCGCGGCAAGGAGCGGGACAATGAGCAGCCTCCGAGTATGGGTGGGAGAGGATTCTTGGTGCATGGTGTGCCTCCTTCCAGGCCGATAGGGGCCACGTCCAGCCCGATCGCCTTCAGGCACCAATTGTTGGCAATGATGGCTTTCATTACCAGCGTTATTTGAAAGAGTGATAGTAGTCAATGGTCATAAATATGGTGATTATAGGTCGAATAAAACGGCGATTACTAGTACACCAAGCCGCAATTACTGGCAATCGACACGAACATAGAGGGTAACTTGTACCTTGAGAGGTGGGACTTACCCGCTCAATGCCTTCTTGATCAATGGCATGCGGCGCCTATCCCTGTCCTTGCGGCAACATGGGCGGGGGTGCTACAAAGACTGGCGGCCAGAATTCCCGGGCGGCAGTAGCGGCCATGACACCACATGCGGAAAGGCGATACAGTACCCCCATGCGCGCCACCAAGATCATCGCCACCCTAGGCCCGGCCACCTCGGCGCCCGAGCGCGTCGAGGCGCTGCTGCACGCCGGCGTCGACACCGTGCGCCTCAACTTCTCCCACGGCTCGCACGACGACCATGCGCGCCTCGTGGAGCTGGTGCGTGAGACGTCATACAAGCTGAATCGGCACGTCGCTGTCCTGCAGGACCTGCAGGGGCCGCGCATCCGCACCGGGCCGCTGAAGGGCCGCGGCCCCGTCGAGCTGCGGCTCGGCGAGGAGCTCCTCATCCTCCACGACCTCATCGAGGGCGAGGCCGGCCGTATCAGCAGCACCTACCCGGACATCCACCGCTTCCTCGCTCCCGGCGACCGCGTCCTCCTCGACGACGGCCGCCTCGAGGCCGAGGTCCTCGCCGTCGAGGGCCAAGACATCCGCTGCCGGGTGACCAAGGGCGGCCTGCTCGGCGAGTTCCAGGGCATCAACCTCCCCGGCGTCCGGCTGGACATACCCACCTTCACGGAGAAGGACCGCGATGACTTGGAGTTTGGACTCAGCATCGGCGTCGACTGGGTGGCCATGAGCTTCGTCAACGCCGGCGAGGACGCCAGGCCCGTGCGAGAAATGATCAGGCGCTGCAAACAGTCGACGCCGCTCATCGCCAAGGTGGAGCGCGCCACCGCCCTCGCCAACCTCGACGGCATCCTCCGCGCCTTCGACGGCGTCATGGTTGCCCGCGGCGACATGGGCGTCGAGCTCTCGGCCGAGGAGGTCCCCGTCTGGCAGCGCGACATCATCCAGCGCGCCCGCAAGCAGGGCAAGCTGGCCATCGTCGCGACGCAGATGCTGGAGTCGATGATCTCCGAGCCGCGCCCCACCCGCGCCGAGGCCTCCGACGTCGCCAACGCCGTCTGGGAGGGCGCCGACGCCGTCATGCTCAGCGGCGAGACGGCCATCGGCGCGCACCCTGTCGAGGCCGCCGCCGTCATGGCCCGCATCATCGAGCGCGCGCAGGCCACCGCGTCCCTCGACGACCCCGGCGACTTCCGCGAGCGCCGCCCCGAGGCGCAGGCCATCGCCCGCGCCGCCTGCCGCATGGCCGGCGACCTCGACGCACGCGCCATCGTGGTGCTGACGCGCTCGGGCGTCACGGCGCACCGGGTGAGCCGGCACCGGCCCGTGGCGCCCATCGTCGCGCTCACGTCGTCGCCGGAGGTGGCGCGGCAGATGAACCTCTGGTGGGGCGTCCGACCGGTGGTGACGGGCCTGCCGCAGATCACCGTAAACAACGCCGAGATCGTCGACACCGCCCTCCTGGCCCACGGCCTCGTCACCCACGGCGACCACATCGTCCTCGTAGGCTCCGCCCCCTTCAAGGCCCGCACCCCCACCAACTTCCTCTGGGTACGGCGGGTGGAGGAGGGGTAGGGGGGAGGGATGGGGTCAAATCAAAGATTTACCTAAGAGCTTGAAATTGTTGCGCAGGCCAACTGGTGTTGCTATACTTCCAACCAATGGAATGCTGTCTGAATTGAAAACAATTCAACGCTGGATTTAACGCATGTTACTGTTCCCCCGAAAGAAAAACGTGCCAGAAGAGTCACCTGAACGACCGAAGGTGTATGTGACGCGGTCCGGCAGGCGATATGTCAGGGTCTCTGAGCTCCTTCGAAGTAAAAGAGGGAAGCAAGCGATCCAGCAACTGGCGGACTTGAAGGTCGATCCATTGCCCCGCCCAATGCCCTGAAGGAAAGCTGGTACGCTTGTTCATCGGCTTTGCTAGGAGGCATCCTACGTGGAAATTGGTCTTCCCCTGGTTTCCGTACTTGCTGGGTATTTGTTCCAGACCTTGTTCAACGGAACGCGATACAAGGCCGCGCGCAGCTCCGGCTACCATGTCTTCTTTCAAGCAGCCCTAACTGGAGTTTTGCTCTTCGCCGTCTCCTACACGCTTGTGTATGTGTTCTACATGGGCGGACCGAGGGCTGAGTGGCTGTGGGCAGAAGTTTCCCCTAATGCCTTCACGGACGCCATGGCGCTGAGCGTCGTCCTTGGCTTTCTGTTGCCATTTGCATTGAATCGCATCATCGATAGCAATGAGGCTGCCCGAGCAGTGGCACGAGACAGCGGCGATGTTATTGAGGTCCTGCTCGATGAAGCCTTTGAAAACCAAAGATACGTGGAAGTCACCTTGAGAACCGGAAAGGCGTACGTTGGGCTTGTGTCAGCCAGCCCAATTTCGCTGGGAGGAACTGCCGATGTATCCCTCGTCCCCTTGCTCAGCGGCTATCGAAACAGGCAAACCCAGGAGCTGCGGCTAACACGGAACTATGCCCCCATGCTGCAGGAGGCTGAAGCAAAGCATATCGAGGCTGAGCATGACGATTTTCGGATAGTGTTATCGCTTGACGAGGTGGTGTCTGCTCGCCGATTCGACAGGACTGTGTGGGACCGCTTTCAGGAAGTTGCATAGATCCTAAGGTAATTGGCTCTTGGGCGAACCGGCGCCCTCTAACCCCCCCCTCTACCCCTCCCCGCGCCCCCACAGCGGGTGCCGGAACGTTGGGTTGGCGTCGCGGTGCCACGAGCGTTGCGCCGGCGCCGCCGCCTCCGGCTCGCTCGCGTCCGCCTCGACGGTCGGGGGCCGCTGCCGGCGCTCCGGCGCGCCCGTCGAGAGCGCGTTCAGGTGCCGCGCGAGGTCCATCAGCGCCGCCAGGTTGTGCACCGGCAGCAGGTCGTCGATGTAGGGTGTGGCCGCGCGGAGGCCCTGCGTCAGCGGCTCGTAGTGGGCGCCGCCGGCCAGCGGGCTCAGCCAGATGATCCGCCGAGCGCTCCGCTGCAGCCGCTCCATCTCGCGCCCCAGCAGCTCCGGCTCGCCCCGGTCCCAGCCGTCGGACACGACGAGCACGATCGACCCCCACCCCAGCGTCCGGCGCGCCCACGTGAAGTTGAACTCCTTGAGCGCCGCCCCGATGCGCGTCCCGCCCGACCAGTCCGGCACCGCCTTGGCGACGTCGCCCACCGCCTGGTCGATGTCCCGGTGCTGAAGCTGCTTGGTGACTCGCGTGAGCCGCGTCGCGAAGAGGAAGGCCTCCACCTGTCCGTTCAGCCCGCCGTAGAGGCTGTGGATGAAGTGCAGCAGCATCCGCGTGTAGCGCTCCATCGATCCGCTGACGTCGCAGATGACGACCAGCTTGCGCGGCTTCTCCTTGCGCCGGCGGTGCTTCAGCTTCAGCAGCTCGCCGCCGTACTGCGCGTTGTCCCGCAGCGTCCGCCGCAGGTCGAGGGCGTGGCCGTCGCCGCGCACCAGCCGCCGCGACCGCCGCGTCCCCGGGTCCCACGCCATCGACGCCATGAACAGCCTCGCCTGCGCCACCTCCGAGGGCGAGAACTCCGAGAAATCCTTCGACTGCAGCACCTCGCGGGCGCTGTACGTGCGGGTGATGTCGATGCGGTCGCCGCCCTCCTCCGCGTCGTCGTCCCCGGCGCCCACGGCGTCCGAGGGCTGTCCGAGCGGCGGGGGGCCCGCCTCGACGTAGCGGTAGCGGCGCTGCTCGCCCATGGAGCGCAGGTCCATCGTGAAGGTCTGGTCTTTGCGCTGCCGCCAGAAGACGGAGAAGGCCTCGTCGAAGACGGGCAAGTCCTCGCGGCGGTGCACCAGCAGCGTCCGCAGCGCCGCGTGTACGTCGCCCCGGCGCCGCAGCCCGATGTCCTCGAGCACGCTCACGGCGTCGAGCATCCGTCCCGCGTGGACGTCGAGCCCCAGCCGCCGCAACAACCTGCCGAAGAGCAGCAGGTTCGGCAGCATCTGCCCTGCGACCGAGCTAGCCACGCCTGCCGCCGCGACCCGCGCCGCGGTTCTGGGCTCGCGCCAGCAGCGCGCGAGTCTGTTCGCCGCGGACGTTCTGCACGTCCTCCCGGTACTTCAGCATGACGCCCAGCGTCTCGTCGATGACCTCCGGCGTGAGCGCCTCCGTGTTCAGGCTGACCAGCGCCGCCGTCCAGTCCAGCGTCTCGGCCACGCCCGGCACCTTGTACAGCTCCGCGCCCCGCAGCTCCTGCACGAAGGCCGTCACCTGCCCCGCCAGCCGCTGCGACGCCCCCGGCGCCTTGCTCCGGACGATCTGCGTCTCCTTGTCCAGGTCCGGGTAGTCGATCCAGTAGTAGAGGCACCGCCGCTTCAGCGCGTCGTGGATCTCCCGCGTCCGGTTCGACGTGATGACGACCACCGGCCGCGTCTCCGCCGTGTACGTCCCGACCTCCGGCACCGTGATCTGGAAGTCGGACAGCATCTCCAGCAGGTACCCCTCGAACTCCTCGTCCGCGCGGTCAAGCTCGTCGATGAGCAGCACCTTGCGGTCGCCGCCCTCCAGCGACTGCAGCAACGGCCGCTTGATCAGGAACTCCTCGCTGAACAGCTCTCGCTCGGCCGCCTTCCGGTCGACCTCGCCCGACGCCTCCAGCAGCCGCAGGTGCAGCAACTGCCGCGAGTAGTTCCACTCGTACACCGCCTGGCTGACGTCGAGACCCTCGTAGCACTGCAGCCGGATCAGCCGCGCGTTCAGCGCCGACGACAGCGCCCGCGCGACCTCCGTCTTGCCGACGCCCGCCTCGCCCTCGAGGAAGAGCGGCCGCCCAAGCTGCAGCGCGAGGTACACCGACATCGCCAGCCCGCGGTCGGCGACGTACATCTCGCCCCGCAGCGCCTCCTGCAGCGCGTCGACGGACATGGGGGTGTCGGGCGCGGTCGCTTGCTCCACTGTCAGAGTCCTCCAGGCGTAGTCTGTGGAAGGGTAGAAAGGGGGCGGCTCACCGGCCGCCCCCTCACACTACCTCGTCATTCCCGCGAAGGCGGGAATCCAGTTCGCTAGCCGTAAGCGCTGCTTGCATTGCTCGTCGGCGTCGCGCCTGTGGCATGTGCGCGGGCTACCCCCCGCGCGCCACCGCGGCCTCCAGGGCCCGCCGCACGTAGACGCCCGCCATCGCCTGCCGGTATTCCGACGAGGCGTAGACGTCGCCCATGGCGTCGCCCTGGAAGTCGCCCGACACCGCCGATGCGGCCGCCGCCAGCGCGTCCGCGCCGACGCCCGACCCGGCCAGCGCCGCCTCGACCGACGCGGCCCGCGTCGGCGTCGACTCCACGCCCCCGACCACCACGCTGGCGGACGAGCATACCCCGTTCGCCACGCTCACGATGGCCGCGGCGCCCACAACCGAGTACCGCGACGCCGGGTGCGAGAACTTGACGTAGGCCGTGCCCGCGCCCGACGCCACGCCGGGCACCGACACGCTGGTGACGATCTCGCCGTCGTCCAGCGCGTTCTCCAGCAGGCCCGTGAAGAAGTCGGCGGCCGCGATGCCCCGCTCGCCGTTCTGGCCGGCGGCGTTGATCGTCGCGCCGAGGGCCGTCAGCACCGTCGGCAGGTCCGACTGCGGGTCGCCGTGCGCGACGTTTCCGCCGATGGTGCCGCGGTTGCGCACGGCCGGGTCGCCGACCCTGCTCGCCGCCTCCGCCAGCACCGGCGCACGCTCCTGCACCAGCGCCGACCCCGCGATCTCCGCGTGCGTCGTCAGCGCGCCGATGCGCACCCCGTCGCCGTCCGCCGACACGCCCTTCAGCTCGGCCACCTGGCCGATGTCCACGAGCGTCGGCGGCGAGGCCAGGCGCAGCTTCATCATCGGCAGCAGGCTGTGCCCGCCCGCCAGCAGCTTCGCGCCCTCATTCCCGTTCAGCAGCTCCACCGCCTCTGCGACGGAGGCTGCCCGATGGTATGTGAACTGTGATGGAAACATGGTTAGCCTCCATTCTTCGCGTCGTTGATGGCGCGCCAGACCTTCTCCGGCGTCAGCGGCATGTCCACCCGGTTGACCCCGAGCGGCCGCAGCGCGTCCATGACGGCGTTGTACACCGTCGGCGTCGCCGCGATCGTCCCCGCCTCGCCGACACCCTTCAGCCCCAGCGGGTGATGCGGCGACGGCGTCGTCGTGGACGCGACGTTGATGTCCGGCAGCAGGTCGGCCCTCGGGAGGGCGTAGTCCTGCATGGTGCCCGTCAGCGGTTGGCCGTTGTCGTCATAGACGACGCCTTCCCACAGCGCCGGGCCCACGCCCTGCACCACGCCGCCGTGCACCTGCCCCTCGACGATCATCGGGTTGATCTGCACGCCGCAGTCGTCCACCGCCCAGTAGTTCTGCAGGTCGATGTGTCCCGTCTCCGCGTTCACCTCGACGACCGCCAGGTGCGTGCCGAAGGGGTAGGTGAAGTTCGGCGGGTCGTAGAAGGCGCTCGCCTCCAGCCCCGGCTCCATGCCTTCCGGCATGCTCCACGCCACGTTGGCCATCAGCGCGATGTCCTGGATAGTCTTGGCCTGGTCGTCAGACCCGCGGACGAAGAACCGCCCGTCGTCGTACTCGATGTCCTCGACGGCGGCCTCCAGCAGGTGCGCGGCCAGCTCCTTGGACTTCTCCTTGATCTTCCGCGAGGCAAACGCGATGGCTCCGCCGGACACCACTGTCGTCCGGCTGCCGTACGTGCCCCAGCCCATCGGCGTGTTGTCCGTGTCGCCGTGGATGATCTCCACGTCCTCCACCGGCACGCCCAGCTCCTCCGAGACGATCTGCGCGAAGGTGGTCTCCTCACCTTGTCCGTGCGGCGAGGAGCCGACCATGACGTTGACCTTGCCCGTGGGGTGGAACCGCACGATGGCGCTCTCCCACAGGCCGCCCTGGAATCCGACCGCGCCCGCCACCTGTGACGGGCCCAGGCCGCAGATCTCCACCCACGTCGCCATGCCGATGCCGACCAGCCGCCCCTCTGCGCGGGCCGCCGCCTGTGCCGCCCGCAAGCCCTCGTAGTCGGCGTTGGCCAGGCAGGTGTTCAGCGTCAGCTCGTAGTCGCCGCTGTCGTAGATGATGCCCGTGGCGACGTCGTGGCCGTTCTCGAACTTCGGGATCAGGTTCTTGCGCCGGAACTCCGCCGGGTCCATGTCCAGCGCGGCCGCCGTCAGGTCCACCAGCCGCTCGATGAGCGTCGTGGCCTCCGGCCGCCCGGCGCCGCGGTACGCGTCCACCGGCGTGCCGTTGTTGAACACGCCGTAGATCGTCCCGGAGATGTTCGGAATGTTGTACGCGCCCGAGTACATCAGGCCGTGCAGGATCGTCGGCACGCCGGGCGCCGCCGTCGAGAGGTAGGCGCCCATGCCCGCGTACACCGTCGTGCGCAGGCCCGTGATCGTGCCGTCGGACGTGGCCGCCATCTCGACCTCTTCCACGTGGTCGCGGCCCTGCGTCGTCGCCAGGTAGTTCTCGCTGCGCGTCTCCGTCCACTTGACCGGCACGCCCAGCTTCATCGCGCAGAAGGCCGTGATGGCCTCGTCCGGGTAGTAGGGGATCTTGCTGCCGAAGCCGCCGCCCACCTCTGGCGCGATGACCCGTATCTTGTGCTCCGGCACGCCCGTCACCACCGAGGTGAGAAACCGCGCGATGTGCGGGTTCTGCGACGTGCTCCACAGCGTCAGCTCGCCCATCGCCGCCATGTACGACGCGACGGCCGACCGCGGCTCCATCGGGTTCGCGATCAGCCGCGGCAGCGTGATCGTGTCGCTGACCGTCACGTCCGCCGCCGCGAAGGCCGCGTCCGCGTCTCCGCCGGCCACCGCCCACGTGAAGGCGATGTTGTTCTCGACGTCGTCGTGGAGCTGCGCCGCGCCCGGCTGGGCCGCCGCCTTGGGGTTGATGACCACGCCCAGCGTCTCGTATTCGACCTCGATGTGCTCCAGCGCGTCCTCCGCCTCGTAGCGCGTCCCCGCCACCACGACGGCCACCGCGTCGCCGACGTAGCGGACGCGGTCCTTGGCGATGGCCGGGTGCTCGGGCGTCTTGAGGTCGGAGCCCGGGATCAGCCACGCGCAGGGCATCCCTGCGAGCACGCCGTCCGTGTCGGCGCCGGTGTAGACCGCCACCACGCCCGGCTGCGACGCCGCGGCGCTGGTGTCGATGCTCTTGATGTTCGCGTGGGCGTGCGGGCTGCGGAGGATCGCCGCGTGGACCATCCCCGGCAGCTTGATGTCGTCCGTATAGGGCGCCTTGCCCGTGATCAGGCGCGGGTCCTCACGGCGCCGAATGCCGGATCCGAATGAGCGCGTCGTCATGGCTTAGCTCCCTCCCATGGCGCCGGCGGCCTCTTCCACTGCGCTCACGATGTTCTGGTACCCCGTGCAGCGGCAGATGTTGCCCTCCAGCGCATGCCGGATCTCCTCCCGCGAGGGCGAGGGATTGTTCCGCAGCAGCTCCTCTGAGGCCATGATCATGCCCGGCGTGCAGAATCCGCACTGCAGGCCGTGCTTGTTCCAGAAGGCCTCCTGCAGCGGGTGCAGGTCAACGCCGTCGGAAAGGCCCTCGATGGTGTTGACCGTCGACCCCGAGGCCTGCACGGCAAGCACCGTGCACGACTTCGCGATCGCCCCGTCCAGCTGCACCGTGCAGGTGCCGCACTGGCTGGTGTCGCACCCCACCTTCGTCCCCGTCAGCCCCGCGTTCTCGCGGATGAAATGGACCAGAAGCTGACGGGGCTCCACCTCCCCACTGAAAACCCGCCCATTGATGGTGATTTCCACAGGAACACTCACGATGCACCTCCTCCCGAGACACCCCGGGTGTATTGCGCATAGGGCTCGGCCCGGCAAGGGTATGCAGCGCATGCGTGAATGTCAATGGTATCTATGCGCCGCTCGCATGAGGCACGTTCAAGGGTACCCGCGCCAGCCCGAATCGAGCCGGAATCGACCCCTCGCAACGCGCCCGCGCCCCACCGTCGTTCCTGCCCTCCCGCCGTCGTTCCAACCCCCCATCGTCATTCCTGCGGAGGCAGGAATCCAGAGGGGCGGCGGGGCAGGGCCGTCCTGAGCCCCTCGAAGGGAGCGAACGGGAGTCCGCAACCCCACGGCGGCCCATCTCAGCCCTCCCCGCCCAACCCCGCCTCCATACCGGCGGAGGCCGGTATCCAGGGGAGGGGCAACCCCACGGCGGCCCATCGCAGCCATCCCCGCCCAAATCCGCCTCCATACCGGCGGAGGCCGGTATCCAGGGGAGGGGCAACCCCACGGCGGCCCATCTCAGCCCTCCCCGCCCAAATCCGCCTCCATACCGGCGGAGGCCGGTATCCAGGGGAGGGGCAACCCCACGGCGGCCCATCTCAGCCCTCCCCGCCCAAATCCGCCTCCATACCGGCGGAGGCCGGTATCCAGGGGAGGGGCAACCCCGCCACCTACCCCCTTCGTCGTTCCCGCCCCCTCTCGCCCCAGGCCCCCGCCCCTGCTATAGTCAAACCATGAAACTCAACGGCAGCTACACCTTCCCCATCGCGCGCGACACCCTCTGGGCCGCCCTCATGGACCCCGAGGTCATCGGCGCCTGCCTCCCCGGCGTCCAGTCCTTCTCCGCCGTCGCCCCCGACACCTACGCCTTTGAGGTCGGCTTCCGCGTCGGCATCGTCTCCGGCGCCTACAAGGGCACCCTCGAGGTCCGCGACGTCGATGCCCCCAACTCCTACCGCATGGTCGTCCAGGGCGCCGGCATCCGCACCGACATGAAGGGCGAGGGCAGCGTAGCCCTCACCCCCGACGACGCCACCACAACAACCCTAACCTTCGACGGCGACGTCAACGTAACAGGCATCCTCGCCAGAGTAGGCCAACGCATGATGGGCACCGTAGCCAAGCAACAAATAGACCGCCTCTTCCAATGCCTCAGCGCCAAGGCTGGGTAGCAGGGGGTAGGCCTGGGCTTGCCAACTATTTTCTCCAAATTTATTGGTTCAGCTTTGTACTTGCAAAGGGAACATATGTTCTTTACAATCAAACCGACAATGGATAACTGTCTGCCAAGAAACGTGGCAAGAGGCGTTCTTGGCGGAAGTACAGAGAGTGATGGGGCGTAGAGGTGGTCTTGATTGCGCGAGACGAGGTCGCCGTTGGTGGATATGATGAGTTGGGAAAATGTGCGTACTGGAATTCGGATGCTGGTGAAGCGCATCCCGCAAGAGTGCGGCTGACTGCGAATGAAGGGATAGGAGAGTTCGGCGCGGGCGGTTGAGCCGGCAGGGGTCTTGTCAGAAAGGTGGGCGCCAAATGGATAGATCAGCTATAGAATGGACGGATGCCACTTGGAATCCCGTAACAGGATGTACCAAGGTAAGTCCTGGCTGCGCCAACTGTTACGCTGAAGCAATAACGTTGCGGTTCGGATTGGGCGGCCGGTTCCTACCCGGGATGAGTTCTATTGAATTGCATCCTGCAAGGTTGAGTCTCCCCCATAAGTGGAAAGCGCCTCGCCATGTATTCGTAAATAGTATGAGTGACCTGTTCCATGAAAATGTACCGTTTGAGTTTATCGAACGGGTTTTTGAAGTCATGGCAGAGACCTCGCGGCACACATTTCAGATTCTGACAAAGCGCCATCAGCGTCTCCAATCGCTTGCACCGCACCTTGACTGGCCCTCCAATGTGTGGATGGGAGTATCTGTGGAAAGTCAGTATTGGGCCGACCGCCGGATTCCGATTCTGTCTGAGGTCCCGGCTCAGGTTAGATTCCTTTCAGTTGAACCTCTGCTAAAGCCCGTTGATTTGAGCCCGTACCTTGGTAGCCTTCACTGGGTCATCGTTGGTGGAGAGAGTGGAGTACGAGCACGACCAATAGACCTAGAGTGGGTACGACGGATTCGGGAGGATTGCGAAGAAGCGAAAGTGCCCTTCTTCTTTAAGCAGTGGGGCGGTAGAACCAGCAAGGCTGGTGGACGTGAGTTGGACGGTCGCACTCATGATGACATGCCCACATATTGGGAATCCCCGTCTAGCTCATTGGTTGCGGCAAATGCGCCCTCGTAGAAACTTCTAAAACTTTGCGGAAGAGAAACTCCATTATGAGGCCAACAGATTAGGAGGATTGCGGATTGGCAGCCCCTACCACCACCATCTGGGATCTAGAACCACATACACGCGTCAAGCACGAGATTCTCAAGCGCTATCTGCAAGCTTGGATTCCAATTCTTGGGCAGGGTCCTTCTGAGGAGCTCGTCTATATTGATGGATTTGCTGGCCCAGGGAGATATTCAAAGGGCGAGGATGGATCCCCAGTTCTCGCTCTCAAGGCCGCGTTGGAACAGCAGGGGCAAATCAAACCCAACATGGTCTTCATATTCGTGGAACTACGTAGCAATCGCGC
This sequence comes from uncultured Dehalococcoidia bacterium, assembly GCA_951812285.1. Classification (GTDB taxonomy): domain Bacteria; phylum Chloroflexota; class Dehalococcoidia; order Lucifugimonadales; family UBA1127; genus UBA1127. Next base: position 2,400,257 of record OX638292.1, on the reverse strand, counting down.
TGACATGCTTAGACTTGTCCTTGATGAGATTGAGCTTCCATCAAGGTTTTCAGTGAACGTAGCAGGGGGCCAGACATTCGAAGAAGCAGTGACGAACTTTGTTGATAGCCGTACTAGGGGCGCCCGGCGCCTTCCTCCTACGTTCGCGTTCATTGACCCATTTGGCTGGACCGGAGTCCCTTTTGACCTTGTTTCTCGGATTATGTCTTTCCCACGCTGTGAGGTGTTGGTGACCTTCATGTATGAGGAGATCAACCGCTTCATTGGTCTCCCTGACCAGATTAGTAACTTCACGTCCTTCTTCGGTACAGACGAGTGGCAGCAGGTCATAGCACTAGAAGACCCGAGACAACGCAATAGACAACTTCATGACTTGTACTTGCATCAACTACGAAATAGAGCAAGAGCGAAATATGTTCGTTCATTCGAGATGCGAAATGATCGAGACGTGACTGACTACTATCTCTTCTATGCAACCAACAACTTGTTGGGCTTGAAGAGGATGAAAGAGGCTATGTGGAAGGTAGATAGATCTGGGGAGTTTAGATTCTCCGACGCGACCGATCCACGTCAAATGGTACTGTTTGGAGATGAACCTCAGTTCGACATTCTCCGGGAGCAATTGGTTAAGCGGTTTGCGAACCAAGAAACCACAATTGGGAAGATTGAGGAATTTGTGGTCTCGGAAACCGCATTCCGAGAGACTCACTACAAGACGCGAATCCTTAGGCCCATGGAGCTGACGGTGCCGCAGAGATTGGTGCCAATTAATCCTCCCCCAAACAGGAAACCTGGAACTTACCCTAAGCCGGAACTCAGGGTACGCTTTATCTGATTGGTAGATTCCCCCCACACAAAACCCTGCCACTTCCTCCTTGCCCTCAACAGAACGCACGTTCCAAACTCCTCTCCATCACACAACGGCCCCGGCGCGACTTGCCGCGAGGCCCAGAGGAGAGGAGTCACCATGGCACTCACACTGGCGGAGGGCGCAAAGCTCTCAAACGACATGCTCCTGACCGGCGTCATAGAGACCATCGTCAAGGAAAGCCCCGTCCTGCAGGTCCTGCCCTTCATAGAGGTCGTCGGCAACGGCCTCACCTACAACCGGGAGAACGCCGCCCCCACCGCCGCCTTCTACTCCGTCGGCGACACCTGGGCCGAGTCGACCCCCACCTTCACCCAGGCCACCGCCACCCTCAGGATCCTCGGCGGCGACGCCGACGTCGACAACTACCTCCGCGCCACCCGCTCCAACGTCCAGGACCTGGAGGCCGCCGTCGTCCAGCTCAAGGCCAAGGCCGTCCGCGCCAAGTTTGAGGACACCTTCGTCAACGGCGACGTCTCTTCAGACGGCGACTCCTTCGACGGCATCGACCGCCTCACCACCGCCGGCCAGGTCGTCTCCATGGGCGCCAACGGCGCCACCCTCACCCTCGACAAGGTGGACGAGCTCATCGACAAGGTCGTCGACGGCAAGCCCCACATGCTCCTCATGTCCCGCCGCTCCCGCCGCAAGCTCACCGCCCTCTCCCGCGCCTCCAGCAGCGGCCTCCTCGTCTCCGACCGCAACGAGTTCGGCATGATGCTCGACTACTACGACGGCGTCCCCATCGGCGTCAGCGACCACATCACCGACGACAACCGCGTCGGCACGTCGACCGACACCTCCGCCATCTACGCCCTCCAGTTCGGCGAGGGCGCCGTCGCCGGCCTCACCGGCCCCGGCGGCCTCGTCGCAGAGCGCGTCGGCAGCCTCGAGTCCAAGGACGCCACCCGCGTCCGCGTCAAGTGGTACGTCGCCATCGCCAGCTTCAACGACCTGAAGCTCGCCAAGCTGACAGGAGTGCGTGACTAGCGGGTTAGCGGGGGAGCACACGCGTCGTTCCTGCTCCCCCCCTCCCTCCCCGTCATTCCCGCCCCCCTACCGTCATTCCCGCGAAAGCGGGAACCCAGGGCTGGCGGGGAGACGGGAGGCGTCCCCCGGGACGGCGCGCACCCGTTCGGGCTGAGAGAAATCGAAGCCTGTCCTGAGGCCCTCGAAGGGTAGGAACGGGCACAGCGGCCCCCTCCCCCTACCGTCATTCCCGCCCCCCTACCGTCATTCCCGCGAAAGCGGGAACCCAGGGCTGGCGGGGGGCGGGGGGCGTCCCGGGCACGGGCGAGGGCACCGCTACTGCAGCTCCACCCCGCCCGAGAACACGCGAACAATAATCACCGCCGCCAGCACGAACCCGCCCGCGGCGGCCAGGAGCAGCGATGCGTAGACCCACTGCTCGGACGAGATCACCGTCGTGCCGTTGCTCTTCAGCGGCGGCCCCAGCAGCGGCACGGTGGCCACCAGCCACAGGTACGGCACCAGGTGCGACGGGTTCTCGATCGCCGCGATCCGCCCCGCCAGCGACGCTAGGCTCCACATGGCAACGGTCACGGTCAGCAGCGCCACGCTCCGCACCATCAGTTGGTCCCGGAACGTAGCGGTCCCGGCGGTCAGCCGGAAACGGGCGAGGAGCAGGGTGAACCCCATGGTCCCGCCCCACAGCACAACGACAAAGACAACAAATAAGGCCAAAGCGTCACCCTCCGCCGTCCATGATACGGCACCGCGAGGGCCCGGCGCTGCGGTCGCCGAAAGGAATGTGACATGGACATCGCCCAGATGCGCACCCTCGTGCGCCGAGACCTCCGCGACGACGATCCCGCCGCCCAGCGCTGGACCGACGACGAGCTCGACCGCCACGTCCAGCACGCCGTCCACGACCTCGGCCGCGCCGCCCCCGTCGAGTCCGTCGCCACCGTCGGCGCCGTCGCCGGCAGCCGCGAGGTCGCCCTGACGCCCCTCCGCGGCCTCCTCGAGGTCGAGGGCGTCGAGTTCCCCGTCAACCTCCACCCGCCCTGCTTCGTGCCCTTCAGCCGTTGGGGCACGTCTCTGACGCTGCAGATCGACACCCCGCCCTACCGCGGAGACCAGCTCCGCGTCTACTACACGAAGCTCCACACCGTCGACGCCACGTCGTCCACCGTCCCCGCGCAGTTCGAGGACACCGTCGCGATGGGCGCCGCCGCCTACGCCTCCCTCGCGTGGGCCAGCTACGCCGCCAACCGCGTCAACCTCGGCGGCGAGGACACGGCCCGCCGCTACCGCATCTGGGGCAACGAGCGCCTCGAGGCCTTCCAACTCGCCCTCGGCCGCGCCAGGTCGCGCCGGGGCGTCCGCGTCCGGCGCATGTACCCCGAGGGCGACCCCGCGCCGCGCCAGCTCCGCGTGCGGGGAGCGTAGGCCCATGCGCGCTATCACGAACTCCCTGCTCACCGCCCAGACCGCCGCGTCCGGCCTCCCCCACGTCCGCGTCGAGGCCCTCGACACCCTCGCCGGCGTCGCGCGGCCCCACTTCGCCCGGCGGTACGACGGCGACGAGGCGTCCTTCCACCACGCCGCAACCATGCCCGACGACGGCTCCCTCGTCCGCGTCCGCATGGCCTCGGCCGACGGTGCCCTCTACGTGCAGCGCGTCGCCGACCCCGGCACGGACAGCGACTTCGCGGCGTGGACGCGCCTCGACACCGCCGCGACGGCCTGCAACGTCGCCGCCTGCACCCGCGGCGCGATGGTCCTCGTCGCCTTCCGCGACCCCGCCAACCCTCGCGCCGTCTGCGTCCGCGAGAGCGCCGACTCCGGCGCAACATGGAGCGATCGCCAGGTCGCAGCCACCCTCGGGAGCGGCGCCGTCGCCCGGCTCGCCGCCGCGTTCAACGCTGCGGGCACGCCCGCCCTCTTCCTCGCCGCCAACGACGCCCGCCTCCACGTCACGACGCGCACCGGCGCGACGTGGGGCGCCCCCGAGTCCCACGACTACGCCCTGGCCGACGTCACGGGCCTCGCCGCGGACTACGACACCAATTGGCGGCTCGCCGTCACCGGCGCCGACGCAACCGGCCGCCACCGCGTCTGGACGGCCTCGTACGACGGCGCGTGGTCGCCCCTCCTCGAGGTCACCCGCGCCGACGCCGGCTCCGGCGTCACCTTCGCCGCGCCCTTCCTCGCGTTGGGAGACGTCGCCCGCCTGACCGTCGTCGAGCGCTACACCGGCGCGGGCGCCTACCAACGCCCGCTCATGTTCAACACCCTCGCCGCCACCACGTTCGACGCCAACTCCTGGGCCGACCCTGTCCCGCTCGACGCCGACGCCCCCCACGGCATCGCCGTCGCCATGACGGGCGACGCTAGCGTCCTTTGGTTCGCCACGCCCGACGGCGTCTGGCACGCCGCCCTCGACGCCTCGCCCCGCGACCTCTCCGCCAACGTGCTCTCGCTCGCCATGCGAGAGTCGCCCGGCGGCGGCTCCGTCACCCTCGCCCTCCGCAACGACGACGGCCGATACGACGCCGTCGGCCACCCCGCCTCCCCCATCCGCGAGGGCACGGAGCTCCGCGTCAGCCCCGGCTACCTGACCCCCATGGGCGAAGAGGTCTCGGAGGGTCCCGCCTTCTGGGTTACCGGTTGGGAGCGGCGCTACGGCGGCGGCGAGGCCACCCTCGTCGTCCACGCCGGCGACGGCTGGGCGCTCCTCGCCGCGTGGCGCGCCCGGCGGCAGTTCGCCTGGGCCCGCGGCGAGGCCGCCATGGCCTCCATCCTCGGCTTCATCCTCCAGCGCGTCGGCCTCGGCCTCCAGTCCGCCAACCCCAGCGACGCCATGCTCGCGCACCGTCCCGCGTTCACCGTCCACCCCGGCGAGTCCGCCGCGACGGCCGTCCGCCGCCTCATGGCGATGGCCCCGGACCTCCTCCACTTCCGAGGCCGCATCGCCCGCCTCACCCTCCCGCAACCAACGGACGCCGCCGACTACGCCTTTGGCACCTACCACCCCGTCCACGACATCCGCTTGGCCGCCAGCGCCCCCGACGCCACCCGCGTCCAGGTCTTCGGCGCTGTGGGAGTAGGCGAGGCCCTCGACCACCGCGCCATCCCCCTCCTCGGCGAGCGCCTCCGCCAAATCAACGACCTCAACCAGGACACCCTGGCCAAAGCCCAGACCCTCGCCGCCAACATCCTGGCCCGCGCCCACCGCGACGCCCGCTCCGGCGAGCTCGTCGCCCCGCCCAACGTCGCCCTGGAGCTCCACGACGTCGTAGCCATCCACACCCCCAACACAACCGCCGTCGAGCGCCTGCGCGTAGCCGCCCTCGACCTCGACTACCGCCGCACCGGCACGCCCCGCTACCAGCAAAAGATCACCCTCACCGGCCTGTAACGTCACCCACACAGGAGGACCCATGCCCACAGAAACACTGAAAGCCACCATCCGCAGCTTCGACGCGACAACCCACACCGCCACCGTCCAAATCACCGGCAGCCTCGCCACCTGGCTCGCCGACGTCCCGGTCGCCCGCAACATCCCCGCCGCCCACGTCACCGACGGCCGCACCTGCGCCGTCCTCTTCTTCGACGCCAGCAACCCGTCGGACGCCGTGGTGCTCGCGGTGTATGGGTAGGGACCGCTTTGTAATTGGCACACCTAATAGCGTGGCTGGTATACAATGGCCCCAAGGGCCTTCCGCTTCAAATGCAGCCAGCCAGGGCGGCAGTTGTTGAACGGGAAATGGGGAACGGGCTATGAGCACTGCTCAAACGGTAATCTTGAGGGTATTGTCCAATTCAAGGACGCCTATGCCTACAACCAAGCTTGTGAAGCTGGTTTACCTCATCGACTATTCCTACTTCGAACACTTTGGCGAGACCCTGACCGGCTTCCAATATATGTGGGACCACCACGGGCCGAACGCCCTCAGCCATGCCATCAAGGCTGAAGCGGAACGATTGGCTGAACGCGGCATGGTGCGAATTCTCCACAAGCCCAACATTTACGACAGTGTGACCACCGAGTTCAGCCTGGCCGCTGGCGCTCAGGTGGGGCGCCTGGATTCTGGTGCTGAGATTGTAGTCTCGGACGTCCTGCACCTCTATGGCCACTACTCGGTCAAGAAGATTACCGCCCTCAGCAAGAAGACCAAGCCCTTTCGGAACGCGAACCAGTACGATCCGTTGGTATTCGACCAATCGGCGCCGGTGGAACGTGGCGAGCCGGGTGACTGGGAAGCCCACCGGAGCGAGATTGAAGAGCTGGGTACCACCTCGCAAGAGGAGATCATGGCCGAGTATGGCCTGAACTAATGGCTACCCGGCGGTTTGTCCTCTCACCCTCTGCCCGCCGGTTTCTGGACGCTCAGGACAACCAGACAAGAGGCCGCCTAGTCGATATCCTCCTCTGGCTCTGCGAGCACCCCTACCGCGACCCTGAGGATCCCAATAAGTCCATGTTCCTCGCCCCACCCGTCATGATGCGCATGTACCAGGACTACTTTCACTGGGTCATCTACTACCTGGACGGAGATTCGGAAGCGGGCGTGGAGCCCGATGCGCGGCTCGTCGTGGCCAACATTGGGCGCGTGGGTGAACAACCGCGACTGACTCGGCCATCGTAACCCCCGCCTTGCCCCCACTCCCGCTGCCCACCACAATGCGGTCATGGGCACCTCACACGGCCAGCGCGAGAGTACGCAGTGATCGAGATCCCCGACAACGAAGCGTGGACGCTCCAGTCGCCCCGACTGGACCTCACGCCAATGGTGCAGCGCGACGCCGCAGACCTCTTTGCCCTCCTGAGAGATCCGGCCCTCCACGAGTTTTCGACAGATCCACCGCCTGCGCATCGTGACGAAGTCCAGGAGAGAATCCGTGTGTGGGAATCGCGACGCTCGCCCACGCAGGATGACCTGTGGCTCAATTGGACCCTGCGCCTCAAGCAGAGCGGACTCGCAGTCGGCTACATCCAGGCAACAGTCTATGAAGATGCCGCCGAGTTGGCCTGGGTCATCGGCGCCCCCTTCCAGCGACAGGGATACGCAACCGAAGCCGCTCAACGCGTAGCGACGTGGGCCCTCGACTACTTCAAGGTCGCAGAGCTACGCGCCAGCATCCACCCCGACCACATCGCTTCGCAAAGAGTCGCAGCGCATGTCGGTCTCCAACCCAGCGGCGTGTTCACCCACGAAGGCGAGGAGATCTGGGTAATCCGTAACGGGTGAGCAGTCGTTGCGTGGTCAACCCCAACATCGACGCCGCCAACCCCGCCGACGCGGTGGTGCTGGCCGTCTCCGAATAGGGGTTATGGCTTTCCCAATCTTAAGTGCGCTACCACCCCAATGCCGCAGAACCTTCATGGGAAATGCAACAATAGTTGTTGGATGGTAGACTGCGCCATGCAACTAAATAGGGACGGAGTACGCCTGAGTTCGAGGCGAGGGGTCATTCTAGGAGGCGAGTGAGTGGACCGATTGCAGCTAAAGGTTGAATTCGTCGTGCAGGTGGAAGATCGGAACGACTACTGGTGCGCCAGCGTCGAGAAGATGCCTGTCTTCACCTACGGAAAGACCGAACAAGAGGCGCGGGAGGAAGCCGAGCGAGTGTTGGCGGAGGTGGTGCGCCGGTGCCATGAGCGTGCGGGTGTTTCAGGCCTCTTGACGTACCTTCACCGCCAGGGTGTCGCATTCGACATCAAGAGTGGCCGGAGAACGAGACAGGAGTCCAGCACGCGCAAGAGAGTGCAACTCACGGAGGAATTGGAACTCCGTGAGGCTGCTTAGCAAGCGCGATGTCATCGACTGCTTCGAACAGTTCAGCTTCGTAACCCAGGAAGCGCTTGGCCATGGATGGTTCTTCCACCGGGACGAACTCTACGCCGAAGTCTATGTCGCATTCCTCAAAGACTCGGTCGTCTATGACGACGTTCAGCGCGCCTTGGGAGAGTTGGGCCATTTGGGCATCCACGTGGCACTCTGTTTGGAACGGCTCTTGGTGGAATAGCAATACGAAATAGTTGCCCCAGGGGTGTGGACGCTTCCTCCAACCCCCACCACAATAGTCCCATGCAACTCCGCACCGCCATCCTCCTCGCCGCGTGCCTCGCCCTCGCGACGGCTTGCACCGCCGAGGATGCCCCCGCGCCGGCATCGGTCGCCGCTGAGCCTGCGCCCCTCGCCACCCCCGCGACGCCGTCCGCCGTCCCGACGCTCGCCACCCCAACCCCGCAGCCCCCGCCCGGCGACGGCCCCTACGGCGGAACCCTCGTCCTCGCCAACCGCGGTGACCCGCCCTCCGGCTTTGACACCATGCGCACCAGCAGCATCGCCCTCCACCACGTCGGCGGCGCCATCTTCGGCCCCGGCAACCTCGTCATGCGCTGCCGCGGCAACCTCTACATCGCCTGCCCCTACCTCGCCACCACCTGGACCGTCGACCCCAGCCACACCGAGTGGACCTTCACCCTCCGCGACGACGTCGTCTGGCACGACGGCACGCCCTTCACCGCCGAGGACGTCGAGTTCTGGTTCGACCTCGCCCTCAACGGCTACGAGGTCGATGGCAAGGTCCGCGCCCCCGCCTACTTCAAGGGCGACCTCGGCGAGATCGACAGAGTCGAGGCCCTCCCCGACAACCGCGTCCGCATCGTCCTCGGCGAGCGCAACCGCTTCTTCCTCGACGTCCTCGCCAACCCGCGCCTCAAGTTCGCCCACCCCAAGCACCTCATGGAGCCGCGCCTCCAGGCCGGCGACGTCTCCGTCTCCCCCCTCGACGTCGGCCTCGTCGGCCTCGGCCCCTTCGCCTTCGAGGACTACGACCGCGGCAGCCGCATCCGCGTCTCGCGCAACGCCGATTACTTCGAGACCGACAACGCCGCCCGCCCGTTGCCCTTCCTCGACGGCATCGACTACGTCATCATCCGCGAGCCCGCCGCCATGGACGCCGCCTTCCGCTCCGGCCGCCTCGACGGCGGCGCCCGCGGCTTCGGCCACTACCTCACCGTCGAGCGCCAGCGCGGCTACGACGCGGACCTCGGCGACGACGTCTTCTACGCCGAGATGGAGGGCGGCCGCTTCCGCCTCGCCTTCAACGTTCTCAAGCCCGGCCCCTGGCAGGACCCACGAGTGCGCCGCGCGATAAGCCTCTGGATCGACCGCGACGCCGCCATCCCCGTCGCCCTCGGCGGCTTCGGCTGGACCACGCCCAGCCTCGGCCCGCCCAACCGCTTCAAGGACAAGGCCTACGTCGTCTGGCCGACCTTCGACCGCGAGCCCCTCGCCGAGCGCCGCGTCGAGGCCAAACGCCTCATGGCCGAGTCCGGCTACGCCCTCGGCTTCTCCATGGGCCACCTCTGCCGAGCCCGCCAGTCGACCGGCTGCCAGCTCCTCCAGGCCCAGCTCCGCGAGCTCGGCGTCGACCTCCGCATCCAGCTCATCGACGAGGGCGAGTGGAACCGCGCCCGCACCAGCCTCGACTTCGACTCCCAGCAGGGCCGCCTCTCCGTCCTCCCCATCCCGGAGGGCACCGAGGGCGTCTACGGCACGTACTCCGTCTCCCCCGACTCCTACGCCAAGCACGAGGACCCCAAGGTCTCCGAGTTCTACCGCCTCCTCCGCGAGGCCACCCTCCCCGAGCGCCGCCTCGAGGTCTGGCGCCAGCTCCAGCGCTACATCTTCGTCGAACAGACCTACGTCGTCCCCATCGCCGAAGCCATCTACGTCGCCCCCTACCGCACCCACGTCAAGGGCCTAACGGTCCCCCCAGAAGACGGCCACACCCACACAGACTTCACCACCGTCTGGCTGGAACCCCGCCCCTAGCGCCTCCATACCGGCGAAAGCATGCCCCGTACCCCGATACGGGGCCGGTATCCAGGGGTCGGGGGGACTATAGAGCCCCCTTCCCGCCCCCGCGCCCTCGCCGCGTCATTCCTGCGCAGGCAGAGCCTGCCCCCGCGAAAGCGGGGGAATCCAGAGGTGCGGCTCCGAGGGGCGTCCCCCCAGAAGACGGCCACACCCACACAGACTTCACCACCGTCTGGCTGGAACCAAGGCCGTAGCCATGTCCGGGACCGGCCTCCGCAGCGAACATGGCTTGCCAGTGTCCTTACTTGGCTTGGCTAAGCGTCTCGCATGGTTGGCAGGTCTCTAGTAGAAAGAATGCCCACCGTCAAGGAGCGCATGGATCTCGCCTTGGACTCGCTCCATGCGTTGGGAGGCCGCTCAGCGCCGGGTTAATCGTCAGGCGCACACCACTCAATGCGAGGCAAGTCGTCCGGGTGGTCCGGAAACCGAATGACGATGTCCAGGACACTCTCGCCGTCTACCTCGATGCGGGTTGCGTCTTCCCGTACGGTGGTGAACCCCCCAGGGCCGTGCCAACCTACGAAGGTGCATCCCTGATCGGATACCGTACTTACCCCGGGGGCGAATACGTCCAAAATGAAGAAACCGTCGGGGACTACTATGGCAAAGAAGCCGTCCTCCCCGGTCGTAGCTGTGCCGACATTATCCACGAAAGTGTCGACTCCGTCGGGCCAGGCCCGCAGGAATGTCCCTTCCACCGGCTGATTGTCCGGCCCGATCACCCTGCCCTGAATGGTAACGTTTTCCTCGTAGGGATGCGGGACCTCCGATAGTGTGTAGGGCGCCATATCGAATCCCTGCTCATCAAAGTAGATCAGGCGATTGGGTATTGTCCTCAGAATCGAAATGATTTCGAAGGTCGTCAGCCGTTCTGGTTGATACCGCACGGCGAACCACGCAAGGAAGCTCTCTGCGAAGTCCTCGCTGTCCGGATTGTCACGGGCATACTCCGAGATGAAGACACCGTCGGCCTCCTGCGCCGCACGCCAGCCGGGCGAGTCTCTGTGCGCTATGTCCAGCGTGGTATGTGTGGATTCATGGACGAATACTTCCGCGTAATCACCCGGCTCACGACCCGGATAAACGACGATGATCCCTAGGGTTGAAGACGCATTCCACCTTCCCTCGCCGGGGTGGATGTCCACGTTCTTGATTCCGGTCATCAGAACCGCCGGCATCTGTCCCAAGGCATGGGCGTACCTCTCGACTTCCGCCTGTGCGGCCTCCCTGCTGCCTAATTCGGGATAGCCGCGAAACTCCACCACCTGTCCTTCATACCGCACATCGAACAGGTAAGGATTGATCGTAATCACCGATTCGGTCCGTTTATCCCAGTGAGGGAGCTCACCGAGTCCCGCGTACGTGATGCTCTCGAGCCTCGTGGGATCGGAGGGCTCGATGACCTGCGGAGAGATTTGCGTTGTCGCCGAAAACGGCGGTACGCCCGTGTGTTCGAGATCGAAGACCAGCGTGCGGTCTTCGTCCATGGCGATCTCGACGGTCTCCGTCCCATGGGTGGGACCGGCGATGACCCTGACCGTGACCGTCCCCCAGACGTTCGGGAAGTGGTAGCGCCCGTCGGGACCGATGACCATGGACTTCAGTTTGCCGTTTTCGAGCCGCACGACGGCGCCCGCCAGCATCGGCCCGTTTTCCCGGCTGTCACGCACCGTCCCGGAGAGCGTGAACGTGGGCGGGACCGCTACCAGTGCGGACCCGGACGCGGTGCCCGCACTGGCTGTGATCGCCGCCTCTCCTCCCGCAATCCCGGACACCAGACCAAGCGCGTCCACCTCCGCCACCAGGCCATCGGCGGACTCCCACGAGAACACAACCCCCTCCACCGCATGCCCGTTCGCGTCGAGGGCCTCCGCCGCGAGCTGAACGGTCTCGCCCCACGCGGTCAGTTCGGTCACGGACGGCGATACCTCCACCGAAGCCACCGCCTGCGTCACCGTCACCACCGCGGACCCTGATGCCGACCCGGCCGACGCCGTGATCGTCGCCGACCCGTTGCCCGCCGCCGTCACGACACCGGCAGCATCCACCGTCGCCACCGAGTCGGCGGTGCTCGACCAGGAAACCGTTGCGCCAGCCATCGCTCTGCTGACTTGGTCACGCACCTCGGCGCTGAGTTGCACAGTCGCGCCCAAAGCGGTCAGTTCGACGGTGGCTGGCCCCACCGCGACCGTCGTCGGCGCGGGTATTGGCGTGGGCGCAGGCGATGGAGTTGGCACGGCAGTGGGCGCCGGCGTCAACGGCGCGGCTGCAGGCGTCGGCGCCGCGATGGGTGTCGGCGCGATTGTGGGCGTCGGTGCAGCCGTGGGGGATGCCGTCGCAGCGGCCGGTGGTTCCGGCGTGGGCGCGGGACTGTCCGTACAGCCGCTAAGAACGACGGCGACGGCCATGACCGCCAACACTGCGAACCACGTACGAAGTGATGTTCCCATCATTTCGGTTGTCTCCCCTCGTATCGTTCTGGCATGACCGAAAGGGAAACCCGTAGCGGCGTGGGCGAGCGACTCCACCTTGGCCGCGTGTCCGTCAGTGAACACACCGCCTCCGTCCCCGATAGCCGCCCTTTGAGTGATGTGCACATATGTCCCCTTTTGGGGAATGGTGCATAGTACCCCGCCTACCGGACGCATGAAATGACACAAAATTGGTAGCGGCAACATTTGATGGACGTGGACTTTGGACTGCGTGCCCCCGCTCCCCCCGCCGCGTCGCTCCCGAGCAGGCAGGAACCCCGGCGCCTCCCCCAATTCCGCCCCCAACCCCCGCCTCGTCATTCCTGCGCAGGCAGGAATCCAGAGGTGCGGCGCCGAGGGGCGTCCCCACCCCGGCCCCCCATGCCGTATCCTGTCCCCACGAAACACACACCGACGGAGCGCGCCACAGCCATGACCCACGCCTACCTCGCCCGACGCCTCGCCCTTGTCCTGCCGACGGCCCTCCTCGCCTCCCTCGTCGTCTTCGCCCTCATGCGCGCTCTCCCCGGCGACGTCGCCGCCACCATCCTCTCCGGCGGCGGCGAGACCACCCACTCGCCCGAGGTCCGTGAGGCCCTCCGCGCCGAGCTCGGCCTCGACGACCCCCTCCCCACCCAGTACGCCCGCTGGCTCGCCGCCATGCTCGACGGCTCCTTCGGCGGCGACGCCCTCATCGACGGCCAGCCCATCCGCTCGCAGCTCGCCCGGCAGGCGCCCGTGACCGCCCTCCTCGCCCTCTACGCCCTCGCGATCACCCTCGTCGTCTGGCTCCCCCTCGGCGTCCTCGCCGGCTGGCAGCGCGGCCGCTGGCCCGACCACCTCGCCCGCCTCGCCATGCTCCCCGGCCTCGCGACGCCCAGCTTCCTCCTCGCGCTCCTCGCCCTTCTCGGCCTGCTGCTCCTCCTCGGCTGGTCGCCCCCCATCGTCTACGCCGGCCCCTTCGAGGACCCGTGGCAGCACGCCCTCATGGTCGCCATCCCCGCCGCGCTCCTGAGCTGGGAGTACGGCGCCCACGTCCTCCGCGTCACCCGCGCCGCCGTCGCCGACACCCTCGCGCAGCCCTACGTGCTCACCGCGATCGCCAAGGGCCTCCCCGCGCGGCGCGTCGTCATCGGCCACGCCCTCCGCAACGCGCTCCTCCCCGTCCTCACGACCCTCGGCGTCCAGTTCGGCGCCCTCCTCGGCGGCGCCCTCATCCTCGAGTCCATCTTCGGCCTCCCCGGCCTCGGCCGAGGCCTCGTCGAGGCCGCCCTCGTCCGCGACTTCCCCGTCGTCCAGTCCCTCACCACCCTCCTCGTCCTCGCCGTCCTCCTCGTCAACCTCGCCCTCGACCTCGCCTACGCCTGGCTCGACCCCCGCGTCTCCTTCACCCCAGACCCCCACGCGGTGACCGCATGACCCACCCCTCTCGCCATGAGCACCAGGTCCCTTCCCCCTCGGGGGGAAGGTTAGGATGGGGGAGTCTCCTCCCGTTAATCCTGCGCCCTTCTCGTCGTTCCCGCGAAAGCGGGAACCCAGGGCCGGGGGGCAGAGGGGCGTCCCCCTTCCCGCCCACCCTTCGCCCACCGTCTCGTCATTCCTGCGGAGGCAGGAATCCAGAGGGGCGGGGCAGAGGGGCGTCCCCCGTCCCGTCGTTCCCGCGGGTGCAGCAACCCCGCCAGGCGGTGACCGCATGAACCCCCTTTTCACTCGTCGTTCCCGCGCAGGCGGGAACCCAGAGGTGCGGGGAGCGGAAGCCCCTTCCCCCTCAGGGGGAAGGTTGGGATGGGGGAGTCTCCCCTCCCCCTCTCGCGCGCTCGCGCACGCTCCCGCCGCCGTCGTCGCCCTCGCCGTCCTCGCCGCCCTCCTCGCCGGCGTCCTCGCGCCCGCCGACCCCCTCGCGCAGGACACCGCCCGCCGACTCGAGGCCCCCTCCGCCGACTTCCTCCTCGGCTCCGACAACTTCGGCCGCGACGTCCTCTCCCGCGTCCTCCACGGCACCCGCACCGCCCTCGCCGTCGCCGTCGGCGGCGTCGCGACGGGCGCCGTCCTCGGCGCGGCCGTTGGCCTCGCCAGCGCCTACCGCGGCGGCTGGCTCGACCTCGCCGTCCAGCGCGTCGTCGACGCCCTCCTCGGATTCCCCCTCCTCGCCCTCGCCGTCGTCGTGGTCGTCTCGCTGAACGTCTCCGTCTGGTCCGTTGCGGCGGCCATCGCCCTCGTCCTCGCGCCCCAGGCCGCCCGACTCGCCCGCTCGAGCGCCCTCACCGTCCGCTCCGCCGGCTACGTCGCCTCCGCCGTCACCATTGGCGCCAGCCCCGCGCGAGTCCTCCTCCGCCACGTGCTCCCGCACAGCCTCGGCCCCGTCCTCGTCTACGCCACCGGCTTCGTCGCCACCGCCCTCGCCACCGAGGCCGCCCTCAGCTACCTCGGCCTCGGCGCCCCCCCACCCACCCCCTCCTGGGGCGGCATGCTCAACGAGGGCAGAGAATTCCTCGAAACCGCCCCCTGGCTAACCCTAACCCCCGCCGCCGCCCTCGCCACCACCGCAGCCGCCTTCGCCCTCCTCGGAGACGCCCTCTCCACCAACCGCCGCACCCCCTGACCCCCGACACCGACCTACCCCCCACGCCTCCATACCCCCCACGCCTCCATACCGGCGGAGGCCGGTATCCAGGGGCGGGGCGGGGCCCCTCCGCACCCATCCCCCCTCGCCACCCCCAACCCCCCACGCGTCATTCCTGCGCAGGCAGAGCCTGCCCCCGCGAAAGCGGGGGAATCCAGAAGGGCGGAGGACGGGGAAACTAGGGGCGGTGGTGAGGGGCCGTTCGTCCTGAGGGAAATCGAAGGATGAACGGGGGCCGCAGGCCCTCGGGGCGGGGCCGGGCAACCTCGCATGCATCCCTCATCGCATCCCCCAACCCCCCGCGCGTCATTCCTGCGAAGGCAGGAATCCAGAGGGGCGGGGGTGGGGCTACTCTGATACAGAAGCGGTGCTTGGGGGGGGTTGAAACCCGAATTGTGTTTCGCAACTCTTGCAGACAGGTTTCGATAGTTCATCTGGTCTTGTGAATCGCGACCTGCCGCAATGGTGACACACAAACAGGTCACGGAAGACCTTGAATTCATTCCAACGAGTTTGCTCGTCTCCAATAGAGATGTTCTTGTAGGGATTGTCTGAGAAATGACTCGCGAAGTTCTCAACAACGCCTTGCCGCAAGCTATTCAAGAAGCTATTGGAGACCCCGTGAATTGTCGGCAAGGTGAGCCCAATGCTCTTGAGAAAGTTAGCTAGAGAGTCAGCCAATTCAGATCGATCGTATTGATAGGACCGCTCAATCGAGCGGATGGTCACCTTTGTTCGGAACCCTCTGCAAATGTCTAGTAGCCATTCCTCCTCAGCTTGTCGCATTTCATTGGCTGCTGTTTCACCGGCCGCCAACTTGTTGTCAATGACTTGGTCCGGAGTGCGATGATCGCTGAACAACGGACCAATCCCGTGCCGAATTTGGGTAATCCTTTTGAATAACCAGTGCGCCTCGGGAAGGTGGTCCTTTAGGAGAGCAAAAAATTGCTCGTCGTGGGTGACAATGATGATCTGAAAGTCGGTGAAGTGTTTGGCCAATGCCGCTGCGATGGACTTGCGATGATCCGCATCGTATGAAGTCACAATGTCATCGAGCACGATGATGGGCGCATTCCCATTCAGGAACCGAATCGCAGCAAGCCGTAGAGCCAGGCCCAATGTGTGAATCTGTGAATCGCTGAGGTACCCACTCGGAACCACGCGCTTTCTATTAGGAGAGAAATCTATGAATAGTTGAAGGCGCTGTTGATTGAGATTGTCCTCTCGAGGAAACTGAAAATAGATTGGAGGGGCAACGGCACCTGGTCCTTGAATTTCTTCATATATTGTCTTTACATCGCTTTCGAGTCGCCTAATGAGTGACTGAGTGTGGTCGGCAACCGCCTGGCCAATGACTTGAGCCTGTCTTGTGAGTTCATTGCTGAGGCTTAGGAGTTCACTCTTGGTTTTCTGAATTCGTTGTAAATCGCTTTGAGTCTGAGCAAGTTGGCTGAATACCCTTGTCGCACGTGCGTACGTCCGGTTGCCTTGTTGAGCTTCAATGGTGTCCCTTCTTGCGATCATTGAGGATCGCAGCCAGGTGAGTCCAGATATAGCCTGTGTGCTGTCGGGAGCGTCGTTTCCAACTTTCCACTCGTTCAAGAGCTGCAAGTAGACCGACAGGGTACTAGCGTCGTACCCAGCAATGGTGAGATCAGAAATCAGTTGTTGAAGACGCGTCTTCAGATCGTTGTGGTAGCGTTCAAGTTCCGTCTTGGCCTCTCTAAGTTCCTGCTCAACTCGCCCATAGGCGGCAAGGCCCCCTAATTTGCCTGTAAGACTTAGGTGAATCTGTGCGTGGGTACCAAGAGGGGTATCGACTAATGGAGTCTCGCAGACTGGACAAACTTCAAGTCCTGTTGGAGTTGACTCAAATAGCTTCTTTGCCTCTTCCCATACGTCCCTAAAGACAGCGTCACTGTTCCGTTGCCGTTCATCTTCTTCCTTTTCCAAGGCTGCTGCATAGCTGAAAACACTCCCCTCAAAGCTCACAATGTCGCCACTAGGGCTATTGGTTTGTTCTGAAGGTGTTTCATGAGTCTGGTTGACAATCGAGATGAGGCGACTAAGCTCCCTCACCCCTAAAGCCTCCTCCTCCTTCAACTTTCGCCTTTGAAGTTCCTCATACCCACTATCGGTGGTGGAGAGACTGCCAATAGTGAGATTCTTATCGAGGGGCGCCAAATATTCTGAAGTGAACCATGTCCTAATCTCAGCATCGTCCCAACGTGATATCTTGTTTTCAGTCAATAGCTTGAGGTCGTTGAGGCGCTCCTCCCTTTCAGAATCAGACTCTGCCTTGCTCCTCACTTGGGTTCGAAGTTGCCTTAAGTTAGTTTGCATCGAATCTAGGGGGTCCAATCCAAACCAAGACGCGATCTCCTTGTATCGTCCTTGCGGGGTCGCGTCCTCCACGAACCTCCGCAACTGGTATCCTCGAATGACAAAGTCAACCTTTGTGTTGGCCAGAACTCGCTTAGCAGCATCTGGCAACTGCGTACTTTTGTCAGAGACTACTAGTCGTTCATCACCAAAAAGATTGGGGCCGTCCCGAAACTGCAATCGCACTCTTGGAGTGGCTCCGCTCGATTCAGCATCTACATGGCTTATCGCAATGGGCCCAGCGTTGGAATCACCTGTACCTTGTCCAAGCCTTTCTAACGTTCCAGTTTCAGAAAAGTAATACTCGAGAGAGTCGACAAGACTCGACTTACCTCGCGCATTAGGAGCGAAGACCGCGAGACTTAATGGGGAAGACTTCTTATATAGAGCAAAGGACTGCGGCTTCAGATAGGCGCGAAACGCTTCTAAGTTAAGCTCATCGATAGTAATCGGTGGACTCATTCGCTCTCCGACCTTCGCTTGGCAAGTTCCTCAACTGCTGCCATTGCGTCAGAAACACCAGTGGACGCGGGATCAAGCCTCACTAAGTGTTCCGCAAGGATTTCGAGCAGATCCCTATCCGTGCCTTCATCATCCTTGAGGGCAGTAACAGTATGCTCAATCAACTTCAAGTGCTCTTCTGGCCCAGCTTTAACATTGTTCTCTTCCATCCTCTCTGAGTCCTCCCCATGCAAGCATGCAGACCCCCATCTTACCATTCCATCCCCCCAAACTATGACACATCCCCCTCGCGCATAACCCCACCCACCCGCTACCCTCCCCCCATGACACACACGCACAACGGCAACACGCCCCATCCCGAGCGCCCGGAGCGCAGCCCTCGCAGGAAGCGAGGCGGCCAGCCCGGCAACCAGAACGCCCGCAAGCGCGGCCTCGTTGACCGGCCTCTGACCCCGCAGCAGCAGGACGCCCTCGCGGAAATGCAGCGCGAAGGCTTCTTCTCCCCGGAGTTCAACCTCCTGCGATTCAGCATCGCCGACGTGCTGCTCGATCCCCGAGTCGGCGCCCGCGACCTCCTCCGCATCGTCAAGCTGATCGTCCGCCTGGCGCGAGCAGAGGCGGACGCGCTCGCCGACCGCCAGCGCCTCGGAGAACGTCCCATTTTGCAAAAAATATTTGACGCGTAGCTGAAATGCGACACATCCCATTCAAAACAAAGGGAAAACAACCCCCTGGAGCCACCCACGCCAGCTACGACGGCGCCGGTTCGATTGACATTCGCGCAGCCGGACAACCCCCCGCCGCACACGACGAAAGGAGCCCGCAAAAAATTGACCCCCGCACCCGTCCGGCGTACACTCGCAGACAAGCCCCCCGCTCACGTCAGAGCGGCCAACCTGCACTCCCGGAAGGTGTCATGTTCCAGCAAGCAACCCTCAGCAACGGCCTCCGTGTCATCACCAGCGCCATGCCCCACACCCGCTCCGTCACCCTCGGCTTCCTCGTCGGCGGCGGCTCTCGCTACGAGTCCGACGACGAGGCCGGCGCCTTCCACTTCGTCGAGCACCTCTGCTTCAAGGGCACCCCAACCCGACCAACCCCCCGCATCGTCTCAGAGACCATGGACCGCGTCGGCGGCCTCATGAACGCCACCACCGCCCGGGAGGTCACCACCTACTGGTGCAAGGTCGCGCGACCCCATTTCGACATCGCCGCCGACCTCATCGTCGACATGGTCCGCAACCCCCTCTTTGACCCCATCGAGCTCGAGAAGGAGCGCGGCGTCATCCTCGAGGAGCTCGCCGCCAGCCGCGATCACCCCGACTCCCGCGCCGGCCTCCTCATCGACCAGACCATGTGGCCCGACCAGCCCCTCGGCCGCGACGTCGGCGGCACAGCCGACTCCGTCAAGGCACTCTCCCGCGACGCCATGCTCCGCCTCGTCAACCACCAGTACGTCCCCTCCAACGCCGTCATCACCGTCGCCGGCAACATCGACCACGAGGAGATCGTCGGCTACTTTGAGCGCTCCATGGGCGACTGGCCCACCGGCGACCCCCTAGACTACTACCCCGTCGTCCTCGGCCAGCAGGCCCCACGCGTCAACGTAGAGAACCGCAAGTCTGAGCAGGCCCACATCTGCCTCGGCTTCCACGGCGTCTCCACAGAGCACCCCCAGCGCTACGCCTATGACATGCTCAGTTCTGTCCTCGGAGAGGGCATGAGCAGCCGCCTCTTCATGGAGCTCAGGGAAGAACGCGGCCTCGCCTATGAGGCCCACAGCGGCACCGCCCACTACCGCGACGCCGGCGCCATGGAGGTCTACGCCGCCGTCGACCCCCGAAACGCCTCCCTCGCCCTCGAGACCATCCTCGCAGAGCTCGCCAAGCTCAAGGACGGCGTCCCCGAGGACGAGCTCGACAAGGCCCGAGAGTACGCCAAGGGCCGCCTGCTCCTGCGAATGGAAGACACCCGCAACGTCGCCCTCTGGCTCGGCAGCCAGCGCCTCATGCGCCAGCACGTCTCCACCCCCGACGACATCGTGGAGCGCATAGACGCCGTCACCACAGAGGACCTCCAGCACGCCGCCCGAGAGATGCTCGTCCCCCAGAACCTCAACGTAGCCATAGTAGGCCCCTTCCGAAACCCCGCCCGCTTCGAGCGCCTAATACAATCCGCCAACCTAAACTAACGTCCGGCAAAGGGAGTGGAGCCAACCCCGAACGTGATACGGGGTCATCCCGGCCCCCATCCCGTCATTCCCGCCCCCACCCCGTCATTCCCGCGAAAGCGGGAACCCAGGGCAGGTGCGGTGAGGCGGGCGGGGATGGGCAGAGGGGCCGCCAACCCTGACCCCGTCGAAGAACCCCAACCTCCATACCGGCGGAAGCCGGTATCCAGGGGAGGCGCGGGGGGTGCGAGGCGGTGAGGGGCCGTCCGCCTAGAGCGCCTGTGCAAGCGCCCGTCCCCACTCCGTCGTTCCTGCGAAGCATGCCCCGTACCCTGATACGGGGGCAGGAACCCCGACGAGCAGCGTGGCGCCGAAGACAAGGGTGCGGGGCGGCGCGGGGCCGTTCGCCCTGAGGGAAATCGAAGGGGGAACGGGGGGCCCGCAGGCCCCGGGAGGGCAGCGCGAACCTACCACCAACCCCGCTCGTAATCCCCACCCCGTCATTCCTGCGAAGCATGCCCCGTACCCCGATACGGGGGCAGGAATCCAGAGGGGATGGGCAGAGGGGCCGCCCGCCCTGACCCCGTCGAAGAACCCCCACCCCCACTCTCCATACCGGCGAAAGCCGGTATCCAGGGGAGGCGCGGGGGGTGCGGGGCCGTGAGGGGCCGTCCACCTAGAGCGCCTGTGCAAGCGCCCACCCCCCAACGCGTCATTCCTGCCCCCCACTCCGTCATTCCTGCGAAGGCAGGAATCCAGAGGGGATGGGCGGAGGGGGTGGCGGGGCGGAGGGGCACCCCCCTAAGGGTACGGGTCCCCGACACTCGCAGACCGCTGAAACTCCCGCTCGTCCGCCCCCCAGAACCCCTTGATGTACTCCAGCACCTCGACGATCTCCGCGTCCGACATCGCCAGGTCGAAGCCCGGCATCGCGCTCGGCTGCCCCGGCATCACGAATGCCAGCCCGCCGCGCTTCGTCACC
Organism: uncultured Dehalococcoidia bacterium; assembly: GCA_951812285.1. GTDB lineage: Bacteria > Chloroflexota > Dehalococcoidia > Lucifugimonadales > UBA1127 > UBA1127. The sequence continues at coordinate 2,379,441 of OX638292.1, read as the reverse complement.
TGGAACAGGTACCCGTCGCCGTGGTGCCACGTGTGCCCCGAGTTGTCGTGCGGCGGCGCGGGCAGCAGCCCGTCCGGCCCTGGCACGAACCAGTTTGGCTGCCCCTCGCCGCTCACCCCGTGGCACGCCGCGCAGTGCGTCACATAGTTCGCCTGCCCCGGGTGCGCCGGCGTCGCCGACGCGGCCGCAGTGGTCGCCGCCCGCGGCGTCGGCCCCACCGCCCACTCGTCCCCCGTCGACGCCGGATCACTGCCACAGGCTGCTTGCGCCAAGAGCGCCACCATCCCCATCATGATCAGTGCGACCAGAGAATGCCTAAGCGTTGCCCGACGGCCCATGTGCGCTCCTTCTACAGCGATTGTGTTTGCGAACGGGGTTCTCGAGAATTTCACTTCTGCCTCAATTGTACCGCCATACCAATCCCAAAACAGCGACCAAAACAAATCGGCAAGAAAATCACCGTTGACAACCACAATATCTTGTGCAAAACTTTGCATTCCCTACTACAAACGGTAGTGGGAAAAGGAAAGCAAGCGAAAGATGCGCTGCCCCTACTGCGACCACGACGACTCCCGCGTAACGGACTCCCGCGACGCCAGCGACGGCATCAAGCGCCGCCGTGAGTGCGCCCGCTGCGGCCTCCGCTTCACCACCGTCGAGCGCCCCTTCACGGCCGCCCAGCTCGTCGTCAAGCGTGACGGCCGCCGTGAGGAGTTCGACCGCGAGAAGATCCGCAGCGGCGTCCTCATCTCCTGCGCCAAGCTCCCCGTCTCGTCCCAGGCCATCGACAGGCTCGTCGACGAAGTCGAGCGGCAGATTGTTACCCTGGGCAAGGCGGAAGTGCCCGGCACGATGATCGGCCAGCTGGTCATGGAGGGGCTCAAGGCCCTCAACCATGTCGCGTACGTGCGGTTCGCCAGCGTGTACCGCAACTTCACGGATTTGGAGAGTTTCGCTCAGGAAGTGGAGGCGCTGCAGCGGGACCCGGACCCCAACACCGCAGCCGCGTTGGCGGCCCAGCTCTCCCTCCCCATTGCCGGCGGCGAAACTCCCGAAAAGACGGTTAGACGACCCAAGAAACCGGCCGCCGGGGGATAGTAGACTTTTCATTCCCCCGGCGAGCGATTGGGGCCAAAACAGGCCCCACGTCGAGCTCAGTAGATACACTTTAAAGGAGCACAACCGTGGTAGACATCCGTTCCCGCAAGGACGTTGAGCGAGAGGAGGCCCTGGCCGACCTCCGCGACAAGCTCGCCGCGACGACGGAGCCCGCCGTCCGCGCCGCGCTCCAGACCGCCATCGACCGGCTCGAGGGCGCCGTGCCCGTCATCGCCCCGGCGGGCCCCGGCCGCACCCGCATCGCGCGAGCCCTCGAAACGCAGGGTCTGACGCGGCCTGAGGAGGGCGAGGGCCCCCACCTGACGGAGAACGCCCTGCGCGTCCTGACCCACCGCTACTTCATGAAGAACGACAAGTTCGAGCCCGTCGAGGACGCCCGCGGCATGTTCCGCCGCGTCGCCCGCGCCATCGCCCAGGCCGACCGCAACTACGGCGCCACCGACCTGGAGCTTGCCGAGACCGAGTCGGCCTTCTACGGCATGATGACCCGGTTGGAGTTCCTTCCCAACTCCCCCACGATGATGAACGCAGGCACGGACGCCGGAACCCTCTCCGCCTGCTTCGTCCTCCCGCTCGAGGACAGCATGTCGGCCATCATGAAGACCGCCTCGGACATTGCCATGGTGCAGAAGTTCGGCGGCGGCACCGGCGTGCCCCTCTCCAACCTGCGCCAGAAGGGCGCCCACATCTCCAGCACCCACGGCAAGGCCTGCGGCCCTATCGCCGTCCTCCGCCACCTCTCCAGCGTCTCGACGATGATCACCCAGGGCGGCAAGCGTGACGGCGCCAATATGGCCGTCATGAGCGTTCACCACCCCGACATCGAGGAGTTCATCGACTGCAAGCGCCAGGAGGGCGAGATCCACAACTTCAACATCTCCGTCGGCGCGACGGACGAGTTCATGCAGGCCGTCGTCAACGGCGGCACGATCGCCGAGATCGACCCCGTCACCCAGGAGCCCACCGGCGTCGAGCGTGACGCCCGCGGGCTCTTCACCAAGATCGTCCAGGGCGCGTGGCGCAACGGCGAGCCCGGCATGATCTTCCTCGACGAGGTCAACCGCCGCCAGCCGACGCCGCACCTCGGCTCCATGGAGGCAACCAACCCCTGCGGCGAGCAGCCCCTGCTCCCGTACGAGTCCTGCAACCTCGGCTCCATCAACCTGACTAAGATGCTGTCATTCGGCCCCGACGGCGCCGAGATCGACTGGGACCTGCTGCGCTCAACAGTCCGGCTGGCCGCCCACTTCCTCGACAACACCATCGACGCCAACAACTACTCGGTCCCCGAGATCGAGAAGATGAACCTCCTCACCCGCAAGACCGGGCTGGGCGTCATGGGCTTCGCCGACATGCTCGTGCGCCTCGGCGTGCCCTACGACTCCGAGGAGGGCGTCGAGATCGGCCGCGCCGTCATGCAGTTCATCTCCGACGAGGCCCGCGCCGAGTCCGAGCGCCTCGCCGTCGAGCGCGGCCCCTTCCTCGCCTGGGAGGGCAGCCGCCAGCAACTCGCGGGCATGACGCCCCAGCGCAACGCCTGCCAGCTCACCGTCGCGCCCACCGGCACCATCTCCATGATCGCCGGCTGCTCCAGCGGCATCGAGCCGATCTTCGCCCTCGCCTTCCGCAAGCACAACATCCTCGAGGGCCAGACCCTCTTCTACGTCGACAGCGCATTCGAGGCCGTCGCCCGGCACGAGGGCTTCTACAGCGACGAGATCGCCGAGTACCTCTCCACCGGCAACTCCCTCCAGGACAGCGAGGAGGCGCCCGAGTGGGTGAAGGAAGTCTTCGCCACCGCGCCGGACATCGCCCCCGAGTGGCACGTCCGCATGCAGGCCGCCTTCCAGGAGTCCACGGACGCCGCCATCTCCAAGACCATCAACTTCCCCAACAGCGCCACCGTGGATGACGTCGAGAACACCTACATGCAGGCGTGGGAGACCGGCTGCAAGGGCATCACCGTCTACCGCGCCGGCAGCCGCGAGAAGGAAGTCCTCACCGCCGGCACCTCCGAGACCGCGGGCTCCGCGGAGCCCGGTACTGCCCTCGCTGAGGCCTCCACGCCGGAAGAGGGTCTCCGGACAATACGAAATCGCCCTCCCCGGGTCAGCGGATTCACGGAGCGGGTGCGCACCAGCCACGGCAACATGTACATCACCATCAATTTCGACGAGCAAGGCCGCCCCTTCGAGGTCTTCACGGCCCTCGGCAAGGCCGGCAGCTCCGACCAGGCCCAGCTCGAGGGCATCTCCCGGCTGGTGTCCATGTCCCTGCGCGCCGGCGTTGACCCGGCGTCCATCGTCGAGCAGCTGCGCGGCATTACCGACGAGCCGGTCTGGAGCGAGGGCACGATGGTCCGGTCCGCACCCGACGCCCTTGCCCTCGCCCTGGCGCGGGTCTGCGGGATCGAACCCGGCAGCCCCTACGGCGGGCAATACGCCCTCTTCCCCAAGGAGTCTGCGTCCGTCGGCATCGCGCTTCCCCTCGCCCCCTCCGCCCCGGATGCGGCGCCCTCGCTGGCGAGCTGGGGCCGCTGCCCGGAGTGCTCGGGCCCGGTGGTCTACCAGGAAGGCTGTCTCATGTGCCGCGAGTGCGGCTACAACAAGTGCGGGTAACGCACACCTAACACTGTCGAACACGGGGTCGGTCTCACAACCGGCCTCGCGCAGATGCGGGGGCTGGCGCGTTGCGGCGACGTCGCCAGCCCCCGTTCGATTCTCCTGCCGGTTGACAGCCTCCCCCCTGCAAATTACCCTGTCCCTAACCTTACCAAGGAGTCGTGTCATGGAAGGCAAACCGATTGTGGAGATCACCTACTGCGTGCCTTGAGGCTACCTACCGCAGGCGGCTTGGATAGCCACCGAGATTTTCGCGGAGCTGGGCAACAAGGTAGCCCTCACCATCACCCCCGGCGACGCCGGCATCCTCAAGGTCACCTGTGACGACGAGGTCGTCTTCGACCGGCACGCTGAGGACGGCAAGTACCCCGAATTCACCCGGATGAGGGGCATCAAGAGCGCCATCTCAGACTACGTCAAGGCCGCGGCCGTCTAGCTCCAGACCTTCCAACAAACAGGCAAGAGGACCAGCCCCCCGGCGCACCGCCGGGGGGCCGGTTGCGTTAAGGCACTGCTGCACCCTGACACGGAGTGCTAGCCGACCGCCGCGCGGTTTGGCATAATGGGCGCAACCAACCGCAAGGCAGCCGTGCCGAACCCCATCTGGGCGCGAGCCGGCAGGGTAAGGAGGGAGCCATGGTAGTAGAAGCAACTTTTGACCGATCGGTGCAGGACGTCGGCAACATCCTGATGATGGAGCACGTCAACGTGCTCGTCCCGGACCAGCGGCTGGCCCAGATCTTCTACATCTCCGGCCTCGGCCTCACCCGCGACCCCTACATGATGGTCGGCCAGGACAACATGTGGGCCAACGCCGGCAAGCAGCAGTTCCACCTGCCAACCCGCGGCATGCAGGTCCTCCGCGGCGTCATCGGCATCGAGGTCCCCGACATCGAAGCCCTCAAGGCGCGCCTGGAGGCCGTCAAGCCCCTGCTCGAAGGCACCAAGTTCGACTGCTCCGTCGAGGGCGACGCCGTCATAGCCACCTGCCCGTGGGGCAACAAGTTCCGCTGCACCCAGGGCGAGGCCTACGCCAACGAATGGCCCGTCGGCATCCCCTACGTCGAGTTCCACGTCCCCGCCGGCGCGGCTGAGGGCATCGCCCGCTTCTACCGCGAGGTCATCGACGCCCCCGCCTACGTCGAGGAGGGCGTCGCCCACGTACGCATGGGCCTCAAGCAGGAGCTGCGCTTCCGCGAGACCGAGGGCGAGCAGCCGCCCTACGACGGCCACCACATCGCCGTCTACATCTCCAACTTCTCCGGCCCCCACGCCTTCCTGAAGGAGCGCGGCCTCATCACGGAGGAGAGCAACGACTATCAGTACCGTTTCGAGGACATCGTCGACCTGGACACCGGCGAGGCGCTCTTCAAGATCGAGCACGAGGTCCGCAGCGCCACCCACCCCATGTTCCAACGGTCGCTGGTGAACCGGAACGCCTCGCAGAACCTGCAGCAGTACGTGCACGGCCGGGACGCGCTGGTCCCCTAACGAAATCGGAGGCGGCGATGGCAGAGTCCGGCGTCAAGGTCAGCCTGGGGTCCGGCGGCACCCGCATCGAGCTCGAGTGCGAGCACCAGAGCGGCGTGCTCTACACCGTCCCCGGTGAGATGTCATGGGTGTGCACCCCGGACATGCTGCACGCCCACGCGCTGGCCGGCTTCCTGCGGGAGCTGGTCAAGCTGGAGTCGCCGCAGGTCGAGGCGCTGATGCAGCGCTGGGGCGTATACTACCGCGAGCGCCCCGTCGAAGCCCATGCAGCCGAGGAGTCCGGGGAAGAGGCGCCCTCTGGTGCGTAGGCCGGCCCTGACCGGTGGAGAAGACAAAAAGAAGGAGCGCCCAATTGGGCGCTCCTTCCCATCATTCGAGGGACAGGCGCTGGGACTACTCGTCCAGCGCGGGGGCGGCAATCCCGGAAGGGACCGGGAAGGAGGTCTCGCCGGCTGCCTTGCGGGTGGTGTCGTCCTCCCAGTAGAACGAGCTGTCCGGGGAGTTCAGGAACTCTCGCTCCTCGCCACAGCGCTTGCACTGACCACGGCTGACGGGACCTGCCGGCGTGTCGATGACCCAGTGGTGGGCGCACCGCGACACAGGCAGGTCTTGGGCATTTGTCTCCAGCAGGGCTTCCTTCTCCAGGTTCATCGCATCTACTCCCGTGCAGTTGTGGTTAACCTATATTCGAAGCGTAACACACGATTTCGTCTTTGTCAAGCATTTTGTTGAAAAAACAAATTTTAAGACGAAATCCTCATTAACCCTTTGACACCCCAAATTCCACCGGGCTACAATGGTTGCGCGTACACAACGCTCCCCTTTGGCAGGCTATGGACGGCACACGACTGAGCATTCTCAACAGTTTGCAGCGCCGCAGCGCCACCGTTGACCAGTTGAGCACGGAACTGGGAATGGCGGCCGCGGCGGTTCGCCGTCATCTCGAAATCCTCCAGCGTGACCGCCTCGTCACCTTCGAGCCCGTCCGCCGCAAGCCCGGCCGCCCGGAGCACCTCTACGCCCTCACGGAGGAGGGCCAGGAGATGATGCCCAAGCGATACAACCTCCTGCTCCAGCGCCTCCTGCACACCCTCACCATCTCCGCCAACGGCAACGGCGACGCCCCTGCCAAGCAGCTCCTCACCCTCGTGGCCCGCTCCATGATCGAGGAGCACCGCGCCCGCCTCCCGGACGACGAGGAGCTCGACCGCATCGCCCTGCTGCGCCGCATCCTGGAGGACGAGCAGTTCTCCCCCTCCATCGAGGAGACGCCGGACGGCGTGCGGGTCACGTTGCATAACTGCCCGTATCGAGGCGTCGCCACCCATAGCGGCGTCATCTGCACCCTCGACCGGGAGCTCATCGCGGAGGTCCTCGAGACGCCGGTCAGCAGCACGGCCCGCATCAACCAGGGCCACCCCCTCTGCACCTACGACACCACGCCCCAGCAGGTCTAACCGCCCCCTTCAGACACCCCTCCGGCAGGCGCCCTTTTGAGACCTCCCCAAAGCTGTTTTGGCTTTGCGTTTCTCTCCCCCCTGCGTTATGATGAGCTTGGGCACCCCGTCGCCGCCCCCCTTGGAGGACCAATGAGCCCGAGAATGCTTCGTAATAGCATCATCTACGTCATCATCACGATAGCCGTCATCGCGATGTTCTTCGCGGTGTTCCAGCCCAGTGGCCGCTCAGAAGAGCTGGCCATCAGCGAGGTCGTGCAGAAGGCCAAGGAAGGCGACCTCACGCGGATCGAGATCAACGGCGACAACCTGTTCATAACCGACATCGCCGGACGCACCTTCACCTCCCGCAAGGAGGCGGACTCCAGCCTCGTCGAGACCCTCGAGAATGCCGGTTTGGACCCGGAGTCCACCACCGGCCCGGAGATCATCGTCAAGGGCAGCAGCGGGCTCGGCAGCTTCTTCGGCCTGCTGATCAACTTCCTGCCGCTCATCTTCTTCGGCGGCCTGCTCCTCTTCATGATGCGCCAGGCCCAGGGCTCCGGCTCGCAGACGATGAACTTCGGACGAAGCCGCGCCCGCGTCGTCATGGCCAATCGCCCCACCGTGTCATTCTCCGACGTCGCCGGTGAGGAGGAGGCCAAGGAGGAGCTGGAGGAGGTCGTGCAGTTCCTCAAGTTCCCCGAGCGGTTCACGTCCCTGGGCGCGCACGTGCCCCGCGGCGTGCTGCTGGCGGGCCCGCCCGGCACCGGCAAGACCCTCCTCGCGAGGGCCGTGGCCGGCGAGGCCGAGGTGCCCTTCTTCTCCATCAGCGGCTCTGAGTTCGTCGAGATGTTCGTCGGCGTGGGCGCGTCCCGCGTCCGCGACCTCTTCGACCAGGCCAAGCGCAACGCCCCCTGCATCATCTTCGTCGACGAGATCGACGCCGTCGGCCGCCACCGCGGCGCGGGACTTGGCGGCGGTCACGACGAGCGTGAGCAGACGCTGAACCAGATCCTCGTGGAGATGGACGGCTTCGACACCGGCACCAACGTCATCGTCGTCGCCGCCACCAACCGCCCGGACATCCTGGACCCGGCGCTGCTGCGCCCCGGCCGCTTCGACCGCCGCGTCGTGCTCGACCTTCCCGACGTCGTCGGCCGCGAGGCCATCCTGATCGTCCACTCCAAGGGCAAGCCCCTGGAGCCCGACGCCAACCTGGAGGTCATCGCCCGGCAGACTCCCGGCTTCAGCGGCGCTGACCTGGCCAACCTGGTCAACGAGGCCGCCATCCTGGCCGCCCGCAACGGAAAGAAGTCCATCGGCACACCGGAGTTCGCCGAGTCCATCGACCGCCTCGTCGCCGGCCCTGAGCGCAAGAGCCGTGTCTTCTCCGACCACGAAAAGGAGGTCACGGCCTACCACGAAGCCGGCCACGCCCTGGTTGCACGGATGCTGGAGCACGCCGACCCGGTGCACAAGATCTCCATCGTCGCCCGCGGCGGCATGGGCGGCTACACCCGCCTCCTGCCCGACGAGGACCGCCACCTGTGGAGCAAGCAGCAGTTCAAGGACATGCTCGCCGTCTCCATGGGCGGCCGCGTCGCCGAGGAGATCATCTTCGTCGATGTCACCACCGGCGCCAGCAACGACCTCGCCACCGCCACCAACATCGCGCGGCAGATGGTCACCCGCTACGGCATGAGCGACAAGCTTGGCCCGCGCACCTTCGGCAAGCGCGAGGAGCTCGTCTTCCTCGGCCGCGAGATCTCCGAGCAGCGCGACTACAGCGACCGCATCGCCGAGGACATCGACACCGAAGTCCACCAGCTCGTCGACGAGGCCTACTCGCTGGCCCGCATCACCCTGCGCGAGAACAACGACAAGCTCCACCAGATCGCCCAGTACCTCATCGAGCACGAGACCGTAGAGGGCCCGGAATTGAACGAGCTCTTTGATTCGGTTGCGCCCACCCCGGCGCGCGCGACGCCCGCCGCCGCGGCCACGGCCGTCGCCGAGCCGGAGCCGGAGGCCGTGGAGAAGAAGCCGGCCAAGACCCGGCAACGCACGCCGAAGGGACGCTCCTCAGGCCCCAATACGGCGCCCGCGCCGGCATCCTAGCGCAAGACTCGTGAGGAGGGCGCCCACCGCGCCCTCCTTGTACGTTCCTGACATAAACATACGCGTCAATCTTGGGGGTCAGATGCCCGCACAGACCACCGTTCACACCTTCTCATCACTGGAGCAGTCCTGGGACCCCATGGTGCCCGATTGCGACGTCAAGGCTTTCTTCCTCTCCCATCGTTGGCAGCGGCTCTGGTGGGAGAGCTTCGGCGAGGGCCGCGAGCTCCTGCTCCTCGCCTTCCAGCACGACGGCGAGACCGTCGGCATCGCGCCTCTCCAGCGCGAGGGCGATACCATCTCCTTCCTCGGCGACACCGACCTCTTCGACTTCCACGACTTCATCGTCCCACAGGGATACGAGCCGGACTTCTACCGCCACCTCCGCGACTACCTCCTCTCCCAGGACTGGCGGCGCCTCTACTTCCCCTCCCTCTCGCAATCGTCGCCCACGCTGCGCCACCTGCCCCGCTTCGCGGAGCAGCAGGGCTGGTCGTGTACCGTCGAGCAGGAGGACGTCTCGCCGACGCTGGAGCTTCCCGCCGACTGGGAGGCGTACCTCGCAGGGCTGCGCAAGAAGGACCGCCACGAGCTCCGCCGCAAGTTTCGCCGCCTGGAAGGCGCCGGCGGCGTCGACATCCGTTGCTACTCGGACGCCGGCGAGATTGAGGAGCGCCTCGACACCTTCTTCGGCCTCATGCGCATGGGCCGCGAGGAGAAGTACCGCTTCCTGACGCCGGAGCGCGAGACCTTCTTCCGCGAGATGGCCGTCGCCCTCTCCGGCGTGAACGTCGCGCGGCTCTGGTTCATGGAGAAGGACGGCCTCCCCGTGTCCTCGTGCCTCTGCTTCGACTACTGCGGCCGCCGCCTCCTCTACAACAGCGGCTTTGACCCCGCCTACGCCGACCTGAGTGTCGGCCTGCTGCTCAAGGCCACCGCCATCCACGACGCCATCGAGCGCGGCCTGGAGTCCTTCGAGTTCCTTCGCGGGGACGAGCACTACAAGTACCACCTGGGCGGCGTGGACCAGGCGGTGTACCGCATGACCGTCGTCAGGGACGGCGGGCCATCGGGGGCCGGCTAGGAGCGGGACGCCCATGCGCATCGCCATGCTCTGCTACCACTCGAGCCCGATGGCGCGTCTTGGCGAGCGTGAAGCAGGAGGCATGAGCGTTTACGTGCGCAACCTCGCGCAGGCCCTCGGCCGGCAGGGCGCGACGGTCGACATCTTCACCCGCCGCCACAACGCCGGCGACCCCCCGGTCGCCGCCATGGGCGAGGGCGTCCGCCTCGTGCACGTCGACGCCGGCCCGCCGAGCTCCGTCGCAGGCCCGCTGCTGCCGTACCTGCCGGAATTCGTCGTCGGCGCCCATGCCTTCGCGATGGCCGAGGGCACAAGCTACGACGTCGCGCACAGCCACTACTGGCTGTCCGGCCTCGCCGGTCTGGAGCTTGCCCCCGCGTGGGGCGCGCGGCTGGCCGCCACGTTCCACACGCTGGCGGAGGTAAAGCTGCTGGCCGACCCCGGCGCCGAGGAGCCGCCCGAGCGCAGCCCCGCGGAGCGTCGCATCGTCGCGGCAGCCGACGCCATCGTCGTCTCGGACCGCCACGAGCGCGACTTGCTGGCACAGCACTACGCGGCGCCGCGGAGCAGGGTCACCGTGCTCCCCGGCGGCGTCGACGTCGACACATTCCGTCCCCTCGACCGGGACGAGGCGCGAGAGCGGTTGGGGCTGGCCGGGAAGCGCGTGTTGCTGTGCGTGGGCCGGTTCGACCCGCTGAAGCGGTATGATCTGGCAGTGTCCGCCGCCGCCCTGCTACGGGAGCGGCATGACGTGGAGGTGGTGCTGGTGGGTGGCGATCTGAACAACGACCCGGAGGCCGAGCGCCTGAGCGCGCTCGCGCAGACTCTCGGCATGGACGGACGCGTCCGGTTCGCGGGCACGGTCCCGCACGACGGCCTCCCAACGTACTACAGCGCCGCGGACGTGCTGCTGGCGCCCTCGTGGTACGAGAGTTTCGGCCTCGTGGCGTTGGAGGCCATGGCGTGCGGCACGCCCGTCGTCGCCGCGCGGACGGGCGGCCTCGCCTCCCTCGTGCGTGACGGCGAGACCGGCTACCTCGTCCCGCTGCATACCCCGGAGCTCTACGCTGACCGCGTCGAGGTGCTGCTCGCCAACGACGGCCTGCGCGACGCTATGGGCCGAGCGGGCCGCAGCCGCGCAGAAGAGATGGGGTGGGACGCCATCGGTCGGCGGTTCGCCGAGTTCTACTGCGGCCTGCTTACCGCTGAGGCTGTGCGATGACCAAGGACGAGATGCTGGAGCGACTGCGCTTGGCCCGTTTCCGTTCAGGTGTGATGGCCGGACAGGTTCGGAACCGCCTTGTCACTGGGCTTGTCTTGATCATCCCCCTCGCCGTGACCATCTTCATCATCCGTTTCCTCTGGGAGTTCCTCTACAACTTCCTCTTGCCGCTCTTTGATGTACTTGAGGGACCCATACCGTTCATTTCGGGTTCTTGGCTGCAGATCACCATCGTGGTCATCATCCTCGGATTCCTGTACGCGCTCGGCTCCGCTGCTCGGTCCGTGGTCGGCGCCCAGGTTGTGCGGATCTGGCACGGCACGATAGAGAGCATTCCCGTGGTGCGAAGCTTCTACCGCGTCGTCCGGCAGGTCGTGGACATGTTCGCCTCGGACAACCCCCTGTCCAACCAGCCCGTCGTCGTGCTCGAGTACCCGCGCCTTGGCGCCCTTGCTCTGGGCATGGTCACCAGCCGCTTCATCATGCCCAACGGCGACGAGTACCTGACGGTGTACATTCCCACCATCCCCATCCCCTCATCCGGCTACATGACCTTCGTGAAGGAAGATGACGTCACACCGACGGACATCACCTTCGACGAGGCGATGCGCATCATCTTCTCCGGCGGCGTGCTGTCCCAGGAGATCACACGCGAGCACTTCGAGCGCAAGCAGCGCCTGCAAAATGGGGATAATGGTGCGGTCGAACTGGCCCAGGAGTCCGAACGGGCGATTATGGACTAGCCTCCGCGGAGGTCCGCCTCAAACCACCGGCGCCCGTTCACCCGCTGGTACCCGACGGAAGCGTAGAGCTGCTTGGCCGCCTCGTTCGCCGCGTCGACCGTGAGCTCGATCGTCTTGACGCCGCGGTCCAGCAGCAGCCGCATGCCGGCCAGCAGCGCGGCCCTGCCAAGCCCGAGTCCCTGGTAGCGCGGGTGCGCCCCCAGCATAAAGACGCTCCCCGCCAGCTCCGGCGCTTGGCCGACGGTCTGCGTCAGACAGTAGGCGGCCACGTCGTCGCCGTCGAGCAACAGCGCCACGCCCTCCGGCGTCACGCGGCTCAGTCCGACGGCGTAGGCGACCTGCTCGATGGTGTTGGGCGAGAACCCCCACTGCCCGTCGAAGGCAGCGTTCTGCGCCTCGGCAAGCGGAGCCTCGTCGCCGGCGCGGAAGAGGCGCGAGACGATGCCCGCCGGCAACTCCGGCTCCGGCAGCGACGCGCTGGCCCAGTGCATGATGTCGTGCAGGCGGACCTCACCGAACCCCTGCGCCAGCAAGAAGCCTGCCAGCTCGGCGTCTGTCTCCGGCGACGGCGCCCTCGCCACCGCGGCCCCCCGGCCCCGCCCGCGCTCCTTCGCCCACGCAAAGAGCGCCCCGCCGATGCCCCCGCGGCGCCGCTCGGGCAGCACGCCGCCCTCAAACACCACGCAGCCGATGGGCAGCTCCCAGTTCAGCAGCGTGTAGCCAATGAGCGCCCCGTCCATCGACGCGAGGAGGCAGTCGGACTCGGCGTCCATGCCGGGCACGCGGAGGCGCTCTTCCATGAAAGCGGGATCGACGGCGGCGGGTGTGCCCTCCAGCCCCTGCACTGCGTTCACAAGGGCCGCGAAGTCGTCGAGGCGGTCCCAGGAGAAGGCATGGAGGCGCGGTCGTGGAGTCGTCATAAGGTGCGGCGTGCCTTGACAAGGATAGCTCATTGTAGCAGAGTGACTGCCAAGCCGCCCTCGCCTCGGAGAGGCCGCCGGGCGCAGCCCCTTCCCATGCACAGAGCCGCACGCGCGGCGCCACGACACCACCTCGGGCTACCTACGCCCAGGCAATCAAGGAGGACACGTCTATGGAGCCGTTGGAAACGCCGGAACGCGCCCTGGTATTCACCCCTCATCCCGACGACGCCGAGGGCGGCTGCGGCGGCACGGTGGTCAAGTGGGTCAACGAGGGCGCCGAGGTCTTCCTTGTCCTCGCGACCGACGGCCGCGCCGGCACCAGCGACCCGAACGTCTCCCCTGAGGACCTCATCGAGACGCGCGAGCAGGAGCAGGCGGAAGCCGCACGGGCCATGGGCATCAAGGAAGTCGTTAACCTGCGCAACCCGGACGGCGGGTTGGAGGACTCCCGCGAGTTCCGCGGCCAGCTGGTTGAGGCCATCCGCCGCTTTAAGCCGGACGTCGTGCTGACCACAGAGCCCTATCACCGGCTGAACCACGGCCACCGCGACCATCGCACCATCGGCGTCGTGGCGCAGGACGCATGCTTCCCCTACGCCCGCGACATCCACCACTTCCCCGAGCACCGCGCCGCCGGCCTCGAGCCGCACAAGGTGGGCGCCATCCTGTTCTGGGGCTCCGAGGACCCCGACGTCTATTGCGACGTCACCGAGACCGTGGACCAGAAGATTGAAGCGCTGGCCAAGCACGCCAGCCAGTTTGGCGGCCGCAACCCCGGCGACTTCTCCCGCGCCCGAGTCAAGCAGAACGGTGAGCTTGTGGGCGTGGAGTACGCGGAGATCTTCCGCCGCGTCACCTTCCGCCGCTAGCGGAGGCACCCCCGCTACTCCGACACGCCGCTGTTGCGCCCTCGCTGCCGCATCCCCTACGATGCTCGTGTCATGACGCGCATCGGTGAGCTCAACGAGCAATCGCTGCACCGCGCGCTGAAGGAGCGCTACGCCGTCGCCGGCAGCGCCACCGAGCAGGCCATCGACGGCTTCGTCGCGGACGTGGTCACCGGTGGTCGCATCGTTGAGGTCCAGACCGGCAACTTCGGTCCGCTCAAGAGCAAGCTGGGAAAACTCCTCGAATCGTTTCCGGTCACGCTCGTGCACCCCATCCCCCGCGACCGTTACATCGTCAACCTGCAGGACGCTCCGGGCCCGTCGCCGAAGCGGCGCAGGTCGCCACGGCACGGCTCCGTCTTCGACGTCTTCGCGGCGTTGGTCAGCATCCCGGCGCTGCTCGCGCACCCCAACCTGACCCTCGACGTCGTGATGACCGTCGAGGAAGAGGTGCGCACGCCGAGGGTCCGCCGCCGCTGGCGCCGTCCGGGCTACACCCGCGTCGACCGGCGCCTGCTGGACGTCGTCGAGACGCACACCGTCGCGTCGATGGCCGACCTGTTCGCAATGGTCAACGCCGCTCTCCCCGAGCAGTTCACGACTAACGACTTAGCAGCGGTCATGAAGTCATCGCGGAGCCTCGCCCAACAGGCCGCCTACTGCTTCCGCGAGGGTGGCATCGCCGAGATCTGCGGCAAGGACGGCAATGCGATGGTCTACCGCCGTGTGGGGTGAACGCGTTCGTGGTGCGCAACCGTCATGGAGGGATAGAGAGGGGCAACATACGCAGCTGGGGAAGGGCAGCGTTGTCTCTAGAGGGAGAGAATAACCCGCTCAACCTCGTCGGACTCTGCGGAGAGCTCCCGGAGGGGGATGTCCGCAATCTGGTTGGCCAGGTCAGGGTCCTTCAAACCCGTGCCCGTCAGGATGCAGACGACCGTCTTGTCCTTCGCGATGAGTCCGCTGCCGACGCTCTTGATGAGCCCGGCCACGGACGCCGCAGATGCCGGCTCGCAGAAGATGCCCTCCAGCCGCGCCAGCAGCTTGTACGCCGCCAGGATCTCCTCGTCTGTCACCGCGTCGATGAGCCCGCCGGACTCGTCACGCGCCTCCACTGCCGTCTGCCAGCTCGCCGGGTTGCCGATGCGGATGGCCGTGGCGATCGTCTCGGGGTCCTCCACGATTGCCCCGCGCACAATGGGCGCCGCGCCCTCCGCCTGGAAGCCGTACATGTGCGGCGTGTGCGTGGCGTACTCCATCTCGTGGTACTCTTTGAAGCCCTTCCAGTAGGCGGTGATGTTCCCGGCGTTGCCCACGGGGATGCACAGGTAGTCCGGCGCGTCACCAAGGGCGTCTGTGATCTCGAATGCCGCCGTCTTCTGCCCCTGGATGCGGTACGGGTTGACGGAGTTGACCAGCGCGATGGGGTGCCGCTCCGAGAGCTCGCGCACGATGGCCAGCGCGCGGTCGAAGCTGCCGTTGATGAGCAGGATGTGCGCCCCGTACGCGATGGCCTGCGCGATCTTGCCCCGCGCCACGTTCCCCTTCGGCACCAGCACAACCGTCGAGAGGTTGCAATGGGCGCCGTAGGCGGCCGCCGAAGCGCTGGTGTTGCCCGTGGAAGCGCAGATGATCGTCCGGCTCTGGTTCTCTATGGCGTTTGCCACGGCCATCACCATGCCGCGGTCCTTGAAAGAGCCGGTGGGGTTGCAGCCTTCCAGCTTGAAGTAGAGGTTCTCCAGCCCAAGCTCCGCCGCCATCCGGTGGGAGCGCACCAGTGGGGTGCCCCCCTCTCCCAATGAAATCATCGGCGTGGAGGTGGTTATGGGGAGGAACTCGTGGTACGTCTGGAGGACGCCCTGGTTCATTCAATACTCCGTATTGCGCTAGTGACAGAATAACCGTTGGGCGGGGAACTTGGTAGGGGTCACGCGGCCTCAACACGCAGCAGGTTGTGCACCGCTGTCAGGACGGAGAGCCCCTTCAGGTCCTCGAGCGCTGCCTGCATCGCCGCCTCGCGCGCCGGGTGCGTCGTGATGACGAGGTCCGCCGTTCCCGCCCGGTCGTCGGCGTCCTTCTGGATGACGGAGGCAAGGCTGATGGTGTGGTCGCCGAAGGCCCGGGCGATCTGCGCCAGCACCCCCGGCTGGTCAGCGGCGCTGATCCGCAGGTAGTACTGCGTCTCCAGCTCCCGCATCGGCCGCACCGGCAGCGGCCCCCGCTGCCCCATCTGCACGCCGGGCGCCGAGTCCTCGCCGCGGGCGAGCGCCAGCAGGTCGCCGATGATGGCGCTGGCCGTCGGCGCCGGTCCCGCGCCCCGCCCGTGGAACACGACGGGCCCCACCAGGTCGCCCTCGACCTCGACGGCGTTGAAGGGCCCCTCCACCTTGGCCAGCATCGTCTCGCGGTGCAGCAGCGCCGGGTGAACGCGCGCCTGCACGGCCCCGTCGATGCGCTGCGCGATGGCCAGCAGCTTGATCTCGTAGCCAAGCTCGTGCGCGTACTGGAAGTCGTCGGCCTCCAGCGCCGTGATGCCCTCGCAGTGGACCTCGTCCGGGGTGACGGTGGTGTGGAAGGCCAGCGACGCCAGGATCGCCAGCTTGTAGACGGCATCCCGCCCCTCGATGTCGTTGGCCGGGTCGGGCTCCGCGTAGCCCAGCTCCTGCGCCTGCCGCAGGGCATCGCCGAAGGCCAGCCCCTCCTGCGACATCTTGGTCAGGATGTAGTTGGTGGTGCCGTTGATGATGGCGCGCACAGAGCTGATGTCGTTGGCCAGCAGGTCGTCCTGCAGCGGGCCGATGATGGGAATGCCCCCGCCGACGCTTGCCTCGTACCGCAGGCGCGCGCCGGACGAGCGCGCCGCCGCCATGAGCGCGGGGCCGTGTTTGGCCACCACCTCCTTGTTGGCGGTGACAACGCTGACGCCGCGTGACAGCAGCTGTGTGAGGTGGTCGAGCGCCGGGTGCTCGCCGCCCATCGCCTCGATGACGATGTCGATGCCGTCATCCTCGAGCACGTCGGTGAAGTCGTCGGTGAGCACGCCGTCCGGCAGCGCGACGCTTCGGGGGGCGTCGAGGCGCCGCACCAGTACCCTGCGCAGTTCTACAGGACGCCCGAAGGCGTTGGCGGTCGTGGGGTCGAGCAGGCGGGCTGCCACGTGGCTGCCGATGACGCCCAATCCAAGCAGGCCAACGCCAAGGGCGCTCTTCTCGGTCATGCGAACGGCTCCCGCTACCGGGCCGTGGGGGTGGGGATGACGGTGGTCAGCCGGAGTTTCTGGGCAAGCCACGCGTATTGGTTGGAGTCGAAGTCCGTCACGACGTCCTGTCGCCGCCGCTCCTCAGTGACCCAGTCGGCAACGACCTGGGACTGCAGGATCTCGAGGTTCTCCTGTTCAACCGTGCGGGACTCCTCCCGATCCGCCACGTAGTAGATGATGAAGAAGTCCTGATTGGAGTTTGTGTCGTATTCGAGGACGCCCTCGGAGAGTTCGCCCACGGGCAGCTCGTCGAAAACGAGATCCGCGACGTATTCCTCCAGCACGCCGCGCGGCAGCCAGCCCACCTCGCCTTCGCGGCGGAGCGTCTCACTGCCGGGAGGGGCGTACTCCTCCACGAGATCGGCGAAGGTCGAGCCCCTCTCGAACTTGGTCCGGGCTTCCTCCACATCTTCCTGCGTCGGCACCTGAATCGCGTACAGGTGGATGTGCTCCTGCTCCTTGGGGACGGTCTCGCCGAGGACCTCCTCGAGCCTGATACGGTACATGTCCCTCGCGACAATCTCCCGGTACTCGTCGTCCGTCACCTGGACCTGGTTCAGGAACTGCCGGTAGGTCTCCTGGAACTCCGTCTCGATCTCCGCCGGCGTTGACGTGGACTCCGGGTCCACCGGGCCGAGGACGCGCAACCGCAGCTCGGCTTCCAACTCCTCGTCGGTCACCTGGATCCCCCGTGCCTGCGCGCCCTGCACGATGAGCTCGTTGGTCGCCAGGTCCTGCACCATCTGGAACGGCACGGTGCCGAGGTTCACCTGCTGGCCGGACGCTTCAGTCTGGCGCTGCACCATGCGCATGAGCTTCACCAGGTAGCCCATGTCGTACTCCACGTCATTGACGCGGACAATGACCTCGCGAGGCGGCAGGACGAAGGTGGTTACCCACCCGTAGATGGGGATGGTGATAACGAGCAAGATGACGAACACCGCGATGCCGACGGCCACGCGCTGTCGTCGCTTGTCGCGCTCCAGGTTGGACCCTCGATTGCGCCTGCCGAGGTTGGCTGCCAGAATGCGCTGTCTTTCCAACGTGTCCTTTTCCCTGCTGCTATGTCTGGTTGCATGACAGCCCGCCGCAGCATGGCGGCGGGTGGTGGGCTATATGAACTATAAACGCTTGAATGGCCGTGGAGGTTGCAACCTCAATGCGCATTCTCTGTCGAGGGTGCGCGTTGGGACAATCCGTGGCCGCGCCTAACCGTGCCAGCCAGTAACCCGGACGTGTTCCGGCGTGAATGGCAGCAGTGCGATCTGCCGCGCCCGCTTGATCGCTTCCGACAGAATGCGCTGGTGCCGGGCGCAGGTGCCCGTCCGGCGCCGCGGGCTGATGCGCGCCCGCTCCGTGATGTAGCGGCGCAGCATCCCGACGTTCTTGTAGTCGATGACGATCTTCTTCTCCACGCAAAAGGCGCATACGCGCCGGCGCGGCGGGTAGAAGCGTCGTCCACGCCCACCGCCACGGCCTCGCGGGCCGCCGCTGGGCCGCGGCCCCGATGGCCCGCCGCCGGGTCGTGGCCCTGAGGGCCCGCCGCTTGGCGCACCCGCCGGCGGTCCGGTCTGTTCTCCAGTTGTCGTCATAACGCTAACGGTCCTCCACGTTGCTCATTGTGTCGCTCGTGCTAGAAGGGCAGGTCGTCGGGCTCCGTCGGCCCGCTGCCGAACCCGCCGCCCCCTCCGCTGAAACCGCCGCCGGACTGGCCCTCGCCTCCCCGGTCAGGCCGGTTCAGGAACCGGACTTCGTTGGCTGTAACGTCGCTCGAAAAGCGCGTTGAGCCATCATTCGCTTCATAGCTTCGGACGTGCAGGCGGCCCTCTACGTACACCAGGCTTCCCTTTTGCAGGTACTGGTTGCAGAGCTCCGCCAGCTGTCGCCACGCGCTGACCCGAAACCAGTCCGTCTCCTCACGCCGTTCTCCCATGCCGTCTGTGTAGCTGCGTGACGTGGCCACGGAGAAATCCGTCACTGCCGTGCCCTGGGGGGTGTAGCGCATCTCAGGATCGCGGCCCAGGTGGCCGATGATGATGACCTTGTTCATGCTGACCATGGTTGCCCCTTTGCCGTCCCGGCGAGATTGGACGCGCTAATTGTCGATGCGAATCAGCAGGTGCCGCAGAATGTCCTCGGACAATCCGAGGGCGTTCTCCAACGGTCGCGTCCGGTCCGGGTCCGTGGTGAACTGGGTGAGGAAATAGTTCCCCTCCGTGTAGTCCTGGATTGGGTAGGCCAGGCGCCGCATGCCCCAGTTCTCCTGATTGGTCAGCTCTCCACCCGCTCCCGTGATGATCCCATGGATGCGCTCCATGGTACCGTCCACCTCCTCCTGATCCAGGGCCGGGCTCAAGACCACTACCAGCTCATATGCTCTCGGGTTCGCCAATCCACTATCCCGCCGCCCAACACATAAGGGCGGACTTTTCAAATTGCATCGGTCAGTATATCACAGCTAGGAGCGCCCTACCAACAGGGCGCTCCCATCCCGTGCTGTCGATGGCCTGTCCGCGGGCCGTCACCCGACGTTCCCGGCGGCGCTTACTCGATTGTTTGCTCGACAGGCTTGTAGTCGGGTGCGGCAGCAAGGCGCTCCTGCCAGATGCTGTCCATCTCGTCCAGGATCCACTGCGGCTGCTTCGCGAGGTGAACGTTGCGAGGCGCCTTTGTGGGGTCCGGGTTGCGGAACTGCGGCGGCAGCCCCTGGTCCTCGCGGGCCCGGCCCTGCCTGGGCAGGTAGAGCATCTGGTTGGCCTCCGGGTCGCGGTAAACGCACTTCGGCTCTCCTCCGTCGGCGACCACCCGGGCCTCCTCCAGCATGCGGCGCCGCATCATGATGATGCCCTGGTCGCTTCCGCCGAGGTGCTCCTGCGTCCTGTCCGCCAGCGCGCCCTGACCCACCCACGCGATGAAGTCCTGGTTCATGACGTGCGTGTCGATCCAGCGGCCCGTGTTCTCGTCCGTCAGCGGGGAGCTCCAGTAGTGGATGCGCTCCTGCTCGAAGGGGGCTTCGCCGGGAACGGGGACGTTGAACCACGCCACGCTCAGCGTGTTCTCGTCGTCGATGGGCACGCGCCACTCGAAGTGGCCGACGTACAGCGCGTTCGGCCACAGGCAGACGCGGCCGACGGTCCACATCTCGTGGTCTTCATCTGTGCCCTCTGAAACGCGCCGATAGACGATGCCGTGCTCGAACTCGTCGAAGCCCACCTTGATGTGCGCCTGCGGCTCCGGCCCGCGCCCGATGCCCAGCGCCCTCGACCAGCGGCCGTGCAGCCACTCGACGTGCACGGGGTCAATGCTGTTCTCCTGGCACTGGAACCAGTTGCACGGGATCTCCGTGAAAACCACCTGTTTGTAGCCCTTGTCGTGGAAACGGTCGTAGTCCGGGACCAACGGCGCCTCTCCCGGCCCCATGTAGGCCCATAGCATGCCGGCCTTGTCCACCACCGGGTAGGCCTTGATCTTGATCCGGTCCTTGAACTTGGCGTCCGGGTAGGCGACCTCCTCGAAAGGTTGCTCGAGGCAGGCGCCGGTGTGGTCGTAGAGCCAGCCGTGGTAGTTGCAGCGAAGGCCGAGCTCGTCCTGGATGCCGTACGACAGGTCTGCGCGGCGGTGCGGGCAGTGCAGGTCCACCAGCCCGTGGTTGCCGTTCTTGGCGCGGTACAACACCAGATCCTCGCCCATGAGCCGCATCTGCTTGATGGGGTTGTCCTCAAGCTCAGCAGTGGCCGCGATGGGCATCCAGTAGCGCCGCATAAGCTCGCCCATGAGCGTGCCCGGGCCAACGCGCATCAGTTCCATGTTCTCTTCGTACGAAATCATGCCGTCCCTTTCTCCCCCCTAAAGGACTTTCTGGATTGGAAATGGGCTGCGGAGATTTTACACGCTTATAGCAAGAATGACTAGCATTCCTTATTACAGAGGTACGGCAGGTCCTAGACGCAGCAGTCCCCCGGACACCGATGCCCAGGGGACTGCAAACTGTCTGTCTTGGAGCCGAGGCCTATACGCCCGGCATCTTGTCCATGGGCTCCGTGCCGTCCAGCGCCAGCATCCGGTTCATCGCGTTGGTGTACGCCTTCGCGCTGGCGACCAGGATGTCCGTGTCCGCCGCGCGCCCGCTGTAGATGCGGTTCTCGTGCCGCAGCCGCACCGTCACGTCGCCGACGGCGTCGAGGCCGCCCGTGATGGCGCGCACCGTGTAGTCTTCCAGCCTCGGCCGCACGCCAATGACTGCGACGACTGCCTTGCAGACTGCGTCGACCGGGCCGTTGCCCTCCGTCCGTTCAGTCTTGGTCTCGCCTTGCGGAGTTGTCATGGTGATGGTGGCGGTGGGGACGCGGCCTAGGCCCGTCTCGATGGAGACCCCTTCAACCCGGTAGCCCGTCTCGTCCTCGACCCGGCGGTCCTCCGCCATCAGCGCTTCCAGGTCGCGGTCCGTCACCTCGCGCTTCTTGTCTGCCAGCTCCTTGAAGGCGGCGAAGACGCGGTCCAGCTCCTCCTTGTCGAGTTCGTAGCCCAGCTCGAGCAGTCGGGCGCGCAGGCCGGCGCGGCCGCTCAGCTTCGCCAGCACCAACGACTCGCCCGACCAGCCGACGCTCTTCGGGTCCATGATCTCGTAGGTCGTCTTGTTCTTGATGACCCCGTCCTGGTGGATGCCCGAAGCGTGCCGGAATGAGTTGAGGCCGACGATAGCCTTGTTTGGCTGCACCGGGAAGTTGGTCACCTCGCTCACCATGCGGCTCGTGGGGTAGATCTGCGTGGTGTCCACGGCCACGTTGGTCTCAAAGTACTGCTGGCGGGTGCGGATGCTCATGATGACCTCTTCGAGCGCCGTGTTCCCCGCTCGCTCGCCGATGCCGTTGATGCACCCTTCCACCTGCCGTGCGCCTGCCTTCACCGCCGCAAGGCTGTTGGCCACCGCCTGCCCCAGGTCATTGTGGCAGTGTACGCTGATGATGGCCTTGTCGATGTTGTGCACGTTCTCCCGGATGCTCCTGATCAGCTCCCCGAACTCCTCCGGGATGGCGTACCCGACGGTGTCCGGGATGTTGACGGTGGTCGCCCCGGCGTCGATGGCCGCGCTGATGATGGCGTAGAGGAACTCGGGGTCGGAGCGGGTTGCGTCCATTGGTGAGAATTCCACGTCCTCGCAGTAGCTCTTGGCCCGGCTGACCGCCGCGACGGCCATCTCAAGGACCTCTTCCCGGTTCTTGTGAAGCTGGTGCTGCAAGTGCACGTCGGAGGCGGAGATGAAGGTGTGGATGCGCGGGTGCGCCGCCTCCTTGATTGCCTCCCACGCCGCATCGATGTCGTCCGGATTCGCACGCGCCAGCGAGCATATCGTGGAGTCCCTGACCTCCCGGGCGATGGACTTGATGGCCTCCATGTCGCCAGGTGACGACGCCGCAAACCCCGCCTCGATGATGTCGACGCCCAGCCGCTCTAGCTGCTTGGCGATCTCCAGCTTCTCGTCGGGCGTCATTGCCGCCCCGGCCGCCTGCTCTCCGTCCCGGAGAGTCGTATCGAAGATACGGACTCGGTCCTGGTCCTTAACGTTGTCCTTCGTAGTCATGGCTGCTTCCTTCTGTCTCTCTCATGCCGGTGGTTGTGTATCGGACCTATTCCCAGGGCCGAGGACGAAGGAATACGCAGCCCCGCCCCGACGCCGTCGGGACGGGAACTACGCCGGTTCCCTCCTGTTTACACATGCTCTTGCTCCTGCACCGTTCCGTTAGATGGTCTGCTGCAGCCACGGCATCATGTCGCGGAGCTCCTTGCCCACCTTCTCGATGGGGTGCTCCGCAGCCTCCTGCCGCGCAGCCTTGAACCGCTGCAGCCCCTCGTCGTTCTCAGCGATCCACTCGCGAGCGAACTCGCCACTCTGGATCTCCTTGAGCACCGTCTGCATCGACTCCCGCACGTGCTCGTCCACGACCCGCGAGCCGCGGCTGTAGTCGCCGTACTCGGCCGTGTCGCTGACCGAGTACCGCATGTAGCCCATGCCGCCCTGGTAGAGCAGGTCGACGATGAGCTTCACCTCGTGCATGCACTCGAAGTAGGCGACCTCTGGCTGGTAGCCGGCCTCGACTAGCGTCTCGAAGGCGTTCCGGATGAGCGACGTGATCCCCCCGCACAGCACGGACTGCTCGCCAAAGAGGTCAGTTTCCGTCTCTTCCTTGAACGTCGTCTCCAGGATGCCCGCGCGGCCAGAGCCGACGCCCGCGCCGTAGGCCAGCCCGAGGTCCCGCGCCTTGCCCGACGCGTCCTGGTAGATCGCCAGCAGCGACGGAACGCCCATGCCGCGCGTGAAGATCTCGCGCATCCGGTGGCCCGGCGCCTTGGGCGCGATCATCATCACGTCCACGTCCGGCGGCGGCACGATCATCTTGAAGTGGATGCTGAACCCGTGGGCGAACATCAGCGCCTTGGAGGAGTCCAGGTACGGCGCGATGGACTCGTTGTAGACGTCCCGCTGCCGCATGTCCGGCACCAGAACCATCATGATGTCGGACTTCTTCGCGACCTCCGCTACCTCGGCGACCTCCAGCCCGGCCTCTTCCGCCTTGCTCCAGGAGTTGCTGCCCTTGTACAGCCCAACCATGACGTTCATGCCGCTGTCCTTCAGGTTCAGCGCGTGGGCGTGTCCTTGGCTGCCGTAGCCAATGATGCCGATGGTCTTGTCCGCAATCAGCGAGAGGTCCGCATCCTTGTCGTAGTACATCTGGGCCATGCCGTTTTCCCCTTCCGTTATTCGATATGCTCCGCCGCGGCCTACCCCGGGGGCAGCACCACCGCGGGCTGTGACGGCTCGGTCGCCGTCTGGTCCCGAGCGCCGCCGTTGAGCCCCCATGTGGGCGCCGCCTCGACGGGCGATTCGGTGTAGTGGGTCCCTCGCACCATGGCCAACCGGCCGCTGCGCATGATCTCCAGCACCCCGAACTTCCGCATCAGCAACTCCAGGGACTCCACCTTGTCCTCGTCTCCCGTGATCTCGACGATCAGGGAGTCGTGCGCCACGTCGACGATGTTGGCGCGGAAGATGTTGGCGATCTGCATTATCTCGTTGCGGGTCTCTGCGTCGGCCTTCACCCGCAGCATGCAGAGCTCGCGGAAGATCGTGTTCTCCCGGTTCAGGTCGGACACCCGCACGACGTCCACCAGCTTCCGCAGCTGGCTCGTCACCTGCAGCAGCACCGTGTCGTCGCCCTCGACGACAAACGTCATCCGCGACAGCCCCGGCGTCTCCGAGTGGCCGACGGCCAGGCTGCTGATGTTGAACGCGCGCCGGCGCACCATGCTGACCACCCGGTTCAGGACACCGGGCCGGTCGTACACCAGCGCGACCACCGTATGCTTCTGCATGGGTTCGCTCATGGCGGTCACACGCGCCTTTCCACCAGCCGCGGGTCCTCGACCATCGCGGCCACGCCCGTGCCCGGCGGGATGAACGGGTACACGTTCTCCGACATCTCAACTTGGAAGTCCACCAGCGCCGGGCCGTCCCACGCCATGGCCTCCTTCACGGCCGGGCCCACCTCGTCCTTCTTCGTCGCGCGGATGCCCTTCATTCCGAAGGCCTCCGCCAGCTTCACGAAGTCCGGGTTGCCCGTGTACAGCGTGGCCACGTAGTCATGGTTGTAGAAGATGTCCTGCCACTGGCGCACCATGCCCAGCGAGAAGTTGTTGATTAGCGCGATCTTCACCGGAATGTGGTTCTCCACCATCGTGGCGAGTTCCATCATGGTCATCTGGAAGCCGCCGTCCCCGGCGAAGGTCCACACCGTCCGGTCCGGCTCGCCCACCTGCGCGCCCATGGCCGACGGCACCTCGTACCCCATCGAGCCTAGGCCGCCGGAGGTGATGAAGCTGTTGTGCTCTTTGAAGTTGTAGAGCTGCGCGGCCCACATCTGGTGCTGTCCCACGCCCGTCGCGATGATGGCTTTGCCGTCCGTCAGGTCGGAGACCTCCCGGATCACGTCCTGCGGCCGGATCTGGTTGTCACCGTCCTCCATCCACAGCGGGTGCTTCGTCCGCAGCTGGTCGATGTGCGCCAGCCACTCGCGCCGGTCCGCCCGCTCCACCAGGGGCGTCAGCTGCTCCAGCACGTGCTTCACGTTGCCAACGATGCCCACCGTCGGCCGCACGTTCTTTCCCAGTTCCGCCGGGTCGATGTCCACGTGGATCACCTTGGCCCGCGGCGCGAAGAGGCTTACCTTGCTGGTTACCCGGTCGTCGAACCGCATGCCCAGCCCGATGAGCAGGTCGCAGTCGTTGATGGCGTGGCTCGCGAAGGCCGAACCGTGCATCCCCGGCAGTCCGATGTTCAGCACGTGCTCCGTCTTGAAGGAGCTGATGCCCAGCAGCGTTGTCGACACTGGGAACTGACCCTTTTCCGCGAACTCCTGCAGCTCCTTGTAGGCCTGCGAGATGATGATGCCATGGCCCGCCATGATGATCGGCCGCTTCGCCTCGGCAATAAGCTCCGCCGCGCGCTTGACCGACTCCTCGTCGGCGTAGGTCGGTGGCGGGTAGCCCGGCAGCTCGACGGTCTCCGGGTACTCGAACTCCGCCTCCTCCACGAAGACGTCCTTGGGCACGTCCACCAAGACCGGCCCCGGCCGCCCGCTGCGGGCGAGGTAGAAGGCCTCCTTCATCACCCGCGGCAGCTCCGCGGCCGACATGACCAGGTAGTTGTGCTTCAGCACGGGCAGCGTGACGCCGGTGACGTCCGTCTCCTGGAACGCGTCCTTGCCGATGGCCTCCCGCGTGACCTGCCCCGTGACGGCCACTACCGGCACCGAGTCCATCATCGCGCCCGCCAGGCCCGTCACCATGTTCGTCGCGCCGGGCCCCGACGTGGCGAAGCAGACGCCGACGTTGCCCGTGATGCGCCCGTAGCCGTCCGCCGCCATGGCCGCGCCCTGCTCATGCCGCACCAGGATGTGCCGCAGCCCCGGGTACTGGGGCAGCGTCTGGTAGAGCGGCATGATGGCCCCGCCGGGGATGCCGAACACCGTGTCGACACCCTCGTTCAGAAGGGCCTGGCATATCATCTGTCCGCCGTTCAGTCTCATCGTTCCCTCTCCCGCCCGCAGCAGCGGGCGCACCTGCGGCCGAGGCGGCGCCCCGGCAACAAAAATACCCGTCCCCAAAGGGACGGGCTCATCGCTACCCGCGGTACCACCCTCTGTTGTCCCGTCGTGTCATGCGCGCATGCGCAGCCCGACCGGACCGCCTCAGGCAGCTGTAACGGTGCAACCGTAGGGGCCTACCGTCGAACGCGCGCTGCGTTCCCTCGGCCCCTCCGCTCAAGGGCGAGTTCGCGACCCAACCGCTATCGGCTTTCCACCAACCGCCGACTCTCTGAAGCGTGAACTATCGCTACTACTCCCTGTCACAGCGTTTAGGATTTGATGGCGTTATTCCGTACCAGCATACTACACGCCGACGGATTGTCAACGTCACCCTCATAGAACGGCGAATTGTGAGCGCGGGTTCCACGAAACGCCGTGGATTGGGGTGCCTTCCATCCTCATGGCGACGAACCTATCGACGTTGCATTCCATGAAACAAGCCGCTATTGCTCAGAACGTAAAGGCTGTGGGAGATTGCAGTCTGGTAACCCCGTGTTCAATCGTCACGCCAATCTGTCTAGCAAGGCCTCATAGCTACTGGCGTAGCTATGGGATTATCACTCCTGACCTGGTGGCATAGAGCCAATACCCCTTTCCAAGTTTTACATCTTCTCCAGCATTCGGTGAAACCGACTCCCAGGCTTGAGTCGCAGTGTCAAAGGTCAGGGCCTTCAACCACCCAGTCGGCCCTAAGGTGCCGAAATACTCGAGAGATGGGATGGTATTGGAGGGCGGGATTCTGTTGACGACGATTGGCACCAAGTTCCAACCCTCGCCCACGTAAATGATAGGTGGAAGCGATGGTGGCATTTCCCCAATCGCAACTGGTGGCTGAAGGTTAGTTAGCCCCTGAGAAGTGCCCGACCGAATGAAATAGGCTCCAGAGGATGTCATTACTGTGACATCGCCCGTAAACAAACCGGACTCAACATGGCGGCGTGACGCCATCCACTCCTGCTTCTCGTTGTCATAGGACATTACGATATCCGCTGGGTGATTGGCATTGATCACCGCGTTGATCCCAGGATTGGCGAGCTCAAAGGGAATAGAAATCAGGTTCCAGCCGGGGAGTAGGTCGATGGTCACCAAGTCCGCCACGTATCACCTCTCTCGTTTGTGTGTTTCTAGTCAGCCAAGCTCCCACTGGCGGGCGGGGGCTTGGCAATCGATGACCCCGTATTGGCCTGTACCATGCTAATCCTAGAATAAATGTTCGTCAAGCAAGGGTGGATTTTTCCCTTGCGCGCCTACCCTCCGCTTGCTATCCTCCGCAAGCTATGGCGGACAGCGGAATGCCGGCAGGCCCCCTGATGGACGAGGTGCTCTACGAGCGCGTCATCCACGACAAGCCGTGGATGTGGGCGCTCGTCAACTCCGAGTTCCAGCCGACCCCGCCCCCGCAGTTCAGCACCGACCCGTGGGCTTGGTGGCTCCTCGTCCACCGCATGATGGTGGACGACTGGTCCTTCGAGTTCCACACCCCCGGTGCCCTGCTCCCCGGTGAGGAGGAGCCGCTCGCCAATTTCTGCGTCCGCCTCACGCGGCGCACCGGTGACGAAGTGGAATATGGTCGTGCCTTTGGAGAGACCCTGTGGGAGGCAACCGGCCGCGCAGTCCTCGACGCCGTCCGCCCGAAGTAGCTACCCCGACGCCACCGCTCGCTTCAGCCCTTCGGCGAACTCCTGCACCATGTCGTCCGCCTTCTTCTTGATGAGCGGCTGCCCGAGCTGCCCCAGCCGGCCCGAGAACGACACGTCCGCGCCCACGCGCATCTGCGTCTGACCCGGCGACAGCTCAGAGATCACCGTCTCCACCGAGGACGACACTCCCGCCCCGACGCGCCGGTCGTCAGCGCGCGCCCGCAGCCGCCACGTGCCCGCCTCGCGGTCCTGCTCTACCTCGACGCGGCCTGTCAGGGTGAAGCCGATGGGCCCCACGCGCACCCGCACGGCTCCGAGGTATGTGCCGTCCGGCTGCTCCTCGACGGACTCGACGCCCGGCATCAGCGACGCGGCTTGGGGAACGTCCGAGAGGATGGCCCATACGCGGTCTTGTGGGGCGTCGACGGTGACGTCGTAGGAGAACTTCACTGGCCGAGTCCCAGCGCCTGCTCCAGCGCGCGCCGGGTGAACACCACAGCCATGTCGCGCTTGTAATCCGACGAGCCGCGGAAGTCGGCCAGCGGGTCCACCTGCTCCGCGACGGCCTCTGCCGCCGAGCGGATGGCGTCCGCCGTCACCGGCTGCCCCTCCAGCGCCGCCTCGACGGCCGTCGCGCGCACCGGCGTCGGCGCGACGGCCCCCAGCGCGACGCGCACGCCCGCGCACACGCCGTTCTCAACGCTGGCGATCGCCGCGACGGCCACCGTCGCGTAGTCGTCTTCTGTGCGCGGCAGGAACTTCAAGTACACACCCCGCGCGTCTGACGACTGCGCCGGCACGATGACCTCTGTCAGGAGCTCGCCCGGCTGCAGCGCGGTCTCGTAGTAGTCGACGAAGAGGTCCTCCACCGGCAGCTCCCGCGTGCCGCCCGACGACGCCAGCACGACGCGCGCGCCGAGCGCCATCAGCGCGGGCGGCGGGTCCTGCGCCGGGTCGGCGTGCGTCAGCCCGCCCCCGACGGTCGCCATGTTCCGGATGCGCACCGTCGCCACGCGGCTGTACGCCTCGGCGAGCAGCGGCGCCGCCGCCGCGACATCCGCGCTGCGCTCAACCTCGCGGTGCTTCGTCAGGGCCCCGATGCGCAGATCGCCGTTGCTCCGGCTGATGCCGCTCAGCCCCGGCACCTTGCCCAGCCCGACCAGGTGGTCGGCGAAGACAAGATTCTGCTTCAGCAGGTTGACCATCGCCGTGCCGCCGGCGATGGGGCGGGCGTCCTCGCCGTACTGCTCCAGCAGCGAGAGCGCCTCGTCCAGCGATGTCGGCGCGTGGTAGATGAAATCCCTCATCCTACCGGACCGCCTTCATGATGGACTCCAGAATCTGGTAGTAGCCCGTGCAGCGGCACAGGTTGCCCATCATCCACGCCTTGACCTGCTCCTCCGTCGGCGATGGGTTGGCGTCCAGCAGTGACTTCGCGGCCACGATCTGCCCAGAGGTGCAGATGCCGCACTGGAAGCCGCCGTGGTCGATGAAGCTCTGTTGGACCGGGTGCAGCTCGCCGTCCTGCGCGATGCCCTCGATCGTCGTGACCTCCTCGCCGTCCGCCTGCACCGCGAGCGTGATGCACGACGCCGTGATCTCGCCGTCGAGCAGCACCGTGCACGCGCCGCACACGCCCACGCTGCACGCCTCCTTCGTCCCCGTCAGGTCGAGGTCGTAACGCAGCATGTCGACGAGCGTCCGGCGGGCGGGGACCTGCACTTCGCGGGGCTCGCCGTTGACCGTCAGCCGTACCGTGTAGGATGCGTCAAGCGTAGTCATCTGGTATCCTTGCGCGAGTTCTGGGGCATAGTAGCGTAGCTATGCGCGACTGACAAGGGGAGCTAGTCGCCGCCGTTCGCCCTGAGGGAAATCGAAGGGCCATTCCGCTGACAAGGGGAACTACCATGACCACGACGTACCATGTCTTTGGGCAACCGCTGGGCCGCGTCGACGGCCCGGAGAAGGTCACCGGACAGGCCAAGTATTCGGCCGACGTGAACCTCCCCGGCGCCCTCTGGGGCAAGTCCCTCCGCAGCCCGTACCCGCACGCGCGCATCGTCAGCATCGACACCTCGGCGGCGCGAGCGCTCCCCGGCGTCCACGCCGTCCTGACCGGCGACGACGTCCGCGGCATCCTCTTCGGCCGCCGCCTCCGCGACGTCCCCGTGCTCGCGTGGGACCACGCCCGCTTCGCCGGCGAGCGCGTCGCCGCCGTCGCCGCGGAGGACGAAGACATCGCCCAGGCCGCTCTCGACCTCATCGAGATCGAGTACGAGGAGCTCCCCGCCCAGCTCGACCCTGTCGAGGCCATGCAGGACGGCGCGCCCCTCATCCACCCGGACATGATGAGCTACATCGGCTACCCGCAACCGCCCGAGAAGCCGTCCAACGTCTTCATCCACAGCGTCTGGAACAAGGGCGACATCGAGGCCGGCTTTGCCGAGGCCGACGTCATCGTGGAGAATACGTTCCAGGTGCCGCGCCAGCACCAGGCATACCTCGAGTCGCACTCCTGCGTCGTGTGGATCGACGGCGACGGCATCGCGCAGGTCTGGGCCTCCAACAAGACGCCCTACAACCTCCGCCAGCAACTCGCCGACGCCATCGGCATCGAGCAGGACGGGATCCAGGTCAACTTCGCCACCATCGGCGGCGACTTCGGCGGCAAGGGTTCGCCGATGGAGATACCCCTCTGCTACTACCTCGCCAAGGCCAGCGGCCGCCCCGTCAAGATGGTCATGGACTACCTCGACGAGTTCATGGCCGCCAACCCGCGCCACGCCGCCGTCATGCAGGTCCGCACCGGCGTCAAGCGCGACGGCACGATGGTCGCCCACCACGTCCGCGGCGTTTTCGACAGCGGCGCGTACGGCGCGTACAAGCCCGGCGTCAACCTCATGGGCTTCTCCCACGCCGGCGGCCCCTACCGGACGCCCAACGTCAAGGTGGAGGGCATTCAGGTCTACACCAACAACGTCCCCTGCGGCCACATGCGCGGGCCCGGCGAGCCTCAGGCCGCCTTCGCCATGGAGTCGCAGCTCGACATGGTCGCCCGCCAGCTCGGGCTCGACCCCCTCGACGTCCGCCGCGTGAACGTGGTTAACCCCGGCGAGTCCGACTCGCTCAACCACACCTTCCAGGGCGTCAACATCCGCGAGACCCTCGAGGCCGCCGCGGAGGCCGCCGAGTACGGCACCGCGAAGGCCCCCAACCATGGCCGCGGCATCGCCATCGGCGACCGCCCTCCCGGCGGCGGACACTCCCACCTCTCCGTAACCCTCAACCTCGACGGCACCGCCGAGCTCTCGACGCCCATATTCGAGCAGGGCACCGGCAGCTACACGCTTGAGATTCAGGTCATCGGCGAGGAGCTTGGCCTGACCGTCGACCGCATGCACATCGGCGCATGGAACACCGGCGTCGTGGCGTTTGACTCCGGCGTCGGCGGCAGCCGCGTCACGCGCATCGGCACCCAGGTTGCCTACGCCGCGGCGCAGGAGGTCAAGGGCGAGCTCTTGCAGGCCGCTGCCGAGGCTCTCGGCGTCCCCGCAGACCGCCTCTCCTTCGCCGTCGGCGCCGTCCGGGTCCGCTCGACCGGCGAGACCCACGACTGGCCGGAGCTGCTCCAGCGCCTCGGCCGCTCCGCCACCGGCCAGGCCGAGTTCGCGGACACCGCCCTCCCGCCCGTGACCGCCTACGTCGCGCAGGTGGCCGAGGTCTCCGTCGACCCCGAGACCGGGCAGGTCAAGCTGCTCCGCCTCTCCACTGCCCACGACGTCGGCAAGATCGTGAACCCCATAGGCCACCAGGGGCAGGTGAACGGTGGCGCCATGCAGGGCATCGGCTACGCCCTCATGGAGGAGCTGCAGGTCGAGGACGGCCGCGTCACCACCCTCTCCTTCGGCGACTACAAGATCCCCACCATCAACGACCTGCCGGAGATGCGCACGGTCCTGGTGGAGTCCGAGAGCGGCGTCGGCCCGTACAACGTCAAGAGCATCGGCGAGAACTCCGTCATCCCCGTCGCCGCCGCCATTGCCAACGCCGTGGAGGACGCGGTCGGCGTCCGCATCAAGGACCTCCCCATCACGGCGGAAAAGGTCTACCGCGCCCTCAAGGAGAAGCAGCAGGGGTAGGCGGTTCGCCCATCATTCCGGCGCCGCACCCCGATGCAGGACGCATTGAAACGATGAACAATGTCTGCCTCAGCTACCAAGTCGAGCATTGTCTGCGGATTGTTTGTGAAACAATCATAGCTGGGAGCAGGGATTGTTTCGGGAACAATTGTAGCTGAGGTGAGGATTGTTCCCGGAACAATCCGTAGCTGGCCCAGAGTCTTGCAGATACGGAATTGTTTTGTTTTCCGAGATGTTGCCCCGCCTTCCTGACCAGGGCGCCAAGCAGGGAGCCGAGGGCATGGGACGAGGGTAACGGGGGAAGCAGGGACGGGGCAAGGCAAGTGTGGCACAGTCCGGGAGGCTGACAAATCACCATCGGAGGCAATTGAATGGGCACCTACCGCATGTACACCGGCGACGACGGCAAGGCAACCTGGGAGGAGATTGACCTCGACGCCATGCCCGACTGGACCAAGGGCATCGACGTTACCCAGATACGATTCGGCTCGCGAGCCCCCGGCGTGCTGCAGGACTGGCACCCGGCGCCCCAGCGCCAGTTCGTCATCATCCTCTCGGGCTCACTGCAGATCGGCTTCGAGGACGGCTCCACCAAGGTCTTCGGCCAGGGCGACGCCCGCCTCGTCGAGGACACGACGGGCAAGGGCCACACAACCATCGCCCTCGGCGACGAGCCCTGCATCACGGCCACCATCGGCCTCGTGGACCAGGGCTAGCTTCACTCTCCCCGCCGGCGCCCCCGTTAAATTACTAACCCCCCGGCATTGGCCGGGGGGTTAGTACCAGGGGGGCTTGTTGTTCTTCCGACAGCGCTTCCGCGGAAGGAATGGCTCAGTTTGATTCTCCATTAGTGCCTTGTCAAGGATACTGCGTCATGTAATAATATCCACAATCGTTATAAACGCCTTGAAGCGAATACTCAAGATGGCGTCCTGCATGGGGGCCGATGCGGCTCAACAATTGTCGGGGCGCCGGAAGACTGGGAAACATGGACCTGAAATCACTGCAAGTGTTATGCGCCATCGCCGATCTCGGCAGCGTCTCCAAGGCGGCCGAGCACGTCGGCATCAGCCAGCCCGCGGCCAGCCGCCACCTCGCCTCCCTCGAGACCGAGATGGGCGAGTCCCTCGTCTACCGCGGCAAGCGGCCCATCCAGCTCACCCAGTTCGGCAGCGCCGTCGCCAAGCGGGCCGCGCCCCTCGTCCGAGACCTGCTGGAGCTCTCGCCCAACGATCCCGGCCTCGTGGAGGAGAGCACCGTCACCATCGCCGCCACCCACGACTTCACCGTGCACGTGCTCCCATACCTGGTGCAGGCCGCCGGCATCCAGCACCCAAACATCCCCCTCGACCTGCTGGCGGGCACCAAGCCGGCCGTGCTTCACATGGTGGAGAGCGGCGAGGCCGACTTCGGTCTTGTGGCCAGGGGTGGCATTCCCCGCACCTTCTCCTTTGACCCGCTCTTTACCTCGCATACGGCCCTGGTGACCCCGCTGGGACACCCACTCTCCGAGGACGACGACATCACGCTTGAGAAGATCGCCGAGTGGCCCTTTGTCAGCTGGCGCCGCGGCTTCCAGACGGAACGGGACTCCCTCGACCGCTATCGCCGAGAACGCATTCGCTTCAAGTCGGTGCTCACCCTGGACAGCGTCACCAGCGTAAAGACCTACGTCGCACTCGGGCTGGGCATCTCCATTGGGCCCCGCTACACCATCGACCCATGGGACGAGTCCCGCTTGAACATCGTCTCGCTTGAGGGCACGCTGCCGGGCCGCGAGTTCGGCATCGTCACCCTGCGCGGCAAGCCACTCTGGAAGAGCGGCAAGCTCCTGACCCGCATGCTCCACTCGGAGGTCAGCTCTCCGGAGTTTCTCGCTCACTTCCCGTTTGGCCTGTAGCCGGTCCTCCCGCCCCAAATGGCCGTGGTTGCGCGTGATTCCGTAGGGTATTGCTGCCGCCCCGCGAGTTTTCGCAATAGTGTGGACTTCCCATGACGGTGGGAGTATCCTCCCCGCACACAGCGGCCGATTGGAGTTAAGGAGGATTGTTATGGCCAAGATTGTAGGAGGGTTTGCCTCATCCCACAGCCCGCTGATGAGCCTTACCGGAGAGCTCTGGGCTGTCCACGCGCAGAACGACCTGCGCAACCGCGAGCTCGTACAGCCGCCGAACGGCCGGCGTGTCACGTACGACGAGCTCCTCGCCGACGCCGACCCCGGCATCGCTGAAGTGTCCAACGTCGAGACCTTCACCGACAGGGTCGCCAACATCCAGAAGGGTCTGGACGACCTGCAGACGCGGTTCTCAAACGTCAACCCGGACATTGTCGTCATGTTCGGCGACGACCAGAGCGAGTTCTTCTTCGACGACAACATGCCGTCCATCAACGTCTTCTGGGGCGACAGCATCAAGGTCCTCCCCCGCACCATCACGCCCGACATGAGTGAGGCCCGAAGGATGTCCTCCATGGCCTACGGGACTCGGGAGTACGACCACCCGGTGCCGTCAGACCTCGGCCTCCACGTCATCGAGTCCCTCATGGACCAGGACTTTGACGTGTCCCACTCCCGTTACCTCAAGGAGTCCTATGGCGGGACCATCGGCCCGGCCACCTGGTACCTGGACCACTCGCGCACCACGCAGCCGAGGCCTTTCGGCCTGCCGCACGCCTACGGCTTCGCGGTGGCCCGGTGGTTCGACGGCAAGGCGCCGCCCATCCTGCCCATCTCCATCAACACCTGCTACCCGCCCAACTGGATCAGCCCGCGCCGCGCCTTCGCGCTCGGCCGTGCCGTCCGCAAGGCCATTGAGGAATGGGACACCGACAAGACGGTAGCCTTCGCCTGCACCGGCGGCCTCAGCCACTTCGTCGTCGACGAGGAGCTCGACCGCCTCGCTATCAAGGGCATGGAAGCGGCGGACCCCGAGATCCTCACCTCCCTCCCGCGCGTCCGCCTGCAGTCCGCCACCACCGAGACCCTGAACTGGGTCGCGGTCGCCGGCGCAATGGGCGACACGAGGATGGAGACCATCTGCTACGAGCCCGGTTACCGCACTCCCGCCGGCACCGGCTGCGGCTGCGCCGTAGGCATCTGGGAGTAGCCCGAACGACCTCTGAGTCGGACGCGACAAACGGGGCGGCGCACACGCGCCGCCCCGTTTTCTTGCTCCGTTGGCCCTGGGCCTGTCGCAGGGCCTGTAGGACGAGTTAGAGGGTCTCCCCTACCGCCACTCGCCGTCCGGCGGGTAGACGTTGGTGCACATGGCCCGTATCGGGTCGCCCTCGCGCCAGTCCGCCACGGCCTCCCGCCACTTCAGGTAGTGCGGCGCCTGCCGGTGGGCCTCCAGAGCCGCCTCGTCGGTGTACACCTCGTACAGGTGAATCTTGTTTGGATCATCGTTGTCCTGCAGCACGTCGAAGCGCAGGCAGCCCTCCTCGTCGCGGTTGGAGCCGATGGCGTCGCCCATCATCTCCTCCATGAAGGCTTCCTTGTGCTCCGGCTTGATGTTGATGGTGACCATTAGGACGATCATGGCTTCTCCCCTCTCCTTGTGTGTTAGAGCTACAGCCGACGCCGCTCCCGCGGGGGGCGAGCCTGGCTGCCGCCCCATCATACTACGGCTCGATGGCCCGCACGCGCCCCGCGTACTCCTCGCTCACGTACGCAACCCCGTCGATCACCGTGACCGACGTCGGCGCCACCAGCCCGTCCATCACCACCGAGCGCCTGCCGCGCTCCCACCGCACCAGCCGCCCCGGGTGCTCCGACGAGCGCGCATACCCCTTCGACGCCAGCTCCGCCATTGCCGTCGTGTACTCGGTCACCAGCAGGGAGCCGTCCGGCAGAAACGCCACGTCGGTCGCCGTGGTGAACCCCTCCGCGTAGACCTCCGTCTCGCCGGGGTCCAGCGCGTCGCCGTCCGCGTTGCGGTCGAGGATGCGGTACACCTTGGCCCCGCCCGTCGGAAAGGGAGCGCCGGTAAGCGTGGCGAGGTAGACCGCGCCGTCGGGGCCTCTCGTCATGCCGGTGGGCACCGGCTCTACGTCCCCTCCGCCGTCGGAGTTCACGTACGATATGGGACCCGTGTCAGCATACAGGGAAATCTCCCCGTCCAGCGTGACGCGCCAGACCACGTTCGCCCCGGCGTCGCTGATGACCAGGTCGCCCGACGCAAGCTGCAGCAGGTCGTAGGGATTCAGCAGTGGCTCAGTTGGCCCCGTACCCATGACGTCCTGCCCCGTCAAGCCCCGAGGCGCGTCGCCGGCCCGCAGCGCGTACACGTCGCGAAACCCCTTCGCGCGCGCCTCGCCGACGATGAAGTACGTGGTGTCCCCGTCCATCACCGCCGCCGACACGCCCGCTGGCGCGCCCTCCGGCCCGTCGGCCAGTCGAGGTAGCAGGTCCGCATGTACGGTCAGGCCGCCCTCGCCATCCACGACGAGCAGCCTGCCCGCCCCCAGCTCGGCGACGAGCAGCCGCCCGTCGTCCAGCGCCGTCAGCCCCCGCGGCGACGCGAGGCCGTCCACCACGACGCGGTCCGAATCCCCGCCGCACGCGCCAAGCGAGACAACGAGGGCAGTGCAAAGGAGAATAGGCAGGAAGCGTGTCTTGTCTTTCATCGCTCACAATTATAGGGCCCCGCCCTCCAATCGGAAGGCGGGGCCATGTGTCCTCATCCGAGTTTTGTGACTAGCCGGCCAGCGCCGCCTCTACTTTGGCCAGCGCTTCCGGGGTCACCCAGCTCTTCCATTCCTCGGTGTTCCTGAGGAACCAGTCCGCAGATGCGGCGAAGTCTTCGCCAGTCTCGTTCATGTAGCCCTCCACCGCAAGCTGGTTGCCCGCGTTGAAGTCCCAGGCCGTCAGCAGGTCCACCAGGTCCTGCTGCCCCTCCAGCTCCGTCCGGATCACGATCAGGACCTCGGCGGTTGGGTACTCGCAGCCCTGGTCGCCGTCCCAGCACGCATCCGTGTATGGAGGCTCTTCCAGGATCGTGTAGCCGCCCAGCTTGGTCTGCAGGTCGTGGGCTAGGACTGTCGGGCCCCAGTAGTGGAAGAGCACGTCTTCATTCTGCTCGAAGGCGGACCGGATCTCGGCTGACAGCGCCGAGTCGGAGCCGGGGTTGATCAGCTCGACGTGCTCGGTAAGCCCGTACGTCACGAGCTTCGTCTGGTTGACGCCCTCGCACTCCCAGCCGGGGATGCAGTTGATCAATCGGGCCTTCCCCTTGGAGTCCGGCGTGATGAAAAGCTCCATGTGCGCGGGGTCCTTCAGGTCCTCGACGGAACGCAGGCCGGGGTTGGCCTCCGCCGTGTAGTTGGGAATCACGAACGCCGACTGCCAGTTGTCTTCCAGGCTGTTGCCGATGACCGTGATCGTGTCCGCCGAGATCGCCTCGTCAAAGGCGTCCTGCTGGTTGGGCAGCCAGATCTCCATCGTGATGTTGGTGTCACCGCGCCGCAGGGCCTCCATCATCGGCACCGTGCCGCCGAAGATGGCGTCCGTCTCGTACCCGTATCCGTCCTCCAGGATCCGCCGCACGATGGCGTTCTGCAGCTGCGCGCTCGGCCAGTCGAGGTCGGAGAAGATCAGCGTGGGCTTCTCTTCCATCATGGCGTCGCCCGACGTGTCCGCGGCGGCTGGCGCCGTCGTAGTCGTCGTCGTTGCGGGCGCAGCCGCGTCGTCGTCGTCGTCGCCGCATGCCACCGCGAACAGCAGCGCCATTGCAAGGCTGAGGATAATCAGTGTCTTCGTCCAGCGTAGGCTAGTCATTTCGGAACTCCCCTTTCTCCATCATGAGCACGGCCAGTTGAGACGGTGTGTTGAGGTTCCTGCCCTGCCCTAAATGCCGTGGCCCCGTCCTCCGTCGAGGACGGGGCCACTATTCAATTGCCGTTAGAGGACGTTAGCCCGCCTGAGCGGCCTCGATCTTGGCCACCGCCTCCGGGGTCACCCAGTTCTTCCAGTCGTCGGTGTTCGCCAGGAACCACTCGGCCACTTCCGGGTAGTCCGCGTCCGACTCGTTCAGGTAGCCCTCTGCCGCGAGCTGGTTGCCCGCGTTGAAGTCCCACTTCTTGAAGAACTCAAGCACTTCGGGCGCCTGGTCGATCAGGTCCGACCGCATGACGATCAGGACCTCGGAGACTGGGTAGGAGCACAGGAAGTCGGTCTCGAAGCACGCGTCGGTGTGGTCTGTCTCTTCAAGAATGGTGTACCCGCCAAGCATTGTGTCCAGCTCGTGGGTCAGCACCGTGGGGCCCCAGTAGTAGAAGAGCACGTCTTCCTGCTGCTCGAAGGCCGACCGGATCTCAGCGGTCAGCGCCGTGTCCGAGCCCGGGTTGATCGGCTCGACGAAGTCCGAGAGGCCGTAGTTCTCAACCTTGGACAGGTTGATGCCCTCGCACTCCCAGCCGGGGATGCAGTTGAGCAGCCGAGCCTTGCCCTTGGAGTCCGGAGTCTCAAAGAGCTTCATGTACTCCGGGTTCTTCAGGTCCTCGACACTCCGCAGGCCAGGGTTGGCCTCTGCCGTGTAGTTGGGGATGATGAACGCGGACTGCCAGTTGTCCTCAAGGCTCTTGCCCACCGAGGTGATGGTGCCCTCTGCAATGGCCGTGTCATAGGCTTCCTGCTGGTTGGGCAGCCAGATCTCCATCGTGATGTTCGTGTCGCCGCGGGTCAGGGCCTCCATCAGAGGCACCGTGCCGCCGAAAACGGCGTCCGTCTCGTAGTCGTACCCGTCCTCGAGGATCTTCCGCGCGATGGCGTTCTGGATCTGCGCGCTGACCCAGTCCAGGTCGGAGAAGATGAGCGTCGGCTTCTCCATCATCGCGTCGTCGGCTGCCGCCGGCTCCGTGGTCGTCGTTGTTGTCGCGGGCGCGGCCGCATCGTCCTCGTCGTCGCCACATGCCACCGCGAACAGCAGCACCATGGCGAGGCTGAGGAGAATCAGCGCACCCTTCCAGCTCGTGGTCCTCATACCTGTGTCACCCCTTTCTTCCTTTTCCTTTAATGAACTGACCT
The DNA here is from genome assembly GCA_951812285.1 of uncultured Dehalococcoidia bacterium. GTDB lineage: Bacteria > Chloroflexota > Dehalococcoidia > Lucifugimonadales > UBA1127 > UBA1127. Next base: position 2,340,592 of record OX638292.1, on the reverse strand, counting down.
GCTGTGTCATCTACTTGGCTTCCGTGCTGAGCGCCGCCTGCCGCTCCCGCGCCCATGCCTGGGTTATGCGGTCCACGATGATGGCCAGGGCCACGATGGCCAGACCACCCAGGAGCGCCTCACCCGGCTTGAAGCGGTTCAGTGCGCGAAGCACGTCCTCACCCAGTCCGCCAGCCCCCACCAGCGACGCCACCACCACCATGGCCAAGGCCATCATGATGGTCTGGTTTACCCCCGCCATGATGGTGGGGATTGCCATCGGCAGCTGCACCTTGAGCAGCAGCTGCCGTCGCGTCGTCCCGAAGGACTGCGCCGCCTCCACCACCTGCGGCGTGACCTGCCTGATTCCCAGGTTGGTCAGCCGGATGGCCGGGGGCACGGCGTAGATCACCGTTGCGAAAATGGCCGGCACGTTGCCGATGCCGAAGAGCATGATGCCCGGCACAAGGTACACGTACGCCGGCATCGTCTGCATGAGGTCCAGCACCGGCCGGATCAGGCCGTCCACTAGGTTGCTGCGCGCCGCCAGAATGCCGATCGGAATCGCGATGGCGATGGAGAGGATGACCGCGACGATGATCAGCGCCACCGTCTCCATTGCGCTCTCCCAGTACCCAACCAGGCCCATGGCGACCAGGGACCCCATTGCGAACAGCGCGATCTTGCCGTTTACCGTCCGCCACGACAGCAGCCCCATCGCGGCCACAACCGTCAGCCACGGGAGCCACAGAAGGAAGTCCTCCAGCACCAATAGCATGCGCAGCACCGTGTCCGAGATGGCGTCAAGGAATGGCGCAAACGTGCGCGTGGTCCACCGGATTGAGTCGTCAACGGCGGACGCAATGCCGGGACCCCAGTCCACGGGGAAGGACTCGCCGGTCCCGATGGTGGCGATGAGCGCCGCCGTCAGGCCCGCGAGAAACAGTAACGTGAGCGCCATGATGGTTGGCATGTTGAGCCGGGAGAGTATCCCCAATTGACTCTCGCGCAGGCGTAACTCCTCCGCCGTCGGCAATTGGGCTTCCATCGTGGGCGCCTGCCCGCCGGACCCGTTCGTGCCACCGGTATATGTTCCGTTGCCGTTCTTCTCGAACGACGGCTGCTCGAAGGCGGCCTGCAACAGCGCCTCGCGGTCGATGACGCCGAGCAGCGTGCCCGCCTCGTCCTTCACCGCGAGCTTGCCCGGCGTCGACCACTGTTCCGACAGCGCCTCGTCCACCGTCTGTCCCGCCACCAGCTCGGCCCCGATGGCCATCCCTGCCGGGGCCGGCGTCTCGACGACCGTGCCGTCGGACTGCTTCTCCATGAGGTAGCCGACGGTGAGCACCGTCGACGGCCGGACGTCGCGGGTGAACTCCGCCACGTAATCGTCCACCGGGTTCGCCACGATCTCCTCGGGCGTCCCGAGCTGGATGATCGCGCCGTCGCGCATGATTGCGATGCGCGTGCCAAGCTTCACCGCCTCCGTCAGGTCGTGGGTGATGAAGATGGTCGTCTTGTGCATCGCCTCCTGGATGCGGATGAGCTCGTTCTGCATGTCCCTGCGGATGAGCGGGTCCAACGCGCTGAACGGCTCGTCCATCAGCATGATTTGCGGGTCCGACGTCAGGGCGCGGGCGAGACCCACGCGCTGCTGCATGCCGCCCGACAGCGCCGAGGGCCGGTAGAATTCCCAGCCCTTCAGGCCCACCATGTCCAGCACGACCATCGCCCGCGCGACCCGCTCCTCGTGCGGCACGTCCTGGATCTCGAGGCCGAAGGCCGCGTTGTCCAGAACCGTGCGGTGCGGCAGCAGACCGAACTGCTGGAAGACCATGGCCGTCTTCTTGCGGCGGAACTCCGTGAGCTCCAGCTCCGTGTAGCCCAGCACGTCCTCACCGTCGATGCTGACGGTCCCGACGGTGGGCTCGATGAGCCGGTTCACGCATCGCACGAGCGTCGACTTGCCGCTCCCGGAGAGTCCCATGACCACGAAGGTCTCTCCATCGGCGACGTCGAAGCTCACGTCCTGCAGTGCAACCACGCAGTTGTGGGCAGCTTGGGCCTCAGTCTTGCTCAGGCCCTCAATCTTCTCTGGAAAGTCTGGACCGACACCTTCACCGAAGATCTTCCAAAGGTTCCTGACGCTAACCCGGATATCCGCTTCATTGGTCCGGTTCACAATAAGCCTCCTGCGGCTTGGGTGCGGCTCTCGCAGGCAAAACGACGCCAAACGATGCAAGGCCGCATTTGGGCTTGGGAGTTCGGGCAAGCGTACAGGGGTGTTTTGGGGCTGTCAACCATCCGCTGGAGCCTTTTCTGCCAGAATCGGCCATGCTGCTACGCATTTTCTGGCATTTGCCGGACGCCAAAAACGAAATCGCTTCGTTTGTGGAGGGAATGTGCCAGATTGTGGGCAGATTGTAAAGATTTACCAACTCGTGATAGGCTGCACAAGGTCGGCCAACCCCCCAGAAAGAGCACTTGATGGACACCACAAAACGCTCCGGCATCTTCTACGGCTGGTTCATCGTCGCGGCTTCGTTTTTCGTCATCATGATGACCATGGGCGCAAGAAACGGCGTCGGCGTCTTCGTCCTCCCCATGAGCGAGGAATTCAACTGGAGCCGGAGCATCATCTCCTTCGCCGCCGCCCTTGGCATCCTCCTCAACGGCGTCAGCCAGCCCGTCCTCGGCAACCTCTACGACCGCGTCGGCGGCCGAAAGCTCATCCTCTGGGGCGCGACGGTCATTGGCGTGACGGCCTTCCTGCTCGCCTTCACCTTCCACATCGCCTACTTCATCTTCATCTTTGGCATCGTCATGGCGATCGCCATGTCCGCCGGCTCCATCACCACCGGCGCCGTCATCGTCTCGAAGTGGTTCCAGCGCAAGCGCGCGACCGCCATCGGCATCACCGCCGCCGGCGCCTCCGTCGGCGGGCTCATCCTCGTCCCCTTCACCACCTACCTTATCGAACTTATCGATTGGCGCTTCAGTTGGGCCATCCTGGGAAGCATGATCATCGTGCTCGTCCTGCCCGTCGCCTTCTTCGTCCTGCGCAACACGCCCCAGGAGATGGGCCTGCTCCCCGACGGCGACGAAGCCCCCACCGCCGCCGGCGGGCGCCGTGGAGTCCGTCCGCCCGGCCCCCTCGAGGTGGACCAGTGGCGGCATGCCTTCCGTTCCTGGCCCATGTGGCAGCTTTGCGCGACGTACTTCGTCTGTGGCTTCACGACGCTCATCATGGCCTTCCACTTCGTGCCTAACGCCGTCGAGCGCGGCTTCTCGCCCACCACGGCCGCCACGGCATTCGGCCTCCTGAGCGCGATGAACACCATCGGCGTCATAGCCGTCGGCCCGATGGCCGACAAGGTGGGCAACAAGACGCTGCTGGGACTCGTCTACGGCTTCCGGGGCCTCGCATACGTGCTGTTGCTGACGCTCCCCGGGCAGTGGGGCCTGTGGGTGTTCGCCGTGGTCGGCGGCGCCTCGTGGATCGCCACCGTCCCGCTGACGACGGGCCTGACCGCCGACATCTACGGCCTGAAGAACGTTGGCACACTCAGCGGCATGATCTTCTTATCGCACCAGGTTGGCGGTTCCATCGGCATCCAGTTCGGCGGCATCATGCGCGACCTGACCGGGGCCTATGACGTGCCCTTTGCCGCGGCGGCGGGGTTGCTCCTCTTTGCGTCCATCATGTCGTTCCTCATCCAGGAGCGCCGGTACTCGGCCAAGTACCAGCCCATCCAGCCGATAGCCGCGCCGGCCAGCGGATAGGCCCGGCCCGCCTTGATCCCGCTCCACCACGAGGCCCCCGGCGACCCTACCCTGCTGCGCTGGGTGGCCGACCGCCTCGACCACCTCATCGGCCTCGAGGCCAGCGCCATGGTCCTCGTCATCGGCCTCATCCTCCTCGCCATCCCCGTCGGCATCCTCGTCGCCTTCGTCCTCAACCGCCGCCACGCCGAGTAGCTCTCCGCCCCTACCCCGCTCGCAGCGTACACACCCACAGCCACATCGGCGTCCCGTCCTCGCTGACCGGGTAGTCGACGCGCTCCACGTCGAACCCCGCCTCCGACAGCACCCGCTCCCACGTCGCGATCGGAAACAGCCCCGTCGTGTGCCGGTCGAACTCCACGCGCAGCTCGCCGCCCCGCACGATGTAGTAGGTGTAGACCGTCTCAACGCGAGTGTCGTTGGGGTCAAGCTGCACCGAGTACTCCACGTACGTCAGCGTCGTCTCGCCGTCCGACTTCGTGTCGTCGTCTACGTAGGGCGATTCGAACGTGTCGGCGTAGTGGTCGGGCGCGACGATGAGCAGCCCGCCCGCCGCCAGGTGCGCCCGCGCCGTCGAGAAGGCCGCCCGCAGGTCGTCCTCAGTCAGCATGTAGTCGATGGCGTCGTGGATGAGCACCGCGTCAAACGTCTCGCCCAGCCGCACCGTCCGCATGTCGCCGACGTGGTGCGCGACGCCCGGGTTCAGCCGCCGCGAGTGCGCCAGCATCGCATCCGACAGGTCGACGGCCGTAGCGTCATACTCAGGGACAAGTTGGTGCAGAAAATGCCCGCCGCCCGTGCCCAGTTCCAGCACACGCCGACGGCCCTCGAGCAACCTCGCCCTGAGCTGCCGCAGCCAGTACCCCGCCTCGTCGGCGTACTCCTCCGGCGGGCTCATGATCGGCCACAGCCACGCCAGGTCGCCGTACAGCCGGGATTCTTTGTCTGTCATTGGAAACTGCCTCCACAGGTGTCTTTCAGGAATTAGACTAAGAGTGCGAAACTCTTGCCGCCCATCCTATGCTTGTGCACTACTAGGTCGAGCATAACCACATAAAAGGGGAGACATCCATGATTATGGAGATTCTGTTCAGCGTTCCGAGATGGGAAGAAGGCGACCAGAATGGTTCAGAGCGACTCCTTGCGGAGGAAGTGCTTCAGAAGTTCTGGGAGTGGGCACAGGATGAGGATCTCGCCGATTTGGACGACGATACAAGGAGGCGGGAATTTCGCGGTTGGTGGGAGTCGCTGGGCATCGTAGGTGTTCTTGTGGAGGTGGCCCCACCAAACTTGGAATGACTTGAGAATACTATTGCAATAGCAGCGCCGGAGCCCGTTCCGCCGTCGAAGACGACGGACGCCGCGCCCCCAGCGCCCGGTGCGCCTCGTCCCGCTCGTCCTCCGCCAGCTCCGCGTGCATCACGACGTCCCCCGTCTGCAGCGACGCCACCGGCACGCCGTCGCGGAACGCCACCTTGTTCCCCGACACCGCCGGCACCCGAGGCCCCGGCGTGATCACGCCCGCCAGGTTAAGCGGGTCGCACGCCGAGACCGCCAGCACCTCGCCCGTCGGCTCCGTCCGCCGCACCGAGCGCATCGCCTCGACAGCCTCCGGCAGCGCGAATTGCTCGCCGACCAGTCCCGCCACGAACCGCCCGCCGCGGATCTCGCCCCGCGCTTCAGCCCGCCGGTACACCTGCAGCAGCGTCCGCCACGACGGCGCCATCGGCTCGCGCCCGAGCACCTCCGGGAAGACGATGCCGTACCGCCGCAGCAGTTGAAACGCCCGCTCTTCCACGGCGTTCTCCGCCTCCTCGAACGCCTGCAGCAGCGACCACCGGCTGCCGCCCGTCCGCCGTCGCGCAGGCCGCCGTCCCCGCCGCGACGCACTCACGCGCTTCGTCGCCCCCGTCACCAGCCCCCGCAGCGCGCCGAAGCCGTCGGCGGTGACGAGACCCGCCGCGGCAAGCTGCCACAGCGCCTCCTCGATCTCCGACGGCATCCGCCGCGTCCCGGCGATGATGTCGCCGATGAAGGACGCCCCGTGCGCGCGCAGGAACGCGAGCGCCTCGCCCGCGGCCCCGCTTGGGGGCGCGTCATCCTCAGGCGCAGGGTCCAGCAGCCACGGAAGGTCCTCCCGCAGCCCCAGCGACACCGGCCCCGTCCGCGCCAGCGCGGCCCGTCCGCCGGGCAGCTCCTGGTCGACGGGCCGCCGCGCGAACCGTCCCCACACGGCCTCGCCGCCAATGCACAGCCGGTCCAGCGCCGACGCGTCGTACGCCGACGTCCGTAGCGGCAGCAGCTCAGTCTCCCACACCTGCGCCGCCGCCTCGAACCCCTGCAGCTGCTCCAGCACCTGCAGCAGCCCCCCGTCGCCCGACACCCGCGTCCCCGCCGTCGCGTGCTGCCACCGCGACAGGAATTGGATGAACGTCGCGACGGGCACCGGCTCCACCTCCTGCCGCAGCCCCGCCACCGTGTCGCGGTTGATGCGAGCCAGGATGCGCCGGTTGCAGAACTCCTCCTCGATGGCACCCGGCGTGAACCGCCCCCGCAGCACGCTGCCCTCCATCTCGAGCTGCGCCAACCCCCGCCGGACCATCGTCGACGCCAGCCCCAGCGTCGTGGCCAGCCACGCCTCCGTGAACGGCCCAATCGACTCCGTCCACCCGCGCAGCAGCGCCATCAGCGCCTCATCCTCGCCGTCCTCACCGAGGCTCTCGAGCGCCTCCAGCGCCGGCGACAACCGCGCCTCCTGGTACAGCGCCCCCACCACGTGCGCCCGCTCGGCGCACGTCCAAGCCGCGCCCTCGTCGCCGAGCGAAAACTCGGCCGCGCGGCGCCCGCCCGCCAGCTCCTCGAACCAACCGCGAAGCTGCTCCGACGTCGCCACGCCCTCGCAGCGGGAGAGCTCGCCCAGCGGCAGCACGCTCAGCGTCAGCAGCGCGTCGTGCAGCTCCTCCGCGTCGCGGATGACCGGCCACGCCCCCTGCTCGGCCCGCGCGATGGCCTCCGGGCTTAGCGCTCCCAGGTCCCGCGAGTCCTCAGGCAACGCCCGCCGCAGCGTCACCGCCCTCGCTCGCCGCTCCTCCAGCGGCGCATCGTCGAGGAACGCGTACGGCATCGCGTTCAAAATCTGGTGCGAGAACGCGGACGGCTGCGGCGTGTCCTTCGCGTACGTCTCGATGGCCCCCGACTCGATGTCCGCCAGCACGGATTGCAGACCTTCAACGTCCAGCGCCTCCGTCAGGCAGTCTCGCAGCGTCTCGAAGACCAGCGGGTGGTCCGGCACGTCGATGTCCCCCGGCGGCGCGTTGTCCTGGCACGCCACCTGCGCCGGGAACACCGCAGCCCGCAGGTCGTCCGATCGCATCCGCTGGATCGGCGCCGGCACTCTGCGACCGCCCGTGTGCCGAAGCAGCGCCAGCGCCCGCGACGCGTCCCACCGCCACCGCGTGCCGAACAGCGGCGCCTGCAGCACCGCCTGCGTCACCACGTTCTCGGCCCGCCGCGCCGTCACGTACTGGAACACGTCGTGCAACGGGAACGACGTCCCCGGCCCCAGCGCCAGGCTGATGCCGTCGTCCGTCGCCGCCGCCTGCAGCTCGAAGTCGAAGGCGCGGCAGATCTGCTTCCGCAGCGCCATCCCCCACGCGCGGTTGATCCCCGCGCCGAAGGGTGCGTGTACCACCATCTGCATCCCGCCCGATTCGTCGAAGAACCGCTCGACCACCACGCGCTGCTTCGTCGGCACGGCCCCCAGCACCCGCAGCCCCTCGGCGATGTACTCGACCGCCTGCTCCGCCGCGGCCTCCGGCACGCCGCTTGCAACGAGCCACTCCACGCCGCTTCTCTCTTCTTGCCGCGACTCCAGCTCCGCCCGCAGCGCCGACACCTCGTCCGAGAGCTCTCCCGTGCGCCCCGGCGCCTCGCCGAGCCAGAACGGCAGCGTCGGGTTCGCCCCGTGCGCGTCCTCTACGCGCACGCGCCCGCTCTCCACGCGCCGTATCTTCCATGGGGTGTTCCCCAGCAGGAAGACGTCCCCCGCCACGCTCTCGACGGCGAAGTCCTCGTGCACCGTGCCAACGAACGTCCCCTCCGGCTCGAGGATCACGTCGTAATCGGCGTTGTCCGGGATGGCCCCGCCGCTCGTGACCGCAGCCAGCCGCGCGTTCCGCCGCGCCTTCAGCACGCCGTTCACGCCGTCGCGGTGCAGGTACGCCGTCGAGCGTCCCTCCCGCGGCGCGACGCCTTCGCTGAGCATCGTCACCACCTGGTCGAACTTTTCCCGCGGCAGCCCCCGGTACGGGTACGCCCGCCGGCAGAAGTCGTACAGCTCGTCGATGCCCCAGTCCTCGCCCGCGCACGCGGCCACGATCTGCTGGGACAGCACGTCCAGCGGCCACGGCGGGATCGCCAGCGTGTCCAGGTTGCCGCCGTTGATGCCCCGCAGCAGCGCGATGCACTCCAGCAGCTCGTCCCGCGTCAGCGGGAACAGCCGCCCCTTTGGCATCGCCCCCAGCGAGTGCCCGGAGCGCCCCACGCGCTGCAGCAGCAGCCCGATCGACCGCGGCGACCCCACCTGGCACACCAGGTCCACCGCCCCCACGTCGATGCCCAGCTCCAGCGACGCCGTTGCGACACAAACCCTCGCCTCGCCGCTCTTCAGCCGCTCCTCCGACGCGTGCCGGATCTCCCGCGACATGCTCCCGTGGTGCGCGACCACCGCCGCGTCTCCCAGCCGCAGCTCGAGTTGGTGCGCCACTCGCTCAACAAGCCGCCGCGTGTTCATGAACACCAGCGTCGTCGTATGCTCCCGCACCAGCTCGGCCACCCGGTCCAGCGTGCTCGCCCACTGCTCGTGCGTCGCGATGGGCCCAAGCTCCTCCGGCGGCAACTCCAGCCCCATGTCCATCGCCCGCGCGTGCCCCGTATCAATGATGATGCAGTCCGGCGCCCCGTCGTCCCCTTCTCCATTCCGGCGAAAGCCGGAATCCAGGGGCGGGGCCGCGCGCGTCGCGTCGCCCTGACCTTCCCAACCGTTCGGGCTGAGGGAAATCGAAGCCCCCTCAGTCCCCACCAAAAACCGCGCCACCTCCTCGATCGGCCGCTGCGTCGCCGACAGCCCGATGCGCGTCACCGGCCCTTCCGCCAACCTGCACAGTCGTTCCACCGAGAGGCTCAGGTGCGACCCCCGCTTGTCGTCCGCGATCGCGTGGATCTCATCGAGGATGAGCGTCCGCACCCCCCGAAGCCCCCGACGCCCGCTCTCCGACGTCAGCAGGATGAACAACGACTCCGGCGTGGTGATGAGGATGTGCGGCGGCTGCTTGGCCATCAGCGACCGCTCGCGCTGCGGCGTGTCCCCCGTCCGCACCGCGACGCGGATCTCCGGCAGCGGCGTCCCGTGCCCCTCGGCCAGCTCGGCGATGCCCTCCAGCGGCACCGACAGGTTGCGCTGCACGTCGTTCGACAGCGCCTTAAGCGGCGAGACGTACACCACCTCCGTCCGCTCTGGCAGCCCGCCGTCGAGCCCCGCGCGCACCAGCCGGTCGATGCACGTCAGGAACGCCGCCAGCGTCTTCCCCGACCCCGTCGGCGCCGCGATCAGCGTGTGCCGCCCTTCCGAGATGGCGCCCCACCCCTCGGCCTGCGCCCCCGTCGGCGCCTCGAACTGCGACGCAAACCACTCCCGCACCAGCGGGTGAAACCCCTCCAGCGCGGCAGTAGTCGAGGGCGCGCCTCTGCCGTCGAGCGTCATGGGCGGTCCCCGTCGATGGCCGACCAAGTGTCGCCCCCATCACCCGCCCACGTCGTCAACCCGATCAGCTCTTGCGCGTCGAACCCGCCATGCTTGCACGTGAACGTCACACTATCCTTGGTGCCCATCTTCCCCTCGTCCGGGCACGACATCCGCACGTCCCACGCGACGGGCCCCAGCTGTCGCACGTAAGACACGACGTGCCCGTCCTCCGTCTCCTCATACCCGATCATGGGCGGGCACGTCATCCCGGATTCAACCCACCGCTTGATCCCCGCCACAGTCTCCGGACGGTCATGCACCTTCCCCCAGCGGTCCTGCTTCATAGCCACCTCCCAAAAACAAATCACGAAAGGCCAAAATTATAGCACATTTGTTTGGAAATTGAAACCCCATTTGGGGATGTGCAACCCATATTAGGCCCGCCCAACCGCGCAAGATAGGGGGGCATGGCGGTCTCGTCATTCCCGCGCAGGCGGGAACCCCCCACACTCCCCCCCCCCGACCCCCTCCGCTATACTAAACACAACAACACTCCCACCCAAAGGAGCCGAAATGTACGCCACTGGACTCGCCGCGCCCCAGATCCTCGTCGACCGCGACCCCGAGGCCGCTCGCGCCGTCGAGCTCGAGCTCGCGCGCCAGCAGAACTCCCTCGTCCTCATCGCCTCCGAGAACCACGCCTCCCAGGCCGTCCTCGAGGCCTCCGCATCCGTCATGACCAACAAGTACGCCGAGGGCTACCCCGGCCGTCGCTACTACGGCGGCTGCGAGTTCGTCGACATGGCCGAGTCCCTCGCCATCGAGCGCGTCAACCGCCTCTTCGGCTCCGAGCACGCCAACGTCCAGGCCCACTCCGGCACCCAGGCCAACATCGCCGTCTACACCGCCCTCATGCAGCCCGGCGAGACCCTCATGGGCATGCGCCTCGACCACGGCGGCCACCTCTCCCACGGCAGCCCCGTCAACTTCACCGGCAAGTACTACAACATCGTCTCCTACGGCGTCGACCCCGACACCGAGCTCATCGACTACGAGCAGGTCGAGTCCCTCGCCAAGGAGCACCGCCCCAAGTTCATCGTCGCCGGCTACAGCGCCTACGCCCGCACCGTCGATTGGGCCCGCTTCCGCGCCATCGCCGACGAGGTCGACGCCATCCTCCTCGTCGACATGGCCCATATCGCCGGCCTCGTCGCGGGCGGCGTCCACCCGAACCCCGTCCCCCACGCGCAGATCGTCACCTCCACCACGCACAAGTCCCTGCGAGGCCCGCGCGGCGCCTTCATTCTCTCCACGCAGGAGCACGCCCGCGCCCTTGACCGCTCCGTCTTCCCCGTCAACCAGGGCGGGCCCTTCATGGCCGCCATCCTCGCCAAGGCCGTCTGCTTCGGAGAGGCCCTCCAGCCCGGCTTTGCCGTCTACGCCCAGCGCATCGTCGACAACGCCAAGGCCCTCGCCGCCGCGCTCACCGGCGCCGGCCTCCGCATCGTCACCGGCGGCACCGACAACCACCTCTTCCTCGTCGATCTCCGCACCGCCGGCCTCACCGGCCGCGAGGCCGAGCAGGCCCTCAACGCCGTCGGCGTCATCGTCAACCGAAACACCATCCCGAACGACCCCCAGCCCGCGACGGTCGCCAGCGGCCTCCGCATCGGCACCCCAGCCCTCAGCACCCGCGGCATGGGCCCCGACGAAATGGCCACCATCGGCAAACTCATCGCCGAAGTCCTCACCCACCCCGAAGACGAGGCCGTCCAACAAGGCGCCAGAGACCAGGTAGCGGACCTAACCAGCCGCTTCCCCGTCCCCGGCATAACAACAGACGCCGCCTGGCCCCTGGACTAGCCCCCACGTCTCCATCCCGGCGGAGGCCGGGATCCAGGGGAGGGGTGGGGCGTCCCCACGCCTTCGCCCCCCAACGCGTCATTCCTGTGCAGGCAGAGCCTGCCCCCGCGAAGGCGGGAGAATCCAGAGGGGATGAGCGGGGAGGCAGGGGCGGATGAGGGGCCGTTCGCCCTGAGGGAAATCGAAGGGTGAACGGGGGCCGGCAGGCCCACGTGAGGTGGGGCCGCGGGGAGTCCCCACCCTTCGCCCCGCTGTCATTCCCGCACCCGACTCGTCATTCCTGCGCAGGCAGAGCCTGCCCCCGCGAAGGCGGGGGAATCCAGAGGGCCAGGGTCGGGAGGCCATTCGCCCAGAAGCCTGTGGAAGGGCTCTTGTCGTTTGACCCCCTCCGCCGCCCGGCGTACACTCCGAACAGGTGAAGCCATGGCCGATTGGAAGACATGCCCGCACGTTGAACAAGACCCCGAACGCGCAAGCGGCGCATGGGTCTTCAAGGGCACGCGCGTACCCGTCTCCGCCCTCTTCGAGAACCTCAAGGACGGCGCCTCCGTACAGCAATTCCTCGAGTGGTTCCCCGGCGTCGACCGCGCCGCCGTCGAGGCCGTCCTTGCCTTTGAAATGCAATCGCTCGCAGACGCAGCCAAGCGTTGAAAATCCTCTTCGACCAGGGCACTCCCGTTCCGCTCAGGAACTCCCTGGAAGAACACAACGTAGACACCGCCTACGAGATGGGCTGGTCCTCCCTCCGTAATGGAGACTTACTGGACATAGCAGAGCAGAACGGCTACGAGCTACTCGTCACCACCGACCAGCAACTCCAACACCAACAGGACCTCTCCTCACGCAGTCTGGCCGTCCTTGTCCTCCTGTCGACCTCTTGGCCCCGCATGCAAATTCGAGTCCAGGAGATTCGAGCGGCCATCGACACTATGCAAACCGGCGAGTATCGAGAATTAGCAGTCTAAGCTCCCTCTCGCCACCCCCGACCAGTTCCACGCGCACCCAACCCCAACTGAGACCCCACCCCCTCCCCAACCCGGTTGACTGCCCCAACCCGCAGCTATAAACTCCCCACGTCATAACTGAGACTCTCACGGAGGACACAGCATGCTCTCCAAGCAGGACAACGAGACCCTCTGCCGCGTCGGCCCCGGCACCACCATGGGCGAGTTCATGCGCGAGTACTGGATCCCCGCCCTCCAGTCCAGCGAGCTCCCAGGCCCCGACTCGGACCCCGTCCGCGTCCGCCTGCTCGGCGAGAACCTCATCGCCTTCCGCGACACCTCCGGCACCGTCGGCCTCGTCGACAACTACTGCCCCCACCGCCGGGCCTCCCTCTTCTTCGGCCGCAATGAGGAGTCCGGCCTCCGATGCGTCTACCACGGCTGGAAGTTCGACGTCAGCGGCAACTGCGTCGACATGCCCTCGGAGCCCGCCGAGTCCAATTTCAAGGACAAGGTGAAGCTCACTGCCTACCCCTGCGCGGAGCGCAACGGCGTCATCTGGACCTACATGGGCCCCCGCACGGACCTCCCGCCCCTGCCGGAACTCGAGCCCAACATGCGCCCCGACCGCGAGTACACCATCACCACCGTCCTCCGTGAGTGCAACTGGATGCAGGCCCTCGAGGGCGACATCGACACCTCCCACCTCGGCTTCCTGCACCTCGGCAGCGCCGACCCCAACGCCCTCGTCCCCGGCACCGTCGACTACTACACCGTCAACGTCCGCCACCCTCGCTACAACGTGAAGGAGATGGACTACGGCGTCATGTACGCCGCCTACCGCCCGGCTGAGGAGGACTCCTACTACTGGCGCTTCGCCCAGTACCTGCTGCCCTTCTACACGATGATCCCCACCGGCCGCCTCGGCCTGCAGGTCCGCGTCCGCGCCTGGGTCCCCGTCGACGACGAGCACACGATGTTCTGGGCCCTCAGCGCCCCCACGCCGGGCGCGCCGGCCATCCGCCGCACCGACCGCAACGGCCGCGTCCTCGGCGGCAGCGCCGGCCAGATGGAGTACCAGCCCAACACCAACGACTGGCACGGCCGCTGGCGCCTCGCCGCCAACTCCACCAACGACTACAAGATCGACCGCGAGGCCCAGAGCAAGAACGAGATCTTCACCGGCATCACCGGCATCCACCTGCAGGACCAGGCCGTCACCGAGAGCATGGGCGCCATCTCCGACCGCACCCGCGAGCGCCTCGGCACCAGCGACTCCATGATCATCAAGTCGCGCCGCCGCGCCATCAACGCCGCCCGTTCCCTGCAGGAGGGCGTCCCCGCGCCCGGCGTCGACAACCCCGAGGTCTACCAGGTCCGCTCCGGCGACGTGGTAATGAAGCGGGAAGTCGACTGGCTCGAAGGCACCGCTGACCTCCGCAAGGCCTTCGTAGACCACCCGGAACTCATCCCCGCCGCAACGTCCTAGCCAAATCGAGCAAGAGAAAGGGGCTCCCGTCCAGCGTCATGCACGGCTGAACGGGAGCCCCTCTGCTTAGCCCCGCACAACAACAAGGAGGACCACCCAAACCAAAACAAGGAGGCACACCCCCACCACCGTCATCCCCGCGAAGGCGGGGATCCAGAGGGGCGGGGTGAGCGGGAGTCACCCCCAGCGCACAACAAGGAGGCACACCCCCTCCACCGTCATCCCCGCGAAGGCGGGGATCCAGAGGGGCGGGGTGAGGGGGAGTCACCCCCAACCACAGCAAGGAGGCACACCCCCACCTCCGTCATCCCCGCGAAGGCGGGGATCCAGAGGGGCGGGGTGAGGGGGAGTCCGCCCCAAACCACAACAAGGAGGCACACCCCCTCCACCGTCATCCCCGCGAAGGCGGGGATCCAGAGGGGCGGGGTGAGGGGGAGTCACCCCCGCACCACAACAAGGAGGCACACCCCCTCCACCGTCATCCCCGCGAAGGCGGGGATCCAGAGGGGCGGGGTAAGGGGGAGTCACCCCCAACCACAACAAGGAGGCACACCCCCTCCACCGTCATCCCCGCGAAGGCGGGGATCCAGAGGGGCGGGGCAAGGGGGGAGTCACCCCAAACTACCTGAAGGAGGAACCTCATGGCCGAAATAGACGACGTCAAGCGGGACGTCGCCATCGCCAACCGCATCCTGTCCCACGTCGGCCTCGCGACCGGCGTCCTCGTGTCCCTTGGCCACGCCAGCTTCCGCGTCCCCGGCGACCCCGAGCTCTTCGTCGTCAAGGGCCGCGGCTACGACATCGACGCCCTCCCCCTCATGCAGCCCGACGACATGATCGTCTGCGACCTCGAGGGCCGGAAGGTCGGCGGCCCGCCCAACGCCACCCAGTGCTTTGAGGTCAAGATGCACTCCGCCGTCTTCAAGAACCACCCGGAGGTGCAGTCCGTCGTCCACTGCCACCCCCGCTACGCGACTATGATGAGCGTCCTGCAGGCCCGCCTCGTCCCCATGTGCAACGAGGGCGCGCAGCTCGTCCGCAAGCCCCTCCCCGTCTACCCCCACAGCAAGCTCATTCTCACCGAGGAGGACGGCCAGGGCGTCGCGACGGCCCTCGGCGACTCCCCCGCGGCCCTTCTCCGAGGCCACGGCGCCATCACCACCGGCCAGAACCTCGAACAGTCCGTCATGAACATGCTCCACCTGGAGGAGCAGGCGCGCATGAACTGGTACGCCTTCTGCGCCATGGGCCCCGACCACCCCGGCATCCCGGAAGCCGACCTCGTCGAGGCCCGCAACCAGCCCACCATCGCCGAGCTCGACCACTTCGTCGGCGGCCCCGCCATCCGAGGCGGCGCGGGCGGCGGCGGCGCCTGGCGCTACTTCACTCACCTCATCACCCAGGAGCTCGACGCAGGCCGCTGATTCTCCCTCCCCGGACGCGTCATTCCTGCGGAGGCAGGAATCCAGAGGGGCAGGGCAGCGGGGTCGCCTGCGCCGACCAGACCAAGCCCGCCCCCTGGGCGCCAAAGGGGGCGAAACAGGGGAGGGGTCGTTCACTCGTAAGCTCAAGAAGGGCGAGCGATGGCCGTAGGGGCAACACTTGTGGTTGCCCGGCACTCGAAGGACGTGAATGTAGGGCGCGGTAGCGCGCAGCACGCTGGGGAGGCCAGCAGTGGCCCAGACCCGCCAGCCGCAGGACACTTCGGCCAGACCGAGAGCGGGCAACCGCTTCCGCCGGGCGACGGAAGCCCTGCGCTACCCGAACTTTCGCCTTGTCTGGACCACCTCCATCTTCTCCAGCGCCGCCCGCTGGATCCAGCAGGTCTCCCTCGGCTGGCTTGCCTATGACCTTACCGGCTCCGCCGCCCTCCTCGGCGTCCTCCTCTTCGTCTACCAGGCGCCCACAATCGTCCTCTCCCCGCTGGTCGGCGTCCTCGTCGACCGCGTCAACCGCCGAAACCTGCTCATCGTCAGCCAGCTCATCATGGCCGGCCTTGCGATACTCCTTGCCCTCGACATCATCCTCGGCGCCGTCCAGGTGTGGCACCTCTACGTCTTCGCTGTCCTCAGCGGCGTCGAGAGCACCATCATCCATGTCGTCCGCCAGGCCCTCATCCCCTCCGCCGTCCCCCGCGAGAGCCTCCTGAACGCCATCTCCCTCAACTCCGCCGCCCTCACCAGCACCCGCATCGTCGGCCCATTCCTCGCCGGCCTGCTCATCGTCGCCGTCGGCGTCGAGGGCAACTTCCTCATCCAGGCCGTCCTCCTCTCCTGCGTCGCCGTCGCCGCCTTCCCCCTGAAGCTCAATCCGCTGGAGCCGGTGGGAGACGGCGCCCGTCGCTCCATTCGAGGCGACATCGCCGCGGCGCTGCGCTTCATCTGGGGCATCACCCATCTCCGGGTCCAGTTCACCATCCAGTACCTCATGCTCTTCCTGGCGATGCCCTTCTCCAACTTCCTCCCCGTCTGGGCCGAGAACGTCCTCTCCCTCGACGCCGACGGCCTCGGCGTCCTCTACTCCGCGGCCGGAATCGGCGCCCTCATTGGCACCATCGCCCTCGCCTCCGCCGGCAACGTCGGGCGAAAGGGCATCCTCATGGCCGTCGTCACCGTCGGCTTGGGCCTCGCCTACCTTGGCCTGGGTCTCTCCTCCCTGCTGGTGGTGTCCCTCGTGCTGCTTGCCGTCGTGGGCGCGGCCCAGTCCATGTTCTCCGCCATCAACATGACCCTCGTCCAGAGCCGCGTCCCCGACGAGCTCCAGGGCCGCGTCATGAGCATCTTCAACATCGGCCACGCCATGATCGCGATGGGCTCCCTCACCATGGGCATCATCGTCGACGCCATTGGCATCCAGCCCATGACCATCGGCCTCGGCGCCATCGTCGCCGTCCTCGCCGTCGCCGCCCTCCCCGCCCTCCCATCCCTCCGCCGCGCCTAACCGCGCAAGGCTTTGGAAGCAAGAGCTCATGAGTTGATACAAGGGTCTAGCTAAGGTGGGCAGGTCTTCCTACGAGCTGTTGGGTCGGCCAGAGGGGCGCTATCGTCTATTGCGTACTCGTTGGGGGGACTGCAATCCGCTCAATTGGGATTGGTCCACTAAATGAAGCAGCGCGAGTTCGTTGACATTGGGCGATCCTTAAGCTGCGACAGCGAGTAACTCCTCAACATCCCTCGTGAAATCAAAACTGAGTTGGATTGGACGCGAAGGATTCTGGTTTTCATTGAAGCTGTCCATATCCATCTTGAGTTGATGGCAGTCACCCACGATCTGTTGACGCCTCTGCTGCAATGCAATCCGCATATGACTTGTGGAAGCAGAGCGAATGTCATCCCAGAGGATAAGCTGCTCTCCGTCCTTCTCAATGCGTGCTGAATGCTTTGCACGAACCCTGCGCCCCTGTGGATCTGTGATGTACTCCTCGCGTAGCGCGCGCGAGAGTTCTGAAGCGCATTGACTGATAAGGTCTCCTCGCTGAGGTTGCCACAGGCCATTCGAGACGGCCCACGCTGCCATTGCCCTAGAGCTTGCAGGCCAAGGCTGGCCATTTTCCCTGTAACGGCGGACGATTCCTTGCAATTGTTCGGCGAAAGTAGCCATGTTAGATCTCCTAAGAATATTGACCTCAGCGGGTTAGCTGAGGTACGTAATGGCCCCAACCATCTGTTAGCGCCGCTCCCGTAACGAAATCGCGTACCGGGGCAAGCGTTTTCCTAAAATTTGAAAATCCTATTTCATCGTTGTGTTGCAACTGACCCACAACGATTCCAGGATGCACTCCTATCCGTGATGCGAACCCCTTAATCGCTTTGTAGGAATACAGAGGGCTGACGCGACCAATAAAATCCTCGAGTTCCTCTTTAGCAATCAGCATGGTAGCGGCTCTGCTCTCGACCTGCCTTTCGTATTCTGTTTGGTTAGGACTTCGTTCTCCCCTGTCTGTATCAATCGATGCGTTGGCATTGGATAGGCCATCTTGGTTATTCACATGTTCAAGCTCGTGCATCAAGGTGTGCCAAAAGTAGTCAATGCGGTCGAATCTCATTGAGATTGCAACCACCGGCGCATCGTCGGAAAGCCAGAAGCAGGCCCCGTCAATTCTCGAACCTCGAAGTGGTTCTACGACTAGAAGACGAATGCCAGCATCCGCCAAGAGCCTTGGCGCGTGCCTAGTCTCCTCCGGCTCAGAAATCAAGTTGTGAAGCTCCTTGACCACGGCAGAGTGAGAGTCTGGAGAGTAGCTGTTGGCTTTCATTGCTTCGGCGAGTTGCCGCGCTCGATGCAGCCATGCAGTCTGAGCTGGTGTGTTCGTGTGATAGGGAGTCGATTTCCTAGCCGCATGAGCATAGAATGTCGGAGCATTATCCAAAGTATCGGCTTGAACAAATTCCATAAATCGCCGTTCAAGAATGTTGATGTTCTCCGAGGGTTCCAGCCAGTGCCTCTTGATCATTTCTTTGATTGGTCCCAAGGAGTAGAGGCGCGCGCGCCTTTCTACTGTGTTAATGTCACGCGTGCGGGCTAGAGATAGTCGATACATAGACTCCAAGTTCATCCAGAATTGCGCACTAGTGCCGAATGCCGCAGCAATGCCATTGGCTGTCTCTGGAGTTATGCCGCGCTTACCCATGATGATTTCGTTGACGAGCCGAACTGGACGCCCCAAGATCTCGGCGAAGTCCTCTTGAGTCCACCCACGCTCTTCAATTTCTTCCCTGATGAACTCCCCAGGGGGAAACACTTCTGCAGGTATGTGTTGGATATTCACAGTCCTTTCCTCGTCCATCAGTGGTAGTCTTCGATTCCTACAATTACAACCGTTCTTGTTTGGGAGTCAGTCTTAATCTCTATGAGCAACCTGAATTGACTGTTGAGTCGCATTGAATGGTAGTTGGGGGTTGATCGCATTCTCTCAAAATGAAGTGACTTCATCTCATAGAAGTCTCGCTCATCAGGCGCCGCTCGGATCATCTGCATTCTCTTCCGAAAGGCCTTGACGATTGCTACCGAATAGCCGCCCGTTGCCCGCGCATCGGATTCAATTTGCTCAAGGTCCTTGTCAGCGAACTGAACATCCATATCACGACATTAGCATACTTGAAATGTGCTAATGTGTCAACCCACCTTTACACTTTGTGTAAAGGTGGGTTGACACATTGTCAGAATTATTGACCTCCCTCCCATCCCTCCGCCGCGCCTAGCCGCGCGGTGACGCCCGCCGACGCATCGTGTACACTGCCCGTGCCCAATTCCGGCATACCCCGCCGTGCGCGGCGCGTACGGCACACACAACTAGGAGGAACACCATGAAGGGCGGCGCAGCCGTAGCCAACATCCTCAAGCAGGAGGGCGTCGAGTACATCTTCTGCTTCCCCAACAACCCCCTCATCGACGCCTGCGCAGCAGTGGGCATCCGCCCCATCATCACCCGCATCGAGCGCACCGCCGTCAACATGGCCATGGGCTACGCCCGCACCAACGGCGGCTCCCCCATGGCCGTTTGCGTCTTCCAGGGTGGCCCCGGAATCGAGAACGCCTACGGCGGCGTCGCGCAGGCGTTCGCCGACTCCTCCCCCATCCTCATCCTCCCCGGCCAGGCCGGCGCCTCGCGCCAGAACCAGCCCTCCGTCTACGACTCCGTCCGCCACTACGAGGGCGTCACCAAGTGGTCGGCCATAATCAACTCAGCCGACCGCGTCCCCGAGATGCTCCGCCGCGGCCTCTCCCAGCTCCGCACCGGCAGCCCGAAGCCCGTCCTCATGGAGGTCCCCGGCGACGTCGTCAACGGCGAGATGTCTGAGGAAGAGTTCGCCTACACCCCCGTCCAGCGCCGCCGCTCGGCCGGCGACCCCGGCGACATCCGCGAGGTCGCCTCGGCCCTGCTCGCCTCCGAGCTCCCCGTCATCTACGCCGGCCAGGGCATCTTCCTCGCCGACGCCAGCGATGAGCTCCAGGAGCTTGCAGAGCTCATCAACGCCCCCGTCATGACCACCACCCTCGGCAAGAGCTGCTTCCCGGAGGACCACCCCCTCGCCCTCGGCGCGGGCGGCACCTCCGCCACCAAGATGGTCGGCCACTTCCTCGGCCAGTGCGACACCGTCTTCGGCATCGGCACCAGCTTCCAGAAGACCCTCGCCAGCTACACCGTCCCCCGCGGCAAGACCGTCATCCAGTCGACCTCGGACGCCGCCGACCTCGACAACGAGTACGCCATCAACCGCGCCGTCGTCGGCGACGCCAAGCTCGTGCTCCGCGGCCTCATTGACGAGATCCGCAGCCGTGGCAGCGGCCGCGCCGGCAACGGCATCGCCGACGAGGTCCAGTCCGTCAAGTCCGCGTGGCTCGACGAGTGGATGCCCCACCTGACCTCGGACGAGACGCCCATCAACCCCTACCGCGTCGTCTACGAGCTCCAGAACACCATCGACCGAGCCAACGCCATCGTCACCCACGACTCCGGCAACCCCCGCGACCAGATGGTGCCCTTCTTTGAGACCATCGCCCGCAAGAGCTACATGGGCTGGGGCAACTCCACCCAGCTCGGCACCGGCCTGGGCCTCGCCCTCGGCGCAAAGTGCGCCGCGCCGGAGAAGCTCGTCATCAACGTCATGGGCGACACCGCCGCCGGCACCGTCCTCCTCGACGTCGAGACAGCCGTCCGCGAGCGCCTGCCAATCCTGACCGTGATCCTCAACAACGGCGCCATGGGCGGCTACGAGCACAACATCCCCATCGCCGTCGAGCGTTACGGCAGCAAGTTCCTCTCTGGCGACTACACCGGCGTCGCCGCGGCCCTCGGCGCCTACGCGGAGCGCGTAACCGACCCGGGCGACGTCAGCGCGGCCATCACCCGGGCCACCGCCCGAATAGAAGCAGGCCAGACCGCCGTCCTGGAGTTCGTGACAAAGGAGTTCCCGGTGTTCTCCCGCGGGTAGGGGGCGTGGTAAAGTCTCAAAAACCCGCCGCGTAGTGGCGGCCAGCCACTTGCCACGGAAAGGAGTGGCGCATGTCCCCAATCCCGCTCATCACCCGCGCCGAGGGCTACGGTGACCGCACGGCCGTCATCGCCAGCGAGGGCACGTTCACCTACGCGCAGCTCCTCGCCGACTCCGCCGCCGTCGCCGCGTGCCTCCTCGAAGGCGCCGCCGACCTCGACGAGGCCCGCGTCGCCTTCCTCACGCCCGGCGGCTACCACTACGTCGCCACCCAGTGGGGCGTCTGGCGCGCCGGCGGCGTCACCGTCCCCCTCGCCACATCGCACCCCAAGCCCGAGCTCGCCTACATGATCGAGGACTCCGGCGCGACCATCGTCATCGCCCACCCGCAGTACGAGGACACCCTCCGCGAGCTCGCCGAGGAGCGCGGCCTCCGCTTCCTCCTGACGCCCGACATCCTCGAGACGCCCCCCACAGCCCCGCTCCCGGACGTCGACCCCAACCGCCGTGCGATGATCATCTACACCAGCGGCACCACCAACCGCCCCAAGGGCGTCGTGTCGCTGCACACAACCATCGAGGCCCAGATCACCAGCCTCGTCGAGGCCTGGGGCTGGTCGGGTGACGACCACATCCTGCATGTGCTGCCCCTCCACCACATCCACGGCATCGTGAACGTCCTCGGCTGCGCCCTCTGGTCGGGCGCCGTCTGCGACATGCTCCCCGCCTTCGACGCCAACGCCGTCTGGGAGCGCATCGAGCGCGGCGGCCTCACCCTCTTCATGGCCGTCCCGACGATCTACGCCCGCCTCGTGCAGGCGTGGAACGCCGCGCCGCCCGAGCGCCAGGCCGCGATGACCAGGGCCTGCGCGCAGCTCCGCCTCATGGTCTCCGGCTCCGCCGCCCTCCCCGTGCAGACCCTCGAAGAGTGGGAGGACATCAGCGGCCACCGCCTCCTCGAGCGCTACGGCATGACCGAGATCGGCATGGCCCTCTCCAACCCCCTCGTCGGCGAGCGCCGTCCCGGCTACGTCGGCGCCCCCCTCCCCGGCGTCGGCCTTCGCCTCGTCGACGAGGACGGCCACGCGGCGCCCGAGGGCTCGCCCGGCGAGATTCAGGTGCAGGGCCCCGCCGTCTTCACCGAGTACTGGAACAAGCCCGAGGCCACCGCCTCCGAGTTCGTCGACGGCTGGTTCAAGACTGGCGACGTCGCCGTGCTCGAGGACGGCGCCTACCGCATCCTCGGCCGCAGCAGCGTCGACATCATCAAGACCGGCGGCTTCAAGGTCTCCGCCCTCGAGGTCGAGGATGTCCTCCGCGAGCATCCGGACATCGCCGAGTGCGCCGTCGTCGCCATGGAGGACCTCGAGTGGGGCGAGCGCGTCTGCGCCGCCCTCGTCCTGGCCCGCAACGGCGCCCTGACCCTGCAGCAGCTCCGGGACTGGTCTCGTGAGCGCCTCGCCCCCTACAAGATGCCCAGCCGCATGATTGAGCTGACCGAGCTCCCCCGCAACGCAATGGGCAAGGTAGTCAAACCAGACCTCTCCAAGCTCTTCGTAGAAGCCGAGCAACAAACCCAGCCCACCGCAGGCTAGCCGACAGTCCCTTCCCCCTGAGGGGGAAGGTTAGGATGGGGGAGTTCCCCCGTAGCCAACGGAGCCAACCCGGACAGAATGGACACCGACGAGAAGCAGGACGAGCCTGAACGCGAATGGTCGGAAGACGACCCGGCCATGCGCAAGCCCGTCCGCGCCCAGCGAAAGCGGCGCAAGATGAAGGTCGACGGCACGTCCGTCAAGAACATGCTCCGCATCATCGGAGAGCGCGCCCGCAGGGTGGGCGGCAACCGCGACAGCAAGTAGTCCGAGAGACGCCGGAGGCGTAGCAGGGAGAGCGTAATGAAGTGGGCATCGGCTATCTCACAGGAACGCGACCTCGCGACAGCGCTTGAAGAGTGCGCGGCCTCCGTCGCCGCCGAGCTCGGCCCGGACGAGCCCGCGTCATTCGCCGTCGTCTTCGCCTCCGCCAACTACGAGGCGGCCGCCGAGGAGGTCCCCCGCATCCTCGGCGAGCGCTTCCCCGGCGCCATGGTCGTCGGCTGCTCCGGCGCCGGCGTCATCGGCAACGCCCAGGAGATCGAGCAGCAGCGCGCCCTCGCCCTCACCGTCGGCCACCTCCCCGGCGTCAACATCACGCCCTTCCGTGCCATAAACGACGAGCTTCCCTCCCCCGACGAGCCGCCCGACGCCTGGGCGAGGCTCCTCGGCGTGTCGCAGGCCGACAACCCCCACTTCATCGTGCTCATGGACCCCTTCTCCATGGCGGGCAAGGGCATCCTCGCCGGCCTTGACTACGCTTACCCCTCCGCCACCAAGGTCGGCGGCCTCGCCAGCGGCAGCGGCCTCCCCGGCGGCCACGCCCTCTTCCTCGGCGACACCGTCTACCACGACGGCGTCGTCGGCGTCGCCCTCTCCGGCGACATCGTCGTCGAGACCGTCGTCGCCCAGGGCTGCCGCCCCATCGGCGAGCTCAAGCGAATCACCGAGTCCCAGCGCAACCTCCTCATGGCCCTCGATGGCGAGCGCCCCCTCGAATACCTCCGCGACCTCTTCCAGCGCCTCTCGCCCGAGGATCAGGCCCTCGTCGGCAACAACCTCTTCCTTGGCATCGCCATGGACCCCCAGCTCGAGCTCGACGACGTGAAGCCCGGCGACTTCCTCATCCGCAACCTCATCGGCGTCGACCACGCCAACGGCTTCATCGGCGTCGGCGAGTTCCTCCGCGAGGGCCAGCTCGCCCAGTTCCACATCCGCGACGCCTCCACCTCCGCCGAGGACCTCCGCCGTCAGCTCTCGCGCTACATGGAGGGCACCGGGCAGGCCTCGCCCGTGGGCGCCCTCATGTTCCAGTGCAACGGCCGCGGCCAGTACCTCTACGGCCGCCAGAACCACGACTCGGACCTCTTCACCGACATGGTCGGCTCCATCCCTCTCGGAGGCTTCTTCTGCAACGGCGAGATCGGCCAGGTCAGCGGCACCACCTACCTGCACGGCTACACCAGCTCCTTCGCCCTCTTCCGCGCCCCCTAGCCCCGCGCGTCCACCTCTTCCCCCGCGCGTCTTCCCCTTCCCCCTCGGGGGGAAGGTTGGGATGGGGGAGTCACCCTCGCCGTCATCGCCCGCGCGCCTCTGTCGTCATTCCTGCGCCCCCCTCTCGTCATTCCTGCGCCCCCCTCTCGTCATTCCTGCGCCCCCCTCTCGTCATTCCTGCGAAGGCAGGAATCCAGAGGGGCGGTGAGGAGGGGCGCGCCCACTCGCCACCGCCCCTCCATATCACCATCCTCCATACCGGCGAAAGCACGCCCCGTACTCGATACGGGGCCGGTATCCAGGGGCGGGGCGCGCCCGCAATCAGCCCGTTTCACAACCCGCTCCCCTAAAACCGTTCGCCCTGAGCCTGTCGCAGCCCGCACCCCCATGTGGACGCCCGCACCCCCGCGCGCCCATAATTGAAGTAGCGGCGAGCACCCTCCCGCCGCCTACTCCACCTCAGGGGGCGGCCGTGGCCTACAAGGACATCAGCAGCTACGGTGCCATCGGCAACATGCACTCCGCCGCCCTCGTCGGCCTCGACGGCTCCATCGACTGGTGCTGCATGCCCCGCATCGACTCCCCCAGCGTCTTCGCCGCCATCCTCGACGAAGACCGCGGCGGCCACTTCCGCATCGCCCCCATCGGACCCTACGAGTCCTCCCAGCGCTACCTGCCCGAGACCAACATCCTCGAGACCACCTTCGTTACCCCCACCGGCACGGTCACGCTGACCGACTTCATGCCCCTCAGCCCCGTCCGCGGCGTCGACGTCCTCCCCCAGGACATCCACCGCATTGTCGAGTGCACCAAGGGCGAGGTCCCCATGCAGGCCCTCTTCCGCCCCCGCTTCGACTACGCCCGCGCCTTCACCCACCTGCACCTCATGCCCCACGGCGTCCTCGCCTCCGGCGGCCCGCATGAGATGACCCTCTCCGTCAACGTCCCCATCACCGTCAACGCGGGCGCCGCCGAGAGCCGCTTCACCGCGACGCCCAGCCGTCCCGCCGTCTTCGTCGTCTCCTACGGCCGCGACGAGCCGATGGTCGTCGGCCCCGGCCGCAGCCATCAGCGCCTGGAGACCACCGCCCGCGGCTGGCGCCACATGGTCGAGGAGCTCCACTACGACGGCCTCTGGCGCGATGAGGTTGTCCGCTCATTCCTCGCCCTGCACCTGCTCATCTACTCCCCCACCGGCGCCATCGCCGCCGCCCTCACCACGTCGCTGCCAGAGCACATCGGCGGCGTGCGCAACTGGGACTACCGCTTCTGCTGGCTCCGCGACTCCGCCTTCACCCTCGGTGTCCTCTACCGCCTCGGAGACCTCCACGATGCCCTCCACTTCCTCAACTGGCTCCTGGACAAGTGCTCCCTCTTCCGGGACAGGGACGTCCTGCAGGTGCTATTCGGCCTCAAGGACGACTCCGGCACAGAGGAGGAAACGCTGGAACACCTCGAGGGCTACCGGCAGTCCCAGCCCGTGCGCATCGGCAACGGGGCCGTCTACCAGCTCCAGATGGACATCTTTGGCGAGGTGCTCCTCAGCATCAACACCTACCGCCGCTACGGCGGCTACATCTCGCACGAGATCTGGTCCATCGTCCACGACTTCGCCGAGGTCGTCTGCCGCCGCTGGCGCGAGCCCGACAAGAGCATCTGGGAGGTCCGCGGCCGCGACCGCCACTTCACCTACTCCAAGGCAATGTGCTGGGCCGCCCTTGACAACGCCATCGCCATCGGCGAGAACACCGGCTGCGAGGGCGACTTCGCCCGCTGGCGCGCAGAGGCCGACGCCATCAAGGAGGAGGTCCTCGCCCACGGCTGGAACGAGGAAAAGCAGGCATTCGTCCAGAGCTACGACAGCGACGCCCTCGACGCCAGCAGCCTCATCCTCCCGTGGACCAACATGCTCCCTCCCGACGACCCCCGCATCCTCAGCACCATCGAGGCCACGGTCGCCGAGCTCGGCCACGGCCCCTTCGTCAACCGCTACAAGGTCGACGAGGCCGACGACGGCCTGCCCGGCGAGGAGGGCGCCCTCACCATGCTCTCCTTCTGGCTCATCGGCTCCCTCATCGGCTGCGGCCGCATCCAGCAGGCCAAAGAGCTCTTCGAGGAGATGCTCGGCTACGCTAACCACCTCGGCCTCTACTCGGAGATGATCGACCCGCACACCAAGGAAGCCCTCGGCAACTTCCCCCAGGCATTCAGCCACATAGGCCTCATCCACACCGCCCGCAACCTCTCCGCCGCCCTCCGGGAGTAGCGCCACCAAGGTCTCCATACCGGCGGCGGCCGGTATCCAGGGGTGGGGGCTCTCCGCCATCGATCCCCCCTTCCCCTACCCTATATCCTGTCCCCACACTCTGCGCCCCAACCCGTCGTTCCCGCGGAGCCTGCCCCGTACCCCGATACGGGGGCAGGAACCCCGACAAACCGCTTGCACCTGGCCCTCGTCCTCCCCACCCGTGTCTCCTGTCCCCAAATCACGCGCCCCAACCCGTCGTTCCTGCGAAGCTTGCCCCGTACCCCGATACGGGGGCAGGAACCCTTACAAACTGCTTGCACCTCGCCGTGCCCTTCCCCACCCGTGTATCCTGTCCCCAAACCACGCACCGAAGGAGAACCATGCCGGACGAGGATGCCGTCGTCGAGGCCAACCGAGCCTTCTACCGCGCCATCGAGTCCCTGGACAATGAGACGATGGAGGCCGTCTGGGACCCCGACCCGTCGGTCACCTGCGTCCACCCCGGCTGGCCCCTCATGTCCGGCCGCGACAGCGTCCTCCAGAGCTGGTACACCATCTTCGACAACACCATGGTCATGCAGTTCACCATCACAGAGGCCTCCGTCCTCGTCTCCGGCGACCTCGCCTGGGTCATCTGCACCGAGTCCCTCCGCTCCGTAGTAGCCGGCCGCGTCAACGAAGCCACCGTCGAGGCCACCAACGTCTTCCGCAACCGCAACGGCCGCTGGCTAATAGTCCACCACCACGGCTCCCCCGTCATGTAGAGATTGACATGCCACAGGCTTAATGGTACCGTTTATGGTACCATGATTGACATCAGACCCTACTACGATGAAGAAGGCAAGAGTGCCTTCGTTCGCTGGCATGGTCGTCTCAATCATGACGCAGCCTTGAAGGTCAACAGAGCGATCACGAGGATGGAACAAGGCAACTTTTCAAATGTCAGGGCCGTGGGGCGGGGAGTGTCGGAATACCGCATCAACTTTGGTCCGGGCTACCGCATATACTTTGGGATGGATGGTGCTGAATTGGTAATTCTCTTGGGTGGAGGCGCCAAACAGGGCCAACAGCAGGACATTCAAACGGCACAGCGGCTGTGGGAGGACTATAAGCGCAGCAAGCAGCAGGAGGGTTAGGGAATGCCGCTTCCGAAGACTTTCAGAGAAATCGTTCAAGAGCGGGCCCAAGTCGATTCTGAGTACAGAGAAGGTTTGCTCAAGGAGGCAGTACAATGCTACTTGGACGGCGAGCCTGAAGTAGGCAGAGTTCTTCTCCGCGACTACGTCAACGCCACAGTGGGCTTTCAGCAACTGGCGGAACGGACCCACCACTCCGCGAAGAGCCTGATGCGCATGCTGAGTCCCACAGGCAACCCTAGGAGCAACAACCTCTTTGAAATCTTCCGTCAACTCCAGGAGCACGAGGGGGTCCGATTGAAGGTCGCCGCCGTCCGCTAGCCCTCCCCTACGCCTCCTTCGCCGTCATCAGCCACGCCTGCGACGCCGCGGCCGGGCTCAGCCACGCCGAGATCTGCTCCTGCCGTCCCGCGGCCAACTCCACGCCGAGCCCGTTCGCCAGCCGCGACATGAAGTTGAAGTTGCACGTGATCAGGACGACCGACAGGATCTCCTCGTCACTGAGCCCCAGGTCCCGAAGTGCGTTCACGTCTGCCTTCTTCATCGCCCACGGCTCACGCGTCAGCTTGACCGCGAAGTCCAGCATCCCCCGCGTCTGCGCGTCCAGGTCCGCCTGCCGGTAGTCGTGCATGATGTGGCTCGCAAGCTCCGGATCGTCCGAGTGCTGACGGAGGAACCCTCCGTGCGACATCGTTCAGTACCGGCACTCCAGCGCCGCCGCCGTCGCCGTAGCTATCGCCTCCTCCTGCACCCGCGTCAGGCACGAACCCCCGAAGGTGATGGCTGTGTTGTTGGCTGCCACGGCGGCCTGCGCCTTGGGGTTGATGGACAAGACCTCCATGATGTTCGGCTTGCCGCTCGGTTCCTCTCGAATCCACGACATCGTCACCCTCCTCCAGCGATGCTCGCATGGTACACCACCGGCCCGCGACGGCTGCTTTGCGGCAGCCAAGGTCGACATAAGCTAGCCGAAATGTGCGCAAATCGCCCCACCAGCTACAAATTCCCCTCCAGCCAGTCTCAAAAGCTGTTGACAAACCCATAGCTAGACGATATTGTCGCAGCTACTCCCTAACGTTAGAAGGAGGGTCAACTATGGAAGCCTACTGCTTCAAGTGCCGAACGAAGCGAGAGATTTCCGGCGCAACGGCTGTCACCTTGAAGAACGGCCGACCAGCAACGCAGGGCACCTGCGGCACCTGTGGGACCAAGCTCTTCCGCATCGGCAAGAGCTAGTTCGCGTCCCATGGAGCCTGAAAGGGCTCCATTGATTAACAGGTGGGTTCCCGGGAGGTTGCGTTAACGCAGCCACGGGAGGGTGTTGCAACCGAGAAGGATGGGCCGCTGATTGGTGGCCCATCTTTTCTTTGCTGCGCGTCGACCCCGCGTGGTGTATCCTTAGCGGACATTTCGCGGAGGCGCCGAATGCTTAACGCTGAAGACAACGCCCTGCTCACCCACGTGGGCCCGAACACCCCCATGGGCGACTACCTGCGCCGCTACTGGGTCCCCGCCCTCCTCTCTGAGGAGGTCCCCACTCCCGACTGTCCCCCCGTCCGCGTGCGCATCCTCGCCGAGTCCCTCATCGCCTTCCGCGACTCCGACGGCCGCGTCGCCCTCGTCGACAACTACTGCCCCCACCGCCGCGCCAGCCTCTTCTTCGGCCGCAACGAGGAGTCCGGCCTGCGATGCGTCTACCACGGCTGGAAGTTCGACCACACCGGCGCCTGCGTCGACATGCCGTCGGAGCCCGCCGAGTCCAACTTCCGCGACAAGGTCCACATCGCCGCCTACCCCTGCGAGGAGCGTGGCGGCGTCGTCTGGGCCTACATGGGCCCGCCCGAGCTCACCCCCGAGGTGCCCGACCTCGCCTGGGCCTCGGCTCCCGACAGCCACCGCTACCTCTCCAAGTGCCGCCAGGAGTGCAACTGGCTGCAGGCGCTTGAGGGCGGCATTGACTCCAGCCACATCAGCTTCCTCCACAGCAGCCTCAAGGCCCGCGACTACGCCATCAACGCCTCCAGCCGCGGCCTCCAGGACACCGCCCTCCACGACCGCTCGCCGCGCTTCTTCCTGGAGCAGGCCGAGTACGGCCTCGTCATCGGCGCGCGCCGCACCACCGCCGACGGCCGCCACTACTGGCGCATGACCCCGTGGATGCTCCCCTACTCGACCATCGTCCCGGCCGAGCCCCACGCCGTCATGACCGGCAACATGTACGTCCCCGCCGACGACCACACCACCCTCGTCTTCCGCGCCTCGTGGCACCCGCTCCGGCCCCTGACCGACGCCGAGGTCCACGAGTACCGCACCGGCGGCGTCTTCCACGAGCTCGTCCAGCCCGTGTCCTACATCCCCTACGCCAACAAGGACAACGACTACCTCCAGGACCGCCAGATGCAGCGCACCGTCAACTTCTCCGGCATCAAGGGCATCCAGGCGCAGGACATGGCCGTCATCGAGAGCATGGGCCCCATCTCCGACCGCACCCGCGAGCACCTCGGCACCTCCGACTCCGCCATCCTCGGCGCGCGCCGACGCCTGCTCCGCGAGGTCGCCAACTTCCAGGAGGGCGTCGAGCCCACCGCCCCGTACGACGGCAATCTCTACCGCGTCCGCTCCGCCGCCGTCGAGGTCCCCGCGTCCATGCCTATGCTAGACGTCGCCGAACGCTTCATGGACGTGGAGGCATCAACGCTGAGCCGGGCCCCGCAAGCGAAATAGGAGGCGGCATGGCACTGTTGAGCAAAGAGATAATGCGGCGGCTGCATGAGAATCGGAAGGCCAATGATCCTGTGCCGGTGGTCAGACTGTACAACCCCTACGGCAAGCAGTACTTTCTTCTGGTCGCGGAGGACACGGATGACAAGGACACGTACCTGTGCGTGTGCGACATCGGCTACGGGTCAGACTATGGCTACGTGACCATGCGCCAACTGGAGGACATGGACAATCGCGGCATCCCGTTGGTTTACGATAAGGGTGAAGTGTTCGATAGACCGTGGTCTGTCTATCTCGACAGGGCCAGGAAGAAAGACGGCATAGGCTCGTGACCGCTCGCCTGTTAACCGCCCCTTCTTCGGGGCCGCACGCAAGGAGGACACCATGCTGACGTTCCAGGAAAACGAGACCCTCGCGCGCATCGGCCCCGGCACGTCCACGGGCGAGATGATGCGCCGCTACTGGGTCCCCGCCATGCTCGACTGGGAGTTGCCCGAGCCCGACTGCCCGCCCATTCGCCTCAAGCTGCTCGGCGAGGAGCTCGTCGCCTTCCGAGACACCAACGGCGCAGTCGGCATCGTCGACAACTACTGCCCCCACCGCCGCGCGAGCCTCTTCTTTGGCCGCAACGAGGAGGCCGGCCTCCGCTGCGTCTACCACGGCTGGAAGTTTGACGTGAACGGCGACTGCGTCGACATGCCCTCTGAGCCCGCTGAGTCCAACTTCAAGGACAAGGTGAAGATCAAGTCCTACCCCACCGCAGAGATGGGCAACGTCGTCTGGGTCTACATGGGCCCACCCGACAAGCAGCCCCCGCTGCCCGAGCTCGAGTGGACGCAGGTGCCCGAGAGCCACCGCGGCGTCAACAAGGTGGTGCAGAAGTGCAACTGGCTGCAGGGGCTGGAGGGCGGCATCGACACCGTCCACATCAACTTCCTGCACCGCAACCTCCAGGGCTCCGGCATCGTCGCCCGCGACCGCGCCTTCGCCCGCTCATTCGCCGCCCGCGTAGAGGTCGTCCCCACCGACTACGGCTACACCTACGCCGGCATCCGCGACCAGGCGGACGACAACGAGAAGTACGTGCGCGCCTACCATTTCATCGCCCCCTGGACCCAGCTCCGGCCCAACCAGCTCAACCGCGGCGGCGCCCCACGCCTCAAGGACTCCGGCCACATGTGGGTGCCCATCGACGACTACACCACCATGGTCTGGAACTTCACCTTCTCCTTCGGCGACGAGCCCCTCACCGAGGCCGAGCGCCTCCAGGTCGGCTCCGGCAACGAGCTTGGTAAGGACATCGACTTCGAGAACGGCTTCAAGTCCCGCGCCGATGCCTCCAATGACTACTTCATCGACCGCGAGGTGCAGCGTACCCAGACCTTCACCGGCATTCCCGGCACCAACACCCAGGACCGCGCTGTCCAGGACACCATGGGCCCCATCTGCGACCGCACCCGCGAGCACCTCGGCACCACGGACCGCGCCATCATCATGGCCCGCAAGATCCTGCTGGACGCGTCCCGCATCGTCGAGGACGGCGGCGACCCGCCCGGCCTTGGCGGCAATGTCTTTGACCTCCGCTCCGTTGAGAAGGTGCTGCCCACAGACGTCTACTGGCGTGACGCCCTTTGGGACGAGCTCTATCACAAGGCCCAGTACACCCCGGAGTTCGTCCGGGCCTAGTCCTGAAGCACGAGCCTGCGGCGTGAGGCCTTTCCTCGCCACCAACGGCGGGGGGAGGCCTCACCCTTTGAAGGAGGAACACGATGACTGACACCCGGACCGCCCGCCTGCGGGCCATGCTGCGCGCCGAGGGCATGGTGGTCGCCCCCTTCTGCCTCAACGCCCTCCACGCCAAGATCGCCGAGTCCGTCGGCTTCGAGGCCGTCTACATGACCGGCTCCGGCACGTCCGCCGAGAAGGGTTTCGCCGACGTCGGCCTGCTCACCCAGACCGAGATGGTCGCCAACGCCCGCTACATCGCCGACGCCGTCGAGGTGCCCGTCGTCGCTGACTGCGACACCGGCTACGGCAACGCCATCAACGTCTGGCGCGCCGTCCGCGACTACGAGTCCATCGGCGTCAGCGGGGTACACATAGAGGACCAGGTCTTCCCCAAGAAGTGCGGCTTCTTCGCCGGCAAGGACGTCATCCCCATGGAGGAGCACGTCCAGAAGGTCCGCGCCGCCCTCGCCGCCCGTCGCGACCCTGACTTCGTCATCATCGCGCGGACCGACGCGCTGGCGGTAAACGGCTGGGAGGACACCGTCCGCCGTTGCCGGGCCTACTACGCAGCCGGAGCGGACCTCGTCTTCGTGGACGGCGTCAAAACAAAGGAAGACCTCGAGACCTACGCCACGGAGTTGGCCGGCATCCCGAAAGTCTTCAACGGCGCAGACCCCGTCGCGACGACCGGCGAGGTCGCCGCCCACGACTTCAAGCTCATGCTAGCCGGCTACACCCTCACCGTCGTCTACGAAGCCGTAAAGCGAGCAATGGAAGAGCTCCGAGACACCGGCGCCATCAGCACCCCCCAGCACCGCACAGAAATAGCCAACATGCTAGGCCTGCAACGAGTCTACGAAATGGAAGCAGAGTACGCGGTGTAGTAGCTAAACCGAGCAGGGCAACGGAAGCAGGTCGGCGTCAAGGCCCATGAGCGCACCAAGGCGCATCCGGTCGGCGGTCTCTTGACCCTACTGTGGCGCTGAGGTGGATCGGCTGGAGGCTGGCGTCCGGGCCTTCACCCAGGCGCGAATGGCTTCCTGCGCCACCTCAGTCTCGTTCTTGTCCTCGCATATCGCCAGCTCGCTCAGGCCGGCGATTTCCTCGCTGGCAAGGGGAACGGACAGAACGACGGTGCCCGGCCGCTTGCCGGTCATCTGGTCGGTCACATCTTCTCCAAGAGCGAACTCTCGTTCAAAGTCTTCAGTCATGACGCTTGGTACCCCCTGTAGCGTTCCCGATGATGGGCGTTCCCCTCAAACGCCGAAATTGGATTCCACGTTCCCTCCGGGGCTCCCTTTACGATAGGAACAACTATGATCCGGCCCGCCCTTGTCTCGCCTACCATTACCACTGGTGCCCTGCGCTGCTCTCCTCGGTTGAAATAGAACCGGGGCAGGCCGTTGAAGACCTCTTCAAGCACCGCAAGGGTGACGAAATGCTTGTCGTAGCGGCGTCTGCGTGAGGCCATATGCTCCGCAAATGCAGCGTCGACCACCACTGTGTCTATTCAACCAAAGGCTTCGACAATTGCCTGCAGGTAGTCCTGACTGCTCTGTTCGGTCATGCGTATTCGGTGCAACCGCCCTGCGGCGGTACGACGCCCTCCCCTCGTTTACCTTGGATTGGCCGTCTCCCTGCACCTACCCTGCCGCCCTACCCGGCCGTGCCCCGACCCCGCCAAACCTCAGTTCGCCGACACCTGCTCCAGCTCCAGCGGCGCCTGCCGGTTCGTCCCCAGCTTGATGAAGTCCAGCGCGTCGTTGGGGTCCTCGAACCCCTCCGCAAATATCTCCAGCTCGTTCCCGTCCGGGTCCTGGAAGTACACGCTCTTGGTGATCGTGTGGTCCGTCGTCCGGCTGATCGTCGCGCCAATCTCCTCCAGCCGCCCCTTCAGCTCCTTGAGCTCCGGCAGCCCGCCCTCGATCTGGAACGCGATGTGGCTCAGCCCCACCTTGCCCCGCTCCGCCCCCTCGGGCGCTTGGAACAGCGCGATGTCGTGGTGCTGCGCCCCAAACGACAGGAACGCCGCCCGGTGGTTCTCCTTCAGGTCAACCACCTCCAGCCCCAACGCCCTCGTGTAGAAGTCGACCGACTTCAGCACATCCGTAACACTCAGCACCACGTGCGCAACCTTGTTCACTCGTGCCATCGCTCGCCTCCTCGCGCGGGTAACAATTGCGCCAAGAGTATCCGAGCATCCCCGCCCTGACAACCCGCGCCCACCCGTCAATCCCTTCCCCCTCAGGGGGAAGGTTAGGATGGGGGAGTCCCCCTCTTAGCCACCAACCTCTCACGCCAACGCACTCCACCCCACCCGTCGTTCCTGCGGAGGCAGGAACCCCGACACGAACAGCAGCGCAAACTCTCCCCTACCTCCATACCGGCGAAAGCATGTCCCGTACTCGATACGGGGATGGGGGAGTCCCCCACCCAAACACCAACCTCTCGCACCACCGCACTCCACCCCCCACCGTCATTCCTGCGCAGGCAGGAATCCAGAGGAGCGGTCAGGCGGGGCAACCCCACCCTCAACCCCGGTCGCACTGCCCCAACCTCCGACACAATCGCGCAGTCCGTTCGCCCTGAGCCTGTCGAATGCCCCCCCACACCCTGACACAAGCCCCTCGCGCCAAACCCCCCACCCCCGCTACCATCCCCCCATGCAACACACAATCCAGCAGCCCGAACAAGACTCACCCGTCGCCCCGCGCGCCTCCGTGACCGCATCGCCTATGCGGCGGTCCCTGACGCACCTACGCCGCGTTCGGAGGGAGCTGCCGCAAATTGCAGGAAATATTTGCCTTGTAGCTGAAATGCGACACATTCCCTACAAAACAAAGCCGAAACAACCTCCAGCTGCAACCTGCGCCGATGCTGCACCAATCCAAACGAATGCAACCCCACGGCTTGTCGTGGACGCGCGCCTTGCGCGTCGCGCGAGGGCGTGCGACACTCTGCCAAGCCATAACCTTGGGAGGTACTGTCATGTATGAAGGAATGATCGCAGAGACCATCTCTATTACCGGTGACGGCGGGACTGAGATAGCCGCCTACCTCGCGCGGCCCACCGGCTCCGGCCCGCACCCGGGCGTCCTCGTCGTCCACCACATGCCCGGCTGGGACCAGGGCTGCAAGGAGATCTCACGCAAGCTCGCCGCCCAGGGCTACGCCGCCATCATGCCCAACCTCCACCACCGCATGGGCCCCGGCACCGCGACGGAGATGTCCAATCGCGTCCGAGAGTCCGGCGGCATCCCTGACTCCCAGTTCCTCGGCGACGCCCGAGGCGCAATCCAGTACCTGCTCGCTCAGCCCTACTCGAACGGCAAGATCGGCATCATCGGCTTCTGCTCCGGCGGCCGCCAGGTCTACATCGCCGCCTGCAACATCGAGGAGCTCGACGCCGCCGTCGATTGCTGGGGCGGCCGCGTCGTCATGGCCCCCGAGGACCTGACCGAGGCCAACCCCGTCTCGCCCCTCGATATGACGCCCGGCCTCTCGTGTCCGTTATTGGGCCTCTTTGGCGAGGACGATGCGAACCCCGACCCCGCGCAGGTCGCCACAATCGAGGCGGAGTTGCAGAGGCTCGGCAAGACCTACGAGTTCCACTCCTACGCCGGCGCCGGCCACGCCTTCTTCTCCGTCGACCGCCCCGCCTACCGCGTAGAGGCCGCCGTTGACGGCTGGAACAAGACCTTCGCCTGGTTCGAAAAGTACCTCGGCGAGCCGACGGCCAAGGCCCTCGGCTAACGCCGAGGAGGATCCCTTCCCCCTCGGGGGGAAGGTTGGGATGGGGGAGCCTCCCCGCCCGTTCGCCCTGAGCTTGTCGAAGGGCTCACCGACGGGCAGAGTGCCTAAGGGAGCCCGACAGGAGGCAGTCGTGGAAAAATCCAGCGTCCAGACGACTGAAGCCGAGCTGCAGGCCTACTACGACGGCCTCGGCGCCTACAACGTCGCGCCCCTCTGGACCGTCCTCGGCGACATCCAGGCACGGGAGCCCGCCAGCAAGGTAACGCCCTACGTCTGGCGCTGGAGCGACGTCCGCCCTCTCGTCATGCGCGCCGCCGAGCTCGTCGGCACCGAGCAGGCCGAGCGCCGCGTCCTCCGCCTCATGAACCCCGGCCTCGGCGGCCGCACTGCCACGACGCAGACCCTCTTCGGCGGCATCCAGACCGTGCTCCCCGGCGAGATCGCCCCCGCCCACCGCCACACGCCCAACGCCCTGCGCTTCATCATTGAGAGCGACGGCGGCTACACCGCTGTCGGCGGCGAGCGCCTCCCAATGCTCCCCGGCGACCTCGTCCTCACCCCCTCGTGGGAGTGGCACGACCACGGCAACGACACCGACAACCCCATGATCTGGCTCGACGGCCTCGACCTCCCCCTCCTCAACTTCCTCGAGATGTCCTTCCACGACCAGTACCCGGAGGACACCCAGCCCGTGACCGAGTCGCCGGGCACGTCGCTCGCCAAGTACGGCAGCGTCGCCCTGCAACCCGCGTGGGAGGAGCACGGCCCGCCAGGCACGTCTCCCCTCATGTACTACCCCTGGAGCCGCACCCGCGCCGCCCTCGAGCGCCTCGCCACCGGCGAGGGCGGCAGCCCCTTCGACGGCGTCATCATGGAGTACACCAACCCCCGCACCGGCGGCGCCGCCATGTCGACGATGGCCTGCTTCGTCCAGCTCCTGCGCCCAGGCCAGCACACTCTCGCCCATCGCCACACGACGAGCGCCGTCTACCACGTCGTCGAGGGCCGCGGCAGCACCCGCGTCGGTGACACGGTGCTGGAGTGGCAGGAAAAGGACACCTTCTGCGTCCCCGGCTGGGCCTTCCACGAGCACACCAACGCCTCGCCCACGGAGCCGTCCTTCCTCTTCAGCTTCACGGACGCCCCCATAATCAAGGGCCTCCAACTCTACCGGGAGGAACCCCACCCATCAGGCCACCTTACCGGCTAACTGCCTCCTCCATACCGGCGGCCCACCGTCATTCCAGCACCCCCACCGTCATCCCCGCACCCCCACCGTTATCCCTCCACCCCCACCGACATTCCTGCACCCCCACCGTCATTCCTGCGAAGGCAGGAATCCAGAGGGGCGGGGGCGTGGGGAGTCCCCTCCCTCTTGGAAGGGGAAGGGTTAGAGCCTGCCCCGTGCTTGATGCGATGATGGGGTTCGCCGCTTGCCCGGCCCCGTCGAAGGGCCGTATGCCGCTAGCGTGTTGTACCCTTAGACCAACTATCCCGACACGTGAGGTGCCCTCATGACATCCCAGCCCGCAGCCATCCCCCTGAACGACAACTCGGACTACGGCCTCTGCTTCGCCTGCGGCCCCCGCAACGACGGCGGCCTCCACCTCACCTTCCGACGTGAAGGCGACACTGTCGTCACCACCTACACCGGACTGCCCCACCACCAGGGCTTCCCCGGCGTCATCCACGGCGCCGTCATCACCTGCCTCCTCGACGAGGTCATGAGCCGCGTGCCCGTCATCGAGGGCCGGTGGGGCATGTCCGCCAAGCTCGAAGTCCGCTTCCGCCTCCCCATCCGCGTTGGCGACGTCCTCACTGCGACGGCCCGCAAGGACGGCGGCCGCGGCGCCATCATGCGCACCAGCGCGACCGTCACCCTCCCCGACGGCCGCCTCGCCGCCGAGGCCACCGCCACCTTCGCCCTCCTCTCCCCCAACACCCTCGCAGACATGGCCCAGGACTACCCGGACCTCGCAAGAACGTGGCAAGTTGGGTAGGTGTGACACGGCCGCGTGGCGAATTCATCGCGCTGGGTGGTAACCTGCAGTCACTAGAAGTACCGATTTAGGGAGCAGCAATGCGTGAAGTCCGATTTCTTCAGGATGAAGACGGCTACTGGGTTGTCGAATGCCCCAGTCTCCCCGGTTGTGTTACTCAGGGCAAAACTAGGGAAGAGGCCCTGCGGAACATCAGAGAAGCCATAGACCTGTACATCGAGGCGTTGGAAGAGAATGGAATGCCCGTACCCTGCTAACGTGCTCGTAGTATGCAACAAACTGGCCCGTTCACCCTCAGGGAAATCGAAAGGCGAACGGGCCAGTGAGCGTTGTTGAGCGAGCCCTACCGGAACGCCGGAATGACTTCCTCCCCAAACAGCCGGATGGAGTTCTCGATCAGCGCCGGGTCCATGCCCCCAAAACTGTGCGTCGTCGCCAGCAGGTCGTACCCGACGTACTTCTGCTGCTCTGCGATCTTCCGCGCCACCGTCTCCGGGCTCCCGACGATCGCCACCCCGTTCTCGATGGAGAAGTCGTAGTCTTGCGCCATCATCCGGAATACCCGCCCCCGCTCCGCGTTGTCCGGCATGTCCGACTCCGTGCCCATGCCCCGCGGGCTCGAGCCCCAGCCGACGCGAGAGCCCGTGATGCGCCCCCGCCCGAAGCTGCCGCCCACCGGGATCGCGCCCGCCGACGGCACGTTGACGCGGCCAAGCAGTCGCGGCTCCGCCTCCGCGCGGGCCTTCTCGTCCGTCTCCGCCACGTGCACGATGCGCTGCAGGAAGATGCTCGGCATCGGTCCCGGGTGGTTGCACTCGCGCCACACCTGCCGGTAGTAGTCGAACTTCTCCGCCACCACGTCGTCCACGTCGATGTTCTGCGACACGTGGAAGTTGCCCTTCGCGGCAAACTCCAGCGCAGCCTTGCTGTGCGCCCCCACCCAGATGGGCGGCGTCGGCTGCTGGTACGGCTTCGGCGTGGGCAGCGCCTCGTCGAAGTGCCAGTACTTGCCGTCGTAGGTGACCTCGTCCTGCGTCCACGCCATCTGGATGATCTCGAGCGCCTCGCGGCTCATCTCGCCCCTCGCGTAGAAGTCGAGCCCCCAGCGGAGGAACTCGTGCTCGTGGATGCCGATGCCCGTCCCGAACTCCACCCGCCCGTGCGAGATCTGGTCCAGGATGCCGACCTCCTCCGCCAGCCGCAGCGGGTGGTGGAAGGGCAGCTGCCAGATCATCGCGCCGACCCGCAGGACGCTCGTCCGCATCGCCACCGCCATCAGGTACACGCTCGGCGAGCTGATAAGCTCCCGGTTCTGGTGCTCGATGACGAAGTAGGAGTGATACCCAAGCTGCTCCACCATCTGCGCCAGGTCCAGGTGCCGGTCGTACACCTCCGAGATCGACGAGCCGCTGTCCACCTCCGACTCGGGGAAGGCGTCCCACAGCGCAAACTTCAGGTCCGTCATGTGCATCTCCTCATTCGCGCCTCTCAGGCGCAGGTGGCCAGCGGTCACAGCGAGTGTAGCCGGGCGATTTGGGGCAGTCAACGCGGGAGGCCGGCCCCACTGAGAGCCGGCCTCCGTCGGGCTTGGACACCCCGCGACCGCGTCCTCCCGCTACCCGAACCGGATGCGCGGATCGATGTAGGCATACACGACGTCGATGAGCAAGTTCATGCCGATGAACAGCACCGCGATGAACATCGTCACCGCCTGGATTACCTGGTAGTCGCGCGCCTGCACCGCCTGCAGCGCCAGCAGCCCGATGCCCGGCCACGCAAACACCGTCTCGATGGTCACCGACCCCGTCATCTGCCCCACGACGATCGCGCCGAACACCGTCAGCGGCGGAATGGCCGCGTTCTTCAGCGCATGCTTCCAAACCACCTTGGACTCCGCGAGGCCCTTGATGCGCGCCAGCTTGATGTACTCGCTGTCCAGAACGCTCAGCATCGCCGAGCGCGTCAGCCGCATGAATGACGCCACGGAGAACCACCCCATCGCCACGGCAGGCAGAATCAGGTTGGAGACTCCCCCTCTGCCCGACGTGGGGAACCAGCCAAGCTGCACCGCGAAGATCCAGATCAGCACGATCGCCAGCCAGAATGAGGGGAGCGACTGCCCCAGCAGGGCAATCAGCTTCCCGCCCGTATCCAGCATGCTGCCCTTCTTCACGGCGGACATCACCCCGATGGGCACGGCCAGCAACACCGACACCCCAATGGCGATCGCCGCCAACTGCAACGTCGCGGGAAGACGCCCAAGCACCAGCTCAGTCGCGGTGAGACCCTGCCATTTGAAGGATGCGCCAAACTCACCCTTTGCCGCATTCTTTACAAAGATGAAGTACTGCACGTACCACGGCTCGTTGAGGCCCCACAGATCGCTGATGCGTCTGAAGTCCTCGTCCGACGCTTCCGGAGGCAACAGCACATCGAGCGGGTTTCCGGAGAGTCGCGCGAGAGAAAAAACAATGATGCTGACGCCGATGAGGGTGAATACCGATTGGACTAAACGGATCATGATGTATCGCTGCATGGCTTCTGGCTCCTCCCTGGCGAAAAACGCCCTGTCCATGTCCGGAGACCCGAAATGGAAATCAGTGGGGGAATTCAACGCCACCCTCCTCCGGCGGCTGGCCGGTCAGGTGGCGTCGAGTACTTCAGGCAGGGGGAGCTGAAGTTTGGATCAGAAGGCCTATGCAACTGTTAAGCGGGTAAGCCCTGCCCCGGGCATTGATTGCGCGTGCCCTCCCTCTGCAGTGGGTCGAGCAGGCTCTCAGTGCCCGGGACAGGAGCCTTGGTCACTCTGCTGCGAGCGTCCATCCCCCCTGGAGTCTCGCAACAGTGATGCATACAATACTATAACCAAATGTTTTGTCAACCCCTTTCACGGCCGTCCTCACAGTTCACGGAATGGGGGTGTTGCGGTGCGCAAAAGCAAGAGGCCGGCCCCCTCGGGAGCCGGCCTCCGTGCGATTCGAGAGTTGTGTCGACTAGGCGGGCATCGTCGCCTTCGACTTGCCCAGTTCGCCCTTCTCCTGCAGCAGCTTGAAGAAGTCCGCCTGGCTGTCCACCACGTCGATCGCCCGCACGCCGAAGACCTCCGGGTGCGACGGCGCGTACGGCTCGACGCCCTCCTGCAGCTCGCGCGCCAGGCGCAGAAGGATCCGGCGCCCCGCGATGATCGCCGTGTCGCTCGTGCCCAGGTGCTCCCGCGTCCGGTCGGCGATGGCGCCCATGCTGTCCGTCATCGCCATGTCCTGCTCGCGCCCGCTGCCGATGCCCGTGTAGTTGATGGTCCGTTGCATGTCGCGGTCGATCAGGAAGTCGTTCTCCATCTGCCGCTGCGGCCGCCACGTGTCGACATAGGACCCATCGTCGAATTGGTACATCACCCGCTGCAGGTTCTCCGGGCTGATGTTCATCATCGCCCGCTGCTCCTCCGTGTAGGCCTCGCCAGTGCTAACCGAGTACTGGAACACGGAGATGTGCGTGTCGTCCATGGGCACCCAGCACCGGCCGCCCTCGCGCTCCCCGGGGTTGGGGATGAAGCTGTAGAACGGCAGCACAAACTGCGTCACGCGCCAGTAGTACTCGTCCACGTCCACGCGGCGCCGCGAGCCGTAGATGAACCCGTAGTCCGTCTCCTTGACGGTGAGCTGCGGCGCGCCGTCGAGGTTGGTCAGCGCGGCGCCGTTCTTCAGCCGCCGCCCGATGTTCTGCCGGGGCGCCTTGCTCAGGTCGAACCAGCGGTGGTTGAAGGACACGTGCGACGTGTCGATCTCGCCCTCGGTGGCCTGCATGTAGTTCGACTCCTGGATCCAGCGCCGAACGTTGCGGTGGCTCGCCGGGACCATGCACCACTCGAACTGCGGCAGGCCGGGCATCTGCTCGATGGGGCCCATGTAGATCCAGATGCAGCCGCCCCACTCGCGGGCCGGGTACGACTTGATCTTGACCTTGTCCTTGAAGTTCGACTCCGCCGGCTCCGACGGCATGTCGACGCATTCGCCGTTCACGTCGTACTTCCACCCGTGGTACACGCAGCGCAGCCCGGACTCCTCGTTCCGGCCGAAGAACAGGCTGGCGCGGCGGTGTGGGCAGAAGTTGTCGATTACGCCGATCTCGTTGTTGGTGTCCCGGAACGCCACCATCTGCTCGCTCAGCACCTTGATGCGGACCGGCGGGCAGTCGGGCTCAGGCAGCTCCTCGGCCAGCAGCACGGGCTGCCAGAATCGCCGGAACAGGTCCCCCATGGGAGTGCCCGGCCCCGTTTGCGTCAAGAGTTCGTTGTCTTCCCGTGTGAGCATAATCTCGCCTCCTCCAGTATTCGGTGGGCAATGTGTGGCAACGAGTATACACCCGCCTGCAACCGCAGGCGCGCATACTTCTCCCGTGATTTGCGCACGCCTCGATGCCCCCTCCTCGCGCATAGCGCACCCCGCCCGTTTCCGCTATGCTTACCCCCACTTGGCGCCCTATGGGAGTCGCCTTCATCATGACTGCCCACACCGCGTACGCCCACCTCGTCGGCTCGGTGCCCCTGCCCGACGCCGAGTCGGTCTTCCGCGCCGTCTGCGCCGAGCTCCGCCCGCACCTGCGCCGCATCCCCGACGGCGAGACCGGCGAGCGCCTCCGCTGGATATGGTTTCAGCGCCAAATGCTGCTGGACCACCTGGACATGGAAGAGGACCCGGACGCCGGCCCCAACCGGGTCTACCAGTGGGACGGCGTGCTCTTGCGCGAGACCTCTTACCTCCGCCTCAAGCCGTCCGTCGACCCGCAGTCCGTGCGGTTTGACACCGGCTACGCCGAGGCCGCAGCCGCCTCCTACGCCGTCTACGCCCGCCTCCGTGACGAGGGCGTGATCAACCCCGGCACCCGCTTTCAGGTCAGCCTTCCCACGCCAATGTCCTTGGGGTACATGTACGTCAGCCCCGCGTCTCGTGACGCCTTCATGCCCGCCTATGAGCGTGCCCTGCTTGAGGCCCTGGACGGCATCCTCGCCGCCATCCCCCACGACAGGCTGTCCATCCAGTGGGATGTCTGCCAGGAGGTCCTCCTCTTTGAGTGCTACTTTTCGCACCGGCCGCCGGACTACAAGGAGCAGGTCTTTGACTTGCTGGCCCGGCTGGGAGGGGGCGTCCCGGAGTCTGTGGAAATGGGCTACCACCTCTGCTACGGGTCGCCGGCCGATGCCCACCTGGTGATGCCGAAGGACATGGGAGTCCTCGTCGAGATCAGCAACGGGCTCTGCTCACGCCTTGCCCGCCGCCTCGACTTCCTGCACATGCCGGTGGCCGACGTACGCCCCGGCGGCGCCTACCTGCAATCCCTGCGCGACCTCGCCCTGCCCGACGGCGCGGAGCTGGTCCTCGGTCTTGTCCACTACGACGATGCCGAGGGGGACGCCGCGCGCATCGCCGCCGTTCAGGAGTACGCCCCCGCGTTCTCCGTTGCCACAGAGTGCGGCTGGGGCCGCACCGACCCTGCGCGGGTGCCCGGCCTGCTGGCCAACCACCGCCGCGCCGTCGAGCTGCTCAACAAGACAAACTGAACGCTGGTCGCGTTGCTCTGGTACACTGGCGTACAACACGAAAGAGGATATTATGGGAGGCATCTACTTCAGCTGGTACGACACAGACCCCATCGCCATTATCGAGGACCTCGCGGCCGACACCCTCCTCGACTTCATCGCCCGCCTGGCCGACAGCCAGGGCGAGGATGAGTACTTCACCCGCGAGATCGAGATGAACCTCGTCTGGCGCGAGGCCGATGCCCAGGTGAACTTCGCCGCCCGCGGCAACGAGACCAAAGAGATGACCAAGCGCCTCCGCGAGGCCCGCGACCACGTCTACAACGCCCACTACCTCGTCGGCGCGCGCCAGGGCGTCGAGGCCGCCAAGGAGATCCAGGCCGTCATCCGCACCCTCTACGGCACCACGCCCGAGTCGGCGACCAGATAGGCGCCCGAAGTGGAACTTGAACGCGGCATCCACCAGATGGCCCACGGCCGCCAGCCCTTCGGCATTCCCTCGCCCAACGTCTACCTCGTGCAGGGCCACCGCGCCGCCATGCTCATCGACTCCGGCTACGACGAGGACGAGGACCACGCCGCCCGCATGGCCTACATCAATCAGGTCGGCGGCCCGCCCATCATGGGCGTCCTCGTCACCCACCGCCACCGCGACCACGCCGGCGGCGCCGTCCGCCTCAAGCGCGACACCGGCGCCCCCATCCTCTGCCACCGCCTCGACCGCGAGGCCATCGAGCAGGAGCGCTTTGAGGGCGAGGCGCAGGTTGACGAGGAACTGCAGGGCGGCGAGACCTTTGACCTCGGCGGCCTCACCCTCGAGGTCATCCACGCCCCCGGTCACACCATGGGCAGCGTCGCCGTCCTCGTCCGCGAGCGCCACGCCCTCCTCTCCGCCGACACCGTCCTCGGCGTTACGACAACCCTCGTCCGCCCCGGTGAGGGCGACCTCCGCCTCTACGTGGAGTCGGTCGGCAAGCTGCGCGACATCGCCCCGCGCGTAATCTACCCCGGCCACGGCGGCCCCGTGGTCGACCCTGTCGCCCGCATGGAGGAGCTCATCGAGCACCGCCGCCAGCGCGAGGAGCAGGTGCTCTCGCAACTAGCCATGGGAGC
Source organism: uncultured Dehalococcoidia bacterium (assembly GCA_951812285.1). GTDB lineage: Bacteria > Chloroflexota > Dehalococcoidia > Lucifugimonadales > UBA1127 > UBA1127. Next base: position 2,296,532 of record OX638292.1, on the reverse strand, counting down.
CAACACAGTCATGGAAATCCGAGACGCCCTCTACACGGACATCCCGGAAGCCCGCTTGGCCATAGCCGCCGAACAGGTCCAGAGCCACCTCGACAAGCTAACCACAGAAGGCCGTGTCACTACTGCCGACGGCGTCTACGCACTGAAATAGAGAAGCCGCCCCGCTCATCCTCCGGTTCCCCTCAGGATCAACAGGGCGGCTTGCCAATGTCTTTGGTTGGGTCTCTGCTAGCTCCCCCCTACACCGTCGCCGTCGCAATATCGACGTGCCTCTCCAGCACGCCAGCCAGCGTCGACTCCTCCGTCACCACGTCGATTGCCCGCACGTGGTACAGGTCGCCCTGCTGCGCCGCCCTCGGCTCGACGCCGTCCTCAAGCTCCCGCGCCATCCGCAGCAGCATCCGCCGCGCCGCGATGATCGCCAGGTCCGTCGTGCCCAGATGCTCCCTCGTCCGGTCGGAGATCCACCCCTGCGTCTCGTTGACCATGACGTCCTGCGTCCGCTGCGGCCCGATGCCCGTGAAGTTGCCCGTCTTCTGCAGCTTCCGGTCGATGCCGTAGTTGTTGAGCGCCTGCCGCACATCGCGCCAGGTGTCGATGATGAAGCCGTCCGAGAACGGCATCTGCACCCGCTCGAGCTGGATGTTGCCGTTGTTGCTGCCCATCGGCGTGTTCAGCGGCTCGTTGGGGTTCCACGAGAACGCTAGGCACGACATGTGCTCGTCGTCCACCGGCACCCATGCGTGCCCGAACCAGCTCGTCGGCTGCGGCGGCATCGTGACGACGGGCATGAAGAAGTTGGTCACCCGCCAGTAGAACCCTTCGTCGCCCGCCGGCCTCCGCGCCCCGTACACCATCCCGAAGTCCGTCTCCTTGACCGAGAACTTGGGTGCGCCCTCGCGGTATAGCAGCGCCTGCCCGCTCGCAGTCGTCCGCCGGCGCTGCCGCTGCTGCGGGTCCCACGGCGTCGCCTGGTCCGGGTCCATCCACCGGTGCAGGAAGGACACGTGCGTGGAGTCCAGGTCGCCCTCCAGCGCCTGCATGTAGTTGCAGTCCTGGATCCACCGCTGCACCCGCCGCTGGTCCGACGGCACCCGCGCCCACTCGTACTGCGGCAGCGGCTGCTTCAGCTCCGGCGGGCCCATGTAGATCCAGATGACGTCGCCAAAGTCCTCCGCCGGGTACGACTTGACCTTGACCTTGTCCCGGAAGTTGCTCTCGGCCGGCTCTGACGGCATGTCCACGCAGTCCCCGTTCACGTCGAACTTCCACCCGTGGTAGATGCAGCGCAGCCCCGACTCCTCGTTCCGGCCGTAGAAGAGGCTCGCTCGCCGGTGCGGACAGAAGTTGTCGACGACCCCCACCCGCCCCTCGCTGTCGCGGAACGCGACCAGGTTCTCGCCGAGCAGCCGCAGCCGCACCGGTTCGCAGTCCGGCTCCGGCAGCTCCGACGACAGCAGCGCGGGCAGCCAGAATCGGCGGAAGAGCTCTCCCATCGGCGTGCCGGGCCCTACCTGGCAGAGCACATCGTTGTCTCGTTGTGAAAGCATGGTCCCTCTCCTTGCGCGGCCTGGGTCTGTCTTCTAAGCCCGCCTTGACTGTCGCCACATTATGCCACACGCCCGGGCCGACGACAGCCTGAAGTACGGAATGGTGCTCATAGGCAATGGGAATTACGTTGACCCCCGGTAGAAAGGAGCTCAACGCCCAAGGCTACCGGACACGAATAGGATGCGGTAGCGGCTGATTGAACAGGTAGCCCTTCTCGTTGAACGGCACCGAGTCAGGCTGCGCATTCCCTGCGATGTCCGAAGCTCGCGTCATGATCGTCCGCTCGCCCGCCTCTGCGTCCCACTCGAACTCGAACCGCGCCCACGAGTAATCCGGCTGCGTCGCCGACACCTCTGCCTCCGACCACGTCTCGCCGCCGTCGTCGCTCCACTCGACGCGGGCGATCCGCCCCGCCGGCGAGTGCGCGTAGCCGTGAATGCGACGTCGCCCCGCCGCGAGCTCCGCCGGCCACGGCAACGCCAGCGCGCTCTTGATCACCTGTTCGGTAACCGGTCTGCCCTCAGACTCCCCCACCGGCGGGTACGCGTCGCCGATGAGCGTGTACGACGTCGTGTTGTTCCGCGTCCAGAGCTGCTCGGAGGACACGACGATGCGCCCCAGCCATTTGATGTTCGCGCTGCCCACCCACCCCGGCACAAGCGCCCGGACGGGGAAGCCGTGGTCCCTCGGCAGCGTCTCGCCGTTGAGCGAGTACGCCAGCAGCGTATCCGGGTCCATCGCCTTCTCGACCGGCAGTACGAACCGGAAGCCCCACTCCGGCGCCTCGGTGTCCAGCCCCACGAGCATCACGCTCACGGCGTCGTCCCGGATCCCCGCCAGCGTCAGCACGTCCGACAGCCGCGCGCCCACCCACTCGCCGTTCCCGACGGCCCCCGTCATCCACTGCGTACCCGACGACTGCTGCCCGTTCAGAATGCCGAACATCGCCCGGTGGTTGCCCGCGCACTCCAGGTACGAAATAAGCGAGTGACTAGGCAGGGTTCTGACTTCTTCATAGGTCAGCTTGATAGGAAGCGAGACCGCGCCCCCCTCGACGACCAGACGCCAGTCCGAAGCGTCCAGGTCCAAGCTTGCGGGCGCGTTGTTCCGCACAAAAAAGTGGCTGTTGGGCGTGATGAGACCCTGCATGCTCTCGAGCCGCGACTCCAGCCCCTTGTCGTCGCGCACAATGAAGGGAGCGGGGTCCTTGAAGAAGGGTGAATCTGCGACGGCCTCGCCAGCTGGCGCAGTCGGCGCGGCCTGCGGCCGGCTCGAGGACGGCTCCATCCCGACGCACGCCGCGAGCACTGCCGTCGCGCCCCCAGCCAGCATCAGCCGCAGGAACTGCCGCCGGTCGATCCCGCGAGAGCGGGCGAACTCCCACAGCGGCTCCCCGTCACCTCGCCGTGCCGCGGATGCGGACTCGCCTTCCGTCACGCCTGCGCTCTCTTGCCGACCGTGCCTAGCCGTAGAGCGTGGCTGCGCCGGTGTCAGCGTTGTATCGGTGCCGTACGACGCCGGTCAGCTTCTGCCCTTCCAGCCGCACCACGACCGATGTCCCATCAAAAACGTTCTTCTGTGCATGGATGACGCCGGGCAGGAAGAAGGCTACCTCGCCCTGGTTCTGCACCCACTCGGCAGCCTGCTCGAAGTTAGGCACCGTGCGGTCGGGCTCGTGGAAACCCCACCGCCACGTCGACTGCTGGATCGCGCCCTGGTACACCCCATACACCACCCACGACGCGCCATGGTCATGGGGGCTCACCCCGCCCGTGGCGCCACCCTTGGCCTGCGCGTTGCACATCAGCCAGAACCCCGGCGCCGGGTGCCCGTAGTCCTCGTCCTGGTAGAGGCTCGCAGTGGCTGTGCCCGTCTCCGGGACATCCAGCTTCCCGTCCAGCAGATTCGGCACCTGCAACAGCTTCGTCATGTGCCCGCACACCGCCTGCGCCTGCGCCTTGGCGTCGTCGGTCTCCGCAAAGACCTGCCGCACGTCCTCGATGAATGCTTCCATAGAGTAGTCAGCCATACCAGACCTCCATATGTCCCATTTTCAGGAATCATAGCCCATAGTGCAGGCGCATGCCAAACGGTGCTCCTGCTGTAGCCGGATTGTTGTCTCATCCTCGAGAAATCCTAGTATGATACGTTGATGCTAAAGCGAAGTGAGGATGGGTAGGTTGTGAAGATAGAGATTGGCGAATCCCTCGGCTATTCCTACCTCCGGCACGTCAAGGAGTGCTGGCTCGTGCAGACCAATTGGAAGCCTTCTCCCCACTGGCCTAGATTCATGGATAACACCGAGTTGGACGAAATGTTCGCCGCCATGAAGCGCCGTTTTGACGATGCCGATGGCAAAGTCTTCAAGCAGACCAAGACTGCCGCGCAATTCATTCAGCAGGCGGAGATCGATGTCATGGGAGTCGATCGAGAAGGCGGCGTCTACGCCATCGACGTCGCCTTCCACGAGGCTGGCCTGAACTACTTGGGCGGCCCGGAGAACAGGGTGTTGAAGAAGCTCCTGCGCACTATGCTGACGCTTCAAGCCTACCACCCGACGGAAACGCAACTTAATATCTGCTTTGCCTCGCCAAAGGTCAACCCTGGCGTGCAGAGGCCGCTGGAAGCCCTGTTCGACAACCTGCGGGACGAGTACCCGGAGGTTGTGTGGGACCTCCTGACCAACGAAGCCTTTGCTGAACGGCTGCTTCAGCCCACCCTCCAAAAGGCCACCGCCGTGAATGACACCGCTGAGCTGTTCATGCGGGCTTCAAAGCTACTGGACCTGGCCGGAAGGTCACCGACACCCCGCCCAAAGCCGCCCCCAGTATCGCCAGAACCACGCGGTTCCCTCCAGCCGCTTGTGCGAAACCTATTGGAAACCTTGTTGGAAGACTACCCCTCCCTTCTCGATGAGATGGAGTTGGGCAATCTGATGGATGAGCACTTCTGCAGGCACGAATTGGGACTCCAAATTAGCAACTTCCCGCTCTTGCGCAGAGAGGCAGCGGGAAGGAAAGGCCCGGATGGACGCGAGAGGTACTATCAGAGGCTCTACGCCGGACGATTCTACGTTTGCTCCCAATGGTGGAGAGCGCATCATCTGTCCAATGCGGAAAGCCTGCTGAAATTCGTGAACGGACTCGTCCAAAGGAAGCAGGACCACCCTGAGATCCCGGCTTTGGATAACATACGGAGGCGGCTCCAGGAGTACGTAGGTTGACCAGCTTTCGCCTACGTCACTTCAAGTCCCCTCTGTCCCCACCCCTCCCCCCACCGTCATACCAGCAAGAGGCCTGTCCCGTACTCCGATGCGGGGGCGGGGCAGTCCCCCTACCCTGCCACCAACCCGTCGCGCAAAACCCTCTCCCTCCGCTACCCTCCCACCATGACACACCCACGCACGACCACAGACCACAACCCCGCAGCCACCGCACACACCCTGCAAGTACACGAAAAAATGCGGAAAACGCTACTCGTAGAAGCCCGAAACCCACTGGTAACGGCTCGCAACCCCCGCAACGTGATCAATCGAGTCGTATCTGGAAACCCCACTTTCCAAGGGGACTCGTCCCGCAGAATTTCACTTGGCACGACTCGAATCGAATCGAATGCCGTCCAGGGGCGCCCCTCGACGGCATTCCTGCACCCCCTCGCATCCCAACCTCCCCCGAATGGCCCGTCCCGCCTCAGCGGGAACCCCCAACCCTGCCACTACCCCCTTGCCATAGCGACCCGCATCTCGCTACCCTTTGCGTATGGACAGCGCCCTGCACAACATGAATCCCTCGCATCCAACATGGCCATGGAGTTCTTTAAACAGCTATGAATTGTATTGGAAAACAATCCGTATCTAAAACCGGCAATTCCAGATACACATTGTTTCTCGGATAAGGCATTTCGTTGGTCCGTCCCGGCCTCTGGCATTGGGTATGCACGGCTGGCCGGGAACGCGCCGCCGAAATAGGGTCAAAGCGCGCTCCCTCTAACAATCGACGCGTGAATCCCACCCAAAGGAGCACACCCATGGACTCAGTCATCAACGCCTGGCGAGAGAAGCTCCTCGCCCACGAGCGCGAATCCTCGGCGCTCCGAGGCGGCGAAGGCCACGGGCATGGCGCCCACGGCCACGGCGACCACGCCCATGGCCACGGAGGCCACGTCCCCGGCGGCCACGGCGGATTCACCTACTCCAACCGCCCGCAGGACCCCTACCGCACCGACGACTCCGTCCTCAACGCCCTCTACGCCGCCCTGCCGCCGGACGCCACCGTCCTCGACGTCGGCGGCGGCGCGGGCCGCTACGCCCTACCCCTCGCGACCCGCGCCAGGCACGTCACCGTCGTCGAGCCCTCGGAAGACTCCGTCGAGCAGTTGCAGTCCCGCGCCGCAGAGGCCGGCATAGGCAACATCACCGTCATCAACGAGGCATGGGAAGAAGCCGAGGCTCCCTCCGCCGACATTGTCCTTTGCTCCCTCGTGCTGCACCACGTCGCAGATGCCGCCCCCTTTGTCACCCGGATGCAGGAGCACGCCACCGGCAGAGTCGTGGTCGTCGAGATGATGGAGACGCCCGGCGCGCTGGAGATACCCTTCTACGAGCGCGTCCACGGCTCCGCGCCGACCCCGCTCCCCGGCCTGCCCGACGTCCTCAACCTCCTCTGGGCCATGGACATCTATCCCGACGTCGCGATGCTCTCCGAGGAGACCGCCGTCCTCGACACCGACCGCGCCGACGCGATGGAGCAGCTCCGCCGCCGCCTCGGCGTCGAGGAGGGCTCCGAGGCCGAAGACCGTCTCCGCGCCGCCGCGGACGAGCTGCTCAACGAGACGCCAGAGGGCTTCACGGTCAAGGGCGTACGCCCCCGCCGGACAGCCATCGTATCGTGGAGGCCCTCGGTCAGCGAGGCGTAGCAATGCCCGGCCATCCTGAGATCACGGGCATCGTCCTCGCCGGCGGCGCGGGAAGGCGCATGGGCGCCCCCAAGCCCCTGTTGCGCCTCGGCGGCAGCACCCTCATCGAGCACGTCGTCGCCGCCATCCAGCCCCTCGTGTCCGGCGTCATCGTCGTCACCAACGACCCCGAGTCGCTCGCCTTCCTCGGCCTCCCAACCGTCGCCGACGCCGAGCCCGGCCGGGGCCCGCTCATGGGCCTCTACAGCGGCCTCCTCGCCTGCCCGACGCCCTACGCCCTCGCCGTCCCCTGCGACGCCCCGTTCCTCGCCCCCGCCCTCCTCGAAGCCCTCAACGCCCGTCGCCGCGCCGACACCATGACGCTGCCCGAGACCGATCACGGTCCGCAGCCGATGCCCGGCGTCTACCCCACCGCCCTCGCGCCCACCATCGCGTCCCTGCTTGAGTCCGGCCGCGCAGCCCTCCGAGACCTGACGGCGTCGGCCCCCGTGGAGTTGCTGACAAAAGAAGAGGTGCGCACCCTCGACCCTGAGGGACGCACCTTCATGGACCTGGACACACCCGAAGACCTCGCCGCCGCCCAGGCGGAGCTGGAAGGACGAGGCTAGCTGCCGCTACCCACCCTTCCGTCGCAGCAGCGGAATCAGCAGGCACACGATCCCCACGCCGAACAGCACGGAACCGATGACGGTCCACACATCGCCGTTGCGCAGGCCGGACACCGTGAAGAAGCCAACACCCACCAGCCACAGCATCCAGCCCGCGAGTTCAAGTCGCCTGTCCAAGTAGTGCCCTACCCGCCGGCCGCCGCTTCAACCGGCGCCGGGATGCCGAAGAGCTTTGCCCCGTTCTCCCACAGGATCTTCCGCTTGGCATCGTCGGGGATATGCTCCTGCGCGAGGAACGTGTTGACCGCCTCCGGGAAGATGCAGTCGGAGTGCGGGTAGTCCGTCGAGAACAGCAGCCGGTCGGCCCCCATGAAGTCGATGGCGAACTTGATCGGCCCCTCCTCCGGCTCCACCACGCAGTAGCCCTGTCTCTGAAAGTACTCGCTCGGCAGCATCGAAAGTTCGTAGTCCATGTCCGGAGCGTGGGTCTCCCACTTGTCGTCCAGCCTCCAGAGGAACCATGGCAGCCAGCTCGCGTTGACCTCCATGAAGACCGGCTTCAGGTTTGGGAACCGCTCAAGCACCCCGCCGATAGTCAGCTCTGCGAGCTGCGTCATTGCGTGCACCGGCCCCACCATCGCGTTGCCGACGATCTCCATGTTCCGCTTGCCCCAGTAGCGGTGGTTGTAGTTGTCGCGCAGCAGGTAGTTGGCCGGCGGTCCGTGCATCCCGAAGGCCGTGCCAAGCCGGTCCATCTCCTGCCACAGCGGGTCGAAGTGCTCGTCGCTGAGCAGGTTGCCGTTCACCGCGCCGCCCGTCATCGCGACCGCCACCGCCCCCAGCTCCTCGACGGCGCGCCGGGCCTCGCCCGCGGCCAGCTTGGCGTCGTGCGGCGGCACCCACGCCCAGAATTTGAACCGGTCCGGGTGCGCGCTGCAGAACTCGGCCGTGTAGTCGTTGTAGACCTGGCACAGCGCCAGCGCGTGCTCCGGGTCGAGGTCGTCGTAGCGCACCATGCCCATCGCCACCGTCGGCATGAACACGCCGATGTCGATGCCCTCGATGTCGAAGCCCTCCAGGAAGACATCCGGCGAGGGGTCCTTGGTGACCTTCATCAGGCCCGGGTTCGCCGTCACCCGGCGCTGGCTGCGCCGGCGCACCATGGGGTTGGCCGTCGACTTGGGCGTCTCGACGCCGTCCAGCACGATGCGTCCGCTGCTCCCCTCGAGGAAACCGCCGTTCTCCGGCCGCACCACATGCGTCCGAGACCGGAACGGCTCCGGCAATCGCTCGACCCAGATCTCCAGCGGCTCCATCATGTGCGGCTCAGCGTCGATCACCCTGAAGCCGTTCTTCGCCATGGCGGTCCTCCTGCCTTCCGTTCGTCGGGAGCCCTGCCCGATGCCTTCTACCGCACCAGCGCGTGCCCGGGGTCGAGCGGGCGCGCCTCCTGCCAGGTGATGTCCGCGGGCTTCACAAAGTCGTCGCCGCGGATGAGCTCGAAGGGGATGTCATGGTCCAGCCCCGGCGGCGTGATGCCCTCCTGGAAGTTGCGCACGGACTCCGACAGCAGCCGCCGCATCGCGATGATGGCCCGGTCGCTTGTCCCGAGGTGCTCGCGGGTGCGGTCGTAGATCGTGCCCATGCTCTCCTGCACGGCATGGTCCTGCGTCCGCGTGCCGAAGATGCCCGAGAACCCGCGCGACTTCATTGCCTCCCGGTCCTGCTGGTACCAGTTGTCGCGGTTGCGCGCCTTGCGGAACCCCGGCTCTAGGTCGTGGAAGCCGAACTGCTCGCGCCGGTCGTGCCGCTCCTGCGTGGTGAAGGGCCGCTCCTCGTTGAAGCCGATCTCCCACTGCCAGCATGAGTGGTCGTCGCGCGGAACCCAGATGGAGAAGCCGTTGGTGCGGCCTGGCGGGCCGGGGATGTAGCTGTAGAAGGGCAGGATGTACGGCGTCATGCGCACGTACTCCTCGCCCGGCCCCGCCTGCCGTACAGCCGCGTAGCGGTAGCCGTAGGAGGTGTACTCAACCTCCAGCTTTGGCGCCGTGTCGGCCATGATGAGCCCGTTGACCGGGTTCCCCCAGCCCGTGCGGACGCCGCCGTACGACCTGTGCAGGAACGAGGCGTGCGATGAGTCGATGCCACCCTCCAGCCCCTGTAGAAAGTTGCACTCCTGCAGCGTCTTGATTGCGCTCAGGTGGTCCTCCGGCACCTGCGTCCACTGGAACGAGGGGAAGGGCGGCAGCGTCGCGCTCGTGCCCATGTAGCACCAGACGATGCCCGCGGCCTCGCGCGTCGCGAAGGCGCGCGCCCTCACCTTGTCCTTGAAGTTCGACTCCGCCGGCTCCGAGGGCATGTCCACGCAGTTGCCCTGCGCGTCGAATTTCCAACCGTGGTAGATGCACGTAAGCCCGCGCTCCTCGTTCCTCGCCAGCGCCAGCGACGCGCCCCGGTGCGGGCAGAACTCCTCCATGACGCCCACGTTCCCCTCGCTGTCCCGGAACGCGACGAGGTCCTCGCCGAGCAGCTTCAGGCGCAGCGGCGTGCCGTCGTTCTCGCGGATCTCGTGCGAGTAGAAGGCCGGGATCCAGTAGAGGCGCATCATCTCGCCCAGGGGCGTCCCCCGCCCTGACTGCGTGATGAGTTCGTTTTCCTCGTGGGTCAGCATGGCTCCTCCTTATTCGCGGCGCTCTTTGTCCGTGGGCGGGCCGGTCGGCGGGTCATCAGGCATCCACCGCTTGTACGTGAACGCAAACCCCGCCAGCGCCAGCCCGAAGACTGCAAATGTCCAGTTCTTCAGCCACAGGGGAAACGCCGGCCCCGTGAAGTCAGTGACGATCAGGAAAAGCATGAACACTCCGGAAGCAAGGAGTATTCGTCCAAAAAACTGGTGCGCGCGCTTCATCTTCCGCCCTCGTAGCGCGATGGTCGACGTGACGCGTGCAGTATAGCAGGGTGGGCGGTTCCCGCGCAGAAAACGGCTGGATTGGTGGAAATAATGCGCCAAATGGCTTCTTGACATACTGGTGCGGGTGGGCAATAGTGTCCTTACCCGCAGCGGCTCGGCAGCTCAGCAAAAGTCCCGAGAGGGGGCCCTCGCGCTCCTTTCTACCCGCTGGGTGTCACGAGTCCCCATGTTGGCTCGGCAATTTCTTGTGGTTGGGAGCCTTTGATGCGTGCAACAACCTGCTTGGCCCTTTTCGCGCTCTTGCTGGCCGTCTCCCTGTCCGCCGCTGCCTGCACCGCTCAAGAAGACCCGGAACAGCACCCCGACGTCGAGGCCACCGTGCGCGCCCTCCTGCCCACAGCGACTCCCACCGCCACCCCCAACCTCGACGCCACCGTCCAGGCCGGCATCGCAGCCACCGTAGCCGCGTTCCCCACCAACACCCCGAGACCCTCGCCCACCGCATCGCCGGTTCCCACGCCCGCTCCGGTTCCGACACAGGCGCCTTCCCCCACGCCCGCGCCAACCGCCGTCCCGACGTCAACACCCCGCCCAGTGGTGATCGTGGTCACGCCAACGCCAGTACCAGCCCCCACCGCCACGCCCACCCCAACGCCTGTGCCGACCCCTGTGGGGACATTCGGCCCAATGAACGTTGAACTCCAGCACGATCCCGACAATGGTACGTTCGAGCGCTTGGCCGCCGGTGTCTCCGCAGCCGACGTGGTCGTCACCGCCCGCTTCGTTAACCCGTACGACGCCGAAGAGCACCCCTTCAGTTTCGGCATCTTCCTCCGCGTCCCGGACGACCCCACAGGCAAGGGCCTCGCCTGCCTGGTCCACAGCGACGGCTGGGTTCCCGGCATAGCCTCGTATGAGTTCGTCGAGATAAGCCAGGCCATGGGGTTGCCGCCGATTGGCAGTGACTTGGGCAACAGGGGACCCGCCAACGTCCTCGAGCGGCAGGAGGAAGGCCCCCTTATGGACCTGGCCGCGGGCGCAATCAATGAAATCGAAGTAAGGCTGGTGGGGCTGAGGTTGGTGCTCACCATCAACGACTGGGTTGTCGGCGAGGCCAGCCCCGTCTTCATTTCCGGCGCCGGCGACGTCGTCGTCGCCACGGGCGTCTACGGCGAGACCGAGCAGGAGGGCGCCGTGACCGAGGTCTTGGACTTCACGGTCCGCCCCGCGGAGGACGCCACCAGCTCAGTGCCCGGCGTGTAGCCGCTCGCGCGCCCCCGCGCCTTGACCGCCCCCAACGCCGGTGCTAGCCTTCCGCTACCGAGGCAGAAGGGGGTGCGACATGGCACAGGAGCCCATTTCCGGCAGCCGCTTGGAGGACCTTGAGCTCTTCTACGAGGAGGTCAAGCGCTACCAGAGCCGTCCACTCTGGGTCGCCCGCACAGACCCCCAGCCGAAAGCCGTCCCCTACCTCTGGAAGTACCAGGACTTCCGCCCCCTGCTCTTCCGCGCCGCCGAGATCGTCCCCATGGAGATGGCCGAGCGCCGGGTGCTCATCTTCTCCAACCCCGGCCTCTTCGGTCGCGGGCCCGCCACCAGCACCCTCTCGGCCAATTTGCAGATCATCAACCCCGGCGAAGTCGCGCCCAGCCACCGCCACACCGCTTCCGCGCTGCGACTCATCGTCGAGGGCAGCAGCGCCTACACCGCTGTCGAGGGTGAGAAGACCTACATGGAGCCCGGCGACTTCATTACCACGCCCAACTGGACCTGGCACGACCACGGCAACGAGGGCGACGCCCCCATGGTGTGGCTCGACGGCCTCGACTCGACCTTGGTCAACCACCTTGACGCCACCTTCCGCGAGGAGTACCCGGAAGAGAGCCAGCCCCTGACCAAGTCCGACGAAATCTCACAGCGCCTCTTCGCCGCGGGCTCCCTGCGGCCCACGTGGGTGAGCCGCGGAGGCCTCCACTCGCCGCTCATCAACTACAAGTTCGCCCAGACCTACGACGCCCTCTCCCGCCTCGCCCGTGAGACCGAGGGCAGCCCCTTCGACGGCATCTGCCTCGAGTACACCAACCCGCAGACCGGCGGCCCCGCCATGGCGTCGATGGCCTGCTACGCCTCCCTCTTCCCGGCGGGCATGCACACACGAGCGCACCGGCACACGGGCGGCGTCGTCTACCACGTCATAACCGGCAGCGGCTACTCCGTCATCAACGGCGTCCGATTCGATTGGAGCGCCAAGGACACCTTCGTCGTCCCGTCCTGGGCCTTCCACGAGCACGTCGCGACCGAGGAGTCCGTCGTCTTCTGGTACACCGACACCCCCGTCCTCGAGCCCCTCGGCCTCTACCGCGAGGAGCCCCTCGAGGAGAACGGCGGCCACCAGCGCGTCTCGGGCGCCTTCGAGCCCATCCCGGCGTAGCCTGCGAGTGCGCCGCTCCCGCGGGTCGCCCCCGCCCTCGCAGCCGGTGCGGGTGGTCAACGTCGTCGACGGCGACACCGTTGACGTCGTCCCCGCCAACACGCGCCGCGGCGGCGACGTCACCCGCGTCCGCCTCTGGGGCATCGACGCCCCCGAGTGGGACCAGCCCCTCGGTCGAGAGTCCACGCGCGCCCTCAACGAGCTCCTCCGCGACGGCCGAGGCTCCCTCCGCCTGGAGACCTACGCCTACGACCAGTACGCCCGCGCCCTCGGCCTCCTCTACTGGGACCGCGACGGCCGTGCCCGCTCCGTCAACCGCGCCATGGTGAGGCTCGGCTATGCCTACGCCTCCCGCCACCGGCTGGACGCGTACTTCCGCAAGGAGCTCGGCTTCGACACCGCCGAGGCCGACGCCCGCCGCCACCGCGACGGCGTGTGGGGCATCGCGAGCGGCGACCGCGAGCTCCCGTGGGCCTACCGCTCCCGCCAGCGACGGCCCGAGCGCACCGGTGGTTTCGGAACCCTCGTCCGCCTCGTATTCCTTCTCTTGGCTCTCGGCTTCATCGCCTCGGTCGTCCTCCGCACCGGCATCCTCGACTAGCGCTTCCGAAGTCTCGCTCGACGACCGTCACTCGTGCGCGTGGGCAACGCGTCGTCGACGATGTATCATGAGGCCGGAAACCCAACATCCATTTGGCGAATACCAGCATCGGAGGCCGCACATGGTCAAGGAACTCTTGGACGCCTACGACGTAGAAGACATCAAGACCATGGCCGCGGCCCACTTCTGGCCGCACAGCCGCCAGGCCGGCGACATGTCCGACGAGACCGGCATCAAGCTCGTCGTCCGCGGCGAGGGCTCCTACGTCCAGGACGCCGCCGGCAAGCAGTGGTTCGACCTCATCTCCGGCATGTGGCTCAAGAACGCCGGACACGGCCGCACCGAAATCGCCGACGCCGTCTACGAGCAGATGCTCGAGATCTCCTACACCCCCGGCGGCTCCGTCTCCCCCGTCACCGCGCGCCTCGCCGCCAAGCTCGCCGGCATCTCCCCCGACCCGGGTTCGCGTATCTATTTCACCAGCGGCGGAGCCGAGTCCGTCGAGACCGCCCTCAAGATGTCCCGCAAGTACCACAAGAACAACGGCGAGCCCGGCCGCTTCAAGTTCATCGCCCGCCGCGGCTCCTACCACGGCGCCACCTTCATGAACATGACCCTTGGCGGCGGCAGCGTCGCATCCGGTTCCGACTACGGTCCCCTCATGCCCTACTCCGTCAACATCGCCCAGCCCGGCGAGTACCGCTGCCGCCTCTGCCGCGGCATGAGCGCCTGCGACCTCGAGTGCGCCCGCGACCTCGAGATCGCCATCCAAAACGAGGGGCCGTCCACCGTCGCGGCCTTTATCGCCGAGCCCATCTCCATCTCCGCCGGCGTCCACGTCCCCCACCCCGAGTACTGGCCCACCATCCGCGAGATCTGCGACAAGTACGGCGTCCTCCTTATCTGCGATGAGGTCATCACGGGCTTTGGCCGCACCGGCAAGTGGTTCGCCACCGAGCACTGGGGCATCAAGCCCGACATCTTCACCGTCGCCAAGGCCCTCACCAGCGGCTACCTCCCCATCGGCGCCGCCGTCGCCAGTAAGGACGTCGCCGACGCCTTCATCGGCGACCAGTCCGCCACCTTCCGCCACCTCATTACCTTCGGCGGCAACCCGCCCGCCTGCGCCGCCGGCCTCGCAAACCTCGAGATCATGGAGCGGGAGGACCTCGTCGGCAACTCGGCCCGCCTCGGCGAGTACCTCTTCGACAAGCTCCAGTCGATGTACGAGCACCCCATCATCGGCGACGTCCGCGGCGGCCTCGGCCTCCTCTGCTCGCTCGAGTTTGTCAAGGACCGCGCGACAAAGGAGAAGATTCCCGCCGACGCCAACCTCACGCAGCTCGCCTCCGCCGAGATGAACAAGGAAGGCATCCTCGGCCGCGTCATGGGCGACGTCATGCACCTCGCCCCGCCCCTAAGCACCACCCGCGACGAGCTCGACGAGCTTGTCGAAAAGGTCGACCGCATCATCGGCGCAGTGGAGGCCCAGCTCTAGCCGCCGCGACTCACTAGTCACAAGCGCCGGTCCCGAGGCATCCCCGGGGCCGGCGCTCTATATCAACCGCCCCCATCCCCACCCCGTCGCTCCTGTGCTGGCAGGAATCAGGAGGGGAAGGGCGGGGCCGTTCGCCCTGAGGGAAATCGAAGGGTGAACGGGGGCTGCAAGCCCACGTGGTGCAGGGCGGGGCATCCCCAATCGCCACCCTTCCGCAATCCCCATTCTCTATCCCGTCGTTCCTGCGCAGGCAGGAACCCCGACAAACCCAAACCACCCGCCTGGCCAACTCCCCTGCAGGAACGCGTAACCCAACAATAATTCGCTACAACGCTGGTAACACTCATCTCTCCCTCGACATTTCCAATATTCCCGCTTTCGTGTAGACTGTCCCCATCCACTTCACCCAAAACAAGGGGGAACCTATGACGCAGTCCACCAACGCCGGCGCGCCTGTCTTTGCCGGGGAGCAGGTCTTCTCCGACCTCCCCTTCAAGGTCGCGGACATGTCGCCGGACACCGTGCGGTTTGGCCGCAAGGAGATCGAGCTCGCCGAGTACGAGATGCCCGGCCTCATGTCGATCCGCGAGGAATACGCCGGGCAGCAGCCCCTCAAAGGCGCCCGCATCACCGGCTCGCTCCACATGACCATCCAGACCGCCGTCCTCATCGAGACCCTCACGGCGCTCGGCGCTGAGGTCCGCTGGGCCTCCTGCAACATCTTCTCGACGCAGGACCACGCCGCCGCTGCCGTCGTCGTCGGTTTCGACGGCACCCCCGACGACCCGAAGGGCACGCCCGTCTACGCATGGAAGGGCGAGAGCCTCGAGGAGTACTGGTGGTGCCTGCTCCAGACCCTCCGCTTCGAGGGCGGCAAGGGCCCCACGCTCATCGTCGACGACGGCGGCGACGCCACCCTCGCCGTCCACCTCGGCCACAAGTACGCCAACGCGGGGGTGGTCGACGACCCCGGTCCCGACGCCTCGCCCGACGAGAAGTTCCTGCACGTCCTCCTCGGCCTCGTCCAGGGCGCAGACCCGGACTTCTTCTCCCGCGTCTCCAGTGAGATCCGCGGCGTGTCGGAGGAGACCACCACCGGCGTACACCGCCTCTACGACATGCAGAAGGCGGGCACCCTCCTCTTCCCCGCCATCAACGTCAACGACTCGGTCACCAAGAGCAAGTTCGACAACCTCTACGGCACCCGCCACAGCCTCGTCGATGCCATCATGCGCGCCACGGACGTGCTGCTCTCCGGCAAGAAGGCCCTCGTCTGCGGCTTCGGCGACGTCGGCAAGGGCAGCGCCCAGGCCCTCCGCGGCCAGCAGGCCCGCGTCGCCATCACGGAGATTGACCCCATCTGCTCCCTGCAGGCCTGCATGCTCGGCCACGACGTCATCACCGTCGAGGACGCCATCGAGCAGGACTACGACATCTACGTCACCGCTACCGGCTGCACTGACATCATCACCGCCGACCACATGCGCCGCATGAAGCACAACGCCATCGTCTGCAACATCGGCCACTTCGACGACGAGATCGATATGGCCGGCCTCGAGCGCATGCGCCGCAATGAGGAAGTCGAGAAGATCGAAATCAAGCCCCAGGTGCATGAGTGGAAGTTCAAGGAGACGGGCCGCAGCATCATCGTGCTCGGCGAGGGCCGTCTCGTGAACCTCGCCAACGCCACCGGGCACCCCAGCTTCGTGATGAGCAACTCCTTTAGCAACCAGGTCATCGCCCAGCTGGAGCTGCAGTCCCACGCGGAGTCCTACGGCAAGACCGTCACCACCCTCCCCAAGCACCTCGACGAGAAGGTCGCTCGCCTGCACCTCGACCGCTTCGGCGCCCACCTGACGGAGCTCACCCCCCGCCAGTCCGACTACCTCGGCGTCCCCAAGGAGGGCCCCTTCAAGCCGGACCACTACCGCTACTAAACGACACGCACGCCCTCCGTTCGCCCAGAGCCCGTAGAGGGCTTCCAGGAACGGAGGGCGTGCCCGTCTGCCACCCCCCACTCTCCCCACCGGCGGAGGCCGGAACCCAGGGGCGTGGGGCATGCCAACCACCAGTCTCTCGGCCTTCCTAGTTCCCTCGCACCCTTCCTGCCCCCAACTCGTCATTCCTGCGCAGGCAGGAATCCAGAGGGGCCGAGGAGCGGGGCATCCCCACCACCAACTACCTCCGTCCCTCCACACCACCTACCCCCGTCGTTCCCGCGAAGCCTGCCCTGTACCCCGATACGGGGACGAGAACCCAGGGCACTGACGGACGCGCGGGGCATCCTCACCTCCGTCCGCCTCCGCCCCCCTACCAACCCCCCACGCGTCATTCCTGCGCAGGCAGGAATCCAGAGGGGCGGGGCGGCGGGGCCGTTCGCCCTGAGCTCACCAATGGGCCCCTACCCCACAACCCTCCATACCGGCGAAAGCCGGTATCCAGGGGCGGTGGGGGTGGTGGGGATGGGCGGGGAGGCCGTTCGCCCTGAGGGAACTCGAAGAGCCTGCCCCGTACCCCGATACGGGGACGGGAACTCGGGGCACGGACGAACGCGCGGGGCCGCCCCCGCGATGCGCCGAAGACTCTGACACAACCCCCTCGCGCGAAAGCCGCACCCCCCGTTACTCTCTCCCCATGCAAGCGCTCACCACCACCCCAACCGTCGTTCCCGTGAAGCTTGCCCCGTACCCCGATACGGGGACGGGAACCCAGCGCAGGGGCGTAGCGGGGTGGCGTCCCCCCAACCCTGACACAAGCCCCTCGCGCGAAAGCCGCAGCCCCCGTTACCCTCTCCCCATGCAAGCGCTCACCACCACCGCCATGCAGCCCACCGCCATCGGCGCACGCGTCTTCACGACGGCGAGCCCCTCGTCCACCGTCACCGTCGTGGCTCAGCCCGACGGTGACGGTGAAGGGGCTACCGGCTCCAAGAAAGTAAAATATCTGACTCAAAGCTGGAATGCGACACATTCCCTACAAAACCAAGGCGAAACAACCTCGGCCGCAGCTACGGGCAAAATCAGGACGAATCCAAACGAATGGCGTGCGCTCCGGGCCCAACACCTGACGCACGGACGTCCCCGCTATCGTCGTTCCCGCGAAAGCGGGAACCCAGGGCAGGGGTGTCGCGGGGTGGCGTCCCCCCAATGCGCCCGAACACCGCGCCGGCCATCCTGGGTGGGAGCCTGCCCCGCACTTGATGCGGGGTCGTTGCCGCAAAGCTTGCCCCGTACCCCGATACGGGGGCGGGAACCCAGGGCAGGGGTGAAGCGGGGTGGCGCCACCCCAACCCTGCCCTCCGCCCGGCCCGGACAACAACCTCCCCCGCCCGTGTTGTATCTGCAAGGCGCCCAATTGGCTGCTGGTCGCATCCGAGGTTACCCACGCAACGGCGACCCGCGTGGGTATCCCTGCGCCGCCTCACCCGCTACAATGGCGCCACCCCCAGACAGGAGTGAGTCCCATGCCTGAGACGCCTGATTGGTTCATGGAGTTCGTGGGCGCCGTCGTCGCGCGGCTGCCCCGCGACATTGACGAGGCCGCCGCCCGCAGGTGGGTCGGCTCCCCCGACCAGCTCGAGGAGGCCCTCGCCGGTGCCCTCATCGTCGCCGCCGTCGGCGCAATCGACTCTAACGCCCCCTTCGCCAATGACAAGACCGCCGAGGGCTTCGAGCTGCTCGAGGACGTGTCCGAACCCGCCCTCCTCGGCTCCGAGAACGTCGGCGAGATGCAGATTTTCGGCGACGACGAGCCATTCGCCGTCGGCGACGACGTCGTCGACCGGGTCCGCGCAATGTCGCCCAAGCTCGGCCAGCGTCACTGCGAGTACCTGCTCGCCCACCCCGAGATGATCCCGGAGGAGTACAACCGCTACACCCTCGTCTTCGGCGGCACCCTCTGGCGTGACGGCGCCGGCAACCACCTCGTCCCCTGCCTCCACCGCAGCCGCGGCGAGTGGACCATCATCTTCGGCATCATGGAAATGGGCATGGACAGCACCGACCGCATGGCCGTCCCCGTGGGCGAGGCCCCCACCGCCGCGACAGCCGCCCCAGAGGCGCCGGTGGCCGCTGCTGCTCCCGACACCTACAACCCCAACGCCCCCTTCGTCAACGACAAGACCACAGAGGGCTTTGAGCTGCTCGAGGACGTGACCGATCCGGTGGAGTTCTCGACGGAGACCATCGGCGAGACGCAGGTATTCGGCGATGATGAGCCCTTCATGGTGGGTGACGACGTCGTCGACCGCGTGCGGGCGATGTCGCCTAAGCTCGGCCAGCGCCACTGCGAGTTCCTGCACGCCCACCCGGACATGATCCCGGAGGAGTACAACCGCTACACGCTGGTATTCGCGGGGACCCTCTGGCGAGACCAGGCGGGCAACCACCTCGTCCCATGCCTGCATCGCAGCCAGGGCGAGTGGAAGCTCATCTTCGGCATCCTGGAAATGGGCATGGACAACACGGACCGCATGGCCACGCCCCTTTAACGAGCGGCGGGAGGAGCCCTACGCCACCGGCGCCAGCGCCACGCCGACGCCGATCATGCTGTCCCGCGTGACCAGCGCCACGAGCTCCTCCTCCGTCATGCCCTCCGTGCCCGCTGGCCGCTGCGGCAGCACGAGGTAGCGCAAGTCCGCTGTGCTGTCCACGACGCGCACCTCGGTGTCGCCAACGTCCAACCCGAACTCGCGCATCACGCCTCGGGGGTCCACCACCGCCCGGGAGCGATAGGCGAAGCTCTTGTACCAGTCCGGCGGCAATCCCAGCAGCGACGTCGGGTAGCACGAGCAGAGGGTGCAGACCACCAGGTGGTGCACCGCGTCGGTGTTCTCCAGCACCGCCAGCTTGGCCGATCCCACCAGCGGGTAGCCCAGCTCCAGCAGGGCGCCCTCCGGGTCCGACAGCAGCCGGCCCTTGTAGTCCGGGTCCGTCCACGCCCGGGCCACCACCCGCGCCCCATCCACCGGCGACCGCGCCTCCTGGAAGTCGATGAGCCGTTGCACCTCCGTCCGGTCGACGACGCCCTTCTCGGCCAGCAGCTCCTCCATCGCGAGGACCCGCCGGGCGCGCTCGCTCAGCTCGACGTCCTCCAGCATGCCCTCATGCTCGTGGCCGTCGTGGTCGTGACCGTGGTCATGCCCTTGGTGAGTGTGCGTGCTCATGCCCTTCCTCCATCACTGCCCGGCGCGTCGGCCGGCTCCAACCAGTGTTCATAAACGTCGACGAGCAGCCTGTCACCCGAAGGCCCGGTGGCTCGCTCGCCCCAGAGGCCCCTCATATCAAACTCGACAAGGTACAGGTCGCGCTCCGGTTCTCCGTCGGCGCCGTAGGCCAGCGTCTCCGGGTTGGGGTACTGCCCGGACAGCGCATGCACCCGCCCTACCCTGCCCTTGATGTAGGCGGGCGTCCGGTGGTGCGCGTCCATCTGGGCGTCGCCCACCCGCACTAGGTCGCCGGGCTGAAAGCGCGCCATGCTAGCCCCACTTCTCCCGGAGCACCTCGGCTCGCGCGTCTATCTCCTCCTGCGTCACCAGCCCCTTCTCCACCAGCAGCGTCTCCAGCGACGCCGACCAGCGCTCGTAGTACGAGAGCCTCTCGTACTCCTGCGGCGCGATGGACTCGATGCCGCGCCGCAGCTCGTCGGTGGTGATCAGACGCTTCTCCCGCAGCACCCCGACCATCGCGTGCGTGTGCCGCTCCCAATCGGAGAGGATGTGCTGCGACTGGTCGATGGGGTCGTCGTTGGGCCTGCCGCCCATGTCGTGAACGCCGCTCATGGTGCCCTCCGTCAAGCGATGTTGCCCGCACTGTAGGCTGACACGGGCAGCTTGTCCATTCCCGCAGCGAGGTCGCAGAATGGGTCCAGCGAGAGCAGTCACCGCCGACGCGGTGAGCCGGAGCGAGATTCTGAAATGGTTGGCTGCCCGGCCTGGATTCGAACCAGGGTCAGGGGATCCAAAGTCCCCTGTGCTACCGCTGCACCACCGGGCAATGAGGTGGGTCTGATTTCAGTCTAGCCCGTCGTGCAATGGGGGTCTAGCACGCGAAAGGGACGTAGGCGCTACCCAATCCCCAGCGACTTGGAGTAGTCCACAATCGCCCGAAGCGTCGCCTCCACCTCGGCAGTGTCGGCGAGCGTGAACTCCGCGGCCGTGTCCTCCGTCGGCGGACCGACCCGCGCCGCGATGCCCGACTCCCGCGCCACGGGAAAGGCGTCCTCGTCCGTAACGTCGTCGCCGATGTAGATGGGGAAGATCCCGCCCACGCGGTGGGGAATTGAGTCAAGCAACTCAATCAGCCATCGCAGCGCAGAGCCCTTGTGCCAGACCAGCGGAGGCAGCAAGTTCACTACCTCCTTGCCCAAGATTACGCGCGCTTGGCCGGCGCTGGCTACTGGGTTGACGATCTCTCGGATGGCCCGTTGCACCGGCTCCCGCTGCTCGCCGGCCACCAGCCGGTAGTGCACGCTAAGCGACAGCCCCTTGTGCTCGAAGATGACACCCGGTATCCCGCTGATCAAGGCTTCCAGCGCCTCCCCCAGCCGAGCCGCGGTATCGCGAAAGGCCTCCGCCTCCGGGGGCACATGCTGAAACCCCGGCCCGGCAATCTCAAGCCCATGGTGCCCGGCGTAGGCGATGTCAGTCAGTCCAACGCACCTTCGCAGGTCCTCAATGGTCCGTCCGCTGATGACTGCAACCGCGAAGCGTGGCCGGCTGTTCAGCTCGCGAAGAAGCTGTCGCCGCTCCTCCGTCAGCGTGGCGTCCTCGGGCCGCGCCACTATGTCGGAAAGCGTGCCGTCAAAGTCGAGGGCCACCAGAATCTGACCCTTGGTGGCAATGCCCTGGTAGACGTGGTCCATGTGGTCGCGAAGAGGAGATATGGCAGGCACTAGACGCCGCCCAGGACCATCTCGCGCAGGAAGCGCCCGGCCCAGGCGTAGATGTTGTTGCGCCGTACGGTGCTCCGCATCCGCCGCATCCGCTCCCGCTTCTGGTGGTCGGGCATTTGCAGCCCCTCGTGGAGCCTATGGGCCATGTCGCGGATGTCGTAGGGGTTGATGAGAAGCGCCTCCGGCAGTTCGCGGGCCGCGCCCGTGAAGCGGCTCAGCACCAGCACCCCACTCTCGTCGAAGCGGCTGGCAACGTACTCCTTCGCCACGAGGTTCATGCCATCGTGCAAAGAGCTGACCACGCAGACGTCAGCCAGCCGGAAGAGCGCCATCAGGTCGGGGCGGTCAACGGGGTTGCGCCACAGAGCGATGGGCTGCCAGTCAGAGGTGCGGTGCCGGTCGTTGATCTCCTGGGCGAGCTTCTCGACTTCGGTGTTGAGCGCCTGGTAGTGTGCGATCTGGATGCGGCTGACCTCGCCAACCTGCAGGAAGATGAGCTTCTCCTTGTACTCCGGGTGCTCTTGCAGCAGCAGGTCGACGGCCATCAACCGCTCCGGGATGCCCTTTGTGTAGTCAAAGCGGTCCAGCCCGAGCAGCACGTGCTCGAAGCGGTCAAGATCGAAGAGGGTTCGGAACTCGTCCATCCACTGCCCGGTCTGCGGCGACTGCGCCGTCGCCTCCTCCTCGTCGAAGTCGACGCTGATGGGGATGTCAACGACGCGGGTAGTGTGGCCGCCGCGGATGATCTCCCAGCGTTCGCGGTCGTGTCGGGCCTCCAGCGTCTGCTCCACCGTCGCCAGGAAGTTGGCGCCGTGGTAACGAATGTGGAAGCCAATGATGTCTGCCGAGAGGAGGCCCTCCAGCAACTCCGCGCCAAACGGGCACGTCCGGAAGATCTCCGGGTTGGGCCATGGAATGTGCCAGAAGATGCCCGTGGTCAAATCAGGGCGCGCCTCGCGAAGGTATTGCGGGACGAGGCAGAGATGATAGTCCTGCACCCATACGTAAGCGGGGCCGTCGCCAACCTCCTCCAGGACCGCCTCGGCAAAGCGGCGGTTCACCTTCTGGTACTGCTGCCAGTCCCGGAGGGTGAAGCGCGGCCGCAGGAATACGACGTGGCAGAGGGGCCAGAGCCCCTGGTTGGAGATTCCCTCGTAGTAGCCGGCGACCTCGGAGGACTGGAGCCAGACGCGCTTCAGCGTGTACGAAGGATGGTCCGGCGGAACGGAGACGCGCCCGGACGCGTCGGCGGCAAGGCGGTCGGCTTCGCCTGTGCCCTGAGCAACCCAGAGCCCGCCCTCGACCGCCCGCAGCACCGGATCGAGCGCCGACACGAGGCCGCCGGCCGGCCGGCGCCACGTCAACCCGTCGGGCCTCTCAGGATCGGGCGCGTGAACGTACGGCTCGCGGTTGGACACGACAACCAGTGGTGCGTCGGCAAAGAGGTCCCGGGCGACCGTGCGGAGCCGCTCCTGGGACCACTGCCCCAGTTCTGGGGTAGCCTCCGGGAAGGCCGGGTACATGGTGCCTGGGTCGACCACGGTACGCCTCCGCTTGCCGAGCTGCAGTCTGGCCGAATACCGCCCACAGCTTGGCTTCATTGTGCGAGCGTACGTGTCAAAGGTCAAACAGGAGGACGGGCGAACCCTTGCGTTGGAGCGGAGGATACCCGGGTATCCTCCGCTCTCCAGTCACAGTATCGCGCGATTGATGTGTGCATGGGTGCAGGTGCTCGCGCCTATGTGGGACGCCTGCGGCAATGGTTGACAGCCCCCTACGGACTCCCTACAATACAACCTTGCGCTTGAGTGGCGACGGATATTTTGTGGACTTGGAGCTTGCAGTGCCCACAATCAACCAGCTGATCAAGAGTGGCCGGACCAAGGTTCGGACGAAGAGCCGGGCTCCTGCCATGCACTGGCGTCAGAACGCGCTGAAGAACCGCGTTGTGTGGAACGATGGCGGCTCTCCCCAGCGGCGAGGCGTCTGCGTCCAGGTCCGCACGGTGACGCCCAAGAAGCCAAACTCCGCCCTGCGCAAGGTCGCAAGGGTGCGGTTGACCAACGGGTTTGAAGTAACGGCGTACATTCCGGGCGAAGGGCACAACCTGCAGGAGCACTCGGTGGTGCTGGTGCGAGGTGGCCGTGTCCGGGACCTGCCCGGTGTGCGGTACCACATCGTCCGCGGGGTGCTCGACACCGGCGGAGTGAACGGACGGCGGCAGGGGCGAAGCAAGTATGGCGCGCGGGCGCCCCGGGCAACGTAGCCCGCAATAGAACGGCCGAGAGAGACGGACACGACTCATGCGAAGGCGCAAGGCAGAACAACGAACGGTCCCGCCGGACCCGCAATACGACAACATTGAGCTGGCGCGGTTCATCAATCGCATCATGCTGAAGGGCAAGAAGACGGTCGCACAGCGCATTGTCTACTCCGCCATGGAGATTGTGGAACAACAGGCGCATCGGCCTCCGCTGGAGATCTTCCAGGAGGCGCTGCGCAACGCGACACCACTTTTGCAGGTCAAGGCCCGCCGTGTCGGTGGCGCCACTTATCAGATTCCCATCGAGGTGCCGGCAAGGCGCGGAAGCGCCTTGGCAATGCGGTGGATCATCAACAGCGCTCGAGGCCGCAAGGGTCGCCCCATGCACCAGAAACTCGCCCAGGAGTTCCTGGACGCTTCCCGGGGCGACGGCGCTGCAGTGAAGCGGCGCGAGGACCTGCACCGTATGGCGGAGGCGAACCGCGCCTTCGTTCACTACCGGTGGTGATGATCGCGTAACTTCGCAGAATTGGGCACGGCGCAACCACGCGTCGGGAAAGGGCCCCTTGGATCGCATTCGTAACATAGGATTCATTGCGCATATCGACGCCGGCAAGACGACGGTCACTGAGCGTGTGCTTTTCTTTGCCGGCCGTACCCACCGTCTCGGCAACGTCGACGACGGCAATACCGTCATGGACTGGATGCCGCAGGAGCGTGAGCGGGGGATCACCATCACGGCGGCCGCCACAGCCTGCGAGTGGAACGGGTACGACGTCAACATCATCGACACGCCCGGCCACGTTGACTTCACCGCCGAGGTTGAGCGGAGCCTCCGGGTGCTCGACGGCGGCGTCGTCATCTTCGACGCGGTGGCCGGCGTGCAGCCGCAGTCGGAGACGGTGTGGCGCCAGGCCAACAAGTACGAGGTGCCTCGCATTTGCTTCGTGAACAAGATGGACCGTCCGGGCGCTGACTTTGCGCGAACGGTCGACATGATCCGCGATCGGCTATCGGCGCGGCCTGTCCCCGTGCAGTTGCCAATCGGCGCAGAGAACACGTTTCGCGGCATGGTGGACCTAGTACGACAGAAGGCGCTGCTCTACGGTGACGAGGTCGGTGCGCCCACAGAGGCTCCCATTCCCGCCGGGCTGCAGGACGAGGCCGCCAAGTATCGCGACCTGTTGCTGGAGCGTGTGGCCGAGACCGACGACGCACTTCTCGAGAAGTACCTAGAAGGGGAGGAGTTCACGGAGGACGAGTTGGTCGCGGCGCTCCGAAGGGCCACGCTGAGCAACACGCTTGTTCCAGTGCTTTGCGGCACTGCCCTCCGAAACCGAGGCATTCACCCTCTTCTCGACGCGGTCATTGACTATCTTCCTTCCCCGCTGGACGTGCCGTCCGTGGAGGGCATGGACCCGCGCACGCAGGAGCCTATCATTCGCGCTACGGACCCGTCGGAGTCGCTTGCGGCGTTGGCGTTCAAGGTCGCCGCAGATCCATATATCGGCCGTCTGGTGTTCGTGCGCGTTTACTCGGGCCAACTCAAGGCCGGGTCCTACGTCTACAACGCGTCCAAGGAGACGGACGAGCGCATTGCGCGCCTTGTCCTCATGCATGCAAACCACCGCGAGGATGTACCCGCGTTGAACGCAGGGCAGATCGGCGCCGTGGTGGGATTGAAGAACACCTTCACCGGCGAGACGATTTGCGATGGCAAGGCACCAGTGGTGCTGGAGCCCCCGAGCTTCCCGGACCCGGTCATCTCCGTATCCGTGGAGCCGCGCACACAGGCCGACCAGGAGCGATTGGAGGAGTCCCTCCGTAAGTTGGCGGACGAGGACCCTACATTTGTGGTGCGCTACGACAAGGAGAGTGGACAGACCATCATCTCCGGCATGGGTGAGCTGCACCTCGACGTGCTCGTCGACAGGTTGCGCCGCGAGTTCAATGTGCAGGCGCAGGTAGGCCGTCCGCGCGTGTCCTACCGTGAGGCCATCCGGCAGCCGGTGCGTGTCGAGGGCCGCTTCGTGCGGCAGACCGGCGGCCACGGCCAGTTCGGCCACGTCTGGCTGGAGATGGAGCCGCTTGATACGGGAGGCGGTTTTGTCTTCGAGGACAAGATCGTTGGCGGCGTTGTGCCGAGGGAGTACATCAATCCCGTGCGTGCGGGCGTGCAGGAGGCACTGGACAGCGGCGCGATAGCGGGCTATCCTGTTGTCGATATCAAGGTCTCCTTGGTAGACGGCAGTTATCACCCCGTCGATTCCTCCGAGATCGCCTTTAAGATCGCTGGTTCTATGGCCGTGAAGGAGGGCTTGCGGAAGGCTAAGCCCGTCCTCATGGAGCCATACATTCAGACGGAAGTCGTCACCCCGGGTGAGTTCCTGGGCGAGGTCCTTGGCGACCTGTCCGGGAAGCGGGCGCGGGTCCAGAACATTGAAGGTGTAGGGGACATCCAGACCATTCGCGCGCTGGTCCCCCTGGCCGAGATGTTCGGGTACGCCACAACCGTCCGGTCGCTCACCCAGGGCAGAGCGAGTCATTCCATGGAGTTCCACCACTACGAAGAGGTGCCGGACTCCGTGGCGCAGCAGATGCTTGTTCGCGTTTAACGTGGTGTGAGGTAGGTTATTGCCATGCCCGGCCAGAAAATTCGAATAATCCTGAAGGCGTTTGACCATCGGGCGCTGGACCTGTCCGCGCAGCAGATCGTGGAGACTGCGGAGCGGACGGGGGCAGTGGTTGCCGGGCCTGTGCCTCTTCCGACGCACAAGCAACGTTTCTGCGTCATCCGGTCTCCGCATATCGATAAAGACTCGCGGGAGCACTTTGAGCTCCGGACTCACAAGCGGCTGGTGGACATTCTGGAGTCCACTGGCCGTACGCTTGAAGCGCTTTCCCGACTGAACGTCGCGGCCGGCGTCGACATCACTATCAAGACATAACCCGAAGCGCAACCCAAGAAACGGAGCCATTCGCTGGCTCCGTTTTCTACTGAGGGGCAAAGGAAGACATGGCGGTTGACGGAATCCTGGGAAAGAAGATCGGCATGACCCAAATCTTCCGCGAAGACGGAAGGTTGGTGGGCGTGACGGCCGTGCAGGCCGGCCCGTGCACCATCACGCAGATTCGCGTTCCGGAGAAGGACGAGTACACCGCTGTGCAGTTGGGCTTCCACGAGGTTCGGAACCTTCGTAGCCCCGAACGCGGCCACCTGCGCAGGGCCGGCCGTCTCTATCGTCATCTGCGCGAGGTGCCGGCCAGCGACCTGACGGGCATTGACGTCGGCGATCCTGTCGGCGCAGAGATCTTCACCGAGGGCGAGCACATTGACGCCATCGGAACGTCGAAGGGTCGAGGGTTCACCGGCGGCGTGAAGCGCCACAACTTCGGCGGCGGCCCCAAGACGCACGGTCAGTCGGACCGCCACCGCGCGCCGGGGTCCATCGGCTCCGGCACGTACCCCGGCCGCATCTGGAAGGGCACTAAAATGGCCGGCCACTACGGCGCCGAGCAGGTGACCGTGCGTAACCTTGAGATCATCAGGGTGGACGCTGAGCGCAATCTTGTGTTTGTGAAGGGTGCAATCCCCGGGCCGTCGCATGGTCTGGTGATACTGCGCCGGACGAACAAGGCTGGATAGCAGGCATGGAACTACCACTGAAGAACATGCAGGGCGCGACGGTGGGCAGCATCGAGGTAAGCGATGTTGTCTTTGACACGCCTCTTAACACAGCGGTCATTCACCAGGTGATGGTGGGGCAGCTGGCCAACAAGCGCGCGGGCACCCACAGCACCAAGACCCGTGCCGAGGTCAGTGGCGGAGGCCGCAAGCCCTGGCGGCAAAAGGGCACGGGACGTGCCAGGCATGGCAGCACGCGGTCTCCGCAATGGCGGCATGGCGGTGTTACCTTTGGGCCCAAGCCGCGCGATTACTCGCAGCGTACGCCGAAGAAGATGCGGCGGCTCGCAATCCGCTCGTTGTTGTCGCAGAAGGTGCGGGACGGCGAGGTGACGGTGGTGGAAGACTTCCGCTTGCCCGAGCCTAAGACTCGCGAGGTGCTGCAGGCGCTGCAGGGTCTCGAGATTTCGTCCAAGTGCTTGGTGGTCAATGAGGCAGTCACGCAGAAGGAGCTGTGGCAGGCTTGCCACAACCTGAAGCGGGTGAAGTCCGTGCCGGCGTCAACCCTGAACACGGTGGACCTGCTGAACTACACCCACCTTGTCCTCAGCGTTGCGGCCGTGCGTCGCATCGAGGAACTGTGGGCGCAGGAGACGCCTCGGCGTGCCATGCTGGTTTCGAACGACGCCGCGGAGGCGGACATGGATGAGGCCGAGGCCGGTGAGGAGCAGTCGTCATGACCATGGCACAGTTGACGGGCGTGCTCATCGGCCCCGTTGTCACTGAGAAGAGCACCCGCCTGCAGGACGAGAACAAGTACACCTTCCGGGTAGCGCTCCACGCCAACAAGACGATCGTCAAGCAGGCTGTGGAGACGCTCTTTGGCGTGAAGGTTGAGAAGGTGACCGTGGTACGGTTGCCGGGCAAGATGAAGCGGTTCGGCCCGCGCATGAGCAAGGGTCCCGACAAGAAGAAAGCCATCGTGACGTTGCGGCAGGCTGACCGCATCACCGTGTTTGAGGGCGTGTAAGCATGGGTCTCAAGCAGTTCAAACCGATAACGCCGGGCATGCGCCAGCTGGTGAGGCCCGACTTTAGTGAGATCACGAAGAGCAAGCCGGAGCGCTCGCTGCTGCGGCCCTTGCGCAAGCACGGCGGCCGAAACCGGCAGGGCCGGCTCACCGTGCGGCACCGTGGCGGTGGCCACAAGCGCATGTTCCGCGTTATCGACTTCAAGCGGCGTGACAAGGCTGGCGTTCCCGGTGTCGTGCACAGTATCGAGTACGATCCGAACCGCTCGGCGCGCATTGCGCTCATCCACTATCGCGACGGCGACAAGCGCTACATTCTGTGGCCCGTTGGCGTGAAGGTGGGCGACCCCATAATGTCGGGGTCCAGCGCCGAAATCCGGGCCGGCAACGCAATGTCTCTGCGGTCGATGCCGCTGGGCACCGTCGTTCACAACATTGAGCTGCAGCCCGGGCGGGGCGCGCAGATGGTGCGCAGCGCCGGTGGCAGCGCCCAGGTGATGGCCCGCGAGGAACGCTACACCCAGCTCCGGCTCCCTTCCGGCGAGATCCGGCGTGTGCTGAGCGAGAACTACGCGACTATCGGGCAGGTTGGGAACTCGGAGCACGCGGCGACGTCGATTGGTAAAGCCGGTCGCAACCGCTGGCTCGGCAAACGGCCCGAGGTGCGCGGGAAGGTGATGAACCCGCGCGACCACCCGCACGGCGGCGGCGAAGGCCGCAACCCGATCGGTCTGCGGTATGCCAAGACCAAGTGGGGCAAGCCGGCCCTGGGCGTGAAGACGCGCCGCAACAAGGAAACCAACCGGTTTATCGTGCGGCGGAGAAGGATAGGTTATGGGCAGGTCCGTTAAGAAGGGGCCATACGTCCACCCCAAGCTGCAGCGGAAGGTGGACGCGGCCCAGCGAACGCAGGAAAAGGTGGTCATCCGCACGTGGTCGCGGGCGTCCATGATCATGCCGGACATGGTGGGGCTCACCATCGCCGTGCACGACGGTCGCCGCCACGTGCCCGTGTACATGACAGAAAACATGGTGGGGCACCGCCTCGGCGAGTTCGCGCCCACAAGGACCTTCAGGGGCCACGCGGGCCGCAGTGAGCGGACCACGAGGCCGCGGGGTTAGGGAGAGGATCCGTGGCGGTTCAGGCAACACACAGGAATTTCGGGATGTCGCCGCAGAAGGTGCGGCGCGTGTTGGGCATGGTGCGAGGCAAGCCGGTCTACCAGGCGTTGGCCGCGCTCCAGTACGTGCCCAGCCCCACGGCCGTCGCGGTGTCCAAGGTCATCCGCTCGGCGGTGGCAAATGCGGAGAACAACAGGTTCATGATTCCGGAAACGCTGAAGGTAGTGGCGGCCTATGCGGACGACGCCCCCCGGCTGCGCCGCTACCGGCCGCAGTCCCGGGGACGCATCAGTCCCATCAAGCGGCGCTCTTGCCACATCACCGTCGTCGTCGACCGAGGGAGTTAGGCTGTGGGACACAAGACGCATCCAATAGGCTTCCGTCTCGGGATCATTAAGGACTGGGACAGCCGGTGGTTTGCCGCCAAGAAGCAGGACTTCCGCAACACGTTGCAGGAGGACCTGCGGCTGCGCAACGCAATCCTGACCCGCTATCCCGAGGCCGGAATCCCTCGAGTGGAGATTGAACGGGGGCCGCAGGACGTTTCCGTGGTCATCTGGACCGCCCGGCCCGGCATCGTCATCGGACGCCAGGGGCAGCGGGTGGAGGAGATGCGACAGGCGCTCGAGGCCCTGACGGAGCGGCGCGTGCGCATCTCCGTACAGGAAGTCCGGCAACCGGAGACGGTGGCTGCGCTTGTAGCCCGCAGCTGCGCCGAGCAGCTCGAGCGCCGGGTCGCGCACCGCCGCGCCATGCAGCAAACCGCCACGCGGGCCATGCAGGCGGGCGTTCAGGGAGTAAAGATCATCGTCAGCGGACGCTTGGGCGGAGCCGACATCGCCCGGCGGGAGAAGGTGATGATGGGGCGGGTGCCCCTCCACACCATCCGTGCCGACGTGGACTTCGCCATCAGTGAAGCCAGCACGACGATGGGCCGCATCGGCGTGAAGGTGTGGCTCTACAAGGGCGACATCGTTCCACTGCGCGAGCAGGAAGCGGCTGAGGACCTGGGTCCCATCGAAGTGACGATGCGTGCCGAGGACGAAGCCGAGGACCAAAAGGTCATCGACCGCGCGGAGGCCGCCGCGGAAGGAGAGCCCGATGCAGCAACCTAAGCGGCTCAAATACCGCAAGGTGCACCGGGGACGCCGCAAGGGCGCCGCGACCTCCGGGGCAACCCTGCATTTTGGCGACTACGGTCTCAAGACCCTCGATACGGCGTGGCTCACGGCCCGGCAGATTGAGGCGGCTCGCCGCGCCGTCGTACGCTATCTCCGTCGCGGCGGTCAGCTGTGGATCCGCGTCTTCGCTGACAAGCCCGTGACCAAGAAGCCTCTTGAAACCCGGATGGGCAAGGGCAAGGGCGGCGTCGACCACTACGTGGCCGTCGCCAAACGCGGGCGAATGCTCTTTGAGCTGTCCGGCGTGTCCGAGGAGCAGGCTAAGGAGGGGCTGCGGCTGGCCGCGGCCAAGCTCCCAGTGCAGACCAAGATCGTCACCCGTGAGGACTACTTCCTCCACACGGTGAATTAGGAATCGAGCGGATCCATGCGCGTAGACGAAGTTCGAGAGAAGAGCACGGACGACCTCCAGGAGGAGTTGGACGAGTCCTACCGGGAGTTGATGAACCTTCGGTTCCGGTGGATGACGCACCAGCTGCCCAGCGTCAACGAGATGAAGCAGGTCAAGAAGACCATCGCGCGCATCAAGACGGTGATGCGTGAGCGGGAGTTGGGGATTCACTAGATGGCAATTAATCGGAGAAGCTACGTCGGGCGGGTAGTCAGCGCCAAGATGCAGAACACCCTGGTGGTGGCCGTCGACCGTGTGCGCCACCACGCTGTGTACGGCAAGGCGCTGCGCCGTAAGACGATGCTCTACGTCCACGACCCGCGGGGCGAGTCGCAGTACGGCGACCTGGTCCGGGTCATCGAGTGCCGCCCAGTGTCGAAGACCAAGCGCTTCCGCCTGCAGGCCGTGTTGCAGCGGCATGAAGTGCTGCGCCCTGAAGAGGTCGCGGAGGCCGAGGCCGTGATGGCCGAGGCCGTCGAGACGCCGGTGGCGGTTGCTGTGGCTGCGGATTCGCCGGAGGCTGAGGCCGACGTCGAAGAGACTGTGGCAGCCATCGACGAGACCGAGGACGAAGACGCCGCGGAGACTCCCGAGGCAGAGATCAAGGACGACGCACCCGTCGCCGAGGCTGAGACGGAAGAGTCTGAAGAACCGGAGTCCGTCGACGAGGAGGCCTCGCAACAAGAGGAGGAGAGCGCCGTAGTTGAGGACACGCAAGTAGAGACGAGCGATGCGCCCAGCGAGGAACCCGTAGCCGAAGCTGAGGTTGCTGAAACTGAGGCAGAAACCGCGGATACAGAGCCCGAGGGCGCCGTGGCGGAGGCTGAGGTCGCGGATGCGAAGCCTGAAGGCGCCGAGGCTGAGGCGGAAACCGCAGATGCGGAGTCCGAGAGCCCCGTGGCTGAAGCCGAAAGTGCAGACACGGAGCCTGAGGGTCCCGAGGCTGAGGCGGAAACCACAGACGCGGAGCCTGAGAGCGCCGAGGTGGAAGCGGAGGCGGAAGAGCCTGAGGGTGAGACGGAAGAGGCGTCCTCGGAGGAAAGGGAAGCGCCCCGGAAGGAGGACGCATGATCCAACACATGTCGCGGTTGGCCGTTGCGGACAACTCCGGGGCCAAGCAGGTGATGTGCATCGGCATCCCCGGGTCGAGCCGCAGGCGCTACGCCGGGCTCGGCGACATCATCACGTGCTCCGTGAAGGACGCGATTCCCAACGCGCCTGATGCGGTTCGGGCTGGCAAGGTCGTCAAGGCCGTCATTGTCCGGGTGGTGAAGAACACTCGGCGCCCGGACGGCACGCACATCCGCTTCGACGAGAACGCAGCGGTGATGCTGACAGACGCGTTGAACCCCATTGGCACGCGCATTTTCGGGCCGGTGGCCCGCGAGCTGCGTGAGAAAGGGTTCATGCGCATCGTTTCCCTGGCGCCGGAAGTCTTTTAGGCATCTCGGCGGGAGAGAAGGAAGAGGTCATGGCTCAGAAGGTAAGAAGGGGCGACACAGTGGTCGTCACCAAGGGTAAGGACCGCGGCAAGCAGAGCACGGTGCAGCGGGTCTTCCCCGGCGACGGCAAGCTCTATGTGGAAGGCCTCAACACGGTGAAACGTCACCGCAGGGCGCAGCCCGGCATAAGCCAGGCGGGGATCATCACCATGGAAGCGCCGCTTTCCCTCTCCAACGTCAAGGTGGTGTGCCCGCTCTGCAACACCGCCGCCCGGTTGGGTTTCACGTTTCTGAACGACGGCAAGAAAGTAAGGCTATGCAAGAAGTGCAATCAACCGATCGAATAGAAGAGCCGCAGGAGTCTTCCGGTGGAGCCGGCCGCTCGAGAGGGCGCAGCCGCGCGCAGGCGCAGGCCGCTGCCACGGCTGCTCCGCAGGGCCGTGTGCTGCCCAGGCTGCTGGCGCGTTACCGCGACGAACTGGCGCCGCAGATGCGCCAGGAATTCTCCTACGCAAACGTCATGGAGATTCCCAAGGTCGAGAAGGTTGTCATCAACGTCGGCCTGGGTGAAGCGTTGACCAACGCACGCGCCATGGACGCTACGATGGGCGACATCGCGGCGATTACCGGCCAACGGCCCATTTCGAGGAAGGCGCGCCGCTCAGTGGCGGGCTTCAAGCTTCGTGAGGGACAGGCCGTTGGCGTCATGGTGACGCTGCGCGGCGACCGGATGTACACGTTCCTCGACAAGCTGTTCAACACCGCGCTGCCCCGAATCCGCGACTTCCGCGGCGTGTCCCGCTCTGCCTTCGACGGCCGGGGGAATTACGCCTTGGGGCTGCGCGAGCAGATTGTGTTCCCGGAGATCGATTACAACCAGATCGACCGGCTCCGGGGGATGCAGGTGAACATCATCACCACCGCCAAGACGGACCAGGAAGCGCTGCGGCTCCTCGATTTGATGGGGATGCCCTTCGCCCGGGTTCAGGAGCGCACGGCAGTATAGGCGTAGACAGGCAGGACGAGAAGGATAGGAGCGGAGCATTGGCCAAGACCAGCAAGATTGCCAAGTGGCGGTTGCCGGTGAAGTTCTCCACGCGGCAGCAAAACCGGTGCAACCTGTGCGGACGCCCGCGGGCGTATATTCGCCAGTTCGGTCTCTGCCGCATCTGCTTCCGCACGCTGGCGCTCCGGGGCGAGATCCCCGGGGTCCGGAAGGCTAGCTGGTAGGAGGACCTGTGAGCGGCGTAACTGACCCAATTGCGGACATGCTGACCCGGGTGCGCAACGCCGGCATGGCGCGGCACGACTCGGTGCTTGTCCCGTTGTCCAAGACCAAGCAGGCGGTCGCCGAAATCCTCAAGGACGAGGGTTTCATTCGTGACGTGGATACCGTCAGGAGCGGGCAATGGCGTGTGCTCCGGCTGCGTCTGCTGTACACGGGCCGCGCGCAGACCGCCATCCGAGGGCTGAAGCGCGTGAGCCGCCCCGGCCTGCGCGTCTACGTGGCCCGCGACGAAATCCCTCGGGTGTACGGCGGCCTCGGCGTTGCCATCCTTTCGACTTCGAAGGGTGTCATGACCGGACAGGCGGCCAGAAACCAGGGCATTGGAGGAGAAGTTCTCTGCTACGTCTGGTAGAGGACGGTGAGCTATGGCTGAAAAGACGAAGGAAAAGCGACGCATCGTAGCCCGGATTGGGTCACTGCCTATTGCGGTTCCAAGGAGCGTTGATGTCACGTTGGGCGACGACAACGACGTTACAGTGAAGGGCCCGCGGGGGACGCTGCAGCAGCAGTTCCACCCGGACGTGACCATCGAGCGGCAGGACGAGTCTATCGTCATCGGTCGGCCGTCCGATCAACAGCGAGTACGGGCGTTGCAGGGGCTGACACGGGCGCTACTGAACAACATGGTTGTCGGCGTGACCGAGGGCTTCCAGAAGAATCTGGAGTTGGTGGGCACCGGCTACCGCGTACAGCAGGCCGGGGAGAACATCACCCTGCAGGTCGGCTACAGCCACCCGGTGGACATTGCGGCTCCCGAGGGGATCACGTTGACTGTCGAAGGGCCAACGCGGCTGTCCGTAGCGGGGTGCGATAAGCAGCAGGTGGGGCAGATCGCCGCCACCATACGCGCCGTTCGCAAGCCTGACGCCTACAAGGGCAAGGGTATCCGCTACAGCGGCGAGATTGTGCGGCTCAAGCCCGGCAAGAGCGCCGGACGCTAGGCTCGAGGAAGAGATCGTGGTTAAAGTAGTACGATTGCAGGCATTGCGGTTCAAGGGGAAGGCCAAGACGGCCCGGGCGAAGCGCGTTGTGCGCCACATCCGGGTGCGCAGGAAGGTGCAGGGCGTGCCTGAGCGCCCGCGCATGGCGGTCTATCGCAGCAGCCAGCATATCGCCGTGCAGGTCATTGACGACAGCGTCGGCCACACACTCGCTTCGGCGTCGGACATGGACGCGGAGCTGCGGGCCGAGTGCCAGGGCAAGCCAAAGACGGAGGTCGCGCGGCTGGTCGGCGCGGTGGCAGCGAGCAGAAGTAAGGCTGCAGGCGTCACCAGGGTTGTGTTCGATCGCGGCGGCTATGCCTACCATGGCCGTGTGCAAGCGCTTGCGGAAGCGGCGCGTGAAGGAGGGCTGGAGTTCTAATGCCGAAGTTAACGCCATACGACTTGGCCCCCCGCGTATCGCCGGACAATGCCGGCAACCTGACCGAGCGGGTGCTGATGATTCGCCGAATCGCCAAGGTGACTGCGGGTGGCAAGAACATGCGCTTCAACGCCATGGTGGCCGTCGGCGACGGCCGCAACATCGTGGGAATTGGCTTGGGCAAGGCGGCAGCCGTGCCGGACGCGGTTCGAAAGGGCGTGGCCATCGCACGGCGGAACCTCATCGAGGTGCCCCTGCGCGGGACGACCATCCCCCACGACATCGTCACGAAGTACCGGTCGTCGCAGGTGGTGCTGAAGCCTGCGGTCGACGGCACGGGCGTGGTGGCCGGCGCGACGGTGCGTGCCGTGGTGGACCTGGCGGGCATCAAGGACATTCTGACCAAGGCCATCGGCAACACGAACCCCATCAACCTCTCCAAGGCGACAATGGACGCGCTGGCCTCGTTGCGGGACCCACAGGTCGAGGTCGAGCGTCGCCGGGCCAGGCGGACGCCACAGCCTGCACAACAACAACAGCAGCAAGGGAGCTAGGTAAGCCTGATGGCACGGCTGCGAATTACGTGGAAGAAGAGCGGTATTGGCTTTGAGCGGAACCAGCAGGCGACCATCCGGTCGCTGGGGCTGCGCCGGCTCAATCAGACGGTGGAGCGCGAAGACACCCCCGTGGTGCGTGGCATGCTTCACAAGGTGCGCCACATGGTGCAGGTCGACGAAGTAGAGGACTGAGGCAGGAGACAGGGCAGTGAAGCAGCACGAGATTCCCTCGCCAAAGGGCGCACGCCGGTCGCGCACCCGTGTGGGCCGCGGCAACGGCAGCAAGGGCAACTACTCGGGACGTGGCATGAAGGGCCAGCGGTCGCGCTCCGGTCCCGGGCCGCGCCCGGGGTTTGAGGGCGGCCAGTTGCCGTTGGTGCTGAAGCTGCCCACGCGGCGCGGGTTCACCAACATCTTCCGCACCGACTACGCCGTCGTGAATCTCGGCGCGCTGGACGAGCGGTTCGAGAGCGGCGCGCAGGTAACGCCTGAAACAATGGTTCAAGTAGGCCTTCTGCGCAACCTGAAGCAGCCCGTCAAGGTGCTGGCTAAGGGCGAGGTCACCAAGCCCCTTTCGGTGACGGCCCACCGGTTCTCGGCACAGGCGCGCGAGCAGCTTGTTGCAGCCGGCGGCACGGTCGAACAGCTGCCTGGAAGGAAACGGGAGAAGGACAATGCAGGCGACGTCAGCTAGGCCTGCGTCCGGGCGACCACAGCTGCTGCAGGCCCTTATAGACGCCTTCAAGATCCCCGACCTGCGGATGAAGTTGCTCTTCACCCTGGCCATGCTCGTCGTGTTCCGTTTCGTGGCCCACGTGCCCGTGCCAGGCGTGGACCGCGACGCCCTGAACCTCGTATTCAGCGGCGGTCAGTTCGGCGACATTCTCGGCTTCCTCGACCTGTTCAGCGGCGGTGCCTTGCGGAACCTGAGCGTCGCCGCGCTAGGTGTCTACCCCTACATCACCTCGTCAATCATCATGCAGCTCTTGGTGCCCGTGATCCCCCAACTGAAGGCGCTCTCCAAGGAGGGCGACTACGGGCGTCAGAAGATCAACCAGATGACTCACTACTTTACGGTGCCTATCGCGTTGGCGCAGGGATACGGGCAGATCATCCTGCTGGAGCGGGCCGGCATCTTCGCGGGCGTCGACATCACCGGAGGTGCATTCCCGGCCATCATCCCGATGGTCATCTCGATGGCGGCAGGCACTGTCTTCCTTGTCTGGCTCGGCGAGCAGATCACCGAGCGGGGCATCGGCAACGGCATCTCCATCATCATTTTTGCCGGCATTGTCGCCGGATTGCCCCAGATCGTGCAGCAGGGCTTCATCAGCCGTGTTGACCCGACGGGACTCATCACGCTCGTGATAATCACCTTGGCGATCATCTACCTCATCGTGGTTTTCACGGAGGCCCAGCGGCGGATCCCTGTACAGTACGGTCGGACCGTGTTCCGAGGAGGCGCTGTCAGACGAGCGCAAGGAACGTCGTATATCCCGCTGCGGATAAACTCGGCGGGCATGATCCCGCTCATCTTCGCCTTCGCCATCATCATCCTTCCGGGCACAGTGGCGAGTTACTTCGCCAACCCGTCCGATCCCAGCTTTGTCTCGCGATTCGCCCAGGGCATGGTCGGTGTCTTTGACGGAACCAGTTTCATTTACTGGGTTATTCTCTTCGTGTTGGTGGTGATCTTCGCCCTCTTCTACACCATGATCACTTTCTCGCAGATGAACTTGGCGGAGAACCTGCAGAAGCAGGGAGGTTTCATCCCGGGGATCCGGCCCGGTCGGCCGACGGAGGAGTACCTGCAGCGAACGCTCATCCGCGTCAGCTGGGGAGGCGCCCTCTTCCTAGGCTTCGTGGCCATTATCCCGTACTTCGCGACGCTGCTGACCGACGTGCAGGCGCTGCGGCTGAGCAGCACCGCGCTGCTCATCCTGGTCGGCGTGGGCCTCGATACGATGCGGCAGCTGGAGGCGCAGCTCCTGATGCGCCGCTACGAGGGGTTCATCAGATGACGGGCATGTTCGGTGATAGTCGGGGGTTGGCGTCATGCTGCTAGTGCTGCTGGGCGCCCCCGGCGCAGGCAAGGGCACGCAGGCCGACATCCTGACGGACCGGAAGGGGTTGGCCCACGTGTCGTCAGGCGACCTGTTGCGCTTGCACCGTCAGCAGAAAACGGAGTTGGGGCAGCTGGCGCAGTCGTACATGGACCGGGGCGACCTCGTGCCCGACGACCTCGTCATTCGCATGGTGTTGGACAAGCTGTCCGAGGAAACGGACGGCCCGGGTGTGGTGCTGGACGGGTTCCCCCGCACGGCTCCGCAGGCGGAGGCGCTGGACGAAGCGTTGGGCGGCAATGAGATCGACAAGGTGCTGCATGTGAAAGTGCCGGAGGACGAGCTGGTGCGGCGGCTGAGCAATCGCTACATCTGCCGCGGCTGCTCTCGCCCGTACACTGCTGAGAGCATGGGTCGTCCCTGCGAGTTCTGCGGTGGCGAACTCTACCAGCGTGAGGACGATATGCCGGAGGCGGTGCGCAACCGCCTGCAGGTTTACTCCGCCCAGACCTACCCGCTGATTGACTACTACAAGGGCAAGGGTAAGCTGGTAGAGGTGAACGGCCTTCAGGACGTCGACGCCGTGACGGGAGACGTGCTGCAGGCCCTGAAAGACTAGTGGCAAGGACGCCGTGGGTGCAAAATATGCGCCAAATCGGTAGAATGGTACTTTGCGCCATTCGGAAGAGGTGAGCCCGTGGAGTCACCGGAAGCGGCACGGCGCCCGTCCATCAAGTCGCCCCGCGAGCTCGAGGCGATGCGGGAAGCGGGCCAGGTGGTGGCGAGGATGATCGCCGCCATCACGCGCGCCATGGAGCCGGGGATGACGACTCAGGACCTTGATGACGTTGCAGTGCAGGAACTGCGGCAGCACGATGCCAAGCCGGCGTTCCTGGGCTACCTGGGCTTCCCTGCGACGATCTGCACGTCGGTGAACGAGGAGATCGTCCACGGCATCCCCGGCAAGCGGGTGCTGAATGAGGGGGACTTGGTCAAGTGCGACGTCGGCGCCATCGTCGACGGAATGCACGGCGACGCGGCGGTAACGCTGCCGGTGGGCGAGGTTTCCGAGGAGGCTTTACACCTAATCGAGGCCACGCGAGAGTCGCTGAATGAGGCCATCGCGCAGGTCAGAGGCGGCGCGCGGTTGGGCGACATCGGCGAGGCGGTGCAGAAGTACGCCGAAGCCCGCGGATATGGCGTCGTCCGGGAGTATGTTGGACACGGCATTGGGCGCAAGCTCCATGAGGAGCCGCAGGTGCCCAATTATGGTGTTGCCGGCCGAGGGCTGATGCTCCGTGCGGGCATGGCAATTGCCATCGAGCCCATGCTGAACGTGGGCACGTGGAGGACGCGGACACTGGAGGACGGTTGGACGGTGGTTACCGCCGACGGTCGCCTCTCGGCTCACTTTGAGCACACGATGGCCGTGGGTGAGGATGGGGCCGAGGTGATGACCCGGCTTCGAGAATAGGCTCGCCGGTTCAACCGGCAAGAGGGTGCATGCCAAAGAAAGAGTCCATTGAAGTTGAAGGTACGGTTGAGGAGGCGCTCCCCAACGCGGTCTTTCGCGTGAAGTTGGCAAACGAACATGAGGTGCTCGCTCACGCCTCCGGCAGAATCCGGATGCACTACATTCGGATACTTCCCGGAGATAGGGTGCTGGTGGAGCTCTCGCCGTATGACCTGAGCCGGGGCCGCGTGACCTACAGGTTCCGGTAACTGGAGCAGGCGCAAGGAGTCAAAATGCAGGTCCAACCATCGATAAAGAAGCGGTGTGAGCACTGCAAGATCATCAAGCGCAACGGTATTGTGCGGATTATCTGCATCAACAAGCGGCACAAGCAGCGTCAGGGCTAGAGCCTGGGGGGAGGGACCAATGGCACTGGTTTCAGGCGTCAACATTCCGGACCACAAGCGAGTCGAGATAGCGTTGCGGGCCATCTACGGCATCGGCACAACACGGGCGAAGGAAATCGCGGCCGAGGCCAATATCGAGGACAACCCGCGCGTCCGCGACCTTGCGGAGGACCAACTCTCCCGCATCCGCGAGGTGGTCGACCGCCAGTACAAGGTCGAGGGTGACCTGCGGCGCGAAGTGCAGATGAACATACGGCGGAAGATCGAGATCCGGAGCTTCCAGGGCATTCGTCACGTGCGGGGCCTGCCCGTGAATGGGCAGAGGTCGCGCACCAATGCCCGGACGCGCAAGGGTCCCAAGAAGACGGTGGCCGGACGCCGCCGCGCCAGCGCCAAGAAGTAAACGCGTAGAAGCGGCCGCAATTTGCAGGGTGCTTATAGACAAAGGAGGCTCATGGCCAGAAGGGGAGCCCGTCGCAGGGAACGAAAGTCCGTACCTGTTGGACGGGCGTACATCAAGGCAACGTTCAATAACACGCTGGTAACCCTCACGGACACTCAGGGTGGCGTACTTGCATGGGGCACGGCCGGGACCGCCGGCTACAAGGGCTCACGCAAGGGCACAGCCTTCGCCGCTGGCCGCGCAGCTGAGATTGCGGCCCGCAAGAGCATGGAGCACGGGCTCCGGCGAGTTGAGGTCTACCTCAAGGGTCCCGGCCCCGGCCGGGAGGCCGCAATCCGTTCCCTACAGGGGGCGGGACTGATGATTTCTGGCATTCGAGACGTGACGCCCACTCCGCACAACGGGTGCCGTCCGCCGAAGAAACGCCGGGTGTAGGAGAGTATATGGGACGGTATACCGGCCCGGTGTGTCGGCAGTGTCGGCAAGTGGGCGAGAAACTTTACCTGAAGGGTGAGCGGTGCTACACCCCGAGGTGCGCCGTTGAAAAGCGCCGCAATACTCCCGGAGCGTCGCGGCCTTCTAGGCGGCGGCCGTCGGACTACGCCGTGCGGCTGCGTGAGAAGCAGAAGCTGCGCTACACCTACGGTCTTCGGGAACACCAGTTCCTTCGAAATGTGGTGCAGGCGCAAAAGCGTCCCGGCATTACAGGCCAGTACCTGCTGCAGCTCTTGGAGCGCCGGCTGGACAACGTGATATACCGGCTAAACTTCTCAGACTCCCGTGCACAGGCACGGCAGATGGTCTTGCACGGCCACTACACAGTGAACGGCCGCAAGGTGGACATCCCTTCCTTCGTCGTGAAGGCGGGCGATGAAATCGGATGGAAGGACTCCAGCGTGCAGCGGGAGTTTGCCCAGGCAATTAAGGAGGGCATTCCCAAGCGGACGATCCCCCGCTGGCTCGACCTTGACGCCGACAACATGAAGGGGCGCGTTACCGACCTGCCAGAAGAAGGGGACATGGATACCCCCGTGGATACGCGGCTCATTGTCGAGTTCTACTCGCGCTAGCGTCCGTCAGACCTAAGGACCCGTATAGAACGAGGAGCAGTAACGTTGGAGTCATTCGTCATGATTGGGCCAGCCCAGGACGTTCAACCTGGGCCGGCAATTCCCAAGCCGGAAGTCAAGACCATTGAGCTGGACGAGACCTACGGCAAGTTCTCTCTGGAGCCACTGGAGCGCGGCTTCGCGACGACGCTGGGCAACCCCTTGCGCCGGGTGCTGCTGAGTTCCATCCCCGGCGCCGCCGTCACCTGGATCCGCATTGACGGCGTGCTGCACGAGTACTCCACCCTCCCCCATATGAAGGAGGAGGTAATGGAGGTGATTCAGCGGGTCAAGACCATTCGGCTGCGCGCCCATACGGAGCGCCCCGGCCGCTTGCGCCTCGAGGCCCGCGGCCCGGGAGAGGTCTACGCTGGCGACATCGTCGCTCCGGCCGATTTCGAGATTGTAAACCCGGAACTTCATCTTGCTACGCTCGACTCCGCAGAGGGCACCCTCAATATGGAGTTCAACGTGGAGCGGGGCACCGGCTACGTGCCGGCCCAGCAGTCAGTCGGCTACTCCATCGGCACCCTACCTGTTGACGCGATCTTTAGCCCAGTGCGCAAGGTGAACTTCGGCGTGGAGTACACGCGCGTCGGACAGGTCACAGACTACGAGCGATTGGTGCTGGAGGTCTGGACCGATCGCACCATCTCGCCTCTCGACGCCGTCCACACAGCGGCCAGGGTGCTCATGGACCACAGCGCCCTGCTCATTGGCGCCGGCAAGGACACCGGTGGAGAGTCCGGTCCCGGCGCGGGCATCCCGGCGGAGATCTACAACATCACCGTGGAGAAGCTTGAGCTCTCTTCACGCACACTCAACTGCCTGAAGCGTGCCGGCATAAACAAGGTCGGTGAGGTGCTGGAGCGGACGTCAGAGGAGCTTTTGAAGATCCGCAACTTCGGCGAGAAGTCGCTCGAGGAACTCCGGGCCCGGCTGGAAGATAACAACTTGCCGGTTCCTGACAGCTTCTGGGGCAAGAACGCCGAGCCTCCCGCGCCTCTCGTCTCCGTAGTGGAAGACGCGGAGTCCGAGGAAGAGGCGGACGAGGAACTTCCCGAGGATGACGACGACGATGATCTGGAAGAATACCCCAAGGAGACCTAAGGGCCATGCGTCATAACATCGGAATTCACAAGCTGGGCAGGACCAGCGGACAGCGAAGGGCCCTCTACAAGGGTCTGGCGCGGTCGCTCATTTTGCACGGCCGCATCAAGACTACGGAGGCCCGAGCCAAAGCGCTGCGCCCAGTTGCGGAGCGGTTTATCTCGTGGGGCTGCAGGGCAGCACGGGCATTGGATGGCGGCGACACGCCGGCGAACCGCGCGAGAGCCGTGCACTGCCGGCGGATGGCCTATTCCTTCGTGCAGGACAATCAGGTGATCCGCAAGCTGTTCGATGAGCTCGCGCCAAAGTACAAGGAGCGCCCCGGCGGCTACACCCGGATCATGAAGCTGGGCTTCCGCAAGGGGGACGCCGCACCGATCGCCCTTATCGAGTTGGTGTAGGCGGAACAGGAGTGCAGGGGTGACCCTGGAGACCCGGCGCCGCATCGCGCTGATTGTTGAGTACGACGGTACGAGATATCGGGGATTCCAGACACAATCGAAGGGGCTAACGGTCCAGGGGGAAATGGAGCGGGCGCTCCAGGAGCTTCTGGGCAAGTACGTTAAGACACACGGCGCAGGCCGGACAGACCGTGGGGCGCACGCTTGGGGACAGGTGGTCGCCTTTACGACCAACGCGGGCCTTCCCGCGGCTACGTATTCCAGGGCGTTGAATGTCGCGCTTCCACACGACATCCGTGTGGGGGCGGCGGCGGA
Source organism: uncultured Dehalococcoidia bacterium (assembly GCA_951812285.1). Taxonomy (GTDB): domain Bacteria; phylum Chloroflexota; class Dehalococcoidia; order Lucifugimonadales; family UBA1127; genus UBA1127. The sequence continues at coordinate 2,253,605 of OX638292.1, read as the reverse complement.
GGTAGCTCTGGACTTTGACCCGAGGAGGCACGCTCGGCAGCGGCTCTACCGCTACCTGGTGCTGAACCAACCGGCGCCATCCGCGCTGTGGGGGCGATTCGCCCACCACGTGCGGGCGGAGCTGGACCTGGCAGAGATGGCGAGCGCGGCCGAAGCCTTTCGAGGCGTGCGCGACTACCGGGCATTCTGTGGAACGCCTTCGTCGCTGCGACGGGACACGGTCCGCGAGGTCTTCAGCGTCAGGGTATGGCGGCAAGGCCCGCTGGTGGCCATCGACATGACCGGCAATGCCTTCCTGCCGCAACAGGCGCGGCGCATGGCCGGTACTCTGGTCCGCATCGGTCAGGGGCGCCTGAGCGGGTCGTCAGTGCCGTCGCTGTTGGATGGTACAGCGGAGGTTAGTGGGGGACCGGCGCTACCGGCCCATGGTCTCTACCTGATGTACGTGGTCTATCCGGAGGGAGTTTTGGACATCAGCGGCCCCCAGGGGCTGCAGGAGAGAGGAGATCCCTGGCCCGGGCTCTTGGGTCCGGGGCAAGGAGAATCGTCATGGCAACAAACGTAAAGCGGACACGCACATACGTCGCAAAGCCGGCGGAGCTGAGCCCAAGGTGGCATCTGTTCGATGCGTCCCAAATGCCGCTCGGCCGCATGGCCGTGCAAATTGCGACGATCCTGCAGGGCAAGCACCGGCCAATCTATACGTCGAATATCAACACAGGCGATTTCGTCGTGGTAGTGAACTCGGCCAAGGTGCACACCACGGGCAAGAAGCGCGAGCAGAAGGTCTACAACTGGCACAGCGGGTACCAGGGCGGCCTCCGCAGCGTCCCGATGGACAAGATGCTGGAGCGCAGGCCCAACAAGGTCATCGAGCAGGCCGTGTGGGGAATGCTCCCGAAGACGACAATGGGCCGGCATATGCTCAAACGAATGAAGATCTATCCCGGCCCAAACCACCCGCATCAGGCGCAGATCGCCGGCTACGCCCCGGACACGCAGGCGACTGGCGAGAGCGCTTAGGTTGGCAAGGAAGGAATCGAGATGACGACTCGGCCGGCATCCAGCGAGCAGCAGTATTTCTATGGCACGGGCAAGCGCAAAAGTGCGGTCGCACAGGTGCGTCTCTATCCCGGCGGCGGCGAGGTTGTGGTCAACGGCCGGTCGCTGGAGCAGGCATTGCCGTGGGTGACTTGGCAGTCGGCTGCCCTGGAGCCCCTGCAGGTAACGGACAACCTCGGCAAGTTCACCGTCGTGGCCAAGTGCCACGGTGGCGGGCTGGCGGCTTGGGGCGACGCCCTTCGGCACGGCATCGCTCGCGGTCTCCTCGCATTTGACCCGAACCTGCGGAAACTACTGCGGAGCCACGGCATGCTCACGCGCGACGCCCGCATCAAGGAGCGCAAGAAGTACGGTCTCAAGCGGGCCCGCCGAGCGCCCCAGTACACCAAGCGCTAGCGCCCCGGCACAAACACGGTGGATGGTAACCGCCCGCCAACGGCCTTCGGGCCAAGGCGGGCGGTCACTCATTTTCACCTGATGTATAAAGAGGTCTCCAAAGCAACAATACCTCATCAACGTAACTATGACGTTCGTTGACACGTTTCATAGCTGAGACATACAATCTCTCAATCAGCTCCTCTAGGGGACGCAAGCTTGCGGAAGGGGGTGGGATCTATGCCGGAGATGTACATCGACAGCATCCGCCTCAGCCCGATGAATTATCAGCGCGTGGTCATCCTGAAGGAGAAGGACGCGGACCGGTATCTGCCCATCTGGATTGGGCAGTTTGAAGCGGACGCCATCGCCGTTAAACTGCAAGAGGTGAAGGTGCCCCGTCCCCTGACGCACGACCTGCTCGGCAACGTCATCGACGCCATGGGCGGAATCGTGAAGAGCGTGGTGGTGAGCGATCTCCAAAACGACACCTTCTACGCCAAAATCATCCTCGAGTACGGAGACAACACCAACGGCCACAGCAAGGAGGTCGACTCCCGCCCCAGCGACGCCCTGGCGCTCGCAGTGCGCACCAACGTGCCCATCTTTGTCGACGAGGGCGTCCTCAGCAAGGCCGGCGTCCAGCTCGACGAGGAGGCTGAGAAGGCGGCGGAAGCCGGCCAGTCCACCCCGGACGCACCGCCAGGCGAGGATGAGCTTCGCGGCATGTCCGCATTCGCCGACTTTGTGGAAGGCCTAGACCTGGGGGACCTCGGCAAGGGCCCAAACAGCTAATCCACTTGGCAAGACATGAGTCCAAGAGAGGCCCCCATAAGGGGCCTCTTGTGTAGGAATGCCCCACCCTGCTCCCCTCGATCTCGCGCAAGACGATGGTTGTCGGCACGACATTGGCCGCCGAATGGCCCGAGTGTGCGTTTGACGTGCCGCAAACGGTAGTGATAAGATTCACCAGACTTCTTTGAGGTGGCGTATGCCAACGTGGGCTCTCGCTCTGCGTCTCATGGGGGTCGGGTGGTATGTCGCCGCGTCCGTGGTCATCGGCATAGTAGGCGGATACTTCGTGGACGGGTGGCTCGGCACCACACCTGTGTTCATAATCGTGGGAGTCATTTTGGGGACGACGGTTGCCTTCTACGGGCTCTACCGGATGGTACAGCCGCTGATGGGTGACCAGGGGCAAGGGTCCAAGGAGGAGTAATCGGCGTGGCCATCTCTGGAGGCGCCAAAGGTATACTGATCTTCGCGGCACTGGCCCTTTTGGCGTTGGCATTGGCGGGCTTCATCACCGGCGCCATCGGCGCCGCTTTTGTTGATAAGTTCTCCGGAGACGAGAATGTCGTGCACGGGTGGACCGGCGATGTCCTCCCCCTCGACCAACCGGCCGTTCACCTCGCGCCCCAGTACGTCTTCGGCGACCACGCTGGCGACTCGCTGGACTACGACAACAAGGAAGCCAAGAAGTACGACGACTCCTCGAAGATCTTCAACGACAACTCCTTCGTCATCACCAATACCATCCTCTCCTCGCTGGTAACCTCAGGCGTCCTCATCTTTCTCTTCGTTTTGGGCACGGCCCGGATGAGCGTCGTGCCCGGGAGGCTCCAGGGACTGCTGGAGTCCCTTGTGGAGGGACTGCTCGGCTTCATCGAGAGTGTTATGGGCGCCGGCAAGGGAAGGGGCGTCTTTCCGCTGATCGCCACCATCTTTCTTTTCGTCGCCTTCAACGCCTGGTTGGCGTTGATTCCCATCTACCAGTCATTTGGCGTTATCGAGGATGGTCATCTCAAGGCCACTTTCCTGCGTCCGGCGGGCACCGACTTGAACATGCCGTTGGCGCTGGCCCTCATCTCCTTCTTCTTCGTGGAAATCCTGGGCATTCGTGCCCACGGGATAGGGTACTTTGGAGAGTTCTTCCGGTTTGGCAACCTTCTCCGGGGGCGAATCCTGACTGGCCTCATCGACGTGTTCGTCGGCCTTCTCGAGGGGATTAGCCATCTGGTCCGGGTGGTTAGCTTCACCTTCAGGCTCTTCGGCAACATGACGGCGGGTGAGATTCTCTTGTTGGTGTCCTCCTTCCTGGTTGCCTTCCTCTTCTCCGTCCCCTTCTACGGGCTGGAGTTGCTGGTGGGCCTCATCCAGGCAGTCATCTTCGCGGGCTTGACGGTGGTCTTCGCGGCCATCGCCGTGGCGCCCCATGAGGCGGAGGAGCACTAGCGCGGCGCGCAACGCGAGCGGATTCCAGCCTCACGCACGCTTTGTTGCGGCGGGGGCTGGGGGAAAAGAGGTATCGGCATGGACGTGGTAATCCTGGCGCTGGTGGTTGTCACGATGGGGCTGGCCGCGGCCGCAGTGGGCGGTGTCTTCGCGGTCTACGCCAGCAGGCAGCAGGACTAGGAAACGGTAAGCGGCTCCGCCGAGGCAAATTCACTACGGCGGCGCAAGGAGGAACAATGGTAGAGACGGAAGGATTGAAGCTGTTGGCAGCCGGCATCGCGGCCGGTTTGGGCATGTTGGGACCGGGCCTCGGCATCGGCATTTTGGGCGCGGGCGCCATGAACGCCCTCGGGCGCAATCCGGAGGCCCGCGGCGCCATCCTGACCAACATGATTCTGGCCATCGCCTTCGCAGAGGCATTGGGCATTTACGCCCTGATCGTGGCGGTCATTCTGGCCCTGGTGGCGTAGGAACACACCCGGGCAAGAGGAGGATTCCGTGGCAGACCTGGGATTTCATTGGCCCAGTCTCCTTGTATTTCTCGTAAACTTCGGCATCCTGCTGGCGGTGCTGTACTACTTTGGGTACAAGCGCATCCTGGCTATGCTCGACCAACGATCTGCGAGCATCCGTGACTCGTTGTCGGAGGCGGACCGGGTGCGGCAGGAGTCGACCCAGGCCCGCGAGGAGCTCGAGGCCCAGTTGGGCGAGGCCCGTCGCGCCGGCCAGCAGGTGCTGGAAGAGGCGCGGCAGGCCGCCGAGCGCTACCGCGAAGAGGAGCAAGCGCGGGCGCGGGCAGAGGCCGAGGACTTTCTCCGGCGGGCGCGCACCCAGATCGAGCAGGAGCGCAACCAGGCTATCGAGCAGGTGCGAGAGCATTTTGCCGACCTGGCCATCACGGCTGCGGAGCGCGTCATCGACCGCTCCCTGGACCGCGACGCGCACCGCGACCTTATCGAAAGGGCACTCAGCGAGAGCGCTGAGGCGCAGCGGAACTAGCACATGGCGGGGCGCAGACAACCATCGTCCAAGCGGTACGCGCAAGCCCTCTTTGAGCTTGCGCGGGAATCCGGCACCGTCGCCGATTGGGACGAGCAGTTGGCGACGCTTGCGGCTGCGGCAGGCACGCCGGAGTTCGTCTCACTCATGGAGGCGCCGGAGATAACCGCGGACGAACGCTCGCGGGCGCTGGAGCATGTCCTGCCGGACATGTCGGATGGTGCGAGTAACCTGTTGCACCTGCTGGCGCGGGCACGTGCCGTGCAGGTGCTTCCGCAGGTGCACGAGCGCTTTCGGGAGCTCGTGGATGCTTCACAGGGCGTCGTCCGCGTGGAGGTGGCCTCCGCCGTCGAGCTGTCGGAGGACAACACAAGGCGTATTGTCGAGCAGCTTTCGGCGGCGCTGGGCGGCGACGTGCGTGTCACCGCTTCAGTCGACTCGGAACTTTTGGGCGGTTTGGTCATCCGGGTGGGCGACCGCGTTATAGACGGCAGCGCTCGGCAGCGGCTGAACTCGCTGCGGGGCGCGCTGGCCAGGGGCATGGTCTAGCACGCCAACCCTCAGGGTGGCGACATAAGCAAGGATCCCGCGGTTCGGGATGGAGGTAGGCATGGCCATTCGTGGCGAAGACATCGTATCCGTCATCAAGCAGCAGATTGAGGGCTTTGAGAGCCGCGTGTCCATGGTCGACGTGGGAGTGGTCGTGGACGTCGGTGACGGCATTGCCCGCATCCACGGGCTGGCAGGCTGCAAGTCCACGGAGCTGCTGGAGTTCCCCAACAACGTGTTCGGCATGGCGCTGAACCTGGAAGAGGACAGCGTGGGCGCCGTCATCCTGGGTGAAGAGAACACCGTCCGGGAGGGTGACCAGGTCCGAACGACTGGACGCATGGTCGAGGTCCCAGTTGGCGACGGCCTGCTGGGCCGCGTCGTGGACCCACTTGGACGACCCCTCGATGGGAAGGGCCCGGTGGCCAGCACCAAGAACCGCCCCGTGGAGCGCGTCGCGCCGGACGTTACCAAGCGGAAGTCGGTGGACACTCCCGTGCAGACAGGCATCAAGGCCATTGACGCCATGATTCCCATCGGCCGCGGACAACGCGAGCTCATCATCGGCGACCGCTCCATCGGCAAGACGGCCATTTGCATTGACGCCATCATTAACCAGAAGGGTAAGGATCTGTTGTGCGTCTACGTGGCCGTAGGCCAGAAGGCGGGCAAGGTCGCAGGCGTGCTCGGAACGCTGGAGCAGGCCGGTGCGATGGAGCACACCATCATCGTGGCCGCCAACGCCGCAGACTCGGCAGCGCTGCAATTCCTCGCCCCGTACGCCGGGTGCGCCATCGCAGAGGAGATCATGGAGTCCGGACGGGACGCCCTGGTCATTTACGACGACCTCTCGAAGCACGCATGGGCCTACCGGCAGCTCTCGCTACTGCTGCGCCGACCTGCGGGCCGCGAGGCCTACCCTGGCGACGTCTTCTACCTCCACAGTCGGCTGCTGGAACGCGCCGCCAAGTTGAGCGACGAGGAGGGCGGCGGTTCCATGACCGCGCTGCCAGTCATCGAAACGCAGGCCGGCGACGTTTCCGCCTACATCCCGACCAACGTCATCTCCATCACGGACGGCCAGATCTACCTTGAGGCCGACATGTTCAACGCCGGCAACCGTCCGGCAGTGAATGCGGGCCTTTCGGTTTCCCGCGTGGGCGGCAGCGCCCAAAGGCGCGCCATGCGGCGAGTTGCTGGCCGCATGCGCCTCGACTTGGCGCAGTACCGGGAGTTGGCCTCCTTCGCGCAATTCGGCACGTCCGACCTGGACGCTGCGACGCGGCAGCAACTGGAGCGTGGCCAGCGAACAACGGAGATCCTGAAGCAGGCCCAGTACCGCCCACAAAACCTCGAGCACCAGGTTATGACCTTCTTCGCAGTGGGCAACGGCTACGTTGACGAGGTGCCCATTGCGGACGTTCAGCGCTGGGAGTCTGAGTTCTCGCAGTACATGGACACGGCCCACCCGGAGGTTGGCCGGAGCATCGTCGAGACCAACGACATAACGGAGGAGAACACCGCGGCCCTTCGCTCTGCCATCGAGGAATTCCAGAAGGGCTTCGCGGCGGCGTAACACCATGCCAAGCCTACGACAGATACGTCGGCGCATACGTACCGTCCAGAACACGGGCAAGATCACCCGCGCCATGGAAATGGTGGCAGCGGTGAAGATGCGCCGCGCGCAGCAGGCAACGATGGCTGCCCGGCCCTACGCTGAGAAGATGGCCGAGCTGCTGTCCCACCTTGCCGGCATGCCCAGTGACGAGGACCCGCACCCGCTCCTGCAGACCCGGCCCATTGAGCGCGCCACTCTTGTGCACGTGACTCCGGACCGCGGGCTGTGCGGTGCGCTTCCCGGCAACCTGAACCGCCGTGCGGGCTCGTTCATCCTAGAGGACCACGCCGGTACGCCGGTGTCAGTCGTCACCGTTGGACGCAAGGGGCGCGATTTCATGATCCGCGCCAACAGAGAGGTTCAGGCGGTCTTCGATGGTCTGGGCGACCGGCCGACCCTGATGGACATCGTCCCGCTGGCCAGGCTCATCATGGACTCCTTTACGTCGGGCGAGACCGACGCGGTGTTCATTTCGTACGGCCAGTTCGTCAACACCATCGTGCAGCGGCCGACGCTGCAGCAGCTCCTTCCTGTGGCGCCTGCGGAGTTGGCAGCCGACAGCGCTGTGGGCTACATCTATGAACCCATCCCGGCCGAGGTGCTTGATGCGCTGCTGCCGCGCTACGTGGAGATGGAGCTCTACCACGCCGTGCTCGAGGGCATCGCCAGCGAGCAGTCGGCGCGCATGGTAGCCATGCGCAACGCCACGGAGAATGCGCAAGACTTGGTGAAGGACCTGACGCTGGCTGCCAACAAGGTGCGGCAGGAGGCTATCACCAACGAGCTACTCGACATCATCGGCGGCAACCTGACCTTCCAGTAAACAAGCAGGTAAAGAGGTAGGTGGATCATGGCTCTTGGAACCGTTGGACACGTGGTGCAGGTCATCGGAACAGTGGTGGACGTGGAGTTCCCCTCGGAGGGCCTGCCGGCCGTTCATTCCGCCGTCGTGTTGGACCTTGACGGCGAGGCGCTGGTGCTCGAGGTGCAGCAGCACTTGGGGAACAGCTGGGTGCGTTGCCTTGCCCTGGGACCGACGGAGGGCCTGGCTCGCGGCACCGAGGTCGTCGACCGAGGCGAGGCTGTCAGCGTGCCCGTGGGCCGCGGCTCTCTGGGCCGCCTGTTCAACGTGCTCGGTGAGCCGCTGGATGGCTTGGGTGAAGTGCCCTCGGAGGAGCGATGGCCCATCCATCGGGAGCCGCCGGCCTTCGAGGAGCAGGAGACCAGCACATCGATGCTGGAGACGGGTATCAAGGTCATCGACTTGGTGTCTCCCTTCGCACGTGGCGGAAAGATTGGCGCGTACGGCGGCGCCGGCGTAGGCAAGACGGTGATTATCCTGGAGCTCATTCACAACATCGCGCGGGTGCACCAGGGATTCTCAGTGTTTGCGGGTGTGGGCGAGCGCTCGCGCGAAGGCAATGACCTCTGGAATGAGATGAGGGAGTCCGGCGTGCTGGCCAACGCAACGCTGGTCTTCGGTCAGATGAACGAGCCTCCGGGCGTACGCGCACGAATCGGGCTCACGGGCCTGACCATGGCGGAGTACTTCCGCGACAACGAGGGGCAGGACGTGCTCCTGTTCATCGACAACATCTACCGGTACATCCTGGCGGGCATGGAAGTGTCGGCGCTGCTGGGCCGGATGCCCTCCGCAGTTGGCTACCAGCCGACGCTGTCGACCGAGATGGGTGCGCTGGAAGAGCGGATCACCTCCACCAGCAAGGGCTCCATCACCTCTGTGCAGGCCATCTACGTGCCGGCGGACGACTACACGGACCCGGGCATCGTCGCGACGTTTGGGCACCTGGACGCCATCATCTCGCTGGAGCGCTCCATCGCTGAGCAGGGGCTGTACCCGGCAGTGGACCCGCTGGCCTCCAACTCCCGCATCCTCGACCCGCAGGTGGTTGGCGATGAGCACTACCGTGTGGCACGTGGAGTGCAAGCCGTGCTGCAGCGTTACCGCGACCTGCAGGACATCATCGCGATCCTGGGCGTCGAGGAGCTTTCGGAAGAGGACAAGGTAACTGTGGGCCGCGCCCGCAGGCTGCAGCGGTTCCTGTCGCAGCCGATGAACGTCGCTGAGGCGTTTACGGGCCGCGAGGGCCGGTACGTCCCCATCACCGAGACAGTCAGGGGCTTCGCAGAGATCCTCGAGGGTAAGCACGACGATCTTCCCGAGCAGGCCTTCTACATGGTCGGCACTATCGAGGAGGCCCGGGAAGCCGCCGAGAAGATGGGCTAGGAGCAGGTCATGGCGACCATGCAGTTCGAGATGGTGACAGCGGAGCGATTGCTCTTCTCCGGCGAGGTGGAGTCCGTGGTGGCTCCCGGCGCCGCCGGCGAGCTCGGCATCCTTCCGCACCACGCGCCGTTGCTGACAACGCTGAGTCCCGGTGAGCTGCGCATCAGGCAGAATGGGCAGGAGCAGTCCATTGCGGTGACCGGCGGGTTCCTGGAGGTGCTGGATAATCGCGTGACCATCTTGGCGGACGCCGCGGAGCAGGCCGACGAGATCGTGCTGGAGCGCGCGGAGGAGGCCATGCGCCGGGCTGAGGAGCGCATCGCGATGCGTGAGTCCGACATGGACCTGCAACAGGCGGTGGCGGCGCTGCGTCGGGCGCAGGTGCGAGTCGCGGTGGCGCGGAGGCGTCGGAGCCGCGTTCCCGGCGGGGGACCACAGCCGGGTGCGGCAGAGTAGGCGCTGGGCGAGCGCTCGGAGCGCTGACTAAGGGAGACAGGGGGCGGTCCTGTGGGGCCGCCTCTTTCTTTTGGCTAGTTGCCGGTGTCGTTGGAGCGGAGGTAGTAGGTCATGGACTGGAGGGAGAGGACGGGGTCTATGTTGCGGACCTTGACCTCGAGGGGGGTGTGGGTGTTGACGGGGGCGTAGTTGAGGATGGCGCGGATGCCGCAGAGGGTGATCTGGTCGACGACGTCCGCGGCCTGGGCGGCGGGGACGGCTACGATGCCTATCTGGATGCTCTTCTGGCGGACCGTGTCGGGGAGGTCCGTCATGGGCTGGACTATGAGGCCGCCGATGCTCTGGCCTACCTGGCGCTCGTCGGAGTCAAAGGCTGCTACTACTTTGAAGCCCTCCGGGGCGAAGCCGGGGTAGCTGATGATGGCGCGGCCGAGGCGTCCTACGCCTACTACTGCCATGTTCCACTCGTGGTCCAGCTGGAGGATGTCCTGGAGTTCCGCGAGGAGGTAGGCGATGGTGTAGCCGCGGCCCTGCTTGCCGAAGCGGCCGAAGTAGCTGAGGTCCTTTCGTATCTGGGCCGGGGTCATTTGGAGGCTTCGGCCCAGGAGTTGGGAGCTGACGACGTCGTTGCCCTGGGCCTGCAGGAGGCGCAGGGCTCGCACGTACTGGGGGAGCCTGTTTACGACGACCTCGGGGACTTCCATGGGTTGGTGAGCCTCCCTCGGAGTGGGCTCCGGGACGGCTCATTGTAGGTACGGGGTGTATGTAGCGTCAAGATTGGTGCGGCGTCGCGGCAATTGAGTTGCAGGTCTCAATTCCAATTTTTTCTTTCGCCCGGCTGCCGGAGGGGCGGGCGGGAGGCGGGTCTGCGTGCATGGTAGGCACCGGGCCGGCGTTGGGGCAAGGTCTTGGTGTCAGGGTGCGGGTGGTATACTTGGCGGGTTGTTGACCTGAATGTGAAGGGGTGGCCGGGACGTTGGAGCAGCGCGGGAGGTCCGAGGCGCCCGTGGAGGCCGCGGAGGTTGAGGGCTCGTCGCGGGGGCTGCGGGGGCGGCTGTCGTATCGAGGACTGACGCAGCTGCGGACGTTCTCGTCGTTCCAGTACCCGAACTACCGGTTGCTGTGGACGTCGACGCTGATGGCGAGCGCGGGGAACTGGGTGCAGCAGGTGACGATTGGGTGGCTGGCGTTCCACCTGACGGGGGACGCGCTGACGACGGGGACGGTGCTGGGGCTGCGGGGGGTGCCGTTCCTGATCGCGGGGCCGCTTGGGGGGGTGCTGACGGACCGGATGGACCGGCGGAAGCTGCTGATGGCGACGCAGGTGTACCTGGCGCTGCTGGGGCTGGTCTTCGCGCTGCTGGTGTGGTCCGACATGCTGGAGATCTGGCACCTGTATGCGTTCACGTTCATGTTCGGCGCGGGCTGGGCGATGAACAATCCGCTGCGGCAGGCGATGGTGGCGAACTCCGTGCCGCGGGAAGAGATGATGAACGCGATCGCGCTCAACAGCGCGGCGTTCCAGATTACGCGGATCATTGGGCCGGCGATTGGCGGGGTGCTGATCGCGGTGGTGGGGCCTTCGATGAACTTCTTCATCCAGGCGGTGGCGTTCACGATGGTGGCGCTGCTGGTGTGGCCGCTTCGGATCCCGCAGGAGGACTGGTCCCGGAGCGCGCGGCAGTCCTTCCTGACGAACTTCCGCGAGGGGGTGGCGTACGCGGTGCGGACGCCGGTGATCCTGGCGCTCATTCTGCTGGGGATGATTCCTTCCCTCTTCCTGATGTCGTTTGTGAACGGGGTGATGCCGGTGTTCGCGGCGGAGGTGCTGGAAAATCCGGACCGCGGGCTGGGGTTCCTGCTGAGCGCGTTCGGGGTTGGGGCGCTGATCGGGACGATGGCGCTGGCGAGCCTGGGGAGCGCGCGTCGGAAGGGGCTGATGCTGCTGGCGGCCGCGATGGGGGCGGCGGTGTCGACGATAGCGTTCGCGATGACGACGACGTTGCTGGTGTCGATGCTGGTGATGGTGGTGATGGGGGCGATGCACATGTTCTACATGGCCACCAACAATACGCTGATCCAGACCATCGTGCCGGACACGCTGCGTGGGCGGGTGCTGAGCCTGTTCATGCTGGACTTCGCGCTGACGAGCATTGGCGCGGCGATGGCGGGCGGGATTGTGCGGGCGTACGGGATTTCGGCAGGGTTCCTGTTCGGCGGGGTTTGCGCGCTGGTGCTGTTCGTCGTGGTGGCGTTGGTGTTCAAGGAGTTGCGGGGGCGGTTTTAGGGGGGGTGGCCCCGGTTCCTTCGGGCGCGCCCCTCCCCTCCGCCCCTCTGGATTCCTGCCTGCGCAGGAATGACGAATGGGAGTGCAGGAATGACGACAAAGGGGAGGGCAGTTCTGCGGAGATGACGCCCTTTGTGTACATTTTGGCAAGCAAGAGGAACGGGACGCTGTACACCGGCGTGACGACTTCCCCTGTGCGCCGGGTGTGGGAGCACAAGAACGATATTGTCGATGGCTTTAGCAAACGGTATGGGGTGCACACGCTTGTCTGGTACGAGGTGCACCCAACGCTTGATAGCGCGATCCCCCGTGAGAAGCAGTTGAAGCGATGGAAGCGGGCGTGGAAGGTCCGGCTCATCGAGGAGATGAACCCTCTTTGGGAGGACCTGTACCCGAGCATTGTGTGAGTCATTGGCTTGTCCTTGGTCAGGATGCCCCTCCCTGCTGCCCCTCTGGATTCCTGCCTGCGCAGGAATGACGCGGAGGGGGGTGGGAATGCCCCGACGCTAGTTTGTTCCTCTGCATGGTCCTTCGTGGCATTGCCCCGCGCTGCCGCCCCTCTGGATTCCTGCCTGCGCAGGAATGACGAGGAGGGGGCAGGAGTGCCCCGATGCTTGGCGTGGTCCTTCGTGAGGATGCCCCGCGCTGCCGCCCCTCTGGATTCCTGCCTGCGCAGGAATGACGAGGAGGGGGCAGGAGTGCCCCGATGCTTGGCGTGGTCCTTCGTGAGGATGCCCCGCGCTGCCGCCCCTCTGGATTCCTGCCTGCGCAGGAATGACGAGGAGGAGGCAGGAGTGCCCCGATGCTTGGCGTGGTCCTTCGTGAGGATGCCCCGCGCTGCCGCCCCTCTGGATTCCTGCCTGCGCAGGAATGACGAGGAGGGGGCAGGAGTGCCCCGATGCTTGGCGTGGTCCTTCGTGAGGATGCCCCGCGCTGCCGCCCCTCTGGATTCCTGCCTGCGCAGGAATGACGAGGAGGGGGTGGGATGCCCCGATGCTTGGCGTGGTCCTTCGTGAGGATGCCCCGCGCTGCCGCCCCTCTGGATTCCTGCCTGCGCAGGAATGACGAGGAGGGGGTGGGATGCCCCGATGCTTGGCGTGGTCCTTCGTGAGGATGCCCCGCGCTGCCGCCCCTCTGGATTCCTGCCTGCGCAGGAATGACGAGGAGGGGGGCGTGGGGGGATTGTTTTGGCATTTGTTCGGTGGGGGGGTGTAGGTGGGGGGGAGGTTGTTTGGGGTTTGTTTTGTAGGGGAGGTGTCGCAAATTAGGTTGGGGGCCAATATTTTTGGGTTTTTGGCCGGTGGGTGGGGGTTTTCGGGCCGGGCTGCCGGGTTGGTGGCGGCGGCTTTGGTGGCGGCGGCGCCATTGTTGGCAATGGCGTTGGCGGTTGGGGCTTTAGTCGACATGGGGGGAGGGTAGCGGGGTTCGAGGTGTAGTCGCAAGGGGCTTGTGTCAGGGTCGTCGAGAGCGTCAGGAGATGCGCTGAAAATGCTTTTTTTTGGTGGGGTGTGTGGTAGAATGTTGGGCGGTCTTGGTGTGTGAATCGCTGGGTGACTGGTGAGGGAGCGCCGGGGCCCGGGGCGCCCCCGAGGGCGGGGGCAGTGGATGTGGGAACAAACATCGGGGGCGTCCCGTTATAGGGTTGAGGAGCCCTTTGGGGGCGTGCCGCGTTGTCGGCTATGGCCCAATGGGTCCGAGAAAGAAGGTCCAGGTGACGGAGTACAGACTGGCGAGAGCCGCAGCGGGAGCGATCCTGAGGGATGTGGGTCCCGTTGTGCTGCCGAAAGGAGGTGGTCGATCCGCGTTGGCGTCCGCTCGCGCAAGTTTGCGGGCATGGTCGAGCCGATGCGGGACACGCTCCAGAGCCGGACCATAGGGGGAGCGATCCCCCAGAAGCATCCCCCGGCAGAGACGGGGACCCGGCGAGGCCGGGGGACATTCCAAACACCCAAGAAAGGGAAGGACGATGAAGGGATACATGAAAATCACAGCAGCCCTGGCAGCGTTCGCGCTGCTGCTGGTGGTTACGGGCCTGAGCACGCAGGGCGCGGTGAACGCGCAGACGGTGTCGTCAGTGACTGTCGCACAGAAATTCCTCTGCTCCGGTGGCACCGGCTGCGAGGTGACCACTGACGACGGCGCTGATGAAATCGACGGCGCAACCGGCGATAACCTCCTGTCTATTACTTTCGCAAATGCAGGAACGATCACGCTGAAGTCCGGCGGCCGATCAAAGGTGTTCGGGGGCAACAATGGTACCCCGGATGACGTTGATGATGACCCGCCTAGTCTTGATTCCACACCTCTGATCATAGCAGTGGTTGACGAGACTGCTGACGGCGACTATGAGTTCCAGGCTTTCAGCGGCAATACCATCACCATTGAACACACTCCAGCAGACGGCGCCGACCCCGAACGATTCTCCACTCCTCCGAGTGTGACGGTGGATAACTTTGCGCCGTCCATCATTGCTCACTCCCCCTCGAATCCCCACATTACCAAGACCACAGGCGGCGTTGGTTTGACCTTCTCCGCCACCATCACGGACTCGCTGGCTGGCTTTGCTGGCAATGCGGCGACGAGTGGGGCATCGCCCCGCTTGCAGTACAGTACCAAGAACACTGTAAATGCGGACGACGAACCCATTGCTGAAACCTCTGGCGGGCGGGTAGACCTAGTCATTGGCGATGACGACGTAACAACCGGTGAGGCCCCGGTGAAGGTGCCTCTGAGTGCCTCCCATTTCACCAAGGTGGACGACGGCTGGCGCATATCCTATTCGGTGGGCGCCTCAGGGTTGAAGCCTTTCATTGGCGGCGCGGATGTCGGCAAGATTCCGTGGCACTTTGAGGCCGTGGACAGAGCCGGCAACATGGCCCGGAGCGACGGCAGCGTGAAGGACACTACTACCGAAGCTGGCCTTGACGCAGGCACCACGGCAGTATCCGCTGACTTTGCCGGTGGCGGGTACACTGATGACACCTTCATTGACCGTAGCGTCAAAATCACGGCAAGCGCCACTACTGCGGCTCAGGGCGGCATCTTTAACGCGCCAGATCCGGTAACAGCGTGCGCGGAAGGTGTTGCGCTGTCGGGCGGCAACCCCGCTTTCACCCCTGATTCGGGCGCTATGTGGTCAGTCAAGGCCATAAGCCAGACAAGAACAGTCTCCGATTTCGTTGCTAGCACGGGAACGTTCACGTGGACGGATCCTGTCATGACAACGGCGACTCTTCACGGCTTGATTGATCACGACAGTGATGGCGGTACAACGGACGCGGTGCCGTGCACCGTCACATCGGCATCCACTGCAATAGCGGTTCGCGCAGGAGCGACCGTTGAGGTCCTGAACACGCGGACTATCATTCTGGACGACGTTGACCCGGTGTTGGTGGCGCGTGAGACCGGCACGGCGTGGAACGGCGCCGCCAACAGGGGCAGTCGGTTGCAGACGGGGACCAAGGCCAAGCGGAACTCCCTCATGGTTTCCTTCAGAGACCAGAGCGGACTTGATGCAAATACCGTTAACCCCGCATCCTTTGCCGTCGCCAGCAACACGGTAACGTCCGTTCTCATGGTGGATAGCTCCAAGGAGAGCGGAGCCGACAATCTGGATGATGCGATATTGGTCTTCCTGACGCTGGAGACTCCCTTGGAGTCCTCTGAGAAGCCCATGGTGAGCATTCCAGTCGCGGTAATCAAGGACAACGCCGGCAACGCCGTCAGTAACCAGGCAACGCCGACGCGGGCGACCGACAAGCTCGGACCCGGTCTAACCTTGACCGAGAGCGACGACCTCAGCAACTCTTCCGTCACTATCACTATCGTGAGCGATGAGGACCTAGGCGCGCCACCGTCGCTGTGGAACGCTTTGGTTGAAGAGACCGGGGAGGACACGGGAATCTTTAGGGCAGAACGTGACGCGAACAGCCTTCGCAGCACCTCCGCCAGCGGCTCACTGCAGCGGTTCACGTACAAGCACACGGCTTCGCCGGGCAGCAGCGGTGAGTACAATGTCTACGTGGAAGGCATGGACACTGCCGGTGCGGGCAACCCGGGCAAGGTCGGTCACACGAATGACCCTGCCCACTCCAGCGCATTCACTTATGAGCTGGACACCCGCCTCAATGGTGGAGTGCAGCCCAAGGTTTCCATTGGCGAAGACGAAGTGGTCGGCAGCCAGAAGGGCGGCGACAACGCTGTCACTACTGCGGACGAGATTGAAGCTGTTGACCCCATGATTGTCACGGTGGACTTCGCCGCAGAGGGCAGTGAATACGACCGAGACAGTTACCGGACAGTCATGCTGTCTTCGGCCAGCCTCAAGGTTACCGCCGCGGACGGCTCCACGCTGCAGAGCAGGGATTTCAACCTGACCACGGACATCAGCAGCCAGGACCAGGTGAAGTTCACCATCCCGTTGCTGACGCCACGGAACGGCAATTACCAGTTGACTCTTACGGCCGCGGACGAGGCCGGGAACAACAACCTGAACAACACCTCGGCCTCCTCAGCGGAGAAGCTGGTGTTCTCATGGGAAGTGGTGGCCCCCAAGCCGGTGACCATTCCTCTGGACCCAGGCTGGAACCTGATCTCCCTGCCCTTCCAGCCGGGCAATCCGGCCATCAACTCTGTCATTCCGGTTACCCACCCGGCGGACATAGTCATGACCTTTGACAACGTCAATCAGCTGTGGTTGGTGACCCGCCGCGATGCGGAGAGCGGCCGGTTCATCGGGGACATTCCGGTACTGTCGGCTAACACGGCCTACTTCATCCACACCAGCAATTTCGAGAATCTGAAGGTGCTGCGGCCGCCGCTGACGACCGCTGCGGCAGCGCCGCCGCCACCTCCGGCCATTGAAGTGGTGAAGGGATGGAACTTGGTGCCAGTGGTGTCCAATGAGATCCCCACGCCCAAGTCCATCGATGCTGACGACTACTTTGGCACGCTGAAGTCCGGCGCCGGGGCCGGGTGGCTGAAGGCACTGACCTTTAACACCCTGGTTCGGACGTGGACCTCGGTGGAGCCCAACGAAACGGAGAATCTGGACGGTACGGCTACCTACGACCACGACAATGATCCCGAGACGAACCAGATTCTGACGCCGGAGACTCCAGTCCAAGTAGTAGTGGGGAAGGGCTACTGGCTCTACTCCACGGTGGACGGGGTAATTATCCCGTAACCTTCGCCTGATTTGGTAAGGCTAATCTGGGGCCTCCCTCCGCTTGGAGGGGGGCCCCAGTGTTTTGTGGGGTGGGGGAGGGCTCTGCGGCGAGGCTGCCCACCGCCCGGCCCCTCTGGATTCCTGCCTTCGCAGGAATGACGAAGGGGAGTGGGCAGGGGGAGCTGGGAGAGGGCGCCCCGCCCCTGGATACCGGCCCCGTATCGCGGTACGGGGCAAGCTGTTCTCCGGTATGGAGACGGGGGGGCGGGGTTGACCTATGGGGCGTTAGGGGGGATAATCCTATGGAGGTCGGCTGACCGGTGTGCTGTCCTGTGGGCAGCTTCCACACGGGAAGGCCACGGAGATTGCGCCCGATGAATGGGCGTTTAGATACGGGAGAATACCATGCCACTAGCAGCACACCGCACCAGGATTGCACTTGTCCTGACCCTTGCCATGCTTGCCGCGCTGCTGGCGTTCGCGTTAGCGGGGCCGCAGGCGGAGGTCCAGGCGCAGGGACAGCCGCCGCCGGGGCCGGTGACGTATTCGGGATCGGTGACGATGGGCGGAGCGCCGGCACCGGATGGGCTTAGCATCGTGGCCCGGATACCGAACCCTGTGGGAGAGTACTACCAGTCGCAGCCCCGGACCACGCAGGGCGGGCAGTACAGGAACCTCCTCGTTGGCCCCACCAGTACGCTGTTCAACTTCCGGCAGATTACGTTCCACATCATTGCGGTGGAGGATACGATCACGGCGCACCTGGACGAGGAAGGGCTGACGGCTGCGGAGGTTACCCCCTTCATTCCTGGGCCGAACGTTACCGATGGGTTCAACCTGACGTTCCCGGCGCTGCCGCCGGCGCCGACGCCGACGCCGGTGCCGGCGACGCCGACGCCGGAAGCGACGAACACACCGACGCCGGTGCCAGCGACGCCGACGCCTGAGCCGACAGCGACGCCTGAGCCGACAGCGACGCCGGTGCCGACGCCGACGCCCGAGCCGACGGCGACGCCGGTGCCGACGCCGACCTCGACGCCGACGCCAGCGCCGACGCCAACGCCGATCGTGCTGATCGCGACGCCGACGGCGACACCGGCGGTCGCGCCGACGGCGACGCCGGAGCCGGACGAGCCGGGGACGTGCGGACAGGGCTCGGCGACTGACGCGTATGTGTTACTGGCGGGCCTGGGGTTGCTCGGGCTGGTGCTGGTGCGACGTCGACGCGGGAGCCGGCCGTAGGGGCGCTCGCGCCGGGGGAAGCTCGGCGGTGGGAGCACGTTAAGCGACGGAGACGTAGGGGGCGCGGCCCCCTTGGGGGCAAGGGTCCCCGGGGGCCGCGTCGCTACGTGTCGGCGAACGGGGGGACGGTCGCGCCTGGGGGGCAGGTTTGGGGTGGGGGAAGATGTTGCAGGGAGGGCAAAAACTGCTTGTCAGATTCCTTGACACTGGTATACTGCTATAGTAGTCTTGCAAACGGAAAAACTCCTTAAGGAAGGTACGCTCACCATGAGGGTAGTCGATACGAAGCACCTGAAGTCTTCCAGCGTCTGGCGGCGCAGTCTTTGGATTCCACTTCTCCTCCTGATGGGCCTCTTGTTGCTCCCGGCGTGCACAGGCGACCAGGGTCCGGTAGGACCGCAGGGAGTCGCTGGCCCGGAGGGCGCGGCGGGCCCGCAGGGTCCGGCCGGTGAAGCCGGCACGGACGGAGCGCAGGGCCCGATCGGGCCGCCTGGGCTACGCGGACCGGCAGGGCCGCAGGGCCCGCAGGGTCCGCAGGGCGGGACGGGCGAGCGCGGGCCGCAGGGCGCGACGGGCCCGCAGGGCGCGACGGGCCCAGAGGGCGCGCGCGGGCCGTCGGGCGGCCCGCCTGGGCCGCAGGGCATTCAGGGTGAGCGCGGCCCGGAGGGGCCGGAAGGCCCGGAGGGGCCTGAGGGTCCCGAGGGACCGAGAGGCCCGTCGGGTGGTCCGCCTGGACTGAAGGGCGACCAAGGACCGATTGGACCGCAGGGTTTCAAGGGCGACCAGGGTGACCCGGGTGTTCGCGGACTGCAGGGGATCCAGGGCATCCAGGGCGTCCAAGGCGAGCAGGGCGAGCAGGGCCCGCCCGGGCAGCGCGGCCCGCAGGGCGACGTTGGTCCGCAGGGCGCCCAGGGTTCACCGGGGCCACAGGGCTCGACTGGCCCACAGGGCATCAAGGGTGACCAGGGCGACCTGGGCCCGCCCGGAGCGATAGGCCCCCAGGGCCCGCAGGGCGAGACGGGCCCGCAGGGTGAGCCCGGCCAGACGGGCGCCCCCGGCCCCGAGGGTCCCGAGGGACCGCACGGTCCGCAGGGCATCCAGGGCCCGGCCGGCCTGAGCAATCTGACGCTGGTGAAGGTGAGCAGCGATGCCACCAGCGACGACAAGTCGGCCTCGGCGATGTGTGCGGACGCGGGCGAAGACCTGTTCGCCATCGCTGGCGGCGCGGCGGTCACAGGCGCGAGCGAGGGCGTGGCCCTGACGGCGAATGGACCGACGGGCGTGCCCGGCGACAAGCCGCTGGGCTGGACGGCGAGCGCGGCAGAGATGTCGCCACAGAGCGGCAGCTGGACGCTGGAGGTCTACGTCGTCTGCGCGAACATCGAGGGCTAGCGCGGGTAGACCCGCAAGAGCGAGGCAATTGAAGGGGGCGGCGCAAGCCGCCCCCTTTCTCGTTGGGAGACAGCGTCTTGGGAGACGGCGTGGAAGGGGCGTCTAGTCGCCTTGACACGCCGCGCCGGGCGATGCTACGTTGCCTTATCTATTCAGCTAGGGAGAGTGTAGGCGACTACTATGGTTGAACGCCTATCGACACGGCAGGAGACGATCCTGCGCATCATCCTCTCGCAGTACGTGGGGACGGCGGCGCCGGTGCCGTCGGACGTGGTGACGCGGGACTCGGGGCTGGACGTGAGCCCGGCGACGGTGCGGCACGAGATGGCGGTGCTGGAGGAAGAGGGGTACATCAGCCGGCCGCACCACTCGGCTGGCGGGGTGCCGACGGACCGGGGGTACCGCTACTACGTCGAGGCGCTGACGGGGACGCCGGAGCTGCCGGGCGTGGTGAAGCGGAGCCTGCGGACGCAGCTCGCGGAGGCGGGGCGCGACGTCGACGTGTGGGCGCGGCTGTCGGCGCGGCTGCTGGCGCAGCTGGCGAACAATATGGCGCTGGTGAGCATGCCGCGGACGGTGCAGACGCGCATCCGCAACCTGCAGCTGATCTACCTCGACGAGCTGCTGGTCATGCAGGTGCTGGTGCTGCAGGAGGCGCGGCTGCGGAAGGAGTTGGTGCCGCTGACGGAGCCGGTGTCGGAGGAGGAGCTGACGGCGCTGGCGAACCGGCTGAACCACCGCGTGCGGGGGTTGTCGTACAGCGACGTGCGCGGGCGGGAGATCGCGGACACGGCGCTGGAGCGCGACGTGCTGGACACGACGCTGCGGATCCTGGAGGAAGAGGACAGCACGGCCTTCGCGGACTACATCGTCGAGGGGCTGCGGCACCTGGTCGAGCAGCCGGAGTTCAGTGGGGCGTCGCAGGTGCGCGACCTGATCGACGCGCTGGAGAGCCGCCGGCTGGCGCAGGCGGTGCTCACGGAGCGGCCCGGCGTGGGAGAGATGCGCATCGTCATAGGCGAGGAGAACCGGGAGGACGCGCTGAAGCCGATGAGCCTCGTGATCACGCGGTACGGGGTCGAGGGGCAGGTTTTCGGCACGGTGAGCATCGTGGGGCCCATGCGGATGCACTACGAGCGGACGATCGCGGGGGTGCACTACGTGTCCTCGCTGATGAGCGGGATGCTGGAAGAGGCGGGCATATCGCCCTAGGAGCGGCATGGAACAGCAGAACCCAGAACATGGGGCCACGGGCGACGCACCGGAGGCCCCAAACCATTCTCCGGACGAGCAGCAGGCGGCGGGCGATTCGTCGACGGCTGACGCGGCCGAGGTTGACGCGGCCGAGCTGTCGGCGCGGGTGCAGGAGCTGGAGGAGCGGTCGCAGCGGTACTTGGCCAACTGGCAGCGCGCGCAGGCCGACCTGCAGAACTTCCGCAGGCAGGTGGAGCGCGACCAGGAGGAGATGGCGCAGTGGGCGTCGGCCGCGCTGATGCAGCAGACGCTGAGCGTGCTGGATGACTTGGAGCGGGCGTTCAGCACCGTTCCGGCCAACCTAATCTCTCTCACCTGGATCGAGGGCGTGTGGCTGGTGTACAAGAAGCTGGAGGCGATGCTGGTGGCTCGCGGCCTCGAGGCGCTGGAGGTGGAGGCGGGCCAGACCTTCGACCCGAACCTGCACCAAGCCATCACCGAGGTGGACGGCGTTGCCGGGGCTGTGGTGGAGGTCGTGCAGCGCGGGTACACGGTGGGCGGCCGGCTGCTCAGGCCGGCGCTGGTGACGGTGGGCAACGGGAACGTTGTGGCGGCAGGGGATGTCGTGGATGCGGGTGACACGGACTCGCCTCCGGCTGCCGAGGGAGCGAGTCCCGAGGCGGAGGCAGACTCCACGCAGTAGGTTTTCCCCCTCGATTTGGCCTTCTGGTTGGCTTCCCCATTTCTTCTGGGTTTCCTTTGTCGTCTGTGAGGGCCGGTTGCTGTGCTTCCGCCGTCCTTGTGGCGCGACGCTGGCCCCTCCCCCCGCCCCTCAGAATTCTCCCGCCTTCGCGGGGGCAGGCTCTGCCTGCGCGGGAATGACGCGATGGGGAGTTGGGGCAACGGAGGTGGGCTGTGGCAGGGTTGCCCCTCGCGCCGCCCCTGGATCCCGGCGTCCGCCGGGATGGAGGCTGGGTTGCGGGGGGTTGGCATGGGCAGCTGGTGGCGGAGGTTGTGGGGACGCCCCGCGCCCTGCCCCTCTGGATTCCTGCCTCCGCAGGAATGACGCGAAGGGGGATGGGGTATCGGAAGTGGCTGTGGCAGGGTTGCCCCTCGCGCCGCCCCTGGATCCCGGCGTCCGCCGGGATGGAGGCTGGGTTGTGTGGGTGGGCGTATGCTGCTGGGGGCGGAGGTTGTGGGGACGCCGCTCGCGCTGCCTCTGTGGATTCCCCCGCCTTCGCGGGGGCAGGCTCTGCCTGCGCAGGAATGACGCGAAGGGGAGTGGGGTGTCGGACGTGGGCTGTTGCAGGGTTTCCCCTCGCGCCGCCCATCTGGATTCCTGCCTCCGCAGGAATGACGCGAGGGGGGTTGGGTGTCGGAAATGGACTGTGGCAGTGTTGCCACACCCGGCGCCCCCCTGGATTCCTGCCTGCGCAGGAATGACGCGAACGGGGGTGGGATATCGAAGGTGGGCTGTGGCAGAGTTGCCCCGCCCGGTGCTCCTGGATCCCGGCTTTCGCCGGGATGGAGGCTGGGTTGTGGGGGTTGGCGCGGGCTCCTAGTGGCGGAGGTTGTGGGGACGCCCCGCGCCCTGCCCCTCTGGATTCCTGCCTCCGCAGGAATGACGCGAAGGGGGATGGGGTATCGGAAGTGGCTGTGGCAGGGTTGCCCCTCGCGCCGCCCCTGGATCCCGGCGTCCGCCGGGATGGAGGCTGGGTTGTGGGGGTTGGCATGGGCTGCTGGTGGCAGAGGGTATGGGGACGCCCCGCGCCCTGCCCCTCTGGATTCCTGCCTCCGCAGGAATGACGCGAAGGGGGATGGGGTATCGGAAGTGGCTGTGGCAGGGTTGCCCCTCGCGTCGCCCCTGGATCCCGGCGTCCGCCGGGATGGAGGCTGGGTTGTGGGGGTTGGCATGGGCTGCTGGTGGCAGAGGGTATGGGGACGCCCCGCGCCCTGCCCCTCTGGATTCCTGCCTCCGCAGGAATGACGCGAAGGGGGATGGGGTATAGGAAGTGGCTGTGGCAGGGTTGTCCCTCGCGCCGCCCCTGGATCCCGGCTTCCGCCGGGATGGAGGCTGGGTTGTGTGGGTGGGCGTGTGGTGTTGGTGGCGGAAGGGGGGTCCCGCGGAAGCGGGACGGTCGATAATTGCTCCTGTGCAGCTTTGTTGCGTGTTACAATGAGGCGGCGTATTTGCGCCAGCCCAGGCATTTGACAACAGGAAGCCGCACGAGCCTATGGCAACGCAGAAGGACTACTACAATCTCCTAGGTGTGCCCCGGGATGCGACGGAGGAGCAGATCCGCCGCGCGTTCCGTGGTCTGGCCATGGAGTGGCACCCGGACCGCAATAAGGCGAAGGACGCCGGGGAGCGCTTCAAGGAGATCAACGAGGCGTACCAGGTGCTCATCGACCCGGAGAAGCGGCGGATGTACGACCGTTTCGGGCGGGCGGACATCGACCCGAACGGCGGCTGGCCGGGGCGCGGGTTCGACGGATTCGACTTTCCGGGCGGCGTAGGAGACATCTTCGACGCCTTCTTCGGCGGGTTCCGAGGGCAGGCAAACACGTCGGCCAAGGGCCGTGACCTGCAGTACTCGATGACGATCACGTTTGAAGAAGCGGCGCTGGGCGTGGAGCGCGAGGTGCAGATCACGCGGCAGGAGATCTGCGGCAGGTGCAGCGGCGAACTGGCCGAGCCCGGGACGCAGAAGGAGCAGTGCGTCAATTGCAGCGGCTCCGGACAGGTGCGCAGGACGCAGAGCAGCGTGTTCGGGCAATTCGTGCAGGTGGTGGCGTGCTCGGCGTGCCGGGGGCTGGGACAGACGATCCTGTCGCCGTGCACGACCTGCAGGGGCACGGGCCGGGAGAAGTCGACGCGCAAGGTGATGGTGAACGTGCCCGCGGGCGTGGAGGACGGCATGCGCGTCCGGCTGGCGGGCGAGGGGGACGCGGGCGTCAACGGCGGCCGGCCGGGGGACGTCTTCGTGAGCCTGTCCGTGAAGCCGCACCCGTACTTCCGCCGCGACAAGGAGAACCTGGTATTCGACCTTCCGCTGCACGTGGCGCACGCGGCACTGGGGACGACCATCGAGGTGCCGATGCTGGCCGGCGAACTGGAGACGTTTGAGGTGCCCGCAGGGGTGCAGTCCGGGACGATCCTCCGCAAGCGCGGCAAGGGCGTGCCGAACCTGCACAACGGGCGGCTCGGCGACCTCATCGGCCTGGTGACTGTGATGACGCCGCAGAAGATGAGCCCGCGGACACGGGAGCTGTTCGAGGAGCTGTCGGAGTCGCTGGACGACGACGAAGAGGCCTATGCGACCAACGGCGTGAAGTCGTGGTTCCGGAAGCTCAAGGACGTCCTGACCGGCGAGAGCGGCTAGACGCTGAATGGCGGTCCTTCTGTCCCTGCAGAGTCACCGGATTCTCCCACAAGCCTTCCCCTATTTTCCGCAAGCTATCCGTATGGAGCGTGCCGCGTGGACTGGCTAGAGCTTTCCGTGGAAGCCTCTCCCGAGCTGGTGGAGCCGCTGGTGGAGCTGTTCCAGCGGTACGGCCGCCGGCAGGTCGTGGTGGAGGAGGCCGGGGGGTTCAACCCGGACGAGGGAGAGTCGCCGCCCGTTGGGGGGCCGGTCTTCGTGCGGACGTATTTCCCGCAGGACAGGCGCTCGGCCGACCGCGTCGCGCGCATTCAGGCGGGGGTGCAGCTGATGGGGCTGATCAAACCGCTGTCGCCACTGGCGGTGCGAACGGTGTCGCCCTACGAGTGGGAGGAGGCGTGGAAGGCGCATTTCCAGCCCCTGCGCATCGGGAAGCGGCTGGTGGTGCGGCCGACGTGGCACGAAGTGGAGGCCTCGGAGGGCGACATCGTGCTGACGCTGGACCCTGGGCTGGCATTCGGGACGGGGCACCACCCGACGACGCGCATGTGCCTGGAGCAGCTCGAGCGGCGCGTGGAGGCGGGGATGCGGGTCCTCGACCTTGGCACGGGCAGCGGGCTGCTGGCGCAGGGGGCGCTGCTGCTGGGGGCCGAGTGGGCGCTGGCGCTGGACACGGAGGCGGACGCCGTCCGGTCTTCGCGGCGGAACCTGAAGGCGGCGGGACTGTCGCGGCGGGTACGGATCGCGCGGGGGACGCTGCCGCACGCGCTGGCGACGGGGCTGGACCTGACCGTCGCGAATATCTCGGCGAAGGTGCTGGTGGAGCTTGCGGGGGCGCTGGCCGAGACGCTGAGGCCCGGCGGAACGCTCATCGCGTCGGGCGTGCTCGAGGAGCGCGGCGACGAGGTGCGGGAGGCGCTGCTGGGCGCGGGGTTCGAGGAGCTGGAGACGCAGCAGACGGAGGACTGGCTGGCGCTGTGCTTCCGGCGGGCCGCTAGCTGAGCGTCGTCGGCCACTCCTGACCGGGGGCGCGGTTCAGCAGCCACGTGGTGGCCTCGCGGGGGTCGACGCCGTCGAAGAGGATGCGGGCCGTTATCTCCGTGATGGGCATCTCAATGCCCTGCCGCTCCGCCAGGAGCAGCGCAGCCCGGATCGTGTCCACGCCCTCGGCGACGTGCACCATGCCGCCGAGCACCTCCGCCAACGGCCTGCCCTGCCCCACCTGCTCGCCGACGTAGCGGTTGCGGCTGAGGTCGCTGAAGCTGCTGGCAGCCATGTCGCCGAGGCCGGAGAGGCCGGCGAGGGTGAGGGGCCTCGCGCCGCATGCGACGGAGAGCCGGGTGACCTCGGCGAGACCGCGCGTTATGAGGGCGGCCTTGGCGTTGGCGCCGTAGCCTAGGCCGTCGCTGATGCCGGCGGCGATGGTGATGGGGTTCTTGAGGGCGCCGCCGAGCTCCACGCCGATGATGTCGTCGTTGGTGTAGACGCGGAAGGCGGGGGAGTTGTAGAGGTCCTGCACCCACTCGGCGACGGCGGGGTCCTTGCAGGCGATGACGGCCGAGGAGGGCTTGTCGTCGACGACCTCGCGGGAGAGGTTGGGGCCGGAGAGGACGGCGACGCGGCCATCGGCGACCTTGGGGAGCTCGGCCTGAACGACTTTCGTCATGGGCAGACCGGTGTCGAGTTCGAGGCCCTTGATGGCGCTCAGGAACACGGTCTCGGGGCGAACGTACGGCTTCAGCGTGGGGAGGTTGTCGCGGAGGCGCTGCGCGGGTGTGGCGAGGACGACGAGGTCGGCGCCGTCGAGGGCGGCGTCGGCGTCGGCGGACGGGGAGAGGGAGTCGGGGAATGGCGCGCCGGGCAGCAGGCGGCGGTTCTCGCGGTCGCGGGTGAGGATCTCGGCCTCGTCAGCGGTGCGGGCGAGGAGGGTGACGGGGGCGCCGCGGCGGGCGAGCAGGATGGCCAGGGTCGTGCCCCAGCTTGTCGTGCCGACCACGGTCACGCGTGCCATCGCTAGGCTTCCGGCTGCGGTTGCGGCGGGGCCGCGGATTCGCCGAGGCGGGCCTCGGTGCCGGAGAAGAGGCGTCGGATGTTGCCGTGGTGGCGGCCGACGATGATGGCCCAGCCGACGAAGCCGTGGAGGGCGTAGGCCCAGTGGAAGTCGCCGCGGAGCCAGAAGACGACGAGCGAGCCCGCGCCGATGGTCACGCCAATGACGCTGCCGAGGGAGATGTAGCGGGAGAGGCGCATGATGACGAGGGCGAGGACCAGCGCGGTGAGGCCGCCCAAGGGGAAGAGCACGAAGAGGCCGCCGACGCCCGTCGCGACGCCCTTGCCGCCGGTGAACTTCAGGTAGACGGACCAGCTATGGCCGGCGAGGGCGGCGAGGGCGGCGCCCGCCTGCAGGCCGGCGCCCTGGGCCTCGGTGAAGCCGGCGGCGTCGGCGATGGCGCGGGCGGCGAGGACGGGGACCGCGCCCTTGGCGACGTCGAGGAGGAGGGCGAGGCCGGCGGCCCTGGCGCCGGCGGTGCGGAGGACGTTGCTGCTGCCGATGTTGCCGCTGCCGGTCTGCCGGACGTCGACGCCGCGGCTCCAGCGGCCGATGAGCAGGCCCCACGGGACGGCGCCGAGCAGGTAGGACGCGGCGAACACGAGGACGAAGACCAGAATGTCGTTCATGCCGAGCGCCTCCGGGCGCCCTTGCGGATGTCGAGGCGGATGGGGACGCGGCGGATCGAGAAGGCGCTGCGGATGGTGTTCAGCAGGTAGCGGCGGTAGGAGAAGTGGACGATCTCCGGGTTGTTGACGTAGAGGGTGAAGCCGAGGGGGTGCACCTGGCTCTGCTCGCCGCGGTAGAGGCGGAGCTGGCGGCGGCCCTGGGAGCGCGGCGGGTGCTTGGCCATGGCCTCGACGATGGTGGTGTTGAGCTCGGCGGCGCCGACCTCGGTGGCCTGCTCGCGGTAGAGCTCCTGCGCGGTGGTGAGGAGGCCGTCGAGGCCCTCGCCGGTGAGGGCGGAGACGAAGTGGATGGGCACGTAGGGGGCCCAGTGGAGCTTCTTGCGGATCTCCTGGATGGCCTCGGTCTCGTGCATGCCGTGGTCGCGGGCGAGGTCCCACTTGTTCACGGCGACGAGCATGGCGTGGTAGGACTCAAGGACGTAGCCGGCGACGTGGACGTCCTGGGCCGTGGCGAGCTCCGTGGCGTCCATGACGAGGACGGCGACGTTGCAGCGCTCGATGGACTGGAGGGAGCGGAGGACGCTGAACTTCTCGGGGCCGGGCACGATGTGGCCGCGGCGGCGCATGCCGGCGGTGTCGATGAGGAGGAGGGGGTTGCCGTCGTAGCTGACCCAGGCGTCGAGGGAGTCGCGGGTGGTGCCGGGGGTCTCGTCGACGATGGCGCGCTCCTCGCCGGTGATGGCGTTCATGATGCTGGACTTGCCGACATTGGGCCGGCCGACGATGGCGAGGCGGAGGAAGCCCTCGTCGAGCTCAGCCTCGGCGCCGGACGGGAGCTCGTCCTCGACGGCGTCGAGGAGGTCGGCCATGCCCTCGCCCTTGATGGCGCTGATGGCGATGGGGTCGTTGAGGCCGAGGGCGTAGAACTCGGCGACGTTGAAGCGGCGGCGAGTGCCCTCGCTCTTGTTGACGGCGGTGACGATGGGGACGTTAAGGCGGCGGAGTGAGTCGGCGATCTCCAAGTCGGCGGGCTGGAGGCCGTCGACGGCGTCGGTCAGGAAGACGATGACGTCGGCGTCCTCGAGGGCGGCGCGGACCTGGCGGTAGACCTTGGAGCCGATGGGACCGCCGGCGCCGAGGTCGATGCCGCCGGTGTCGACGAGGAAGAAGTTGCGGTTGGGGCCCTCCATGGGGGTGATGACGCGGTCTCGGGTGGTGCCGGCCTCATCGGCGACGACGGCGCGGCGTTGGCCGGTCAGGCGGTTGAAGAGGGTGGACTTGCCGACGTTGGGGCGGCCAACGATGGCGACCACGGGCATTACACCCGCGTCCTGGCCGATATTCGCTTCCTCCGGCGATGCCGCCCTAGCCAAGAAGGGCCTCCAACAGGGCCTGTTGCGCGTGCAGGCGGTTCTCCGCCTGGTCGAACACGACGGATTGCGGGTGGTCGAGGAAGCCCTCGGGGACCTCCTCACCGTAGTGGGCGGGCAGGTCGTGCATGAAGACGGCGTCCGGGGCGGCGAGGGCCATGAGCTCAGGGTTGACCTGGTAGCCGAGGAAGACCTCCTTGCGCACGGCGGCCTCGTCCTCCTGGCCCATGCTGGCCCATACGTCGGTGTAGACGACGCTTGCGCCCGCGACGGCCTCGCGGGGGTCGCGGAGGAAGGTGGCGCTACCGCCATTGGCGGCGGCGAGGGCCTCGATGGCGCGCTCGTCGTCGGGCGAGAGGCCGTAGCCCTCGGGCGATGCGATGCGATAGTGCATGCCGACGGCGGCGCAGCCGAGACCGAGGCTGCGGGCGACGTTGTTGCCGTCGCCGATGTAGGCGAGGGTTGTGCCGGGCAACGAGCCGCGCTGCTCGAGGACGGTGGTCAGGTCGGCGAGGGTCTGGCAGGGGTGCTCGTCGTCGGAGAGGGCGTTGATGACGGGGACGGTGGCGTAGTGGGCTAGCTCGGCAAGCTTTGCGTGTTCGTAGCAGCGGTAGACGATGCAGTCGACGTAACGGGAGAGCACCTGTGCGACGTCGCTGACGGCCTCGCGGCCGCCGATGCCGACCTCGGCCGGGCTGAGGTAGAGGCAGTTGCCGCCGAGGTTGGCCGTGCCGACCTCAAAGCTGACGCGGGTGCGGAGCGAGGGCTTTTCGAAGAGGAGGGCGACGGTTTTGCCCTGCAGGGGCTTTGCCGCGTCGGGGGTGCGCTTGATGTCGCGGGCGCGCTCCACGAGGGCGCAGATCTCGGCTGGCGACAGGTCGGCCACGGAAAGCAGGTGTTTCGATTGCAGGGTCAAGCTTGACATAGCCAAGACAGTATAGCACGCAGGTGTCGGCGCGCCATGCGGGGTGGCGGGGGTGGGGGTTGGGGGAAGGGGCGCCTTGCGTCGCCCTTGGATACCGGCCTCCGCCGGTATGGAGGCGGGATTGGTGGGCGGCGTGATGGGATGGGTACGTCGAGGTTCCTGCCTTCGCAGGAACGACGGCGGGGGTGTTGGGGAAGGTGAGGGGAGTCCGGGGAGTGCGCGCCCCGCCCTGCCCCTGGATACCGGCCTCCGCCGGTATGGAGGCGGGATTGGTGGGCGGCGTGATGGGATGGGTACGTCGGGGTTCCTGCCTTCGCAGGAACGACGGCGGTGGGTGCAGGGGGAAGGTGAGGGGAGTTGGGGGAGGGGGCGCCCCGCCCTGCCCCTGGATACCGGCCTCCGCCGGTATGGAGGCGAAGGGGGAAGGGGAAGGCGACGGTTGTTCTGGGAGGGGATGCCCCGCCCTTCCGCCCCTCTGGATTCCTGCCTTCGCAGGAATGACGGCTGAAAGGGCAGGAATGACGGTGGAGGAGGCAGGAATGATGGCGAGGGGGCGGGAATGATGGGTGGGGTGAGGGGTTTAGCGGTCTTGCCATTCTGGGTCGTTGGGGGGGTAGGCGCCGGGGCCTATCAGGGGGACGAAGCGGCAGGCGCCGAAGTCGAGGGTGGTGTGGCCGGTTTCGGTGCGGGTGAGGAGGAGGAGGCGCTGCTCCTTGCGGGGGCCGACGGGGACGAGGAGGCGGCCGCGCGGGGTGAGCTGGTCGAGGAGGGCGAGCGGGGGGTTCGGGGCAGCTGCGGAGACCATGATGGCGTCGAAGGGGGCCTCGTCGGGGCAGCCGAGGGCGTCGCCGGACTGGCGGACGCTGACGCAGTCGTCGTAGCCGAGGGAATGCAGGAGCGCGGCGGTGCGTCGGGCGAGCTCGGGGACACGCTCAACGGAGACGACGCTGGCGGCGAGCTGGGCGAGGACGACGGCCTGGTAGCCGCTGCCGGCGCCTACCTCCAGGACGCGTTCCCACGGCTGGGGGTCGAGGGCCTGGGTCATGATGGCGACCATGGTGGGCTGGGAGATGGTCTGGCCGTGGCCGATGTGCAGGGGGCCGTCGCGGTAGGCGAGTTTCTTGTGCTCGGGCGGGACCATGTCCTCGCGGGGGGTGCGGGCGATGGCGTCGACGACGCGAGCGGAGTAGCGGCCGCCGAGGCGCTTGAGCAGGCGCTCGCGGTCCTGCTTAAGGCTGCGGCCTGGGAGCTTCAGCGGTGTCCTCCACCAGAATGGGCCTTGCACCGAGGCCTCCCACACCCCGGGCCGGTCAGTCGTTGGCCCGCTGGGGTGACGAGGGCATTGTACTACCGGGGGCCATACCCAGAGCCCGTGTAATGGCGCCGCGTTTGGCGTCCGCATATAATCCGAGCCATCCAAGGACTACAGGAGCGCGTCCTATGTTGTACGACACGCTGTCCGGCATTCTCATGAGCGTGGGGTGGAGCTCCGGGCTGGCCGCCGGGGTGGAGTTCTCCGGCGGGACGGACCCGGCCCTGCCGACGACGTTCCGCATCGGGGAGACATCGGCGGCCGCGGTGGGCGCGGTAGGGCTGGCGGCGTCGGCGCTGTGGGAGCTGCGGACGGGGCGGCGGCAGGGCGTGGGGGTGGACGCGCGGCACGCGACGGCGTCGTTGCGGAGCAGCCGGTACATGCTGCTGGACGGGGCGCGGGTGCCGGGAGAGCGGGCGCCGGCGTCGGGGGTATTCCCGACGGCCGATGGGCGGTGGAGCTACCTGCACTGCAACTTCGTCAACCACCGCGAGGCGGCGCTGGGTGTGCTGGGGGTCGAGGAAGACCGGGAGGCGATCACGAGGGCCGTCGCGACGTGGAAGGGGCTGGAGCTGGAGGACGCGATCATCGCGGCGAAGGGCGCGGGCGGCATGGTGCGCTCGATGGCGGAATGGGCCGAGCACCCGCAGTCGGCGGCGGTGGCGACGCTGCCGCTGATCGAGATCGACAAGATCGGGGAGAGCCTGCCAGAACCGCTGCCGGAGGGGTCGCGGCCGCTGTCGGGCATTCGGGCGCTGGACCTGACGCGGGTGCTGGCGGGGCCGAGCTGCGCGCGGACGCTGGCGGAGCAGGGGGCGGACGTGCTTCGGATAACGGGCGCGCACCTGCCGAGCCATCCGGGGCAGGAGATGGACACGGGCCACGGGAAGCTGTCGGCGCACCTGGACCTGCGGGAGGCTCGGGACAGGGAGACGCTGCAGGGGCTGGTACGGGAGGCGGACGTGTTCTCGCAGGGGTACCGGCCGGGGACGCTGGCGGAGCGAGGGCTCTCGCCGGAGGAACTGACGGCGATTCGGCCGGGGCTGGTGTACGTGTCGCTGTCGGCGTTCGGGCGCGTGGGGCCGTGGGCGGGCCGGCGAGGGTTCGACACGGTGATACAGACGGTGAGCGGCATCACGGACCGGCAGGGGGAGCTGTTTCCGGGCGCGGAGCCGGGGCCGCAGTTCTACCCGGTGTCGGCGATCGACTACCTGACGGGATACCTGATGGCCTTCGGGACGATGGTGGCGCTGCACCGGCGGGCGACGGAGGGCGGGAGCTGGCTGGTACGGGCGTCGCTGGCGCAGACGGGGCGGTGGCTGGTGAACCGCGGGCAGGTGGCGGAGTCGGCGCTGGCGGACGTTGCCGAGGACTTTTCAGACGACGAGATTGCGGGGTGGTCGACGGAGAGCGAGACGCCGCAGGGTCGGCTAAGGCACCTGGCGCCGGTGGTGCAGATGTCGGAGACGGCGGCGCGATGGGAGCGGCCGACCGTGCCGCTGGGGCACCACGCGGCGGTGTGGCCGGCGCGGGGGGCGTAGGGGTTGGACCGCGGCCCAAGACTCCCCCATCCCAACCCCGTATCGAGTACGGGGCAGGCTCTTCCCCCAGAGGGGGAAGGGGCTTTTCTTGGGGACCTTCCGATTGTGTTGACGGTCACTTGCGTACGTGATACCTTTGTTAAGTTTCGCCAAACCCTGAGATTATTTAGATTTCCCTAGATTTTTTGTGGGGCGGGATGCAGCAGACGGAGCGGCGGCAATCGAGCGGGCGGTGGGTTTCCCTGGGGGAGGCCTGCCGGATGCTGGGCGTTAACGAGACGACGCTGCGGATGTGGGCCGACAACGGGGTCATTCGCGCGTTCCGGACGCCGGGCGGGCACCGCCGGTTTTTGCGGGAGGACCTGCTGGCGGCGATGCAGCGCGCTGCGGAGTCGCCGTCGGGTCGGGTGATGCCGTCGCAGACGATCACGTCGGTGACGACGCGGCGGATACGGCGGCTGCTGCACGGCGACCGGCTGGTGAGCTTCCCGTGGTACGAGGAGATGGACGAGGCCACGCGCGGGCGGCTGCGGCTCTTCGGGCGGCGGCTGCTGGACGTGACGGAGAGCCTGATGGAGCGGAAGCGGCCGTCGGCGCAGGCGCTGGACGAGGTGCGGGTGATCGGCGAGGAGTACGGCGAGGCGCTGACGCAGCGGGGGCTTAGCCTGCGGGAGCTGATGGAGGCCTTCGTGTTCTTCCGGACGCCGCTGACGGAATCGGTGCGCTCGATGGCGCGGCGGGGGTCGTCGGACGCCGACACGCTGGCGCAGGCGTGGCACCACGTAGAGACGATTGCAGACGTGATCATGATCGCCATGGTCGACGCGTACGAAAGGAGCCGGAATGGCAACAAGGCAGGCGCCTAGGTCGACGGCGGAGGAAACGCGCTCGGCGGAGATGGACCTGCTCGACCGGCAGGTGCTGAACGTCATCCAGACGGAGTTCCCGATGGACGAGCGGCCGTACCTGGCCATCGGGCGGGAGCTGGGGCTGGAGGAGGACGACGTCATCGAGCGGATCCGGCGGCTGCGGCGGGAGAACGTGGTGCGGCAGATCAGCGGCATCTTCGACACGCGGCGGCTGGGGTACAAGACGTCGCTCATCGCGTTCCGGTACCCGGAGGAGCTGCTGCACAAGGGCGCGCTGGCGATCAACAAGCACCCGGGCGTGAGCCACAACTACGCGCGTGTGGGGCACGAGTACAACCTCTGGTTCACGCTCGCGGTGCCGCCGTACGAGAGCCTGGAGGAGACGGCGGCGCGGATGGCGGAGGAGACGCACGTCGAATCGTGGCGGCTGCTGCCGACGCTGCGGTTCTACAAGATCGGCGTGAACTTCGACATGGTGAACGAGGAGGGGAACGCCGCCGACTACCGCCCGGACAACGAGAGTTGGAACAAGGTGGAGCACCTGACGGACTACGAGATCGACGTGGTGCGCGAGGTGCAGGAGGACCTGTCGCTGGACGTGCGGCCGTTCGACGGGATGGCGGAGCGGCTGGGGCTGACGCCCGAGGGGATGTTCGCAATCATGCGCGGCTTTCAGGAGCGGGGCGTGATGCGTCGGTACAGCGCGGTGCTGCACCACCGGAAGGCGGGGTTCCGCTCGAACGCGATGTCTGTGTGGCGGGTGCCGGAGGAGCGGAAGCTGCAGGTGGGGCAGGCGCTGGCGAACTCGCGGTGGGTGAGCCACTGCTACGAGCGGCCGGTGTTCCCGGACTGGCCGTACAGCCACTTCGCGATGATCCACGCGACGAGCCGGAGCCGGTGCGAGGCGGTCGCGAAGGAGCTGGCGGAGGAGACGGGCGTCGACGACTACATCCTGCTGTACAGCACGCGCGAGTACAAGAAGACGCGCGTCCGCTACTTCGTGTAGGGGCGCGAGGCAACCGGAGAGTTATTTCGGATGGCGCAACGGACGGCTACGCATAAGCACTACCCGGTCTTCCTGACCGTCGAGGGACGGCGATGCGTCGTCATCGGCGGGGGGACGATCGCGGAGCGCAAGGTGGAGGGGCTGCTGGACGCCGGGGCGGTGGTGACCGTCGTGGCGCCGGAGTCGACGGAGCGGGTGCGCGCGCTGGCCGAGTCGGGCACGGTGACGCTGTACGAGCGCACGTACGCGGCGGGGGATCTGGCGGGTGCGTTCATCGCGATTGCGGCGACGGACGACTCGGACGTTAACGAGGCGGTGTCTCGTGAGGCGACGGAGCGGAACGTGCCGCTGAACGTCGTGGACGTGACGCACCTGTGCACGTTCATCGCGCCGAGCATCGTGAGGCGGGGGCCGGTGACGCTGGCGATGTCGACGGGCGGGCTGGCGCCGGCGCTGGCGCGGAAGCTGCGGGAATCGCTGGAGGCGAACGACGCGCTGGCGTACGCGGACCTGGCGGAGATGGTCGGGCGCGTGCGGGCGGACCTGCGGGGACGCTCGGTCACGGTGGACCCGGAGGGATGGCAGGCGTCGTTGAACGCGGAGGTGCTGGACTTGTACCAAAACGGCGAGCGTGAGCGCGCGGAGGCGCGGCTGACGGAGCTGCTCGAGTCGTGGCCGCACTGGGTCAAGGCGGTGGCGTCGTGAAGCTGGCCGTCGTGGGGGTCAACCACCGGACGGCGCCGCTGGAGGCGCTGGAGCGGCTTGCCGTCGTGGGGCACGACCTGGCTGGGGCGAACCGGATGCTCGCAGAGTGGGCCGGGCAGGGCGTCGTGCTTCACACGTGCAACCGGACGGAGTTCTACACGCTGGCCGAGGACCTGGAGGACGCGCGGGAAGCCGCGGCGAGCGTGCTCGATGCGTACGGCGTCGGGTACGAGGGCGTCGAGCCGTTCGTGTACGGCTACCACCACGACGCGGCGGCGCGGCACCTGTTCCGGGTGACGTGCAGCCTGGACTCGATGATTTTGGGTGAGTCCGAGGTGCTGGGGCAGGTGCGCGAGGCGTTTGGCGCGGCGGTTGCGGCGAAGACGGCGCACTCGCCGATGACGCATGCGTTCCACCAGGCACTGCGCGTGGGCAAGCGGGCGCGGCGGGACACGGACATCGGGCGGAACGCGCAGTCGGTGAGCTACGCGTTCGTGGAGCTGGCGCGGCGGACGCTGGGGCAGCTGGACGGCGCGCACGGGCTCGTCGTCGGCGCGGGCGAGGCCGGGCGGCTGGCGGCGCAGGCGCTGCAGAACGCGGGGATCTCGCGGCTGACGGTGATGAACCGGACCGAGGTACGCGCATCGGAGCTCGCGGAGGAGCTGGGCGGCGCGGACGTGCTGCCGCTGGACGGGCTGCAGGCGGCGCTTCGCGAGTACGACGTCGTCATCTCTGCCACAGGCTCGCCGAGCTACGTGGTGACGGGTGAGGACGTGTCGGGCGCGGCGGCGGGGCGCGATGGACGGCCGCTGCTGCTGCTGGACGCCGCGCTGCCGCGGGACATCGACCCGGCGGTGCGGGACGTCGCGGGGGTGACGCTGGCGGACATGAGCGACCTCGACCGGGTGGCGGAGACGAACCGGCAGCGGCGGCAACAGGAGGCCGCGCGGGTGGAGGCCATCGTCGAGGAAGAGGTGACGCGGTTCCACGAGTGGTGGGACTCGCTGCGGGTGGTGCCGACGCTGGTCGACCTGCGGGAGCAGGCGGAGACGCTGCGGGAGCAGGAGCTGGAGCGGGCGCTGCGTCGACTGTCGCATTTGGCGGAGGCGGACCAGGAGACGGTGGCGGCGCTGAGCCGCGCGCTGGTGAACAAGCTGCTGCACCACCCCGTGACGCGGGTGAAGGCCGAGGGCCGGCCGGAGGACATCCAGACGCTGCGGTGGCTGTTCCGGCTGGACGAGGCGTCAGCCGACTATGCGCCATCGGCAGATGGCGAGTCGGAGGAAGACCCGAGCGGGGCCTCCGCAGAGCGGGTGTAGGCATGACCGCGGGTGACACCGCCTCGGTGCGGAGGCGCATCGTCGTGGGGACGCGCGGGAGCCCGCTGGCGCTGGCACAGGCGGAGCGGGCGGTTGACGCGCTGAAGGCCCGATATCCCAATGTTGACGTTGACGTGCAGGTTGTGACCACCACCGGAGACGCTTCCCAAGAGACGCCGCTGTCGGAGCTTGGGCTTGGTGTGTTCACGAAGGAGCTGGAGGCGGCGCTGCTGGATGGGCGCATCGACATGGCGGCGCACAGCCTGAAGGACATGTCGGCGACGGGGCCGGAGGGGCTGGCGATCGCGGCGGTGCTGGAGCGCGAGGACCCGTGCGACGT
The DNA here is from genome assembly GCA_951812285.1 of uncultured Dehalococcoidia bacterium. Taxonomy (GTDB): domain Bacteria; phylum Chloroflexota; class Dehalococcoidia; order Lucifugimonadales; family UBA1127; genus UBA1127. The sequence continues at coordinate 2,217,335 of OX638292.1, read as the reverse complement.
CGTCGTGAGCCGTTCGGGGGCGACGCTGGCGGGGCTGCCGCTGGGGGCGGTCGTCGGGACGAGCAGCCCTCGTCGTGCGGCGCTGGTGCGGGCCGCGCGACCGGACGCGGTGGTGCATGGCGTGCGGGGGAACGTGGGCACGCGGATACGGAAGATGCAGGAAGGGCAGTACGACGCGCTGGTGCTCGCGGCGGCCGGGCTGGTCCGGCTGGGGCGCGAGAGCGAGGCGACGGAGCGGCTGGACCCGCTGACGTTCATCCCCGCCGTCGGGCAGGGGGCGATCGCGCTGCAGGCACGGTCGGACGACGGGGAACTGCTCGGGATGCTGGCGGCGCTGGAGCACCGGGCGACACGGTGGGAAGTCACGGCGGAGCGGGCGTTCCTGCGGGCGATGGGCGGCGGGTGCCGCACGCCGATGGGATGCTTTGGGAGCGTGATGAACGAGTACATCCGCGTCTTCGGCATGGTGGCTCACCCTACGGGTGAGCTTATGTACCGGGACTTCGCGGCAGGCGAGGCGCGGGATGCAGAGGCGCTCGGCGGGGAGTTGGCGCGGAAGCTGCTGGAGCAGGGCGCGGCGGCGCTGCTGGCGGAGGACGGGGCATGAGCGGGGCGGGCAAAGTCTCGCTGGTGGGCGCGGGTCCGGGGGACCCGGGACTCATCACGGCCAAGGGGCTTGCACTGCTGCAGGTGGCGGACGTCGTGGTACATGACCGGCTCATTGCCGAGCAACTACTGACGCACGTACGGCCCGACGCGCTTGTCATCAACGCGGGCAAGCGGCGGGGCGACCACCTGATGTCGCAGGAGGAGATCAGCGCGCTGCTTGTGGAGCACGGCACGGCGGGGAAGCGGGTGGTGCGGCTCAAGGGCGGCGACCCGTTCGTGTTTGGACGCGGGGGCGAGGAGGCGCTGGCGCTGGCGGCGGCCTCGGTGCCGTTTGAGGTGGTGCCGGGGGTCACGTCGGCCATCGCGGCGGCGGCGTACGCGGGCATCCCGGTGACACAGCGCAAGGTGGCTGCGAACTTTGCCGTGGTGACGGGGAGCGAGGACCCCTCTCGGGCCGCGTCGGGCGTCGACTGGGACGCATTGGCGCGGGTGGACACGCTGGTGGTGCTCATGGGCGTCGAGACGCTGCCCTCGGTTGTCGGCGCGTTGACGACGGCGGGGAAGCCTCCGGACACACCGGTGTGCGTGGTGGAGTGGGGTTCAACGCCGCAGCAACGGTCGGTGTCGGCGGACCTGGCGACGGTGGTGGAGCGAGTGGCGGACGCGGGGCTGCGGCCGCCGGCGGTGACGATCGTCGGGCAGGTGGCGGCGATGCGCGATGAGTTGCGGTGGTTCGACACGAGCCCGCTCTTCGGGAAGCGGGTGCTGGTGACGCGGACGCGACAACAGGCGTCGGCGCTGAGCGCGCTGCTGGCGTCGCGGGGGGCGGTGCCGGTGGAGCTGCCGGTGATCGCGGTGGAGCCGCTGGACAGCGCCGCCACTCTGGACCGGGCACTGGCCGAAATCTCGGCGTATCAGTGGTTGGTGTTCACGAGCGCGAACGGCGTGGGGCTGTTCTTCGACGGGCTGACGGCACGGGGGCTGGACGCGCGGGCGCTGGGCGGCGTGCGGCTGGCGGTCATCGGGCCGGGGACGGCGCGGGCGTTGCAGGAGCACGGGATCAAGGACGACTTCATGCCGGAGTCGTACGTGGCGGAGGCGCTGGCATCGGGGCTGGCGCCGTTGTTGTCGGCTGGCGACCGGGTGTTGCTGCCGCGGGCCGAGGGCGGGCGGAGCGTGCTCATCGAGGAGCTGCAGAAGGCGGGCGCCTCGGTTGACGAGGTGCTGCTGTACCGCGCTAGGCCGGGGGAGGACGTGGCGGAGCGGGCCAAGGACGTCTTCGCGGAGGGTGTTGACGCGGTCACGTTTGCGAGCTCGTCGACGGTGCGGGGGCTGGTGGACGCGCTCGGTGGCGACCCGGCGGCGGTGAACGGGTGCGCGGTGGCGTGCATCGGGCCGGTCACGGCGGAGACGGCGCGGGGGCTCGGTGTGCGCGTGGACGCCGTCGGCGAGGAGTACACGATCCCGGGCATGGTGGATGCGCTGGAGGGGTGGTTCGCCCGGCAGGCAAGCTGACTAAGGGGCCGAGTTGAGGACAGCTCGGCACGAGATAGTCTCGGAGGGAGTCATGGCAGAGTTTCCGACGGTCCGGTTGCGGCGGCTGCGCGGCTCGGAGGCCGTGCGGCGGCTGGCGCAGGAGACGCGGTTGTCGGCGTCGTCGTTCGTGTACCCGCTCTTCGTGACTGAGGCAGAGGGGGCACCGACGCCGATCGAGCCGATGCCGGGGTGCTACCAACTGCCGATCTCGGCGCTGGCGGACGAGGCGCGGGAGGTGGCGTCGCTGGGGATCCCGGCGGTGCTGCTGTTCGGGCTGCCGAACGACAAGGACGGCGTGGGGTCGCAGGCGTACGCGTCGACGGGCGTGGTGCAGGAGGCGGTGCGGGCGATCAAGGCGGCCGTGCCGGAGCTGGCGGTCGTGACGGACGTGTGCCTGTGCGAGTACACGGACCACGGGCACTGCGGGATCCTCGACGGGGCGACCGTCGACAACGACGCGACGCTGGAGCTGCTGGCGAAGACGGCGGTGTCGCACGCGCAGGCGGGGGCGGACATTGTCGCGCCGTCGGCGATGATGGACGGGCAGGTCGGGGCGATACGCTCGGCGCTGGACGCGGCGGGGCTCGACGACACGCCGGTGATGGCATACGCGTCGAAGTTTGCGTCGGCGTTCTACGGGCCGTTCCGGGTGGCAGCGGACTCGACGCCGCAGGTGGGCGACCGGCGGGGGTACCAGATGGACCCGTCGAACGCGCGGATGGCGATGCGGGAGCTGGAACAGGACGCGGCGGAGGGCGCCGACATCCTGATGGTGAAGCCGGCGCTGGCGTACCTGGACGTGCTGCGGCAGGCGCGGGACGCGTTCCCGCACCCGCTGGCGGCGTACAACGTGAGCGGCGAGTACAGCATGATCAAGGCGGCGGGGCAGATGGGCTGGCTCGACGAGGGCCGGGTTGCCATGGAAGTGCTGACCGCCATCCGGCGCGCGGGGGCGGACATCCTCATCACGTACTTCGCGAAGGACGTGGCGCGCCGGCTGCAGAGGGAGGAGTAATGGCGACGCTGAGGCTGCTCTCATGGAACGTGAACGGCATCCGCGCGGGGCTCAAGAAGGGGTTCCTGGAGTGGATGGCGGAGGCGGACCCGGACGTGCTGTGCATACAGGAGACGAAGGCGCACCCGGACCAACTGCCCAAGTCGCTGACGGAGATGGAGGGGTACCACGCGTACTACGCCTCGGCGGAGCGGAAGGGGTACAGCGGGGTTGCGATCTACACGAAGTGGGAGCCAGCGTCGGTGACGGCGGGGTTCGGCGTCGACGAGTTCGACAGCGAGGGGCGGACGCTCATCGCGGACTACGGCGACTTCCTGCTGTACTCGGTGTACTTCCCGAACGGCAGGAGCTCCGAGGTGCGCCTGGACTACAAGATGCGGTTCTACGACGCGTTCCTTGAGCACATCGACTCGCAGACGGCGTCGGGGCGCAACGTGGTCATCTGCGGGGACGTGAACACGGCGCACAAGGCGATCGACCTGGCGCGGCCGAAGGAGAACGAGAACACATCGGGGTTCATGGAGATGGAGCGGGAGTGGGTCTCAAAGCTGCTGTCGCACGGGCACCTGGACACGTTCCGGGTGTTCGACGACGGACCGGGGAACTACACATACTGGGACATGGTCACGCGGGCGCGGGACCGGAACGTGGGGTGGCGCATCGACTACTTCTACGCGAGCGAGGGGCTGGCGGGCAAGCTCAAGGGGGCTTTCATCCTGCCGGAGGTCATGGGGAGCGACCACTGCCCGGTGGGGATCGACATCGAGGTTAGCGGCTAGCCATGCCCCGGGTGCGCCTGCTCCACCTGCGGCCGCTGGAGGCGGCGGAGCGCATCGCGGCGCTGCACGCGCTGGGGTACGACGTGCTCTTCGACCCAATTGACGACCGGGAGTCGCTGAAGCGGGTGTGGCAGACGCCGCCGGACGCGTACGTCTTCGACATCACGCGGGTGCCGTCGCACATGCGGGAGCTGGCGATCTCGCTGCGGGAGCGGAAGACGACACGGGGCGTGCCGATGGTCTTCGCTGGGGGCGACGCCGAGAAGGTGGCGCGGCTACGCGAGGCGCTGCCGGACGCGGCGTACGCGGACTGGGAGGGCGTCGGAGGGGCGCTGGCCGAGGCGATTGCGAACCCGCCGGAGTCGCCGGTGGTGCCGGAGTCGCAATTCGCGGGGTACTCGGGGACGCCGCTGCCGAAGAAGCTTGGCGTGAAGCCGGGGATGACGGTGGCGCTGCTGGGCGCGCCGGAGTCGTTCGGCGAGACGCTGGGGCCGCTGCCGGAGGGAGCGTCGCTGGCGTGGGACGGCGCGGGGCCGAGCCCGCTGGCCGTGTGGTTTCTCCGCTCGCAGGCCGAGCTGGAGGCGGGGCTGTCGCGGGCGATAGAGGCCGTCGAGGAGCGCGGGGCGCTGTGGATGGCGTGGCCGAAGCGGGCCTCGGGGGTGGCGACGGACCTGACGCAGCAGGCGGTGCGCGAGGAGGGACTCGCGGCGGGGCTGGTCGACTACAAGGTGGCGGCCATCGACAAGACGTGGAGCGGGCTGCTCTTCACGCGGCGGAAGACGCCGTAGCACGGAACCTACATCAACTTCAACAAGGACTGACTCACCATGAACAACAACCTGTCCAAGCGGCTATTCGAGGAAGCGCAGAAGGTCATTCCCGGCGGGGTGAACAGCCCCGTGCGGTCGTTCCGGGGCGTGGGCGGCGAGCCGCCGTTCATCCTGCGGGGACGCGGGTCGCGGGTGTGGGACGCGGACAACAACGAGTACATCGACTACCTGGCGTCGTGGGGGCCGCTGATGCTGGGGCACGCGCACCCGTCGGTGGTGCTGGCGGTGCAGGAGTCGGCGAGCCGTGGGACGAGTTTTGGGGCGCCGACGCCGGGCGAGGTGGAGCTGGCGAGGCTGATCTGCGCGGCGCTGCCGTCGGTCGAGCTGGTGCGGCTGGTGAACTCGGGCACGGAGGCGTGCATGAGCGCGATCCGTGTGGCGAGGGCGCACACGGGGCGGTCGAAGGTGGTGAAGTTCGTGGGGTGCTACCACGGGCACTCGGACGGGCTGCTGGTGAAGGCGGGCTCGGGGGCGGCGACGCTGAGCGTGCCGGACAGCGCGGGGGTGCCGGCGGGGTACGCGGGCGAGACGCTGCTGGCGGACTACAACGACCTCGAGAGCGTGCGGGCGCAGTTTGCGGCGCACGGCGGGGACATCGCTGCGGTGATCGTGGAGCCGGTGGCGGGCAACATGGGCGTCGTGCCGCCGGCGGATGGGTTCCTACAGGGGCTGCGGGACATAACGACGGAGCATGGGGCGTTGCTCATCTTCGACGAGGTGATCACGGGGTTCCGGGTCGCGCACGGCGGGGCGCAGGGGTTGTACGGCGTCACGCCGGACCTGACGACGCTGGGGAAGATCATCGGGGGCGGGATGCCAATCGGCGCGTACGGCGGGCGGCGCGAGGTGATGGAGCAGGTGGCGCCGCTGGGCCCGGCGTACCAGGCGGGCACGCTGTCAGGGAACCCGGTGGCCGTGGCGGCGGGGATCGCGACGCTGAAGTCGGTCGAGAGGCCGGGCGTGTACGAGGGGCTGGAGGAGACGGCGCTCGAGCTGACGGATGGGCTGGCAGCGGCTGCGGCGGCGCACGAGGTCCCGGTGACGATCAACCGGGTGGGGTCGCTGTTCAGCATGTTCTTCAACCCGGGGCCGGTGGACGGCTGGGAGGCGGTAACGCGGTCGGACGCGGGGGCGTACTCGCGGTACTTCCACTCGATGCTGGAGCAGGGGGTGTACTTTGCGCCGTCGGCGTTTGAGGCGGCGTTTGTGTCGACGGTGCATACGCCGGCGGACCTAGAGCTGACGCTCGAGGCGGCGGACATCGCGATGAGGAAGGCCGCGGCGGGGTAGCGTCTGACGTACGGGAATGCAGAGGGCTCCAACCCCATGCTCGGGGTTGGAGCCCTTCTTGTTGCGAAAGAGGCTGCGGTTAGGCGATGCCCTTGGCGACGAGCTCCCAGTTGACGAGGCGCCACCATGCCTCGAGATACTCGGCGCGGACGTTGCGGTAGTCGATGTAGTAGGCGTGCTCCCAGACGTCGCAGGTGATGATGGGGGTCTGGCCGTTGGTGAGGGGGTTGCCGGCGTTGCTGGTGTTCTCGATGGCGAGGGAGCCGTCGGCGTTCTTGACGAGCCAGGTCCAGCCGGAGCCGAAGTTGGTTGCGGCGCGCTGGGTGAACTGCTTCTTGAACTCCTCAAAGGACTCAAAGTTGGCGTTGATGGCCGCAGCGACGTCGCCGGAGGGGTCGCCGCCGCCCTGGGGGCTCATGCTGTTCCAGTAGAGGGTGTGGTTCCAGACCTGGGCGGCGTTGTTGAAGATGGTGCCGGCCGGGGCCTTGACGATGATGTCCTCAAGGGAGGACTCCTCGAACTCGGTGCCTGGGATGAGGTTGTTCAGGTTGTTGACGTAGGCCTGGTGGTGCTTGCCGTAGTGGAACTCCAGGGTTTCCGCGGAGATGTGGGGGGCCAGGGCGTTCATCGCATATGGCAGATCGGGCAGCTCGTGCTTCACTGTTTCCTCCTCTGGACTGTTTCCGTTGGCGGCGGACGCCAGACGACGCAGGCGACGACGGCGCTAACCGCTAGGACGGGGGTAGTCTAAACCAGACGTAGGGCGCGTGCAAGATATGGAGGGCTCGGGCCGGCCTTCCCGGGGCTACTTGAGGGAGGCGATGTCGCGGAGCTGGGAGAGGAGCCAGTGGACGGAGTCCTCGCGCTCTATGGCGGAGTTGAGGAACTCCGAGCGGCTGACGCGCTCCTCGGCGGGCATGACGACGGACTGGTAGAGGGCGTCGGCGGTGCCCTCGATGTCGGCGGGGGAGATGGCGAGGACGCCGTCGCGGAGCTGCTCGTAGGCGCTGGAGCCCTCGGAGAGGACGAGGACGCCGTGGCGGTTGTTGACGACGGGGCCCTCCTTGGCGACGGGGTTCATGCCATCGACGACGGGGTTGACGAGGAGGGTGTCGTAGAGGCGCAGGCCGGCGATGGCCTGGGTGTAGTTGTTCTCCGTGAAGACGTGGATGGGCTGCCAGTTGGGACTGCCGTGGAGGTTGTTGATCTGGCGGACGAGGGCCTCAATCTCCTCCATGTAGCGCTCATATTGCTTTGTGTGGGTGCGGGAGGGGACGAGGAAGGCGAGGAAGGTGACGTCCTCCTTCAGCTCCGGGTGGGACTCCAGCATGGTCTGGTAGGCGCGGAAGCCGCGGGTGATGTTCTTGTTGGGCTCCGCGCGGTCGACGCGGACGATGGTGTGGTTGGCGGTGTACTCGGAGATCTTGCCGTGGAACTCGGTGGCGCGCTGGGACTCGGCGATGGCGCGGACCTCGTCGACGGCGATGGACATGGGGTAGGCGCGGACGTGAGTGCAGTGGCCGTCGACCTCGACGGTGGCGGCGGTGTAGTCGACCACAGAGCCGGAGATGAAGGCCTCGCAGCACTCGAGGAAGGCGCGGGCGTCCCAGCGAGACTGGAAGCCGACGACGTCGCAAGCGCAGAGGCTCGAGCAGATGGCGGTGCGGATGTAGCCGGGCAGGAGCTGCCACGTGCGCAGGGACGGCCACGGGATGTGGAGGTAGTGGGTGATGAGAGCGTCCGGGAGCTCCTGCCGCACCATGCCTGGCGTCAGGTAGAGGTGGTAGTCGTGGAGCATGACGATGGGCGGCGGGCCGCCGGCGGCCTCGGCGATGATGGCGTCGGCGAAAGCCTGGTTGACGGGGGTGTAGCCGGTGGCCCAGGTGTCGTGGACGGTGCTGTCGAGGTTGGGCGTGTAGGCGGGGCTCCACATGGAGTGCTGGAGAAACCAGAGGAGGGGGTTGCAGAAGACGTTGTAGAACTTGTGGTAGGCGCGGCGCGGGGTGATGACGTAGCGAGCCGACACCTTCTGGTTGGGCAACGGCGAGGGGATGTTGGAGGACTCGGCGGCCTGCTGGGCGCGGCGGTCGCCCTCGCCCATGGCGTTGGCGACCCAGCTGAACTCGAAGTGCTGGACGAGGGAGTTCAGGGCGGTGACGACGGCGCCGGAGCCCCTGCGCGGCTGGGGCTTGCCCTCGGGGCTGATGTGGAACTCGAGGGGGCCGCGGTTGCTGGCGACTATGAGGGGACGGCCTTCAAGGAGAGAGGCGCAGAGGGAGAAGAGTTCCTGTTTGCGAGTGTCTTCCGAAACCGGTATCTGCATAGTCTGCCCATTCCCCAGGGTCCCCCTGGACACTCTGGCAGATAAGTTCGACCCCTGGCGGCTCAGGGGGTGTTCACAGGATGTTGGGCTTCCGCACTGAGGATGTGTAGTTCGTGGCAACAGTATAAACCCGCGCGCAAGGGAAATGGTAGAGGGGTCAGGCGCAACTTGTGCGGGAAAGGGGCCTTTGCTATAGTGGAATTCCTCTCTTGTTGCGTACGTGGGGATATAGCTCAGCTGGAAGAGCACTTGCATGGCATGCAAGGGGTCGGGGGTTCGAATCCCCCTATCTCCACCACGTCACGATACTCCGCAGCTCTCAGCTCTGTGCTTCACTGCTGTCTAATGGGTAAGGGAGTGGTATGCCGAATCGTTCACGGAGCAGCTGCATATCCGTTCTGTCGGTCTCGTCAGGCACATAGCCCTCTTCACCCGGCTGGTCGGTTGCCCGTACAGCTTGTTCATCAGGCGTGAGGCATCGGACGCTCCTGCCATTGATTGACCCAATGCCTCGCAATCCAGGTCCGGAGAAAACCCATTCACCGCCGCGAATGCTCGGCTGAGCGGCGCTGCCGTCGCTTCGGAAGCGGACGGGATGGAAATCGATCCTTCGGTCTGTTTCATCACGGACCACAAATCCCTGCGGCAGTTCATCTGTCATCAAGGAGAACCCCAAGTCACGAGTTACCTGCATTGTTTGTGGGATATCGTCTGCCTTAATGATCACATCCAGGTCATCGTGCGGGCGCGTCTGTTCCCCCAGCAGCGCGTCTACTCCCCAACCGCCCTGGAGCCAAACGTCAATTCCTGCCGTTTCAAGGGCATTGACGACTTGGATGACGTCATCTGCGTGCATCATGCGGGGATTGTAGTAGGCAGGTAAGCGGGACTCAATTCCTCTGGTTCCGAGCACCGGATTCTTGGGTGTCTATGGTGTACTTGGAACGTTAAGGCGGCGGCTCACTAGTCTGAGGTCAGTCATGTCTCAAACTCGCGATCACTGAGCACATGGCCTGCTCCCCAAGACTGGACCACGTTGAAGGGTCGCGCGCCAAGGCTTATGTGAGGACTCGCACGAACCTCGGCATGACGACGCGCCCGCCGGAATTGGATACACACACTACGCGCTGTCACACTGACATTTGCGGGTCTGCGGCTCGCCCCGACGCAGGTTGATGCACTCCGGGGTATCATTGTGGTGAGGGTCAGCCGCATTGGGAGTCGGAATTACGCAAGCCCGAACACCACGCCTCTGGGATGTATGTGCGGCGCCCGGATGGAAGGGCGAATTGGGGTTTCACAAGGAGCGAAGCGTGAGCAACTTTGAGAGGATGCAGGGCCGTTTGGCGGCGGGGGAGACGATCCTGATGGACGGGGGCATGGGGTCGGAGCTCCAGTTTCGGGGGTATGTGAGCCCCACGACGTGGTCGGGGGGGCCGATGCTCTCGCATGCGGAGCTGGTGAGGGATGTTCACCAGGAATACATTGAGGCGGGCGCGGAGATCATCATTACGAACACCTTTGCCACTGGGCGTGACCTATTCGAACAGGGCGGCCTTGGGGATAGGGTGGCCGAGGCGAACAAGCTGGGCATCGAGGCGGCGGTGGAGGCACGGAGGAACGCCGGTAAAGAGGACTCGGTGGTGATCGCGGCGTCGGTGTCAACGATGCACCCGAAGGAGCACGCGGAGGTGCCGGTGCCCTATGAGCAAGCGCTGGAGACCTACCGGGAGCAGCTCGCGGAGATGGCCAAGGGCGGGCCAGACGTGGCGGTCGGCGAGATGTTGATCCGCATATCGGACACGCTGGCGGTCGTTGAAGCGGCGGAGGAGTTGGGTCTGCCGGTGTGGGTAGGGCTCTCGATAGTCCGGGTTGAGGACGTGCTGTACCTGGGCATCCAAGGGAGGCATGGGGGCGAGACACTTCAGGACGCCATGGATGCCATGAAGGGCAAGGACGTCGCAGCCGTATTCATCATGCACACGCCGGTGGAGAACACGGGGCCCGGGCTGGAGATCGTCAAGGCGAACTGGCCGGGGACCTTCGGCGCGTACGCGCATTTTCCCGGCCACGAGGGGCCAACGCCCTTCGCGAATGCGCTGGACCCGCAGCAGTACCTGGAGTTCGCCAAGGGGTGGAGTGAACAGGGGGCGCGGATCATCGGAGGGTGCTGCGGCACCAGGCCCGAGCACATCCGGGCGCTGAAGGAGTGGCTGGCGGGGTCGTAGGGTGGGGTGGGGCAGGGTTCCGTAGAACGGCTTTGTGGGCCCTTGACTGCGGCTTCCTCCCTTGGCTAGGTAACAGGAGAATGCCAATGAATATGACCTACTTCTCCCCGAAGACCGAGAAACGCCCCAGCAACATCGACGGAAGAGGCCTCTTTGCAAACGAACCCATCACCAAGGGCGAGATCGTTGTGGTCAAAGGAGGGTATGTCATGTCCCGTGCGGACAGGGACGAAGTCCAATTTCGCATCGGGCCTGCTGAGATTCAAGTGACTGAGGACCTGCACATTGGCCCTATTACCCGAACTGAGCGTGAGGGAGGCATGATTCACATGAACCATTCATGCGACCCAAACGTCGGGGTACAAGGCCAGATTGTCTTCGTCGCATTGCGCGGCATCGCTTCGGACGAGGAACTCACAATCGACTATGCCATGACGGACGACGAAGACTACGAGATGGGATGCAATTGTGGGGCACCAGGTTGCCGCCGAACGATTACAGGACGTGATTGGATGAAGAAGGAATTGCAGAAAAGGTACGATGGTTACTTTTCGTGGTTCATCCAGAGAAGACTGAATCAGCGGTGAACGGAGGTCCAGGAGGGAGTTGATGCGGCACAGGATTCGGGCGGCAGCGATAGTTGTGGACGGCGACTCGGTACTCCTTGTGCAGCATCAACATGACGATCTCCAGAGAGGGGAGTCATGGTGGGTGCCTCCGGGTGGAGGTGTGGAAGGCGAGGAGTCACTTTTGGAATGTGCCCTACGTGAGACTCTCTAAGAGACAGGGCTATCGGTAGAGCTCGGCCGGATTGCTTACATTCGAGATTTCGTAGAGCCGGACTACCACCACTGCGAGGTGTTCTTCGTTGCGACTACATACGTGGGGACGCCATTATTGGGGAGCAATCCCGGCATTTTCGACGTTGACCACGTAATCAAGAACGTGAGGTTCGTGCCCAGGGGGGAGATGGCAGAGATGACCATCTACCCAGAGGAGATCAAGACTTCGTTCTGGGACGATCTTGCGGGCGGGTTCTCAGGGACCAGATACTTGGGAGTGCAGAAGCCGGGGAGCAAGACATTCCTCGATTCGCAGAGCGCGACCGACTGACGAGATCTCCCTTTTCGCTCCCGCGTGCCCTTGGCCCTAATGCGGCGGCGGGCCACCAGGGGCACTGGAAGCCATTGTTCGAGCACGTGGAAGTCAACCTTATGACCATGTTCGCGGCGCTTGCCGCGGCGGTAGGCGGCATTCGGTCTCAACTAGAGGTTCGTAGCTGAGACTTTATTGTGAGGGGTTGTTTCCGATGCTATGCTGCCCGGCGTAGGGGCCTGTGAGGGCACGGGCGTGAGGTGGCCTGCGCTGGAGCGGGTCCGCATATACGGGGCGTATGGCAAGAGAGGAGGGAGCAGATATGACCAGGCATGCGGGTCTTGCACTGATGTTGGGCGTGGTCCTTGCTTTCATTGGGTCCGCATTCATGCCGGGGAATTTCCTGATTGATATGGCGGACCCGATTGACTATACCACGACGGTGGACGCCTGGGCGAACAATGCGATCCTCGCGCAGTGGATGACGTTCATCACGCTCATCGCGATGATGCTCATGGTATTCGGGGTGCTGGGGCTCTACCCACTTGCGAGCAGCCAGGGAGGGCTGGCCGGACGGCTGCTGCAGTTCGGCATCGTCGCATCCATCATTGAATGGAGCGTCCTCGTCGTGACGCAGGGCATGCGACACTTCTCGATCCACCTGCTGCAGCGCGAGGAGCTGGGTCACTCCGGGCTGGACTTCGCGACCGGGGCATTGGAAGTGCACGTGGTCACGATTGCGGTCACGATGATGTTCCTGGCGGTGTTCCCGATAGCAACGCTGCTGACGGGCCTGGGGCTCGCGGCGCGGTTCGGCTCGATGGACGTGTACAAGATCGCCAGCTACCTGCTTGTGATCGGCGGGATCGTCGGGTTGGTCAACTTCATTATTGCGCTCAACTCTCCGGAGCTGGGCCTTGACCTCCTGTTGTTCGTGAACAGCGCCGTCCTCTATGTCGGAGGGATCTGCCTGTTCATCATCGGCCTGGGCATGTACAAGGGGCGGAGCGAGCTGACGGCGGACGTGGCCTAAGGCCAAGGCATAAGGGCCAATCGAGGCCTGCGGGGCCTCACGAAAATCGTACTCACGGGGTGCGCGGGTCAGGAGTTGGCCCGCGCACCCCGATTGATTCAGGGGGCACTGACATGGCGCAGATCCTGTTTGGGGTGCAGTACAACGGCGTCTCCATGTCCAGCGTGATTGAGCCGCTGGAGTTTGCGCGGTGGACGGAGGGGCTTGGATTCCGGTCGTTCTTCGTGCCGGAGCTGGAGACGCTGCCGACGCTGGACCCGTTCATCCTGCTGTCTGCGGTCGCGCAGCACACGGAGCGGATGCGGCTTGGGACGGGTGTCGCGGTGCTGCCGTTCCGGTCGCCGTACCAGACGGCGAAGATTGCGACGTCAATCGACGTGCTGTCGGGCGGGCGGATGGTGCTCGGGCTGGGGTCCGGCGGCGTGTTCAACGACGACTTCGGCGTCGAGGGGGTGCGGCCGGAGGACCGGCGGACGCTGACGGACGAGGGGCTCGAGCTGGTGCGGCGGCTGCTGTCGGAGGAGCGGGTGACGCACAGCGGGGCGCACCACCGGATGGAGGACATGGCGCTGGAGCCGCGGTCTGTGCAGCAGCCGCACCTGCCGATCTGGACGGGCGCGATGTGGAACGGGCGGTTCTCCAGGCGGATGCTGGAGCGGACGGCGAAATGGGCCGACGGGTTCCACCCGCATGGCATGACCCCGCAGGGCTACGCCGCGGGGAAGTCGGCGATCGAGGAGATGGCAGCGGGGTTGGGACGGGATCCCTCGCGGCTGGAGTGGTCATGCAACATGTACCTGTGCATGGGCGACAGCCGGGAGGCGGCCATGGAGGAGGTCCGGCGGTCGATGCGGGAGCGCTTCGGGGACGACGCGTGGGAGCTGGACCCGGACACGCTGCTGCTGGGCTCGGCGGCGGACTGCGTCGAGAGCATCGAGGCGTTCGCGGAGGCGGGCGTGAGCCACTTCGTGATCAACGCGCTATGCGGGCCGGAGGCGCTGCTGGAGACGTACGAGGGGTTTGCGGGCGAGGTGATGGGGCGGTTCTCTTGAGGGTGCGCGTTGTGCGGCGCGGGGGTGGTTGGTATAGTTGGCGGTAGGCAATCCACTTAGTTGATTGAAGCAGAATGACGACGATTTTTGACCATCGACCTGAAATAGCCACTGCTGTCGCAGACGGCTCATTGGGTCTCGGGCTTCCAGACTCCGCTTTGGCCTCCCTACGGCGCATAAACGACAAGGTGGAGGCCCTTACGACGCCCCTGACGCAGGTGACGTCATGCTCGGAAGCCGAAGCGTTGGCAACCGCGAGTGAATCCGAATACAGACGCCTCGGTGAGGAGTGGGTCGGAACGCTCAGGAACTTGGATGTCTCTCCAGCAGACTATGCAGTGGCCGAGAGGGAAAATGGCCCCCTAGTTCAACGCATTGCTTTGCCCGACAAAGGGGAAAACGAAGATTGGCAAGGTGTCCTTGACTCTGAAGAGGGGTATGTTGCCTGGACGGAGCGTCAACTCATTGAAGAACAGAATGACACTGAGCGCCAAAGGAACGAAATCTTGGCCGAGAAGACAAGGGGTCCTTTCTTGCGATACTTGCTGGTGAAGCGTGCCTTGGTCTCGGCAATGGCTTCAGAGCCTGGCCCGACCTCGCAGACAATTTCGGCCCTCGCTGAGTATGCTGACATGTGCATGACTGAGGTGGAAGACGTCTTCCTTGCCTCTGCAGACTATGGCGAGGACGATGGCGAACGGGTGTCGCTTGAGGATGTAAGGGCGAACCTTGGCCTTTAGCGTCCGTTTCACCAAGCGGGCGCAAGATGAATTTTCCTCGATTTACAGATCTGTTAGTCCTGCTGTGCGCCGCAATCTTGACGCCGCACTTTCGCGTCTGGAGGACGACCCTTTCCCTCGACAGAACCCCGGGGCCGGGCAGGACGTGGTGAGACAGTTGCAGGGTGAGGAACAGCGGTGGCGGATACGCATCGGGAACTACCGCATGGTATACCGCATTGAAGGGGAAGACGTGACGGTTGTGCGTTTCGCCCACCGGTCCGAGGTCTATCGGGGCGTGTAGCTCTGTCCCCTTACAGCTCCTCTAGCGCGCTCTTCCAGGCTGCTATGGTCTGCTCCACTTCCGGTTCTCCGTGGACTGTTGAGACGTAGTACTTGGTGTGGTTCTTGTAGATGCCCCGGGCTCGGAGGAGGGCGTTGAAGCGGAGGAGCTTGGCGTGGTCTCGGTCCAGGGATGCGCGGTAGTCCTGCACCTCGTGCTCGGCGAAGACTACGTCGAACATGGGGGCCTCGCCGAGGACGTGGGCGGGGATCTCGGCCTGACGGAGCAGGTCTTCGAGGGCGGTCTTGAGGCGGGTCCCGGTGGCGAAGAGGCGCTCGTAGGTGCCGGGCTCGCGGAGGACCTCGAGGGTGGCGAGGCCGGCGACGGCGGCGATGGGGTTGCCGTTCAGCGTGCCTTGCTGGGTGACGTAGGCGTCGCGGCCGGGGGCGGGCGCGAAGTAGTCCATGATCTCGGCACGGCCGGCGATGGCGGAGAGGGGGAAGCCGCCCGCGACGGTCTTGCCGAGGGCGCAGAGGTCGGGGGTGACGCCGTAGTACTCCTGCGCGCCACCGTAGGCGAAGCGGAAGCCGGTGACGATCTCGTCAAAGATGAGGGGCACGCCGTACTGGGTGCAGACGTCGCGTAGACCCTCGAGGAAGCCATCCTTCGGCGCGAAGGTGCGCTGGAGGGGCTCGATGATGACGCCTCCGAGCTCGTCGTGATGGCGCTCGATGATGGCGGAGGCGGTCTCGATGTCGTTGAAGGGCGCGACGAGCATGTCGCCGGCGGCGGAGGCCGGGATGCCGAGGCCGTCGGGCGCGGGGGCCGGGAAGGGGCGGAGGGCGTCCGCTGCGGGTGTGACGCTCATCATTGCGTGGTCGTGGGTGCCGTGGAAGGCGCCCTCGAACTTGAGGATCTTGTCGCGGCCGCGGTAGGCGCGGGCGACGCGCATGGCGTAGAACGTCGCCTCGGCGCCGCTGCTGGCGAAGCGCACACGCTCGGCGCAGGGGACGGCGCGGATGATCTCCTCGGCGAGAAGGAGGGCGTGCTCGTTGAGGCCGAAGTAGGTCGTGCCCTTTGAGAGCTGCTCCTCGACGGCCTCGATGACGCGGGGGTGGGCGTGGCCGATGAGCATGGGGCCGGAGCCGAGGACGTAGTCGATGTACTCGTTGCCGCTGACGTCCCAGACGCGGGGGCCGCTGCCGCGGGCGATGACGGTGTCCATGGAAATGATGTTGCCGGTGCTGCCGCCCGGCAGGACGCGCGCCGCCAGGTCCAGAAGCTGTTGCTCGCGCTCGCCGACGTTGTCCCGCGCCATTGGTGCCTCCGTTGGTGCTTGAAATTGATGCCTGCACTATAGCGCATCCGCGGCGTGGGTGGGAGAAGCGCGGGTTACCGGGGGCATGCCGGTCGAGTATGCTGGCGGCGGCGAACCGCTCCACCGACGACAAATCACCGAGATTGGACACTGGAGGACGACATGCGGCAACGACCCTTCGGGAAACTGGGAACGGCGAGCGCGCTGACGCTGGGCGGGGGTGGACTCGGGCGGATTTGGGGGCCGACGACGCGTGAGGAGTGCGTGGCGACGGTGCGGGAGGCGGTCGAGTCGGGCATCGATGTGCTGGATTTGGCGCCGTCGTACGGCAACGGCGAGGCGGAGAGTGTCATAGGCGAGGCGTTCGGGGGAGCGCTGCCGACGGGCGTGCGGGTCACGACCAAGTGCCGCGTGGGGGCGACGCCGCCGGAGCAGGTGTACAACCTGCTGTCGGAGAGCCTCTCGGGAAGCCTGGAGCGAATGCGGATCGAGCGGGTGGACGTCATGTTCCTGCACAACGCCGTTACGCTGGGCGACGAGGGGGGAGACCGGCTGACGACCGTGGCGAGCGTTGTCGAGGGGGTGGCGCCGGCGTTCGAGCGGCTGATTGCCGAGGGGCGCATCGGGCACTGGGGGCTGACGGGCATCAGCCACGCCGACGCGCTGAGCCACCTGCTGGAGAACGGGCCGCGGCCGGACTTCATCCAGTGCATCGCGAACCTGCTGGACTCGGCGGGCGGGCTGCTGCAGGGGGGCGGGCCCGCGCGGCCGCGCGACATCATCGCGGCGGCCAACGCCAACGGCGTGGGGGTCATGGGCATCCGCGCGGTGCAGGCAGGGGCGCTGACGGACGCCATCGACCGGCCGCTGCCGGAGGGGCACTCGGAGCTGGCGGACTACGCGCGGGCGGCGACCTTCCGCGCCATCGCGGCGGAGGCTGGGCAGAGCGCGGCGTACCTGGCGCACTGCTACGCGCTCTCGATGGAGGGGGTGTCGACGGTGGTGCTCGGGGTCAAGAACCGCGAAGAGCTGCGGGAGTGCGTCGTGGCGGAGGCGGCTGCACCGCTGGACGCGGAGTTGATGGCGCGCATCGACGCGGCGGCGGGGCGCGGGGGGTAGCAGGGAACGTCCGGGCCAACTCTTGCGTTATTGTGATTAAGGGCCCCTGTAAATGGGGCGCCTGACTCGATTAACAACTGCCCATTCCCGGTTGGGGATGGGCAGTTTGCACTTGTGAGCTTTGGCGAACCGCCGCGTTTTCGCCATGGCTCTCGATAGGGGCCAAACTTCGATGTTCGGATTTCTGCGTCCGAGTCCCACGCTCACCAATGGCGAGGTGCGCCTCAGCCTGCGCATGATGATCTGGGATGGCGTGACCAGCGAGGCGCTGGCGACCATCCAGATCATGGGGTATTTGGCGGCCTACGCGCTGGCGCTGGGCGCCAACAACCTGCAGGTGGGTCTCGTCTCCGCGGTCCCCTTCGCCTCACTGGTGGTGCAGCTGCCGGCGATCCTCCTCATCGAGCGCGTTCGGATGCGGAAGGCCATTGGACTGCCGGCGTGGTTCCTGGCGCAGCTCCTAATGATCCCGGTGGCGGCGGTGCCCTTCTTCATCGACGTTCCGAGCTCACTTGCCGTGACGACCGTCATCTTCCTGCTGGCGATCCGCGGCCTGTTTGCGCCGATGTGGATCACGGCGTGGATGAGCTGGATGCACGACCTGGTGCCGCAGCAGCTGCTCGGGGGCTACTACGGACGCCGACTGGCGGCGAGCACGGCGGTGCTGGCGGTCCTGGGGTTGGGGGCGAGCTTCTTCATCAACTGGTGGGAGGGGCGCGCGCCGGCAGGGGAAGAGGTGTTTGGGTACTCGTTCTTCTTCATCATCGGGGCGCTGACGCTAGGTGTGATCGGGCCGGCGATGGTGGCGCGGGCGAAGGAGCCGCTGATGCCGGCGGCGCCGGAGGCGAAGCAATCGCCTATCGGCGTCCTGACGGAGCCACTGCGGGACAAGAACTTCTCACAATTGCTGCGGTTCCTGTGGGTCTGGGGCGTGGCGTCCAACATCGCGATACCGTTCTTCGTCGTCTACATGCTGACGGACCTGGACCTGGAGCTCCCGGTCGTCATGGCGCTCGTGGTGCTAAGCAACATCACGCATGTCCTGTTCGTGCGCGTGTGGGGGCCCATGGCGGACCGAGTTGGCAGCAAGACGGTGATGTCGCTGTCGGCATCGTTGTTCCTGCTGGTGTTCCTGGGATGGGTCTTTGTGGCGCACACGGAGAAGCACGTGTTGACCATGCCGCTTCTCATCATGCTCAACGCGTTTGTTGGCATTGCGCGCGGGGGCATCTTCCTCACCATCAATACGCTCTCGCTCAAGATCGCCCCGGACCAGAAGGCCACAGCCTTCCTTGGAGTCGCGAGCATTGCGGCCTACGCCAGCATGGGCATTGGGCCAATCATCGGGGGATACCTCGCGGACTTCTTTGCCAACAAGACGCTGCGATTCGACTTCACGTGGGTCTCCCAGAACGGCGCCGTTGAGATACCGGCATTGCAGCTGGTGGGGTTCGACTTCGTCTTTGTCATCGCATTCATCCTCAGCCTGATGTCGCTGAACCTGCTGGTGGCGCTGCGGGAGGAGGGCGAACTGCCGCGGGACGTGGCGCTGGCAGAGCTGATGGCGCACTCGACACCGGCAAGGCGGGCCCTCACCTCGGTGCCGGTGCTGGGGTCACTGACGTCGATGTCCTACGGATACCTGAAGCGGCTGCCGGGGGCGGATGTGGCGCTGGGGGTGACGGCGTACCAGCTGGCGGCGTCGACGCAGGCGGCGGTGGCATCGGCGGGCAAGGGGCGGATGATCGTTCGCGAGGTGGCGCAGGCCGTGGGCGACGCGGTGGACGACGCCATCGAGGACGTGGGGGACTTTGCCGGGCACGGGCTCGAGCTGGCCCGGCACGCGACACGGGGCGCGGTGCAGGTGGGAGACGATCTGACGGAAGAAGTGGGACGCGCGGCGAGGGGCGCGGTGCTGGGAACGCTCCGGTCGCTGACGCGACGGCAGGTGCCGTTCCTGGTGGCGCTGCGCGGCGCGGGCTACGGCGTGGTGCAGGGGTCCGTGGAGGGCGGGCTGAGCGCGGGCGAGGCGACGACGGAGGCACTGGAGGCGGCGCGGCAGGCGGCGCGCGAGCTGGGCGTGTCCGAGGAGGCGGCGGACACGGCGTTTGTCGTGGGAGCGATGGAGGCCGCAGAGGCTTCCGGAGAGCAGGCGGTGCAAGAGATCCGGCAGGCGATTCCCAGGGAGCTCACTGGCATCTGGGACTACTGGGCGGGCGAGGACGAGGAACAAGAGGGTTCGTCGGCGAATTCGGAAGTGAGTGAGCCCGAACAGGGCGGGACGGGGGCCGGAGGATAGCGACGGCATCTCTTGTTCCTTCGCTGGAGATACTCCTCCATAGGCGGTTCAGCCGTGCCAGCAGAAATTGTTGCAAATAGCAATAATTTATTATTGACTTATACCTCAAGAGGGCTATAGATTCCGGCTGAGTGATATGGACAGGTTAGCAGAGGTGTGTGCCATACCTCGAAGTTGAGCTGACCAATTCAGGCCGGAGTCTTCAAATGAATAGTGGCGAATGCCACGTGGCAATGGCGTGCGGGGCTTGTGTGGAGGCGGATAGGCCACAGAGGCCTCCCCGCCCCACCTGGTATGCCGCCCTATGATTGAAAGGGGGCGCTTTCTCCTTCTGCGCTCCCTGGTTGTGTTTGCCTTTCTCGTTGCGATCAACGCTCCTCATTATGCTTACGTCGCCGCCCAAGGGGACTCAGTTGGCGAGCGGCTGACGGACTACGACATCGACTCCCTTCCCGGCACCGGCAACAAGAGCGCTCGCGGTGTGTGCTCCGACGGGACGACGCTTTGGGTCGTCGAGGAGCGAGCCCTGAAGCTGTTCGCCTACTCGTTGGAGGACGACGTCCCCACTCGCGATGAAGGCGACGACATCCAACTCGACTTCTACGAGAACTACTTGCCGGGTGACTGCACGTCAGACGGAGCAACGATCTGGGTTGCGGACAACGACGCGTTCAAGCTGGTGGCGTACGACGTGGAGAGCGGCGCACGGGCGTCGGGCAAGGACTTCGACGAGCTGGCAGACGGCAACGACCGGTTCGTGGCCGCCGCCAACGACACGTCGACCATGTGGATTGCTGACATCACCGACTCGCATCTCTACGCCTATGACCTCGCAGACGGTGCGCGCGACGCAGACAGGGACATTGCCCTCCACCAGACAGGCCTGAGGCCGGTTGGTCTGTGGACCGACGGGGTGACGATGTGGGTGGCGGAAAACAGCAACGACTTCTTCTTTGCGTATGAGCTTGCCACCGGCGATCGCGACACGGACAAAGAATTTGCGGCAAGCGATGCTCCAAACGTGCAGGGCATCTGGTCCAACGGCAGGGTCATGTGGGCGGCCAACAGACTGGACCGGAGCGACCAGGGCAACAAAGTCCTGGCATATCGCATGCCGGTGTCCGTTTCTTCCGACGCGTCGCTTAGCGCGTTGTCGCTGAGTGGGGTGACGTTGGCACCAGCCTTCGCGTCGGGGACGACGGCGTATACGGCGTCGGTGGGGCATGGGGTGACGGAGACGACGGTGTCGGCGACGGCGGCTGCGGGGGCGACGTATGTCGTGAGAGTGAACGGGGTTGAGGACGTGGACGGCGTCATGCCGCTTGCCGTCGGCGGCAACGTGATCTCGGTTGAGGTGACGGCGCAGGATGGGGTGACGAAGCAGACATACACAGTGACGGTGACGCGGGCGGGCTCAGCGGATGCGTCGCTGAGTGGGCTGTCGCTGAGCGGGGTGACTCTGGCACCGGTGTTCGCGTCGGGGACGACGGCGTACACGGCGACGGTGGGGTACGGGGTGACGGAGACGACGGTGTCGGCGACGGGGACGGAGGGCGCGACGTACGTGGTGAAAATGAACGGGGTTGTCGACCAGGACGGCGTCGTGCCGTTGGCTGTAGGTAACAACGTCATTGCGTTGGAGGTGACGGCGCAGGATGGCGTGACGACAGGGACATATACGGTGACGGTGACGCGGGCGGGGTCGGGGGACGCGTCGCTAGCGTCGCTTTCACTGAATGGGGTGACTCTGGCGCCGGTGTTTGTGTCGGGGACGACGGCGTACACGGCGACGGTGGGGCATGGGGTGAGGGAGACGACGGTGTCGGCGTCGGCGGTTGAGGGGGCGACGTATGTCGTGAAAGTGAACGGGGTTGTGGATCAGGACGGCGTCGTGCCGTTGGTTGTGGGCAGCAATGCGATCTCGATTGAGGTGACGGCGCAGGATGGCGTGACGACAGGGACGTATACGGTGACGGTGACGCGGGCGGGGTCGGGGGACGCGTCGCTAGCGTCGCTGTCGCTGAGCGGGGTGACGCTGGCGCCGGCGTTCGTGTCGGGGACGTTGGCGTACACGGCGTCGGTGGGGAATGTGGTGACGGAGACGACGGTGTCGGCGACGGCGGCTGAGGGGGCGACGTATGTCGTGAATGTGAACGGGGTTGAGGACATGGACGGCGTCATGCCGCTTGCTGTCGGCGGCAACGTGATTGCGATTGAAGTGACGGCGCAGGATGGCGTTTCGAAAGGGACGTACACGGTGATGGTGACGCGGGCAGCCTCAGCCAATGCTTCCCTCAGCACACTGACGTTGAGCGGGATCACGCTGACGCCGACCTTCGCGACGGGGACGACGGCGTACACGGCGACGGTGGGGTACGGGGTGACGGAGACGACGGTGTCGGCGACGGCGGCTGAGGGGGCGACGTATGTCGTGAAAGCTAACGGGGTTGTGGATCAGGACGGCGTCGTGCCGTTGGCCGTGGGTAGCAACGTGATTGCGATTGAGGTGACGGCGCAGGACGGGGTGACGACGGGGTCGTACACGGTGACGGTGACCCGGGCGGGTTCGGCGGACGCTTCGCTGAGTGGGCTGTCGCTGAGCTCGGTGACGCTGTCGCCGGCGTTCGCGGTGGGGACGACGACGTATGCGGCGTCGGTGGCGAACGCGGTGACGGAGACGACGGTGTCGGCGACGGCAGCTGCGGGGGCGACGTACGTGGTGAAGCTGGAGGGGGCTCTGGAACTGGACGGCATCGTGCCGTTGGTTGTGGGCAGCAATGCAATCTTGGTTGAGGTGACGGCGCAGGATGGCGTGACGACAGGGACGTATACGGTGACGGTGACGCGGGCAGCCTCAGCCGACGCTTCCCTCAGCACACTGACGTTGAGCGGGATCACGCTGACGCCGACCTTCGCGACGGGGACATCGGAGTACACCGCGTCGGTAGGGAACGCGGTGACGGAGGCGACAGTGTCGGCGACGGCTGCTGCGGGGGCGACGTATGTCGTGAAAGTGAACGGGGTTGTGGATCAGGACGGCGTCGTGCCGTTGGTTGTGGGCAGCAATGTGATCTCGGTTGAGGTGACGGCGCAGGATGGGGTGACGAAGCAGACATACGCAGTGACGGTGACGCGGGCTGGGTCGGGGGACGCGTCGCTAGCGTCGCTGTCGCTGAGTGGGGTGACGCTGGCGCCGGTGTTCGCGTCGGGGACGACGGCGTATGCGGCGTTGGTGGGACATGCGGTGACGGAGACGACGGTGTCGGCGACGGCGGCTGCGGGGGCGACGTACGGGGTGAAGCTGAATGGGGTTGTAGACCAGGACGGCATCGTGCCGTTAGTTGTGGGCAGCAGTGCGATCTCGGTTGAGGTGACGGCGCAGGATGGCGTGACGAAGCAGACATACACAGTGACGGTGACGCGGGCTGGGTCGGGGGACGCGTCGCTAGCGTCGCTGTCGCTGAGCGGGGTGACGCTGGCGCCGGTGTTCGCGTCGGGGACGATGGCGTACACGGCGTCGGTGGGGTACGGGGTGACGGAGACGACGGTGTCGGCGACAGCGGCTGCGGGGGCGACGTATGTCGTGAAAGTGAACGGGACTGTCGACCTGGACGGCATCGTGCCGTTGGCTGTGGGCAGCAACGTGATCGCGGTTGAGGTGACGGCGCAGGATGGCGTTTCGAAAGGGAAGTACACGGTGACAGTGACGCGGGCGGGCTCAGCCGACGCTTCCCTAAGCACACTGACGTTGAGCGGGATGACGCTTGTGCCGGCGTTTGTGTCGGGGACGTTGGCGTATACGGCGTCGGTGGGGAACGTGGTGACGGAGACGACGGTGTCGGCGTCGGCGGCTGCGGGGGCGACGTATGTCGTGAAAGTGAACGGGGTTGCAGACCGGGACGGCATCGTGCCGTTGGCTGTGGGCAGCAACGTGATCGCGGTTGAGGTGACGGCGCAGGATGGCGTGACGACTGGGACGTACTCGGTGACGGTGACGCGGGAGAAGTCGGCGGATGCTTCACTGAGTGCGTTGTCGCTGAGTGGGGTGACGTTGGCGCCGGTGTTTGTGTCGGGGACGACGGCGTACACGGCGACGGTGGGGTACGGGGTGACGGAGACGACGGTGTCGGCTACTGCAGCTGAGGGGGCGACGTACGTCGTGAAAGTGAACGGGGTTGAGGACATGGACGGCGTCTTGCCGCTTGCTGTCGGCGGCAACGTGATCGGGACTGAGGTGACGGCGCAGGATGGGGTGACGAAGCAGACGTACACAGTGACGGTGATGCGTGCGAGGCAATTGCAGCGTCTGGCTCAATAGGGATCGCGACAGTAATCGCAAGGTTGTTGTCACCATCGATGGTGATTTCGTCCACCACGTTTTGCAGTAGCACTCTTTGCTCCTCGGGCACCAGAGCGTCCAGCCCCTGTCCAACCTCCCTAGCCCATTCTTGCACGCTCCAGGCAACCCGTTGCATTGAGGCGTCCCTTGCCGTGCGCGCCCGGTAGTCGTCTAGCTTGGCCCGGAGGTTCTCCAGTCGTTCCGTAATGAATTTGCGTTGATGGTCAAGCTGATCTTCGGTGATCTTGCCAGCGACGTAGAGCCTGATAAGCCGGTCCTCTTCGAGTTGCACTTCTCGGAGGTCTCGCTCCGCCCGTGCTTGTTCTTCTGCAAAGCTCTCGATTCCCTGGTCTGCCTGCGATTCAATACCGGCGATGATGACACTCGGCGTCTCTAGTACGCCACGTACCTCGTCCCAAATGCGGCTCTCCAGCTTCTCAGCCCGGATCCAGGACTTCTCGCGGCAGCGGAGACGGATGTCCGACCCCGTGCAGCAGTAGTATCGCCTAGGCGCGGTGGCTTCGTAGTAGACTCTCTCCCCGTTGACTTTAGTGGACGTACGCCAGTTGGCTTGCGCTCTGAACTTGCGGCCGCACTCTTTGCACCGGAGCATGTGCTGGAGAAGGTAGAACAGCTTGGTGTTGCGCTTGGCGTGGTTGAACCGCTCTTTCTTTGCACTTTGAGCGCGGTTCCAGGTTTCCTCGTCCACGAGCGGTGGGACTTGCACTTGGATCCAGCTTTCGCTCGGCTGCTCGTAGACTTTCGTGCCTTCGTCCGTCGAGATGTTGCGCGTCCGTCCAAAGGCCCACGTACCCTTGTAGACTGAGTTGCTGAGCATCCGGTGCACGGTCTGCTCATGCCAAAGCGTACCACCGTTGAAGGTGGGCACCCCTTCGTCCGTCAGGTCCCAGGCGATGCGTTTGGCTCCCTTACCTTCATGCACGTAGGCGTGAAACATACGCCGGACAACTTCGGCCTGCGGCTCGTACACCTCGGCTATTCCTCCCGAAGCAACGCGGTACCCATAGGCGATCTTGCCCGAGGGGATGCGCCCTTGCTTGGCCGCCCCGCGCTTCCCCATGGTCGCGCGTTCCCGGAAGTTGTCCAGTTCGATCTTGCCGATGGCCGCCATGAGCCCGAAGGTTTTCATGTCGATGGCGTCCATGACCGACTCGAGGCGAACCTGATATGCCTCCACCACCTCCATCAATGCGGCCGCGGGAAACATTCCACGGCTGAGGCGGTCGGACTTCCAGCAGACGATGGTGTCGAAGCGGCCGTCGCGGGCGTCGGCCAGCATCCGCTGGAACTGGGGGCGCTTTTTGGACCAGCCGCGGCCCACCTCCTGGTATCGCTCGACGACGTTTAGGCCCCTGCGGGCGCAGTAATCATCCATGTCCGTGAGTTGCTCCTGGATGGAAGTCTTGTCTTCCCCATCCTGACTCCTGTCCGACACCCGGGCGTAGATGGCCGCCCGATTGGTCACCGGCTTTCTCCTTGCGCCTCTTGCCATGGTTCCCTCCTGAGTCCTGATTGCGAACTAACAAGAAGACCCGCCTCCTGTTGGAAGCGGGTCAGCGAATGCTAGAATGCCTTCGCATCACCTGTGCTTGCAGGTGGCGCCACGGCCCGGGGTGTGTCCAGCACCGCCGGGTCCTACTCTTTCCGCCACCTTACCGCTCACTGCAAAGTACGTCAATGATTCTTGCAGGCAATTGAATGCGGGTGCTGAAGGTCGGCGCTAACCGCACTACATGCCGACCGCACAGCCCTTCAGGGCTCTTGCTGCTGGTTGCGTTGATTGCCAGGCCCTGTCCGGATGGTGCCTTTGTTTGAACGATGTAGCGAGCGAGAGTGCCGGCATTGTCCAAGAACAGAAGCGGGCACCTAACGAAGTTCATACTAGTCACTGTCTGCTGTAGAAGAGCTGGTCTCAGCCGCGTTGCCGTCAGCTTCTACGCAGGCGTTGCGCATTGCGGCGGTGAGGATAATCCTGAAGGCACGCTTCAGGCGTTCTTGGGCGCCAGGGCCTGGATTGAAGTGGATCCTGACCTCGCCCAACTTGGTGGGGCCGGGTCGCGTTGCTTGACGCTTGGAAGTCTGTAGATCTCTTTTCATGGTTGTCATCGCTCGCAGTCGTAGTGCCACTCAGTTTGGTACGTTGGAGATTACGTGCACTCAGTGTGGGTTGACGAAGACGGGCACGTAATCCCTATCACGGGAGTTCGTCCATGCACCCCGTTATGCGCACCATGTCCCAATAGCGTTGACTGGCCGCAACAGGTCGGAGGTGGAGTCTGCGTGGCGGGAGTGATTCCCACGGAGCTGAGGCAAGGGTTGGATTGAAGGCATTCGAAGGGTCGAGCATCGAGCCTAGAGTCTGGGAGTGGCGTGAGGGCCAAGGCTGTAGTGACCATGACCTCCCTGGCTAGGCGTGGTGATCGGGTTCTGACAGCATGGGCCAGAGGGAGACTTGCTTCGGACCCGGAGCAGTGGTGAGCAGGTGCTCGAGGCCAAGGCTTTGGGCCAGAGCCAGAAGAGCAAGAAGGTGTTGTGCGTTGGGGCGGGACCCGGCACGCCAGCGCCTAAGTGTGAGGGCGTCCGTGCCGAGGTTGCGGGCGAGATGGTTCCATGAGAACCCGGATGCTTCCTGGAAGCTTCGCAGCCGGAGTGGAAAGTCGGATGGAAAGGGGTGGTGGACTCGGCGAAAGGTCGCGTGACGCCGTGGCATGGAGCCCTCCTATCGCGATGTCTTTGGCAGACGCTCGACTAGCAGGATGTCGAGGCCCCGAGGTATGCAGGCGGAAAGGCGAAAGAGGGAGTGCATTGGACCACCGCTGGGTTCCGCTCCCTGGCGCCATCGCAAGACCAGCTTGGGGTCGACGCCAAGGGTGTCGGAGAAGGCGTTCCATGTGAGACCGCTGGCGTCCTTCAACAACTCGAGACGCATGGCGAAGTCCTCAGGCAGCAGACCCGTTTCAAGCGGCACTTGCCTTCGGACCAGTGAGGACAAGACGTCCTCGCTGGGTAGATAGAGAGAAAGGTCAATTGTCTTCATGCACACACTCCAATGAAGTGATGTCCTTGATGCTTGCTGCCACGAGGTCTGTATCGCAGGGTTGCAGAAGAGGTCGAACCATTGAGCTTGGGCAATGGGGCAAAGGTGCTTGCGGTTGCTTCCAGTTGCAGCAAGACCTGCGAGACGTGAAGCTCTCGAGACCTGTTCCAAACGCCTTACCAGTGAACTGGACTGGGGGAAGTAGATGTACTCGCAACACGAAGCCTCCTTTAACATAAGCTATGCTTAGAACGTCAATATAATCATAGATAAAGATGGGTTGTCAAGAACTATTGTTCTGGTATCATGTCTGTGGGGAAAAAGAGGAGGGTTGGACTAGATGACGCAGGACCGCGGCTATCGCTGGGATGAACTCGGAGCCCGCATTCGGGATGTCCGGAAGAATGCCGGCATGACCCAAAAGGACCTCAGCGCTCTTCTGGCGGTAAGTCACCACGCTGTCTGGTGTTGGGAAGCCGGGAAGATGCAACCCACACCGGAGCATCTCACAGACTTAGCCAGAACGCTCGGCGTTAGCACCGACTGGCTCTTGGGTCGAGATGATGTGCTGGAAGAGCTCTTGAATGAGACGGAAGTCTCCTTTCGGCAAGCAGTGGCAGAGTTGCCACCGGAGGACGTCGAGACGATACGGGATTTCATCCACTTTGTGCGAGACCGACGGTTGCGGGGGCGGTGAACATGCGGGTCAATGGAGCTCGGCGAAAGGCGACGGAACTAAGAAAGAAGCTTGGCCTCAGCGGCCAAGTCGACGCTGAATCCGTGGCCAATATTCTGGGATTGGCAGTGGTTGAATTGAAGCTGGAGTCCTTGCAGGAGCTCATGGTAGACGACTGCATCGGCGTGGCGGATAGGTTGACACCAGGGTGGCGTCGGTGGGTTGTTGCCCATGCAATCGGTCACAAACTCCTCCATCCCGGCAATCACATGTGGATGCGGAAATACACGAGTCTCGGGAATAGGCTGGAGAGGGAGGCGGAGGACTTTGCTCATGCCCTGCTGTTGGACGCGAAGGAGGCGGTTGATGAGGGCCTCGCAGGGGCGTGGGAGATTGCAGAGTACTTTGGAGTGCCGGAGGAGTTGATCTGCTTCCAAGCGCACTTAGACTTGAGGGAAGTACATAACTAACTGTATGCACAACGCCGCCGCACTGCGACTCCAGCGCGGCGGTGTTGTGCTGGGATCTGGAGATAGCCCTTGGGCGGGTGCGGGGAGTGGAGGCAAGACCGACGGCGGAGCAATGGGTCTTAAGGGGAACTTATGCACTGCTTTCGTACTGCAACGATGAAGTGTGGGAGGATCCCGCCCGCAACCTGCGAGTCGTCGGCGTCCTCCCTCGCAACGGCGCAGAGTGGCAGGCCCTGTACGCCAAGCGACGGGCCATTGAGCGTACCTTCAAGTCGCTGAAGCAGAGCAGGCGGTTGGAGCGGCACTACACGAGGGGGCTCCGTCGCATCACCCTCCACTGCTACGTAGCTATGCTGGCCTATCAGGCGACGGCGCTGGTGACGGCCCAACAAGGTGCGAATTCTCGATTGAGGTGGATGGTGGAGAAGGTGGCGTGACGGCAAACAAGGATAGGAAGGATAGGCCGCATCACACTGGAGGATCCGAATGCGTCCCAACTCGATATGGAATCTCCTAAGGACTATACATCCCCGTGCTATGTCGCTAGAGTTGTGTCATGGCGACGTTGCTAATGATAGAAGCAGTTCTGCCTGGCATTTCCTGTGCGATGCCATTCACCCATGACTCAATACGGCCCACCCGAATTTCCGGATGGGGAATTTTCACCCGCCAGCAAGCAGAGTAGTGAATTGGGCAGCAAGAGTCGTCTGACAGATGTATGCTCTCCCTCAATTGGTCCCTCAGCAGGTCTACCCACCGACGTTGGGCAATTCGACCTTGCTTCTGACCCTTGCTTACCTTCACAGGAAGTGGTCAGCAAGATCGAAACTCCAGCACTCGTGTTCGACCAATCAGAGCTCGTGAGTCTGTTGGGCCTTGGCTTGATTGCTCGAGAGAAAGCGAGCGTGAAGGTTCTATACGCAATCAAGGCTTTGGCTTTGCTCGATGTGCTTGAGATCTTTGCCCCCCACTTAGATGGATTCGCTGTAAGCTCCCCCTTTGAGGCAAGACTCATCAAAGACTCTTTCCCGGGAGCCAAGACTCACTTCACATCACCTGGCATCAGACCTAAAGAATTTTCAGAACTGTGCACTCTGTGTGATTTCATCTCCGCTAATTCCCTCGCGCAGCTCAAGAGCTTTGGCAGTGTGATTGGGTCCACAAAAAGTTTGGGCATCAGGGTCAATACGAAGGTCTCCTACGTTTCTGATTGCAGGTACGACCCATCCCGGCTCGGGTCAAAGTTGGGAGTAACAATCGACCAAGTGCCCCAGTTATTGGCCGATAGTCCAACCCAAGTGGAAGGGTTACACTTCCACTCCAACTCGGATTCCGAGAACTTTCACGAACTGCTAGATAATGTTGTGGCGCTCATCAATGCGATCCCCAAGTGGCAAGAAGTTAAATGGGTTAATCTAGGCGGAGGGTACCTCCTAGAGGGCGTGTCCCTCGACCCCTTGGTTGAGGCCGCAGAGCTAATCAGGGCCAGGTTCGGTGCGGAGGTCTTCATTGAACCTGGTGCAGGTTTGGTTCGCGCGGCCGGCTACTTGATTGGGAGCGTATTGGACACTTTTGAGGTGGACGGCAAACGGATTGCAGTGTTGGACACCACCATCAACCACATGCCCGAAGTCCTCGAATTCGACTATCAGCCCGACGTGGTAGGGCATTTGGATGATGGACCGTTTGAGTATGTAATAGCAGGAGCCACTTGTTTGGCCGGTGACATCTTCGGTACCTACAGACTTCCTACGCCGCTAGAGGTAGGCCAAAGAGTTGTCTTCAGGGAAGCTGGCGCCTACAGCCTAGCCAAAGCTCACCGCTTTAACGGTGTAAACCTACCACAGGTCGGTATACTGGACCCAGACGGGCAATATCGAGTGGCCAAGAGATTTGACTATCATGACTTCGCGTCATTCTGGAAGTCCAATGACTGAGTATCTCACTACACAATCCATTCAAGTCCAGGCTCCCCTAGGGCCCACGGGACTGTTCGGGGCATTGCAGACGAGCGTGGCCAAATGGTTGGGCCCAACAGAGGCACCGATTAGGTTCGCTGTCACTCAGTCAAACGAGGAGACGTGGGACTGCGATGTCAACGTTCATGTCGGGGGTAGCCAGTCGGAATCCATTTTCAGGTTCGAGAGAAGGGCTTACGAAGACACGACTTCTTTCAATGCGGTGATGCTGGTTCCCACTGGGATTGGAGCGGAGGTTGGAGGCCACGCGGGGGACGCGAGCCCGGCAGCCAATCTTGTTGCGAGCTCCTGCGATTTAATGATTACTCACCCGAACGTACTCAATGCCTCTGATCTCATTCACATTCCATCAAACACTCACTACGTGGAAGGGAGCGTTATAGCCAAGGTGCTGATGGGCACTTCTCGACTAATTCCCGTTCGCTCAAACAGACTGCTGGTGATTGTCCAAGCTCACGAGGACCGGCTGTTCACAGACGCGGCAATAAATGCCGTTAACGCAGCCCGCGCCTACTTTGGGTTACAGACCACGGAAGTGGTGATGGTAGACCCGAGCTTCAAAATGAATGGCGACTACGGCCCTTCTGGTTCAGCAGGAGGGACCGTAAAGGGTATTGAGCAAATATGGGAGATTCTTGACGCACGACTAGGCGGATTCGACGCGGTGGCACTCGCATCCGTCATAGAAATTCCTTCCCACCTTCACAGTAGCTACTACTACCAAGAGGGAGACCTAATAAACCCTTGGGGTGGTGTCGAAGCAATGCTTACTCACGCCATCTCTTTGAAGTACGGAGTGCCAGCGGCGCACAGTCCCATGTTTGAGTCGAGGGAAGTCGCTGAGATGGATGTAGGTGTGGTGGACGCCAGGATGGCCGCTGAGGTCATTTCTGTAACGTTCTTCCAGAGCGTGTTAAGAGGACTGCAACGCAGCCCATCAATCGTCGGCAAAGAAACGGGGATTCAAGAGGGTTTGGGTGCAGAGAATATCTCTTGTCTGATCATCCCTGACGGCTGTCTGGGCCTTCCGACCCTAGCTGCGCTCCAACAGGGTATCAAGGTTATCGCGGTCAGGGAGAACTCCAACATAATGCGTAATGACCTTTCTAAGCTGCCTTGGGAAGAGGGCCAGTTCTTCCCAGTTGAGAACTATTGGGAGGCCGTTGGTGTCACCAACTGCCTCAAGATGGGCATTGACCCCCATTCAGTCAGAAGACCGCTCAGGCAGGCGCCGGTGACCTACTATGGCCAAGGCGCCATGGTGCCCGTTCGGGGAACATAGCGGCCCCTACTCACAATAGTTTTCGGCCCCTATTTGGGTAAGAATGAAGAAGGTCAAGACAAACCGATGCTATATGTCAACCGAGTTGAGCTCAAGAACTTTCGCTGCTTCGAGAATGTCGTAGTCGAACCCAATGTGGGAGCAGCAACAGCTCCTTGGACTCTATTGACCGGAGACAATGCTTCCGGGAAGACTACGTTGCTGAAGGCAATTGCCTTAGGATTGTGCGATGGTTCGAGTGCTGCCGGCCTCTTGCGGGAGTCTGACAGCGGATACATCCGAGACGGCAAAGACAAAGCCACCATTCGCATTGACCTCGTCGACCTTGTAGGCGGCCGCGTTGAAGGAGAGTTTCGAGTAGAAACGTCTCTGACTAGACTCAACCGGCAATTGGAGAGTCTTGGGCAGAAGACCACGCCAAGGAAGGATTTTCCTTGGCACCGTATTTTTGTTTGCGGCTACGGGGCCGGCCGTGGCACGTCGGGAACTGGAGACATTGCGGGCTACACGGCTATCAGCGCCGTCTACAACTTATTTAACTATAGCGAAGGCCTGCAGAATCCAGAACTGACTATCCGACGGTTACAACACACTAGACAAGAGAACATATTAGAAGCTCTGAAAGACATACTAGGGCTATCCAGCGTCAACCTGGCGGAAAACGGCACTAGCGATATGGGGATTTCAGTCAGGGACCCCCACGACGTAACGGTTGCTCTCCGCGACCTTGCAGACGGTTACAAATCCACCTTTCTTTGGGTTACTGACTTCCTGGGATGGGCGGTGGCTTCCGGAAGACAATTGGGGAGGCCCATGGACGGTATCGTCATCATAGACGAGATTGAACAGCATCTTCACCCCAAGTGGCAGAAGCGAATAGTCTCGGATCTTCGAAAGACCTGGCCTCAAGTCCAGTTCTTTACTGCCACACACTCTCCACTCGTGGCAAGGACTTTCCGTTCCATGTCCGCCGACGGGCCTCACCGCCACTATCATCTCAGGAAAGCAGACGACAAGGGAGTGGAGGCAGCCAGTATCGAGCCCCTCGGTGGCAGGAGGACGGATCAGATACTCGCATCCGAGGCCTTTGACTACGTGGTTGATTACGACCCCGACTCAGAACACATTCTAGAGGAGCTCTCATTCTTGGCTGGCAATGAGTCTCTGAGTGAAGGGCAAAGAGAGCGTGCCGTAGAATACTTGGAAATGGTCAGACTGATTCAATCGATTAGGCTGGGGCAGACCGATGTCGAACTCAATGCTGCGCAGTGGGCTGAAATGAGACAGAGATCCGTAATCGATGAGCTTGAGCAAGAAATCTGAGGGCAATTGCGTGATTCAAATCAAGCGTACAAGTTCTGCACCATCCGTCCTATCAACGTCTTCCGCTCAGAATCGATACAACCGACCTAGTGTCGTAAAGGCGCTGCACAAGATGCAGCACGGAAAATGCTGCTACTGCGAAGACTACATCCCGGACAGCGGTCGTGGGAAAGAGGTTGAGCACGTTCGCCCGAGGTCCAAGTTTCCGCACCTTGCATATGATTGGAACAACCTACTATTGGCGTGTACGGCCTGCAACGGCGCCAAGTCGGATCAGTTCCCGACATCGCCCGGTGGAGATCTCCTGATTCTCGATCCATCAGACCCCGCACTTGATCCTGAGGACCACGTCTCGTTCATTGTAAAGGAGGATGGAGACATCGGATTGGGCAGCCCGGTTTCCTTGGAGGCAACCTTAGGTCTAGCAATACCTAGAGCTGGGAGCCCCTTGGGCGAGGAAACAATCCGGACAACCAAGCTATATCAATCGCATCACGTTAAGAAAAGGAGAGACACCTTGCGCGGTCTAAGGCGGTGTTACCTGGGGCTGTTGTACGAAATCAAGAAGGCTTCCAAGGGAGAGAGCAATGCCATCAAGGTTGAGACATTGAAGAATGAACTGCGAGACTTTGTTGGTGGCGACAAGGCATACGCAAGTCTGGCCCGCGCCTTTGTTAGGGAGTATCGGTTGGCAAGATTAGGTGTTCACCCAAACCTATGACTACACCGTAGTCTAACCGCAATGTAGACGGCCTTGCAGAGTCCCAGGATGGTATTGGCAGTAGTGCGGAGAGGCCCGAACCACCAAGACAGTTCTTATGTGGGATTTCATGCAGGGGACTGTGATGATTGGGGAGTCTGACTTGGCAAAGGACGCTCCATCTCAGGGGCAAATCAAGAAGTTCACTATCCGCTACAACCGTCTGTCGAAACTGGACCTATTACCACGACGCCGACGCGACCTTGACGAAATGCGCGACGTCTTCCACGCCGTCTACTACCTTGCCAAGGAAATCTCCGGGCAGGATGCTCATGCACGGCGGGTAATTCACCAGGCCATAGAGCACCTGGGTGGTGCGTAGTTTCTATCCGGGTCAGCATGCTCAAAGGAAGGTGTGATGCATATGCAATGGGAGAGACCTGGACGGGGCTTCCACGAATTCCCTGTACCGTTCCCCGGAGTATTGCCCTTCGATGAGGGGGTCTACATCATCTGGCAGTTCACTGGGCCAACAATCTATGTTGGTCAGGGACACATCGCAGAGCGACTCTACCGCCACAGCATTTCCCCAAGGATAATGCAACATGAGCCGGGCCTTCGGGTAACGTGGGCGAATGTAGAGCCCAATAGCAGGAGTGGAGTGGAAGCCTACCTTGCGTCCACACTACATCCCGTCGAGGGTGACGCCTTTCCTGATGCGCCCCTGATTGAAGTCAACCTGCCGCCCTGGAACATCTTTGAGCAACCGACAGGAATGCAATTGTTTCTACCGCGTTGGCTCACGTGAGCAAACCATACCTGCCGAAAAGCACTGGACCCTACGGATCTGTGGAAAACTCAGAGAAGTGGGGGACTATTGCACTTCTCTCTCTCGTGCCCCAATTGCTTTAGGGCGCTGGGTGTGGTTAACAACCTGCCTCAATGAGGGGCACACAGGAGATAAGTCAACATGGTTGTGCTGGCAATAGCTTTAGTGGCGTCCGGCCTTGGGCTTGGCTCGTTGTCTAGAGCAGCAGCCCAGGGTTCTCTACTTCGGCAGGCCCTGGCTGTTCTTGGGGCTGTGCTTTTCGCTGCCGGTTGTATTGTAGCGATTCCCATAGGTCTAGAGAGCACCAGCTAGCACCGCCAAACTCCATCACCACTACGGCCCATGCACTTGCCTGCCCCATGTTGCCCACCTTCCCCTTGGTTGTGATGAAAGACTACTACGCCACACGCGCCATTATCCATCTGAGCCGGGCCGCCGCGCCTGCCCTAGCGTGTAACGTTGACGGGCGGGGTGCACATGAGACAATGGGCGCATGGAACTGGTAATTGGGATACTGGCGGTGGCCGTGGTCGTGGCCATTTTCGCTACCGTATTTGCTAACCTCCGGGAGCTTGGCCGTGACGCTCGCAGGTTGGTACGCCAGGTGGCGTGGTATGCCTGGTGGTCGGCAGGCCTTTGCTTTGCCCTAGTTGTCTTAATCCAGGTGGCGCAAGCCTAGTGATAGGAGGTGCATGTGGAAGTCAGCATTGGGGGGACGATACGTGATGTCGTGCTCATCGCCGTCCTGTCCGGTGCCTTTGCCGTGGCTACCTTCATGTTATGGCGGTACCTTCACAACCCCACCGTTGCCCTCACGGAGTTGCTGAAGGCCGTGCAAGCCTCCGCCTACTGGTTCGTCATCATTGGCCTATTGGCGGCAATCCTAGCCCTTATCTACGCGCTCATCCGGTGCTACGACAAGCTGCCGCCGTGCCCATTCTGCCCATAGGGACACCCGTCGCACCAACTTGATAGGCTCCAGCACCAACAGTACCACGAGGATTGCCACCCCCACCACGGCAACCCCGACAACCAGAAGCGCCTCGAACAGCACCGCTGTGACCCCCATGCCTCACCGCACCATATACTGCCCTGGCCTTCTGCACTGCGAGCTTGTGTACCAACCTGCGCCCAACCACCGTACGCACCATGTCTACCGTAAAGCACACCCGCCGCACTCCCCATGTGTGCCGCAGCCACCGTGGCCCTCCGGCAATCTGAGAAAGCGCCCGCCTTAGGACGTCCCAGACGTTTACTAGGCAAATGGCCCGCTCTACGGGCAAGGGATACAGATCCAGGGGCGGCCCCGCTATCCCGCCGTGGCTCCGGCGGTAGCGGGAGATGAGGTGCTCCGCTCACGTTTCCTCCACCCACCTGCACCACAGCCCCCCAGTGCCCGCCAAGTGCCCCGCGCCGCCCCAAATAGGGCGTCGGTGTGTCTCAGCACCAACCCCACCAAGATCGCGCCGAGAAACGCCGTTACAATGCCCTCCAGCACCATTTACCCCTCCACACGTTGTGCCCGTATAATACCCCTAGGGGCTTTGCACTTCCCTCAAGACATGAGCGAGGGGCCGAGGTGAGTAGGTACTATGGGCCAACGTTGCTCCTGAATCGCCAACTCCGCAATGACATGGAGATGATGAGAGATGCCTAACGGCGACTTAGAGGCCCCCTTTCACAAGGAGATGCAGAGGATATACACCGAAGCATCGACATTCGGCTACTATCCCACGCGCTTCCTCGTGATGCTTACTGAGCGTGGTGGCGTCACCACCGCCAAGTCGCTGCTCAACAGCAGCACTATCTCCGAGGGCTTTACGCGGCTCTGGATAGAGGGCCGTCTCGACTTGTCCGTCGAGGCCGTGGTTCTGCATCCCCAGTGGAGGACACTGTTCACCGCAGATGAGTTGGCGACGGCACAGATTCGGCTTGATGGTGTGAACTACATGCCCCCAGCGGGACGCTGACACTTCAAGACTCTCCAAGGAGCACTAGTTCCGCGACCAGAGAGTGGACTCATCGTTCAACTTGCCGACCTTTTGTGCTCTTGTGCAAACCCGGCATCTTCTTGACCGACAGCTGCAGCATGCATCAAGATGGCAGGCTGCGAGTTCGGTCAGAGCGAATACGACGTCACTAGGATAGATCGGAGGCGAAATGGTCGAGGATCTGCAAGTCTCCCCTTTGGAAGAGGAGATTGAAGGCATTGGAACCCCTGATGATGAGGAGGAATTGGGCGAATATCCTCTAGATACCATGTTAATCCGAAACGAAAACAGGACCATCCACGATGTGTTGCGTCGCATTGATCAAGAGAATTTCATCATGGATCCTGACTTTCAAAGGGATTTTATATGGTCTGAAGCACAGCAAAGCAAACTGATAGAATCGGTGCTCATGCGTATTCCCCTCCCAGTCTTTTACATTGCTGAGAACGAGGACGGTCGTATGGTAGTTGTAGATGGACTACAGCGACTCTCCACCTTCAAGAGCTTTGTTTCTGACCGGCGTCTCCGTCTCCGCCTCCCCGAACAGCACGAGCTCAATCGCAAGCGATTCGGTGACCTTTCTGCCCGGCTCCAGAATCGGATTGAAGACTGCAATCTGACGCTGTATGTAATTGATTCAAAGGCCCCTGAACGCGCGAGGCTTGACATATTCGAGCGGGTAAACAGTGGTGTTCGATTGACCCGGCAGCAAATGAGGAACTGCCTCTATACGGGACAAGGGACACGATTCTTGAGGGATGAAGCCGAGCAAGAACTATTTGTGGCAGCTATTGGCAATAGCCTCAACAGGGCTCAAATGCGAGACAGAGAGTTCATTAACCGGTTCTGTGGATTTCAGCTCCTGTCTCTCGATGAGTATCGTGGCGATATGGACCTATTCCTCTCTCAGACGCTCAAGAAGATGAATAGCCTTGAACCTGAGGAACTCAATGATCTGTCTCGCCAACTACGTCAAGGACTGGCGAACAACTTCAAACTGTTCGGCAGGTACGCGTTTAGGAAACACACGGAAGGAAGGGACACTCGTCGTAGCTTTATCAACGCATCCTTGTGGGACGTGATGAGTACCGGACTCTCTAAGTACTCATCGGACATAGTCAGTCAGCAGGAAGACGCGCTGCTCTTCGGCTTCTATGGTTTGTTGGAAGATCCAGTTTTTGACGACGCCATTACCCTGGGAACCAACCAGACTATGCGCGTCAAGCAGCGCTTCGGTATGGCTAACGCCCTCTTTAAGGATGTGTTTGGTGATTAATCAACTCAGTCTGACCAACTTTAAGTGCTTTGAATTGCTGAATCTCCCACTCGGCTCCCTAACCTTACTGTCTGGAACCAATGCCTCGGGCAAGTCTTCCGTTCTCCACTCCTTAGCACTTCTTCACCAGACCATGCAGGACAAGGAGTGGTCAAACCGTGTCCACTTGAATGGATCCGCGGTCTACTTGGGAACTGCAACCGATGTCATTGACCACGTAAGTGGACGTGACGGTTTTGGGATAGGACTCAAGGGTGACAATTCATCCTGTCAATGGTCTTTCAGCGGCGAACGCAGTGATATGTCCCTGCAGGTCACACGGATCGAGGCGACGGGTGAATCAGCCGACCAGCCCGAACTCTTGCGGTACCTCGTGCCGCTTGATGTAGGCGAGGCGGTTACGGCACTTGCAGAGGCAATCAGAGATATCACATACATCACCGCAGAACGGGAAGGCCCTCGTGAATTTTACCCACTGGAGGACCCGCACACACACAATCGAGTAGGCCCCCGGGGAGAGAACGCCGTAAGCGTCCTGGAGAGGGGACGAGACACAAGAGTGATGAGCGGGTTAAGGATCAACGCTGTTCCGCCCACGCTGCTGCACCAGGTCGGGGCTAGACTGGACGAGTTCTTTCCCGGCTGTGCGATTGACGTTCAATCGGTGCCAAACGCAAACATTGTAACGTTGGGCGTGAGGACATCTGAAGCCACGGGATTCCTACGGCCTATCCACTGTGGATTTGGCATTACGCAAGTTCTTCCGATAGTTGTTGCCGCCTTGTCACTTCCTAGAGGCAACGTCATGCTCATTGAAAACCCAGAAGTGCACCTCCACCCAGCAGGCCAGGCTCTGATGGGCCGGTTCTTGGCTGAGGTTGCGCAAACCGGCGTTCAAGTCATCGTCGAGACGCACAGCGACCATCTGCTGAATGGCATTCGGCGAGCTGTGAAGGCGAATCTCATAGAGTCCCAGGAAGTGATGATTCACTTCTTCCGGGCACGTACCTCGGATGCACCACAAGTCTTGAGCCCTACTGTGGACAGTTCAGGGAACATCGATGCCTGGCCTCAGGGATTCTTTGACCAGTTCGACAAAGACATGGACTATTTTGCTGGGTGGGGCGAGTAGATGAATCTCCTGCTCAACGATCTATCGCTTCACGGGCAATTTGCCGACATGTCCTCCTTTCGTGACTCGATCAAGACCGTGATGTTGCTCCGAAGGAGTGCAGGTGAGTTTGGGATAGAAGTCTATGCAAATAAGCAGGTATTGAATAAGTCCATCAGTGAGTCGATGTCCCTGTACGAAGCATTGCAGAGACTTCCTGAGAGTGAAAAGAGATCTGTGGCTCAGTGGCTTACACGCTGGGGGCCATTCTGGGAGGATTTCGACAGGCACTCGCCAGAAGACTGGATATGGTGTAACGGAGACATAATTACAGACTCCGCAATCGGCGAAACCGCTCACTGTACTGTGAATGGTATAGATAGAAGGCTAGTGAGCCTCGATCCATCCGGATGGACCCGCCGGCACATTGAGGTGGGCCTTGGGGAACGTGCGGAACAAACAGTTCAAGTTCTCAACTACTGGCAAGTTGAAGACTTGCTAGTGGCCCTCAGGGCAGCTGAGCCCCCCATCAATTCGTGGTCACGTCTAGAGGATACCTCACGAGCCAAGTTCTTGGGATTGACCTTTGCGAACGAGTGCTTCAACCCGCTAAAGGGGCAGCCATTCGTCCCAGGGGCTGCAATGCGCATATTTGACCGGTTGGCTGTCTTGGAAAGTCTGGCGAACAACACGGATGCCGCTGGTCGACGAAACGAAGAGGGCAACCGAATCTATCAGAACCACTTCACAGGCGACCGGGCATGGTTTTCAGATTCGTCAATCACGGAAAAGAGTGAGTTTAGGACGGAGCTGAGATTCCGACATCCAGACCGAGTCGGCGAATTCATTGATTGCACTTGGCATGGCAAGGTGAATCACCCACCGTTTCGGATCCACTTTGCATGGCCTGAGGAACCTGGGACCTCACTCTATGTGGTTTACGTTGGACTCAAGATCACTCGGAGGTAAGTGGTCAACTAGGCCAAGTTTCAACACGCGCAACGCGTCTGGGGGCTCTTGATTATCATTGCCGTGGTTGGACGGGTAAGCTATCCGCAGGGGCACGTGTAGTCCAGAGCGGCGCATAGCGGCCTTTGCCGCCCTCTGAAAGTGCGTTGCGGCAAGTGCATCGGGGAGAATCACGATCAGCACAGGCCTTGCCCCGTGATCGTTGGTGGGCCTTCGGGTCGAGAAGTAACGCAAATAGGGTGCGAGCCGTTCCGCCATGGTGACGGGCCGCACCGCGCGGCGCTCCCACTCCAGAAAGAAGGGCACATCCCGCCCCGGTTGACGCAACAGACCGAAGGCGTCGGGGTGGACGGCGTAGCGGTGTCCGTGCAAGGAGAAGTACCGCGACGCCCGGAAGGCCGGGTCCATCTGCACCACCTCCCACCCGTGCGACCGCGCCCACACAGCCAAATCCGCCATGAAGCCATAGACGGCGTCCGTGTGCTCGAGGTTGCGTAGCAACTGCCGCGTGATCCTGCCCGGGACGTCCCGCCAGGTTGGGGGGGCAGTCACGTCTCGAGGCGTGGCGCCCCACCTATCCCGCAAGACGCTGATCAGTGTGCGGTCCCGTCGTCCCAGCCAGGCCAGTCCTCGGTCAGACACGGTCCATCGCCGTGTCCCCGTGATATCCGCCCCTTCCGCCAGCCCACACTCCCCCAGCCGAGCAAGCACTTTGAGCACCCTCTCCTCCTTGACCCCCAGCATCCCCGCGAGCTGCGCCGAAGTGATCCAGGGCCAGTCGAAGATCAGGTCGAGGGCGCGCTTCTCGGCGGGCTTGAGCGCTCCGGTCAGGAGGTATGCGGGCATCTCGGCGTTGCCGCCACCCAGCGCCAACTCCCCCGGCATCGTTACCTTCCGGTGCCACGGCTCCGCCGGAACGATGCCGCCAGGCCGAATATGTGACAGCACATAGTGCAGGCCCAGGTCCGCGGCGATGGTGGGCGGATGCCAGACGGGCGCCTCCGGCCCGGCGCCCACCGCCTCTCTCTCGACGGCCAGGAAGACCCGGATCGGCGCCCGGGCCAGCAGCCGCTGGGCGTGGCGGAGCCGCACCGGGTCGGGCATCAGGATGAGGAGCGCCCCGGGCAGGGGTCCGCGGAGGAGGTTGCGAACCCGTTTGGCGGCCCCGGTCCGGTCGCTGGTGTGCCCGAAGCGGAGGATGCACAGGGAGCGGCCGTCGGGCAGGGCCATGGAGGCGTCCAGCCGCAGGGCCCGGTGCCACTGGAAGCGCACGGCCCCCTCCTCGATGGCGATGGCCGCCGCCAGACGGTAGATGCCGGCGGCGCCGTCGAGGCGCTCCAAGAGCGCCCGCTGCCACTCGGTCGACACGGGGTTGTCGAGAAGGAGATCCTCCGGCCGCATTCCCTGCTCGAAGGCCAATTCCCGCAGCCCGGCGGCGGTGGCGTAGTAGCGGCGGGTGAAGGGGACCAGGGGCGTGGCGTGGGGGAGCCAGGCCGCCAGTCCGTCCCGCACCAGCCGCGCGGCGGCGCGGTAGACGGTGCGGTCGGGCAGCCCCGAGAAGGCGGCCAGCTCCAGCCGATCGGCGAAGGGCGTCTCGGTCAGCTGCCGGAGGATGGCGAGGGGGCGCGCGGCGAGCGTCATTCCTCCCGCTCCTGGCTGCCGGCCCGTGCCGCCGGGTTGTCGGGCTCGCCGGCGCCGGCCTCCTTGCCCTTGCGGGTTCGGCCCGCATGGGGCTGCTTCGCGGCCGGTTTCTCGGGGGTCTTGTCGGTGATCCCGGCCAGGCCCCGGCGGTAGGCGGCGATCCGCTCCTCGGCGTCCGCGTCCCGGTAGGCCACCTCCTCCACCGCCGTGGTGTAGTCCAGGGACGCCTCCCGGATCCGGGCCGCGGTCTCCGGGTCGCCCGCCTCGGGCTTCCGCACCTGCATGGAGAAGGCGGGCATCCGCCGGGTCCCCACCGTGGCCCGCACGTAGCAGTGGTGGACCTCCAGGGAGGTGATGTCGTCCTCGGTGACCCGCTCCTTGCCCATCTCCCAGACCAGCTGCCGTGCGTCGGCGCCCGACACCTGGAAGACGGCCAGGCAGCCGACGTTGGCCAGGATGGTGTCCCGCATGCCGCGGGAGAGGTCCTCCAGCTTGGACAGGCTCTGGCTGGCCAGGATGAAGCTGGCCCCGAACTTCCCCAGCTCCGAGAGCATGCCTTCGTAGTCGACCCCGGGCATGGTCTGCATCTCGTCCACCACCACCAGCACGCCCCGCCGGTGCTCCGGCGGCAGGCTCCCCTGCTCGCGCACCACGGCGTCCACCAGGTTGAGGAGGGAGGCCCCCACCAGGGCGGCGACATCGCGGCCCGCCTGCCCCTGGGCGGTGGAGATGAGGAGGACGCCCCCGTCCAGGATGGTGCGGCGCACGTCGACGGTGGAGGCGGGCTGCCCCAGGATGGCCCGGGCGCGCCGGGAGGAGGCGTAGTAGCCCAGGCGGGTCTGGACCGGGGCCAGGGCCTCGGCCCGGTAGTCCCGGTGCCAGCCGCCGAAGTCCCGCGCCCACCAGTCCAGGAGGTAGGGGTCGTCGACCCGGGCCAGCACCTGCCCGCGAAACTTGGCGTCGGACAGGAGTCTGAGGCCGTCCAGGATGGTGTGCTGGTCGCGGGCGTCGGTGTCGGGGTGGGCGTTGGCCTCGTGGAGGGTCTTGACCGTGTGCTCCAGGATGGACTGCATCCGCGGCCCCCACTGCTCCCAGAGGCCCCGGGCCACCCGGACCACCGAGTCGGCGGTGCGGTCCCGGTCGGCGAAGACGTGGGCGTCCAAGAGGTTGATGCCGGGAGCGCGGGCCGCGTCGGCCAGATCGATGAGGCGCACCTGCCCGGCGATCTCCGGCGGCACCTGCTCCAGCAGCGCGTCCACCAGGTCGGCGTGGGGGTCGACGACGACGATGGCGTCCCCGTCCCGTCCCGCCGCCTTCTCCCGGAGTTTGTGGGCGACGATGTGCTGCATCAAGGTGGACTTGCCCATGCGGGTGCGGGCCAGGTAGAGGTGGTGGCGGCGCTGCAGGTC
Source organism: uncultured Dehalococcoidia bacterium (assembly GCA_951812285.1). Taxonomy (GTDB): domain Bacteria; phylum Chloroflexota; class Dehalococcoidia; order Lucifugimonadales; family UBA1127; genus UBA1127. The sequence continues at coordinate 2,174,754 of OX638292.1, read as the reverse complement.
CTCGGGGAAGCGGACTTCCCGGGAGCGCTCCTCGGTGGTGTCCCCCACCAGGGCGCCCTCCGCGGGCCGCGCCTGGGGGAGGAGGGTCCTGGCGGCCGTGCGCTCCACCAGGGGCGTCTCGTCCCCGGCCCCCGGCGGGTGCCAGAGGGCGGCGGCCTCCCGCACCCCCAGGACGCTCCGGCCGCCGAAGAGGCCGGGGCCGCGGGGGTGGAGGACGGCGGCGGGGAGGAGGGTGCGCCGGACCGGGCTCACCCGGAAGCGGGCCCCGGCGGGGTGGTCGTAGTGGCGGTAGGCGGCGGCGACGCGCCGGAGGAGCTCGGCCGCCCGGGGCGCCCCGTCCTCGCTGGGCATGACGGCCGTGACCTGGAGCTCGGCGTCGAAGGCGACGCGGGCGGTCTTCTCGCGGATCAGGAGGGGGTCGTAGGCGCGGCTCCGGGAGCGGTTCCAGCGCCACCAGGCCCAGCTGCCCAGGGTCATGCCCGCTAGGAACCCGGCCCCGAAGAGGGCGGCCGTCAGGGTCTCGCCGTCCCGGACCCAGAGGTAGCCCCGCAGGGCGGCCAGCACCACCAGGCCCAGGAGGGCGAGGCTGGCGCCGTCGGCTTGGTGGGCCCAGACCTGCTCGCCGCCGGCGGAGAGGGGCCGGTCGCCCCTGGGGCCCTTGAGGGCCAGCTCCTGGTGGCGCTTCGACCAGTCGGGACCCAGGGAGCGCAGCAGGAGCCGAGCCACCACCCGCTCCCCCTCCCGGAGCGCCGAGAGCGCACCCAGGATGGCCAGCAGGGGGTCGGAGCCGGCGTCCAGCAGGTCCCGGTCGCCGAAGGTGCGGAGCGGCACGTACTCGGGGCCCTGCACCGAGAGGGTCATGCCCCAGGCGGCCTCGCCGTTTCGGAGCCGCAGGGGGTCCTCCTCGGGCGGGACCTCCCGGAGGCGCGCCTGGGCGTAGTGGGAGGCGAACTGGCCGCGCACCACCTCGCCGTCCAGGCAGCGGGCGTAGAGGGCAACGCCGCCGGCGCCGGCGGCCAGTTCCAGGGCGAAGGGCTCGGGGACGGCGATGGACTGGAGCAGGTTCTCGACCCCCAGCATGGTGCGCTCCCCGGTGCGGGGCGGGGTGACGGAGAGGAGGACCGGCGGACGCTTTCGGCGGTCGGGGCCCAGCAGGATGTCCAGGGCGTTGACGCCCGTCCCCCGCGGCCCTACGGGCTCCTGGCGCTCGGCGGCTTCGGCGACAGGGTCGCCGCCGTCGGAGCGACCATGGTTAGCGTTGGATTCCATGACATAACCTCCAATTCGTCTTTTCGAAACCAGATGGGTCGAAGACCCCCCTAGCGAGGGCCGGGACGCCACTCGATGATGGCCGTCTCCTCGGGGGTGGCCTCGATGCGGACGGGGAAGCGGTTGCCCTTGGCCAAGAGCAGCCCGTCGCCCCGGGGGCAGGAGAGGAGCCAGCGCTGCAGGTCGTGGGGCAGGTCGAAGGCCCCGCCCACGGCCGATATCGCCGCCGCGTCCTGCTGGAGGAGGAGCTTGAAGGCGGCGTTCTGCAGGAGGGCCCGCCCCGAGTGGCCGGTGATGGCCCGGGAGGTGTCCTCCGAGAGCAGGTCCTGGACGTCCTGGGTGATGAAATGGAGCCCCAGCCGGTGCTTCCGCGCGCGCTTGGCCATGGAGACCATGAAGGCGGCCCCCTCGGGGTGCTGCATGATGCTCCAGACCTCGTCCACGACCAGGAGCCGGGGCCGGGGGTCCCGGGCGGCCGCCGCCCACACCGTCTCGGTGCAGACCATGGTGGCGGCGGGGCGGAGCTCGGGCTCCAGGAGGCGCAGGTCGAAGACGGTCACCAGCGCCTCGTTGGTCAGGAGGTCGTCGCCCTCGTCCGACAACAGATGGCGGAGGCTGCCGGTGGCGAAGGGCCGCAGCAGCCCCGCCAGCCCGTCGCTGTCCTCTGCCTTGAGGTAGGCGTAGAAGTCCTTGAAGCCGGCCCCCTCCCGGGGTTCGGCGTAGTAGGTGGCCAGGACGTGGTCTAGGGCAGCCCGACGCTCGACGCTGAGGCGCTCGCCCACCATGACCTCGATGAGGCGTCTGAGGCTGCCGATCCTGAGCAGCATCTCCTCGCCGTCGCTCCGGTCGAGGACGAAGGGGTTCATGCCCTGGCCGGGGACGCCCGGCGAGAGCACGCGCCCCCCGGCGGCCCGGGCCATGTCGGCGTACTCCCCCTCGGGGTCGATGACATAGGCCCGCACCCCCCGGCAGAGGCCCCGGAGCACTCCCAGCTTCGTCGCAAAGGACTTTCCCGATCCCGACCGGGCTAGGACGGCGGTGTTGGCGTTCAGGTGCGTGCCGTCGAAGGGGTCGTAGACCACCGGGGACGAGGAGCGCAGGTCCAGGCCGTAGAGGGTGCCCGACCGGGTGTCCAGGTCCGGGGGCGAGAAGGGGTAGAGGCGGGCCAGGGAGGAGGTGTCCAGGGTCCGCCACTGGTTCACGGCGTTGAGCCCCAGGGGCAGGGAGGCCAGCACCCCCTCGCGCTGGCGGAAGGGGAGGGGGTCCAGCTTCCCCAGGGTGGCGCCGAAGTGGGCCCGTGCCCGCTGGGTCGCCTCCTTCAGCGACGCCGCATCGGCGGCGTGGAGCGTGAGAGAGAGGGAGGCGTGGAAGAGGCGCTCCCGGCCCCGCTGCACCTCGTCGCGCAGGCGTGTGACGTCCTCCAGGGCGATCTCCGCCTCGGGGGACATGGTGCGGCCCCGCCGCTGGGAGAGGGCGTGGGCCGACTCGAAACTCACCTTCTGCCACTCCAGGGTCCGGGCCGCCTGCTCCGCGGGGATGGGCCCCAGGTGGAGGGAGAGGTCCATGTGGGCGCCGGCGGCCATGAGCCCCTGCAGGAAACCGGGGGCCAGGGCCCGGGGCCAGTTGGCCAAGTGCAGGGCCCGGATGTGACGCTCGCCCACCCGCACGTCGCCCCGGTTCACCTCGACCTCGACGGAGACGTCCCCGTCCACCTCGGACGGCGAGCCGCCCAGGGCGCAGGCGGCGACGAACATGCGAAGCTGCCGGCCCTGGAGGGGGTGCACAGAGAGGCCCGCCCGGGACAGGAGCCCCCGCAGGTCGCCCTGGCGTCCGAGCTCGGCGACGGCGTAGAAGCGCCGGTCCAGCACGCCCTCCCGCTGCTCGAGACGGCTCAGGAGCCCCCGCAGGGATTCCGCCGCCCCGCGGGTCTGGGGCGGCAGGGACGCCGGCTCGGCCGCCGCGAGCTCGTCCCGGAGACGTCCCAAAACGGGCCCATGCTGGCGGACCAGGAGTTGCGCGGCGAAGTCCAGGGCGTTCAGGGCCCCGGCGAAGGATCCCAACCGGGGCTCGTCCATCTCCAGCCCCAGCACCTCGCAGACCCCCAGCCTGACGCCGTCCAGGCGCACCAGGGACTCCTCTTCCACATGCGAGAGCATGAAGCACCGGGGAAGGGGGGGCATTGCCCCGTTCTGCTGCGACTGCTCATCCTGCCGTTGCTTCTTCCTGCCTAAGATCGACTTCACGCGCATTCCTCCTGTCTCTGAATCGTTCCGGGTCGGCACACCGTCATGGATGTGACGACCGTCGGTGTGGGTGACGTCTCCTGCCGCCTAGGAGATGGGGTGGACCTGGCTCAGGAGCGCCAGGGCGACGGCCTTGGCAGAGAGGACCAGCACCAGCCCCACCACGGCCCCGAAGACGGCGTTCTTGGCCCGCCCCGAGCCCCGCTCCTCCGTCCCCTCGGCCATGAGGACGACGCCGGCCCAGACGATGGCGAAGACGGCGAGGCCCGCCGCCGCGAAGGCCATGGCCGTGATAACCCGGTCGAACTCGGTGAGCAGGGCCCGTGGGTCGTTGGGCCCCACGCCCATGCCTGAGAGGGCCGCAAGGGCCAGCAAAGCGCCGGTGACGACACGTGCTACCACGGCCATGTCCACCCGAGGATGCTGAAGGTCTCCTGCACCGCACCGTCGCCGCTGGGAGACTGGGTGCCCACGGGCGGCTCCGGCTCGGGGGTGGGCAGGGTCAGCGTCTGATAGGGGGCGTCGGCGAAGATGGCGGCACCGAGGGCCGTGGTCTGCGGGCGGGTGCGCTGGACGTCTCCCCGGTCTACCAGCTCGGCCCGCACGTGCTCCTTGTGCGTCACGTCCACCGTGACGTCCCGCGAGACGCTGACGGCGGGGACGGAGGCGTAGGCCGTGGCCGTGGCCGAGGACGTGCTGCCGTCATCGTGGGTGACAGTCACCGTCTGGCTGTCGTAGTCGCTGTCCCCCGGGCGATACAGCTGCACTGTCGTGGTGACCTGCTCCACCCGGGCCGGATGGTGGGTCAGTTCCACCACCGGCGGCAGGGAGACGGCGAGGGTCGCCTGCAGGTTGGCGACCACCGTCAGGCGGTGGGTCGCCGCCCCGGCGCCGACGGGGAGGCTGAAGGACGTCACTCCGTCACGAACGAAGGGTATGCGCACCGATGCCGTGCCGTTCCCGACGGTGACGGTCCCCGTGACGGCCGTCACCCGCCCGGTGCCCACCACTTCCGCCTGCGCGCTCCGGTGGCCGGTGACGGTGTCCACGGTGAGGGTCTCCGGGAGGGACGTCACGCAGGCGGCGGCCACCCTGCCGTCGATGGCGCCGGGTCGCCACGCCAGAGACGTGAGCCGCAGGTCGCAGAGCTCCCCCTCGGCCGTCGGCAGGGGATGGGGCAACTGGGCGAGGAGGAGAGAGACGGCCCCCGCCTGCAGGGTGCGGTCCACCCAGGAGAGGGTGAGGGAGGGGACGTCTCCTGTAAGGGGCAGGTCGAAGACCGCCGCCTGCCCCGTGACCAGTGTTTCGGTCTGGGACGTCACCAGCGACCGGCCCCCCGGGCCGCCGTAGGCTTGGGCCCGCACCTCTAGGGCCGCCGCGGCCCGCACCGTCGCCGTGGCCCGTCCGCCTGAGACCTCCAGGGCCTCCACGTAGAGCCGGCGGCCCGGCACCGGCGCCCCTGGCTCGAAGGCGATGTCGTTCGACCGCCACTGCTGCTGCGCCGGGTTGAGCCCCTGGGCCAGGGCCGTCTGGGGCAGGATGGCCGCCATGAGGAGGACCGTCGCCGCCGTCCCGAGCCACCGTTTCCGGGCGCTTTTGCTGCGGCGGCCCTGCCGCCGCGTTCCGTCACCGGGCTTCCCGCTGCCCCGCCTCTGGCGGACGCTCTTCAGCCAGCCGAGGCCCGGGCGACGGCGGCCGTTGCGCCGCTCGCCGCTCCGGCGCTCCCGGCGGAGCCGCCGACGGGCCTTTTCCGCCAGGTGCTGCAGGAGCCCCGCCGACTCGGAGGCGACCTGCGACGGATCCTCGGCACGCACCGGGTCGTCGCCAGGGTCCGCGTCATCGCGAGGTCGGCGACGCGCCAGCTGGACCAGGCGCTGTCCGAGCCCCGGCGTCGCGGCGGCAGCGACCGGGGCCGGGGCCTCGGCCCGCACCAGGTCGGCGGCTTGGCCCGCGTACCGGCGGGGCCCCAGGGCGAACCGCAGCAGGTCCGCAGCCACCGCCGGGAGCCGCCGGCCCCCGACCTGCCCCGCCGTCAGCACCGCGCCGGTGAGGGCGAAGCCCGCCGCCAGGGCGATGCGGACCGCCTCCGGCCCGACGGGCGCGTAACGGTAGACCCCGTAGGCCAGGGCCGCCACCGCCGTCAGGGCCACGATCTGGGGAAAGGTGAACCACAGCAGCACCCGGTCCTCGGCCTGCACGTGGGTGGGCACTTCGTGTTCTCGCATCGTTACATCCTCCTAGTATTCTTGAGCTCCTCGACGTCCCCTAAGAGGTCGGCGTCGGTGTGGGCGTCGCCGGGCTGGGGACGTCCACGTCGACCACCGGGTCCACCACGGCGTCCATGACCACTTCGACCACGCCGAAGGCCACCATGGCCAGCACGATGCCGGCGATGGCCGTCATCATGGCGCTCTTGCCCCGCTCCATCTGGTGGGGCGCTCCCGAGGCCGTGAGATAGAGGTAGGCGCCGTAGATGAAAAATCCCACCCCGACGGCCCCCACCAGGCCAAGCATGATCCCCACAAGGTTCGAAATCGTCTGCGTCAACTGTTCCATTCTTCTTCTCCCTCCTCGCGCTCGCGCGCTGTGTTGCGTTCTTCTGCTCCGGGGCTCTGCGCGCCCCCTCCGTGTCTCGGTGTCGTCCCGCGGCGTCACCGCTCCCCTATGGGCCCATGACTCCTCCTTCACGCTCCATCTACTCGCCGCTGCTCCGGGGCGACGTCACCGCCGCCCCGGCGGATGACGCCAGGTCCACGGCGGAGCGCACGCCCCGGGCCGCCACCGACGCCCCCGCCCCGGCGGCGGCCACGCCCGCGGGCCCGGCGGCGGCGCCGCTGGCCAGCATGGCGACGGTCCGGACGTTGCGGGCCAGGGAGCCCGGCAGGGCCATGCCGAAGTGGAGGGTCTGGAGCCAGTGGTCGAAGGTGTTGGCGTTGCCCAAGAGGGACGGCACCCGGCCGGCCAGGTAGATGAATCCCATGGAGAGCAGCAGCTTCCAGACCAGGTCTTGCACCGGCTCAAATGCGGCGATGCCCGCGAACTCGTTGAGGAACCCGATGCCCAGGGCCAGGGCGATCAGCTGCACCGCCTGCTGGAAGACGGTGATGAGGAAGGTCCGGAGCCAGTGCCGTCCCCAGCCCGCCGTGTGGGGCAGGATCCAGAGGCCCAGGGCGATGGGGGCCAGGGCTAGGAGCAGGTCGATGAGGGCGATGCGGAGCAGCATCTGGATAAGCACATACAGGACGAAGAACCCATAGATCATGTACAAAACGGCCATGAAGAGGGCCATGCCCACGCTCCCAGCCTGCACCGCCGTCAGCAGGGTGTCCACGGTGGAGCGGAGCAGGTCGCCGGGACGCACGTCCAGGACGGTGGCCACGTAGGTGGAGACGGCGTGGGCCAGGTCCAGGACCAGGGCGCACCACCAGAGGGAGGAGGCCGCGGCCACGAGGCCAAGGACCAGCCGGGGCGCCAGCTCCCGCCAGCCCGCCTGCTCCCGCCCCAGGTGGTGGCCGACGATCATGGTGAGCCCCATCCAGCCCAGGATGCAGACCAGGGCGCCGGTGGTGATGTACCAGACGATGGACCAGGCCTCCCGCACCAGGGGATGGGCGTAGGTCAGGGACGCGGGGGTGCCGGTGAAGACGTCCTCCACGGCTACACCCCCTCGCAGTTGTCGACGTCGCCGCCCACGGCCCGCTCCACCGCCCCGCACAGGGTCCCGTGCACGCCCTGGATGATCCAGGCGGCCAGGGCGCGGGCCCACCGCTCGGGGTTGAGGGCCGCCAGCACCCGGTCCCAGAGGTTGTCGGGCTGGTGGACGGGGACGACGGCGTAGTGGGTCTGGAGGGCGTCCCCGAGGGTCTCCGCCGTCAGCATCACCAGGAGGTAGGCCTCCTCGGGGTCCAGGTCGGGGTGCTCGGGCAGGTCGGGGTAGACGAAGGAGTACTCCCAGCCGTGGGCCAGGGCGCGGTCGCCGTCGATGACCCGGTAGACGCCCGTGAGCCACGTGCCGGTGTCCGCGTCCCGGAGGCCGTAGTGGAGCACTGCCAGGGGGCTGTCGAAGACGGGGCGGGCGATGAAGCTCCCGTCGTCCCGGCGCTCCACCAGGTCCCCGCGGGCGTTCACCATGACGGTGCCGGGCGGGGCTTGGGCGGCGGCGGGGAGGACGGGCAGCAGGGCCGCCGCGGCGATGAGGAGGACGATGGCCATCCTGCCGAGGCGCGGGATCGAGGCATGCTGGAGTCGAAGCATGGGCACCTCCGTGAGTTCTTGTTAGAACGAATGTTCAGAATCAACAGTGTGGGGGTCAGCTGCGGGCAGCGAAATGCAACGGAGGGGGGTGCATGGACGCACGACCGTCCAGGGACTCATGGAGAGCCCCAGAATCGTGGTGTACTACCCGCGTACAGGAGATGCCCCGTGGGTCGGGAGCGGAAGACGGCGTCCCTGTCGTAGCTGGCGCAGCTATGCGCCAGGGTGCATCGAGGGAGGGGGACGAGGCCGGGTTTGCGGGCCGTCCCCTTGCCGCTTTGTGCAAGACGCAGCTACGACTTGCGGGCCGGAAAAGCCGGAGGGGCGTGCAAGGCCCCTAGCTGAAAACAGCAATTGGCGGAGGAAGGTGAGCATGGCGAAGGACGAGGTGCTGCGCGCAGCGGCGCAGCGGGTGGAGGACGTGCACCAACTGCGGCTGATGAGCGTGCTCCAGGGGATGGTGCAGGAGCTGGGTACGCGGGCCACGGCGGAGGCTCTGGAGGTGGACATCCGGACGCTGGAGGGGTGCCGGGAGCGGGGGGTGTTGACCCGGCGGGTGCAGCAGGCGCTGGAGCGTCGGCTGGTCGCCGGAGACGGGGCGGAGCTGGTGGCGCACCGGGAGCGGCTCGGCGACCTGGAGGCGCGGGTGGCGGCGCTGGAGGAGGGGGCCGGCGGGATGGAGGGCCAGCCGGTCGGTGCTGCACGGCCCCGGCGGCGGGGCCGGAGCAGCGGGCCGGGGGAAACGGCGCGGGTCCCGCGGGCCGAAGACCCGGGCGGCGGGCCGGACACCGGGCGGCGGCGGGAGGTCGCCTCGGCGGTGGTGACGCGCGAGCCCGTGGACGACGAGGCGGCGGTCTACGGCGCCGCGGCGCCGCTGATCGCCGAGTGGCGGCGCCGGATGGGGTCCCGGGCCGCCGGGGACCGGATCGAGCGGGCGCGGAACCGGACGCGGGTGCTGGAGCTGGAACTGGTGTTGCTGGGGGAGCACGGGCTGACGCTGCCGCCGGCGCGGGAGCCGCTGCACCCTGCGGAGCGGGCGGGGGAACTGGCCTGGCGGCGCCGCGCGCTGGTGACGGTCCACCGGGAGCGCCTCCGGCGGGAGGCGCTCCGCTGGGCGCGGCGGGCCGTGACCCTGGGGTTCTGGTGGCGGTGACCGGCCGGAGGCGGGATGGCGGGGCGACGGGGGGTGCGGGTGCGCACCCCCCTTTGTCGGGTGGAACGTCGCCGGTCCTCTGTCCCAAACTCAGGGGTGTTGTGGCTTTTCCAGCGTTTCACCCGAGAAACCTGGGGGTCTGGTTCCTGACCCGGCGGCCCGCGCGGGATTGAGCACGGCTCTCCCCACGGCCGACCACGAGGAACGCCAGCTGGTTGGAGTGACAAGCCCTTCTTCCAGCGGCATGGCGAAACGGACCGGCGCCGCGCATCCGGTCCGACGATGGCCCCAGGACGAGGGTGTCGTCCACGGCGCCGCCGCAGGTGTGCGCAGGAAGTCTCGCCCAAACGAGAGAGCGTAGGCCAGACGCGCGAGCTGGCGGACGGAGGGGCACAGAGCTCCCCGGACCGCGTGCTCGGAAGGGAGGCGCAGCCAATCCCTGGGGCCGCAGTCGGCCCCCGTTGGCCCGGGGCGTGCCAGCGTCCCGGCGCTCGATCCCCGGTGGTGGTGTGCCCGGCACACCACCACCCACTCCCGCAATGCGGTCCGGCTGCGCCGGGCCGTCCCCCTTCGGCTGGTCTGCGGCGCCCCGCAGGCCAGCCGCCGCATTGGCGCCGCAGCCCCCGGCTGCCAGGCGTCCCGCCATGGCCCCCCTGCGCACGCCGACTCCCTAGCCGTCGTGCGCCCTTGGCAGGACCCGCGCCGGGGCGTCGGTGCGGGCGTTGGCGCATAAGGGTGCGCGGCCCACGGGCAGAACGAGAGGAGGGTTCCATGCAGCAAATCGGATCACTCACGCGCGGTGCGCGCCGCGCGGCGGTCGTCGCCGGGTTCGTCCGGCGCCACGGGCGGCTCACCGCCCTCGTGGTCGTCCTGGCCATGCTGGCGATGCCGCTAGTGCGGGGCGGCGACATCGGGGCCTTCGCCCTGAACGCGCTGGGCCTCGCGCTGTGCGCGCTGGCGCTCCGGCGGCTCCTGCTTGGGCGGGACCGCCGGACTCCCCGTCGCTGACGGGCGGCGCCAACCCGCCGGCCGGCGCTCGAACCGCACGGGCCGCGTCCCATACCGGGACGCGGCCCGTGCCGCGTTTGCGGGTGGGTGCGCTTCCCACCCCATCCACGCCCCTGGCAGGACCCGCGCCGATGCGTCGGCGCGGGCGTTCGCACCGGACGGTGCGCGGATCCCGGGCCGGCTTGGCCCTGAGCAGACCCACACGCAGACCCACACAGAGAAGGAGGATGACATGACCACGATGGCGATGACGGCAGGACAGGACGGGACCTTCGGGCACAGCCTGGAGGCGCTGGTGGACCGGATGATGGACGCGCTCTTCACGCGGAACTTCGGGGACGACGCGGCGTCCCGGTGCTCGGACACGTTGGTGCGGGCGGTGCACGCCGCCCGGCGGCTCCGGCAGGCCGGAGACGTCGACGGCGCCCTGGCGGCCATGGCCGGGGCGGAGACCGCGCGGGCCGACGCCGGGTCGGCGCGGTGGGCCCATGCCGAGTGGCTGGGGCTGGTGAAGCGCCGCTTCCGGGGGCAGCCGGTGGCGGTCTACAGCCCGGGCACCGGGCGCGCCGCCGCCCTCGTCCCCGACGACGGCGGCGCGCTGCGGGTGGCGGCCACCCTGGGCATGGCGTGGGCGCCCGGGAAGACGGTGTCCCGTCGCAGCCTGCGGGGCCTCCGGGCCCTGGGGGGAGGCGACGCATGGTGCTAGCCCCCGCCCGCGTCGATCTCCCCGCGCTCAAGGCCGCGCACCCCCTGGGGGACGTGGTGGAGGCGTCGGGGGTGGCGCTGCGGGCCGGGGGCCGGGTGCGCCAGGGGGTCTGCCCCTTCCACGATGAGGCGGAGGGAAGTTTCACGGTGTACGCCGATAGCCAGCGCTACTACTGCTTCGGCTGCGGCGCCGGCGGCGACGTGCTGGACTACCTCCAGCGCAGGGAGGGGCTCTCCCTGCCCACAGCCGTGGAGCGGCTGGCCGGTGCGCCGGCTGCAGCCGGCACACCGGCGGGGCCTCCCGCCACCCCGTTCCGGCCGTCGGCCGGAACCGGCCAGCCGCGCCGGGACCCGGCGGCCCTCCGGGCGGCGGCGCGCCACTACGCCGGCGCGCTCCGGCGCAGCGGCGCGGCGCAGGACTACCTGCGCTCCCGGGGCATCGACCCCGACGCCGCCGGCCGGCTGGGGCTGGGCTACGCCCCCGGCAGTGGCCGCGGCCACTGCCTCCCGGAGGCCCTGGCCGCCGCCGGGTTCTCCCGGGGACGCCTGCGGGGCGCAGGCCTCCTCTTGGCGGGGGGCCGGGAGCGGTTCGCGGGCATGGTCGTCGTGCCGGAGATCGCCCACGGCCGCGTCACCTGGCTGGCGGGGCGCGCCGTCGCCCCCGGCGCCGCGCCCCGGTTCCAGGCCCTACCCGGCCCCAAGCCCGTCCTGGGCCTGGGGCGGCTCGGCCCCACGCCCCCCTGGGCGGTGGTTGCCGAGGGCCTCTTCGACTGGCTGGCCCTGGCCGCCCTGGGCCTCCCCGCCGTCTGCGCCCTGGGGACCCAGGGCCTGGGGCGGGTGGCGGCGGCGCTCCGGGGCTGCCCGCGGGTGGTCCTCGCCTTCGACGGCGACGCCGCGGGCCGCTCGGCCGCCGCCCACCTGCGGGCCCTCCTGGGACCCAGGGCCGCGGCCCTGCCCCTGCCCCCGGGCGCCGGGGACGTGGCAGAACTAGCGGCCCGCCCCGGGGGGCGGACCGCCGTTCTGAGGGGTCTGGCTGCTGCGCTCCACACTGCCGGGGAACTCCGTACTACTCCCTAAGGCCGGGCTCCCGTTGGCATCCCCACATCCCCGCAGCCAGTGCCCCGAGTATACCCGACGCCCGCAACCCCGCCTCCGCCCGCGTTTGGCGGAGCCCCGGCACCACCCCCTCCCACGCGGCCCAGGTCGATCCATGCCCACCGCACTCCGGGCCACGGCCCGCACACGGTTCCCCTTGGGGACCCGCCACGCAGGCAACCACAATCGCACACGAAGGAGTACGCCATGGTGAACACGCACAGCACGAACGGCAACGGCGCCCACCCGGACGCTGCCGAGCAGCTCCCGCCCTTCCTCTGGGACGGGCTGGCCCCGGCGGTGGTCCGGGCCCTGGAGGCGCCCCTGGACCCGGCCCTGGTGTCCCACCGCAAGGGCCGCGGCAACAAGACCTTCCCCTACCTGGAGGGCCACACGGTCATCGACGAGGCCAACGCCATCTTCGGCTTCGGCGGCTGGGGGTACGAGCTCCTGGGCGACGTCGTCCTGCGGGAGTTCGAGCAGGCGGACGCCAAGACCGGCGAGATCCGCAGGTTCCGGGCCTACACCGCCGTGGTGCGGGCGAGCGTGCCCGGGGCCCAGCCCCGCACCGACGTGGGCTACCACGCCGTGGCCGAGGAGACGGCCGACGGCCACGAGACGGCGGTGAAGGGGGCCGTCACTGACGGGTTGAAGCGGGCGCTCCGGAGCTTCGGCCAGCGCTTCGGCAACGGCCTGGCCGGGGAGCCGCCAGCGGCCCCTGCCCCCGCGGCGCCGCCCGCCAAGCAGGAACCCGCGTCCCCGGCGCCCCAGGGCGCCCCTTCCGCGGGACCCGTCGACGAGGTCCCGGCGCTGCGGGAGCAGCTCCTGGCCCTGGGCGCGGCCCAGGGGTTCGACGCGGCCCAGGTGGCGGCTGCGGTGAAGGGCAAGACCGGGAAGACCTTCGAGGAGCTGGACGCCGCCGGCCTCCGGGCGCTGGTGGAGGCGGCGGAGCGCAAGGCCCGGGAGAACGGGACCGCGCAGGAGGGCGCCAAGGCCTAGCGCGAGCAGGTGACCCACGCGGGGCCGTCCCGGTCGGAGGGGCGGCCCCGCCGCGCAACCAGCGGCAAGGAGGAGGGCCATGACCACGGCCACGCGGGGGCGGCCCCGCACCCTTGAGAGCGTCACCACCCGGCTCCAGACGGAGCACGGCGCCCTCTACGTCACGGTGTCCCTGGACGCGGGCGGCAGGCCCGTCGAGGTCTTCGGCAGACTGGGCAAGGCCGGGGGCTTCGAGCACGGCGTCGCCGAGCTGGCGTGCCGGCTCATCTCCCTGCACCTGCGGCGGGGCACGCCGCTCGAGGAGGTGGTGGCCCAGTGCCGGGGCGTCCAGGAGATGCAGCCCTGGCCCAACGTCCTGCCGGACGGACGGCACACCTACGTCCTGGGCCTGGGCGACGGGGTCGCCCAGGTGCTCCAGGAGTACCTCGGCCACGCCGCCTAGGCGGCGCACGCAACGCAGCAAGAGGCGGGGCCCTCTCCCGATTGGGGGACGGCCCCGCCCTCGTCGTTTCGGAAGGGAGCAAGCGCTATGACAACGCAGGCGACGCAGCCGCGGGAGGACGTCTACGCCCGCCCGTCGGCGCGGTTCACGGACGCCGGCGGGCTGGAGGTGCGGGCCTCGGCGGCCACCGGCTGCCGCCGCACCCTCTGGTACGCGGCCACCGGCCACCCGGTCACGGACCCGCCCACCCCCGAGGTCCAGACGGTGCTGGAAGCGGGGAACGCCCTGGAGCCGGTGGTGCTCCGGGCTATGGAGCGCGCCGGGTGGACGATCACCCCCGCCGACCCCCAGGCGCCCCAGGCGGTCTCGGTCCGCTACGGCGACGCCCTCACCGTGACGGGCCACGTGGACGCCGTGGGAGTCATGCCCCTCTTCGGCGGCGAGACGGTGGTGGAGGTCAAGACCCGGGGGCCGGACGCCTTCAAGCGCTGGCAGACCCTGGGGGCCGAGCGGAGCCATCCCGGGGCGGTGGCCCAGGCCGCCGTCTACACCCTGGGGCGCTACGGCGAGGCGCGGGACGCCGTCATCGCCGCCCTGGACACGGGGAGCCGCGCCTGGGACTTCGAGGTGATCCCCGCGGTGCGCGTCACCCGCGCCCTGGAGCGTGTGGGGCAGTGGCTGGCCCCCCTGACCGCCCACCACGCGGCCGTCGGCCCCGACCCCGACGCCTTGCCGGACCGCGATTTCGACGCGGGCAGCTGGCAGTGCGCCGCCTGCCCCTTCGTCACCACCTGCCGGCCGGACGCCGTATCCCCCGAGCCGGACACCGAGGGGGACGACGCTCCTCCCGTGACGGAGGCGAAGGCCCTGGCGGCGGTGGCCGCCTACGCGGAGGCCCACGAGGCCCTGAAGGAGCCGGAGGGGGCCAAGCGGGAGGCCCTGGACACCCTGAAGGCGTGGATGCGCCAGCGGGGGGAGACCAAGCAGGCCCTGGGCGGCCACACCGTGAGCCTGGTGCAGAGCCACCGGTACGCCGTCGACTACCGGAAGCTGAACGCCGCCCTGGCCCCCGAGGTGCGGGCGGAGATCGTGACGGAGCAGGAGTCCGAGTACGTCCGCGTCACCTAGCCGCCCGCTGGGGGCGGGAAACGGGGTTGCCTGCAGAGGGGCGGCCCCGCTCGCTGTTCATTCCCTACGGGAATTCGCCTATGCGCCGCAACGTCCGGCGCACCACGGGGCCCCGCTCACGCAACGGGAGCGCGGTCCCGCAGACACCTTTCGGGCGCGGAGCACCTGACCCCGCGCCACACAACCAAGGAGGACAGACATGGCGAAGACGATCAACAAGGTGGAGCTCCTGGGCCGCGTCGGCGGGGACCCGGAGATGCGGTACACGCCGAACGGCACCGCCGTGACCCAGCTGCGGCTGGCCACGGACCGGCCCCGGCAGAACGGGGAGACGGAGACCGACTGGCACACGGTGACCTGCTGGGCGAAGCTGGCGGAGGCCGTCAACCAGTACGTGGCCAAGGGCGAGCGGATCTACGTGGCCGGGCGGCTGGTGCAGAAGACCTACGAGGGGAACGACGGCCAGCGGCGCTACTCCACGGAGGTGCACGCCGCCGAGGTGGTCTTCCTGGACAACAGGAACGGCAACGGCAACGGCGCCCACGGGGAGGCCGAGGTCCCGGCGGGGGCGGAGGAGCGCTCCCCCTTCTAGGCGGTAGCCAAGCACCCAGACGCCCTATGGGGCGCGCCCCGGGGCCGTCTCCCGTCCGGAGGCGGCCCCGCCTTCGTTGCCGACACCCGACCGGGAGGAAGCCATGCCCCGCAAAGAACCGCAGCCCGAGACGGCCGTCCTGCTGGACGCACTGCGCACCAACCTCTCCCTGCTGGGTGAGCTGGCCGTCCGCTACGAGGTGAGCCTCAAGCCCGCGCGCCCCGGCGCTCCCACCCCGGCCATGGGCAGTTCCGCCGATGTCCACGCCCTGGTGGGGGCGGAGATGGCGGCCCTGGCGCAGGAGCAGCTGCGGGTGCTGCTCCTGGACGCCCGCAACCGGGTGGTGGGGGTGCGGGTCATCTACCAGGGCACCGCGAACTCCTCGGAAGCCCGGCCGGCGGAGGAGCTCCGCCCCGCCGTGGTGGAGGCCGCCCCCAAGGTCATCGTCGTCCACAACCACCCTTCCGGGGACCCGGACCCCAGCCCCGAGGACGTCCGCGTCACCCGGGACCTGGCCCAGGCGGCGAAGCTCCTGGGCATCGAGCTCCTGGACCACGTGGTGGTGGGCGGGAGCGGCTTCGTGAGCCTCAAGGACCGGGAGCTCTTCTAACGCGGGCGGCCCGGTTCCCGCGGCTCCCACCCACGCGGGACGCCCCGCGCCCATTCCCCTACAGGAGGCAACAGCATGCTCGACGCAGCCGGGCCCATCGACCCCGAGGGCCTGTTCACCATCACGGCGGGCGGCTTCTCGGCCACCGCCGACGCCTACGCCCGGGACCCCGACACCCAGGGCCTCTGGTTCCTCTCCATGGTGGGGGCCCAGACGGCGCTCAAGGCCATCTGGGGGTCCCTCCTCAAGCAGCCGCCGGAGACGGCCCACCTGGTCCGGGGGGCCGACGGCACGGCGCTGGCCGGCGGCTTCCAGCGCTGCCATGTGCCCCAGGAGACGGTGGGCACCTGGACCACGAAGATCGCCCGCCTTCCCCAGACGGGGGGGTGGCACGCCCTCGTCTACACGAAACTGGCGGAGTACGCCTTCGAGCGGGAGGGGTTCCTGCTCCTGGCCCCGGGCGAGGCCGAGGCCCCGGCCCTCCACTACCGGTTCCTGGACCGCCGCTCCCCCCTGCCCCTGCACCCGTCGTGGGCACCCTGGCTCTGGCGGCGGGCGCTCCGGCGGGGGGAGGCCGTCCGCCTGGAGGCCGAAGGGGTGGTCGCCTACCGGTGCGCCCCGGCTATGGAGGCGCTGCGGGAGGACCTCTCCGAGGCGGTGGCGGCTGGGGCCCTCGTCCTGCCGGAGGAGGCGGACGGTGGATAGGACCCTCAGGCCCGCCGCCCGCCGCAACCGCAGGCGCAGCGCCCGCAACGCCGGGGCGTGGGCGCGCTTCGCCCTTGACGGCCGCCGCTGCCCCTACTGCCGCCACGCGGGGGCCGACCACCGCTGCACCAGCGGCCAGCCCCACTTCTACCGGCCCGCCACGGCCGCCGAGCGCCGGAACCCGCACCTGACCCTCTACCGGCACCTGCGGGCGGACGGCAGCCACGTCCTGGTCCGCCGCATGACGGTGGCCCGGGACGCCGAGATCGTCACCGCCTACTGCACCGCCTGCGCCCGGGAGTTGCGGACCCACCAGGCCCTCTGCTTCGTGCGCACCCGGGCCGTCGGGGAGGTGGTGGGCGACGCCCCTGGCCCTGGGGCCCGCTAGCACCCCAACCCCAACAAGAAAGGAGACGCGCCATGCGCCTAGCCGCACAGGCAAAGGGAGGATTCTACCCCACGCCGCCCCGGGTGACCGGGATGCTGGGCACCCTCGTCCGCACCCCGTACACCTACCGGGGCCGGAACCAGGAGACCCTGCGGGTTCTGGACCCCTGCTGCGGGGCCGGGGAGGCCCTGGCCCAGTTGGCCGACGCCATCCGCACCCCCGGGGGCGTCCCCGTGGAGACCTACGGGGTGGAGCTCCACCGGGAACGGGCCGCCGAGGCGGCCGGCGTTCTCGACCACGCCCTGGGCGCCGACCTCTTCGCGACCTCCATCGCCAACGGGGCCTTCGGCCTGCTCCTCCTGAACCCGCCATATGATTATGATTCCGAAACGAAGCGGACGGAGCACCGTTTCCTCACCCACTGCACCCGCTACCTGGCCCACGGGGGGCTCCTGGTCTTCATCGTCCCCCGCGCACGGCTCTCCGTCTCGGCCCGCTACCTGGCCTCCCACTACGGGCGGCTCCGGTGCTGGGCCTTCCCCGCCCCCGAGGTGGAGGCCTTCGACCAGGTCGCCGTCCTGGGCTACCGGCGGGAGGAGCCCGCTCTCGACGCCCGCGCCGAAGAGCAGCTCCTTGCCTGGGTCGCGGGGGAGCCGGAGGCGCTGGAGCCCCACCGCTACCCCCTCTACGCCCCGCCCGCCTCGTCGGGCGGCCCCGTCCTCTTCACCACCCGCACCGTGGACCCCGCAGCCGCGGCGGCGGAGGCGCGGCGGGCGGGGCTCTGGGCGAGTAGGGACGTCACCGCCGCCCTCTGGCCCGAGGCGGCCGCGCGGACGCGGCCCCTGATGCCGCTCAGGCGGGGCCACATGGCCATGCTGGTGGCGGCCGGCTTCCTGGACAACCTTGTCCTCGAGGGCGGGGAAGGCCGGGTGCTGGTCAAGGGCCGCACCGGCAAGGCCTTCGAACTGGTGGAGGACACCCCGGACAAGGAGGTCTACCGGGAACGGCTCACCACCAGCGTCATGGCCCTGGACCTGTGGAGCGGGGCCATCACCGACATCGCCGCCTAGGGGCGTCCTTCACCTTCAACGCAATCACGCGAAAGGAGACGCCATGCGCCCGACCCGCCCACGGCCGCCTGGGCCCGAGACCTGCGCCCGCTGCGGGCGGCCCATCGCCCCGGAGGAGCCCGCCGTCCACACCGCCAGCGTGGACATCGTCGGCGGCCGGGCCCTGGCCACGCCGGCCCTCCACTACCACCTCAGGGGCGGCTGCTGGGAGGCCGCCCGGCGGGAGGCCCGTTTGGACGGCAGCCCCGCCGCCGCATAGCCCAGCAACGAGAACACTGACCACGGGCCCGCCCGAAGGCGAGCGCCCGCACCCAAGCATCAAGCGCCGGGAGGCGTGCTGAGGACAAATGCACGCTTCGCTGCCGGCGGGGGCGTGCTATGCGTCCGTCGTCCTCCCCGGCACAGCCGAAAGGAGGAAAGCATGGACCTGGCAGGCTTCATCGACGCCTACCGGGACGCCATCGCCCGCAGGGTGGTGGAGTCCTACCCGCCCCTGTACCGGCCCGCCGAGCAGGGCACGGCCCTGCCGCCCCTCTTGCGCACCCCGCTTGGGGCCCAGGCCGACGCCATCCGGGGGACGGCCCTCTCCCTGGGGGCCAACCGGGGCACCACCGTCGTCGGCGAGATGGGCACCGGCAAGACCTTCATCGCCGCCGCGGCCGCCCACCTGGCGGGCTTCCGCCGCATCCTGGTGCTCGCCCCGCCCCACCTGACCCGCAAGTGGAAGCGGGAGGTGGAGGAGACGGTGCCCGGCGCCCACGCCGCCGTGGTCAGCTCCATCACCGACTTGGAGCGGCTGCGCACCCTGGGCGGCCCCGGCCCCCTTTTCGCCGTCATGTCCCGGGAGCGGGCCAAGCTCTCCTACCGCTGGACGCCCGCGCTGGTCCACCGCTGGGCCACGGCGGGCTACGAGGGACTCGGGGGCAGGCTGGCGCGGGACGAGGAGACCGGGGAACCCTTCCGGGTCCCCTGCTGCCCCACCTGCCATGCCCACGTCACGGACCCCGACGGGGTTCCCCTGACGGACGCGGAGCTCTCCCGCAAGAAGCGGTTCTGCCACGCCTGCCGCTCCCCCCTCTGGCAGGCCGACAACACCGGGCCCCGGCGCTACCCGCTGGCCGACTACGTCAAGCACCGGATGCGGGGCTTCTTCGACCTGCTGGTCGGGGACGAGGTGCACGAGTACAAGGGGAGGGGATCGGCCCAGGGCGTCGCCGCCGGGGTGCTGGCCGACGCCTGCGGCCGTTCCCTCACCTTGACGGGCACGCTCTTGGGCGGGTACGCGTCCACCCTCTTCCACCTCCTCTACCGGTTCTCCCCGGAGATCCGGACGGAGTTCGGCCGCAGCGACGAGCGCCGCTGGGTGCAGCGGTACGGCTTCGAGGAGTACACGGTGGGCAAGGACGACGGGGAGTCGGTGGAGGACGGGCGCCAGAGCCGCCGCCGGGCCTACCGGAAGGTGGTGCGGGAGCGCCCCGGCCTCGCCCCCGCCGCCCTCTTCCACCTCATCGGGAGCTCGGTCTTCCTCCGCCTCGCGGACGTGGCCTCGGGGCTGCCGCCCTACGAGGAGCAGGTGCTCCTCGCGGGCCTCGAGCGGGAGGCGGACGCCACCGGCTACTCCCAGCGCACGGCCTACGGCCACCTGGCCGAGAAGCTCAAGGAGGCCCTGGCCGACGCCCTCTCGAAGGGCTCCAAGCGGCTCCTGGCCGCCTACCTGCAGACCCTCCTGGCCTACCCCGACGGGTGCACCCGAGGGGAGACGGTCTTCGACCCCCAGACGGGCCGCCCGCTGGCGGCGGTCCCGCCCCTCGCCGAGGGGCGCCTCTACCCCAAGGAACAGGCCCTGGTGGACCTGGCGGCCAAGGAGCGGATGGCCGGCCGCCGGGTGCTCGTCTACGCCACCCACACCGGCACCCGGGACATCACCGGGCGCCTTCGGGACGTCCTTACCCGCCACGGCCTCAGGACGGCCGTCATGAAGGCCGACGCCGTGCCCCCGGATCGGCGGGAGGCCTGGGTGGCCGAGCGGGTGGACGAGGGCGTGGACGTGCTGGTCTGCCACCCCCGGCTGGTGGCCACGGGCCTCGACCTCATCGCCTTCCCCACCATCGTCTGGTACGAGACCGACTACTCGGTCTACACCATGCGCCAGGCATCCCGGCGGTCCTGGCGCATCGGGCAGCAGAGCGGGGTCAAGGTGGTCTTCATGGCCTACCGGAACACCCTGCAGGCCGACGCGCTGAAGCTGGTGGCCCAGAAGCTCCAGTCGTCACTGGCCGTCGAGGGCGAGCTGCCCGAGGACGGGCTGGCCGCCTACGGGGACGACGGCGACGACCTGATGCTGGCCCTGGCCCGGAAGCTGGTGACCGGCGAGGAGGAGGCCGAGACGGTGGAGGACCTCTTCGCCCGCGCCCGGGACGCCGAGGCGGAGGCCGAGACCCTGCTGGTCGACGACGGCTGGCATGCGCCTGAAATGGAGCCGGAGACCCCGGCAACCGATTGGCTCACCGACGTCCCAGCCCCACCGGAGCCCGTCCCCGGCGACGCGGCGCAGGAGGACGATACCCCGGAGCCGCACCAGTCCCTCTTCTCCTGGGCCGAGTTCATGGCCGAGGAACCCGCCGCGCCCAGGGGCCGGGGCCGGCGCGCGGGGCCCCCGCCCGCCGGCGCCTCCCTCTTCGCCTGGGCGCTGGAGGTGGAGCGCGAGCGGGAGCCGGTTGGCGCGGGCCGCTAGGCCCCCCGCAACGGGGAGGCTGCCGACAGACGACGGCAGCCTCCCCGCACGTGGCACGAGACACACGACGCGGAAAGGAGACCCACGATGGCACGGATCTTCGTCTACGACGAGCGGGAGTTCCCCGACCCGGACCCGGAGATGACCGTCGAGCAGGTCAAGGCGACCCTCGCCGACTTCTACGGCGAGATCGCCAACGCGGCGGTCAAGGAGACCAAGCGAGGTGAGGACACCATCTACGAGTTCCAGCGGCGGGTGGGCACCAAGGGCGCCCGCCGCCTGGACTAGGGGAGGACGACCATGGACGCCCGCACCCTGGCGGGTCTCCTGGCGGCGGCCCCGCCGGTGGACCTGCGCATCCTGGAGCTCACGGCGGAGCTCACCCGGCCCGACGGCGCCCTGGACATGGACGCCGCGGCCGCACGGCAGCACGAGGTGGAGCTGGCCTGCGTGCAGGCCCAGGAGTACGCGGCGGCCACGGGCCGCCTGCGGGAGGCCCTCCGGTGGACGCTCCGGCCCCGCTGAGCCTGCGTTCCCTGGCGTCCCGGCTCCTGCGGCGCCCGCCGTCGCTGCGGGAGCTGGTGACGCTGGTGGGCTTCGCCGATGACTACGCCTGGTTCGCGGGGCTGGTGCGTCGCCTCTTCCCCGAGGAGGCGGAGGCGACGCTTGGGGCCCCCGACGTCCGGGAGCGGGTGGCCCGCTTCACCCGCCTCTTCGCCGCGCGCCACTTCCCCCTCTACACGCCCCATCTCGACTTCTACCTGGACGAGGGCGACGACCCCCCCTTCACCTGGCTCCGCCGGGGCATGCCCTACGAGCTCATGGGCATCGGCGAGGAGGGGCTCCACGAACTTTGGGACGGCTACCGGGAGGGTCTCGCGGCCCTAGCGCTCCTGGCCGCGCCCCCCGACGTCCCCTACCTGGAGCCCGACGGGCTCCGGGTGGCGTGGCTCGAGGCCGCCGCCGCCCACATCCCGCCGGAGACCCTGGGGAGGATCCCGCCGGGTGGCATTCACCTGGAGGCCCTGGACGCCGCGGCGGCGGGCGCCGGCTACACGGCTGCCGCACAGGCCGCCCGGTGGATCTGGGCCGAGACGGGCAATTTCTTCCTGGACGCAAGCTACGACGACGGAATGTACGACGGGTTCGCCGACCCCTGGGAGGACGACATCATCCAGGAAGCCACCGCCGAGTGGCGGCGGGCCGCGGCCCTGATGGACGCCGTCGGGGCGCTGGCCGACTGGCTGGAGGAGGACCTGCCCGCCCGCTTCGCCCGGATGCTGGACGCCATCCTGGCGCGGCTCCCCGATCACGACAAGGAGGCAAGCGACCATGACCACGAAAACCGAGTCGGCCCGGTGGTCCCTGCCGGGCATCGATGAGGCCCCACGGGACGCCCTCCGGCTGCAGCTGGAGGTCTACGAGGAGACGGTGCTCCTGCGGGGCTTCGACGCGGACCTCTCGTGGGTGCGGACGGTGTCGGCCGACGCCGTCGCCCACGCCGTGACCCGCCACCTGGGGTTCTCCTCGGGGCTCCTGCCCAAAGACGCCCTCTGGTGGCAGCAGGGGGAGACGGGGCAGGTGGTGGCCCTCTGGCGGCCGCCCCGGGTCTGGGCGGTGGCGCTGCAGCGGGAGGCCTTCAAGCCTCCCGCGCGGCTCCGGCTCCCCATGCCGGGGCTGGTCTTCGTCTGCTCCCCGGGTCGGGCCCCCTGGGTCTACGCCGCCAGGGAACGGCCTACGGACCCCGAGGAGCAGCTCTTCCGGGCACCCGCCTTCAACGTCTTCAGTGACGGGCGGGCATGCCCCGGCACCCACCGGTTCCCCGAGGAGGTGGACGATATCCCCGAGAGCTTCTTCCAGTCCTACTTCTCGGGGACCGGCGACACCCGGAACCGCTCCAGGAGACACCCCGACGACCTTCACGCCCTCTGGGAGGAGCTCGATGGAAAGTCTGACTACCCCCTCGACGACCTGGTGCCCCAGTGCACCGTGGCCCACGCCCTGGCCGCAACCCAGGGCCGGCGCTTCCGCTAGCCCCCCGCCCCCGGTGGGCCACCTGGTCAACCACCCCGGCGGCACCGTCGGCGCCCCGGGCGTCGGCTACGACTACGTCCTCGCGGCGAACGGCGTCTACGTCCAGGCCCAGGGCCCGCACCTCGCGGCCCGGGTGCTGGCCGCCCCCTGCCGGGTGCGCGGGCTCGCGCCCCTGGAGGCGGGGGTGACCCTCCGCCACGGCCCCATCCCCCTCGGCCTCCTGGCGGCGGGGCTCGCCTGGTTCGGCGAGGATCCCGACTCCGAGCGGCTCTTCGCCGTCCGCTGGGACGGGGACGCCTACCGGCTGGTGGTCCCCCCGCAGGCGGGGACGGGGGTCTCGCTGCGCTACGCGCCCCCGGCGGGGGTGGTGGCCGAGGTCCACTCCCACGGGCGCGCGCGGGCTTTCTTCTCAGCCACCGACGACGCCGACGAGCAGGGGCTCCGCGTCTACGGGGTGGCGGGGCGCCTCGGCACGGCGCTGCCGGAGCTCCGGCTCCGGGTCGGCGTCTACGGCCACTTCGCCCCGGTGGCCCTGGCCCAGGTGTTTTCCGGCACGGTGCCGGGCATTCGATTGGCGGACGAAGCAACGGGGCCAAGGCGCCCCGCGCGACCGAGACGACCGAGGAGGTAAGCCCCGTGCCCTACTACCTGGACAACACCTACCTAACCGACAACCCGTGGATCACCGTGGTGGGCTGCGGCGGGACCGGCGGCTTCGTGGCCGAGGGGCTCTGCCGCCTCTACCAGGGGCGGGAGGCCACCATCGTCCTGGTCGACCACGACCGGGTGGAGCCCCACAACCTGCTCCGGCAGAACTTTCTCCCCGAGGACGTGGGGCGATTCAAGAGCCAGGCGCTGGCCGACCGGCTGGCCCGGGCCTACCGGCGGCCCGTGGGCTACTCCGTTTACCCCTTCCGGGAGGACGCGGAGGCCTACGGGATGCGTCGCTACCCCGGCCTCGCCCCTGACGGGGCGGGCCTCATCCTGGGCTGCGTCGACAACGCCGCCGCCCGCCGGGCCATGGCCGACTGCCTCCCCGGCAACCCCGGCGTGTGGCTGGTGGACGCCGGCAACGACACTAACTGGGGGCAGATCCTCATCGGCAACGTTGCCGACGAGGTGACCTGGGACGAAGGAGCCTTCACGGGCGAGACCTGCCACCTCCTCCCGGCCCCCACGGTGCAGCGCCCAGACCTCCTCACGGCCGTGCCCACGGCCCCGCCGGACGTGGACTGCGCCGCCGCCCTGGACCTCACCGACCAGGACCCCGTCATCAACCAGGTGGTGGCGGCCCTGGCCCTCCAGGCCGTTCGCCGCTTGGTGGCGGGCACCTGCCCCTTCATGGCCCTTTACCTGGACATGGAGCAGGGGACGGTCACGCCAACCTACGCCACCCCGGAGGCGGTGGCGCGGACCCTGGGCGGCGAGCACGGGCCCGCCTAGGGGCGGGCCTGCACCGGCACGGCACTGAATCAGCAACCGGAGGAGACACCATGCACGAGACGATGGGAAACGCCTGGGCCACCGGTATCTGGCGGGACCGGCACAGCGGCACGCGCGGGCACGCGCTCATGACCGAGGAGGTGGGGAGGACGGTCCCCGCCCTCGGCGCCAACGAGGACGCGAAGGACGCCGACGCCGTCCTCGCCCCCGTCAAGTTCTTCAGCCCCTACACGGGCTGGCGCTGGTACGTCACCGAGTGGGACGCGGCGACCGGGCTCTGCTTCGGACTGGTCGAGGGGTTCGAGACGGAGTGGGGCTACTTCGACCTGACGGAGCTCGCAGAGGTGACAGTGTTCGGCGGCGTCCCCGCCGTGGAGCGGGACCTGTACTGGGAGCCGCAGACCATCGGCGCTATCCGACGGGAAGCACGCTAGGAGAGGCGCGCGCGGCCTCCGCGTGCGAGGAACACAAGAAGGAGGGAAGGCGCCATGGCACAAGAAGCCAGCACTGCCACACCAATCCCCGACGCCGCAACCACTAGCGCAGGCCTCTTCGGCGACGACGAACCGTCTGCGCCGGCCGCAAGCGCTGCGGGCGAGCAGGCCACGGTCGAGAGCGCGGAGGGCGAGTGGGAGACCCAGGACGCCAGCGTCGAGGAGGGCAACACCGTCGACCCAGAGGCAGAGGCCGCCACGGCGGAGGAGTTGAAGGTGGTCGTCTCCGTCCGCGGAGAGCGGGCCATCGTCGGGGTGCAGCGGGCCGGCGCGGACCCGCACATCGAGGCCTTCGACGGCCGCGACCTGCCCGCCCTGGCCCGGGAGGTCCCGGCGGTGGTCGAGCGGGCGCGGGCCCAATGGGAGGAGTCTCCCAAGCACCCGGCGCACACCCGTCCGGTGCCCGCCAAGACGGCGACGCCCGCCAAGCGGCGGCAGCGGGGCGCCCAGGCGCAATCCGAGAGCCAGGCGCCTCAGGACGGGGCGGAGCAGCAGCCGGAGGCATTGCGGCTCTTCTAGGGGCAGCGTTCAGGGCCCCGGAGCCGGTCGGCGCGGGACGTTGACGGCGGAGATACGGGGGAAGGTCGTCGCAGAAAGTGCGACGGCCTCCCCCGCCCATCCATATGTGTGACCTTTTTGCATTTGAGGAAGGAGAAGAGCCGGTGAAGCTTCGCGACGACAGGACATCGAGAGCGACGTCAGAGTCGAACAGGAGGTACGAAGTGATAGAGATGCACTCATTTGATGAGAACGCGAGCCAGGAGGTGGCCTTCTGTGGGGCCGCCAGCGAAACCGACCGCCTGACAGGCGTGAGCAGCTATCTTGAGGATCGGCTGTACGGGAAATTTGATTACGTCATCTGCGAGGGCTGTAAGCCCTGGGCTGTACCCTTCGCCGTTCGACGCATCCGGGACCTGGAGGCCGAGGGTCGGTGGGACGAGGCGGATGAGTATCGCCTGCTCGCCGCCACCCTCCTACAAGAGACCGGTCTGGCACCCAATTCGGGGTAGGAGCTGGCCCAGGCACCCATGTGTGCGCCCCTTTTTGCGTTTCAGGCCCGACGGTAGCAGCGGCTAGCTGTCATGCTGCGCCGGGGCCTCTACAATTTGCGGCGAAATGGGAGTGGGTGCCGGGTTCGAGGCGGGGTCTCGGCCCGGCACCCACGTGATTGAAGGGCAGGTGGCGGGGTTCTGCAAGACGCAGCTTGGACTTGCAGGGACTTGTGGGCGTCAGCGCGATGTGGTGCCAACACGTAACGTAGCTGAGAACAGCAGGTTCGCACGGGAGTGGTGGAACGGGCAGGCGAAGGCTGCTGGGGGAGAGCGGCTGCCGAATAGGATCTCACCGAGGGACATGGCGCTGACCAAGGGTGATAGCGGCGCACCACGTCGCCGGGAGCATCAGCCTGCAAATCGGTGTCGGGGGAAGGAGACGGTGTCGGATGGTGGGTATTCACAAAGGGGAGGCGGAGATCTGGCACTGGCACTGAGACCAATCGGGTAGGGTTCAGACGCGGGACGGAAGAATGCAGTAAGGCCGCGAAGGAATGTAGAGCCCAGTCCTCGGCGACGCGAGCGATCAAGGCGCGGGATTGGCCCGTGGGAGCCGGGTTCTCGATCTCCGCGAATCTTGCCAGGTGGGCGCAAGGGATCATGCACGCTAGTGTGTGAAGGCCGCTACCCAAGTTGTCTGCAATTCGGAAGTATGAGTGCCCTTGACGGGACTAGGCGTCGGCTGCGCCCTCTTACACTGGGGTCTTCTGCCACGGAGAGTCACCTCATGTGATTCACTCAGTGTGACGCGCCAATGAATCCGGGATAACGTTAGGGAAGGGGGTGCCGCCTAGCACCCCCTTCTGTTCCTTGGAATTTCTCTGGTTCGTTCACCACGCCTAAGCACGTTGTGACTGTTCCAGCGTTACCTGCGCCAGGGGGCCTAAGTGGATTGCGTACGGCTCTCCAAATGGCCGCCCGACATGGGCGCTGCCTATTTGACTTGTCCAATCCCTCTTCCTGCGGGAA
Source organism: uncultured Dehalococcoidia bacterium (assembly GCA_951812285.1). GTDB lineage: Bacteria > Chloroflexota > Dehalococcoidia > Lucifugimonadales > UBA1127 > UBA1127. The sequence goes on along the minus strand of OX638292.1, from coordinate 2,148,367 downwards.
GACAAGCTAGACCGGTACCGGCTGCCCTGTCCGAATGTGGCTCAAGACGAGGGCGGCGTTCAACAAGACAGCGAGATGGTGAGCTGCGACCAGGTGGGAAGGCTTTACCCAAAAGGCGCCAACGCACTAGTTCAACAACCCGCACAGTCTTGACGTATCTCCAAGCCCGGTGCGAAATAGCGTGCCACTACCTGCCGACGCGTTTAGCCACGCATTTGCCCGACTGCTCCCCCATGGGGCAACCGTCAATTCGAATCCCGTTGAAGTGCGCCTGAAGAGAATTGCCGTGTCTGCATACTGGTATCCGCCTTGTGCTTGAGTCGGGAGGTTTAGCCGCTCCATTGCGTTTTGCCCACCGCCAGCGTGCCAGGACAGCTGTCGGTCACTCCATACCCGACCCTTGGCCATCAGGATCGGTTGTCCAATGGTAATGTGCTCTGGCCCATAGGTGTCGTAGTTGAATCCGAAGAACAGATTGGTCCCCCGAGGTAGTTCCAATTGATTGTGAGACCCTCCTGAAGTCATCGTACCCGCTTGAATCCACATACTGCGATACCGCGATGGGTCAAGCCCTGAGTCGATCGCGTCAATCAGGCGTATGACAGTCTTGGAGGGTAGGACTGGGGGTCCCTGAATCGGTGGATCCATGTTTGGCACGGGTCGGTGGGGCCTAGCCAAAGCGTACTCTTCAAGCAGGTCATCCGAGAGTGATTCGCCTGAATGCCACGACTCAATCCACAACCTTTCACTGGCCTCGTTGCCGAGGTTTGTCTCGGTGATGGCGACTTCGGTATTCACTGTTAGTGCTCGGCGGGTAAGGTTAGGCGACCCAACGAGGATGGATGCAATTGAAGAATAGTCAAACAAATAGGCTTTGGGGTGGAAGTTCGAAGCGCCAGCCGACAGGTCTAGAGTTCCCCTGGGCCTGTGGACATTGGCGATCTTGACCTCACTGTTGGGAAGTGATCTCCAGTATTTGAGGGCCTCAGGTTCAGTATGACCGAAGTCAAAGGACGTAACGAGCAACTTAGGTGACAAAGCCATTGCACTTGGGCCTATTTTCTCTTCCAGAGCGCTCACCAAGCTCTCGCAGCCTGCTCGCGTAGCATAGGCAACTGCCACTCTCACCCTCTCAAGACCATCTTGAGCCAGGTCCTTTAGTGCAAACAGTATCTGCTCCGGGTGGAGTGGGCTCTGGTGAATTGTCGGCATCAATTGCCCGTCCGTATGACTAGAACTATTGGAGGTGTGACGCCCCCTCTTCATCCATTGCCGTAGTTCCCAGAAGGAGCGCGCAAATAGATTCCATCTCTTGGAATTGTGGCATGGACAAGAGCTGTCTCCTAACCCTACTCCTCCTAAGGTGAAGCGGCTTGGATGGATTCTGGATGAGGGAGTCGGTAGCTACCATATTTCTGACCAGGTCACTTGACTGTCTTGCTAGCTCGGAGACTCTGGTATGTTCGCGCACTGCCGGGTCAAAGGGAGGCATCATGCGATGAGGAAGGGAATGGATGTGACGTTCTCCAAAGGCCCCCTTGGGATTGAATGGTGCCACGGCTTGAGTCATTGCGTCACTGTTCAACATACCCACGAGATACCAAGCTTCATCAGGATTGTCGACTACTTGCCAATAGAGGGTTTGGTCTACGACCAACCTTTGTCCATCAACTAGATCGACACACGCGGCACAAGTGTACTTGCCACCCGCCCCAGTAACAACCAAGAAATTGCCGCTTCCAAATTCTTGCATTGTTAACTTGCGCCGCTCTTCTATGCGTTGATGTAATGGTGTGCCCTTTCCAATTCGCTGGAGTTCATGGTCAATGTCTCGAAACCTTCTAGCAGTTTGGATGAACCCTCGGCGGCGAATCTCTGATTGATCCACGACCTCCCATTCTCCGGTGTCGTGGCGCAAAGCAGGGAGTGCCACAGGCGCACAGTGATCTCCAAGTAGGAATGGAAGCAAGTTTTCAGACTGCGCCATCCAATATAGGAACGGCGGAGCAACGTGCCCAGGGAATCGGACTCCCTTTAACTCCTTCGCGGCCTTAATTGTAAAGGCCCAACGTGAGTCCCGCCCTGGAGTGTCCACCCTAAATTCAGAACCCCTGTCGTCCAAGACCTCAACGCAAACTGCCGTCCTTGGCATCAAATCTGCCCCTTGTTGTGGCATTCTCGCTGTGCCATGAATGGCTGCCGGCGTTCCTTGTCTCTCCAGCACCCAAGCTGAGCGATTCAAACCAAGGGTTCGTTCCGTGAAGTCCACTCTCTCCAGGCCGGTCTGCGTGGCAACGAATCCGGCGATCCCTGGGGATTGATGCAGGGGCGTTGCTTGGCTCCGTAGGCCTATGATCGCTGCCCCAGGATATTTGAAGGTGCCGGGCGCGACCTGCCACACTTCTTGGATGTGGAGATGCACAGGACGTCGGGCTTCCATGAACCCTTGCCTACGAAACGGTTCATGATGGTGACCATTGAGAATGGTGCCCGGGACCAGACAAGCCACAGATGCATATTCTGTCAGGTAGCGGTCAACAGCGTGCAACAGGTGTGTAGTGCCCAGCTCAAGATGCAAGAATGACTGCCCTGGTGGTTGGATGCCATAAGCTTGCGCTCTTTCCCTTAGGAGCGAGCGGTATGGGTTGTCAGCCAATCGACTCATCGTAAGCCAGGGCGGATTGGATACCAGCCCATTGAACTGACCAGTGAGTAGACCCGGGCGGTACGCATTCCGAAGAATAAACCCCCAAATGCCATTGCGTTCGGCAATGGCAAGTTCGGCCATACGGCGAGCTAAGGCATAGACGACCATTCCGAGCGGTTCTTCAAGGTCAGCCGGAATCCTTGTGTCCACTGACGCCGCCGCCGCTTTCAAGTACTCATTGGCAACACGCTGAGTTAGGTGCTCAGAGGTGCCTTCTTTCTTCGCGTCGAGGGCCTCGTCATATGCCCAATCCACAATGTGCTCAAAGAGGCGTGCATACTCGGGCTGCACCAGAATGTTCGGGATGCTGATGACTTCACCATCCAAGGAAACCTCGATAGCATCACTTGCGCCGAATAGGGGTAGCTCCTTTGACAAGGGAGTAACCGCAAAGAGGGAATCGGCGTGGTAAATGGGGATGACAATTGGCCCGGTGGTTGATCTAATCTCACTTGCCAAGGTTGCGGTCCATGTGGCCTTAGCAAGACTCACCGCCAAGGGGTCAATGTCGAAACCAGTAGCCACTTCATGCAGAGAGGCCAAGTTGTTTAGGCCTTGCCTCCTTCTAGCGGCTCTTAGGACTTCGGCTAAGATTGAGCCCGAGCCACAGCACATGTCCACGATTCTGGGAGTCTCGCCTTCTGGCAGATTGTCCAAACACCGTTCTGCCAGGAGCCTAGCCAACCATGACGGAGTCCATTCTTGGCCAAGGAGTTTTCGCTGGCTCCTGCCCGCCAATTGAGCCATCAGGCGCCCAAACAAGTCCTCTTCGGGTGGGGAGGCAAAGTCATAGGCGTAAAGGTCGCCTTGGATCTGCCTGGCCACCGGCAACAACATTTCGATGTATCCAGGTCCGCTCGTCCATCCAAAATAGTCGTGCTCAACCATATTCTCTATTAGGTAGCGGTTACGGAAATGGGTTCCGTCAAGTATGGCCTTAATCTCATCTGCGTCACTTAACAACGCGTGCCCGTGGAGAACATTCGCAGCGAGCAATCGGGCAAGCAGGCACAGATACAATTCATCTACATATTCGTTTGCACGGAAACCCATCGACTCGCCCTCAAGGAAATCCACAAACTGTGACCATAAGTCCGTAGCGAGCTCAATGGACGGGTCGGCTTCCCTTGCTTCCTGCAAGATCCCAAGGAGCGAACTGACGCTTTGAAGGTAAGAGCTGCCGTCGAGCCCAAGATCATTGGTCAAGAGAACAGCCCTAAGGGGCCGTGACTGCTCGCGCGCTAGGTGCCTCCTTAGGAATCTAATCAAGTGCTCCGCATTGGACACATCATCGCTATCGAGGACGAGGGAATCGACAAGTTCCAGAATGATATCGTCGGTCGTGCAGGTTGCAGGGCTTGCGCCAGGGGCCAACCTAACGTCGTAGGCATACCACTCAATCGTGTCGGAAAGAACTCCTCGGACCTGTGATTCGGAAATGCCGCTGCGGACAAGCCCAGAGGTGTGCTCTCTAACTTGGTGTAGACCCTCATTCCGTTTGGAAGTCACCCGTAGGTCCGATTCGTATTCGATAGTCGTCGCCCCGACCAAGTTATCGATGAACCTACTTGCTGTGCTTCCTCCTGCTTGCCCAACGACTGTATGTGCTTCGGTTCCTGTGCTGTAGCGGCTCACCCATGCATCGTCCTCAGGTTGGCCGAATACCACGCGGAGACGAGATAACACTTCGCTCCGAAGTACAGATTCACTCTCGCCAGTGTAGCGTAAGTTCCTGCAGCGCCTAATCAGTTCCTGGGCTTCTGCAACGTTTGCCGTCATTTGGTTGCTCTCTGGCGCTTCAATTCAAGATCACGCGACATCTTGCGCAACTTGAGCGCGACTTCCCTAGAGTCTCCATCTTGACCTGAGGCACCTAAGACGACGCGAAGTACTACCTCGTCCACTTCTCTCTGCGTCTCAATTGAGTCTCGCGTGAGTTGTTTTCCTGCCATTTCTAGTACCTCAATGGACTCGTCAGATAGCCATGGCACCGGCATTCTTCGGAGGTGGGTAGCCTCTAATTTGAGAGCACCTCCGCCAAGTGGAGTACCAAGTGCCTCCATAAGGGTTTGACACCAGACACTGTTGAGCAGTGCCTTTAGCGCAATTCCGGTCCACAGACTTCGAGTGGACCAGAACGAGCTGAAGTTTGCATCAACTAGCACAGGTGGATCTAGATTCACCTCAACCCACGGTCGTTTGTGGTTTACCCGAGGAACGAAGGCCGAAGGCAAGTGCCGTGGCGCAAAGCTCGAAAGCATATACCAGAACCTTGGTGTGCTGCCCTTCCTGGGAGGCCGAATGTTAGTGCGCACCGCGGACATATCAGGAATGCGTATCCAACCGGACTGCCCACGTAGGCTTGATTGTGCGGCCAATCGGACTAAGTCAGCCAACTCTGAAGGCATCGTTTGCGGTACTTCTTCTCCCGCGGCAAGATAGGCTGAGGAATTGCTTGAGACAACCTCCGCATCCTCCGGGAGCGCCCAGCCTCGCAAATCAAGTACCCGAATTGGCGGCAGGTTGCCATCAAGCAGGGTTGGGATATCGGACTGGCGGTGAAGGACTGGCCGGAGCGCTTCCTTCGGCACTTCGAATAGTCGTCCCCCAAAGGACTCTGAAGTTTGCACAAGCACAAGGCCGTCATGAGAGTGCGAGCGCTCAGTCACATAGAAGAAAGGATTGCAGCCAGTACGAAGACCCTGGCCGACATGAATCCCAAGATCTTCGAGTGTACACAGCCCACCGCCGTCTTCAGCGACTAAGCGTCTCACAGCATCAGGTAGGCTTGGGGAGGGCTTACGAACTGTATGGCCGAAAATCGGCAGTGTTGGATTCGAAGGCTCAATGGTTCGGAACCACCGCTTCTCACTGAGGCGGCTCCTAAGCAGACTCCATTCATCTTGCAGACAGAAGTCATCGAGTGTGATGCCCTGTAGTTTACCTCTCGCTTCGCCTTGCAGCCAATTGAGAAAGTCAGCTTCGGGCTTCTCGCCCCAAAATAGGCCACCAACAACGGAATCGGGGGTTCCAGCCTCTGGCGCAACCTGTATCCATCTGCATTGAGGGAAGAAGCGTCTCTCAGTGACTGGAATCGCTGTCTCTTCAGGTGACAAACGCTTAGCAACGATGAGGTGTGTCCTAACCAAGGCTTCGCTAAACCATCCGGCCCGAACATCCTCAACAATGTACTCGGCAGCGAAGCAGCGCAGGAGCATGTAGCGTATGACATCGCCATAGTTACGGGAGCGCCACGTCGCTGGGACGACTAGCGCTAGGCGTCCACCGGGACGGACAAGAAGCCCTGCAAGCAACCACGAGGGAATTGATAGGTCCGCCAGGCCTGAATATCCTGCTATGATCCTCCGCCAAAGAGTCAGTTCCAAACTGGGGGCACGCTGCGTGGCGATGGCTTGAAGACCTGCCCGGACGCTAAGTTCATCGCCGCCTCGCCCTTGCCGGACTTGGTATCTGACATACGGTGGGTTAGTGATGACGAGGTCGTAACTCCCAAGAGGTAACTGACCCACGTCGTGGAGTTCAAACGCACTGCCGGTCAAGATACGGCACGAAGGAGCGGCGCTTCTCTTTGAGATCATTGAGAGTCGTTCGCGGCAGACAGAGGCAGTGAGTGCATCAACCTCGATTCCATCCAGCCTTCGGAGGGGGATGGCTCGACTCTCAGCTGTCTCCCATGTTGCGTCGAGTAGGTCACCGTGGCCGGCCATAGGGTCCAACACAGTTTCTGTGTCATGAGTAAGGGCAAGATGGGCTAGAAGTTTGCCTAGGGGCAAGCCCGTGAAAAACTGGCCCAGTGCCTTCCGTTGCTCGGTCGGCAAGGTTGACTCAAATTGACGCGCGAAAGCGCGTGCATGGAGTCGTGCGTCAGTCGCTCGCAACGGCCTTCACCGCCAAGTCAGGTTGTCTCGCGCACCACCTATAGAAGGCTTCGGCATCGACTTGGACCCTCTCGTGATTGACCAAGCAGTAGTTCACTAAACGGGAATACAGCCTCTGGATGGTGCGTTCTTCAGGATCCACGTGGCGCATGGCAGTTCTCAGCAATCTCTCAGCAGTCTCCCAAATGTCTTGGTTGGGCGCGGCATTTTCGCGAAGCTGCTTAGCCAACAATAGCACCGGGTCGCCCTTCACGGCACCATTGGTAGTCACCTGTTTGAAGCTGCCCTGCGTCTTGTTTAGGACACTTGCATGCTCAACGCCAAATCCTGCCGCAGTGTACGCATTCTGCAGTGCACTCCAAACATCGGCCGTTGAGGAGTGAAAGACCAATGTGGCTCTACCGTTGGGCTTGAGGATGCGATTAACTTCAGTCAACGCTTGGGTTAGGAGCTCTTCGTATTCGGTCGTTGTCTTGCCTTGGCTATTGCTGACGATGATTTCGTCGGTCCGGTCGGTGTAGCGACCTAGCCAGGCTTCGTTAATGAAGTTGACCTCGGCGTAAGGGATATTCCCGGCAAAGGGTGGGTCCGTGAACACGTAGTCAATACTAGAGTCTGGAAGACCTACTCGACAGCTCGAGTCTTCAACTACCTTAATTGTACCCGCCTTTGCGTATGTGACAGAGAACGCTTTTGTGATCGTTTCGAGTTTCCGCCTCAGTCCGTCGAAGATATTTTTTTCAACAGGCAACCCACTCACGTACAACACCCCTGGTTGAGCACTAGTAACGACAAGGTCTTCTTGCCCGGCTTTCGCTACGACTCTAGTCATGGTTGTCGAGTGTGAGGCGTTGTAGCTGAGAAGCCAGAACCGAAGTGCTTGACGCACCGAATGGTCATATCCCGCTGTCCGTTCCCATAGGCGGCCAAAGGCAATCAGGTTTCTTCGTGTGTAGAAGTGATGCACGTGGGTCATTCCTGTGTGGTAGCCGCGACGATATAAGTCACCCCATGGAACAAGGGCTCTAGGAACTGAGTCTGGGATGGGTTCTCGTTCAACGTGCCAGAGAAGATCCATGTCTGCTTGATTTGGTGGGCGTGACCAAGATTTTCCGTCACTTGCTCCACAGACCCGGACAGGCTCGCGCCTCCTGACCTCTTGGAAGGACCCGAGAAATTCGTCTCTGTTTATTGTCGTCAGCCGTTCAGGGCAGTCGGCGGTGCACACGTAGGCACATCTTGGACAGACGAAGTTTGGCCCAATTCGGGCGGGGTGCAGCGCCACGCAAGCGTCCCATAGGGTCACTTCTTGCCTGCAGCCTGGGCAAGTGACAATGTCTGACGATATTACATACCGGATCTTTCCGCTGTACTTGTTAACATCCGCCGCGTCATACATCCAACCTGAAGATCGCTCAACGTTTGACAGCATCTCACTAGCGGCTCTTTGGAAGACTACGGGATTTGGGGGATTCGTCAGTGTACTCGCGACGAGCGAGCCGAGTGCACTAAGCTCGTATAGCACGGCGTTCCTTGCGCCCCACTGAACGTCTAAGCCTAGACCTTCAGCCTCCGCACGAAGTCGTGGTGGAGGGTCCTCACACAGCAGGGCGGCAAGGCCAGTTGTTCCGCTTCCGGCAAACCCATCAAATACTGTGTCGCCTGGATTCGTATGACTTGCGATAAAGAGCGCAATAGCTTCGGGGGAGATCTTGGTCGGGTAGGGGAAAGCATTGTAGAGGGAACCCCCACGGGTGGCCCTTAATTGTCTCTCGTAAAGGATGCTAAGAGCGTCTCCGGGCTTGGTTCGGGTTGAAGCCTGCGTATGTTCCTTGAGGCTTAGCGTAGAACTGAGGGGATTCATGACCGTTCACCTATGTCACGGATTGTTAGCAGTTCCTCAAAGAACACACTCGGCGGGCACTCAAGAGCTGCCGCCAGCTTCGCGAGCGTGCTCATCCTAGGGTCAGTATTCTGGCCCTCCTCCAACTTTGAGATCGTGACGGTGGCCAAGCCACTGCGACGAGCCACTTCCTCTTGAGTGAGTCCGTGTTCCTTGCGAATGCGAATGAGGATTGCAGATGAGAACACTGTGCCGGCACCCCTAAAGAACTTAGAACATGCGTTTGCTTAGTATCATTATACTAGTACCAAAAGTCAACCCCCGGCAAGTCAAGTTGAGCCTGACTCAATTAACAGTGGGTCCCGTTCGAATGCTGTTGGGTCTCTGGGCCAACTGTTCGACGATCCTCGGCTTGAGATCGGACCCTTGAAGAGTCTGAACACCGTGTGGCACAAGAGGCAGGAAAGCCGTGTATTGAGGGGTGTAAGGTATTCAAAGTCGAGGCAAGCCTTTGAAGTGTTGGCAACCAGCAACAATGGCACACTCTAGAACCCGAGAGATCATGGGTCGGATGGAGGTCTGGTAAGCACCCTGAGTGCCCTGTTGTGCTGTCTTCGCCTTTCGATTGTCTGAGTCTGTATCTCCTTCCTGCGTTGTAGAATCTCATCTCGCCTGCCCCTTAGCACGTCGGACGGCGTCACGTTTCCCAGGGCCTTGTGATAGCGCCGGTAGTTGTAGTAGCTGACGAAGGCTACGATAGCCGCCTCCAGGTCTGAGGGCAGCTCAAACGGCAACTGGTTCACGCCCCCCTTGAGGGTCTGATGGTAGCGCTCCAGCTTCCCGTTGGTCTGAGGGTGGAAAGGAGCAGCGAGTATGTGCCCGATGCCCACCATGCCCAGGTAGTCCCTGAAGGCCCTTGACACGTAACCCGGTCCGTTGTCGCTCAGCAGCCTGGTGCGGTTTGTTACTGGGACCTGATCCATGCTAGTCCTGTCCACTGCCTCCTGCACAACCTCGATGAAGGAGTCGGATGTCATGTCCCTCTGAAGCTTGTGGGCCAGGATGAATCGGGAGTAGTCGTCCATAACGGTGACCAGGTAGTAGTAGCCCCAGCCGACCACCCTGAAGTAGGAGGCGTCGGTGGCCCACATCTGGTGGGGGCCGGTGGTCTTCCGATGGTATTCCTTGCCCGCAGCCAGCCGCATCTCAGGCCTCTTCACCAGCCCCTCCCTGCGCCGGATGCGGAGAAAGCCGCACGTCCGGTTCGGAAGGGGGCCGACGGAAGAGTGCTTCGGGCAACCGGGGTAACTCGTCGGCGGCCTACCTTACACACCGGCTGGCGCTGGTACATCACCGAGTGGGAGGCCGAGACCGGTCTCTGCTTCGGCCTCGTCGAGGGGTTCGAGACCGAGCTGGGCTACTTCGACCTCACCGAGCTGGCGGAGGTCACCGTTTTCGGCGGCGTTCCCGCCGTGGAGCGCGACCTGTACTGGGCGCCGCAGACCCTCGGCGAGATTAGGCGCCAGGCGCGGTAGGGACCCGCGGCAGAGCGCAGCCAGAGAAGCAGCAAGGAAAGGAGCGACCATGCCTGACGAGGACGGAACGGAAGCAACCCCCTCGGATTCACCGAGCATAGACGAGAGTCTCTTCGGCGATGCGGCGGACGGCACGGAAGCCGCGGTTGCCGATGAGCGGGACGCCGACGAGGAGTCCGCACAGGAACGGCAGGGTTCCGATGACGCCAGGGAGCAGGCCCTCGGAGACGAGACCGGCTCTTCCGATGACCTGAAGATCGTCTTGTCCGTCAAGGGAGGCAGGGCCACCATCGGGGTGCAGCAGCCTTCCTCGGACCCGCACATCGAGTCATTCGACGACCCGGACCTCTCCGGGCTGACGCAGGAGGCCCTAGCGGTGGTGGAACGGGCAAGAGCCAAGTGGGAGGAGGCGCCCAATTATCCGGCCCACGAGAAACCCGCTCCCCCTGCCAGGCGTCAGACGCGGAGGGGGCAGGCGCCCGCGCAGGCCGGGGCCGCCGCGAAAGGGGCGGAGCAACAGCAACCCGGGGCGCTGCGGCTGTTCTAGGGGCCAGGCCTTGGCCATTCAAGGTCTGGTAGGGAGAGACTGGGCAGGTGGCCGCACGCACTAGCAGCGGCCATCTGCCCTCTGAAGCGACCGTTTGAAACGGCGTTTTCGCACTTGGGTGGGCAACTGCCGAGACGGTGAAGCGAATGAAGGGCGTAGGTCACTCCCAGCGGAGCGCCCAAAACCACGTCTTTAGCACCTTGACGAGGGCCCCGGCCAGCCCTCCCGTTTCGGGAGGACGTGAAGGCACCGGAGGGTGAATTCCAATTGTCCTTTTGATGCTTGACATGTCAAGCATCCTTTGCTATTGTGAGCACATGGAGAATGAAAATCAACTGAAACTAGGCAAATACCTCAGGGCCATGCGCGAGGCCAAGGCACTTTCCCTTAGGCAAGTGGAAGGTAGGTCAGGCATCTCCAACGCCTTTGTCAGCCAAATGGAATCGGGGAAGGTCAAACAACCGTCACCGGTCAAACTTTACAAACTCGCCGAGCTCTACGGTGTTCCGTACGATTCTCTCATGGAACTAGCTGGGTATCCCTCGCCCTCTCCAGAAACGACCGAGGCACGATCCGCATCAGTAGTTTTCCGTCGTTTCGGCAAAATCACGCCAGCAGAGGAAACCGAGTTGCTTGACTACCTTTCTTTCCTCCGCTCACGTGCCAGGAAGGGACGGCGCGGGGCATAGGAATGAATGACGAAGCCGGCTTCTCTGACTCACAGAATCGTCTGCCACTCTTAGAAGCAGTGTGTTGAAGCAAAAGGTCGGGGATACACGGATCTTTTGTGGATCGTCCACACTGGCGAGTCATGCGGGAATCAGCCTATTTAGGGGATGAGATATGGGCAAGATAGAAACCAACGTATTTCCAATCCTGAACTTGGCCGGCCTTGAGAGCAAGTACCGTTCTTACCGGATCAAGGGGCTCACTAGTGGTCAGGTAGACTACGATCGCAACGTTCAAGTTCTCATCCGCGATATTAGCCAGCGTCTCAGGAGTCCGGTTGCGGTGACTGAAGACAGGGGCGAGTTGTACCTCATCGTCTCTGTAGATGCCGATGAACCTCCTTCACCGTTTCAAGTGTCCAACACAACCGCGTACTTCGAACCGACTTCCGAAATTACCACTCTAGATTATGTGGATCCTTCGCCGGACACCGAACAAATCTGTATGAGGTTTCTTCAATTCATAATCAATGGGTTTTTCTATCACGATCGCCGGTATTGGCAGCCCTCTAGCGGGTATCCACAGTTCGAGAGGGAGCCGATCCTAACTAAGGAAGGCATTGATGTCTACAGAGGCTACTCCGTGCGCGTAGTTTACAGCGAAACGTCCGGCTTTGGCGTCTGTGTTGATGTCACGCACAAATACGTGTCACATAGTCCTCTTCCTGTCGTACTTTCCCAGAATGCATTTGCAAATCTTAAAGGGTCGCGCTGTGTGTATCACTATGGTCTTGCATGGTACGAAATACGGCCAACTATCTATTCAGGCCTCACTGTTCGCGAACAACTGCTGAAACTCGATGATCAGGGAGCAACATCGCTTTTCGATTTCATAATGAGCAATGCTCCCAAGCCGTTTCCGAAAGACGTAGCAGGACTGCCACCTGAGAGCCCGGCTGTTGGATACTTGACAAATGATGGCGAAACAAGGCATGCGGCTGCCGCCCTCTGCTATCCAGTGTTCGGAACGGCTGACTCTCGGGTAAGGCGCATTCACCGCGACACTATTCTCCCGCCACACCTGCGTCGTTCTCTGATCAATGCCTTCGTCAGTAGTTCCTTGGGCAGGACTGATAGCGCGAATCCAATCGTTCGCGTTTCATCAAATGCTCTTACTGTTCCGAAAAGGGCACTTCTGCCGCCGGACATAGAGTTCGGCCACCGGGTCGTCCTTTCTGTGCGGGGGACTAGGGGATCTTCCAATGTTAGTCTCAAGGATCTAGGCAAAGAACGGCTGGGAGCGCTTCGTGACCCCAAGATTGGACCTTATTCTCGAAAGCCACTCGATCGGCAGTACCTCGTGATGCCGAGGTCGGTGGCAGAGAGCTACGGTCCGGCCTTTGTCGGCGATCTGAGAGCTGAGGTAAACACGCTTTACGATCAAGAAGTGCCCTATGCCCCGACCATCATCGACTATGAGGATCGTGTGGAGAGAACATTTGCCGCCCAGGCGAGTGCTGTCCTCGGAGCCGTTGAATCTGCCGGGCTGGATCCCGGATACGGCATCGTCATGATTCATGAACTCGACCGAGGTAGAGGCGAACACGACCAACTCGCGGCCATGTTGATGACCAAGCTTCGGGAACAGGAGCTTTTCGTGTCAGTAATTCATACGAGAGTGGCGGGTGAGTCTTATCGTCTTCACCAGCAGGCCAGCAATGGGCCTGCATATATGGCAATACCTGAGAAGAGGAGTCGGCTCGCCGGCTACCTACGCAATGTCGCTATCAACAAAGTCCTTCTTACGAATGAAAGATGGCCCTTCGTGCTATCTACTCCGCTTAACGCGGATCTTACTATAGCCTTGGATGTACAGAACAATACGGCCTGCTTCACTCTCCTTGGGAAATCAGGGCCATCTATCCGAACAGAGGTATCCTACTCTAGGGACAAAGAAAAACTAGCTCAAGCCCATGTAAGAAGAGTGTTGTTCGACATCTTGAGGCAAGAGGCCTCTTTAGGGATGGATAGGGTTGAGAACATTGTGCTGCTTCGAGATGGCCAGTGGTTCAAGTCTGAGATAAACGGCGTGAAGGATGCGCTTGTTGCGTTGCACAAAGAAGGACTGATGACAGGAACGTCGGCGTCCTTTGTCGAAATACATAAGACATCAGCTGTCTCATTTCGTCTATTTGAAGTAGAAACGCAACAGGGAGGCAGAATTCGGGTTGAGAATCCAGGCCTTGGCCAATACCACGTGCTGAATAGTAAGTCTGGTTACATTTGTTCCACGGGACGCGAGTATCTTCGTCAAGGGACGGCCCAGCCACTAAACGTGAGGTACGTTGAGGGCACCATGCCCTTCGGTCTAGTCTTGGAAGACGTCTATGCACAGACGTGTCTAGCGCTCACTCAACCCGAGGGGTGTTCGCGGCTTCCATTCTCGCTCAGACTCACAGACATCCGTCTAGCTGAGCACGCCGGAAGCTACGACCAGGATGCGCTTGCCTTTGGCGACAATGTAGACCACGACGAGTCAGAGAACTCCGAATCCGCCGAGGAGGGCCGAATTGAGTGACGTAGCGCTGAACGGCAGCATCTACCAACAGTTGCGTTCCTACGCGGACACCTTGGACCGTGCTCTGATTGCCCTTCGAAATCCTCAAAACACGATAGCTGATGAGGCGAGGCGGCAAATCGCGGACTTGCTGCGCAAGGCGACGGCGAACCAGTCGGTGGATCACGCTGCGTTGATGCTAAGGATCGTGTTGGGTCGACGCCTCCAGAGCCTCGTACTCTGCGATATGCTCGCCACGGTTCTTGAAGGCGGTCCGCCCAACTCGTCCGAACTCGCTCAACTTGAACACATCGCGCTTGAATTAGACAAAGAATGCTCGGCAGCTCTTGCCGGGTTCAGAGGCAAACGATGATTGAGGGGTACATCGATGCCGCGATATGCCAGGCGCAGGAGCGCGCGCGGATCTTGAAAGCGAAAATCTCTTACTCTTCCCAGATCAATGAGTTTGTAGCGCTGCGTCAGATTTGTGACAAGTACATCGATGGTCTTATAGACGATTTGGGATATCTCCTAACGGACTCAGTCATTCTGCGTCAAGACCTCTTAGCAGAACGAATCCGGCTCTTTCGGAGGTTGCGCGCCGATCTTACGAATTTGGAAACTACTGCAGTCGCAGCGTTGACTAGGTCGCACGCAGACGACGCTGCCTTGAGCAGGATCGTGGCGGATATTCACAGGGAGATAAGGTGTCCGTTGGCACCACCCACGGTCACTTGTCTCTCTCGTGCATACTTTTCTATCAGTCCCGCCTTCCGTCTACTAGAGGTTCCTCTGGCAGAATCAGACTTCCTGCTGCACCTTCCAGACCTATATCACGAGATCGCGCACCCCCTTATCACTGAGGTCAATAACCCGGCCATCGAGCCCTATCAGCTTGAGTACTCTAGATTCCTCGGAGCCGCTTTGGTTCACTTCGCTGAAGAACGAAGAACAAACCTACGGTCTACGGGCCCACGGCGGTATTTCGGAGATATTATTGACATCCTCGAATATGCCTGGACGATGGGGTGGGCAAATGAGATTTTCTGCGACCTCTTCGCCATCTATACCCTGGGCCCGGCATATGCTTGGGCCCACTTTCATTTGGCTGCAATGTACGACGCCGACCCTTATGAAGTGCAACTCTTGGGACCGTTATCGCACCCACCAGATCACGCAAGAATGGAGGCTATGCTGATTGGTCTCGATTTGATTGGATTCACGGACGATGCCGCCGCCGTCCGACAGAAATGGCAGGCCCTTCTCAATGCGACAGGCGCGACTCAGGGTCAGATATTTCGGCGGGCGTGTCCATTGGAACTACTGGAGAGAGCAGCAATTCATGCGCTAGAAGGCGTAAGACGTATCAATTGCCGGATCGTCACCCTTCAAACTACGGGGAAGGTTCACGACCTACTGAATGCTGCTTGGGAGAGGTTCTGGTCCGTTCCCAATGAATACCATGCCTGGGAGCGTGGCGCCGTTACGAACCTGAAGGATCAGGCCGTTCCAACTTAGAGTTTGCGGCATTCAGGAACTGCAAGCAAGGAGAAGTCGTATGGCCAGCACAGATTACATTAGTTATTCACCGTCCGCGGTCGATACCTTCGGCAACTGTGAGACTCGCTTTTGGTTTGACAATCACGCCGACGGCTCAGGAGTTACTCCGACGGACGACACGGCTGCGTCAGTGAGCCGAGCCACTCATGACGCATTGATGGACTACCATGGGCAACTAGAAGCGCTGCATGTAGCTGGTCATTCGATTGACGATGAGACCGCCATCAAGCGACTTAACCAACTGCTAGATAGGCACCTTCAAGAGCAGAACATGAGCCGATTCGATGACCCAGTGGCCAGACGACTGTCGTCTGCTTCCAACGGTCTTCACCGGGCTGCCCTCTTGATGCGAGATGGGATGAAGGACTGGAGCATTGACCCTGATAGTGGTCAGTTGCTGGTTTGGGCGGAAGCCCCGCTGTATCACGAATCGGAAGTTGCTGGCGTAGAACTCAAGCCCGGGTTCAGGTCACGAACCCGTCCAGACATCGTGGGAATAAGGTCGTCTGATGACGGAACCCACCGCGTGTTGGTTCGGGACTATAAAGCGCGCGGGTCCGTGGTCTACCCTCGATTCGACACCGGAATAATCGTTCGTTCATGGTGGGCAATGTCAGAGATCATGTCGCCAAAATGCGACTGGTTCGTAAAGGACAGATCGCTAGCACTGGACGACACTTCGATCGACGTGGAGACCGTCAATCTTCAATTCGGTGCTGACACAGAGTTCACAGTTAGCGCAGCGGTGACGCTGAAAGCGCTCGTGTCGGAGCGTGACCGTATCGTTGACACCCTTCAGGAGATGCACGAAATTGACGCAGCCGACACTGCGGACCGGGCGGTACCTACGCCAAGCGGTCTTTGCCGCAACCATTGTCCACATTTGCATCGGTGCTTCGCTGGGCAACAACATATACAGAAGCGCTTCGGGGTGGCGGCGCTCCACCAACGATTAAGTGAGGTTGTTTAGTCCGCCACAGCAGGCTGGCGGGACCCAACCTTTGGAGGCGCGCCGAGTCAAAGCACGTCGCCACCTACATGCTGGGCCAGTCAGGAATCGGCTTCATTTCGTCTGGGAGACTCCAAAGCCGGTTTAAACACCAACTCCGGCACAACGACCTCCCATGCCTCGCACTGCAGCCTCTGCCGATAGTCCGGTTGGGAACGTTCCTGGTCCCACGAGGCGATGGCCATGACAGTCGCAAACGCGCACCGCATTCCGGCGATTCCCTCGAAGCCACCGGCGATCTGGCCCACCACCAATCCGTGGGAGTCCACCAGCTCCCATCGCGGCGACCCTGGGCGCACCGCAAGGACATCCCCCGGCGAGAGGGCGGCAATGGCGGCATGGACGGGATGGTCCGGCCGACGGAATCCGGCGAAGCCCAGGAATACGTCGCGCAGGCTGAGCCGGCGATAGCGGCGGTCCAACTCCGGCGACGCCTCCGGAAACGCCATGGCTTCCTCGCGGTGCAGCGTCGAGGGTACGGATTCTAGCGCGTCTAGCATCGGGTTCTTCCCGGCGAGGCGAGCGAGAGCAAGGGTCTTCCGCGCCCGTGTCATGGCAACGTAGTACAACCGCCGCGGGGCGTCCGCGTCCTCCCCCCGCCCGGGTCTGTCCCATCCCCCATCCAGCACGATGACGTGGTCGAACTCCAGCCCCTTGGCCCGGTGGGCGGTGAGCAGGAGCAGTCCCCGCTGGCGCCGGCGGTAGTCCCGGCCCCACTCGGCCAGCCATTCAACGAAGTGGTCCTCCGCAGTCTCAAGGCCGCCCGTCTCCAACTCGTATTCGCCAATGGCCTCCCCCAGCAGGTCGATCCAATCATTGGATGGCTGGCCCGCAAGCCAGGCGCTCAGGTCCGCACTCGTCACCAGCCTGGACTTCCGTGCCCGTAGCCACTGGATGAGTGCGCGGGTCTCCCGCAGGTGCCAGAAACCGGAGAAATCCTCGTTGGCCATCTGCACCGGAATGCCTTCACGGTCGCAGAGGCTGCGTACGGGGTCCAGGTAGCTCCATTCCCGAGCCACCACGGCGCAGGAGGACCAATTCCAGCCGTCGGCGAGTCCCGACAGCCGCTGCAACTCCGCGACGACTGCCTGCGCCTGGGTTATGGGGCTGTCCCCTGCCGGCAGGAGCTGCACCTGGCCTCGGGCCACCGGGTCGAGCAGAGTCCATTCCCCACCGGGAGGATCATTTCTCCTGAGCTGGTCGATGTGGATGGGATTGCCGGCCTTCATCCGTTGCCGCGCCGGGGCGATGACCGTGTTGGCGGCAGCGATGATGTGCCCGGTGGAACGGTAGTTGCCCGTCAGGAAGGCTGGCCGGGGGCCGTAGTCGGCTTCGAAGCGCTTGATGAACTCAACCGACGAACCGTTGAATGCGTAGATGTTCTGGTCATCGTCGCCTACAGCGAAGATCGTCAGTTTGTCGTCCTCGTCGGGCAACGTCCTGCCCGCCAGGGCGGAGATAAGGGCGTACTGGTCCGGGCCGATGTCCTGGTACTCGTCCACCAGAATCCAACGGAAACCCGCCAGCAGGCGCGAACGGAATTCGTCCGCCTCGTCGGGCGGTAGTCCTTCCCCCCGGAGCAGGGAGGCCGCCTGCCAAAGAACGTCCTGAAAGTCGCGCTGCTCGAGACCGCCTGCCCGCCCCAAGAAGCTGGCGCCCACCAGCCGCATGGCGAGGCCGTGGCAGGTGAGCACGATCACGCCGCGGGCGTCCGCCCCCACGAGGGCCTCCAGACGCCGGCGAATCTCCGCGGCGGCGTGGCGGTTATACGCCAGGGCCAGGATGGAGCGCGGGTTCTCCCGTCTGACGCGGATGAGGTAGGCGATGCGGTGGACGAGCACCCGGGTCTTGCCCGACCCCGGACCGGCGAGCACCAGCACGTTGGTCTGTTCACGGTCGTCGGCGACGATCCGTCGCTGCACGGGGTTCCCCAGGTCGTCCACGATGCTGCGCCAGGACTCCAGGGTTGTTTGCCGGGCGAGCTCCTCATCGCGGTTCGGCAGCCACCGCTTCAGGAAATCCTCCTGACTGAGGCTGAAGTAGTCCATGGCCAGCCGGACGGCGTCGGCCATGGACTCCAGGCCCTGCTGGGCGTATTCGGCCATCACATGGATCTGGAGCACCTGCTTGTCGTAGTGGAACCTGAGGGGCATGAAGTCGGGCTCGGCGAACCCCCTGCGCTCCTGCTTCAGGTGGATGGTCATTGCCGGGCGGAGGACGGTCAGCCCCTTGTTCAGCCGGACAACCTCCTGTTCGTGCAGCCACATGAGGGCTCGGTCTCGCAACTTGTCCGGGTCACGAACCTGGCTGCGTAGGCCAGCATCGCTGCGGATGACGGTTAAGAGCTTGCTGAGGGTCGTTTCGGCCAAGAGGTCCGTGCCCCGGAGTTGCGGGGGCAGGGTGGAGAGCAGGTGGTCCAACAAGAGCTGCGCCGCCGCCCGCCTGAGTTCGGCGGTCTTGACCAATGTTCCCCAATCGCGCTGGAGCGTCACGTCGACGGTCTCCCCATCTCGGCTGCGCACGGCGAGGCTTCCCCCACCGCCTCCCTCTCCCCGCCCGTCGGCGGCGATGCTGCGGATGAGCCTGCGGAACAGTTCGGGGCGTGCGTCGCTGTGCCCGTCGTCCTTGAGCTGCTGCGCAGCGCGTCGGAGTTGCAGCGGCCAGGAGTCGCCGCGTTCTATGTCCGGAGCCGCCTCGCGCAGAAGGTGGAGAAGACCCTGCTCCAAGGCTGCCGCCTGTTCCAGGCGCCAACGAGACGACCGTACCACACCGGCGTGGACGTAGGCGGTCAGGGCGGTATCGTCGCTGGCGATCCCAGCCTCTTCTAGGTCGAAGAGGGCCTTGCGCAGCGCCTCCGAGGGCAAGCCGGAAACGGCCATAAGCTCGTCGGTGCTGATGCCCTCGTCGGCCTCGGCCTCGACTATCGCACTGACGATGCTGAGCAGCTGGTCCTGGTACGCAACCGGGACTCCGCGTCGTTGGAGCCTTGCCCGCGCTTCTCCAACGGAACCCACCCGCAGCGACGACGGGAAGACCTGCACCCGGTTCTCCTCGCGGGTCAAGAGCACCGCCTCCTCCAACCAGGCCACCGCCGTCCGCAGACGGGTGTCATCCGTCGCGGAGTCCCGCTCAAATGCTGCGTCCTCGTCCTCGGTCAGGATCTCTCCTGTCGTGGCAACCACCTCTCCTTCGGTGCGCTTCTTGCGGTCCAGGTTCCGCAGGGCACGCAGGACGCCATGGATCTCTCGCCGGGTAAGCCGGGAGCGCGCGGAAAGGCCGAACTGGCGCTCCACGTCCTCCGCGGTGTAGAGCAACACGCACCTGGCCGTATGCTGGTCCCGCCCCGCCCGCCCCGCCTCCTGCAGGTAGTTCTCCAGGGAACCGGGGATGTCGGCGTGGACCACAAGCCGGACGTTTGGCTTGTCGATGCCCATGCCGAAGGCATTGGTGGCCACGATGGCTCGCAACTCGCCACCGATGAACCGCTGCTGGACGTCCTTCTTGGTTTCCGGCGAGAGCGCGGCATGGAAGCAGTCAGCCCGCATGCCCTGGGCCTGGAGGAAATCCGCCAACTCCTCGGTCTGTTTCCGCGTTGCGCAGTAGACGATGGCCCCTCCCGGGTCGTCTTCCGGCAGGTCGGCCTCGAGGATCTGGTGGACGTGGGCGAACTTTTCGCCGGCGGTAGTCTTGACCACCACGAACTCAAGATTGGTGCGCTCGGCGCCACCGTTGAAAACCCGTAGCTCGACGCCAAGCTCCTTCTGGAAGTACTCCACGATCTCTTCCGCCACTTCCGGCTTCGCGGTGGCGGTCAGGCACAAGACCGACGGGATCGACTGGTCTCCGGCCTTCTCGCGGATGAAACGTCCCACGTAACGGTAGTCGGGCCGGAAGTCGTGGCCCCACCGGGAGAGGCAGTGGGCCTCGTCCAGCACCCAGGCGCCGATCTCGCGCTGGTCCAGCGCCCGGCGCAGGGCGCGGCTCCGCAGTTGCTCGGGCGAGATGAGCAGGATGCTGGCGTCCCCCATCCGTACGCGCTCCAAGGCATCGGCCCGCTCCGGCATGGAGAGGAGGCCGTTGACGGTGACGCACGAGCCAATGCCCCTGGCTTCGAGGCCTGCCACCTGGTCAGCCATCAGGGCAACGAGGGGGGAGAGCACTACGGTGAGGACACCGGTCTTGTCGTACCGGGAGAGGGCGGGTATCTGGTAGCAGAGGGACTTCCCGGCACCCGTGGGCAGGACGGTCAGCACATGGTCTCCCGCCAGGCCCGCCTCGACCACGGCCTGCTGCATCGGCCGCCCCGCTTCGTCGGTGGGCTTCGGCCGGAACTGTTCAAAGCCGAACCAGCGCTTGAGTTCCTTCGTTGCGTTGTGGCGTTCCTGGCACCAGGCGCACCCCGGGTCGGTGCACGCCGTGTCCCGCAACAGTCGGAGCAGGAGTCCCGTACCGGGGAACTGGTGCCGAACCCAGGGGGGCAACACGGAATTGCCGCCCGCGACGGACAGCCAGGCCAGGGCGTAGGCCACGTCCCACTCTTGGGTGGCCGCATGCTCCATGACGTACTGGGCGGAGGTCCGGCACGTGGCGCCAGCCAGGCGCGCTTCCATGGCCTGACGTGCCTCGGCACGCGTCGGACGGGGTGAGAGGCGAATATAGCTGAAGACCTTGTCAAAGCCCGCCCCGTCGGTCTCGGACGTGAGCCAATGCCAAGCGGTCAACAGGTCCTCTGCGGCCGACGAGAAGGCGTCTAGTTGGTTGCTGAAGACCTCCAGGGCGAGCCGTGCGTCCAACTCTGGGTCGCTTCTGCGCCCCCCCGTGAGTTGACCGTCCTGGTAGTGCTTGACCAGGTGATGGTAGGGGTTGCGAGGAAAGGCCAGGGGATTCAGCCGGAGGGTGTCCACCACCGGGAGGCGCAGCAGTTGCAGGTTGGGACTCACGGCCTGCAGGTGGGGCCGGTCGAAGCCGATGAGGTTGTGCCCCAGCACGAAGTCCGCTCCTGCGGAGAGGTCGTCCAGCTTAGCCAGGGCTTGCGCCAGCCGTTCTCCCTTACCTGGAAATATGAAGGACTGGCCAGTATCCCATCGAACTCCCGCGAACGCGCGAAGACGATGGTCCTTCTTGGTGACCTCCAGGTCCACGGAGAGGCAGCGGGACAGGGGAAGGTAGTTGTCGTTGGGCACTACGGTCAACCCTCTCGCATTCCCTTGGGAAGCAGAATGGCATCAAGGATAGCCTATAGATGTGACTGATGGGAGACCTTGGTTGCTGCGCTCCTGCCCATCTGGGGTCTATTCACACACCACGCCGTCGCCGTCACGGTCATCCATGTAGACGTATGCGGGGTGACTGGCATAGACGGGGGCAATGCCATGCCCGCGGGCCTCCGCGCAGGTGATGCGGCCGTTGCCGTTGTCGTCATAGAGCTGGAGGGCATCGCCAGTTCCCGCACCGGAAGGTACCGTGACCGACTGCGTAACGGGAGCCGGACGGTAGTCGTAGACGTCCAGAGACGTCGATGCACACCCAGTCAGGATGTTTTCCAGCACGTCCCGTTCACGCGGGTCGATGGTGAGGGAATAGCGCTGGCGCACCTCGACGACGCGGCCCGCAAACCAGCAGTGGTTGAGGTCCGGAAGCCATTCCGCCGCGTCCTTCGCGCCCTTCTGTGAGCGGTTGACCGCGGGACTGGCCAGGGTCAGGTTGAGCAGGTCGCCGGCAAACTGATGCCTGGTGGCGGCGTCCGCCGCGCACAGGCCGCTGTCATGGGCCTCCGAGCGGGCAACGATGTGCTCGATGTCGGTCTCGGAAGTACTGGCGAACCAGGTTCCGGTGTAGGGGCCGTAGATAATCCCACCCATGCCGGCGACGATACGCTGCTCGACGGATTGGGAATAGCGGTAGTCGTCTGAGTCGTACGGTGAGCAGCGATGCTCCGAGGCGACCACGAGCCCACGCCAGGTGTCGGAAGTCACACCGGTGCGTGAAGCAACCGCCCCTTCCGAAACTGAGTTCGGCTCTGGTGTTGGTGCGGCAAAGGGATCGCGCTTGAGGATGGGCTCAAAGGATGGCGTAGCCGAGAGCACGGGTTCGGCTGTGGGCTCGACGGTTGAGGCCGTAGTGCTGGGCGCGGGGGACGATTCGCTCGCACATGCCAGTAGCACGGTCGCGGCGAGCACCGCCAGGAGGCCAATCCTGAGCACCTGTCCCGCGACCCTACGCACCATTCAACCCTTCCTCCTTGACTAGGGAACATCCCCAGTGAGGGCAACATCGCGCTTCTCTACAGCTTGGAAAGCCACACCAAGGCAGTACACCCCTTTGGCGCTGGCAGTATCTGGACACCCTGGAGGCGTCTCTAAGCTGACCCCATTGGCTCTGGAGCCTGTCCCATCACCCGCAGTCATGCTGCACTGTCGACACAGACGCGCAGCATTTCCTGAACTGCGCCTTCGAGAACCCCAACCTGCAGTGAGGTCTACCCTGGGTTCGGGAGGAGCGGGCTGTCCGGCGGCTGCTGTCTTCCTGAACCGGGAAACGGCAGCTTCGGCCTGCCTCTCCCCCTGAGCTGTGTTCCCGCGGCCTTCGCCTGTTGCGCCGCCATCTGAGCGTGGGCAGCGATCGCTTCACTGAGCTGTACGACGCTCACCTTCTTGGTGGCATGGGTCACGAGAATGCCGGCGGTGAGCCCGGCCAGCAGCGCCACGCCCGCGGGCCCGCCGACAACCCCCACCAGCGACACGGCCGCCAGGGTGCTCCCTGTCCCGGTGGCCCCCTTGACCTGCCCCTCGACGAGGGCGGCATAGTCGCCGGTCTGCCGCGCCTGTTGGAATGCCCGGGCTAGGGAAACCACCGTGACGACCAGGAGCGCGGGGTTCGCCGCCAAGGCGGAAGACAGGCCCAAGCTTCCCGCCAGCTTGGCGAACCCCTCGGTGTCGGCACGGTTCCAGCTCAGGGCCATCGCTAGCACGCCGACCGTGCCGCCAAGGAGATCCGTCGCATCGAAGGTGTTCAGGTCGTAGAACCAGTCCGCGGGAATGTGGAGATAGGACTGCAGCGCGTCGGCAACGTGCTCGAAGGTCGCCTGGTCCCAGGGCACCACAGGCGGACCCTTGGGGGTGGTCCTATCGCGGAGCAGGCCCGATGGCTCCTGGACGATGCCGTCGTCGGCGGAGACGTTGTCGCCTGCGCTGAAGCCTCCGCTCAGCGTGTGCCCGCTATCGAAGAGCCGATGACTCGCCCCGCCCTCGCCAGGCCGGCGAAACCCAGCAGAGACAAGAACTGATTCACCGCTTGCAGCGTCCTTCTCAGGCTTCCGCGCTCTATGCCGTGGGGATGAACGTGGAGCCTAGGTTCCGCGCCAGCGGGAACTGAATTTGTTGCCCGATTGCGCCTAGGAACTTGAACTCGAGCCACCGATGGCGGTACTTGTCCTGGTCATAGTTCATTTCCGTCATCCGCTCCCGGATCTCATTGATGTAGGGCTTGCCCTCTGGATAATAGCCCGTGATGGCGAGAACAAGGTCCTCGGGCTTCTCCCATGTCTCGACAATTCCCTCCATTCAGCCCCTCTAAGTGCGATAGGCGCGTGCTACGACTATAGTCTATGGGACGATGACTCCCGCCTTGGCAGCGTATAGCCAGTAGCCCTTACCGACGGTGACGTACCCCTTGTAATGCGGCACCAGACTGTCCCACGAGTCCGTCGCGGTGTCGTAGGTTACGGCTTTGAGCCAGCTCTCGCCCAACGTCGCAAAATAGAAGTTTGCATCAATGGCCTCCGGCATCGGTCGGCTGGTGCACAGGACGGGCACAAGGTTCCACCCCTCGGCAACGTGGATTACAGAAATCACCGGCGGGGCAGCCCACGTGGATTGCTGAGGGCGGGACAGCACGAGGCCCCTGTCGGAGTCCGTGCGGACCCAGTAGCCCGTGGTTGCAGTGAGCACGGCTATGTCTCCTGTGAACAAACCGGTGTCCGGGTCGCGGCGTGAAACCAGCCATTGCTCGGTTTCCGCGTCCCACGTCATCACAATGAGGGCCGGATGGGCCAATGGCAGGACAGCGTTGATGGCGGGGTTGGGGGGCTGAAAGGGGAGGGAGATGAGGTTCCATCCGGGCAATAGTGAAATGGTCTGGTCGTCACTCATGTCGTCATCCTTGTCATACTCATTCGGCAGTCGACGTCTATAAATTCCTTGGCAGCAGTCTCGGTGTGCGCGACCCTCGATACGAAGCGTCATCTTCACCACATCGTAACCGCTAGTCTTACTGGTGGTCAGGCTCATGTTTTGGAGTCGCACCTGATACTAGGCAACCAACCCGCTGGAGCCCTCGAATCCTATAGCAAAGACACCGAGCTTGCGGAAACCATCCGCAAGGCGCTCAGCTTTATCAGCAAACGGCACGAACTCCAAGGTCTACGGTGAGAAGCCCGAGACTTGGCTCACATCCGCCGTAGGCGGTCAGTAGCACAGGTCGGGAATGTCCTCCAGGTCGGCAAGAACCTTCCGGTACAAAAAGTCCTCCTCCTTAAATTAATCCGGACACAAAAAGAACAGGCAGAGATGCGCCCTGCCCGTTCACTCGGAGCAGCTATTACCCTTGCCCTAACTGCTTCCTTAGCCAATCTATTCCTAAGCCGGTTTGCTGGGGGCCGAGGATCGCTTTCAACGTTACTGGCGGCACCTCCTCTTTGGAGTCCTTGACGACAGTGGTGCGAGTTCGCCCGTCTGCATGCTTTTGCAGCATAAGGCCGTGTCTTGTGTAGCGTTTCTCTAGATACCCTTCGGCAAGCAGGAGTTTAATGAGGGCCTTGCCTGTGATGACCACCATGCTAGTTTCCGGCACCAGCCAACCGAGGCTCGAATCCCCATGCCCATTGATGCAACCGCTCCACCCTTGGGGACAGCGGAGGCTCCGGTTCTGCTGGGTGCACCGGTTCAAAAGAGGCCGGTGGAATGATCAACTGGATGTTCCACTCGTCGAAGAACCTATTGCGCTCCCCGGATTCCTCCAAGAGGTTGAGGTGTTCTAACACCAACTCGGACAGCGCTTCGCTGGTCTTGCGCCTGCTACGCGCATAGGTGCTGGTGCTCAGCTCCACGCAGGTGCCGACCCACTTGCTGCGGTACCGCTCGAACTCAAAGTGCAGGTGGATAGACGCTACGGGTGCACCCTTGCTCTCGGGTTCGGCCCATTGCCATCGCAGACGCTGCACTTGTCCTTCCTGCATGGCTACCTCCTTTCTCCGCGACCGCCACAGAACACAAAACAAAGAACCTTCGCCCATGTCAATAGGACGAAGGTTCTCATGCTGACTACATTGCGGTCATGACACATAGGGGCTGAGCAACGTACCCATGGCATTGCTCAGGTGCCCGACCTCCTAGCTCCGTTCTCAGAACAGCCACAAGTATTGTACTTGCTCCGTCAACCCTAGTTTACCTGACCCATGGCGCAATGTCATCACGCCACCCCTCAACCATCCACCTCACCTCTGCAGCGTCACCTCTTCCGTGACCTAACTCCTTTGGGCGCTACAACAATGGGTACGGGCCGGACTCCCGGCCAAGAAAGTGACGACCAAGAGGCCGACGCGGGCGTGCGTTGGGAAGTTCGCAGCGGATTCCCAGCGCCGCACGTCGATGCGCTCGACAGTCTTGTGGACCTTAGCCACCACCAGGGATGCGGGCCCCGCCACCTTGATCTGGTATGCTCGGTCATCCTGGGGGGCCAATGCGCCGATGGTGAAGAGGGTGTTGCTGACGAGGGCGCCTCCCAGCCCGCGCACCTGCCGTGCCGCCCGGCTGCCGTGGACGCCGAGGCTCGCGCCTCGCCCAATCCGCCCTCCTAGGCGTTCCGGCACGAGAAGGTCCACTTGGATTCCCTGGCCGTTCTTGTACAGGCCCGGTTGCCCGGTCAGGGTGAAACCCGCAGACGCCATTGCGTCGAGGATGCGCGGGTCGTCGGCCAGCAGTTCCGGCTGCAGGGCGACGTCGGCGTCGTAGGTGAAGGGCGCGACGGCGAAGTCGCTGTCCTGCTCCCGGGTGTGCTCGTAGACGGCTTGGGCGCCCACCAAGACCGTGGCTGAGCGGAGGGGCCCCAGGGCCCCGAGGGCGTCAAGGAGACCCGAACGGGCCTGGACGTAGCGGTCGTCTAGAGGCGGCGTCGCCATCGCGCCTCCTCGCTCCGCATCCAGGTGATGAGGGCCTCGGCCTCGGCCGGGCTACGGCCCGGGCCGGTAAGCAGGTCGGCGGCGACCTGCGACACGCTGGCATAGGTAACGCCGCCATCGACCTCGGTGCGGTCGAAGACCACTGGGTCGAAGGGACGGAGCAGCAGGACGTTGGCCCTCGCCTCGGCGGGCCGCAGGTCGAGGGCTTCCATGGCCTCCGCGGGGTCGTCGACGTAGACGGCCGCAAGCCGGGGCTCCGCGACGGGCGCGTACCGCCGGGAAGCGAAGGAACCGGTGACGGCGTGTGGGAGTTCGGCGGCACGGAGGCTATTCCAGAAGTGCGCAAGCCCGCGTGGGGCGATGCACGGCGTCACCCGGTTGGCCCGGGAGAAGGCGTAGTCCTCGGCCCAGCGGCGCAGCAGCCGTTCCCAGTCGACCCCGGCGATGGGACCCCGGGACGATTCCCTGCGGACGATGTCCTCGCGCACGAGGAGGTCGGCGACCCTGGAGATGACTGCGGGGGAGGACCCTGCCGCGGCCGCCAGCTGGCGGGTGCCGAAGGGCGGGCGGAAGTCCAGCAGGGCCCGCACGGCGCGGCCCGCCTTTCCGCCCTTAAGTGTGCGCAGGGGCATAGCCTCCCGCCAGGGGTTGCGGCTGGCGCCCACGGCCTCAATGAAGACGGCAGGCCTCTGGGAGGTGAACCGCAGGTTGCCCGTGGCGTCCGCGTAGCTGAACCCGGCGGCGGCCAGGCGTTCCCGGGCGGAGGAGCCCACGAACGGGGCCACCACCAGGAGGCAGGCGTCCTCCTCCTTTGGGGAGACCTTCTGGACGGCGGGGAGGACCGACCGCTGCCACCGGTCCTGGAGGGCGTAGACCTGCCACGCCTCCAGGGGTCGGCCCTTGACCTCCACCACGATGGTCGTCGATACGCCCTGCGGGTCGGCGAGGCCCAGGGAAGCGTCGAAGGGTGCGGGGCCACGCGCGCGCCACTGGCTGGGCGTCACCTCTTGGATGGACCAGCCGGGTGGAAGCCGGCTGCGGAGGGCCGCCGCCGCGGACTGCACCATGACTGTTTCGGAAAATTCTATGTTTCGCATCATAAGAAACAGCTTACTTTGCGCACCAAACCTTGTCAATGGAGAGCGCGTCTGAGGGTGCGGAGGTTGACCGGAGCAGTCAGCGTGGCGGGAGGAGGGTAACCGGGAACCCGTGGAACCAACGTGTGGTTGGCCACCACGCCTTCGAGTTCGTGTCGAAGGCGTCTCGTTTGCGGCATGGTGCGCCAGGCCGCACTGTTATGCAGCGTCACCACTAGCCGTCCCTTGCGCTCGAATTTCGCCTCGCAGACTAACCGAAGCCTCTCGTTGTTGAAGCCTGGCTTGCATTGGCCATGATAAGCTGGAAGACGTTGAGGATCCTGATTTTCCGAGGTGAGGATTGTTGTTGGACGACGTTGCGGCCGCCGTAGCCTCACAATTGAATGACCAGGCGCAGCTAGGCGTCCAGGTGACGGATATTGGGAACGTGCCGGAGACCGGTCCGGCCAATAGGGGCGTGTGGGGGCGAATCCAGGACGTCTCGGCGGTCTTCGCCGACTTGAAGGGCTCCACAAGGCTCAACGTTTCGGGCAGTCGCCAAAATGCTGCCTACGCCTACACCTATTTCATCAGGGCAATGGCGGTGGTCCTTGATAGGTTCGGCGCAAGGTACGTGGACATCCAGGGAGACGGTATATTCGGCTTGTTCAGCGGCCCGGGGTCGGCATTTCAGGCGGCCGCGTGCGCAGTAACCATGCGGACGCAGGCGGAGCGCGTAGTCGCACCGCGTTTCGATCGGGACGCGGCGACGGATTGGAAGCTCACGGCCGGCGTCGGAATGGACCGGGGGACCCTGCTGGTGCGGCGGCTGGGCCTGCGCGGGGCAAAGCAGAACGAGGTCTGGGCTGGGAGGCCGGTGAACGTGGCGGCGAAGCTCAGCTCCGTAGCCGGTGCCAACGAGGTCGTCGTGTCCGACAGGGTGTTCTCCATCTTCCGAGGAACCTCGCAGCTCCGGCGGCGGGCGCTTCTGTGGACCTGCGGCTGTGATGACGGGATTACGGGAGGGGGACTTGACATTCAAGAAGGACAGACCCCACACCTGTGGGACGAGGAGGCTGCGCCTCCGGAAATGGGTCTGGACATCGCGCGCATCCACCGCCTGCAGTCCAAGTGGTGCGTCGTGCACGGCGCGGAGTTTTGTGAGGTGATCGCCACCGGTGCGCGAAGGGTGGGATGAACAGTGGAAGAGCGACTTCGGTCCCACTACGAATCCCTGGCTCGCGTGGTTGGCTTCACCAGGACGGCGGACTCCAAAGCGGCCCCCGTACTGGCCGGCCACCTTGCCCTCGCGGGTACGCTAGCGGCGCGGCGCGACGATTGGGCGATATCGCTAGCCAACGGCCCTTGGGACGCAGCGGCGACAGTCCTGCTTGTCCTTCTATTGGTCTATGCCGTCTTCGCCCTACTGGCGCTCCTCTTTGCCGGCAGCGTTTACCTGCCCCGAACTCCCGAGAACGGCACGTCCCTGATCTATTTTGCGGCCGTCGCTTCGACACCACTCCACGTATTTGTGGAGCAGGCCAAGCATATGGAGCCAAGGCTGATTGAGGAACAACTGCTGGAGCAAATTCATACCGTGTCCAGGATAGTGGGTGTGAAGATGCACCGAGTTCGTTGGGCGTACTTCTTAAGCGCGCCGGCAGGGGTACTCTGGTTGGTGCTGCTGGCGTGGGGAAATCTCTGATGCTCCAATGAGCGCACCTGTGATTGACGGTAGGACCGTGTTGGGATTGTTCGTATCTCCTGAGAAACCCCAAAGGGAGTATTGACATCACTCGGTCTAGCATCTAGTCACAACGCGCGCAAGGTCAATAGCTATGGCCTAAGCTCATCGCAAACCCCGAACTTGGGTCAATTCTCCGTGTAGGAGGCGGTTGCCAGTGCATCCGGGGTCTCGTTGTGTCAAGGTGTACCCTGGCGGCCAACGCGCCGCTCGATGGCTTCGCGTGATTCACACTCTGCCATAGGCAAGAGCCTCGGGAGTTGCCGCTGGATTGTGAATGCCCCGCTTGCGGCTATTCACTACCCCAGCATGATCATGCCCCCGGTCACCAAGCGCGACCTGACTTCTGCGGTGACAATGATGTCGGGGCGCAGCCCGGGGTTGTCTGGCTGGCCGCCCGGCGCTACTTCAGCCGCTCGATGCCAGGAACGGCGTCGAAGCCGTCGTCGAAGCTCAGTATGCGGCTCGCACCGGCCTTCTGCATAACCGCCACGTGCAGCGCATTCCGGGCGGAGAGGCGGCCCACCGAGCTCAGGAGTACTCTGGCGGAGCGTATCTCCGCCATGCCGAAAGCTAGAGCGTCGTCGGCAATGCCATGCAGACTATCGAAGGCGGCGTCGATAGCGTCGGGACGTCGAATGGCGGTGTAGCGGTGGGGTATCCCCTGATACACCTCCACATCGGTGATGAACCGCTCCCGTTGCGCACCAACTGCCCGATCTTTGTTCGGGTGAGCCACCCCCACCAGGTACATGGGCACGTTGGAGTCAATGAAGATCACGGAAGCCGCTGTCCCTCTTCAATTTCTTGAAGCATGACGGCTATGTCAGCGGTAGGAAAGTCATGCCGAGAGGCATCAGCGATAGCGCTCAACTTGGCCTCAACGGTACCAGGATGGTCGCTTCTTGCCTGGCGCAGGGCCTGCCGGACCCACTCCGCAAGGGTCACTCGCTGCCGGCGGGCAACGCCCTGAATCTCCTTGTACTCTTCTTCGTCTAGGAGGACTTGTAGGCGCTTTTTCACAACAGCAGCCTAGTTGACTCATACTCCATGAGTCAAGACCGATCAAGTGCCGCGCTTGGCCATGCATGAACAGGAAGAGGGGGAGTGAACGTCTGGCCCGCGCGTTCGGCTCACGGCACACCTACGCCTAACATGTCGGGACACGGGCCTTACTCGAGGTCCGGAACGAGCTCAGGGTGAGGATTCTCGATTTCTTCCGGCTCGGCGGGATGTTCAGGGCATGAACCGAGAATGCCACTCAAGGGCGAAATGCGATCTGCTGGGTGCCTCACCATCTAGAGCGCAACTGCCAAAAGTACCTACCCTCGCAGCGTAGGTACTGCCTTCGCGGGAAGGACGGTTGGGGAGGCGGGGGACACTTGCGCTCACGGGACGGAAGTGTCGTCCATGGGGGCCCGCAACCAGAGGAGCAGGGCAAGGGCGAGAAGCAGGGCAGCGCCCACTCCCACGATCAGCACAGTCCACGGAGACCACGCCAGGAGGGCGTCGAGTCCGCCGAGAAGTGAGGCAACCCCCACGACAACAAGCGAGACGAGAAGCCCGCCCGCGATAAGGGAAAGCAGCACAAGGGTCTCACTCGTGATTGCGGTCCTTCGTTCCGAGTCGCGGGCGCCCTGAAGCGACATGCGCCTCTCCAGCTTTCTAATGCCGCCCACAGCGTACAGGGCGAGAAGGCCGACCGCGGCAAGCAGGAAGAGCGCCGCATCGAGGGCCTGCCCGTTGACGGCGCCGGCTCCGGCGGTGAGGCCGGTGTACTGAAACACGTCCAGCTTGTTGTGGGCCCAAACCGCGGGGACGTGCGCCAACAGGGCCACCAACGCCGCGGCCCAGTACGCCAGACCGTCATGGTGTCGCCATTGGAGGAGCCAGTACAGGGCAAGGCCGACCAGGACGCCGAGGGCAATCTCCAGGGGGCTCGAGAAGTCTGGGGGCAGGCTTGTCAGAAAGCCCTGGAAGCCAGACTCCGGAAGAACCCCGGCCGAGGCCGACGCGCGCCATACGAGCTCGGCCAGGGCCAGGAGCCCGCCCAACAACCCCGACTCTATGGCGATGAACCTCATGTCTGCCGCTTTCGTCTCACGTGTGTCGCTCCGGGTCTAGGCGTAAGGAACGATGTGCCGCGCCAGGACAGCCGAAAACTGCTCGGCCTCCGGCGACCATTCGAGCACGGAGGCGCCGGCGCCGCGCAGGGACTCGGCCACAAGGCGCGTTTCCCAATTCATCAAATCCGCCGTGCGCGAGTCGCCGCGGTGCTCCTCCGGGGTAACGTGGACCACGCGGACGCGCCCCGACCCTCTCGATCGCGCCCCGAGCGCGGTGAGGCGGGAGACGGCGGCGCGAAGACGGTTCAGCGAGTCGGTCGTGTCGCCCAACCTCGTATAGTGCACGTCCAGGCGGGTGATGACGAACACCTCTGGACGAAGCCGGACGAGGAAGTCTTTGCAGCGCTCGACCGCCTGGAGGAGGTCTTGTCTTTCGGGCCCGCTTCTCAGGCGCGTCAGGAGGTTCATCAGCTGATTGAACTGCTTCCGGCCAAAGTCCGGCGGGAGCATCTCTCCTGCGCCCCCGGAGGTGTTGTAGGCGAGGGCCCCAAGAGTGGAGCCCTTCCACAGGTAGTACTGCGCCAGCGCACCTGATGCCTCTATGGTGTTTTCCAGCGGATTGGTCAATGCAGCGCCTACGTCCATGTACTCGGCCATGTCCAGGAAGACCCAGACTGCCCTCCTGGCCTCCGGCTCCAGCTCATTTACGAGGGGCAGGTTGTCGCTTCGAGAGCCCCTTGCGCTCGCCTTCCAGTTGATGCGCTTGATGGGATCGCCGGGCTGGTAGGGTCGCAACTCCCGGAACTCGGTCCCAAGGGCTCCGATCCTGGTTAAGTCGTCTTGGTGCCGCCTGGAACGCGTAACTGCGCGGACCTCGTTCAGTCGTGTGACGCCATGAATCCTGGGCACAACCCGCACATTGAAGGGCTCCCCTTTCGGGCCCCTTGCGCTCCTGACGCCGAAGGGTGACTGGGACTCCCAGCCGTTTGACGCAAGCACAAAGTTGCCGCGCCTGGGAAACCTCATCACGTAGGAGAGGTCGAATTCCATTTGGCCCGGCCACTTCCACACCACACGATAGTTGCTGCCGGAGACCACCTGAGCCTCCACCGGGACGATATCGTGAACAAAGAGCAGCCCGATGCCGATGCGGGCGACAAGACGCCTGTCGACGGTCAAGGTGTCACCGCTCCAGACCGTCGTGCGCGGCAGGCTCCGCTCCAGCACGATGCCGGAAGGGGGCGAGAGGGCCGCCGCCAGCAGGGCCGTGATCAGCACGAATATGCCGGACAGCAGCAGTGCGACGTTCCCCAGCACCAGCCCCAGTAGCAACAGCACGATGCCGGGCAGCACCCAGGCCGAGAGTGACCGCCGCGTCATGGCTATCCGGCCTTCCCGCCGACATCGGCCGGGGCCGGCACCTGTTGCAGCACCTCATCTATGATCTCCTGCCCGCGCACCCCCTCCAGGGTGTCCTCAATGGTCAGGATGACCCGGTGAGACAGCGCATCCGCCACGACCATCTTCACATCGTCCGGGACGACGTAGTCCCTGCCGTGAATGAGGGCAATGCTGCGGGAAATGCGCAGTAGGGCGAGGGAGCCCCGCGGGCTGACGCCGACGGCCACGCGAGGGTGTTCACGGGAGAGGCGCACCATTTGCGTGATGTAATCCATGATCGCTTCGTCAATGTAGATGTCGTTTTCCACGTACCGCTGGAGCTCCAGGAACCGCACGGAATCGACGGCGGGCTCGATGTCGTCGGTTGGGTCGTCCTTTTGCCACTGGACGCGCCTGCGGAGGATGTCCATCTCGCCATCGTTGTTGGCGGGATAGCCGGTGCTGAGCTTGAGCAGGAACCGGTCCAACTGGGCTTCCGGCAGGGGATAGGTGCCCTCCTGCTCGATGGGATTCTGGGTGGCGAGGACCACGAAGGGCGGCTCCAGCGGGAGGGTCGTCCCATCAATAGTGACCTGTCGCTCCTCCATGGCCTCCAAGAGGGCGGACTGGGCCCTGGGCGGGGCGCGGTTGATCTCGTCGGCCAGCAGCACGTTGGTGAAGACCGGGCCGCGCACCATCTCGAAGGAGCCCACGTTCTGCCTCCACACGTTGACGCCAACGATGTCCGATGGCAGGAGGTCCGGCGTGAACTGCACGCGCCGGGTGTCGCTGCCGATGGCCTTTGCGAAGACCTTTGCCAGCAGGGTCTTGCCCAACCCGGGATAGTCCTCAAAGAGCACATGGCCATTCGCGAGGGCCGCGGCCAACAGCTTGCGGAGCAGGAGCCGGTTTCCGACAAAGACGGAGCCGACGCGGTCCATGATAAGTTCGCAGGACTGCCGGGCTTCTCGCAGTTCGTGTTCGTTCATGTGCTGGGCACCACCTTCCGTTGAATTGCCTCAGGCCACTTGGCCGACCAGCAAGGCCGACGGTCCGTCGGCGGGGCTATTGGGGCCGTCGCGCAGACGCAGGGCATTTCGTTCCGCGACGTGGGTGCGCCGCCACGCTTTGTTGCGCGCTTGCGCTCGCGAGCGGACCCAGGGCGGTTCATACCACTTTGGGGCTGGCTCCGGCGAGCGCAACACGGGAAACCAGAGTTCAATTGCAGAGACCAGGGAGTCACCCCTCTGGACGTGGTCCTGGAGGACCATGGCGACGAGCCTCTCCGGGTTGGCTCCCGTTTCGACGTAGTTATCCGCGAGTTGTTTCAGGTCTTGCTCGTCCACGTGTGGCGTGTTCCGAGCCTGGGCGGCGATCCCCTCCTCGGCAATGGCAATCGCCTCGTTGACGGCGTGGCGCCTCCTGGCAGTCACGCGCTTAACCTCGCCCGGCAGGGAGTAGTGGGCAGGGGCAAGGGCGGCTGTACGCAGCCTCCGACAGACGGCCTCGACAGTCTCATAGGGAGCGCCGTTCCGGTAGAGCAACGTCATGAGATAGCTGAGAACGGGCTGCCATTCGCCGTGCTCAAGAAACCGGCCCTGGAGCGACGCGATGCCGCTCGCCCTCGGATCGACCTTCGTCTCCAACCGCTGCTCGTGATGCGACCAGCGCTCCCAGGCCGGAGGCTCGCCGTCAGGCAATTCGAGCTCCCGACGCGTCCCCTTCCGGACTCGCCACAGAATGTACAGGGCAAGGGCCAGCACCGCCATGTACTCGTAGAGGGCGGCATAGCGCAGCAACTGGTTCAACAAGGGGTGCAGGAAGACGACGTAGACCGCTACGGAGGCCCCAATGAAGAAGCCGCGCACCCTGGAGTCGAACAACCATGCGCTGACCTCAGAGACAATGCGGTGCGAAGAGGAGGTGGCGAATCCAGCCAGCTGGGAAAGGGCGACGACAAAGAGTCCGGTACCGCACACCACGCCTGCAAGTGCATACATGTAGTGTAGGTGCGCCAGCTGCGCCCCGGCGAGCCAAGCCAGGAACCCGGCCGTTGTGCAGCCGGCGGCTGAAGCGAGTAGCCGGTACCGGCCGAGGAGAGCGCCCAGCGATTCGGGCAGGGCTAGCCCAAGGCCCAGGGCAAGGCAGAGCGCGGCGCCGACGCTTCGAATGCCCGCGAACCCTGCGAGGTGGGTGGCGTACTGCTCGCCGTAGGCGCGGGTGGCCTCATGCTGCAAGAGGACGGCGCCGAGGGCAGGAAGGGTGTCGAGGACTGCCCATATGACCATTGCCGGGACCAGACCCACCGCGACGACGCTTGCCGCAGGGGTGGCGAGGGCAAGGGCTCGGGCCGCCTTGTGTGTCAGTCCCTCACTGCCGGCGTTCCGCACCACCGAGTCGAGATACAGCAACAATATCGCCAGAGCCAGGACTGCCAGCGCCCTGAAGCCATCGATGCCGTAGGAGGTAGACAGGATGCCGTTGTCCGAAAAAACAACAAACAAACCGGCAAACCACGCCAAGAGCTGAAAGGGCAAGCCGATTATCGCGGCGGCGGTGGGCCAAAGGGTGGAAGCTGGCCGCGCCACCGCAAAGGGCGCCAGAAGGAAGATGGACCAGACCGCAAGGGAGTCGAAGGCAAGCAGATAGCGGGCTAGCGATGCCACGTCTGGTCCGCTCGGATGACTCGAAAGGGTGCCGGGAAGCTGGGAAACGGAGGCAAGCAGCCCCCAGACCATCGCTATTCTTGCCGCCTCGGTCAACAACCTGTCGGCCAGGGGGAGAAGGGCGACAACCCTCTCGCTGCCGGCAATCGACACGCGCCGCACGGACGCGGGACCGAGGCTCGTCGCCTGCAGGAGCTGCGCGGTCCGGCCAAGGAACAGGAGAGCGCCCACGAGGACGAGGGGGAGCGACAGGTAGTGGAAGTCCAGCCCGCTCCAGGCGTGGAGCGGGCGGTCCGTTCCGAGCAGGGTGACGGCTCCGACCATCAGCAACGCCGACAGGAAGGCCTCGGCGACGATCCGCGCATGTCCGGGGGGGAAATACATGGGACTACTCCATCACAACTATGCGCCACGCCCGATACATGGCTTCGTAGTGGCGCCGGTCGATGGGATGCTCGCTGAAGTCCGCCTCCTCAAACTGCGAGATGAGCTCGTCCAATGCGCGCTGGTCCAACGCAAGACCTGCGGACACCAACGCCAGCTCCACTTCCCGCGGCGTCGACTGCTCGGCAACCGCCGCGCTCCGTTCCCTGGCCCAACCGAGGAAAAGGTCGTAGAGGCGGAGTATCTCCTCACGAAAGTCGACGACGCGCAGACCGCGCTCGGCCGTCTCGCCCTGCCGGAACGCGTCCCCGGCGAACTGCGCGGAGAAGTGGCGCACACCCAATGTCTCCGCTGTCCATTCGAGGCGACAGACTCCGTCACCACCGGTCTCGGGTTGCCACGACGCACCGTCGGGATTCATGGCAAGGGCAAGGGGGACTCCGGCGATGGGCTGTTCTTCGGCGCTGGTCAACAAGACTTCCACGGCCACCGTCTCGCCGACGCCCCAGACATCCGGGAGATCCGGGGCGGGAGGCGCGAACCGGACTTCGAGGGAAACGGGCTGCCTGCCGGGCAGGACCACCTCGGCGGCAGGCCCGTCAGGCACGGCTGAGACTGCCTCCTCCGTGGGCTCAGCCGGCGCCGGCGTAGCTGAAACGATCCCCGGGCTCGGGCCGGGCGAGGCCGTTTGGGGCGCGGCGCGGAGCCTGCGCCCGACCAAGACGCCGGCGATGGCGAATCCGGCCATCACGGCGGCCAGGGCGATCCACAGGAACCAGCCAGACCCGCCAGGTTGCGTCGAAACGCTTACCGCGTAGCTCACCGGCATAGTCACGTCGTCGCCCGGGAATTTGAAGGCGATGGGTGTGCCCGCAAGGTCTCCCGCATCGGCCACGGTGACCTCAAATCTGCCGTTCTCTTCGGTAACCACGGCGGCCAGCTGGCTGCCGTCAGTATCCTCAAGCGTCAGATCCAACGTGCCAACTGGCGAGAGGGTCTCTGAAGTGACGCGGCCCCTGAAGGTTGCACTGCCGCCCCCTTCCGAATACGCGGCCTCTTCCAGGTCAAGTTCGATCGCGTGAAGCGCCCTCAGGCGAGCCTCGGCGTTCGCCGACGCGTGCTCCGCGTCACCGGCGAACGCGACACGCACGGGGACGTCACCATCGACCGTCGGATTCATGGAAAACTCGAACCGGCCCGCATCGTCGGTGGTGACCTGCAGGCGCTGGGCGGACCCAACCCGGACGTCCAATACCCGGCCGGGGAGCGGCATGCCATGGCCGTCCTCGAGCGTGAAGGTCATCGAGGCATCCCTGCCCACGGCCACCTGCGCGGGGGCATCGACGAGGATCCGGGTTGGCACGTTCACCGTGAGGGCGAGCTCGACTGAGTTGTCCAGGAAGTAGTCGTCGCCGCTCATGGAGACCTCGATCCAGTGTGGCCCGGGCTCAGAAAAACTCCAGGTGATATTGAAACCACCTGCGGGGCCGGTCACAACGGACGGCGCCGGAGTCCCGTCGACAGTCACCTCGAGCTCCCGGTTGGGTATGGGGACACCTGAATCCTCCGCCAGCGTTCCGGCGAATGTAACGCTCTCGTCCGTGAGCGCCTGCGCGGGCCCTTCAAGCTGGAGCTCGCCGGATGAGACAACCGTAATGTCGGGGTCGCTCCACGACTCGTTGAACTGCGTGTCAGGCGCGGCGCGGGCAAGGAGTTGGTAGTTTCCCAGGACCACTTCAGGTGGGATCACCGCCCGGACTTCGAAAACGCCCTGCCGAGACTCCCCGACGCCTATCTTCGTGCCGCCGTGTTCCTTGGTTTCGTTGACGTACACCTCAACGGTCATGCCGTCGACGGGAGCGCCGGCAAGGGTCTCGACGTTTCCGCCAACGATGAAGGCAGCCTGGCGGCGCATCCGGTCGGGCGACAGGGTGATGGTCGTGTGGGTATCCTGCCGAGGCCCGATCGGGTCGACCGGAATGGCAACGGCAGCGGGTTGAACGGCAACCGCCCTTTCGCGCGGGCCGCCCGGAGCCGTCGGGTCAAAGGTAACCCACCCAATATCCTCAAACGCAACCTCAGCCCACTGGTGCGCCTGATTGGCGCCGACAATCTGGGTTTCCGCCTGCGGGGCAATGGCCCAGCCGGAGACCACCCTCGACGGAATGCCGATTGACCGCGCCATGACGACAAAGGTGGTGCTGAATATGCCGCAGGTGCCCTCCAAGCGGTCGAAGAGGAACCAGTCGGCGGGATCGCGGCCCGGCGGCGCACGCCCCGCCTCGACGCTGCCGGCAAACGCGTAGGTGTACTGTGCCTGGAGAAATCGCTCAAGAGCCCAGGCCTTTTCATAGGGCGTGTTATGACCGTCGGTGACATGTAGCGCCAACTCCCTGACGCGCTCCGGCACATCCGGAGGAAGCTGGGTGTAGGTCTCATCGGAGGCGAGCGTTGCCGCTCGGTACCGCTCCTCCGAGTATATGAATACCCTGGAGTCCCAGGAGTAGGATGCCACCGCGTTGGAGGTCGAGAACGTCGCGCTGAAGGGGAAATACTCGCCCTGCAAAGGCGTGTCCGCAAGCGGCATCGATACCGGGACAGTGCCCGGTTGCAACTCAGTTAATTGGCCAGACAGGGACACCTCGATGCGGTCCGTCGCCAGACCGTAGGAGCCGTCCCATGCTACAGGAAGCAGGGCTGACTCCCGCCGGTCGTCAGGTATCGCGGCGAGGTCGCTTGTGGGGTCCGCGAGCTGGCGGTAAACCAACCGATTGACCGCCGCCGAACCCGGATAGGGAACTGCGACGAGGTCGATTTGAGACCACCCTGAGCGGTCGTACACGTCGCCGACACTCGTACGAAGGTAGGAGGTGTGGGCCGCACCGGAAACCTCGAACAGGTGCGTGGGCCGGACCTCAATGGATTGGTCGAAGGTAGCGCCAGTCAAGAATTGGGTGGCACCGTTCATACTGACGACAATGCTGCCATTCTCCAACCGGGTCACCAGCGCACCCAACAGCTCAAGCTCACGGAGCACGCCTTCGGCAACCGACTGCGCCGTTGTGCCCACTTGAAGACCGCCGGGTCCGGCGCCAATGGCGCCACCGCCATCCAGCTGACCGCCAAAATCGTTACCACCGAACCCTCCGCCAGCGCCATTCGCGTCACCATTGCCGGTTCCGTCGGTGGCGCCTCCACCGGACTGCCCGTCGGCCCGCTGTTCGGTCGGTTCTCCGCCTCCGGGCCCCTCGGCCGCCTCCGCGGGGGAATCGGGCGGGAGCCGAAAGAGCAGGATCGCCAGGAGCAAGAGCAAGAGCGCAACCAGCAGCCTCGGCCCTCGCACGAGGCCGAAGAGGGCCGCGAGCAACAGGCAAACCGAGAGCACCGCGAGGGCAACGCCAACGTCGTAGTGGGCTGCGGGCCTGACAGGCGCGGAAAGCCAGCCGAAATTCCAGGTGAGGATTGCGAAAATAAGCCACAGGAATAGAAAAACCACGAGGAATCTCGGCGCAAGCACGGCAATTGCCATCAGACATGTGATCGACAGCGCGAACAACACCTGCGTCCGCACCGGGATCTGGTCGACATTGACGGAGCGTTGGTCGAAGGAGATTCCCTGACTGAGCGTGCCGGAGAGGGCCAGGTAGGCGGTTATCGCGACCAATGTAAGGACAACCAACACAATCGCCGGGGCAGGTACAAGAAGGGTCCCGACCGCGGTCTTGAACGGCCGGCGGGGGGAAACGAGCAATGCGGCAGAACCTAGAGCCACGAGGGCGGCCAGCGACGCAACCGTCAGCAGTGTAAGACCGTTCGGCAAGCCAACCCGGCCATTGTAGTCGGTGTTGGTTTCAAAGGGGGCGTTGAATCCTGCGGGGATGTGCGGCGAAGCCACGTTCAGCAGCAGAATGAAGCCGGTGAGCGCAAGGGCAAGCATAACGAGCAATCCAGCCTGTCGGCCCAATCCACCCGTTGTCGCTCTCAGGGCGCTTGACGTGAACTGTCGCATCCAAAGTCCAAATCCATTGGTACGTTCAAACTAGGTGCATTCAAACTGCAACACAAGCAGCACAGAATAGCCAAGTACTTCCGTGACATACCAAGGAGAACGTTCTACATCAGATAGTCAACATTTGCAATGAACAAGACAATCGCTCTCGCTCATGGGGAGTAGAGGGGAGAGCCGCGCTCGATGCGGTGCACACCGCCGGGTCAGGTTCTTGGCGACCGCGTTACCGTCACTTTGGCTCCTTGGGACAGTCTGAAGGGCAGCCTACAA
Source organism: uncultured Dehalococcoidia bacterium (assembly GCA_951812285.1). Taxonomy (GTDB): domain Bacteria; phylum Chloroflexota; class Dehalococcoidia; order Lucifugimonadales; family UBA1127; genus UBA1127. The sequence continues at coordinate 2,108,270 of OX638292.1, read as the reverse complement.
CCCTTCGGCGAGTTCTGGCGCCAGGGGTGGAATGTTAGCGTTGACAACGTTACGCCCTGGTTCAACCCTTTTGTGCTGTTCGCATTCGGCATATGAGCACTGAGCTGCCGATTGCAGTCGCTCCTCCGGAGGCAGGAACCCCGATGCCGACCCTTCGCCCCCTCTTCTACCCCCGAGCATCCTGACCCACACCCTGCACCCAGGCGCTGCACATGTGCTGGTTGAGGGCGCCATCATGGCGGCCAAGCATGCGCCTTCTACCGGGCAACAAAACGCTGGACAACGCCACAATGGAGGCCGTCTCGGACCTGGACCCAGGCGTCACCTGCGGGCCCTTGTGGTCAGCTGGGACAAGTTTCTCAAGAGCTTCTTCTCCATCTTCGACAACGCCATGGTCATGCAGTTCACCGTCACCGGGTTCCTCCGCTCCGTCGCCACCGACCACGTCAATGAGGCCACAGTAGAGGCTACCAACGTTTTCCGCGGCCTGGACGGCCAGTGGCACACAGCCCACCGCCACGGCTCCCCCTATTTGCAGTCGGGCCGTGTCAGCCGTTGCTCTTAGGTTGGGTCTCCGTTAGAATCCGACGACGGTCCAGCCCACCGCTCCATTGAAGCGAGGACTATCCCATGTACTGCTCCAGCTGTGGTGCATACAACCAGGACGACTCCCGGTACTGCGGCAATTGTGGAAAGCGTATTGGCGACGAAGAGGTTGATGAGAGCAGCCCGCCTCCGCAAACGTACTCGCCGCCGGGACACCGTGTTGTCCCGAACATACCCAACTACTTGGTCCAAGCCATCCTTGTGACGATCTTCTGCTGTCTTCCGACCGGCATCGTAGCCATCGTATTTGCCGCCCAGGTCAGTGGAAAACTCCAAGCCGGTGACATTGATGGAGCCCGCAGGGCCTCAAATAATGCGAAGACCTGGGCGTGGGTGTCCTTTGGGCTTGGCTTGGGTATCATGTTCCTATATTTCATCCTAGCTTTGGCGGGACTGGCGGCTGCATAGACCTGTTGGAGTATGAAGAATGGCAATGGCGAGTGCAGGGCCACTAGCGACGCGAGTGACGGTTGGGCCTCTGCTCCCCGTGATGGGAGTATCCCTCTCCGCCCGCGCGAAGTGCCTCCTGCTTGTGGCCGTGGGCATCATCGGCGGGGCCGTGCTGTACAACGTGGACCCGCGCAATTCCGGCACGTACCCTATCTGCCCGTTCTTTGGTCTGACGGGCTGCTTCTGCCCCGGCTGTGGTACCCTGCGTGCCTTGCACTTACTGCTTAACGGCAACCCGCTGGCCGCAATGGGGTACAACCCCTTTGCTGTGCTGTCGTTGCCGTTCATTGCGTACTCATTCCTGACAGGCGCCTTACGCGCCTTTGCCCTGCCTGCTCCCTCGCCGGTCTTTGTTCGAGCCGGGTGGATTTGGGGCCTTTTGGGGGCGGTCCTTACATTCTGGGCTCTCCGAAACGTGCCGCTTGCGCCGTTCACGGTGCTCGCTCCATAGACCTGATTGGCATCAGACGGCATAGCCACCCCCGCTCCTTACGCCGATAGTGAACTAGTCTGAATTCACTTGACTTCACGACTCACTCCCCTTCGTGCTGGATACACAGGTATATAATCCCCTGAAATTGTCGCCCACGCTTCAGGGGGGCTTGGGAGCAACCTCCCTGGCCGGCCCCCAGAGTCTACTCACACACCACGCCATCGCCGTCCCGGTCATCCATGAAGACGTATGCGGGATGACCGGCGTAGACGGGGGCAATGCCATGCCCGCGGGCCTCCGCGCAGGTGATGCGGCCGTTGCCGTCGAAAGGTGGAGCGGGGAGTCCTCGCCCTTCTCCATATATGTATGCCGCCCCTTTTGCGTTTCATGCTCGTTCCTACCCATGTCTGGCCCACCAGGGTTTCCCGGAGGGCCGACGAGTCGGGTAGCCTACGCAGCGGATATAGCCGGTTGACGCTGTGCGTGAACCGGCCATCCCTCCTGAGCGGGCGCTAGTCCGGGGCTGCGCCGAATGACATGGCGGTGAACGGGCCGCGTCCGTTGGCGTTGATGGCCGAGACGCTGATCACGTAGCGGGTCCCGCTGGTCAGGCCGGTGAGCGTCAGGCTCCTCGGATTAGTGCAGGCTTCACCGGCATGACAGATGCGCAGGACATCCATTTCGGTTGGCCTCGGGTTCACCAGTTTCTCCGTCCACGGGCCGCCCGCGGCCTCGCGATAGCGAACGACATACCTGAGGATGTCACCGCCGCCGTTGTCAGCGGGCGGGTCCCAGTCCACGTAGAGCTTGCCCGCGCCCGCGTGGAGCACTTGTCCGCCGGTGACGTGACCGGGCACGCCGCTGCTCGCCGACGGGGTCACCATAATGTCATTGCCGTTAGGTTGCGCCCAGTAAATGCCGAGATACGTGCACGTGTTGGCAGCGTTGTCGGCGATGCCCCCAGGCTTGCAGTTCGGGATCATGTCGCCGGGATTGTCCGGGTCTTGCTTCTCGGCGGGGCTGGCGTCCACCGAGCGCCCCGTGATGCGGACCCGGTATCGCTTCTCGTTCTCCAACCCGGTGAAGGTGTGTTCCAGGACCTGCGTGCTCGGGTCCGGGACAGGGGGGTCATCTTTGGTGCCGAACTCAAACACCGTGTCCTCCCAATCCTGCCAACCGGAGGTCGTCGTCGCATCCTCTTTGCTCAGCTGGATCACGGTGGCGTTGAAAGTGCCTTGGCTTGTGCCGCCGATCGTCGTCCATCGCAAGTGGATCTTCCCGTCACCGGCGGATGCGATCATGCCGTGGTAGGGAGCATCGTTCCCATGCACACTGTCCACGTTTATGGCATGTGCTGTCTTCCCGCCGACTCCCTTGTTCGTTACTGTCGAAGATAATCTGTACCGGCCACCCGAGTAGACATCCAGGCTGATCAGGGTTCGCGGCGGGCAGTTGATCGTGCCGCCGTTGATGTCGCAGATTGCAGAACTGTTGCGCTTGTTCGTGTTGACCATCATAAACACCCGGCCAATCAAGAGGTTGATATTCGGCGTGTTATCCCTGAACCAGACTTTCGATTGCTCTAGCCAAGCGGTCACCGGGTTCGATGGCGGCGAGGTGACGAGGAGGTCAGCGGAGCCGCTCTTGGTGTACCTTGAAACTATCTGGACGCGGTATGTCGTCCCTTCGGTAAGATTCTGTATACCAGGAGTCGGAACGGGAGCATTCAATTCCCTATATGTACTCGGTTCCGAACCAGGATGAGCGGATCGCGCATCCGAAGCATAGAGCGAGTCTTTGTAATCCGGGTCGATACCTGCTAAAGAGTTATTGCCCTTCATACGCTTCAGAGTGCTCGATTTCTTGCCGTCTTCCCAGTACTCGACGTGGAATCCGGCGAGGGTGTAGCCGGTGGGGGTTGCTTCCGGAGCGTCCCACCAGACGCTGATGTCCAGGTGGTTGTCGGCCACGGCACGGACGTTCTCCGGGCGGCCTGTCTGCTGCGCCACGTTGGGGTCGTGACGCACCAGGACCTCGACTTTTGAGCTCTTGTGAGTGGCGCCGTTGCCGTCGGCGGCCTCCACCCGGAACTCGTACCTGACTGGGTCCAGGCCGTGCCAGAGGAACTTCCCGCTGGTCTGCCTGAACAACGGCGAGACGTCCCAGGCGGTGCGGGCCTTCTTCTTCCACTCGATGCGGATGCCGCCGGAATCGCAGCCGGCGCCGCTGGTGTTCCATGTTCCGCTGACTCCGTAGGCTTCGTCCGTCGCGAGCGTCACGGTGGTTGAGCAGTGAGTGGAGGGCATGACAACGGACTCAGGCCCATAGGTGGCCGAGACGGTGACCCGGAAGTCGGGCAGGCCGAGGTCAGGCACGGTAATCGAGGTATCCTCGGGGCCTGCCGAGACTTGCGACGTGATCCCTTCGCCCCAGGCGATCTCGACGATGAATCCGGTCAGCTCGCAGGACTCGGGCGCTTGGGGCGTCGTCCACGAGACGACGATATTCTGCTCTGCGCGCAGGGCGGTCACGCCTTCCGGCTCGCCGCCGGTGCAGTCATTCGTTGGCTCAGGCGTAGGTTCGGGAGTTGGCGTAGGCTCCGGCTCAGAGGCCGATGCCTCCATCGCGGTCAACTCGGCGACCACAGGGTCCCAGCGAGCTGCCGTATACGTGTCGGCGAGGTCCTGGGCCTCGGCGGCGGTCATGTCGTCGAGGGCGTCGAAGGTGTGCAGCACCCGGAACCAGCGATGCACGTGGCCGTATCCGTTCTGGGTCTCCGCCGCGTAGCCCTGAACGTCGGCGACCACCTGCGCGTCGGGTGCGTAACCGTCCTGGGTCTCCAGGTTCGTCAACTCCTCCACCACCGGGTCCCAGCGAGCAGCCCAGTACGTGTCGGCGAGGTCCTGGGCCTCGGCGGCGGTCATGCCGTCAATGGCGTCGAAGGTATGCAGCACCCGGAACCACCGCAGCACGTGGTCGGGGCCGTTTGTCGTCTCCGCAGCGTAGGTCCAGACGTCGGCGACGACCTGTGAATCGGGTTCGTAGTCGTCCTGCGCGCCGGCGGAAGTGGTCCCGGACCAGGACACTGCCAGGACGGCGAGGAGAACGAGGGGCAGCGCTGCGAGGCGGCCCAGCGGCCACCGGCGCAGGGATGGGGTGAGAGTGAGAGTGGGGGGCCTCATGCCGTCACCTCCCGCAGGAGATGGGCGTAAGGCTCAGGGATATCGGACTTAGGCGGTGAAAATCGGGGGGGGGGGGGGGGGTAGCACTAATGCGCTACTATCGGCGCGTCGGACATGGGATATCGCGGCGGCCGATACCTGTTCAGGTCTTCTCTGTTCGATAGTCACAAGACACCTCCCATTTTGTGGGTATACTCCCCCACAACTTTTAAGGATCGTTCGGGACATGGGCCGACCACGTGGTGGCCCAGGGACCGGCGCCGTTGGCGTTGTGGGCCTGCACCTCCACGTCGTACTCCGTTCCCGCGGTGAGGCCCGTGATGGTGTACGACCGCGGGTTCTCGCAGAAGGGCAGCCGGCACATGCGAAGGGTCGGGCGCGGAAAAAGCACGTCGCTCACGGTCCAGCTTCCGTCTCCGCCCCGTTCCCGGTGGCGCACCTGGTAGGCGTGCGCGAAGGAGCGGTCGCTCTGTTCCGGCGGCTCCCACTCGACGACCAGCGACTCGCTGCCCGGCGTGACCTCGATCCCGGTGGGATAGCGCGGAAGCTTGTTCCAGAGGATGAACGTCTTGACGGTCAGGATCTCGGAGGTGAACCCCAGGGTGCGCGTCACCACAGGGTCCATCCCGTCGGTGACTCGCCCCCTGACCCTGACCTGCCAGGTGTTTGGGGTTACTGACCCCGGGTCCAGCCCGGTGATCGTGTGGGTGCGCTTGGTTGTGTCCGTGACGACGGTGTCGGTCCAGGCCCCGCTCGTGCCCTGGCGGTGCTGCACGACGTAGGCGTCGAGGTTATCGGGGTTGGAATCGTAGCCTTCCCAGACGACGACCAGCTCGCTGAGCCCGCCCGACGCGTACACGAGGAAGGCTGCCGGGCCGCCCACCTCGCCCTCATATAAGGAGGAGGTTGTCGATACGCCACCGACTGTGTGCGTGACGCTGGCCGTCAGCGAGCCGGTTGAATCCAGGCTGACAATAGTCCGACCCGGACAGTTGATGGTGTCACCGCCGTTCTCCTCGCATATGGAGCTTCCAAAGCCTTTGTTGCTATCGGAATAAAAGAATGTCCTGCCAATGTCACTGTTGTGGGTGGGGGTGTTGCTATCGAGCCAGACCTGCGTCGGCTCCGACCACACGGTGACGGGCGCCGCGGGGGTCGACCAGGCATCCTGGGTAGTATTCAGGACGCTGTTGGTGAACCGGGCGGCGATGCGCACGGTGTAGGCGTTCCCGTCGGTCAGCCCGGTGATGCGGTGCCTGCGCGCAACGAAGGGATCCGTTGGCTCGGTGCTGCCGGTGTCCGCAAGCACGACCGTTTCTGCGGCGTCAGCGCCGGTCTGCCACTCCACGACGTAGGCGGTCAGCGTGGACCCGGCAGGCGTGGAGGCAGGCGAGCCCCAGGTGAGGGAGATGCCGCTGTTGTTGTCGGCCTCGACGCGAAGGTTACGGGGGCTGTTCGCATCGGCAGGCCTTGTGGGGTCGGCCAGGACGGTGGCGCTGACCGCATCGCTGTCGTGGGTATGCGTGCAATCGGCGGCTACGCCGATGCACCGGGCGTCGGAGGCAACCACTCTGAAGTCGTATGCGGTTCCTGCATCGAGCCCGCCGAAGGCGAAGGGCTGCGTCCACCATATCGCGTTGGGAAGCTTGTACGACGAAGCCCAGTAGTCGTGGCCCGCTTCCTTCCACTGCAGCCACGCCCCGCCGGACACGCAGCCCGTTCCCGGTCCGCCCCTGTTGGTCCAGGACCCGCTGACCCCGCCGGCTATGTCCGCCGCCACCGTCAGAACGATGTTGCAGACCGCCGGCACATTCCCCTGGCCGGTCGGGCCTTCCTGGGGGGCGCGTGGGGTGGACTTCCCGGACGGATAGTTGGTCCGCACGCGGTACTCGTACTGGCCGGGCGTCAGATCGTTGAGGACATGACGGGTGGCGAGCGGCCCCACGGTCTCGGACCTCCAGTCGCCGCCGGCGGCGCTCCTGGCCTCGACCGAGTAACCGGACGGCTCGCATGCGTTTTCGTCGCTGGGCGCATCCCAGAACGCCACCAACGCGCTTGGAACGCCAAGGGCCGACACGTCCTCGGGCGGCGCCTGCTCACAGGCCGGCTCCCAGCCGATGAGGAAGTTTCCGTCGAGGGAGACGGAGAGGCCGTCGGGGTCGGTCGCCGTCAGCGTGACCGTGATCGACAGCGGGTTGGGCAGCGGGGGCTGGATAGCGTCCCAGTCATCCTCTGCATCGGCCTGGAAGAACACTCGCAGTACATTCTCAAGGGGTTGGCCATTCTGCGCCGCCTGGGCATCGCTGCCTCCATCATTATGGAATTGCAAGACGTCCACCAGCCCGCTGTCGCCGCCGGTGATGGCCACGGCGTAGGTCAGATTATCGCCGTCGGGGTCGGAGAAGATGCCGTAGAAAGGCTTGCTGACCAGGGTGCCACGGGGTGCGTTGTTGTTCCCGGTGAACCAGGGGTAATAGTCGGCCTGTGTATTCACCACCGGCGCCCGGTTGGGTACCGGTGTGGGCGTGGGCGCAGGTGTAGGCTCCGGCTCAGAGGCCGCCGCTTCCATCGCACTCAACTCAGCGACCACAGGGTCCCAGCGAGCTGCGGTGTACGTGTCGGCGAGGTCCTGGGCCTCGGCGGCGGTCATAGTCTCAATCTCGCCGAATGCGCTCAATGTCCGCATCCACCGCTTCACATGCTCATGGCCGTTGTCCGTCTCCCGCGAGTAGCCCCGAACGTCGGCGACCACCTGAGCGTCGGGTGCGTAACCGTCCTGGGTCTCCAGGTTCGTCAATTCCTCCACCACCGGGTCCCAGCGGGCTGCCCAATACGTGTCGGCGTTGTCCTGGGCCTCGGCGGCGGTCATGCCCTCGAGGGCATCGAAGGTGTGCAGAACCCGGTACCAGCGCAGCACGTGGTCGTACCCGTTTTGCGTCTCTGCCGAATAGCCCCGGACATCTGCGATCACCTGCGCGTCGGGCTCGAAGTCGGCCTGCGCTCCGGCGGGTGAGGTTCCGGACCAGGACACTGCCATGATGGCAAGGAGGGCGAGGGACAGCGCCGCGAGACGGCCCAGAGGCCACGGGCGGAAGAATGGGGCGAGAGTGGGGTGCCTCATGCTGTCACCTTCCGAAGGAGGTGGGCGCAGGGCTCAGGAATATCGGACTTAGGCGGTGAAAATCGGGGGGGGGGGGGGGGATAGAACTAACGCGCTACTAAGGGCGCAACGAGCGGGGGTGGCATCGATCGCGGGAGTCACGCCGACCGTCGCCGGTGTCGCCGTTGCCAATTCAGGTTGTCTCTGTACGAGAGCCAAAGTATCCCCTCCTCTTCTCCGGGCATAGCCTGATCAAGATCTTACCATCGTAGGTGTGACGGAGCTGTGACGATGTGAGGAAAATGGCGTAACACCTTGTGACGAATCGCAGAATGCGGCATAATTGCCCCCGTAGATCCCGATTCACTCCCTATCGGCAGGCCATCGAGGAATGGGACACCGACAAGACCGTGGCCTTCGCCTGCACCGGCGGCCTCAGCCACTTCGTCGTGGACGAGGAGCTTGACCGTCTCGCCATCAAGGGCATGGAGGCGGCGGACCCCGAAATCCTCACCGGCCTTCCGCGCGTCCGCCTGCAGTCCGCCACCACCGAGACCCTGAACTGGGTCGCGGTCGCCGGCGCAATGGGCGACACGAGGATGGAGACCATCTGCTACGAGCCCGGCTACCGCACTCCCGCCGGCACCGGCTGCGCCGTAGGCGTCTGGGAGTAGCCCCGAACAACTTCTGAGTCGGACAAGACGAACGGGGCGGCGCACACGCGGCGCCCCGTTTGCATTGCTCCGTTCGCCCTGACTCCGTCCTGAGCCTGACGAAGGAGGTCTCCCGACGGATTGGGCAGCAGCCTTTCGTGCACCGCTCAACCGGAGACGTCCAGCGCGCAGCCAGTGTCGTACTCGCCGGGCGCAAACCAGATGACATTGCACCACGGCGCAAAGGACGCAACCCGGCCGCCGGTCACTGCGACCGTGTAGCTGCCGTCCCCATTGCGCGACACCTCCACCCGCACCCCGCCGCCAATGTCCCGCGCCTCTCCGTCTGGTATCACGGAGTGATCGTCGCGGCCCCAGCCCACGTCCGTCTCATAATCGGGGTTCCTTGTGTCGTACAGTGCCGGACCAAAGCGAGCCTGCGCTCCGGTGCCGGTTGACTGGTCATAGCGGCTGACGAATACCCCCTGGTAGCGGTATCGCCGCTCGCCACCGGGGGCCTTTGGGTCGAACACCTTGGGCACGTCTTCAATGTAAACGAGGTTTCGCTCGTCCAGCACCTCCAGGGTGGTGAAGGCGCCGGTCCGCCCGGATGAGATGACCAGGAACTGGTGGCCTCCCTGCCTTGGAGGGCGCAGGGTATACGTCGCGTTGTCGTTCAAGTGCAGGGCTACCTCCTCCGGGTCGATCCACCCTGCGGCGTAGCGATTGATTGCCAGGGTGGACGGCATGTCCTGGTGCCAGCCCGGGACGGGCCACAGGGCAAGACCTGACATGAAGTCCAGGGCGTTGCTGTACGAGTTGGGCGCATCGACGTCGCCGTCAGGCCCATTGGGTTTCCAGAGCACCTCCGCGTAGGAGTGCGGCCATTGCATCCACCCGTGGCCGATCTCATGGACCAGCACCTCCATATTGGCCTTGCGCAGACTCACCAAGCCGAACTGAGCGCTGCCGTTGTACGCAAAGCCGCCGGTATCGGCCGTCACGTCCGTCAGCAGCAGCCGGTTGATGCCGCCCAGCGCCCCGTAGCTGCATTGCTGACTCTGCCCCGCATCACCGCGGCAGTCACGCAGTCCGGTGACGCGCATGTGCTGCTCCTCCACGTCCTGTGGCGACCCTACGCCCTCCAGCGCAAATTCGATGCCCTCAAGGAACCGCATGCGGAGCTTGCCCTGCGATATCTTGGTGTAGTAGGCGGCAACGTTCTCGTTCAAGATGTCCACCGCCTCCTCTAGGGACATGGTCTCCCGCGCACCGTCGTCCTCACTCCACCCAGGGGCGTCCGGGGCTACGCGGACAATGTCAACGGTTATGTTCAAGTTTTCCAGAGAGTAGTACGCAGGGTCCGCCGGCGGGTCCAGGTGCGTCCTGTCCGGGTACTTTCCGATGGGGGAGCAACCCTCAAAGCCCATGTAGCCGTACCGTAGATAGCTGCCGTTGCCGAAGTAGCGAATGAGCGACAGCGCGTCGGCTCCGCCGAGATCCGTCATTCCTTCATCTATCCAAGGCGATGTCTCCTTGTGCGGCGAGAGGCATGAATAGGGCTCGGACTCCTTCCACCACGACTGTGGCTCCAACAGGGTGTTCCACTTGGCAAAGGGGTCATCGGCTTTCGGCAACGGGGTAGGCGGTGCGTCAATGGGAGACTTGCTTGCTTCCGCCGTGGGTGTGGGGGCTGTCGTGGGTGCGGGAGCCGCGGTAGGTGGTGTGTCAATGGGAGACTTGCTTGCTTCCGCCGGAGTTGGTTTGGGGGCCGCCGTGGGTGCAGGCTTGGCCACCGGCGCTGATCGCGTTGGGGCGACGCCGGCATCAGGCGGCAGCGCGGACGTGGCTGCGGGTTCATCTGCCCTCGGCGCCTGCCCCGGCTCAGGTTCACAGCCAAGGGCTAGCAGCGCTAGAAACGCCGCTGCAACGGCTACGCCCCCGCCGACAAGAAGACCGTGCCTGTGCGGTACTGTGCGCCATAGCATTACATTCCGTCCCTACCGCCACTCGTCGTCCGGCGGGTAGACGTTGGTGCACACGCGCCGAATGGCGTCTCCGTCGCGCCAGTCCGCCACGGCGTCGCGCCACTTCAGGTAGTGGGGCGCCTGCCGGCGCGCCTCCAACGCCGCCTCGTCCGTGTACACCTCGTACAGGTGGATCGTGTTCGGGTTCTGGTTGTCCTGCAGCACGTCGAAGCGCAGGCAGCCCGGCTCGCCCATCGTCTCCAGGACGGCCACCTCGAAGTCGTAGTCGCCGTACTCCGGCAGGCCGGTCACGATGCGTCCGCGCGCGTCGGCCGCGGTCAGCAGCGGCTCACAGGGCACGGCCCCGCCAACTCCCGTCTCAAGATGTCCCGGCGTGTGGTAGACGCAGTTGAAGCCGGTGACCCGCTCCCCTAGGCTCTCGTCCACCGACCAGGCGAGCGCAACCCCGTCAGGGCCAACATCGGCACTCAATCCGGTCAGAAGGCGCGGGTCGCCCTCCGTGCTCAGCACGGCCGACGCGCCCGGGTCGTCCTGCGCCGCCGCGATCCACAGTGCAGTGACGGCGGCCAGCAGGAACAGCAGGAGAACAATAACCGGCAGCGGCCACCGGCGCAGCAACGGGCTGAGAGCATTGGGCCTCACGCCCTCACCTCCCGCAGGAGGTGGGCGCAAGGCTCAGCAGGTTTGGGTTCACGACGTGAAAATCCGGGGGGGCTTAGAACTAACGCGCCATTACCCACCGTGGGTATCCTACACACGAGACTCAAGCAAATACCTCCCACGTTGCGGGCATGCTCCCGCACGAGTCTACTACCGTAGATATGACCAAGGCGTGACGATTTGGGGCAGTATGCGTGACCCCTTGTGAGCACTCGCAGAAAGCGGCATAATTGCCCCTGTAAACACCCTCTGACTCCCCATCGGCAGGCCAGCGAGGTGACGACTTGGACCGGCACGACGATCTGCACCGACGGATACATGAGCTGGAAGAGCGCCTCTCGCGCCTGAGCGGGGCCAGCCTCCGCATCAACGAGAGCCTCGACTTTGGTACCGTCCTGCAGGAGGTGGTCGACAGCGCGCGGACCCTGACGGCGTCCCGCTACGGGGCCATAACGGTCTTCGGCGAAGGCGGGCAGACGCCCGACTTCATCGTCTCCGGCCTGACCAGAGAGGAGCACCGGGGGCTGTGGGACATGCCCGAAGGACGGGGGTTCTTCGAGTACCTCAGCGGGCTTGAGGAACCCCTGCGGGTCTCAAATGTCGACAGCCACCTGCGGGGTTTGAATATGCCCGGCTTCCTGCCCTCGGTGCCCGTGGCCTCACTGCTGGTGGCGCCGATCCGCCACCAGGGTGTCGGGGTCGGCACGATCTACCTATCCCGTGGAGCGGACGGCCCGGAGTTTACCCGGAATGACGAGGAAACGCTGGTGCTGTTCGCGTCCCAGGCGGCGATGGCCATCGCCAACGCCCGCAGGCACCGGGAGGAGCGGCGGGCCAGGGCCGACCTGGAGACGCTGATAGACACTTCGCCCGTGGGCGTCGCGGTCTTCGACGCCGTGACGGGAGCGCCCGTGTCCTTCAACCGGGAGGCGAGAAGGATCGTGGACAGCCTGCGCGATCCCGGCCAGTCGGCGGAGCAGTTGCTGGAGGTGTTGACCCTCAGGCGGGCCGACGGGCGGGTGGTCTCGCTGCGGGAGATACCTCTGGCTGATCTGCTGAGCATCGGCGAGACGTTGCGGGCCGAGGAGATCGTCCTGGCGGCCCCCGACGGCAGAAGCGTTACGGCCCTGCTCAACGCAACGCCCATCCTCTCCGATGGTGGCGCGGTCGAGTCCATGGTCGTCACCCTGCAGGACATGGCCGACGTCCAGGAGATGGAGCGGCTGCGGGCGGAGTTCCTGGCAATGGTGAGCCACGAGCTGAGGACGCCCCTGACCTCTATCAAGGGCTCCGCCGCAACGGTGCTGGGTTCCTCCACCGAGCTGGACCCGGCGGTGGTCCGCCAGTTCTTCCGCATCATTGAGGACCAGGCCGACCACATGAACGCCCTGGTCGCCGACCTGCTGGATGTGGCCCGCATCGAGACGGGCACGCTGCCGGTCGGTCCTGAACCCGCGGAGGTGGCCGTGCTGGTGGACCGGGCGAGGAATGGGTTCGCCAACGCAGGGGGCAAGAACACCCTCGCCATCGACGTCGAGCCGGACCTTCCCCTGGTGATGGCGGACCGGCGGCGCATCGTCCAGGTGCTGGGCAACCTGCTGTCCAACGCAGCACGCCACTCCCCGGAATCGTCCGTCATCAGGGTAAGCGCCGTGCGGGACGGCGTTCACGTGGCGGTCTCGGTGGCCGACGAGGGCCGGGGCATCCCGGCCGAGAGCCTGCCCGACCTGTTCCGCAAGTTCTCCAGGGGGCAGTCCGAGGAGCAGGGAGGGGACACGGGGCTGGGCCTCGCCATCTGCAAGGGCATCGTGGAGGCGCACGGGGGCCGCATCTGGGCCGAGAGCGACGGGCCGGGAACGGGGGCGTGCTTCACCTTCACGCTTCCTACAGTTGAGGAAGCAAGGGACAGGCCGGCGACCACCCTGTCGCAGGTCTCGACGCGGCGTGAATTAAGGGTGAAGGAGGAGCGGCTGCGCATTCTGGCGGTGGATGACGACCCCCATGACCTCCGCTACGTTCGCGACACCCTGGTCAAGTCGGGCTACGACCCGGTTGTGACCGGGGAGCCGCGGGAGGCGCTCCGCCTCGTGGCGGACGAGAGGCCGGAGCTCGTGCTGCTGGATCTGATGCTTCCCGGAACGGACGGCATCGAGCTGATGACGGACATCCTCGGCGTGGCGGACGTGCCGGTCATCTTCCTGTCCGTCTATGGGCGGGAGGAGCTCGTCGCCAAAGCCTTCGACATGGGCGCCGCCGATTACGTGGTCAAGCCCTTCTCGCCGACGGAGCTCTCGGCGAGGATCAGGGCGGCCCTGCGAAAGCGGGCGGTCGCTCAGCCGTCGGAGCCCTACGTGCTGGGCGACCTGACCGTCGATCACGCCGCGCGCAGGGTGGTCCTGGCCGGGCGACCCGTGCATCTCACGCCGACTGAGTACCGGTTGCTGGCCGAGCTCTCGGCCAACGCCGGACGGCCGCTGACCTACGAGCGCCTGCTGGACCGGGTCTGGGGGAGAAGAGAGCGCGACGGAGACGTGCGGCCCATGCGGACCATGGTGGGCAAGCTCCGCCGCAAGCTCGGCGACGATGCCGACAACCCCACCTACATCTTCACCGAGCCCCGCGTCGGCTTCCTGATGCCGGTGGGGGAGCGCCCACCGGCGGCCCGCTGAGCGCGGCGGAGATAACCGAGGTCGACGCAGTCGGGGGCAGTCCTTATCCAGGGCCACCGGCGCTGGCCGGGTGCGCACCTCGTTCGCTGTCTCCCATGTGCTCACGGCGCAGGCGCAGGCCCGAGGCGGCTGTGACCTTGAGCAGTGTCGCCAGGGTGGGGTTGCCCTCGTCGGACAGCGCCTCATAGAGGTTGTCGCGATTTGGACCGGTGTTGCGGGCGAGAGCGCTCATGTTCGGTGTCCGAGCGACATGCTTGAGTGTAGCGTGGAGCACAGCCCCGTCACCGGGGTCCTCATCCGCAGCCCCGCTAAGATGCCCCCGGACATCGTCTTCGGCCTTGACGTAATCCGCTGTAACGAACCGTCGATACCCCCGAGACATCAGTTCCTCCATTCCGTAGACATTCTTTTGGCCCGCTCGATGTCTCTCCGTTGGCTGGCCGTGTCGCCGCCACATGGCACAGAAGGGTCCTCGCGGGAGGTCAAGGGAGGGAGATCCCAGAGATAGCGCCCGGCTGGCTGTGCGTTTCCCTCCGCGTTGGGCCTGGATGGATTCGCCGAGACAACTCGATGTGCCAGACACCAACGGCGCTCCTAGCTTGACCTCCGTCCCAATGCCCGAACCTGAGTGATGTGCGGAGGGAAGTGCGAGTCTCGTTCTTGCAGTAGTAGCCATCGTCCCAGTGCTCTTGGTTGCTTCGTGGCTCTGGAACGAGCAGCAAATCTCCAGATCGGCCTATATGACACTGCTAGCTCTTTGTATCCTTGCGACTGTTGGACTCTAGGTTACAACCTCGTAGCGGAGAGTCATTCGCACCCTTGGGTAGACAAGTATATGAGCCCCCTTCGATAACGAGGTCCGATTCTCTCATAGAGGGACACGGGACCTGTAAGCCACGATCTTGCTGATCCTCGCGGGTACCTCCGCTGTCCTCTCCATCGCGGCGGTTCTCACCGCCGGAGGCGTCTCTCTCCCCGACGCCCACGAACGGCACGTCACAGGTCCTAACGGGGATGTCGGGGCGATTGCGCTTCGCACCTTCCAGGAGCAGGCCAAGAGATGGGGACGGAGCTCATTGAGGGGCTGCTGGACCTATTCCATTCCGCATCCAAGATCGTGGTCGTCAAGATGCGCCGGGCTCGGGGGCGTTCCTGTTGTGCGCTCCAGCCGATGCCCTCTGGTTGGTGCCTCTGGCCTGGGGTAATCTCTGAGTCTCCAGCGCATGATCAGTCTTGGCGGTGAGCCGCATGGTCGGCGGACCCTAGTGCAAGCCCGCAGCATAGTCCGTCTAGGGGCCTACCGGCGAGGTTTACGGGCAAACGCCGTAGCCTTGAATGGCGAACCGCCGGAATCCACGGGCAACAATGGGTGCAGGTCCAATGCCCATTGGTGTAGAGTTGCGGGTGGCAATCTGGCAGGAGTGAGCTCGATGAAGCTGGGCAACCCGGTCCGCGTCACCGGCGGCGTCTTTCAGATCCGGGCCATCGGCGCCCGGGTGACGGTGCTGACCGCCGGCGACGATGTGCTACTCGTGGACGCCGGCATGCGGGGCAGCCTCCCGCTGGTGGCAGGCGGGTTACGGGGCATGGGACTCTCCCTTGACGCCGTCACCACCCTGGTCATCAGCCATCGTCACCCCGACCATGCCTCCGGGGCAGAGGAACTGGTTGCCGGCAGGGGGATGACCGTCATGGCCCATTCCCTCGATGCCAGCATTCTGAGGGGGAGCGAACGCCACCCAAGTCCCTTCCAGAATGCGCTGTTGGCACGGGTGACCAGCCCGGTCCTCGACCGAGTCAATGGGAGTCCCATCGCCGTCGACGTGGCGCTTCGGGACGGCGATGTCATTCCCTTTCCGTTCCCGGTCAACGTGGTTCACCTGCCAGGACACACCGCGGGCAGCATCGCCCTCCACCTGCCGGAGCAGCGGCTGGTGTTCGTCGGCGACGCACTGCAGTTCAAGCGCGGCAAACGGCTCAGCCCACCCGCCGCCGGGGTCACGGACGACCCGGCACAGGCGATAGAGTCCCTGTGGAGGCTCTTGGACCTGGACTTCGACGCCCTCTGCTTCAGTCATTTCCCGCCGATGCGCGCCGGCGCGCATGACGCGCTTCGAGGCATGCTCGACGATCGGGCCGCTTGAACCGCCGGCCAGGGGGCGCCCGCCGACATGACGGCTCGGGGCATGGAGGTAGTGCCGCCTCGCCGGAAAGATGGAGGAGACCGCCATGGCCCAAGACAGCACGACCGCCGACGCCCTCGGGGGCACCGTCGTCGCCTTCCTCAAGCGGTGCGTCGACGCCCACGGCACCCGCGACGCGCTCCTGTTCAAGCCGGGATTCCGCTACCATCGCTGGTCCTACGACCGGCTGTGGGCCGAGTCGGGGCAGGTCGCCACGCTCCTCCAGCAGCGCGGGTTGACCAAGGGAGACCAGGTCGTCCTTTGGGGGCCGAATTCACCGCAGTGGGTGCTCATCTTCGTTGGCTGCCTGCGCGCGGGCGTCGTCGTGGTGCCCCTGGACCTGCGCAGCGCGCCGGACTACGTCGAGCGGGTCCTCTCGCGCATCGCGCCCAAACTCGCCTTCACGTCGCGCTACACGCCGAAGGGCGACGTCGCCCTCGGCGTGCCGGAAATCGCCTTCAAGGAGATTGAGGGCCTGCTCCACGGCCTACCGGCGCCGGCGACGGTGGCAACGGGACCTGAGGACCTGGTGGAGATCATGTTCACCTCCGGCACCACCGGCGACCCCAAGGGGGTGATGCTGACGCACGGCAACCTCACCGCCAACATTGCGGGGGTCTCTCAATACATATCCTGTGACCCGTCCAGCAAGCTCCTCTCCATCCTGCCCCTGAGCCACATGTACGAGCAGATGGGCGGCCTGCTGCTCGCCCTCCACTTCGGCGCCAGCGTCACTTACCCCACCAGCAGGCAGCCGACGGTCCTCGCCCGGACAATGCGCGAGCGGCGGATCACGACCATGCTGCTCGTCCCCCAGGCGCTGGAACTCCTCATGAACGGCATCGAGCGGGAGGTCCGGCGGCATGGCAAGGAGCGGCTGTGGCTGAAACTGCTCAAGGTGGCGCAGAAGACACCCTTCCCGCTGCGGCGCCGCCTCTTCGGCCGCGTGCACCGGCAGTTCGGCGGGAAGCTCGACTTCATCGTCTCCGGCGGGGCGGCCCTGGACCCGGCGTTGGGCAGGAAGTGGGAGCTGCTCGGTGTGAAGATCGTGCAGGGGTACGGCGCCACGGAGGCGTCGCCCGTCATCAGCAACCACACACTGGGTGAGCGCAGGCTCGATTCCGTGGGGCGGCCCCTGCCCAACGTCGAGGTGCGCATCGGCGAGGACGGGGAGATCCTCGCCCGCGGCGACAGCATCTCGCCCGGCTACTGGAACGCGCCGGAGCAGACGGACGCGGCCTTCCGGGACGGCTGGTACTGCACCGGCGACGTCGGCTACTTCGACGACGAGGGCTTCCTCCACATCCGGGGCCGGGTCAAGGACATGATCGTCCTCTCCAGCGGCCAGAACGTGTACCCCGACGACATTCAGGCGGTGCTCAACCGCCACCCAAGCGTGACGGACTCGGCCGTGGTCGGCCTGCCCCAGGGCAGCTCTGTCTCGGTCCACGCCGCCCTGATCCTCAATGACGACGTCGACCCGGAGGCCATCGTGTCCTGGGCCAACGAGCAGCTGGCGGAGCACCAGCGCGTCCGGGACGCCACCGTATGGCCGGAGGAGGACTTCCCACGCACCCACACGCTGAAGGTGCGGAAGTCGCTTCTCATCGACAGGCTCATGGGGAACACCGGCCCACCGCAGGCGCCGCCGTCGACGGCATCCGGCAGTTCGCAGGGAGCCCGGAGCCTCATCGACATCATTGCGGAAGTCGCCCGTGTCGCCGCCGCCGACATCACGCCGGACATGACGCTTGGCGACGGCCTCAACCTCGATTCCCTCGGGCGGGTCGAGCTGCTGGCGGCCATCGAGGCGGACCTTGGGGCGTACTTGGATGAGGGCGAGGTCGGCCCAGAGACCACCGTGCGGGGGTTGGAGCGGGTCCTGGAGGAAGGCGCGAACAACCCGCCGCTCACCAGGTTTCCCGGCTGGGGCATGGACTGGTGGTGCCGCATGACGCGGGGCGCCATCCAGCGGCTGCTCCTGTTTCCCCTGCTCAAGCTCCCGTATGGGCTGACGGTCACGGGCCGGGAGAACCTGCAGGGGATTGCGGGCCCGGCGCTCTTCGCCTCCAATCACAACCTCGGGTTGGACAACCCGCTCATCCTCAAGGCAGTCCCACCGGCATGGCGCCGGCGCCTGGCCATCGCCGGGGCATCCACCCTGTGGCGAAACCCGGTGTTCTGGGTGATGAACCCCCTTCTGGGCAACGGGTTTCCTATCGCGCAGGAGGGTGCGGTACGGCCCAGCCTGGAGAATATGGGGAAGATCCTAGACAACGGGTGGTCGGTGCTCATCTACCCGGAAGGGGAGTTGACCGTCGGCGGCCCCATCAAGCCGTTCATGAACGGAACGGGCATGGTGGCGGTGGAAGGAAGGCTGCCCGTCATTCCCCTCAGGCTGCACATCCACCGCCTTGGCTCGCCGGTACGGTTCCCAGTCCTGAGGCGTGGCAGCGTGGAGGTCCGCTTCGGCGAGCCCATGACCTTCCCTCCTGGCACGGCGTACCAAGCAGCGACCGACGCGATTGAGCAAGCGGTCAACGCCTTGTGAGGGGCCCTGTGTGGTCTACGGATGATGGCCGTTCGGTCTCGGCGACATGTGCAGCGACCTTCCTTCCCGCGCAACACGAGGGCGGCAGATGGGTTTGCATGTGCTCCAGTCGCGAATGACCGCGGAGGTATCCCGGCCATCCCTGGTCCGTGCCAGTCTCAGCGCGAAGTGGCGGGGATTCCTGCGTTGATTGGAATGATCGGGCACGCCAACGAACCATGCCTGTCCCGGCCGGGGCTTGATGCATGCATGGTGGCTCACTAGAGTAGCGGGTGTCCCTTGCGGACCCACTTGGGGGAAGTCGGAGTGCCCACATGAGCCTCTTTCGGAAGATCCAAGACTCTTTGGTTCGACCATTGGCGATGCGGGCCCTGCTGACCTTGGAGCGGATCGAGTCCGGGGTGGCGTACAACCCCCTTTCCCCTGCGCTGCGGGCAGACCCGTACCCGGTTTACGAAGCGCTGCGTCGCAAGGACCCGGTGCACCGGATGCGCCTGCAGGACGCCTGGGTGCTGACCGACTACGCCGACGTGGACATGGTGCTGCGGGACAGCCGGCGATTCGGGAATGCGGGACGGGAGTTCGGCTACATCCCCCAGGTCAGCATGCTGGACCTGGACCCACCGGAGCACGCCAGGATCCGGGGGCTGGTTTCCCACGGCTTCACGCCGCGCTCCGTCGCCGCCCTGGAACCGCGCATCCGCGAGACGGTGAGGACTCTGCTTAGCAGTGTAAGCGGCAAGGAGCGCTTTGACCTG
Source organism: uncultured Dehalococcoidia bacterium (assembly GCA_951812285.1). Lineage (GTDB taxonomy): Bacteria > Chloroflexota > Dehalococcoidia > Lucifugimonadales > UBA1127 > UBA1127. The sequence continues at coordinate 2,089,037 of OX638292.1, read as the reverse complement.
ATCGCTGCGTTGGCCTTTCCATTGCCGGTCATTGTCATCGCCGAGATGCTGGGGGTCCCTCCGGAGGACCGCGAGCGTTTCAACGAGTGGTCCAACGTTGTGTCCCTGATCGTCGACCCGCTGCTGAACGACGAGCAGGTGCGCCAGGTGCAGCAGGCCGTCAGCGAGGTGTTCACCTACTTCGAGGCGGTGGCGGAAGAGCGGCGCCGCAACCCGCAGGATGACCTGGTGAGCGCTCTGGTGACGGCGGAGGTCGATAGCGAACGGCTGGAGCGCGACGACCTGCTGGTGAACCTGCTTCTGGTGCTCGTGGCGGGGAACGAGACGACCCGGAACCTCATCGGCAACGGCACGCTGGCGCTGTTGCGCCATCCGCACGAGCTCGAGAAGCTCCGCGATGACATGGAGCTGTTGGGCGGCGCGATTGAAGAGCTGCTGCGCTTTGACAGCCCGGTGCAGTTGGACAGCCGGGTAGCCCGGGAACGGGTGGTATTGCGCGGCAGGCGGATAGCCCCCGGACAGCGCGTGATTTGCATTCTGGGAGCAGCCAACCGCGACCCGCAGGTGTTTACCGACGCGGATAGGATGGATGTGGGGCGCCCCGCCGGCAACCACCTTGCCTTTGGACGGGGCATACATTACTGCCTGGGTGCCCCCTTGGCGCGGCTCGAGGCCCGCGTGGCATTCGAGGAACTGTTGCCCCGCCTGGACGGTCTGCGGTTGGCGGAAGAGCCCCGCTACCGCGACCAAGTGACCCTGCGCGGACTGGAGTTCTTGTGGTTGGAATCCGCCTAGACGCGCTCCGAATGGAGCGGCTCCGTACCGTTCGATTCCAAGTCGCAGTCGAGACCCGTGCTAGATGGGCGTCCAGCACGGTTTGGTGCGGGGAAACAGGGAGGCTGGCAACCGGATTGGCAGCAGGCCGATCTGTGAGCGGCACGCAGACCCTGGCGCTGCCGCATTGCCTGCTGGTCAAGGCCTCGGTGTGCGGCGCACCAAGCAGGCTCCCAGTGCCGGGACAGACTTGCAGGCCTTGCGCCTGGAGTCGGAACGGCGGACAAGAGATGGACATCTCGGCAGGGACCACCGAGTGACGCCGGATCATTCATAGAGCGAGCGTCATGAGTCCCGTCGCGGCAGGGGGAGAAAAGGGACCCGCCGGCCAGTCAAGCTTGACTGGCCGGCGGGCTTTCGTTCAGAGGAGTTGGGTCAGGGAGGCGCTCGCGCCCTCCTGGTTGGAACCGGATTCAGCGTGAGCGTCACCCTTGGGGTGTTGCCCGTGACGCCAGGGCTGGTGACCGGAGGCACAGGATCATCCATCTGGTCCGGCGCAAGTATCTCCGGCTTGTTGGTCTGCGACGGTATCGCGGCCAGGCGCGCAGGCTCCGGCGCTGGTGGAACCGGCTTGGGGTCGGGTTCCGGCGCAGGCTCCGGGTCTGGCGATGGCGCGGGCGCGGGCGCCGGCGTCGCCTCCGCGGTGGGTGCAGGGTGCAGCGCCGGTCCGGGTGTGGGTGACGGCGTTGGCGTTGGGGCCGCTCCCTGCGCTAGTGGCGGAGCGGGGATCGGCGTGGGCGCCACCGACGGCTCCAGCGGCGGCGTTGGCATGGGCGACGGCATGGGTGTTGGCATTGTGGCCGGAACTGGCGTGGGCGTCACCGGCGTCGGCGGCGGAGTCGGCGACGGCCCCGGCTCCGGCGTGGACGTCACAGCCGGTTTAGGCGTCGGCAACGGCGATGGCTCCGGCTCCGGCGTGGACGTCACCGGCGGTTCAGGCGTCGGCGACGGTGTCGGTGACGGCGTTGGCTCCGGCGTCGGAGGCGCAGGGGGCTCCGGCAAAGGACTCGGCGACGGCGTCGGCGTAGGTGTGGGCGTCACCGGCGGAGGGAAAGGTCCAGGAGAGGGCGGTGTTCCCGACGTCTGCCCGGCGGTGGAGCCTGTGCCCGAGTTCGACCACCCGCTGGAGCCCTCGTCGTTGATGGCCCTTACCGCGACATCGTAGGCCGTGTTTGGCTGCAGTCCTGTGAGGGTGGCGCGGGGCTGCAGGCCAACGTGGGCCCTCTCCGTCCACTGGCCCTCGCTCGCCTTCTTGTAGGAGAGAGCGTAGCCGGTCAGGGACGGCTTGCCCGCCATGTCCGGGGCAGTCCAGCGCACGTTAAGCCCGGAGGTGGGGGAGCCTGACGAGCGCGTTACCGTCGGGGCGTCGGGAATGGGCGGCGGCTCGCTGACATCCGTCACCCGGATGGTCACGGTGTTCTCGGCGTCCACGATGTGGTCTTCGATGCCGCTGACGCTGAGGCCGTCGCTAGCCTCGACGATCAGGGTGTAGTCGGACTGGGTCTCGTAGTCCAGAGAGGCGTCCGCGGCCACGGTCAGCTGGCCGGTGGCCGCGTCCACCTCAAAGAGGGACGATGGGTCCTTCAGCGAGTACGTCAGCGGATGTCCCTCGCGGTCTATGGCTGTCACCGGGTCGCCCACCGCAGTCCCGGCGGGAGCGTTCTCCGAGACCTCGCGGGCCGAGGTTAGTCTGGAGAACTGGGGCGGAAGGTTCTCGGCCTCGGTGGCGCCTTCACCGGGCGATGACCAGATCCCCGGCCCCTCGTTCCGGCTGAGTGCGCGCACCTGGACCTCATAGGTCGTGCCCACTTCCAGGCCGGAGAGGCTGAGGCTCGTCGTCGTCGCCGGCAGCGCACTGGTTTCAGCGCCGTTGGCGTCGGAGTAGGTGTACGTCGTCCAATCTGCGGCTTCCTCACCCTCCGCCGCCTTCACCCGATACTCGGCCTCGTAGCCGATGATGACCGCGCCGGCGTCCGCCGGGGCCGACCAGCTCACGTCCAGCATGGTGGTAGGGTTGGTCGACGATCGAGACAGGGTTGGCGCGTCAGGCTGCCCCGGCGGCGGCACGTCAGTCAGGTTGATGACAAGGTCGATCGTCGCCGCCCGCCCCTGCACGGTGTACTCGACTGTGCCCGTATAGGTGTCCGTGGTCTCGAAGTCCAGCGTCCCGCCTTGCTTCACGCTGATCTGGCCGCTGGCCGAGTCGATCACGAAAGCCCCGGAAGTCGACGCCTGCCCCTTCAGCGTGTAGGTGAGCGTCTCGCCGTTGTAGGGCGTGCCCGTCACCGGGTCGCCGACCGCGGCGCCGACGGCGGAGTTTTCCGCGACGCCCAGGGTTTCACTCCTTTGGCCGGTGAAAGTCACGGTGCGCGAGACATATCCGCCGTATTGGTCGCTGGCGCCGTAGGTGACCGTTGCGGAAGCGGAATTGAGGGCGGACACCGTTAGGGTGTCGGAGTCGTTGCCCGTAATCGCGGACGTGACCACGCCAGGGTAGGCCGACGAGGCGGAGTAGGTCAGCGCGTCGCCGTCCGCGTCTGTGAACTTGACGCTGATACCATAGTCCGTGGCGGCGCCGACGGTGATTGTGGCGGCAGTGAGTTCCGCGCCGCTGGCGGTCGGCGGGGTGTTCGCTGTGCCCTCGCCGATGTCCGACCAGGGACCGGGCCCTTCAATGCTGGTGCGCGCCCGCACCTGCGCCTCGTACGTCGCGCCCGCCTCCAGGTCCGGCAGGTTGATGGTGCGCGTCGATGCCGGCAGCGTCTTGGACTGGACGCCGTTGCCGTCGTCGACGGTGTAGTCGGTCCACGCGGCGGCTTGTTCGCTTTGCGCGGCCTTCTTCCGGTACTGGGCCTCGTAGCCGGTGATGGTCGCGCCATTGGCGGCTGCCGCCGTCCATACGATATCCAACGCCGGTGCCCTCGACTCTGCGAACACCGTGCGTGTCACCGTCGGCGCATCGGGCGCGCCCGCCTCCAAGTCCGTCACGGTGATGGTCAGGCTGACCGACGCCGGCTGGCCCTGCACCGTGTACGCCACCATCCCCGCGTAGGAGCTGGTGGTCTCGTAGTCGAGGGTGGCCCCCTTCTTCACGCTGATCTGGCCGCTGGCCGAGTCGATAGTGAAGACGGCCGCCGCGTCGCCCGTCAGCGAGTAGCCCAGCTTTTCCCCTGGGTAGGGCGTGCCCGTCACCGGATTGCCGACGGCCGTCCCTGCGGCCGCGTTCTCGGCGACGCTCCGGGTGGCGCTCGATTGCCCCATGATCGTCACGCTGCGCGAGGCGTACCCGCCGTACCCGTCGCTGGCCCCGTAGGTGACCGTCGTGGAAGCCGGGTTGACGGCAGTGGCCGTCAAGCTGCCGCCCGTGATCGCGGCCGTGAGCACACCCATGTGCGCCGAGGAGGCCGAGTAGGTCAGCGTGTCGCTATCCGCGTCCGAGAACTTGTCGCTGATGACATAGTCCGTGGCGACGCCGACGGTGATTGTGGCGTCAGTGAGGCCCGTGCCGCTGGCGGCCGGCGGGGTGTTCGCCGTGCCCTCGCCGATGTCCGACCACGGCCCTTCGCCCTCCAGGCTGGTCAGGGCGCGCACCTGGAACTCGTAGGTCGCGCCCGCTTCCAGGTCCGGCAGGTTGATGGTGCGCGTCGATGCCGCCAGCGTCTTGGTTTGGCCGTCGTTGCCGTCGTCGATGGTGTAGTCCGTCCAGGCGTTGGGGGTCTCTCCCTGCGCCGCCTTCTCGCGGTACCGCGCCTCGTAGCCCGTGATGGTCGTGCCGTTGGCGGCTGCCGCCGTCCACGCCGCGTCCAGCGCGGGGTCCGATTCCTCACTGAATTGTGTGCGCGTGACCGACGGCGTGCCGGGCTTGCCTGCTTCCAGGTCGTTCACGTTGATGGTGACGGTGGCGGTGGCGGTCAGGCCCTGAACGGTGTAGGTCACCGTGCCCGTGTAGGAGCTCTTGGTCTCGTAGTCCAGCGTCACGCCCTGGGCCACTCTGATGTGTCCGTTGCTGGTCGAGATGACGAAGGCGTCCGCCAGGGCACCGGTCAGCGCGTAGGTCCCATTGGCATCGCCCTTGTTCGGCCCCTTGGCGCTCACGGGGGAGCCCACCGGAGTCCCGGCACTTGAGTTCTCGTTGATGGACCGCGTTTCGGTGCGCGTACCCGTCACCGATCTCGTGTGGGCAAAGGAGCCCCCGTACCCGTCATGCGCCCCATAGCCAAACTCTGTGGTGGCTGGATTGTAGATCCAGTGCTTCAACCGAGGGGTCCCATTCTTGTTCCCCACCCAGACGCTCAGAATGTCGGGATGCTTGGACCATACCCCCCAGCGCAGCGTGTCCCCGTCAGGGTCCGCGAAGTAATGGTCGATCGTGTTGCTGGCGTAGGTCTTCTCGACCGGCCACTCCCCAGCTTGGGGGTAGTAGATATAGTTGCCGCCGTCGACGGTGTGAATTCTATCCTGCGGCGGCCGGTTGGACCGGCCCTCGCCGATGTCCGACCACGGCCCCTCGGCCTCCTCGCTGGTCACCGCCCGCACCTGCGCCTCGTAGATGGCGCCCGCCGTCAGGTCCGGCAGATTGATGGTGCGCGTCGATGCGGGCAGCGTCTTGGTCTGGACGCCGTTGCCGTCGTCGATGGTGTAGTCCGTCCACTCATCGGCGGCCTTCACCCGGTACTGGACCTCGTAGCTTGTTATCGTCAGTCCGTTGGCAGCCGCCGCCGTCCAGGTCACGTCCAGCGCCGGGTTCATCGGCTCGTTGGACGGCGTGCGGGTGACTGTCGGCGCATCGGGCGCGGCCGCCTCCACGTCCGTCACCGCGATGTTCACGTTGATGACGGAGTCATTGCCATCGACCGTGTAGCGCACCTCTCCCCGGTAGAGCTTGGCGATCACCTCGCCGTTAAGGGTCTCCGTTTCCCCGTAGGAGCCATCGGCCGCTTCGTAGTCCAGCGTCGCGTTCTCCGCCACGCTGATCTGGCCGGTGGCCGAGTCGATGGCGAACAGCCCCGAATCCTTCGCCTTGCCCGCCAGCGTGTAGGTCAGCGCCTCGCCGTTGTAGGGTGTGCCGGTCACGGGGTTGCCTACCGCCGTGCCCGCGGCGGAGTTCTCCGCTATGCTCCGGTTCTTCTTCGCAGTGATGCCGATGGTCGCCGTGCGGGTGACGGACCCCCCGTAGGGGTCAAGGGCAGTGTAGATAACCTTGGACGATCCCTGATTGAGCAGGGTCACCTGCAGGTGGGCGCTCCCGGCCGCGCCGGACAGGCTGACCCCGAGCAGGGCAGGGTGCTGTGCGGAGGCCGAATAGGTGAGCGTGTCACTGTCGGCGTCGGCGAAGAATACCCCCAACGCTCCCTGGCCCGTCTCGCGGTAATCCGCGGTGGTCCCCATGGGGAACTCGCCGCCGTTGAAGGGGGCGCTGGTGGCGTTCGGCGGCCTGTTCGCCGTGCCCTCGCCGGTGTCCGACCAGGGGTTGGTTTCTCCGGCGATGATGATGGACCCCGGCAGCTCGTCGTCGATGATGGTGACCACAGCGTCGCTAACGATCAGCCCCGCCGCCGTCCCCGAGATGGTGATAGACTCGCTGCCTTCGATCAACGCATCGTCCAAGACGGCGAAGATTAGGGTCGCCGTCCTGCTGGTGCTGCCGTCAGGGATCGTCAGCGTCGGCCATGTAATCGCGGTGAAGTCGGTGCCATCGGTGGCCGTGCCCCCGGATGTCGAAAGGGCAACGTCCACGGCGCCGGTGGTGCCGGCGCGTGTCGCCGTCACCGTGATGGTGCTCGAATTGTTTTCGTTGACGAAGGCCGGGGTCACGCTCAGGGTGATGTCCGGCTCGGCGCCGTCGCTGGTCACCGCCCGCACCTGCGCTTCGTAGGTGGCGCCGGCCTTCAGGTCAGGCAGCGTCACGCTGGTCTCGGTCGATGCCAGCGTGCCGTTGTACATCGTCCAAGCCGCGGGAGTCTCACCCTCGGCCACCTTCACCCGGTACTGGGCCTGGTAGCCCGTGATGGTCGCGCCGCCGGTGGGGGTCGCCGCCGTCCACGTCAGGTCCAGACCCGGGTCCATCGGCACGCTGGACGTGGTGCGGGTCACCGTCGGCGTGCCGGGCTTGCTTGCCCCCACGTCCGTCACGTTGATGGTGACGTTGGCGCTGGGGAACTGTTCTCCATACAGCACCCAGTGCACCCGGCCCGTGTAGGAGCTCTTGGTCTCGTGGTCCAGCGTCGCGCCTTCCGCCACGGTGATCTGGCCGGTCTCGTGGTCGATGGTGAATTTGCCTGAGCTCGCCGCCTCGCCGTCAAACCCGTAGGAAATGTACTCTGTGCCGCAGGGGGTGGCGGTTATCGGCGCGCCCACGTTCGTTCCGGCGGCGGCGTTCTCCGCCACCTCCCGGGTGACGTTCCCTGATACGGTGATTGTCACAGCGCGAGAGGCTTCACCGCCGTAGGGGTCCGTTGCCTTGTAAACGACAACGGACGCTGCCGGGTTGAGGGCGGTTGTGGACAGCACGGAACCCTCGACGCTGACGCCAATGAAGCAGGGGTAGGTGGCGGAGGCCGAGTAGGTCAGGGCGTCGCCGTCCGCGTCCGTGAAATACTCACTCCCGGATGTGGCGAGCTCGAACCGCCTGGTCTCCCACCACGGGATCGTCGTGTCAGAGATGGCAAACCTGGTGGATTCCGGCGGGCGGTTGACTCGTCCTTCCCCGGTGGCCGACCAGGGGCCGAGTCCCTCGTTATTGCCGCCGGCGCGCACCTGGACCTCGTAGACCTCGGCCGCGTCCAGGTTCGTCAGGGTGATGCTCAGCGTCGATCTCGGCAGCACGCTGGTCGTGTTGGCGTCTGAGTCGGTGTACGTGTACGTCGTCCACGCGGCCGGGTCCTCACCCGACTTCGCCTTCACCCGATACTGCACCACATACCAGGTGGCAGGGTCCTTCACGCCATAGCCGGTTGGGGGCGAGTAGGGAGCGGTCCAGGTCACGTCCAGGGCCGGGTTGGCTGGCTCGCTGGACGCGGCGCGGGTGACCGTGGGAGCGGCGGGTGTCCCGGTCTCCATATTGGCGACGAGAATAGTCAAATTGGCGACGGCATCCTGGCCCTGAACAACGGTCCATTTCACCTGGCCCGTGTAAGTGGTCTTGGTCTCGTAGTCCAGGGTAGTTCCCTGCTTCACCCTGATCAGTCCGCTGGCTCCGTTGATTTCGAAGTAAGTTGCAGCCTCACCATGCAGCGTGTGGGTCAGGGTGTCGTCGGTTGAGTCGTCGCCGTCGTCGTAGGGCGTCCCGGCCACCTCAGCGAATTCCCGCGTATCCACAAAGGGGCCAACCAGCGTACCAGCAGGGGAGTTCTCCATGACTTGCCGCGTCGGGTTATAGACGATGGTGTAAGTGACCGTTCTCGAGGCGAAACCGCCGTACCCGTCACTGACGCCGTACGTCAGCGTCGACGTACCAGGGTTGAGTCCTACAGTACGGATGGAATAATCGGTTCCCGTGGATACCGAGACGCTCAACAGGCCCGGATACTGGGCTGACGCTGAAGGCGTCAGCGTGTCGCCGTTGGAGTCAGTGAAGTACTCCGGCCACTCCCCCGCGGGTCTGCTGTATGTCGCATACGGCCCACGAAGAATCTCGGCATCGGTCAAAACCTTTCCGGCTTTGGGCGGGCTGTTGGCCGTGCCAGAGCCTGTGCCAGACCACGAGGAGAAGCCGCCACCGTCATAGATGCCCTGCACACGCACTTCATAGGTTGCGCCCGCTTCCAGGTTCAGGTTCTCATCCTTGCCCAGCACCACGTTAAGTATGGAGCCGTTCACCAGGCCGTATGGCAGCCACGTTGCCGAGCCCTTCTTACGGAACTCCACAGCGTAGCGTTCCAGCTTCCTTGCATCCCCCGTCACCGCCGTCCAGCTCACGCGCAACGCCGGCTTTGTCGGCTCGCTGAACTCGACGCGGGTGACCGTTGGCGTACCGGGCGCATCAATATTCTGCCTAGCCGTCCGCGGCGCCGCCTCCACGGTAATGGTGAAGCCGAACGACGCCTCGTCGCCGTCCTCGTCGGTGGCGGTGTAGGTCATTTCGAACTCGCCCGCCTCAGATGGCGTGCCGCTGAGCGTGTGGGTGCCCGCGGTGAAGGACAGCCCCGCCGGCGGGGCCGGCGACAGGCTGTAGGTCAGCGTGCCGTCGCCACCGTCGGCCTCGGGCAGCACGGACTCGCCGGCGTCCTCGCCTTCCTGGAAGAATAGCCCGCTGATCGCGGCGGAGAACGACGGCGTCAGGTCGGTCCCTGATCCGGATAAGGGAGCCCTCTGCGTCTGCGGGTCGGGCGCGGGAGTTGGTTGCGGCGCGGGGGGAGGCGCCGGAGGCGGTTCGATTTCAAACCTCGCCGTGATGGGCGAGCCGCAGCCCTCGCTGTGGCACGCCTCTACTCGCACCACCCATTCGCCATAGCCGTCTACGGTGACAGTGGCGGTGGAGGACTGCGACTCCACACCAGTATTCAGGGAGTTGCCGGGACCGGCCACCCGCCAGCGAACCAGGTAGTGGCTCGCTCCGGCAACGTCGTCCCAGTCTACCGAGGCGTCAAGCGAGCCAGGTGTGGTGTCGACCTGCAACCTGGTGGGCTGTGCTGGTACGCTGAGCACCGGTTCAGGCGTTGGCTCGGGAGTGGATTCAGGGGTAGGCTGAGGCTGAGGAGTTGGCTCGGGGGCCGGATCGACCGCCGGCGCGGGTGTGGGGTCGGGTGGAGGCTCCAGGGCGGCAACAGGCAGGGGAGAGAGGGGGCCGACAAAAGCCGCGAGGGCCAGGGCGAGCAATGCCGCGCCGAGGATTTCAACCTTCAATCTCTCTACCCTTTGAACCATCTAGGCTATCGTCCCTGCCGTCGAGTTTCCGACCCGAAGGTCCGTTGGCCGGTTTACTTCGGGCCCCGGCATGCTTTTGCCGAGACAAGCTCTGTATCTGAAAACCGTTGTTTCGATAGTCATTGTGAGAACTATAAATGTATGATACAAATATTGTCAATACCTAATCTTGTGACTTACAATGCTAGAGGTGATAAGATAAGGGCTGAACCCCGGACGACCTGAACGTCCGGAGTGCGTCTACGGCGACAGAAGAAAGGACTACGGCAGGGCCGGTCGCTGGATAGACCGCCGCAAGTGGACGGCCCCGCGGCAAGCTACTGGTTTTGCGGGCCCGCCCAGGGCTCCCGTGCCAGAGCACACCACCACAAAGGAAGGAACGGGAAACGTGGCAGACCTCAACCCCCCAGGCGAACAGGACCACGGGACCGAATCCCTAGCGAACCACTGGCGGGTTCGCATTGCCGAGTTGAACAACCTGGCGATAAAGAGTTTGACGACTCAGGTGGCGGTCCACGGCCTGACCCCGATGGAGTTCGACATCCTCCGAATCTGTGACACCTTCGACAGGGAATGCACCGCCACGGAACTGGTGAGATATCTGCCCGTGGACCCGGGCCGCATAAGCCGCCTGGTGAACACGCTGGTGGACAGGGGCCTCATACGCAGGCGGCGCACACGCGAGGACCGTCGCATCGTCATGCTCCGGCTGTCCGACGAGGGAAGGGAGATCACCTCCAGCATCATGGAGGACCTCTCGCAGTACAACGCCCAGCTCATAGAAGGTGTAGGCGCAGACGAGATGCAGGTCTTCCTTCAGGTCACTTCCCACATCATCGACAACCTTGATGCCGTAGAGGAGTCCCGGTAGCCCGGGCACGGCTCGAGCGCCAGGCCGGCCAGACAGAACAGAGAGCGCCGGGAGACCTCCATCTCTAGGTGGGCTTTGCGCGCGTGCAGGTGGAAACGCGGGCGGGGAAGTGTGGGCGGACGCCGAATGGGCTACTGGGGGTCATGCGAACGCATTGTTGGCCAGCGCTTCTCCAAAGGCGACGCCAAGGAAGGCGCCGGGGTAGTCCTTCCACCTGGCATATGCGGCCGCAATTGCGTCGCACAGCTCCCTGGTTGACGCCCCGTACTTTATGGCCGCTTCCGTGATCTCCGGCGACAGGAACCATTGGGTGGCCAGCATGTAGATGAATTCTACGTCCGCAGGCTTGCTATAGATGTCAAACGACGCGGTTGCATAGACATTGTCAAACCCGGCCTCCTGCAAGCGGGCCTTCAACTCCTTGCCCATCTGTGGATGCCCGTCGTCAGCGACCAGGAGGTCTTCCATCATGTCCCAGGCGCTCTGGATGACGCCGAAATCGGGCTCCGTGAAGCAGGACCGGCAAATCATCTCACGGCATCCCAGGATGCCGCCGGGCTTGAGGACACGCTTCACCTCGGCCAGCACAGCGGCAGTGTCGGGAACATGCATGAGCACGTTGTGGCAGTGGGCGACGTCGAAGAAAGCGTCCGGAAAGGACAGGGTGGTCACGTCGCCAACGTGGAACGTCGCGTTGGTAACGCCGTGGGCCTGGGCGACGGACCGCGCCAACTCGACCTGTGACGGCTCCATGTCCACGCCGTGAAGCTCGCCGGGCGCAACCCTCGCAGCCAGCCCCGCAGATATGGTGCCCGGGCCGCAGCCGAAGTCGAGGACTCGAAGGCCCGGCCTGAGATACGGGATCAGGTAAGCGGCGCTGGCATCCGCCGTATACCGACGGAGAGACTCCAGGAACTCCTCGCTGAAGCCCATCGTGTAATCTGGCGTACCCGGCTGTTCCTCAGCCATCCTCCATTACCTCCTGCCATACTGCAAAGACGGTTTGAACCATCGGGACACGCCAGGGAGAAGGCAATCGTGTCCTGCTTTCAAGCGAAGTTGTGCGCCGGTGATCAGGCCAACGCCTTATAGGCAACTGCTTCCCCGTAGGCTATGCCCACCAGCGCTCCCGGATGGGCCCTCCACTGTTCGTGGGCTTCCCGTATGTTGGCGAAGAGTCCCTGGGTGGCGGCCCCGTACTTTATGGCCGCTTCCTCGACATCGGGAGACAGGAACCAGTTCTTGACCATGGCGTAGAAGTAGTCCAGGTCCCCCGGGGAGCTATAGCTGTTGAAGGAGGTACTTACCTCGACGTCGGCAAACCCGGCCTCAAGAAGATGCGTTTTCAAGGTTTTGCCAATTTGAGGGTGCCCGTCGTCGGCAGCCACGAGGTCCCTGAAAACTTCCCAGCCTCGCTGCAAATAGTCAAAGTCGGGGTGGGTAAAGCACGAATCGCAGATGATCTCCCGGCACCCAATGATGCCGCCGGGCTTCAGGACCCGCTTCACTTCCGTCAGCACGGCGGCGGTGTTGGGAACGTGCATCAGGACGTTGTAAGCGTGGGCGATGTCGAAGCAATCGTCCGCGAAGGGCATAGCTGTGGCATTGGCAACGTGGAAGATAGCGTTGTCCAGCCCACCGGCCCGGGCTACAGCCCGCGCCCGCTCCACCTGGGACTCCTCCATGTCCACCCCGTGCAGTTCGCTTGGAGCTACGGCTTTAGCCAGCCCCACCGATATGGTGCCGGGGCCGCAGCCGAAGTCCAGCACACGCATTCCGCGTTTCAAATACGGAACCAAATAGGCCGCATTGGCCTCCAGCGTGTGCCTCTGGAGGTATTCGAGCATCGCTGGGCTGAATCCCATGGTATAGTCGGGGGTTCCCCGTTCGTCGTTTGTCATGGATCCTTTCTTCTCTCGAAGTCCAAGAACGGAACCCTCGAGCCATTGGCCAAGGTGAATGCCCCAACCAATGGCGGTCTGCCAGACGCGGAAACGTTCGTGCAGCTGATCGGCTACGCGGGATAGAGCCCCTCAGGCGCCGCCGCTCGACGTGCGCCACCGCGAGCTGACCTCGCCTGAGCACCCGCGCACCGCGCCATGCTACCATACAGATGTAACTTTTCTGTGACTTTTCAGGCAATTTCCCATAACATCTTGTAAACCCAATCCGGGACTGCCACACGTGCCCACCGACCCGGAGCGCCGCGTTTCCCGGCACGGGGCCACGGAATAGGGCATAGCAGCTGGGGTGACCGTTGGATCGACCAGACGTGCCACTTTAGGAGATTGCCAAGCAGCGGGTGCCCCTCTCACCCCAGAGCGAAGCAGGCCTGCGCATCACCGCCCACCTCGACTTTGACACGGTGCTGCAGGAAGTCGTGGACAGCGCCGGGGCGCTGACGGCCTCACCCTACGGGGCGATTGCCGTCTTGGGGGAAGCCAGGCAGGCGCCTGACTTCATCGTCTCCGGTCTGACCGGGGAGGAGCGCCAGGGATTGTGGGACATGCCCGAAGAGCAGGGATTCTCCGAGCATCGCAGCGGGCTCGGGGGACCCCTGCGAGTTTCAGACATAGACAGTCACATGAGAGCGTTGAACATGTCCGGATTCCAGCCGTCGGTATCGGTAACCTCCCTGCTGGTGGCCCCGATCCGCCACCAGGGAGTCGGAGTTGCCACCATATTCCTGGGCCGAGGGCGGGAAGATCGGGAATTCACGCGAGGGGATGAAGAGACGCTGCTGCTCTTTGCTTCCCGGGCCGGGATGGCCATCGCCAATGCTCGTAGGCACCGAGGTGAGCGGCGCGCCAGGGTCGATCTGAAGACGCTATTAGACACCTCTCCCGTTGGCGTTGTGGTCTTCGACGTCGTGACAGGAGCGCCCGTGTCCTTCAACCGGGAGGCGCGAAGGATCGTCGAAATCCTGCGGGACCCCGTCCAATCTCCGGCATACCTACTGGACGTGGTGACCTTCCGGCGTATTGGCGGGCATCATGCCGAGGGCTTGGGTGGACTGCGTTGGCCCCTCGGACGGCGAGTCACCGCCACAGGCCGCCAGGGACGCCGCGGCAAGCGCTATCAGCAGGCGGGTCAGGGCTGCTTGCCGGGCTTTCCTCCGCAGGCCGCGTGGATTCACGTAGACGGACCAACCTTTGATCATTCTATCTCTCCCTTCCTAGGCGGCTGAGACACCCCCTGAACTCCTGCGTCCGTATAGCAATGGGCGTATGGGCGCTCCAACGACGCCTCAACCTGGAGCGAAGCGTCCCGGCCAACCGGAGTCAGCTATGCGGGCGCAGCGTCATCCGCAGAGGGGCAGCTCCAATTGGTCGAAGTCGATGAGTTCGCTCTGTAATACAGTGGGTATGCATCCGCTCAGCTGGTTGGAGCGGAGGGTCAGCGTGTAAAGGCTGGCATCCAGGCTTTCCAACTCTTTGGGTATCTCACCGCTCAACTGGTTGGAGTGCAGGTACAATTCTTCCAGTCCGGAGAGGCTGCCCAGCTCCGGCGGTATCTCACCGCTCAACTGGTTGGTGTGGAGATATAGCCTATTAAGGCTGGATATGCCGCCCAGTTCCTTGAGTATCTCGCCGCTCAGTTGGTTGTCGAAGAGGTACAGATTCTGAAGGCTGGACAGGTTCCCTATCTCCGGTGGTATCTCACCGCTCAACACATTCTTGGCGAGGTCCAGCGTTCGAAGATTGGACAGGCTTCCCAGCTCCTTGGGTATCTCGCCACTCAACCAGTTAAGGTCGAGTTCCAGACTGGTAACTCGGCCGTTGGCGTTCGTCGCGACGCCGAACCATTCTTCCAGCGGCGCGTCGCTCAGCCAGTTTTTGTCGCTTCTCCAGTTTGGGCCGTCCGTGGCGTTGTAGAGGGCGACTAGAACTTCTCTGTCCCCGGACGGCGATCCGCTGACGGTTAAGGAAACAGGCGTAGGTATGTCCATAGACGCGGGCGCGTCGGTAGCCCCAGATGTCGCTGTGCTGGCGGGCGTATTGCCGGGAGCTCGAGTGGGCTGCGTTGGCCCCTCCGTCGGCGAGTCACCGCCGCAGGCCGCCAGTGACGCCGCGGCAAGCGCTATCAGCAGAAGCGCCAGGGCTGCTTGCCGGGCTTTCCTCCGCAGGCCGTGTGGATTCACGTAGACGGACCAGCCTTTGATTATTCTATCTCTCCTTTCGCGGGCGGCTGAGACACCCCCCTGATTTCCTGCGTCGGTATGGCAAGAGGCGTGTGGGCGCGGCGTCATTCACAGAAGGGCAGGCCGAGTTCGTCGAAGTCGTTGCCGGCCACGCGATATAATCCCCTGGGTATGCATCCGCTCAGCTGGTTGCCGGAGAGGCGCAGATAGTGAAGGGTGGATAGGCTGCCCAGCTCCGGCGGTATCTCACCGTTCAAGTCGTTGCCGGAGAGGTACAGCCATTCAAGATTGGAGAGATTGCCAATCTCCGGCGGTATCTCCCCGCTCAGCCGGTTGCGGCGGAGGTACAGCGAATCAAGGTTGGATAGACTGCCCAGCTCCGGAGGTATCTCCCCGCTCAGCTGGTTGTCGTCGAGGTTCAGCCATTCAAGATTGGAGAGGCTGCCCAGCTCCGGCGGTATCCCACCGCTCAGCTGGTTCTCGTGGAGCCACAGCTTTTCAAGGTTGGAGAGGCTGCCCAGCTCCGGCGGTATCCCACCGCTCAGCTGGTTCTCGTAGAGCCACAGCCCTTGAAGGTTGGAGAGGTTTCCTATCTCCAGCGGTATCTCCCCGCTCAGCTGGTTCTCGTGGAGCCGCAGCCATTCAAGGTTCGAGAGGCTGCCCATCTCCGGCGGTATCTCCCCCTTCAATCGGTTGTTGGAGAGCCACAGCTCTGTAACACGGCCGTTGACGTCCGTGGTGACGCCGGACCACTCCCCAAGCGGCGCGTCGCTCAGCCAGTTTGTGTGGAAGTACCAGTCTGAGCCGCCCGTTGCGTTGTAGAGGGTGACCAGAGCTTCTCTGTCCCCTGACGGAGACCTGCTGACGGTTAAGGAAACAGGCGTAGGTGTGGCCGTAGACGCGGGCGCGTCGGTAGCCCCAGATGTCGCCGTGCTGCCGGGCGTCACGCCAGGGGCTTGGGTGGACTGCGTTGGCCCCTCCGTCGGCGGGTCACCGCCGCAGGCCGCCAGGGACGCCGCGGCAAGCGCCGCCAGCAGGAGGGCCAGGGCCCCTCGCTGAGCTTGCCTCCGCAGGCCGTGTGGATTCACGTAGACGGACCAGCCCTTGATCATTCTACCTCTCCTTTCCCAGGCGACTGAGACACCCCCAGAACTCCTGCGTCCGTGTAGTCAAGGGCGTGTGGGCGCAGCGTCACCCGCAGAAGGGCAAGCCGAGTTCGTCGAGGTCGTTGTTGGGCACGCCCTGCAATACACTGGGTATTCACCCGCTCAACTGGTTGCTGGAGAGATGCAGCCAATCGAGGGAGAGGCTGCCCAGCTCGGGCGGTATCTCACCGGTCAAGTCGTTGCCGAAGAGGCCCAGATATCGAAGGTTGGAGAGGTTGGCGAGTTCCGGCGGTATCTCACCGGTCAACTCGTTGCCATCGAGGCCCAGATATCGAAGGTTGGAGAGATTGCCCAGTTCCAGCGGAATCTCACCGCTCAACTCGTTGCCATTGAGGAGCAGATATCCGAGGCTGGAGAGGCTGCCCAGCCCCGGCGGTATCTCCCCGCGCAACTCGTTGCCCCCGAGATACAACCATTCAAGGTTGGAGAGGCTGCCCAGCTCCGGCGGTATCTCCCCGCTCAGCCAATTGGTGAAGAGTTCCAGATGGGTAACTCGGCCGTTGGCGTTCGTCGCGACGCCGTACCACTCATCCAGCGGCGCGTCGCTCAGCCAGTTTGTGCTGTCGCGCCAGTTTGGGCCGTTCGTGGCATTGTAGAGGGCGACTAGAGCGTCTCTGTCCCCGGACGGAGACCCGCTGTCAAGCGCGGGGATGAAGCTGGGCGCGTCGGTGGACGCGGGTGCCGGCGTATTGGCGGGCGTCATGCCGGGGGCTTGGCTGGACCGCGTTGGCCCCTCGGACGGCGAGTCACCGCCACAGGCCGCCAGGGACGCCGCGACAAGCGCTATCAACAGGGGGGCCAGGGCTGCTTGCCGGGCTTGCCTCCGCAGGCTGTGTGGATTCACGTGGACGGACCAGCCTTTGATCATTCTATCTCTCATTTCGCAGGGGCTCCCATCAGCCCCTGCGAAAGACACCTGTACGTTGGCCCCTGTCTTCTCTGCCAGGCGTCAAGGCCAACCCGTGCGGTGACGTGCCTCATCCCCTGCTGCGGCGCCTGTTCAGGCCGGGGATGAGCTGGAGCGCGAATATGACCGTGAAGCAGACGCTGGCCAGCAGCGCGCCAAGGAAGGGGAACGTCAATGCGCCGACCCCGGGCGGGACGAAGTCTGCAAAGAAGTGTTTCGCGAATAGCTGTTCCCCGAAGAAGTAGAGCCACGAGAAGGAAGTGACGAGGAAACCTGCGACGGCGACGATTGCCACCACAAAGCGGGGCAGCACGATTGAGGCGATGCTCAACAGAGCCAACACGAGCAGGATGCCGAAGAACACGCGGGGTTGGGCCATCTCCAGCGTGTCGGCTGCCGCCAGGAGGGTATAACTCATGTTCTGCCACTCCTCCTGCATGCCCCCCCACACCTCTTGATCGTAGGTCACCAGGAAGACGACCCATGGCATGAAGAGGCTGAGCAGCGTGACCACGCCGAGGATCGCGCTTCCGACGCCGGCGACGTTCATTCGCACGAATCCGGGGAGGGCGTCGGCATCCAACGGCGGCTGAGCCGGGGCCTGGGCGCTCTCGCCATCTCCGGCTGTGGCCACCCCTATGGCTCCACCCTCTTCACCGGTCCCACCACCGGTAGCCTCACTGGCCGGCGCGCCTGAGCGGCGCTCCCACAGCGCATTCAGCCATGCGATTGTGGCGGGAGAGCGTTGCAGCGTCTGGCGGTGCGGAATCTGCAGGGCGGCAATGGCTCCGAACGACAACAGAATCAGCCAGAAGGCCGTGGAACTGATGATAAGGAGGATGACCAGGCCTAGAGCGGCTATAGCTATCCGTGTCTCCACCTGCACGGCGTGAGGCGCGAAATAGGTGCCTGTTGCCGCCAGTCCGAGAAGCCCCAGGAGGAGGTTGTAGACTAGCGGGACCCCAAGTATGAAGGCGGCCAACAGGATGACGATGCCAAGGCCGGGAACGATGAGCCGTTCTTGGATTTGCAATTGCTCAACTCCTAACGAACGATGGGCCGCGTCGTGGTCGTTACCGCCCCAGACGTTGGCCGTACCGTCGCATCCCGGGAGGAACCCTACGTGCGGGAGATTTGGCGGCGCGAGTCGTCTCGAGCGCAGGCTTCACCTCGACTGCCGCCGGTGTCGATGCTGTTGCCTGTTCAGGTTTTCTCTGTACGAAAGCCAAGCAGATACATCCCATTTTCCGGGCACACTCCGTAGGAACAGTATCACAACCGGTGTAACGAAGGTGTGACAATCAAAGACAATTGTGATAACAGCTTGTAACAATGCGCGGAAATTGGCACAATTGCCCCTGCGGACGCCAAATTTCTGCGTCCCGTGACGGCGGGAGCGCCCGGCGCCCCGGCGCCCATCGAGGTGACGAGATGAAGCCACCGGACGACATGATGCGAGAGAACGAGGTCCTGCGGGAGCGCCTCTCGCGCCTGAGCGGGGCCAGCCTCCGCATCAACGAGAGCCTGGACTTCGACACGGTGCTCCAGGAGGTGGTGGACGGCGCCAGGGCGCTGACGGCCTCACGCTACGGGGCGATAACCGTTCTCGGCGAAGCCGGGCAGACACCCGACTTCATCGTTTCCGGTCTCACCGGGGAGGAGCACCAGGGTCTGTGGGACATGCCGGAGGGACGGGGATTCTTCGAGTATCTCAGCGGGCTTGAGGAGCCCCTGCGGGTCCCGGACATCGACAGCCACCTGGGAGGACTGGATATGCCCCGGTTCCTGCCCTCGGTGCCCGTGAAGTCCCTGCTGGTCGCCCCCATCCGCCATCAGGGTGTGGGGGTCGGGACGATCTATCTGGCCCATGCGACGGGCGACCGGGAGTTCACGCGGGAGGACGAGGAGACGCTGGTGCTCTTCGCGTCCTAGGCGGCGATGGCCATCGCCAACGCCCGCAGGCACCGGGAGGAGCGGCGGGCCAGGGCCGACCTGGAGACGTTGATCGACACCTCGCCCGTGGGCGTTGCGGTCTTCGACGCCACGACGGGAGCGCCCGTGTCCTTCAACCGGGAGGCGCGAAGGATCGTCGAACTCCTGCGGGACCCCGTCCAACCTCCGGTATACCTACTGGACGTGGTGACCTTCCGGCAGTCTGGCGTGCGGAAGGACCTCTTGCCGGAGTTCCCAATAGCCGAGCTGCCGAGGGCCGGAGAGCCACTGCGGGCCGAGGAGATCTTGCTGAGCGTGCCCGACAGAAGGAGCGTCTCTGTGCTGCTCAACGCAACGCCCATCCTTAGCGACGAGGGCGCAGTCGAGCGGTGGTCATAACCCTGCAGGACATGGCTGCAATGGAAGAGTTGGAGCGGATGCGAACCGAATTCCTGGCCTTGGTGAGCCACGAGCTTCGGGCGCCACTGACGTCCATTGAGGGCTCCGCCGCAACGGTGCTGGGTTCCTCCACCGAGCTGGACCCGGCGGTGGTCCGCCAGTTCTTCCGCATTAACGAGGACCAGGCCGATCATGACCTCCTGGACGCGGTGTTGCCGGTCGTTTCGGTCATCATCGGGCTCAACTTCCCTTTCCCCGCCGTGCTGGGCTGGGGCCCCTTCCGCACGGAGGAAGGCTGCTGGCGAGAAGGGGCACCGGCTAGCTGACCGGTCTCGGCAACTTGCTGTGTTTCCGACTATCCCTCCCGGGCTGCATGCGGTCGAACGGGGTTTCGTTCGGCGATGGGGGTCGGCCAGGTTGGCAAGCAAATCGACGAATCATGCCGTACCGGAAGGGTTCGGCGCTTGGACTCGTTCGTAATCATAGGTGGCTCTCCCGCCGTCGGCGACTCGACCCCGGGCCGACCAACCGCCCGGGTCCGCCCGCGTAAAGGGCACGGAGAAGCTCTGCTAGGGAGGCGTCCTGTGCCGGGGCCGAGAGCCCTCGCTCCCCCTCCAAGGTGTCGAGGAGCGACCGCGGGGCGTCCTTGCGATGGACGGGCAGCGTGCCCCAGCTTTCCTGTGCAGCTAACCCGACATGGTCGTTGTCGGCCCGTGCCACGTGGATGCAGAAAGGGTCCACCTCCTCCGAGGCCAGGCGATCGTTGCCCCAGCGACCAGCGGCGCGTCGACCAGTTGAAGGACACGGGCACTGTCAACCAGCGGCGGGGCGTCGTCGCTGCCTTGCACCCCAATCCACACGCCGGCCGCTGCTGCAACGAAACTCAAAGGGACTGCTGCGCGCCGGGTGTCCTTCACGGTGCCTCAAGGACTAGGAGAGGCCGGCAAAGGACTCCGTGGCCTGACCCGCCCGTGCGGTTGCGTACCACACCGGCGCGCTGGAGCTGCAACGCCTTTGCCGTCGGCGGGCGAGGGTCTTCAACAGTCCTGTCCCGTTCCGCTTTGCACAGGAGAAGCCGGCTCCGACCGGGAACACGTAACTGCTTACCGCTGGGGTAATGTGTTCTTCGCCGTCGAAGGGGATGGCGACGGTGATGACGAGGTAATTCTCCCCGTCCACCGTGATCTCGTCCACCACGTCCTGGAGGACGTCCCGCTTCTCCTCCTCCTTGAGCGCCTCAAGCCCAGCTCCTACCCGTTCTGTCCACGCGTGGAAGCTGTCGGCCAGCTGCTCCCGGGTGACCTCCGTCGCCGCGCGGGACCGGTAGTCCTCCACCTTTGCCCGCAGGTGCTCCAGCCGCTCGGTGACGAACTTGCGCTGGAGGTCCAGCATCTCCTCGCTGATCTTGCCGGCGACGTAGAGGCGGACGAGCCGTTCCTCCTCCTGTTGCACCTCCCGCAAATCCCGCTTCGCCCGGTCCCGCTCCTCGGCCAAGGACTCGCTATCGCCCTGTCCCACGGCCTCGATGCCGGCGATGATGACGCCGGGCTCTTGGAGCACCCGCTTGACCTCGTCCCAGCCCCGCACCTCCAGTCGCTCCGCCCTAATGGTGGGCTTCTCCCGGCAACGGAGCCGCAATTTGCTGCCCGTGCAAGAGTAGTAGCGCCGGGGGACTGCCAAGTCGTAGGTGACCTGCTTACCGTTCCGCGCGGCGTGGGTCCACCAGCGGGCCTGGGCCCGGAACGTGCGCCCGCACTCGGCGCACCGCAGCAGGTGATGGAGGAGATAGAGCACCCTGGTGTTGCGCTTGGCCCGGCTGAGCCGCGCCCGTTTGGCGGCCTGGGCCCGCTCAAACGTCTCCGCGTCCACCAGGGGCGGCACCGGGAAGCACGACCGAGTGGCCTACGGCTTGACGTGGCCAGTGGTGACGAGATTGCGGCGCCTCCGGGCGGGACGCGCTCGCGGTCGCCCTGTGGATTGTCTGGCGCCACGACCTCGGGCTGTCGGTCAGGGTGCGCAGAACTTGCAGAGCTTGACTCTCCATCCCGTACTGAGTGCTTCTTGTACGGCGGCCTCCCTGGTGGCTAGGCCGTTGACGTATTCCCCGGTGGGCGGATCCCGTCGGCTCACGCCGCCGTGCTGCCTTGGGCGGTTGCACGTTCTTCGGTGGACTGTGGCGCACCTCGTCGGCCGGTTCTTGTAGACCGTGTAAGGCATGCGGTCGCTCCCGCGCGCATGTGGCTCGTTCGCTAATGTACCACGCCGGGTGCGGCGCGTCCCGTCCGTGGGCCTGCGGTGGCGCCGAGGCTGTGCGTTCGCTGCCAGCCCGTGGGCTGGGAAGGGTTCCGGGACGCCTGCCTCAGGTGCGGGCTGCGCCGCCGGCGCCAAGAGGCAGCTCGCGCTCGGTCGGGGGTGCGTCCATGTACCGCCGACTGTGGGATAGCCAGCCCCGTCGCCGACCCCACACTCGAATACGTTGTTGCTTTCCATCGTTTCCACTCGTGAAACCTGGGGGGTCCCCTCCCTGACCCGGCGGCGCGCGCGGGATTGAAATAGGCTCTCCCAAGTGCACGCCACGAGGGACGCGTCAGGGCGGCGTGTCAAGCCCACCGCCCTGCGGCACGGGGACCTGGACCGGCGCCGCGCATCCGGTCCGACTATGGCTGAGGCGGAGGATTCGCCCGCGCTTTGACGCGCGACCCTCGGTGGCTGTGAGCGACGTGCCGTTGCGGCCTTCCTCAGGGTGGCCTAGCCCTGAATGAGGCCACCCCTGCTTCTGGCGTGCGGCGCACTGGGGCGTGCTGCCGCATCCGACCTTGCGGTCGGCCTCCGGGCGTAGGATGGCCGCTGCCCACTTACGTTTCCCACCCACCCGCACCCACCCTTGGTCGTCGTGCGTCCAGCGCACGGTCGCACTGTGACGTCCCCGCGCCCTCTGCCTGGTGCCCCAGGAGGTTCTTGTCGAGAGCCACCAAATGCATCGCCGGCGTGACAGTACCACCGGCGTAAAGACCGTGCCACCGTCGTCAACACCAGGGTATTTGCCCTCCTTCGGCAACACTGATGTCCGATTCTCCGGACTTGCCCTAGCCCCGCGCATGTCCTTCCTCCTCAAAGTTTGTCAAATACCGGTTATGGTCGGTACCCCCCATGCCTTTAGCACAATCGGCTCGCCCGGTTATCGAAACACCATTCGGTCCACGAGCCGTCAGCGTTCACGTTCTCCAGGATGAAGCCTCTAGAAGTGCCACCAGAAAGGATGGCCACGACGCCACCATCGTGATTATGCCAGCGTATGTCGCCGACTAACCCCTCGCCACCACCCCGTAAAGTCAGGTAGCCCCCTGTGGGGTGGTCCCGAACGATCAACTGCTTCACTTCGAGGGTGTCGGGTATTGTGGCGGTGCCAGAAGCACCCGCCGGCCCCACGGGTCCGGGGTCGCCCTTCGGCCCTTGTAGCCCGACCGGCCCCGATGGGCCTACGCGCCCTTGCGGGCCCGTTGCGCCTTGTGGCCCTTGCGGGCCTGTTGCGCCTTGCGGCCCTGCCGGCCCTATCAACCCTTGCGGTCCCTCGACACCTTGTGGTCCTTGCGGCCCCTGCGCCCCTGTCTCACCTTGGGGGGCGGGCGGGACGAGTGCCACCTGTCGGGCAACCTCCATTTCCACGATAGCTGCCAGCTCTTCATCAGACGGGCCGCACCCGACAACGAGACCACCGAGCACGATCACCAGCACCGCTATGATTCCACGAATACCCATCATGTCCTCCTCCTTCCAGGTTTGCACTTGCTTTCTTATGTTCGCCAACGCAGCTACGAATTCGCAGAGCCCTCATTACCTCCGCAATTCCCCGCCGCATTCCATTCCATTCGGCCGTCCCACAGCTACACCGTCCGCCAATTCAGCGCACCGGCGTCACCTGGGGCCTCATAGGCGCATGCGGCCACACCGGCACCCGCGACGGCGCCTGCCCAGGCAGCACGCGATACCGACGCACAGGCTTCCTCACCGGAACATGCTTCGGCTGTCTCCGCATCCATCTCCTCCTTCTACCTCGTACCGGCAGCCACCGCTGCAACTTCACCGCCACGCCGCCGACAACAATGACCCCCTCGAAGACCCCTCCTTCACTCCCGCCCCCAGCGGCCTGCCCGTATGAAGGCAACAACGGCACACGCGGTCCCGACAAGAGCAGGAACGTAAGGGGCACCCTCCGGTCACCAATATGTGCCAACAGCACACCAGAAGTGCCCCCGCTGTGCCCAGCAAGATGTGGTCTACGGTCTTCAGGGCGCTCCCTTGCCGCTCTTCTCCAGGAACTCGTCCACCACTGACAGAAACCGATTCACACGCGGGTGCAGCATCCCATCCTCGGCCTCGAACAAATGCACCATGCTTCGGGCCCAGCCCAACGCCTCACGACGGCACATCTCCTCGAAACCCGCGGACACATCCGCTATCCCGCCGGCCTCGCCTCGATTTATCAGTTTCTTCTCCGTGGTGCCCCCTAGTCAGCTTCTTGCCAGAACATCACGGCCGGGTCCGAGCAACGAACTAGTCCTCACTTCGCTCCACAGAGGCGAAGGTCGGTCCGGCTCCCCGCTCGGGTTCGACGGCGGACCTTCCTTCGGGAGAGTGGCGCACAAACCCGTCGGGATAGTACTCGACCGGCTCTATCATTTACGTATGGTGGTGCGCAAGAGTTGTGTAATTTGGCGTGTAATCCTGTGTGATTCGTCAAGGGCTAGGAACAACGCCTCTATGATGCTCAACCCAGAGGGATGGAAGACTTGGTTCGGTCAGACACATGGCACAGGGATGTCTAGGCTCCCTAGGACGCGTGTCGCGGTTGAGCGTGGACCAGCCTGCGCGTAAACGTGAGCATGGACTTCGACAAAGAGATCCAAGGGATCCACGGCTCCACCCCACAGGCGCGATGATGATGCTGGACGACCCGGCGGAAACCCCCGCTTGCGTTCTACTGGGCCTCGCATCTGCTACCGGAATGTCATCGGGCAGAAAATGAAGAAGGGGTAAGGGCAAGGTCTAAGCTCACCTGTACTTCTCCTGAGAAGCTCTCGTCGCTTGGGATGGGAAGCAGGCTTGCCCCACAGGTCGAGAGCGAGCCTCTAGGTTAAGGCTCTCGATCTTATCAAGTCTGGCAGGCAGCCGGGCCCCGTAGCCGGTTGTGCTGAAGCGGCTGCACGGGGTGCTCTTCCAAAGGACGCCGGCGGAGCGGGTGGTGCCCGCCGAGGTGACGGTGCTGGAGCGGCGCCGCGGGGTCGAGGGGGACGGCGTGGACCTGCGGTTGTGCTGCACGGACGCGGTGGGCAAAGGGCGGCGCCTGTTGGCAAGCCACGTTAGGGACGACTACAGTAGGGGCGCTGGACCCAGGGCCGTCACTGGGGCGGGTAGCCGTCGGTCGGCGACTTCGTTGGGGTTTTGAGACATGGCCGGGGAGGGTGAGCGCCGCAAAGAAGGCAGAGCTGCTGGCCAAGGTAGCCTCATCTCCTCTACCCAAGCGCAGGGTCCTCAGAGAGCTGAACGTTTCCTGGAGCACACACTACCAGTGGCTTAGACGGAGTGAGCAGCGAGTACTGGAGGACGATGCGGGAAGAGGCAAGCCCCCGTGGAACTGGCTGACTTCCCAGGAAGTCGGTCATGTCCTGTCGGCGGCCAGAGAGATGCCGGAGTTGAGTCCCAGACAGCTGGCCTCGTGGGTCACGGACAATATGGGCTTCTCCGTATCAGCGTCTACGGTCTACCGCATCCTGCGCAGGGAGGGGCTGGTGAAGAGGCCTGAGATGCGGCTCGCCGCAGGTAAGGAGTACCACCGGAAGACCACCGGCCCCCACCAGATGTGGGCCACCGATGCTTCCTACTTCAGGGTAGTCGGATGGGGCGACTACTCCATGGTCACCGTCATGGACGACTACTCCCGATTCATCCTGGCCCACAAGCTTCAGAGGGACATGACCTCCACCTCCTTCATCGAGGTAGTGCAGTACGCCGTGGATAGGACTGGTATGGATCAGGTGCCGATAGAAGACCGGACCCGGCTGCTGAGCGACAACGGCCCCAGCTATGTATCCCGGGCTTTCAGGGACTACCAGGGCATGGTGGGCAGCAAACACATACTGGCAGCTCCCTTTCACCCTCAGACCAATGGCAAGCTGGGGCGCTACCACCAGACCCTCAAGCGTGACGTGAACCAACTGCCGTACGAGTTGCCTTCTGACCTGTAGGCGGCCATCGTGGCCTCCGTCAGCTACTACAACTACCGGCGCTATCACAAGGCCCTGGGGAACGTGACACCGTCAGACATTCTGAAGGGTAGGCGCCAGGAGATGCTACGACCCAGGAAGGGGGTGCAGGCCCAAACAATCCAACGGCGAAGACGACACAACAGGGCCTTAAGGGAGCTGGCTAGACCTCAATCAGACCCCTGACCTCTCGGGTCTAAAAGTGTCCCAATCTTGCTGGTTGCCAGCAACAATCACCACTCACCTGCATGCTTTGGGCCAAAGAGTAGTAGACTTCAGCTACCTAGGGTTTCGGCTTCAAATCTGCCAAATGTTCCACAACCGTGACAATCCAAAGTGTTGCAGACCAAGAGTATCTGAAGGCATTCGGCAAATTGCCTCGTCGGATTCGTGGCACTGGGTGTCCCTCGCCTAGTCGCAAATGACGGGCTAACCAGTGGCGGAGACTCCTCCCTGGAAGGTTAGAATTCCGTCCAAACGCCCGGGACTACAAGAGGACGCAGCCTAACTCTGCGCACGGTATCTCAAACTAGGACCCGGAGCACAGAAATGGTTTGGCCGGGATGGTTGTTTGGCCTCTATTCCACATCAGCATCTGATCCTTCGCGCTGAGCGATTTCCAAATCTTCGAAGTCGTCTTGGTTAGGCCCCTGACCTTGGTCATCCACCTGCTGCGGGATGATCATTTTCGCTAGTTCCCTAGCTATCGCCCTACAGCGATATTTGAAGAACTTGTCATAGTCATTCTCCAAAATCCCAGATCGGTTCAAACTGATCAAATGCGAGCGCAATGCCTCCTGTATGTTTGGGAAGGGCGGAGGGCAACGCAGATGGGTAAGGGCCGCGGAATTGTGTCCCCTCCCGGTCCGCACACTCCCCGATGGACGGTAGGTATGGTACCCTGCAACGTGATAACAAGAGAGGGGAATGGCCCATGGCAGTACCGCTGTCCCAGGCGTTGACCGTCGCGCTCCACGTGCTCAGGCAGCGCATTGTGAGGCGGCAACGGTATCCGCTGGTGCTGATGTTGGAGCCGCTCCTGCGCTGTAACCTCGCCTGCGCCGGCTGCGGGAAGATACAGTATCCGCCGCACGTGCTGAAGCACGCCCTCACCGTGGAGCAGTGCATTGCGGCGGTGGAGGAGTGCGGCGCGCCCATCGTGAGCATCCCCGGCGGCGAACCGCTGCTCTATCCGCACATCGGCGAACTGGTGGAAGAACTCACGCGCCGCAACAAGTACGTCTACCTCTGCACCAACGCCCTGCTGCTGAAGGAAAAGCTGGAGCAGGGCGTCTTCGCGCCCTCCAAGCGGCTCAGCTTCAGCGTGCACATGGATGGCCTGCGCGCGGAGCACGATGCGTCTGTCTGCCGGGACGGCGTGTACGACATCGCCGTGGAGGCGATTCGGGAAGCCGTGCGGCGCGGCTTCCGCGTTACGACCAATACGACGCTGTTCAACACTGCTGAGCCCATGCGCGTGCGCGACTTCTTCGATGCGATGATGGACCTGGACGTGGAAGGGATGATGGTGTCCCCGGGGTTCAACTACGAGAAGGCGCCGGACCAGGACTCCTTCCTCGAACGGGAGCGCACGCAGGAACTCTTCTCCCGCGTGCTCGCCGACAGGAAGAAGGGCTGGCGCTTCAACCAGTCGCCCCTGTTCCTGCAGTTCCTCATGGGCAAGCGGGAGTTCGAGTGCACGCCGTGGGGCAATCCCCTGTACACCATCTTCGGGTGGCAGCGTCCATGCTACTTGTTGCAAGACGGCTATGCCGCCACCTTCCGGGAATTGATGGACGAGACACCCTGGGAGGAGTATGGCCGGGCGAGCGGCAACCGCCAATGCCAAGACTGCATGGTGCACTCTGGCTACGAGCCAACCGCGGTCCATGCCACGTTCGCGACATGGCGGGGTATTCGGGACGCTGCCATGGTCACCGTCACCGGCAGGCTGTAAGTCATGAACGATCAGAGAGGATTAAACCATCCGACACACCGCGACGTTGGCGACAGCGTCGCCGACGCCATTGACCGCGCCTTCCACTACCGGGGCGACGTCCTCGTCCGGACGGAGGATGGCGCAGCCGTGACCGGGTACCTCTTTAACCGGAACGCACGCGCGAGCGAGCCGTTCGCCCAGTTGTTGGAGAAAGAGACCGGGAAGGCGGTCTCCATTCCGTACCGGCGCATCACGCAGGTGGACTTCATCGGACCGGACGCCGCTTCGGCGTCGGCCAGGCGCTTTGCGGCGTTCCAAAGCCGGGAGGACGGGCCTGCGAAGACCGGCCAGCGTGCTCCTCTCGGATGAATGAATCGGCATGGGGACTGAAAGCACGGCGGCTCCGCTCCTGACGATTGCCCCAACCCAGCGCGAACTGGGCGGGCTCCTCTACGGCGACGCGCGCACCAGGGCAAGTGTCGTCGGCATTGGGCGCGCTGCCGGTGAGCGGGTGGCGGCACTCCTGGACGCCGCACCGTGCCGCCTGCTCGTCTCGCTGGGGTACGCGGGCGCACTGGATCCCCATTTGCATCCGGGCGATCTCGTGGTGGGCAACGCCTATCTCCACGGCGCCCGATCGGCCGTCCTCGGCGACCCGCATACCACGCGCGCGGCGATGCTGTTGCGACAGTCCGGCCTCTCGGTGCTGGAGGGCGGGGTGCTGACGGTGGATGAACCGCTCCTCACCCCGGGGGCGAAGCGCCGGGCGCACCGGGGCACCGGCGCGCTGGTGGCGGACATGGAGGGCCGCTGGATCGCCGAGTCGGCGATGGCGCGGGCTGTCCCGCTGCTCGGAATACGGGCCGTGCTGGACGAGGCCCACTTCCCCCTGCCGTCCTTTGTGGCGACCATCATTTCCGATGAGGGCCGGAAGGAGTGGGCGCACGCCTTCCGCGCAATGGCGCACCTGTCCGCGGTCAGGAGCCTCCTGCCCCTCGCCATGAAATCACGGGGAGCCTCCCGCGCCCTGGAGGCGGCGGTGCAGAACATCCTCCCGGGAATCGTGCAACGGCTGTGACCAGGATCCTCGTGACTGGCGCCTCAGGCTTCATCGGCCGGCACGTGGTTGCGGCGGCCGCCCGGCGGGGCTACGACGTGGTGGCTCTCGTGCGTGACCGGTGCGCATACGGGGTGCCACCGCGTTTGGTTGTCGTCGTCGAGGGCGACGTGCGCGATCCAGGATCGGTACGCACCGCCCTGCGGGGGTGCGACGCCGTCATCCACCTGGCGGCGCTGTATACGTTCGATGCCGCGCAGGCAACGGTCATGCGGGAGATCAACGTGAAAGGCACCGGGCATGTGCTGCGGGCGGCCCTCGACGCCCGCGTAGAACGGATCGTGTATACAGGCACCGTGGGTGGGACGGCCTTTGCCAAGAACGGCCTCGCCACGGAGCTGGACCTGGCGGGGGCGAAGTCGATGGTGGGTCCCTACAAACGCTCCAAGTTCGAGGCAGAAGGCGTCGTGCGGCGGATGGTGGCGCTGGGCGCGCCCGTCGTGACGGTCTGTCCGACGGCGCCCATCGGCCCCGGCGATGCGAAGCCTACCCCCACGGGGCAGATGGTGCTTGACTTCATGGGCCGCCGGATGTCCGCCTACGTGGACACTGGGCTGAACTTCGTGCATGTGGGAGATGTGGCCGAGGGGCACCTGCTGGCGCTGGAGCACGGGGAACCCGGCGCCCGGTACCTGCTGGGGAACACGGAGGGCAACCTCACGCTCGCACAGGCCTTCGCTATCCTCTCCGAGCTGACCGGCGTGCCCGCGCCGCGCCGTCGGTTGCCGCACACGGTCGCCCTGGCGGCGGCATGGACCAGCCTGCTCGCGGGACGACTGCTCCGGAGGTCGCCGGCCATACCCCTCGAGGCGGTGAGGATGGCCGCAACCCACATGTGGGTGGACCCATCGTGGAGTGTGCGGACCCTGGGTATGCCCCAAACCCCGGTGATGCAGGCGTTCCGGGACGCCGTGGACTGGTTCGCTGCGCGCGAAGGGGCGCAACTCAAGCCGTAGAACGCTGACGCAGCGCGACCGCCATACGGAGTTGTACGGGGCCTAAGGAGCCAGGCAGACGACACTGACCCGAGTGGTGAAGGTGAGCGAACAGGGCATGAAGGACCGTCTCCGTGCAGCGTTAACGCGCACACACCAGTACTTCTTCCGCACGCAGCACGAGGACGGGTACTGGTGGGGCGAGCTGGAGTCCAATCCGACCATGGAGGCGGAGTACATCATGCTCACGCACTTCATGGGGTCGGACGAGGGCGACCGCATCCTGCGGGTCGCGGAGGACATCCGCCGCAGGCAGTCGGCGGACGGCTCCTGGCGCATGTACTACGGCGCGCCGGGAGACCTGAGCACATCCATCGAATGCTACTTTGCGCTGAAGCTGGCGGGCGACCCCCTCGAGGCGCCCCACATGGCCCGGGCCCGCGCCTTCATCCTGGCCGCGGGCGGCGTCCCGAAGGCGCGGGTCTTCACCAAGATCTGGCTCGCCCTCTTCGGGCAGTGGGACTGGAAGGGTACGCCCGCCATGCCCCTCGACATGATGCTGCTGCCGAAGTGGGCGCCCATCAATATCTACCGCTTCGCCAGCTGGGCGCGGGCGACTATCGTACCCATGACCATCATCCTGGCGCTGCACCCGACACGGTTGCCGCCCGAACGCGCCTGGGTCATGGAACTCTACCCGGAAGGTCCGGTCACCCACGCGCTCTCCCGGTGGAAGGCACATCCCTTCTCTCTCAAGGGCGGCTTCCTGGTCCTGGACCGGGCCATACACGTCTATCGCAAGCTGCCCTTCATTCCCGGCAGGGGCAAGGCCATCATGGCCGCCGTCGACTGGATCGTCGACCATCAGGAGGACGACGGCTCGTGGGCCGGCATACAGCCGCCCTGGGTCTACTCCCTCATCGCCCTGAGCGCCCTCGGTTTTCCCCTCGATCACCCCGTCATCGCCAAGGGGCTGGAGGGGTTCCGGCGCAAGTGGAGCGTGCCCTCGGACGACGGGAACGCGCTGCGGGTGCAGGCCTGCCTCTCGCCGGTGTGGGATACGTGCCTGGCAATGCGCGGGCTCCTGGACTCGGGCGTGCCTGCCGATCACCCGTCCGTACAGCGTGCCGCAGCCTGGCTCATCGGCGAGGAGATCCGCGTAAGGGGCGACTGGGCCGTGTACCGGCCCCACCTTGAACCCAGCGGCTGGGCCTTCGAGTTCGCCAATGTGCACTATCCGGACATCGACGATTCCGCCATCATCGTCACGGACCTCGCGTCCGCCAGGCTGACGGACGACGCCAGCGACAGGGCGCGGAGGGAGGCCGTAGACCGTGCCGTCGCCTGGTTGACGGGGATGCAGTCCTCCAACGGCGGGTGGGCCGCCTTCGACTGGAACAACGACACCCGCGAGCTGGCGAACATCCCCTTCGCCGACTTTGGCGAACTCCTCGATCCCCCCAGCGTCGACGTGACCGCGCACATGCTGGAGATGTACGGCAGACTGGGGTATTCCGTGGTCCACCCACCGGTTCGCCGGGGGCTTGCCTACCTCTGGGAACAGCAGGAGCATGACGGCCCGTGGTTCGGACGCTGGGGCGTGAACTACATCTACGGCACCGGCGCCGTGCTGCCGGCCCTGCAGGCCCTCGGGGTGGACATGACGCAGCCGCGGGTCCGGCGGGCAGTGGCGTGGCTCCTGGCGCACCAGAACCCGGACGGGGGGTGGGGCGAGACCTGCGTCAGCTACGCGGAGCCCACGATGCGGGGCCAGGGCGAGAGCACGCCGTCGCAGACCTCCTGGGCGCTGGTCGCCCTCCTCGCGGCGGGTGAGGCGGGCCACGACGCGGTGGCGCGCGGGGTCGAGTTCCTGCTCATACGGCAGCGGGCAGACGGAACATGGGATGAGCCGCAGTTCACAGGATGCGGTTTCCCTGGCTACGGACCGGGCGATCGGCCGGACAAGTACGAACCCCTCGACGGCCCCAACTCCCAGGGCCCCGCACTCAGCGCGGCCTTCATGATCAAATACCACTTATACCGCAACTACTTCCCGCTCTGGGCCCTAGGGCGGTATGCCCAGGCGGTTGGGTCCTAGGCCGTTGGGACCCCTTCGCGTTGCTGCTCGCCGCTCACCGCCCTTGATAGGCTCGATCCGACTGGGCCGGGAGGGCGGGCATAGTCCCGACCACGGTGCAGTCAAGCCTGGGCGAAGGGACGAGGCCCCAGCTAGCCAACTGCCGTCTGCGGTGTCCTGCCCGTGGTCAACCGATAGCCGACGCGGGGCTCGGTGAGGATGTAGGAGGGGCTAGTCGCGTCGTCCCCAAGCTTGCGGCGGAGCCGCTTCACCACGTCCCGGACCAGCCAGGGTTCGCCAACCCGCTCCGGTCCCCAAACCCGCCAGAGCAGCACCCGGTGGGTAAGCACCCGCGGGGCATGGACGGCCAGTTCGTAGAGGACCGCGTACTCAGTGGGGGTGAGGTCCACCAGCTCCCCGGCAACCGTCACCCGGCGCTCCGCGTACTCGATAGCCAGCCTTCCGGCGGCGAAGGGTACGGATGGCTCGTCCTGGAAGGGCTCCAGCCGCTTTCTGAGGGCCGCCCGAATCCTGGCCGCCAGCTCCGTCGGCGAGAAGGGCTTGACCACGTAGTCGGCCGCCCCCATGTCCAAGGCCCTGGCGACATTCTCGTCCTGGCCGTACGCCGATAGGAAGATTACCGGCACGTCCACCGCCTTCAGGATGTCATTCATCAGCGCTACGCCGTCACTTCCCGGCAGAGCCATGTCCAGCAGCGCCAGGTGGGGCCTGTTCTCCGTCAAGAGACGGGGCACATCGGCAGGGTCGCCGGTAACGATGGGCACGTAGCCCGCCCTAGTGAGGACGTTTCGGACATATCTCAGCGTCTGTGGATCGTCGTCCACGGCCAGGATGCGGACCTTGCCCCAGCCTGCCGGACGGGATTGCGGGGAGGCAGGCGCAGGGGCCAATGCGGGGGTGGCGGCCTCCACCGCCGGCAGCGTGAAGGTGAAGCGCGCCCCCAGGCCCGGTCCGTCGCTCTCAGCCCAGATGCGTCCCCCGTGGGCCTCAACAATACCCTTACAGATGGCGAGCCCCAGGCCCGACCCGTCGACACCGGATGCACGCGAGAACTTGCGGAACAGTCCCGGCAACAGGTCCGGCGGAATGCCCCGGCCCTGGTCTGTGATGGAGACGGCTACGTTCACGCCGCCCCGCTCGGCCGTCACCTGGATCGGCGACTCTTCCGGGGAGTGCCTGGCGGCGTTGGAGAGCAGATTGCCGAGCACTTGGACGATGCGCCTCCGGTCGGCCAGCACCAGGGGCAGGTCCGGCGCCAGTTGCACTGTCAGGGGGTTACCGGCGCCGCCGGCGGGGAACTTGCTCCCGGCCTCCTCCACCAGCGCCGGCACCCCCGAGGGCTCAGGGTCCACCGAGAGGGCCCCCGTTTCGATGCGGGTCACGTCCAACAGGTCGCCTATGAGGAACCGCATCATGTCGGCCTGGTCGCGGATGATATGAAAGAACTGGGTCATCTCCGCGGGGTCCAGCTCGCCAGCCGCCTCAAGGAGCGTGGTGATCGAGCCCTTGATGGAGGTGAGGGGCGTCCGGAGTTCGTGGCTTACCATGGCCAGGAACTCGGCCCGCAGCCGTTCCTGCTCCTCCAAGGGCGTCATGTCCTGCAGGGTGACGACGAAGGACGTCAGTACGTCCTCCTCCCCGTGGATTGGGGTGGCGTTGATCAGAGTCGTGACGCTGCGCCCATCGGGGACGCCGAGGACGATCTCCTCGGCCCGCACGGTCTCCCCCGCGCTGAGCAGCTCTGCCATCTGGAATTCGCGCAGCGAGACCTCCCGCCCGTCGGCCCGCCGAAAGGCCACGACCTCGAGAAGGTCCTCCGGCGACTGGCCGGGATCCCGCAGGCTGTCCACAATTCTCCGGGCCTCCCGGTTCAAGGACACGGGCGCTCCCGTCCGGGCGTCGAAGACCACGACGCCCACCGGTGAGGTGTTCACCAGCGTCTCCAGATCGGCCCTGGCCCGCCGCTCCTCCCGGTGGGTGCGGGCGTTGGCGATGACCAGCGCCGCCTGAGAGGCGAACATCACCAGAGTCTCCTCGTCGGCCCGGGTAAACTCCCCGCCCCCGTCCTTGTAGCCCATGAAGACGTGGCCCACCCGGACTCCCCGATGAAACATGGGCACCCCCATGAAACGCAGGACTTCCACAGGCAGGGGGGTGCGGAAACCGGTGAAGCCCAGGGTCCGGACGTACGCTAGGAGGTCGGGAACCCGCAGGGGTTTCGAAGTGCTGGACAGAGACTCGAAGATCACCCGTCCGTCCGGGGTTCGCCACAGCTGCTCGGCCTCCGGCGCGGTCATCCCGGAGGAGAGGAAGTCCTCCACCCCGCCCGCGTCGTCGAAGAGGGTCATCACCCCGTAGTGGGCGGCGGTCAGGGAGCGGGCGGCGTCGAGGACCCCCTGGAGCACCGTGTCCAAGTCGAGGCTCTCATTGATGCGCAGGCTGGCCTCGCTCAGGCGCGACAGACGTTCCTGAAGCGCCGCGAACTCACGGTCTCGCTCGGCTGGGTGGGCCACTTCTTCCTCCTTTGGCCTTGGGCACAAACGTGAGTTCGCTCGGCCCGTCCTATAGGAACCATGCAAGCTTATACGAAGCCTCATACAAAAGAAATAGCGGGTGATACGTATTTCATAGACGTTGGGCGGTATTGTCTTGGCAGTCTCTCCGCGCCCGAATCAGGACGAGACGTCTGCATCGGTCCCATGCACGGAAGGAAGGAGTGACTGCCGGAGTACGTGGCATTCCAAGGGGCTGGCTGCTGCTGAGGCGGGGAGCCATTGTAACGTTCCGAGCCGAAGCTAACGGTAACAGCGCGTACCCTACGGGCGGTCGTGCCCGCTGCCCCATTCCCCCTCCTGACGCCGCCGGAAACCCGTGACGACAATCCCCAGTTTCTGTGCGCACAGGCCGCCGTAGGGCGGAGCGAAAGGGGCCGAAGATGCATCCAAGTCCCAAACTCAGGGGCCGAGACACGGCGCTTTACCCCGAGGGGCCAAGATCGGCCATTGAGGGAGTCTCGTAGCTGGAAGACATGACGGGCAAGTGGGGGCTGGAGGCGGGCTGGATTGCTCTAGCCAATTAGTGGATTCTGAGCGACTTGGACACTGACGGGCGGCAACGTGTCCGTGGCAGAGGTGTTGCACGCGGTCGCGGGGGTATCGCAGGGTCTGCGCCATAGCGTCGACTCGACCGCGTCCTGGGTATGACGTGAAACTGCCTACAGGGGCGGCGTCGGGGTTCAGGGAGTACCCCGGCGTCGCCTCTGGTACGGCCCTATGGCCGGGGAGGTGACATGTCCTTGCGGAAGGACACCGAACTGCCCCGATGGTGGGACCGCGATTTGGCCTATGGCCGGGGCGCGGTCCAGTATCCCGGCTTTCAGCGACGATGGCGGCCTCTTCACTCTGGTAGTTTTCTTGGCCTTGGCGGCCAACTGCCTCGGGCGGTGAAGAGGTGCCATGTTGGGGCTGCCGGTGCGAGTGTTCGTAGGCGTCGTGTTTGGGATTCTGTCCGCGGCGCTCCTTCGGCGCGAGCGCCCTTGAACGCGCCGTCGATCCTGAAGGTCCTCGCCGTCGAGCACCCGCCGGCCCTCGCGGCCGCAGCCTTATGGAAAGCCGGAGCCTACGCCAACAGGGGCGAGTTTGCCGCGGTTGCTGGATCTGTTGCCGCAAGACCGGCGATCACCCACGGCGTTGCTGAGGGCATGGAGGGTGCCTGCAAGGCCGCCGAGACCGAATCCAAGGCGCGGTCCGGAGGCGCACGGTTCAACCCCAACCCCATGGGGATGTGCAGGAGATTCTCGTTAGTCGGAACGCCCTTCGAGAGGCAGTCGCCAAGTCATACGCTGCCACGTTTCCGGTGGGCCGGGCCAGATTGCGAAATGCCAACATGTCCAACCACTTGCTTCTGAAACGGTCTACCTCAAATGTGGGAAACCGCCCTTCGGGAGACGACGGAGGCTGTCCTGGGAGCAACGCACAAGGGGCAGTGGCCGTACCCGCGCCTGGGCGCAATCTGGCGAATGTGGAACGGGAGCTTCGCCGACCACCGCCGACGGCCCGATTCATCGCGAATGTGTTCCGCAAATGAGAGTACCTGCGATTGTGGAGGGAGCGGCCATGTATGCCCATGATTGGGTGTCTGGCGGCGTCATTCGCGGTCGGCGCGGCCGCGTCTTCGAAGTGTTTCGGTGCCAGCAATGCGATGAGTTGCTGGCCGACCCCCTGGACGACCTGATCGAATTCACCAAGCGCTTTGTGATCCGCACCCGGGGCATGCCCCGCGAAGGCATTGAGCGGGACCCTTGGTATCGCTACCCGCCGGCGGACTGGGCAGGCGGTTGCGCGCGGCCGCCGGTTCCCGAGCCTTAAGGAGAGAGGACTAGGATCGTCAGCAAGACACGAGGGAGCTCGTATGCGGGGATGCTATGGGAGTCTCCACGGTGTGCCAAATGGGGAGAGTGGCAAGGATGAACTTGGGCATGGATGGTTGGATGGCGATGGCCTTCTCCACACAAGTCTCGGGGGGGTAATCGGAGGAAGGGAGAGAAAGGCGCTGCAGAGTGCGCTCCTTAAGGCGGGCATCGAGCCGGATGCGTGCCCGAGGTCCCGCGGATCCGGGTTGTGGATCTCCCCCGCCCTGGGCACGACGTGGGCACGAACCTGGAACGGAAAGGGCACCAGGCGCCCCTCTCATTGCTGTCGGCGCTTGGTGCCGCTTGGAGCGAGGAGTGGTAGGCGTTGCCGGGGACCACATGTGCATCCGTGCGGGTCTAAAGCGCGGCGGCGTCCCATGCCGCTGGTACGCCGTCTCAGAGAACCACGCACGTGACGACCAATCCGGGAGTCGTCGTGCCGCAGCGTCGCGGATGGGGCACGACTTGTTTCAGGGGATGATGGAACACTGGACCCTGTTGGCGGTCGCCAGGGGGCTGATCTCGGCCGCAGCAGCGCTCGGCACGTGGGCGGTCGTGGAGTCCACTGCCGGGGTCGGCGGCAGGGTCACGGACCTGCTCGTGATGGACCTGACGTCCCTGGTGCTGGCTGAAGTTCTGGCGCAAGGACCCCAGCTTGCTCCGCTGGTGGGACCGGCGGTTGGTTTTCGGGCGGGACGCCGTGCAAGCAGCGCGATGAGCCGTGGCTTGGGTGGGCATCTTCGCCTTGGTCGTGATGTCGAACTGAGAGTCCACTTCTCCCGGCAGCGAGGAGTGAGTTGTGCGTTGCCTCTGCCAGTCGTGCGGGAATTCCGTCAAGGGGCGGAACGCCGGCCGTCATGCATGGGCCTGTGCGGATTGGAACCGGCTTGAGGTGTGCACTCCTCTGGGGGGTGGCGCCCATCGCCCACGGAAGTGGCACTCGGCGTAGGAGACATTGGGCGGGCACAGACGGAACAGATCAGGTGAGGTGTGGTAGTGGGCTGGCTTCTGGCGCGGGTGGCCGTCGGAGTGGCGGTCGTCTTCGGCATTCTGGCTGTGGCGCTGCTCTGGCGCGAGGGACCGTAGTGGCCCGGATGATGCGCCATGCGGCTGGCGTCACCGTGATGCGAATGGGGCCAGTGCAGTGTGGACCAAGATCGAAATGCGCAGACAGGAGCCAACCAATGGGCTCGGCGGGAGACCACGAACGAACAGGACGGGGCTCTGGCCCTGCTAACACGGAAGGCTCCGGCAAGAGGGGAGGCGGCCTTGGCAGTCTGTCACCTCCGGGCCCTCGTATTCGGGGAACTTCCCGGTTGCGGCCGACGGCGGACAAACCGACACAAGGGGCGGTGGAGCGATGACGCCAGTCGTGCAGGTCCTGATCATTGTCCTGGCCCTTGTTCTGGCGATAGTGCTAGTGGCCCACGCCCGACGGTGGCGCTAGAGTCGATGTGCGGTGAGGTGCGGCGGTGGATCGTTGTCCCGGTCCCGGGGTGGGCGTCGAGGGTGCCTAACCACATACTGTGACCAGGCTCCCTCCACCATGGCAATCAACACTCGTCGCCCAGCTCGCCCTTCTGCAAGTCAAATCGCTGGCGCCACCTTCACGCCGGAACTGGAGTGCAGTGTTCGTTTACTACGGGCATTGGTGGGGGATGTGGCCGGGGTATTCGGACTCCAATGCGTTGGTCCTCCAACAGTCGTACAGCGTCCAAGCCCGTTGCAGGGCGTGCCAGGCCCCCCACAGGGGGGAGTGGTCCAAGACGTAACAGGTGCCCGTCACGGGGCACCCCTCAGCCGCCCGCAGCTTGGCGTACGTGTGCCTCGCGGCCTTGTACGCCTCCCATGACGCATTGACGTTGTTGCGCAGCACGGCATTCGCCGGCCGGGTGTTCTTGTGGAGGGCGATGATGTAGCCCCGGACTGCCGCATGGGGCACCCAGCAGCCGTCGGGGTGCTCGTTGTTGTCGCCCTTGAGCCAATAGCGCTGGTCATCGTCTTGACCCTTGATGTCGATCACCCGGTGCGCCACCCACAGGACGCCGTCGGGCCAGTCGCCACCGCAATCGGGATGGTACACGTCGATGGTGGCGCCCACGATGATGTCGGCGGGGGCGACGTCGCGCACCCAAGTCGCCGTGTCCAGGCAGGTCAGTTTGGGCTCCATACTCCCCGTGCAGGTGAAGCCGGTCACAAATTCGCTGCCCCGCGAGAGGATGAGCGCCCGGCGGCGCTCCTCCATCTGCAAGATGTCGGTGCGCAAGCCATTGGCCCTGTCCTGCAAATCCACAATGGCGCCGAACTCCCGATTCCACTGGTCATACTCGGCGCTGAGGACGGTGTACTGGCCCTGCAGGGCCTCGTGGGCGACCCCCAACCCGTGGTGCTCAGCCGTGAGCGTGGTGTGGGCCAGGGTCAGGTCGTCCAGCTCGCTTTCTGCCTCCTGCTTCGCCAGCGACAAGGACCCAATCGCTGCGTTTGCGGCGGTCAGCTCTATGTGAAGCCCTTCTTGTGCGGCGATGGCTTCTTCCAAGCGGCCAGAGACAGCTGCGCCTGCTGCGCGCGCCGTAGCAAGGGTCATTGTGAGGTTGGCCTTGTCCTGTAGCAGGATGTTCTTGTCCGTCTGCAGCTGGTTGCGCGTACCACGCTCGTTGATGAGGTTTCTGGAAGTCTGGACGTGCGCCCCCTGGAGGGTCTGGAACGCCGTGGTCGTCGCCGCCAACCTTTGCCGTGCGACACCAAGGGATGCCTCAGACTCCAGGAGGTCCGCCTGGGCTGAGCGCAACTCCCGGCTGAGCAACACGGCCGTGACAACGAACGCGGCCATCACGGCAAATAGCAGCACCCACCCAAGGACCGGTGAGTGCACCACTCGCGTCACGACAGAACCCCCTTCGCGCATGCAGGCCGCCTCGGAAGGCTGCTCAAGGCGCACCCAACGACGTGGCATCGGTTATCCGGGCCAGCCATCGCCGCCCGGGGCGCCTCCAGTCGCTCCGGCTGCGTAGCTGAGCGCACGACGGCGCCACCATTGACAGCTAGAGCTGCGCCGGTCGACAGCGCTGTTCACAAACCCGGCTGGAGGAAACGCTGGCGGGGCCGCCACCAGCGCCAGCGCCGCGCCGACGACCACCACGTGTTCCGTCCTGGAATGGGTAATCGCTAGGCCATCAAGGCCGAACACTGCGAGTACTCCCACGTCGACCATGGTTGGCAGTCCTGTCACTCGGTCCCTCCAGTGCCCAGTGTCTGCTCTTGCACGGTCAGTAGGGTGCGGCACTCCTCGCACAGTGGCTTGCCGCCGGTCCCGAGAAGCCGCCGGTCTCGAGGGATCAACTGGCCGACAGGACACTCCGAAGTCCGGTGATGAAAGCCAGACAGCCGACCGTCGTGAAAGGCGCCTACCCTGCCCATGACTGCCTCCTTCCAAACAGCGCCCCGACACAGCTGAAGGGCGGCCTGGCAATGTTGCCGGTGGGATGTCCAGGGGCGTACACCACTACACGATGGTATCGGACGATATCTATGACCTACATATAAGCTGTAGCTATTTTTGTATGAATATGCGAATAATAACGGGTGATTCGCATTACACGAGGATTGCAGACGGTACGGCCCCGTCCGAGCCAGGAGGGCAAGATCGGTCCTCTTGGGCCGGCGGGAAAGGGAGTGCGAGGCGGTGCCAGAGGCCTGCAGACGCCGTCAGTTCACCCGCAGACTGTACCTAGCCACCCGCTGCTGTACGCGCTCAGCACCGGGAGCAGCCCGGCCCCCGCCATTGCAGGCGGCCGCGTACTTGAATTCTCGATGAGGGTCCAATGGCGAAAGATCAAGCGTCTGCGCTCAAGCCATACGCTTGCCCTCGATCATGGCCGATGCTCGGAGTGTCATGAGGACGGGTAGTCAAAGATATGATCCCTAACGAAGGACTCTAGGAGGACGAATGATTGTCCCTACTGTAGGACTGACCAGGCAGTACGCGTCGATGGTTCCTCTGCTTTCAATGTCGTGGAACCACGTTTGCAATCAGAAAGTCATGAAGCCACGGGACTCGATTGCATTGGAATGGCCGAAGCTCAGCCACATCTCACAACAACGCACGTTTGGAGTGCCACGGTATCCCAGGCATCGACCAGTGAGAGTCCCTTATGCTGAACGGCCGGCAAAGGACCGCTTCCCAATGTGGCGCCTACTGCGAGGCATACCAGTCCTCATCGTCCTTGCTGTGCTCTGTGCCCTGGCGGCCGCAACGGTCAATGCTCAGGACAACGCCTCGCCGCTGGAGTCGGTCGATGTCTTCATAGACGTGCAGCAGAACGGCGACATGCTAATTCAGGAGACCATTGCCTACACCTTCCTTCGCCGAAGCACCTTCAACGGCCGTTACATCAGCTTGAAATTCATCGACCATATCGATCAGGTTTCCGTCCTCATGGACGGTGTGGACCTGCCTGTGAGGACCAACCGCGGCGAGAAGAGATTTCATGTGAACTGGGAGCACGGCCCTGTCAGCCCTCCGGAGACGCACACCTTCGTACTCCGCTACCGGGTACGGGGCGGACTGCACCTGGGCGAAGAGCAAGACGCCGTCATCTGGGAGGCTGTGCCCGGCAACCGGGGGCAGGGTTCCTATGTGGACCAAGGGACCGTTGCCGTCCGTTTCCCTCCGTCCGTGTCCGGCCAGATTGAAGGTATCGAGGCCATGGGAGGCGAGGTCCGTGTGGAGCAACCCGACCCTCGCAATGTCACGTTCACCTTGTTGGAAAGGCTGCCCGGCGAAGAAAAGTTGGCCGTCCGCTTGTTCTTGCCCCACGGCCTCTTGGACACTTCGCCTCCCAACTGGAGCGGCGAGTCTTCCTGGATCTTCGAAAGGACAGGCCTGGTCAACCGGTTCCCTACTGCAAACTGGGTACGCGCCACTGACGTCCTCTACTGGGCGCTCCGGTTCTCCGTCTTTGGCCTTGTTGCCCTGCTGCTCCACGCCTCCCGCAGCCGCAATTCCCGCTGGCCCGCCGCCGACTTCCCCCAAGTGACAGGGGACGTGACCACGCTCCCCAGCGACCTGCCCGCGCCGGTTGTCTCGGTGCTTGGCAGCAGGAAGGTCGAGCCCCAAACCTACTTGTCGATCTTAGTAGATATGCTCCAGAAGGGTAACCTGACCATCACTGGTGGTTACGACCAGTACGACAGGGATAGGGAATTGCAGTCCGGTGTCACAATTGTCCGGCAATCCGAACCTGACCTACCCTGGGAAACGATAGTCTTCGACGCTCTGCCGGTAGGCGAGCATCCCTCAAGTGAACTGATGTCAATCCTGGAGGAACGGAAGAACGCCATCCGTACCCATCTGGACAACTATCTGCTGTCCCGGGGAGTTTTTGACCAACCACCCTTGCAGATCATGGAAGACCAGGGACAGGGTTGGGTGGCCCAATGCGGTTGGTTTTTCGCGGCTGTTCTTTTGGCCATTGGCGTGGGCCTCTGGGTCAATCTGTGGCTGCCTTGGTGGGCGGGTGCCGCCGTCGGAATCCCGTCGGCGGTGGTCTTCCTTGGGGAGGCCTGGGACTCCCCTGCTGGACGCTGTAACCCGACCCCAGCAGGGGCCTTCGAAATGCGCCGATGGTTCGCCTTCTCCAGATCGCTCATGAACGGGCGCGTATCCCCGTCCCTAGACCCGGACGAGCCTGACCCTCTGCTGCCCTACGCGGTGGCCCTAGACGCAGCGGGACAGTGGGTCAACGACGTCGACGCCATCCCGCCCTGGTTTCTCCCCGGCGGGGCCAGGGAACAAACTCGTGAGGACCTCTACGCCGCATACCGTGGTTTCATTGGCGCCGATTCTTGGGACCTGGCAGGAGGTCCCAAGATCAAATCCGTCATTTCCAGAGGTGGCGGAGGTGGCGGCTAAGGCGGCTAATCCTCTCCCTCTTGTCAAGGGTGGGCTTCACCGAAGGTTCCCTGACGTCTCCCGCGCATTGCACACGCCCCCATGAAAGCGCCAGCCTACGTCTGTCCCCACTAGGCGGAATCGCCGCTTCACGACTCTGGATGCTTCGACTGACCCGTTGCATCACCCTAAGCTCGGCGTTGGCGGACACGGCTTCGCCAGCTCCCTGTCCCAAAGGTCGTTGGCTGTAAGGATCGCATGGCGCACGGGACCTTCATCCAGCCCGTCAGTCTCGTACACGGTCCGCCAGGTCTGCCCTTGGTAGGTCACTTCCACGCTCCAGATCCACGAACCAGGCACCGGATCGTGTGACGGAACTGCTGTGGGGTCCCAGCCGCTCCACACTTCAGAGTCCCAAATCAGCTCCCTGCCAGCCGCATCAAGTGGCACCACCTCGCAGACCGGGCTCCTCCCGCGGTCCTGGATGATGAGCAACTCCTCCCGTCGTATCTCGAGGGTCTCGCCCTCGTCTTCACCGGCACGATGCCGGCGAGCAAAGAGCTGGGTGTCCTCGGAACGTGGGAGCCGGTCCACCGCAGTGGCCACCACCACCGGTACCGTAGGGACTTCAGTTGGCACCAGTTCAGGCGTTGCCTCGGCGACCCTCGTCGGGGACTCCCCCACCACGGCGTCCGGTCCGTCATCACAGGCAATGGCCACCAGCCCGAGAACCCCCACCAAGGCCATCCCTACCCACCCCGGCAGCTCCCGTCTGCCTTGCATCGCTCACCCCCCTGACCCGTCGTCTCACCCTTGAGAGTCTAAGCGTGTTGCTGCCTCAGCAGTCCGGCCCGTCCCGCTGCACCGCAATATAGTTGCTTTCGATCTCACAATGGAAGCGCTCGGGAAGTCTTGCCCAGTTGCGGGCCTGCACCAGGATGGGCAGGTTGGACAGCTGTAAGGCTTCCAAAGATGAGTAAGAGCTCTCGCCGACGGTCCGCAGGCCCGGCCCCCGAACCGCCAGGTCCAAATCGCTCGCGTCTTGGCTCGTGCCGTTGACGCGGCTGCCGTAGGACCACACCTCAGCATGGGGGACGTGCTCGCGAAGGAGTGTCTTGCGGAATGCCCGGTGCCGGAATGGTTCGGCGGAGACTAGTTCGCGGTCATCCGAAGTCTTTCTCGCCACCGGCGATTTGGCCCCTAGCGGACCTAGCGTCCGGGACCGTCTTCGCAGAACGCACGGAGGAGCTCCTCCATGGAGGCGTCCTGTTCCGGCCCTAAGTGCCGTCGCTCTCCTTCCAGGGAGTCCAGAAGCAATTCCGGGGCGTTCTTGCGATGGGCGGGCAGCGTGCCCCAACTCTCCTGCGCAACCAACGTTGCATGGTCGTAGTCGGCCCTTGCGGCGTGGAAGCAGATAAGGGCCACCTCCTCTGGGGCCAGGGGTTCGCTTCCCTCAAAGACCAGCGCCGCGTCGACCAATTGCAGGACGCGCGCGCGGTCCACAGCCGACGGGGCGGCGGCGTTGCCTTGCGCCCAAACCCACACGCCGGCCGCTGCCGCAACGATACCCAAGAGGACGGCTAGGCGCCAGGCGTTCTTCATGGTGCCTCCGGGACTGGGA
Organism: uncultured Dehalococcoidia bacterium; assembly: GCA_951812285.1. Classification (GTDB taxonomy): domain Bacteria; phylum Chloroflexota; class Dehalococcoidia; order Lucifugimonadales; family UBA1127; genus UBA1127. The sequence continues at coordinate 2,045,648 of OX638292.1, read as the reverse complement.
GAGGTAGGCCGGGGACTCTCAGCACTGATCTGCCCGTGCGTCTGTCGGGGCAGAGCGAGGCCAGCCCGAAAATCAGCGAGAGTCTGAATTACAGAATGGTGCGCCAATGGGCCGGGGAATTCAAGTAGTTCTCGCCGGCCGCCGTCTATGGGTGAGGGTCCCTCCTCGACGATACGGGACAAGTGAGAATGGAACCACAATGATGCCCTTCGGAGGACCTCACTATGCAACTCCCTGCTCAATTGCTACAGCGACACGGCCCAAGAGTACCTGATGTAGTTGTTCAAATTGCCTCGCACGTGTCGTGACGCGGGCGGGCTCGGCGTATGCGTCGCTGAGTGCTCTGTCGCTGAGCGAGGTGACGTTGGCGCCGGTGTTCGCGACGGGGACGACGGCGTATACGGCGTCGGTGGGGCATGGGGTGACGGAGACGACGGTGTCGGCGACCGCAGCGGCGGGGGCGACGTACGTGGTGAAGGTAAACGGGGTTGTAGACCGGGACGGCAACTTGCCGTTAGTTGTGGGCAGCAACGTGATCGCGGTTGAGGTGACGGCGGAGGATGGCGTTTCGAAAGGCACGTACTCGGTGACGGTGAAGCGGGCGGGCTCGTCGGATGCTTCACTGAGTGGGCTGTCGCTGAGTGGGGTGACGCTTGTGCCGGCGTTTGTGTCGGGGACGTTGGCGTATACGGCGTCGGCGGGGAATGGGGTGACGGAGACGACGGTGTCGGCGACGGCGGCTGCGGGGGCGACGTATGTCGTGAAAGTGAACGGGGTTGTGGATCAGGACGGCGTCGTGCCGTTGGCAGTAGGTAACAACGTCATTGCGTTGGAGGTGACGGCGGAGGATGGGGTGACGACTGGGACGTACACGGTGACGGTGACGCGTGCGGGCTCGTCGGATGCTTCTCTGAGTGCGCTGTCGTTGAGCGGGGTGACGTTGGCGCCGGCGTTCTTGTCGGGGACGACGGCGTACACAGCGACGGTGGGGAATGGGGTGGCGGAGACGACGGTGTCGGCGACGGCGGCTGCGGGGGCGACGCACGTGGTGAAGCTGGAGGGGGCTCTGGACCTGGACGGCATCGTGCCGTTGTCTGTGGGCAGCAATGCGATCTCGATTGAAGTGACGGCGCAGGATGGGGTGACGACAGGGACATATACGGTGACGGTGACGCGGGCGGGGTCGGGGGACGCTTCCCTCAGCACATTGACGTTGAGCGGGATCACGCTGACGCCGACATTCGCGACGGGGATGACGGCGTACACGGCGTCGGTGGGGCATGGGGTGACGGAGACGACGGTGTCGGCGACGGCGGCTGCGGGGGCGACGTATGTCGTGAAAGTGAACGGGGTTGTAGACGGGGACGGCATCGTGCCGTTGGTTGTGGGCAGCAATGCGATCTCGGTTGAGGTGACGGCGCAGGACGGGGTGACGACAGGGACGTATACGGTGACGGTGACGCGGGCGGGGTCGGGGGACGCGTCGCTAGCGTCGCTTTCGCTGAGTGGGGTGACGCTGGCGCCGGTGTTCGCGTCGGGGACGATGGCGTATGCGGCGTCGGTGGGACATGCGGTGACGGAGACGACGGTGTCGGCGACGGCGGGGGCGGGGGCGGCGTACGTCGTGAAAGTGAACGGGGTTGTAGACGGGGACGGCATCGTGCCGTTGGTTGTGGGCAGCAATGCGATCTCGGTTGAGGTGACGGCGCAGGATGGCGTGACGACAGGGACATATACGGTGACGGTGACGCGGGCGGGCTCGGCGGATGCGTCGCTAGCGTCGCTTTCGCTGAGCGAGGTGACGCTGGCGCCGGTGTTCGCGTCGGGGACGATGGCGTATGCGGCGTCGGTGGGACATGCGGTGACGGAGACGACGGTGTCGGCGACGGCGGCTGCGGGGGCGGCGTACGTCGTGAAGGTGAACGGGGTTGAGGACCAGGACGGCGTCGTGCCGTTAGTTGTGGGTAGCAATGTGATTGCGGTGGTAGCGACGGCGCAGGATGGCGTAACGATGCAGACGTACACGGTGACGGTTACGCGGGCTGGTTCGGCTGACGCGTCGCTGAGCGCGTTGTCGCTGAGCGGGGTCACGCTTGTGCCGGTGTTCGCGACGGGGACGACGGTGTATACGGCGTCGGTGGCGAACGCGGTGACGGAGACGACGGTGTCGGCGACGGCAGAGGGGGGCGCGACTTATGCGGTGAAGCTGAACAGCGTTGTAGACGCGGACGGCGTCGTGCCGCTGGCTGTGGGCAGCAACGTGATCGCGGTTGAGGTGACGGCGCAGGATGGCGTGACGACAGGGACGTACACGGTGACGGTGACGCGGGCGGGCTCAGCGGATGCGTCGCTGAGTGGGCTGTCGCTGAGCGGGGTGATGTTGGCGCCGGCGTTCTTGTCGGGGACGATGGCGTATGCGGCGTCGGTGGGACATGCGGTGACGGAGACGACGGTGTCGGCGACTGCAGCTGACGCAGGTGCGGCGTTTGAGGTGCGGCTGAACGGGGTGGTGGACGGAGATGGCATTGTGCCGTTGGTTGTGGGCAGCAACGTGATCTCGGTTGAGGTGACGGCGCAGGATGGCGTTTCGAAAGGGACGTACACGGTGACGGTGACGCGGGCGGGCTCGGCTGACGCGTCGCTGAGCGCGTTGTCGCTGAGCGGGGTCACGCTTGTGCCGGTGTTCGCGTCGGGGACGACGGCGTACACGGCGTTGGTGGCGCACTCGGTGACGGAGACGACGGTGTCGGCGACGGCGGCTGAGGGTGCTACGACTGTTGTGAAGCTGGCAGGGATTGTCGACGAGGACGGCATCGTGCCGTTCGCTGTAGGTAACAACGTCATTGCGTTGGAGGTGACGGCGCAGGACGGGGTGACGACGCAGACGTACTCGGTGACCGTGACGCGGGCGGGCTCAGCCGACGCTTCCCTCAGCACACTGACGTTGAGCGGAGTGTTGCTAGCACCAGCCTTCGCGTCGGGGACATCGGAGTACACAGCGTCGGTGGGGAACGAGGTGACGGAGACGACGGTATCGGCGTCGGCGGTTGAGGGGGCGGCGTACGTCGTGAAGGTGAACGGGGTTGAGGACCAGGACGGCATCGTGCCGTTAGTAGTGGGCAGCAATGCGATCTCGGTTGAGGTGACGGCGCAGGATGGGGAGACTACGCAGACTTACACGGTTACGGTGACGCGGGCGGGTTCGGGGGACGCGTCGTTAGCGTCGCTTTCGCTGAGTGGGGTGACTTTGGAGCCGGTGTTTGCGCTGGGGACGACGACGTATACGGCGTCGGTGGTGAATGGGGTGACCGAGACGACGGTGTCGGCGTCGGCGGTTGAGGGGGCGGCGTACGTCGTGAAGGTAAACGGGGTTGAGGACCAGGACGGCATCGTGCCGTTGGTTGTGGGCAGCAACGTGATCTCGGTTGAGGTGACGGCGCAGGATGGGGTGACGAAGCAGACATACTCAGTGACGGTGACGCGGGCGGGGTCGGGGGACGCTTCCCTCAGCACACTGACGTTGAGCGGGTTGACGTTGGCGCCGGCGTTCTTGTCGGGGACGTTGGCGTATACGGCGTCGGTGGGAAACGACGCGACGCAGACGACAGTTGCTGTGACAGCGGTTGTGGGGGCGGCATACGTCGTGAAGGTAAACGGGGTTGAGGACCAGGACGGCATCGTGCCGTTGGTTGTGGGCAGCAACGTGATCGCGGTTGAGGTGACGGCGCAGGATGGGGAGACGACGCAGACGTACTCGGTGACGGTGACGCGTGCGGGCTCGGCGGATGCGTCGCTGAGTGGGCTGTCGCTGAGTGGGGTGACTTTGGATCCGGTGTTTGATGCGGGGACGGCGGCGTACACGGCGACGGTAGAGACCGACGTGACGGAGACGACGGTTTCTGTGACGCTCGCTGATGCCGGCGCCGCGTATGAGGTGCGGCTGGACGGGGTAGTCGATCTTGACGGCATAGTGCCGTTGGCGGTGGGGAGCAATGTGGTTGCGGTGGTGGTGACGGCGCAGGATGGGGAGACGATAGGGACATACACGGTGATGGTGACGCGGGTGGGGTCGGGGGATGCGTCGCTGAGTGGGCTGTCGCTGAGTGGGGTGACTCTGGACCCGGTGTTTGATGCGGGGACGACTGCGTACACGGCGACGGTGGAGACCGACGTGACGGAGACTACGGTTTCTGTGACGCTCGCTGATGCCGGCGCCGCGTATGAGGTGCGGCTGGACGGGGTAGTCGATCTTGACGGCATAGTGCCGTTGGCGGTGGGGAGCAATGTGGTTGCGGTAGTGGTGACGGCGCAGGATGGGAAGACGGAGCGGACCTACACGGTGTCTGTTACGAGAAAGGGGTCGGGGGACGCGTCGCTGGCTGCGTTGTCGCTGAGTGGGGTGACTTTGGACCCGGTGTTTGCGTCGGGGACTACGGAGTACACGGCCTTGGTGGAGACCGACGTGACGGAGACGACGGTTTCTGTGACGCTCGCCGATGCTGGCGCCGCGTATGAGGTGCGGCTGGACGGGGTAGTCGATCTTGACGGCATAGTGCCTTTGGCCGTGGGGAGCAATGTGATCACTGTGGTGGTGACGGCGCAGGATGGACAGACGATAGGGACATACACGGTGATGGTGACGCGGGTGGGGTCGGGGGATGCTTCGCTGGCTTCGTTGGCGGTTGTCAGTGGTGCGGGTGCGCATTTGGCGCTGGAACCGCCATTCGTGAGTGGTCAGCTGGACTATGCGGTCTTGGTGGCGTACGGGGTTGAATTCGTGACGGTGTCAGGGTTGGCTGGGGACACACAGGCCACCGTCACCGTTACTCCGCGGGACTCCGACGCGGTCGTGCCCGGGCATCAGGTGGACCTTATCGTTGGCGCCAATGTAGTCAGACTGGACGTTACCGCACAGGACGGTGTCACCACGGCGCAGTATGTCGTGAGGGTCACTCGGCAAGAGGAAGCGAGTTCCGCGCTGAAGAGTCTGGAGATTGGCCGCGTGACGCTCGTGCCGGTGTTCAGCCCGGAAACGCTGTTGTACAAGGCGGAGGTGGACCATGACGTTCGGGTTATGACGGTTTATGCGGAAACGGAGGATGCTGCGGCAACTGCCGTGATTCTGCTGGACGGCGTGGTTGACGGCGACGGGACGCTCGCGCTGGGCGAGGGGGTGTCCGTCGTGCAGGTTGTGGTGACCTCGAGGGACGGCGCCGCCGAGACCACGTACACGGTAGCGGTGACGCGCGTCGAGGAGCAGCTTGCGCCGTTGCCCACGCCGGTGCGGCCGAGTGACGCGTTCGAGTCCCAGCGCTCGATTGCTCGGCCCACGCCGACGCCAACTCCAACGCCGACAGCCGTCCCTGTCGGCATCGGGATTTCCGACTCTTTCCTGCTCATGGAGTCCTCCGGGGTGGATGGTGCACCGGTCGAGGCGACGCTGGAGGTGTGGAATCGGGGCTCGGGCCGGATGGTGTTGAACTTGTCCGACGACGCGCCTTGGCTGAAGGCTTCGCCCTCGTTTGTGGTGAGCGTGGGGCCCCAAGACCGCAAGAGCGTGACATTGACGGCTGAGACGTGGTTTCTAGGCTCCGGCAGCCACACGGCCACGGTGTATGTGCACGTCAATGAGATGGAAGGCTCGCTGAAGACGATTTCACTGGTGCTCGCGGTTGCGCCGAAGCCGACGCCCACGCCATCGCCGACACCCACTCTCACCCCGACTCCGTCTCCGACGGCAACGATTGCGGCGATGGCAACACCAGCAGCTCCGCCAACGCCGTCGGTGGTCCCAACCGTCAAGCAAGCGGCGGCCGTTGCTCTGGGCCCGACGCCTGGGCCCACGCCCGGTGATGCGCCAGATTCTGTGCCGGCGCCGCCGACTCCTACTCGTACACCGCAGCCGGCCCCCTCGCCCGTGCCGGCTGCCTTGCCAACACCGGGTGTGTCTTTGCCGGTCGGTGATTCGGAGGCTCCAGACCTGGGTGGCGGCCCTCAGGCGGGCGGCCCTGAGGCTTCGGAGCGCCATGGGGTTGACTCGGGGTCTGGGTCGGAAAGTCTGCCCGGCACAAACCTACGGGCCAATCAACTGACCGACAGGTTCTCGTTGCTCTACAGTTCAGACGGGCCGATAGACTACCGGCGTCCGTTTCCGCTCATTCTGGTGTTTTTCCTCATAGACGTCATCTTGAAGTTGCGGCGCAAGCTGGACCGGTTTCACGATTGATTACGTGGCAATCACCGGCAAATGAGTGGAGCTAGCGGAGCAAGGTGAAGTCCCAGGAACAGGAAGCCCGCCCGGAGGGATTCGAACCCCCGACACCTGGGTCCGAAGCCCAGTGCTCTGTCCCCTGAGCTACGGGCGGATTGAAGCGGGACACCTCTAGTATCCGCCGCCCAGTCGGGCCGGTCAACGTGTCGGTGGCAGCTATACGGGGCGCTGGCGTGGGTCGAGGGCGTCGCGGAGGGCGTCGCCGAGGAGGTTGAAGCCGTAGACGGCGAGGGAGATGGCGAGCCCGGGCCACACGGCCATCCATGGAGCGGCGCTGAAGTAGTCGCGGCCGGGACCGGCGAGCATTCCGCCCCACGACGGCGCGGGTGCAGGCACCCCGAGGCCCAGAAAGCTCAGCGACGCCTCCAGAACGATCGCGGCGCCGAGGGCGCTGGTCGAGATGACCAGGAAGGGCGCGACGCAGTGGGGCAGGACGTGCCGGAGCACTACGCGGTGGCTGCCCGCTCCGACGATGCGGGCCGCCGCGACGAACTCGGCGCCCGTGACCGCGAGCGCCTGGCTGCGCACGACGCGGGCGGCACGGGGGGCCTGCACCAGCGCGATGGCCAGAATGACGTTGGCGGTCGACGTGCCGAGGACGGCCATGATGCCCAGCGCCAGAATGAGGGTAGGGAAAGCGAGGAGGGCATCGGCGGCCTGCTGCAGCGCGGCATCGACGTAGCGGCCGTAGTAGCCGCCAACAACGCCGGCCAGGGCGCCGACGGCGGATCCCAACAGGACTGAGAGGAATCCGACCCCCAGGGAGACCCTTGCGCCAAAGGCGATGCGGCTCCAGATGTCGCGGCCGAGGTTGTCGGCGCCGAGCCAGTGGTCGACGCCGGGGGAGTGGAGGACGCGTTCGGCGTCCTGCGCAACGGGGTCGTAGGGCGAGAGCACGGGCGCGAAGACGCCCATCACCACGAGCAGCAGGACGACAGCGCCGCCGGCCGCGCCGAGGGGGTGCGTGCGGAGGAGCCGGGCCATTCGACGCCAGGCGCCGTGGGGTGGCGGGCTCGCGTCGGGGAGCGGGGCAGCTGCGGGCAGCGGCATTGTGCTAGCCATATCGCACCTGGGGGTTGAGCCATGTGTAGAGCATGTCGACGGTGAGGTTGACGAGCACGACCCACGCGGCGAAGAAGACGATAACCGGCTGCACGACGGCGTAGTCACGGAACTTGACCGCGTCCAACAGGTAGAGGCCGGTGCCGGGCAGCGAGAAGACCTGCTCCAGCACGACGGAGCCGCTGATGAGGGTCGCGAAGGCGATGCCGGCGACGGTGATGACGGGCAGCAGGGCGTTGCGCAGGATGTGCCGCTGGACGACGTCGGCGGGGAAAAGGCCTTTGGCTCGTGCGGTGCGAACGTACTCCTGCCGCATCACCTCCAACACGGTGTAGCGGGTCATGCGCGTGAGGAGGCCGGCGCCAGAGTAGCCCAACACCAGCGCGGGCCAGAGGAACTGCGTCAGACTGGCCCACGGCTCGGACAGGGGCGCATGGTAGCCGGGGGGCGGGCTCCAGGTGAAGTAGCGCACGCCGGCCAGCAACACCAGCGTGGCGAGCCAGAAGTGCGGGAGGGAGACGCCGCCGAGGGCGAAGACGCGCACGGCGTAGTCGACCCAGGTGTCCTGACGCAGGGCGGCGGCAACGCCCAAGGGCACACCGAGGCCGACAGCGACGGCGATGCCCATAATGCTGAGCTGCAGGGTGACGGGCAGGCGTCGGAGGAACTCGGTCCAGACGCTGCGGCCAGTGACGAAGGACTCGCCCCAGTCGAGGGTGACCATGTCGGAGAGCCAAGAGGTGTACTGGCGCCACAGGGGGCGGTCGATGCCGAGCTCAGATCGGATTGCGGCGCGTTCGCCCTCGGAGCTGGCCTGAGCGGCCTCGGCGCCCGAGCCGCCTGCGACGATGACGTCGGCGGCGTCGCCGGGCGCGGCGCGGAGGGCGGCGAAGATGGCGATGGAGACGAGCAGCAGGGTGAGAGCGCCCTGCAAGAGGCGGCGCAACAGGTAGACGCGCATGTTCATGCGCAGAGGGTACTTGCGGGGTAGGGTGGGCGCAATGCGGGGGCATCGGTCTCAACCGACAGGCCAAAGGGAACGGGCGGGAGGCAGAAGCTTCCCGCCCGTTCTATTGCTCTTACGGCGTTTTCCTAATGCAGGGTGGAGCAGGCGGCCGGGAGCATGTGCCGGACGAGCTGGTGCTGCGGGCGTGCGTCCGAGTGCGGCGGCCAGGCGCCAGACTCGAGGTAAACTTTGCGGATCTCGTCCCGGTGGTTCCAGTCCTTGTAGGGGAAGAGCTGGTAGAGGCGGTTCAGGTTGCCGAGCTGGGAGGTGAAGATGCCGGCAACCGGGTAGATCTCGTTGCGGCCGGGCAGGGCCTCGCTGAAGGCCTTGGCGACGTCGCGGAGGGCGCCGGGGGCGTAGGTGTACTGGCGAAGCTCGTAGATGCCGCCCCACTCCTGAGGGGTGCCGTCCCAGGGCTCCATGCCGGGGATGGGGTCAAGGATGTCGGTCTCCTGGGTGGCGAGGCAGTGGACGGCGGAGGACGGCGGCCACTTGCCGCTGGCGTCCTTGGCCGCGGCGGCGCGGGTGTCGGCGCGGTGCTGGAGGTTCTCGTAGGGCCAGATGTGGATGACCTCGTTCAGCGGACCGATCTCCGTCTGAAAGAGGGCGCCGAGGGGTGAGTACTGGGCGCGGACCTCATAGGCGTCGCAAAAGGCCTTGACCCATTCGCCCGTCTTGCCCGGGTGCAGGGTGTACCGTCGAATCTCATAAATCATGTGCCAATCCTCCTGTGCGGAAGTGATTTCCCTTACGGCGCGGCGAGTGTATCAGAGGCGCGTGGCGTAGGCAAACGGGGCTACACCCGCTGCTCGCCGACGGCGGCGAAGGACTGGGCGCGCTGCTGGGCGGCGACGCGCATGTCGACCGGGATCTCCTTGGGGCCGCCGAGGTTGTAGGAGTACATGATGATCTCGGCGCACTCCTCCATGACGAGGTTGGCGTCGACGGCGGCGGGGACGTCGGCGCCGAATGTGAGGACGCCGTGGTTCTCGAGCAGGATGCCGCGGAGGTTGTCCTGCCCGTTGAGGACCTTTTCGATGTTGTCGACGGAGGCCTGGGAGCCGCGGGGGCCGTAACCGGCGACGGGGATCCCCTCGGCCATGCCGAAGCGGACCATGGGCTCGTAGGAGACGGGCATGGCGCGGCTGGCGACGGCGAAGGCGGTCGCGAAGGGGGAGTGGGTGTGGAGGGCGCCGCCGGACTCGGGGCGGGTCTTGTAGACGATGCCGTGCATGGGGATGATCTCGGCGCTGATGGGCATGACGGTTCCGTCTAGAAGGTTGTTGTCGAGGTCGAAGAGGCCGATGTTGTCCATGGTGATCTGCGCGAGGTTGCTTACGGAGGTCAGCAGGAAGGTGTCCGAATCGGGGATCCTGGCGCTGATGTTGCCATGGTTGCTCTTGGTCAGGATGCCGGACTTGACCAGCCGTTCGGCTGCGTCCGCGATGATCTTTCGGTAGTCGGAAAGCTTGGCAGTTGCCATGGGAAGTCCTCCTTACAGGCGGTCGCTGCGGGGATTATGGACGTTGCGGCACTTGGCGGCAAGGGAGGAATGGCAGTGCATCGACGTTATGGTGCGGATTTCGTAGAATGGGGCTATAGGCAACCCCCAACATTGGAGTATCGCCATGACCCAGACAAACGTCAGCACCAGGGCAGCCATCGCCGCCAAGCACTGGGAAGGTCAGGACGTGACGGAGCTGCTGGCGCGGTCCGCAGCGGTGCTGCCGGCAATCAGCGCGACTGAAGCGGGGACGCAGGGACGGTCCATCGTCTTCTCGAGGACGGAGCATGCGTCGCCCATAAACCTGGGCGGCGGCATTCCGGACCCGGACTCGCTGCCCGTCGCGGGACTGCAGGCGGCCATCAACAAGGTCTTCGAGACGACATCCGAGCCAGCGCTGCGGTACGGCGGCATCTTTGGCTTCGAGGACCTGCGCGCGGTGGTGGCGGAGCGGCAGGGACGGATCCAGGGCATCAAGCTCTCGTATGAGAACTTCCTGATGACGCACGGAGGCTCGGGCGGCATCGACGCGGTGTGCGACACCTTCCTCAACCCGGGGGACGTGTGCATCGTCGAGCGGCCGCACTTCTCGGGATCGCTGCGGACGATACGCGGGCACCTGTGCGAGGTCGTCGAGGTGGAACTGGGCGAGGACGAACTCTTCGCCGAGCGGGTGGAGGAGACGCTGCAGCGGATGGAGGCGGAGGGGAAGCACGCCAAGCTGCTGTACACGGTGCCGGACCACCACAACCCCTCGGGCGCGACGATGTCGCTGGCGGTGCGGGAGAAGCTGGTGGAGGTCTGCGCGCGGCACCGGGTCTTCATCATGGAGGACATGGCGTACACGGAGCTGTACTTCGACGCGCCGCCGCCGCCATCGCTGTACGCGGTGGCCGACGGGCACGGGGTGATCCAGGTGGGGAGCTTCAGCAAGATCATCGCGACGGGGCTGCGGGTTGGATGGATACAGGCGCGGCTGCCGGTCATCGAGTCCGTGGGCCGTGTGCGGTTCGACATGGGCGGGAGCCCGCTGCTGCACCGGGCGCTGACGCTGTACGTCGGCAGCGGGGACCTGGAGCCGCACGTGGACATGCTGCGTGGCATCTACCGGCGCAAGTGCGATGCGCTGGTCTCGACGCTGCGGGAGCACTGCGAACCGTACCTGCGCTTCGAGGAGCCGGCGGGCGGGTTCTTCCTGTGGGCCGAGTGCATCGGCGCGACGGCGCAGGACGTGGCGGAGGCGGGGGCAGAGGAAGGGCTCACCTTCGCGGCGGGCTCCAACTTCTACAAGGACCGCGAGGCGGCGGACACATCGCACGTGCGGCTGGCGCTGAGCTACGCGTCGCTGACGGAGCTGGAGGACGTGGGGCCGCGGTTCCTGCGGGCGTTCCAGCGCGTGGTGGACTAGAACCCCAGCGAGTCTCGGGCCTGGGCAATGACGCGGAGCTTGGCCTCCGCGGTGCGGGCCGATGCGACGGGGTTGTCGGCGAAGGTGGCGAAGCCGCAGTCCGGCGTGAGCAAGACGCGCTCCTCTCCGAACAGGTTGACGGCCTGTTCGATGCGCCCTCTGACTTCCTCTAGGGACTCCACGGTGTCCAGCTTCTGATTGACGACGCCTACGGCTATGCGCTTGTCGTCCGGGAGTGCCTTGAGGACGGCGGCCTCACCGGCGCGGGGCGTCGAGAGCTCGAGGAAGAGGGTTCCGACGTCGGCGCGGGAGAGGGCGTCCAGGAGGGGGGCGTAGTCGCCGGCGAGGGCGGCGGACTCGTCGGGCGTCCAGTTGCCGCGGCAGACGTGGAGACCGAGGCGCTCGCTCGGGAGGCCGCGGGTGACCTCGTTCAGCAGGCCTACGGCGAAGTCCAGCTCCGGGCCGGGCTCCAGCTTCTCGCTGAGGGCGCCGCACATGAAGCTGCGGTTGCCGGACTGTGCGCCGAACACCACCTCAGTCAGCACAGGCTCGTCAAACTGGACGAGGGACGCGCCGGCGGCGAGCAGGTAGTGCAATTCCTCACGCAGCACGCGGACTACGTCGCGGGCGAGGGCTTCGCGGGTGTTGTAGGGCATCTCTTCGAGGCAGTCGAGCCACATGGTGCGGGTGAGGAGGTAGGGGCCGGGTAGGGAGACCTTGACCGGACGGTCGGCGCACTCCTGGACGAACGCGAGCTCGTGGACGGCGAGGGAGCGGCTGCGGCCGAGGTGGCCGAAGACGACGGGGTGGCGGACCTCGGCGGCGGGGACGTCCAGGGCGCGGAGCTCTCGCTCGAACTTGTCCGGGTCGTCGACCATGGCGGTGAGGTCGCTTAGGGGGATGAGCTGGCAGTTGTCGAGGAGGCTGCCGACGAAACTGGCGTAGCTATCGCGGCGCTGCTCGCCGTCGGTGAGGACATCGGCGCCGGCGCGGAGCTGGGCGTCGACGGCGAGGCGGACGGCGTCGTCGGCGGTGGCCTGGAAGTCGGCGTCTGCGAGGCGGCCCTCGAGGCGGTCGTGGACGGCCTGGAGCATCCAGCGGGGGCGGGGCCAGCTTCCGACGCCCATGATGGAGAGGGGCGCGATGGCGGGAGCGGGCCGAGGCTCGGGGAGCGCGTCCGGGATGGTCACCGGGACGCGCTCGTGGACGGCGGCGATGGGGGTGGAGGCGGCGACGGCGGGGGCGCGCTCGGTCAGGGCGCCCTTGCAGACGAGGAAGCTGCGCTGGTCTTCGCGCCTCGTCCAGGAGACGAGCTCGTTGCTGGTGAGGCGGCACCATGCGGGAAGCTCGACCTCGACGGTGCGGTCGGTGGAGAGGATCTCGAGGAGGCCGCCGCGGTCCATGGGGTCGATGTGGCGGCGGATGAGGAGGAGGAGGCCGCTGCCGCAGTCGAGGTTGCCGCCGTCAAAGCTGACGTCGGGCGTGTAGTCGTGGCGTTCGACGGGGTCCATGCCTCGCTCCGCTCAGGGTTAGAAGGAGACGCTGGCCGCGCCGTTCGACAGGTACTCGACGAGGACGGCTCCGCCGACGATCTGGGCGCCGTCGACAAGGTTGTCGGGGTCGAGGCCGCGCTTGTTGAAGCAGGGCGAGCAGACGTAGATCGTGCCGCCTGCCCCGGTGAAGTTGTCCATCAGGTCCTTCAGGGGCAGGAAGCCCTCCTCGTGAGCGTCGTCGGCGTAGCCCTTCTGGGAGAGACGGACGCCCTCCGTGCTGAGGAAGACGACGGTGTCCTTCTCCGAGCCGAGGGCGGCGTTGGCGATGACGAATGCGACGGTTGCGCGGTCGGGGTCCTCCAGGGCGCGGGTGAGGAAGACGCAGAACTGTCCAGCCATTTGGGCTCTCCTTGCACTAGCGTTGTTTGATCCAGTAGTCGGGGTGGTCTGCATGGAGCAGGGTGCGGCTGGTGAGGCGGCACCACGCGGGCATCTCGACGGGGGCGGCCTGGTCGCGGGCGGTGAGCTTGAGCACCTGGCCCGAGGCGAGGGGCTGCATGCGGCCACGCAGGAGGATGAGGATTTCGCCGCAGCCGAGGTGACCCGCGTCCCACTCGGCGTCGGCGCGAATGTTGTCCGAGGTCACGTCGCGCTCCGGCATCGAGTTCCCGGGGCTGCCAGCTTCGCCGATGCTCGCCGGCACGGGCGCAGGATGCTGGGGCAGCTACCACTGGATACGAGAAGCGTACGGGGAGACGGTTGGGAGTGTCAAGGGAACGGTGTCACCCCGCCGAGGCATAGCGCCGCCCTCCCCACTGCGGGAGGAGGGCGGCGCAGCGTCTACGCCATGTGGTTATCCCTACTGCGGCGTTGCGGTGATGTACTCCGGGTGGGTGTAGGTGCCGGTGATGGAGCCGGGGAACTGCCAGCCGGATACGATGTTCGGGTCAGCCGTGGCGAAGGACGGGATCCAGAAGAGCGGCATGCTCATGTAGTTGTCGTAGGCATAGTTGCCCAGCTTGAGCCACGCCGCGTTGAGGGCGTTGGGTTCTACGGTCACGCGGACCTCGTTGTCGAAGATGTTGGAGGGCTCGACCAGCTCCAGTCCCGCGCGGGCGCCGATGTTGCTGGCTGAGTTGAAGACTGCGAAGCCCAGGTATTGGCGCACGCTTGTGACGTAGATGTAGGAGTCATTCTGGAAGTCCAGGGCGCGGCCCCGGGCGCCTCGAGTGGCCCCGTCAAGTGTCTCCAGGTTGACGTCGATCCCAACGTCGCGATAGAAGCCGAACAGGGCGTCCTGCATGTCGCCGCCTGCGGGGAAGTAGGGGTAGGTGCGCGACTGCACCGTGTGCTTCAAGGGGTTGTCAGGGCCGTAGCCTGCCTCGGCCAGCAGAACACGCGCCTTCTGCGGGTTGAAGTCGTACGCATCCGGGAAGCGGGTTACCCAGTCGGGGTTCCAGCCCGGACGCGTTGGGTGCATGTAGGTGTTGTACATGGGCAGGCCCTCGCCGCCGATGAAGGACTCGTTGAGGGCGTCTCGGTTGATGGCGTGGTTGATAGCCGCGCGCACCCGCACGTCCAGCAGCGGCGTGTCCGGGTGGACGTAGGTCTGGCCGGCAGGCGGCAGGTTGTCCTCTCCAAAGAGTACCTTGTTGACGTATGGCCCCAGCATGATGCCGAAGGTGTTCTGCCCCGGCGCGGTGCTCTGCAGGCCAACCATGCCGTTGCTGGAGACGGCCTGGGCCCGCAGGTCCGCCTGCAGGTCGGCGAGGTGGATCTCGCCGGCGATGAGGGCGGCCAAGCGCGTAGAGGACTCGTCCATCAGGCGGTATTCAAACTCCGGAAAGTCCGGGTTGACGCGCCAGTGGTCGTAGGGCACGCGGTCAAAGATGATGGCCTCGCTGGTGCGCCACTCCCTCAACTGATAGGGGCCGGTGCCAGCCATGGCCACCCCGTCTGCACCCTGAGGCCACACACCACCCCGAGACTCCAGATCGGCAGAACTGAAGACCTCGATGCCTGCCTCCGGCTGGCCGAGTGCGGTGAGGAAGTTGGAGTCCGGCTTGGCGTTCCGGATCACCACCTCATAGGCATTGACGACCTCCACGTCCTCGATGAGATCGACGAAGAAGAGGCGCTGGCGGTGAGTGGATTCCTCCCGGACCATGTGCTCCACAGCGGCCACCACGTCCTTGGCGGTGAACTCGCCAAAGTCGTTGTGGAACTTCACTCCCTCGCGAAGTTGGAAGCGGTAGGACTTGCCGTCCGGCTCCAGGCTCCAGGACGTGGCGAGTTGGGGTGTGCCTTCCTCGCCCGTCGGGTCAATGCCCAACAGGTACTCGTAGGGCGGACGGATGGGCCAGTTGACGCTGCTCATCTCACTGATTTCCAGCGTTTCCCCGGGCGGCGCTCCGATGGCCATGACCACGCGGTCCACCTTGGGCTGGACCATGGCGGGCTCTTCCATGGCAGGCGTTGGCTCGGAGGCGGCGGGTTCCTGCGATTCGGACGCTGCATCGTCGTCCGACCCGCAGGCCGCTACAAGCGCGACGAGCGCCACCGCGATGAAGGCCCAGGTCAAGAACTTGACGAACGCATAGCGTGCCATAACGTGCCCCCTTTCCCCAATAACCGTCGCTCAGCCTACAGGATCTACTCCCAGGCGGGACATTGGTGGGTCAGGGTGATCTCGCGGCGCTCCCGTCCGGATTCCATCATGGCCAGCACGCACTCCAGGGTTGCCATGCCCCAACGGCCGTCGTGGTGGACGGGGCGACCCTCGGTGATGGCCTGATACATCTCATCAAGCTCCGCCATGCGCTCGTCGTGGACGCCCTCGACGGGGATCTCGTGCTGGCCGTCATCGTCGTAGATGGTCAGGCCGTTGGCGGACTGGCGGATGTCACCCGCCTCGCAGCTTACGATGACCAAGCCGGCGTCGGGCTGGAAGCCGGAGCGGAGGACGTTCTCGCGGGGGCCGAGCAGGGTGTTGGTGTCGGAGCCGCCGAAGCGCTGGGCCTCCTTGCCGCTGGCCTCGTCGTAGGGGATGCCGTTGCGGAGGGCTTTGCGCAGGTCGCGGTTGCGCTGGCGCTCGGGCACGTCGTGGGCCCAGGGAACCAGCTCGGTCGTCATGAAGTAGCCGTAGCCGTTCTTGACGATGGTCGCAGGGGTGTCATCCTCGAACTCGAGGTAGGCGACGTAGTAACCGGGCGACGTGCGGGCGTCCATCCACCTGGAGACGCTGCCGCGTACGCTTCGCACCATGCCACCGCCCATCATGCGGACGACGTCAAACTGGTGCGGGCCGTTGTTGTAGGGAAGGGCCCCGCCAATCTCCATGTCGAGCTCGTGGGGCATGCGGGGGCGGAACATGAAGTCGACGTAGGACCAGCAGTTGATAGCGGTGACCTTGCCGAGCCGCCCGGAGGTGATGACGCGTCGCATGGCGCGGAAGCCTGCCATGAGGCTGGCGGTGTGGCCGCAGAGGAGGTTGACGCCGTTGCGCTCGGCGGCTTCCACCATGCGCTCGGCCTCCTCGATGGTGACGGCCATGGGCTTCTCGACGACGACGTGCTTGCCGTTGTTGGCGAGGGCCACGGTGTTCTCGCAGTGGTAGATGTTGGGGGTCGAGACCCAGACGACGTCGACGTCCGGGTCTTTGGCGAGGTCCTCGACGTTGTCGTAGGTGCGGCCCTCATAGCGCTCGCGGAAGGCGGAGAGGGCCTGCGGCCGGGTGTCGGCGGCGGCGACGATGTCGAGGTAGGGCGCGGCCTCCATGGCGCGGATGACCTGCACGGCGCCCGCTCCAAGGCCCGCGATGCCGACATTGAGCTTCTTCAGGGGCGAGCCGTTACCTTCCCCGGCTCCAGTGTTGACCGGCTCAGAAATCATAGGCTTGTTCCAGTCCGTGGCGTGACCTCAGGTCACCCCACCATGGTTTCCATCAACTCGCGGACCTTGTTGTCCTGCATGAAGTCTATGTCGCGGCTGAGCTCATAGGACCAGGCGCGCACGCGGTAGAGGTCGCCGTTGTAGGGCTCCTGCGGTTCCTTCCCCTCGATGAAGGCCTTGGCGGAGTTCACGAGGTAGCGGCGCATGGCGATGATGGCGCTGTCGCTGGTGCCGAGGTGCTCCTTGGTGCGGTCGGCGATGGCGCCCATGCCCTCGACGACGGCGGTGTCCTGCTCGCGCGTCCCGAGGATGCCGGTGAAGGTCTCGGTGCGCTGGTTGTGGCGGTCCTGCAGGAAGTGGTTGGCCTTGGTGGCCCGCAGCTTGCCGGTGGCGGGGTCCAGGCTGGAGATGTGCGGGTTGGGTCCGCCGAGGATGCCGTCGCGCTCCCCCTGCGTCAGCGCTTCCACGGGGGACCAGATGACGCACCACACGTCGGTGTGCTCGTCGTCGACGGGGACCCACATGTGGCCGTGGCCGCGCTTCTGCTCGAGGTCGCTGGCGATCATGGTGTAGTAGGGCATGAGCCACTGGTTGATCCGCCAGTAGTGGGTGTCGTTCTCGGCGTTGCGCTGGGCGGCGAGCATGACGCCGTAGTCCGTGGGCTGGATGATCCAGCGGGGGGCCGTGTCGTTGACGCGCCAGAGCATCTCCTTGTTCGCCGGAGCCTTCTTCTGGTCCAACCGCGTGTGCAGGAAGCCAATGTGACTGGAGTCGATGTCGCCCTCTGTGGCCTGCACGAAGTTGCACTCCTGGTTGTACTTCGCCAGGTTGCGGTACTCGGCGGGGATTCGGCACCACTCGAGCTGCGGGAGCTCGGGGATCCTGTCCTGTGGGCCGATGTACGCCCAGATGATGCCGCCCCACTCGCGGGTGGGGAAGCCGATGGGGCGCACCTTCTTGGCGAACTCGTACTGGGCGGGCTCGGAGGGCATGTCGACGCAGTTGCCCTGCACGTCGAACTTCCAACCGTGGTAGATGCAGCGGAGGCCCTCGTGCTCATTGCGGCCGTAGAAGAGGGGCGCGCGACGGTGGGGACACAACGCCTCAACGAATCCGATCTCTCCATTTGAGTCGCGGAAAGCAACGAAGTCCTCGCCGAGGAGGCGGACCTCCTTCGGGTCGCAGTCGGGGTGCGGGAGGTCCTCGGAGATCAGGATGGGCGCCCAGAAGCGGCGAAGAACCTCACCCATGGGGGTTCCTGGACCGACCTTGCACATCAGTTCATTGTCTTGCGCGTTCAGCATGTTTCTTCCCTCCTGTAACTGCGTGCCTTGTGAGCCTATTGATGCCTCGCGGCGCTACGCCTGGGCCCGAATGCCGGCCTGAAGCTGCGCCATTGCCTCTTCCTTCTTGCTGACGGAGACCAGGTCATGGGCGGCCACCACGCAGTCGAGCAGGACACGGAGCCTGTCGATGTCCTTGTGCTCCGGGCCGCTGGACTGGGCGTTGACGAGGGCGTACTCGACCTGACGCCAGAGGTCGTCGAGCTCGGCCTCGCGGAAGATGAAGTGCTGGAAGCCAGAGGAACTCTCGATGCGCTCCACGAGGCTGAGGAGCGTATCTGGAGAGAAGTCGTGGATGGGCAACGGCAGGTTGAGGTCCAAGTCTCCCTCCTTGCCGGGGCGCCCTCCGGCGGAGACACGGCGAACCGTGGAGAAGCGCTCCTGTAGTGAAGGGCGAAAATCCCGCTTCCCCTATTGGCGCGACAATACACCCGCGCGTGCGCGTAGTCAATGCGGAGTTGGCGCATCACTGATGCAGCGGGCCTTTGTACGGATGCTCGGCGCCGAGGGGGTCGTCCTCGGCGAATCGGGAGGCGCGGAAGGGGTGGATGGGGTGGCCCGCGCTGTCGCCGGTCAGGACGAGCTCGGCCATCATGCGGCCGACGACGGGGGAGAGCTTGAAGCCGTGGCCGCTGAAGCCGGTCGCGTAGTAGAGGCCCTTGACCGACGCCGAGGCGTCGAGGATGGGGTTGCCGTCGGGCGTGAGGTCGTAGAGGGAGCCGTAGCCGCCGAGGGGGGTCGTCGAGGCGAAGCCGGGGACGCGTCGTGACGCACGATCCCAGAAGGAGACTATGGTGTCGTGGTCGGCGTTGAGGCCGTAGTCGTCGGGGTCCACGACCTCGCTGAGGTCCTGCTCGAACATGGCGCCGGCGAGGGTGGTGGAGCCGGCGTTGACGCGCAGGTACGTTCCGGAGATGTGGTCCATGACGATGGGGGAGAAGGACTCCAGCGACGGGGGCCGCCGGAGGACGACCATCTGCACGCGGATGGGCGACACGGGCAGGGTCTCGCCGAGGGGGGCGGCGAGTTGGTTGACCCAGGGGCCGGTGACGGCGACGACGGCGTCGGTCTCGACGAGGCCCGCGTCCGTCTCGACGCCGATGACGCGGCCACCGGACGTGGCGATGGCGCGGACGGGGCAGCCGGTGACGATCTCGGCGCCATAGTCGCGGGCGCGGTCGGCGAAGGCGTAGGTGGCGGCGAGCGGGTCGGCGTGGCCGGCGTCGGGCTCGTAGGCGGCGACTGCGACACCGTCGAGGTCGAGCGCCGGGGCGATCTCGGCGGCCTCGGCGAGGGAGACGAGGCGGATGTTGGCGCCCTCGTCGCGGTTCATGGCGACGTTGGCGCGAGCGGCGTCGGCGTCGTGCTCGGCGAAGAGGAGGAGGCGTCCGGTCTGCTGGAAGCGGGGGTCGCCGCCGACGGCGTCGGCGAAGTTGCGGAAGACGGCGCCGGCCTCGACGGCCATGCGGACGAGGACGGGGTGGAGGTAGTGCTGGCGGACCATGGCGACGGAGCGGCCGCTGGCGCCGCTGGCGAGGTGGCCCTTCTCGAGGATGAGGACGCGGCCGGCGCCCATGCGTGCGAGGTGCATGGCGATGGAGGCGCCGTTGACGCCGCCGCCGACCACCACCACGTCCGCCGATCTCGTTGTCATGCTAGCTGTCCGCCTCCTGATGGTGAGGATTGTAGGGGGCGCACATGGGGTGGGTAAAGGCGGCGGCGCAGGCCCGACTGCGGTTGCCGGGGTCTGGTGCAACGGAATGGTTGGTGGCGATTAAAGGCACGCCCACCATTCGTTTGACATTGGTTCTGAATGTGTCGTAGCTGGGGCGGAGGTTGTTTCGCCTTTGATTTGTAGGGGTGGTGTCGCATTTCAGATTCAGGATAAAGGAATCTTGCATTTTGGCCGATCCCCCGTGCATAAACGCTGACGCGGACGCCGGCGTCAACGACAAAATCGGTAGCCCGAGAGATTGGGCGTTGCGGGAGTTTCGGTTGGGAGCGGCGGATGCGTGTTGCATGGGGAGAGGGTAGGGGAGGGGGATGCGTACGGGCAAGGAGGTTGTGTCAGGGGTGGCGGTGCACCTGGGGCCCGGCGCCGTATGGGGTACGGGGCAGGCTTTGGCCAGGATGGAGGCTTGCCGGTTTGGTCTGTTTGTCGGGGTTCCTGCCTGCGCAGGAACGACGGGAGGGGCGCAGGGGTGACGGAGAGAGAGGAGGCGTGGAGGCCGTTGCGCAGTTGACATAGGTGGGTCGTGGACGCAACCTTGTTGGTGATGGGCGTGCACGCGCCCAAGTAGATTTGGGGGTCGTCAAGGGTACTGTGGGACTTTCCAGAATTATCCCTGTAGTGTCGTATCCGGCGGTGCTGGGTGTTGGCTTTGCCGTGTATGGGGGGCTGGTGTTCCTGGTCGGGTGGCCGGTGACGCTGGCGTCGTATGCGGCGGTGGTGACGGGGGCGGCGCTGGTGACGCTGCACGAGACTATGCTGCCGTACCGCCGCGAGTGGCGGCCGGACGCGGGCGTCGTGACGGCGGACGCGCTGTTCATGGGGACGGTGCAGGGCGTGCTGCCGCTGCTGCTCTCGTTCACGGTGGTCATCTGGATCGCGGGGCTGCTGGACTCGACCGGGCTTTCGGTCGACGGGCTGTGGCCGGAGGCGCTGCCGCTGGCGGCGCAGGTGGGGTTGATGCTGCTGGCCGCCGACTTTCCTCGCTACTGGCTGCACCGGGCGTTCCACGGCGTCCCGACGATGTGGCGGCTGCACGCGGTGCACCACTCGCCGCACCAGCTCTACTGGCTGAACGTGGGGCGGTTCCACCCGATAGAGAAGGCGATACAGTACGCGGTCGACTCGCTGCCGTTCGCGCTGCTGGGGGCGCCGCAGGAGACGCTGGCGGCGTACTTCGTGTTCTACGGGATCAACGGCTTCTTCCAGCACTCGAACTGCCTGGTTCGGCTGGGGCCGCTCAACTACGTGGTGAGCGGGCCGGAGCTGCACCGGTGGCACCACTCGGAGGTCTCGGCGGAGTCGAACAACAACTACGGCAACAATCTCATCGTGTGGGACATCCTGTTCGGGACGCGGTGGCTGCCCACTGGGCGCGAGGTGGGGCCGCTGGGGCTGCACAACCGCGCGTACCCGCTGGGGTTCCTCGCGCAGATGCGGACGCCGTTTGTGAAGGGGCTGGAGGAATGAGCGGACTGGGCTACCGGGCGTTCAAGGGGGCGCTGGGGCTGATGCAGGGTCGGCGGTACCGGGGAATGATGCGCGCCGCGGGCGACCCTCGCGGGGCGCAGGAGGCGGCGCTGCGTCGCATCCTGACGGCGAACGCGGGGACGGAGTTCGGGCGGGAGCACGGGTTTGCGCGTGTCTCGGGCATCGGTGAGTACCGGCAGGCCGTGCCGGTGTGCACGTACGAGGACCTGCGGGAGGCCATCGAGCGGCAGGAGCTGACGGGCGACAAGCGCCTGACGGAGGAGCCGCCGGTGTACTACCACCGCACGAGCGGGACGGTGGGGGCACCGAAGAACATCCCGGTGACAGCGTCCGGGCTGGCGCAGATGAAGCGGCACCAACAGCTCTCGGCGTACGTTTGGGCGCGGCACTCGGGGGTGCTGGAGCGCAAGGTGCTCGGCATCGGCGGGGCGGCAGTCGAGGGGCGGATGCCCGGCGGGACGGCGTTCGGGTCTGCGTCGGGGCTGCTGTACCGGAGCCAATCGCGGTTCGTGCGGTCGCGGTACGTGCTGCCGGCCGAGGTCTCGGAGATCGAGGACTACGACCTGCGGTACCTGACGATGGCGGTGTACGGGCTCGCCGAGGGGGGAGTGACAGGCGCGGCGACGGCGAACCCGTCGACGTTCCTGCGGCTGCTGGCCGTCGTACACACCAACGCGGACAAGATCTTCGACGCCATAGCGACGGGGCGGCTGCCGGAGTCGCCGGCGGGGCTCTCGCTGGCGGCGCGGCCGGAGCGGGCGCGGGAGCTGTCGCGGCGGCTGGAGTCGGCGGGGCGGCTGACGTACGCGGACATCTGGCCCGACCTGCGGGGCATCGTGACGTGGACGGGCGGGAGCTGCGGCATCGCGCTGGGCAACCTGGGGCCGCTGCTGCCGGAGGGCACGCGGGTCATCGAGTGGGGGTACTCGTCGAGCGAGTTCCGGGGGACGCTGAACGTGGACATCCGGCGGAACGCGTGCCTGCCGACGTTCCTCAACACGGTCTTCGAGTTTGTGGAGCGGGAGAAGTGGGAGTCGGGCTCGGGCGACTTCCTCGGGTTGCACGAGCTGGAGGAGGGGCGCGAGTACTACGTCTTCGTGACGACGGTGGACGGGCTGTACCGCTACGACATCAACGACATCGTACGTGTGGACGGCTGGGTGGAGGCGACGCCGACGCTGGCCTTCGTGCAGAAGGGGAAGGGCGTCACCAACATCACCGGGGAGAAGGTCACGGAGTCGCAGGTGCTGGAGGCGGTGACGTCGTACTTCGCCGAGTCGGGCTCGACGCCGCACTTCTTCATCATGCTGGCCGACGAGGAGTCGGCGGGGTACCGGCTGTACGTCGAGACGGGCGCGAGGGCGATGAACGGCGCGGAGGCCGCGGACATCGACGGTCGGCTGAGCGGGCTGAACATCGAGTACGAGAGCAAGCGGCAGAGCGGACGGCTGGCGATGCTGGGCGTGCGGCTGCTGCCGCCGGGGTCCGGCGACCGGTACCGCGAGAGCTGCGTGGCGTCCGGGCAGCGGGACGCGCAGTTCAAGTACCTGCACTTGCAGTACGTGCGCGACTGCTCGTTCGACTTCGACGCCATCCCGGGCGTGGTGTAGGAACGTGCGCATCGAGGGGCTGGAGGTCTACAGCTTTCCGGTGCCGTTCAAGACGGTGTTCCGGCACGCGTCGGCTAGCAGGTCGCGGGCGGAGAACCTCATCGTTGCTGTGCGGTCTGGCGACGGGCTGACGGGGTACGGCGAGGGGTGCCCGCGCGCGTACGTGACGGGGGAGACCGTCGAGGGCGGCGCGGCGTTCATCCGGCGGCACGCGGAGGCCATCGCGAGCGAGGTGAGCGACGCGGCGGGGCTGAGGGCGTGGGCGGAGGCGCACCGGGGGGAGATCGACGAGAACCCTGCGGCGTTCTGCGCGGTGGAGCTGGCGCTGCTGGACCTGTTCGGGAAGGCGGCGGGCGCGCCGGTCGAGGACGTGCTCGGGCTGCCGCGGCTGGACGGGCCGTTCATTTACTCGGCCGTGCTGGGGGACTCGCCGTACCTGGTGTACCGGCTGCAGCTCTGGCGGTACGGGAGTAAGGGGTTTTCCGACTTCAAGGTGAAGGTTTCGGGCGACCTGGGCCGCGACAGACGGCGAGTGCGGGCGCTGCGGGGCGGCGGTGCGGGGCGGCGGGTGCGGTTGGACGCCAACAACCTGTGGGGCTCGGCGGAGGAGTGCATCCGGCACCTGAACGCGCTCGACGGCTGGGTGTTCGCGGTGGAGGAGCCGCTGCGCGCGGGGGACATCGCGGGATTCGAGCGGGTGAGCAAGGCTTGCGGCGTGGGGATCATCCTCGACGAGAGCCTGCTGCGGGCATCGCAGCTGGAGGAGCTGGGCAGCCCGGAGCGGTGGATCGTGAACGTGCGCGTGTCGAAGATGGGCGGCATCGGGCGGTCGCTGGAGGTCGTGGAGCGGGCCGCGCGGCTGGGCGTCGGGGTGATCGTCGGGGCGCAGGTGGGCGAGACGAGCATCCTTACCCGGGCGGGGCTGACGGTGATGCAGGCGGCGGGGCCGTCGCTGGTGGCGGCCGAGGGGGCCTTCGGGACGCACCTGCTGCGGGAGGACCTGACGTCGGAGAGCCTGATGTTCGGCGACGGTGGCGTGCTCACCGTGCCGGACAGCGCCGCGCCGGGGCTGGGGCTGGCGGTGCGGGAGGGGATGCTTGCGGGGGTGGGCTACTGGTCCTCGGCGTAGGTGAGGAGCCACTCGCCGTCGAATTCCTCGTAAATGAACAGCATGGTCAATGAACCCAGGGTGAAGTTGGCGTCGTGCCAGACCTCCCATTTGCCTGGCTCGACCTCCATGGGCGCCGATATTTCCTCCCCCGTGATCGATATTCCGAACGTCCTGAAGGGCTGCATCTCTGACTCGACCTCTTCCGCCTTTTCCGCCCAGTAGGCTTCCGCGTAGAAGGCTTTGAGCGCGTCAAGGTCGTGCGTGTTGTAGACGTCCCACAGTTCCATGGTCCTTGCGCTGAGGTGTGCGGCGACGTCAAAAGACTCGGCTGGGGCGGAGGCGGCCTCGGTGGGCGCGTTGTCAGCGGTGCTGGGGACCGGAATCGCAGTGGGTATGGTCTCCGCTTCAGTGGCTGCTGGGGCAGGCTCCTCGGTCGTGGACACCTCAGCAGCGGCCGGGGAGCCTGTCGATGTCTCCGAGGAGGGTTGCGCCGGCGATGGAGCCGACGAGTCCGCCTCGCCGTCCGAGCCGCCACAGGCGGCGAGGGCGAGGGACAGCGCCAGGATGACCGCCACCGCCGTCCGCCACTCCATCATGCTGCCACCCCTCGTTTATTGAGACCCAAAGCATTGCATATTTCGCTGTTTGTCTCAAGACGATAGTTGAGCGCAGTTTTCGCATCAACAAAGGCGAATTGGGGCCTTAGCTTTCTTACCCTTTGGCCTTCTCTTGCTCCTCCTCGATGTCGTCGTAGTAGTCGGGGTCCGGCATGAGGACGAACTCCGGGTAGGACTCCATGTGGAGCTCGCCGGCGTCCTGCCCGAGGCGCTCGACCTGGTGGGATATGCGGGCGCCGAGGGTCATGTCGAGGGCCTTCCATGCGCACCAGGAGATGCCGAACACCGTCGCGCCGATGGCGGCGATGCCCAGGAGCTGGATGTGGAGCTGGGCGCCCCCGGCGATGCTGGCGGCGAGGGTGCCCCAGATGCCAGCAAAGAGGTGGGCGGGGACGGCGCCAACGACGTCGTCGATCTTCACGTACTCGAGGAAGCGCAGGCCGGCGACGACGATGAGGCCGCCCACAGCGCCGATGAGGATGGCCCAGTAGTGGTCGACGAAGTTGGGCGCGGCGGTGATGGAGACGAGGCCGGCGATGGCGCCGTTGAGCACGGCGAAAAGGTCCGTGCGGCCGAGGATGTGGCGGGACGCGATGAGGGCGACCACGACGCCGGACGCGGCGGCGAGGTTGGTGTTCACAAGAACGATGCTCATCCAGACGGCGTTGACGGCGCTGCCGAGGGCGAGCTGGGAGCCGCCGTTGAAGCCGAACCAGCCGAACCAGAGGATGAAGACGCCCAGGGTGACGACGAGGATGTTGGAGGGGGGCGTCGGGCGGACGCTGCCGTCGCGGGCGAACTTGCCGAGGCGGGGGCCGATGACGACGAGGCCGGCGAGGGCGGCCCAGCCGCCGGTGCTGTGGACGATGGTGGAGCCGGCGAAGTCGGTGAAGCCGAGGTCGCTGAGCCAGCCGCCGCCCCAGGTCCACGCGCCGATGAGGGGGTAGGTGAAGGCGGTAAGGAAGGCGACGAAGAGGAAGAAGGACCACATCTTGACCCGCTCGGCGAGGGCGCCGGAGACGATGGAGGCGGTGGTGGCGACGAATACCATCTGGAAGAACCAGTCGGACATGGAGGCGTAGGAGGACTCGGCGAGGACTCCGGCGGCTGAGGCGCCGGCCTCGGCCTCGAGGAGGGCGGCCTCGGCGGCGGTCGAACTGTAGGTGAGGGCGAACGTGCCGATGACGTCGCCGAGGTTGAGGCCGAGGAAGGTGGCGTCGCGGCCGACGTCGACGTACATGAGGTTGTAGCCGATTACGAAGTAGGCTAGGCCGGCGATGGAATAGAGGCCGATGTTCTTCATGCAGATCATGGCGGCGTTCTTGGTGCGGACGGACCCGGCCTCCAGCATGGTGAAGCCGGCGCACATCCACATGACGAGGGCGCCCCAGACTAGGAAGGAGAAGGTGTTGAAGACGAAGGCGGCCTCCTCCTCGACGCCCATGGCGTGCGCGACGCCGGGGCGGAGGAGCATGAGGAGGAGGGTTGCGATACCGGTTGCGGCGAGCATTGAGGGGATGCGGTGGTGTGTCACAAGGCTGCTAAAGGCTCTCATGGCAGTCCTCCTCCACGCTATCTGTGAATGAGTGGCCATACGCCAACCGGAATCTATCACCACCGTCGGTAATCGCGCTAGGTTTCGTGGTGGCCCATTTGCGTGGTCTATCAGTGTTAATTTGTATCTACAAGGGGATTCTTGCGCATAATGTCTCAATTATTGCGTGAAATTGAGACATTCTTGTCTGCCCTTTCGCCAGCCGATACCATCCGTGCGGCTGCAGCCGGTGGCAGGCAGTGCAAAGATACCTCCCAAGGGAATTGCGCCAAACGGTCGATGAGGGGTGAGGCATGGCAGCGGAAGTCGTGAACGAGCACGTGCGGTACGAGCCGGAGGACAAGCCGCCGCCGCTGATCGCGCTGGGGGCGGGGGCGCAGGCGGCGATGCTCATCGTCGCGCCGGTGGTGCTGACGGTGGTAATCGTCGTGCGGATTGCGGACGCGTCCGACAGCTACCTGACGTGGGGCGTGTTTGCGGCCATGGTGGTGTGCGGCATATCGACGGTGCTGCAGGCAGCGCGGGTCGGGCGCATCGGGTCCGGGCACGTGCTGATCATGGGGACGTCCGGGGCGTTCATCGCGGTGTGTGTGGCGGCGCTGGACCTGGGGGGCCCGGCAACGCTGGCGAGCCTGGTGGTCGTCTCCTCGCTGTTCCAATTCCTGCTGGCGGCGCGGCTTTCGCTGCTCCGGCGGATCTTCACGCCTGTCGTGACGGGCACCGTCATCATGCTCATCGCGGTCACGGTGGCGCCGATCATCTTCGGGTCGTTGACGGACGTGCCGGATGGGACGGACGACCTCGCGGCGCCGCTGGCGGCGGGGGTGACGCTGCTGGTGGTGGGGGGCATGGTGCTGCGCGCCCCGTCGTCGCTGCGGCTGTGGTCGCCGGTGATTGGCATCGTGGCGGGGTGCGCGGTGGGCGCGCCGTTCGGCATCTACGACACGGGGGCGATAGCGGACGCCGCGTGGGTGGGCGTGCCGTTCCGGGACTGGCCGGGCTTCGACGTGACGCCGGGGCCGGAGTTCTGGGCGCTGCTGCCGGCGTTCATCGTGGTGACGCTGGTGGGGGCCATCGAGACGATCGGGGACGGCGTGGCCATCCAACGGGTGTCGCGGCGGCGGCCCCGGGCGACGGACTTTCGCGTGGTGCAGGGCGCGCTGAACGCGGACGGCGTGGGGAACCTGCTCTCGGGCTTGGGCGGCACGTTGCCCAACACGACGTACTCGACGAGCATCTCGCTGGCGGAGGTCACGGGCATCGGCGCGCGGCGGGTGGGCGTCATCATCGGCGTGATCATCCTGACGCTGGCGTTCTTCCCGAAATTCGCGGCGCTGCTCATCGCGATACCTTCGCCTGTGGCGGCGGCGTACCTGCTCGTGCTCATCTCGCTGCTGTTCGTGCAGGGGATGCGGATCGTCGTGCAGGACGGCGTCGACCACCGGAAGGCGACGGTCGCGGGCGTGGCGTTCTGGGTGGGCGTGGGATTCCAGAGCGAAATGATCTTCGCGGACCTGCTGGGCGACGGGTTCCTGGGCATCCTGCTGGGGAACGGGATGACGGCAGGGGCGATCGTGGCGGTGGCCATGATGGTGTTCCTGGAGCTGACGGGGCCGCGGCGCAAGCAGCTGCGCGTCGATATGGACGAATTCACATTGCAGAGGCTTGGGGTCTTCCTGCGCGTGTTCGGCGCCAACGCGGGATGGTCTCCGGATTCGGCCGAGCGGCTGGTGCTGGTGGGCGAGGAGACGCTGGCGAGCATGGCGGACGGCGGCGAGGCCCCGGAGGGCAGACGGCGGCTGGTGGTCACGGCGCGCTCCGTAGGCGGCGACGCCGAGCTGGAGTTCGTGTCGGCGGCAGAGGGCGAGAACCTCGAGGACCGGCTGGCGTACCAGGGCGAGAACCCGGAGATCACGGACGGGCGGGAGATCTCGTTTCGGCTGCTGCGGCACCTGTCGTCGTCGGTGAGCCACCAGAAGTACCACGGCGTGGACGTGGTCGCGGTGCGGGTGGCGGCGCGGCAGGGCGGGGAGGATGGGGGGTAAGTCCCACCAATGTAAGCTTGGTTTGTTGTGGCTCACCTCGAACTCCGAGAGAGACGCTTACATTGCATGCTGTCTTTGGCAACATAGTGTAGTTCATGGGAAACGTTTGTGCTATTATTGTCCAAGTGGTCTGCCGAAAGTGGGGAGGCGGGCCAGGAACGGAGAAAGTTGCGTATCTTCAAGAGAAAGCATAGTCCCCAAATTGACCTACAGTCGCCAAATGGCGGAAACGCCTCCGTCGTAAAGAAGGCAAGCGATTTACCTATCGCACTCTATTTGAATCAACGACTGACATTCGACATCCTTGCGACTCTAGAGAACGGGTTCTCTTACGTGCGTCGAGTTGAGACTTCTTCCGCCGCTGAGAATTCCTCTGAGATTTCTGGCAATGCCAGCATTGGTATCAGCAACGCCTTTGCCCTACTAGGAGTACAGTTCGGGGCGCAAGGCAACCGCCTTCAGGGAGTTAGTCAGAGTGAGAGCGCTTCAGCGGAATTCGTCCATACACCGGCATCTCTCTTCGCCCGTCTGCGCAAGGAGTTGCATGAGAGGAGCATTGTTAACGAGTTCTCAACGACAGGTGGTCTAGAGAGAGTCAAGATCGGCGACTTTGTGGAGTTTGAAGCTACTCTCAGGCGGAATCCATTCTTGTCTGCTCTAGAGAGCTTTTCAGGCCTCATGCCGCTTGTGGCGGCGATGGAGCCAAAGAATAGGTCAAAGCCTTCCCGCAATAGCAGCGAGACCCAAGTGCCCCCACAAGTCAATTCCATATTGGAAGCCCTCAATACCGGACAATCACAGGATCTCACTGCAAAAATTGGAGAGACTGGGATTGTTATAACAGCAGAACAACAGTATTTCGCTGATCCAACGTTGAATGATGTTATAGACGGCACTTTTCGGGTTTTTGGCAAAGTAAGCCGTGTAATACAGGAGGGAGATGACGATAGCATCAACCTCCTTAGGAAATCGACATTAGGGCGCCTAAAGGCTATAGAGCCGCACCTGAGCTCATTAATGGAAACATTGCAGGGCTTGGGAATGGACGGGCAGACCTCTTCCGAGATTAGGGGTCCGTCAATGCAAGTTATCCCCATAGCGATTTTTGCCTGATCAAACGCGTCGCAACGCCATTGTGATGGTCGTGGCTGACAATGTGCCTATACACAGCTGTTGGCCCTGGAGACAGTCCCCACATCCAAAGACCTGCCGCACAACTCCCGCATTCATGGCGTATGCTCTTCCGTGGGAGAGTTGCGCCCTGAATGGGCTTCTCCCATTGACACTTCGGAGGCTTGCCCCGCATGACGCATCTCCTGGAGCTGGTTGGCGGTTGGATTGAGGAGCTGATCCTTGCCATTGGGTATCCGGGGATTGTGCTGGTCATGGCGATCGAGAATGTGTTTCCGCCTATTCCCTCTGAGGCGGTGCTGCCGTTTGCGGGGGCGCTGGCGGCGGACGGCGAGCTGAGTTTCTGGGGCGCCGTCGCGGCGGGGACGGCGGGGTCGGTGCTGGGGGCCGTCGTGCTGTACGGCGTCGGGTACGTGGCGCACGAGGCTGGGGTGCGTCGGCTGGTGGCGGCGTACGGTCGGTACGTGTTCATCTCGGAGCACGACCTGGACCGGGCCGCCGGGTGGTTCGAGCGGTACGGCGAGGCGGTCATCTTCTTCGGGCGGCTCATTCCCATCATCCGGAGCATCGTGTCGGTGCCGGCGGGGTACACGCGGATGAACCCGGTGCGGTTCCTGGTGTACACGACGCTGGGCACGGCGCTGTGGAGCCTGCTGCTCACGTACGCGGGATGGGTGCTCGGCGAGAACTGGGAGACGATCCGGGAGTACACGGGGCCGTACGAGAACGGGGCGCTGGCAGTGATTGTGCTCGGCGCCGTGGGGTTCGTCGGGTGGCGGGCGCTGCGTCGCTGGCGGTCGCGCGGCGAGGGGTGAGCAGCGGCTAGGGCGGCCTCGCGAATGGACATAACGGCGAGTCTTGGGGCTTTGCTCGTGGGCTCGGGAATTGGGCGCTCGGGGCGATGGACGGGGGGCGCGCAGGGGGGTAGAATCGCGCTGTCCAACTCGCCGGGGCAGCCGTCGCGGCGGGGCGGGACGGGAATGGATTCGGGAGCAAAGGAGGGACTTATGACACAGGTCTTCAACGCGTATGCGGTGGGCGCCGCCAAGGGCATCGAGGAGCACGTGGCGTTCCTGGAGCCGACGCCGAAGCGCATACGGGCAATGTTTGCAGGCGAGACGATCGTCGACTCCCGGAACGCGGTGATCATGTACGAGACGCGGCACCAGCCGGTCTACTACTTCCCGCTCTCCGACGTGAGGATGGACCTGCTGGAGGAAACCGCCCACGGCACCCACTGACCGATCAAGGGAGACGCTCAGTACTGGAGCGTCAAGGTTGGCGAGCGCGAGGTGGAGAACGCCGTGTGGGCATACCCCGACCCGCTGGAGGACTGCGTGGACGCGCGCGACTACGTGGCCCTCTACTGGAACAAGATGGACGCCTGGTACGAGGAGGACGAAGAGGTCTTCATCGGGCCGAAGGACCCGTACACGCGGGTGGACTGCCTGGCGAGCTCGCGGCACGTGCGCGTCGAGGTGAACGGCGTGACGGTGGCGGAGACGACGCGTTCGGTGATGCTGTTGGAGACGGGGCTGCCGCACCGCTACTACATCCCTCGCGATGACGTGAACATGGACCTGCTGCAGGCCAGCGAGCGCGTGGCGGGCTCGCCGTACAAGGGCGAGGCGAGCTTCTACCACGTCGAGGCGGGCGGCGAGACCGTCGAGAACCTCGCGTGGACGTACAACGAGGCGTGGGCGGAGTCGAGCAAGGTCTCGGGGCTCATCTGCTTCCCGCAGGGGAAGGCCGACACGTACGTCGACGGGGAGCTGGAGCCGAAGCCCAAGAGCCGCTGGGACTAGGGAGCGGCTGACAACATCGGAGGCAATCGGCCATCGAGGTGGCCTGATTCGTCCGGGGCAGGACTGCGCGGGCTGGACATCCGGAACCGCGCACCTGCCCCCAGGCGCAGGCTGGGTTAACGTGAAGTCGGCCGTCGCGAGGGCGGCCACGGGTGGGGACAGGGCGCCAGCCCTGGGGGATGAGGGCTATGGACATCAACGACATCTTTTCCACCGGGCTGAATGTAGATGACGCGCTGGACTTGCTGTATGACGTGGCGGTCTACGTCCTGGGCATGTCCATCTATGCCGTCTTCGTCTTCAAGTACTACCGGTTTGTGGCTGCCAAGGACATGTTCGCGCTGGACCTGTCCAGATTCGAGGAGCGGAGCCTCCGGTGGGCACGGTCAACGCTCCACGTCATCCTCTACGTGATCAAGTACCTCATCGTATTCCCGGTGTTCGCGTTCTTCTGGTTTGCCGTCCTTACGCTGATCCTGGCATTCCTCTCGAAGGACCAGACTTTCTCCGAGACGCTGCTGGTGGCGCTCGCGACGGTGAGCGCGATTCGGGTGACGGCGTACTATGACGAGGACCTTTCGCGGGACCTAGCGAAGATCCTTCCGTTTGCGGTGCTGGCGATCTTCCTCATCGACGCGTCGTTCTTCTCGGTTGGGGAGTCGCTGGACATCCTGAAGGAGGCCGGAGACTACTCGGAGAAGATCGTGTACTCCCTGGGGTTCATCGTGGCGCTGGAGCTGGTGCTGCGGATCCTGAACGGCATCGTGACGGCGATATCGCGCCTCGGACAAGCGGCGGTGAGGGTGGACGAGCCGGAGGAGGACGCGGCAGGGCGGGAGCGGTAGGGGGTCGGCGCTCAGCCGGGCGCAGTTTCGTCGGGGACGGGTTTGTGCAGCGCACGCGCCGGTGTGCGCACCAAAACATCATTCGCCTTCGTCATGCGTTATCATCCATTGCCAGCACTTTTGAGAGGGTAGGTGTGACTATGGAAATCGACACTCAAGGGCATCTCAGTGCGATGGGGCGGTCCGTGTTGTATCTAGAGCGCGACGGGAAGGGGGCCTCCGCGGTCATCCTCACCCGCAGCTTCGCGACGACGATTGAGGACGTGTGGGAGGCCATGACGACCATCGATCGCATACCGCGCTGGGCTATGCCCGTCTCCGGCGATCTGGAGCTTGGGGGTCGTTTTCAGCTCGAAGGCAACGCGGGCGGGACGGTGGTGGAGTGCGAGCCGCTGTCACGCGTCTCGGTCACCTGGGAGTTCATGGGGGACGTCAGCTGGGTGGACGTCCAATTTGCGGACGACGGGGCCGGCAGCGTCACGGTGACGGTCACACACACCGCGATCCTCTCGCCCTTCTGGGACGACTTCGGGCCGGGCGCGGTGGGCGTTGGCTGGGAGACGGCGCTCCTGGGGCTCGCACTCCACATTGCGGACCCGGATGCGGAGAAGCCGGACGAAATGGAGTTCGTCACTTCGCCGGAGGGGAGAGCCTACATAGAATGCAGCAGCGAGGCATGGGGGCAGGCGTCGATCGCGGCGGGAACGGACGCCGACGCGGCGCAGGCGGCGGCACGGCGCACGACGGGGTTCTACACGGGCGAGCCGGTGGAACCTGCGTGACGATTCGCCTTGTAGTCGTCGCGCTCGCGATTCTCGCGCTGGCGGCGTGCGATTCGACGGAGGACGAGGGGGAGACCGCGGTCACGCCCGCCGTTGTGGAGCCTGCGCCTCCTGTTGAGGCGGCGCCGACCACGATCTTGAAGCCCTCGGCCACTCCTGTGCCGGCTACGACTGTGCCCGCCACGCCGACGCCGGCGGCTGCCGCGGCGGGTGGGGTCGCGGTGGATGCGGCCGTCGCTGCGCGGACGCTGGTGCAGCTTGTGGACCCGTTGGACGAGCCGGAGTTTTACTGCGTAGACGTGCCGGGCTTCGGGTCAAGCCTGAGGCTGGAGGCTGCGTTGATGGCGCATACGTGCAAGCCGGGGGCGGACGACGAGATCTTCGCCGTGAACCAGCCCGGGCCCGGCAACCTCGTCATGCCCGCCTACGACCTGTGCATGGAGGCGAGCGGGACGGAGTCGCCCGCGGAGCTGCTGCTCCGGGAGTGCTCGGACTCGGCGATGCAGCAGTTTGTGCTCGACGACGAGGGGGCGCTGGCGCTGGCGGGGACGGGGCTGTGCGTCGCGGTGGCGCCGGGCGTCGGGGAGCCGACGGGCGGGCCGAGCCACGTGCGTCGCGACCTCGTGCTGCTCGACTGCGGCGAGGCGGAGCCGGCGCTGCGGCAGTGGGCGTTTCCGGGGCCGTCGCCGGAGTAGGGGTGTGGGGCGGTCAGCCAGAAGTCACTGCTTCTCGATGAATTCCTCAACGATGCTGTTCCTGATGTGACGCCTATCGCGGCATCGACACTTGCTGCCTTGCCCAACTTCACGGGGCAATGGCCGTGCAGCATTTCAATGTCAACGACAGAGATTGTAGCAGTCCATATAATGCAGAACAGGTGTTGGTCCACATGGTAGTTGCAGTTGGACTTCGAATGACGATGACCGGACCGGTGACTTGTGCGGCCACTGCAGGCGTTCGAGACATCTGGCACTTCGTGGGGGACATCGTGGGAGGATGACTGGGGAGGCGTTCATTGGAGACGGAAGAGCTGATCATTGACGATAGTGAACGGTGCGTCTTTCGCTATCACCGCACGACCATGACCTCGCCGGACGTCCTGGAGTTGGAAAGGCAGCGCATATTCGACCGGTGCTGGGTGTACCTGGGACACGAATCGGAGGTGGAACAGCCGGGCGACTACCGTCGACGCAACGTGGGTGGGCGCCCGGTGTTCTTCGTCAGGGGCCAAGACGGCGGCGTGAGGGTGTTCCTGAACACCTGCCCTCACCGCGGCGCCCTTGTATGCCGTCGCGATGAGGGCAACACCCAGGTGTTCCAGTGCTTCTATCACTCGTGGACTTACAACTTAGACGGAGAGCTTCTGAGGAGGCCTGACGAGGCAGGGTACAGCGAGACGGTGGACCGGACGGAGATGTCGCTGAGGCCGCCCCCGCGGGTGGACAACTACCGCGGCTTCTATTTCATCAGCTTCAACCCGGACATCGAAGAACTGCCCGTCTACCTTGCCGGGGCCACGGAGTACCTCGATCGCATAGCCGACCAGTCTGAGGTGGGGATCAAGGTGAGCCGCGGATCGAACAGGTACACGGTGCGGTCGAACTGGAAGCTGCTGGTCGAGAACGCCATGGATGCATACCACCTCCTGCCGCTGCACATAACGTACTTCGACTACGTCACCGATCTCGTCAAGGACATTCCGGGAGGAGGCGTCATCAAGAACTGGCGGCCAGGCGTGGTCCGGGTCCTGGGCAACGGGCACGTGGTGCAGGAGAGCCCCGGCCTGACCGGCCGCACCGTCGCGCAATGGCACCCTGTCATGGGCGAGGACAGCAAGGAAGAGATAGAAGCGATCCGTGAGCGGCTGGTCGAGCTTCACGGAGAGGAGCGGACCAACCAAATTGCCGGCACGAACCACGCCCTGTTCATCTTCCCAAACCTGTTCATCAACGACTTTCTCTTCACCATCCTCCGGACCTTCGACCCCACTGCGCCGGACAGGACTGATTGCACCGCCTGGAGCCTTGTTCCAAAGGACCACAGCACGAACTTGCAGGCCCGCCGATTGGACAACTTCATCACGTTTCTGGGGCCAGGGGGACTTGGGACTCCGGATGACTCGGAAGCGGTTGAATCGTGCCAGTTGGGCTACCAGGCCGGCGAAATGGCATGGTCCGATCTCTCCCGGGGAATGCACCGAGAAGCGACGACCGCCGATGAGCTGACCATGCGGGTGTTCTGGCGGGAATGGCTCGGCTGCCTGTTGGGGCTGGACGGGGTCGAGACGGCGGACCGGACACCCGGAAGCAGGGACGGCTAGAGCATGCAGACATTCGAGAGCCGCTCCCTGAGGGAAGAAGTGGAAGACTTTCTCTACGAGGAAGCGGCCTTGCTGGACGAGTGGCGGCTGGACGAGTGGGCCGCACTTTTCACCGAGGATGCGAAGTATGTGGTCCCCTCGACCGACCTGCCCGAAGGCGACCCCGAACTGGACCTGGTCTTCATAAACGATGACATCATGCGGCTTCGGTCGAGGGTGAAGCGATTGAAGAGCCGGCACGCCCACCGGGAATATCCGTGGTCGCGCACGCGGCGGTTCATCACCAACGTACGGGTCAAGGAGACCGTCGACGGCGACCTTGCGGTGACCGCCAACGCGCTTGTTTACCGGTTTCGCGCCGGCCAGGATGACCCCTACGTCGGCCACTACGAGTACACGCTGAGGCGCGTCGACGGCGAGCTGAAGATCAGCTACCGGCGGGCGACACTGGACCATGAAACCCTGAGCCGGCACGGGGCGGTGAGCATCATCTTCTAGGGCTGGGCAAGAACCGTGTTCGGAGGCTGCAATCGGCGTATTTGCCGGGGGCAGCCTCCGTTGCGTTAGGGGGTTCTCAGGCGGAGCGGTCCTTCCCGTCGTCAGTGCTTTGCGATGAACTCCAGAACGAGGCCGTTGAAGACGTGCGGCCGTTCCCAGAAGCCCGCGTGGCCGGCGTCGGGGAGGGTCTCGAAGCTGGAGCCGGGGATGTGTGCCGCGAGCAGCCGCATGAGGGCCGGGGGCGAAAGGAGGTCGGCGTCGCCGGAGAGCACGAGGGTGGGTGGCTGCATGGTCTGCAGTCGGGCGTAGGTGATGGGTTCGGCAACCGGGGGGAATGGGCGCGTACCGTCGGGCCTGGCGGCGTGGTCGATCTCCAGCCAGCGCGCGACGCCCTCGGGGTTTGTGGCGCGGTAGGAGGGGCCGAGCTCGCGCAGTTCCACGGGGAGATTCTGGATCTCCGGCGGGCGGGCGCGCCGCTGGACCTCGAGGTAGGACTCGTCCTGCACGCCGCCGATGGTGTTGGCGGCGACGAGGCTGCGGACGCGCTCGGGGTGGGCGAGGGCGTAGTCGAGGGCGATGAGGCCACCGGCGGCCGTCGCGACGAGGTGCGCGGGCGGGAGGGCGAGGGCTTCCAGCAGGGCGTGAAGGTCGTCGCTGGCGGACTCGGTTGGGGGCTCAGGGCTGGTGGGGTGGGAGCGGGCCCAGCCTCGGCGGTCGTAGGTGACGCAGCGGTAGCCGGCGGCGGTGAAGGCGGGGAGCTGGTGGACCCAGGAGTCGGCGGTGCCGGTGAGCGCGTGGAGGAAGACGACCGGGGGACCGTCGCCGCCGGTGTCCTCGTAGTAGAGGTCTACGCCGGGGAGGGGGAGGTGGGGCATGGGGGGCACCGTCCTTCTTCTAGGGCTCTGGCGAGGATAGGGGTTTCGCGTGGCGGGAGCAATGTTGGAGTGGGAAGACTAGGTTCTCAATCATCTCAACCGAAGCGGGAACATGGAATTGAAATATGGCCCATAAGGTAGTCAAGAGAACAGACGTGGAACAAAAAGTATGATGCTCAGGACCAGCAAGCAAGAAAGAATGAAGGCGAACGATGCTGCCAATACCCACCAAATGGATCCTTTATCACCAGCTTCCTCCAATCCAATCCTGTCTCGCTCCGCTGCAATGCTCATTGTCACTCCCAATAGGATGATCACTGAATATGTGGCAATTACAGGAACCAGAACGATAAGGTAGGGGCCCGGACGTCCGTCAGTTGCGCTTAACAGCCAGAACCACCCCGTTGCACCAGCCGCAAGAGCGCCGACTATTTTGGCCCACGTATCGGTCCTCCGCGCTCGTCGAGTATTTCCATGTGGAAACAGTCCGGTGAATAGAGCTGCTGCTCCTGCCAATGCCAAGATTGCGGCTTTCGCTCCATTTTCTTGAGCGTTAGTAGGAAGATCTGACTCTTGAAATAGACTCCAATTTGGGTAACTGGGATTACTAAAGTCTACGACGATGGTCGCAAGTACGATCACAAAAATGAAGTTCAGGAGAATTAGCTTCCAAGCAGAGGGGCTCTTGAGCATGTTACGGCTCTCCTTACAGTTGAATTGCCGGCCAATTGCACTCCTGACAATTATGGCTGTGAAGGATTCCGTGGACGCCCTTGAATGAAATGGAGATCGGTTTCTTTAGTGGCGTTGGCTCTAGTGGTTGTGCAGTGACACATTCTAACTTCAATGCAAGAGATTTAGGGAGCGTACATTGACCTAGTCTAGCTAGACGAGCAGTAAGCAGCTAAACGCTCTAGACGTCAGAAGCCCTTCCAGCTGGGGATGGCGGTTGCCTGGCGGATCCAGTCTGCCATTTGGTCTTCGTCGAAGTTGCCGTCTTCGTGGATGTGGTAGTAGCGGGCGTCTGGGTCCTTGGAGTCGATGGGGGGAATTGGGGTCAGTGATTTGCCGTAGAGGAAGGCGACTTTGATGTACTTCGCGAAGCAGTGGAAGCTGATGGACCAGCCCATGTCCTCGACGCCGTAGAAGGGGGAGTTCCATCGGACGGCCTTCTGGATACCGGGGACGGTGCGGACGATGAGGTCGTCGAGGCGGCGGCCGATGTCGCGCTTCCAGCCGGGCATGGCGGCGATGTAGGCCTGCACGGGGGCGTCGCCGTCGCCCTTGGGGACCTGGGGGTTGCCGCCGGAGAGGAGGACGACGCCGTCGGCGTTGGGGACGAGGGGGGGCCTCTTCGCGGTTGTGGATGGTCTGCTGGACGCTTTGTCTGGCATGTCGCTCACCTCAGATTTGCGTCTCGGAGGGCGCAATTCGCGGGGAGAGGGTCAAGAGAGTCGGGCTCTGGTGGGCCCGGATGGATTCGAACCATCAACCCAACGATTATGAGTCGTTTGCTCTGCCCTTGAGCTACGGGCCCCAGATTCGATGATAGCACAGGCCTTTGCTCGCGGGCGCACGCGATCGAACCCTGCGAGGGCGGTGTTGAAGGCGTGAGAGCGGAGTGGCGTCTGCCGTTACTACTGGGCGGGCGCGGGTTGGCGTCCGGCGGGCCAGGGCTGGCGGGAGAAGCGGCGGCCGAGGCCACGCTCGATCTCGCGCCACTTGGTCTCTTCCTCGGCCGTGATGAACGTGATGGCCTCACCTGTGCGGCCCATGCGGCCAGTCCGTCCGACGCGGTGGGTGAAGAGCTGCTCGGAGTCGGGCAGGTCGAAGTTGATGACCTGGCCGATGGACTCGAAGTCCAAGCCCCGGGCAGCCACGTTTGTCGCCACGAGGATCGATGCGGCGCCGGAGCGGAAGTCCGTCATGACCCGCTCGCGGGCGTTCTGGCTGAGGTTTCCCTGGAGGGCGCCGACCGGGTATCCCATGCCCTCAAGCTGCTTCGCGAGCTTCTTGACGCCGTGCTTGGTCCTGCCGAAGACGATGACCGGGGCGTCGTCACGGCGGTCGAGCAGCGTGCGGAGGGCGTTCATCTTGTCGTTCTTCTGGATGGAGTAGACAAGGTGCTCAACGGTGGGCGGGGCCTGCAGGCCCGCGTCGACTTCCGCTCGTGCGGGCTCGCGCAGGTGCTTGGCAGCGGTCTGGGCGACCCACGCGGGCATCGTCGCCGACAGGAGCGCTGTCTGACGGTTCTTCGGCGTGCCGGCCATGATGGCTTCGACGTCGTGGGCGAACCCGCGGTCGAGCATCTCGTCGGCCTCGTCGAGCACGAGGAAGCGGACGGCGCTCAGGTCGAGGGTCCCCTGGCGGAGGTGGTCGAGGGTGCGGCCCGGGGTGCCGATGACGATCTGGACGCCGCTACGCAGCTTGATGTACTCGGGCCCCAGCGAGCGTCCGCCATAGAGGAGCGTCACGCGGAGCTTGTGCGCGGCGGCGAGGGCCTCGACGACGCCGGCAACCTGTATGGCGAGCTCTCGGGTGGGGACGAGCACGAGGGCCTGGATGCGCCGGAGGGCCGGGTCGCAGCGCTCGGCGAGCGGGACTGCGAACGCGAGGGTCTTGCCGGAGCCCGTGCGCGCCTGGCCGATAAGGTCTCGCCCCTGCATGAGCGGGGGGATGGCCTTGTCCTGAATGGGCGTGGGTTCCGTAATGCCCATCCGGGCGATGGCGGCGTTGGTGGCGGGACTCAGAGGCATGTCGGAGAAGGCGCTACCGATGGTCCACGTCTCCGGGGCGACTGCGACGGGAGTCGTGGGCTCGGGGCGCGACTGGCGAGGGCTTTGGCGCTGGGGCTTACTGTCGCGCTCGGCGGCGTTGGCATGGTTGCGCGACTGCCTGGACTGTGGGTCGCGAACCGCGCCATTGGCGTTGGTGCGCGACTGCCTAGACTGGGGGTCGCGAGCCGCGCCGTTGGCGTTGGTGCGCGGTTGCCTGGACTGGGGGTCGCGAACCGCGCCGTTGGCGTTGATGCGCGGCTGCCTGGACTGCGGGTCGCGAACCGCGCCGTTGGCGTTGTTGCGTGATTGGCTGGACTGCGGGTTGCGACTTGACCCCATCAGGTTGCTCTGAAACGGCCTGGAGTGTGCGTCGCGCGATGAACCCATCAAGAGACTGCGGAACGGGGCCTTCTGGGGGCCGCGTCCCGCCCCGTTTTGCTTGCCGCTTTCCGACGCGTTCTGGCGGCGCGATCGGAAGCAGTTCTGGCAGTAAACGGGCTTGTCCTTGCTCGGACGGAAGGGGACGGTTGTGGACACGCCGCATTGGCTGCAGGTGACCTGGTGCTGGGTGCGGTCGGACCGGGGACGGTCGCCGGGTCGTGCGAGGATGGATGTGAAGGTGGATGCCATGTGTGAAGGGACTCCCTACTCTACAGTTTGCAACACAGGTGAATCAGCGGAGGGTGAACAAGAAGAGAGTGGGGCTGGTCCGTTCTTGTGTCAGGCCTTGACGCGCTATTCATGCGTTGGCGACATTATACGCCACCATTACGAAAAACGAAACCTCCGGGCGAATGAGCGCCTTGGCGGTGCAACCATCCCCGCATTGCGGGGGGCATCGAGAGTGAGGCGCGCGTCCGAGATGCGAGGCGAGCAACGGGCGTGGTATTGCGTCGAGCCGACGGGATTTCGAATTTCGACGAGCATGGCTGTCGCTGTCCCTCGACGAGTTCCCCGGCAACGATGCGCAAATGCGATAGATTCGGCGCTTGTGCAGCCCGTCTGGGGCGGTAAAGGGACCGGGAACGCGTCGTGGTGGGTGGATTGCCCATCAAGGCTGCCGTCACGGCGATCTCCATTGGCTGCTATGATGGTAGCCGAGGTGTTGAGACTTGATTGACAACCGAAACGAAGCCATTCGCAACCTGGCCATCATAGCGCACGTCGATCACGGCAAGACGACGCTGGTCGACGCGCTGCTGAAGCAGGGCCAGGTCTTTCGTGCGCACCAGCAGGTGGGCGCGCTGATCATGGACACCAACCCGTTGGAGCGGGAGCGCGGGATCACGATCCTCGCCAAGAACGCCTCGGTGTCCTACGAGGGTGTCCGCATCAACATCATCGACACGCCGGGTCACGCCGACTTCAGCGGCGAGGTCGAGCGGGTGATGAACATGGCAGACGGCTGCCTGCTGCTGGTGGACGCCGTCGACGGGCCGATGCCGCAGACCACCTACGTGCTGCGCCAGGCGCTCGAGCAGAACGTCACGCCAATGGTCGTCATCAATAAGATCGACCGCCCGGAGGCGAGGGTCGCGGAGGTGGAGGAGCTGGTGCAGGACCTGTTCCTGGAGCTGGCGACGAGGGACGACCACCTCGACTTTCCGGTGCTGTACACCTCGGCCAAGCAGGGCGTTGCGTCCAAGGAGGCCGATGAATCGGGCGCGGACATGAAGCCGCTGTTCGAGGCCATACTGCGCTCGGTGCCGCCGCCGACGGGGGACCCGGACGCCCCGCTGCAGATGCTGGTGGCTGCATTGGACTACGACAACTACGTGGGGCAGGTGTCGATTGGGCGGATCACCAACGGCACGCTGCGGCCGCGCGATGAGGTGGTCCTTCTGGGCCGCGACGGCGCCGCAACGACCCACCCCATCGAGTTCGTCTACGTGTTCCGCGGCATGGAGCGCGTGGAGGTCGACGAGGCATACGCCGGGGACATCGTGGCCATCACGGGTCCAGAGGGCGTGGCGATCGGCGATACGATTGCGTCGAAGGAAGACCCGCAGGCGCTGCCGACGATCGACATCAACGAGCCCACGGTGCGCATGACGTTTGGCGTGAGCACGTCGCCCTTCATGGGACGCGAGGGCGTGCACTGCTCGTCGCGGACGCTGCACGAGCGGCTGATGCGCGAGCTGCGGACGAACGTCAGCCTTCGCGTCGACTCGACGCCCACGCCGAGCGAGTTTGTCGTCGCGGGCCGGGGCGAGCTGCACCTGTCGATCCTCGTGGAGACGATGCGCCGCGAGGGGCTCGAGTTCCAGGTGTCGCGCCCCATGCCCGTCAACAAGGTCATCGACGAAAAGGTGCACGAGCCGCACGAGATCCTGAACATCACCACTCACGAAGACTACGTGGGTTTGTTGACCGAATACCTGTCCGCCCATTTGGCCCAACTCCGGGACATGCGGTACGACGAGAACGGCCAGGTCCATATGGAGTTCAAGATTCCCACGCGGGGGCTCATCGGCTTCAATGCCTACTTTCTCCGGACGACGCGCGGCGACGGGGTGAAGAGCAGCATCTTCACGTCGTACGAGCCGATGGAGGGTGAGATCAAGTCATACCGCGGCGGCGCGCTGGTGGCGTCGGAGGCGGGGACGGCCGTGACCTATGGGCTGCTCAACGCGCAGGGCCGGGGCGACACGTTCATCGAGCCGGGCGCGAGGGTGTATGAGGGGATGATCATCGGTTCGCAGCGGCGGGGCGGCGACATCCCGATCAACGTCTGCAAGGAAAAGAAGCAGACCAACATCCGGTCGGCGACGGCCGACATCGCCAAGCGCCTCAGCGCCACGGTGCGGCTGAGCCTCGAGGAGGCGCTGGCGTTCATCGATGACGACGAGCTGCTGGAAGTCACGCCGCAGAACCTGCGGCTGCGGAAGGCGGAACTGTCCGCGCAGAGCAGCAAGAGCAAGCGGTAGGTGCATTGGTCGTTCTGCGTAACTCTATCCCGTCACACCTTGCCGTCATCATTCCATAGCCCCAACCTTTGCACTTGGTGCGAGCAACGCAGAGCTAGTGTCCAAATTCAGGGAGGTTGACCGTGTCGCGAACGTTTGCAGTCGAGGAGACCATTCAGAGGCCGGCCACGCAAGTGTGGAAGGCCCTTACTGACTGGTCGAACGCGCACAGGTGGATGCCGGGAATCGATGGGATGACGGCCGATGGGGAGACCGCGGAGGGGACGAAGCTGATCTTCCGGGCTCGCGGCGCGGAACGCTCGAGCACCATCGCCCACTGTGACGCCGGCCGGTCGATTGTGCTGCGCTCGGTGCAGGGCGGCGTGACCGCCGACTACAGGTACGAGATCCACGCGCTGGACGAGAATTCAGCCAGGGTCACGCTGGTGGCCGACTGCCAGATTTCGGGGCTCTTGATGCGCGTGGCGTCGCCGCTGCTTCGCATCGCGATCAAGATGGCCGACGGCAAGCAGTTGAAGCTGCTGAAGGCTGCGGTTGAGGGAGGCTAGCGCT
This sequence comes from uncultured Dehalococcoidia bacterium, assembly GCA_951812285.1. GTDB lineage: Bacteria > Chloroflexota > Dehalococcoidia > Lucifugimonadales > UBA1127 > UBA1127. Next base: position 2,003,000 of record OX638292.1, on the reverse strand, counting down.
AGTCAGTGGGTCGTAAGTCTCCCTCTGTCCAACCTATTTGGCGGCCCCAACTCATTCCTCAGGCGCTTACAGCGAACAGTCGCCTGGTACACCCAAGCGACATCCCGACCTTTCTTGCCTCACTTTCTCCAACCGCTGTGAACCCCGCTCTCGGCTAGCCGCCGGCGCTGACCGGCTCGTGCGCTTGGAGGAAGCTGCGCACCTGCTCGATGGTGCTGGCGAAGATGTCCGGCGCTTCCTTCCAGGGGTACGGCGTCACCTGGGCATTGGGCGCGAGCTCTACGAGGTCCATGGCGGCCTCGTACGAGTGGGAGGGAGTGTCGTCGGGCATGACCAGCATCGGCGTCCGGCAGGAGCGCGCGAAGTCTCTCGACACGCAGTACATGAAATCCGGCTGGATGCGGTAGAGGTTGTGCAGGTACTGGTCGACGACCTCCATCGTCAGGTCGGGCCGCTCTGAGCAAAGCGCGGGGCCCCAGTTGTCGTGGCCCGAGTTGTACATGGCGTCCGGGGTCTTCGGCGAGTGGCCGACGGGCTGGCAGAGGACGGCGGCGAGGACGCGTTCGGGGACTCGCTCAATGAGCTTCATGGCGAAGGGGCCGCCGATGCAGTAGCCCATGAAGAAGAACTCCTGGATGCCGAGGTGGTCCATCAGGCCCAGCTGGTCGTCGGCGAAGGCGCCCCAGGGGTCCTCGACCTGCACGGGCCCGGTGGAGCCGCCGCCGATTGCGTTGCGCTGGTCCAGGGTGATGCAGCGGAAGTCGTCCTTGAAGACTTCCATGGCGTTGAAGACCTGCCGAGGCCAGCCGTCGAGAACGGAGTTCAAGCCACCGCCGGGGGTGACGAGCAGGGGAAAGCCGGACCCTACCTCCTCGTATCGGATGCGGACATCGCCTCTCTCATAGAACGGCATGGCGGTTTCTCCTCTTCAACCCAAGCGTCGGTTCTAGGGCAATTCTCACTTGGCGAACGGGGTTGTCAAGGCGGCCATTACCGGACGCACACGGATTCGGTGTTAGCATAGGCGCAACTTCCTCTGGAGGGGCTCGCGTGCTGGTTGGCGACGTGGTGTTCTGGGTGGGTATTGTCATGCTGGCGGGAGGACTGTTCTGGCGCCTACGGAACCGTCGCGACGACGGGGCCGCCGGGCGGCGCCTTAATTGGCGCGCGCCGTACCTGCTCATGCTGGCCGGTATCGTGCTCGCCATCGTGGGGCTGGCGCTGGTCGGCGCGCTGTAGCGTCGACAATGCCCGAATCGGCCCGCTGTTTGCCGCCACTCGTGGGCGACTATCATGGATGTAGGGAGAATGCAGACAGGCGCGGCGTGGGCATCGGCCCGGGGCTGCGGAGCCCGGGCAGGAGCGCCTGCTGCGAAAGGAGGGCGGTCATGGCAGAAGAGTTTGACGTTGTGGTTATTGGCGGCGGACCGGCTGGGGAGAACGTTGCGGGGCGTGTGCGGGCCGGCGGGCTGACGGCGGCCGTCGTGGAGTCGGAGCTGGTGGGCGGCGAATGTTCGTACTGGGCGTGCATGCCCAGCAAGGCGCTCTTGCGGCCGCAGGAGGCGCTGTCGGTGGCGCAGCGTGTGCCCTCGCTGCGGGGGGCGATCACGGGGGGCATCGACGTGGAGCGGGCGCTGCGGGCGCGCAACGCATTCGCGAGCAACTGGAACGACGAGGGGCAGGTGCAGTGGCTGGCGTCTGTGGACGCGACGCTGGTGCGCGGGCACGGGCGCATCACGGGCGAGCGGACGGTGTCCGTGACGGGCCCAGACGGCGAGGTGCAGGAGCTGACGGCGCGGAAGGCCGTGGTTGTCGCGACGGGCACGGGGGCCGCGATGCCGCCCATCGAGGGGCTGGCGGACTCGGAGCCGTGGGACTCGCGGAAGATCGTCTCGACGCAGGAGGTGCCGGAGCGGCTCATCATCCTCGGCGGCGGCGTGATCGGCGTGGAGATGGCGCAGGCGTGGCGGTCGCTGGGTTCCGAGGTGACGATCGTCGAGCTACAGGACCGGCTGCTGCCCGTAGAGGAGCCGGCGGCCGGGGAGTTCGTGGCCAAGGCCTTCGAGGCGAGGGGCATCGACGTGCGCACGGGGCAGGGCGTGACCAAGGTGTCGCGCGAGGGCGGCACGGTGACGGCCACGCTGGCCGATGGGAGCACGGTCGAGGGCACGGAGATCGTCGTGGCCGTGGGCCGGGCGGCGAACACGCGGGACATCGGGCTGGACAGCGTGGGGCTGACGCCGGGGCGGTACATCGACGTGGACGACACGCTGGTTGCTACGGGGGTGCCGGGCGGGTGGCTGTACGCGATCGGCGACGTGAACCGGCGCAGCCTGCTGACGCACATGGGCAAGTACCAGGCGCGCATCGCAGGGGACCACATCCTGGGGCTGGACGTCACCTCGTGGGGCGACAACGTCGGCAGCCCGAGGGTGGTGTTCACGGACCCGCAGGTTGCGGCGACGGGGCTGACGGAGCAGCAGGCGCGCGAGAAGGGGCTGAACGTGCGCGTGGTCACGTACCCCTACGGCGCCAGCGGCGGCGCGGCGGCGATGGGCGAGGGCATCGACGGGGAGTGCAAGTGGGTGGTGGACGAGGACCGGCGGACGCTGGTGGGCGCGACGTTCGTCGGGCCGGGCGCGGGCGAGCTCATTCACGCGGCGACCATCGCCATCGTGGGGGAGGTGACGCTCGACCGGCTGTGGCACGCGGTGCCGTCGTTCCCTACGGTCAGCGAGTTCTGGCTGCGGTTCCTGGAGATCTACGGCCTGTAGCAGGCCATCGGACTGAGAGCAGGGCGGGGTTGACGTTGTGTCGCCCCGCCCTGTCTTTTTACATGTGCGCAGTCGCAATGACCATCCGTCACGAGAAGCAGCGGTGTAAGGGCAACGTGCATGTCCGAAGCATGCTAGCGTTCACGGCTCCGGCAACAGCATAAAGAGAAGGCGGCAGGGGCAATTCAGGGCCCGCCCAAGAATTGGTACACAAATGAGGGAACCACATTCCCTTGTGTAGCGTCTCTGTTTCGTATAGTCGGTATAGGCGAAAGGAGGTTGACAGTACCCTATACCTCTGCTAGTGTTTTGCCACCTGTTGCCCATAGGTTAGTCATATTGTGACAAGGAGGGAGCTATGAGGGCAATCTCGGTCGGTGTGAGGCCGATGGTTCTTCTGGCGATGGCGATGGCGCTTGCGTTTGCGTTCGCCTGTGGCGGCGACGACGACACAAGCTCCGGAACTACCGCAACCACTGCAACGACCACCACGACATCTGAGGCGCAGCAACCCGTTGCACCGGCAGCAGCGCCGACGGCAGCGGGCATTTTCGCCGCGCCGGCGCAGCCGGACGCCGCTGCGATGCCGATTCTTGACGCACCCACAACGACAATTGATCCCGTCGCGACAGCGAAGATCACGCGCGTGGTCTTTGGCCTGGAGCCTGAGTCCCAGGAGCACAACACTCCGGGACGGCTGGGCCCGCCGACCAACGTCCAGAACAACCCGATGTACGAGTACCTCATCGGGATGGACCCGGTTTCGGGCGCATGGGTCCCTGAACTGGCGACAGAGTGGAGCGTCGAGCCCGACAACGCCTCCATCCGCTTCAAACTCCGCAAGGGCGTCCCGTTCCACAAGGGCTGGGGCGAGATGACCGCGAAGGACGTCCGCCACACGTGGCAGGACATCACCCACCCAGAGGCTTCCCACGGGAACAGCGGAAACCTCCGCCGGGACGTCGAAGACGTGCTGATCGTCAACGACTACGAGGTCATCTTCAAGTCGCCGTCCCCGAACGCCGGCCTCCTCTGGATCCTGACTCGGCAGGAGCAGAGCATCCTGGTCCAGAGCAAGGACCACTACGACGAGATTGGCGTTCCCGACCTGACGAAGCCGGCCATCGTTGGCACCGGCGTCTACCAGGAAGTGGAGCGGCGCCAGGGTTCCTACGTGCTCTACGAGCGACCGCCTTACACGCACTGGAAGATGACCCCGGACTTCCAGGAACTGGAGATCAAGTGGGTCCCGGAGGCTTCCACTCGCCTGGCTGGGTTGCTCACGGACGAGATCCACGTTACGGAGCTTCCGGACGACCTTAAGGTCCAGGCCGAAGGCGCGGGCATGGCACTCGCCTCCGGCAACGCCGCCGGCCTACGGGCCTTCATGGGAATGCGCTTCGGCGCCCGCTGCCCATGTGACATCGAAAACCGGACGACGCTCCCCGCCCTGGACGCAAACTACAAGTTCCCAGAAGCCCCACTGTGGGACATCCGCGTCCGCCGGGCCCTGAACCAGGCCATCGACCGCAACGCCATCAACGAGGCCTTCTTCGGCGGCAAGGGCGACCCGATGGTCCGCAACCACCACCACCCGACGCGGCCCGGCTGGGACCCGAGCTGGGAGACCCGGTTTGAGGAGTTCTACGGCTACAACCCGACCAAGGCCAGGGAGCTTCTGGCTGAGGCCGGCTACGGTCCGGACAACCCCTTTGAGATCAACGTCCACTTGCGCCAGGCCCTCGGTTGGCCGGGCGGTCCCGACGTCGCTGAAGGCATCGCCGGCTTCTGGCGCGACGTTGGCGTCAAGACCGTCTACAACTCTGAGGACACCGCTACCTACCGGGCACGAGGCCGCAACTTTGAGTACAACAACGACGTCATCATCAGCGGCACGAGCTCTCACATCCTGATGGGCACCCGCGTGTACGACATCGCGGCCAACCCCAGGATCGGTGCGCCGGAGATCCCGGAGCGCGACGAGATCTACTACGAGATCGCCAGGACGCTGGACGCGGACAAGCAGTCGGAACTCTTCCGACAGCTTGGCGAGATCTCGTTCCTCGGCTACTACGACATTCCGTTGTTCTGGCTGCCGCCTGAGGCTGCCTTCAACCCCAACTTTGTCAGCGACTACGTCTACCCCGGCTCCGTGACGGGCACGTGGACCCACATGGAGTTCATCCGGGCCGCCCAGTAGCTGACGCTGGCTAAGTAGCCAAGGCAAAAGAGAGCCCCCGCCGGAAACGGCGGGGGCTCTTGGTGTTTCGGGCAGTTGTCCCGGGCTCTTTCGTAGTCCAAGGGCGAATGACGGATGAGCCTAAGGCGCGGCGTCCTCCCAGATCTCGAGCTCGCGGCGGACGATGGCGGCGCCCTGCGCGAGGGCCTGCAGCTTGGCGAATGCAACGGGCCTCGGGAGGTACTTCATGCCGCAGTCGGGCGCGAGGACTAGGCGCTCGGGCGGGAGGTGGCGCAGGGCGGCGCGGATGCGGCCGGCGACAGTTTCCGGAGTCTCGACGACGGGGTCTCCGAGGTCGAGTGCGCCGAGGATGATTGTCTTGGACGGGAGGAGCTGCAGGGAACGCAGATCGAGGCCGGGCTGCGCGGCCTCGATGGAGACCTGATGCACGCTGCTGGCGTCCAGCTCCTCAAGGAAGTCGTAGGCGTTGGGCTTGGCGCCGGGGACCTTGGCGGCGTAGCCGAAGCAGAGGTGAAGCGCAGTGACGCCTTCGGCGCCGTCCAGCGCGCGGTCGATGGCCTCTACGGCGAATTCGCGGGCGGCGCCGGCGCGGGCTTGCAGCCAGGGCTCGTCTAGCTGGACGACATCGACGCCCGCCGCGAAGAGGTCGCGCACCTCCGCGTTGACGGCGTCGGCAAAGGCGAGCGCGAGGGCGCGGGGGTCGCGGTAGTAGTCGTCGACGCACTGCTGCGACAGGGTGAAGGGGCCGGGGACGGTGACCTTGACGGCGCGGTCCGTCGCCCGTCGGAGGTAGCGGGCCTCGTCCAGCAGCACGGGTCCGGTGCGGGCGATGGGGCCGACGACGCGGGGCACCTCGACCGTTGTGCCGGCGCGGCGGCCGGGGACAATGCCCGGCCGCTCCGGGTCGACGCCAGCGAGGGCTGTCGCGAAGGTGCTGGAGTAGCTCTGGCGGCGCACCTCACCGTCGGTGACGACGTCGATACCGGCGCGCTCCATGTCGCGGATTGCGACGGTGGCGGCGTCATCGAGCGACTCGGTCAGGGACGCGTCGGGGACGCGCCAGAAGCCGCGCTGCAGGACGCGGGGCACCGTGCCGCGCGTCAGCACGTCGCGGTCGACGAGCCAGTCCGGTTGCGGGTAGCTGCCGACGACCGTGGTCGGCAGCAGCTTGTCGGGGATCATCGGGCCTCCGGCGGGGGGCTAGCCCCAGAGTTCTGCCGTGGCCAGGTCCGCGCCCTCCTTAAGGGCCTTGAGCTTGGCCCACGCGATCTGCTGGTGGACGCGCCCGCCGAGGCCGCAGTCCGTGCCGGCGATGACGTTCTCGCGGCCGACGAGGCTGGCGTACTTCAGGATGCGGTCGGCGACGAGACGCGGGTGCTCGACGACGTTGGTGGCGTGGCTGACGACGCCGGGGATGAGGAGCTTGCCGTCGGGCAGCTTGGTGGTCTCCCAGACGCGCCACTCGTGGTCGTGGCGGACGTTGCCGGCCTCGATAGAGAAGCCGTCGGCGTTGACCTTGAGCATGATGTCGACGATGTCCTCAAGCGGGATGTCGTAGGTGTGAGGGCCGTGCCAGCTGCCCCAGCAGATGTGGTAGCGCACGAGCGACGGAGGGACGTTGGACAGGGCGTAGTTGAGGGCTTCCACCCGCAGGTCCGCGTACTTGCGGTACTCGGCGAGGTCAGGGCGGGAGACGAGCATGTCCCAAGTGTCGGGCAGGCCGGGGTCGTCGATCTGGATGACGAAACCGGCGTTAGCGATGGCCTCGTACTCGGGCCGCATCATCTCCGCGATGGCGTAGACGAACTCCTCCTCCGACTTGTAGTGCTCATTGAAGAGCCGGTGGTCAATGGTGCCGGGGGCGAGGGTGGGAATGAACCCCTCGGCGTAGTTCACGCCCTCGAGCGCCTCCTTGAAGTTGGCGACGTCCGTGTTGACGAGGTCATGGCCGATGTAGGAGAGGGGCCCGGTGCAGATCTGCATCTCGCGGGGCTGGTATTCGCTGCTGACCAACCTCAGGCCAAAGCCCGACTCCTCGGCGTAGAACTCCCGAAAGTCCGTGCGGTCGCGGCCGTCCATGCTCATCGAGGCCACCTGGCCCTCGGCGGGCACCTTCATCTCGAAGCCGTTGATGCGCTCGTCCAAGTAGAGGTTGAAGCTGGGCTTGGACTCCTCGCCCTCGCCGACGACGTCTATGCCCAGCTCGACCTGCCGGTCGACCACCTCTTTGACCGCCTGCTTCACCATCTGGTCAAATTCGGCCTGGTCATACGGCTGACCGGTGCGCTTTGCGGTGAGCAGCGGCTGCAGGTACTTCGGCCGTGGGAGGCTTCCTGCGTGGGTAGTGAGAATGTGATCTTCGCTTCGCTTCATGAGAACGGTCCCTCCTGAGTGGTGTGGGTCTCTTGTGCCAGGGTGCGTGGCCGTGGCGCACGCCATGAATAGCTGCGCCGTTCGGCGCCCGAATGCTATGGGGAAGGCGAAAGGGTGTCAAGGGCGGAAGAGGAGCCCCCTGTCGAGCGCGTCGACAGGGGGCTCCTTCACCGGTTACGGTTGGCCGAGCGCTAGCGCTGGTACCATCCTGAGCCGAAGATGAAACCGTCCTTCTCAACGACCCATGAGTGCTTCTGTTCCTCAGCGCCGGTGTTGGGGTTCAGGTACGTGTAGCTGACCCAATCGCCGTCTTCCGTGGCTTCCGTAATGGCGTTGCCGAAATGGAAACCGTCAGAGCCCTTGAAATCGTCCGACGACAGGGGCTTGCCAACGTTGTCAGGAATGGTGGCATGCGAGATGAGCACGCCGTCCTCGTCGGCGATGAAGACGTACCAGTCGCCATCGACGCTTGCCATGGTGTTGTAGTAGGCGACCGTGTCGTCGAGGCCCTCGTCGTCGTAGCGCTCGACGGCGTCTTCAACGAAGGCCTTCGTGTATGCGCCGGGCTCCGTGACGGGCGACGGGGCGTCGCTCGAGTTGACGTCGATGTCCACGCACGCGGCTCCGAGCGCCAGGACCGTGACGGCGGCAAGGGCCAGGACACCCGTATTGAGCCACCTCTTGAGTCTCCAATTCATGTTGTACATCCTCTCACTTTCGGGGCAATGTTGCTGGCATTCCATTTCTAGCATAAGGTGGCCGTTCTGTTACTTACAAGTACAGGGCACAAAAGTCTCTAACGTGAACCTAGTTGATGGTGTACCATTTGCGGGTAAGACCCTGACGCGAATCAAGGAGGGGTGGTAGTGAAGACTCTGCGGACGACGATCATTGTCCTTGTCGCCCTCGTTGCCCTGCTGGCCGTTGCGTGCGGTGATTCCGAGGAGGAGACCGTAGTCGAGCCGGCTCCGGAGCCGACGGTGGCGCCAACACCCGTGCCACCGACGCCGGTACCACCGACTCCGGAGCCCGAACCGACGGCCATGGCCGAACCAGCATCAGACTCCGCTCCATCAGCGGGGACAGGTGACATGCCGACCGACGCGATGGAAATGGCGTTTGAAGTGCCGGACTTCGGGCCGGACACGACGGGCCAAGACGTCGCCGAAGCGCTTCTGAGCCAGGAGGAGGTGGCCTGCGTCACAAGCGCCCTGGGTCCGGAAGCGACACAAGAGCTGCTCACGATGAAGGTGCTTGACCCGGCTGCAGCAGGGGCCACCGCGGTGTTTGGCGAGTGCCTGACTCAAGAGAATTCCGTGTCGCTCTTCCTTGCCGGGTTCAAGGGAGTGTTAGGCGGCGAAATGAGTGACGACACCGCCAATTGCATCGGCAACTCAGTGTGGCCCCACCACAAGATCCTGTTTGAGGAAACGCTGGACCCGTCGGTGGTGTTCGGGTTCATTCCATGTCTATCGCCGGATGAGATGACGGCCCTGCAAGCCCTATTGCCGCAGTAGTCGCACGAGCTGCAATTCTCGATACTCTTCCCTCCATGCCGGAGGGCAGCACGGGCGGGGCCATTGGCCCCGTCCGTTGCGTTGTCGCGAGGCGACTGCGAAGATGCCACTCTCTCAGTTGCCCCGTGGCATAGGGCTTGGTAGGCTGCGCATCGTCCCGGACGTTTGAGTACTGCAATCCTTGTGGGGGAATTGCTTTGCAGGTGTACCTGGAGCCGTATGTAAGGTCCGCGCGGGAGCGGCTGCAGTCGCTTGTGGCCGAGGCCAAGGCTAGCAACCCGCTCGCGCCGGTGACCGTCGTGCCGCCGACCACCTACGCGGGTATCGGGCTGCGGCGCGTGCTGGCGGGGGAGAGCGGGCTGCTGAACGTGGGCTTCATGGCCTTCGCGCGGCTGGCGGAGCAGCTGGGCGCACCGGGCATGGCGGCACAGGGACGCCGGCCTCTCTCGGACGCGGCGGAGATTGCCGTCATCCGCGGCGTGGCTTCCGAGCTCGACGGGCAAGGGCCGCCGCTCGGCAATGTCGCGACGCACCCGACGCTGCACCGGTCGCTGCAATCGACGTTCCGTGAGCTCATGAGGCTGACTGAGAGTGAGTTGGACGCGTTGGCGGGGTCGGACTCGCTGCGGCAGGCGACGGTCGAATTGTTCCGCGGGTTCCGGGAGCGGACCAGGGACTACTACGTGCGCGAGGACATGGCCTGGGCGGCCGCCGAGGCGGTGCGCTCGGGCAAAGGGGAGCCGGCGTTGCGAGACGTGGGAGCGCTGGTCTTCTTTCTTGTGCAAAGACCATCTCCCGCCGAGTCTGCGCTTCTGGAAGCGCTGGCTGGAGTGGTCCCGTGCAGCCTCGTGGTGGGCCGCACGGGAGAGGCGGACGTCGACGCCGCGGAGGGCGCGTGGTGGGAGGTCCTCGGAGAAGCCACCGGCGCCCATAGCGTAAGCGATCCGAAGGGCGTCGACGCCTCGCCCGAGTCCGTCATGTCGGCGCCGGACGCGCGCGAGGAGGTGCGGCAGGCGGTACGGGAGATGCACCGGCTGGCGGAGGACGGCGTGCCCTTCCATCGCATGGCGGCGCTGTACCGGCGGGCTGACCCCTACGCGTTTCAGCTACGGGTGGAGCTTGGCTTTGCCGGGATTCCGGTGGCAGGGCCGGACCCGTCACCGCTGCGCGACTCGGAGCCGGGCCGGCTGTTGACGGGACTGTTGGCGGTCATCGAAGACGACTTCGGGCGGGCGACGCTGATGCAGTGGCTGGCGGACGCGCCGGTGTGGAACGCCGCGAGCAACCGTTCGGCTTCGGGCGAGTTGCAGCGGTGGGAGGGGCTCTCGCGTGAAGCCGGCGTGGTTCGAGGGGCCGCGCAGTGGAAGGACAGGCTGCAGAGGCTGACGGGCAGACAGTTGGAGCGGCGCGACCGCGAGGAGGCGAAGGGAGACCTGACCGAGGCGCAGGCGAGGGGGTTCAGTGCGCAAGCTGAAAGCGCCGGGCGTCTTGCCGCGTTCGTGGAGCGGCTGGCTGAGAAGCCGCCGCCCGGGGACGGGAGCCGATGGAGCGGGTATGCCGACTGGGCAAAGCAGGCGCTCAAGGAGCATTCGCAAGGCTTGCGCGACCTGCCGGAGCACCAAGACGCGCTCGACCGCGTGGAGAAGGCGCTGGACGAAATGGGCCGGTTAGACGCCGTGGAGGTCTCGACGACACTGAAGGGCTTCCGTTACGGGCTGGAGGAAGCGCTGGCGGCGCCCGTGGGCCGCGCGGGCGCGACCGGCACCGGAGTCTTTGTGGCAGGGCTTGGCGCGGCGATGGGAATGGAGTTCGACACCGTCTGGGTCCTGGGCATGTCAGAGGGCGACTACCCGGCGAGGACCGGCGAGGACCCACTATTGCCGGAGGACGTTCGCGCCGACGTGCTTCAGGGAGCCCTGTCCCTTCGCCGCGAAGCACAGCTCCTTGAACGGCGGAGTTACCTGGCGGCGCTGGCCACGGGGCAACGGCAGCGGTTGTCGTACTCACGAGTGAACCCGGTGCAGCGGCGGCCGCAGTACCCCTCGCCGTGGCTGCTGGAGGCTGCGTCGGCACAGGCGGGCGAGCGGGTCTCCTCTGAGCGGCTCAACACCATCGATGCGCCGTGGATGACGGTCATCGAATCGATGGAGGACGCGCTGCGCCTGGGCTCCGGCGGCAAGTCCGCCGACGGACACGAATACGACCTGACAGCGCTCGCCGACTGGCGCAGGGCGGGTGCGCGGCTGGCGCGGCACCCCCTCGCCGCAAGTGGCGGCCCACTGAGGCGGGCCATCGCAATGGAGCGGGCTCGCGCCGGGCAGCGCCTGACGGAGTACGACGGCTACGTTGGCACGATTGCGGGCGACAGCAAGAGGCTATCGGGATCGCTCTCGCAGGTCATGTCGCCGTCACGGCTGGAGAGTTGGGCGACGTGCCCGTATCGTCACTTCCTGGGCAGCGTGCTCGGTCTCTCGACGTGGGCGACGCCGGAGGAGGTGCTGACCATCTCCCCGATGGAGCGGGGAAACCTGTTCCACGGCATCCTCGAGGAGTTCATCACAAGGACTGTCCGGGAGCGGGAGATGCCGCCGGGGGAGGCATGGTCCGTTCAGCACCAGGAGCTGCTCCGGGAGATCGCAGAGGAGGGGTTCGCAAAGGCGGAACTCGAGGGTGTGACGGGCCGCCGTGCGTTGTGGGAGGTGGCCAAGGAGGACATCCTGCAGGACCTTGACCGGTTCCTTGTGGATGACTCGCAATACCGTGCCGCCGAGGGCATGGCGCCTCTCCACACCGAGTACAGATTCGGATTCGGCTTGCCACAGGTGACCCTGACGCTGCCGGGTGGGGACGAGCTGCAGTTTCGCGGCTACATAGACAGGGTGGACGCCTCCGCGGACAAACTTCGCGCGGTGGTGATGGACTACAAGACAGGCAGCACCTACCAGTACCAGAAGATGAAGGACGATCCCCTTGTGGCGGGAAAGAAGCTGCAGTTGCCCGTCTACGCGCTGGCGGTGCGGGAGACGTTGCTGCCGAACGCAACGCTGCGGGCAGAGTACTGGTTCGTGTCCGCGGCCGGCGCGACCGTACACTACCCTGTGGACCTGACAGCCGTCGAAGAGGACTTCAAGAAGACGGTGCAGACCATCGCCGAGGGCGTCCGGGGAGGGGTTTTCCCCGCGGTCCCCGGACCGTCCGGTCTCAACGGCGAGAACGAAAACTGCCGGTTCTGCGATTTCAAGCGCGTCTGCCCATCGAACAGGCAGGCGCTCTGGGAGCGGAAGCAGGGCTCGCCGGAGGCCGCAGTCTACGCGCGGCTGGGCGCCGGCACGCCGGATGAAGACGGCGACGGGGAAGAGGACGCCAAATGACCCAGCAGACGTCGATTCAGGACCAGGAGCACCGGGACCGCATCCAGACCAGCCTGGACGAGAACCTCTTCGTCGAGGCTGGCGCGGGAACAGGCAAGACGACGGCGCTGGTTGGGCGGATCGTTACGCTGATCACCTCTGGCCGGGCGAAGATGGAGGGGCTTGCCGCTATCACGTTCACGGAGGCGGCGGCGGCCGAATTGCGTGACCGCGTGCGCCATGAACTGGAGGCAGCAGCCTCGGACGGCGAGCGTGAAGCGGAGTCGCGAGAACGATGCCGGCGAGCCGTGGCGGAAATGGACGCCGCTTCCATCCAGACGCTACACAGCTTCGCGCAGTCGCTGCTGCGGGAGTTGCCGCTGGGGGCGGAGCTGCCTCCCGGATTCGAGATGCTGGACGCCGTTGAGTCGGACCTGCTGTTCCAGGCGGCGTGGGACGAGTGGCTCGACGGGGCGCTGGACTCGGACGAGCTGGCGCCCACGCTGGCGCGGGCGCTGCACCTCGGCCTGAGGCTGGAGCAGCTCCGGCAGGTGGCAGGCGCCCTCAACGATGACTACGACCTCGTCGAGCAAACGGCAATACCGGCCGCGCCGGAGCCAACCTTGACGGTGGGTACGCGGTTGGCAAAGGCAGCGCCGGAGATTGAACGACTCATGGAATTGTCGAAGTACGGGGCCGGAGACCCGCTGTATAACCACTGCGGCGACGTCATCGCGATGGCTCGGCGGTTGCCCGAACGAGGGGATAACGACGGCGCGTATGAGCGGGCCCTCGTGCGGCTGCTGGTCCGGCGGCTTTCGACCAGCCGCGGGCGCCAGTCGGATTGGGACAAGGACCCAGTCACTGGGGCCAACGGGTGCAAGCTACTCAAGGACATGCTTGGGGAACTGGAAGCGGCAAGGGAGCGGGAGATCACCGAGCTTCGCGCGGCTGCATTCACCCCGGCGCTCGAAGCGGTGCGCCGGTTCGTGGCGGACTACGCGAGGCAGCGGAAGGCGGATGGAAAGGCAGGATTCCACGACCTGCTGGTCTGGACACGGAACATGCTGCGGGACAACAAGGAGGCTCGGAGGCGGTTCCAGCGACAGTTCCACCACGTTTTGGTCGACGAGTTCCAAGACACGGACCCGATCCAAGCGGAGATAGCGTTCTTCCTCGCGGGTGACCCGGACGACCCGACCGGGGCAGCGGAAAGCTGGCAGGACGTCAAGTCCGTGCCAGGCAAGCTCTTCATGGTGGGGGACCCAAAGCAGTCCATTTACCGTTTTCGCCGGGCGGACATCACGACATTGGCGGAGGTCCGGGGCCGTCTCGTGGCAGAGAGCACACCCCTGCAGCAGAACTTCCGCTCTCAGCAGAGCATCATCACATGGGTCAACCACATCTTCCGAAAGTGGATGGTGGACATTGGCGGCGGCTTGCAGGCAGAGTACCGCGATCTTGTGGCGACGCATGGCGTCACCACGAATGGAGAGGCCGCGTTCCCGCCAGCCGTCTACTACCTGGGAGAGAGCATCGATGGCAACATGGCCGTTGCACGGCGGCTGGAGGGGCAGGCGGCCGCAGCGCTGACGCGGAGCGTTCGCGAGGACCGGTGGCAGGTGCGGGACCAAGGGAGCGGCAAGTGGCGGGACGCCACCTACCGTGACATCTGCCTCCTGCTGCCCAGCAGGACGAGCCTGGGCACCCTGGAGCAGGCCCTGGAGGCGGCGGACGTTCCGTACCGCATCGAGAGTGAGTCCATCGTGCTGGGGACGGAGGATGTGCGTCAACTGCTGGGCTGCCTGCGGGCCATCGACAGCCCGGGCGACGAAGTGGCGCTGGTGGCGGCGCTTCGATCGTCGGCCTACGGGTGCAGCGACGTGGAACTGCTGGAGTTTGTGGACGGCGGCGGCCGCTTTGACTACCTGCACGCCGGCGCCGCGACGGGTCCCGTCGCCGACGCGCTTGCGTCGCTGCGGGAGTTTCACGACAAGAGCGGCACCATGCCACCGGACGAGTTCATCGACCGGTTCATCCGGGAGCGCCGGTTGGTGGAACTCTCGTTCGACCGGCGCCGGCCGCGAGAACGTTGGCGACGGCTACGGTTCGTGGTGGAGCAGGCGGCGGCGTACCGGCGGGCGGGAGGCGGTTCCCTACGGGGCTTCCTCGACTGGATCGAGCGTCAGGTGCAGGAGCGGGCGCGGGCAGTGGAATCGCCCGCGCCGGAGTCCGATGAGGACTGCGTGCGCATCATGACCGTGCACGCGGCCAAGGGGCTGGAGTTCCCCGTCGTATTGCTGATGGGGTTTGGCGGTGAGCGCAGGGGTGGGGCTGATACGGTGATCGTGGACCGGAACACCGGGCAAGCTGAGGTCAGACTGAGCGTCTCAGCAGGTGTCTACGTGCCGACGCTCGGCTACGAGGAGGCGAGCCGGCAGGAGAAGGTTGCCGACGAGGCGGAGAGCGTGCGGCTGGCCTACGTGGCCTGCACGCGAGCACGGGACCATCTGGTTGTGAGTCTCTTTCGTGGGAGCAACAGGACAGAAAACTCTCGAGCGGCGGCGCTGGAGGCGTTCTGCGAGGACCGCCCGGAACTTCGCCAAGCGCTCGACTGGGAGCGGCTGTTGACCACGTACGAGTCCTACACTCCGCAGGCCGCTGATGACCAGGCCGCCCACAGCGGAGACTTCGAAAGCGAGCGGGCGCAATGGGCGGCACGGCGCGATGCGACCATCGCGGGCGCGTCCAAGCCGCAGGCGGAGGCGGTCACGGCCATAGCGCAGGGTACGAAGGCGCCTGCGCCGGGAGTCGCGGCGGCGGGCGACACTGTGACGTCGGACAAGACGGAGGGCGGCGACGGTGAGGTCTCGTACCGGCGTGGACGCGCCGCCACCAATTTGGGTCGTGCGGTCCACGCGGTGCTGCAGAGCATCGACTTGGAGACGGGAGCGGGACTGGAGGACATCTGCCGGGCGCAGGCCACGGCGGAGGGGATCGGGCACATGGCTGACGAGGTCATCGAACTGTCCCGCAACGCTCTGGACATGACGACCGTCAAGGACCTCGTTGAGCTGGTCGGACGTGACGCGGCAAGCTACTATCGCGAGGTTTTCGTCAGCGCGAAGCTGGGGGACAGGCTTGTGGAGGGGTTCATCGACCTGCTGATCGACGAGCCTGAGGGTGTGTCCATCGTGGACTACAAGACGGACCGTCTCTCCCCGAAGCAGGTACAGGAGCTCGGGCCGGAATACGAGATCCAACTGGGGCTCTACGCGTGGGCGGTGGCGGAGACCACCAAGAGGCCGGTAAAGCGGGCCACGCTGCTCTTCCTTCGACCCAAGAAAGAGGAGCCTTTCCCTGACGTGGACACCCTCATTTCGAAGGCCAAGGCCGCCGCGGAGAGATGATTGAGGGGTGACGGCTCGCGACGGAAAAGCAAGGTGGGGGGCAACGCTTGGCGGCCCCCCACCTTGTGTCTACACCGCAGTGGTTAGGTAAGGTTGCGGAGGAGGACCATCTGGCCTCCAGCGACCAGTTCCCGGCTGATGTTGCTTCCGCCCAGGAGGTCGCCCTGCATGCTGTGGGCCTGTACGTTTATCAGCAGCATGGTGAAGCGGCTGTTGAACAAGGAGGTCACGTCAAGCACACCGCTTGTCTCCCAGTTTCCCAGGTCGTCGGGCGCCGTGTCCTCCGTGCCTATCGGGACGAAAGTCCGGTTGACTTCCGCGATGCGGACAAGCTGGCCGGTCTGGGGATTCAGTTGCCACACGGAGGCCTCTCGACCACTTGAGCGGCCGAATACGGCGTTGTACGTGGCGCGGGCCTCCTGAATGTAGACCATGCCGTCATTGCCCCAGTCCACGCCGTCGGGGCTGCGGAGGCCGAAGTCAGCACCGCCGGGGAACTGGCCGTTGCCACCGTCGTCGCCGGAGAAGAGTATGCGGGCGTTGGCGGACA
Source organism: uncultured Dehalococcoidia bacterium (assembly GCA_951812285.1). Classification (GTDB taxonomy): domain Bacteria; phylum Chloroflexota; class Dehalococcoidia; order Lucifugimonadales; family UBA1127; genus UBA1127. Next base: position 1,986,826 of record OX638292.1, on the reverse strand, counting down.
GGGTGTTGGCGGCGACTTCTATGTGGTACACGGCGCCCCAGTCATCGTTGGGGTAGAACTCGCCGTTCCCCGCCGAAGTCAGAACGACCTCGCGCGCGTTCTGCGGGTTGGTCGCCACATCCCTAGGATTGGAGAAGCGGAAGGCGCCAACGCCGTCGACGCCCAGAGCATCGCTGCCGAAGGCCATGGCGTCCTGCATTTCCTGGTTGACGTAACCCTGGCCATCGTAGCCTTCCGTGTTGGCCTTGGTGGCGTCAAAAATCTCGATCTCCTTGAAGGTACCCTGACGGAACTCTCCGGTCCGGCCGAACTGCTCTGGAGTTTCGTCACCGTTCCTGGTCGTCCAAACGTAGAGGGTGCCCATGGCAAATCCATTGCGGTCCAGGAAGGAGTTGTCCCCCAGAGCATTCTTGTCGCCGATGTAGAGCTTCAAGGGAGCGCCGGGGCGGCCGTCGCTGATGACCATGCCAATGGACGTGGATGTGCCGGTGTCAACGAACGTCACATTCGTGAATGCGCCCCGTCCTGCCATCGGCACCGCGTAGAGGTCGCCCTCATCGACGTCGAGGGCATACAGCTGACCACCTTCGATCCCTTCGCCGGCGAAGTAGACGTCGTTGACCATGCCGAGTGTACCTCGGGGCACGTAGGTGCCTGAGCCCAGCTGGCGAAGGGGGCCCGAGTCGACGTTGTCGACTGTGCGCACAGTCAGGGGAGCGCCCGCGCGGTTAACGACGCGGTCGAAAGCTACGCCTGCATCCTTGATCCTGTGGGTGTCCTTGTCGATGTCAAAGTAGGAGATTCGAGACCCTGTGAGAGAGAGGTTGTTGCTCAAGGTGTATGGAAGACCCTGGTCGGCTGACAGGGCGTGGTTTGTGAGGACCCGGACGGTGGTGCTGTTCAGTGAAAAGGCTTCATTGCCGTCCATGTTTCCGGGTGGGCGGTAGTTGCTGACGCGATCGCCGATGGTGAAGACGGTGATGACCTCCCAGTCCGGGCTGGGCGCGAGCATGCCCAGGCTCACTCCGGAATCGGGCGCGAAGCTGGCCTCGGGTAGGGCCGCCAGCGTCCGCCAGGCGTCGGCGGGTTCGTCGGTGTACTTCCAGGCAATTGAGCCGCCAACGGTGGTGAATTCAATGTCCCTTTCGCTGGCGCTCCCATCGACGCCGGGTGGGCCCTGCTCGCCCGGCTGGCCGGGAGCTCCGGGACTGCCAGGTTCTCCCGGAAGGCCTTGAGGACCCGTTTCGCCGCGAGCACCCTCAGGGCCTGAGACGCCCTGAAGCCCCTGGCCGCCGCGCTCTCCGGGCGGACCCTCAGGTCCGGGCGGTCCTGGCGGCCCTTGAGCGCCCTCGCCACCACACGCCCCCGCCGCCAAAGAAAGCACCAACGCGGCAAGCAGCAAAGCCGCCGCGGTCCGCATCCTGTCGAGCCTGGTCAGCAACATAGCTCCTCCTTGGGTACGCCGGTTGGAATGGAGCGCATGGCAAGCGAGGAAGCACCCGCAAGCCAGAAGCACCCTATACTATACGACGTTTAGAGGAGTCCTGCATCAGGTGCAGATTGGGCAAGAGTCAAAGACTGTGTATAGCGGAATGTCCGTTAGGATCGAAGAACAATTTGTGAAATTCCTGACCTCACCATGGTAGAAATGGCTGGAAACGTCATTGGTAGCAACAGTTCTGTCGAAAGCGTGTGTGGTTCGATTAGGTAGTATGGCAGGTGCATGATACGCATTAATTGACCGACAAAAGCATTGCACAATTTCAACTCAACTTGCGGAAGTTGGCGCATTAGCACTGCTATAAGGTAGATTCATGTCAAGCACGTCTCTAGCACACTATGGAAAACACAGGATGCTCTATGAGGCTTCTCGAATTGCTCCAGCATATGCGCCGACGGGGAACGTTTGTACCTGAAGGGCCAGAGTAGAGGCTTTGCTGACGCTGCTGGACCGCATCCCAACTGACTATTTGGGCAGGTATGAGAAAGCCTATGCTCAGAACCCTGAGCTTACGGCCAACTACGTCGCCAATGCCTGGGTCGGTGACCCTCTTGCTGATGCGGCTATGGACGACCTCTCCATGCTGAGCAGACAGGACTCGGACCATTTCGTCGAGGCGAACATCGAGCAGGATGCTTGAGGCGCTCTACGTGATGCTCCAGAGGGTCTTCGAGAGTTCTTTCGCAAGGCGGGGGAGGTCCCCTGCTGGGTGAACTTCGACGAGTTTCATGCCGGCACGCGAATTCCAAATCGGCCCACTCCCGACAGCCACTTCAACAACTTCATCCAGTCCCTGGCGGTGTCAGCCTTTGACGAGCCCGGCTTTAGCTGCAAGTTGCCGGACCACGTTTATGACGAACGATCTCGGGGTTGGTGACAAGCGTGGGAGGCCGCCGCTGAATTGGCACACGGTCTCAGTTTGCCGCCTCCAAATGGCTCTCCTTGTATCAAGGCAGCGAATCCCGTAGAGTAGCGTAGAGAAGGGTATTCTCGTAACTACCCACTTTTGCGCGTGGTCGCCTACCTGCAAAAGGAGACATTAGATGACTGACCGCTTCTTGGACAGGATTGATGGTCCAGACGACCTCAAGGCATTGTCGCGGGCGGAGGTTGAGCAGGTTGCGCAGGAAGCGCGGGACACCATCATCTCCGTCATCACGCAGCGGGGGGGCCACCTGGCGTCAAACCTTGGCGTGGTGGAGCTTACGCTGGGGATCCACAGGGTATTCAATAGCCCGACGGACCGCATCATCTGGGATACGACCAACCAGCTCTACACGCACAAGCTGGTGACCGGCAGGCGCGACGAGTTCAAGGACATCAGGCTGGAAGGCGGACTCTCGGGCTTTGGCGAGCCCATGGAGAGTCCGCACGACGTCCTGGTGGCAGGGCACGCTGGAACCGGCCTCTCGGTGGCCCACGGCATAGCTGAGAGCATCGCCAACCGGGGTACAGACGCGTGGACGGTCTGCGTCGTCGGCGACGGCGCGCTGACGTCCGGCTCGAGCCTCGAGGCGCTAAACAACCTGGTCCACCGCAATCCAGAGCGACTCATCGTTGTGCTGAACGACAACGGCATGTCGATCTCGGAGAACATCGGCTTTCTCACCAACTGGCGCAGAAAGCTCATCAGCCACCCGGAGTACCAGGCAGTCATCGAGCGCATGCGCGCGCTGTCCAAGAGGGTGCCCACCGGCGAGGCGATCTATCGGCTCGTAAAGAGGTTGGGCGGCGGCATCGAGGGATTCATCCTGCCAACGGTCATGTGGACGGAGATGGGCTTCCACTACTTGGGGCCCGTCGACGGGCATGACATAAAGCAACTCGAAGAGACACTGGAGCAGGCCAAGGTCACGTTGGGCCGTGTGCCGCTGGTCCATGTGGTAACGCACAAGGGACACGGATACAAGCCGGCCGAAGACGACCCGGTGAAGTTCCACCAGCCAAGCTCACCGTTGGGGGCAGGCTCTGGTGCGCCAACCTATTCGGCGGTGTTTTCCAAGACGATCCGCCGCATTATGCAGGAGGACAGCAAGGTCGTGGGCATCTCCGCCGCCATGCTGGAGGGCACCGGGCTCGCGGAAGTACAGCAGGAGTTCCCCGACCGGGTGTTTGATGTCGGCATCGCGGAGCAGCATGCGGTGAGCATGGCTGCCGGAATGGCTACGGATGGCATGCACCCGTTTGTGTCCATCTATTCCACGTTCATGCAACGCGCGTTCGACCAGGTAGTGCACGACGTGTGCTTGCCCAACCTTCCGGTGACACTCATCGCCGACCGGGCCGGCATCGTCGGTGAAGACGGCAAGACTCACCACGGCGCTTTCGACATATCCTACCTGCGAGTGCTGCCCAACGCCGTTGTGGCGGCGCCGATGGATGAAAACGACCTGCAACACCTGATCTACACGGCGTACCGACACCCGGGGCCTTTCGCCATCCGCATCGCGCGGGGAGCAGCCGCCGGCGCCGAGCTGGACGACGAGTTGCAGGAATTGCCGGTTGGCAAAGGCATCGTCATGCGCGAGGGGCGAGACGTGACGCTGTTCGTGTTGGGGAAGCCCGGCACCGCGGCCATGCAGGCATCCGACAGGCTGGCGGAGCTCGGCATTGCCTGCGGCGTGGTCAATGCGCTCTTTGTGAAGCCCCTGGACGTGGACCTGCTGCTCGACGCCGCCCGCAACACGGGCCGCATCGTGACCATCGAGGAAAACGTCTTGGCCGGCGGATTTGGCTCCGCGGTTCTGGAGGCGCTGTCGGACGCGGGGGTTGAGGGAGTGACGGTCCGCCGAATCGGCATGCCTGACTCCTTCGTGGAGCACGGCACGGCAGCCGACCAGCGGCGGCAGCTTCAACTCGACACAGACGGGATTGTGCAGATGGTGCTGGAGATGTTTCCCCAGCAACAGGAAGCCGTGGTCTAGACCCCAATCAACTCTGGCAACGGAGCTGTAACCGCGCTGACTGGGGGAGGCTAGGCGCCATCTGCAGAGTCGGCCTCCGCGGCGGCAACCGCCCCTTCATCTTCGCCTGCCTCGTCATCATCTACGACAGCAGCGGTTTCTTCAGAAGTCTCGGAGGCGCGGGCCGCGTTCACCAACGGCAAATGTACGATCATCTCCGTGCCCTCGCCCGGGGTGCTCACGACATCGATTGAGCCACCGTGCTCCCTGACAATGTCGTTGGAGATGGCCAGCCCTAGTCCTGTGCCCTGTCCGGAGGGCTTTGTCGTAAAGAACGGGTTGAATATCTTCTCCACAACATCCTGGGGCATGCCATTGGCGTTGTCCCGGACCTTGATGGTGATCTGTTCATCGTTCTTGGCCGTGTTGATCCATACCGTTGGCATGTAGTCGCCGCCTGTGCGGAGGATTTCCTTTCTCTTCTCGTCGGTGGCGTAACAGGCGTTGCTGACGATGTTGAGGAAGACGCGGCCAAGGTCCTGCGGGATTGCCTCCAACTGGCCAACGTTGTCGTCCAGTGACACCTGCAGGTCCAATTGGAAGTCGGGATCGGTTGCGCGCGCGCTATGGAACGCCAGCCGGGAGTATTCATCGACCATGTTGTTGATGTCGATGGTCTGCCACTCGGCGGTGTCGCGGCCCATCATGAGCATGTCGTGGACGATGCGGTTGGCGCGCGCCGTGTGTGAGCCAATGCGCTCGAGGTTGCTGGACAGGTCTTCGGAGATTTCCTGGATCTCGTCCCTCTTCTTCTGCGGGATACTGTCGCCGGCCTCGTCAAGGACTTCATGCAGCTCTTCCAGGAGCTCCGTTGAAACCTCCGAGAAGTTCTTGACGAAGTTGAGCGGATTGCGAATCTCGTGGGCCACGCCGGCCGTGAGCTCACCAAGCGCAGCCAACTTCTCACGCATCACTATCTGGTCCTGTGCGCGGTTGAGCTGGCCGAGGGCGCTCTCCAATTGCTCGTTCTTGCCCTGTAGCTCGCCCGCGAGCTCTTCGACCAGGTTGAGGCGCTGCACTTCCAGGGCGTGCTGGCGGAAGACCTCCAGCGCGGCGGCCATGTTGGCGACCTCGTCGCGGCCCTTCATCTCGACCTGTGCTTCGAGGTCACCGCTGGCCATGCGCCGCATCCAGGCGGACAGCGTCGCAAGGCGTCGCAACAGAGAGCGGCCGACGAAGAGCCAGGCGATGAGGATGGCGCCGCCAACGCTGATGGCGCTGATGGAAAGAAGCAGCGCCTGTCCGGTGTAGATTGCCTCCTCGGACGCCAGCGTGGCCTCCTCAGCACGGACGTTGGCGGCATCAACCAGGCTGTCAACCTGCGACACGAGGCCGACGGAAATGCCACGGTTTTCTGCGGCAAGCAGCTCCTGTCTCTCCTCAAGTCGCAGGGCCTCACCCAGCGTAATGAACACTCCCTCATCACCAGTGCCCAACTCTACGAGCTGGTCTAGCAGCGGGTCCAGCTCCTCTTGAAGAACACTGTCACCCATGGCCGTCTGAATGCGGAAGATCTCACCGGAGGAGGACTCAAAGCTCTCTGCCAACGGCTCCAGGAGGGCCGCTGCGGAAATGCTGAAGGCGCTCTCCAACAGGAGCGTCGAGCTGTCCGACTGGGCGTGCAGGTCCGCCAGTAAGCGGTAGCGTCCAAGCTGCTCTGGGGCGAAGTATTCCTCTGACGAGACAGGCGGATCCTCAAGCGTCCTGTATCCCGTCATAGTGAAAAAGAGCTGGTCGTCGACTTCGGAAACCAGCAGCCCGTCCAATTGCTCCCGGACGTCAGCAAGCTCCTGGCGAAGGAAGTTGGAGCGGGAAGCCAGTTGAAAGTGAGTGGAGCGCAGTTCCCTTATGGCGTCGATATTGCTGAGCAGGTTATCGACGTTGGACTCAATGCCGAGGAATATGGCGGTGTGCTCTTCCCCGCTCCGGAGGTCCGAAAGGTCCTCAAGTAGATCCTGGTGAGACTCCTCAACGCTGGAGGCGATGGTGGCGAGGTCCTGGAAGGAGTTGGCGTTGGCGAGTCGGGGTGCGGCATCGGTGAGGGCCGCAGTGCTCTGGGCGACCTTGAACGCCGCCGTAAGTTCAGGCACCGTGTCATCGTTCACACGGCTTTGGACCTCGCCAAGGTTGTTGAAGGAGAACCAGCCGACAAGACTGGCGGCGATGGTGAGGCCCACCGCGCTACCCAGGGCCATATAGAGCTGGGTGGAGATCCGATAGCGGAGATTCAAGAATGACCTGAGCATGACACTGCCCCTATTGAACGAATGCGTCCCGCAAGTTGGTTATTGGCTGAAACTCGCCCTCTTCGTCAATCCGGGTGATGAAGACTCTGTCCGAGCCCTGATTGTCACCCTGACCGTACTGTACACGGAAGCCGCCGAGGTCGATAGGTTCCCCATCACGCAGCGATTCCAGGAAGCACTCCCTCGTAAGGTCTTCTCCGCAGCGTCGTACGCCCTCGACGGCCAGCTTGCCAGCAAGGTAACCTTCAAAGGACACGAATCCAGGCTCTCTGCCGGGGAAGTATCGTTCTATGGCCTGCAGGTATTCCTGGGTAATCGGAAGGGTGTCGTCCGTGGGGAATGGCACGACTTGCGTAACAAAGACGTCCTTGCCGTTCGCTCCCAAGCTCTCGGCCAAGGCGTTGCTGCCCACAAAGGACACGGCGATGAATACCGGATCCAAGCCCAGATGCCGGGACCACTGAATGAGCGCAGCCGCCGGCTGATACGCGCCAATGATGATGACGGCCTGCGGGTCACCCTGCCGAATGTCCAGCAGGGCAGCCTTGACGGCGGTGGTAAGCCGCTGGTAGAGGCCGATGGAGGCTAACTCCATGTCACGCTTTTCCATTGCGTTGAGGACGCCCTGAAGCCCGGCGCGTCCGAAGGAGTCATCTTGGTAGAAGATTGAAATGCGGGTGATGCCTAGATCCGTGGTCAGTCGCTCCACCATTTCCTCCGTCTCCTGATAGTAAGAGGAGCGGAGATTGAGGACCTGGTTCAAGCCTGGGTCTCGCAAGAACTCAGCGCCGGTGAAGGGAGCAATGTACGGGACGCCTGCTTCCTGTGCGACGGGTACGGCGGCACGGGAGGTCGGCGTGCCGACGGCGCCGATTAGCGCAAAGACCTCGAGCTCTTCTATGAGCCTGATGGTGTTGAGAACGGCCTTGTCCGGTGTGTAGAGGTCGTCGAGGTTGGAGAGTTCCAAGCGTCGGCCGTTGATGCCGCCCGTTTCATTGACCTCATTGAAAGCCATCAGGATGCCAAGGCGCATGTTGGTGCCGAGCGCCCTGGCGGTTCCGGAGAAATCGGCACTCTGCCCAAAGTGGATACGGTCTGGAAAGACGCCAGGGACGCCTTCGTCTACGGGCTCAGCAGTCGGAACAGGGGCGGCGACATCATCCATGATCCCGGTGTCGTTGACTTCCGCGTCTTCTCCGCCGGGAATCAGGTCGCAGGAAGCGGACACGATGGCGAAGAGAACGGAGGCAATCAAGAGAGCCTTGGCCACTCCGCTCCCAGTTGTGGAGCGCATGGCCGTCTGTTCTCCAGGCATCCGATCTACTTCTCCCTATTGGCGACCAACGTGAGGTAGTTGCGGTCACCCTCTCTACGATACTTCATGTCGTCCATCATGTTTCGGACAAGATAGACACCGAGACCGCCGATAGGACGCTCGTCCATGGGGGCATTCACGTCGGGCTCGGGGGCATCCGTCAAGGGGTCGAAGGCCTTGCCACTGTCAGAAATCTCGATGGTAAGCTGATGGTCCTCAGAGATGAGGGTAATGTCGATTTCGTGGTCCCCGCCATCAAAGCCATAGTCCATGATGTTGATGACCAACTCTTCCAGGGCCAGGTTGACCTTGAAGGCAAGGTCCGGCGCCCAGCCCTCGCGCTCTGCGAGGGTCTCGACCTCGGCAGTGATGTGGCTGATCTCACCGCGGTTGGTGTGAACCTTCAGTGCAAGAGTCTCGCTCAAGAGTTGGCCCCCTTGCGATGAACGACTAGGCAGGTGATGTCATCGGACTGGGCGGCGCCCGCAACAAATGCTGCCACCGCATCAAATGTCAAATCGTTGGCCTCGGTCGCCGACTCGGGTGGTTTGCCGGCGAAGATTTCGAGGAGCCTGTCGTTGCCAAATTCCTCGTGGTCCCTGTTCATGGCCTCATTGACACCGTCGGTATACAAGACCACGGTGTCACCGGGACTGAGCACAATCGAGTCCTGCTGGAACTCCATGTCTGGCACGATCGCCAACGCCAACCCTGCGGTCAGGGGAAGAAGGGAGCGCTCTCCGTTTGCCTTGACGAGCAGGGGGGCATTGTGACCGCCGTTTGCGTAGGTGAACCTACCCGTGTAGGGATCGTACACAGCGTAGAAGACGGTGACGAACATGGCGGCGTCATTGTCCTGGGTTAGCAAGTCGTTGACTTCGCGGAGCACATCTGCCGGCTCTGGATTTCCTATGGCGGAACCCTTGAGAAGCGTACGGCTCGACATCATGAACAGCGCGGCGGGCACGCCCTTGCCCGAGACGTCCGCAATGGCGACGCCGACGCGTTCATGGTCTAGGTGGACGACGTCGAAGAAGTCGCCGCCGACGCTGCGAGCCGGCTCCATGCTCCCGTAAATCTCAAAATCGTCGCCCTTCGGGAATGCGGTGGGCAGAATGGACTGTTGCATGTTGCGCGCGACGTCCAGTTCATTCTGCAATGCGACCAGCTTGTCGCGGGAGGAGAGGGCCTCGCGCCACTGGGCGATGTGCCCCAGGGTGCGCTCGATGGTGACCTCAAGGTCCTCAAAGTCGATTGGCTTGGTCACGAAGTCGAAAGCGCCGCGATTCATGGCGGTGCGGATGTTCTTCATGTCGCCGTAGGCGGAGATTATTACCGCGCGAATGTCCGGGTCCACGTTGGGAATCTGTTGAAGCAGGGTCAATCCGTCCATCTGCGGCATGTTGATGTCGGACACCACCATGTCGATGGTGCCGTCATTCTGGAGTCGCTCAAGGGCCTCCACGCCGTTCTGCGCGAACACGAACGTGTACCTGCCGGAGCGGATGCGCCGCCGCATGCGTTGGAGGACCAGTGGCTCGACGTCCGGTTCGTCGTCCACTACCAGGATTTTATAGGTGCGTTCGTTCTCCGCAGTTTGTTCCATGCGTGTTTCACTCCCTGTCAGGGCTACTTGAAGCTGGACGCGGCATTGATGTCAACAGGGACTTTCCCAGATGGCTTAGGGTAGTCTCGGAACGTCAGTGAGAGCTGCCCTAGCCACCAAGCGCCGACAGGGCGTCGGCTCGAGCGGCATGGATCGGGATAATCTTGTCGAAGCCGCTGAGAGCGAACACTTCACTGATCGCGCCGGTCAACCCGCAGACACCAAACTTGCCGGAACGCCCCTGCATCTGCCGGGAGATCAAGAGGATGACGCGAAGGCCGGCGCTGCTGATGTAGGCGAGGTTTTCCAGGTCCATCACCAGTGCAGCGGCGCCGTCACCCAAGAGTGTCTCGATGGCGCTCTGGAAGTCCTGGGCGTTGCTGCCGTCGACACGACCGGCGACGCTTGCTACCAAAACACCACTGCTGGTTTCACCGCTGACGGTGAGGTTCTTGGAGTCGGCAACTGTCCTGGCCTCATTCTGACGGTCATCTGTGCTCATTGACCTTGCTCCTTCCGGTAGGCTCAAAGGTGGAGGACTGTCCTGGCCATAGCTTGTGCCCGCCTCCAGAGGGGGCGCCCGGCTCGTGCGGCGCGCCTTCCCTTCCGGGTCTGATTGGCCATAGACCGACCTACCCTGAACGTAAGGTACGCAGATTGTAGCCAAGATATGGCGTCGGGTCTAGTGCTTTCGCGCAACATCGAGAATTGCAGAATGACGGGAAGTACGTTGTGTGGAAATGCAGACTAATCGGCACCCGCTACTGTTGCCGCTGCCACGTCGGGGTAAATGGGTATAGCCCGGGCAAAGCCGCTGATCTCGAAGACTAGTGTGATGTTGGGCGGGAGACTGCAGAGAGCCAACTTACACGATTCCTCTGAGAGCCTACGCCGAAGGCCCAAGAGCACGCGGAGACCGTCACTTGCGATGTAGGTTAGGCCCTCCATGTCAACGATGAACAATTGGAGCTTGTCGACTACTAGCGACTCAAGCGCCTGCCGGAAGATTGGGCCGTTCTGCCCATCAAGGCGTCCGTATATCCGTACCAAGAGCACCTCATCCTTTGTCTCCGCAAGGACCGACAAGGTGGTAGTCTTGACGACGATTCTGGGCTCGCGTTCACCCGCTTTCGCCATTGTTCCTTGCCTTTCCCAGGATGTTTCGAGAGTGTTGACCTCTCAGCCGTCAACGCCTGGTAGAGAATGCCATGCCTGCTCCAAGCAACGCCTTGGCCTCATTCTACACCTTGCACAGCCTCTACACTTGACCCAATATTGCCAATCCATTGAATAGGCCACGAGGCCCGAATATGTCATTTCATTGTGACTATTGACGAGACTTATGAGATAGAGTATCATCCAAACATCTTGATTGTCTGCCATAGCTAAGAAGCCTTCAAATCTCAAACCCCTGAACCCAAATGCAGACCAATTGAGACAAAATTGATACAGGGTATCAACATGACGGAGCAGGCAGTTCGATCCAACTTCATGGCGATCCTAGAGGACAACGGGTACCGTCTCACTCTTCCGCGCCGGGAGATCATCGGTGTGCTGGAGGCCAAGCAGGAGGGTTTCACAGCCGAGGAGATTGTGTCGGAGCTGCCGGGAATAGGCAGAGCAACCATCTACCGCACGTTGAAACTCCTTCAGGAGGTCGGCGCCATCTGCCGGTTGAACATGCTGAATGGCGCGCCACGGTACAGTCCCTCCAGGGTTGAGCACCACCACCACACGGTGTGCGTCCGGTGCGGACTGGTTTCGGAGTTTCGAGCCGCCACGCTTGAGCGGTTCTTGCGGGCGCTGAGCGGGGAAATCCCCGGGGTCATCGTCGGGCACCGCATCGACTTGTACGTTACTTGTCCGACGTGCCTGCAGGACGAGCAGTCACGGCCGGCGCTCCATCTGCACGGGCATGGGCACGCGCACGCCCACGACGATTCTCTTGCCGAGTTGGTGGGTTCCTAGCCTATAGCGCAAAACTAATGGGAGAGGGTGGAATGGACAACACGAGTATGCACACAGTCCGGCTCATGGGGAGGGCTGCAGCGATTTTGCTGGCGCTGCTGCTAGTCACTTTCCTTGCAGGGTGTTCAGGTGGGGCAGCTGCGGAGCCAAAGCTCAGCGTGGTCACCACAAACAGCATCGTGGCGGACTGGGTTGAGAACGTAGGCGGGGACGACGTGGAGGTGTTCAACCTCCTGCCCGTGGGCGCGGACCCGCACACCTACCAGCCAGGAGCAAGGGACGTTACCCAGATCGCCGACGCTGACCTTGTGCTCAGCATCGGTCTGGGCTTGGAAGGCGCATGGCTGCAGGAACTTCTGCACAACGCCGCTCGTGATCCCGCTACGGTAATCGAGCTTGGCGAGGGTATCGACCCCATTGAGTTTGCGGCCACCCACGCGGACGAGGTGGAACTGCTCGAAGAGCTGAGCAATATCGTCCACGAGGTGGAAGAGGGCGAGATAACCGCGATTGAAGGCCTGGTGGAGATCGGCGAGTTGATGGAAAGCATGGAAATGGAAGAGGAAGGCGACGACCACGGCGAGGAAGAAGAAGAGTTGCCGGACATGGTGATTGAGCTGCTGATGCAAGCGCAGGCCGGAACACTTTCTCCGGACGAGGTCATTGAGGAGATAGAGCACTTCACCGAGGAAGGCGAGGAAGAGCACGAAGATCACGGCCATGGGCTTGAAGACCCCCACTTCTGGTTCGATCCTATCCGAGTCCAGAGCGCGGTCAATGACATCGCCGGGCGGCTTGGGGCACTCGACCCCGACCGTGCTAGCGACTACCTGGCCAACGCCGACGCGTACAATCGGGAGTTGGCGGACCTGGACAGCTGGACCGCCTCCCGGGTGAGCGAGGTTCCGGAATCGCGCCGCCTACTGGTTACCTCGCACGACAGCTTCGGCTACTTCGCCATTCGCTATGGCTTCGAGGTGGTGGGTGTCGTGCTGAGCACAACGACTGACGTCGAGCCGTCTCCGGCAGACCTGGCGGAGTTGACACATGATGTTGAAGAGTACAACGTGCCGGCGATCTTCGGCGAAACGACGGTGACCGAGCGGCTCGCGCTGGCTGTCGCGGAAGAATCCGGTGCAGACCTGGTCCGCCTGTACTCCGGCTCACTGGGCAACCCCGGCAGCGAGGCGGGCACCTACATAACGATGGTGCGGACCAACGTAGACCGCATTGTCGCGGCATTGCGGTAGGATCCGAAGCGAAGGGTAGGGATGGCAACTTCAATTGCTATGCGTCCGGAACTGAGCGTTGCCCACGTAACGGTAGAACGCAGCACTTTCCGTGCCCTCTCGGACGTTACCTTCAACGTCCGAGGGGGATCCCTCGTGGGGATCCTTGGGCCGAACGGCGCAGGCAAGAGCACGCTGTTTGACGTCATTGCCGGCGTCTTGCCCGTCACGAGGGGCAAAGTGGACTTCCGCGGTGCGCTGGCCTATGTCCCTCAGAAAGACAGCATCAACTGGCGCTTTCCAGCAACTATCCTGGACGTCGTCATGCTGGGGCGGACTGGCGCGAATCCGCTCCGCCGCCCGGGGCGACAGGACCGCGTGTTGGTGCGGGAAAGCCTGGGCCGCGTGGGGCTGTGGGAACGCCGCTCGTCCCTGATGACCGAACTCTCGGGCGGACAGCGCCAACGGGTGTTCATCGCACGGGCGTTGGCGCAGGAGGCCAACATCATCCTGCTGGACGAGGCCTTCAGCGGCGTCGACGTTGGGGCACAGCAAGAGATTGTGGATGTGCTGCGCTCTCTCCGGGATGACGGCTGCATCATTATGCTAGCCACCCACGACCTGTCCAATCTGGCCGAGCGCTTCGATATGGTGCTGTGCCTCCACCGCCACGTTTGCGCGTGGGGGCCGCCCGCGGAGGCATTCACTTCAGAAGTGCTGCAGGAGCTCTACGGGTCACATGGGATGAATTTCTCGCGAGGACACTGGCACGGGCACGGCATGTGGCACGGTCACGAACACAGCATGGTCGAGACAGATACGATTGGTCAGGCATGATAGACATTCTGTTCGATCCCTTCCAATACAGCTTCATGGTTCGAGCGCTCATCGTGTCCTTGCTTGTGGGCATTATGTGCCCGGCATTGGGCGCCTACGTCATAACCCGGGGACGAGCCTTTATGGGGGATGCCCTGGCCCACTCGGTCCTGCCGGCGATGGTGCTGGCCTTTCTGCTGGGATTCAGCCCCTTCATCGCGGCCGTGCCCGCGGCTATCCTTCTGGCGGTCATAATGGGCGGCGTCGCCCGGCGCACCGGCATCAGCGAGGACACGTCTATCGGCATAATCTTCGCAGGGATGTTTGCACTGGGTCTCGTCATGATGTCTCGGGCCACTGGCATTACGGTCGACATTGAGGACCTTCTGCTAGGGCAAGTCCTTGGTGTTTCCTCGACGGAAGTCGTGGTGTCGCTTGGGCTGGCAGCCTTGGTGGTGGCCGGCCTCTACGTGTACCACTGGCAGTTGGTTTACACCACTTTTGACCCGATAGGGGCCAGGGTCATTGGCATAAAGACGGGAGTGGTGGAATACATTCTTCTGGGTCTGCTGGCGCTAGTGATCGTCATCGGCATTCAGGCGGCGGGCATAGTGCTGGTCATGGCGATGCTCATCACTCCCGCCGCAACGGCCTACTTGATTGCTCGACGGTTTGTCGGAGTCATGCTGTGGGGCGCCGCAATAGGCGCGACTTCGGCGGTGGTGGGACTCTATCTCTCGTACTACGCTGACCTGCCGTCTGGGCCCGCAATGGCGCTGGTCGCCACGTTCTTCTTTGCCGGGGTGGCCCTTGGTAGGCAATTCTTGCGACCCCGGGCAGTCGAGGATGGGGTGTAATGCGCTTGTTCTACGAGGATTCCTCCACGACGACGGCCGTGCCGTAGGCCAGCAACTCAGCGGCCCCGGAGATTACCGTTGAGGTCGTGAAGCGAACTCCCAGGATGGCGTTGGCGCCCAAACTTTCCGCTTCTTGCACCATGCGCTGCGTTGCTTCCGCGCGGGACTCGGTCATCAGCCGGGTGTACTCCGTGATTTCCCCGCCAATGATGTTGCGAAGCCCGGCCACGATGTCGCGGCCGACGTTACGCGCCCGGATGGTGTTTCCCTGGACCAACCCCTTCACTTCCCTGACCCTCATGCCGGGCAGTTCGCTAGTGGTGGCGACGATCATGGGCGCTGCTCCTTGTTGACAGGTTGGACGCATTGTGTCCGACAAAGTGCGGCCAAGGCAAGGGGCCTACCGGTGGAATTGGGAATTGAGGCGCCGGCGCAAAGGGTGTGGAGCCAAGAGAGTCTGAGCGCACCGGATTCGGGCGCTAGTCCTCCAGCAGCTTCTGGAGTTTCTCCCGCGCTTCCCTGATGACCTCGGTCTGCTCCGCGATCTTCTCGTAGAGGTCTGTGCGAGCCCTGACGCCTTCCGAAATGAGGAATGCGGCGGCTGTCGAGCGGCTGCTGAGGAGTCCGCATTCAACCAGTTCGTCCAATCTCTCCAGGGCGTCCTTGCTGACGCGTACCATAACAACGTAATCCCTGGGATCGTGCAGGGAATTGCGGATGGTTTCCTGGATTGAGCCGCCAAAGTTGAGGGCGGCGTTTCTTCCACGGCCGACGGCGTGGCGTGCGCGGTTTGCGGCGCTTCCCAGCGGCCTCCCTCGCCGGCCTGTGGGGATCGTGGAGTCCTCAGCTGGCGCAGGGGATGGCTCCATTTGCCCGGGCTCTGGGAGAACGCTGTGGTCGTTTGTCTCTACCATCACAAACCTCGTGAGTGCGACTGACAATCGTTGCCTTTCGCAATTACCGACACGAAAATAGCAGAGACCTTAAACGGTGTCAATTGCGAAAGTAATTCGCTGCCCCAGTTTCAGGTGTCAGAGATTGATAGGAGGGATGCTGCCTGTTGCCGAATTTCATTGGGGACCTAAAGAGAGGCGCGTCGAATTCAAAGGACAGACGAGCCCGCGCTGCCGCGGGCCCGTCTGTTTGGCGCCAGAGGAAGACTGGAGTGCCGGACTAGCTGCCCCGAGAGGCGTCACCGTCGCCGGAAACTTCGGTTTCACGATTCAGCTGTTGTCGTACGCGCTCGGCGAGATGCTCCACCTGCTCGCGGATGCCGCGAGTGCGCTCGTTGATCTCCTCTCGCATCTCTTGGCCGGACCGGGGCGCGGCCAGCACGCCAACGACGAATCCAATGGCCGCCCCCAGCAAGAAGGCATTCATAAAGTGGCCCCCGTTATCATTTGCCATATCATTTCCTCCTGTCTTGTCCTCGATTTCCAGGCGCTACCGCCTGAACGCGGACCTTACCATCGAGCTAATGGCCTTTCCCAACCCCGCTGCGGCAATGCCGAAGAAGGGATTCTTGCCTGCGAAGGAGTCTCTAACCGCCTGTCCGCTTTCCGAGAGGTTATGAGCCGCGTTGCGAGCAGCGGTCAGGGCCAAGTTGAGTTTCTTGTAAATCAGGATGGCGATGATTACCATCACGAGGGACCACAGAACGACCGCGGCGCCTGCGATGATGATGAAAATGTCCCTCAAGAACTCGACGAGCGTACTGTCTCCCACTTCTCCCTCAATCCTGGGTGTAATTTCAGGATAGCATGCCAGCCTATCAGCGACAACAAAGCCCTAGCAGACAATTACCACTGACTTGTAAGTACATCATTTCCAAATATGCGCTGCAACCCTCCGGTGTCGAGCGTGCTTGGCCTCGTAAACACCTTGACGGACGCACGCTGCTCATACACAATCGGCCCTAAATCTCCCCTAGAGCAGCATTCTCTATGGGAGCAATCTGACCTTCGTTGATACAGGGCGGCGCCACCCGAGCTCCCTTGGAGAAAACCGATCGATTGAAAGCCGCCAGCGCTGGTCTAGCGTAGGAGAGGTGCGATGACGAACCAGAACGACGGCAACAGTCCTAACAGGTTCGAAGAGGAAGAGGAGAAGAAGCCCAACCTCTTTGAGCGGGTAGAGACCCATATCCAGTCGCGCACATTGCAGGGCTTTGTGGCGCTAATTCCCCTGCTTGTAACGGTTATCCTGCTGGCGTTTCTCATTGGCAAGGCAGACGGATACATTCGGTCCCTGCCAGGTGTTATGGGCCAACCATGGGATTTCCCAGGCTTCGGGCTCATCACGCTTATAGTCCTGTTCTATGTAATTGGGTGGATGGACTCCACACGTGCCGGCAGCAAGGTCCTGGTATTCAAGGATGAGGTGCTGAGCCGGGTTCCCCTGGTCAAGACGTTCTACAAGATTACCCAGCAGGGCATAACCTCTCTGACATCGTCCGCCACGTTTACCCGGGTGGTGTTTGTGGAATGGCCCAGGGAGGGCATGGTTGCCCTGGGCTTTGTCACCGGACGAGTGTTCACTCCCGACCGGAGCCAGTCGCTGGCGGTCGTGTACATCCCGACGGTCCCCAACCCAACATCCGGCAACATGGCCTTCATCCACGAGGATGACGTCATGGAGACGGACATCACCGTCGACACCGCCATGCGGCTTGTGTTCTCCGGCGGCATCGTGCTGCCCGAAAAGATGGTGCTGGCGCGCGCGCCGCAAGAGCGGGTCACAGAGGGCTCGATGTTTGTTGGCGAATACCACTCTCCCGCCAAAAAGACCTAGGGCGCTGCACGCAGCCCTAGACAAGCGAAGGCTCCTCAAGCGTCTTGACTCGGCGAGCTGGCCCTCCTACGCACTTGCCTTGCGTTCTGGAGATCGAGGGACACGGAGATGACTGAAATGCGAGATTCCGCCCGCGGTTTGCCGTCAGCGGGCCGCCCTAATGTGCCCAGCGACTACGGTCTCGCTCCCGCTTCCGAGGGTGAGATCCTGCCGTGGTCGTGGGCCGAGGAGCGGTTGGCAGCTTCGCGGAACTACTGGGTGGTCACCGTCCGGCCGGACGGCAGGCCGCACGCGATGCCGGTTTGGGGCGTGTGGTTCGACGGCGCCTTCCACTTCGGGACGGGGGGTGACTCCCGCAAGGGACGCAACATCGCGGCGGACCCTCGCGCTACAGTGCACCTGGAGAGCGGCGACGAGGTGGTGGTGCTTGAGGGCGTCATGGCTGAGGTAACGAGCGACGCCAAGGTCATTCGCCGCTTTGAGGAGGTGTTCAATCCAAAGTACGGCTTCGAGCCCGGGTCGGAGGAGTTGGACATGGCCGAGATGGGCGCAGTTGTGTACCGCATGGCGCCACGAGTTGCATTCGGATGGACGGAGGCGAACTTTCCCCAGAACGCGACGCGGTGGGTATTCGATGAAGCGGAGCCGGCGTAGAAAGCCCCGTGCAAGGCAGGTCTCAACCCACATTCGACAGCCAAAGAGGAGGGGTCACGGATGTCCGTGACCCCTCCTCCTTTCGTTGAGAGTTTACGCGCAGGTTGCCTAGTTACGGCCGCCCAGCTCCCTTGCCTTGTTGAGGCCGTTGTAGGAGCGCTCGGCGCCGACCATGAGGTAGCGGTAGCCGTCCTCGATGACGTGGTCGATGTTGTCGAGGCCCACATGCGGGTGGCCTACGGGCACGTTGTGCTCCTTGCAGATGGCCCGGATCTCCGCCATCGCCTCCACCACGACGGGGTGGTAGTAGTCGCGCGGGTGGCCCAGGTTCTGCGACAGGTCGCCCTCGCCGATGAGGACTACGCCGATGCCGGGGACTTCCTTCAGCATGTCCGGCAGGTTCTCGATGGCCTTGATCTCCTCGCACATGATGATGCAGAGGATCTCGCCCTCGGGGTTGAGCGGCCAGACGTCGGCCTTCTTGTAGTATTCCTGCTGGGAGAGGCCCCAGTAGCGGGCGGCGTTGCCGGGGGCGTCGCCGCGCTGGCCCTCGGGCTCGAAGTACTCGGCGTCGCGCGGGCGGGGGTAGCGGCAGGCGGCGACGGCGTTGTAGGCCTCCTCAACGGTGCTCACGTGCGGCCACACGATGCCGTAGTAGCCGATGTCCAAGACCTGCTTGGCCAGCCACTGGTTCATTTCGCCGCCGTTCGGGGGGATGCGGACCGTGGGGGTGACCGCCGGCGCCAGGGTGCCACCGTCAAGGATCTGCTTGCGGTTCAGCATGTACTGCAGGCAGTGGCGCAGCAACCCGATGTCGTACGGGTTGTGCTCAGACTCAAAGACCACGCCGTCATACTTGGCACCGCTGACCGCGATGGCGTTGTCAATGCCGGGGCCGGCAAACGTCGTGATTGCGGGCTTGCCCTCCTCGAGGGCCTTGATGATGTTGTTCAGCCGTTGTCCTGCCATGGGTTCCTCCTTTGTTCTTTGCCTTCGTTTAGCGACGCGCCCACGCCGGGGGCTCCGATGAGCGGCCTGCGACCCAGTCCGCAATGTCGGTGTCCACGCCCCGGTGCCATTCCCGGTTCAGCTCATCCTTGACGTTCACCGTGATCCTGCCCAGCCCGTCGATCTCCATCTCCATGATGTCGCCGTTCTGGATGGGGCCGAGACCCTGGTGGTTGGTGCCGGTGGCGATGAGGTCTCCCGGCTCCAGCTTGACGATGGAACTGAGCCACTCGATGGTCTCGGGGAGCTTGTAGGCCATGTCATTGGTGTTGTAGTCCTGACGAATTTGGCCGTTGATCCACAGCCGCACCTGCAGATTGTGGGCGTCCTCGACTTCGTCGGCGGTCACAAGCCATGGTCCCAACGGCCCGAAGGTGTCGTGGGACTTCATCCAAAGGAAGCTGTTCGGATGCAGGCCGCGCGCCGAGACGTCGTTGAAGTTGACGTAACCAAAGACGTACTGTTCCCAGTCCGCAGCGGAGACGTCAACGGCCTCCTTGCCGATGACCACGCCCAACTCGGCCTCGTGGTGGAACACGGGCGCCTCGTGCACGGTTGGAAGGACGACGGTCTCGCCCTCGCCGATGACCGATTCAGGCGACTTAAGGAAGCCGTTGATGGGCTTTGGCTCTGGCAGAGCGCCGTTCTCGAGGTAGTTGGCCGCCATGCAGAGGATCTTGCCCGGTCGTGGCAGCGGGGAACGCAGGTGCACCTGGTCCAGCGGAATGGGCTGCCCCTTGGAGGCAATCTCTTCGATGCGCCCCCGGAACGTGCCCTCGAAGTCGGCGATGACGGCATTGACGAGGTCCTGCGGCGTGGGCGCGTTGACGTCCGAAAGGGACTCGGACAGGTTTATGACGCCGCCGTCCTGCAGCAGGCCCAATTGGTAGTTGTTGTACATGACCAGCTTCATGGTTGTTTCTTACCTCCGTGGCCGTAGGCTTAGATTCTGCCGGCGACGCGGTCCGCCATCTCCTGGTCGATGCCGCGCGGCCATTCGCGCTTCCTCGGGTCGGAGACGTAGTTTGTCAGGCGGCCGAGGCCGGGGCTCTCGCGCTCTACCTTGTCTCCGTCCTGCAGCGCGCCGAGGCCCTGGTGGTTGGTGCCCAGCGCGACCACGTCACCCGGGTTGAGCGTGACGATGGTGGAGAGCCACGCGAGGGTCTTGGGGATGGAGTGGCCCATGTCGCTGGTGCTGTAGTCCTGGTGGAGCTCGTCGTTGACCCAGAGCTGCACCTTCACGTCCTGCGGGTCGGGCACCTCGTCAGCGGTGACGAGATAGGGGCCCATGGGGGCAAAGTAGTGGTACGACTTGCCCTGCAGGAAGGTGTCAGCGCCCTGCGGGCCGAGGCCCCGCGCGGAGACGTCGATGAAGTTCACGTAGCCGAATACGTAGCTGTACGCCTCGTCCTCGGAGATGTTCCGCGCCTTGCGGCCGATTACGAGCCCGAGCTCAGCCTCGTGGTGGAACACGGTGGCGTCCGCGGCGGGCAGGTGGATGGTGTCGCCGTCGCCGATAACCCCACTCACGTTCTTGAGGAAGCCGTTGATGGGCCGGGGCTCAGTGAGGTAGCCGTTCTCCAGGTAGTTGGCAGCCATGCAGAGGATCTTGCCGGGCTTCGGGATGGGCGCCCGAAGCTGCACCTCGCTGAGCGGGATGCCGGGCAGGTCGATGGCGTTGCGCTCAAGCCGGACCTTGAAGCCGTTCCACCGCTCGATGAGCCGGCACATGTAGTCGCCGGGGCCCACGCGGGGAATCTCCTCAAGGGCCAGGGTCATGTCCACCACCCGGTCCTCTTCCTTCTTCAGGACGCCGAGGCGGTAGTCGTTGAAGAATACCAGCTTCATGCCTTGTCTCCTTTGGGTTAGTCCCTCAAATGCTGCTTGAGTCGAGGGTAGACGTGCTTGACGTTGCCCTCAAAGAGCTTGGTACGGTCCTCATCCGTCAGCCAGTCGATCTCGTCAATGGTTGGCTTGAGGTCGTCAAAGTAGCGGCCGGTTAGAGGGTCAATGGCGTTGACGGCGCCAATCATCTCGGAGGCGAAGAGCACGTTGTCGATGCCCGCCACCTTGAGGAGCAGCTCGAGGCCGTTCCTGTCGTAGATGGCCGTGTCGAAGTAGATGTTCTTGATGAACTCGTCGAAGGGCTGAAAGCCATCGCGCAGTGCGATGCCCCGGAAGCGGCCAAACTGGTAGGGGATGGCGCCGCCGCCGTGGGGCACGATGATCCTGAGGCCGGGGAAATCCTGAAAGACGGTGCTCTGGTGCAGCTGGACGATGGCGGTGGTGTCCGCGTTCATGTAGTGGGACGCGGTGCTGTGGAAGTTGGGGTTGCAGGTGGCGCTGACGTGCACCATGGCCGGAGTGTCCAATTCGACCAGCTTCTCGTAGAAGGGATACCACCAATCCTTGTCGTTGAGGGGCGGGTCAGTCCAGTATCCGCCAGATGGGTCAGGGTTCATCACGCAGCCGACGAAGCCCATGTTCACGCACCGCTCCAGCTCCTCGATGGAGGCCTTGGGCGGGACGCCCGGCGACTGTGGAAGCTGGCACACGGGGATGAAGTCGTCAGGGTAGAGACTGACGACGCGCGCGATGAGGTCGTTGCAGTGTTGGGTCCAATAGAGGCTTATCTTCTCGCCGCCGAAGTGGTGCCCCATGGAGGACGCGCGCGGCGAGAAGAACATCTTGTCCGTGCCGCGCTCCCGCAGCCGCTTGATCTGGCCATTCTCCAGGCTCTCCCGGATCTCGTCGTCACTGACGCGAATAGAGCCCTTGGCGGGTGAAGCGAGCTCGGCTATCTGGCGCGAGCGCCAAGCATCCACCGCCGGCGGCAACGTCGTGTAATGCCCGTGGCTGTCGATGATCATGCGCGATTCTGTCCCCTACTTCAGGTAGTTGTTGATGCGTGGGTATACGCGCCTCGCGTTGTCTTCGAAGATCTTCTGCCGATCCTCGTCCGTCAGGTGGGGCGAGTTGTCGACGTAGGGCTTCGTGTCGTCGAAGTATCGGCCGGTGTTGGCGTCGACGCCACGCACGGCGCCAATCATCTCGGACGCGAAGATGATGTTGTCGACCGGGATGATCTCCGTGAGCGCGTTGATGCCCTTCTGGTGGTAGACGCAGGTGTCGAAGAAGATGTTGTTGAGGAAGCGCTCTTCCAGGGGAGCGTTGCCCCTGTCCTGATTGATGCCCCGGTAGCGGCCCCAGTGGAAGGGCACCGCTCCGCCGCCGTGGGGGATGACGAACTTCAGATTGGGGAAGTCCTTGAAGAGGTCCCCCTCGATGAGCTGCATGAAGAAGGTGGTGTCGCCGTTGATGTAGTGGGCGCCCGTTCCGTGAAAGTTGGGGTTGCAGGACATGCTGACGTGCAGCATTCCGGGTATTTCAAGCTCCTCCATCCGCTCGTAGAGCGGGTACCACCACTTGTCCGTCATGGGCGGGCCCGTCCAGTAGCCGTCCGACGGGTCAGGGTTAACGTTGCACGCGACAAAGCCGAGCTCGTTCACGCACCGGTCCAGCTCCTCAAGGCACGTCTCCGGCGCCACGCCGGGTGACTGGGGGAGCTGGCAAACGGGAATGAAGTTGCTGGGGAAAAGCATCGCGACACGCTTCACCAAGTCGTTGACGGTCCGAGTCCATTGGAGGCTGGTGTTGAAGTCGCCGTAGTGGTGGGCCATACCGCCCGCAGTCGGCGAGAAGAGGGCGACGTCAGTGCCGCGCTCCTGCTGCAGTTTGAGTTGGCCGTTGATGATGGTCTCGCGGATCTCGTCGTCGCTGATTTCGAGTGGCTCACGGAAGAGCCGACCCGAAGGGTAGTCGGCGATCTGGCGGTCTCTCCACTCGCGGAGCTGACGGGGGGCCGTGGTGTAGTGGCCGTGGACGTCGATAATCATGACTTCTCCTTTGCGGCATAGCACGGCCGTAGGCCATGCAAGAGCGAAACTTTCGGGATGTTACCACGCAGTGCGCAGGTGGGGAAGGGGGAGCGTGTGGAGACGAAACGGCGCTACGGTTATCGTGTCGCCCTGATGTTGTGGACATGCGTCCACAAGCCGGGGAGCGATCCTGGGTAGACGTATTCCGAAACTAATTCAGGGTTGTAAACGGCTTCCGTGTGGAACCAGAACAGGGGCAGGGTTAGGTAGGCTGCGTATGACATGTTCCCCAGTTCCGTCCAAAGCTTCTTCTGATGTTCTAGGTCCTGAGTGCGCAACACCCTCCTGGTGAGTTCGGTCATTGCCGGCGCGTTGTTGGCGTTGTACTCATGGAAGATGGGTGTATTCCACTCCGCGAACCCCGTGTACTGGTCGGAGGTTGACGCAGCCATGGTGAGGAGGTTGTCGTTCTCCATGTTTTCTATCGCAGCCTGCCGGTAGGAAGGCAATCGGGTTGAGAGGATCAACCGAACGCCCACGTCACTCATACGGCCGGCAATTCCCTCGGCTATGTCTCGGGCGCCGGAGTAATGAGGCAAGTCAAAGAGTTCGAAGGTGGTTTCCAGGCGGTTGTTTGCATTGAACCCTGCTTCGGCCAGCAATGCTCTGGCGGCGGAGGGATCGTAGCCGTATTCCTCCGGGAAGTTCGTCTCCCAGTCGGGGTTCCAGCCCAGGCGAGCCGGGTGCCAGTGGGTCAAGTGCATGATCTCGGCACTGTTGTTGAAGTAGGCCTCATTGAGGAGTGGTCTATCGATGGTCTTGGCAAGCGCCTTTCGGACATTCACGTTGGTCATAGGACTATGCGGGCGGGCTGGATACTCACCGGTCTCCGGGTCCACCCAGCAACAGGAGATGTTGACCCAGGTGCCCATTGTCGGCGCGGGACCTTTGGCTAGTTTCATGTTCCTTTGCAGCGTTTGATTCTGAAGGTTGTGGGGCAGGTGTGCGAGATGTATCTCGCCCGTCAGTAGTGCGGCGAGCCGTACTGAGGCGTCCGCCTGGAAGTGGAACTCAAACTCCTGAAAGTCCGGCGTCACCCGCCAGTGGGATTCTGGAGGACGCTCGAAAACGATGCGCGCGCCTGTCTGCCGAAACAACATCTGGTATGGCCCGGTGCCGGCGATGTACAGGATGTCAGAACGTGCCGGCTCTCCGTGGGAGTCAAAGTGAAACTTGCTCTGAATGGGCAACAGGCTTTGCTGCTCACCAACTGCACTCAGGAAGTTGGCCATCGGCCGGCTCAGTCGGAAGACGACTTCGTAGTCGTCCATGGATTGCGCTTGAACATCGCGGCGCCAACTGGACGCCTCGGGGTGCCGAGAGTCTGCTCTGACCAGCTGGTCATGGGAATGGACAACGTCGCGAGCCGTGAATTCACCCCAACCACGATGAAACCGGACCCCTTCCCGCAATTTGAAACGATATGATTGGCCGTCCGGAAGGAGCTCCCATTCCGTTGCCAGCTCTGGGGTGAAGGCGCCTGTGTTCGGGTCCGTTCCCACGAGGTGCTCGTATTCCGGGCGGTGCTGGAAGGAGTCTTCAAGGTTGCCGTGGCGCATGACACTGTATTCGTGGGATGGCACCCCAACGCCGAAGATTACCCGCTGCACCTTGGGGGGCACGGGGGTGGGAGTTGGGGTCGGCATAGGCGTCGGAGTAGGCTCCGACGTGGCAGTTGGCACTGGTGCGGCCGTAGGGGTGGCGGTTGGCAGCGGGTTGGCCGTCGGCTCGGGCGTCGGCGTCGGACTCTCGGCTACGGCTGCCGACGGTGGAGCTGAAGGCTCGGGGGTTGACGGCAAGACAGGGACCACGGGGACAGCCGTGGGTTGGGGAGGTGGAGTGGGCGGTACGACCACAACCGGGGCAGAGGTGGGGGCCATTTCGGCAGGATCCGGAGGCGGCTCCTGCTGGCACGCTAGAGGCACCATGAATGCGAGGCTCAGCAAGGCAAGCAAGACTTCTTGTGCTTTGGGCAAGTGCAGCTGATTTGGCATGAAGCGCCTTATAGGAGATTCCTACGGGTGCAGCCGAATGTAGCACAAACGGACTGACTAGTCTCGCGTATTGTGCCCCGAAAGAGGCCAATGACGTCGCCCCGCCTCGAGATTCCGAGGCGGGGCGACGAATGGTTGCTAGCCTACGAGGCTAGTAGTGGCGCTCACGCCTGCTCTACTGGGCCGCCCGGATGTTTTGGATATGCGTCCAGGTGCCTGTGATGGACCCCGGGAAGACGTAGTCGGAGATGAACTCTGGGTTGTAGACCGCCTCTGCGGGGAGCCAGAAGAGCGGCAGAGTCTGGTATGTTTCGTAGTACGCGTTCCCGATCTCCCTCCAAATGGCAAACTGCGCATCAGGCTCCAGTGTTTGCATTCCCCTCCGCGTCAATTCATTGATTTCCGGAATGTTGTTGGCGTTGGTCATTGAGAAGATGGGAGTGGTCCACACCGCGAACCCAAAGAAATGGTCTGAACTGGATGCCGAGACGATGAGGTGGTTGTCGTTCTCTCTCGCGCGGCCCGCTGCACGCCTGACGGCCGAGTCTCGGGTGAGAAGGTTCACTTTCACCCCCACGTCGGCGAACATTCCCGCAATTCCCTCGCCCAAGTCGCTGGCACCCGCGTAGTGGGGCAGCTCCGCGATATCGAAGTTGGTCTCCAGCGGGTTGTTTTCGTTGAAACCGGCTTCCGCCAAGATGGCCCGTGCCGCGACCGGGTCAAAGCCGTGTTGCTCCGGGAACCTGGTTTCCCACTCCGTGTTCCACGCCAGCCGAGTGGGGTGGAAATGGTTCATGTACATGGGCGAGGCAGAGTTCCGGAAGAAGGCCTCGTTTAGGAGCGGACGGTTGATGGCCTTGGACAGGGCCTTTCGCACCCTGACATCGGTCATTGGACTGTCCGGTCTTGCGGGGTAGGCACCCGTATCCGGATCCGTCCAGCAGCACTGAACATTGACCCATGTTCGCAGGCCGGGAACGTTGCCGTTGGCGATTTTCATCCCCTTGCCAGTTGCCTGCGGCTGCAGGTCCTTGGGTATGTCAGCTACATGCGTCTCGCCTGCCAACAGTCCGGCTAGCCGAGTTGACGGTTCAGCCACAAACCTGTACTCAAACTCCTGAAAGTCCGGCGTTATGCGCCAGTGACTCCCCTCAGGCCGCTCAAAGCGAATATACGTAGCGATCACCCGCTTCTGCATTTGGTACGGACCGGTACCGGCGATGTACAGTGTTTCCGGGGTCGCCGGCTCGCCCTCAGCGTCAAAGTTGGCTTTGCTCTGGATGGGCATCATGCTCTGCTGCTCGCCCAACTTGCTCAGGAAGTTTGCATCGGGGCTTGTGAGGCGAAAGATCACTTCGTAGTCGTTGACCGGCTCCACCGCGCTGACGTCCCGTGCCCAACTGAAGGCTTGGCCGTGCTCGGAGTCCGGGAGCGCGAGTTGCTCATGGGTGTGGACCACGTCCCTGGCCGTGAACTCGCCCCAGCCGCGGTGGAACTGGACGCCCTTCCGCAGTTGGAAGCGAAAGGATAGGCCGTCCGGCTCAAGTGACCACTCCGTCGCCAGCTCTGGGATGGTCTGCCCGGTGTTGGGGTCCAGGGCAACCAGGTGCTCGTATTCCGGGCGGTATTGTATGGACTGCGTCTGACTGCCGTGGCGCATGATGCTGTATTCCTGGCTCAGCACGTTGACGCCAAAGACCACTCGCTCGATCTTTGCTTCCTGGGCCTCTCGAGGCGCCGCGCCTGGGTCTGCAATTGGCATTGCAGCCGCCTCAGGCGCCATTGCGGCGCCGGGCATGCTCTCGGCGGGCGCTGCCGCTGCCGGCGCTGGGGCCGGAGCCTGTGGCGCGGCGGGCGCGGCCTGCTGGGTGGTAGTTGTCGCGACGGTGCCGCCGGTGTCGCTGCTTGAGCAGGCCGCCGCCAGCGCCACTGCCAGCGCCATCACCAGGAGCAACCGTAACCCTAGCACGTATTGTGGCATCATCATTGGACCGCTCCTTTCTGCTTCCCCTTGGGATCCCTTACGACGTGCATCTGCTGAATTGCAAAAGGGGGACGGCCCAGGCTAGCTGCCTGAATCCGTCCCCCTTTCTTTCTGCCCTGGTTCTTTTAGCGCAACCTCTCGCCGCGCTTGGTGGTCTCACCGGCGTCCGCCGCGACGAGCCATGGGTCGTCGTCGGGGCCGATGACGATTTCTTCAGACTGGATCATGTGCGTCGGAATGTCTGGGTCGAGGCCCGGCGGGTCAATCCCTTCCTGGATGTTGCGGGCCATCGCCAAAAGCATCTGGCGGCAGCGGATGATGGCCGCGTCGCCGCCGTAGAGGTGCTCCTTGGTGCGGTCGTAGATTGCGCCCATGGTCTCGATCAGGGCGTAGTCCTGCTCGGGGATGGGCCAGATGCCGGCCAGAATGGTGTTCTTCTGGGCCCAGCGGTCGACCATGTAGTCGTTCTCAGCCCTCTTGAGCCGCTTCTTGGGCTCGTTCGGGTCCATGAGCGCGCCTGTTTCGATGGTCTGCCGGCGCTCCGCGGCGGTGAATGGGGCGTGGACGTTGTAGCGGATGCCCACGCGCTGGTTCGTGTAGTCGTCAATCGGCACCTGGATGAGCACGCCCGCGGGGCCCCGGCGCTGGGCCGCGATGAAGGCCGTGTAGGGCAGGACGAAGCAGTTTGTGCGGATGTACTTGTTGCCGGCGTCAGTGGGGCGCTCGGCTATGAGGCGGAAGCCGTAGTCCGTGTCCTGTACGTCGACGCGGGCGTAGCGGTACTTCGCGCGGGAGTAGAGCGCAAACTTGGGGGACGGGTAGCCGGGCCTGTCCGTGTCGAGGTCAACGGGCACCTTGTCCTGGTGGTAGACGTGCAACGTGCCCAGGTGCGTGGAGTCGATGTTGCCCTCCATGCTCTGCAGGTAGTTGCAGTAGATGGGCACGCGGTAGGCGATTACGTGGTCCGGGGGCAGGTTGTTGAAGATGTAGTTGGGCGGCGGGGGCTGCTTCTCCTTCGGCCCCATGTAGGCCCAGATGACGCCGGCCGACTCGACGGTGGGGTATGCCGCGACGTGCACCTTCTCCTTGAAACCGCTGCCGGGCATGTCCGACGGCATGTCGATGCAGTCACCGTTCACGTCGAACTTCCAGCCGTGGTAGATGCACATGATGCCGCATTCCTGGTTGATGCCGAAGAACAGCGACGCTCCCCGGTGTGGGCACGACTCGGCGATGAGGCCAATCTTGCCGTTGGTGTCGCGGAATGCGATCAGATCCTCGCCCAATAGCCGGGCGCGGACGGGCGGGCAGTCGGGCTCCGGGAGCTCGTCCGAGATGAGCAAGGGATGCCAGTAGCGGCGCATCACCTCGCCCATGGGTGTGCCGGGGCCTACTCGACAGATCAGTTCATTGTCTTCCTGTGTGAGCATGCCTTCATCCTCCCTATGTCTTCTCCAAGGTAGTGAGAAGTGGTGGGCAGAACCCTCCCACGATAGTGCGCAGAGGATACTCCCGTAGTCGCAAGAGGTCAAGGCAACGATGAGGCGTGATTATGGTTGACACCGCGCCGGGTGCGAACGATACTTTGGTCTCACCTTCGCGGCTGCCCGCGCGTGGGCGCGCATGCGTTCCGCGCTCGCCGTCAAGCCGCAATAGAATTCGGAACTAAAGGAGGCCCCATGGCAGACTACAAGGTTGTGGACATTCACGGGCACCTCAACAGCCCGCCCGAGCTTATGGCGTTCAAGGCTGGGCTGCTCTCCAGCCGCATCCACCGCAAGCGCGGCAGCTTGAAGATCTCCGACGAACGGATGCGGCCGGTCGTGGACAACCACGTCAAGCGAATGGACGGCGTGGGCACGGACGTCCAGTTCCTCTCCCCACGTCCCTTCCAGCTGATGCACTCCGACCCGCTTGCCAGCATCGTCGAAGACTTCTGCAAGGCCAACAATGACGCCATCAAGCAGTCCGTCGAATACTACCCTGACCGCTACCGCGGCGTCTGCGGCCTGCCGCAGGTGTGGGGCGAGCCCGTCAGCATCGTCTTCGAGGAGATGGAGCGGTGCGTGAAGGAGCTGGGCTTCGTCGGCGTCATGATCGACCCTGACCCCTCCGAGGGGCAGGACCCCAACATGCCTCCGATGGGCGACGAGTACTGGTACCCCCTCTACGAGAAGATGGTCGAGCTGGACGTTCCGGCGCTCATCCACACGGCGTCCTGCCGGAACAACAGGGAGACCTATTCAAACCACTTCATCACGGAAGAGGGCATCGCCATCATGTCCCTCATGGACCACAACACGCTGGACACCTTCCCTGACCTGAAGATCATCGTGTGCCACGGCGGCGGCTCGGTGCCCTACCAGATCGGTCGCTGGCGCGCCCACCGCTGGCGTGAGAAGGACGTCGAGACCTTCGACGAGTCCCTGCGGAAGCTGTACTTCGACGCGGTGCTGTACAACAAGGAGAGCCTGGACCTGCTGTTCCAAATCTGCGGCACGGACCGCTGCATGTTCGGCACGGAGAACCCGGGCTCCGGTTCCAGCCAGAACCCCGAGACCGGCGAGTGGCTGGACGACCTGAAGCCTGTCATAGAGTCCATCGACTGGCTGACGGATCAGGACCGCAGGAACGTGTTTGAGGACACGGCGAAGAAGGCGTTCCCGCGCTTCTCCATCGCCTAGTTTTTGCGCACTTGACCCCGGTGGTGGACGCATTCCCCACCGGGGTCTATAATCTGCGACCAAGAACGGCCAGAGAGAGTTAGGGTTTACAGGACGAAGGAGGAAGAGATGCCAGAGATTGTTTTGGGAATAGGGACCTCCCATAGCCCGATGCTCATGCAGCCGGCTGAGCTCTGGGCAAACCACGCCCTCAACGACCAGCGGAACAAGGAGCTTTGCTTCGCCCCCACCGGCGAGATCTACAGCTTCGATGAGGCCCTGGAGCGGGCGAACCCGAGTATCGCGGACCTCTGCAACTATGAGACCCACAAGAGGCAGAAGGAGAACACCGACGCGGCGATCGCCCACCTGGCGGAGACCTACAAGCGCATCAAGCCCGACATCGCCGTCATGGTCGGCGACGACCAGGACGAGATGCTCTTCGAGGACAACATGCCCGCCTTCATGGTCTACTGGGGCGACACCATTAAGTACTACCCGCGCAAGGTGGCGCCGGACGCATCCGAGGCGGCCAAGGCCTCGGCTGCGGGCTACCCCCAGCGCGAGCTGGAGATTCCCGTGGTCTCCGAGCTGGGCCGCCACATCATCGAGTACATGATTGACCACGACTTTGACGTGGCCCACTCGAAGTACCTACGGGAGAACCCCGGCGGCACCGTCGGCCACCGCTACCCGCACTCCAAGGGCGGCGAGATGGAGACCGTTCGGGTGACCCAGCCCCGGCAGTTCGGCCTTCCGCACGCGTGGAGCTTCGTGGTGAAGCGTGTGATGGAGGAGAACCTCATCCCCATCGTTCCCATTTGGCAGAACACCTGCTACCCGCCGAACCAGCCCAGCGCCAAGCGCTGCTTCGAGTTCGGCCGTGCCATCCGCCAGGCCGTCGAGTCCTGGAGCGGCGGCAACGGCACGCGGGTAGCCATCATGACCTCCGGCGGTCTGAGCCACTTCACGGTGGACGAGGAGCTGGACCGCACGGCCATCAAGGGCATGGTGGACAATGACGCGGATATCCTGATGAACCTGCCGCGCCACCGCCTGCACTCCGCCGCGTCGGAGACCCTGAACTGGGTCACCATCGCCGGGGCGCTGGAGCACCTGAAAGCTGAGAAGATCGGCTACGAGCCCGTGTACCGCACCAACGCCGGCACCGGCGGCGGCTGGGGCATGGTTGAGTGGACGTAAGTCCAAGCTGACACGGATACTTGGGGCCCCGCCTGATGGCGGGGCCCCTTTTTTCTTGTCCGTTCCAGCTCAGCACCCGAGGTCCGGACGGATGAGACTCCTCCCCGTTTCTCGCGAAATTGCCCAAGAAACACCAGATTCGATTCCCTCGAACTGCTAGCGCATTACAGGACAAGGCGTTACACTAGCGGGCAGCATTCCGCATATGGGGGAATTCCTATGGCAACGCAGGAAGCGGCCCAGGACACCTTGGTCGAGCGTCTCTCCAAGGTGGACGCCTGTGCGGCCTCGGACGCCCTGGACCGGTTGGGTAAGAAGGGGTCCGTCATTGGCCTGCGGCCCCTCACGGTGACGGCCAAGATCTGCGGACGCGTTGTTACGACGCGCATGAAGGCTTTCGGCGGCGAGCGCTCGACCCGGCATCTTGGCGCGGCGGCCATCGAGGCCTCGAATCCGGGTGACGTGATCGTCATCGACCACCGCGGGCGGCTCGACTGCGCCGCGTGGGGCGGGATCCTGTCGAACGGCGCCAAGGTCAAGGGAGTCGCAGGCGTCATCGTCGACGGGGCCGTGCGAGACGTGGACGAGAGCCGCGAGCTCGGCCTGCCGGTCTACGGCCGCGCCGGTGTGCAGCTAACCGCACGGACGCGCATCATCGAAGAATCGTGCAACGAGCCCATCGAAATGTGCGGCGTCTGGGTGAAGCCAGGCGACCTCGTCATTGCGGACAGCAGCGGCGTCGTCTTCATCTCGGCCGACCACGCGGAGGAAGCGGTGGCCGCGGCGGAGGACATCGCAGCCAGAGAGGCGCTCATGACCAAGGACGTGCTGTCGGGGGTGCCCATCAGCCAGGTCATGGGGTCCAATTACGAAACCATGCTGGAAAGGAAGTAGTCCATGGAGAAGGTCATAGAAGAACTGAACACTATGGGGACCACCGCAATTAGCGACGCCCTCGACAGGCTGGGCATCAATGGGCAAGCCGTCGGCATCATGCCCCTTGACCGCTCTTTCCGGCTGGCCGGGCGGGCGTTCACGGTGAAGACAATTCCCGTCGACGCCGTGAAGCCGGGCAACGTGGGCGACTACATCGACGAGGTGCCCGAGGGGTACGTGGTGGTCCTGGACAACGAGGGCAAGCCGAACGCGACCGTCTGGGGCGATATTCTGACGATCATGGCGCACCGCAACAAGATTGCCGGCACGGTCATCCACGGCGTCTGCCGAGACGCGATGCGCAGCCTGGAACTGGGTTACCCCATCTTCAGCCGAGGCAACACCATGCGCACCGGCAAGGACCGCGTCGAGTGCGTCGGCATCAACGAGCCGTGCTCGCTGGGCGAGGTCCACGTAACGCCCGGCGACGTGCTCATCGGCGACGCCGACGGCATCGTGGTGATCCCGCAGCAGCGTGTAGAAGAGGTCTTAAACATCAGCCGCGAGATTGAAGAGGCGGAAGAGAACATCCGGCAGGAGATTGCCAAGGGAGGCCGGCTGGACGCGGCGCGGGAGAAGTTCCGCTACCACGCGCTCCAGACCCGTCAGACCAACTAGTAGCGTACAGACTGATTACCAGACCACGGGGATGAGGCGAACCCTCCGGTGAACGTCTTTCCTCCGTAACACAAGGGAGCCAGACCATCCTGTGCTATGGTCTGGCTTTCCTGCTTGGGAAGTTGACCATGCGAGTGAATAGAAGGCGCGGCAACGCACGATTGCTGAACGGAACGGTGTTCGGATTTCTGATCATGCTGGGCCTCGTTGGCCTGACGACATACCTCCTCTTCACCGTCCGCAGCGATCTCGACCTTGCCAAGCTGGACGATGCCGAAGCGGCAGTGACGATCGAAACGCAGACGCAGGGACGGGTGAACGCGGAGGCGCAGGTAGCGTCTCTGCAGCAACAGCAGGTGGCGTTGCAGCAGCAGCTGGATGCCGCGCGCATCGCCAGGGGCGTCGCGGAGGAGGCGACACTGCGCGAGACTCTTACTAGGACGGCCGCTGAGCAGGAAAGCATTAACCAGGAACTGGCCAAGAATGAGGCGCTGCAGATGGCCGAGGAAGAGCGGCAGGCGCGCGTCACCGCGGAAGAGGCGTTGCTGGAGGCGGAGGCTGCCACGGTAGAGGTCGAGCGAGAGGTGGCTCGCGAGCGCTTCGCCAAGCAGCAGGCGGAGCGTGAGCTTTCTACCACGAGGACAACGCTGGAGCGTGAGGCCGAGCGTGAGAGCGCACAGAGCCATCTCCTGTTGCGCGGCATCGTCAATGGCCTGATCACCTACAGGATGGACGACCTGCCGGAATACGCGGCGGAAGGCGTCGCCGAGTCCGTCCAACTGTTGACCGAAGAGCTGGCGACCTGGACCTTGCAGGGCTTTAATGTGAGCGCGTCCGGGCCGCAGGAAACCGCGGACTTCACCATTGGCTGGCTGCGCGACGCCGGCGGCCATCAGGACACCGTTGTCGGCGCGAGCCGCCGCCTCCTCGTGCCCCTGGGCGAGACCAACTGCCTCGGGGACTGGGTGCCGTACGACGGCGAGACGGTGCGGCGGTTGCTGTGGCACGAGCTTGGCCACGCATTCGGCTACGGCGACAGCGAGGACGCGAACAACGTCATGCACGGAGACCTGCAGACGAAATTCGCGGTGGACCAGGAAATCGAGCTTGTCGTGGCGCCCAACATCACCCACATCATCCCGCTGTGCGGCGCGGGCACCTTCACCTTCGTGTTCGAGGAGCCCGCTGCGGGCATGGGGTATACGTTTGCGGTGCTGAAGCCGGGCATCACGCCGCAAGACGACATCTTTGACGAGGACAGCCAGTACATGGGCTGCAGCAGCGCGGCGGACCTTTACACCAACGAGTGCATCGTGGAGGAGGGCGCATCGCTGCTGGTCTACACGCAGGTCGCGATAGCGCGGATTACGGGGACCATCAGCGAGAACGTGGAGCTACCGGAGATCAACATGGCATGGGACCCGGCGACGTTCCAGTACAGCGAGGCGGAGTTGCAGGAACTCCGGGACTTATTCAACTAAGGCGCCCGCCCGGCGAGCCACGAACTAGTAGTCACGGGTTTGATGAACAGGGGAGGCCATATGGCCTCCCCTGTTCGCTTGCATGGTCTGCGGACCCCTTAGTCAGGGGCGGTGCCCACCCAGCCGGCCTCCGAAAGGTCTACGGTGACGCCGTCCGGGCCGACGAACTTGACCTCGACGTTGCCGTGGCGGGGAGTCTGCGCGTTCTCCGTGGTGATGGCACTGGGGCGGTGGGTGGCGCCGGCGGCGAGGATCTGCTCCTCGGCCTCCGCCATGGCGTCAACTTCGAAGCCGAAGTGGTGGATGCCTGTGTAGCGGACCTCGCCCTCGGTCGTGGCGGCGTCGTCGTCCTTGAAGCGGAGGATGGCCACGTTGATGTAGCCGTCGGTGAGGTAGTAGCCCTCCGCGGCGACGGAGTTGACTTGGCCGGCCTCACGCAGGCCGAGGCCCTCCTTGTAGAACTTGGCGGTGGCCTCCGGGTCCTGGGTTGCGATGGCGATGTGCTTGATCCTTGGCATGTTGTTCTCCTCTCTCGGCTGCGTTCTCTACACGCCTTTGAGTTGCATTAGTCTTCCGGCTCGGAAGTCCCCAGCCAGCCGCTCTCGGACAGGTCGACGGTTACGCCGTCTGGTCCCGAGAACTTTACCTCGACGTTGCCGCGGGCGACCATCTCCTCGGTGCCGGGATAGGGGCGGTGGACGGCGCCTGCGGCCTCGATGCGGGCGCGGGCCTCGTCCATGTCGTCCACCTGCAGACCGAAGTGGTGGACGCCGGTGTAACGGAGGATGCCCTCGGTGGTGGCGGGGTCGTCGCCCTTGAACTTCAGCACCGCCAAGTTCACATGGCCGTCGCTCAGGTAGTAGCCCTCGGCGGTAGTTGAGTTGACTTTCCCAACTTCCTTGAGGCCGAGGCCCTCCTTGTAAAACTTCGCGGTGGCCTCCGGATCGTCAGTGGCCAGGGCGATGTGCCGGATCCTTGCCATGCGACACCTCCTGCGAGGGTTGGGGGATTGCCCGTAGTGTAGTGACGGGCAGTGGGTGCGTCAACGGAGTCATGTCAGGGCCGCGCTGGACACCGTCCACGGGTGAAACTAGAGTGAGGACACTTCACGAAGGAGCAGGGTTATGGACGATGCCGTTCGGCAGGCGCTGGAAGTCGACCGCAACGTTGACATCACGACCATTGGGCGCAAGACGGGAGAGTCCCGACGCATCGAAATCTGGCATCACCTTGTCGACGGGGGTGTCTACCTGACCAGCCTGCCCGGCAAGCGGTCCTGGTTCGCCAACATGCTGGCCAACCCGGACATGACCTTCCACGTCAAGGAGAGCATCCTGCGCGACATCCCGTCGATAGCCGTGCCGATTACAGACCCGGACGAGAAACGGGAACTCTTCAACAAGATCAAGGCGGCCGAGGGGCGCATGACGCACCTCGACGTCGATCGATGGGTGGCGGAGAGCCCGCTGGTGCGCGTGGACTTCCAGGAGTAGGGACAGCGCTCGTCGACTAGATCGCGAGGTAGCCGCCGTCGATGACAAGCTCCGTGCCGGTGATGTAGGACGCCTCGTCGGAGGCGAGGAAGAGCACGCCAGCGGCAACCTCCTCGACCCTGCCGATGCGCCCCATCGGGATCTTCTCGGTTACCAGGTACTCAACCCGCTCGGGCGTGCGCACGGTCCGCTGCATAGGCGGCATGATGCCGGGATGCACCGAGTTCACCCGGATGCCCTGCTTTGCGTTCTGGACGGCCGCCGACTTGGTCATGATGCGGACCGCGGCCTTGGAGGCGTTGTAGCCCATGTGGGTGCCCTCCATGCCCACGAAGCCCGAGATTGATGAGACGTTGATGATTGAGCCCCGTCCCGCCTTCCGCATCTCCGGAATCACAGTCTTCATGGCGAGAAAGACCCCCCTAGCGTTGACGGCCATGACCTCATCCCAGGGCTCCGTGTCGAGCAGGTGAGGTTCGTGGGCGCCGTCGACGCCAGCGTTGTTCACGAGGATGTCCACGCCGCCGAACCGGGCAACCACGGCGGCAACCGCCTCCGCCCAGTTTTCCTCGCTGGCCACATTGAGAGAGAGGAACATCGCCTCTCCGCCCGCCTCTGCAATCTCGGCCACGACCGCCTGCGCCTCCTCCTCGGCGATGTCGGCGACGGCGACCTTTGCGCCTTCACGAGCGAACATGCGGGCCTCTTCGGCGCCCATGCCGCGCGCGGCGCCGGTGATGATTGCTACCTTGCCTTCCAGCCGCATTGCTGCCCCTTTCGCGTGCCCGTCAGTATTCCGGTCGTTGCCAGTATAGGCTATGCGCATGGGCAATGCCTTGCCAGCCGAATCGCGTCCGCATAGACTGCACGCGTTACAAGCACGTCTCTGACTACGCTATGGGAGAAGCACTATGAACACGGAGATTCGCCTGGACCTCAACAAGCAGCTCAGCTTTGCCGACGGCCACTCGTTCGGCGACGTTGGGCCGTACGAGCGGCTGGTGGGCACCGTCCACTTTGCCCTCGATCCTGACGACCCGTCCAACGGCAACGTCGTCGACTTGCAGCTCGCCCCGCGCAACGACAAGGGGTTGGTGGAGTTCAGCGCCGACCTGGACATCCTGAAGCCGGTGGACCTCGGCAAGGGGAACCGGCGCATCCTGTACGACGTCAACAACCGGGGCAACCGGACGGCGCTGTCGAGCTTCAACGACTCGCCGCGGTCGCCGGACCCGATCACGCTGGCCGACGCCGGCAACGGCTACCTGATGCGCAGGGGCTACACCGTCGTCTTCTCGGGCTGGCAGGGCGACCTGCTGCCCGGCGACGGCCTGATCACATGCGACTTGCCCGAGGCGATGGAGAACGGGAAGCCCGTGGAGGGCGTTGTGCGGCAGGAGTTCATCGCCAACGACCCCGGCGTGCTCTCCATCCCCCTCAGCGGGCACAAGGCCATTCGCAGCTACGAGCCGATCGACCCAGACGGCGCAACGCTGACGCGCAGGGAGCTGGAGCGGGACGAGCGTGAGGACGTGCCGCGCGACGAGTGGTCCTTTGCCACCATCGGGCCGGATGCCACGGGCAACGTGAAGGTCATGCCCTCCAAGACGCACCTGTACCTGAAGGACGGCTTCCAGACGGGCCACATCTACGAGCTCATCTACGCCACAAGCCGGTCGCGGGTCATGGGTCTGGGCCTTGTGGGCGTCCGCGACCTGCTCTCCTTCCTGCGCTACGACGACGAGGACGCCGACGGCAACGCGAACCCGCTGGCGGGCTCGGTGGACAAGGTGTACACCTACGGACAGTCGCTCTCGTCGCGGGTGGTGCGGCAGTTCGTCTACGACGGGTACAACGTCGACCCGTCGGGCCGGCGGGTCTTCGACGCGGTGTACCCGCACGTTTCGGGCGGCGGTCGCGTCTTCCTCAACATCCGGTTCGCGCAGGTGGGCCGCTACCCACGGCAGCACGAGGAGCACCAGTGGCCCTCGGAGTGGTACCCGTTCGCCTACTCGGCAGTGCCGGACCCGTTCACGGAGGAGGTGGACGCTGTCCTGAATCGGCCGGAGTCGGACCCGCTGGTGGTGCACACGCACACCAACACCGAGTACTGGCAGCGGCATGCGTCGCTGGGCCACACGGACCCGCGCAACGGCGACGACCTCGACTTTGAGGACAACGTGCGCATGTACGTTATCGCCAGCGCGCAGCACGGCGGCGCCGGGTTGGGCGAGGGCGACTACACGCAGCAGATGAACAACCCCATGTCCAACGGGCCGACGCTCCGCGCCATGCTGGAGAACATGGACCTGTGGGCGACCGACGGGACGCCGCCGCCCGAGAGCCTGGTGCCACGCCGCGCGGATGGCACGCTGGACTGGTGGGAGGAAGTGATCGGCAACTACCCATCGATCCCGGGCTTCAACCTGCCGCCGTCGCCGAGCAGGTTGCCCAAGTACGACTACGGCCCCGACTTCGAGCGGGGGCACATAAGCGCGCACCCGCCGCAGCCGGTGCAGGGGCAGGAGTACCACCTTCAGCTGCCGGTCGTGGACGATGACGGCAACGACCTCGGCGGCATTCGCACGCCGGAGATCCAGACGCCCGTCGGGACGCACACGGGCTGGAGCCTCCGCAAGGAGGGCGTCGGCACGGGCGACTTCTTCTCGCTGTCCGGCAGCTTCGTGCCCTTCGCGCGGACGAAGGTGGAGCGGGAGGCCACGGGCGACCCGCGGCCGTCGATCGAGGAGCGGTACGCGAGCCACGACGAGTACGTGCAGCGCATCCAGGCGGCGGCGGAGGCGCTGGTGAGCCAGCGGCTGCTGCTGCAGGAGGACGCGGACCGGTACGTCGCGGCGGCAAGGAACCGGAACCCGCTGGACCCGAACGTGCCGCTGGCGCCGCTGGCCCTCACTAACTAGGAGCCACGGCTCTTCACGAACCCCGCAAAGGGCGTCGCTGGCAGGGGGCAAGACCCTCGCCTGCGGCGCCCTTTCCTTTGGTTGAGGGAACCCCTGAATTGAGTTGAGTCCCAGAGTAAGATCCTGCGTAACGTGTGTATCTGAAATCACGCATTTCAGCTTGGGCGCAGTTGCGCGTTTTTCGATGTGATGCCGCGACGTGGTTGTAGCTGAAACCATATTGTCTTGCATTGCGCCGTATTGGGCCGTCTGACTCAAACCGTATGGGAAACGGGTTGTGTTGCATTGGGTTGAATGAATCAATGCTGTGCCTGGGTTCATGGCCGATTCCGCTGCTCCAGTCTCCTCATCATCTGCAATGTCCTTATCGTCCGCTCAAAGGTGATCATCGTGCGCATGGCGTTGATTGAGTCGACAAGGAGCCGCTTGTTCATGCGGGGGTCGCGGGTGACTGCTTCGAGCTGGCGCGCCGTCGCTGGGTCCAAGGGCGGGTGGCCCTGCTCCCGCCGGAGGCGCTCGAACGTATCCATGAATTCAACGGGATACAGCTTGGAGTAGAGGCCGTGCCTCCTGCCGTTCTGGTTGCCCTTTGGGGCGCCCGGCCGCTTTCGCGCCGGCTTGGGGTCCTTTTCCTGCTTGTCTTTCTTGCTCATAAGGCCAGCGTACGGACGCGCTTGACTCAGGGGCAAGGAGCAAATGGCAGGGTCCGCAGTCGTGGGAACACCCTACGCCGGGCGCAGGATGCCATCGAGTCAGTCGGTGGCGAGAGAAACGTAGAGGGGCCTCTCCGGATGCCGGAGAGGCCCCTTCCTATGCCGAGTCGATTGGGACTAGTGGCCGTTCCAGCGCACCATGCCCCAGCCGCCGCCGGTGCCGGCGGGCGTGCGGTAGACGGGCTCGTAGGCGAGGATCTCGCCCTTGAGGTGGGAGGAGGCCCCGGCCGTCGCGATCCAGTTGCGGGTCTCGGAGGCGGCGGAGTTGAGGCGGTGCCGCGGGAGGTTGGAGAGGGTCTCGGCGTCGTTGTCGACCATTGCCTTGAGGGCGGCGCGGTCCAACTCCTCGTCGACGACGAAGTGGCTGAGGCCGCCGGAGCCGATGACGGCGACGCGGGCGTCCTTGTGGAAGCTGGCCACCGCTTCCCTGATCTGCAGGCCGAAGTTGTAGCAGCGCTTGGGCGTCGGCTGGTTCGGCGGGTAGCAGGTGTTCAGGGAGACGGGGACGATGGGGAAGGGCTCGTTGTGCATGAGCCGCTTGATGCAGTAGGCGAAGCCGTGGGGCATGCCCTGCTGCCGGGGCTCCGTCATGCGGCCGAAGGTGGACTCGCCGTTGGGGGTTGGGTAGCGGCGGGCGACGTAGCCGCCGGTCTCTTCCTTGAGGTACTTCGAGTGCGACACGTCGAACTCATTGTCGATCATGTGCTCGATGATGTGGCGGGCGAGCCCTGTGTCGACGGGGACGTCCATGGAGACGTCGCCGTAGCCCCACGCCATCGCCCTGACGGCGGGCGGCGCGGACTCGGGAGGCGTGCGGGCGATGAGGGGCATGGTCTCGCCCCAGTAGATGCTGAACGAGGGCATGTTGTCCTCGAAGAAGACCTCGTCCTGGTCGTCGCTGATGATGATGACGGCGTCCGGCTTGGCGGCGCGCAGGCTCGACGCAAGCTCCTCGATGGCGTTGGTGAGGTTGGCGTGCTGCTTCCTGAAGAGGTCCTCATCGACCAGATTGGCGATGTCGGGGTGTGCCCGCTCGAGGGCCTCCTCGTAGGGGTAGACCAGGCCGTCCGGCGGGTAGACCAGTTCCCCGTTGCGCTTGTCATTCTGGCCATGGACCGCCCAGAGCTCCGGCGGCTGTGCCAGCATGGGGCTGTGGGACGTTCCGATTCCAAGTACGATCTTTCCCATTGTGCTCTCCTCTCACACAAACCGTGACATAACGATGAGCAATTTACCTGTTGCCCAATGATAGCAGACACCGCAAGGGGTGTACACGCGGCGGAGCGCGCCCGCGAGTTTGACGGGCGGTGAGGCATTGGAGGCGCCCGACCTGGGTGATAGGATTCGGTCACTCCAAGCCAGAGGCGGCGAGAGGAGAGGAGCATGTCATTCTTCGAGGACCTCTTCGCGGTGAGCCCGGTCGAAATCGTGCCGGGGGTGCGGATCCGGACATCGTGGGGGGACGGGTTGATGCTGAGCCTGGTCGAGAGCGACCCGAACGTGGACGTGCCGGAGCACTCGCACCCGCACGAGCAGGCCGGCCTTGTGCTGGAGGGCGATTTCGAAATGACGATAGGCGGCGAGCGGCGTGCGTTGAAGCGGGGCATGTCCTACGTGATCCCGGGCGGCGTGCCGCACGCGCTGCACGGCGGCGCCGAGCGGGCGCTGGTGCTGGACATCTTCACGCCGCCTCGCGAGGACTACAAGGAGAAGCAAGCTGGGTCGATCAAGCCGGCGTGGGAGCTGGCGTAGGAGCGGGGGCTGCGCGGGCCTGCCGGGGCGCTACCAATTCGTCGTGGCGCCGTCGCTGCGGGTGACGCGGGGGTAGAAGCCGCTCGGCGTCCACGCGCGGGCTTCGGCGACGTCCATGTCGATCTCGACGCCGAGACCTGGGCGGCCCTCGCTAAAGGCGTAGCCGTCCTCGAAGCCGACCTGCACGGGAAACAGGTCGGCTTCGTACGTGCCCGGGGCCCTCGGCATCTCGAGCACGCCGACGTTGGTCGACGCCGTGCAGAGGGCGACGCCGGCGGCCGCGCTGACGGGGCCGAGGGGGTTGTGGGGGGCGATGTCGATGTAGTGGGTCTCGGCCCAGTGGGTGATCTTGGCCGCCTCCGTGATGCCGCCGACGCCGCAGAGATCGATGCGCGCGTAGCTGATGGTCTCGTCCTCTATGGCCTCACGGAACTGCCACTTGTTCGACCACTGCTCGCCGGCGGCGATGGGGACGTTGACGGTGCGCGCGAGGGTGCGGTAGCTCGCGGGGTTCTCGGCGCGGAGCGGGTCCTCGATGAAGAAGGGGTTGTACTGTTCGACGCGGCGGCAGAAGGCGGCGGCGTGGGCTGTGTCGAGGCGGGTGTGGACGTCGAAGCAGAGATGCACGTCGGGGCCGACGGCCTCCCGGACGCGGGCCATCTGCTCGACGCCGATGTCGACGGCCTTCACGGGGTCGAGGACGCCCTCGGATGCGCCGTGCCGGCCGCTGTTGTCGGGCAGGCCCCACCGGACGAACTTCCAGCCGCGCTCGACGTGGTCGACGCAGTTGGCGACGAGCGCCTCGGTCGAGGGGGCCTGGCAGTGGGGGTAGCAGACGACCTTGTCGCGGACGGGGCCGCCGAGGAGCGTGTGCACGGGGAGGCCGAGGGCCTTGCCCTTGATGTCCCAGAGGGCGATGTCTATGGCGCTGATGGCGCAGGAGTAGACGCCCGAGGCGGGGAAAAAGCCGCGGCGGAACATGTGCTGCCAGTGGCGCTCGGTGGAGAAGGGGTCCTCGCCGACGATGAGCTTGGAGAGGTGGGCGACGGCTTCGGCGACGGCGCGGCCGGCGAGGACCATGAGGGCTTCGCCGAGGCCGTAGACGCCGGCGTCGGTGTCGACGCGGACGTAGAAGCCGCCGAACGCGCCGGCACGGACGGGGATGCTGGTGATTTTG
>OX638292.1:0-1942500 GCA_951812285.1 uncultured Dehalococcoidia bacterium | reverse complement strand
AGCGTCGTGTCGCAGCTGAGCCCCTTCGGCGGGGACAACCGTGCGGGCATCGAGCGGACGCTGCACCGCATCGCGGGGATGCGGAACCGGAACGGCAAGGTGATCGGGCTGACGCTTCGGGTGGGCCGCGCGGTCTTCGGGACGAGCAAGATCATCGAGGACCTTGTGCTGTCCGGGAAGAGCATCCTGATGCTTGGCAGGCCTGGCGTGGGGAAGACGACGATGCTGCGCGAGGTCGCGCGCGTGCTGGCGGACCACGCCCACAAGCGCGTCGTCATCGTCGACACGTCGAACGAGATCGCGGGGGATGGCGACGTGCCGCACCCGGGAATCGGCAAGGCGCGGCGCATGCAGGTTGCGGCGCCGTCCGAGCAGCACTCCGTGATGATAGAGGCGGTGGAGAACCACATGCCGGAGGTCATCGTCATCGACGAGATGGGCACGGAGGCGGAGGCCGCCGCGGCGCGCACCATCGCCGAGCGCGGCGTGCAGCTCGTCGCGACGGCGCATGGCAACAGCCTGGACAACCTGTTGATGAACCCGACGCTGGCGGACCTGGTCGGCGGGGTGCAGACTGTCACCCTCGGCGACGAGGAGGCGCGGCGGCGTGGCACGCGCAAGAGCGTGCTGGAGCGCAAGGCCCCGCCGTCCTTCGACGCGATGGTTGAGATCCAGACGTGGGACCGCGTCGCCGTGCACGAAGAGATTGCGAGCACGGTCGACACGCTGCTGCGCGGCTTCCCGGTGGCACCCGAGCAGCGCAGGCTGAACGCGGCCGGTGTCGTCGAGCACGGCGTCGGCGAGCCCCTGTACCTCGCGTCGGCGGGCAGGCCGCAGCAGTACGGCGGCTTCGGCCGAGGCGGCGGGATGAGGCGGTCGGAGGCCCCGCCGCCGTCGAGGCCCTCGGCCTTCACGCCGCCCGCGCGAATCGCCGGCGTTGGGCCCACGGGGCCCATTCGGGACACGCGGCCCCTGGGCGAGACGGCGGCGGAGATCGTGGGCAAGAGCACGAGGGTCTTCTCTTACGGCGTGAACCGCGACCGGCTGCTGGAGACGGCGCGAACGCTCGGCATTGGCGCCGAGGTGACCGCGACGGTGCAGGAAGCGGACATGGTGCTGACCACCAAGGTGCACTACCGCAAGCGCGGCGAGTCGCTGCAGTACGCGCAGGAGAAGGGGCTGCCCATCTACGTGCTGCGCAAGAACTCGCAGGTGCAGATGGAGCAGTTCCTGAAGTCGCTGAGCGCGGGCTGGGGCGGCGACGGCCGGCAGCGCATCACGGAGGCGATGGAGGAGACGGAGGAGGCGGTTGTGCAGGTCATCGACGGGGGGCCGTCGGTGGAGCTCGCGCCGCAGTCTTCGTACGTCCGCCGGCTGCAGCACCAGCTTGCCGAGCGCTACAACCTCGGCTCCGCGAGCCTGGGCCGGGAGCCGCAGCGCCGTGTCGTCATCTTCCACCCCTAGCGGGAGAACGAAGCAGCCATGCCGAAACCACTCTTCATCACGTTTGAAGGCGGAGAAGCGACGGGCAAGTCCACGCAGGTGCGCCAGATCACCAGCTTCTTGCGCGACGCCGGCCACCACGTCGTCACCGTCGCTGAGCCGGGCGGCACCGAGCTCGGCGCGCGGCTGAGGCGGCTGGTCAAGTTCGGGCGGATGCCCATATCGCCGAGGGCTGAGGCGCTGCTCTTCGTCGCGGCGCGCGCGCAGCTCGTCGAGGAGGTCATCGCGCCCGCGCTGGCGGACGGCGCCGTCGTGGTGTCCGACCGCTTCGGCGACTCAACGCTCGCGTACCAGGGCTACGGGCGGGGGCTGGACGTCGAGGAGCTGCGTGGGATGAACGAGGCGGCGACGGGCGGGCTGCAGCCGGACCTGACCGTCCTGCTGGACCTCCCGGTCGACCTAGCTCTCATGCGCCGGGCGCCTCGCGGTGGCGACAGGTTCGAGGCGGGGCTGGCGAAGGCTGACGCGGCCGACGTCGCGTTCCACCTGCGCGTCCGGGAGGGCTTCCTGACGCTGGCGGCGCAGGAGCCGGAGCGGTGGCTCGTCGTCAACGCGACGCTGCCCCGGGGCGAGGTGACGCGGCTGGTGCGCGAGCGTGCTGCGGCAATGCTGGCGGGGTAGGCTCTTGGAGGCAGCGAAAGGGCTGCAAAGCAAGCTGGAAGTGCGTTGACATGAAGCTCAGCATTGACAAGAAAGCTGACGCCCTCTACCTGAAGCTCGACGAATCCGAGATTGTTGACTCGGAAGAGGTCTCCCCCGGCGTGGTGCTGGACTACAACGAATCAAAGCAAGTCGTAGGGGTGGAGGTGCTCTATCTCTCCAAGCGGACTCCGCAGCTTGACCTTGCCGACATTCGTCTTGAGACGGTCTGACCGCCTCTTCACGGCAATTCGCCGCCGAGATGCCCGTTTGTTCGGGTAGGGCGCGAAGATATGGCTAATCGGCCCCGGCAAGGCCGGTCAAACGCCTTCAGCATTTTGACACCAAGCACCGCCAATGCTAGTATTCATCGCCTAGGAAGCAGGCCGTTGCCCGCTTCACGAAATTGGGCGGTGGACCAGCGCCCGGAGGCCCCGATAGGGGCGTAGCCTGGGTCCGGAGGGACCTCCACAAATGCCGCAAGGCAGCTTGGCGATCTACATTGTACTCCTCGTCATTGCCCTGGCCTTTTCTGCGCTCTTTTCCTCCTCTGAGGCCATTCTCCTGTCCGTACAGCGCGTGCGGCTGCAGTACATGGTTCGCAGCCGCGTCCCGGGCGCCCGCGTTGTGGCGCGGCTGATCGAGAACCCCCAGCGGTTCCTGCCCACGATCCTCCTCGCCAACAACCTGACGAACACCGCCGCGGCCGCGTTGGGCACCGCCATTGCGGTGCAGCTCATCGGCGCCGGGGGACTCGCGGTGGCGACGGCCACAGCCGTGGTCACGGCGCTGCTGCTGGTATTCGGGGAGACCATTCCCAAGGCCGTTGGCGTGCGGCACGCGGAATCGTTGTCGCTGATCGTGGCGCCGCCC
Source organism: uncultured Dehalococcoidia bacterium (assembly GCA_951812285.1). Lineage (GTDB taxonomy): Bacteria > Chloroflexota > Dehalococcoidia > Lucifugimonadales > UBA1127 > UBA1127. The sequence goes on along the minus strand of OX638292.1, from coordinate 1,939,485 downwards.
GTCACGCTGCTTGGACGCGTACTGCTCCCCTTCGTGATGGTCCTGAACGCGCTCGTGGACCTGGCGCTCAAGCCGTTCGGCGGGACGTCCGGCCGCAGGGGCATGTCGGAGGGCGAGATGCGCGCGATGATCTCGCAGGGGCGGGAATCGGGCGCCGTCGCCTCCCGCGAGGCACGCATCATGGACCGCGTCCTGCGGTTCGCCGAGCACCAGGTCCGGGAGGTCATGGTGCCCCGAAACGAGGTGGTGACGGTGGAGAAGGGTACAGAGATGGGCGAGTTCCTCTCGCTTCTGGGGCGCAGGCCGCGCAGCCACTATCCCGTGTACTCGGGCAGCCCGGAGAACGTGGTTGGAGTGATGGACGCCAGCGACATCCTGCGCGGCCTCGCGCTGCACCAAATCGGGCTGGGCGGCGACGTGACGGTGCTGGCCCGCGCCGCAGTCTTCGTGCCCGACACCAAGCTGGCGTCGGAGCTGCTCGAGGAGATGCAGGAGGCCGACGACACGGCGGCAATTGCGGTGGACGAGTTTGGCGTCATCGTGGGCCTCGTGACCATCGTCAAGCTGGGCGAAGAGGTGCTGGGGCCGCTGGAGTTCACCGGCGACATCGAGGACGAAGAGGAAGAGGTGGAGGCGCTGGACGAAGTCACCTTCGCCGTGGACGGAGCGTTGCGCCTGCACGAGCTGACCGAGCGCATGGGCCTCGCCCTGCCGGAGGGCGACTACGAGACTGTAGCAGGCTTCCTGCTGGAGCGTATCGGCAACATCCCGTCGGAGGGGCAGCAGTACCAGTTCGGCAACGTGAACTTCACCATCACCGAGATGGACGGGCTGCGGGTGGAGAAGGTGCGCATCCACTACATCACGCCCTTTGGCGCGGAGGAGCCGCAGTCGGCAGGAGACCGCTAGTGGCGACGCTGCCGAAGGCGGTGGCAAGGCAGGTTGACTCCGCCGGGCTCACGGACGCGAGGCTTGTGGCGGCGGTGTCCGGCGGCCCCGACTCGCTGGCCCTGCTCCACGCACTGCACTGCATCACGGACTCCCACCGGCTCTCCCTGCACGTCACGCACATCGACCACGGCCTGCGTCCGTCGTCCGGACGGGACGCTGACTTTGTGCGCGAGCGCGCTGAGGCGTTGAGGATGCCGTGCACCGTTGTTGCCGTGGACGTGCCGCGGCGACGCGACGGCGCATTCTCCGAGGCTGCGGCCCGCGATGCCCGCTACCGCGCCCTGGTGGGCGTCGCCGAGCGAGAGGGCGCATCGGCCATCGCGACGGGGCACACGCTGGACGACCAGGCGGAGACGGTGCTGCTGCGCGCCGTGCGGGGCGCCGGGCTCACCGGGCTGCGCGCCATGGCTGTGCTGGGTGACGCGCCCGTCGACGGCGCCACCGCGCGCATCTTCCGCCCGCTGCTGGGCGTCCGCCGCAGCGAGACCCTCGCGTATTGCCGGGAGCTTGGGTTGACACCCGTATTGGACGAAACGAACGCCGATACGCGGATTCCCCGCAATTTACTCCGGATGGAGGTCGTGCCGCTGCTGGAGCGGCTGAACCCGCGGGCCGTGGAGGCGTTGGCCCGGATAGCCGAGAACGCGGGCGGCGCGCTCGATTTCCTCGACGCTGCGCTGGACGCCGAATGGCCGCCGCTGGCCTCGACGACGGACGTCGCAGTAGCCCTTGACCGCGAGCGGCTGCGGTCGCTGCACCCGGCGCTGCAGGCGCTCGCCGTGCGGCGAGCGTACGAGGCAGCCGGCGGGGCGAGCTCGCTGGACGCGGTGAACGTGGATGTGGCGCTGGGACTTGCGAGCGGCCCAGCGGGCAAGGAGACGCCGCTGCCCGGCGGCGTCCGGGCGGAGGCGCGGCATGACGCGCTCGTGATTCACGCGCCAGGGGCCGCAACGCTCGCGCCTCTGGAGGGCGAGCACCCGCTACTCGTGCCCGGCGCAACGTCGGCTGGCGGCTGGCGCGTCGAGGCGCAGATGGTCTCGATGCCCGAGAGTTTTGACTCGCCGCCGTTCACTGCTTACCTGGACGCGGACGCGCTCAGCGGCGAGCTGTGCTTGCGGGCGCGGCGGGAGGGCGACCGCTTTCAGCCGCTTGGGATGGCGAAGGGGAGCAAGAAGCTGCAGGACTACTTCGTGGACGCGCACGTGCCCCGGCGGGAGCGGGACGCCGTGCCGCTGCTCGTGTCGCCGAGGGGCGTGGCGTGGGTCGCGGGGCACGCGATCGCGCACTGGGCGCGGGTGACGCCGGAGGCACGCCGCGTGCTTCGAGTGGAGCTCGCGAGGGAGGCCGGGGCGTAGGCTAGGCCAGAGACTCCAGCGCGGCAGCGAGGTCGAGGTCCTTCTGGCTGATGCCGCCCGACGAGTGCGTGGTCAGGGTGATCGTGACGCGCTTGTAGCCTACGGTCATGTCCGGGTGGTGGTCGGCGGTCTCGGCAGCCTCTGCCGTGCCGTTCACGAATGCGATGCCGTCCATGTACGCGCCGAAGGCGTACGTCTTGGTAATGGCGTCGCCTTCGCGCTCCCACCCCGCAAGGCCGGCCAGCCCCGCAGAGATCGCCTCGTCGCTCAGCTTGGTGTCGTCCGCCATGACCGCGCTCCTTCCCTCCCGACTATCCCGGCGAAATGGGGTGCTCCCGCACCATGCCCTCGCCGAGGATACCCTCCAGCCTATCGTAAAGGGCCTGGCAGCCGTGGGCCTTCATGGACGCTTCCAGCCGGACCGTCTTGCCATTGGTGCGCACCTCAAGCAGGACGGGGTCGTTGCCGGGGTAGTCCATCAGCAGCCGGAGTGCGTCGCGCAGTGTGATCTCGTCCCGTTGGGGGTCGTCCGTCTCTTGAAGCTGGAGCTGCAGCCAGCGGTCCGGGCCGCTGACCCCGTTGGTCTGCGGCTCATGGCCGTTTGTGAGCGGTGCAGTCTCGTCGGCTATATGCCCGTTCTCGGACGGCTCTACAACGTCCTCATGCTCTGCCGTGCCGTTCTCCACATGGTGGCCGTTGGTCGTCGGCTGTGCGACCGGCGGCACGTACACAGTGTCCGGACGGACTGCGGGCACGGTGATGCCCGAGGGCTGTGGCGGCTCATCCTCGGCGGGGGCATCGTCCCACGGCGCGGCCGCCGGCGCGGGACGGTCCTCGACGGTGGGGGGCAGGAAGAGCGCGACGCGGTCGCAGACGATGGACTGCTGGTCGCCGCGCATGTTGACGCGGCCGTTGACCCGCAGCAGGTTGCCCTCGCGCCAGAGGTCCTGGTTCTCCGAGTACGTCGCGCCGAAGGCGGCAACCTCGACGGCGCCGTCCATCAGCCGCAGCTCGGCGGCAGCGGATGCCGAACCGTTCCGGGTGGTGAAGTAGCGCACGGAGGCCACCTGCCCAACGAGGGCCACGCGGGCGTTGGCCTGCTCGCCCTCAAGGTCCTGGACGGAGATGATGGCGGTACCGGGGTCCACCCCCGCGAGCATCTGGATGAAAGGGGTCTCGGAGAAGGTCACGCCCATGAGCTCGCGCTCCCACGCGGCCTTCTCCTGCTTGCTGGCGTCGGCGGCGACGGGAAGCTGCAGCTCCGGCATAGGGGCGTCCACGGACTCGCCGAAGAGGTCGAACATGGTGGTCTGCCCGCTGCGGCGGCGCTCGGCCTCCTGGTTCGCCAGCGCCATGATCCGGTCGAGGCCAGCCAGTAGCGCGCCTCGGCTCGGCTCGATGGCGTCCAATGCGCCCGCCTTGATCAGGCTCTCCATGATCCGCTTGTTGATGCCCTTCATGTCCATGCGCCGGCAGAGGTCCTCGACGCCCGAAAAGGGCTCGGTCCCGCGCGACTCGACGACGGCGCCGATGGCGACCTCGCCGACGCCCTTGATTGCGCCGAGGCCGATGCGGATGGCCTGCAGGCCGCCGTGCCCGCCCGCTCCGGGCGCACCCTCGATGGTGAACTCGACGGCGCTGTGGTTGACGTCGGGCGGGCGGACCTCAATGCGCATGCGGTGGCACTCGCCGATAGTCGCCGCCATGCGGTCGGTGTTGCCGAGACGCTGGTTGAGCACGGCCGTCATGTACTCGACGGGGTAGTTCGCCTTGAAGTAGGCCGTCCAGTAGGCGATGAGGGCGTAGCTGACGGCATGGGCCTTGTTGAAGGCGTACCCGGCGAAGGGCTCGATGAGCTGGAACATGTCCTCGGCTTCCTTCCGGGTGTAGCCGCGCTCCTGAGCGCCCTTCAGGAAGACCTCCTTCTCCTCCGCCATGATGGCGGCGACCTTCTTGCCCATCGCCTTGCGGAAGGCGTCGGCCTCGCCGAGCGTGTACCCGGCGAAGCGCTGCACGATGAGCAGCACCTGGTCCTGGTAGACGATGACGCCGTAGGTCTCCTCCAGAAACTCCTGCACGTCCGGGTGCGGGTATTTAATCTCCTCCTCGCCGTGCTTGGCCCGGATGTAGCGGTCGATGTGCTCCATGGGGCCGGGCCGGTAGAGGGCGACCATGGCGGCGATGTCCCGGAAGTCGGTTGGTTTCAGGTCGCGGATGTAGCGGCGCATTCCCGTGCCTTCAAGCTGGAACACGTCCGTCGTGTCGCCTGCCGAGAGGAGGGCGAAGGTCTGCGGGTCGTCGAGGGGGATGGACTGCAGGTCGAGCTCCGGGCCGCCGTTGGCGGCGACGAGGTCCATGGCGCGCCGCAGGATGGTCAGGTTCGCGAGGCCGAGGAAGTCCATCTTGAGCAGGCCCAGCTTGGCGATTGGGTCCATGGAGAACTGGGTCATCGGCGTGCCGCTCTCCTCGTCCCGTACCGGGCGCTGGAGCGGGATGTGCTCCTCCAGCGGGTCGGCGGAGATGACGACGCCGGCGGCATGCGTGCTGACGTGGTGGACGGTGCCCTCGATGCGCTGGGCCGTCGCCACGAGGTTGTCCAGCGTGGCGTCGGCGTTCTTCAGATCGTTCAGGTCCGGGCTCTGGGCAACGGCCTCGGCCAATGTGCTCGCGCGGGGCGGGATGAGCCGGGCGACGCGGTCGACGTCGGAGTAGGGCAGGCCGAGGGCGCGGCCGACGTCGCGGATGGCGGCGCGGGGGCCCATGGTGCCGAAGGTGATGATCTGCGCGACGTGGTCGCGGCCGTACTTGTCGACAACGTAGCGGATCACCTGGTCACGCCGGTCGTCCTGGAAGTCCATGTCGATGTCGGGCATCTCCTTGCGCTCCATGTTCAGGAAGCGCTCGAAGACCAGGTTGTACTCGAGCGGGTCGACGTCGGTGACGCCGAGACAGAAGAGGACGAGGCTGGCGGCCGCGCTGCCCCGCACGCCGAAGAGGATGCCCTCCCGACGCGAATAGGCGATGATGTCCCAGACCACGAGGAAGTACGTTGCGAACTGCGTGTGCTCGATGACGGAGAGCTCGTAGTCGAGGCGCTCCTGGTAGCGCTTGGGCGCTCCGGGGCGCAGCCGTTCGAGGCCCTCGCGGCAGAGGCGCTCCAAGTACACCTGCGGCTCGGAGCCGTCGGGCGTGGGGTACTGGGGCAGCCGGATGCGGTCGAAGTTGAGGCGGATGTCGCACGAGTCTGCGATTCGCTGCGTGTTGGAGATGGCCTCAGGGAATGATGGGAAGAGCTGCAGCATTTCTTCCGGGCTCTTGAGGTAGAAGGAGTCGCCGTGCATCTTGAGCCGTTTGCCGTCGTGCACGGTGGTGTTGGTGGAGATGCAGATGCGGATGTCCTGCATCGACGCGTCCTCGCGGTGGACATAATGGAAATCGTTGGTGGCGGCTAGCGGTATGCCCAGCTCGCGGTTCAGCTCGATGAGGGAGGCGTTGACGCGATCGAGCTCCTCGAGGCCGTCGTGGCGCTGGAGCTCGAGGTAGAAGTTCTCGCCGTAGACCTCGCGGAACCAGTCGATGGACGCGCGGGCGTCCACGTCGCGGCCCGCGAGCGTGAGTTCGGCGAACTCACCGCTTAGGCAGCCGGAGAGGGCGATGATGCCGCCCCGGTAGCGGTTCAGCAGGTCGCGGTCGACGCGGGGCTTGTAGTAGAAGCCGTCGAGGTGCGAGCGCGTGACGAGCTGGATGAGGTTTGCGTAACCGGCGTTGTCGCGCGCAAGCAGCGTCAGGTGGTACGGATTTCGGTCCGCCGCGGTGCGCGATGTGTGGGAGCCGGGAGCCAGATAGACTTCACACCCGAGGATGGGGTTAATGCCCGCCTCTCGGCAGGCAGAGTAGAAATCTACCGCCCCGTACATCACGCCGTGATCCGTAATGCCGAGGGCATTCATCCCGAGCTCTTGACACCGCTGCACCATGGGGCCGATCCGGCTCAACCCATCCAGTAGGCTGTACTCGGTGTGCACGTGCAGGTGGGTGAACAAGGCTTTCCTCTTATGTTGTTGGCGCCATTATATGCCCGCGTCAACGGGGCGCGGAAGCGTGAAACTCGGAGGAATCAGGGTTGATTTTGTGGAAGGGCCTCACGAGCCCAACGGCCCGCGAGGCCCTTCCAGACTCTCGCACTGATCGGGCTGCCGTGCCCGCCTGTTGTGGACCTAGCCCTCCCTTGGCGCGACGCCGCCCATCGCCATCTCTTGCGGGATGGTTGGGATGCGCGCCGCGATGACCGCGGGCGTGCCATTCCGGACGAAGTCGAGGCCGCGACGCAGCGCGGGGCCGATCTCCTCCGCCGTCGTGACCGTCTCACCGTAGCCGTTGGCGGCCTCTGCCAGTTTGGCGAAGTCCGGAGGCGGATCGAAGAGGCCACCGTCGTACTGCTCGTTGCGGATGGCAGAGCCCTCGGGGTAGGTGCCGCGCAGGCCGCGCGTGCCCGTGCTGTACGATGCGTTCACGAACACGACGGCGAGATACGGCGCGTTGTGGTGGTTGGCGGCCCACAGGCCCGCCAGCGGCGTGCCGAACATGAAATAGCCGTCGCCCGAGGCGAGGATGACGTCGCTGTTGGGCTTGGCCAGCTTGGCGCCGAAGGCGGCGGAACTGCCCCAGCCGCCTGTGCTCCCGCCGCTCTTGAAGTACGTGTTGGGCTGGTTGCGGCCGTGGTACGCCTGCACGTAGGGCGTGTTGCTGAGCGCGTCGTCCAGCAGGATGGCGTCGGGCTCCATGACCTGCCCGAGCTGGTAGGCCACCCACCGGGGGTGCAGCGGCGAGCGCTTGGAGGCCTCGGCGGCGAGGTCCTCGTTCCGCTGGCGGACCTCCTCCTTGCGCTGCTCCAGCCGTGCGCGCCGGTCGGCGATGCGGTCCATGTCGCTCTTGGTGAGCATGCCGGTGGCGGCCTCGTAGATGGCCTCGGCGGCGCCGGCGACGCTGACGGGCAGCCACATGTCGGCGCGGAACTCCATCGTCTTGTAGCGCGACTGCACGGGGTCGGGGTCGACCCAGATGACCCTGGCGTCGGCGCTTGGGGCGTTGCGCCCGGGAGTGAAGGGCGACGGCGACTCGCACACCATGACGACGTCGGCGTCCGGGGCGTCGGGGCCGGTGCCGTGCAGCGGGTGGGTCGTGGGGAAGTTCATCTTGTCCGTCTGCTGCTCCCGGACGGGGATCGCCAGCAGCTCCGCGAGCCGCACCAGCGCCTCGACGGACTCCGGGTGTCGGCCCGACTTGGCGAGCGAGAAGACGGGGTTGTTGGCCTTGACCAGCCACTCGGCGGCCAGTTTCGCGTCGCGCGGGTCCGGCCACGCGGGCCGAGCGACGCCGAGCTGGTCGCGGGTTGGGAAGCGCGTCGTGCCCGGCATCGGCTGCATGGCGACCTCGCGCGGCACGGTCATGTAGACGGGTCCCTGCGGGTCGCTCATGGCGACCTGCAGCAGGCGGCTGACCATGAGGCCTGGGTTATCGAGGGTCTCGAGCCGGTGGTCGTGCTTGGTGTACTGGCGGAGGATCTCGCCCTGGTCGCGCGGCTCCTGCACCCACTGGATGGGGGCGTCGCGGCCGCCGCGCATGGTGCCGGGGTAGGCGCGCGGGCCGGTGCCGGCGGTCATGAGTACGGGATAGCCGCCGCGCCACGCCGTGTGGATGGCGGCGCCGTAATTCAGCGTGCCGACGTCGACGTGGACGGCGGTGGCGGCGGGCTGGCCGGTGACCATCGCGTTGCCGAGCGCCGCATGGAGCGCCGCGCCCTCGTGCGTCATGGTGACCAGGCGCGGAGAGGGCCACTCGCGCTCGCGGGCCTTGGCGGCGCTCTCCTGGAAGAAGGCGATCTCGGAGCCGGACACGAAGAAGAGGTTGTCCACGCCCCCCAGCTTCATGGAGGCCATTATGGCGTCGGACCACTCCTCCGCGCCGTACTCGCCCCAGGTGGACTCAAATGAACGAGGCTCACTGGTTGCCATGACGGACCTCCCCTTCGCGCTGCTTGATGTGGATGGTGGCGCAAGGCTAGGTCGCGCGCGTGGGGGTGTCAAGGATGGGGCAACAAACCCCCATTTCGTTGAACTTGTGTGATAAGATAATTGTATGAAGCAATAATTATTTGGGTTTCACAAATCTGCCTTGGGGTTAGATTCTGCCTAAGTACAGGGATGCCATCCGTATTGTGGTGAAAGGTGGGTGGTATCATGTTCGAACCACCGGGAGTCACCGCCAGTATCATCATCCCACTAAACCCGGCACGGTCACTATTGCGGGACACCCAAACGAGAATGTACCGCCCTGGATTTGGCGAAGCATAATGAGACAGGCTGGCCTCTGAGAGAAGGGAACATGAAGTCGAGGTTTGTCGTCGTCTACGAGCGCACTCCCAACAACTACTCCGCCGGATCGCCTGACGTACTCGGCTGCGTCGCTGCAGCCAAAACGTGGAAGAAAACACAGAAGCTAATTGCAGAGGCGCTGGAACTCCACTTGCAGGACCTTTGGGAGACTGGCCAACCCGTCCCGGTGTCGCGCATGTCCCTAGCGGACGCAATGGACGACTACGTCAATGTGCTAACAGATAACGTGGACGACGGCTACAGCGATTATGGAGACGGCGTAGACGTAGTCGAGGTCACCTTCGGCTGGGTGGAGGTCAATGTCCCCGACTACGCTGTTGCCGAAAACCCTGCCACAACTTCCCGCGTCGCGGACGAAGACTAGCTCCTCAGCCCCGCACGGTCGTCGAGACAGTGTAGCCGCCAGAGTTGGCCGTCACTGGGCTGGTTAGCCCGCCGCCGTCGGGATCCAGCGCACTGATGAGATCTCGCTGAACTCCCGCTTGATCCTCGACCAGGAGCGGCCGGCGTCGTCGCTGCGGTACAGGTAGCCGTAGCGGCTGCCGGCGAAGACGACGTCGGGGTCCCAGGCCTCGAGGTTGACCACCCACATGGCGGAGTTGGGCTCGTCCGGTAGCTGCACCGGCTCCCACGTCGAGCCCGTGTCGTCCGAGCGCATGATGGCGCCCGTCATGCCGGGAGTCGCGTCGCCGATGGTGAAGAAGGCGGTCTTTCCGTTGGCCGGCGAGGTGCCGAACCCCCTCGTGTAACGCAGCGGGAACTTGTCCGCGACGCCCACCGAAGTCCAGCTCTCTCCTTCGTCCTCGGTGAACCAGGCGTCGTTGTTGACGATTGCAAAGACGCGCTTGGGCGGGCCCTGGACGACTGCGACGCTGTGCAGGTCCATGTTGGGGATCTCCTGCCCGACGCGGGTCCAGGTGTCGCCGCCGTCGGCGCTGTGGCGGAGGCCGTCGACCTCTATCCCCGCCCAGATGCTCTGGGGGTTGACCGGGTCGATGGCGAAACCGGTGACGCGGGGCACACCGACGGCCGGGCACTCCTCGGCGATGTCGGCAGGCCGCTGGCTCCACGTCGTGCCGCCGTCGGTCGAGCGGAAGATCCCGCACGGGGTGGGCGTGCCGGTGCCGGCGAAGATGATCGCAGGGTTGCTGCGGTCGAACGCGATGCTCCACACGCAATAGCCGTTGAGTTCGGAGTCCACTCGGGCCCACGTGTCCCCAGCGTCAGAGCTCTTGTAGAGGCCGAGGTCAGTGCCGCAGAGGACTTCATGAGGGTTATCCGGATTCACCGCCAGGGTGCGGACAATCGCGTCGGAGTGCATTCCCTGCCCCACGCTTGCCCGGACCCAGGTCTCTCCGCCGTCGGTGCTGCGATGAACCCCCTGTCCCACTGAACCGACCAGTACGGTAACGTTGCTATTCATTGCGCCCCCCTTTCAAGGGATGTCCGGTGTCCCTCTACCCTGCCGTCAATTCTCGGTCTAATAGCGGCATTGTAACGCCCAAACCAGCAACCGCCACCAGGACGTTGAAATCTGAGGGGTGGTCGTTGTGTGGAGGCCCCCACTATAGCCGAGCTATCAGCTCGTCTATTTGCTCAACCGTGTTCATGTCGGGCTCCCACGCCGCGATGAGACCGTTCTCGTCGATGGCGACTGCGGGACGACGGCCCTCGGCGTTGTTGGCGACGTAACGCTCGGCGGAGGCGTCGGACATGCCATACGCGATGCCGACGCTCCAGTCCGGGTCCAGCAGGACCGCAAAGGGCAGACCCTCCTTCTCGATCCATGCTTTGGCGCTTTCGGCATCCTTGTCGTTCATGCCGTAGACCACGAGGTTCTTGTCGTCGAATTTTGGCGCATTCTCCCGGTACCCGAGAGCCATGCGCGTTCAGTTCCCGCCGCCTGAGGAGGTGTAGAAGTAGAGCACCACCTTCTTCCCCCGCAGGTCGCCCAGCGAGACGGTGTTGTCATAACAGTCCTTGAGGGTGAAGTCCGGGGCGGGACTGCCGGTTACCAGTTGCGCCATGTGCACCTCCTTGAGGTCGCTCCCCCTAACCCAACAGGGCTGCCCGATTAGCCGAGCAGGGAGACGATGATGTTGCCCATCTCCACTGTGCCCACGACCGAATCGCCCGGCGACGCGATGTCGCCCGAGCGGTAGCCGTCGGCGAGGGCGCTGCTGACCGCATCCTCGACCAGCTCCGCCGCCTCGTCGAGGCCAAGCGAGTACCGAAGGAGCATTGCCGTGCTCAGGATGCTGGCGATGGGGTTGGCGATTCCCTGGCCCGCGATGTCCGGCGCGGTGCCGTGGATCGGCTCGAACAGGCCGTACGCCGGCTTGCCCGGCTCGGGCACGCCGGCGAGGCTCGCCGAGGGCAGCATGCCCATCGAGCCGGACAGCACAGCGGCCTCGTCCGTGAGGATGTCGCCGAAGGTGTTCTCCGCCACCATCACGTCGAAGCGGCTTGGCGCTCGCACCAGCTGCATTGCAGCCGTGTCCACCAGCACGTGCTCCAGCTCGATGTCCGGGTACTCCTCGCCCATCTCCATGGCAATCTCGCGCCACAGGCGGGAGGACTCCAGCACGTTGGCCTTGTCGACGGAGGTCAGCTTCTTGCGACGCATCCGCGCCAGCTCGAAGCCGACGCGCAGGACGCGGGAAATGAACTCCTCGCTGTAGTACATGGTGTCGACGCCCCGGCGGCCGCGGCTGTTGCTCCAGCGCTTCTTCGGCTTGCCGTAGTACAGCCCGCCGGTCAGCTCCCGCACGACGATGAAATCGACGCCCTCCAGGACCGACGGCTTCAGCGTGCTCGCGTCGATGAGCTGCGGCACCACTTGCACCGGGCGCAGGTTCGCGAAGAGATCCAGCCCCTGCCGGATGGCCAGTAGGCCGTCCTCCGGGCGCGTCCTGGCGCGGGGGTCGTCCCACTTCGGCCCGCCGACGGCGCCGAACAGGACGGCGTCGGCCGCCCTGGCCGTGCGCAGGGTCGAGTCGGGCAGCGCGTTGCCGAAGTCGTCGATGGCGTTGCCGCCCACGGCGCCGTGCTCGTAGCTGAAGGTGTGCCCGAACCGGTCGCCGATGGCATTGAGCACCCTGACGCTCTCCTTCGTGACCTCCGGGCCGATGCCGTCGCCGGGCAGCACTGCAATCTTGTAGTCCATGCGATTCCTTCCTCCGCCCACCCGTCGGGGTGGTATTCGTATGCTTTTTGCTACGTCCCAATCGGGCGTTTGACGGGCATCCCCGCCTGCCGCGGGTAGGCCCTCGGCGTCGCCGCGACCTTCTCGACGACCACCAGCGCACGGCCGTCCTCGAGTCCCGGGGCGCTTACCGGGCGCAGCTCCGGGGCCGCGCCGCCGAGCATTCGCACCGCCTTGGCCGCCGCGACGAGCTCCGGCCCGACGTTGTCCTTCTTGTGCGCCGCCAGCACACCGCCGTCGCGCAGGAACGGCAGCGTCAGCTCGGCCAGCGCTGGCAGCTTGGCCACGCCCCGGGCGAGCACGGCGTCGAACGACGCACGCAGCGACGGGTCGTGGGCGATGTCCTCTGCCCGCCCGTGCTGCACCGTCACGTCCGGCAACTCCAGGTGTGCGACGAGATCCCTGAGAAAGGCCACCTTCTTGCCCGTCGTCTCCAACAGATCCAGTCGGATGCCGGGAAAGGCTATCTTCAGCGCCACGCCGGGGAGTCCAGCCCCGCTGCCGACGTCGAGCACGCGCCCGCCCCGCAGGGTCTCGGCGGTGAGGACACAGGCCACCGTCAGCGAGTCCAGAAAGTGCAGCGTCTCGACGGCCTCTGGCTCCGTGATGGCCGTCAGGTTAACGCGCCGGTTCGCCTCGGCCAACAGGCGGGCGTACGCCGCAAACTGCGCTTCCTGCTTGGGACTCAGCTCCACGCCGATGGCGCGGCATCCCGCGTTCAGCAGGCGCAACTTGCTTTCGGCCTCGGTCTTCAGCATGCGGAGAGTATAGCAGGGTGCGCACACGTGTGCGGGCGTTAGGGCGGGGCGCCCCTTCCCCCGGCGGGCTGCCCCCGCTAAGCTGTTGTGCATGCCTTAGACGGGAGGGGTCATGGCCACACGGCAGTTGGTCCGGGAGAACGCCGAGCTTGAGGCGGAGCTGCGCAAGCGGCTGCGCGGCGAGGTCCGTTTCGACCGGATGACCCGCGCCATCTACGCCACCGACGCCTCCATTTACCAGATGGACCCCGTCGGCGTGGTCTTCCCCATGGACGTCGAGGACGTGGTCAACACCGTTACCTTCTCGGCAGTCCACGGCGTGCCCGTGCTGCCCCGCGGCGGCGGCACCGGGCTGGCTGGGCAGACGGTGAACCACGCCATCGTCATGGACTTCTCGAGGCACATGAACCAGCTCATTGAGATGAACCCGGAGGAGGGTTGGGCGTGGGTGGAGCCGGGCATCGTGCTGGACCAGCTCAGCAACCTCGGCGCGCCGCATGGGCTCAAGTTTGCGCCGGATCCCTCGACGACGAACCGCGGCAACGTCGGCGGCGCCATCGGCAACAACTCATGCGGCGCGCGCTCCATCGTCTACGGCAAGACGCTCGACCACGTGCTGGAGCTCGAGGTCGTGCTCGCCGACGGCACCGTGACCACCTTCCGCGACCTGACGCCCGAGGAGCTCGAGGCCAAGCTCGCGCTGCAGACCCTCGAAGGCCAAATCTACCGCGAGGCCCGGCGCATCGCGGCGGAGCAGGCCGAGGAGATCGACCGCCGCTACCCCAAGATCCAGCGGCGCGTCAGCGGCTACAACCTGGACGAGGTCCTGCGCGACCCCATGAACATGGCCAAAGTCGTCGTCGGCTCCGAGGGCACACTGGTGACCTTCACCCGCGCCAAGGTGCGGATGGCGCCCCGCCCCAAGGCAGCAGCCCTCGCCGTCGTCCACTTCAACACCATCCTGGAGTCCTTCGAGGCGACAGTGGCGCTGCTCGACTCGGGCGCGTCGGCCATCGAGCAGATGGACAACACCATCGTCCGGCAGGGGCGCCTGCACCCGGGGCTCTCGCCGCGCATGGCCTTCGTCGAGGGCGACCCGGCGTCGATGCTGCTCGTCGAGGCGAGCGGCGACACGCCGGAGGAGGCCGCGGCGGGGCTCGATCGCATCGCGCAGACCATCGAGCGGCAGGGTCTCGGCTACCACACGCTGAAGGTGACCGACCCGCGGCAGCAGTCGACCATCTGGGCCGTCCGGCGCGACGGGCTCGGGCTCATCATGAGCGTCGAGGGCACGGCCAAGCCGCTGCCCTTCGTCGAGGACACCGCCGTGCCGCCGGAGCGGCTGCCGGAGTACTTCCAGCGCTTTGACGAGCTTGTCCGCGAGGAGAAGACCACGGCGGCCTACTACGGCCACGCCAGCGTCGGCTGCATGCACATCCGGCCGCTCGTGGACATAAAGCAGCAGGAGGGCCTCGACCGCATGGTGCGCATCGCCGAGCGCGTGTCGGACCTCGTGCTGGAGTTCGGCGGGTCGCTGAGCGGGGAGCACGGCGACGGCATCGTCCGGGGCGTGTTCACGGAAAAAATGTTCGGCCCGCAGCTTTACGGGTCCTTCCGCGAGTTCAAGCGCGTCTTCGACCCGCAGGGCATCATGAACCCCGGCAAGATCGTTGACTGCCCGCCGCTGGCTGAGAACCTGCGCTTCAGCCCGTCGTGGAAGCCCATGCAGCTCGAGACCTACTTCGACTTCTCGAAGGACGGCGGAATCGCGGAGCACGCGGAGATGTGCAACGGTCAGGGCGCGTGCCGGCAGACCTTCGGCGGCCAGATGTGCCCGTCGTACATGGCGACGCGCGACGAAGAGCACTCGACGCGCGGGCGCGCCAACGCGCTGCGCACCGTCTTTTCCGGCCTTGTGCCGCACACCGAGTTCACGGGCAACCGGCTGCACGACGTGCTCAGCCTCTGCCTAGAGTGCAAGGGCTGCAAGTTCGAGTGCCCCTCGAGCGTGGACATGGCCAAACTGAAGTACGAGTTCCTCGGCCACTACCACGCCGAGCACGGGTTCACGCTGCGGGAGAAGCTCTTCGGCAACGTTCACCGGCTGAACCCCATCGGCAACCGGCTGGCGCCTGTGCTGAACGTCGCCGCGCGGCTGCCGGGTGCGGGCATCGGGCAGCGGCTGCTGGGCATCCACCCGAAGCGGCGGCTGCCCAAGTTCGCGTCGCAGACCTTCTCGGGTTGGCTCCGAAAGCACAAGCGAAATGCGCCCACAGCAGAGGCCCCTCGCGGACGCGTGATCCTCTTCAACGACACCTACATGGAGGGCAACTACCCCGGCGTCGGCATCGCGACGACGAAGCTGCTGGAGCGGCTGGGCTACAGCGTCGAGACGGCGCCGCGTTGGTGCTGCGGCCGCGCGATGATGTCGAAGGGCATGCTGCCCACGGCCATCGAGCACGCGCGGCACAACATCGAGGCGCTCTTCCCGTACGCCGAGCAGGGCATCCCCATCGTCGGCACGGAGCCGTCCTGCCTGCTGACCCTGCGCGACGAGTACCTCGACCTGCTGCCGGACGACCCGCGGGCGGCCGTGGTGGCACGGCAGTCGGTGCTCATTGACGAGTTGCTCGACCGCATCGCGAAGGAGGAGGGCGGGCTGCCGCTGGAATTCACGCCACACGAGGGCACCGTGCTCTTCCACGGCCACTGCCACCAGCGGGCGCTGGCGGGCGTCGACGCGTCGCTGGCCGCGCTGCGGAGCGTGCCCGGCGCGACGGTCGAGGTGCCGGACGCGGGCTGCTGCGGCATGGCCGGGGCCTTCGGCTACGAGAAAGAGCACTACGACGTGTCTATGACCATCGGCGAGCGGGCGCTGTTCCCCGCGGTGCGGAAGAACCCGGGCGCAACGGTCGTGACGACGGGCGTGTCCTGCCGGCAGCAGGTTGAGCACGGCACGGGCGTCGCGCCGCTGCACCTGGCCGAGTTCCTCGCGCAGCAGCTGGCCGGGGAGTAGCCCGCGTATGACCAACGGCCACGCCCACGACGACGCCCAAGCCCAAGCGCAGGCCGACGCGCAGGCCGCTGCAGTCTCTCGCCTGGAAGAGGCCATCCACGACCTCACCCGGGCCATCGAACGGGACCCGGACGACGCCAGCGCCTACTATCAGCGGGGCGTCGCGTACGGACAGATGGCCGCGCCACTGGAGGCCCTACGCGACTTCAACCACGTCGTCCGGCTGCGGCCGGAGTCGGCGGAGGCCTACTACAACCGGGGCATGGCGCACACGTCGCTGCACCAGCCGCTGCAGGCCATCGACGACTACACGAAGGCCATCGAGCTGGACCCCACGCTTCGCGACGCCTACAACAACCGGGCGGCGTCGTACATCGAGCTGCGCCGCGCCGACGAGGCGCTGCCGGACCTGGCGAGGGCGCTGGAGATCGACCCCGAGTCGGCGTCGGCGTACGCGCTGCGGGCAATGGCCCAGGCACTGCTCGGCGACGACGCGCAGTGCAAGGAGGACACGCGCCGCGCCGTGGCGCTGGGCTTCGAGGCCAACGCCCTCGAGTACTTGGTGCTGCGGGCGCGGCAGCAGCGCGCCCCGGACCGCGGCGTTTAGGCGCCCTAACGAGAATACAGAGGAGGCACGGCATGGCAAAGAGTGCAAACCCCATCAGGTTTGGCATCAATCCCCGCAACATCCCGTACGAGCGAGTCGTCGGCGTTGCGAAGGTTGCCGAGGCTGCGGGCTTCGATGTCATCTCCTTCAGCGACCGTCCGCCGGAGCCGAGCATGGAGGGCTGGACGCTCGCGACGGCCGTCGCCGTGCAGACTGAGCGCATTGCGGTCACGCACTCGACGCTGAACGTGCCCTTCCGCAACCCTGCGCTGCTGGCCAAGATGGCCTCGACGCTGGACGTGATGACCGGCGGCGGGCGGGTCATTCTGACGCTCGGCGCGGGCGGGCAGGAGACGCACTACGTGACCTACGGCATCCCGTTCGGCTCACCCGGCGAGCGGGTCACGGACCTTGAGGACGCCATCGCCATCATGCGCGGGTTGTGGGCCAACGAGAGCTTCTCGTACGAGGGCAGGCAGTTCTCGGTCGAAGAGTGCTCGGCGCCGCCGGCCCCGCTGGGGCCCATCCCCATTATCATCGGCGCGGGCGGGCCGCGGATGCTCCGTTACACCGGCGCGCAGGCCGAGGGGTGGATCAAGAACGGCGGCTGGCCGGAGAGCCACGAGCAGTACCTGGGGCTGCTGGGGCCAGTGGAAGCCGCCGCCGAGTCCGCGGGCCGCGACCCGGGCTCAATCTATCGGGTGCTGAACGGCACCGGCTACATCGGCGACGAGGACCCGGACTCGGTGATCCCGCAGACCTTCGGCCGTCGAGGGGGTCTCATGGGCAACGCCGACAAGATACTCGCCACCATCGACGAGTACGTGGAGCTCGGCGTGGACACCTTCCACCTGCAGTTCCCCAACGACATCCTAGAGGAGCAGCTCGCGCAGTTCGGCGAAGAGGTCATCGCAAAGGTGCGGGGGTAGCGTTCCGAAGGGTCTGAGGAGCCGGTTGACGGCGGTGAGAAGGTGTCCGCCTACCGTGGCGGTTGCTGGAACCGGCCCTGGTAGCCCTCGCTGACCGGCTGCGTCAGCCGGAAGAAGGCGACCTGCAGTAGCCGGGCGTTGCGCGCGACGGTGAAGCCGCCCGGGTGGTAGACCACCAGCAGCGCTTGGTACACGCCGCGAAATCCCGCGTCGCCGATGCCGCCGTGGACGGCCACGCCCGAGCGCAGCAAGCTCGACCGCGTCTGGCCTATGGACATAACGTCAAGCGGCAGGGACACGACCTCGTTGAAGGTGATGCGGTAGGGGCCGGGGTCCAGGCGCACCAACCCGTCCTCGCCGAAGGGAATGATCTGCGCCTCGGCCAGCCGCCGCTGCGCGTTGGTCTCGCCTATGACGCCGGGGTCCGTGAACGCGGCGACCTCGGCCAGCGTCAGGTCGAAGCCGTTGGGCTGCAGTTGGGCCGCCAAGTCGACGTACCCCTGCACCAGCGGCGGGTCCGCCTGCAGCAGCGCCGCGATTGTGTCGCGATCGAGCCCGTGGGCGACCATTCCGTACCCTCCTTGAGTCCGCCGTTGCACCTGGTTGTGCGAGGCACAAGTTGCCCTGCTTGGGAAGGCAGACTGTGGCTGCATTTGAGCACAGGGGCAACGGGAGGTTCAAGGCCGGAGAGGAGCGCCTTCACGGAAAAACGGGAAGGGCCGAGGCGGCGCCATTCGCCACCCCGACCCTCGCATGGGCGCCGACTCTGTCGGCGACTATTCAGGCGGGTGGTGTGCGTCCTCAAGCGCCTGCATCATCAAGAGCGCTTCCAGCATCAATCGCTCGGAGCGCTGGAACGCGGCCTCGATGCGGTCGCGATGGGCCGAACGGAATTCGGGCGAGAGCTCCCCGCGCCCCTGCTGGAATTGGAGGAAGTGCTGGTAGAACTGCTCCTTCATAGCCGCTCGGCGATCCGACCATTCACCACGCGGAGGCCGCAGACGCCGGGTCTCTCGTTCCGCCCAGTATGACCTGCCGAGCGCTCTGTATTCACTCGTATCGCGGGACACGACGTACTCCCTGCCCCCAATGCTGATTTCCCCAGACACCGAGGTGTTTGGCGACAGGCTGTATTGCCTGCCACCGGGGCCAACAACACTCACCACGCCGCCGTCGCTGGACCGTTTGCCGGACAATTCGCCGCCCATGAGTGAGACGCACTCATTCATGTGCTCTTGCATCCTGTCGGTGACCTCGTCCACGGCAACGGGGTCGCTACCCTGTGCTGCCAGCTTTGTCGCCTCGACGGCCCTGGCCTCTGCCAGTCGAGCATGCAAGTCGGCCTTGCCGCCGTGGGTGAAGACGACGAGCAGCAGGACGCGTTCCTGCGTCTGCTTCACGGGGTAGAGAGTGTCGCCGGGGACGGTGTCCTGGGCCGCGGCGGCGGTTGTCCAGCCGCCGAAGACCAGCACGAGGGCTGCAACTACGGCCAGCACCCTCGAGCGCCTGAGGAGACGCCAGGGCGCCCGCTGCTGGCGGCGGCTGCGGGCCTGCATCGCGTTCCACTCGTCGGTGATACGCCCGAGGCCGGCCCGCTGGGCGTCGGGCGTGGGCGCCATCGCTTCCGCCACACCCTGGGTCTGCCTTGCGAGGTGCAACAGGGGCGCGAGTTCGTCGGCGATGTCGGGGTAGCGCGCCAGACACTCCTCAACGGTGCCGCCCTGGGCCATGAGCCCCAGGCTGTCGTTGAGGGCGTCGGAAACGTACATGCCATCCTTGCTCATGTGGCCACCTCCGGGGAGGCCATTGGGGCGAGAAGCCGCCTGAGCGCGCCCAGCGCGGAGTGCTGCAGCGCCTTGACGGCGTTCTCCTTGCGTCCCATGACGCCGGCGGTCTCGGCCAGAGAGAGGCCGGCGATGAAGCGCAGTTCAATCACCTGCCGCTGGAGCTTGGTCACCTTGCCAAGCGCCTCGCGCAGCGCCTCCATGTCCAGTGACAGCAGCGCCTGCTCCTCGACGTTGTCGTCGCCGGCGACGCCCAGCGCCTGGTCGAGGTCCGCGGGCGGGCCGGAGGTCGCGGCGGAAGCCGCCTTCATGTGCCGCGCGCGGTCGATGATCAGGTTGTGGGCAATGCGGAAGAGCCAGGCGGCGAATGGCGGCCCGGAGAACTTGAACTTGTGCAGCGAGTTCAAGGCCTTCAAAAACACCTCTTGAGCAACGTCCTCCGCTTCGGCGCCCTGCCCTACTCGCGCGGCCGCGTAGCGGTATACCCTGAGGTAGTATGCCTCATAGACCTGGCCAAAGGCCGCCAGGTTGCCCTCCTGGGCTGCCCTGACCAGGGCTTCCGTGTCCTGCACATGGCCTCCGATGTCGACTCCTCAGGGCGCTCGACGACTCGCCGACCCTGTGCAAATTACTATAACGGCTGAGGTGGGTGTTTGGTGAGCACCCCATTCAAGGAATCTTGAGGGGCTGCGTGGTACCATGATGGCCCAACCTGCAAGGAACGTTCGATGAGCATCCTGGAGCACGAGCAGACGAAGACCTCCGCCATGCCCTACGCCCTTCGGCCCATGCTGCCGGAGGACACGCAGGCCGTCGCCGAGATCGAGCGGGAGGCCTTCCCGACAACGTGGCCGCCGACCCCCTTCCGGAAAGAGTTACATAATCGATTGGCGCGATACCTCGTGTCCTACGTCCCGTCGGATGACGATGGCGCAGCGGACGACGCATCGCCCCCGGCCGCGCCGCCGCCGGGCTCGCTGCTGGGGAGGTTGTTGCAGGGGCTGTGGCCACGGGCGGGCCGTCAGCACGTGGATGACGACGGCAGACGGCAGCTGATCCCGGGTTACGTCGGCATGTGGTTCATGGCGGACGAGGCGCACATCACCGCCATCGCCGTCAGGGAGCAGTACCGCGGCCGGGGCATCGGCGAGCTGCTGCTCATCGGGTGCGTGGAGCTGTCGGTCCTGCGCCGGGCCAGAGAGGTGACGCTGGAGGTCCGCGTCACCAACGACCTGGCGCAATCGCTCTACAAGAAGTACGGCTTTGAGGTCAAGGGAGTAAGAAAACGCTACTACACGGACAACAACGAGGATGCTTACATAATGACAACAGGCGCGATCCAGTCGACCGAGTACCAGCGGGAGTTCGCGGCCAACGTGAGTGAACACGCCCGCAAGTGGGGTGACTCGGAGCGAGTCCTGACGTCGTAGCCGGGGTTCCCGGGATGTGACATCGCGGCAGACCGCCCAGGGCCCAAGATCTTGATGTCACATGGAACGAACTATTTGTCACCTCGATAGCTGAAGTCATCGATTGCTCCTTTAGCACGCAAGTGTTAGCGAATCCGTGATATCTGTAGCTGCGGCCTACTTGACAAGTGGCGATGCGTGCCCATAGACTCGTTCAATGTGTTACCGGTGAAGGTTGATGCGGTTTAATGTTGCACAAATGCTCCAAGAGCCCATAGGCTCCACACGGTGGCACAAGGTCCAGGAGGCGAGAGCTTCCTGGGAGGGTCTGCAAGCTCGGCATCTGGAGGGCTGGCTAAAGTTCACGCGGACTGACATGGGCATATGGGTGCTGGGACGTCTCACGGCAGAGGTTTCAGCCGAGTGCAGCCGGTGCCTTACCCATGTTGAGGAGCCCCTGGATACGGAGATAAGCGAGCAGTTTTACCCAACCGTGGAAATTTCGAACGGAACAGCCATAGCAACTCCCCTGTTGGAGGATGGGGCGTTCCGGATAGACGCAACGAATGAACTAGACGTCAGAGAGGCATTCCGGCAGAACCTCATAACCAGCTTGCCAATGAAGCCGCTCTGCACACCTGAATGCGCGGGCATCTGCCCCGATTGTGGTGTAAATCGCAACGAGAGCAAATGTCACTGCGGGGAAGACGGGAGAGATCCCCGCTGGGCGCGATTAATCGAGTTGCTCCCCTCCACGGACATTGGAGTAGAGAGAGGGCAATAGTGGGCGCACAGCCTAAGAAACAGCTTTCAAAGTCCAAGCAGCGGTCGAGATCGTCACATTTCAAGGCCGCGACGCATGGGCTTTCGTATTGCTCTCACTGTCACAGCCCCAAACTGCCGCACCGTGTGTGCCCGCAATGCGGGTACTACCGTGACCGAGAGGTCATCTCCGTCTCCGGCCTCGAGCGTGGCTAGTCCCTACCAAGATTGTCACATTTTGTCTCGGATGGATGTAGGGCAACAGGCCGTATGGCTTAGTTGAGGGAAGGGAGACTATAGATGAGTGACGTCTCAAACCCCAAAGTAGCCTATGTTTTCCCCGGACAGGGGACACAGCACGTCGGCATGGGAATGGACCTCTACGAGCGCTTCCCGGTGGCGCGGAAGCTTCTGGACGAAGTCGACGAAGCTTTGGAGCGACCGCTCACCAGGTTGATGTTTGAGGGCCCACAGGAAGAACTCAACCTCACCGTCAACGCACAACCGGCAATTCTCGCCACCAGCCTCGCCTTCCTGAAGGCATCCCAGGCGGTAGCGGGGCCGGAACTCCTCCCCGCGCCTGACTTCACCGCCGGCCACAGTGTCGGCGAGTACTCCGCCCTTGCCGCCGCGGGAGTCATCGGCATCCACGACGCAGTCCGCCTGGTTCAGGAGCGCGGCCGCCTGATGCATGAGACAGCCCAGCACCAGCAGGGCGGCATGGCTGCAGTGCTCGGCCTGGACGAGCTGACCGTTGAAGAGATCTGCCGTGAGACCGGCGCGTACATCTCCAACATCAACGCAGCGGACCAAGTGGTTATCGCCGGCGAGAAGATAGCGCTGGCCCGGGCCATGGACCTCGCGAGCGTTCGGGGCGCCAAGCGTCTCATCAGCCTGCAGGTCAGCGGCGCCTTCCACACGGATCTCATGCGGCCGGCCGTCGCGGGCATGCAGCAAGCGGTAGGCCAGGCCAACTTCTACGACGCCAATGTCCCCATCATCGCCAATTGTGACGCCACACCACTCACCAACCATGAAGACATCAAGAACGAACTGCTTGAACAGCTTTGCGGCTGCGTCCAGTGGAGACGATCGATGTCCTACCTCTGGAACGAGGGCGTTACGCAGTTCTATGAGATAGGCCCCGGCAAGGTGCTCTCCGGCCTCATCCGCCGCACCTGCCCGGATGCGCAGGTGACCGGTGTCCATGACGCCAAGAGCCTGCAGTCGTTAGTGGGGTAGCAGTCGTGACGTCACTTACGACGTTCCAGACAATTGAACCCGTGGAAGGGGACGAGCCGGAAGACGAGGAGTGGAGCTCCGCTTCCCTCCCGCCGAGGCGTCGTGGCAGGGCCCTGGCATTCCAGGCGCTCTTTGAACTGGACGCGACGCGCCACAACGTGGAAGATGTACTGGAAGCGGTTTTGATTGGCAGTGAGCTTGGGCCCTCCCGTGAGCAATTCACCCGCGGCCTTGTTGCCGGGGTGCAGGCGAACTGCAAGGACCTTGACGTGCACATCCAGCGGTTTGCGCCGGCGTGGCCCGTCGAGCAGCTCTCGTTGGTCGACCGGTGCCTGCTCCGGCTGGCGGTCTACGAGCTGACCATCGGGTGCGACACGTCTCCCAAGATTGTGATAAATGAAGCGGTGGAGCTTGCGAAGCTGTTCGGCGGCGAGAGCTCCCCGAGGTTTATCAATGGAGTACTGGGTTCGCTCCATGACTCGATTCAGGGCGAACCCAAAGGTTAGATAACGAGGAGGAACGACCCATGGCGACCGTGGAGGAGCGCGTTAAGAGTTTGGTGGCTGACCGTCTTGGCGTGAACGAGGACCAGGTGAAGCCTGACGCCTCGTTTACCGAGGACCTCAACGCCGACTCGTTGGACCTGGTCGAGCTCATTATGGCCTTTGAAGAGGAGTTCTCGGACGACGACAACGCGCTCGAGATTTCAGATGAGGACGCCGAGCAGATCCGCACCGTACAGAACGCCGTCGACTTTTTGAAGTCCAAGGGCGCCCAGGACTCGTAAGGCACGCCCACACACGCAGCTAACGGCATGCCAGGGCTTTTCGCATTGAGCGGGAAGCTCTGGCTTGTGTTTGTTCCCCTCTACGCTTCATTGTCCCTCCAAGCCGCAGCGTGGTATCATGCCCGTCGTTCCGGCGGCGGGACCCGCAATCTCCACGAGGTCCATTCCCATTGAGCAGAGTTGAGGCGGCGCCTTGGGGGTCCTTTGACGTTGTCAAGGGACTGGTCCTGGTCCTCTTGGGCGGCGTCGCGCTGGTGGGCGTGGGGTTGTGGCTCAACTCCATCGACGCTGTTGGCGAGCTTGCCACGGTCCTGCTGACATCGGCGGCGCTGCAGCTGCTGATGCTGGGCGCGGCGCTGCGGTTCAGCACCGGCAAGTACGGGGCGACATTTGAGACCCTGGGGTTCTGCAAGTCGGAGGGCGTAAACGCGTGGGTGGTCCCGTTCGTCGGACTGGGGGCCAGCCTACTGCTGACGGCAGCCTACGTCCTGTTCGTCGAGTACATAGGCATGGAGTCCCTGGAGCCGCCGGAGTTGCCGGCCGCTGTCAAGGACGCAGAGGGACTCGCGAGGATTGCGGCGGCCTTCGTGGTCATCGTCCTGGGGCCGGTCGCGGAAGAGACCTTCTTCCGAGGGTTCGTCTTCCAGGGGCTGCGCAGCAACCTCGGCGTGGTTGGCGCGGCGGTGCTATCGTCCGCGCTCTTCGCAATGGCGCACGGCGACCTCGGGTTGCTGGCGCCCGCCTTCATGTCGGGGCTGGTGCTCACGTGGGTCTTCGTCAAGACGCGGTGCCTGGGCCCGGCGATCCTGGCCCACAGCCTGCAGAACTTCCTGGCCTTCATCGCGGTCTTCTAGGGGTGCACATGGGTTGGCAAGAGCTGGAAACAAGCCTGAAGCGGTCCGGGGCGGACGACCCGAGGCGCGTGGTGCCATTCCTGACCGTGGGCTACCCTGACATCGACGCGACGATGGCGATCGTGCCCGCGCTCGAGCGGGCGGGCGCCGCGGCGCTCGAGCTGGGCGTACCCTTCAGCGACCCGTTGGCCGAGGGCCCGACGATCCAGCGCTCAAGCGAGGGCGCGCTGGCCCAGGGCGTCACCCTGGCGGGTTGCCTCGACGCGGCGGCGGCGCTGCGCGCCAAGGGCGTACGCATGCCGATGGTGCTCATGGGCTATTACAACCCATTCCTAGCATACGGGCTTGACGAGGTGGGCGAGGCCGCTTTGGAGGCGGGCGTCGACGGTTTCATTGTGCCGGACCTGCCGGTCGAGGAGCACGGGCCGTTCCTGGAGGCCTGCCTGCGCCGCGGCCTGGGCCTCGTGCCGCTGCTCGCCCCCACCAGCACCGACGACCGCATCGACGCGGCGTGCGCCACCGCCCACGGCTTCATCTACTGCGTCAGCCTGCTGGGCGTGACCGGCGCCCGCGACCAGCCCCTCCCGGAGGCCGAGTCGCTCATTGGCCGCGTCCGCAGCCGGACCGACAAGCCCCTCGCCGTTGGCTTCGGCATCTCGCGAAAGGCCCAGGTGGACGCGTTGCCGGACGACGTTGACGCCGCCGTCGTTGGCAGCGCGCTCGTCGACCTGATTGCCGCGGCCGGGCCGGATGAGCGGGAGTCGAAGGTGTACGAGTTTCTGACGGGCCTTGGGGCCACGCCGAGGCAGCAGGGAGAGCAACGCTGATGGCCATGTTGTGCAGGGGCTTCCGGGGCGCGACAACGGCGTCCGAAAACACCGAAGCCGCCATCTCTGAGGCGACGGAAGAGTTGCTGCGCGCGATTGTGGAGGCAAACGGCCTGGAGGCGGTGTACATCGCCGCTGCGTGGTTCACCACCACCCACGACCTGAACGCCTCGTTCCCCGCGACGGTGGCTCGACGGCAGCTCGGCTGGACGGGCGTGGCGCTCATGAACGGTCACGAGATCGACGTGCCGGGCGGCCTCCCCATGTGCATCCGCGTGATGCTGCTGGTCAACACGGAGAAGAGCCAGGAAGAGATCGAGAACGTCTACCTTCGCGGCGCCGTCAACCTCCGGCAGCGGGACGGCCGCAACTCCTAGCGTCACCCGCCCTCCACGTCCCCTACCAACTCCCCATCGTTGACAGACACCCCCCCTTTGGGTATACTTTCGCAGTCTTCACACTCAGTGCGGAACCTGTGTGCTGTCTGCGTGGCTGGCGCCTACTTTCGGTGATGAGGGAGGGCTTGTTCATGGCAATGGAGAGTCGGGTGGACGTCTGTCCCCATCACTGGGTAATCGATACGCCGAACGGTCCCACAAGCACCGGCACCTGCAAGCTCTGCGGGGCCACGCAGGACTTCGTAAACTCCCTGGGTTCCGTGGGATGGGAGAAGGTCACCTCCTACGGCCGCTCCCTCAACCACATGTCCCCGCCCGCCGCGACCAAGTCCCTTCACGACGACTAGGCGGCCGCCGCACGGCATGACCCTCGATACCAACTGCGGGGCCGTTTTCTCATGCTTCCCGTAGAGCGCCACATCAGGGACACGATCGAGGCCGAGGGCCCCATCCCGTTCGAGCGTTTCATGGAGCTCGCCCTCTACTCGCCCCTTGGCGGCTACTACCGCTCTGCCAGCCCCGTAGGTGCGGCAGGCGACTACTTCACCAGCCCCACGGCGCACCCGCTCTTCGGCACGCTGCTTGCTGCGCAGTTATCGCAGATGTGGGAGGCGTTGGGCCGGCCGTCGCCCTTTACCGTGCTCGAGCCCGGCGTGGGCAGCGGCGTCATGGCCCGGGACATCATCGAAGCCGCGCGAGCGGACTTTCCCGACCTCGCCAAGGCTTTGCGATACGTTGCGATCGACTACGCGCCGCCGGCCTCCGTGGAGTCTCCGCGAGGGCTGTCCTGGATCGCCTCCGACGGGCTGCCGGTGCGCGGCGTCGTGGGCTGCATCCTCGCCAACGAGCTGCTCGACGCGATGCCCGTCCACCGCTTCGTCGTGCAGGACGGCGCCGCCCGCGAGGTCTACGTGACCGTGGACGGCGAGGACTTCGTCGAGGTGCTGGGAGAGCCTACGCCGTCCTCCAAGGTCGCACTGGACCACATCGCGGCTCTCTTGCCTGAGGGCTATCGAGGTGAGGTGTGCACGAGGGCCCATGAGTGGATGATGGAGGCCGTCAGAAGGCTGGAGCGGGGATACGTCCTTGTCATCGACTACGGCGGCACTGCTCGGCAGCTCTATGCGCCGAGGCGCAACGGCGGGACGCTCCGGTGCCACTACCGGCACACGGTCACGGGCAACCCATACGTGCGGGTGGGGCAGCAGGACATTACGGCGCACGTGGACTTTACCAACGTCAGCGAGTTTGGTGAGGGGGCCTACAACCTGCCCGTCGTCAGGACGCTTGGGTATACGTCGCAGCGCAGGTTTCTTCGCAACCTGGGGGCCGACATCTACCTGGAGGCGCTTGCGAGGCAGTCCCGGCCGCAGCCGTCGTTCCGGTCCGGCGCGTTGCCGCGGCAGGAGTACCTCGCCAACCGCATGGCGATGCAGTCGCTAGTGGCGTCCGAGGGCCTCGGCGGGTTCCGCGTGCTCGCAATGGGCAAGGGCGGCGTCGGCGGAGGGCTGTGGGGGTTCTCGAGGGACAACAGCCGCCGCCGGGAGCTGCGCGGCAACCTCGATTCGCTGCGGGTGCCCATGCGCACCCCGGCGCACGTGCCGCTGATGGAGGGCAAGTACCCGCACCTGTCAGAGCCGCAGGGGTGGATGACGTGGGATGGGGAAGAGGCGCGGTAGCCGCAGTCTAGGCCTCGTCCTCCTGCGCGGGCGGCTCCGCTTCCTCCGGGTACCAGGGGCCGCCCTGGTCGTCGAGGCGGAGGAGCTTGCCGGGGGCGCACTTGCGGGCCGTCGTGAGGAAGGCCGTGTGGGCCACCATGCGGTGCACGGGGCGCACGCTCCGGCGGGTCACGTGCCACGGGCGGTGCAGCACCTCGAAGGAGTCCACCAGGTCAAACTCCGGCTCGCGGTTCAGGGCGTCCACCAGCCGGTGCACCTGGAGCACGGTCGGCAAGTAGGCAAGGAAGATGCCGCCGGGGACCAGCGCCCGCGCCGCATGCTCCACCGCCTGCCAGGGCTCGGGCACATCCAGCACGACGCGGTCAAGCTGGCCGTCCGGGATGCCGGTGTAGAGGTCGTGGCAGCGGACGGTGTGGTTGGGCGTCTCGCCGAGGGCGGCGCGGATGTTCTCCTGCGCGCCGGGGATGGAGCCCTCGCGGACCTCGTAGGAGAAGAGCTCGCCGGTGGGGCCGACGGCGCGCAGCAGGGCCATGCTCAGCGAGCCGGAGCCGAGGCCCGCCTCCAACACTCGGGCGCCGGGGAAGATGTCTGCTGAGACGAGGATGGCGCCGACGTCCTTGGGGTAGACGATCTGGGTTAGGCGCCGGGACTCGAGGGTGTACTCGGCCAGGGTGGGCCGCAGCACGAGGTACCGGTGGCCGCCGACGAAGACGCGCGACCCGGCGGTCTGGCCGATAATGTCGGTGTGGGGGACGTAGCCGAGGTGCGTCTGGAAGGAGCCCTTCTCTGTGAGGCGCTGCAGGTAGCGGCGGCGCTTGCGGTCGATGAGCAGCACGAGGTCGCCCTCCTGGAAGAGGGGGCCAGTTGACGGCTGCGTGTCCGGCGTGTCCGCCACGTGTGCTCCTTCGGGGTCTGCGTCCTCGATGGCCCAAAGCGAGGCCGCGCCTCCACGATAGCACATGGGGCGCGGCCCGCTGGTATCCGCGATTGTTGGGGCCTTGCTAGCTTAGCTTGGCCAGCTCCGCCAGCAGCTCCTCGTTCTCCGGCAGGGTGCCGGGCTCGTACTGCTTGGCGTACTGGACGACGCCGTCGCGGTCGAGGATGAAGATGCTGCGGGCATTGAGGCCTCGCTCGGCGTTGAACACGCCGTACGCCTCGCCCACGGCGCCGTGCGGCCAGAAGTCGGCCAGGAGGGGGAAGTCGGGGTCGTTCAGGCTCTCCGCGAACTTGTTGAGTGAGAACCGGCTGTTGCAGGAAATGGCGAGGATCTGCGCGTCCTGCTCGTCGTACTTTGCGCTCTCCAAACTGAGAGCGGTGAGCTCATTGGTTCAGCCGCCGGTGAAGGCGGCGGGGTAGAAGGCCAGCACCACCTTCTTGCCCTTGAGCCCGCTGAGTGTGACCGGGTCTCCCTTGGTGGAGTCCAGCGTGAAGTCCGGCGCTGGCTGTCCGACGTCGATTGCCATGAGTTCCTCCCGCTAATGTGATGGGCAGAGCGAATTCTAGCCGCTGGCCCCGCCGGTGTCCACTTCCAGCCCGGCGGCCAACCCCTCGAGCGAGAGTTGCCCGGGCGAGTCGCCGTTGGCGCCCTTCCATTGCGTGGTGCGCTCGAGCATCTCCTGCGCGTGTTGCCGCGCGGCGAGGCTCGCGCCGCCGAGCATGTGCGCCAGCTCCTCGACGACGTCCTGCGCCGCGAGCGCCTCGGCCGTGGTGACGGTGCGCTCTCCCGCGACGCCCTTGGCGATGCGCACGTGCTGGTCGGCGAAGGCGGCGATCTGCGGCAGGTGGGTGACGCACAGCACCTGCCGGTCGGCCGAGAGCTGCCACGTCTTGACGCCCACGACCGCGCCCACGCGCCCGCCGATGCCCGCGTCGACCTCGTCGAAGATGAGGGTGGGCGGGCCGGCGTCCACGGCGAGCACGCCCTTTACGGCCAGCATGAGCCGCGAGGTCTCGCCGCCGGAGGCCGTCGCGGCCAGGGAGCGGAGGGGCTCGCCGGGGCCGGGCGACAGGAGGAACTCCACGCGGTCGATGCCGGTGGCGTCGAAGGCGTAGGCGCCCTCGGAGCCGTCCGGCCACGACACGGGCGCGCCGTCGTCCGCCGGCTGCTGGGTGACGGCGACGTGGAAGGTCGTCGACTCCATGGCGAGGTCCGCGAGCTCTGCCTGCACGGCTGCGCTCAGTCGCTCCGACGCCTCCTGCCGGCGCAGGGAGAGCGCGGCCGAGCGCGCGCCGATGAGGGCCAGCAGTTCGCGCTCCTCGGCCTCCAGCGCCTCGGCGCGCTCGCCGCTGTGGGCGATGCCATCGAGCTCGGCGGCGGCCTCCTCGCCGAAGCTGATGACCTCCTCGATGGTTGCGCCGTACTTGTGCTTGAGCCGGCGGATGACCTCCAGCCGGTCCTCGATCTCCTGCAGGCGGGCGGGGTCCACCTCCACGCCATCGCGGTATGACTGCAGGGAGCGGGCGAGCTCCTGCGCCTGGATGACGAGGGACTCTGCGTCGCCGCGCAGGGACTCTACCGACGGGTCCACGTTGGCGAGGCCCGCGACGGCCTGCGCCGCAGCGCTCAGGCTATCCACGGCGGCGGCGCGGTCGTCGCCCACGTACAGGGCGTCGTAGGCCTGGGCGGCGAGGGCCTGCAGGCGCTCAGCATTGGCGGCGACGGTGCGCTCGGCCTCGAGCCGGTCGTCCTCGCCAGGTTGCAGACGGGCGGCCGCAATCTCGTCTGTCTGGAAGCGGAGCAGGTCGGCGCGGCGGGCCAGCTCGCGCTCGTCGGTGCGGAGGGCGGCGAGCTCCTGCCGCGCGGCGCGCAGGCGGCCGACGTCGCCGGCGACCTCGGCGGCCTGCGGGTCGAGCCCGGCGAAGCGGTCGAGGATGGCGAGCTGCGTGCGGACGTTGAGGAGCGGGAGCTGCTGGCCCTGCCCGTGGATGTCGACGAGGCGCTCGCCCAGCGCGGTCAGGACGCGGAGGGGCACGATGGAGCCGTTGACGCGGCAGACATTGCGTCCCTGGTGGTTGAGCTCCCGGACGACGACGATCTCCCCGGCCTCGTCGGAGGGCAGGCCTGCCTCTTCGAGGAGGTCGGACACCGCGTCGGCCTCGGCCGGGGAGAGGGCGAAGAGGCCCTCTACGCGGGCCTGGCGGGCCTCGGCGCGGATGAGCCCCTCCTCGGCGCGCTTGCCGAGGAGGAGGCCGATGGCGTCGACGATGATGGACTTGCCCGCGCCAGTCTCGCCGGTCAGGACGTTGAGGCCGGGCGCAAAGGTAAGCTCCAGGTGGTCAATGAGCGCGTAGTCGGTGATGGTCAGGACGTGCAGCATGTCCTCTTCAGCCGGGCGTGCCGATTGAGTCCAACATGGCGGGCAGGGGGTTGGGTGTCAACCCCTTCCGCCGGGATGACGGCACCCGCCATTCGTTTGGATTTGTCCATGATTCTCCCGTAGCTGCGCCGGAGGTTGTTTCCCCTTGGTTTAGTAGGGGAAGTGTCGCATTTCAGATTCAAGACAGATATTTTGTGCGTTTTCCCCTCTGACTCCCCCTTCGCGTACCCAACCTCTGACAGGGATGAGGGCGCCAAGGAGAACACTAGCGGCCTGTCAGGTTGGACGTAGCGGATGGACCCGTTGAGGGGAGCGTTTGCGTTTTCCATGGGTAGACGGTAGCGGAGACGGCGTCGTTGGGGCAATGGGGATGTGTCAGGGTTGGGGGGGGGGTGGCAGAGTTGAACGGGAACCCCGAGTGGGTGTGGCGGATGCCCGGAGTGTCGGCCGCGGGGTTGCCCCGCCCATGGATCCCGGCTTCCGCCGGGATGGAGGCGGAGGGGGTGGGGGATGGTGACGGTGGTTGGTTGTGGGGTTGCCCCGCCCCCCGCCCCTCTGGATTCCTGCCTTCGCAGGAATGACGAGAAAGGGGCAGGGATGACAAACGAGAGTGAGGGATGACGAGAGGGGAGCTGAGGGGGATGGGTGGGAATGGCGTCGGGGGTCGGTCGCGGGGTTGCCCCGCCCATGGATCCCGGCCTCCGCCGGGATAGAGGCGGAAGTGGATGGGGGATTGCGACGGGGGTTGGTTGTGGGGTTGCCCCGCCCATGGATCCCGGCTTCCGCCGGGATGGAGGCGGAGGGGGTGGGGGATTGCGACGGGGGTTGGTTGTGGGGTTGCCCCGCCCCCCGCCCCTCTGGATTCCTGCCTTCGCAGGAATGACGAGAAGGGGGGTAGGAATGACGAACGAGGGTGAGGGATGACGAGGGGGGAGCTGAGGGGGATGGGTGGGAATGGCGTCGGGGGTCGGTCGCGGGGTTGCCCCGGCCCTGGATCCCGGCCCCGTATCGGGGTACGGGGCATGCCTTCGCCGGGATTGAGGCGGAGGGGGTGGGGGATTGCGACGGTGGTTGGTTGTGGGGTTGCCCCGCACCCCTTCTCTGGATTCCTGCCTTCGCAGGAATGACGAGAAGGGGGGTAGGAATGACGAACGAGGGTGATGGATGACGAGAGGGGAGTTGAGGGGGATGGGTGGGAACGGCGTCGGGGGTCGGTCGCGGGGTTGCCCCGCCCCTGGATCCCGGTTTCCGCCGGGATGGAGGCGGACTTGGAGGGGAAAGTGGCTGATGTTGGTGGTGGGGACGGCCCCTCGCGTCCGCCCCTGCCCTGGGTTCCCGCCTGCGCGGGAACGACGGGTGGGGTCGCGATGGCGTTGGGGGGCTAAGGCAGTTGTTGGCGGGGGCCAATGTGGGCGGAAAGGAAGGGGCCCGTGCCGCGGCACGGGCCCCTTCTAATGCGCGGATGGGGTGTGGGTTAGCGCAGGCGTTGGCCTCTGGTTGCCGTTTCGCCGGCGTCTGCGGCGACGAGCCACGGGTCGTCGTCGGGGCCGATGACGATGTCCTCGGAGCGGATCTTGTGGTAGGGGATCTCGCCCTGGACGCCGGGGGGTTCGATGCCCTCCTGCAGGTTGCGGGCGGCCTTGGCGAGCATCTGGCGCAGCCGGACGATGGCGGCATCGCCGTGGTAGAGGTGCTCCTTGGTGCGGTCCATGATTGCGCCCATGGTCTCGGTCACGCAGTAGTCCTGCTCCGCGATGGGCATGATGCCCGGCGGATGGACCGACCTCTGGGCATCGCGGTCCTGCAGGAACTCGTTGTCCATGCGCTTGAGGCGCAGCTTGGGGTCCATGGGGTCGAAGAGGGCTCGGCGCTCCTCGCGAATGGCCTGGCGCTCCTCCTCGGTGAAGGGCTGGCCGGGGCGCACACGGAAGCCGATGCGCATGCAGTTGTGGTCGTCGATGGGAAGCTGCGTGAGGATGCCGCCGAGGCCGCGCTGGGAGGCGATCCACGACATGACGGGCAGCGCGAGGCAGTTGATGCGCACGTGCTGGTTGCCCTTGGGCGTCTTGCGAACGGCGATCAGCCGGTAGCCGTAGTCGGTGTCCTGCACGTCGATGCGGGCATACTTCTCGGTGCCCGTGATGAAGTTGGAGAACCGGCGGCTGGGGTGGCCCGGCTTGTCGTACTCCTGGTCCTCCGGGATCTCATTGTCGTAGAAGTGGTGCAGGGTGCCGAGGTGGGTGGAGTCGAGGTTGCCCTCCATGCTCTGCAGGTAGTTGCAGTAGATGGGAGTGCGGTTGGCGACGACCTCGTCCTCCGGCAGGAGGTTCATCCAGTAGCTCGGGGGCGGGGGCTGCTTGTCGGCCGGGCCCAGGTAGGCCCAGATGGCGCCCGCCGACTCCAGCGTCGGGTACGAGGTCAGGTGGACCTTCTCCTTGAAGCTGCTGCCGGGCATATCGGACGGCATGTCGACGCAGTTGCCGTCGACGTCGTACTTCCAGCCGTGATAGATGCACATGATGCCGCAGTCACGGTTGAGGCCGTAGTAGAGCGACGCGCCCCGGTGGGGGCAAGCCTCCTGGATGAGCCCTACCTTCCCCTCGGTGTCGCGGAATGCGATCAGGTCCTCGCCGAGCAGGCGGACGCGGACGGGGTCGCCGTCGTTCACCGGCAACTCTTCCTTGAGGAGGAAGGGCTGCCAGTAACGGCGGAAGAGCTCCCCCATCGGGGTGCCACGGTTGGTCTGCGTCAGGAACTCGTTTTCCTGCTGAGTGAGCATTGCCTTCCTCCTTTGGGGTTTCCTCTTGCGCTAGCGCAGCCGCTGGCCGCGCGTTGCCGACTCACCGGCGTCAGCGGCGACGAGCCACGGGTCGTCGTCCGGGCCGATGACGATGTCCTCGGAGCGGATCTTGTGGTAGGCGATCTCGCCGTTGACGCCCGGGGGCTCGATGCCCTCCTGGAGGTCGCGAGAGGCCTTGCCGAGCATCTGGCGCAGCCGGACGATGGCGGCGTCGCCGTGGTAGAGGTGCTCCTTGGTGCGGTCGTAGATGGGGCCCATGGTCTCGGTGACGCAGTAGTCCTGCTCGGCGCCCGGCCAGATGCCCGGCGGGTGCTTGGACTTCTGGGCGGCGCGGTCCTGCAGGTAGTCGTTGTCGAGCCGCTTGAGGCGGAGCTTGGGGTTGTTGGGGTCCATCATCATGCTCTGGGAGGCCGCACTGGTGCGCTCCTGGTCGGAGAAGGGGCGGTCGGGGCTGCAGCGCCAGCCGATGCGCATGCAGTTGTAGTCGTCGATGGGGAGCTGGGTGAAGATGCTGCCGAGGCCGCGCGGCGCGGCGATCCACGACATGATGGGGAGCGCGAGGCAGTTGATGCGGACGTGCTGGTTGCCGTTGGGCGTCTTGCGGACGGCGATGAGCCGGTAGCCGTAGTCGGTGTCCTGCACGTCGATGCGGGCGTACTTCTCCGTGCCGGTGATGTACTGCGAGAAGCGCGGCGTCGGGTGGCCCGGCTTGTCGTACTCGAGGTCGGCGGGTTTCAGGTTGTCGTAGTACATGTGCAGCGTGCCGAGGTGGGTGGAGTCGAGGTTGCCCTCCATGCTCTGGAGGTAGTTGCAGTAGATGGGCGTCCGCTGGGCGATGACGTTCTCCTCCGGGAGCATGTTCATGTAGTAGTTCGGCGGTGGCGGCTGCTTGTCGGCCGGGCCCATGTACGTCCAGATGACGCGGGCAGACTCGATGGTGGGGTAGGAGGTGAGGTGCACCTTCTCCTTGAAGGCGCTGCCTGGCATGTCTGACGGCATGTCGACGCAGTTGCCGTCGACGTCGTACTTCCAGCCGTGGTAGATGCACATCAGGCCGCGTTCCTGGTTGATGGCGAAGAAGAGCGATGCGCCGCGGTGCGGGCACGACTCGGCGACGAGGCCGACACGGCCGTCGGAGTCGCGGAAGGCGATGAGGTCCTCGCCGAGGAGTCTGACGCGGACGGGCGCGCCGTCGTTGTCGGGCAGCTCGTCGGAGAGGAGGAAGGGCTGCCAGTAGCGGCGGAAGAGCTCGCCCATGGGGGTGCCGCGGTTGGTATGCGTGAGGTACTCGTTTTCCTGCTGACTGAGCATGGTGCTTCCCTCTTTCTGCTGTTGAGAAGGTACAAATACGGCGGTTTTCGGGATGGTATGCACTGGCAGCGACTATGTCAACACGCGCGGCGCACGCGTATGCGGGGATAGCGCGCTTCATTCCCTTGACATGGGCAACAGCCCTGCATATCATTCGGCGCCGAGGCCCTTCACCGGCTTGGATGAGGTGTGTTCTGAAGGCCGGAATCGGGCCGGAATTACTCTAGCCAAGGAGAGGGAAATGACTAGCGGATCTAACCGGACGCTCCTTACCACGGTTGAGGGTCCCAAGGGCACCGCAGAGCTGTTCGAGGCGAACGACGGCGGCCCGCAGCCCTCGTACGAGGTCGTTTGCGGCGGCGAGACGCAGACGTTCAAGTCCATGGGCGAGGCCTACATCACCGCCGGTGAGTTGGTCGGCACCAAGACCTAGTCGAGCCCCAACCCTCATCGTCTCCCTTATTTGACGGGGCGGGCAGCCGCCCATAGGAGTGTTTCCTATGTGGAACGGAATTAAGGTAGTCGACGTCCACGGCCACGTTTCACGTCCCCCGCAGGTGCGGCAGTTCGCCGCCGGGCTCATGTCCAACCGGACGCCGGCCAAGATGAACATTCCGGACGACGTCGCGGAGCCCGCCTTCCAGCGCCACCTCGCCGACATGGACGACCGGCTGATCGACTTCCAGCTCGTCGGGCCGCGGCCGGTCGACCAGTGGCAGTGGATGCCCATGTTCCTGCAGCGGTCGTGGGCGCGGGCAACCAACGACCACATCGCGCAGTCGGTGCGGCTGCACCCGGACCGGTTCGCGGGGATGACGCACCTGCCGCAGGACGCCAGCGCGCCGGACACCAAGCACACGCTCGAGGAGCTGGAGTACACGGTCAACGAGCTGGGGTTCGTGGGCTGCTACCTGAACCCCGACCCGGACGGCAAGCGCACGGCCCCCGGAGTTCACGAGCCATACTGGTTCGACCTGTACGAGAAGTGCCTGGAGCTGGGCGTTCAGGTGCTGGTGCACCCGTGCCCGTCGGAGGAC
This sequence comes from uncultured Dehalococcoidia bacterium, assembly GCA_951812285.1. GTDB lineage: Bacteria > Chloroflexota > Dehalococcoidia > Lucifugimonadales > UBA1127 > UBA1127. The sequence continues at coordinate 1,904,062 of OX638292.1, read as the reverse complement.
CCGCGGCTGGAGGTGGTGCCCGCCAACTACCAGATCAACAACGTGGTGGAAGAGTACATCGCCAGCATGCTGTACATGTACGGCGGCGTGTTCGACCGGTACCCGGACCTGAAGGTCTGCATCTGCCACTGCGGCGGCGCGCTGCAGCGGTTCATCCCGACGGACTACCAGCACTCGGGGCCGGACAAGGACTTCAGCGAGAACCTCTTCTACGACAGCAACGCGCTGGACCCGGTGTTCCTGGAGGCGGCCATCAAGCAGCGCGGGGTGAGCCAGATGTGCTTCGGCACTGAGGTGCCCGGCTCGGGGCGCGCGGTGCGGCCGGAGACGGGGCGGCCGGGCGACGACCTGGTGCGCACGATCGACGGGCTGGAGTTTCTGACGGACGACGACAAGCGGACCATCTTCCACAGCAACCCGCTCAAGGTCTTCACCAAGGTGGGCGAGCTCGTCTAAGGCGCAGGCCAGCGGGTCTGCGGGAACAGGACAACGAGCGCCCCCGGGTCACACATGACCCGGGGGCGCTTCTCATTCGTGAAGTAAGCCGCCTCGGACCGCTAGCCGCCGGTGAACGCGCTCAGGGCTATGACTGCCGCGACGGTGACGGCGGCGCCGGTCCATTGGAGCACTCGCGGGCGCTCACGGAGGAGGAGGACGGCGAGGCCGCCGGTCACGACGGGATGCGCGGAGGCGACCGGCGCGACGACGGAGACGGGCGCCGCGTCGACGCCGAGGTTGAAGCCGACGAAGCCCCCTGCGTCCAGAAGGGCAACGGCGGACAGCAGCAACAGCGCCTTGCCGCCGCTCGGCAGGCGGAGGGACTCGCCCTGGGTACGCATCAGCGCGGCGATGGGGACGGTGGAGAGGGCTCGCACAACCAGCACGGCGAGCATGGGTCCCGCGGCCTCCGTCACCTGGTCGAGGAACGCGAGAGCCATGCCGAGGCCGACCGTTGCTCCAAGTCCCCAGAGCATCCCCGTGCTCTGCCCTGTGCGTGTGGAGGGGTGGGCGGAGAGCATGAGGATGCCGCCCAGCACCATCGCGAGCAGCAATCCTTGTCCGGCGGACACGCGCTCCCCGAACAGGAGGACCGCCACGATGACCGTGACGGCGAGCCACGCGGAGGAGGCGCTCGACACAATGGTCACGGCGCCGCGTTGCAGGCCCGTGTAGAAGGAGGCATAGCCGCCGCCGAGGAATGCGGCGCTCAGGGGCGCCCAGACGGCGACGGCGCGCCAGTCGACATCGGGGAGGGAGCCGGCGACGAGGTAGACCAGGACGAATGCGAGCGGGACGGAGAGCCCGAGCACCTGGATGAGCAACGCCGTGCTGAGGCTGCCCACGCGCATCGCGACAAAGCGTGCAAGGTAGTCGCCCGTGCCCCAGCATACGAGGCCGACGGCGCCCCAGAGTATGCCTGCGAGCGGGTCTATGGGCGCCCCCTTCCGGCGCGCCAAGACCTCGCTGTGCGGTGCGGAACGCTGCCGCCGGCCCCCGTCACGCCTACCCCGCGTACCCGGCGAACTCGTCGCGCGCCCGGATGCGGTCCTCGAGGTTGCCGAACGCCATGGAGTAGTGGCCAGTGTAGCCAAGGCCCTCGATGCGGCGGAAGACGGCGGGGAAGTCGATGTTGCCCTCGCCGGGAAGGAGGTGCACTTCCCTGTCGCCGTTGTTGTCCGCCAGCCGCACCTCGCCGACGCGGTCAACGCCGAAGGCGTCGATGAAACCGTCGATCCCCTCCGGCACGAGGTTGGCGTGGTTCACGGTGAAGGCCATGCCGAAGTTGGGCGACCGGATGGCGTCGAAGTAGTACTTGCACTCCTCGATGTTGTGCGCGAGGTAGTGCACCTCGGCGTCGTCCGGCTCGAAGTTCAGGTTCTCCAGCAGCAGGCGGACGCCCCTGGACTCGGCGTACTCGGTCGTCCGCTGTAGCCGCGCCAGCGAGGCGTCGAAACGCTGCTGGATGTTGGAGCCGAAGTGGAGGCCGCCGTGCACGATGGTCCACTCGCACGCCATGCGCTGCGCCAGGTCGATGTAGGCGCGCAGGTACTCGTCGACGGCGTCCGAGATGTAGGGCGAGAACTCGGCGACGTTGACGCCGGACAGCGTGTGCAGGCCGATGTGAATGTCGTGCTCGCGGCAGGCGGCCTGCACGCCCGCGATGCGCTCGTCGTCCCACGAGCCGAGCACGTTCGGCCCGAGGTCCGCGCTGAAGTCGAGGAAGTGGATGCCGTTAGCGGCGGCCCACGCGAGTGCGTCCTCGAGCCGCGTGCCGCCGGAGTCGTTGCCGATGCGGTCCTTGAAGTCCATGACTCCTCCTTCGGTGGCTGGACTAGTCCTCGACCTCCACGACCATCTCGATCTCGACCGGGATGGCGTTGGGGAGCGCGGCCATGCCGACGGCGGACCGGGCGTGGCGGCCGCGCTCGCCAAAGAGCTCCACCAGCAGGTCCGAGCAGCCGTTGATGACCGCGGGCGGCGAGGTGAACTCGGGGTCGGCGTTGACCATGCCGAGCACCTTGACGACGCGGGTCACCTTGTCGAGGTCGCCGATGACGCTCTTCAGGTTGCCAAGGAGGTTCAGGGCGCAGCCGCGGGCGGCCTGATAGGCCTCCTCGGTCGTGTAGTCGCGGCCGACCTTGCCCGACCACTGCTGCCCGCCGGCCTGTCCGGGCCCGACGCCGCTCAGGAACACCAGGTTGCCGGTGCGGACGCCGGGGACGTAGTTGCCCATGGGCGTGCCGGGCGTGGGCAGGGTCAGGCCCAGCTCCTCAATCTTTGCCTCGACCTGCATAGCGAGACCTCCTCCATCGAATACGCGGTTTACGGGAACGCCAAGCGACATACTACGGCACGGCGCGCCGTCGGTACAACGCGGCGGAGTCTCTCGATTGGCTGGTATACTCTCCTGCGGCATGCAGACACATCGCTCGTCGCGCTGTGTGACCCGAATACGAAGCAGGAGGCCCACTTGGCGGCCAAGCGCGTTGGCATCATAGGCTACCCCATCCGGCACTCGGCCTCGCCGGCGTTTCAGAACGCGGCCCTCCAGCACCGCGGCGTCGACGCGACCTTCACGGCGTGGGAGGTCGCGCCTGATGAGCTATCGAAATGGGTGTGGAGCCAGGACCGCTCGGACCTGCTCGGATTCGGCGTCACCGTGCCGCACAAGACGGAGATCATCAAGGTGCTCGACCACGTGGACGAGGACGCCTCTACGGTGGGCGCAGTGAACACGGTTGTGGTCACGGAGGGTCACAGGCTCTTTGGGTACAACACGGACACCTACGGCTTCCTGCACGCGCTGCAACACGAGGGCGGATTTGACGTCCGGGGGCAGGACGTGCTCGTGCTCGGCGCGGGCGGCGTGTCGCGGGCCGTGTGCGGCGTCCTGCTGCGCGAGGGCGTGGCGTCGCTGACGCTCGCGAACCGCACCGTCTCCCGCGCCGAGTCGCTTCTCGCGGACCTCGACCACCACGGCGTTCCCGCGCAACCGGTCGCGCTCGACGACGCCGCAATCGCCGCGGCGCTGCGCGGTCGAGGGCCCGTCGGCCTCATCGTGAACTGCACGTCGATGGGCATGCTGCACGGGCCCGCCGAGGGTGCGTCGCCCATCTCAGCGGCGCTCATTCCGCCGGACGCATTCGTGTACGACCTCGTCTACAACCCGCCGGTGACGCCGATCATGGAGCTCGCGCGGGGTGTCGGCGCGCAGACGCTGAACGGCCTGCCGATGCTCGTCTACCAGGGCGCGAAGGGGTTCCAGCTGTGGACGGGCCTCGATGCCCCGGTGGATGTCATGATGGCGGCGGCGCGAAAGGCCGTGGAGGGATGAATGCTCAAAGGCAATTCTTGCTCACGGCTTCCTTCCTGGTCACGCTGGTGGTAGTATGAATTGCAACCTAAGGGCACAAGATAATTGGACTACAGGAATAAGCCATGAGAGGTTAATGCCCATTCAATAGCCTGGATGGGACGGGTGGACGTGGCGACAAAGAAGCAGTCAGTGGAAATTGAATACTTGACCCTACAGCAGTTGGCGGAGCGCATTGATGAGGAGTCCCGCTATTTGCTGGGCATGACCGGCTATGAGTTCGTCACCCGACTCCAGGATGGAAAGCTGGACTATCGCGATTCACAGTTCTATATCGAAGTAAGGATGCTTTGGAACCTTGCCAAAGAATCGCAACGACCGAAGATTATTGCAAAGCTACGTAGACTCGCTGAACAGGATTCTCAATACAACGGTCACGACCGGTCGGCTAACGCGCGTTCTGGGTCCAACGGAAGCCGATAGCTGGAAGGTCCAGAGCGGGCGTGGCGGTCCAGCAAGGTTACCCCTGGAATTGCGACCATTGGGCAGTTTCCTATACGTCAGTCAAGAGATCAGGATTCAGAATGGCCGTATCAACCTGGCAAACTGTCACTACCGCTTCTCCACCTCGCCGGACTTGCGGGATGAGGCGGCATGGGTGGTTCGCTACGAGTACAGCTTGGATCCACTGCCCAACCAGCCGCACGCCCACCTGCACGTGAATGGGGTGCACAAACACACCGGCGCCCCCATGGACCGCCTTCACCTCCCCAGCGGGCGAATCAGCGTCGAGCAGTTTCTGGCACATCTGCTCATCGAGCATGGCATTGAGCCCCTGCCTGAGTTCTCCAGGGAAGATGCGCTAATGGCCTTGCGCCATGGGCATGAAGAGTTCTCACGCCACAGGACTGACTTCGCTCTGTTCCCCTGACCGGCTTTCGCTATAATGTCTGCACTGGCACACTGGTCGCTGTCCCGTGTCGAGTGCAGAGGCGTCGCAAAGGGAAAGGGAGTGTCTCGTGGTCAAGTACATGACGGCGGGCGAGTCGCATGGCAAGGGGCTCACGATCATTGTCGAGGGGTTCCCCGCGGGCTTCGCCATCAGCGAGGACGGCATCCAGGAGGACCTGGCCCGTCGGCAGCGCGGCTACGGCCGCGGCGGCCGGCAGCTCATCGAGAAGGACCGGGCCGAGCTCCTCTCCGGCGTCCGCCACGGGCTGACGATGGGTTCACCCATCTCCATGTGGCTGGAGAACAAGGACTTTGCCAACTGGCACAAGGTGATGAGCACGGAGCCCGTCGAGGAGCCGGGCAACACCGTCACACGCCTCCGCGCCGGCCACGCAGACATGCCCGGCACGATCAAGTACGGCCAGAGCGACGTCCGCAACATCCTCGAGCGCGCTTCCGCTCGTGAGACCGCGGCCCGAGTCGCAGCCGGCTCAGTTGCCAAGCACTTCCTTCGCGAGTTTGGCATAGAGGTGCGTTCCCACATCATCTGCATCGGTGGCATCTGGGCCAACTACGACCACCCCGTCGACTGGGCGCGCGTCGTCGAGTCGCCAGTGCAGTGCGTCGACCCGGAGGCCGAGGCCGAGATGATCAAGCTCATCGACAAGGCCAAGGAGGACGGCGACACCGTGGGCGGCATGGTGGAGGTGGTCGCGACGGGCCTGCCAATCGGCCTCGGCTCCCACGTCCACTACGAGCGCAAGCTGGACGCCCGAATCGCGCTGGCGCTCATGTCCATCCAGGCCTGCAAGGCCGTCGCCATCGGCAACGGATGGGAGGCCGCCGAGCTGCTCGGCTCCCAGTACCACGACATCCTGCAACCCATCGAGGACAACGGCCACGCCGCCAACCAACCGTACCCGAGCGCCAGCGGGCCGTGGCACCGCGACACGAACCGCACGGGCGGCACCGAGGGCGGCATGAGCACGGGCATGCCCATAGTGGCGCGGTTCGCAATCAAGCCGATCGCGACGCTGGCCAAGCCGCTGCCGTCCGTCGACCTGGTTACGGGCAAGACGGTGCAGGCCCACTACGAACGCTCGGATGTCTGCAACGTGCCGCCGGCCGGCGTCATCGGGGAGGCGGCCGTGGCCTTCGTGCTCGCGGACGCATTCCTCGAGAAGTTCGGCGGCGACCACATCGAGGAGACCCGGCGCAACTTTGAGGCGTACCAGAAGACGATAGGCCCCCGGTCTTGGCCGGTGGCGGCGGGCTAAAGCCCGGCGGGTTAAAGCCTGGCGGTCCAGGTCCGGCGATCTAGAGTCCGGCGGCCCAGGGTCTGGTTTGGCGGGAGAATCGCAGCAGGCGAACGCAGATAGACGTTCGTCATGGCGGGGGAAGCATGCCTCAGCCGCAGAACATCATCGGCATCGTCTACGACTTCGACAAGACTCTGAGCCCGCATTCGATGCACGAGGACACCGTGCTGCCCCACCTTGGGCTCGACCCAGCGACGTTCTGGGAGGAGACGGACCGGCTGGTCGCGGAGACGACGTACGAGGCGGAGCTGGCGTGGATGCGGCTGCTGCTGGAGTGCGAGGGCTTCCGGCAGCTCTCGAATGAGGACCTTCGCCACATGGGCATGTCGCTGGTCTTCTACCCCGGCGTGCCGGAGGTCTTCAACGAGCTCTCCGCCCTTGTCGACCAGCCTCGGTACCGCGAGCATGGCGTGACTGTCGAGCACTACATCATCACGTCGGGCCTGCGCGAGATCATTGAGGGCAGCAACATCCGCCCCTACGTGAAGTCCATCTTCGGGTCGGAGTTCGATGAGGACAGCGGGGGCAAGCTGTATTTCCCCAAGCGCGCCATCAGCCATACGCAGAAGACGCAGTACCTCTTTCGCGTCAACAAGGGCTATTTGGACCTACGCAAGGACGTGAACGACCACGTCCCGCACGAGGAGCACCGCATTCCCTTCGCCAACATGGTGTACATCGGCGACGGGCCGACGGACGTGCCCTGCTTCGCCGTCATGACGCAGATGGAGGGCCACACGATGGCCGTCTACGACCCCGACAACCAGAACTCCTTCGACAAGTGCATGAATCTGCGCAGGGCGGACCGCGTCGAGGAGATTGCGCCGGCCAACTACCAGCGCGGCACGCACCTGTGGAAGCTGCTGGAGTACCGCATCCTCGAGATTGCCGACGCCATCGTCGAGGGCCGGAAGGGCGGCTCGGAGGCGGCGATCATTCCGGCGCCGGGGTTCTGATGGGCGGCGCCCTCGGTGCGGACAAGCACCTGGCGTGTAATGAGGTCGAGTAGGAGAGCGTATGCCGAACGGTGGGTCTGACTGCTGTGGAACGTGCTGGTACAACCTCGTAAACGAGGGCGAGGCGGGCTACGAACGACCGGGAGTGGGCAAGGGCGTCAAGGACCATTGCGAGATCCGCGGCCTTGCCATTGAGTCGCCCTTCTACACCTACTGCGCCAACCACCCGCACCATATGCCCGATGGTGGTCGTGTGCCGGTCGGGCCGGTGTTCACCGGTGACTCCAATGGCAATCGGCAGGTGTGGGTGGAGTCGCCCGACACGGAGGAGGTCCGGCTCGCGCTGCTGGACTTGCTGGACGGCATTGCGCACGTTGCTGCCCTGGACAGGTATCCCTTTGCCTCGCCGAGCATTGCGCAAATCCTCGTGGGGCAACTGATCGTGTTCCAGGAGCAGAGGGCGGTGCCAATCCTGCGGCGGCTATTGGAGCGTTGGCCGGATTTGGAGCTTCTTCAAGAGGCGTTGACACAGATCAATAGTGAAGGAGAGGACTAGATGGCGGACATTGTGAAGCGGACGCTGGGAAGCACCGGCTACGAGGTCACGGCGCATGCCAAACGGCCATGATGTCCTGCAGGGGGCCCCTGTCTGCGCTTTCTGCTGGTACCTCAAGGACCGCAAGTGTACAATCCGCGACGTCCCCATAGACCACTGGGTTGATACCTTTTGTCTCAACCACCCGGCCTTTATGCCCGACGGCAACGATACCCCCATAGGGCCTGCCCTATGGCATCTGGTCCATCTATACCTTCGACGTTGGGCGCCGCTGCCCGAGAATGTCTGGGCGCCGTCGCCCGATACTGAGGAGGTCCGCATTCAGTTGCTCCACATCCTGGAGAATCTGGATCCGCTCAATTCACGGGCCAGACCTGGGACGGCCGAGGCAATAAGCTCTGTTGTCACCTGGCAACTCACGCAATTCCAGGAGCAGAGAGCATTGCCAATCTTGCAGCGGCTATTGGAGCGGTGGCCGGAGTCACAGCTCTTTCAGCAAGCGTTACGAGAGATCAATAACGAAGGAGAGGACTAGATGGCGGACATTGTGAAGCGGTCGCTGGGAAGCACCGGGTATGAGGTCACGGCGCTGGCGTACGGCGCGATGGAGCTGCGGGGCGCGCCTCGCGGGCGGGACATCGAGCCCGAGGAGGCCGGGCGCATCCTGAACGCGGTGCTGGACGGCGGGATCAACATGATCGACACCTCCATCGACTACGGGGTCAGCGAGGAGCTCATTGGCCGGTACATCTCGCACCGCCGGAGCGAGTACTTCCTTGCGTCCAAGTGCGGGTGCTGGGCCGGGCAGGGCGAACCGCCCGCGGACGCCGCGCTGACGGGAGGGCGCTTCCCCCACGTCTTCACGCGCGAGAACATCGTCGCGGGCGTCGAGCAGAGCCTGCGGCGGATGAACACGGACCACCTGGACCTGGTGCAGTTCCACGCCAGCCCGTCGTTGTCGGTGCTGGAGCAGAATGGCGCGGTGGAGACGCTGCTGGGCCTGCAGCGTGAGGGCAAGATCCGCTTCCTGGGCATGTCGGGCACGCTCCCCAACCTGCCCGATCAGATTGGCTTGGGCGTGTTCGACGCCTTCCAGATCCCCTACTCGGCCGTCGAGCGCGAGCACGAGGACGCGATGGCGCAGGCTTGCGAGGCGGGCGCGGGCGTCATCGTGCGCGGCGGCGTCGCGAAGGGCGACCCGGACGGCGGCGGCCACGGCGGCGACCGGTGGGCGCTCTGGGAAAAGGCCAACCTCAACGAGTTGCTGGAGGGTATGACCCGCACGCAGTTCATGCTTCGCTACACCATATCCAACCCGAGCATGCACACCACCATCGTCGGCACGGCGAATGCCGACCACCTGGCCGACAACCTGCGCACGGCGGAGCTCGGACCGCTGCCGCCGGACGTGTACGCCGAGGCCCAGCGGCGGCTGGCGGAAGCGGAGTAACCCCTGGGGAACCGATACTCCTTATAAGGCGTTATGGCGGACGAGTGGGCTTTGAGCGACAACCGATGGATAGTTGGCCTGCGGGCCAATTGACCAAACGGAATACTCGCTGGTAGTATGCTCACTTGCAACCACACCTCATGCGGTTTTGGTTGGATACTCTTACAGCTTCAGTAGGAGGGCGGCAATGGGTTCTATTGGAATTCGGTTACGACACGCTTGGCTTCTCGCGGCTGCGCTAGCGCTCGTGCTTGCGCTTGCGGCTTGCGGCGGCAGCGACGACTCGAGCAGCACCGGGACGACGACGAGCGCCGAGCCCGCAGCGGCGCCCTCTGCGCCGCAGGCTCCGGCGGAAGCTGCGATCCCGCAGGCGCCCTCGTCCGTAGCGTCCGCGCCCATCATTCCCGAGGCGCCGGCGCAGCCCGAGGGGACGATGATGGAGAGGCCGGCTGAACCAACCGGTGCGGCGCTTGTCGAACGGCTGGTCATCGCCAACCCGGCGCCGGGCACCGAGTCGAACAACCCCGGCCGGGACCTCGGCCCGCTGAGCACCTTCCAGGTGCGTCCAATCTACGAGAACCTCGTAGGGTTCAACGCTGACACTGGCGTCCTGGAGCCGCAGCTTGCGACCGGTTGGAGCGTGGAGCCGGACGGCATTTCCATTCGCTTCTTGCTGCGCAAGGGCGTCCCGTTCCACGGCAGCAACGGTGAATTTACGTCGCGCGACGTCGTCTACACGCACGCGCAGATCACCCAGCAAGAGTCCACGCACCCCCACCGGTCCCGCCTGCGCCTGGCTGTCATTGAAGAGGCAAACGACTACGAGGTCGTGTTCCGGCACAGCAGGGCGAACGCGGAGTTCATGCGGATGATCTCCGAGCAGGTGGGCTCCATTCAGATCCAGAGCGCAAGCGCCGCGGGCGTTAGCGCAGGCGATCCCGCCGATGCCCTCGGGAATCAGGCTGACCTGACGGGCGCCCCACTCCCGGGGACGAACGCCTACCAGTTCGTCAGCCGGACGCAGGGCCAGGGCATGCTGTTTGAGAAGGTGCCCTACCAGCACTGGCGTTCCAACCCGGACTTCCAGGAGTTGGAGTTCAAGTGGGTAGGCGAAGCGTCCACCCGCTACGCGGCGCTCCTGACGGACGAAGTGCACCTGACCCAGCTGGCCGAGGACCAGAAGCCGGAGGCTGAGGCCAAGGGCATGGTGATCTCGACCGGCAAGCACGGCGCACAGCGCGTGTTCGTGGGCTTCCAGGGCGTGTTCCTGGACAGGAACTGGGGCACCTACCAGGCGCAGGGCACCGAGTGCGGCTACGCCCACTGTGACTCGCCCTTCCTGGACGTCAAAGTCCGCAAGGCCATGAACAAGGCCATTGACCGGCACCTCCTGAACGAGGCCTACTTTGGCAACAAGGGCCAGATCATGGTGATGAACCACCACCGGCCCGGTGCCGCGTACCACAACCCCGCGTGGGACGAGAACTTCGAGTCCGAGTACGGCTTCGACCCGGCCGCAGCACGCGCACTGCTGGCGGAGGCCGGGTACAACGAGAACAACCCCTTGGAGATTGAGGTCCAGATTTCCACCCACGCTCAATTCGGCCAGTCCGCGGACGTGCTGGAGTCCCTTGCGGGCTTCTGGCAGGACGTGGGCATCAAGGCCGGACTTGACGTGACCGACGCGGCGGCTCGCCGGGCGGCAAGCCGCGGGTTCCAGTACAAGAACCACGTCGGATTCGGCGCCACCTTCTCCTTCGACATCCAGGGCTGGCGTGTCTACAACTCGCACGTCTCCCCGCGGGGCAGCTCGCTGGAGCTCCAGGAGACCAGGGACCTGATCGACACGATCCAGATGACGCTGGACCTGGACGAGCAGACCAGGCTGATGCGGGAACTGGGCGACCTGGCGTACCCGCTCCACATGGGCATCTTCCTCTACTGGATCCCGGCGGAGCTGGTCTACAACCCAACGTACATTGAGTCCTACAACTTCCCGGGCAACATCTCCGACCTCTGGACGCACTATGAGCTGATCAAGGCAGTCCGGCAGTAGGACAAGCAGGCTTGAAGGCAATGTCCGGGGCGCTCCGATTTCGGGGTGTCCCGGACATCGCATTTTGGGAGGATGACCCATGCTGACGTTTCAGGAAAACGAGACCCTGGCCCGCGTCGGACCGGGCACGCCGATGGGCGCCGTGATGCGCCGCTACTGGATGCCCGCCCTCCTCTCGTGGGAGCTGCCCGAGCCCGACTGCCCGCCCATCCGCCTGCGGTTGCTGGGCGAGGACCTGGTCGCCTTCCGCGACACCGACGGCGATGTCGGCATCCTCGACAACTACTGCCCGCACCGCCGGGCAAGCCTCTTCTTCGGCCGGAACGAGGAGAGCGGGCTGCGCTGCGTCTACCACGGCTGGAAGTTCGACGTGGACGGCGATTGCGTCGACATGCCCTCCGAGCCCGCCGAGAGCAACTTCAAGGACAAGGTCAAGATCACGGCATACCCCACCGCCGAGCTGGGCGGCATCGTCTGGGCCTACATGGGCCCGAGGGAGCTGCAGCCGGAACCGCCGTCCTTCGAGTGGACGCAGGTGCCAGAGCTGCACCGCGGCACGACCAAGGTGGTGCAGCGCTGCAACTGGCTGCAGGGGCTGGAAGGCGGAATCGACTCGGTGCACACCAACTTCCTGCACCGGCGGTTCGCGGGCTCCGGCACGGATGTCATGGACCGCGCCCGCGCAAACTCGCTCGCCGCCCACGTCGAGGTCACGCCGACCGACTACGGCTACACGTACGCGGGCATCCGCACCGTCAGCGACGACGAGGGCAACTACGTCCGCGCCTACCACTACATCGCGCCCTTCTACCAGCTGCGGCCGGGCGGGCAGCTTCAACGTCGGCACGGGCGGGCCTCCGGCCACATCTGGGTGCCCATCGACGACGAGAACACGATGGTGTGGAACTTCAGCTACCGTTTCGACGGCAACGAGATGGCGGAGTCGGAACGGCGGCAGACGGGCTCGGGGAACGAGTTCGGCAAAGACATCGACGTCGTAGCGGGCTTCAGATCGAAGGCCAGCGCGGAGAACGACTACCTCATCGACCGTGAGGTCCAGCGCACCGAGACCTTCTCCGGCATACCCGGCACGAACACGCAGGACCGCGCGGTGCAGGACACCATGGGCCCCATCTGCGACCGCACGCGCGAGCACCTCGGCACGACGGACCGCGCCATCATCATGGCCCGCAAGATCCTCCTCGACGCCGTACGGCGCGTCGAGGACGGCGGAACGCCGCCGGGACTGGGCCGCAACGCACACCAGCTTCGGCCCATTGAGAAGGTCTTGCCCATCGGCACGGAGTGGCGGAAAGCCCTCTGGTCGGAACTGTACGACGGCGCGCCCTACACGCCGGACTACGTGCCGGCCTAGACAGGCCTGCATTCGCACGAGCACTCGAAGGGAGCCCCGAGTGGGGCTCCCTTTCAGTTGGTCAGCGCCCGTGCGGTCCGGGGGTGTTGGCGGCATCGAGGGCGGTGGGGGATAATTGGCGTCTGACCACACGTACCGGTAACGCTCACGTGTCCATGGCTTGCTGCGTTCCGGGGCGGGGAGGCGCGATGCGGATTGGGTACATCCACATGATCGGCGGGGCGAGCGGCGACATGCTGCTGGGCGCGCTGCTCGACGCCGGCCTCAACGCGACCGACCTGGAGGCGGAGCTGATGAAGCTCCCGGTGCCCGGCTGCGCCATCGCCGCCCGGCGCGACCGCCGCGGCGGCCTCCCCGGCGTCCACGTCACGCTGGACACTGGCGGCTCCGACGCCGAGTCCGTGCGCATGGGCTGGCAGGACTTCGCCGATGCCATCAACGGCAGCGGGCTTGCGCCCGCGGTCGCCGAGCGGAGCCTGCGGGTGCTGCGGCTGCTGGAGGAGGCGGAGCGGTCGGTGCACGGCGCAGAGCCCGGAGACCCCTCGCCGCACCCGCACGAGCTGGGCACGCTGGACACGCTCGTCGACGTCGTCGGCACGGTGGCCGGGCTCGAGCTGCTGGGCGTCGAGCGGTTGTACGCGAGCCCGATCCCGATGGGGTCCGGCGTCATCAAGGCCGCCCACGGCCCGCTGCCGGCGTCGGCGCCCGCCACGATGGCCCTCGCGACTATGGCGAACGCGCCGGTCACGCCTCCGCCGCACGGATACACCGGCGAGCTCGTCACGCCGACCGGCGCCGCGCTCGTGACGGGCCTCGCCAGCTTCGAGCGTCCGGCCATGCGGCTCGAGCGCGTGGGCTACGGGCTCGGCACGCGGAACCCGGAGAGCTTCCCCAACGCCGTCGCGCTGTGGCTGGGCGAGGTTGACGCCATGCCGGCGCGTCGTCAGGTCACGCTGCTGGAGACCAACATTGACGACGCCAGCCCGCAGCTGCTGGGTTACGCGCAGGAGCGGCTCTTCGAGATGGGCGCGCTCGACGTCTGGCACACGCCGATCCAGATGAAGAAGAATCGGCCGGGCACGCTGCTGAGCGTCCTCGTGCCGGCCACGCTGGAGGCGGAGGCGGTCGCGCTGCTGATGCGCGAGACGACGACCCTCGGCGTGCGGCGTCGCGAGGTCGAGCGGTACGAGGCCGAGCGGGAGATGCGGGACGTGCAGACGGAGTACGGGCCCGTGGCGGTCAAGGTGAAGCTGCTGGACGGCCGGCCGGTCGCCGCCGCGCCGGAGTACGATGCGTGCCGCGCCGTCGCCGTCGAGCGGGGGCTGCCGCTGCAGGAAGTGCTCGCCCGCGTGACGCAGGCGGCGCGGGAGCAGCTGCTCGCCGGGGCGTCGACGGCGCCGTAGCTGAGATTTCCCTTCGCTGCTATACCGCGGGCCGAATCAATAGTATTTGGGCGAATCGCTGTACCGCCCTAGACATTTGCGCTATCCTGTACGCATTCCAATGCCTATGGGGCCAGCGGCGTTGTTTTAGCTATGCGGCGGGCCAATGATCTGACCAGTCCCGAATGGCGCACATATCACGATAGCCGTTTCGGCGGAGCGCATGGGTCGCAGACCCCGTACCGCGCAGGCCCAAGGAGGTCATGGTGCAGGACGGCGCAAGCGCACAGGTAAAGATAAACAGGCTCATCGACAATGTGTCCCGGGTGATTCTGGGCAAGCGCGAGTCTGTGGAGCATGCGGTCATCGCGCTGCTCTGCGGCGGCCACATCCTCATCGAGGACGTGCCGGGCGTCGGCAAGACGATGCTGGCGCGCAGCGTTGCGCGGTCGACCGGCTGCAGCTTCGGGCGGATCCAGTTCACGCCCGACCTACTCCCCAGCGACATCACCGGCGTGTCCGTCTACAACCAGCAGAACGGCGAGTTCGAGTTCCGGGCCGGCCCGATCATGGCGCAGATGGTGCTCGCCGATGAGCTGAACCGCACGACGCCCAAGACGCAGTCGGCGCTGCTCGAGGCGATGGAGGAGCACCAGGTCACCGTCGACGGGGTCACGCATGCGCTGCCGCGGCCGGCCATGGTGCTGGCCACGCTCAACCCCATCGAGTACGAGGGCACGTTCCCCCTGCCGGAGGGCCAGCTCGACCGCTTCATGTTGCGCATCAACCTCGGCTACCCGGACCTCGAGACCGAGGTGTCCGTCGTCGAGCACCAGGTGACGCAGCACCCCATCGAGGCGCTCGAGCCGGTGGTATCGCCGGAAGAGGTCATCGAGCTGCAGGAAACGGTGCGCGGCATCCACGCGGAGCGGGCGATCATGGAATACGCCGTCAGCCTCGCGCAGGTGACGCGGCGGCACCCCGAGGCGGAGCTTGGCGCATCGCCGCGCGGCTCCCTTGCGCTCTTTCGCGTGTCCCAAGCGCTTGCGCTGCTGCGAGGCCGGGACTACGCGCTGCCCGACGACGTTAAGGAAATGGCGGTCCCCGTTCTTGCACACCGGGTCATCGTGCCGCCCTCCGCCCGCATGCGCGGCGTCGACGGCCGGACCATTGTGGAAGGCGCGCTGGAGGAGGTTGCCGTCCCCGGCGTGAGAGCGGGACAGAGAACCCCGGCGCGGTAAGGGACGGCCATGAGCTATCGTCCGACGCGTTTCCATGTCATCCTCTTGTTGTTGACCCTGTCCTTCCTGTACGCCCTGGCCACCGGGTTCACGGTGTACTACCAGGTCAGCTACGCGCTCATCCTCGCGCTCATCGGCACCTACATCTGGGGCAAGGTCGGCCTGTGGGGCTTGGACGTGCGCGTCCAGCGGCGGTTGGGCTACCGGGAGGTCGGCGGCAACTTCGTATCGCAGATCAGCGTCACCAACTCGGCCGGCCCGAAGCCGATGCTGGTGGTGCAGGAGCAGACGACCTTCCCCGGCCCCAAGGGCGGCCGCGTCATCAACCTGAGCACGCACTCCACCGAGATGTGGGCGAACCGGATCGCCGCGTCCCGCAGGGGCGACTACATCATCGGGCCCATCACGGTGACCTCCGCCGACCCATTCGGCATCTTCCGGCACCGGCGCACGTTCGGGACGGCGCAACAGGTGATGGTGTACCCGGCGACGGTGCCGCTGCCCCTCTTCGCGTTGCCGCGCCGCGGCTCGCCGGGCGAGGGCGAGCGTCGCAGCCCATTCTCGACGACCAGCCCCATGGTGACGAGCGTGCGCGAATACCTGCCGTCGGACACCTTCGGCCGGATCCACTGGCCGACGACGGCCCGCACCGGGAAGCTCATGGTGAAACAGTTCGAGCAGGACACCGGCAGCGACGTGTGGCTGGTGCTCGACCTGCACCGGAACGTGCAGGCGGGTGAGGGCGATGAGTCCACCGAGGAGTACGGCGTCACCATCGCGGCGTCGATGGCGCACCGCCTCCTCGATTCCGGCCTGGCCGTGGGGCTGTTCGCATTCGGCGAGGAGCCCATCCACCTCCTGCCCGGCCGCGGCTACGCCCACCAGGACCGCATGTTCCGCACGCTGGCGACGGCACGGGCGTTGGGCAGGCAGCCCCTGGAGTCTGCGCTGGAGGAGGGGCGGCACCTGGGACTCGACCAGAGCACAATCGTCATCATCACGCCCTCCGTTGACCCCATGTGGCCGGAGGCGACAACCTGGCTGTACCGGCACGGCTCGCAGGTGAACACGGTGCTCCTGGACGCGGCGTCGTTCGGGGGCGAGGGCGAGGTCTCGGCGGTGGCGGACCGGCTCGCGACGGGGGGTGTCCGCACCTACGCCGTACGCAAGGGCGACTCGCTGTCGCAGGCGCTGGCGCGTCCGCTCTACCTGCCCTCCGGCCGAATCCTCGCGCCGAGGAAGACGGAGGTGACGGCATGACGACGGCCGCTTCCGTGCAGCCGGCCGGGACCTTCCTGCCCAGCGGGTGGCTCTCGCTGCGCCCGCTCCGGCAATTCACGCCCGCCGAGGGTTGGCTGACGCTGCTGGCCGTGCTGGCGCCTCTCTTCGTGATTGCGTGGACACTCTCGGAAGCGGCCTGGGCCGAGACGCCGTCTCTCTACTTCGTGCTCCTCGTCGGCGCCATCATGGGGCTCGGCGTCGCGAAGGCGCCCGGCTGGCGGGCCGCATGGCATGCCGGCGCCCTCCTTGTGGGAGCCGCCTTCGTCTATCAGCAACTCTCCACCCTCACCGAGACCGCCGGGTGGATAGAGCCCTTCCGCGTCCTCAACGCCCGCCTTGCAACCTGGGGCGAAACGGCCGCCGAGGGCGGGATCAGCACGGACACCATGCCCTTCGCCCTGTTCCTGACGTCTATGGCGTGGGTCATTGCCTACGTGTCGACGTGGGCGGCGTTCCGGAGGCGCAGCGTCTGGCTCTCCGTCGTCCCCGGCGGCTTCGCGATGTTCTCGAACCTTAGCTACCTGCCGGAGCAGTTCGGCTTCCAGATGTTCGTCTACCTTGCATTCGCCATGCTGCTCATCGTTCGGATGAACTCCCTGAACCAGTGGGAGTATTGGGCCAGGGAAGGGCTCGCCATACTGCCGTCCTACGGCCTTCGCGCCCTCTTCCGCGGGAGCTGGTACATCCTAGCTGTGCTGCTCATCGCCTTCCTTCTGCCGGCGCGGCCCTGGCAGTCGCCGTGGCTGGACGCCGCGTGGGAGTTTACGCGTGCCCCCCTGGACACGCTCGAGGACGACCTCGACCGGCTCTTCGCGGCCCTGCCCGACCGCAAGGGCGGCCTGAACCTGAACTTCGGGACACACCTCCCGTTCCAGGGTTCCATCTCCCTCAGCGACGAACCCCTCTTCCTCCTCGAAGCGCCGCAGCCCGCGTATCTGCGGGCCCGCGCGTACCCGGACTACACCGCGCAGGGGTGGACGACGGGCCAGATGGAGACGATCACCTTCGATGATGACCTGCCCTGGAGCCAGCCGCGCGGCTACGACCAGCGGGTCGAGCTGGAGCACAGCGTCATCCCGCTCTTCAGCACGGACACCATGCCAGTCTCCAACCTGCCGCTGCTGCACGAGGGCGACGCCGCCGTTAAGGTGCTTGCGTTGCCCGCCCCCAGGTACTGGCTGCCGCTGACCGACAACCTGGCAGAGGAACCCGACATTCCCACGGACATCAGTCTCACCATCCCCGTGCTGAAGGCCGCGCGCCTCCACGAGCGCGACGTCGCCACGCGGGCCGACGTCATCCTCGCGTTGGTCCCGGACGACGCCGTCGTCACCCAGGTTGCCTACCGCGATACGCCGCAGGGAGGCAACGAGCGGTCCTACCGCGTGGAGGAACCCGAGGCCGGCGAGGCGCTAAGCGAGCGCGAGGCCCTCGAGGCGGCGATGCGACGCGACACACGGGCGCTGACATGGGTGCAGGTGTCGCGACGGCCGCCGGACCCGTCGGACATCGTGGCGCTCCGCAGCGCCGGCAAGCTCGACCCCGGCGACAGGTACACCATCACGTCGACCCTGTCGACCGCGTCGCCCGATCAGCTGCGCGCGGCCGGAAACGACTACCCCGGCTGGGTGACCGACCGCTACCTGCAGCTCCCGAACGACCAGCCGAAGCGCGTGAGCGACCTGGCCAAGGAGGTCACGGCAGGCATCACGAACCCCTACGACAAGGCCAAGGCCATCGAGCGGTTTCTCCATACCCTGGGATACGACCAGGAGATTGAGGCCCCGCCCTACAACGTGGACGGCGTAGAGTACTTCATCTTTGAGCTGCAACGGGGTTACAGCGAGTACTTCGGGTCAGCCATGGCCGTGCTGCTGCGCGAGGTTGAGGTGCCGGCCCGTATGGTCGTCGGCTACACGCCGAGGGAGTACGACCAGAACGCCGGCCACTGGGTCGTGCGCGAGGCCGACAGCCACGGCTGGGCGGAGGCCTACTTCCCCGGCTACGGCTGGGTGGAGTTCGAGCCGACGCCGAACTGGCAGGTGGCGGTCGCGCCGGAGTCCCTCTTTTTCGAGGGAAGCGACGTCGCGGTGACCGGCGCGGAAGACTTCTTCGACGAGGACGAGTTCTTTGAGGAAGACGTCTTTCTGAACGTCGGGGACCTGAACGTAGAGGAAGACCCGTTCATCAGCGGGACCGTGATGGCGTGGTCGCTGGCGGTCCTCTTCGTGGTATGGGCAACGTGGTACGGCTACCGCCGCACCTTCGTCAAGGTGGGCGTGCCGGCCGTGGTGTTCGAGCGCATGTGCTGGATCGGCGCGTGGGCCGGCTTGCCGCACCACCGCAACCAGACGCCAGCCGAGTACACGATGCGCCTAGCGGAGGTCTTCCCCGACGCCTCAGGCGACCTGCGCATCCTGAGCACCGCCCACGCTACCGAGCGCTACAGCCGCCGGTCGCTCTCGCAGCTCCAGGTCGAGCAGGTCGGTCGAGCGTGGACGCACGTGCGCAAGCTGCTCTTCCGCCGCGCGATCCTGCGCGTACCGTTCACGTAGGGAAGGGCCGCCTCTACGCGATCACGTGGACGGGCGTCCCCGCAATCCACTGCCGGATGTTGTCCACCACCATCTCGAGGCCGTCGTAGTCCGCCTCCGGCGTCGACGAGGCGACGTGCGGGGCGAGGACGACGTTGTCGAGCGCCGTGAACGGGTGCCCCGGCGGCAGCGGTTCCTGGCTGAATACGTCCAGCCCCGCCCCGGCGATGCGTCCCGCGGCGAGCAGCTCCAGCAGCGCCTCCTCGTCCGCGATGGCCCCGCGGGCCGTGTTCACGAAGATCGCGCCCGGTTTCATAGACTCCAGCAACGCGCGGTCCAGCAGCCCGCGGCTATCGTCCGAGAGCCGCAGGTGCACGGTCACGACGTCGGCGGTGCGCATCACCTCATCGAGCGGGGCCCAGCGCACGCCGGCGCCCTCGCCCCAGGCCTCGTCGGGGTGGTACGTCCACGCGACGACGTTCATGCCGATGCCCCGGCCAAGCTCGGCGGCGCGCTTCCCGATGTGTCCGGCCCCGATGACCCCCAGCGTCTTGCCGTAGAGCTGCCCCACGGCGTCCTTGGCCCACCCGCCCTCGCGGACGAGGCGGTCGTTCGCGACCACGCGCTTGGCGACGGCCAGCGCGAGCGCGAGGGCGTGCTCGGCGACGGCGGGCGCGGAGTAGCCGGGCGTGTTGGTGACCAGGGTCCCCAGCCGCCTGCATGCCTCCAGGTCCACCATGTCCACGCCGATGCCGAACACGACGATGTGCCGCATATGCGCGCACTGCTCCAGCACGCGGGCCGTGAAATGGCTGGAGTTGCGGATGCAAATGGCCACGTGCGCGTCGCGGATGCGCTCGAGCAGCATCTCCTCCCCCAGCGCGAGGGAGTCATACACGCGGAGCTCGCCGAGGTCGCGGAGCTTCTGCTCCTGCGGCGAGCCGCCGATGGCCGGGGGGTCGTCGTCCGGCACGACGATGCGGAGCATGCCGTCAGGTGCGTTTGCCATGGATTCTCCTTTGCGCGCAGGCGCCAAGAGCGCGGCGCGGGCGCTCGCTAGGGCTTGTGCGCGATGACGAGGTCCCGGCTGCCCTCGAGGAGCCGCACGTCCACGTCCTTGAACCCCGCCTGCTCCAGCCATGCCCCGTAGACCTCGGCGGAGCGCTCCTGGCCACCCGTCGACACGAGCGCGTGGAGGTCCATGAGCGTCGTCAGCAGAGGGCCCGTGCCGCTCTCGTCCAGCAGCTTCTCGCAGACCAGGATGGCGCCGCCCGGCTGTAGCGCCTCGAAGGAGTGGCGCAGGATAGTGTGGCACTGCTCGTCTGGCCAGTCGTGCAGGATCCAGCCGAGGGCGATGACGTCGGCCTCCGCCGGCAGGCTGCCCTGCTCGAAGAAGTCGCCGGGGTGCGTGCGCGCCCGGTCATCGACGCCGTACTGGCGCAGGTAGTCGTCGGCGATGGCGCAGACGGCCGGCTGCTCGAAGACGATGCCCTGCAGGTGCTGGTACTTTCGCAACGCGGCGATGACCAGCGCGCCGGAGGTGCCGCCGACATCCAGCAGGCAGCGGTAGGGCGAGAAGTCCACGGCGTCGACGATCTCCTGCGCGTCGGGGACAGTCAGGTTGTGCATTCCCTGCACGAAACCTCGGAGCTGCCGAGGCTCGGCGTAGACGGCAGCCAGCATGTCGAAACCGGGGCCGAAGACCTCCTTCACCCGCGGCGTGTTCTCGCGGACCGCGCCCGGCAGCAGTTGCCACAGCCGCCAGTGAAGCTGGCTCAGGTGCTCAACCTGCGCGCCGAGGTATCCCTGCTGGCCTTTCACCAGGTAGAGCGCGGCCTCTTCCGTGTTGCTGAAGCGCCCGTTCTCCTTCTGGATGAGCTCCAGCGCCACCAGGGCGTTCATGAGCCGCTCCAGCGCCCCGGGGTGCAGGCGGAGCCGGTAGGCGAGCACCTCGGCGCTGGCGGGCCCCTTCGCGAGCTCGTCGAACACGCCGAGCTCCACGCCGGTGAAGAGCGTCTTGGACATCCAGAAGGCGGTGAGCATTTCCTGGATGTGCTTTGGGGAAGTGGGCATGGTGGTGGCGACCTCTATTCCATGAGACTGCGTAACACATTCAACATTGTACTTGTACGCTGGAAAGTGCAACAAGAGCGCGTGTCTTCTGCCGCGCTGCCGTCAAATGCGGAGTGATGGAGTTTGTGATTGCCCCACAAAACGCTTGCGAAGTTCCTTGACAGAATTCAGAGGCTATGCTGTAGTCAAATGTGAAGCGACGGCCCCCTCTCAGCCTGGCAAGCCAAGGGAGCCGCCGCCACTAGCGCGGAGGGGGTTGCCTGTTGGAACAGGACACGGTCTCTAAAACCGATGAGCCTCGCGCGGGTTGCGGTTCGATTCCGCCCCTCTCCGTCTAGATACTAGTTTCGAGATGTAACGGGTACTGTCAACGTGGTACCAAAAAATGGGGGCATCGTAATGAGTAACGAAAAAGAGGCAAAAGCATACTTAATCGCAAAGCGCGCTGAAGCTGAAGCACGACTTCAAAGTGCGAAGGAGGAGATAGAGGCCTATGACCTCGTTATCTCCTCTATAGAGAGGGATATTCTTCCCCCACAACCTGCATCTAGGGATAGGATTTGTGACGAGTTGGTTAGAGTTTTACGAGACCGGGGAGAACCCATACACAGGAAGGAACTTTGGGCTGAATTGCAGGAAAAGGGCATTTCCGTCGGGGGAAAGGATCCTGTTGCTTCCTTGGGAGCGATACTCAGTAAGGAATCCATGTTGTTTGCACCGCAGGGCAAGGGTTTTTGGAGACTCATGGAGTGGAATCGTCGAACCAGTGACCTCCAAGGTGTATATTCGCTTGCGCCTCCGAGAATAGACAATATTGATGCAGCTTGGCCAAAGCATTCTATTGGGTAAGGCCGGGAATTCATTTGGAGAAAGTAAATTCGCGTGCTGTGCCCTGCCTTGTTGACCAACCTCCCCCGCGCCGATACAATCAACTCGCTACAAGACGAGGAGGGCACCATGCCGCTGTACGAGTACCACTGCGAGCCCTGCAACGAGCGCTTTGAAGTCCTGCGGCCCATGTCCAAGGGCAACGACCCGGCGACATGCCCCACGTGCCGCGGCGCGGGTCGGCGCGTGCTCTCCGTCTTCGCGGCCATCACGGCCGGCGGCCCCGGCGAGTCCCCGATGCCGCTTGCGGGCGGCGGGGGCGGGTGCTGCGGGGGCGCTTGCGGCTGCCACTAGTCGCAAGACATAACGCACGACACGACGAAGCCCCGGCAGGACCGGGGCTTCTGCTTCTTGTGACCCTCTGGGCAGATGTCAGGCTGACGAACTCTCGGCCTTCGCCTTTTCCTCGACGAAGCAGCGGTGCAGGTAGCGGCTCACGCCCCAGATGGCGGCCGTTTGCGCGACCGTCAGGACGGCGAGCAAGATCGTCGCCTCCAGCCAGAACCTGTAGGGAAACAGCACCACGAGGAAGTGCTCGGTCGGGTTCAGGATCCAGTAGTCGTTGCTGAAGCTGATCTGGTGGAAGAGCGTGAAGAACACGGGAAAGCCCAGCGCCAGCACGATGCCCGTCGCGACAAGGCCGACGCCGCCCACGGCCCCCGCCATCGACGTCCGGCGCAGGAAGCGGAACCCCTCCCGGCGGAAGCCCCACGCCGCGTAGAGCGCGACCGCCGCGCCGGTCACGTACATGACGGTGTACACCAGCCCCAGCAGCGCCTTCACGTCGCGCATGTGCTCGATCTCCCGCGCAGTGAAGATCGGGCGCGCGTAGAGGAAGATGGTCATGTACTCTTGCTCGTTGCCAAGGTACTCGCGGATTTCGTTGCCGATTCGCTCGATCTCTTGCCTGGGCAGCCGGGTGTTCTCCGCGATGCGGTTGCGCTCGAAGCCGGTGTTGTACACCACAGGGGCGTTGAAGAGCACCCGCACGTTGAGGGTGACCAGGAAGATCGGCAGGGCGACAAGCATGACGACGCCCGCCCATCGGAAGACTGCGGGCGAGACCCGTGACCACCGCTCCCGCCATGCTTCCAAAGCGTGAACCATCCTCGTCTGTGTTGGGGCAACTCCCACCAGTATAATGGGCACAACACTCAAGGAGTAATGCGCATGCAGGAGCAGCACACGTACCAGGCGCTCTGGGACATCGTCCACCGGCTGCGGGCCCCTGGCGGGTGCCCGTGGGACCGCCAGCAAACGCACCAGTCGCTGCGCCGCAACCTGCTCGAGGAGTGCTACGAGGCACTCGAGGCGTTGGACGCCGAGCAGCCGGACGCCCTGGCCGAGGAACTCGGCGACGTCATCGTGCAGATCGTCTTCCACTGCCAGATCGCTGCGGAGAACGGCACGTTCACGCAGGACGACATGTTCCGCCACATCTGCGAGAAGCTCGTGCGCCGGCACCCACACGTATTCGGCGATGTCACGGTGAGGGACGCCCGGGAGGTCGAATCGAACTGGGAGCAGACCAAGCGGCAGGAGCGCGGCGACGACGTGTCCGCCCTCGACGGCGTCGCGAAGGGCATGCCGGCGCTCGGCTACGGGCAGGCGATCTCCAATCGCGCGGCCCACGCGGGCTTCGAGTGGGCGGGCCTCGCCGACGTGATGGCCAAGGTGCGCGAGGAGTTGGTGGAGCTGGAGCAGGCGGATGGGACGCAGCGGCAGGAGGAAGAGCTCGGCGACGCGCTGTTGGCGCTCGTGAACGCCGCTAGGTGGATGGGCGTCGACGCCGAGACTGCGCTGCGGCAGGCGAACGCGCGCTTCTACGGCCGCTTCACCCACGTGGAGTCGGCGGCGCGCGCCTCGGGCCTCGACCTGCGCGAGGCGTCGATGGACGAGAAGCTCGGGCTGTGGGACGAGGCGAAGCGCGCAGAGGCCGCTGGAGGGTAGGCCTCGCTCTACCTCGACACGTGCGAGATCACGAGGTTCCCGTAGCCGTCCACCCTCGCCGTCCACCCCGGCGGGATGACGGTGGTCGCGTCCATTTGCAGGACGACGGCGGGCCCCGGCACGACGGCGTCCGCAGGCAGCGCCTCGCGCCGCAGGAACGGTGTTTGCCGCGGCCCGCCGGCGAAGACGACGGTGTCCTCGGCCACGAGCGGGTCGCCTTTGGGGCTGACGGTCGGCGGGGCCGCACCCGGCTGCTCGACGGCCGAGACGCCGACGGCCTTGAGGCGCAGGTTGACCACCTCGATGGGGGCGTTGTCGTCGGCGTACCCGAACCGCTGGGCGTGGGCGGCGTGGAAGGCCCGCGCCGCGCTCGCCGCGACGCGGGCGCCGAGGCGCGGGCAGTCGACGGTCAGCTCGTAGGACTGGCCCACGTACCGCATGTCGAGCAGCGGCTGCAGTCGGGTGCGGCGGCCGGGGACGCCCTCGTCGCGCAGCTCGGCCAACGCCCGGGCCCGCAGCCCGGCGAGACCCTGGCGAAGCCGGTCCGCGGTGACCTCGTCCTGCGGCAGCAGCACCGTCTGCGAGTAGTCCTTCGTGATGTCGGCGATGGCCACGCCGTACGCCGAGAGCGCGCCGGGCGTCGTCGGCGCGAGCACGCGCGTGATGCCGAGGCCCTCGGCCAGCTCGCAAGCGTGCTGCGGCCCGGCGCCGCCAAAGGCAACCAGCGTGAATTCGCGCGGGTCAAAGCCGCGCTCCAGCGAAATCGCCCGGACGGCGCGCTCCATCGTCGCGTTCACCACGCGGACGACGCCCAACGCGGCTGCGTCGACGTCTGCGCCCATCGCCTCGGCGAGCCGCGCCAGCGCCGCGCCCGCCGCGCCGCGGTCGAGCGGCATCCGCCCGCCGAGGAAGTCCTCGGCCCGGATGCGCCCCAGCACGAGGTTGGCGTCGGTGACGGTTGGCGCGTCGCCGACGCCGTAGCACGCTGGTCCCGGGTCGGCGCCCGCGGACTCCGGCCCGACGGTGAGCGCGCCGCCGGCGTCGACGTGGGCGATGGAGCCGCCGCCGGCCCCGACGGTGTGCACGTCCAGCATCGGCACGCCGATGGGCACACCGCCGAGCGACGCCGCAACCGTCTCCTGCAGCCGACCGGGGCACAGCGAAACGTCGGTGGAGGTGCCGCCCATGTCCAGCGTGATGATGTCGGGGTAGCCCGCCAGCCGCGCCACAGCAAGCGCGCCGACGACGCCCCCGGCGGGCCCGCTCAGCACGGTGCGCACCGGCTCCTGCGCCGCCGCTCCCAGCGAGACGCTCCCGCCCGAGGACTGCATGACGCGGACGCGGCCCGGGCGCGAGCCCTCCGCGCCGAGGGCTGCCTCCAG
Organism: uncultured Dehalococcoidia bacterium; assembly: GCA_951812285.1. Taxonomy (GTDB): domain Bacteria; phylum Chloroflexota; class Dehalococcoidia; order Lucifugimonadales; family UBA1127; genus UBA1127. Next base: position 1,878,854 of record OX638292.1, on the reverse strand, counting down.
CCGTCGCAGGTAGCCGGCCATGACCGGGCCCACGTAGGCGTTGGCCGTCACGGTGCTCGTGCGCTCGTACTCCCGGTACTGCGGCAGGACGCGGTTGGAGACGGAGATGAAGGGCGGCGGGTCAAGCTCGGCGAGGGCCTCGGCGACCAGCTCCTCGTGCGCGGGGTGGAGGAAGGAGAAGAGCAGGGAGATGGCGACGGCCTCCGCCCCGGCGTCGCGCGCGGCTTCGACCACGCGGCGGACAGCCTCAGCCGAGGGGGCGCGCTCGACGCTGCCGTCGGCCAGCACGCGCTCCTCGAGGCCGAAGCACAGCTCCGGCGGCGCGAGCGGCGGCGGCTTCTGCTGCATGAAGTCGTACAGCGAGGGCCGCGTCTGCCGCGCGAGCTCAAGCAGGTCCTCGAAGCCCGCCGTCGTGACCAGCGCCGTCCGCGCGCCCTTGCGCTCGAGCAGCGCGTTGGTAGCGACGGTGGTGCCGTGCACGAGCTCGGTGTCGCGCTGCGACCATGCGCCGTCGCGCCACGCGCCCAGCTCCGCCAGCCCCCGCAGGATGGACCGCGACGGGTCGTCGGGCGTGGACGGGACCTTGTGGACGAGCAGCCCGCCGGGTCCCAGCAGCACCAGATCGGTGAACGTGCCGCCTGTGTCCACCCCCACCACGATTGCCGTCAATCCAGCCCTCCGGGTATCCGCATTAGCTACAGACCATCCCGACAATCGTACCACGAGCGCCGCCTGGCCCGTACGCATGACTCCCTGCGTTATCGATTGCGTGGTACCCTTCCTGTGCCAGACTCGGGCCAATCGCACATGGACTGTGCCATCGCAGGCAGGGTAGTGAACGCATGACAGACGCGCAGAATCCGCCCCGATTCCCGGAGTTCCGGGTCATCGGCGTAACGGGCGTGCCGGAGATTCAGGTGGGCGACGACCTCCCCGGCATCATCCTCGCCGCCGCCGAGGGCCAGGGCACGCCGTTCGAGGACGGCGACATTGTCATCGTCACGCAAAAGATCGTCTCCAAGGCCGAGGGCGCCCTCGTGCACCTCGCGGACGTCGAGCCGAGCCCGCTCGCGCTGACCATTGCAGGGGAGATGAAGGACCCGCGCCACGTCGAGGTCGTGCTGCGCGAGAGCCGCCGCATCGTGCGCATGGAGCGGGGCGTGCTCATCACGGAGACGCACCACGGTCTCATCTGCGCCAACTCCGGCGTCGACGCATCCAACGTCCCGGGCGATGACATGCTCTGCCTGCTGCCGAGGGACCCCAACGCCTCGGCCCGCCGCATCCGGGACGCCATCCGCGAGCGCGCGGGCTGCACGGTGGCCGTCATCATCTCGGACACCTTCGGCCGCCCTTGGCGCGTGGGCACGACGGACATCGCCATTGGCTGCGCGGGGATTGCGCCGTTGAAGGACTACCGCGGCATGGTGGACCGCGACGGGCGGACGCTGCAGGTCTCCGTGGCGGCCGTCGCCGACGAGGCCGCGGGCGCGGCGGAGCTCGTGGCGCGCAAGACCATCGGCGTGCCGGTGACCATCGTGCGCGGGCTGCCCTACGATGTTTCCGAGGAGGGGGCGGACGTCATCATCCGCGAGGCGTCCATGGACCTCTTTCGCTAGGTACGCCCCCGTTCACACTTTGACAGGCTCAGGGCGAACGGAGGGGACTAGGTGACCGCCTCCAGCGCGTCCTCGACGATCTCCGCCGGCACGTCGTTGCGGGTCGTCGAGCGCCCGCAGCCCTCGAGCAGCACCCACCGGATAGAGCCCGCGGACGTCTTCTTGTCGACGCTCATGGCCTGCCGGACGGCGTCCCGGTCGGCGCCGGGCAGCGACGTGGGCAGGTTGAAGCGTTTCAGCAGCGCGTCCTGCCGCGCCACGAGGTCGTCGTCGATGAGGCCCATCCAGCGGCTGATGCGCACCGCCGCCGTCATGCCGATGGCGACGGCCTCGCCGTGGAGCAGCTCGCCGTAGGCGGTCGCCGCCTCCAAGGCATGGCCGATGGTGTGGCCGTAGTTCAGCAGGATGCGCAGCCCGAGCGTCTCTCGCTCGTCGCGGCTGACCACGTCGGCCTTGACCGCCATGCTGCGGCGCACGACATCGTCGGCCAGCGGGCGCTCCAGGCGGCAAATGGCCTCGGCGTGCTCCTCAAAGGTCTGGAAGAGATCCTCGTCCAGGATGAGGCCGTGCTTGATCGCCTCCGCCCAGCCGGACGCCAGCTCGCGCTCCGGCAGCGACTGCAGCGCGTCCACCTCGGCCACGACGAGCCGAGGCTGGTGGAAGGCGCCCACCAGGTTCTTTCCCGCCTCCAGGTTCACGGCCGTCTTGCCGCCAATCGACGCGTCCACCATGGCCGCCAGCGACGTCGGGGCTTGGACCAGCGGCAGCCCGCGGTTAAACGTCGCCGCCGCGAAACCCGCGAGGTCGCCAACGACGCCGCCGCCAAGGCCGACGACGAAGTGGCCACGCTCGGCACGCTGCTCGGCCAGCCATTGGTACACCAACTCCAGCGTCTCCAGGCTCTTCGAGTTCTCGCCCGCGGGCACGACAAAGGTGTGCACCGGGATGTCCGCCGACTCCAGCGCGACCTGCGCCCGGCGGCCGTGCGAGTAGAAGACGTTGCTGTCGGAGATGAGATAGGCTGTCGTGGTGAGCCCCACGTCGCGGCAGAGCTCGCCGAGGCGGTCGATGACGCCGGTGCCCGCAAAGATGGGGCACGAGTGCGCCGAGGAGCGCACAACGGCCGCGAGGTCCGGAGCGCCCCGGGACGGCCCGTTGTCCACGCCGCCTACTTTCCTGGCCGCGCGGATTACCTCTTGTGCCACGTCCGAGACCGCCATGGTGTCTGTGTGCACCGTCCATTCGGCGTGAGAATAGGCCTCTGCCCGCTCGGCCTTCAGGACCCGCGCACGCTCGAGGGGCGTCTCGCCGTTGGCGCCCCTCAGCAGAGGACGCACCGTCCCCTGCCCGACGCCGTTGGGGAAGAGTCGCTGCACGATGGTCTCCGGAGTCGCCTCAAGGCACACGACGAAGCCGGATTCGCGCATCAGGGTGCGGTTCGCGGGCGACTTCACCATGCCCCCGCCCGTCGAAATCACCTGCCGTTCGGCGCCGCTGACCTCGGCCAGCGCCTGCGACTCCAGCAGCCGGAAGGCGTCCTCGCCGTCCTCGGCAAACACGGACGCGATGGACTTGCCCGCGATGCGTTCCAGCACATCGTCGGTGTCGACGTAGGTCCACCCGAGCTGCCGCGCCACGGCCCGCCCGACGGACGTCTTGCCCACGCCCATGAACCCTGTCAGGAAGATGTTGTCCATGCGGATTAGTGTAGTCGCAGCAAGGGGGGTTGTCTAAGGGGACAGTCCCGAGCGGGGAGGGCTACTTCTTCCCGAGCGCCTTGTTCAGGCTGCCCATCTCGTAGCCGCCGAGGTCCAGCGTGACGTAGAGATACCCCAGCGACCGCAGGTGCTCCACAACGCCCCGCCGAACGTCGTCGTCCGCCAGCCGGCCAAAGTCCTCCGGCCCGAGCTCCAATCGCGCGATCGTCTGGTGGTGCCGGACGCGCAGCTGGCGGAAGCCCAGCGCGCGCAGGTACGACTCGGCTCGCGCGACGCGGGTGAGCGCCTCGACGGTGACGGTGGTGCCGTAGGGGATGCGCGACGACAGGCACGCCTGCGCCGGCTTGTCCCACGAGGGCAGCCCGCGCTCCTTCGACAGCGCCCGCACGTCTGCCTTGGTCAGCTCCGCCTCGACCAGCGGGCTCCGCACCCCGTGCTCTTTGCCCGCCGCGATGCCCGGCCGGTAGTCGCCCAAGTCGTCCAGGTTGGTGCCGTTCGCAATCCACGCGTAGCCCTCGGCCTTGGCGAGCGGCTGCAGGACGCTGTAGAGGTTCACCTTGCAGAAGTAACAGCGGGTGCCGTCGTTGGCGGCGTAGCGCGGGTCATCGACCTCCTGCGTCTCGACGATGCGGTGCGGGAAGCCGAATTGCCCGGCGTACACGCGGGCGTCCTCGAGCTCCTCGGGCGCCAACGACGGCGACGCCGCCGTGACGGCCAGCGCCCGCTCGCCCAGCGCGTCCCACGCCGCGACGGCCAGCAGCGTGCTGTCGACGCCGCCGGAGAAGGCCACCATGACGGAGCCCATCTCCTCCAGGATTGTGTGCAGCCGGTCGCGCTTGGCTTGAAGCTCGCTCATGCGGGTGTCTCCACGTTGAGAGGATTGGCCGGGCGGTCTGGCTCCATCACGCCCGGCGGGGTGCGTCTGGGGAAAAGCGCGCGGATGGCCTGCGACACCGTGCTCACACGCACGACCTCCAAGCCGTTGGTCTCGGCTGTGTCCACCTCCGCCGACTCGGGCGCGACCACGCGCTTCAGCCCGAGCCGAGCCGCCTCCTGCAGCCGCCGGCCCATCTGTGCGACGGGCCGCACTTCACCGCCGAGGCCCACCTCGCCGACGGCCGCCACGCCCGCGTCGAGCGGCTGGTCGCGGAAGCTGGACGCCATGGCGAGGGCGAGCGCCAGGTCGGCGGCCGTCTCGCTGACGCGCAGGCCGCCGGTGACGTTCACCACCACGTCCTGCGAGCCGAGCGGGACACCGGAGCGGCGGCTCAGGACGGTCGCCAGCATCACGAGCCGGCTGCCGTCCAGCCCATTCGCGGCCCGGCGCGGCGCCGGCCCGACGACGGGCGCCGTGAGCGCCTGCACCTCGACGAGCATGGGCCGCGTGCCCTGCAGCACTGGCGCGAGCACTGAGCCCACCAGCGGCCCCCGCCGGTTCGCGAGCAACTGCCGCGACGGGTCGGCCACCTCCACAAGGCCGGCGCTCTCCATCTGGAACAGCGCCACCTCGTTGGTGGAGCCGTAGCGGTTCTTCTCGCTCCGGAGCAAGCGAAGGGCGCTCATCGGCTCGCCCTCCAGGTACAGCACCACGTCTACCATGTGCTCCAGCACGCGCGGGCCGGCGACGTCGCCCTCCTTGGTTACGTGGCCGGCGATGATGACCGGCGTGCGCGTCGTCTTGGCCCACGCGATGAGCAGCCGCGCGCACTCGCGGATCTGTACGACGCTGCCCGGCGCGGCGGAGTTGGCGTGCGAGTAAAGCGTCTGTATGGAGTCGATCAGCACGGCGCAGGGCTGCACGCGGTCCATCCAGCCGAGGACGTCCGGCGCCGAGGTCTCGTTCAGCAGCAGCAGGTTGCGCCCGTTGACGCCGAGCCGCTCGGCGCGCATGCGTATCTGCGCGGCCGACTCCTCGCCCGCGACGTACAGCACGCTGCCGCGGTTGTCCGCCAGCTCGACGGCCGGGGCGAGGGCGCCCGCCACCTGCAGCATGAGCGTCGACTTGCCGATGCCGGGGTCGCCAGCCAGCAGCGCGACGGATCCAGGCACCAGCCCGCCGCCGAGCACGCGGTCCAGCTCCGGGTAGGGCAGCACGATGCGCGGGTCGCCGTCGAGGGAGACGCCCGCGAGCTCGACGGGGCCGTGCGCGTCGCTCGGCTGCCGCGAGGTCGGCGCCCTGCCGCCGCGTGATGGCGCGAAGGCGGATCGCTGCGGCGCCGCTTCCACCAGGGGCTGCCCGGAGCCGCAGGCATAGCAGAAGCCCATCCACTGGCTGTGGCCCGTGCCGCAATCGGGGCAGATGTACTGGATGCCGTCAGGCATGGAAGGAGTTCCTCCGGTCTCGCTCAGGCGATTGTACCAAGGCGGCGGCTACAGCCGCACGAGACGAATCGCGGTAATGGCGGGCTCTTGCACGAGTTCCTGCAGCAGCGCGTCCGGCATGGGGTCGTCGAGGCCCACCACCATGGTGGCCCGGCCCCGGGCTCGGACGCGTCCCACTTCCATGAAGCTGATGTTGATGTCGTGCTTGCCCGCCAGGCTGCCGACCGCGCCGATGATGCCGGGGCGGTCCTCGTTCTCCAGAACGAGCAGGAATGGGCTGTCGATGATGACGTCCAGGCGGTAGTCGCCCAGCCGCGTTACGTGGGTCTGGTCGCGCAGCCGCGTCCCGCCGACAGTGACCTCGCCGCCCGTGGTCGCCAGCCTGACGATGACCTCGTTGGCGAAGTCCTCGCGCGCCGGGTCCTTTTCCTCCGCGACGCGCAGGCCCTGTTCCTCTGCCAACAGGTTGGCGTTCACGAGGTTGACGCGCTCTTCGCGCCCGGGCTGCAGGAGGCCCATGAGCACGGCAGCCCGCAGCGGCCCCGTCCCTCCCGCGGCGAGCTCGCCGTGGTAGGCGATGGTTGCGGCGGTGGGAAGGCCCGGCGCCATCTGAATGGCGATTTTTCCGATGTCCACGCAGACCGAGAGGAAGGGCTCCAGCAGCTCGTGCACCTCCTGCGAAACGAGGGGCGCGTTTACGGTGAAGCGGGCCGGTTGCCCCCGCAGCACCGTCAGCACCTGGTCGACAACTTCGAGCGTCACGCCCGCCTGCGCTTCCTCCGTCGAGGCGCCAAGGTGCGGAGTGCAGACGATCCTGGGGTGCTGCGCGATGGTGAAATCCCTGAGGGGCTCGTCGACGAACACGTCGATCGCCGCGCCGGCAAGCAGATCCCCGTCGAGGGCCTCCAGCAGCGCCGACTCGTCGACCAGCCCGCCTCGGGCCACGTTGACCAGCCGCGCCGTGGGCTTCATCTTCGCCAACTCGTCGGGCCCTATCAGGCTTTTGGTCGTGTCGGTCAGCGGCGTGTGGAGCGTGACGATGTCGGACTCCGCCAGCACCTGCTCGAACGATGCGATCTCCACGCCGAGCCTCGCCGCGCGCTCCGGCACCAGGTACGGGTCATAGCCGAGCACGCGCATCTCCATGCCGATCGCTCGCTTGGCCACCTCGGACCCCACGCGGCCAAGGCCGACGATGCCGAGGGTCTTGCCCTTGACCTCTGTGCCGAGGAAGGCGGAGCGGTTCCACTTCTCGTCGCGCAGCGAGGCGTTGGCCTGCGGGATGTTGCGCGCCATGGAGAGCATGATGGCGATGGTGTGCTCGGCGGCGGCGATGGTGTTGCCAGTGGGCGCGTTGACCACCGCGATGCCCCGCCGCGTCGCCGCGTCCACGTCGATGTTGTCCACGCCGACGCCCGCCCGCCCGACGACCTGCAACCGCCCGCCCGCCTCGATGACCTCGGCGGTTACCTGCGTCTCGCTGCGGACGATGAGCGCGTCGGCGTCCGCGACGGCTTCAATCAGCTCTTCGAGGGGCAACCGCAGCCGTTGCTCGATGGTGAGGTCGGGCTGGGCCTGGAGGATGTCCATACCCTCCTGGTGAATGGGGTCGGTGATGAGGACCTTCATGCGAGCCACTGCCTCCTGCGCTGCTGGTTGACCGACTGCGAGACGGCGCCCCATCGGCCCCCAGTCGAAGGCTCTGCCCATGTACTGCGCCGCTTAGGCGGGCACGGGGAAGCCGGCCCTGGGAAGCACGTCTGCCAGCGACTCCATCACGTCGGCCACGTCCTCATCCGTGATGTGGCCCATGTGCCCAATGCGGAAGATCTTCCCGTCCAGAGAGCCCTGCCCGCCGGCGACCACGACGTTGCGGTCCGAGCGGAGCAGCCCCCGAAGCTTCGACAACTCAACACCTTCCGGTACCTTCACGGCGGTCACGGTGTTGGACGCGTAGGCCTCATCCTTGACGAAGAGCTCCAAGCCCAGCTCCTTGACGCCGGCCCGGACGTCTGACGCGATCTTGGCGTGTTTGGTGTAGACCGCCTCCATGCCGTCGGCCAGCAGCTTCTCGATTGCGAGGTCGAGCGAGAACATCACCGACACCGCTGGCGTCCACGGGGTCTGGCCACGCTCGAAGTAGCTGAAGTGCTTTTCGAAGTCGAAGTAGAAGCGCGGCATCGTCGCCGTCTTGGCCGCCTCACGCGCCCGCGGCCCAACCGCCGCGAAAGCCAGCCCCGGCGGCACCATGAATCCCTTCTGGGACCCCGTCACCACCACGTCCAGGTCCCACGCGTCCGTCTGGACGGGGACGCAGCCGACGCTGCTGATGGCGTCGACCAGCATCAGCCTGTCGTGGCTGCGGACCACTTTGGCGATGGCGCCGATGTCGTTGGTGACGCCGGTGGAGGTCTCGTTGTGCGTGACCAGCACCGCCTTGATGGTGGGGTCGTCGGCCAGCATGGAGCCGACCATGTCCGGGTCCGCCGCCGATCCGTACTCGGTGTGCGGCTTCACGACTTCCGCGCCATAGGCCTCCGCGATCTGCCCGAAGCGTTCGCCGAAGACGCCTATGCTGACGTTCATCACCCGGTCGCCCGGCGAGAGCGTGTTGACGATGGCCCCCTCCATGGCGCCCGTGCCGGATGAGGTCAGGATCGCGACGTCATTCGCGGTAGAGAAGATGGTCTGGAGACCCGTGTGCACCCTCGCGATGATGTCCGCAAACTCCGGACCGCGGTGGTCGATCATCTGCTGGGCCCCCGCCAAAAGCACGTCCTCAGGGCACGGCGTGGGGCCGGGAATGCGCAAGTTCACTACGGGCCTCCTCAGAGTGTTCAAGAGATTCGACGTTTCGATGGTAGCATAGGGCCCGCAGCGATGGAAGGCAGATTCGGGCTAGCATGGCGTGCCTACGCCAGATACGCTACGAAATCCGTCGACTACGCCCTGTCTTCCCGCAATCGCAGGTAGCGGCGCTTGCCCACGCGCACCACGGAGCCGTCCCGCAGGTCCAGCACGTCGCCCGCGCGCTGTCCGTCCACCTCCACCGCTCCCTGCGACACCAGGCGCTTGGCGGCGGTGCGGCTCTGGTTCAGGCCAAGCTCCGCGTGGTGGTGGAAGATGAACTCGACCGTGGCGAGCGAAACGAGCGTCTTGGCGCCGCCCGGCCCGCTTGAAATGGCGAGAGCCGTAGACACGCTGTCGGGGCGCGTGAACCATAACGTCGGCGCCTCGTCGGGGGCTTCCCTGCGTTGCACCGTCTGCTCGAAGTGCGCTTCCGCTGCGGCCGCGTCCTCGTCCGACCAGAATGTGGCGACGATCTCACGGCCCAGCCGCTTCTTGAACTCCATGGGGTTCGCCCCGCCATGCTCCATGGCCTCGCTCATCCCGTCGATCTCCGACGTGGGCAGGTCGCTGAGCAGGCTGAAGTAGGGGATGATGAGGCTGTCGGGCAGTGAGAGCGCCTTGCCGTACTGGTCCTCCGGCGGCTCGTCCACCCCGATGTAGTTGCCGAGGCTCTTGCTCATCTTCTGGACGCCGTCGGTGCCTTCCAAGATCGGCACCATGAAGCACTGCTGCGGGCGCTGGCCGCGCATCTCTTGCAGCTCACGCCCCATCAACAGGTTGAACTTCTGGTCCGTCCCGCCGAACTCCACGTCCGCCTCCACCATGACGGAGTCGTATGCCTGCAGCATGGGGTAGAGCAGCTCCGTGACGGCGATGGGGCGGTTGCCCTCATACCGGCGCTTGAAGTCGTCCCGGGCGAGCATCTGCGCGACCGTGAAGCTGCCTGTGAGGCGCACGACGTCCGCGAGGTTGAACTTGCCGAACCACTCGCTCTGCCAGGCGACCTCGGTCCGGTCGCGGTCCACCACCTTGAAGAACTGGCGCATGTACGTCTGGGCGTTCTCCTGCACCTGCTCGTGGGTGAGCACAGGCCGTGTGGCCGACTGCCCGCTGGGGTCGCCGATCTGCGCCGTCCAGTCGCCGACGATGAGCACGACCTTGTGCCCGAGGTCCTGGAGCTGCCGCAGCTTTCGAAGCCCAACCACGTGGCCCAGGTGAATGTCCTTGCTGGAGGGGTCAAAGCCCATCTTGAGCCGGAGGGGCGTGTCCCTCTCCAGCATCTTTCGCAGCTCGTTGCGATCGATGATTTCAGCGACGCCGCGGTCCATCACGGTCCGCAGGTCCTCTAGCGATATAGCCATGGACACCTCTACATCACATACAGCTAGGAATCATTGTATGGCAAACTCGACGGGCTTGCAGGAAGACAGAGCGGTGGTGGGAGCGCTACCCCTACCAGCCGTCCGGCAGCAGCGCCCGGTCTTCCTCCAACGCCTCTCGCGCGGCAGCGACGTCGCGCTGCAGCTGCTCCACGAGCGCGTCGATGCCGCTGAACGGCCGCTCGTCCCGCAGCTTCCGGGCAAATGCCACCCAGAGCTTGGCGTTGTAGAGGTCGCCGTCGTAGTCCAGCAGGTGCGTCTCGATCTGCCGGCCGCCGCCGCCGAAGGTGGGCCGGACGCCGATGTTCGTCGCCGAGAGGCGCGTGCGGCCGTCGGCCTGCGTCCACGTGGCGTAGACGCCGTGCCCGGGCACGATGCACCCCGGGTCGACCGCGACGTTCGCCGTGGGAAAGCCGATGGTCCGTCCCCGCCTGTCGCCCTCGATGACGAACCCGGAGATGGTGAAGGCATGCCCCAGCATCTCGGCGGCGTGCGACATGTCGCCGGCCTCGACGCACTTGCGGACCTCGGTGCTGCTCACCACGAGGTCGTCGAAGGTGACAGGGTGTACCACTTCCACCGAAAAGCCGAGCTCATCTCCGAGCGCCGACAGCACCTCCACAGTGCCCTCCCGCTGATACCCAAACGCAAAGTCGGGGCCAACGACAAGACCCTGCATATTGAGACTGCTCTGGAGTACCTGTACAAACTCCCGGGCCCGCAGGTAGGAGAACTCGAGGGTGAAGCTCAGCGGGACCACGAGGTCTACGCCCTGCTCGCTGATGAGCCGGAGCCGGTCCTCGGGGGTGTTGAGCAGCGGGACGCGCGTGTCCGGCCGCATGACGGAGCGGGGGTGGTTGGTGAAGGTGATGACGGCGCTGGCGCAGCCCTTGCGAGCGGCGGCCTCCTTGAGGCGCTCGATGAGGTACTGGTGCCCTCGGTGAACGCCATCGAACATGCCGACAGTGACGACGGTGGGGTTGTCCGAGTGCAGCCGGGCAAGTTCGTCGAGTACGGTCATATGCGCCTTACGTGGCGTCGGCGGGCCGCTCCACGGCGTAGTTGGCGAATCCTAGCATGGCGCTACGAGAGGGTCAACGCGAGCGCGTCGCAGCCGAATCACCCGGTTGCGCCGTCAAGCGCCGCCCGGCCGCGCGCTAGCCCGCGGTCGGCGCCTCCACGGGCGGCGCCACCTCACGGCCTATCGCCGCCGCGACGGCGCGGATGCTGTTCATCAGGTTCTGGAAATTCTCGAAGGTCAACGACTGAGGCCCGTCCGAGAGCGCCTTGTCCGGGTTGGGGTGCACCTCGATGATGAGGCCGTGGCAGCCCGCGGCCACTGCGGCCAGCGCCATCGACGGCACCAAGTGCCATCGGCCGGTCCCGTGGCTCGGGTCTGCGACGATGGGCAGGTGGCTCAGCCGCTTGATGACGGGAATGGCCGCAAGGTCGAGCGTGTTGCGGGTGTACTCCTCGAACGTGCGGATGCCACGCTCGCACAGGATGACCTCGTTGTTGCCGCCGGCCATGATGTACTCGGCGGATAGGAGCAGCTCCTCGTACGTTGTGGCGAATCCCCGCTTGAGAAGCACGGGCTTGCGGAGCTTGCCAACCTCGTCCAGGAGGATGAAGTTCTGCACGTTTCGGGCGCCCACCTGCAGGATGTCGGCGTACTCCGCGACGACCTCGACGTCCTCCGCCGTCATCACCTCTGTGACCACGGGGAGCCCCGTCTCGTCGCGCGCCTCTGCCAGCAGCTTGAGCCCCTCGACGCCCATGCCGCGGAAGCTGTAGGGCGACGACCTCGGCTTGAACGCGCCGCCTCGGAGAATGCGGGCTCCGGACTCCTTCGCAATGCGCGCCGTCGAGAGCATCTGCTCCTCGCCCTCAACGGAGCACGGGCCCGCCATCACCACCATTTCGTTACCGCCAATGGTCACGTCCCTGACGGTGATGCGCGTGTCATCGGGGTGGAACTCCCGTCCAGCCAGTTTGTACGGCTTCGAGACTCGCAGCACCTGCACCACACCGGGGAGCAGCTCCAACTCCGACTGCAACTCCGGGTAGATGCTGCCGATGACACCGATGACGGAGCGTTCTTCGCCGCGCCAAACGGGCGCCTTGAAGCCCGGCTTGCTCTCGATGGCCTCCTGCACCCGTTCGATCTGCTCGTCGGTGCAGCCCTGTTGCATCACCACAATCATGGGACACTTCCTTCAGACAATATTGCCAATAGATTGCCAGTAGTATGGGCCAAACCGTAGGCGGCTGTAAACGCGTGGGTAGGACTGCGCCCCAATGTCGGCGGGTTGACCCCATACTGCGTTTCTGCTACACAAGGGCAAGACCTGAACACTTGCCCTTGTCCTATGCAACGAAGGAGGAAAAACCATGGCCCTCACACTGACGACCGCCACCGGCAACTACGGCCACACCAAGGACATCGTTGATGGCGCACTGAACAATGACCAGCTAGCCCTCGAATGGGTGGAGGTCAGCCCCATCATCAACGCCTTCCGGCGCATGATCCGCGGCCTCGAGTTCGACGTCTCAGAGATGGCGATCTCCACGTATCTCTGCGCCAAGTCGTTCAACAAGCCCATTACGGCCATCCCGATCTTCCCCGTGCGGGGCTTCCACCACGGGGCCATCGTCCACAACACCAAGGTCGGCGTCTCGAGCCCCAAGGACCTGGAGGGCAAGAAGGTCGGCGTACGAGGGTGGACGGTGACCACAGGCGTCTGGGTGCGCGGCATTCTGGCGCAGGGCTACGGCGTCGACATCGACAAGATCACGTGGGTGCTCGCAGGCGACGAGCACGTGGCCGAGTACGAGTACCCGCCGAATGTGCAGCCCGCCCCGGAGGGCTCAAGCCTGCCCGACATGCTGGCCTCCGGCGAGCTCGCGGCGGGCATCGGCGTCGGCAACGTGGACTCTGAGGACGTGAAGCCCCTCATTGGCGGCGCCCGCGACGCGGCGGTGAAGTTCTTCAACGACACCGGCGTCTACCCCATCAACCACACCGTCGTTGTCAAGGACGAGCACCTTGCGGCGAACCCGTGGCTGGCCGAGGAGCTGTACAACACCTTCAAGGCCGCAAAGGCGTCCTACATCGCCAAGCTCGACGCGGGCGTGGACCTGTCGGACGCCGACCAGGCCCTCGTGCGCAACGGCGCCGACGTGGGGGGCGACCCGCTCCCCTACGGCATCGAGGCCAACCGCACCACGATGGAGGCCATCATACAAGCGTGCCTCGACCAGAAGGTGATCCCGAGCCGGGTGGCCGTGGAGGACGTCTTCGCGCCCAGCACGGTTAACCTCTCGTAGCTAGCCTCAACTGCCGGACATCGAGCGGCCCGCCTTCAGAAATGGAGGGCGGGCCGCTTTCATACGGGCTACTTCAGGTGGACGCCTCTGGTATGCTAGACCATCGCGGGGAGCGCCGATGCGTATCTCCGCAGACTAGTCGACGCAGGTGAAGTTTGGTGGAACCCGACCGCCACGAGCTGGAGCTGACGGAGGCCGACCTGCGCTTCGTCGTGGACGAGGTGGAAGCCGGCGGCTTGGACCCGGAACACCTGAAGCAGCTCGTGCGCAGCGATCCAAGCTTCCGCAACGCCGTCCTCGCCGACAGCCGCGTCTTCGCGAAAGCCGCCGCGGTGGACGAGGAGCTCCTCCGAATCTCGCCCGCCCTCTACTTCGGGATGCTGCTGCGCCGCGCGCAGAAGGACCTCGGTCAGGTCAGCCACACGCTGGAGCGCTCCGGCGCCGACACCGTGGTGGTCTTCGACACGGACGACGTCAGCGGCTTCCTCGCCAGGCCCACGGTAACCGACTACCTCGCGGCCATGCTGGCGTCGTTCACGCGCGTCGAGAGCTACGTCATGCCCGTCCGCGTGCGGCGCGGCACGTGGCGTCGCGTGCGCTTCAGCGACATGGACATCGACAGCCTGGGAAGGCTGGCGGCGTCGGTCGATGAGGAGCACCGGTTCCGCTACTTCAAGCGCATCGCGGACGTGTGCCTCTTCATCCTCGGCATCTTTCCCAATAGCGCAGCGCAGGCGGCGCAGCGCGGGATGCGGCCGGGGCGTCGCGGGCGAAGGACGGTCGAGGAGTACGCGGACATCGGGCAGCGACACTACGGCACGGCGATGGAGCACCCGACGGCCCATGTCGCGGGCCTCGCCGAGCCGATGGGGCAGTTGCGGGACAACTTCGCGGTGGCTCGAAAGGCGCTCAACTTCATTGCAGAACAATACCTACGGTACTCCCGGACCCAGGTCTTCGATGTGGGAATACCGTAGGTATTGTGTTTCAGCTATGTGCGGGCTACTTCTCTGACATGACGGCGCCGCCGTAGTTGGTGATGCGGTCAAGTGCAATCACCACGCCGTAGCCCTTCTTCTCCGGGTCTGCGTTGCGCTCCTGCTCTACGGTCTTGTCCCAGACCGCTTCGCGGGTGTCGCCTTCCTCGTGGACGGTGGCGGTGCCGTAGAACTTCCAGGCCTGCCGCGTCTCCGGGTTGCGGAACATCACCAGCACCTGCGGGTTCTCCTTGATGTGGGCGATGCCGTCCTTGTAGGAGCGCTCCCAGAATGCCAGGCTGCCGTCGTCGAAGACCATCATGCTGCCGCGGTAGCCCATGCTGGGCCAGCCGTCGCTGCCTGCGGTGGCCAGGATGCAGGGCACCCGGTTGGCCAACGCGGTGTTTACGCCTTCCACCATTTCCTCAGTAATTTCAATCGCCATGGACGTTCTCCCTTCAGACATTGTTTGGACGCACCGCGCCCTTGCAAGGTGTGTTTATAGGGAAAGTGTAGCCAGCGTCCGCGATGGCTGTCAACGACACTGCGGCATCCACGCTTGCCCTCGGGTGTCTCCGCAACTATAGTCGTGCCACACCCACGGGGCCGCTCTCGCGAGGGCGGCAAACACGCAGAAGGAGGCCGCCATGGCCGATCGGATTGGCGTCGACCGCTTCACCTACGAGACCGAGGAGGGCTGGGACAAGATCCCGGCCGGCTACGAGTTCCCGGACGCCTCCGGCGTCACCGTCGACAAGGACGACAACGTCTACATCCTGAACCGGGGCGCCCACCCGGTCATCGTGCTGGACAAGGACGGCAACTTCGTCCGCTCCTGGGGCGAGGGCGAGTTCGACCAGCGCGCCCACGGCATTCACTGCAGCCCGGACAACTTCATCTACACCGTCAACGACAGCCAGCACTGCATCAAGAAGTACACCACTGAGGGCGTGCTGGTCATGGTCATCGGCGACGAGAACCAGGCGGCCGAGAAGTGGAGCGGCACCCCGTTCCACCGCCCTACCAACATGGCGGTTTCCCCCAACACCGGCGACATCTACATCACCGACGGCTACGGCAACAGCCGCGTCCACCGCTACACGGCCGAGGGCAAGCACATCGTGTCGTGGGGTGCGCCGGGCGTCGAGCCGGGCGAATTCCAGGTGCCTCACAACGTCGTCGTCGACAGCGACGAGAACGTCTACGTGACCGACCGGGAGAACTACCGTCTGCAGGTCTTCGACCGCAACGGGAACCTGCAGGCCATCTGGCAGAACATCTACCGGCCCCAGGCGCTGTGCATGGACCAGAAGGGCATCATCTATGTGGGCGAGATGCTCATGGACACGGAGCTCATCGACTATCCGATGGTGGGCCACCGCCTCAACGCTTTCACGAAGGCCGGCGAGCGTCTCGCCCGCATCGGCGACCCCATGATCGGCGACGGCCCGACGCAGTTCATCGCGCCGCACGGCTTCGGGGTGGACTCGAAGGGGAACCTGTACGTGGGAGAGGTGTCGCACACCGTCTACGGCCGGCGCATGGACCCGCCGCAGACATTCCGCTGCTTCCGCAAGCTGAAGCTGGTGGGGTAAACCGGGGAAGCGTGCCGAGGGGCAGGATCGAACTGCCGACACACGGATTTTCAGTCCGTTGCTCTACCGCTGAGCTACCTCGGCGTACCTTCATGGTAGGTGCCGCTCAGCTAGCATGTCAAGTTGATATACTAGCTGCGTGAAGCTGGCCGCCACATACGATTGGCCCGGAAACCTGGAAGCCGCCAAGGCCCTTCAGGTTGCCCTCGCCGGCATGGTGTCCGCCCACAGCGACATTCCCGCCGAGCCGCGCTACGTCGCCGGCGTTGACGTCTCGCCGCCCGACGCCGACGGCTGGGTGCGCGGCGCCGTCGCCGTGCTCCGCTGGCCCGAGCTCACCCTTGCCGAGGTGCGCGTCGGGCGAGACAAGCCCCCCGTGCCCTACATCCCCGGCTATCTCGCCTTTCGTGAGGTCCCCGCGGTCTCCGACGCCCTCGAGCGCCTCGAGACCGTGCCGGACGTCATTCTCGTCGACGGGCAGGGCATGGCGCATCCGCGTCGATTCGGGCTGGCCTGCCACCTGGGGCTGACGGCCGGTGTCCCCACTATAGGCTGCGCCAAGTCGCGCCTCCTCGGCCGCTTCGAGGAGCTTGGCAACGAGCGCGGCAGGTCGTCGCCGCTCGTGGACAGGGGCGAGGTTGTCGGAGCTGCCGTGCGCTCGCGGACGGGCGTTTCGCCCATCTATGTCTCTGTCGGGCATCGCGTTAGCCTGGAGGGGGCTATCGCTTTCGCGCTCACCTGTTGCGGTCGCTATCGCGTCCCGGAGCCGACACGACTTGCGCACTTTGCCGCAGCGGGCAGATTCGTGGAGGGCGTTTACAGTATCATGGAGAGTGGCGCTGAGCCTGCGCGCCAATAGCCGCGATGGCGCAGCCAATGAAAAGAGACTGGGAGAGGGCTGGGATGCTGGACCTGCGGTCACAAGTTGAGGCGCTTCAAGGGAGAATCTCCTATCTCCTGGAGCGTCTTTGACGTTACTGGAAAAGAGCAGGAAGTAACCCGGCTTCACGAGCAATCCTCGACCGGGACGTTCTGGGACAATCCGATGCGCGCGCAGGGCGTCATGCAGCGGCTATCGACGCTGGGGCAGGAGATTGACGCATGGCGCGGAGTCGAGGCGCAGGCGGCCGGCCTGGCTGAACTCGTCAGCATGAGCCTGCACGAAGGCGACTCTGACCTGACGGAGGACATCGGCCGGGAGACGGCGGAGCTTGCCGCCAGGGTGGCCGACATGGAGTTCCAGCTTGTTTTCTCCGGCCCCCACGACGACCAGAACGCCATTTTCGCCATCCACGCCGGCGCCGGCGGGTCCGACTCACAGGACTGGGCGCAGATGCTGCTTCGCATGTACCTCCGTTGGTCCGAGAAGAACGGCTGTCGCGTCTCAGTGCTGGAGACCTCGCCCGGTGAGGAAACGGGCATTAAACGCGCGATGGTGGAGGTCACCGGCCCCTTCGCTTACGGGTGGCTCAAGGTGGAGCGGGGCGTCCACCGGCTCGTGCGGCTCTCGCCCTTCGACGCCGACCACATGCGCCACACGTCCTTCGCGCTGGTGGAGGTGCTTCCCGAGCCCGCCGAAGAAGGAGCCATCGAGATTCGCGACGAGGACATCCGCGTGGACACCTTCCGGGCCAGCGGGCACGGCGGGCAGAACGTGCAGAAAGTCGAGACGGCTGTGCGCATCACCCACATTCCCACGGACATCGTGGTCACGTGCCAGAACGAGCGCTCGCAGGGCCAGAACCGCGACGTCGCCATGAGGATCCTGCAGGCGCGCCTCATCGAGCGCGAGGAGACGCTGCGCGCCGAGGAGCAGGCCCGGCTAAAGGGCGCGCACATCTCGGCGGGCTGGGGCAACCAGATCCGGAGCTACGTGCTGCACCCGTACCGCATGGTCAAGGACCACCGCAGCGGCTTCGAGACCAGGGACCCCCAGGCAGTGCTCGACGGCGAGCTGGACGGCCTGCTGCGCGCCGAGCTGATGCGCACGGTCGGGAACGCCAGCACGGCGTAGCAGCGTTCCTTCAAGCAAAATATCGTGTTCACAGGACTGGTGAAATGCGGCGTTGGCTCAACATAACGGCACTGTTCGCGGCCCTGGCCCTCGTGGCCCTCACACTCGCGTGCGGCGGTGAGGAAGAGACCGCGCCCTCCACCGGCGCGAGCGGCGAAGACCTGACGCTCGGAGGAGGCAACCGCGGCGGAGGCGGCGACGGCGTCTTCCGACGCCTGTGGCAGGAGCCGCCCACCCTCGACCCTCACGAGGCGGGCGACACCACCTCGGCGGGCATCATCGTCGAGGTGTTCAGCGGGCTCGTGACGCTGAACACGGCGCTCCAGGTTGCGCCCGACCTGGCGGAGCGCTGGGACGTCAGCGAGGACGGCAAGACCTACACCTTCCATCTGCGCCGCGACGCCAAGTTCCATGACGGCAAGCCCGTCACCGCGGAGGACGTGAAGTACTCTTTCGAGCGCGCGACGGACACTGCAACCCAATCGCCGGAGGCCTCCGCGTACCTTGACGACATCGTCGGCGTGCTGCCCAAGCTGGCCGGGCAGGCGGACGAGGTGTCCGGCGTCCGGGTCATCGACACGCACACCGTCGAGATCGCGATCAATGAACCCAAGCCGTTCTTCCTGGCCAAGCTCACCTATCCGACGTCCTACATCGTGGACCGCGAGAACCTGGAGTCTGAGGGCGACGACTGGGTATTCAAGCCCAACGCCACGGGCCCCTTCAAGCTTGCCGAGTACCGCGTGGGCGAGCTCATCGTGCTGGAGCGCAACGAGCACTTCTATGGCGGCCCGGCGCTGCTGGACCGCGTCGAGCTCATCCTCTCCGGCGGCTCCGCCATGGCGATGTACGAGAACGGCGAGATCGACATTACGGGCGTCGGCCTGTCGGAGCTCGACCGGGTGAGCAACCCGCTGGAGCCGCTGAACGCCGAGGTGGTGGTCGCGCCGCCGGGCTTCGACCTGGCCTACATCGGGTTTAACCTCTCGGAGCCGCCCTTTGACGACGCGAACTTCCGGCGCGCGCTGGCCTATGCCATCGACAAGGAGACCATCGCGCACCGGGTGCTGCTGGAGCTGGTGGTGCCCGCGACGGGCATCCTGCCGCCGGACTTCCCCGGCTACAATCCGGCCGTGCAGGCCCCTGGCTTCGACCCGGCGAAGGCACAGGAGCTGATGGCGCAGTCGAAGTACGCTGGCGGCGCGCCGCGCATCGTCGTGACCATCCCCGGCACCGGCGGCTCGGCTGGCCTCGACCTGCAGGCCATTCTGGAGATGTGGGAGGATACGCTGGGGCTGACGGTCGAGCTGCAGCAGGTTGAGACCGCCACCTACTGGGATGACCTGAACGACGGCCGCCTGCAGGCGTTTGCGGGGCTGGGCTGGCAGGCAGACTACCCGGACCCGCAGAACTTCCTGGACATCCTCTTCCACTCGGAGAGCCAACTGAACCAGAGCGGGTACAGCAACCCCGAGGTCGACAGGCTGCTGGAGGCCGCGCGCGTCGAGCAGGACTGGGAGACCCGCAAAGCGCTCTACAACGATGCCGAACAGCTCATCGTGGACGACGTGCCGTGGGTGCTCCTCTGGTTCAGCGGCGAGAACATCGTGCTGCTGAAGCCGTACGTGAGGGGCTACGCGCTCACGCCGCTCATCGTGCCCAAGCTCAAGGACGTCTGGATAGAGGGCCGCTAGCGCAGTCTGTCCCTACGCCGGCACCGCCGCGGGCACGTAGCGGTCCATGAACAGCGCCATTACCGCCGACACCGACTCCGCGAACGCCGGCTCCCGGTCGAAGATGTGCTCCTGCTTGGCGTAGAGGTGCAGTTCGACGGGCACGCCGACGGCCTCGAGCGCATCGAAGAGGCTCGTGGAGTGGGAGTAGGGCACGGTTGAGTCGCCCGTGCCGTGGATGAGCAGGGTCGGCGGGTAGCTGGCGTTCACCTGGTGGATAGGGCTCGCGGCGCGCACGAAGTCCGCGCTCGGGTTCACGCCGTAGAGCTGCTCTCGCCCCTCGCCGTAGGCCCGCTCCGTCACGTCGGTCACCGGGTAGACGCCGATGATGGCGGCGACGTCGCTGCTGACGCCCTCGTTGCCGCCGTCGCCCTCGTAGTACGGGTTGCCCTGCGTGCCGCCCGCGAGCGTCGACAGGTTGCCGCCCGCAGACGCGCCGCCGAGGACGATGCGGTCCGGGTCGATGCCAAGCTGCTCGGCGTTGGCGCGCGTCCAGCGGATGAGCGCCTTGGCGTCCTGGATCTGCGCGGGCCACATGGCCTCCTCCATCACGCGGTACTCCGTCGCGATGAAGACGTAGCCCTGCTCGGCGATGCGGGGCGCGTAGCGCTCGTGCAGGCCGGCCTTGTTGGCGGTCCGGAAGCCGCCGCCAGGCAGGAACAGGAGGCATGCCCCGTTCGCGTTGTCGCCCGGGTAGAAGATGTCCACCTTCAGGTCGCGGCCGCCTACGGAGACCGCCGTCACGTCCTGTTCAACTCTCACGTCTGCCATAGCATGCCCTCCCAATGCAGTCTGCGGCGCCAGTATACATCCGCAGCGCGGCGATGCGGCAATGGAGCAGCCCCCGCGTAGTAGAATCATCCCGGGCGCCCCGCCACACTGGGCGCCCGAGAGAGGCTGCATGCCAACGTTTGTCGTCCGAAGGCTCCTGTGGTTGCCGGTCTTGCTGGTAATCGTGAGCTTCGTGACGTTTGTGCTTGGCCACTACGGCCCCGGCGACCCGGCCGAGGTGCGCCTCGGCGAGCGCGCTACGCCGGAGGCCGTGGCGCTGGTCCGCGAGCAGCTTGGCCTCGACCGGCCCTTCTTCGTGCAGTACGGCTCGTACTTGGCCGACGTCGTGCGCGGCGACCTCGGCGACAGCTTCTCCTACCGCGGGCGCACTGTCGCCGAGCTCATCCTGCCGAGGATGTGGGTGTCGGTGCAGCTTGGCCTTGCGGCGATGCTGCTGGCGGTGAGCATCGGCATCCCGCTGGGGCTGATTGCCGCGTACCAGCAGGGACGGTGGCTGGACACGGCGCTGGTGAGCCTGACGCTCTTCTTCCTCTCGACGCCTGTCTTCATCTCCGCTCCCTTCCTCATCCTGCTCTTCGCCGTGCAGTTCGGGCTGCTGCCGGTCAGCGGATGGGACGGGCTCTTCAGCCTGAGTATCGTCATGCCGGCGCTCGTCATGGGGCTGCCAGGCGTCGCGGGCGTCGTGCGGCTGACGCGGGCGAGCGCCATTGATGTCCTCGGTCAGGACTACGTCCGCACGGCGCGCGCCAAGGGGCTGAATGAGGCGACGGTGCAGATGCGGCACGTGCTGCGCAACGCCCTGACGCCGCTCATAACGGTCCTCGGCCTCAGCCTGGCGACGCTGGTCGAGGGCGCGTTCATCACGGAGACCATCTTCGGCATCCCGGGCATCGGCAAGCTGGCGGTGGAGTCCATATTCAGCCGCGACTACCCCGTCATCATGGCGCTGGTGCTCATCGTGGCCTCCGCGTTTGTCTTTGCCAACATGGTCGTCGACCTGCTTTACGGCTTCATTGACCCGAGGACGCGGCAGGAGTTGGGGGCGTATGGCGCACGTTGACCCGAACGCCGACCTCTCCGCCGACGCCGCGCAGGCCGCGGGCTCGGAGGAGCAGCGCCGCTCGCGAGGGCCGTGGGTGCGCGCCGCGCTGCAGTTGCTGCGCCGCCCGAAGGCGGTCTTCGGCATCACCGTGATCGTGCTGCTCTACGGCGGCGGCATCCTCGCGCCGTTGCTCGCGCCCTACGGCTTCGACGACCAGGACCTGCTGGCGGCGCGCGAGGGCCCCAGCGCCGAGCACCTCCTCGGCACCGACTTCGTCGGCCGCGACGTCCTGAGCCGCGTCATCTACAGCCTGCGCACCAACCTCATCGTCACGGCGACCGCCGTCGCGACGGGCAGCCTGGCGCTGGGGATCACGCTTGGGCTGATGGCGGGCTACTTCGGCAAGCGCGTGGACACCGTCGTCATGCGCGTCGGCGAGGTCTTCCTCGCCTTCCCCGGGCTGCTGCTCGTCATCCTGCTGGCGGCGACGGTGCGCCCCCGCGTGCTCGACTGGGTGCGCTCGCTGGAGGACGCGACGGGCATCTACGGGCTCGCGCAGTGGGGCATCGCCGACTACCTCGTGGTCTTCGGCGCGCTGGCGGTGTTCAGCTGGGTGGGCGTCGCGCGGCTGGTGCGCGGGCAGGTCATCCAACTGAAGGCGATGCCCTTCGTCGAGGCCTCACGGACGACGGGCGCGACGGCGCCGCGGCTGATCCTGCGGCACCTGCTGCCGAACGCGCTCCCTCCGGTCATCGTCGTGGTCACGATGGGCATGGGGGCCATCGCGGGGGCGGAGGTGGTGCTGAGCTGGCTGGGCATCGGCATCCAGCACCCGGTGCCGAGCCTGGGCAGCATGATCCGCGAGGGGCAGGACGTCTCCATCCTGCGCAACCAACCGCACCTCATCCTGCCGCCGGTGGTCGTTGTCGGGCTGCTGGTGTTCGCGTGGAACCTCCTCGGCGACGCGCTCAACGACGTGCTCAACCCGCGGGCGCGGTAACCTTTCGCCTCCGGGTAATGTGCCCTTCTCCATTCCCAGATTTCCCCGCTTTGCAGCGTCACGCGGCCGAGGAATTGTTTTCGAAAGTCAATCCGTAGCTGTTAAGGGTTCCTGCAGCTACAAATAGACGCTTGTGATATGGGAAACAATTCGTATCTGTAGCGGGCGCAAACGTGCGCCGGTTCGGGACTGTGAGTCCGCACCCTGTGCCGCCCTAGTTTTGCTGCTCATGGGACGAGGGTAGCGAGGGGAAAGGGCTAGGCGCAATGGGGCCGTGTCAGGGTGTGTTTGGGCGAAACCTTGTTGGAGTTTCGAGGGCGAACGTGGGGAGCCTACGCCCGCGCCGCGTTGCGCGGGACGATGCCCGTCATCGCGATGCCGTGCTCGTCGACGAGCGCTTTGGACTCTATGACGCGGCCGGTGTAGGCCATTGCGTCGCGGCAGATGTAGGCTACGGCGCGGCCGGTGACCTCCGGGGAGTTGGCCGTGGTGTAGTCGACGCCGGCGATGGGGTTGACGATGTTGCGCTCGACCACTGTCCGCCCCGGGTCGACAGCCACGATGGCGATATTGCGCAGCCGCAGCTCGCCGGCGACGCCGGCAACCCATCGGTTTAGCGCCGCCTTGGTGATGCCGTAGCCGACGTACGTCCGACCGGGCGAGAGCTTCCAGTCCGGGCCCGGCGGCGGGGGTAGGCTCGCGCCGGCCGAGGTGACGTTGATGATGGCGCCGCCGCCCAGCTCCTCCATGTGCGGTCCCACCAGCGTTGTGATGAGGTAGGGCGCGCGGACGTTGGTGCGGTAGTAGGCATCGAGGTTCTCCGGGGAGCTGCCCCAGAAGTCGCCGCCGCCCTGCCCCATGCGCGCGGCGTTGTTGACGACGATGTCCAGGCGGCCGAGATCGCGCTGGATGCGCTCGACGACGTCTTGAACCTCGGCGTCGTCCGTGACGTCGAGCTTCATCGCGACGGCCTCGCCGCCGAGCTCGCGCGCCTCCTGCACGGTCTGCTCGATGGAGCCGTAGGGGTTTCCGGCGGAGTCGTCGCTTCGTGCGCAGACCACCACCGTCGCGCCCTCGTCCGCGAGGCAGAGCGCAATGCCCCTGCCGATGCCGCGGGAGCCGCCCGTCACCATCGCGACCTTGCCGGTCAGTGGTCCAGCCATCGTCCACATCCTTTCGGACTCGCGGCGCCCCTCGAGAGACCGAGCATGCCGCGAGCCGCACAACCCTCTGCAATGCGGGCAGCGTATCGCCGCTCGCAAGCCCGCGCAACAGCTTGACGCCGTCGCACGACATGGTAGCCTAGCGCCAGCCCCGCCCGAGGACAGCGGCGGTGCGCGCCGGAGGTGGGCGATGCTCGTGGAGAAGAGGCTTGGACTGGAGGAGGCGAACCGGGTCATCGCGGCCGTTATCGCGGCGGCGAATGAGCGGGGCTCGCAGCTTGCCGTTGCCATCGTCGACCAGCACGGCGACCTCATCGCGGGGTGCCGCATGGACGGGCGGCCGTACCGGTTCATGAAGGCCGCGTGGCGCAAGGCCTACAGCGCGGCCTCCTTTGACATGGACACCAGCGGCATCATCGCGTTCTGGGACCGCCAGCAGGCAGAGGGTCACCGCGGGCCGTCCGACTGGAACGACCCCATGCTCACGACGCTTCCCGGCGGCTACGCCATCATCTACGACGGCAAGATGGTCGGCGGCATCGCCGTGGCGGGCGGTGGCGGCGGCGAGGGCAGGGGCGACTGGGACTACGTCGCCATCGGCCTGCAGGCGCTCGGCGAGGGTTTCACGCATGCCGAGTCCATGTTCCGCTACACGCCTGAGTACGAGGCCTAACGTGGCCAACGACATGCTCACAGAAATCTTCGGCGACCAGGGCGTCAGCCCGCTGCCCGTCGCGGTGCGCTCCGGCGACCTGGTGCGCGGCTTCCGCATCGTCGGCACGGACCCGGACACGGGCGTCCTCGGCGATGGTATCGAGGCGCAGCTCCGGTTCGCCCACGAGCACATGCGCCGCAGCATCGAGAGCGCCGGGGGCAGCAGGGCCAATATCGCCCACGTCAGCATGTACTTCCAGGACTTCGCGCGTGACCGGGAGGCCATGAACCCGCCGTGGGTGGACGCCTTCCCGGACGAGAACGACCGTCCGACGTACAAGTTCCTGACGGCCGACCTCCCCGGCGACATGCTGGTGTACATGGACTATTCCGCGGTACTAAATCACCAGCGCCAGACGCTCAACGTCGATGGCGTCGCCCACACCAACCCCATACCACTGGGTGTGCGCATGGGCCCGTACCTCTTCTCCTCGCGTGTGCTGCCCTACGACCCATCGACGGGCCGGCCGCCGGAGGACGTGCAGTCGCAGGCGGAGCACCTCTTCCGCAACACGGAGGCGTTGCTGACGGCCGGCGGCATGGACTGGAGCAACGTCAAGCAGGGACGGGCATTCGTGGCCGACCTCGCAAACCTGCCGCTGGTGACGGACCGGTGGGCGCAGCTCTTCCCGGACGCGGCGACGCGGCCCGTGCTGCACCACCTTCGCTACGGCGGCGGTGCGCTGCAGGTGATGATCGAGGTGTTGGCGTCAATCGACGAGGAAACCCGCACAAGGGGGCTTGCAGATGGCTGAGCAACTCCGGCAATTCTTCGAGGTGTACCCCGCGGACACGCGGGCAACGAGGCCCCTGGGCATGCGCGTCAACGACGTCGTCTACGCGAACGGACTGGCGGGGGTCGACCCGGTCACAGGCGCCCCCGCCGCGGGCATCGAGGCGCAGATGTGGGTCATACTCTCGCACCTGCGGCGGCTGATGGAGTCGGCGGGCGGCAACCTCGACGGCGTCGTGCGCTGCGCGGCGTACGTGACCAACATGGAGGACCGCGAAACCATCTACGGGCCATGGGAGAACCTCTTTCCGGACGCGGCGGACCGCCCAGCACTGAAGGCGCTTATATCTCCGCTGCCCGAGGGGCACCTGGTGCACCTCGACGCCTACGGGCTCGTCGGCGGCAAGCGGACGCGCATCGACATCCCCAACGTCCACGCCCGCGACCCCGGGGTGGTGGTGGGCAACGTCTACTTCACGTCACGCTGCCACGGCAACGACCAGACGACGGGGGAGATCGTCGAGGGCGGCGTTGAGGCGGAGACGCGCCAGACGTTTGAGAACCTGGCGACGCTGATGGGGCTGGCCGGCGGCACGGTGGACAACATCGTCCAGCTCAACATGTTCGGCCGCGACGACTCCTACAAAGAGGTCGCACGCCGGATCTTCGAGGAGCGCTTCCCCGACCCGGCGACGCGCCCGGCGCTGCACCAGCTCGTGAACGTCGTCTCGAGCCGGATGTCGATCGCCATCGAGATGATGGCGCTGCTGCCGGACAACGGCGGCCCGTCCGGCGAGCGGTTCGTCGAGGTGTACTCGTGCGAGGAGGGGAACGCCAAGCCGTCCGGCGCGCGCATCGGCGACGTCGTCGTGGCGCCGCTGCTGGCGCCCGTCGACCCGTGCAGCGGCGCGCTGGCTGCGGCGGGCTTCGACGGCCAGCTTGCCGCGATGTTCAGCCAAGTGGAGCGCTTCCTGAGCGTCAACGGGCTGGGGCTGGATGACATGGCGCGCTTGACCCACTACCTCCCAGAATTGTCTGAGCGGCTGAAGTTCAATCCGCCGTGGATTGAGTGGTACCCGGACCCCGATGACCGTCCTCCGCACAAGTACGTGCCCAGCGCCCTTCCGGCGGGCGAGCTCATGGGCGCGAACGTCATCGCGATGGTCGGCGCTGGCGCGCGGAAGTGCCTGGAGGTGCCGGGCGTCAAGCACAACGACCCGATGTCGATGGGTGCGCTGACGGGCAACCTAGTGACGTCGTCGCGCGTAGTGACGGGCAGCCGCGAGGGCGGGCTCGCCGAGCAGACGGCGATGGTGTTCGCGAACGTGGACGCCATGTTCCGCGACGGCGGCGGCAGCTTCGCGAACGTCACGCAGGTGACGGCGTTCGTAGGCGACGCGGCCTTCGGCGAGGACGTGGCGCGGGAGATGCTGGCGCTGACGCCGACAGGGCAGGCGCCGCCGGTGCTCCACATCCTCGAGACCAACCTCGGCGGCAACGGCTACCCGCGGCTCGAGGTGCTCGGGCTGATGTAGGCCGCCGGCCATCGCGCTGCCATAGCGGCTCGAGGGTGCGATGCCTACGTTGTCTCCGGCGATGGCGGAGGCGTTTCCGACGAGGGGCCGGCGAGCCTTCGGCGGCCTGCGGTCTCCTTGGCCATGAACGCCAATACCAGCGCGCTTACAATCAGGAAGGCGGCGACGCCGTTGAATGCAATCAGCGCGCCGAACGCTGTGTAGAGTGTCGCCACCAACAGGGTCGTCACCATCCCGCCCAGGCTCATGAAGATTGACCAGACGCCCACGACGGTCCCTCGACGGTCGGCCGGCGCCAGGTCCACCGCGTATACCTGGGTGGAGCCCTGCACCATGCCCTCGGCGATGCCGTACAGGGTCATCATGAGAACGATCCCCAGGTAGTTGCCGCTGATCGCCAGCAGGACGGCTGAGCCTCCAAGCACCAGCATGCCGGGGACCAGCGAGGCTTTGCGTCCGAACCGGTCGGAGACCATGCCGTTCGGGAACGCCACGAGCAGCGCAATGATGCTCGCAAAGCTGACGAGGTTGCCGATCTCGAACTCGTTGAGGCCGACCTCCTCCTGGGTGTGGACCGGGACGAGCGTCTGGAAGACGCCCATCTGCATCATGCTCAGCCCGAAGGTGACCAGCGCCAGGGCGATGAAGGTCTTGGTCAGGAACAGCGACGCAATCAGGCCGGGCTTCTTCTCGACGTTCTCCCCCTTCTTCTCTTGGGCACGCTGTCGCGCCTCTTCCGGCCGCGACTCGGAGATCCAGAACATGACGCCAAGGTTGATGAGCTTGGTCAGCGTGCTGAAGAGGAAGACGTAGCGGAGTCCTAGGGTCAATGCAAGGGCGCCTGCGATAGCCGGCCCGGCGACGAACCCGATGCGCGAGGACATGGTGCGCACCGCCATGACGCGCCCGCGGTTCTCCGGGGTCGTCACGTCGCCCACGAGGACACCGGTGCTGGTGGTCCACATGGACACGCCCATCTGCCCGATGAACTCCAGGACGAAGAAGGGAAGGTAGCTATCGGAGTAGAACTGGCCGAGGGTGGTGAGTCCCCGGAGGGCGGCCCCGGCGATCACGAGCGGTTTGCGGCCCCAGCGGTCGGTCAGGTAGCCGGTGAGGGGACCGGCGATGATGCGGGCGAGGGAGCTGCTCGCGACGAGGAAGCTGACGAGAAAGATGTCGCCGGTGACCTCGAAGGCGAAGAGCGGGCGGGCCAGCTGCAGGGAGCCGGTGCCGAGACCCCAGGCGAAGAACGTTACATAGATTGGGAATGTCTTGGTCGTAAAGATGGGAGGCCCGGAGCTCTTTTCGGGTTCGTTCTGCACAGCTCGTGGCTCCCGTCGGTACGAGGTCGACGCTATCTGAAAGGACCCCTTCGAATTCTGCGCACGGGCCTTGGGTGTCAGGACTGTATCACACTCCCTGACGTTCAGGGAGGCGGACAATGCGTGGACTCGGCCAAATGGGGACTCGATCCCCTCGGATGTGAATAAATACCATAGGTGTAGAGGTATTGTAACGCGGTTGGTTTTATGTTAGCGTCAGCCCAAAGGCATAAGCGTAGGACTCAGCTACGGGAGGAAGGACTATATGCTTACCCAGGAAGAGAATGAACTGTTGACCAGGACGGGGCCCGGGACCCCGATGGGCGAGTTTTTCCGCCGCTTCTGGACCCCGGTGATGCTGTCGGAGGAGATTCCCGAGCCTGACTGCACTCCTGCGCGGGTACGCGTCCTCAACGAGGACCTCATCGGCTTCCGCGACACGGACGGCAACGTTGGGTTGATCGACGCCTACTGCGCGCACCGGTTCTCGCCGTTGTTCTTCGGCATGAACGAGGAGTCCGGGCTGCGGTGCCTGTACCACGGCTGGAAGTACGACTACACGGGACAGTGCGTGGACATCCCCTTTATTCCCGAGGGTGAGTCGTTCAAGAGCAAGGTCAAGCTCAAGTCCTATCCGGCGCTCGACAAGGGTGGGTTCATATGGGCATACATGGGCCCGCCGGAGCTGCAGCCGCCGTTCCCGGACTTCGACTTTGCGGCGATCCCGGAGAGCCACCGGGAGAACTGGAAGATCGTCTGCGAGTGCAACTGGATGCAGTCGATGGAGGGGCAGAACGACCCAAGCCACCTCTACTTCACCCACGGCTTCCGGGACATCACCGATGGCGGACCCGGCGTGCAGATGGGGCTCAACAGCGGCTCCGCACTCTCGCGGGTGAGGCTTCCCTCAGCCGTCGTGGACACGGAGTTCGGCATCAGTTTCGCCACGGTGTGGAACAACGAGGAAGAGGAGCAGCGGGTCAGCATCGACCACTTCATCATCCCGAACTTCGACCCCTCACCCTCCTACAACAACCTCGGCGGGGGCAAGTTCCCCCTCGGCTACCAGCGGATGCGCGTGCCCATCGACGACCTCAATTGCATGGTGCTGCGGGTGCGGTGGAACCCCTACGAGCCGTTGCTCGAGGAGTTCCGCGAGGCTCACAACGCGTGGCTGGTCCCGGAAAAGCTGCCCGGGACGTACAAGCCGGTTGCCAACAAGTCCAACGACTACCTGGTCGACCGGGAGATGCAGCGTGGCTACAACTACTCGGGGATCAACAACTTCCCGCTGCAGGACATCTGCCAGATCGAGGACCAGGGCGGGCCGATCATGGACCGGACGCGGGAACGGCTGACGAGCCAGGACACGCTGAACATCCACATCCGGCACCAGCTGATCAAGGCGGCCAGGGACCTGCAGGAAGGGCAGGAACCGGCGGCGCCCCACCGGCCGGAGCTCTTCAAGGTAAGAAGGAGCACCGTTCAGGCGGCAAAGGGAACGCCTGCGATGCAAGTCTTGCAGGAAGCGCTAAAGGAACTGGTTCCAGCAGAATAGAGCCTGAGAAAGGCCCCGCTGCTCTGGCAGCGGGGCCTTTTCACTTGTAATTGGGTCGTTTAGTAGCCGGCTTGGGAAGTGACAGCGCTCAGGTAAGGGACGAAGCCGCAGGGAGAGGGATCAGATGCTTACACAGGAAGAAAATGAACTCTTGGTAAGGACGGGTCCGGGGACGCCGATGGGTGAATACTTCCGCCGGTTCTGGCTGCCCGTGATGTTGACGGAGGAGATTCCCGAACCCGACTGCACCCCCGCTCGCCTGCGCATCCTGAACGAGGACCTCATCGCCTTCCGGGACACCGACGGCAACGTCGGGATCATCGACGCCTACTGCGCGCACCGGTTCTCGCCGCTCTTTTTCGGGATGAACGAAGAGAGCGGGCTGCGGTGCCTATACCACGGCTGGAAGTACGACTACACGGGGCAGTGCGTGGACATCCCCTTCATCCCCGAGGGCGAGTCCTTCAAGGACAAGATCAAGCTCAAGTCCTACCCGGCGCTCGACAGGGGTGGGTTCATCTGGACGTACATGGGGCCTGCAGAGCTCCAGCCGCCGTTCCCAGCCTTTGATTTCGCCGCGATCCCGGAGAGCCACCGGGAGAACTGGAAGATCATCTGCGAGTGCAACTGGCTGCAATCGATGGAGGGCCAGAACGACCCCAGCCACGCTTACTTCACCCACGGCTTCCGTGACCTCACCGAGGGCGGACCAGGTGTCCAGATGGGGCTCAACAGCGCCAACGTCCTGCGGCAGCTGCGGTTGCCCGGCGCCGTTGTGGACACGGAGTACGGCATCAGCTGGGCGACGCTGTGGCCCGCCAACGATGGCGACGAAGAGCAGCTCATCAACATCGGCCACTTCGTACTACCGATCTTCGACCCGTCTCCCTCGTACAACAACCCGGGTCGGGGGCGATTGCCCCTCGGCTACCAGCGCATGCGCGTGCCCATCGACGACGTGACGTGCATGGTCCTTCGGGTCCGCTGGAACCCGTACGAACCGCTGGCGGAGGAGTTCCGCGAGGCCCACAACGCGTGGCTGGTGCCCGAGAAGCTTCCGGGCACGTACAAGCCCGTTGCCAACAAGGCGAACGACTACCTGGTTGACCGGGATATGCAGCGCTCGTACAACTACTCGGGGATCAACAACTTCCCGCTGCAGGACATCTGCCAGATTGAGGACCAGGGCGGGCCGATCATGGACCGGACGCGGGAACGGCTGACGAGCCAGGACACGCTGAACATCCACATCCGGCACCAGCTCATCAAGGCTGCCCGCGACCTGCAGGAAGGGCAGGAGCCGGCTGCGCCCCACCGTCCGGAGCTCTTCAACGTGCGGGACGGCAACGTTAAGGCGTCAAAGGAAAGGCCGATGATGGAGGTCTTGAAGGAGGCGCTGAAGGACCTGGTGCCGGCGTCGTAGTGCCCGGAATGGCGAATGTTGGCGATATGGTGGAGCGATAATTCGTCGGGCTCGTATCTGAAAGGGGCGGAATTCTCCGCCGGTAAGGCTCAAGTCGAGTCGAAACTGTGTTAACAACGTTGACAATTGTGAACGGTAATGATATATCCTCGGCCAACTAACTATCGGTAGGGACATTGCCGGTTGCTGAACTTAGAGCCTAAGGGTAAGAGGCTCCTCCATCCGGGAAGTTCAAACGCCATTTGGCGCCGGCGCGCAGGAGCCCCAGTGCGACAGGGGCTGAAACAGGAGGAGGGACCATATGCTCACACAGGAAGAGAATGAACTGTTGGTGAGGACGGGGCCGGGAACGCCGATGGGCGATCTGTTCCGCCGGTTCTGGGTGCCGGCGATGCTGACGGAGGAAATTCCAGAACCTAACTGCACCCCCGCGCGACTGCGCATCCTGAACGAGGACCTCATCGCCTTTCGCGACACCGACGGGAACGTCGGCATCATCGACGCCTACTGCGCGCACCGGTTCTCGCCGCTCTTCTTCGGCATGAACGAGGAATCGGGGCTGCGCTGCCTGTACCACGGCTGGAAGTACGACTACACGGGCCAGTGCGTCGACATCCCCTTCATCCCCGAGGGGGAGTCCTTCAAGGACAAGATCAAGCTCAAGTCCTACCCCGCCTTGGACAAGGGCGGCTTCATCTGGGTGTACATGGGCCCGCCGGAGCTCCAGCCGCCGTTCCCGGCCTTCGACTTCGCCGCGATCCCGGAGAGCCACCGGGAGAACTGGAAGATCATCTGCGAGTGCAACTGGCTGCAGTCAATGGAAGGCCAGAACGACCCGAGTCACGGCTTTTTCACCCACGGCTTCCGGGACCTCACCGAGGGCGGCCCCGGCGTCCAGATGGGATTGAACAACGGCAACTTCCTCCGGCAGGTGCGGTTGCCCGCGGCCGTCGTGGACTCGGAGTACGGCATCAGCTGGGCCACGCCCTTCCCCGCCAACGACGACGACGAGGAACAGCAGATAAATATCGGCCACTGGCTCATCCCGAACTTCGACCCATCCCCTTCGTACAACAACCCGAGGCAGGGCAAGTTCCCGCTCGGCTACCAGCGGATGCGCGTGCCGATCGATGACCTCAATTGCATGGTGCTGCGGGTGCGCTGGAACCCGTACGAGCCCCTGGCGGAGGAGTTCCGCGAGGCCCACAACGCGTGGCTGGTGCCCGAGAAGCTTCCGGGCACGTACAAGCCCGTTGCCAATAAAGCGAACGACTACCTGGTCGACCGGGATATGCAGCGTTCGTACAACTACTCGGGGATCAACAACTTCCCGCTGCAGGACATCTGCCAGATCGAGGACCAGGGCGGGCCTATCATGGACCGGACGCGGGAGCGGCTGACGAGCCAGGACACATTGAACATCCACATCCGGCACCAGCTGATCAAGGCGGCCCGCGACCTGCAGGAAGGGCAGGAGCCGGCGGCGCCCCACCGGCCGGAGCTCTTCAACGTGAGGACCGGCAACGTGAAGGCGCCAAAGGGCACGCCGGCGATGCAGGTGCTGCGTGAGGCGCTGAAGGACCTGGTACCGGCGTCGTAACGCTAGGCAGCGCAACGTTGCCTGAAGGATCATTCCTTAACAGGGCAAGCAGATAGGGTCGGAAGGGCAAGCATTGGCGAGTATCGGGAGCGTCTACCTGTCAGCCCGTCATATGCGTCGGCCGGAGCTCCTGGTCGCCAGGGAGCGGCTGGAGGCGGCGGGCCTCACGGTGACCTGCCGGTGGCTCGACAGTCTGGGTCAGTCCGGCAACATCGCGCAGATGTCCCGGGAGGACATCGAACAGTCCGACGTCTACATCCTGCTCGGCGACGAGCGGGGGGACAGCGGACACCGCCATGTGGAGTTCGGTATAGCCATGGCGTTGGGAAAGACAATCATTGTGGTGGCCCCTGAGGCGGAGAACATCTGGCAACGCCTGCCGGGGGTCACCGTTGTCCCAGGGTGGGAAGAGGCCTACATACTAGCAGGAGGGGGATTACAGTCATGAAACGGCGGACCATGCGCGCGTTCATATTCTTTGGGGCTCTGCTGATGCTGCTCTCGTTAGTGGCAGCTTGTGGTGGGGATGACGACGACAATGGCACGACGTCCACCACCACGACCGACTCGTCGTCCACGACGGCTGCAGCAGTCCCAACGACTGCCGCGGCGATGGCGGACACCGGGAGCGACGCTCCGGCGATGGACGCCATGGAGTTTCCATCGGCGGTCGCAGAATCGCAGTACAACCTGGAGCCGGACGAGGGCGTTCCGCAATACGGCGGTTACCTCCAGCTGAGCGCCGGCGAGGACCCGAGGTCCTTGAACTTCCTCGACAACGTCTCCGCCGGAACCGGAGGAGTGTTGCAGGGGGTCTACGACCGGCTGGTCATCTGGCAGTTCGAGGGTGGCGAGAGAACGTGGAAGGAGATCGCCCCCGGCATTGCCGACAGTTGGACAGTGAGCGACAGCGGAACGCAGTGGACGTTCAAGCTGCGTGATGACGTCGTGTTCCACGACGGCACGCCGCTGACCTCCGCGGACGTCAAGGCCACCTACGACCACTACGTTGCGTCCGCCGCTGGCGAGATTGATTTCCGTCCGCCCGCACGGTCGTACGTGGGTCCCTTCGTCGAGACCGTCGAAGCCCCGGACGACTACACCGTGGTGCTCAACCTGAACGCGCCGGCTGCGGTGTTGCTCCAAAACCTGTCTGCTGCATGGGCGAACATCGTCTCCAAGAAGGACATTGACGAGAACGGCTTGGAATGGTTCGTCACCAACTCCAACGGAACTGGCCCCTTCCAGTGGGTGCCTGACAAGTGGGAGCGCGGCGTCAGTTTCGAGCTTGAAAAGAATGCGAACTACTGGCAGGATGGGCTGCCCTACCTGGACGGCAAGCGGTACACCATCATTTCGTCTTCCTCGCTCCTCCGGGCGGCCTTTGAGACCCAGGCCATTGACGTGACCACCGCCGCAGGCGTCGGAAACGTCGACGAGATTCTTGGCAAGCTTGGCGACAAGGTTCGCGTGGTTGAGGGCCCCGGTGGTTCGCCCGCCTGGGTCATGCTGAACGTGACCAAGCCGCCATTTGACGACGTCCGTGTCAGGCAGGCCATCTACTTGCTGATTGACCGTGACGAACTGGCAAGCAAGATGCTGCAGGGTGCCCCGGGCTTCATCGGTACGTGGTTTGAGCCCAACACCTTCTCGGGCGGCTACGGCACGTCTCTGGATGAGTTGAGGCAGTCGGACCCGTCTTACATGACTGACAAGACGCAGGCTATTGCGCAGGCCACTCAGCTGTTCGCAGCGGCTGGCGTTGACCCCAGGGGCATCGAGCTGACGGTCATTTCACGGGGCAACTCGCCAACCGCTTCCACGTTCCTCGGAGGCCAGGTCCTGTCGCAGCAGCTGTCCGAGGTGGGCTTCGACGTCGAGTTCAGCGCCCAGGAGTCATTGGCTGCGGTCGAGGCGCTCAAGTCCGGCGAGGGTTGGAACGCCACCGTCTACACGAGCGCGCTCCCGTACCCTGCGCCTGAGTCCATGCTGAACCGGTACTTGTCCAGCACCGGCCAGCGGAACTACTCGGGCCTGGTCGATGACACCATCGACACTCTGGCTTTGAGTATCACCAGCGCCACCAGTGAGGAAGAGAGGCGCCAGAACATTACCGCGCTTGAGAATTACCTCAGGGAAGGCAAGAACGCCATGTTCTTCGTCTACTTCGGTGGCGTGCAGTTCCTGGAGCAGAGCTACGTCCACGGCCGCCGCTTCGTCTCCTCCTGGTTCGCGCAGTACGACGAGCGGACGTGGGTCGATGAGAATTCGCCAACGCGCTAGCGTGCGCGCCGACAGTTAACAGAAGACTGTTTGAAGTCTGATACTAAAGGGGGGCGTCATGGCTCGTCTTGAGGGAAAGGTCGCTCTTGTAACGGGCTCCGGACCCAACATCGGCAGCGGCCTCGCCTACGGTCTGGCCATGCATGGCGCCAAGGTGGCATGCAACGACCTGAGCCCGGAGGCGGCGGAGAAGGCCGCGGAGCGTATCCGGGCCGATGGCGGCGAGGCCATGGCGCTCCCTGGCGACGTTACGAACGAAGAAGAAGTCCGGGAGTACGTCCGGAAGGTTGAGGACGAGTGGGGCAAGATCGACATTCTCGTCAACAACGCGGCAATCCTGGGCGGACGGGGCGTGCTCGAGTACGCCTATGACGCCTACGAGCGGCAGGTGCGCGTCATCACCTCCGGCAACTTCCTGAACACCAAATACGTGGCCCACTCGATGATCGAGCGGGGCATTCGCGGCAGCATCATCTGCACCCTTTCGACGGCCGCATGGTCGGGCACGGGAAGCGTGGGCTACTGCACGGGCAAGGGCGGCATCGTGAACTTCATCCGCTCGTGCGCGGTTGAGCTTGCCCAACACGGCATCCGCGTAAACGGGTTCACGCCCATCGCCACGCAGCCTGACAACCCGGAGATCGTGGAGCAGTGGAACGAGCGGCAGGCGCAGGCCGCAGGCGGATCTCGCCAGCTGTTCACCCCGATGGGGCGGCAGCCAACCCCGACCGACTACGTGCCCGCCGTCGTGTTCCTGGCATCCGACGAGTCGCTGATGATTTCCGGGATCGACATCAAGATCGATGGTGCGGCGAGTTCGAAACACTGGCGCTGGCAGGGCCCCGACATAGAGGAGCCTCAACCGATTTCCGTCTGGGGACTGTAGCTGTCGCTAGACACAAGCGTTTCACCGGTCTTCAACTATGGGGGGGTTGCTTGGGACGCTGACACGGGTATCCTGTGTCAGCGCCAGTCTTGTTATTCTGCCTGAAGACACATTTGGCGGTAGAGGAAGCGGTCAATGCGCGAGTACATAGCGAAGCGTGTTCTGCTGATGGTGCCCACTGCCATTC
Source organism: uncultured Dehalococcoidia bacterium (assembly GCA_951812285.1). Taxonomy (GTDB): domain Bacteria; phylum Chloroflexota; class Dehalococcoidia; order Lucifugimonadales; family UBA1127; genus UBA1127. Next base: position 1,843,082 of record OX638292.1, on the reverse strand, counting down.
TGGCAACGCTCATCGTCTTCACGCTGATGAAGATCGCGCCGGGTGACCCTGCAACCGCAATTCTTGCCGACTTGGACGTAATCAGCCAGGAGGCGGAGGCGGAGGCGGAAGCGCAGATCCGGGCGCAGCTCGGGCTGGACAAGCCTCTGCCCATTCAGTACATCAACTGGCTTGGCTCCGTTGTGCGTTTCGAGTTTGGCGAATCCATCTGGCAGTACCGCCCGGTCCGGGACATCGTGCTCGAGCGGCTGCCGAGGACGCTCGAGTTGGGCGCGCTCATCGTGCTCCTGACCGCAATATGGGCCGTGCCGGGCGGCATTATCTCCGCGGTGCAACACAACAAGTTAACGGACCAGGTGCTGCGGGTCTTGAGCATTTCCGGGCTGAGCATCCCGAACGTGTGGCTGGGAACGCTCGTCATATTCGCCCTGGCCGCGTACTTCAACTGGATCCCATCGCTTCGCTGGCACAGCCCCACTGAGGACCTGGGTGCGAACCTCTCGCACATCATCTTTCCCGCGATCATCGTCTCGTCCTCGACCGGCGCGTCGATCCTGCGCATGACGCGCAGCCAGATGCTGGAGGTGCTGCGGGAGGACTACGTGCGCACGGCCCGCGCCAAGGGACTCGGCTTCCAGCTGGTCCTCATACGCCACGCCCTGCGAAACGCGCTCCTGCCCGTGCTGACGCAGTTCGGGGGCCTCATGGGCGTCATGGTCACCGGCGTCGTGGTGACGGAGACGATCTTCCAGGTGCCGGGCATGGGCAGGGCGATGGTGGAAGCCATCGGAAACAGGGACTATCCCATTATTCAGGGACTGGTGCTGCTCAATATCGCGATGGTGCTGATGATCAATCTCATTGTTGACCTGTTGTATTCGGTCATTGACCCACGCATTCGTTACTCGTAGTACGTGAGGGAGCCGGCGCATGGCGATGGAAGGTGACGCGGCTGCTGTAAGGGCGGAGGAAGGAATCGTCCTGCGGACGCAACCGTCCTTTACAACGAAGCTGGCCCGATGGTGCCGGAAGAACCCCGTCGGCGTCGTCGGGTGGGTGCTGATTATGATCCTTCTGGCCATGGCGGCGTTCGCGGACGTGGCGTCCACCCACGAGCCCAACAACCTCGCCGGAAACATCAACGAGTTGCCGTCGTCGACGCACTACCTGGGAACCGACCTCGTTGGCCGCGACATCTTCAGCCGGCTGCTTCACGGCGCGCGGGTCTCACTGGCCGTCGGATTCTGGGCGGTATTCATGGGCGTCACAGCGGGCCTCCTGCTGGGGCTCGTCAGCGCGTACGTGGGAGGGGTATTCGACCTGCTCATGCAGCGGCTCGTGGACGCGAACATCGCCATACCAGGCATCGTGCTGGCGTTGGTGATCGTCGCTGTGCTGGGGCCGAGCGTCACGAACGTGATCATCGCCCTTGCCGTCAACTATATCTCGACGTCCACGCGGGTGACGCGGTCCGTGGTGCTGCGGGAGAAGGCGCGGGTGTACGTTGAGGCGGCGAGGTCGCTTGGCGCTTCCAGCACCCGCATCATGTTCCTGCACGTGCTTCCCAACTCAATATCGCCGTACCTGGTGCTGGTCAGCGTTTCCATCGGCAGCGCCATCATCGGCGAGGCGTCCCTGAGCTTCCTGGGAGCGGGCGTCGGCGCCGACACGGCGTCCTGGGGCTCGATGCTGTCGACGGCGGCGGCGCGTCCTTACGACGTGTCCTGGACGCTGGCCCTGGCCCCGGGAATGGCCATTGCCCTGGCGGTGCTGGGCTTCAACCTATTCGCCGACTCGCTGCGGGACACTTTGGACCCGCGGCTGCGGAACCGGTAAGGCGAGATGCGCAATCGCTCGACCGGGGCCGCGTTCGTCAGCGCTTTGCCGCCGGCGCGGGGGTCCGAGACACAAAGAATGGATGAGCGTGCATGAACCTTCTGGAAGTGAAGAACCTCTCGACTTACTTCTTCCAGGAAGACAGCACCGTGCGAGCGGTGGACGACGTCAGCTACGACCTGGAGGAGGGCGAGACGTTGGCGCTGGTGGGCGAGAGCGGCTGCGGCAAGAGCGTCAGCGCCCTCTCCATCATGCAGCTCGTCCCCGACCCGCCGGGCCGCATCGTCAACGGCGAGGTGATCTTCAACGACATTGACCTGGTCAGGCTCTCCGAGCAGCAGATGCGGACGGTGCGCGGCCGGGAGATCGCCATGATCTTCCAGGAGCCGATGACCTCGCTGAATCCGGTGCTGACCATCGGCCGCCAGCTGACGGAGGCGCTGGAGCTGCACCTGGGTATGTCCAGCTCCGAGGCGCGGAACCGGGCAGTCGAGCTCCTCGACATGGTGGGCATTCCGGAGGGCCGGCAACGGCTGAAGAGCTACCCGCACCAGTTCAGCGGCGGCATGCGCCAGCGCGTCATGATCGCGATGGCCCTGAGCTGCAACCCCAAACTGCTGATCGCCGACGAGCCCACCACGGCGCTGGACGTCACCATCCAGGCCCAGATCCTCGAGCTCGTCCAGGATTTGTGCAAGGAGCTTGGCACGGCGGTCATTCTGATCACCCACAACTTGGGCGTCGTGGCGCGGTACGCCCACCGGGTCAACGTCATGTACGCCGGGAAGATCATCGAACGGGGACTGGCCCGCGAGATCTACCATGAGCCGTCCCACCCCTACACGCTGGGCCTGCTGCGTTCGGTGCCGCGTCTCGACGTGACGCGGAGGGAGCGCCTCGAAGCCATCGAGGGCCTTCCGCCCGACCTGGACCTTCTGCCGAAGGGCTGCGCCTACTATCCGCGGTGCCCCTTCCGCATGGACCGGTGCCTGGAGGAAATCCCGCCCCTCGAACCCGTCGCCGAGGGCCACCTGGCGGCGTGCTGGGCGAGCGAGACCGTTTACCAGCTCGCAAAGGGAGCACAGCAGCGATGACTGAAATGACTGCAGCGGCGCCCGCCAACGGCCACCCGGCTGACCCGCGCGACAACATTTTGGACGTGCGCAACCTCAAGATGTACTTCCCCATCACGTCCGGATTCATCCTCCAGCGCAGGGTGGGCGACATCAAGGCTGTGGATGACGTCAGCTTCTTCGTCCGGCGCGGCGAGACGCTGGGACTGGTGGGCGAGAGCGGGTCCGGCAAGACCACCATCGGGCGCTGCATCCTGCAACTGGAGAAGCCGACGCAGGGCGAGGTGTTGTTCGAGGGCACGGACGTCACCAGAGTCAGCCGGGAAGAACTGCGAGCGCTCCGCCGCCGCATTCAGATCATCTTCCAGGACCCCTACAGCTCCCTGAACCCGCGGATGAAGGTCATGGACATCGTCGGCGAAGCGCTGACCATTCATAGACTGGTCAAGAATAGGCGAGAGTACCGGCTGCGTGTCGGTGAGCTGCTGCAGCAGGTGGGGCTGAACCCGGAGATGGCCAACCGCTACCCGCACGAGTTCAGCGGCGGGCAGCGGCAGCGCATCGGCGTGGCGCGAGCGCTGGCCGTGCAGCCCGAGTTCATCGTCGCCGACGAGCCAGTTTCGGCGCTGGACGTGTCCATTCAGGCGCAGCTCATCAACCTGCTAAAAGACTTGCAGCAGGACCTGGGGCTCTCGTACCTGATGATTGCTCATGACCTGGCCATCGTGCGGCACGTGTCGGACCGGATCGCGGTGATGTATCTCGGCAAGCTGATGGAGGTGGCCTCCTGGACCGACCTCTACGAGACGCCCCTGCATCCATATACGACGGCGCTGCTCTCCGCGGTGCCGATTCCGGATCCTGACATCGAGTCGGAGCGGGACCGGATCATCCTGCAGGGCGGCATCCCGAGCCCCGCGAACCCGCCGTCCGGCTGCGTGTTCCACACCCGGTGCCCCATGGCCATCGACGAGTGCAAGACCACGGTTCCGGAGCTGCGGGAAATCACCCCCGACCACTGGGCCGCCTGCATCCGCGTCTAGGCGGCATGGGTCCGGGCTCCACGCACGCCTCATAACAGCGTTGAAGGAGATTAGCCATGAAGAGAGAGTGGGAAGAGGTCAAATACCACGTGGCGGTAGCCAACCGCATCCTGGCGGAAACCGGCTTGGCGGCCGGGTTCCGGGCGTCCCTCGGCCACGCCAGCCTGCGCCTCCCGACGGACCCGGACAAGTTCATCGTCAAGGGACGCGGCTACGAGGTCGACGCCCTCTTCAGCATCACGCCGGAGCAGATGATTGTCTGTGACCTGGAGGGCCACAAGGTGGACGGGCCGCTCGGCACCACCCAGTGCATGGAAGTAAAGATGCACTCCTGCATCTACAAGATGTACCCGAACGTGAAGTCCGTGGTGCACGTCCACCCCCACTACACCATCCTGGCCACGACGCTGCGCAAGCGGCTGCGCCCCATGAACCAGGAGGGCATCCAGCTCGTGCGCAACGAGCTCCCGGTATGGGACCACGTGAAGACCGTCCAGACGGACGACGAGGGGATGGAGGTCGCGGCCCTGCTGGGCGACGGCAAGGCCATCTTGCTTCGCGGGCACGGCGCCACGACGGTGGGCAACTCCCTGGAGGAGTCCGTGATGAACATGCTCCAGCTGGAGGAGCAGGCCAAGATGAACTACTGGGCCTACTCCGTCGCCGGCGCGGACCATGCGTACATTGAGGACGAGCTCATCGACGAGATGACGAACCGCACCCCGGCCCACGAGTTGCCGCACTTCAAGCCCTACATGCCCGCGGGCGGGCGCGCCCCGCGTGTCGGCGGCGTCTGGGAGTACTACACGCGGCTGGTCACCGGCGATCCGTCGGCAAACCCGCCTATCAATCCGCTATAGGCGGCGCTTTCGGTCTCGGCCGACTACGACGCCGGATGCCGTCTGAGGCTGGGCGAACGCCACGCAGCTAGCAGGTCTTCCCATCTGGGGAGACGATACCTGTCTGCCGCGCGTCGCGGGCGCCAAACGGTGCGCCGAGGGCGGCAGACACCAAGACCCCCGTTCGCCCTTGAGTTCCGCCGAGGGCTGACGGGGGTCTCGCCGTTCTAGGTTTTCGGGCGCCCTCTACACCTTCAGGTTGAAGCACCGCGCAGGGTTGTCCCACAGGAGCTGCTTCATGAAGTCGGGCGTGACGCCCTCGACGCTGGTCAGGATGTCGAGCCCGCGCGGGAAGTCCATCATGGCGTCGCGGTGCGGGTAGTCCGACGCCCACATGGTCACGCCGCCGCCGAGCGTGCGCTCGATCATCGGCAGCGCCTCCTCGCCCGCTTCGCATGACACGAAGGCCTGCCCGCGCCGGAAGTACTCTGACGGCTTGTGCGCGCCGCCGTAGCCCTCGTTCAGCATCGGGTTGGACACCTGCTGGTCCAGCCGCTCCATCCAGTACGGCAGCCAGCCCGCGCCGGACTCGAGGAAGGACACGGTCAGCTTGGGGAAGCGGTCGAGAACGCCGCCGCTCGTCATCGCGAGGCAGGCGGCCATCTGCTCCATCGGGTGGCATGCCGCGTGGTGCGCGAAGTGCGTGTTCACGCGCCCCTGCGGGAACCACGGCAGACGGTTCTGGATGCCCTCGTGCACCGAGATGTTGACCCCGTACTCCTCGGCGATGGCGTAGATGGGGTCGTACGCGCGGTCGGACATGAGGCGGCCCATGTGCGGGTTCGGGCGCCAGAAGATGCCCACCATTCCCAGCTCCGTCGCGCACCGCCGCAGCTCCTGCGCGGCCAGCTCGATGTCCTGGAGCGGCAGCAGGCAGACGCCCTTCAGCCGCTCCGGGTTGTGTGACATAAAGTCGTACAGCCAGTTGTTGTACGCCCTGCACATGGCGGCGGAGAGATCCGGGTCGAGGTTGTCGCCCCACGTCGCGTAGAGGCCGATGCCGGTGAAGCACACGGCGATGTCGACGCCCTCCGCGTCCATGTCCTCGAGGTACGCCTGGGGCTCGAAGTTGTGCGTCATGCCGTGCTTGAACTGCTTTCGCCAGATGGGGTCCGTCGCCATGCCGGCCCCCGGCGAGCCGAGGGAGTCGTCGTTCTGCAGCACGCCGCCGATGCGCGTGGCCAGCGTGAACCGGCCGCCCATCTGCACGTTGTAGTGCTGGAACCGTTTCTCCAGGTAGTTGTCCCACATGTCGATGGGCTCAACGACGTGGCGGTCGCAGTCAATGGTCTTGTATCCGGCTTTCATGGTGGTCCCTCCAAGCAGTGAAGATACGGGGCAGGGTCGAGGGTGTCAACCGCGACGGATGGGGCTTGCGACGGCGCACCAACAGTCCCGCAAGCAGCAATGCCGGCACTACGAGCGCGACGTCCATCCCCCCGCCCTCGGCGCGGTTGCAGCCGCCGGCCCCCGTCGCCTCCGGCACCGTCGAAACTGGCGCATGCGTCCCCGCCGGCCGCTCCTGCGTCGGCGCGGCCGGGAATGGCGTCGAGCCGACTCCGAAGGGCACGAGCGTCGGCCGCGGGATGGGCGTGGGCAGCGCCGAGCGGCTCGGCGTAGCCGCAAGCGGTATCGCGCCGATGCGCGTCCGCCACTCCTGCTCGAGACCCGTGCGGTCGATGCCGTAGGAGGCCAACAGCGCCTCGTCGATGGGTGCGCCGTCGCGCAGCTCCCGGAGCAGGTCCTGCAGAGGCCCCTCGCCGTAGGTCTCAATCATGTAGGTAACCACGCTCTCGGACTGCCCGTACATGAGCAGGGCGTCCTCCGGCCTGCCGGGTGCGCTCGTGAGTGATGTCAGCGGGAGCAGCGTGTTGTCATAGAGGCGCCGCGAGAACACGTTCTCGAAACTGAAACTTGGGAAGGGGTTTGCGTATTCGGCGAGCCCCTCGTTCAGCCAGACGGGCACGGAGCGCGCGCCCCGGCCGACGGCGAATCGCATGAGGAAGTGGACCGTCTCGTGGGCCGCTACGCCCTCGACCTCGGGGTTGCCGCCCAGCAGCAGCACGACGCCCGTGTCGCCGAAGGAGATGCCTTCGGTGACCAGCGTGCCCTCCTGCACCTCGCTCCTCGGCGGCAGCGCGTCGCGCATGTCCCCGATGCTGTTGTACACCGTGAGCCGCAGCGTGTCCCGCTCCTCGACGCCCATGAGCGCGCCCATGCGCTCGAGCGCCTCCTGCGCGGCCTCCAGCGCCCGCCGGGCGCGGCCTTCCTGCCCGCCGTAGTAGTGCAAGTACACGCCCGGAGCGTCGATCCGCGTCCACGAAAAGCGCGGGTCCAGGAATATTGTGCGCTGTGGCTCCGACTCTACGACGTTGCCCGCTGCGGACGTCGCCTCCACGGAGTACTCGATCTCCGCGCCGGGCGGGATGTAGCGGGCGGCCGTGTCCGTGCGCACGAGTAGCTCGGTGTTGACCTGACGCGCCGGCTCGAATTCCAGCGGCGCGTTTCGCGACACCTGCTCCCCAAGCACGCGGAATCGCAGCCGTGCCTCGACAATCTCAACCGGCGCGCTCATGGCGACGCCAAAGTGGAGGCCGTCGGGGAACTCGCTTCGGGGTTGGACGGTGAACTGCACGCTGCCCTGCGCCGATGCCGTGCCGGCACTCGACAGCGCGAGCGCGGTTGCGAGCATCGGGACGGCGAGAAATAGGCGCAGGCGTCGCATTCGTGGAGCTAGCGGCCGAAGATGCTGGTCGGGCCGCTGTCGGCGTCGCCGCCTGATGGCTTGCCCTTCTCTTCCAGCAGGTCTTCCTGCCCTACGACACTCAGCACCTTCTGCAGCAGCGCCCGCTCGTTCACGGCGCCCAGCACTTCCGACACGCCGTTGATGATGGTCTTCGGCACGGCCCGGACCTGGTGGGCCTGCGAGAGGTGTGGGAACTCCTGCGCCTCCACCACCTCCGCCTGCACCATGGGGGTCTCCATTGCCATTGCGTGCGCCAGCCTGGCGACGATGGGGCAGTGCGGTCAGGTGGGGGTCACGAAGACCTGCAGCTGTACCGGTTTCTCCAGCCGTCGGAGCGCCTTGCGCGTCGTCAGCTGCAGCGGGCTGGTGCCCTTGGCCGCCGCGATGATGTCCTCGATCAGCGTCATGACCTCGTAGCCGGCCGGGATGCCGTAGAAGCGCAGGTTGGAGGACTCCTTGTCCTCGCCGTGCAGCGTGATGCAGGGCACCCGCTCGACGCCGTGCTCCCGGGCGTCGTCAGCGTCGGCGTAGAAGTCCTTGACGGTCAGGTGCACGTGCTTGGACGCCGCCGCCACCTCGGTGAGGAACTGCTCCGTCTGCGGGCACGTGGGGCACTCGCGCCCGGGCAGGATGAGGCCGCCCACGTTGCGGACGGTGTAGAGCGTGATGCTGACGTCGCGCTTCACGTCCTTCTTGAAGCGCGCCTCCAGCGCCTTGCGGTCCTGGTCAGAGAGTAGGGGCATGGTGCACCTTGGCCTTAAGCGTTTTCCTCTTCCTCCGGCGGGTCGGCGTCGGCGAGGCCGTTGGTCACGAGCTCGACAGTGGGCTGCGCCGCGGCGCGAATGCGCTGCTCGATTTCGTCGGCGGTTTCCGGGTGGTCGCGCAGGAAGTCCTTGGCGGCCTCGCGACCCTGCCCGAGCCGCATGTCGCCGTAGGAGTAGAAGGCCCCGCTCTTCTTCACGATGTCCTGGGCCGCGCCCAGGTCGAGCAGGTCGCCCTCCTTGGTGATGCCATGGTTGAACATGATGTCGAACTCCGCCACGCGGAAGGGCGGCGCCACCTTGTTCTTGACAATGCGCGCCCGCACCCGGTTGCCCATCACTTCGGTGCCGTGCTTGATGCCCTCGATGCGCCGCACGTCGATGCGGACGGACGAGTAGAACTTGAGCGCGCGTCCGCCGGGCGTCGTCTCCGGGTTGCCGAACATGACGCCCACCTTCTCCCGGAGCTGGTTGATGAATACGACCACGGTGTGCGACCGGTTGATGGACGCCGTCAGCTTGCGCAGCGCCTGCGACATCAGCCGCGCCTGCAGGCCGACGTGGGTGTCGCCCATATCGCCTTCCATCTCCGCCCGCGGCACGAGCGCCGCCACGCTGTCGATGACGACGATGTCAACGGCGCCGCTGCGCACCAGGTAGTCGGTGATCTCCAGCGCCTGCTCGGCGAAGTCGGGCTGCGAGATGAGCAACTCGTCGACGTTGACGCCGATGCGCCCGGCGTAGGACGGGTCGAGGGCGTGCTCGGCGTCGATGAACGCCGCGACGCCCCCAAGGCGCTGCGCCTCTGCGACGATGTGCAGCGTGAGCGTCGTCTTGCCCGACGCCTCCGTGCCGAAGACCTCGACCACGCGTCCCCTCGGCACGCCGCCGACGCCGAGCGCCAGGTCGAGCGCCAGGGAGCCCGTCGGAATGGCGTCCTGCTCCATCCTCGCCGCGACCTCGCCCAGCCTCATAATGGAGCCCTTGCCAAACTGCCGTTCAATGTGGCTCATTGCCACGTCAAGGGCCTTTTGCTTCTCAGCAGTGGTCATGCACACCTCAGTCTGCGGCGGGTGAAATTGGGGGTACTCTAGTCTCCCCCATTCTACACCGTCAAGTGGCGCGCGACGTGGTTTCAAGGGGTGTAATGCTCCGGTTTTGCGGGCGTGGACACGGCCGCGTTGACACGGCAGGGAAGCCGTACATATGCTGACGCTATCCTGGTCCCGCATGACGAGAAGGAGCGCATATGCAGGCCGCAGCCAACCCCCGGACCCTCATCGACGCCATCGTCCCGCACTACCGGCCCGACGACCGCGTCTACGCCATCGCCCGCGACATCGCGATCATGGTGGGCTTTGCTTTCTTCGTGTCGCTCTGTGCCCAGATTGCCATTCGACTCCCTTGGACGCCGGTTCCCATCACCGGGCAGACCTTCGCCGTGCTGGTGACGGGCGGCGCGCTGGGCATGTGGAGAGGCGCAGGCTCGCTGACCATCTACATGCTCATGGGCAGCGTGTGCATGCCGGTTTTCGCGCCGGGGGCTGAGGCAACAGGAGGCGCCTGGGACGCCCACTTTATCCTGCCTTGGAGCGGCTCGTGCGGCCTCGTCTGGAGTCTGTCCAGCGGCGGCTACATCGTCGGCTTCATCGCGGCTGCGGCCCTCGTCGGCTGGCTGGCCGAGCGCGGCTGGGACCGCAAGCAGTGGGTCCACCTCGCCATGTTCCTTGGCAACGCCGTCCTCTACATCCCCGGCCTCATCTGGCTCAACATCGACGCCGCGGACGGCGACTGGGCCAAGACCCTCGAGTGGGGCCTCTACCCCTTCATCGTCGGCGACATGATGAAGCTCTTCCTCGCCTCGCTGACACTGCCAGCGGCGTGGGTGCTGGTGGCCAAGCTGCGCGGGCGGGGGGATGGTATACAATAGAGTTCTCAACACCGAGGTGGTTCGTATTTCCCTTTGGCCATGTCTAGGGCAGGGTTGAGGAGCAGCGGGATGTCAGGTCAGTTGACGTTTGTGATAGGACCTGCCGACGAAAACTCGTCTATTGGCCTTTTGTCCAAGGCCCTAGAGGACATTCGACGGCTGCTCCGTGATGTTGACAACGCGATCTATGGACTGAAGTCTCGACAAGATTGGCAGATCATAAGCCTCAAGTCGAGTGCTCCTACCATCACAATTGCACCTGGTCGGGATGATGTACGGGCGGTGAGCGTCATAGGAGAAGGCCTGCAAGTTGTTGTTGAAGGGACTGATCTGCCGCCGGAGCACTTTACAGAGCCGGTGTTTGAAGACTTAAAGAGAATGCAACGACTGTTCCAGGGCAGAGGACGAGCGAATTCCATTTCTGTTCTTATGGATGGCAAAGAAATGGCCAACATTCAGAAGGATATTGCAAAGAAGGTGGACAGAGTCCTTTCTTCTGGTCACCACAATCTCGGGTCGCTTCAGGGAAGCTTGGAGGCCATTAACGTTCATAATTCCTTCACGGCCACCATTTGGGATAGATTGAGTGGCGCTCCTGTGCGCTGGGTATTCCCGAGGGAGGAAATTGACCGTGTGAAGACCCTCCTTGAGAAGCCGGTGTTGATTACTGGCGATATCCACTACTTTTCTAACGGTGCGCCTCGTTCTATCACCCATGTAGTAGACATTGAGGAAATCCAACACATTCAACATCAGGAAAAAGCTGCGTTTGGCTCTATACCAGACAAGCGAGTACAAGAAGTTGGCGCAGCGGAGTGGCTTAAGTCTGTACGCGAGTTGGGGCAAGCCTAGTCATGCCAGGGCCTAGGCGGTTGTGGGACTCCAATGTCATCATTGGCTACTTGGCGGGCCAGCCCGACCTTGAGGATGCTTGTAGTAATATCATTAGTCGGGCACAACGAGGAGAACTTGAAATCGTTGTCTCAACTGTAGCGACGATTGAGGTTGCTTATCTGGAAGGAATGGATGATCGAACTTCAGAGGCGATAATTCGGGAGTTATTTGAGAGAGACTACATTGTCCCAGTTGCGATAGACGTGCGGGTATCGGCCATAGCCAGAGAACTGGTCAGAAAGTACAGAACGGGCCCCAAGCTCAAGCCGGCAGATGCAACTCACCTCGCCACCGCAATCCAATGGAAGATTCCATTGCTGGAAACTACAGATCCAGATTTACTTCGCCTTGACGGACTTGAAGGAAATCCACTTATCACAATTCGGCGGCCAATGTCTGAGGGTACAATCCCAATGCCGGGCCTTTAGGATGGAAGGCTATTGCGGGGACTTTGAGGTGCAGTACTCCTAGTCTCGCTTTGTTGTGCGCCTAACTGGATTTGATTCCGAGGTGCACAATTCTCAAGTTGACCTCTGATAGAATGTTGGTGGCCGCTGATGAAATTGAGCGTGGATAATGCCGCAGACGCCCTCTACCTGCGCTTGGACGAGTCCAAGATTGTGGAGTCTGAAGAGGTGTCGCCCGGCGTTGTGCTGGACTACAACGCGGACAATGAAGTTGTGGGCGTGGAGTTGCTTCGCCTCTCCAAGCGCTCACAGACCCTCAACCTCTCCTCCGTGCTCTTCGAGACAGCCTAGTTGTCGAGGAAGAACTCTGGGATGACGCGAATAGCAATAGACATAGACGACGTCGCCTGCGCAAAGTAATGCGACGCTATGGACTCGCGACCAAAGAAGAGGCCGTGAACTTCGCATTGAGGAAGCTGGCGGAGGAGCCGATGTCGCTTGACGAGGCGCGCGCCATGCGAGGTTCCGGCTGGGTCGGCGATTTGGCTGCATTGCGAAGCGACCGTCTTTCGTCGAATTAAGAGGAGGCCCCACGCCATGCCGTACCGCACAGACCACGTCGGAAGCCTGCTCCGCCCCGAGCGGCTGCTCGTCGCCCGAGAGGCGTTCAAGGCCGGACGGCTCCCGCTGGAGGAGCTGCGCGCTGTCGAGGACGAGTGCATCCTGGAGGTCTTCCAGCGCCAGAAGGACATCGGTCTCGAGGTGTTCTCTGACGGCGAGTTCCGCCGCCAGTCCTACACCACGGACCAGTACGAGGCCATCGAGGGATTCGCGCCGGAGTACCCCAAGGCGCCGAGCACGCGACCGGACGGCACGGTCGTGACGGTGCAGATGCACACCAAGCCGGTGGTCGGCAAGCTGCGCCAGCTACGGCGGCTCACGGAGCACGAGTCGTCCTTCCTCCTCGCGCACGCGCCGCGTCCGTTCAAGGTCACCATGCCGACGCCGGTGCGCGTGCCGGGCTCGCAACCCAACATTCCGGCGCCCTATGCGAGCCTCGCCGAGATCAACGAGGACATCACCGCCATCTTCCGCGACGAGATGGTCGCGCTGGCCGATGAGGGCGTGACGTACCTGCAGCTCGACAAGGTGCCCACCCGCTTCGTCGACCCGGAGGCGCGGGAGGCGATGCGTGCGCAGGGGCTTGACCCGGACGCGGAGTTCGCGGCAGAGGTCGCGCTGGAGAACCAGTGCTACGACGCAGCCCGCCGCGAGGGCGTGACCTTCGCAATGCACTTCTGCCGCGGCAGCCGCACATGGTGGCAGGGCGGCGCGGGCGCCTACGACGCCATCGCGGAGCAGGCCTTCGGCGAGCTGCACGCCGACCGCTTCCTGCTGGAGTACGACACGGAGCGGGCCGGCGGCTTCGAGCCCTTGCGCTTCGTGCCGAAGGGGAAGTCTGTGCACCTGGGGCTGGTGAGCACCAAGAACGGCGCGCTGGAGGACGAAGGCGACCTGCTCCGCCGAATCGACGAGGCCAGCAAGCACGTCGACCTGGACCAGATCGGCATCGGCCCGCAGTGCGGGTTCCAGGGAGCGTCGGAGCGCGACGGCGCGCACATGACTATGGACGAGCAGTGGCGCAAGCTGGAGCTCATCGTGGACACCGCGCGGAAGGTGTGGGGCTAGGGGCTACCCCGATGCGGCGGACGCATCGTCGTGGTTCGATGCACGCGCATCGAGCGCTCCTCGGATGAGTGCTGCCCCAACGACCACCAGCCAGACGAGAAAGAGCATCCCTACCGCCCGGTGCACGACCGTGGCGGCGTCCCACCAGATGAACTGCATGGCGAGTCCCAGGACCGCTGACACCGGCGCCACGTAGCGAACAATCGATCCGGACGACCACTGAGCAAAGGCGGCGAATACAAGCGCGATCCCCGCAACCGAAAACCCGGCCTTGCCCATGACCCACCGCACGTGGTACGCCGCCTCCGCCGTGGCAGGCGCCTCGACGCCCGTGTCGAGCGATGGGTGGAGTGCGATCACCGTGGCAGCCGCTCCAGAAATAACCGTCAAGACGCCGGACACCATGAGCAGATAAGCTGCCGCTGCATTGGCGCCATGACCGTTCGATGCCCCCGCCTTCAGCATGTACCAGCCCGCAACAAGCAGAGTTACGCCGGACGCCAGACGGGCTAAGGCGGTAAGGCCGAACAGCTCACGGTTCTCAGCCACGGACCGCAGCGACTCCGCGATGGTTGCCTGGTCCGTGTCGGACGCCACGCGCGCACCGACCATCAGCGCCGTCGCGGCGGCGGTCAGCAGCAACCACAAACCCGCTCGCCGAGCGGCGCGGTGGCGAGCCGAGTGAGGCATCGCTCCTTCGACGTGGCTGGACATCGTCCCTACGCCGCGGCCGCTGCCAGCGCAGCCGCACGGATCGCCTCCAGCGCGTCGTCGATGTCCTCGGCGTTGATGCCGTAGTGGGTGACCATGCGCACCTTGGGCGCGCCCGACGACGACGCCAGCACGCCCGCCTCGGCCAGCTTGGCCATGAAGGCGGCGTGCGGGCCGCCCTCCCACTCGAAGATGACGATGTTCGTCTCGATGCGCTCCGGGTCGACGGCGATGCCCGGGATGCCCGCCAACCCGCTCGCGAGTCGCTTGGCGTTCTGATGGTCCTCGGCCAGCCGCGGAACCATCGACTCGAGGCTCACGATCGCTGCCGCGGCGATGACGCCCGATTGCCGCATGCCGCCGCCGAGCATCTTGCGCCACTTGCGCGCCTCTGCGATGAAGTCGGCGGGCCCGCACAGCGCCGAGCCGATGGGTGCGCTGAGGCCCTTGGAGAAGCAGAACGTCACGGAGTCGGCGTGGCCGGCCAGGATGTCGGCGGGGATCTCCTGCGCGACTGCGGCGTTGAAGATGCGCGCGCCGTCCAGGTGCAGCGGCAGCCCGTGACCGTGGGCTACGTCCGCGACAACCTTTGTGTCCTCGGGCGAGAGCGCCGCGCCGCTGCAGCGGTTGTGCGTGTTCTCCAGCGCCACCATCCCCGTCGGCGAGACGCCCGGGCGGTAGCCGCGGACGGCATGCTCGACGTCCGCCGGGTCGAGCCGTCCGCGCTCATCGTTGGGCACAGCGCGCAGCAGCGTCCCCGCAATCGCCGCGCTCCCCGCCGACTCGTGCCAGAGGATGTGCGCTTCGGAGCCCAGGATGACCTCGTCGCCGCGGTCGCACCAGCCCAGCACGGCCAGCAGGTTGCCCATGGTGCCGCTCGACACGTAGACGGCGGCCTCCTTGCCCATCCGCTCTGCTGCCATGGCCTCCAGGCGCTTCACCGTCGGGTCGTCGCCCAGGACGTCGTCGCCCACCTCCGCCTCGGCCATCGCTTGCCGCATGTCCGGCGTCGGGTGGGTCACCGTGTCGCTGCGCAGGTCGATCTTCCTCATGCCTCTCTCCACGTTGTAATCATCGTTTGCGCGAAGGGCATTACGCCCACAACACATTATACCGAGGGCCGGGGCTATTGCAGCCCCGGCCCTCAGGTTTTCGCTTGTGTTTGGGAGGTTTTCTCCTGCCGGACTACGTCGTCAGGTTGTAGAAGGCCTTGGCGTTGTCGTGCGTGATCTTCTGCCGCATTTCGTCCGAGAGGTGCGCCATCTCCCGGTCAACCACGGCCATCGAGTTCGGCCACGTGCTGTCCGGGTGCGGGTAGTCGGACGCCCACATCATGTGACCCTCGCCGAAGAAGGGGATGAGGTTCAGGCCCACCAGGTCCTGCTGGTAGGTCGCCCAGACCTGCTTCTTGAAGATCTCGCTGGGCCACCTGGTCAGCGGGTAGTTTGCGGCGCCCCGGCGGTCGATGGCCTGGTCCATCCGGTAGTCCATTTCCTGCACCTGGAACGGGATCCACCCGGTGCCCGACTCGGCGAGGCAGATGCGCAGGTTGGGGCGGTGTTCCATCACGCCGTAGCTGAAAAGCCCTGTGAACGGCGCGAAGAACACCGTCGCGCCCTCGCCGAGGCCCATGCCGAACGCCGGCTTGCGGGTCTCCTCCTCCGGCGACTGCCGCGACATGAAGCTCCCCGACCGTCCCGGCCCGCCGACGTGGTAGTTGACGGTGATGTTGTTGGCCTCCGCCGTGTCCCAGAAGACGTCCCAATCGGGCTGGTACATGTGACTGGACACCGTTCCGACGAGGAAGTTGACCTGCCGGATGCCCATCTCGGCGCACCGGAGCATCTCCGCCGTCGAGCCGTCGGGGTCGTCCGGCAGCAGCTGCGCGACGACGCGGAACTGGT
Source organism: uncultured Dehalococcoidia bacterium (assembly GCA_951812285.1). GTDB lineage: Bacteria > Chloroflexota > Dehalococcoidia > Lucifugimonadales > UBA1127 > UBA1127. The sequence continues at coordinate 1,827,189 of OX638292.1, read as the reverse complement.
CGGGCGCGGACGCCTCAAACTCCGCCGCCCAGTCGTTGTACGCCTGGATGACGGCGATGCCCAGGTCCTTGTCCTCCAGCCGCATCCCGAAGATCGGCGGGTACATGACGGAGAACTTCACGCCGTCGCGCTCCATGTCCTCCAGCCGGTGCTCCGTGGTTGTCGGCCGGGAGCCGAAGTTGCCGTCGAACGGGTAGCGATCCAGTGCGATCTTCACGCGGTCTTTCAACTGGTACCAGCGGCCGCGCCGCCAGTCGCCCCAGACTGCGCCGTCGCAGACCCACATCTCCTTGCCGTTGCGCTCCTCCACCTTGGGGCCGCGGTCCTTGTACTTGGCGGGGAGCCGCTCCAGGAACAGGTCCGCCGGCAGATACCCCAGGTCGATGTGGTCGTCGGCGGAAATCATCGTCGCAGCCATCGGTTCACTCCTCAATGTGCGGGCTCTCATTGTGTCGGAGCCGGGACGATAAGCGTGTCGAAAGTGCGGTTGTTGTATCACGTCCAATGTCCCGCGCGCAACCGCGGCCTTGCGCTCGATGCCCGCACGCTCGCGCGAGAGTGGGCAGGCCACCCCGCCTGCAAGTTTGCTACAATTGAAGCGTCGTGCGCCCAACGGCGACGTCCTCTGAAACTGCTGGCAATGGAGCAACCACCACCGATGCAAAGCGTCGATGAACTGAGACAAGGGTTCCTGGACTTCTTTCAGGAGAATGGCCACCTGCTGGTGCCGAGCTCCTCACTCGTGCCCGCGGGCGACCCCACGCTGCTGCTGACGACGGCCGGCATGGTGCAGTTCAAGCCCTACTTCCTCGGCGAGGCCGCCGCGCCGCGAAGCCGCATGACCTCCGCGCAGAAGTGCTTCCGCACCACCGACATCGAGGAGGTGGGCGACCATAAGCACCTGACCTTCTTCGAGATGCTCGGCAACTTCTCCGTCGGCGACTACTTCAAGCAAGGCGCCATCGAGTTCGCGTGGGTGTTTGTGACCAAGCGCCTGGAGCTGCCGCCTGAGAAGCTCTTCCTGACCGTCTACACGGACGACGACGAGGCCGAGGCCATGTGGCGCGAGACCTCCGGCACGCCGCCGGAGCGCATGTACCGCTACGGCAAGAGCGACAACTGGTGGGGCCCGCCCGGCGCCGAGGGTCCCTGCGGTCCCTGCTCCGAGCTCCACTACGACTTCGGCGAGGCCCTCGGCTGCGCGCCGCTGTCGTCGCCAGCGGAGGTCGCGGCGTGGATCGCGTCCGGCATGAAGCCCGAGGACCAGCCAGGCTGCCACCCCAACTGTGACCGCTGCGAGCGCTTCGTCGAGTTCTGGAACCTAGTGTTCATGCAGTTCTACCAGGACATGGAGGGTGAGCTGAGCCCGCTGCCCAAGCCCAACGTCGATACCGGCATGGGCCTGGAGCGGATTGCCATCATCAAGCAGGGCGCCAGCAACATCTACGCCACGGACATCTACCAGCCCATCATCGGCAGGGTGGCGGAGCTGGCCGGCGTCAGCTACGGCGCATCGCTCGACACCGACGTGCCGATGCGCGTAGTCGCCGAGCACACCCGCGGCGCCGCCTTCCTCATCAGCGATGGCGTCATCCCCGGCAACGAGGGCCGCGGCTACGTGCTGCGAAGGCTCGTGCGGCGCGCGGTCCGCTTCGGCCGCAAGCTCGGCCTCACCGAGCCCTTCCTGACGGAGGTGGCGGACGCCGTCATACAGCGCATGGGCGCCGCCTACCCGGACCTCGTCCAGAACCGCGCCTTCATCCTCCGCATCCTCGAGGGCGAGGAGCAGCAGTTCGGCCGCGTGCTGGAGCAGGGGCTTGCCATCATGGAAGAAGCCCTGACCGCCACCGGCGGCCGGGATGGCGTCTTCTCCGGCGCCCTTGCCTTCACCCTCTACGACACCTACGGCTTCCCCGTCGAGGAGACGCAGGACATCGCCCGTGAGCGCGGCCTGACCGTCGACATGGAAGCGTTCCAGAGCGAGATGGACGCCCAGCGCGAGCGTGGCCGTGCGGCCACGGATGCCCGCCTTGGCGGAGGCGGCGAGGCCAAGATATTCAAGTATCGCGACCTTGGCGTGGACCGCGTGGCATTCGTCGGCTATGACCGGCTGTCGCAGCAGTCGGACGTCCTGGCGGTCCTCACGCCCGACGGCGATGCCCTCGACAACGCGGATGCCGGGCAGGACGTCGAGGTCGTGCTGCGCGAGACGCCCTTCTACGCCGAGGGCGGCGGCCAGGTTGGCGACACCGGCGTCATTCTCTCCCTCCGCGGCCACGTAGACGTAGCGGACACGCAGTCGCCAATCGACGGGCTCATCGTGCACAAGGGCCGCGTCCGCAGCGGCGTCATCGCGCCCGGCGACGACGTCGAGGCCCGCGTGGACCGCGAGCGGCGGATGGACGTCGCCCGAAACCACTCGTCCACGCACCTGCTGCATGAGGCGCTGCGGCGTGTGCTCGGCGGCCACGTGCGCCAGGCGGGCTCGCTCGTCGCGCCCGACCGTTTGCGCTTCGACTTCACCCACGTGCAGGCCATGACGCCCGAGGAGATCGGCGAGGTGGAGGCGCTCGTCAATGAGCAGGTCCGCCGCAACGCCGCTTCCGTCCGGAACGAGCTCACGTACACCGGCGCGCTGGAGAACGGCTACCTCGCCTTCTTCGGTGACAAGTACGGCGAGACCGTCCGCGTCATCGACATGGGCCTCGACGACCCGGACGCCGCCCGGAGCGAGCCCTTCAGCCGCGAGGTCTGCGGCGGCACCCACCTGGACCGTCCCGGCGAGGTCGGCCTCTTCCTCATCACGAGCGAGAGCTCCATCGGCTCCGGCATCCGCCGCGTGGAGGCCGTGACCGGCCGCGCCGCCGAGGCGATGGCGCGCAGCAACCTCGCGACGCTCGAGTCGGCCGCCCAGCGCCTCGAGACTGCGCCGACCGACGTCGAGGACCGCATCGAGGCGCTGAAGTCCCAGCTCGACGCCGAACGCCGCCGCGCCGAGTCCCTCGAGCGGGCGAACGCGCGGGCCGAGGCCGGCGGCCTCGTGTCCGAGGCACAGGACATTGGCGGCGTAAGCGTCGTGTCCGCCAGGGTCACGGCGCCCTCGGCGGACGTGCTCCGCGAAATGGCCGCCCACCTGCGCGACAGGCTCGGCAGCGGCGTCGTCATGCTCGGCGCCGTCGCCAACGAGAAGCCCATGCTCATCTCGATGGTGACGCCGGATCTCGTGGAGCGGGGGCTGAACGCCGCGACGCTGGTACGCGAGGCGGCCGCCGTCGTCGGTGGCGGAGGCGGCGGCAAGCCCGACATGGCGCAGGCGGGCGGTTCCAGGCCGGACAAGCTGGACGAGGCCCTCGCGCTTGCGCCTAAACTGGTTGGCAAGGCGGTGGTGTAGGGTGGATAATTCCTCTGCTGTATCAACGCGGCACGTCCGCGTGTGTTCGGGGGTTAGGTGGTAATGAGCGATTCGTTGATAGCGTTGGCGGTCTTTGAGGGCTTCTGGGGCCAAGTGTTTGAGTACTGGCCCTTCTTCCTCACTGTGGGAGCCACCCTCATTTTCGGCGGCATCTCCGTCCTGATGGACCTGTATTGGCGAAAGACCCTTCCGCCACCGGAGGGCGCCATGCCCCGGGTCGAGATCCCCCTCGACCCGCGAGTCCCCTACCGCCGGTGGATCAGCCGCGGTCGGACCATGATGCGGTTCGGTCTGGGTATCGGGGTCTTCTTCGCCCTCATCTATGCCTCCTTCGCCATCAACCCCCAGGGCATCAACGACCAGTTTGCCCTGGAACAGGACCGGGACCCCGAACTCGTCAGAGGGTCGCTTGTTGCCCTTGCCGCGATGCTCTTCGGTTACCTTGCGACCGTTTTCCTGCGTGATAAGCCGTGGGTCCAGACGTGGTCCCTCCTGCCCGTGCCCATCGTGGCAATGGTCGGGCCGTGGCTGTTCACCGGTGACATAACCAAGCTGTTTGCCAGCGCCGGTGTGGTGGGCACCCCGTGCCTGTTCGCCGCTCTGGGCTGGGCCTACACCTACTACGGCCTCCAGGGCCTCCGCAATCTGCAGCGCGCGCAGACCAGCGCCGCCCCCGCCGCGGACAGCGGCTAGCGCTGTGGCCCGCGCACTGGGCCTCGACGTGGGTGACCGCCGCATTGGCGTCGCCCTCAGCGACCCGACCGGCACGCTCGCGACGCCCCTCGCCGCCATCGACCGCCGCACAGCGCAGGGCGGCATCGAGACCGTCGCAAGGCTCGCCCGGGAGAACGATGTCGAGGCCATCGTCGTCGGCATGCCGTTCTCGCTCGACGGCAGCGTCGGCCCGCAGGCGCAGGCCGTCCAGTCCTTCCTCGAGGCGCTCCGCGAGGCTTGCCCCCTCCCCTTCCACACCGTCAACGAGCAGTACACGTCGGCGGAGGCCGAGCGGCTCCTGCGCGAGGTTGGCGTCGAGCCCTCGCGAGACCCCGGCCGCGTCGACGCCCTCGCCGCCGCAATCATCCTGCAGGAGTGGCTGGACGCCGGTCACGGCAGGCCGGACGCCGGGGCCTCGCCTTGAAGCGCCACTAGGGCTTTGCTACACTGGCTACTGTTCCCGTAACGCTTTCATGGGGGATTTCATGGCCCTTTCACGCGAGGAAGTGCTCCACCTGGCCGACATCTACCACATCTACCTCTCCGACGATGAGGTCGAGGTGATGCGCGAACAGCTCGCCAGCATCCTGGAGCAGTTCCAGGTCCTGAGCGAGCTCGACACCGACGACGTGACCCCCACGAGCCACTCGGTGCCCCTGACGACGGTCATGCGCGAGGACGTCTCCCGTGAGCCCTACCCCACGGAACAGGTGCTGAGCAACGCCCCCGATACCTACGGACAATATTTCCAGGTCCGCACGGTGCTGGAGGACTAGGTGGAACCCTTTGACCTCACCATCCACGAGGCCCGCACTCTGCTGGACTCCCGCCAACTCTCCGCCGCTGAGCTCACGGAGGCCGTGCTGGGCCGCATCGCCGCCGTCGAGCCGCAGGTGGGCGCATTCGTCACCGTCACGGAGGACATCGCGCGAGAGGCCGCCGCCGCCGCAGACAGCAGCATGGCCGGCGGCGTGACGACGCCCCTGACCGGCATTCCCATGCAGATCAAGGACGTCATGTCAACACGCGGCATCCGCACAACCTGCTCGTCGCGCATCCTGGAAAACTTCGTCCCGCTCTACAACGCCACGGTGGTTGAGCGCCTCTACGAGCGCGGACCCGTGCTCATGGGCAAGGGCAACATGGACGAATTCGCCATGGGCTCGTCGACGGAGAACTCCGCCTTCCACGTCACGCACAACCCGTGGGACCTCGACCGCGTGCCGGGCGGCTCCAGCGGGGGCAGCGCCGCGGCCGTCGCGGCTGGCGAGGCGTTCTTCTCCCTCGGCAGCGACACCGGCGGCAGCATCCGCCAGCCGGCCGCGCTCTGCGGCATCACTGGGCTCAAGCCTACCTACGGCCTCGTGAGCCGGTTCGGCCTTGTGGCCTTTGCCAGCTCCCTCGACCAGATTGGCCCGCTGACCAAGGATGTCGAGGACTGCGCGACGGTGCTGAACGCGATCGCCGGCCACGACCCCCGCGACTCGACGTCCATTCCCGGCGGCCGCCCCGACTACACCGCCGCCCTCACCGGCGACATCCGTGGCATGCGCCTCGGCATCCCCCGCGAGTACTTCGGCGACGGCATCGACCCCGCCGTTGACGCGGCCGTGCACCAGGCCATCGGCGTCCTCCGCGACGCCGGCGCGGTAGTCGAGGAGTGCTCGCTGCCGCTCACGTCCTACGCCCTCGCCGTCTACTACATCATCGCCCCGTCCGAGTGCTCCACCAACCTCGCGCGCTACGACGGCGTCAAGTACGGCTACTCCGTCGACGACGCCTCGACGGCATGGGAGACGCAGGAGCGCACGAGGTCGAGCGGGTTCGGCGCGGAGGTCAAGCGCCGCATAATGCTCGGCACCTACGCCCTCTCCGCCGGCTACTACGACGCCTACTACCTGAAGGCGCTCAAGGTCCGCACCCTCATCCGCCGCGAGTTCGAGGATGCCTTCCAGCGCTTCGACGCCCTAGTCACCCCCACCACGCCGACACCGGCCTTCCGCATCGGAGAAAAGACCGACGACCCGGTGTCCATGTACAAGAGCGACGTGCTGACGATCCCGGTGAACATTGCGGGCATCCCGTGCATCTCGGTGCCGTGCGGATTCTCGGAGGGCCTGCCCATCGGCATGCAGGTCATGGGCCCCGCCCTCGGCGAGGAGGCCATCCTCCGCATCGCACACGCCTACCAGAAGGCCACAGACTTGCACACGCGGCGGCCGGAGGGGCTGGGCTAGGGCAGTTCGACGGGGGGTCTGTCCTCCGGCCATTTGGAAGCCTCAACTATATCTCTCGAAATCGGGGTGCGCTCGTCTGCTTCCTTCCACAGGTCAAGGTGGTAGTTGGACCCGTGAATGAGCCGGACCAGCACACCTTCTCGCTTGGCAGCCGAAATCGCCGGAATAAAGTCACTATCCCCGGCGACGACAATGGCCTCCTCAATGGCCTGCTTCGCTGCCAGTAGGGCTAGGTCAACCCCAAGTAGGATGTCTACGCGTTTCTGCTCGAACGCAAAGTTACCCTCTTGGTCTGGGCCCCTGCGCTCAAGTCGTCCCAGCCTGACTGCGAACCTGGGAAGGGAGTTGAGCGCCGCAAAGAACCTCCGCTGGCTCGCATAGCGAGTTCTTTCCGCTTCGGTCGGTGGATTGCTCTGAAATGCTGGAGCATCGTAGAAGTAGCTGCGGAGGGGTCGCCTGTCTCCCATTAGCCGGGTGGTGAATCGCCCGAAGTCCACCCGTGCGCCATCAAATTCCTCGCGGAGCACATTCCGCAAGTAGTTGGCGTCAATGAAGATGGCGGCACGGTTTGGCAACTGACAGTCTCCCAATGAAATGGGGTGGGATGCCCGACTTCACGCCACATCCCACCCCATTTGTTACCTGACGTGCGCCCTAGGTACGGACGCCAGGGAGCCTCACAACCTGACGTGCGCCTGCATGACGGACGCCAGGGAAAATCACGTCCGAATTGTAATTTCGAATCTCACAATGGTCAATAATTGCAGGGAAACACAAAATCAATTCTGCGACTGCCCTGTTACACCCGCCCGCCGCGCCAGCGCGTCTCCGGCGCGAATAGCATGATGAGAAGCGCGCTCAGCCCCAGCCACGCCGCCACGACGACGAACGTCCCTGAAAAACTCCAGAACTCTGCCATCCCGCCCACCGCCAGCGGCGCTACGAATCCTCCCGCCGCCTGGAACAGCGACCACACACCGAGGAACGTCCCCCGCTGCTGCGCCGGTGAGATGTCCATTGCGTACGTCTGCGCCGTTCCCTGGCTCATGCCCCACGCGACGCCGTACACGGACACCATGATCAGCAGCATCGTGTAGTTGTCGCCGAGGCTCAGCAGGTACGACGACACCGCAAGCATCACCAGCCCGGGCACCAGCGCCCACTTTCGCCCGTACCCGTCGCTCACCATGCCGCTCGGGAACGCGACGAACACGGAGATGAGGCCGCCGAGGCCGATGAGCGTCCCGATGCTCGCCTCGTCAAGGTTCGCCAGCTGCTGCGCGTAGATGGGCAGCAGCCCGCTGAACACCCCTTGCCCCATCATGCTCACCGCAAACGTCGCGAGAATCACCAGAATGAACGCCCGCGACAGGAACGGTCGGAGGGTCTCGAGGTTGAGCCGCAGCGCCGGCCGCCGCGGCGCGCCCGCCTCGTCCTCCGTGCGGCTCTCCTTGATGAGGTAGAGCGCCATGAAGAGCGTCACGAATTTGGCGACCCCGTTGACGAGGAAGATTGTCCTGATGTCGAAGAACGCGAAGACCAGCGCGCCGAGGAGCGGTCCCGTGACCTGCCCCGCTCGCATGGACATGCCCCGCATTGCCACAACGCGCCCGCGAATGTGCGGCTCGGTGACGTCCGCGATCAGGATGTTGGCGCTGGTGTTCCACATGGCGATGCCGATGCCGCCAATGAACTCCAGCACGAAGAACTCCATGTAAGAGGTTGCGAAGTAGGACAGAATGCCCGTGACCCCGCGTATGCCGGCGCCGATTATGAGCAGCGGCCTGCGCCCCCATCGGTCGGTCATGAAGCCCGTGATCGGTGAGGCCACCAGCCGCGCGATGGCGCTGAATGCGAGGAGCACAGTGACCAGGAAGAGGCTCTGTTCAAGCTCAAAGGCAAAGAGGGGGCGTGCCAGGTTCTGCGCCCCCGTCCCTGTGCCCCAGACCAGGAAGGCGGCATAAATGGGCAGGGTGCGGGCGCTGAACACGCCCGACGAACGGGGCCGCGGTGACGGTGGGTGTTCGTCTGCCAAAGTGGGAGAAGTATAGCGCGGCCCGCGCCGGGATGCGCGGAATTACCCTATCTCACCCACCAGCTCCCGCACGCGCTCATGGATCACGTCGAAGATGTTCCACGCGGCGTCCGGGTGGTCGACCGGGTCGGGCAGGTCCCACACCGTCAGCTTCCCCGACTCCGTGAGGAACGCCGGCACCTCCTCGGTCGGCAGGATGGCGACGATCCGGTCCGCCGACGCGACGAGCTCCGGCGTGATCTGCGTCCGCTCCTTCTCCGAGATGTCGATGCCCCGCTCCAGCAGGTACGGCAGCGAGTGCCGCGAATTGTCCTTCATCATGGCCGATGCCGGCTTGTTCCGCGCCATCTCCTCGTCGACGCGAAGCCCGCTGCTGCAGGCCTCGTGCTGCGAGAGCCGCTCGAAGTAGGCCTCCGCCACCTGGCTGCGGCCCACGTTGGCCTGGCAAACGAACATAACGAGCATATTATCGCTCCCGACGATGAGTTGGAGGGAACCGAAGGCATTGTACTAGCTTGGTGGATGAGGTGCGCTACTCCTCCCCAAACAATGGCGAGAAATAGACCATTCCCCGTACGCCATCGAGCGCACCGGGCACAAGTTCGACAATCATGCGCGATTGCTCCAGCCGGCCGATCGACATCTCGATGCCAAGGGGTCGTCCCCGCTGGAAGCCAAAGCGCGGGTAGTACGTCGAGTGGCCGATGACCACCGCGATGCGGTGCCCCAGCCGACGGCACGCCTCCAGCCCCTCTTTGCCGAGCTGTGTCCCGATGCCCTTCTGTTGCCAGTCGGGGTGCACTGCCAGTGGCCCGAGCGACTTTGCCGGCACTACGCCGGAGTCCGTCTCGATGCGCGCGTCGGTGAACATGATGTGACCCACTATGGCCCCATCGATCTCCGCAACCAACGAGAGTTCGGGCGTGTAGTCCGATTGTGCACGCAGCGCTTCCACCAGCCCGGACTCGCTGTCGGGACTGTCGTGGAACGCGCGGTCGAGGACCTCACGCACCGCGTCGTAGTCGGCGGGGGTCTCGGGCCGCACAATCACACCTTCCACTATGTCCTCCTGGTAAGTTGATGCCTGCACTCAATACACAGCTGGGACCGGATGGCCGGCCGTCGCCTACTCCGCGGACGCTGCGACGCTCCGACGGCGCCGGGCGGCGATGCCACGCACGCCCAGCGCGACGACGATCACCAGCAACACGCCCAGCACGACTACCGCGCCCACCACGAAGATCCAGGTGTTGTCCGGCTCCTCCAGCGTGACAAAGATCTCTGAGCTGGGCTTCCGCTCCTCACCCCCGTTGAGGTCCAGCACCGGCTCCCGGATTGACTTGTCGTCCACGTCCCCCACGCGCTCCAGTTCGTTCAGCACCGTGCGGAAGTCCGCGTAGAAGACTCGGGCCTCGAGGTTGGCGCTCCGCCCCCCCTCGTCGTCGAATATCGTACCGCCGCGAATCTCGCCGTCGTAGGACGCGATGATGCGGCGCACGGTATCCAGGCTGCCAGACACGTCGTCAACGGTGATCAGCAGGTTCCCGAAGGGCCTCTCAACGAACGGCCCCTCCTCCGGCACCAGTTCCACCCAGATGGTGGACAGGTCCACCTGCCTCGAGAGGAAGTCCAGGCGTCCCTGGTACCGCTCGATGTCCGAGCGTACGCGGGCCAGCTCCCGCTCGATGGTGAGGACGTCGCTGACGGTGGTGGCGCGCCCAAGCAGGTTCAGGAAGCTCTGTTCCTCCCGCTTGGCGCTGTTGAGCCGCGCCTCCAGGTCGATGAACTGCTCCGAGACGTCCTCGCTGCCCTGGTGCTCGTTCAGCACCTCGCCCAGCTCACGGATGCGGTCGTACGCCGACGCGAACTGCCCCTGCGGCACGCGGATGGTCAGCGATGCGCGGCTGTATTCGTCCCCGCCGCTGCTCGACAGCACCTCGACGTAGCCGCCCATTCTCTCCGCGAGGGCCTCCACCGCCGTGACGGCGTTCTGAACGTCCTCCACCTCGACGGTGATGTTGCCGGTCGAGATGATCTTCCGGTCCGAAATCTGCAGCGCCCCGCCGGCTTCCCCTGTCGCGTCGCCGTCGGCCATCGCCTTCTCCATCGCCGCCTCCGGCTGCATTGCCGCGGGCGCAGTGGGAGCGCCCATCATCGCTGCCGCGCTGTCTTCCGTCGCAAAGTCAAACGAATCAGCGGAGGTTGAAGCGGTCGTGAATGAGGCTTCTTCAGAGTCGTCTCCGCTGCATGCGGAGACTGCCAGCAACACAAGGATTAGCGCGATGACGGTGATGAAGCGGGCCATGGGGTGTGTCCTCCAATTCGGAATAGCCTTCCCCAATTGAGACGCGGTTGGGACGGTCACGGTTCCGAATGCGGGTTGTAAGGGTGCCCCTCACAGGGCGCCCTTGTTGTCCGATGGGACAGGAAGTCGGGGCAAATCTACGAGACGACTATCCCCCAAGCACCCCCTGTATCGTCGTCCCGATGTCCGCCGGCGACGGGATGATCGCCGCCCCCGCGTCCCGCAGCGCGGCCACCTTGTTCTCCGCGCGCGCCCCGGAGCCCGTGATGATGGCCCCCGCGTGCCCCATGCGCTTCCCCGGAGGCGCGCTCTGCCCGACGATGAGCGACGCCACCGGCTTTGTCATCTCCGCCTTGATGTACTCCGCGGCCTCCTGCTCCTTCGTGCCGCCGATCTCGCCGATAAGCACCACGGCGTCCGTCTCCGGGTCCTCGTTGAACAGCCGCAGCACGTCCACGAACGTTGTCCCGCTCACCGGGTCGCCGCCGATGCCCACGCAGCTCGACTGCCCGATGCCCAGCGCCGAGAGCTGTCCGACGGCCTCGTACGTCAGCGTCCCGCTGCGCGAGACCACCCCGACGCGGCCCGGCGTGTGGATCGCGCCCGGCATGATGCCCACCTTGCACCGTTCGCCCGGCGAGATGAGCCCCGGGCAGTTCGGCCCCAGCATTCGCGTACTCGAACCTTCGAGCGTCCGCGCCACTGGCACCATGTCCCGCGGCGGGATCCCCTCGGCGATGGGCACCACCAGCGCCACGCCCGCCGCCGCCGATTCCAGGATCGCGTCCGCAGCCAGCGGCGCCGGCACGAAGATCAGGGACACGTTGGCCCCCGTATCCCGCACGGCCTCAGCCACCGTGTCGTACACGTTGATGTCGGTCTCGCCGAACTTCTGCCCGCCGCGGCCCGGCGTCACGCCGGCCACCACGTTCGTGCCGTACTCGATGCACCGAAGCGTGTGGAAGCTGCCCTCGCGGCCCGTGATGCCCTGCACCAGGACCCTGCTGTTCCTGTCTACCAAGATGCTCATGGATTGCCTGCTCCAAGTCTCTTCTGATTGAGTCGCCGGTCGTACGCCCTCAGAAGGGTCGAAAGCCGGCCTGCCCGAGGCCGCCTACGCCGCGCGCAGCGCCTCCGCCGTGTCTTTGAGTGTCTCGACAACGGTCACGTCGAGGCCCGAGTCCAGCAGGATCTGCCTGCCCTCCTCGACGTTGGTCCCCAGCATGCGCGCGATGATGGGCGCCTTCGACCCCGTGTCCTCGTACGCGCCCACAAGCCCTCTTGCCAGCACGTCGTTCCGCAGGATACCGCCGAAGATGTTGACCAGCACCCGCTTAACATTCGGGTCCGACAGCAGGATGCCGACGGCCGCGCGGATGCGCTCCTCGTCTGCGCCGCCGCCCACGTCGAGGAAGTTGGCGGGCGATGCACCCACCGCCGTCACGATGTCCATCGTCGCCATGGCCAGCCCCGCGCCGTTCACCAGGCACCCAACGTCGCCGTCCAGCCGCACGTAGATGACGCCGATGTCGTGCGCCCGCGACTCCAGCGGGTCCTCCTGGCTCGCGTCGCGCAATTCCGTCAGGTCCTTGTGCCGGAACATCGCATCGTCGTCCAGGTTCAGCTTGGCGTCCACCGGCAGCACACGCCCGTCGCCCGTGACCACCAGCGGGTTGATCTCCACCTGCGAGCAATCGAGGTCGACCATGAGGCGGTACAGCTTCACGATGAGGTCCGCCGCCGGCCGCACCAACTCCGCGGGCACGCCTATGCCGTACGCCAGCGAGCGCCCCTGGAAGGGCTGCAGTCCCACGGTCGGGTCGACGACGGCGCGAATGATCTTCTCCGGAGTGGCCTCGGCCACCTCCTCGATCTCCATGCCGCCCGCCGCGCTCGCGATGACCACCGGCCGCCGCTCGCTCGGGTCGAGCACGATGGCGACGTACAGTTCCTGCGCGATGTCCATCGTCTCCTCGACCAGCACGGAGTTGACGGGCACGCCCTCCGGGCCTGTCTGGAACGTCACCAGTTGCTTGCCGAGGATGCTTCCGGTGAACTCCGCCGCGTCGTCCGGGTTGTCGACGACCTTGACGCCCCCGGCCTTGCCGCGGCCCCCGGCGTGCACCTGCGCCTTGACGACGACGCTGCCGCCAAGCTCCTCGGCGACCGTCCGTGCCTCATCCGGCGAGGCCGCCATGCCGCCGCGCGGCACGGGGATGCCGTACTTGGCCATAAGCTCTTTGGCCTGATACTCATGGATCTTCATACGGGCTCCTTCACAAAGCGACGCCCGTCCATCTCAGAGTCGCACGGGCGCAAGGCGTATTGTAGCACAGGGCGCGGCTTGATTCGGTGGAAAGAGAGGCCCCAGATCCTTGGTTGAATTGGAACGGCTGTCCTAGAATCTATGGAACATGTACCTCATCTACTTTGACGAGTCAGGCGACACAGGCACGTTCAACTCACCAACAGCGTGGTTTGTACTCAACGCGGTTCTTGTGCATGAGCAGGCGTGGCTGGAATCCCTTGATGCGCTCAGGGCATTCAGGAGGGACTTGAGAACGAAGTACGGGATACCCGTGCAAAACGAAATCAAGGCCCTTGATTTTCGTTACGGCAGAGGTCCGTTCAAGGGACTTCACATTCCAAGAAGTCAGAGATTTGAAATCTACCGACAGTTCATGGAGTTTGAGGCAACCCTCAACGTACGGACGTTCTCCGTAGCCATCGACAAAGCCGGCGCCTCCGCTAGAGGTTGGGAACCGCGTACAGCCGCATGGCAGTTTGCGATGGAGAGGGTACAGCACTATTGCGAGAGGAATGACGATTTCGCAACAGTTTATCCCGATGAGGGGCATGGATTCTTCATCCGGGCCTTGATGCGCCAGATGAGAAGGTTTCACTACATCCCTGCACACTTTGGTGGTCCTGCACGCTCCTTGAAGATTGAGCGAGTACTTGAAGACCCCAACGAGAGACAGTCCCAAGAATCCTATTTTGTGCAAATGGCAGACTTGAACGCATACGCGACGCATCGACACGCAGCAATCGCCCCGGGGAAGCATGTCCCTTCGACACTGTGGGACAAGCTCGCAGGCCCTCATGGCGACGTTAGGCTACTGGAAGTAAATGGGTTGTCCGGTGGCCCGACGGGGATAAAGAGGTTTCCATAAAACCTGAGGGCCTGCAGAACTGCAGACCCTCATCCGTCCTACCTCCAGCATACGCTGGCATCAGACAGTACTTGTAATCTAAAGTAAATCGGTACGACTGTCAACGCTCTGACCTTTGTCCTGCAATTGACAAGCCCTGTATCAAATGCAGGCTTGGGCTGTCCTACCCAACATAGGCTGGGATCACACAGACCTTATATTGTACCACAGTAGTTAACCTGGCTAAGCGGCCGAGCCATTGGGGGGCGCACAAGCGGCTGAATCCCCCTACCCCGCGGGCTTGAACTTCGGCAGCGTGATCTCCTCCGTCACGTCCTCGAAGACCACCTCCACCGGCATGCCGACGTGGATCGCCGAAGGGTCCGGCTCCACCTCCACCAGGTTCGTCGGCATACGCGGGCCCTCCTCCAGGTCGACGATCGCCACCACGAACGGCGCGTCGTCGCGGAAGGCCGGCGTCGGCGCACGGTGCACGATCGCGAAGGTGTGCAGCGTGCCCTTGCCGCTCGCCTGCACCCACGTCGTGTTGCGCGAGAAGCAGACCGGGCAGATGTCGCGAGGGTAGAAGTACGCCTGGTTGCATTCGTTGCAGTAGCGCAGCCACAGCTCGTGTTCCTTGGTCTTCTCCCAGTAGAAGTCGGACTCCGGCTGCGGTGTCGGTAGAGGCTTGCTGTATGGCTGTTGCGTCATGGTGTTCCCCGCATTTCAGCTTTCATTCGTAATCGACTGCCTAGTCCCGCGCGAGCACCACGGTGCCCGTCGACGAGAGCGCGCCGCCGGTGCCGTTGACGAGCGAGATGCCGCAGTCCGGCACCTGCCGCTCGCCGCACTCGCCCCGGAGCTGCCGCACGGCCTCGATGATGAGGAAGATGCCGTACATGCCCGGGTGCGTGTAGCTCAACCCGCCGCCGCTCGTGTTCATCGGGAAGTCGCCGCCCGGCGCCGTCCGCTGCCCTGCGACGAAGTCCGGGCCCTCGCCCGGGCCGCAGAAGCCGAGCCCCTCCAGCGTGATGAGCACCGTGTACGTGAACGAGTCGTAGATCATCGCGAGGTCGATGTCGCTGTGCGTCAGCCCGGCCATGCCCAGCGCCGCCGGACCCGTGTGCCGCGACACCGAGGACGTCAGGTCCGGCATCGTCGAAATGCCCAGGTGGTCGTGGCTCTCCGCCGCGCCGAGCACCCACACCGGCGGCTTCTTCGCGCTCCGGGCCCGCTCCGCCGACGTCACCACCACCGCCGCGCCCGCGTCGGTCACCAGGCAGCAGTCGAACAGGTGGAACGGCCACGCGATCCACCGCGAGTTGTGGTAGTCCTCGAAGCTCATCGGGTCCTTCATGGCCGCCTTCGGGTTCATCAGCGCCCACTTCCGCGTCGAGACCGCAATCTCCGCCAGCGCCTGCCGCGTGCGCTCCTCGCCGTACTGGTGCATGTAGCGCGTCGCGCCCATCGCGTAGTTGATGGGTTGTCCGATGAACCCGTACGGAATCTCGTACTGGAGCGTCGGCAAGCTCGGGTCTGCCGGCTGCGGCGCGCGGTTGCTCCGGCCCGCCTGCCCATGCGTGATCAGCGCCACCTCGCACCAACCCGCGTTTATCGCCGCGATGGCGTGCGCGATGTGGATGATGAACGACGACCCGCCCACCGTCGTGCTGTCCGTGAACCGCGGCTTGATGCCCAGGTAGTCGCCCGTCGCGTACGTCGAGTAACCCGCCGTGAACAGCCCGTCCACGTCGCTCTTCGTCAGCCCCGCGTCGTCCAGCGCGTTGGCCGCCGCCTCCATGTGGTGCTGCAGCGACGACTTGTTCGGCACCGTCCCGATTTCGTCGGACTCCGCCACCCCGACGATGGCCGCAGTCCTTGAGAGGTCAGCCATATGCGCTCCTTGCACTCAGATTCGCCGTTCCCGCAAGCCCGCCCGTACCCCTTGGCGGGGGCGGGAACCCCGCATGATTGTCCTGTCGTAGGGCGCGACCCTACGTAACTCGCAGCTCCTTCAGGTCCGGCGAGATAGTCAGCGTCGCCTCCGTGACGGCCTGCACCTCTTCTGGCGTGTACCCCGGCGCGATCTCGCGCATGACGAACCCCTCCGGCGTGACGTCGAAGAGGCCGAGGTTCGTGACCACCTTGGTTACCACGCCCACGGCCGTCACCGGCAGCGTGCACCGCTTCAGCAGCCGTGGCGCACCCTCGCGCGTGGTGTGCTCGAGCGCCAGGAACACCTGCTTCGCGCCCACCGCGAGGTCCATCGCCCCGCCGATGCCGCCGCCCTTGCGCCCGGCCGTCTTCCAGTTCGCGAAGTCCCCGTTCTCTGCCACCTCGTACGCGCCCATGACCGTCACGTCGATGTACCCCGAGCGGATGAGCGAGAAAGAGTCGGCGTGGTGGATGATGGCCGCGCCCTTCACCAGCGTCACGTGCTGCCCGCCCGCGTTCACCAGGTGGATGTCCTCCTCGCCCTCGGGCGACAGCGGCCCGTAGCCGATGACCCCGTTCTCCGACTGGAACAGGATGTCCGTGTCGCCGAAGTCGTAGTTGGAGCACAGCGTCGGCATGCCCACGCCGAGGTTTACCACCCAGCCGTCGCGAAACTCCATCGCGATGCGGTTGCACATCGTCTGCCGGTCCAGCGGCGTCTTTTCCTCAGCCATCGTGCGTTCCTCCCGCTACGCCCGCCGGTTCGGCGTGTCCCAGATGCCCTCCGGCGGCGGCGGTATCTTCACAACGCGGTCCACCACGATGCCCGGCGTGTGGATGCTGTCCGGGTCCAGCTCGCCGAGCTCCACGATGTCCTCCTCGACCTCGGCGATCGTGATCCTCGCGGCCATTGCCATCACGGGGTTGAAGTTGCGCTGCGAGCGCCGGAACTGCAGGTTGCCGAAGGTGTCCGCGCGGTACGCCCGCACGAAAGCGTAGTCGGCGTGCAGCGGGTACTCCAAGACGTAGGTGCGCCCGTTGAAGACCCGGTGCTCCTTGCCTTCCGCCGTCTCCGTCCCGACGCCCGTGGGCGTGTAGAACGCGCCGACGCCCGCTCCCGCGGCCCGCATCCGTTCCGCCAGCGTCCCCTGCGGCACCAGCTCCGCCTCCACCTGCCCCTGCTCGTTCAGCTTCTCGAAGAGGTTTGCTCGCGACGGGTGCGGCGCCGCGCTGAAGGCGCAGACCATCTTGCGGATCTGCCCATTCTCAACCAGCTTGCCCACGTCGACGACCTCGCCCTGCCCGCCGGTGTTGTTGGAGATCCCCGTGAGGTCCTTCGCGCCCTGCCGCACCAGCGCCATGAGGAGGTTCCGCGGCACCCCGATGCCCGCGAATCCGCCCGACATGAACGTCGCGCCGTCCGGTACGTCGGCGACGGCCTCGTCGAAGCTGGCGTAGACCTTGTTCTTCATAGCCGCACAGACTCCATGCGTAGGCAAAATCCGGATTGCGGGCTCATTCTAGCATAGGCGGGTGGCGTGTCCAGCATGCCCCGCCGCTGACGGTGCGTGCTCCGCCATTCGGGTGTAGACTGACGGGCGTCGACGAGGCCCCCGGACGCCTCCACGTCGGCGTCAATGACAAGGAGCAGAACAATGGCGACGCGTACCCCCATCATCGACTCCCAGGTGCACTCCTACGAGCGCAACAGCCCCGAACGCCCCTGGGTTGGCAGCCTGGACGGCCCTTCAGAGATCAACGGCGACCAGATGGTCGAGGCCATGGACGCCGCCGGCGTCGACGCCGCGCTCCTCGTCTCGCCCTACTCCATGTACCGCTTTGACGGCGCCTACGCCCTCGAGGTGGGGGCGAAGCACCCGACACGGTTCGGCCTCATCAAGCCCTTCGACCCCCACTCCGAGTCCGTCGAGGAAGACGTTGCAGAGTGGGTCCGCAACCCCGGCGTGGTTGGCGTCCGCCTCATGCTCACCCGCGCGCCCTATGAGGAAGGCGACCCCGGCATAGACCGCCTCTTCGCCGCCGCCGGACAGGCCGGCGTGCCCCTGAACGTCATGGCGTCCGGCCAGCTGCCCCTCTTCCGCACCTACGCCGAGCGCCACCCGGACACCCAATTGGTCATCGACCACGTTGGCTTGATCACCTACAACTATCCGCCCATCCCGGACGAGCCCTTTGCGGACATCCCCATCGTCGCCTCGCTCGCCGAGCTCGACCACGTCGCCATCAAGATCTCCGCGGCCTGCACGCTGTCCCACGAGCCCTTCCCGTACCCGGACATCTGGGAGCCCCTGCGCCGCCTGTTCGACGCCTTCGGCATCGACCGCTGCATGTGGGGCACCGACTGGACCCGCACCGTCGGCCTCCTCACCTACAAGCAGGGCGTCGACGCCTTCCGCGTCACCGGCGAGCTGACGGATGCGGAGCGTGCCGCCCTCATGGGCGGCTCCCTGTCGAGGATCTACAACTGGTCCCCCGGCGGGCCGGCCTAGCCTATCGCTGCACCCTGACACAGCTCTCTTGCCCGTAAGTCGCGGCGCGCGCTACGTTCACTGCATGGCAAACGCTGCACGTCTTTACATAACAACTAGCCTCACCATGTGGTCCTCGGGTCATGTGGGCGCTGGAGAGTTCGATGCCTATGCGGTCTCACGTCGCGCCAGGGTGTCAGTGCGGCCGGCCAGTGCGTGGGGGTGTGCCCCAAAGAGAAAATTTTTCGACTTGTAGCTGAAATGTGCCGTGTTGGCTACAGATTGTGGCAGGTTGTTTTGCCGCGGCCTAGGCGGCGCCGGAGAGGATTGCCTGGTGGCGTCCTACCCCGCAGCCGCCTCGCTCGCCGCGCGCTGCCGCCTCGGCGGCGCCGCCAGGAACACGACTCCCGCCGCGAGGACCCACGTGAACGTCGCCAGCAGGAAGGCCTCGCGGTACGTGCCGAAGATGTCGAACATCCCTGCAATCAACAGCGGGCTCACGGCGCCGCTCAGCGTCACGAATGGCCGCAGGACGCCATTGATCGCCCCCAGGTTCTGCCTGCCGAAGTAGTTGGCGATGATGAGCGGCCGCATGATGAAGAATCCGCCCAGCGCAAGCCCGTGGGACGCCCCGGCGATGATAAGCGTCGGCACATTGGTGATGTTCAGGAACAGCATGATGCTCACTGCCGTCAGCAGCGCCTGAATTACCAGCAGGTAGCGCACCGGGTAACGCTCTGCCACGATGCCCCACACCAGCCGGACGCTGATGGAGCACACGCCGTACGCCGTCGCCGCCCACGCCCCGACGGCCGGCGAGAACCCGATGTCCTCGAAGTAGGGGATCCAGTTGGCGTGGAAGCCGCCCATGCCCAGCATGGAGAGGAAGAACGCCAGGATCAGCAGCCAGAACGCGTACGTGCGCATCGCCTGCCGCCGAGTGAAGCTCTGCTCCGCCCTCGGCGTGATGCGCCGTTCGCTCTGGGCCGCCCCCGTCCGTTCACCCCGAGCTTGTCGAAGGGTCTCCGGGTCCGGTTCCCTCGCGCCGTCGGGAAGCAGGCCGATGTCCTCGGGCCTCGACCGCACCATCAGCGCCAGCGGCACCATGATCGCCATCGACCCGATGCCCAGCCACACCCACGCGTTGCGCCAGCCCACCAGCGTAATGATGCCGTGGACCAGGAAGGGGAAGAACAGCGGCCCCATCGCCGTGCCCGACGAGGCGATAGCCACGGCCCGCCCGCGCATGCGCACGAACCACTTGGGCACAATGGCCACGATCAGCATCTCGGCCCCGCCCACCATCGTGAGCGCCCCCAGCGCGCCGAAGAGGACGTAGAAGAGGACGATGTTGTCGATCCACTTGAGGGTGATCAGCGAGAAGCCCATGGTGACGCCGGTCAGCAGCATGAGTATGCGGGGACCCGACCGCGTGTCCTGCATCGGCCCGATGAAGGGCGAAAGTATGCCTCCCACGACGGCTCGCAGCGTGAAGGCCCCGAAGAACGCGGAGCGCGTCCACCCGAGCTCGTCCGTCATGTGCGACGCGAAGACGCTGGCGCCCCAGACGCTCCCGCCGCTCTGCACGGCCCCCGCCAGCACCGACGCAATGACCACGAGCCAGCCATAGAAGAACCGTGGTCGAGGCTTGCGCATGCGTCCCCTTCGGAGTAGCGGTGGGCTCGGTGCAATTGGCGCCGGCGCGCCGTAGAACAGTAGCTAGCAAGTGTATTGGGCAGGGGTGAGTGCGTCAAACGTGACATAGCCCCCTTCCCCAAGCGCGCCCGGTCGCCTATAGTCCACCCAAACGCACTCTCGCCGCAGGAGGCCCGATATGGCGTCCACTCCGCACGGTCAGATCTTCGCGTCCAACCGGCCCGTCATCATGGGCCGACGCGGCATGGTGTCCAGCGGCCACTCGCTCGCCTCGCAGGCCGGCATTTCGACGCTCCAGCGCGGCGGCAACGCCGTCGACGCCGCCCTCGCCGTCGCCGCGGCCGTCAGCGTCGTCGAGCCCCTCATGTCCGGCATCGGCGGCGACGGCTTCATCATGGTCTACACCAGCGCGGATGACACCCTGCAGGTCATCAACGCCACCGGCTCCGCGCCCTATGAGGCCACGCTGGAGCGCTACCAGGCCACCGGCATCCCCATGAAGGGCGTACTCTCCACCTCCGTGCCATCGCTGCTCCGCGGCTGGACGGCGATGCACCAGCGCTACGGCACGCTGCCCCTGTCCGACGTCCTCGCCCCCGCCATCGACCTCGCGGCCAACGGCTTCCCCGTCTCCAACCTCCTCGCGAAAAACATCGCCGAAGACCCCGTGCTCACCGTCTTCCCCACCTCGGCGGCCGTCTACGCGCGCCATGGCCGCCCCATTCGCGCCGGCGAGATGCTCTACCAGGAGGACCTCGCTCGCACCTTCGAGCGCATCGCGTCAGAGGGCGAGGGCGTCTTCTACGAGGGCGACGTCGCCGAGGAGATAGTCCGCTTCATCCAGAGTCAGGATGGGCTCATCTCGATGCGCGACCTCGCCGACCAGCGCGCTCGTTGGTCTGACGCCATCTCGACGACCTACCACGGCCACACCGTCTACGAGGCCCCGCCGAACTCCAGTGGCCACGTGCTGCTGCAGGAGCTCAGCCTCGCCGAGCAGTTCGACCTCCGCACCCTCGGCTGCAACACCGCCGAGAGCGTCCACGTCATGGTCGAGGCCAAGCGCCTCGCCTTCGCCGACCGCGAGGTCTACATGGCCGACCCGGAGTGGGTTGAGGTGCCCGTACCCGGCCTGCTCTCGAAGGACTACGCCGCCGAGCGAGCAAGGCTCATTGACCCAGCGCGCGCCATGGCGAACGTCCCGCACGGCGACCCGTGGCGCTATCAGGGCGCGCAGCCGCCGAAGGCCACCGCCGGCGTCTCGGCTCCGCGGGAGGACACCACCTGCTTCTGCGTCGTCGACCAGTGGGGCAACGCCGTCTCCATGCTCCAGAGCCTGCAGACCGCCTTCGGGTCCAGCATCATCGCGGGCAACACCGGCGTGCTGCTGAACAACCGCATGACCTACTGGCACCTTGACCCCAACCACATAGACGCCCTCGCGCCCGGCAAGCGGGTGCGCCACACCATGAACCCGGTCATGGTCTTCAAGGACTCGGACGCCGGACGCAAGCTCGCCCTCGTCTGCGGCACGCCCGGCGCCGACACCCAGGTGCAGACCAACTTCCAGGTCGTCACCCACGTCCTCGACTTCGGCATGAACGTCGCCGAGGCCGTCGAGGCCCCACGCTGGCGTCATGTGCAGGACGGCACCGAGTCGACGATCCCGCACACAGCGCCCGACGAGCTCCGCATGGAGGGCCGCTTCCCCGCAGACGTCCTTGACGGCCTCCGCGGCCGCGGTCACCCGGTGTCCGTCATCGACGACTGGGCGGCCACAGGCAGCGAGGTGATGATCCAGGTGGACACGGAGACCGGCGCCCTCTACGGCGCCGCAGACCCCCGTCGCGACGGCTACGCCATCGGGTGGTAGACTGCGGTCAACTGGAGAAGAAGCCCACCAACGGAGGTGACGAGATGCAGCAGACGGAGATACAGATCAAGACCACGGGTATAGACCACGTGGTGCTGTGGGTCAACGACCTGGAGCGGGCCAAGGCGTTCTACGTCGACCTGCTGGGGATGACGGTGAACCACGAGGGTGGGGGCAACTGCTTCCTCTGGTGCGGCAACGACCAGGTCGCCTTGTTCAAGACCCGCGGTGGCGCGGTCACGGAGGGCGGCATCGAGCTCAACCACATGGCCCTCAAGATGGAGCCGGAGTCCTACGAGGCCACCAAGGCCCGCCTCGAGAACGCCGGTGTCTACGTCCACGGCCGTCCCGGCGACGACACCTGCATCTACTTCGACGACCCGGACGGCCACGGTCTCCAGCTACTCTACAAGGGCTTCGACGGGTAGGAGTCAGCTAGGCTTCAGACTCCTTCCAGTTGCGGACGTACTCGAACTGTGCCGGCGTCTCCGGTGAGGTTGTCTTTAGGTGCGCCTTCGCCATGACTGGCCACATCTCGGCCAGTTGCGAGAGGGCTTCGGCGCCAGTCATGCCGTGCCGCACCAGCCAGCATCCAACGACGGTCCCCGTCCGCCCGATGCCGCCCCAGCAATGCACGTAGACGGTCTCACCGCCATTCACCGACGCGTCAATGGCATCCAGAATCGCCGACATCTCGGCAGGAGAGTTAGGTATCCAGGCGTCCCGGACAGGATGCCGCTCGTACTTCACGGGCAGCCCAAGCTTGTGTGCCTCCTCGAGCAGCAGTCCCTCATACGGCTCCAGCTCGCCCTGCTCCGTCAGGTCAAGGAAGCGCGAAACGCAGCCCTCGAGGAGTGCCCGCAACCTCGGCCGAGCCTGCTCCTCGAAGGGCGCACCCGGGTACTCGCCGGCCAGAAACCGGCCTGGCACAACCCAGTAGGAGTTCTCAAGCGGACGTGGCAGCGGACTGGAACCTGACATTGCACCATACTCCCATTCTTGAAGAATCATTTGAGACCGTCGCAAGGCAGCAATCGCACAGTGTAGGAGGAGGGGTGTCCAACAATCTTGGACACGAGCAATTGGAGGTTGGCGGAGGGAGTGGGATTCGAACCCACGGTGAGTTTCCCCACACCTGTTTTCAAGACAGGCGCCATAGTCCGCTCGGCCATCCCTCCGCGTTGCGGCCCCAAGTCCAGCCTGGCCAGCTTGCCTCGCCGCGCGAGCTACACGATCGCGTCCGCGCCGATGTACGGGCGCAGCGCCGCCGGCGTCTCGATCGACCCGTCCTCACGCTGGTACGTCTCCAGCACGGCGATGATCACCCGCGGCAGCGCCAGCCCCGAGCCGTTCAGCGTGTGCGGGTACTGCGGCCGCGCGCCCGCCTCCGGCCGGTAGCGAATGTTTGACCGCCGCGCCTGGAAGTCGGTGCAGGTCGAGCACGAGCTCACCTCCAGCCACTCCTCGCAACCCGGCGACCACACCTCGATGTCGTACGTCCTGGCCGACTGGAACCCCATGTCGCCCGCGCACAGCGACAGCACCCGGTGCGGCAGCTCCAGCCGCCGCAGCAGGTCCGACGCGTCCTCCACCAGCGAGTCCAGCGCCGCCTCGCCCTGCTCCGGCTCCACAAGCTGGTACATCTCCACCTTGTTGAACTGGTGCACGCGCTTGATGCCCCGCGTGTCGCGCCCCGCGGCGGCCTTCTCGCGGCGGAAGCACGGCGTCTGCGCGACGTACTTGATCGGCAGCGCGCCCGGGTCGAGGATCTCGTCCCGGTGGAGCCCCGTGAGCGCGACCTCCGCCGTCGGCAGCAGCCACAGGTCCTCCTCCACGTCGCGGTACAGGTTGTCGCCAAACTTGGGCAGGTTGCCGGAGCCCAGCATCACCTGCTCGCGGACCATGGCGGGCAGGGCCATCTCCGTGTACCCGTGCTCCCGCGTGTGCACGTCCAGCATCCAGCTGATGAGCGCGCGCTCCAGTCGAGCGGCAGGGCCCGTCAGCACGTAGAAGCGCGCGCCCGAGAGCTTTGCCCCGCGCTCCATGTCGATGACGCCCAGCTTGTCTCCTAGGTCCCAGTGCGCCATCGGCGTGAAGCCGTACGACCGCGCCTCGCCCCACGAGCTCGCAACGGTGTTCGCCGACTCGTCGAGGCCGTCCGGCGTTGAGTCCAGCGGCAGGTTGGGAAGCTCCAGCATGATCGTTTCGATGGTCGCCTCGGCCTCGCGGATGGTCTCGCCGAGATCCTCCACCCGCTCGTTGACCGCCTGCGTCTCCGCCCGAAGCTCCTCCAGCCGGGCCGGTTCTCCGCCGCCGCTGCGTGAAGCCGCCATGAGCTGCCCGAACTCGCGGCTCAGCTGGTTGTGCGTCGCGCGCAGCGTATCGCGCTCCGTGATGGCCGCACGGCGCTCCTCGTCCAGCCGCAGCAGTTCCACGAAGTCCGGCTCCTCCCCGCGACGCGCGAGTGCGGCCGCGACTTCGTCGGGCGTTCGGCGTATCTGGTCGATGTTCAGCATGGCTAAAGACAGTCCTTCGTCAGGCGTTGGGACGTAGGTGAAAGCACGTCACTCAATCATAGCTTGGCGGCCACAGTGGTGGAAGGGGCAGGCCTCCTGGGACACGGCAAAAGCCGACTGTCCAAAGCCGCTCCCTTGTGCCCCGTCCGTAGCTGCTGCGATCCCTACAGCGCAGGCGTCCGCGTGTGCCAGTACGTGCTCTGCTCGTAGGCGTGCGCGAGCCGCAACAGCGTGCCCTCCGCGAATGGCTTGCCCACGAGCTGAAAGCCGATGGGCATGCCTGCCGACGTGAACCCGCAGGGGACCGAGATCGCCGGGAAGCCCGTGAGGTTGAACGGCTGCGTGTACCATGTCACCGCCGTTCGCAAGTCCATCTCCGCGCCGCCGACGCTCACCCGGTCCTGCCCGATAGGCGGCGCCGTCAGCGGCAGCATCGGCATCGCCAGCGCGTCGAAGTCCGCCATGGCTTCCGCGAGCTGCCCGCAGATCCGAGACTGCGTCTCCCGCGCGATGATGTAGTCCGTCGCCGCGTTGTTGCGCCCGCCTGACAGCCGCCCGAAGACGTCCTCGCCGTAGTCGCCCGGTCGCTCGTCGAGCCACTCCCGGTGGAAGGCCGCTGCCTCCGACGAGATGATGACGAAGTTGTGCGGCAGCGCCTCCCGCAGCAGCGGCAGCTCCAGAGGGTCGACGAGCGTCGCGCCGAGGCTGCCCAGGTGCGCGAACGCTGCCTCCACCGCCCGCTCCAACTCGTCGTCCATCGGCAGCCGGTAGTCGCCGCGCACCACCCCGATGCGCAGTCCGCCGGCGCCTCCGGCCATCGCGTCGAGGAAGCTGGGCACGGTCGCGTCGACGCTGTTAGGGTCGAGCGCATCGTAGCCCGCGATGGCCTGCAGCACGACGGCCGCGTCGGCCACGCTGCGCGTCATCGGGCCCACGGTGTCCAGCGACGTCGAGAGCGGCAGTACGCCGCGCTTGCTGACCCGCCCGTACGTCGGCTTCAGTCCGACTATGCCGCAGAATGCCGCGGGTATGCGGATGGAGCCTCCTGTGTCGGATCCCAGCGTTGCGGCGCAGAGGCCGGCCGCCATGGCCGCGCCGGACCCGCCGCTGGAGCCGCCCGTCACGCAGTCCGTGTTCCACGGGTTGCGCGCCGGGCCGTAGTGGGCGTTGTTGTTGGTGATGCCGAAGGCGAACTCGTGCATGTTGAGCTTGCCCAGCAGCACTGCGCCCGCATCCGAAAGCTTGGCTGCCGCGGGGCAGTCCTCGTCCGGCACGTTCTCCGCCAGGATCTTGCTGCCGCCCGTGGTGGGGATGCCGGCGGTGTTGTAGAGGTCCTTGAGCGCGATGGGAATGCCGTGCAGCGGCCCGCGGCTCTGCCCCGCCGCAATCTCCGCCTCCGCCTGCCGAGCCCGCTCCATCGCGAGGTCGCCGGTGACGGTGATGTAGGCGTTGATGCGCGGCTCCAGCGCCTCGATTCGCTCGAGGTACGCTTGCGTCAGCTCCACCGGCGACAACCGCCCCGCGGCGATCTCTCCGCTGGCCTCCGCGACGCTGAGCAGGTGCAGTTCCGTCCCGGGCATGGCGTTCCTCCTCGTGGCGAGACTCGTGCCCAAGCATAGGGCGGCGCACCCCTGAGTGGCAAGGCGCGCCGGGTGCCGTCACATGGCGGAGTCGTGCTATAATTTGGAGTCGAGGGGATATAGCTCAGCTGGAAGAGCGCTGCGTTCGCAACGCAGAGGCCGGGGGTTCGAATCCCCCTATCTCCACCAGGCCCCTGTAGCTCAGAGGATAGAGCGCCTCCGTCCTAAGGAGGGCGTCGGGGGTTCGAGTCCCTCCAGGGGCGCCATTACCATCGCAGGAGCGTAGCTCAGCCTGGTAGAGCAGCGGTCTCCAAAACCGCCGGTCCGGGGTTCGAATCCTCGCGCTCCTGCCAACGACACGATTGAGGGCCAGCATTGCTGGCCCATTCGCTTTATCGGGCCTCGTATGAGGCCGCAGGTTGAAGGCTCAAATTATGCATGAGTCGGAAAGTAGCGTATGATGGGCTAGCGCCAGCGAGCGCGGAAAGGGGGCCGATATGTGGCCTTTTGGCGGAGGTTCCAGCGGGAAAGTCGTGTCACGGGAGATGCGCATCGAGTTGGCGACTCAGTGCGGTCTTCCATACCCGGATTCGGAGGCCCTGCTGACGGTTTCCCAGGGCGGCAAGCTGGCGGGCAGGAGGATAACGAACTTCCGCGTATTTGCCTCCACCGGTGTCTCGGCCGATGACGGGCGCGGCTACGCAGACGTGACGGGTGACACCATTCTCTATGACGGCATCATGGAAAAGGACGGCGTCATCACCATGAACAAGGGCCGCAAGATGCGGTAGGCTCGGCGCTGCCGTGTATTGCATAGGCGCACTCTCCGCCGCCTTGCGCGGCGCAGTGCGCACCGCGCCCACCCGAAGCTCCGGCGATGGTTCGGCCGGGCGCCTCCGATTGCGTCTGCCGCTTGGGGGCTTGCTTGCCATCCTTTCGATTGCGCTGCTGTCCGCATGCGGCACCCCGGCTAACGACGTCGCGCCGACTCCCGAACCGACCCCAATCCCCAGCGTCGACCGCATCGCCTACGTGGGCGACGACGGCAACGTCTACACCGTCAAGGGCGACGGCACCCTTCGCGAGCAGGTCACCCGCCTCGGCTCCGGCCCCGTCGCGACTCTTGCGGTTGCCGGCCTCGCCCAGGCACGTCCCTCCTCCTACTACGCCTGGCCCGCATGGTCGCCCGACGGCGCGCGGCTGGTCGTTTCCCGTGTCATTGTCGAGGGCTCGACGGTAGACGGCGTCGACCTCCGGGTTATCGACTTGGCATCTGGCCAGGACACAGTCGTATTCGCGAACAACCCCCTCAACGTCGGCTACGTCGCGCAGCGTGCCCCGCACTACCCGTACTGGAGCCCCGCGGGCGAACGCGTGGCCTTTCTCGCGTCCGGCGCGTCCGGGCTGACGCTGTACACGGCAAGCGCGGACGGCGAGGGCGGCGCGGAGGAAGTGGCCTCCGGCGCCCCGCTCTACTTCGTATGGTCTCCATCCGGCGACGGAGCCCTCCTGCACGTCCGGGACCGCCTGCTCACCGCCGAGGGGTCCGATGCGTTGGACACTTCCGTGTTGTCGGTCGGCGGCCTCGCCTTTCGCGCCCCGGGCCTCTCCCACGACGGCGAGCGCATGGCCTACGTCGGCGCCACCTCCTCCGGCGGCCTCGCGTTACACACGGCGACGTCCGACGGCGGTGGCGCGAGCGCCCTGACCGAGGCAGAGGGACTGCGGGCATTCCTCTGGTCGCCCACCGAGCGCCACATCGCCGTCTCGAACGACCTGCTGCCAAGACTCTCCCTTTACGACGGTTTCGATGTGCTCGATGCGGAAACCGGAAGCGTGCTCCTGGAGGTGACCGACCCGACCCTGTCCTTCGTGTGGTCGCCGGACGGCTCGCGCCTGGCCTACGCCGCCCTCGACCCGGGACAGGAGTGGCTGGTGTGGAAGGTTGCCGGCCTCGACGGGTCGGAGCCACGGGAACTGGTGCGTTTCCTGCCGACGCAGGAGATGTTCATCTGGCTCAGCTACTTCGACCAGTACTCCCATTCCCACGGCGTCTGGTCTCCCGACGGCTTGTACCTGGTCTTCGCAGGCCGGATACCCGAGCCAGATGACACCGTGCGTACCCAGGACCAGGTCATCGTGCTGGACGCCGACGGATTCGCGGAGCCGCGGGCAATCGCGGAGGGGACCGTCGCCTTCTGGTCCTGGCGCTAGAGACGGCCTCGCCTCACTCCGCCACCTTGCGTGCCGAGACCACGTAGACGGGGTCGGAGGCGCCCTTCGGCTGCGGGCTGATGTCCAGGACGCGCGGCTGCTCCCAACCCCCGGACACGGCAAAGTACGCGTTGATGAGCTGCGCATGCTCGTAGTCGTCCAGCGAGCGCCAGATTGCCGTCGCCTTGGTCGGGAACATGCGGTTCGAGTAGATGATGTGGAAGCTGCCCCTGTCCTCCAGCACCCGGTGCACCTCCCGGAAGATCTCCACCGGGTGCGTGACATACTGGATGGACACGGTGATGACCACCGCGTGCAGCGAGTTGTCGCGAAAGGGCAGCCCGCGCACGGTGTTGATGTCCGCGAGCACCCGGTCGTCGAGCTGCGGGTTCTCGGCCAGCTCCACGCCGTTCAGCCCCAGCCCAATGAGACGCTCCCGCTCGAAGTCCGCCGGCAGGTGCGACCGCCAGCTGCTCATCAGGTCGAGGATGATGCCCTCCGACGGCAGGCTCGTGCTGAAGTACTCGCCCACCGCCTCGATCGCCCGGTCGTCGATGTGCACGACGAGGCGCGGTTCCCGGTAGAAGAGGACGTCGGGTGACTCATCCTCCCGGCGGAAGTACTCAGGCCGAAATGGGTTCTCCGATTCAGTGCTCATGGCGAAGCCCATGCTACCGTACCAAGGGCGGTGCGCCAAGCCGCTCTGCATTGACAGAAACGGCCCCCAAGTGGGAAGATTGCATAGCTGACACCCTCATGGTTTGGCCTGTTTGTCGTTTGGCCCAGGTGGTGGAACTGGTAGACACGCGGTCTTGAGGGGGCCGTGGGGCAACCCGTGTGGGTTCGAGTCCCGCCCTGGGCACCACCATCACGAGGCGACGTAGCCAAGTGGTTAAGGCGAGGGTCTGCAAAACCCTTATTCGGCGGTTCGATTCCGCCCGTCGCCTCCACATCTCCTCTCCGCACTGCTGCTCCCGATTGCGCCTACGCTGCAATGGCTGCAAACTGTATCCATAGCGCCGAGGTGGCGGAACGGTAGACGCGGCGGACTTAAAATCCGCTGCCCGAAAGGGCGTGTGGGTTCGACACCCTCCCTCGGCACCACCGCAAATTTCGGACTCGCCCTCACTCCAACGCCCCACCCGCGACACAACAACAGCCCCACCCTTATTGCCCTGAGATTCCCTCAGGTCAAAAGGGTGGGGCTGCCAAGATGCCTATGATGCGGGCCTCTCTCCGCCTAGATCGCGATGAGCCAGCTCTCCGGCGCCGACTTCGGCTGTGAGTCTCCGTCGAGCCAGACCATGTACTCCTGCGGGTCGCCCGGCTTCTTGACGCCCTCGAAGAAGTCAATCACCTTGAAGACGTAACCCGTCCGGTCCAAGAGAACCCCGGGCGCCGGCGGGTCCTTGGCCTCCCGGTTGATCTTCACGCGCTGTCCTTGCTCGAACAGGGGCATGACAACCTCCTGAATCACATGAATGCGCGACCGCCGCCAGTGATGACGGACGCGGTCCGCGCTCGGTCGACTACGCGGCCTCCAGGCAGTCCTCCGCGACGGCGTACGTGCGGTTCGGCTCGTCGTCGAAGCGCACCAGCAGGCCCTGGTCCCGAGGCGCCGGCTCCACCACGACCGCCTCGCGGCCCGTCCAGCTGTCCGGAAGCTCGCCGATGGCCTCTTTGACGCGCACACGCTGTCCCGCTTCAAACGCAGACATCAATTCCCTCCACAGATGGGCATGATGGCAAAATGTACACAACCCCGCCACAGGCGGCAAGGGCTGCCCGAGCCGCTAGCCCTCTGCCGCTGCCCTCGCCCTGTCGCCCGGCCCCTCGTACGTGCCCGGGTAGCGCTCCCGCAGCCGCAGCAGGAAGTAGAGCGCCGGCACCATCAGCGCCATCCCGAAGAATCCGAGGAAGTGCAGCCCCATCGTCTCGATCACGACTCCGCCCACCAGCGGCATGCCGATGGCCGCCGTCGCCGTGAACGTGTCGTTCGCGCCAATGACGCGACCGCGGGCCGCCGGCGCCGTCGTGTCCGCGTACAGCGCCGTCGCCGAGATGTTCACCCCGGACCAGCCCAGGCCCACCAGGAACGTGCCCAGCGTGATGATCCAGTAGTAGGGCGTCGCTACCACGAACCACGTCCCGGCAGCCGCCACGAAGACTCCGATCAGCATGGTGTTGCGCCGGCCGATTCGGTCCGCAAGCCGCCCGATGGGGATCGAGAACCCGAACATGCCGAT
Source organism: uncultured Dehalococcoidia bacterium (assembly GCA_951812285.1). Lineage (GTDB taxonomy): Bacteria > Chloroflexota > Dehalococcoidia > Lucifugimonadales > UBA1127 > UBA1127. Next base: position 1,796,825 of record OX638292.1, on the reverse strand, counting down.
GACGTGAATGGCCACCGAGAGCGAGATGCTGGAAAGCGGAAACCCATGCTCGTTCAGGGCCAGCGAGGTCATCGCCATCATCATGTTCATGTTGCCCTGCACGCTGAACATGGACACGAATGCCGTGAGCTTTGGGTACTCCTTCATGAACGTGACGATGCTCACCTTGGGCGGTGTCCCCTGCACGGCCGGCGGCGGGACATAGTCCGGGTAGTACTCCGAGAGGTTGGTGGCGATTTCCTTGGGGTCCGGCCGCACCTGCAGGATGAGCGTGACGCTCCCGATGACCGCTATCGGCACGAAGAACCAGGCGAGCGCGATCGGCTCCAGGTCGAACCCGGGCGCCAGCCATTCCGCAGCGCGAATGAGGATGGGCCCGAAGATGGCCCCCACCAGCGAGCCCGTGAGCACGAGCCCCAGCCCCTCGGCGCGACGGCTTGGCGGGTACATGTCCGCGGCCGCCACCCGGAGCTGCTGCACCGCGCCCGTCCCGAGCCCCATCACCAGCAACCCAAACAGCAGGATCGGGAAGTTCGACATGATGGCCGCAGCGCCGATAATGCCCGCGCCGCACCCCGTTAGCAGCAGCCCCAGCACGACGCCCACCCTACGTCCGAACGCGTCCGTCAGCCGCCCGATGGGGTACGCGATGATGAGCCGGCTCAGCCCCGTGATGCTCGTGCCGATGCCCGCCAGCGACGCATTGTTGATCATCTGCACCACGAGCACCGGCGCCAGCGTCGGCACCATCTGCCCGCCCGCTCCGCTGAACGCCTGCGAGGAGGCAAGCAGCGCCGTGTTCTTCTTGACGATGTAGGGTGTGCGCGCCCTTCCCTTGGTCTGCGCCATCCCGCCTCCTGCTGACCGATTCTCAAGTGCGAGGTGGCCGCTCCCGTTGGGGCGGCACCTCCTGAATTGCGAAACCTGCTCTTACCCTAGGGTAGGGAACCCGCCTCCGGCGTCAGGTCCCGTCCTGTCAGCGCCGGATGGTCCGCAGTGTACCGGTGCGCTCGGAACACGGAGTTCATCGCGCCCGACCCAAACTGCGCGCCCTCCGGGATCTTGTGCGGGTTCACAAACTCCCACACGATCTCCTTGTCGTTCGTAACCTCGAAGATGCGTCCCGGCGCCCCCTCCGTGATAAGCGTGTTGCCGTTGGGCTGCCGCTCGCACCCGCTGATGTGGAAGCTGTAGAACGAGATCGGCGGGTCGCCGACATAATCCCACGCGATCTCGTCAGTCTTCGGGTCGATCTCGACGACGCGCGAGTGGGTGGCGCCGCCCCGGTGCGGCCCGTTGTCGAAGATCAGGACGTTGCCGTTGTCCAAGTATGTCGGGTGGTGCTGGTGCGAGATCTGCCCTGGCCCCCACTTCCACGTGAACTGGCCCGTGTCCTTGTCAACGATGCCCACCGTGTCAATCTGACGGAAGCTGACCAGGAGGTCGCCGTCAGTCGTCATGGTCAGCGCGTTCTGGTGCAGCCAGTTGGCCCGGGACTCGAAGGGACACATCACGTCCGTCTCGGGGTCGAGGGCCTGCCACATGCTGTAGTCGCGTACCGTCGAGCCCTCCACGTCAACCTCGCGCACCATCTCGCCGTCCATTGGCGCGTCGATGTCGCCCCGCCCGCCGCGCACGCGCCGCGACACTTCCTGCGGCATCGGGTCCGACCGCACCACGAGGGTGTGGCCGTTCGGCAGCCGCTCGAAGTCGTGGTGCGCTCGCGCGTCCCAGTACTCCCACACGACGTTGCTGTCCCAGTCCAGCTCCATGATGCCCGACACCGGCTCGCCCGCCACCCCGGTGCCGCCGGCCCCGCGGCTGCGGCAGAGCATGTTCCCGTTCGGCAGCAGAAAGCCGTACGCCAGCCCCTGTTCCCTGAACCAGCGATGGCACACACGCCCTTCCATGTCCAACAGGTACGCCGTGTTCCCCCCGGACATGGCAATGAGCGTATACCCCTGGAACGCCTGCGAGGCGTCATGGTATAGGAGTCCCCTTGGGTGATGTTCGGACCAACCCATGTCTTCCCCCTTCGGATCCCGCCCTGGTGCTTGCAGGGTGCCCAGTCTCAGCAAGCGTCGAAATGTGCCGCTATAATAGTCCCGTCCATCTATCCCCTCAAGTGCGCCGAGTGAGGGGAAAGTCGCAAAAGTCTTTGGCGTAGGAACTATCATGCTGGGCGCCCTGTTTGCCGTGCTCTCGGCCCTCTCCTTCGCCTTCAGCACCATCACCGCGCGGCGAGGGGTGATAGGCAGTTCCGCGTCGTTCGGACTCTACATAACTGTAATTCTCGGCGTCCCTCTCTTCGCCATCGCTGCCCTTGCTACTGGCCAGATCTTCGACACGTTCGACCTCTCGTCGGAGGCCATGTTGCTGCTGGCTGGCGCCGGAGTTCTGCACTTCCTCATCGGCCGATACTGCAACTACCGCTGCATCGACGCCATCGGCTCGAACCGCTCCCAGCCTCTGCAGGCCACGAATACCATCTACTCCGTCGTCGTCGCCGTGATCGTGCTGAGCGAGGAGGTCACCCCCTTGATGGGTGTTGGCATCGTCCTCCTCGTGGTCGGCCCCATGATCATGGTCGAGCGCCGACGCCAGCGGCAGCCGGAGCCGGTCGCCGCCCAGGCCGCCGAACAGCCCGTCGCGGCGGCAACGCCAGCCGCCGGCACGCCCAGGCCCAACGCCGCAACCAACCCCCGCTACGTCGAGGGGTACACCTTTGGGCTCCTCTCCGCCGCCGCCTACGGCACCAGCCCCATCATGATTCGCTACGCGCTTGAGGACACGGGGCTGGGAATCGCCGGCGGATTGATTGCCTACGTCGCCGCGGCAGGGCTCCTCATCGCGACCCTGGCCATTCCCGGCCAGCTGAAGAACATGCGCGGCTTTGACCTGAAGGTGGTGCCGATGTTCGCCGCCAGCGCCGTTGCCGTCTTTCTGGCGCAGCTCTTCCGGTTTGCGGCGCTGGCCATCGCCCCCGTATCGCTGGTGACGCCCCTGGCGCGCCTTGGCGTCGTCTTCGTCCCGACGCTGAGCTTCATCTTCAACCGGAACTTGGAGAGCTTCAGCCCCCGAGTCCTGACAGGCGTTGCGCTGTCGGGCGTGGGCGCTGTGCTCCTGGCCATCGGCGTCACGTAGTCCTTCGGTAGCCGGTTGCGCATCGGCAATATCTTGTTCGTGGAGTTGCATGAGCAGACAGCAGCAAGAACCCGCCCGCCCGTCAGGCATCTTCTACGGCTGGTGGATCGTTTTGGCGTCCATGTGCGTGCTGGTCATCGGCAGCGGCTTCTACTGGCAGGGGTTCGGTGTCTTCTTCCTCTCCCTGCAGGAGGAGTTCTCCACCAACCGGGCGGCCCTCAGCGGCGCCATAGCCCTCTCGCAGCTCGAGGGCGGCATGCTGGGTCCCCTTGGCGGCTATCTGGTCGACCGCTACGGCCCGAGGCGCATGATCACCATCGGCGCCATCACGATGGGCATCGGGTTCCTGCTCATGAGCCAGGTCACCTCCCTCCTCATGTTCTACGTCGTCTTTCTGGGTGTCATCTCCGTGGGCATGTCCGTCGGCATTCGAGTGCCGGCGCTGGTGGCTCCGGCCAACTGGTTCGTCAAGAAGCGCGGCCTCGCAATAGGCATCTCCCTGACGGGCAGCGGCCTGGGAGGGCTTTTCATCCCAATCTTGGGGCTGCTCATTGTTAACCACGGCTGGCGCATGACAGCCGTGGCCGCCGGCATCGCCATCTGGGTGCTGGCGATCCCCCTCGCGCTGATCATGCGCACCCGCCCCGAGGACTACGGCATGCTCCCCGACGGCGAGCGCCCCAGTGAGCGGCAGCCAACGCCCGCCGCGTCAGGCTCGGCCGATGCGTCGAGCGCCGCCCGCGCCCCCGCGGACCCTATGGAAGGCGACTACACCCTGCGGAGCGCGCTGCGGCTGCCGGTCTTCTGGTTCCTGGCGATTGCGTTCGGCCTGCGCCAGTTCGCGGTCGGCGCCATCTCCTTGCACGTCGTGCCCTTCATGGTCGACACGGGCCGGAGCCTCGAGGTCGCCTCGACAATCCTCGCCGCGACAACGTTGACCAGCGTCGTCGGCCGGTTGGGCTTCGGGTGGCTGGCGGACCGCTTCCCTCCGCGCTACATCATGGCCGTCAGCATGCTGATGGTGGGCATCGGCGCCCTCATCCTGAGCAACGTCACGGAAGGCTGGACGCTGTTGGTGCTCTACATCACCGTCTACGCCATCGGTTGGGGCGGCGGCGCCGTCACCATGAACGCCACCCGCGGCGCATACTTCGGCCGGCGGGCCTTCGGCACCATCTCTGGCACGATGGACTTTGTGCAGATGTTCGGGCTAGTGCTGGGGCCGATCTTCGCCGGCTTCGTCTTCGACCTCACCGGCAGCTACACAATCGCCTTCACCAGCTTCGCCGTCTCCGCCGCCTCGTCGGGCGTCCTGATGCTCTTCCTCCGCCCGCCGCGCCGCGCCCCGCCGACGCGCCAGGACGCCACCGGCGCCGCGCACCACGAGGGGTAGCACAGCCGCTCCTTCCGGCAGTCCCGTACGTCGGGGCCCCACGTCACTGCACACCAGGGCCTCCTATGCCCGCTACGCAAGGCGCTCGTGAAGCAATAGGAAAGGCGCCCGAACTCAGTGCGGGCGCCTTTCGTCTGGTCCCTTTGATCGCTTGAGCGTGGCGGCTACGCGTACTTGCGGCCCTGCCCCTGCACCTCCAGGCCCGCCTGCTCGCCGGCCTCGATGTACGCCTCACCGATGTTCGAGCACTTCACCGCCTTGTCGCCCGAGCGTACTTCAAATCCCAGGAGGCGGCCGCCGTCCCAGATCTCGATGATCTCGGCCTTGCCGCGTGGTCCTTCGAGAACTGCAATCTGTTCTTCTTCCGCCATTTTCCCTCTCCCGTTAGGACGCCCAGCCCATGTGGGCTGGGCGTCGAAATCGCTGGTTGAACCCGGCCAGTTGCCTGGCCTACACTGCCGCGACTATACGGCCAACTTCTCCGTAATGTGCTGCGACGTGCATTCAGCCTTGACCTTTTCCAACAGGTCCTCGACCGTTCCCTCCGTCGACATTGCCGCCGCACGGTGGTAGGAGTAGGCCGTTGGCCGCCAAGGCTCTTGGGGCTCTTCCCCTTCCATCATGTTCCGCGCCAACTTCAGCAAGCGCCTGCGGACCGCGATGATCATGAAGTCGGAGCTCGTCAGGTGCTCCTGCGTGCGGTCGGCGACGGCCCCCCACTGGTCCTCCATCATGGAGATGTCCTGAAGCGGGAAGCAGCTCAGGCCGGAGTAGTTGAAGTACCGCTGCATGTTGCGGTCGATCTGGTAGTGGTTCCCCATGTTCTTCACCGGCTTGAAAGTGCCGGGAATGAGCTCCGGGAAGTACCAGCCGTCGTTCTTGTAGTGCTCAAGCTCGGCGCTGGGGATGGGGTCGTATGCCCACCGGACCCGGTAGAACATGAGGCTCTTGTTGTCGATCGGGATCCGGATGTTGCTCGAGTAGGTGTTCGGGCCCGCAGTCGTGCCCGCCGTCGGGAAGATCGGCGCCATCCAGGGGGACACGCTGGCGAACTTGGTGCCGTCCGTCCGCTCGCCGGACCGGACGAAGAGGAGGCCGGAGTCGGAGTTCTCGACGTGGCCCCAGTTGTCCTTGTCATTATCGGTCTGACGCCGTGGTCCAACGGCGTTGGGGAACGGCTCATTCTCAGGCGTCGGCCGCATCCGGTTCTGGTTGGGGATGACGTTGTACTGCGGCACCTGAGGCCCGCCGTCCAGCACGGTGTGCAGGAAGGGCCCGTGGCCGGGGTCGTAGTCGCCTTCCATCGCCTGCAGGTAGTTGCACTCCATGATGAACTTCCGCACGTAGACGTGGTCAAGCGGCATCTTCGTCCACTCGAACTCCGGGAAGGGCGGCTGGCTCTCTGCTGGGCCCATGTAGGTCCAGATCAGGCGGCCGGCCTCCACGCACGGGTATGCGCGAATCTTGACCTTGTCCTTGAACGTGTCGCCCTCCGGCGCGTTCGGCATGTCGACGCAGTTCCCGTCGACGTCGAACTTCCAGCCGTGGTACACGCAGCGGATGCCGCACTCCTCGTTCCGGCCGAAGAACAGAGATGCGCCGCGGTGCGGGCAGTACTTGTCCATCAGGCCGGGCCGGCCGTCCGTGTCGCGGAACGCGACGAGGCTCTCGCCCAGGAGCGTCATCTCTACGGGGTCGCAGTCCGGTCCCGCAAGCTCCTCGGCCAACAGGGCGGGAATCCAGAAGCGGCGGAACACCTCGCCCATAGGCGTGCCGCGGTCGATATTGGTAAGCAGCTCGTTGTCTTCCTTCGTCAGCATGACCTACGTCCTCCTATATTTGTGCTTAACACACACTTCGGGCAGTCTTTCGGATACTAATCACATAATGGAAGTATGTCAAGCCAGTTCGCAGCCCTCTTGCGCCTATACCTGAAAAGTCGAATCTTACGACGTTGGTTCCCAGAGCTCGATCGCGTTTCCTTCGGGGTCGTGAATGCGGGCGAAGCGGCCTATCCCCTCCATCTCGCTCTCGTGACTGACCTCGATATCCGCAGCCTTCAGTTGTGCGACCATCGCGTTCAGGTCAGCCACTCGGAAGTTCAGCATGAAACTCTTGTCGGCTGCGAAATAGTCCGTGTCGGCATCGAAGGGCGAGAAGACCGTGACCCCGGACTCGGTCACCCAGGGCTGCATCTCCATGTCCGTCGGAGCAGGATTGATGCCAAGGTGGTCCTGGTACCATTTCGCAAGTCCCTCCGGGTCCTTGGCCCGAAAGAAGAACCCGCCGAATCCCTGAACTCTTTCCATGCCACACCCTTCTCTGCGCGGAAGTCATTGGAGGCCGTTTTGCCCTCGACCGGAGGAGGGCCAAGTGCAGGCCGTGCGCTCCGGCATTCCACACAAGGCTGTTCGAAACTGCAACGGGCGAAAATCGCGTCAGGGGATTCTGCTCACGCCCCATAGCACGGAAACCTGCCGGAGCAACATCCGTTGCTTAAAACCGGGGCACAATCCGCAAACCCGCGGGACGATTTCTCGCAAGAAAGCTGTCTGAGAAGGAGCCTCAGTTGCAGGAAGCCTCGTCGATATGCACCGGGCTAGTTGGAGACGGTGAGAATCTCCCAGCTGTGGCCGTTGGCGTCCTTCCAGTACAGCCCACGGCCGCCGCGGCGGTGGTTGATCTGCATGTCGTCCTGCGACCCCGGCAGGCTGCCGTAGACGATGCCCTCTTGCTGGATGCGCCCGTAGATGTCGTCGAACTCCTCTTCGCTCACCTGGAACGCGTAGTGGTGCGACTCAAAGCTGTCGCGGTTGTCGAAGTCCAGCACGAACTTCTCGTCCACGCGCACCGGCGCGAAGTGCCCCATGGCGCCCTCGTACTTCAGCCCCAGGATTTGCGCGATGTGCTTTGCCGACGCTTCCTTATCGTGCGCCGGTACGATCGTGTGGTTTAGAGAAATGGCCATTGCTCGCCTCCTCGTAGTGCAGTAGCCGTTTTGGCTAAGGTATGCCCGCACCCTTGGGGTGTCAAGCGCGCGCGAGGGCGTGACGCGCGCCCGCACTCCAGCTACCATTGCTGGGTAGCCCTGCTTCCCTTGAAGCACCGGGACAGAGGCCAGCATGAGCGCACTCGACTACTTCTCGGCGGTCGGCGAAACGCCCCTTGTGGAGCTGGTGCACTCCAGCCCCAGCCCCGGCGTGCGCCTGTTCGCCAAGCTCGAGGGCAACAACCCCAGCGGCAGCATCAAGGACCGCGTCGCGCTGCGCATCATCCAGGCCGCCGAGGAGAGCGGCGCCCTCTCGCCCGGCCAGACCATCGTCGAGGCCAGCACCGGCAACATGGCCCTCGCCCTCGCCGCCTGCGCCAAGCACCGAGGCTACTCAATGCGCGCCGTCGTCCCCCCGCAGGTCGCCCCAGGCATCCCGGAGCTGCTGGAGCTCTTCGGCGTCGAGATCCTCTGGGCCGAGCCCCGCTCCGGCATGCTCGGCCCCATCGAGGAAGCGCAGCGCCTCGCGAAGGAGAACGGCTGGTGGTTCGCCCAGCAGTTCGCCAGCCCGACCAACCTCCAGGCCCACTACGACGGCACCGGTCCCGAGATCCTCGCCGCGCTACCGCAAGTAGACGCCTTCGTCGCCGGCATCGGCACCGGCGGCACAGTCACCGGCGCGGGCCGCCGCCTGAAGGAGCGCAACCCCGCGACCGTCGTCGTCGGCGTCGAGCCCCAGTTCGGCGAGCGCCTGCAGGGTCTCCGCAGCCTCGAGGAGGGCTACATCCCGCCCTTGCTCGACATGTCGCTCCTCGACCGCCGCTTCATGGTCGACAGCGCCTCGGCATTCGACGCCGTCCGCCGGTTGGTGGAGGTCGAGGGCGTCTTCGCGGGCATCTCCTCTGGCGCGGTCTTCCACGCCGCCCGCCGCGTCGCCGCCGACATGGAGTCCGGCAATGTCGTCATGGTCTTCGCCGACCACGGCTGGAAGTACCTCAACGCCTTCCCGTGGATGCCCGCGCCCGAACGCCCACAGGGCGCCCCCGACGACGTTGCGTGGTGGTAACGACACCCACACAGGAACGGAGCTACCGTTGGCGATCAGCATGACCCTGGCCGAGCTCGTGGACCTCATCAACACGCTCGCGTCCCGCGCCCCGCTGACGATGGTCGCCTTCGACGGACCGAGCGGCTCCGGCAAGTCCACCCTCGCCCTGAACCTGCACCGGATGCTCCCTGGCAGCCAGGTCGTCGACCTCGAGTTCTTCTACACCGAGACCGGCGTCAACCCGCCAGGCGGCCTCTCGCCGGAGGAGTGCTACGAACAGCACGTCGACTGGCGTGCCCTCGAGGCGCAGGTCCTCCGCCCCCTCCGCCGCGGCGAGCCGGGCCGCTACCAGCTCTACGACTGGATAGCGGAGCGGAAGGGCGACTGGGTAAGCGTCACGCCTGAGGGGATCGTGCTGATAGACGGCCTCTACTCCATGCGCCCTGAGCTCATGGACGTCTACGACCTCACCGTCTACGTGGACACGCCCTCCGCCGAGCGCTCGGCGCGGCTCGCGATGCGCCCGGACAATCCCGTCTGGGTCGAGCGCTGGGCTATCGGTTTCGACTGGTACATCGACCACATGCGCGTCAAGGAGCGGGCGGACATCGTTGTTTCCGGGGAGCTTTCTGGGTTTTCTGAATTCGCGCGTTCCCAGTGACCGATACGGGACCATTGAGGGTTGCCAACTGCACCCGCCAAAAGATACTCCCCGCCACGCCTGCCTATGCTATGATTTTCGGGCGCTCAAACTGAAACCGTGCCCATTGGAGGCTGCATGTACACCATCGACCTGAGCGGGAAGAACGCCCTCGTATTCGGCGTCGCCAACCAGCGGAGCATCGCATGGGCGATAGCCCAGGCCCTCCACGGCGCCGGCGCCACCGTCGCCCTCGCCTACCAGAACGAGCGGCTCCGCGAGCCCGTCGAGGCGCTCTCCGCCGAGATCGGCGACGCCCCGCTCTTCCAGTGCGACATGTCCCACGATGACGACATCGTCAACCTCTACAAGCAGGTCGGCGAGTCGATGGGCTCGCTCTCCATCCTCGTCCACAGCATCGCCTTCGCCAACCGCGACGACCTCGGTGGCGAGTTCTCCAAGACGGACCGCGAGGGTTTTCGCCTGGCGCTCGACGTCAGTTCGTACACGATCATCCCCATGGTCCGCCACGCCGCGCCGCTGATGCCGGAGGGCGGGACGGTGCTCGCCATGACCTTCCTTGCGGCCGAGAAGGTGTTTCCGGGCTACAACGTCATGGGCGTCGCCAAGGCGGCGTTGGAGAATTCGGTGAAGCAGCTTGCGGCCGAGTACGGTCCGGCGGGCATTCGTGTGAACGCAATCTCGGCGGGGCCGCTGGACACCCTCTCGTCGAGGGTCATTTCCGGCTACCGGGACATGAAGCGCATCCACGCCGAGCGCGCGTCCATGGGGCGCAACATTACGCATGACGACGTGGGCGGCACGGCCCTCTACCTGTGCAGCAACCTCTCTTCCGGCGTCACCGGCGAGGTCATACACGTCGACGCTGGCTACAGCATCATGGGCATCTAGCCCGCTACCGGAACCCCGCAAAGTCGTTGGGCATCGACACCTCGATGAGGTGGAAGCCCCGGCTCGCGATGGCCCCGTCCAGCGTCGTCTCCAGCTCGGCCAGGTTGTCCACCCGCGTCGCCGCTAGCCCGTACGACTCGGCCAGCCGCAAAAAATCGGGGTTGACCAGCTCCGACGCCATGTAGCGCTCGCTGAAGAGCGTCCGCTGCTGCCCCTTGAGCACGCCCCACGAGTTGTTGTTCCACACGATGGCCGTCAACGGAATGTCGTACTGCGCGGCCGTGCCCAGCTCCTGCAGGTTGAGCTGAAAACCACCGTCGCCGCTGAACAGCACCACCGGCACGTCCGGCCGCCCGACGGCCGCGCCTAGCGCCGCCGGGAACCCGAAGCCGATGTCCGCCCACCCGTGCGGGCCCATGTACGTCCGCGGCTCGTACACCGGGAACGCCTGCACCGCCGAGTACGCCGGCAGCGTCGCGTCCGCCACGACGATGGCGTCGCGCGGGATGACCCGCCGCACCGCGTCGAGCGTCCGCTGCTGGTTCGGCTCGCTGGCCCCGAATGCCTCGCGCACCTGCCGCCGCAGCTCCGCGGCCTCGTCGCTGCTGTCACCGCCCGCCGAGTCCGGCAGCGCCGCCGATAGCTGCTCCAGCACGAGTCTCGCGTCGCCCTGCACGCCCGCCGTCACCGGGTAGTTCTTCCCCAGCTCATCGCCGTCGATGTCGAGCTGCACGATGGTCTCAGGCAACTTGATGCCCACCATCTTCGTCATGTGGTACGGCATCCGGCTCCCCACGATGACCACTGCGTCCGCTTCCGGCAGCGCCTTCTGGAGCGGGTTGGGCCCATACGGTCCGCGCCCGCCCCACGTCACGCCCGCGTACAGCGGGTGGTCCGCCGGGAACGCGCCCTTGCCGCCGTACGTCGTCACTACCACGGCCCCCAGCTGCTCGGCGAGCGCCCTCAGCTGCGTCGTCGCATCCGCCGAGATTACGCCGCCGCCCGCCCAGATGACGATGCGCTTGCACCCCGCCAGCGCCTGCGCGGCCCTCTCGATCGCCGCCGGGTCGCCCGCGCTCTTGGCCTGCTCCTGCCGCCCCAGCACCTCCACGTCCGCTTGCGAGTGGAGAATGTCCGTCGGGACCTCGATCTCGATGGGTCCCGGCCGCTCCGTCTGGAAGCGGTTGAACGCGTCCAGCATAGTCTGCGAGATCTCCTGGTGCGTCCGCGGCATCGCCTGCCAGCGAGTCACTGACTCGAACATCTGCTGCTGCTTGAACGGCTCGTGCAGGAAGCCGAGCCCCTGGTCCACCAGCGCCAGGTCGACGTTGCTCGTGACCTGCAGCACCGGCGACGATGCCGACCACGCCTCGCCCAGCGCGCCCAGCGTGTTCGCCGCGCCGGGCCCCGTGCTCGTGAAGCACACGCCTGGCTTGCCCGTGGCCCGCGCATAGCCGTCCGCCTCGTACGCCGCCGCCTGCTCGTGCCGCGCGCTGATGAAGCGGAACTTGTCCTGCACGTCGTACAGCGCGTCGTACACGGCCATCATGTGCACGGAAATGATGCCGAAGGCCGTGTCCACCCCCTGCGCCATCAGGGAATCTATAACAGCCTTGCCCCCCATCATGCGTGCCAAGGGTCACCTCCAGTTTGCTTTGTCTAATTCGAAGTTTCAGTAACCATCCGTTCGCCCTGAGCCAGTCGAAGGGTGCCTCGAACGGACGGCGTTTCCGCTACCGCAGCTCCTCGGGCAGCAGCTCCGACGGTCGCTCCAGCAGCCGCTTCAGCTCACCGAGGAATCGCGCCGCCGTGACCCCGTCCTCCACCCGGTGGTCGACCGAGATGGTCAGGTTCATCATCTGACCCACCACGATCTCGTCCCCCCGCACCACGGGCTCCTTCCGGATAGCCCCCACCGCGAGAATCGCCGCGTTCGGCGGGTGCACCACGGCCGAGAACGTTTGCACGCCCAGGCTGCCGAGGTTGCTGATGGCGAACGTCGCGCTCGTCAGCTCCTCCGGCCGCAGCGCGTTCTCCTTTGCGCGCCGCACCAGATCGCGGCCCGCCGTGGACAGCTCGATGATGCTCTTGTCCTGGCACTCCAGCAGCGAGGGGACCATGATCCCCTCCTGGTCCATGTCCACCACGACGCCGATGTTGATGGACGGGTGGAACAGCAGCGAGTCCCCCGCAAAGCTCGCGTTCAGCGAGGGATACTTCTGCAGCGCAAGTGCGCACGCCTTGACCACCATGTCGTTGACGCTCAGCCGCACGTTCTGCGATTGCAGCTTGGGGTTGACCTCGCTTCGCAGGGCCAGCGCCGGGTCCGCCGACACCTCGATTGCCATGTAGAAGTGCGGGATCTCGCTCTTGCTGTGCGACGTCAGCCGTGCTATCGCCAGCCGCATCCGGCTCAGCGGCACCGTCTCCGCGGCCGTCGTGGGCTCCGCAGCCTCCGACTGCAGTTGCTCGGCATAGGCCGCGACGTCCGCCTCGGTGATCCTGCCGCCCGGCCCCGTGCCCATCACGTGCGCCAGGTCGATGCCATGCTCCGCCGCTAGCTTCCGCGCGATCGGCGAAGCCCGCACACCGCTCTCCGCGCCCGTTCGCCCTGAGCCTGTCGAAGGGCTTGGTGCAGGCGCCGCCGCCCGTTCCGGCTGCGCGGGTGCCGCCGGCGCCGGTGCCGCAGCGCTCGCCAGCGCCTCCGAGACGTCCTCGCCCGGCTGCCCGATGATGGCGAGCAGTTGCCCGACGGGAACAGTATCGCCCTCCGCGGCAACCTGCTTGAGGAGCGTGCCCGTCGCCCCAGAAGGCATTGGCACGATCGCCTTGTCGGTTTCTATCTCGGCGATGTCATCGCCGAGGTTCACGTGGTCGCCCTCGGCCTTCAGCCACTTGACGACGATGGCCTCTTGCGTGTCATAGCCCATGCGGGGCATGAGGACGGTGATGGCCACTTCGCGCTCCTTAGTGGGGAAGTCAACTTGCTTCTGGGCGCCCCGATTCTACCACAGCGCCGCCGCCCGAACCCCGGAGGCAACAATGTCCCTTTCCCCCGGGGGAGGGTTAGGGAGAGAAGTCCGCTACCCGTGCAGCGCCTCGCCGACGGCCGCCAGCGCCGCCTCCTTGACCACCTCCGAGAGGCTCGGGTGCGCGTGCACCATCTCCCCGAGTTCCCGCGCCGTGCCCTCCAGCAGCCGCGTCATCGAGAGCTCGCCCAGCAGCTCCGTCACCTCCGGGCCCACTAGGTGCGCGCCCAGGATGCGCTCCGAGCCCTCCTCGACGACCACCTTCGCGAAGCCCTCGTAGTCCGCCGCGCCAAGTGCCTTGCCGTTCGGTCGGAATGGGAACTTGCCCACCCGCACGGCGAGGCCTGCCTCCCGCGCGGCCTCCTCCGTCATCCCGAAGCTCGCCACCTGCGGCTGGCAGTACACGGCCCGTGGCATGAGCCCATGGTCCAGCGGCGCCGGCTTCAGACCCGCCAGCCGCTCGGCGACGTAGACGCCCTGCGCCGACGCCACATGAGCCAGCGCTAGCTTGCCGTTGACGTCGCCCACCGCATAGACGCCCTTCGCCGTCGTCTGCAGGTGCTCGTCGACGGTGATGAGCCCCCGTTCCGTCGCGATCCCCGCCTCCTCCAGCCCCATGCCCTCGACGTTGCCCTGAATGCCCACCGCCACGACCACGCGGTCCGTGAGCACCTCTTCCTCGCCCTCGTCGTCGACCGTGAAGACCGTCAGGACGGCCTTGTCGCCCTCGCGACGGTGGTTCACCAGGTGCGTCCCGGGCCTGCAGGTGATGCCCTGCCTCTTGAAGACCCGCTCCACCTCCGCGCTCACCTCCGCGTCCTCCAGCGGCAGCAGTCGCGGCAACGCCTCGACGATGGTGGTGTCGACGCCGTACGCGTTGTAAACGAACGCCAGCTCGCAGCCGATGGCCCCGCCGCCGACGAAGACCGCGGACTCCGGCATTGCCCTCGCCTCCAGCGCCTCGCGGCTCGTCATCACCAGCTCGCCGTCGACCTCCAGCCCCGGCAGCGACCGCGGCCGCGCTCCCGTCGCGATGATGATGGCCCCCGCCTCCAGCGCCTCGTCCGAGCCCTCGACGGCCACCGTGTGCGCGTCCCGCAGGCTCGCCCGTCCATTGACCATGTGGATGCCGTTCTTGCGGAAGAGGAAATTGACGCCCCGCGTCATCCGGTCGACCACGCCGCGGCTCCGGTCGACGGCCGCGCCGAAGTCCACCTGCATCCCCTCGATGTTGACCCCCCAGAAGTGCGCGTTCTTGAAGAGGCTCACCACCTCGGCGTTCCGGATGAGCGCTTTACTCGGGATGCACCCCCAGTTGAGGCACGTACCACCGACGTTGTCCCGCTCCACCACAGCGACCTTCTTGCCCAGCTGCGCGGCACGCAGCGCCGCCACGTAGCCGCCGGGCCCCGCGCCGATGATGACAACGTCGTATGTGGCCATCCCGTCCTCCGTCGAGGGTTTGAGTCGCGCGCCGCCGCTGGCCTTAGGCCGAGCTCTCTGCGGCTTCCTCGCGCCGCGCCTTGGGCTTCGCGAACCGCGCCAGCCGCAGGCCGACCTCATACAGCACAAGGAAGGGCAGCGCGACCAGCGTCTGGTTCAGCGGGTCAAACGTGGGCGTGATCATCGCGCCCAGAAGGAACGCCACCACGATGATGAGCCGCCGGGCCCGCGCCATTGCGTCCGGACTGACGACGCCCGCCTTGGCCGCGGTGAACATGATGAGCGGCGTCTCAAAGATCACCCCCATCCAGAATACCAGTGTGATGAGCAGGTTGATGTAGTTGCTGATGCGGATCATCGGCGTCGCCACGTCGGCCCCGTAGTTCAGCAGGAACGCCAGCATGGGCGGGATGAGGACGAAGTACGCGAACGCCGCCCCCGCCGCGAAGCACAGGATCGCCGCCGGCGTCATCGACATCAGGTACGCCTTCTCCCGCCGCGTCAGCCCCGGCGACACGAACGCCACAACCTGGTACGTGAGCACCGGCAGCGCCAACACCAGTCCGCCCAGCAGCGCGACCTTCACCGTCACGCCCAGCAGCTCCGTGACCTCCGTGTAAATCGGCCCGCCCGTGTCCGAGAGGTGCCCCTCGCCGGGCCGCAGCAGCGCCTGCACCAATGGCTCGAAGAACACGACGCTGACGATGGCGCCCACGATGACCGACATCACCACCACGAAGAGCCGCCAGCGCAGCTCCTCTAGGTGTTTCCGCAGCGGTCGAGGTTCGGCGGCCACGGCTACGCCTCGTCACCAGTGTCGGCGTCGGTCGAACGTCGCCGCCGCGGCCGCGCGACGCCCGGACTCTCGTCGCCCTCGTCCTTGCCGCCCGCCTCCGGCTCCTCGAGCAGGTCGTCCAGCGTCCGCGGGATGCTCGCGAACGTCTCCCGCAGGTCGGCCACCACCTTCGCCACGTCCCGCGCCGAGGTCACCATGCGCTCCGGCCCAAGCACCAGGAACGCGACCAGCAACACCACGAACAGCTCCATCGGTCCGACGCCCATCAGGTTCATGCCCCCGGCTCCCTGTCACCACCCGAATTGCCCCTGATCTCTTGAAGGGGGCCGGACGGCCACCCCCGCTCCGGAATAGCTGCGCAGCCCGCACACGCGCCCGCCGGGCCCCAGGCGATGCCCGCTGTCGTCTCGACACCTAGCTCTGCGAGCATCGAGCGCACCCGGCATAGCGGCAGCCCGATGACGTTCGTCCAGCACCCCTCGATTTCCGCGGCAGGGTGGAACGCCGCATCCTGCGCCGCGTACGCCCCCGCCTTGTCCATCGGGTTGCCCGAGGCGATGTATGCGGCAACCTCGTCGTCCGAGTACTCCCGCATCGTGACCCGCGTCGCATCGAACGCCGACGAGCTCTCGCCCGTCGCGGCGTCAACGACGGCCACGCCAGTGATGACTGTGTGTGTCCTGCCCCGAAGCGCACGAAGCGTCGCCTCCGCCTCCGCCGCGTCCGCCGGCTTGCCGTACACGACGCCGTCCAGCGCCACCACCGTGTCCGCGCCGAGCACCAACCCCGACGCGCGCTCAGCCGCGACCGCCTGCGCCTTCCGCAGCGCCAGCGATTCCGCTATACGCTCCGGCGTGTCCTCGCCCTCCCCCGGCGTCTCGTCGACGCCGGACACGGTCACGTCGTAGTCCACTCCGAGCATCTGCAACAGCTCCCGCCGCCGCGGCGACGCCGACGCCAGCGTCAGCGAAGTTGCCTCGCCGCCGTCCCGTGACAGCACCGCAATCGCCTCGATGTGGTGCGTGTGCGGGAACAGGTCAACCGGCTGCACCATCTCGACGCGATACCCGCCCTCCACCAGCACTGCGAGGTCCCGCGCCAGCGCGTCCGGCTCGCACGAGACGTAGGCCACCCGTCGTGGCCCCAGCCGCACGACTGCGTCCAGCGCTCGCCGGTCGCACCCGGCCCGCGGCGGGTCGAGGATGAGCGCGTCCGGCGCCTCCAGCGTGCCCAACACGTCTTCCGTCTTCCCCAGCCGGAACTCCACGTTCTCCGAGTCCTCGCCGTTCACGCGCGCGTCCTTCACCGCCGCCGAGGACTCCTCGATGGCGATGACCCGCCGGCACCGGTCCGCCAGCAGCCGCGCGAACACCCCCACGCCTGCGTACGCGTCGACGAGCAAGTCCGTCGGCCGCAGTCGTAGCTGCTCCCCAACGAGATCCACCATCGCTTCCGCCGTCGGCGTGTTCACTTGGAAGAACGACGGTGACGCCACGCGAAACCGCTGCCCGTGCATCGCCTCCGTGTAGTGCTTCTGCCCGCTCTCCAACTCGATGCCCGGCCCAACCAGCCGCGGCTGCACAAGGTACTCGCCCGTGTTCACGCCGTACCTCACCGAGAGCTGCGTAGTCTCCGCGCATCGCTCCTGCAGTTTGCCCAGCGCCTCGTTGATCCACGGGTGCATCAGTTCGCACTTGTCGACACGCAGGAACCGCCGCGTCGTGTGGTTGACGTAACCTAGCGTCCCGCCCGGCCCGATGGTGAATCGCGCGTGGTTCCGGTAACCGGACGTCGACCGGCTCGGCATCGTCGGCAGCACGTCGACGTCCTCGAGCCCCGGCGCCGCCCGCAGCGTCGCCTCCACGCGCTCCCGCTTGATATCGATCTGGCGTTCGTACGAGATGTGTCGCCACTGGCACCCCGTGCACGGCCAGAAGTACGCGCAGTCCGACTCCACGCGGTGCGGCGACGCCTCCAGCACCTCCACCACACGCGCGGCGACGTGGTCGCGACGTATTCGCACCGCCTCGGCCACCACTTGCTCGCCCGGAATGCCGCCGAACACCGTTGCGGGCTCGCCGTCCCACACGGCCGTGCACTCGCCGGTGGGAGTCAGCTCGCCGAGGGTGATCTCGATGCGGTCGCCGGGCGCGGGGCCCGCGTGCGCGAGGCGCTGCGTTGCTTCAGTCATGGTAATTTCTACTATAGGTGTTGCCCCTACCCCTGCCAAGGCGCGCAGCTTGACACCCCCTACGAAATCCGCCTACAATGCGGTGTTCAAGCAAACGAAGTGAGGCAACCATTGTCTGAAGTCCACCAGATGGAAGGCGAGACCTTCGAGAGCATGCTCCGCCGCTTCAACAAGCGCGTTCAGCAGGACGGCGTCCTGTCCGAGGCGCGCCGGAGGGCTCACTTTGAGCCCCCCAGTGTGACGCGGAAGAAGAAGGAAGCCGCCAAGCGCCGCAAGAGCCGCAAGAACTCGTAGCCCCGCCATGACGCTCCAGGACCGGCTGTCTGAGGACCTGCGGGAGGCAATGCGCTCCGGTGACACCATGCGCCGCGACGTCGTCCGCATGGCGCGCAACGCCATCGCCTACGCCGAGAAGGCCAAGGGCGCCCCGCTCGACGACGCCGAGGCCCTCACCGCTCTCCAGCAGCAAGCCCGCCAACGCCGCGACAGCATTGAGGCCTACCGCGTCGCCGGCCGCCCGGACCGCATGGCGCAGGAATCGTCCGAGCTGGCAGTGCTGGAGCATTACCTGCCCCAGCTCATGGAACCCGAAGAGGTCGAGGCGGCCGCCCGTGCGGTCATTGAGCAGCTCGGAGCCTCCGGCCCCGGCGACAAGGGCAAGGTCATGGGCCGCCTCATGTCGGAGCTCAAGGGCAAGGCCGACGGCGGCCTCGTAAACGCAACGGTAACGGAGTTGCTCCAAGCCTAGCTGCGGAGGCGAGCATTCTGACGGAACTGACCCCAACCGAGTGAATGGTTGGGGTCTTTTGTGTCCGGGCCCCTGCTATCTTCGCCCGGGCACAGTCTGCTATCGTCATTCCTGCTGCTATCGTCATTCCTGCACCTCCCCTTGTCGTCATTCCTGCGAAGGCAGGAATCCAGAGGGGCGGGGCGGGGGGAAGCTCAAGCCCCCGAGGTCACATCAATGAAGCAACAGCACGACTAAACTAGGGGAAGGAGGGAGCATGCGGTTCGGCGTAGTGGTCTTCCCCGGCACGTGGAGCGACCGTGACTTCGGCGTCGCCCTGAAGGAGTCGCTCGAGCAGGACGTGAGCTTCGTGTGGCACAGGGAGCGCGACCTCACCGGCTATGACTGCGTCGTCCTCCCCGGCGGCTTCGCCTACGGCGACTACCTCCGCACTGGCGCCATCGCCAGCCGCTCGCCCGTCATGGAGTCCGTCGTCACCTACGCCGAGCGCGGCGGTCTCGTCCTTGGGAGCTGCAACGGCTTTCAGATCCTCTGCGAAGCCGGCCTCCTCCCTGGCGCCCTCCTCCGCAACGACCACCTTGAGTTTCGCAACGAGTGGACCCACCTGCGCGTCGAGAACGCCGACACCCCCTTCACTCGCGCCTGCGAGGTCGGCGACGCCCTCGGCATGCCTGTATCCCACGGCGAGGGCCGCTACTTCGCCGACCCCAAGGACCTCGTCGACCTCGAGCTCAACGGCCAGGTCGTCTTCCGCTACGCCGACGCCAACGGCGTTCCCACCGCCGAGTCCAACCCCAACGGCTCCTTTAACAACATCGCCGGCATCATCAACAAGCGCGGCAACGTCCTCGGCATGATGCCCCACCCGGAGCGCGCCTCCTCCGAGCTCCTCGGCGGCACCGGCGGCCTCCGCATCTTCCACTCCATCCTCGGCGAGCGGACCGTCGCATGACGGGCATCCTCTTCGCCCTCGGCGCCTCAACAATCTGGGGCATTGGCAACGTCTGGATCCGCCTGGCCCTGCGGGACATGCGCCCCACCACCAGCGCCGTCTTCTCCCTCTTCTCGGGCCTCGTGCTGCTCATACCGCTGTCATTCATCCTGCACTGGGACACCCTGACCGCGATGACCCTTGGCGCGTTCGTCGCCGTCTTCTTCTACGGCATGTCGAATTTCCTGTTGGGCAGGTTCCTGAACTATTCCAGCATCAGCCGCATCGGCCTGAACCGCTCCGTCCCCATCGTGTCGTCGTCGCCGGTGCCCGCATTGATTCTGGCCGTCCTCCTCCTCGGCGAGGAGATCAACCTGCTGCTCATCCTCGGTGGGCTGACCGTCATGGCGGGCGTGTTGCTGATCGTGACGGAACGCCGATGAGGCCACCCGCACACGCGACCGATGTGCCCCGGGCTGAGCTCGCCCGCACCAACATCATCGGCTACGCCCTGGCCGGAGCCGCCTGCCTCGCCTACGGTGCAAGCCTCATCCTCGCCAAGCAGGTGGTCGAGGACACGCCGCCGCTCCTTGGCGCCGCCCTCGGCATGACCTTCGGCATGCTCGTGCTCGCCATCCTCTCCGCGCCGGACGTCCGCCACGACAGGGGCACGCGCCGTCGAGCCTGGGTGTGGGCCGCGTTGGGCGGCCTGGCCGCGGGCGGCGGCATCACCTGCATGTTCCTCGCCGTCTCCAACGCCCCCGTTGTTGTCGTCGCCCCAATCCTCGCCATGAACCCCCTGACCGCCATCCTCTTCTCCCAGATCTTCATCCGCGGCATGGAACGCCTCACTTGGCGAGTGCTCATCGGCGCAGTGATCATCGTGGCCGGCGTCATCATCATCAGCCTCGGCCAGAACACGTAGCGTCCACCGCTCGCCCGGGGCTTGTCGAAGCGCAGAATTGGGTACGCTTGCAGGGGCCACCCCGTCCCGGCCCATCCCGTTACGCTATAATGAAGCTGTCACAACGGCGCGCTTTGAACGCAACGGGCTTGCCGCGCGCCTCAGGGAGTAAAGAATGTCCATGAACCCGCGCTGGACCTACCGCCGGGACGGTGGCCTGCAGGTCCGCATGTACTTCACCATGTTCATGCTGGCCGCCCTCTACCTCTTCTTCGTCACCGTCATGTTCGGCCTCGGCATGCCCATCGAGTTTGTCATAATCATCGCGGCCGTCATGCTCGGCATCCAGTACTTCGCCTCAGACAAACTCGTCCTCCGCGCCATGAACGCCAAGGTCGTCACGCCCGAGGAGGAGCCCAAGCTCCACGCCATGATCGACCGCCTCGTCGAGCGCGCCGGCATGCAGAAGCCCAAGGTCGCCGTCGCCATGACGAACATCCCCAACGCCTTCGCGACGGGCCGCAACCAGGCGAACGCCCTCGTCTGTGTCACCCAGGGCATCATGCAGCGCCTCGACGACGACGAGCTCGAGGGCGTGCTCGGCCACGAGCTCATGCACATCAAGAACAACGACGTCCGCGTCATGACCATGGCCAGCTTCTTCGCCACGGTCGCCGCCATGCTGATGAACATGCTCATGTGGATGAGCCTCTTCGGCGGCATGGGCCGCCACCGCGAGGGCGGGGGCAACTTTGCCGCTGCCCTCATGATCGCCTACCTCGTCTCCATCCTCGTCTACTTCATCGCCACGCTGCTGATCCTCGCCCTCTCCCGCTACCGCGAGTACGCCGCCGACCACGGTGGGGCGCATCTCACTGGCGCGCCCTCCAAGCTCGCCTCCGCGCTGCAGAAGATTTCCGGCGTCATCTCGCGTATCCCCACCGACGACCTCCGCAAGGTGGAGACCGCCAACGCCTTCTTCATCGTCTCCGCTCTCAAGGGCGAGTCTCTCGCCGGCCTCTTCGCCTCGCACCCGCCGATGGACAAGCGCGTCGCCCGTCTGCACGAGCTTGCTCGCGAGCTTGAGGGCCGCCGGTAATGCCACTATTCGGCGGCGGGAAGGGCAAGTCCGCGTCCGGCGATGACGCTATCCTCTCCATCGCCGTCGCCGAGCCGACGCTCACGACGATGCAGATGTTCACCACCGGCCGCGCGGGCCTCACCTACAAGCCCGCCAGCGGCGAGGCGTTCGAGGAACTCGAGCACGAGGTGCGCGGCCTCCTCCACTCCGGCCAGCAGGCCACCGGCACCCGTTACACCGTCGAGACCGACGAGTACGGCTACCGCTGGGTCCTCGTCGCCGACGACCAGTTCGAGGACATGGCGATGGGCCTCTACGTCGTCGGCCAGAGCTTCATCGAGCGCGGCGGCAAGGACCTGTTGCTGGCCGCCGTCTTCCCCTTCACCTACCAGGGGCAGGAGGTCCACTGGATCTTCACGTACAAGCGCGGCGCCTTCTACCCCTTCGCTCCCGTCCCGGAGACGCAGCGCCGCAACAACGAGCTCGAGATGGAGCTGGCCGCCAAGGTCGCCGAGCACCTGCCGGTGGAGAAGCGGCTGGAGCAGTGGTACGCTCTCTGGGGAGCGCCTTTTGACGCCATCTAGGCCCTCGCGCGTCCGTTGCGCCGCCAGCTACAGCCAGATATACTCGATGTGAGCCTATGGACAACACATTGCAGCCCGCATACCCGGTGGAACAACCCCAGGAGGAGCGCCGCTCCGTGCTGCGCCGCCATGGCCGACTTATCATTGGCGGCACGCTCTTCCTCGGCGCGCTCATCTACTTCGCTTGGCTCGCCTTCCAGGGCTCCACGGTCTACTACCTCACCGTCGACGAGATTCGCGCGCAGGGCAGCGCCGCCTACGGTGTCCAGAACCGCGTCTCCGGCAAGCTCGTCCCCGAGAGCTTCGAGCGCGAGCCCCAGGGCACCCTCGCCAGCTTCGCCCTCGTCGACGAGGGCGGCAGCCACACCCTGCCGACGAGCTACAACGGCGTCGTCCCCGACCTCTTCTTCAACGAGCACTCGGAGATCATCGCGGAGGGCAGCTACGGCCCCGACGGCGTCTTCCACGCCGACCAGGTAATCGTGAAGTGCCCCTCCAAGTACGCCTCCCAGGCCGAGACGAGCACGCAACCCGACTACTCCCAGCTTGAGACTGAGTCCAGCTAGCAGCCTCCGCCGCCCACCTTGGCACATGCACGATTCCAGAGCATTCGCGTCTCATTTTCGCGGGCCATGAATTGTAACATCACTGTAACATCCACTATTTGACAGATTTCGTCACGCCTTCGTACGATAGTTGTACCACTTTGCAGTAGGGGTAATTTCGCATGGATGAACTGGACCGCAAGATCATCCAGATCCTGCAGGACAACGGCCGGGCCAGCAACGCCCGCATCGCCCGCGACGTCGGTGTGAGCGAGGGCACCGTCCGCCGACGCCTCCAGTCGCTGCTCCAGGAGGGCATCATCAGGGTCGTCGCCCTCCCGGACCCGGAGGTCCTCGGCTACAACACGGAGGCCCTCGTCGGCATCCAGGTGGACCCGGACAAGATCGACGAGGTCGCCCGGCAGCTTGCGGCGCTGCGGGAGAGCTCCTGGGTCTCCGTCACCACCGGCTCCTTCGACATTTTCTGCTGGGTGACCCTCCCCTCCTCGGAGGACCTCGGCAACTTCCTCAAGTCGGAGGTCGGCACAATTTCGGGCGTTCGCCGCACGGAGACCTTCGTCAGCCTGATGGTCCGCAAGCGGAATTACGGAATCAGCCTCTAGCGGCCCTATTCCCGTTGACGAAATCCGTGTGGTACAATCGCGGATGTTTCGGCGCAAGAGTGCGTCTTCAAGACATTTCCAAGTAGAGGAGGCCGGACGCCAATGACCCACGTTATAGTCACGCCGTGCATCGGGTTGAAGGAAGGCAGCTGCATTGACGTCTGCCCGGTCGACTGCATCTACACCACCGACGACGACAATCAGATGTTCATCGCGCCGGACGAGTGCATCGACTGCGGAGCATGCGTTCCCGCCTGTCCGGTCAACGCCATCTTCCTCGAGGACCGCATCCCTGCAGACCAGCAGCACTTCCTGCAGCTCAACGCCGAGTACTTTGAGGGCAAGGACATGTCCTACCTCAAGCAGGCCACCAAGACGGCGAAGAGGAACGTCGGCGGGTAGGCGCGGCGCAATCGCGCTGTGCTATACTCGTCATGCGCTTTGGCGGCTGGGGCGTAGCCGCTCGGCGCCCAATTGACAGAGAGCCGAAAGGGGGATTCCCAACTCATGACCTACATCATCGTTTCACCGTGTGTCGGCGTGAAGGACGGCGCCTGCATCGACGTCTGCCCGGTCGACTGCATCTACACCACCGCAGACGACAACCAGATGTACATTGCCCCTGACGAGTGCATCGACTGCGCGGCCTGCGAGCCCGTCTGCCCCGTCACCGCCATCTTCGCCGAGGACCAGGTCCCCGCGGAAGAAGAGTCCTTCATCCAGATCAACTACGACTACTTCGAGGGCAAGGACATGGACGCCCTCCGGGTCGCCACCCAGGAAGCCCCCCGCAACATCGGCGAGGGCTAGTCCTCCGGCACATTCCCCAGAACATGAGAAGCCCCGCTCTGTAAAGAGCGGGGCTTCTGTCGTGCCTGTCACCTCAACGTTCGCCCTGAGCCTGTCGAAGGGCAACGTTCCGAGTGCTCTCGCTATTGTCGGCTACCCCTCCCGCAGCAGTCGCCGCAGCACCGTGTGCAGCACCCCGCCTTGCTTGTAATAGTCGATCTCCACCTGGTTGTCGATCCGCAGCGTCGAGTCAAACGCCAGCCGCGAGCCGTCGGCCCGCACGGCCTGCACCTGCACCGTCTGCCCCGGCGTCAGCCCCTCCGAGATGCCGATGACCTCGAAGGTCTCGCGTCCCGTCAGCCCGAGGCTCTCCGCGCTCTCGCCCGGCTTGAATTGCAGTGGCATGACGCCCATGCCCACGAGGTTGTTCCGGTGGATGCGCTCATAGCTCTCCGCCACCACGGCGTACACGCCCAGCAGGTTCGGCCCCTTCGCCGCCCAGTCCCGCGAGCTGCCCGATCCGTATTCCTTGCCCGCGATGATCACCGTCGGCGTCCCGCCCTCGATGTACTTCTGCGACGCCTCGAAGATGCTCGTCTCCTCGTCGTTTGGCAGGAACACCGACCAGTCGCCCTCCTTCTCGGGCGTAAGCCGGTTGCGAAGCCGGATGTTGCCGAAGGTGCCCCGCACCATGACCTCGTGGTTGCCGCGTCGAGAGCCGTAGATGTTGAAGTCAACTGGCTCCACGCCCTTCTCCAGCAGGTACCGCCCCGCCGGCCGGTCGACGGGAATCGCCCCCGCCGGCGAGATGTGGTCGGTCGTTATCGAGTCGCCCAGCATCGCCAGCACCCGCGCCCCGAGGATGTCCGTCGGCTCGTCCACGTCCATCTTGAGGTCCAGGAAGTATGGGGCCTCCCGGATGTAGGTCGAGTTCAGGTCCCAGTCAAACAGGTCGCCCGTCGGCGCCGGGACCGCCTTCCATGCGTCGGAGCCCTCCGTCACCGTGCTGTACCGCGCCCGGAACATCTCCGGGTTCAGCGACTGCGCGATGGTGTCCTGGATTTCGCTCTGCGACGGCCAGATATCGCGCAGGTATACCGGCTGCCCGCTGTCGTCCTCGCCGAGCGGCTCCGTCGACAGGTCGAGGTCCACCGTCCCCGCGATGGCGTACGCCACCACCAGCATCGGCGAGGCCAGGTAGTTCGCCTTGACCAGCGGGTGGATGCGCCCCTCGAAGTTGCGATTGCCGCTCAGGACGGAGACGGCCACCAGGTCGTTGTCCTCCGTCGCGGTCGCCACCGGCATCGGCATCGGCCCGCTGTTGCCGATGCACGTCGTGCAGCCGTACCCGACGGTGTGGAAGCCCAGCGCCTCCAGCGACGGCGTCAACCCCGCGGTCGCCAGGTAGTCAGTCACCACCTGCGAGCCCGGCGCCAAACTCGTCTTGACCCACGGCTTCGACGACAGCCCCTTCTCGACGGCTTTCTTGGCCAGCAGTCCCGCGCCGATAATCACCGACGGGTTGGACGTGTTAGTGCAGCTAGTGATCGCCGCGATGACCACGGCCCCGTGCCCGATCTTGTGCGTCTCGCCCTCGATCTCCGTGTCCGCCGTCAGCGGGATGTTGCCGTTCGCCCCTGCCGTCTGGTCCGGGAACGCGCTGCGGAAGCTCCGCTTCATCTCGCCCAGCGCCACCCGGTCGTGCGGCCGCCGCGGCCCGGACAGGCTCGACTCCACGTCGCCGAGGTCGAGCTGCAAGACGTCCGTGTACTCCGGGTCCGGTGAGTCGTCCGTGCGGAAGAGCCCCTGCGCCTTCGCGTACGCTTCCACGAGCCCGACCTGCGCCTCGTCCCGGCCGGTGCCCCGCAGGTAGTCCAGCGTGACGGAGTCGATGGGGAAGTACCCGCACGTCGCACCGTACTCCGGTGACATGTTCGCTACCGTGGCCCGGTCGGCCAGCGGGATGTTGGACAGCCCGGGCCCGAAGAATTCCACAAACTTCTCCACCACGCCCCGCGCCCGCAGCATCTGCGTCAGCGTCAGAACCATGTCCGTCGTCGTCACACCCTCGCGCAGCGTGCCGCTCAGCTTAACGCCGATGACCTCTGGCACCTGCATGTAGTACGGCTGCCCCAACAGCACGGCCTCCGCCTCGATGCCCCCGACGCCCCAGCCCAGCACGCCAAGCCCGTTGATCATCGTCGTGTGGGAGTCTGTGCCGATTACCGTGTCCGGAAAGATGGTCAGCCCGTCGTCGGTGTCCCGAGTCGTGATCACGTCCGCCAGGTACTCCAGGTTCACCTGATGCACGATGCCCGCGCCCGGCGGCACCAGCCGGAAGTTCTTGAACGCGTTCTGCGCCCACCGCAGGAAGCTGTACCGTTCCATGTTGCGCTCGTACTCGCGCTCCACGTTCCGCTGCAGCGCCACTTGCGACCCGAAGAAGTCGATCTGCACCGAGTGGTCGATGACCAGCTCGCAGGGGATGAGCGGGTTGATCTTCTGCGGGTCGCCGCCCAGCCGCGCCATCGCGTTCCGCATTGCCGCCAGGTCGACGAGCGCCGGGATGCCGGTCAGGTCCTGCATAAGCACGCGGGCCAGCATGAAGGGGAAGGTGCGGTCCGGCTGCTGGCTCGGCTTCCAGCTCGCCACCGCGGCGATGTCCTCTTCCTCCACCAGGTACCCGTCCACGCTCCGGAGCGCGTTCTCCAGCAGGATGCGGATTGTGTAGGGCAGTCGGTCCAGGTTCGTCAGCCCCTCCTTCTCCAGGTACGGCAGGCTGTAGTAGACCCGGTCGCCCTGCGGCGTGCTCAACGTCGATCGGGCGCCAACGTGATAGCTCTGGCTGGTCATGGGGACATTCTCCTCTTGCGGGGTGATTTGGACACCTGCACTATACCACACGCAGAAGTCGCCCCGGTGCCCTCCCAACCCGCTGTGCTACCATGCCCGTACCTGTTCCGAGGAAGCGAATCGTGCGGCGGCGACAGTTCGTGCCCCATATCCTCCTCGCCATCGCGATGGCCCTCGCCGTCGCGGCGACGGCATGCGCCGACGAGGAGCGCCCCCCGATAACCGTCTTCGCCGCCGCCAGCCTCGCCGACGCCCTCCAGCCCCTCGGCGACGCGTTCACCGCCGAGCACGGAGTCGAGGTCCGCTTCAGCTTCGGCGGCTCCACAACGCTCGCCCAGCAGCTCGTGCGCGGCGCCCCCGCCGACCTCTTCATCTCCGCCGGCGCTCTCCCCATGGACCACGCCGAGTCCGCCCGGCTCCTCGCGTCAGGCAGCCGCGTCGACCTGCTCGGCAACGCCCTCGCGCTCGTCGGCCCGGTCGATGGCGCCGCAATCATCGTCACCCCCGAGGACCTGCGCGACGACGACGTGCGCCGCATCGCGATGGCCGACCCTGCGCTGGCCCCCGCCGGTGTCTACGCCCAGGAGGCGCTCGAGACCCTGGGGCTGTGGGACTCGATTCAGCCGAGGCTCATCTACGGCCCGGACGTCCGCACCGCCCTCCAGTACGCCGCCACCGGCGATGTCGACGCGGCAATTGTCTATGCCTCCGACGCCTCCAACGCCGACGGCATCCGCGAGCTCTGGCGCTTCTCCGCCGCGAGTCACCAGCCCGTGACCTACCCCGCGGCCGTCCTCGCCGAGAGCGGCAACCGTGGCGATGCCGCCACCTTCCTCGCCTTCCTCGGCATCGAGGAGTCGCTGGCTGTCTTCCGCGACCACGGGTTCACGACGCCCTAGGGCCCCGGCGCACCAACACCCGCCGCGCCTTGGCACGCTCGCTCGCACCCGCTACCATTTGTGCATCCTACGGCGAAAGGGTGCCTCGTATTGCCAACGCCTGAAGAGTATTCCGTCCTCTTCCTATCGCTCCGCGTTGCACTCGTCGGCACGCTCCTCGGGCTGCCCGTCGGCCTCACGGTGGCATGGGCCCTCGCGAAGACCTCCATGCGCGGCAAGGTGCTGTTGGACACCCTCGTCTCCTTCCCCCTTGTGCTGCCCCCCGTCGTGACCGGCTACGCCCTCCTCCTCCTGCTCGGCCGCAACGGCCCCCTCGCCGGGCTGCAGCGGAGCCTCGACGTCGAGCTCCTCTTCACCTGGTTCGCCGCCGCGATGGCCGCCGGCCTCGTCGCCCTGCCTCTCATGGTTCGCTCGATGGAAGTCGCCATGGCCGGAGTCGACTCGCGCGTCGAGATGGCCGCCCGCACCCTCGGCGCGAGCCGCTGGAAGGTCTTCACCGGCGTCACCGTCCCCCTCGCCTTCCGGGGCATCGCCGCCGGCACGCTCCTCGCCTTCGCCCGCGGCCTCGGCGAGTTCGGCGCGACGATCATCGTCGCGGGCAACATCCCCGGCTCCACCCAGACCCTCCCCCTTGCCATCTACACCAACCTGCAGACTGGCAACGACGACGCGGCCGTGCGCTTCATCGTCTTCTCCCTCGTGCTTGCGCTGGCCGCGTTGCTCGTGCATCGTTGGCTGATAAAGAAGGCGGTGGCATAGTCATGGGCGAGCCATATCTCGAGCTGCATTTTCGCAAGAGCTACCCGGACTTCAACCTGGAGCTCGACGCCTCGTTCACCGCGGGCATCACCGCCGTCTTCGGCCCGTCCGGCAGCGGCAAGAGCACGACGCTCAACTGCATCGCCGGCACCGCCCGCCCCGACTCCGGCGTGCTGCAGCTCTGGGACCGCACCCTCTTCTCCAACGAGAACCGCTTCCTGTCCGTCAACCGCCCCCCGGAGAAGCGCCGCGTGGGCTACGTCCACCAGGACGGCCTCCTCTTCCCCCACCTGCGCGTGCGCGAAAACATCCTCTTCGGCTACAACCACATGCCCAAGCACCGCCGCTACCTGCAACCCAACGACCTCGTGCGCATCCTGGAGGTCGAGCCCCTGCTGCACCGCATGCCCGCGACCCTCTCCGGCGGCGAGCGCCAGCGCGTCGCACTCGCCCGCGCCCTCGCCGCCTCGCCCGAGGTGCTCCTGCTCGACGAGCCCCTCGCCTCCCTCGACCTGCCGTCGCGAGGCCGCATCCTCCGCCGCCTGCGCGCCGTCCACAAGGAGACGGGCATCCCGATGGTCTACGTCTCCCACGCCCTCTCGGAGGTGACCGCCATCGCCGAGCAGGCCCTCGTGCTCGACAAGGGTCGTCAAGTCGCGCTGGACACGCCGCGCCGTGTATTGCACGATGCGCCCGTGTTGCCCCTGTTGGAGCCGGCGCACATGGAAACGCTGCTGGAAGGTCGAGTGGTCGGCCATCACCCGGGCAGCGGCTTGACAGAGGCCGCGTTCGCCGGCTTCACACTCTGGCTGCCGGCAGTCGACCGCGGCGAGGGCGAGGAGATCGCCGTGTCCGTGCCCGCCTCCGACGTCCTCGTCGCCGCCGAACCGCCCCACGGCCTCAGCGCGCGCAACGTCCTCCGCGCGACAGTCTCCGCCCTCGATCGTGTGGGTGATAGCGTGCTCGTCTCGGCGGACGCGGGCGCGACGGTCCTCGCGGCCCTCTCGCCGGAAGCGGCATCGTCTCTGGAGCTGCGACCGGGCGCGGAGGTGAGCCTCGTCCTCAAGTCCACCAGCATCATCGTGCTGGGCTAACCCCTACCTCCCGTGCGCCTCTCGGCGACGCCCTCCACCGCTACCGTCATTCCCACGAAAGCGGGAAACCATGGAGCTCGCCGAAAGTCACGCTCGCGAGCAAAGTAGCCGGGAGGCCACTGCCGGCGCGTACACTCCCCCGGAGCGACCAGCGCCTACCCCCCGGTGCGTCTCCCTGCGACGCCCTCGATGAAGAAGTACACCGTCAACCCGAAGCCCAACATCAACAACCCAAGACCGCCCATGATGTAGATGATCCCTGGACGCCCTTCGGCAATGAGCGCGATCAGCACACCCAACCCGAACAGCGTCGCCCCAACTGACATGAGGGCCCGAGGAGCGTGCTTCAGCATGTCCGGCTGCATTACCCAATTCCCCGCAGGATGTCGTCCAGCCCCCGCGCGATGCAGGTGAAGATGGGCGTGTCGCGCTCCGTGTACGGCCGCGCCTCCGCCTCCCGCAGCTCCATCAGCAGGTCCAGGAATTCGTCGATGTTGGACACGTCAAACGCCACGATGTGCTCCTGGTCGTCGATGCCGAAGGAGTAGGTGGTGTTGTTGCGCACGCCTGGGTACTTGTGCCCGATGGTGAAGTGCTGGTTCATCATCTCCTGCCGTCGCTCCAGCGGAAGCTGGTACCAGTCCGCTATCTTCACGAAGGGGTAGACGACCAGGTACGGGTGGTCGGCGCTTTGCGGCCGCACCACCTTGGACCGCCCATCCTGCTCCGCGTGCACGTGGTCGTCCACGTACGGCGACGGCCGCGTCAGCGAGAGGTACGAGTACGCCGTCCGCAAGTACTTGCCGAGCCCCGTGCCGTTCACCGCCGACGCGAATTCCTGCATCCCGTCCAGTGTCCACCCCAGCAGCCACAGCAGGAAGTCGGCGTCGCCGCGCAGCCCGACCAGCGAGTACGTCCGCACCTCGATGCGGTCGGAGAACTCGCCCACCATGGCGGCAAACTCCCGCCGGTGGTCGTCGCGCTCGGCGTCGGACAGGCGGCGCCACGCCGGGTCAACCTGGTAGAAGTTGTACTTCACCACCTGTCGCCGCATCACGGGTTGGGCCTCGGTCATGCCGTCCTCCGGGCAGAACTCAGCCACCATTATAGTCGTACGCGGCAAATCGGCGGCATCTTCAGATCACATTGGCCGAACGATGCTTGTACATTACATAATCTACTGAGGTGCAACCCCAAACCGCGCCCAGATAGCCCGTCGCTTGACACGTTAGCTACGGAACCCTAGACTAACGGCACTATGGTGACCGTATTAGTCAACAACTGTTGCTGTCGACTGCACACGGGGTAAGCCGAAACACAATTCCGGTGCAGCCCCGCTCGCCGATGAACTGAGCGGGGTTTTGTTTTGGAAGCCAGGAGGAGAGCCCATGACCACGTCCGCTGACAGCCGATTTCAACCCAACGTCATCATCCCGGTTCTTCCGGAAGAGATAGACCACTTCGACAACGAGGCCAAGCGCTTCCGCTCCGGCGACCTCGACGCCGCCGAGTTCCGCGCCTTCCGCCTCCGCCAGGGCGTCTACGGGCAGCGCCAGCCCGACAACCAGATGATGCGCGTCAAAGTGCCCCTCGGCCGCATGACCCCCGACCAGCTCGAGTCCCTCGGCCGCATCGCCCGCGACTACACCCCCCTCAAGCGCGGCCACATCACCACGCGAGAGAACGTGCAGTACCACTTCCTCAACCTCGACGACGCCGCGGAAGTCATGCGCACCCTCGGCTCGACCGGCCTCGGCAGCCGAGAGGCCTGCGGCAACACCGTCCGCAACGTCACCAGCTGCCCCCTGACCGGCGTCTGCCCGGAGGAGGTCTTTGACCCCAGCCCCTACGCAGTCGCCTATGTCCGCAACTTCGTGCGCCGCGACTTCACCAACAACATGCCCCGCAAGTGGAAGACTGCCTTCAGCGGCTGCACCCACGACTGGGTCATGACCGCCATCCACGACATCGGTTTCCACGCCGTCATTCGCGAGATCGACGGCGTCGAGCGCAAGGGCTTCCGCATCGTCGTTGGCGGCGGCACCAGCATCCAGCCGCTCATCGCCCAGGAGCTCTACGAGTTCGTGCCGGTTGAGGACTTCCTCAAGGTCTCCGAGGCGTGCCTCCGCGTCTTCAACGCCGCCGACGAGCTCCGCAAGAACAAGATGAAGGCCCGCGTCAAGGTTCTCGTCAACCGCATCGGCATCGACGCCTTCCGCGAGATGGTCGAGAAGGTCATGGAAGAAGAGATCGCGGACGTCACCTATGACCTCGACGAGCTCTCCGCCGGCGAGTACGAGGACCCCACGCCTCCTCCGCCCGCCGACTACCCGCCCTTCCCCAATGACGACCCCGCCTTCGATCGTTGGCTCGGCAGCAACGTCATTGGGCAGAAGCAGGACGGCTACAGCGCGGTCTTCATCAAGCTGCGCCTCGGCAACGTCACCGACGAGCAGTTCTTCCAGCTCGCCGACATCTCCCGCGACTTGGCGGGCAGCATCCGCATGACGCTGCGCCAGGACATGACGCTCCAGTGGGTCCCCAACAACGCCCTGCACGTCCTGTACGAGAAGCTCGTCGCCGTCGGCATGGCCGAGCCCGGCGCCAACGAGTTAAGCGACATCGTCTCCTGCCCCGGCACCGAGAGCTGTGCCCTCGGCATCACCTCCTCGCAGGGCCTCGCCGGCAACCTCTGGGACGCCCTCAGCGACTACAAGTCCCATGACGAGCTTGCCCGCAACATCCGCATCAACATTTCCGGCTGCCCGGACGGCTGCGGCCAGCACCACCTCGGCAACATCGGCTTCCACGGCGCCGCCATCAAGGTCGGCAAGGCTCAGGTGCCCGCGTACGAGGTCTACGTCGGCGGCAGCCAGATCAAGCCCGTCCGCATCGGCCAGCACCTGCGCGTCAAGGTCCCGTCCAAGCGCATTGAGGAGGCCATCAAGCTCATCGTCGACGACTACGTGGAGCACCGCAACGACGGTGAAGTCTTCAACGACTACGTCGACCGCATCGGCGCGGCCTCTTACGAGGAGCTGCTGAAGCCGGTTTCCACCGTGCCGGAGCTAGGCCGCGAGACCATCCACTACTACATCGACTGGAACCGCGACGTCCTCTACAAGGTCGAGCGCGGCGAGGGAGAGTGCGCAGCCTAGTCAACCATCCGCAGAAACACGAAGAGACCCCGGCGCATAGCCGGGGTCTCTTGCTTTGGCACGTGAATAGCGTCCGCAACCTAACCCCTTGAAACTCAATTATATTGTCGGTACAATTTGTGAGTGACTTACGAATGGGACTTGGCAAAGAATGAAGCCAACATTGCTGCGGGGCGTCCGGACTTTACGTTCATCGAGGAGTTCGACTGGGAGACGGCGGTGGTCATACCCAGTCCGCGGACTGGTGAGACAAGATGGGCCGCCCTCGGTCTGGTGGGAAGCCGCCTGTACCACATTGTATTCACGGAGCGTGGAGACAGGATACGGATCATCAGCCTGAGGCTCGCGAGCAGAAAGGAGAGAAGCAGATATGTTGGAGAGTCGCCGTGAGGTGAGCATTCCGACCGACGTGGAAGAGGAGGCGACCCAACGTGAAATCGCCTTGGACCCGGACGCTCCGGAATGGACGGACGAGGATTGGGCCCGGGCCCGTCCCGCTGTAGAGGCGGTGCCACACATAGTGGAGCGACACCGGCGCACGCGTGGCCAACAAAGGGCCCCTAAGAAGGAAAAGGTCACGCTACGGCTTGACGCGGGAATTGTCGATCACTTCCGTGCCACCGGAAGAGGTTGGCAGACGAGACTGAATGATGCCCTGCGACAGGTCATCGATTCTTGAACGCTTGACATTGCTTCAACTAGGAGACGGTGATGAGAGCCACCGTAGCCGGGGGACGCCCCTACTTCCGAAACCGCCGCGTCAGCTTGTCCCAGAACGACGGCCCGCCCTGCGCCGAGTCGTACTCCACCGGCTGGCCTCGCCAGTGCAGCTTGTTCTCCGCCCTGTCCGCCCGCACGAAGAAGAAGGCGTATCCCAGCACCCCGACCACCAGCCCGGTCCAAAGGAAGACCGTCGCCAGTGTGCCGTCGAAGATGAGGGCAAACGTCAGGAGGAGAAGCACCGCGGCGATGATGAGGCGTCCCGGCGTGATAACGCCGCCGGCGCCCTCGGGCCGGTCTCCCTTGGCCCGCTGCGAGCGCTTGGCCCGAGCCGGCGGGGCTAGCGCCTCGGACTGCTCCAGGATCTCTTCAATCTCTTGCTGGAATCGCTCTGGCATCGCCCACCCCCGGGCTCCGCGTCTTGTGCCCTTGTCCCCGGAGCCCTGCAAATGCGAAGACGCCGGTAGGGAAGATAGTAGATGTTCCTGCTTTCAGGGTGCACTCCGTAGCTCGCCACGAGCAGCGGTCCCTATACGTGAATCGTAGGCATAACCGGTAGCAAATGTCAATATTTAGAATAAAGCCATATTCAAAACGCGAGAGGCAAGAGAATCACCAAATCCAGCCCCGGCTGCCAACGCAATCGGCGCCGCTGTCAGGTACACTTGACGCATCCTCAGGTAACTTCATCGGGACGGTGGCATGGCTACGGAACAGGCCTCATTCGCCCGGCGTGTCTACCCGCTTGACCCGAAGGAGGTCTCGGAGGAGGAGCTCGCCGTCGTCTTCGCCATGACCTCCCGCCGCCCCGAGCCCTTTGACGAGATTAAGGAGATGGTCACCGCCGAGAAGGCGTCGGACTTCCACGAGCGCTGGGTCCTCGGCTACGGCCACGCCTCCGTCGCCGAGCACGCCATCGTCCACCTCGCCGTCGAGAACGTCTCCCGCCTCGCCTGCGACACCCTGGAGGACAATCGCCTCGCCTCGTACACGGAGAAGTCCTCACGCTACCAGGTGCTCGAGCGCAACGCTTTCTACACGCCGCCCGAGCTCGATGCCGCGCCCGACCTCCGCGCCGTCTACGTCGAGGCCTGCGAGCGCCTCTTCGACCTCTACCACGACCTCGTCGAGCGCACCCAAGCCTACCTCGCCACCGTCAACCCGCAGCGCGATGGCGAGCGCGATGGCGCCTACCGTCTTCGCCTCCGCCGCATCGCGACCGACGTCTGCCGTTTCGTCCTCCCCGCGTCGACGCTGACCAACGTCGGCGTCACCATGAACACGCGCTCCCTCGAACACGCCGTCCGCAAGCTCCTCTCCTCCGACCTGCAGGAGGAACGAGAGGTCGGCGAGGAAATGAAGGAGCAGGCCAAGTCCATCACGCCCACACTCGTCCGCTACGCCGACCGCAACGAGTACATCGTCCGCAGCCGAGAGGCCATCCAGGCGCGGTCCTCCGCGCTCCAGCCGCCGACGCCGCCCACATCACCCGGCGCGCGCTCCGTCGAGGCCCGCCTCGTCGACTACCCCGCGGACGCCGAGACCCGCCTCGTCGCCGCCCTCCTCTATCGCAACACCCACGAGCCCTACGATGCCGTCCGCACCCGCGCCGAGGCGCTGTCCGCCGAGGATCGCGCCGCGGTCCTCGCCGCCGCCCTCGACAGCCTCGGCCCCCACGACCCCACCGTCCGCGAGCTCGAGCAGATTGAGTACACCTTCGAGTACCTCATGGACTACGGCGCCTACCGCGAGTTCAAGCGCCACCGGATGCAGTCGTACCTCCCCCAGCCGCTCACCGTCGCCGAGGGCTACGTGGAGCCGGAACTCTTCCCGGAGAGCGGCCTCTCCGACTCCTACCGCGAAGCAATGGACATCTCCGCCGACGCCTACACCTGCGTCGCCGCCCTGTCGCCCCGGCTCGCCGAGTACGCCGTGACCCACGCCCACCTGCGCCGCCTCTTCACCCGCATGAACCTCCGTGAGTGCTACCACTACTTCAAGCTGCGCACCCAGCCCCAGGCCCACTTCACCATCCGGGACGCCGCACAGCAGGCCATGGACGCCGTCGCGCACGTCCACCCGACGCTCCTCCAGTTCATCAACCTGCGCGAGTAAGCGTCCAATGCGCCTCCCCCCGCTCCTCGAGGCCCGCTTCGTCTGCCGCCTCAACCGCTTCGCCGCGACGGTCTCGCTCGACGGCCGCGAAGTCACCGTCCACGTCTCCAACTCCGGCCGCATGCGCGAGCTCTTCCAGCCCGGCAACCTCTGCTACCTCACCGAGCAACCCGGCGCCCACCGCAAGACCCGCTACGACCTCTCGCTAGTCGCCATCGACCGCCCCAACGCCACAGCCGTCCGCGAATCGCCCGCCCCCTACGCCGGGGCACCCGCGCCCGACGGCGACCGCATCCTCGTCTCCGCCGACGCCCGCCTCCCCAACGCCCTCGTGTGGGAGGCATGGCGCGACGGCACTCTCCCCCACCTCGGCGGCTACCCCTCCGCCCGCCGCGAGGTCCGCTACCACGACAGTCGTCTTGACCTCGTCCTCCAGTCGCCCGATGGCGACTGCTACGTCGAGATCAAGTCCGTCACCCTCGTCCAGGACGGCATCGCGCGCTTCCCCGACGCCCCCACCGACCGCGGCCGTCGCCACGTCACGACCCTCGTCCGCGCCGTCGAGGAGGGCCACCGCGCCGCCGCTGTCTTCGTCGTCCAGCGCCCCGACGCCGTCGCCCTCTCTCCCTACGACGCAAACGACCCGCTCTTCGGCGAGGCCCTCCGCGAGGCCGTCGCAGCCGGCGTCGAGGCCTATGCCTTCACCTGCGCAGTCACCCTTGAGTCCATCGCAATCGCCGGTGAAGTGCCCGTGTTGCTGTAACATGAATGTTATGCCTGACAACGCAAACACCCAACCGCACGACGCACCGTACCTCGCGCGGCTGCGAGAGCTCGCCCACACCCACCGCATGCTCTTCATCGCCGGCCTCCCCGGCGTCGGCAAGAGCCTGCTCCTCCGGGAGCTCGCCGAGGTCGCCCACGCCGATGGCCGCTCCGTCTACCTGCTCCAGTGGGACGTCGCCCGCCGCCCCATCTGCTCGCCCGCCCTGCTCGTACGCTATCCCGAGATCAACGGCATCACCCACGCCGTCCTCCGCAAGGCCGCCGGCCTCTGGGCGCGCGATGCCGTCGCCGCGTGGGCCGCCGAGCACGCGGACGACGGAGCCCTCCTCGCCGGCGAGACCCCCCTCGTCGGCCACCGCTTTGTCGAGCTCGCCCGGCCCGCCGCCGACGATGCTGAGTCCGCCCTCAGCTCCGGCTCGACCCGCTTCCTCGTCCCAGTCCCCACTGTCGAGGTCCGTCGCGCCATCGAGGCCGCCCGCGCAGCCACAACCGAGCGCCCCCGCCACGAGCGAGAACAGAACGACGCCATCCCCAGCGTCCTCCGCATTCTCTGGCGAGAGCTCTTTGTCGCTGCGGAGCAGTTCGCCGCCGAGCGTGGCGACCCGCCGCCCGTCGACGTCGGCTATGACCCCGAGACCTACGAGGCCGTGTACAGCCGCGCGCTGAGGGTCCGCAATTGGGAGCCGCTGCGAGTGGAGACTGCCCTGACCGAGCAGGATCGCTCCGTCTATGACGTCCAGGCGCCCGCACAGGACCTCGCCCCGTCCGACGCCGACGCCGAGGCCTACGTCGCCCGCGTCGAGCGCGAGTACCCCGACCTCGCCATCCTCCAGCGCGAGACCGAGACGTGGTGGCGCGCATGACCGCGCCGACTACCGCATTCCTCATGGACGTCTACCGCCGCCTCTTCGACGCTTACGGCCCCCAGCACTGGTGGCCCGGCGCCCAGACCCCCATCGAAGTCTGCATCGGCGCAATCCTGACCCAGTCCGCCGCGTGGACCAACGTCGAGTTGGCCCTCGCCCGCCTCCGCGAGGCCGGCGCCCTCTCGCTGCAGGGCATCCACGAGACCCCGCAGGAGGAGCTCGCCCAGCTCGTCCACTCCTCCGGCTACTTCAACGTCAAGGCCCGCAAGCTCAAGGCCTTCGCCCAGCACGTCTACGACCACCATGGCGGAAAACTTGACGTAATGCTTGCCCAGCCGTGGCAACAGCTCCGGGAAGAGCTGCTCGGCATCTACGGCATCGGGCAGGAGACCGCCGACGACATCGTCCTCTACGCCGCCAACGCCCCCAGCTTCGTCGTCGACGCCTACACCTTCCGCATCCTCACCCGCCTCGGCGCACCCGCCCCCGAGGCGCGCTACGAGAGCTACCGCCGCCTCTTCATGGACGCCCTCCCCCCGGACGCGCAGCTATACAACGAGTATCACGCACTGTTGGACAATTTGGGCAAAGAAGTCTGCCGCAAGCGAGCCCCCCGCTGCGCCGAGTGCCCGCTCCTCGACCTCTGCCCGACGGGCAAGGCCGAAGCACAACAAAGTCCGTAGGGGCGATTCGGGAATCGCCCGCTGAAGCCAAGCTTTAGGAGCCTCGCCGAGGGGCTGGCTTACTCGAGAGCGCAACCCTAGTCCAGCAACCCGCCCACCGCGCGCCCAAACGACGCCGCCGCAATCTCAAACAGCCAGTGGTTGTTGAACCGGATGTTGTCGAGCTTCCGCGCGTCGACGGGTTCAAACACCAGCCGCAGATCATCCAGCGGCACTGGCTCCGAGAGCCGCTCGTAGTCGAAGTTGAACGATTGCTGCTCGTGGTCCACGTCTTCCACGACGCCGACCCCGGGCACGCTCTTGGGGTACCGGGCATACCCGCCCGTGCAGTACAGCAGCACGAGGTCCCCCGGCGCGATGCCCTTGGGCCACCCGGCATCCACGCCGAAGTGCCCCTCCTCCACCGTCACGTGCCCCGGCTTTGTCGGGTCGCCGAACACGGCGAAATAGAAGCGAGGTTCTCTCATGGCGAGGGCCGCACGGCCCAGCGCTCCCTACTCCAGCGTCAGCGCCGTGTCCTCGAGGTTCGCCCACTCGCCCATCGATCCGTCGTAATTCCGGACGTTGTCGTAACCCACCAGCCGCAGCGTCAGCAGTCCGTGCGCCGCACGGATGCCGCCCTGTCAGTAGGTGATCACCTCTTTGTCCGGCGTCACCCCCGCCCCGTCCAGCAGCGCCCGAATCTCCTCCGCTGACTTCCACGAGCGGTTGGGCTCCGGGTTCATGAAGTTCGTCCATTCCAGGTGGACCGACCCCGGCACGTGCCCGATGCGCTTGTTGTTTCGGCTGACCTCGCCCGTCCACTCCCCGTCCGACCGCACGTCGAGGAAGATGACGCCGCCGTCCCCCACGTGTTCCTTGCCGTAGTCCAGCGAGCACAGCACCGTGTCGTCCACGACGGGCGTGAACGTCGCCGCCGCGGGGCTCGCGACCTCCCGCGAGATCGGCCGCCCCTCATGGAACCAGCGCTCCCAGCCGCCGTTCAGCACCTTTGCGTTGGTGTGTCCGTAGTAGTTGAGCACCCACCACATCCGGCACGCCGGCACGCCGCCCGCCGTGTCGTACGACACCACCGTCGTGTCCGGCCCGACGCCCAGGTCCCCCATCAGCTTGGCGAATTGGTCCGGCGGCATGACGTGCAGCGAGTCGTTCGCGTCCTTGATGAACGGGTTGACCCTCAGCCCCACAGCGCCCTTGATATGCGCCTTCTGGTACAGGTCAAACGTCGCGCAGTCGATGACGCGCACGTTGGGATCGTCCAGGCGTTCCTCCAGCCAGTCGGGCTCGGCAAGGAGCTCCGGCCTCGTGTAGCCTGCGGTTGATTGAGTCACCGACCACCTCCCGGTGCGGATTGCCGCCAGTATACTCCACACGCCCCGCGCACATGCACTATCATGGAAGCGCGAACGCAATTGCGGCCGGCAGGCCAGGAGGACACATGCTCTTCGACTTCCACACCCACA
Source organism: uncultured Dehalococcoidia bacterium (assembly GCA_951812285.1). Taxonomy (GTDB): domain Bacteria; phylum Chloroflexota; class Dehalococcoidia; order Lucifugimonadales; family UBA1127; genus UBA1127. The sequence continues at coordinate 1,757,639 of OX638292.1, read as the reverse complement.
CGTTTCTTAGCGACGGCGTGCTCTCGCCCATCGAGCTCATCCGCCGGGCCGTCACCAACGGCTACACCGCCATCGCCGTCACCGACCACGCCGGCATCAACGACCAGGAGCGTGCCCTCGAAATTCTCGTCAAGGAGTGCGCCGAGGCCTCCGAGAACATGGGCATCATCGCCGTCCCCGGCGTCGAGCTCACGCACGTGCCGCCGCACCGCATCGCCGAGGCCGCCCGCCGCGCCAGGGCCAACGGCGCCCGCATCGTCCTCGTCCACGGCGAGACCATCAAGGAGCCCGTCGCGACGGGCACCAACCGCGCCGCCCTCGAGAGCCCCGACGTCGACATCCTCGTGCACCCCGGCATGATCACGGAGGAGGAGGCCGACATCGCGCGCCAGGCCGGCATCTACCTCGAGCTCTCCGCCCGCGCCGGCCACAGCCTCACCAACGGCCACGTCGCCCGCACTGCCATGGAGGTCGGCGCCAAGCTCGTCGTCGACTCCGACAGCCACGCCCCCGGCGACCTGCTCACGGAAGAGCTGGCCCGCCAGATCGTCATAGGCGCCGGCCTCTCCAAGGGCGACTTCACCAACATTCTGGAGACCCACCCCAAAGCCATCCTGGACAAAGCCACCGCCTAGCGCCGAGGGTTGCAATAGCCCAGCGGGGCTCTGTCCAATTGCCCATCGTCGTTCCTGCGAAGGCAGGAACCCCATTCCTCCCGACGCCATTGCATTCACGCGCCCACCCCCGCGTCATTCCTGCGAAGGCATGAATCCATCGGGGAGGAGGGGCAGGGCAACCCCTCCCCCAATTGCAATTGCCGTCTCCCAACTCCTCCGCCTCCATCCCGGCGAAAGCCGGGATCCAGGGGAGGGGAAGCCCGCCTGAGCGAAGCCCAGGGAATGGGTCCCCCTCGCCAAACACCGTCGCCGCGCCCGCCGATTCCCGCCCCCTCCGCGTCATTCCTGCGCAGGCAGGAATCCAGAGGGGAGGGGAAGCGGGGTCACCCCCTACCGCTCCTCAGCAACCTCCATCCCGGCGAAAGCCGGGAACCAGGGGAGGGGAAGCCCGCCTGAGCGAAACCCGGGGACGGAACCCCCTCCCCAAGCACCGCCTACGCAACCGCCCATTGCCGCCCCCTCCCGCGTCATTCCTGCGGAGGCAGGAATCCAGAGGGGCGCGGAGCGGGGAAGCCCCCACTCCAAACACCATCGCCGCAACCGCCCATTCCCGCCTCCCTACCGTCATTCCCGCGAAGCTTGCCCCGTACCCCGATACTGGGGCGGGAATCCAGGCCCCAGCCACCATCCATCTCCGCCGGAAGAGCCACCCCAATTCCATAGCCCCCACAGCTACCCAAATGCAAACCAATTTGACAATCGCAGCCACCCAGGTATACTGACATGAACAGGCTAGGATACTGTGCTAGCCGGAATTGCCGCGCACGGCCACACCGTGACGCGCCGATGGGTCGAGTTGATAGGAGGGTTTCATGCAACAGCCGCGTGTTGATTCCGCTTTCGCACGCTCTAGAGGTTCCTCTGTCCTTTTGGGCCGCCGATCGGCCGAGTATGTCTCGGACGAGGTGGAGGCCGAGGACGCAGCCTCCGAGGAGCACGCCTCCGCGATGGAGCGCCGCTTCCGCCCCCAGCTCCAGCCCCCGCGCCCGAACATGGACTGGCCCGACTGGGCCGTCCGCTCGCAGCGTGTCCAGGAGCGACTTGCTTCCAGCCTCGAGCAGCTGATTTGGGGCGCCATCGGCGCGCTTACCGGCACCGCCTTGGCAGGCATTCCGGTCCTGTTCGAGTCGATGCGGTCGGGGTACCCGTTTGTGCTCTACCAGCCCCTCGGCGCCGCCCTTGGCGCGACGTTCGCCATCTGCGCGCTGTCGATCATGAACAGGGGCCGCAGCACTGAGCGCGAGCGTCTCTCGCCGCCGTCGCAGTGGAGCACGCACCCCGGGCGCTAGTCCTGGATGGGGTAAAACCGAAACAGTAGGCCGGAGGAGCCGTCACCGGGGGATGTCGTCAACCATCTCCTTGTGGTAGCCGTTGGTGCGCACGCACTGGTGGCCCTCCGGCCCCATCGGCGTCCCGCACAGCGGGCACCGGGGCCGTCCCGCCGCGCACACCACCAGCGCCCGCTCCGAGAGCTGCTTCAGCTGGTTGATGTCCACCAGCGTCCCCACCGTCGGGTCGCCGGTGTCGCCGTCCTCCTGGTCTTTGGCCAGCAGGTTGAGGATGGGGCCGCGGACCTCCTCGCTGATCATCAGCCGCCCCACCTGGAATTCGTGGTACGCGTCGCCGGCGTGTGATGGAAGGCTCGTCTGCTCCCCGCTGGAGGGCTGGTCCATCGTCGAAAGCAGCTGCTGTATCGCGATTGCAAGCTGGAAGAGCTGCTCCTTCTCGAGCCAGAGGCAGGCGCCCCCGTGCTCCGCCTCTACCAACAGCCTGAACCGGCGGCTGCCCGGATCGCCGACGGCGTCCGCAGTCAGTGTGATCGCGCGTCCAAGGTCGTTCTTTGCGCCAGGCAATCCGCCCCTCCATGCATGTCGCTGCCGGTGCATCATAGCATAGCTGCGCCCGTACGGGGTTCGCCGCCGGCGGTCGTGAACCAACGCAACGAAGCCTGCCCCGCAAGTTCGCAAAAGACCGCCGAAATCGTTGCCGTTCCCCAAATCGGCTGCCGCGTGCGGGCGGCGGCACGACTTCGCCGAGCATCAATCACCGCATTACGAATTTCGTTGTTTGCGTGCGATTGTGAAGCTCTGCACATACGAAATCGTGTTGACACGCACCCCGCGCGATGGTACTTTGGCAGATGGCTTTAGATAGGCAAGCTCTCCTTAGTCGCTTGCCGTGAGGTAGTGCTGCGGCGCCGTCTGACGTCCCGGAATCGACGGTCCCCCTTCACCTGCGTGAACAGGGATCGCCCACCGGGTAACGCTCGGGAACGCAGCAGTGCATGGGAGGTCCAATTGAAGCGGGACGATTTCATCATCCGGTTCGCGGGAGAGGGCGGTCAGGGAATGGTCACCTCCGCCGACGGACTGGCTCAAGCGGCGTCCATGGCAGGTTTCCACGTCCAGACCTTCTCCACGTTCCCATCTCAGATTCTCGGCGGTCCCACGTGGACCCAGACGCGGATCTCGACGAGCCCCGTGCGCAGCTCGGGCGACCAGATCGACGTCTTGGTCTGTTTCAACCGCGAGGCCTATGACACCCACAAGGACGAGGTCGCTTCGGACGGCGTCATCATCTACAACCTCGGCGACTTTCAGCTCGACGGCGACGGCAAGAGCTTCGGCATCCCCTTCGAGGAGCTGGCCAAGTCCACCGGAAACGCCCGCGCCGAGAACATGGTCGTCATCGGCGCTTTCGCCCACCTCGTCAACATGCCCCAGGAGTTCCTCGACGAGTTCGTCACCAAGCGTTTCACCCGTGGCCGCGCCGGTGACGAGGAGATCATCCGCTCCAACATCGAGGCGATGCTCCTCGGCCGCAGCCACGCAGCGGCCAGCGGCTTCGCCCTCGCGGAAATGTCGCCCCCCGTGAAGCCCGAGTACCCCCAGATTCTCATCAAGGGCAATGAGGCCGTCTCGGCCGGCGCCCTCGCCGCAGGCATCAACTTCTACGTCGGCTACCCCATCTCCCCCGCGACGCCCATCCTCATCTTCATGGAGCGCAACCTCGCCGGCGAGGGCAACTTCGCCTACCAGGCCAGCTCCGAGATCGAGGCCATCAACGCCGTCATCGGCGCCGGCTACTCCGGCAAGAAGGCGATGACCGCCACCAGCGGCCCCGGCCTCTCCCTCATGAGCGAGGCCGTCGGCATGTCCTGGATGACCGAGATCCCCTACGTCCTCGTCAACGTCCAGCGCGGCGGCCCCGCCACCGGCCTGCCCACAAAGACCGAGCAGTCGGACTTCCAGGTGGCCCTCCACCCGGCCCACGGCGACTCTGCCATCCCCGTCATCGCCCCCGGCACCGTCGAGGAGTGCTTCTACGCCACCGTCGCCGCCTTCAACTGGGCCGAGCGCTACCAGGGCCCCGTCATCATGCTCAGCGAGCAGATGCTGGCCGAGCGAGCGCAGAATATACCGCGCCCCGACGTCTCCAAGATCCTTGTGGAGGATCGAGAGGTCTACACCGGCGACAACGGTTACCTCCGCTACGAAGCCCGTGAGATCTCCCCCATGCCCATCCCCGGCGGCCCCGGCCCCTACATCGCCAACGCCAGCGAGCACGACCCCTTCGGCGACACCACCCACCTCCCTGAGCGCCACGTCCACATGATGGAGCGCCGCTTCTCCAAGCTGAAGCTGCTCGAGGACGGCTACTACGAGTCCCGCAACAATGACTCCCCCGTCGCAGTCATGCCATGGGGCGGCTCCAAGGGCCCCACGGAAGAGGCCTTCGAGATCCTGGAGGGCTACGGCCTCAACGTCGCCTGGTACTACACGATGTACCTCCACCCGCTGCCGGCCAAGCTCCTGGAGGAGCTCCTGCAGAAGGACCTGGTCATCGTCCCTGAGTTGAACTTCCAGGGCCAGTTCTCCAGCTACCTCCGGTCCCTGGGCGTCAAGGCGGAATCCATCGTCCAGTACACGGGCCTCCCCTTCAACGTCAGCAACCTGGCCAGCAAGCTCGAGGAGCGCCTCGGCGCCGGTGCGAGAGGAATGGTGAACGTATGAGCAAGAAGAACCCCGAGTACGATTTCAAGTGGTGCCCCGGCTGCGGCGACTTCGGTGTCCGCCGGGCGCTTGAAATGGCCATGCAGCAGTGGAACGTCAAGACGGAGATGCCCATCGAGCAGAACGTCGTCGTCGCCGGCATCGGCTGCTCCGGCAACCTCGTCCACCTCCTCGAGGGTCAACAGCCCTACGGCTTCCACGGCATCCACGGCCGTTCCCTGCCCCTCGCCATGGGCGTCAAGATGGGCAACCCGGACCTCAACGTCGTCGTCGTCGCCGGTGACGGCGACTTCCTGAGCATCGGCGCCGAGCACATCGGCCCGCAGGCCGCTCGCAACCTGAACGTCTGCGCCGTCATCATGGACAACGGCGTCTACGGCCTCACCAAGGGCCAGAGTTCCCCTACGACCGTAGAGGGCACCGTCACTTCCTCCACGCCCTACGGCAAGTTGGAGGCCCAGATTAGCCCGCTGCACCTGTACATGACCCTTGGCGTCTCCTTCGTCGCGTCCAGCTTCTCCGCCAAGGTCCGCGACATGGCGAGCCTCATCCTCCAGGGCATGGAGCACCCCGGCTTTGCCATCGTCCACGTCCAGTCCCCGTGCACGACGTACAACAACACCTACGACGTCCTCAAGGGCGACCCGGCCAAGGGCGTCGCCCCCGTCATCTACGACGTCCCCGACGACCACGACACCGCCGACCGCTCCGCCGCGCTGTCCATAGTCGACGCCCCCGGCCTGCCGCTCGGCCTCATTTACCAGGACCCCAACTCCAAGCCCCTCGACCAGCGCGTAGCGGACGCCACCGTAAACGCCCGCGCCCGCCGAGCAGAAGACGTCTTCGACTCCCTCATGATCTAGGCCCCCATATCAAGCGCAAAAGGAGAGGGGCGCCGATTTCGGCGCCCCTCTTGCTATCCTATCCCAACCGACCTCGGAAATCCCCCGCTCGCCCTGCGCCCTTCGAAGCCCCCCAACCACCATTCCCCGCGCATCACCCTCGTCATAGCAGCACCCCCCGCCGCGTCATTCCCGCCCTCCTGCGCGTCATTCCTGCGAAGGCAGGAATCCAGAGGTGCGGGGCAGTGGGGCCCCCTCGCCCTGAGCCCCCCACGCCGAAACCCGCTTCCACCCCCTCCATACCGGCGGAAGCCGGTATCCACGGGCGGTGGGAGAACCCGCGCACAAACACCGCAACCCCCCCAACGCCCCCGTCATCCCTGCGAAGGCAGGAATCCCGACGCGATACGCGCACACAGGCGCTCTAGAGGGGCGGGGCAGCAGGAAATCCCTTCCCCCTCTGGGGGAAGGTTAGGATGGGGGAGTTCTCATCCAGCCTCGGTGCGGGAACCGTCCCCGAGCACCCCCCCGCCGCGTCATTCCTGCCCCCCGCCTCGTCATTCCTGCGAAGGCAGGAATCCAGAGGTGCGGGGCAGTGGGGCGCCCTCGCCCTGAACCCCCCACGCTGACACCTGCTTCCACCGCCTCCATACCGGCGAAGGCCGGTATCCACGGGCTGGGCGCGCTCGCCCGGAGCCCCCACGCCGAAACCCGCCTACCCCAACCGTCATTCCCGCGAAAGCGGGAATCCAGGCAGGCGGGGGGAGGGCCACCCCCCTACGCAGACACCCGCTTCCGACGGTTGTTGATGTAGTCCACCAGCACGTACTCGCCCAGCTGGTACGGGCTCGTATAGAACGCCCGCCCACGGTTGATCCGCGTCAGCTTGTCCACGAAGTCCAGCAGGTACGGGTTCGACTCCAGCATGAAGGTGTTGATGGTCACGCCCTCCTGCGTGCACCGACGCACCTCCTTCAGCGTCTCCTGCATCGTCCGGAAGCTCGGCGGGTAGCTGAACGCCGCGTAGTCCCCCTCCATGTGCGCCGTCGGCTCCCCGTCCGTGATCATGATGACCTGCCGCGTCGCCCCCTTGTGGTAGCTCAGCAGCTTCCGCGACATCATCAGCGCGTGCTGCATGTTCGTCCCCGACACCCACGCGTTCCACGACGTCTCCGGCAGGTCCTCCTCCTTGATCCGCCGCCCGTAGTCCGAGAACCCGATGAGGTAGATCGCGTCCCGCGGGAACTTGCTCCGCACCAGCGCGATCAGCGCCAACGCCACCTTCTTCGCCGACGACCAGCTCCCCCAGTGCCCCATCGATCGGCTCTGGTCCAGCAGCACGCACGTCGCCGCCTGCGTCGCCTCCTCCCGCTCCACCAGCTCGAAGTCGCTCGGGTGCACCCGCACCGGCGTCCCCGGCCCGTTCCGCACGATCGCGTTGCTCAGCGTCTTCTGCAGCGAGATGTCGAACGGGTCGCCGAACTGGTGCTGCCGCGTCGCCCCCGAGAGGTCGCCCTGCAGCCCCGTCTCGTATAGATCGTGGTTGGCCAGCCGGTCCTTCTTCAGGTTAGCAAAGACCTCCTTGAGCGCCTTCTGCCCGATTTTCCGGATGCCCCGCGGCGTCAGCTCCATCCGGTCGCCGTTGCTGCGGATGAATCCCGCCTCCTCCAGCATCCGCGCGATGTCCTTCAGCTTCTCCAGGTCGCGCCGCGCCTCCTCGCCCAGCAGCCGCTCGATCTCGTCGAGATCAAGGTCGTCGAGGTTCCCCCGCCGCCCCACTTCCTGCAGCTGCTTCTCGAGCTGGTCCATGTCCTGCAGCTCGCTCATCAGTTGCATCGCCTGCTGCAGGTCCAGCGGGTCGTCGCCCATGAACGGGTAGCGTTGCTCCAGGTCGTCCGGCGGCAGGTACTGCGCCATGAGCTGCGCCAGCCGACCCAGCTCCTGCGCCGTCTGGTCGTCCATCAGCGAGTCCATCAGGTCCATGAGCTCCTGCCGCTGCTCCGCCGACATCGAGTTCAGCAGCGAGTCCATCTGCGCCATCTGACGCCGCATGTGCTCCAGGAGCTCCTGCAGGTTCTCCGGCGGGTTCGGCCCAAACATGCCCCCATACTTGTCCATGAACTCCTGAAAGTTCGGCTCGCCGCCCGACTCCAGCATGTCGTTCAGGTCCCGCAGCATCTGCCGCATCCCCGACATGTCGCCCGGCGTCATGTTCTCCAGGTTCTGGCGCATGTTCTGCATCATGTTGTTCGCCATCTGCCCGCGAAGCTCGTCCATTAACTCCTGGAACTTCCGAGCCGCCTCCGGGTCCATGAACTCGTACTCGTTCAGCTCCCGGACGGCCCCGCCGAGGCTCTCCGGCAGGTTGTCCAGCGTCTCCTTGTTCCGCTCCACCTGCCGCCGCAGGTTCTCGAGCAGCTGGTCCTTCATCGCGTCCTGCCCCGGCTCGCCGACGCGCTCCTCCGTCTCCTCCACGCGGCGCTCCATGCCCTCGCGTTCGGTGTTGAGGACGTCCTGCAGCTTCTCCTTCAGGTTGTCCATGGTGTGTTCCATGTTGTGCCGCTGGAGCTGCTGCTGGCGCTGGCGGCGGAGTCGCTCCATCAGGTCGCGCAGCCCGTCGAGCCGCTGGCCGTCGGGCATCTGCATCCCACGGCGCATCATGTCCCGCAGGGCGCGGTTGATGTCGCCGTGCTCCATCAGGTCCTCGGACAGCGCCTCCATCAGCTCGTCCTGGTCCGGCTCGAACACCGACTGCGAGCCGTCCCACTGCGAGTACCGGAACGTGAGCATCCCGCCCCCTCCCGCTGACCCCTCGACTATGCGCTGCTGCCTACCTGTGATGCGTATCAGAAGATTGCCCAAGCCTAGACGCCCCCACAACCAGTGTCAATGCGCCTAAGCCCCTTCCTCCCCCATCGCCTCCATACCGGCGAAAGCCGGTATCCAGGGGCGGCCGAGCGGGGCATCCCAACCACCGGCCAATTCCTCCTCGCATCCCCAGTCACAGCATTTCCCACCCCCCAACAGCGTCGTTCCTGCGAAGGCAGGAACCCCGACGAGCAGCGCCCTTCCTCCCCCTTCCCTCCATACCGGCGGAGGCCGGTATCCAGGGGCGCGGCGGGGCAACCCCACCATCAGCCGATTCCACCCTCGCACTCTCCCTACACCGTCATTCCTGCCCTTACTCGTCATTCCTGCGAAGGCAGGAATCCAGAGGGGCGGTACGCGGGGGATCCTGACCATCAACCAACTCCATCCTCGCACCCCCCGCCGCCTCCATACCGGCGAAAGCATGCCCCGTACCACGATACGGGGCCGGTATCCAGGGGCGGCCCGCCGGGGCATCCCCGCCCACAAACCCTCCCGATAGTGCGCATCCCCGATTCCCCCCAACCCTGACACCAACCCCTCGCGCGAAACTCCCACCCCGCGATACCCTACCCTCATGCAAGCAACAATCACGCCCATCAATGCAGCCCTCGCCCGCACTGTCCGCCTCGACATCCGCCCGCGGAACAGCTCCCGGCCCCCGGGGGACCTGCAGAAAAAATTTCGTGTTGTAGCTAAAATGTGCCGCATTGGCTACAACGCAATGCAGGTTGTTTTGCCTGGGCAACGAATCACGCGCACGCCCCGCGCGCAGCCGCCGCCTTGCCCGCCGTAGCTGGCGAACGTATACTTGAAGCATTGCAACGCGCCCAAAGACTACCCTCGCGAAGCAAGGAGCGCTCACTGTGGATTGGGAACCCGTCATCGGCCTTGAGGTACACGCGCAGCTCCTCACCAGGAGCAAGATGTTCTGCTCGTGCCCGGCCGACTACCAGGACAACGACCCCAACACCGGCGTTTGCCCGGTCTGCCTCGCCATGCCCGGCGTCCTCCCCGTCATCAACAAGCAGGCCGTGGAGCACGTCATCCGCACCGGTCTCGCCCTCAACTGCTCTATAGGCGAGTTCGCCCAGTTCGACCGCAAGAACTACTCCTACCCCGACCTCATGAAGGGCTACCAGATCTCCCAGTTTGAGAACCCCATCTCCTACGGTGGCTGGATGGTCATCGAGAGCGACGGCGAGGCCCGCAAGGTCGGCATCACCCGCGCCCACCTCGAGGAGGACGTCGCCAAGCTCCAGCACGCCCGCGATGGCGCTGGCGCCGGCTACGCCCTCATGGACGTCAACCGCGCCGGAGTGCCCCTCATGGAGGTCGTCGGCGAGCCCGACCTCCGCACCCCGGACGAGGCCCGCCAGTACCTCCTCAAGCTCCGCTCCATCCTCCAGTATATCGGCGTCTCCACCGCGGACATGGACCAGGGCAGCTTCCGCTGTGACGCCAACGTCTCCATCCGCCCCAGGGGCTCCACCGAGTACGGCACCAAGGTGGAGGTCAAGAACATGAACAGCCTCCGAGCCGTCTTCCGCTCGCTGGAGTATGAGATCCAGCGGCAGATAGAGGTGCTGGAGAGCGGCGGCACGGTGTCCCAGGAGACCCGCGGCTGGCTTGAGGACCGCGGCGTCACCGTTTCCCAGCGCTCCAAGGAGTACGCCAACGACTACCGCTACCTGCCCGAGCCCGACCTGCCGCCCCTCCTCATCTCCCGCGAGTGGGTCGACGAGGTCCGCGCGACCCTCCCCGAGCTCCCCGACGAGCGCCGCGAGCGTCTCCAGCGCGACTACGGCCTCTCCGAGTACGACGCCTCGCTGCTGACCGCCAGCCGTCGCACAGCCGACTACTTTGAAGAAGCCGTCGCCGCCAAGACCCTCGAGGGCGACGCCCTCCAGGCCCGCGCCAAGGCCATTGCCAACCTCGTCAACTCGGAGCTCGCACGGCTGCTCAACGCGGCCGGCCTCGAGCTCTCGGAGAGCAAGGTGACCGCAACCGCCCTCTCGGAACTCGTCGACCTCGTCGACGACCGCACCGTCAGCTCCACTCAGGCCAAGCAGGTCCTCGAGGAGATGTTCGAGTCCGGCGCAAGCCCGCGCTCGGTCGTCGAGGCCAGGGGCCTCTCGCAGGTCACAGACGAAGGGGCTATCCTCTCCGCAGTGCAGGAAGCCCTCGACAACAACCCGCAGGCTGTAGAAGACTATTTGGGCGGCAAGGACAACGCGGCAAAGTTCCTCGTGGGTCAGGTGATGAAGGCCACGCGCGGCCGCGCCGCCCCCGCCGTCGTCAACCAGCTCTTGGAGGAGCAACTCGCCGCCCGCAAGGGCTAGAATAGTTTCTTCTTCCCGGCGAAAGCCGGGATCCAGGGGGGCGGGGCCGTTCGCCCTTGAGGAGTCGAAGGACACCGACAATGAAGGGTCACGAAAGGAAGTAACGCAAACACATGGGACCGTTCTTGAACGCAACGATGATTCTGGTCTCCATCCTGTTGATCGCTGTGATCCTGATGCAGGTGCGCGGCGAGGGCTCCGGCGCATTCGGCGCCGCCCAGAGCACCTTCCGCGTCCGCCGCGGTATTGATCTCCTCCTCTTCCGCTTCACCATCGGCCTCATCGTCGTCTTCGTCATCCTCGCCATCCTCAGCGCCCGCTTCCACGACCTGTAGGCCGCGATGGCCGCCCCGGTCATCGCCCTCCTGACCGACTTCGGCCTGCGTGACACCTACGTCGGCGAGCTCAAGGGCGCCATCCTCACCGCCAATCCGGCAGCTACATTGATAGACATAACCCACGACGTCCCACCCCAGGACGTCCACGCCGGCGCCTTTCTCCTCGGCGCCGCCGTCCCCGCATTCCCGCCCGGCACGGTCCTCGTCGCCGTCGTAGACCCCGGCGTCGGCGGCGACCGCCGCCCCATCCTCGTCGAGACCCCCCACGCCACCCTCGTCGGCCCCGACAACGGCCTCTTCACCCGCATCATCTGGCCAGACGCTGTCGGCACCCCACCCACCCCAACCCTCACCACGCTGCCTCCAACCGTCCGAGCATGGCATCTCACCAACCCCGCCTACCGCCGACAGCACGTCAGCAACACCTTCCACGGCCGCGACGTCTTCGCCCCCGCCGCCGCCCACTACGCCGCAGGCGTCCCCGCGATGGCCATGGGCAACCCTGCCACAACCCTCTGGCGCCTACCAGTCCCACTCCCTAAGCTGGAAGCCGGAGCAATAACTGGCGAGGTAGCCTACATAGACCACTACGGCAACCTGGTAACCAACATCCCGGCAACCATACTTCCGACCATTGCAGCCGTGGAACTCGCCAACCATCGCATAGAAAACCTAAGCGCCCACTACGACACAACCCGCCCCCTTGTAGCCATAGTAGGCAGCCACGACACACTGGAAATCGCCAAACCAGGAGGCAACGCCGCAAAGGAGCTGGGAGTCACACAAGGAGAAACGGTGCGGGTCACAGCAATCCATTCGCCCTGAGCACACCCCCTCCCGCGTCATTCCTGCGGAGGCAGAGCCTGCCCCCGCGAAAGCGGGGGAATCCAGAGGGGAGGAGTGAAAGGGGGCTGGCGTCCCTGAGCCCGCCCAAGGACGCACCCCCGGTCCGCGTCATTCCTGCGGAGGCAGGAATCCAGAGGGGCGGAGCCGTGGGGCCGCCCGTCAAGAACACGTCCAAGACCCCTAACCCTGCGACTCCATACCGGCGAAAGCCGGTATCCAGGGGTGGCCGTCGCGTCCGCCCGCCACCGTCCCGTAGGAGGTGCTCTCCTATCCGCGTCATTCCTGCGGAGGCAGAGCCTGCCCCCGCGAAAGCGGGGGAATCCAGTGGGGCGGAGCCGTGGGGCCGCCCGTCAAGAACACGTCCAAGACCCCTAACCCTGAGACTCCATACCGGCGAAAGCCGGTATCCAGAGGGGCAGGGTAGGGTGGGGAGACTTGGAGGGCAACAAAATAGTGCATGCCGAGGCCATTGAAGGGGGAAGGCTAGAGCCTGCCCCCGCGGAGGCGGGGGAAGGGGGAGCAGCCCCCGTTACAAACCCAAATTCCCGGGATTCAGCACCCGCTCCGGGTCCAGCGCCTGCTTCACTCGCCGAAGCGCCTCGAAGCCAGCGTCGCCCCGGTCCCGCCGCATCAGGTGCATCAGCTTCAGCCCGACGCCGTGGCAGTACTCCATGGACCCTCCGAGGTCCTGCGCAGCAGTGAGGATATCGTCCACGGCCCGCCCCATAAGCGTGGCGTCCGTCTGGCCCTCCGGCGAGGGGTCGGAGATTAACAGCGAAAAATACTCAGGCCGTCCCCACAGCGACCACTCGCGCACAGGGATGCCCCGCTGTAACAGCAGCCGCTGGCAGTAGTCGTGGTACTCCGGCACCTTGGACGCCGGGATCGCGACGTGGAGGTAGTCCATCCGCCACGGCCGACGTCGACGCCGTGCCGCGTGCCCGTGCAGCAGCATCTCGCGCTTGTACCGCTCCGCCGACGAGTGCCGCTCCCGCCAGAACTCCTCAACCTCCTCGGCCGGCAGCAGCTCGCCCCCCGAGGCCACGCAGATGCGGTGGCCGCGCTCCAGTTGAGCCGCCACCTCCTCGCGGTATCCCTCGAACGAGAGGTACAGCGTGGTCTCGCTCTCCACGGGCTGCCCGATGCCGTCGCGTGGGAACTCCTCGTCGAAGTCCACCATCGCGGGCCGCAGGCCGATGGCGTGCATCTCCTGCACGGCGCTGTACCCCGCGATGAACCCGGTGAACCGGTAGGCGCGCAGGTGCCGCTCCTCCGGCTGCGGGTGGGCGATCAGCGTCGCGCGAGTGATGATGCCCATCGCGCCCTCCGCGCCGATGAACAGGCTGTCCACGTCCGGGCCCGCCACCTTGGGCACCCCCGGCGTCTCGATGACCTCGCCCGTGCCGAGCACCACCTGCAGCCCCAGCACCTGCTCGCCCATGCTCCCGTATTTCCCCGCCAGATAGCCCATCCCGTTCGTCGAGATGGCCCCGCCCACGGTCGCGATGGGGCGGCTCCACGGGTCGTGCCCCAGCAGCAGCCCGCTCCGGATCAGCGCGTCCTCGACGTCCTCCAGGATCGCCCCCGCACCGACGGTCACCCGCCGCCCTTCGTGGTCGATCTCGTGCACCGCGTCCAGCCCGCGCAGCTCCACGACGATCGCCCCCTCGACGGGCACCGCGCCGCCCATGACACCCGTGCCCCCGCCGCGCGGCACCAACGGTATGCCCCGCTCCGATGCGTACGCCGCGACGGCCGCAACCTCCTCTGCCGTCGCCGGGCTGACCAGCGCCGAAGGCGCCACCTCCACGCCCCCCGTGCGCTGGAACGCGCGGTACGCCGCCAGCGCGTCCCCCGACACGCGGGAAAGCTCCTCGGCGTCGACGGACACGCGCTCAGCAGGAAGGATGCGGGAGAGGTCAGCGGCCAGTGCGGTTACCATGGAGGCAGCCTCGTTGGGGTTCGGGGGTCTGTTGAAAGCGGGTTCATGCTCAGTTGGAGGTGAAGCGCCACTTGGACCCCTCGGGGGTGTCCTCCAGCGACACGCCGAGCTCCTGCAGCCGGTTGCGGATGTTGTCCGCCAGCGCGAACTGCTTGTTGGCCCGGAGCTCCTGCCGCACCTCGGCCAGCAGCTCCACGAAGGCGTTGGCCGGCTGCCCGGACCCCGAGTCCTCCGGCTCCAGCCGCAATCCGAGGACGCCCGTGATCTCGCGGAGGCACTCCTGCGCTGCCGAGAGCGCCTTACCCTCCTCGCGACCGCGATTGATGTCCCGCGCCAGCGAGAATACCGACGCCAGCGCCTGCGGCGTGTTCAGGTCATCCTCCATCGCCGCGACGAAGCGCTCCCGGTACGGCTCCGGGTCGAGGCCCTCGCCTGTGCCGTCGCTGCCCGGCTCGACGAGCGCCGCGCGGAGCCGGTCGGCCGCGCGCTGCTGCCCGCGGATGCTCTCTTCCGAGTACGCCAGGGGGCTGTGGTAATGGGAGTTCAGGAAGAAGAGCCGGATGGCGTCCGGGCCAAACTTCTCTAGCGCGTCCCGCACCGTCACCAGGTTGCCCAGCGACTTGCTCATCTTGTCCTGGTCCATCTGCAGCAGCCCGTTGTGCACCCAGTGCTGCGCGAAGGGCTCCTGACCCGTGTACGCCTCCGTCTGCGCAATCTCGTTCTCATGGTGCGGGAAGACCAGGTCCTGCCCGCCGCCGTGAATGTCCAGGTGTGGCCCCAGGTAGTGGACGGCCATCGCGCTGCACTCGATGTGCCAGCCCGGCCTGCCCTCACCCCACGGGCTCCCCCACGATGGCTCACCAACCTTGGACTTCTTCCACAGCGTGAAATCCATGGCGTGGTCCTTCTGGGCGTTGGGCTCGATGCGCGCCCCGGCCATCATGCCTTCCAGCGTCCGGTGGCTGAGCTTGCCGTAGGTCGGAAAGCTCGTGACGCGGTAGTACACGTCGCCCTCGGATTCGTACGCGAACCCCTTCTCGATGAGCCCCTCGATCATCTCGACGATCTGCGGGATCTCGTCGGTCACCCGGGGGTACAGGTGCGCCGGCTGGACGTTGAGGGTCGCCATGTCGATCAGGTATTGCTCGACCAGCTCCTCCACCAGCATCACCGGCGACGTCCCTTGCCCGGCCGCCGCGTCGATGATCTTGTCGTCGATGTCCGTGAAGTTCTGGACGTGCTTGACCTCGTACCCGGAGTACTCCAGATAGCGGCGCAGGGTGTCAAAATAGACGGAGCACATGGCGTGCCCAACGTGGGAGGCCGAGTACGGCGTGATGCCGCAGACATACATCTTCACGGTGTCGTCGTGGGGCACAAACTCGCGCTTTTCGCCGGTCAGGGAGTCGTAGAGCTTCATGGAGTTTCCTCTAGGAGGGCCACGGCGTGGACGGCGATGCCCTCGCCTTCGCCGATGGCCCCAAGGCCGTCATTGGTCTTGGCCTTGACGTTAATCTGCTCCGGTTTGGCCGACAGGCACTCCGCGATGCACTGCTGCATGGGCGTCAGGTGCGGCTTCATCACGGGCTTCTCGGCTATGATTGTAGCATCCACGTTCACCAGGCTCCAACCGCGTTCGCCAACGAGCGCAGCGACGCGCCGCAGCAGGCCACGGCTGTCCGCGTCCTTGAACGCCGGATCGCTCGAGGGAAACTGCCCGCCAATGTCCCCGAGGCCCGCCGCGCCCAGCAGCGCGTCTATGACGGCATGCAGCAGCGCGTCGCCGTCGCTGTGCCCCAGCAGGCCCTTGTCGTGCGGGATGGTCACGCCGCCAAGCACCAGGGGACGGCCCTCGACCAGCCGGTGGACGTCGTAGCCGTTCCCTATGCGGATGGCAGCACCTCCACGGTCGCCCGCGAGGCCAGTATCGCCTCCGCGATGGCCAGGTCCTGCGGTGTCGTGACCTTAAGGTTGCCGTAGTCGCCCTTGAAGACGTTCACGGTGTGCCCGAGCCGCTCCACCATCGTGGCCTCGTCCGTCACGTCGTCTTGCACCTGCGCGAAGGCCGCCTCCAGCAGGTCACGGTGGAACACCTGCGGCGTCTGCACCGCCCACAATCGTGACCGGTCCAGCGTTTCGACGACGCGCTCGCCGTCCTCCACGACCTTGACCGTGTCCGTAACCGGCACCGCCGCAACAGCCGCGCCCGTCGCCTGAACGGCCTCCAGCGCCCGGTACACCATTGAGCGGTCGACGCACGGCCGCGCGACGTCGTGGATTACCACCCACTGCACGTCCTTCAGCCGCTCCAACCCCCGCTGCACCGAGTCCTGCCGTCGCTCGCCGCCGGTGCAGATGCTCCACCCGACGGACCACCCCCGGCGCATGAGCACGTACTGCCCCTGCTCCAGGTTGCGCTCCGAGACGACGATGACGCCCGCCGCCACCTCCGGCACCGAAGCCATGACTCCAAGGCAATGGTCGAGGATGGGCCGCCCGCGCAGAGTGGCAAACACCTTGTCGATGCCCTCCATTCGGCGGCTCTCCCCCGCCCCAACCAGTATGACGCCTATCCGTCCGGCCACGCGTGCACTCCGTGTTGTCAGGGTTTCTACGCTGCGCGAGCCAGGAGAACTCGCACAGGTGGGCTCAGCATAGCATAGGGGGACGGGGCGAAAAAGCTGCGGGCCCTACTGACGAAGCCCGTACTGCGCCAGCGCCGCGCGGTAGTCATCAAGGGTGTTCAAGTCTAGCCGCACCATGGGGTCGTCGATCTCGACCCGCTGCAGCCTGTCCATGTGCCGGCTGACGACCTCCCGAATGCCCTGACGCTCCTCGGTGACGGCCAGCAGCTCCGGCGCCAGCGATGCGTGGAAGACGATGGGGTGCCCGCCGCGGCCCGCGTAGGTCGGATGCGTGATGAGGGCGTCGCCGGACAGGTGCGCGTCGATGACCCGGCGCATGATGCTCGCCGTGCGTGGCTGGTCCACCGCCAGCAGCAGGATGCCCTCCGCATCCTCCGCCACCTGCGAGACGCCCAGCCGCACCGAGGTGGTCTTCCCCTCAGGCGCGCGGTGGTTGACCACCGTCCGTATCCCGTCGATGCCCTCGAGGTGTGCCGCCGCGTCCACCGTTGTCGGGCCTAGCACGACTACAATGGCGCGGACGCTCGCTTCGGCCAACGCCTCAACCTGGTAGCGCGCGAGAGGCACGTCGCCCCAGGGAAGGAGAGGCTTGGGTTGGCCCATGCGGGAGGATTCGCCGGCGGCGAGGAGGACCGCGGTGACGCCCGGCGCCATTAGCTCCTGCCGGGCACTGCCGTGCCCTTCTCCCGCGCTATGCCGAAGAGGCGGTTGTCCATTTGCAGCGCCGCGCCGCTAGCGCCGTGTCGCAGCGCGACGATTTCGGACATAATGCTCAGCGCGATTTCCTCCGGTGTGCGCCCGCCAAGATCGAGCCCAACCGGTGCCCGGACGGCACGGATGCGCTCTTCCGAAATGCCCTTGCGAAAGAGCTCCTCGAAGATGAGCAGGTTCTTACGCTTGCTGCCAAGTATGCCCACGTAGCCAGCCTTCGACCGCACCGCCGCCTCCGCGGCCATGTCGTCGTAGCGGTGTCCCCGCGTCGCGACTACGACCGCGGTGTTCGGCGTGATCGGGATGTCATTTAGCCCGGTGTCGTAGCCCGCAACGATGGTGTCGACGGCGTCCGGAAAGCGCTCCGGGTTGGCGAATTCCGGGCGGTCGTCCACCACGTAGTATTGGTAGCCGAGCGGAGCCGCCAGGGTCGTAAGCGCCTTGGAGATGTGCCCGCCGCCCATCACCACAAGCGTCGGTGGAATGGTGTAGGCCTCGATGAAGAGCTCGTGGCCCTCTGACGTCGTGTAGTGCTCGCACTTGCCGTACGCCAGCAACTCCTCGATGCGGCCAATGGCCTGTGCGTCCAGCGCCTCGTCGCCAAGGGTGCCCTTTGTCTCGCCGGTCGCTTCGAGGAAAAGCTTTGTGCCGACTGCGAGCGGCGAGCCGTCCGGCGCGCCCACCAGCGTCGCGATGCCGATGGCCGTGTCGCCGTCGTAGGCGCGCTCGACCTGCTGCAGTTGCGGGAGCACATCCACAGGCTCGCGGATGGGGTCCAGCAGGAAGTGCATCGTGCCGCCGCAGATGAGGCCGTCGCGGGCGGCTATCTCCTCGGTCAGCTCGTAGTCCCGCACCTCGGCGGGCCCGCCCCCGCGCAGCAGCATCTTCGCTGCGAACCAGATGTCGCCCTCCACGCAGCCGCCGCCCAGCGTGCCGACACCGCTCCCGTCGGCTCGCACCAGGAGCTTGGCGCCCGGCTTCTGTGGCGTGGAGCCCTCTGTCTGAATGACGGTTACCATCACGCAGGGATCGCCCGCCTCAAGCGCCTTGACGGTCTCGTGAAACACGTGCTGCATGAAATCGCGACCTCCGCACTGCTAGCCCCATTCTACTGCACAGGTCACCGCATTGCAGCCCCGGATGCGGTGACCGCCTAAAGCAACGGCGCCCCTGCCGATAGCGGGGCGCCGTTGACAATTTCGGTGAGCGCTTCTAATACAGGTGGCAGCTGACGAAGTGCCCCGGGGCCAATTCCTTGCGCTCTGGAATCTCTTGCGAGCAGATGTCCATCGCGTATGGGCACCGCACATGGAACCGGCATCCGGACGGCGGGTTGATTGGGCTGGGGACCTCACCGCGGAGGATGATCTCCTCACGCTGTGAGTCCGGGTTTGCCGTCAACGCCGCCGAGAACAGCGCCTTCGTGTACGGGTGAAGCGTGTTGTCGTACAGCTCGTCCGTCTCCGCCTGCTCCACGATCTCGCCGAGGTACATCACCGCGACCTCGTGCGCGAGGTAGCGCACGGTGGCCAGGTTGTGGGCCACGAGCAAGTAACCGACGTTGAATTGGTCCTGCAGGTCCTTCAGCAGGTTCATGATCTGCGCCTGAATGGACACGTCGAGCGCGGACACTGGCTCGTCCAGGCAGATAAGCTTCGGGTTGCCAACCAACGCCGACGCCACAGCTAGGCGCTGCCTCTGACCGCCGCTGAACTCGTGGGGGTAGAGGGTGGCCTGCTGTGCCCGGAGGCCCACCGACTCGAGCAGGTAGTCGACGCGGTCGTAGGCTTCCTTGGTCGTCACCTTCTGATTGACCACGAGCGCCTCAGAGATGATGTCGCGCACCCGCATCCGTGGGCTCAAGGAACTCCACGGGTCCTGGAAGACCGCCGACACGTCGGTGTGGTACTGCTTCAGTTCCTCACCCTCAAGGTTGTGAACATCGGCGGTTTCAAGGGTGATTTGTCCGGTGGTGGGCCGCTCCAACCGAAGGATGAGCTTTGCGGTAGTTGTCTTGCCGCACCCTGATTCACCCACCAGCGCGAGCGTCTGCCCGCGGCGAATGGTGAAGTTGATGTGGTCAACCGCCTGCACCCACCCGATGATCTTCTGGAGCACCAGCCCCTTGGTTACCGGGAAGTACTTGGTCAGGTCTGTTGCTTGGAGTAGGACATCCTGTTCCATGATTCCTCCAAGAAATTAGGTTATACGCCGGCTTCCGTCACCTGGCGCCACTCGCTCTGTCCTTCCAGCAGCCAGCAGTCCGCCGAGTGGCCCTGCTCGTTGGCGAAGGAAGGCGGGTATGTCTCGATGCATTTGTCCGTAACGAACTCACACCGGTTGGCAAACCGGCAACCCACGGGGAGGTCGAAGAGGGCCGGTGGTTGTCCCTCGATGGAGTAGAGCTTGTCGACGTGCTTCTCCTCCATGGAGGGCACCGAGGCCATCAGCGCCTTGGTGTAGGGGTGGGATGGGTTCTTGAACAGCGTTCGTATGTCGCCCTGCTCCACGACGCGCCCGGCGTACATGACAAGGGCCCGGTCGCACATCTTCGCCACCACGCCCATGTCGTGCGTGATGAAGATGATTGAGACACCGGACTCAGCCTGCACCTGCTTCAGCAGCCGCAGATACTGGGCCTGAATCGTGACGTCGAGAGCGGTCGTCGGCTCGTCGCAAATGAGGACGCGCGGTGTGCCGGCGATTGCCATGGCGCCCACCACGCGCTGCTTCATGCCGCCGCTCATCTGGTGGGGGAAGTCCATTACACGCCGTTCCGGCGCGGCCACGCCCATCCGCCTGAGAATATCGACGGCCCGATCTCGAAGCCCCCGCTGCTGCTCCTCCTGGTAGTACATGCCCAGGGCTTCCACCATCTGATTGCCGATGGTGAACACGGGGTTCAGGGAGGTCATCGGGTCCTGCAGAATCATCGAGATCTTCTGGCCGCGGACGAATCGCATCTCGTTCTCCGGCCGCTCCAGGATGTTCTCGCCGTCCAGGAAGATCTCGCCGCTTACGATCCGTGCGGCTGGCTTGGGAGCGAGCCGCAGCAGCGTCAGCGCCGTCATGCTCTTCCCGCACCCAGACTCGCCCACAATGCCGAGCGTTTCACCGGCGCGCACCTGGAAGTTCAGTCCGTCGACCGCCTTGGTGATGCCCCACCGCGTGTAGAGGTACGTGCGCAGGTCCCTGACGTCCAGGACCACCTCACCAATGTTCTTTTCAGGCTCGTAGTAATTCTCCGCCTGGTAATTGTCCGCCTGTGAGGTCATAGCATTACACCTGCCGTAGTTTCGGGTCTAGCTTGTCGCGCAGCCAGTCGCCCATCATGTTCATGGAGAGCACGACGAACATGATAGCCAGCCCCGGCATAACGGCGATCCACCATGCGCTCGCGATGTGGTCCCGGCCGTCCGCAACCATGACGCCCCAGGCCGGGTTCGGCCGCGGAATGCCGGCGCCGAGGAAGCTGAGCGTGGCCTCGAGCAGAATCACCGTTCCCACCTGCAGTGTCGCCAGCACGATGAGCGTGTTGACCACGTTCGGGAAGACGTGCTTGACGATGATCCGCAGGTTGGAGCAGCCGGCGACCCGGGCGCGGGCCACGAAGTCCAGCGCCTTGATCGACAGGACTTCAGCCCGGATCTGCCGGGTGTACCGCGACCATAGGAGCACGGATATCACCCCGATGGCCGTATAGAAGCTTGGTCCGAAGACCGCCACAATCACTAGAGCCATCAAGATGAGAGGCAAGGCGAGGAATGTATCGACCACACGCATGATCAGGTGGTCAACCCACCGTCCGAAGTAGCCGGATACCAGTCCCAGCGTCGTGCCGATGGTTCCACCAATCGCCAGTGCGGAGAGCGACACCATCAGGGAGATGCGGGAGCCGTGCATGATGCGGCTCAAGATGTCCCGGCCCTGCTTGTCAGTGCCCAGGATATTGCTCCACGTCCCCGGCTTGTCACCCGTCTGGTCCCACACCGGAGGCGTGAGCCGCTTGCTGAGCTGCTGCTTCAGCGGGTCGTGAGGAGCGGTAAAGTCCGCCGTCAGCGCCGGGAAGATCAGCACGAGAAACAGAATGGTCAGCCAGACTACCGGGTATTCCTTGAATATCAGGTTGGTCAGGTGCCTCAACCGTGCCACACTGTACCAGGGCAGCCTCTGTGGTAGTTGAAGAACGGTTCCTTCAGTCGCCATTTTCAGTTCTCCCTATGCTTTAGCTAATGGTATTGACGAAGGCCCTTGCGCCTAATTGAACCTGATCCGCGGGTCAATGTAAGCGTAGAGAATGTCGATCAGCAGGTTCATCCCAATGAACAGCACCGAGATGAACATCGTCACGGCCTGGATTACCTGGTAGTCCCGGGCGTTTACCGCTTGCAGCGCCAGCAGGCCGACGCCCGGCCACGCGAACACCGTCTCGATCGTCACGGAGCCCGTCATCTGGCCAACCACGATTGCGCCGAAGACGGTCAGCGGCGGGATGGCGGCGTTCTTGAGACCGTGCTTCCAGACCACCTTCCACTCCGGCAGGCCCTTGATGCGCGCCAGCTTGATGTACTCACTGTCCAGCACGTTCAGCATGGACGAGCGGGTCAGGCGCATGAAGGACGCCACCGAGAACCACCCCAGCGCGACGGCCGGCAGCACCATATTGGAAAAGCCGCCCCTACCGGATGTCGGGAACCACCCAAGCTGGACCGCGAAGATCCAGATGAGCACGATGGCCAGCCAGAATGAGGGAAGCGACTGCCCCA
Source organism: uncultured Dehalococcoidia bacterium (assembly GCA_951812285.1). Lineage (GTDB taxonomy): Bacteria > Chloroflexota > Dehalococcoidia > Lucifugimonadales > UBA1127 > UBA1127. Next base: position 1,735,649 of record OX638292.1, on the reverse strand, counting down.
GCAGGGCAATGAGCTTCCCGACTGTATCCAACATGGTCCCCTTCTTCACGGCGGACATCACTCCAATGGGCACGGCTAACAGCACCGATACACCGATTGATATGGACGCCAGCTGAAGGGTTGCCGGGAGGTGCAGGATTACGAGTTCCATGGCGGTCCGGCCCTGCCACTTGAAGGAAGGCCCGAACTCACCGCGGGAGGCGTTCTTGACGAAGGTGAAGTATTGGATGTACCACGGGTCGTTGAGGCCCCAGAGCTCGCTGATGCGGATGAACGTCTCGTCGTCGGCCTCGTCCGGCAACAGCACGTCAAGAGGGTTCCCTGAGAGCCGTGCGAGGGAGAAGACGATGATGCTCACGCCGATGAGCGTGAACACCGACTGGATCAGCCTGATGATGATGTATCGCTGCATATCCTCCTCGATCCTCCTCCGTTTGGCTGTCCTTGGAATCGTTTTCCTGAGTGCGCAGATTGTACTTTAGTTGTCAATCGTACGCTTGATGGCTTTGAGTGCCCAATAGTGAGTGAGGCAGTACAGAGAGCGTAGCATCCCCAACCCCCCCAGGCACAAGATGCAATTTGGAAAGAAGTATCATACCGATACTCTACTGTCAAGCGATTCTGGTGGATGCGGCTCATTCCTCAAGGGAATATCCTGCTTGGTCATCCTAGGGCCAGTGGCGGCCTCGCCCCTGTTCCGCCGCCCAGAGCCCGAAGTGCAACAGCCCGCGCAGTCCCATCGGCCTGCCGAGCACGCTCGTCTCGTACCATCGCTTGCGGCGAAGGACGTACGCCGGGCTCGCTCCCGTGACCAGGAAGAAGCGCAACGCTCCCAGCAGCGCCAGCTTCAGCGAGAGCAACGCGATGCACCAACCGATTACCGTCGCCACCGGTCGAAGGATGATCCACCGCATCGAGCCCTCCTGCGCCCTAGAGGATGGTTCTTGCCAGCGCTACAGTCACCGCGACCAGGCCTGCAAGAGCCAACCACAGCCAGACCGGGCGCGCATTTCCCCGAACGTCACCCCGCCGGCCCCTTCTACGGCGCTGTCTCCGGTTCATTCGCGCCCCCGGTCGACGCTCTCTCTACGTAGGTCAATGCCGATCTCGCGGCTTCCCGCTCCGCCTCGACCTTGCGTCGTCCGCTGCCCTGCGCAAGCGCCTCGTCGGCCACGACGACCTCGACGGTGAAGGTGCGGTCATGCCCCGGCCCCGTCTCCGAGAGCACCCGGTACCGCGGGACGCCGAGCCCGTTGGCCTGCGCCATCTCCTGGAGCAGCGACTTGGGGTCCTGCGCAACTTGACTGGCGCCCACGGCGCCGATGTACGGCTGCAGCACGCGCAGCACAAACGCTTCTGCCGCCTCGTGCCCTTTGTCGAGGTACACCGCGCCCACAAGCGCCTCAAACGCGCATGCGAGGTTGTTGGTCTTGCCCCTGCCGCCGGTCTGCTCTTCACCCTGCCCGAGCAGCAAGTGCTCACCGAGACCGAGTTCACCTGCCGCCGCTCCCAGAGTCTCTCCGCGCACGACGAAGGCCCGGGCCTCCGTCAGTTCGCCCTCTGACATCTCGGGATGGTCCAGGTACAACCTGCGGGCAACGACCGCTCCCAGAAAAGCGTCCCCCAAGTACTCCAGCCTCTCGTTGGAGGCGGGAGCGTCTTGAGGGTGCTCGTTGACATAGGAGCTGTGGGTCAGGCTCAGGCGCAGCAGACCCGCGTCGTGAAAGTCGACGCCCAGGACGTGCTCGACCTGTGCCAGGTCCCGGTCCATTCGAAGAATCTAGCTCCCGGCGGTGAATGCGCCCTTGGGCCACGGCGGCTGCGGTCGCTTCACCTCGCCAATGTAGATGTGGTCTTCCATCATTTCCGCCAGCAACTCCAGCGCGCGTGAGGCTCGGGCCTCCGGTGGCTTGAGCAGCTTGACGAAGGCTGCCGCCCCGTTGGGGAAGACGAACGTGGGTGTGCCGAAGATCCCAAAGCTCTCGACGGCCTCGATGTGGTCGGCCGCCACCTTGTCCTTGGTTCCCTGGTCCTCCATGTCGGCGCGGAACTTCTCGAGGTCCAGCCCAACGCGCGCCGCGATCTCCATCAGCACTTCGCGGTCGCCGACGTTGACTCGCTCCTCGTGCCGGGCCCGCAGCAGCGCCATGTGGAACTTCTTGAACACGTCGGGGCCCTGCGCCTTGGCGGCCTCGCCCGCGCGGAGCGCCCACATTCCGCGAAACTCATAGTCGTCGGGTTGCTCCCAGACCTTCCAGTCCGGGCCCTCCTTGCTGTTGATCTGTTCCAGCAGGAAACCGCGCCAGTTCAGTTCCAACTCGTCGCCCGCCGTCTCCTGTGCCGACTCCAGCCACACGGCTGCGTTGTAGACGAAGGGTCAGGTGTAGTCGTAAAACACGTCGCAAGAGAGCTTGGCCATGCCGCACCTCCCGGTTGAGTGGCCCCATTGTAGTGGGACGCTGTCCCAGCGTCAAAGGAAATTCGGGACGCAACCATGGGCATTCCCGCGTAGCTGCGCTATTGCCCGCCCTTCCGCACTTGTGCGAATATAACGGGTAGCTTTGGCAAGGAGCGGACATGGACGTAGTTGAGACTGTTGATCTTACGAAGATCTACGAGACCCGGCAGATTGCCCTCAATAGCGTCAACGTCTCAATTCCCCAGGGATGCATTTTTGGCCTCATCGGCCCCAACGGCGCAGGCAAGAGCACGGCGCTCCGCCTCATCATGGGCCTCCAGCGCCCGACGGCCGGGACTATTCGCGTCTTCCAGGAGCCGATGAAGCTCTCCTCTGGCCACCTCCGCCGCCGAATCGGGTTTCACTCCCAGAACGGCAACTTCCCCATCGACATGACGCCCATCACCTACCTGGACCTTGTGGGCAAGCTCTTCGGCATCATCACCAGCATCCGGAAACCCAGGCTTTCGGCGCTGTTGCACGCCATGGACCTGTTGCAGGCCTCGTCTCAGCGCATCGAACACCTCTCCAGCGGTCAGCGCACCCGGCTCGGCATCGCCGCCGCCCTGATGAACGACCCCGACCTGCTCCTCCTTGACGAGCCCACCATCGGCCTCGACCCCGAGGGCCGCCACTACACCCTCGACCTCTTCGAGGAGCTCCGCCGCAAGGGCAAGACCATCATCCTGTCCACCCACATCCTGCCCGACGCCGACGAGACCTGTGACTACGTCGGCATCCTGAACCACGGAAAGCTGGTGTTCACCGGTTCCGTCCTCGATATGAAACAGCTCACCCTCGCAAACACCATCGACCTCCTCGTGGAGGGCGAGATCGAGCTAGGCCTGCAGGCCGCGACGGTTGAGGTGCGCGGCATCCAATTCGAGCGGCTCGGCGCAAATACGGTACGCATCGCATTCAACAACCGGGAAGGTGAGTTTATCTCGGTCCTCAGTCAGGTGCTGGACGCCCTTGCCCGCCACGGGGTGGTGCTCAAGTCGATCCAGCCCGCCGGCGACTTGGAGGACGCCTTCTTGAAGACACTGCAAGAAGATCGGCGGAAGGGCTTCGCCCGGGCCTTGGACACTGAAGACATCATGGCCCAGCTGGGGATCTACCCCCCGTCCAGGAACCCCCGCGAGGGTCTGCCCTCACTCCGCTCTGCTTCATCCGATGAGGTGAATTGATGCGAAGAGGCCTCGGCACCAATGCCTTCCTGTGTTTGCTCGAATACGACATGACGATTCTCGCGAAGTCCTGGATCGTCAGGTTCTGGTTTTCCCTCACGGTGGTTGGCGGCGTCGTTGCCGTCATCGTGTCCCGCAACTTCATCGACGATTCATCCTTCCTCATGGGATGGGCCCTCGTCCTCTACGTGGGATTTGGCAGTCTGGTTGTGCTGGCCAACAGCGTCAGCGCCATTTCGCAGGAGTTCCGTTTCCTGGGCGAGTCCATCATCAGCCGTGGCATCGCCCCGACGCCCTACCTCCTTGCGAAGCTGGTCTCGCGGTCCTTCGGCAACGCTTTCATGTTCCTCGTCGTTGTCGCGCCGACGGCCTTCCTGATGCGTGTGATGTCCCTGAACAACGATATGACCATCGAGGGCATTCTTGTAGGCATTGCCTATTGGACACTCTTGATAACCGTTCTCTCTTTTCTCGGCATCACGGTAAGTGTGCTGGTCAACAACACCATGCTAGGCCTCGTCGTGCTCGGCGTCATCTGGTACATGGCCCTCGGCATCCTCGACCTTGCGTACGCCGAGGACTTCTCGCCAGAGGGAGTGCTGGGCAACCTGCCGCTGGTGCTCCAGGGCAAGTCACTCACCACCGAGATTACGGCGCTCATCGTCATCGGCATCATCCCCATCCTCGTCCTGCCAATCCTCGCTGTCCGGTTCATGAACAGCCGCGACTTGTAGCCCGGCTGAATCCGCAAAATGTTGGACACTCAGGAGGCGGGGTCAAGCCCGCCTCCTTGCGTGTGACTCCTTCCAGCCCCATCGGCAATGGCCTACTTTGTGAAAAACTTACGAAATTCGTCACGCAGGCATAAACCGCGTAGAATGGAGGTAGAGAGTTTGGTTGGACGCGGCGCCGGGCCGCTCCGGCGCTTGAGAGGAGGCACACGATGGACATCATCGAGACCCTGCAGACCGGCGACTACGAGCAACTCCTGGTTGCGGTCGATAAGCCCTCTGGTCTCCGAGCGTTTGTCTGTATCCACGACACCACTCTTGGCCCCTCGCTGGGCGGCGTCCGCATCTGGCCCCACGCGACCGAGGAGGACGCCCTCGCCGACGTGCTCCGCCTTGCCCGCGCCATGACCTACAAGAGCGCCGCGGCCGGCCTCGACTTCGGCGGCGGCAAGGGCCTCATCTGGGCTGACCCCCGCACCGGCGTATCGGAAGCGGCCATTCGCGCTTTCGCCCGCCACGTCGACTCCCTCGGCGGCCGCTACATCACCACCGAGGACGTTGGCGTCACGCCGGAGCACCTGATCGCCATGAGCAAGGAGACCAGGCACGTCGTGGGACTGCCCGCGCATCTGGGCGGCAGCGGAAACACGTCCCATATCACCGGCTTTGGCGTCTACCGCGGCATGAAGGCAGCCGTCCACGAGGCCTTCGGCGTGGACTGCCTCAGGGACATGACTGTCGCCGTGCAGGGTTTCGGCAAGGTTGCAAGCTCCCTGGTAGGTCACCTGCTGGCCGCCGGCGCCCGCATCGTCGTCACGGACGTGAACCGCGAGGCCCTCGAGCGCGCAAGGCTCCTCAACTGCCGCGTCCTCGATGACCCGGACGCCATCTACGACGTCCAGTGCGACGTCTTCGCCCCCTGCGCCCTCGGCGGCGTCCTGAACGAGAAGACCATCCGCCGCCTCCGCGCCAAGGTGGTGGCCGGCGCCGCCAACAACCAGTTGCTGACCCCGGACGATGGCCGGAAGCTCTGGCATCACGGCATCGTCTACGTGCCCGACTTCATCATCAACGCCGGCGGCGTCATCAACCTCGCGGTCGAGGTTGGCGGCTACGACGAGGACATCGCCCGCGAGCGTGTCGGGCACGTCTACGACACCGTGACCGAGGTGCTCAAGACCTCCCACAAGCGCGGCATCCCGCCCCACGAGGCGGCCGACAGGTTGGCGGAAGAACGCTTGGAGCGCGCCCGGTCGGCCCAGAATGGCCAGCTCAACGGAAAGGCCCACGAGGATCGCGACCGCTTCCGCCGCGTGCGGACGCCCGATGGCGCTCTGGAGCAAGCTGCGGCATAGGAAAACCGTCGGCGAGAGCGGCGGGGAGCTAGCCGAACCCCATTCGGTCGATCTCCTCGTCGCTCCAGCCGAAGTGGTGGGCCAGTTCGTGCACGACGGTGACCTGCACCTGGCGCTCGAGTTCCTCGTGCGTGGCGCAGATGGCCTCGAGCGGCCGCTGGAACAGCGTGACCCGGTCCGGCAACGCGAAGTTGTAATGGCCCCTGTCTGTGAGGGGTGTGCCCTCGTAAAGTCCCAGGAGCCCGTACCCGTTCCTGATCCCCGTCTCCTCCAACTGGTCGGCCGACGGCCAGAACTGGGTGTGGACATCCACGTTGTCCAGCAGCTCCAGCACTTCCTGCGGCATGTTGTCCAGCGCATCCGCCACCAGCTGCTGGAAGGCGTCCGGGGAGAGTCGGACGCTCACTCGCCCGCTCCCACGCTGTCTCTGATGGCCTTCACGTGGTCGATCTGCGCGCGGTCGGGCCCCTTGCCCTCGCCGGGCGTCTCGAGCAGGAACGGCACGTCCCGGAACGCCGGGTGCGCCATGATCACCGCGAACCCCGCGTCGCCGATGTGTCCCTCCCCGATGTTTGCGTGCCTGTCGACGCCCGACGCAAACGGCGTCTTGGCGTCGTTGGCGTGCACGGCCACGAGGTTGGACAACCCTATCGCCCCATCGAACTCCGCCATTGCCTCGTCCAGCAACTCAGCCTGCGACACGTCGTACCCGGCCGCGAAGCTGTGCTGCGTGTCAAGGCACACTTTCACCCGAGGGCTGTCGATGCCCTCCATGATGCGCCCGATCTGCCTGAACGACGCCCCGATGTGGTTCCCCATGCCGGCGCAGTTCTCGATGACCAGATACGGCCCCTCCGGAGCCGCCGCCAGCACCTCCCGCAGCGCCGCCACCGTCTGCGGCAGCACCGCCTCGAACCCCTGCCCCATGTGGCTGCCCGAGTGGAAGATGACCCCCTCCGCGCCAATCTGCGCCGCGCACTCCATGTAGTTGGCAAGTGCCCCTTTGGACTTGGCCAGCAGCCCGGGGTCAGGGCTGCCGAAGTTCATCAGGTAAATGCCGTGCAGGAAGGAGGGCAGGATGCCCGTCTCCTCCGACTTCTGCCGGAAAGCGAGCACCTCCTCCTCCGGCGGCGGCTTGTACGCCCAGCCCTGCGGCGGCGAGCAGAAAATCTGTATCGTCTCCGCGCCAATCTCCGCAGCCCGGTCGATCGACTTGCTGACGCCTCCCGCCGACGACACGTGCGCTCCGATTCGCATCGCGCTACCCCACGCCGCCCATCTTCGTGACGATGTCCCACTCCTCCGCAGTCACGGGCTGAATCGAAAGTCGAGCCCCGCGCTGCGCCACCATCATCTTCTCCAGCCCCGGCGTGCTCTTTATGGCGTCCAGCGTCACCGGGCTCTCGAACTCCCGCTCAGCCCTGATGTCCACCATGTACCAAATTGGGTTGTCCGGAGTGCTCTTCGGGTCCGGGTGGGCCGAGTCGGGGTCCCACGCCGTCTCGTCCGGGTATCCGCCCCGCACGACTACGGCCGTCCCCACGACGGCCATCGGCGCAATGCTGCTGTGGTAGAAGAGGATGCCGTCCCCCTCCTGGATGGTGTCCCGCAGCAGGTTGCGCGCCTGGTAGTTGCGAACACCGTCCCACTCCGCCTCGCCGTCGCGTTGCAGGTCGGCGTACGAGTACGCGTTGGGTTCGGACTTGAAGAGCCAATACCGTCGTTCTGCCATAGCTGCCTCCCGCACCATTGTAGCGAAACACGCCAGTTGGCGCGCCCTGCACGACTGGCCCATAATGCCCCTATGGGTGAGCAAGATACACCAGTCTTTTACTGGCTGGGACAGCTTGAATACCGCCGAGCGTGGGCGCTGCAGGCAGCCCTCGTCGAGAGCCGGAAGCTCGCTCGCATCGGCGACACCGTGCTCCTGCTCGAGCACCCCCACGTCTACACCCTCGGCCGCCGAGGCCGCATGGCTGACGTACTCCTCGACCGCGGTGCCCTCGCCAGTGCCGGAGTCGCCGTCCACGAGGTCGACCGGGGCGGCGAGGTCACCTACCACGGCCCCGGTCAGTTGGTCGGCTATCCCATCATGGACATTCGCGGGTTGGGCGGGCCGTCGCGTTACGTTCGAGCGCTTGAAGCGGCCCTCATAGAAGCGCTGGCGTCATACGGCATCGAGGGCCATCGGCAGCAGGGAATGCCCGGAGTGTGGGTAGGTGAGCCCGGCAGCGAGCGAAAGATCGCCGCTATTGGGCTGCGAGTGAGCCGCGGCGTCAGCAGCCACGGCTTCGCCCTCAACGTGAGCACGGACTTGGCGTACTTCGAGCACATCGTCGCGTGCGGCGTGCCGGACCTGCGAGTCACGTCACTGGAGCGGGAGCGTGGCGGAACCGTGGACGCCGAAGCCGTTCGGTCAGCCGTTGCGCATTCCCTCGCGCGTCAGCTGCGGCTGGACCTCAACTGGGCCTCCGATAGCAGCGTGGAAAGACTGCTTGACCTGAAGGAGGCGGCGGGCGCCTCCCTCTCCTAGTTCTCCGCGTCAATGATGTTGAACCGGATGCCCAACATCAGGTTGCGCCAGTCGCGCGTGTTCAGGCGGATTGCCTCAGTCCGCCGCCACAGCCCGGGGCTCCACGTGTCCGCCTCGTCGAGCGCGCTCATCGCCAGCTCGAACTGGTCTTCCGCCATGGCCGCGAGCTCCCTCCAGCGGGCCCTGTCGCTCCTGGTGGGCCGATCGGTCTCAACCCATTCGTCAATGATCGTGTAGAGATAGTCGGCGGCCTGGTAGGTGCGCGCCTGTGCCTCCATCGCAAAGACTGTGGAGCGGGCCTGCCGATGGCTCTCCACAAAGGTTGGCGTGAGGTCATCGGGGACGACATCCGCAAGCTCCTCGCTCTTCGTGGTGAGCTCCGCGGCGTTCGTCTTGGCCAGGTCGAAGGCCTTGCTGGACTCGCTGAAGAACTTGGCGGCCTCCCCGTAGTTATCGCTGTTGGCGGCCCGGTGCCCCTCCTCAACTAGGAGCTGTGCGTCGCCGTGATTGGGCCCAAACTCGCCGGTGGTGAGGAGCTGCACTTCCTCCAGCAGTTCGACGGCCACCTTCAGGTCCCGTTGCGACTCCGTAAGGCCCAAGACCTCGACTTGCAGGTTTCGGCTGCGCTCCTCGGCGCTCGTCAGCGAGTTCTCCGTTCGCTCAAGTTGCGTCTGAGCGTTACGCAAGTCCGTCGACAGCCGGGCCTCCTTAACCTCCAGGTCCCTCACAACGGAGCGTGACGCGTCAAGCGAAGCCGTCAAGCCCGTTCGCTCTGCGCTCACATCGTCCAATTCCGTCCTGAGAGTGGCCAGCCGGTCGTCCTGCCTCGAAAGTCGGGACTGCAGGCTGACAAGCTCATCCTTCTGCTCCGAGGTTTCCGCGCGGAGGGCAGTGACGTCTGGACCGTGCACGCCTAGTCCGATAATCAGGCCGCCGGCGAAGAGGGCGGCCATCAATACCACGAGCAATGTGCCAACAAAGACCTTCTGCATCTGCACCCTCCGAGGTTGTACCTGTTATTGTAACACCATGGATAGCGCGTAGCTATCGCGCAGTTAGTGCCATTAGCCACGGTTGGCCATTGGGTCAGACGGCGCATCCAAAGCGCGCGCTTCGCGTACAATGGGAAAGCTCGGCTGCATTCCGTTCCGAGCACAGCCGCCCCGGCAACCCTATGCAGGTGAAACGCATGAACAGGGCAGTGAGATAGCGATGCCGCCGTTATTGTCCCTCGACGGCATCAAGGTGCACTTCTCTTCCCGGAAGATGCTATTCCGGGCCGACACCGTACGCGCCGTCGATGGCGTCACCCTGTCCCTCGATCGCGGCGAGACGGTGTCAATCGTCGGCGAGTCCGGCAGCGGCAAGACCACCCTCGGGCGTGCCTCCCTGCGGCTGGCCCCCATCACGGAGGGCACCGTCGTCTTCGATGGTGACGACATCACCCGCATCCCGGACGGCAAGCTGCGCTGGTTCCGCCGCCGCGCACAGGCCGTCTTCCAGGACCCCTACTCCAGCATCGACCCGTTCATGGACGTGCGTCAGGTCCTCGAGGAGCCGCTGCTCATCCACGACATCCAGGACAGGGCCGACCGCGTGCAGCAGGCGTTGGAAGAGGTGAGGCTGGCCCCGGCGGGCGAGTTCTCCGGCAAGTTCCCCCACATGCTCTCCGGCGGTCAGCGCCAGCGTGTCGGCATCGCCCGCGCCCTCATTATGCAGCCCGACTACATCCTCGCGGACGAACCCGTCTCCATGATCGACGCCTCCAGCCGCACCGAGATCCTCTACCTCATGCGAGAGCTGCAGGAGCGCCTCGGCATCGCGTTTCTGTACATAACGCACGACATCGCGACGGCCCGCTACTTCTCGGACCGCATCGCCGTCCTCTACCTCGGCCGCGTCGCCGAGCAGGGCCCGCCCGGCGAGGTGCTCGACGAACCCATGCACCCCTACACCGTCGCCCTCATCGAGGCCGTCCCGGAGGCCGACCCGGACAACCGCCTCCGCGACCGGCCCACCGTCCCCGGCGAACCGCCCAACCCCTCCAACGTGCCCACCGGCTGCCGATTTCACCCCCGCTGCCCGGAGTTCATGGCGGGCCTCTGCGACGTCGTGGAGCCGGAGCTAGTTGAGGCGCGCCCCGGCCGCTTTGTCGCCTGCCACCTCTTCTCGCCCGCAACGCACACCAACGGCGCCGAGTCAGCGCAATCGGCCGAGGAATAGCCCATGGACCTGCGGCAGCTCATCCGCGACATCCCAGACTTTCCGCAGCCGGGCATCGTCTTCAAGGACATCACCCCGTTGCTGAAGGACCACGCTGGCCTCGTCGCCGCCGTAGACGCGATGGCCGCGCCCTGGGCCGCTGAGCGCATCGACGCAGTGCTAGCCGTGGAAGCGCGCGGCTACCTCCTCGGCACCCCCGTCGCGCTCAAGCTCGGCGCGGGCTTCGTCCCCGCGCGCAAGCCCGGCAAGCTCCCCTACGAGACAGTCAGCGTGGACTACGACCTCGAGTACGGCTCCGACACCATCGAGATGCACCGCGACGGAGTGGAAGCAGGCCAGCGCGTCCTGATCGTCGACGACATCCTCGCCACGGGCGGCACCCTCGCGGCCGCAATCCGCATGGTCGAGGGCGCCGGCGCCGAGGTAGCGGGGCTCTCCGTCCTCGCGGAGCTCGGTTTCCTCGATGGCCGGGAGAAGCTGCAGGGTTACCGCCTTGAAGCGGTGATGACCCTGTAGGGCGGTCAGTCCGCGGCTTCGGTCGCCGCGTCCTGCCGCAGCCAGCACTTCGCCGTGTGCCCAGTCTCGACGGTGAAAAGGGGTGGGTCCTCCGCAAAGCAGATGTCCGTGGCGTAGCTGCACCGGGGGCTGAAGCGGCACCCGGCGGGCGGGTCGAGCAGGTCCGGCGGCGCGCCCGGTATGAAGTCCGGCTGCTCGCTCTTGCGCAGCTTCGGCGCGCTGGCCAGCAGCTTCTCCGTATACGGGTGCGATGGCCGCCGCAGCACCCCCTCAATCCCGCCGATCTCCACAACTCGCCCGCCGTAGATCACCGCGATGTAGTCGCACACGTCGCTTGCCAGCGCCAGGTCGTGGGTGATGAAGATGAGGGAGAGGCCCAGCTCCCGCTTGAGCCGCTTCAGCAGGTTCATGATCTGCGCCTGCACGCTCACGTCGAGCGCCGACGTCGGCTCGTCGAGCACCACGAGCTTCGGGTCGCGCACCAGCGCCATCGCGATGACGACGCGCTGCTTCATCCCGCCGCTCAGCTCGTGCGGGTAGCGACCGAAGACCTCGGTCGGCAGCCCCACCATCTCCAGCATGGCCCGCACCTTCGCGTGCGCCTCGGACTTCGAGACCCCTCCGTCCACCATCAGCGGCTCGGCGATTTGGTGCCCAACGCGCATGACGGGGTTGAGCGAATTCATCGCGCCTTGGAAGCCCATGGAGATGACGTTCCCGCGGATGCGCCGCCTGAACTCCTCCTCGCCAAGCGAGAGCGCCTCGATGCCGTCCATCCGCACGACGCCCTCCGGCCCGTGCGCGTTCCGGGGCAGCAGACGCATCAGCGCCAGCGCCAGGCTGCTCTTGCCGCTCCCCGACTCACCCACCAGACCGAGCGCCTCGCCGGGCTCCAACGAGAACGACGTCCCGTCCACGGCCCAAAGCAAGCCCCGGTCCGTCACGTACGCCAGCCGAAGGTCCTCAACCTCGAGAAACGCCACGCTGCCTACCCTACCTCAAAACGCATGTGGTCCTCTCCCAGGACCACCTCGCATTCTACGCCCTGCTGCATGTAACCCTGCAGCTCGTCCAGGTGCTCGTCGGAGAAGAGGTGCGTGAGGACGAGCCGCTTCACGCCCGCCTCGTGCGCGATGGTCTTGACCTCCTCCGGCAGCGAGTGCTTGGTGCGTCGGGAGGCCGTGTACAACTCCTCTGTGGCGTCCTCCTTGGTGAAGGGGCGACGGCCGTCCACGCCCTGAAGGGGCTGCCAGAAGACCTCGTGCACCAGCACATCCGCGCCCTTGGCCAGCGTGCGAATGCCGTCGCACGGGATCGTGTCGCCGGAAAACACGATGGAGCCGTCGTCCGTGTCGATGCGGTAGCACAGCGTAAAGTTCCCGCCGACAGTGAAGTGGTCGGCGCGCTCCGCCGTCAGCTTCCACGTGTCGCCCTCGAGGGTGAAGCCCGCGTCGATGTCCTGCACGCCGCTGAGGATGGTCCCGCGGTTGATGTCCGCGCTCAGCCGGTTGTTCAGGTCGATGGTGAACCCGCCGGTCACGAAGAGGTCGCTCGACAGCTTCTCGGTGCCGATCGGCCCGTACACGTTCAGCGGTGTCTCACGCCCCGACCGCCCGTGCAGCACGAAGGAGGGGTAGTCGACGTTGTGGTCGTAGTGGTGGTGGGTGAACAGCAGCCGCTGCACGTCGTGCAGGTTGATGCCGTTCTCCGCCATGCGCCGCGCAGACCCGTAACCGCAGTCGATCAGGATGCTGTCGCCGCCGATCTGGATCAGGCTTGAGCTGCCGCACCGGTGGGGCCGAAGCCGAGGAGTGCCCGTGCCCAGCATGAGGACCTTGATGTTCATGGCGCCTCCCTCTACGCGGAAGCGGGGGGCGCCGCCCCCCGCTCCTTGGTCGAAATGTGTGTCTAGGCGGCGACTATGCCGACTTGAGCTGCCACATGTGGGACCAGAACCCCGACAGGGCGCCAGGCCACACCAGGTCGCTGACAACCTCCGGGTTGACGAGCACCTCTGCAGGCAGCCAGAAGAGGGGTATGTTGTTGTAGCTGTCGTAGTTGAGGTTGCCAAACTCGGTCCAGAGCTGTTGACGGCGAGCATCGTCGGGCTCGGCGCGGAGCTGCGTGATCTTGGCGTCGAGTTCAGGCGTCGTCGCCGTGCGCGCGAAAATGGTGTTGGAGCCGTAGACGCTTGCGCCGACAATCTGGCCGGCGCTGGTGGTCGCCAGTATCAGGTCGTTGCTGTACTGCTGGGTGCGAAGCTTGGTGTTCCGCGTGGCAGTGGGTTCCTGCGAAAAGGTGACATTGACGCCGATGTCCCGGATGTACTCGGCGAGGACCTCCGCAACGTCATCCGCTCCGGGAAGCTGCGCCAACTTGAACACGTGGACGGTGGTCTCCATTGGATTGTTCTCGTTGTACCCTGCTTCACTCAACAGGGCGCGGGCTGCCACTGGGTCGTAGCCATACGCCTCTGGGAAGCGGTCGACCCACGACTGCGACCACCCTTCTAGGTTGGGGTTGAAGGCGTGAATATACATGGGGATGCCCTTGTTTCCAAAGAGTCCCACATTCAACTCTTCGCGGTTTATGGCCTTGTTAAGCGCCTTGCGGACGCGCACGTCCTGCAGCGGCGAGTCCGGGTGAGAGGGATACGTACCCGGTCCCAGGTTGTAGCAGCACTGGTACCTGATGAACACGCGCCGCAGGGAGGCGGTGGATTGAATGACCTTCATGCCGTCACCCAGCGCCTGCGCGTAAAGGTCGTCCGGCAGGCTGGTGACGTGGATCTCCTTGGTCAGCAGCGCCGCCAGCCGGGTGCTGGCCTCGTTCATGTAGCGGTATTCCATCTCCGCGAAGTCGGGCCGGATGCTCCGGTGGTTCTCGTTGCGCTTGTAGCGGAAGTAGACGTTCTGCTCGCGCTCCAGGAACTGGTAGGGGCCCGTGCCGGCCAGCGGCTCGGAGTCGAAGTCCGGGTCCGTGCCTATCTCGTCGGCGTGGGCCTTGCTGACGATGGACACCGCCGGCTGGGCGCGGGACAGCAGGTTGATTAGGTCCGCGTCAAACTGACTCAGGTTGATGACCGCCTCGTAGGGGTTGGAGTCATCGATGCTGACGATCTGCGCCCGCAACGGCCTGCGCGCGCCGCCAATAGCGTCGTCCTTGATGTACTCCTCGTAGGCGAACTTCACGTCCGTGGAGGTGACCTCACCCCAGCCGTTGTGGAACTGGACGCCCTTTTCCAGCGTGAAGCGCCAGGTATCGCCACCCTCGATCGCCCACTCTGAGGCTAGCTCAGGCACCTTCTGGCCGGTGTTCGGGTCCATGCCCACCAGCGACTCGTCCATGGGGTCGAACTGCACGGCCGAGATCTGCCCGACGATGCGTCGGATGTTGGCCTCCTGGCCAAACGGCACGATGCCGATGATCACCCGATCGACTGATGGCTTGGCCATCATGACCTCAGGCACTTCCCGAGGCATCATTGCAGGCTCGGCCGTCGGTGCCGCCATCGCGCCTCCCGCCTCGCCCGTCGGCTGGTCCGGCGCGGCCGGAGCCGCCGGCTGCTGCGGCGCCGACGCGCTGCCCGTCGTCGTCGTCGTCGTCCCGGCCGAGTCTGAGTCGCCGCCGCACGCCGCGAGGACCGCCAGCATCGCTGCTAGCGCCATGGCTACGGCCGCCAACCTTATGAATCCGTTGCCTTTCATTGGGTTCCCCCTTTTCCTGGTTACTGAATATTGAAGTAGGAATCTGTTGGGCTTGGGAAGCATACCTTCATTCAGATAGCATTCGCTATGTGCTGTCGGCCAAGAATGCTAGCGTAAGCAAGGCAAGAATTCAAGCTTCTCATGATGGTCATTCCATCATGGAATGAATCAGGTTCCCATGGAAGGCGTCCAATTGCCCTCTGCAGTCGCTGGATCGCCGAGGCTAGACCCGCCCCCTTATCTCCGGGCCATCGACGGCGTAGCGGAGCGCCCGGAACACCGCGCGGTTGTGCTTCTCGCCGCGCCACTGTCGGATTTCGGGATTCATGTACTCCCAGACTACGTCCCCGTCCGGAGTAACCTCGAACAATCGACCCGTGCGGCCGTCGCAGATGGCTGTGTTGCCGTTGGGCAACCGTTGCGCCCCGCTGATGCCCGTGCTGAAGAATGACAGCCCGGGATCGCCGCGGAACTGCCACACGATTTCCTTCGTGCCGGGGTCAAGCTCGACCACGCGCGAGTACACGCTGCCCACAGTGCGGTGCTCGCCGTTGTCGAAGACGAGCAGGTTGCCGTTGTCGAGCTGCGTCGGGTTGTGCTGGTGCGAAAGCTCGCCGGGCCCGAAGCGCCAGTACACGTCGCCCGTAGCCTTGTCGATGAAGATGAGCTGGCTCGTCTGGCGGAAGCTGATGCAGACATTCCCGTCCGTGAGCTCGGTCACGCCGTTGCAATGGGTCCACTCGCCGCGAAACTCACGCGGGCAGATGAGCTCCTGTTCCGGGTCGAGCCTGTCTTTGCCATGCCACTCCCAGACGACCTCCCCCTCCGCGTTCAGCTCGAGCAAGAAATCCCCAAGCATGGCGTGGGCGGGGACGTGTCCGGGGGGCCAGTCTGCGCCGCCCCGCACCCGCGCCGCCTCGTCATCCGTCATCTCCTCCCACCCGATGACCATGATGTTGCCGTTCTTCAGCACGATGTGGTCGTGGTGGATGACCCGGTTGTCATAACGCCAGACGACGTTGCTGTCCCAGTCCAGCTCGACCAGCACTCCGCCGAAGCCGCCGCCGGTCCAGGGTTCCGTGTTGTCGTAGCACCGGACGAGGAGGTTGCCGTTGTCCTTCATGAAGCCGTAGAAGGGCTTGGCCGGGTCCGGTGGCGTCCACTCGTGCACGACGTTGCCGTCCATGTCGATGAGCCGCGTCGTGTCCGCGCCGATTGTCGTATACAACGTGACCCCGCCGTACGAGCGCTCCGGCTCGTGGTGCGTCACCCCATGGTTGCCGTAGACTGCGAAACCCATGTGGAGTCTCCTTTCGCATCCAGCCCAGCAAGGCGCGAGGACGCGCCTCGTCTACCTACTGTGAGCGGTGCGCGCTAGGTTCGCCCAGCGCCCATCGAGTGTCAAGGACGCCCGAGGCAGCTACACCCGCCCGCGAATCTCCGGCCCGTCGACGGCGTACCGGCGCGCCCGGAACACCGCCCGGTTGAACTTCTCCTCCCGAAACTCGAGGATCTCCGGGTTCATGAACTCCCACACAAGGTCCTTGTCTGCCGTCACCTCAAACAGCCTCCCGGGCCGGCCTTCACAAACGAGCGTGTTTCCGTTCGGAAGCCGCTGCGCGCCGCTGATGTGCGTGCTGTAGAACGAGGCCGTCGGGTCGCCCTTGTACTCCCACACGATCTCCTTGGTCGCGGTGTCGAGCTCCACGACGCGCGACGTGGCGGCCGCCCTCGGCCGGTGCTCGCCGTTGTCGAAGACCAGCAGGTTGCCGTTCGCCAGCAGCGTCGGATTGTGCTGGTGGAAGAGCTCCCCCGGCCCGAAGCGCCAGTACACCTCGCCGGTGCCCCTGTCGATGAAGATGAGCTCGCTGGTCTGCCGGAAGCTGAGGCAGATGTTGCCGTCGGGCAGCTCCAGAACGGCGTTGCAGTGCGTCCATTCATTGCGGGTGTCCATAGGGCAGATCGTGTCCTGCGCGGGGTCGAGCCTGTCCTTTCCGTGCCACTCCCAGACCACCTGCTTGTCCGGTGTCAGCTCCAGGAGGAAGTCCGCCAGCATCTCCTTCTCGTTCCCCTCGTCGTCGAGCTCCTCGTACCCGCCCTGCACCCGCTCCTTCTCTTCCGCGGTCATTGGCTCCCAGCCGATGACCATGATGTTCCCGTTACTCAGCACAATGTGGTCGTGGTGGATGACCGGGTTGTCGTAGCGCCACACGACGTTGCTGTCCCAGTCGAGCTCGACCAGCACGCCCCCGTTGCCGCCGTGCAAGTACGGCTCCGAGTCGTCGAAGCACCTCACGAGCAGGTTGCCGTTGTCCCGCAGGTAGCCGAAGAAGGGCTTGGCGGGGTCCGGCGCCGTCCACTCGTGTACCACGTCCCCGTCCATGTTGATCAGCTTGGTGTTCGGGCTGCCGAAGGTGCTGTACAGCGTTACGCCGTTGAAGGTGCGGTCCTTTTCCCAGTACGTGACTCCGTGGTTGCCATGGACGGCGAATCCCATGTGCAGTCCTCCTTCACGAGATGGGCCGTTCCGGGGCGGCGGGCGCGCAACGGCGCAGGCCGCAGCATCCGGCGACGGTGGGCGATAGGTTCGCCGTGCAAAGTGTGGGTGTCAAGGCGGGGCGGGACTGCGGGTTCGGTGGGGCGTGCCGGGGCTAGTCTGTCGGCGTCAGGTAGAAGTTGTAGCCCTCCTCGTCCGCGCTGACGTCGAGCATCATGTCCCCCAAATCGGCATTCATGTCGGGGTCGACCAGGAGCACCGGCTCGCCCTCGCAGCGGAAGACCATGTCCAGCAGGTCCGGCTCGTCCATCTCGAAGGCCAGCTCGTCGCCGTCCCAGATGACGCGCATGACCTGCCCGGTGGGGTGTCCCTCCGAGATGCGCCCGTGCAGAAGGGCTTCAAGAGCCGCCGATGTCACGTTGAAGAGCATGGGAAAAGTATACGGCAACACATCAGCGATTGCTTGGGCGCAAATCTACGATTTCGCAGGCCATTTGGTGCGCCAAGCGTGCGCTATCGCATGGTGCGGAGCCGCGGGTTCAGCACCGGCTCGATCGCCAGCGCCAGCAGCACGAAGGCCATCGCCGTCAGCACGATGAGCAGCCCCGGCGGCAGCACCCACCACCAGTACCCCACGTACACCGCGCCCGTCCGGAAGCCCTGCTCTAGGATCTGCCCCCAAGTCGGGATGGACGGGTCGCCGAGGCCGAGGAAGCTCAGCCCCGCCTCCGCGAGAATCGCCGCGGGCGTGAAGAAGATCATCTGCGCGAAGACGTACGGCGCCGTTTGCGGGAAGATGTGCCGAATCATCACCCGCCGCTGCGACGCCCCCAGCGCCTTCGTCGCCTCCACGAGCTGCCCCGACCGGAGCTGCAGCACCATGCTGCGAATGAGGATCGTGAGCCCGGGCCAGCTGAACGCAACGAGCACAAGGATAATGAGCAACAGGTTGGACCCCAGTACGATAACCATGAAGATGAGAATGGGAAGCAGTGGCACGTTCGCGACGACGTCCGCCAGCCGCTGTATCGCCGTGTCCACCCAGCCTCCGAGGTAGCCGCTCATGATGCCCAGCGACGCCCCTATCGCCGTCGTGAGCGTCGACGCCAGCAGCCCGATGAAGAGCGCCACCGGGAAGCCGAACAGGAGCCCCACGAAGAGGTCGCGCCCCTGCGAGTCGGACCCCATGCCGCCGAACACGTCCCCGCCGATCACCACCTTCGCCCCCTCCATGCTGTCGTTCTCGTCCGCGAACGTGGCGGTGACGACGAAGGTGTACTCGCCCTGCAGTGGCTCGAACGCCGCGCCGTCGCCCGCCACCGGCGTCCCGAAGGCCGCCTGGTCGCCGAAGCCGCGCAGGTCGCGCTCGCCGAGGTCCGTGCCGTAGCGCTCATTGTGGTAGTCGGCAAGCGCCGAGCGGAAGGTCTCCTCGGTGCTCAGAAGGATGCGGTATGGGTTGTCGAGGTAGCGCACGAAAGGCCCTGTCTCGCCGTCGCGGCCGCCGGAGGGCACATGCTGCAGCAGCCGCACCGTGCCGCCGTCGGGCCGCTCGAGCGTGAGCGTGATGAGCGGCGGCCGCCCCTGGAATGTGACCGGCTCCAGCGAGAAGGAGATGAACGTCGGGAAGCCGTCGAAGTTGTGCGCGAGGGGCAGCCGGTACGTCTCCGCCGTCACGCTGCCGGCGGTGCGAACGTCGTAAGGCTCCGAGGTCGTGAGCGTCGCGTGGGCCACGTTGTCCGAGCCTGGGAAGATATTCGTCCACGTCGGCGGTACGGCCTTTGGGTTGTCCGCCCAGACGGCCGGGTTGCTCCACTCTCGCGTGCCGAAATCGAGCGGGTAGGTGACCAGCACCCACACGGACACCGCCACCAGGAAGCCCAGCAGGATGAGCCCCGCCTTCCCGATGGAGCTCCCCACGAGCACCCGCACCGCTCCGCTAAACGTTGCGTTCATCCGCTGTACCGTACCCTCGGGTCAAGCAGGAGGTAGAGCACCTCCAGCACGAATCGCGCCACCACGTACATCAGCGTGAAGATGAAAGTGAGCGCGACGATCAGCCCCTCGTCCGGCGTGCCCGCCACCGCCTCGAAGTAGAGGCGGCCCATGCCGTTCCAGTTGAACACCGTCTCGACGAGGATGGAGCCGCCGAGCGAGCCGACAAGGCTCAGGATGAGCCCCGTGACGATGGGCGGCGCCGCGACGCGAAGGATGTGCTGCCGCATCACGGCGCTTTCGGCGAGGCCCTTGGCCCGCGCGACCAGCACGTGGTCCTCCTGCGCCACGTTCAGCGTCATCGTCCGCACCGCGTACAGGTACGGGCCGACGCTCACCAGCACGAGCGTGATGATGGGCAGGATCGCGTGCTTCAGCAAGTCGAAGAAGCGCGCAATGTCGCCCTCCGGCGGCGGCGTGCTGAACATGCCCCCGCTTGGCAGGATGTTGAACTGGAACGAGAGCAACAGGATCAGCAGGATGCCCGTCCACCACGCCGGCAGCGCGAACGATATAGCCGCCCCAAACGACACAGTCCGGTCGAGGCGCGTGCCGACGCGCGTCGCCATCTTCACGCCCACGGCCAGCCCGATCACCGCCGTGATGACGAGGCTCGTTGTCAGCAGGATCGCAGTGTTCGGCAGCCGCTCCAGCACGATGTCGGACACCCGTCGGCTGCCCTCGGAGCTCCGCAGCGTGCGCGCCTCGCCGAGGTCCAGCGTGATGACGCGGAAGACCGTCGCCGGCATCCGCTCCCACCACGCCTTGTCCAGGTCATAGAACTCGATGAGCTCCTGCCGCCGCACTTCCAGCGCCTCCTCGAGGGCGTCCGTGTCGCGGGCCTGCGTTGCCTGCGCCGTGCGCAGGGCGCGGATCTCCTCATTGATGACGGCCGTCAGGATGCGGTCGGAGAAGCCGGTGGAGCCCAGCGTCACCACCAGCAGGACGAGCACCGTGAGCAGCACGCCCAGGAGCGTGGCCGCGCGGAGGCTAAGGGTGCGGACGAGGGCCAATGGGCTCCTCCGTCAGGTTCAGGATCGGCGCGGCGCAGTGCCGCTCGCACCAGTATACCGAAGGCAACGGGGCAAAGCGCGAGTGCGGGTCAAAGAAAGGGACGGCCCCGAAGGAGCCGCCCCTGCTGAGTTCCTGTCGAATGAGCTCCCTACCGCCAGAACCGCCGCCGGAACACCAGCCCCAACAGCGCGAGCCCCGCGAGCGCGTACACCGACTCCGCCTGCTCGCCGCGGCCGCAACCGCCGCCAGTGTCCTGCTGCGTTGGCGTCTGCGCCTCGGGCTGCGATGTGTCGGTCGACGTCTCGGGCTGTGCCGTGTCAGTCGTGGTCGTCGTAGTCCCCGACGTGCTCGGCGTCGTCACCACTGCGTCCAGCGATGCCTCGAGGTCGATGCGGCGCTGAGTCATGCTGGAGACGGCGTCGCTGTAGCCGCCGAGGTAGAGCTGGTAGAGCCCCGGTTGCAAGTTGTCGCCAACAGCCTGGTCCAGCGCGATGGTGAACGCGCCGCCCGCGCCCGGCGCCGCCTGCCCCATCGCCAGCACCCGGTTCTCCGCCGGGTCGAAGAGCGTGTACTGCAGGCCAACCGTGCCCGGCCCGTCCACCTGCACCGACAGCGTGTTTGCCGCGCCGATCTGCAGCGCCGACGGCGTGTCGGACAGCCGCACGAGCTCGGCCTCGCCGAAGCTGAAGTCGCCCTTGGAGAAGGGGTAGTCCGGGTGCCGGTTGGCCGTCAGCTCCGCAAACTGCGCCGGCGGGTCGTAGCGAGTGAGCATGAACGGGCCGTTGCTGATGACCATCAGGTTGTGCTCGCTGAACCAGTCGAGCACCGCCTGGTAACGGTCCTGCTTCTCATCCGCTGTGACGAATGACCGCCCGTTCACCGTGAAGACGCTCTCCGGCACCGTGTCCTCGCGCTGGAAGCCGAGCAGCGTCGTGCGCACCAGCCGCGCGTCGCGGTCCTGCACCAAGCTGATCCACGGCACGTCGAATCGGGCCGCGGCGGTGTCGCTGTAGGCGGCTCGACGCTGGTTGAACACGAGGTCGTCCATCGCCGCCAACACTTCCCACGGCATGGACACGCTCGACGGGCTGGCGTAGGACGCGATGTAGTTCTCCTCGAAGTGCCAGAAGTCCACGTAGACCTCCAGCCGGTTCTCGTCCAGCACGCGGATGCCCTTGAATGTCTCAAGGAATGGGCGCGCCGTCACGGCCAGCGCCCGCTCCACCTTCGACTTCTCCTCGTCGTAGGCCATGTCGAAGCCCTGGTAGATGGAGTAGAGGACGTCCGCCATCGTGATGTCGATGCCGTGGTGCCACTCCGCCGAGAAGTACTTGCTGTAGTCGAGCGTCACCTTGCTGGTCGCCTGCGTCCCGGCGGCCACGTTCTGCCACGTGTCCGTCGGCGGGTCGACCATGACCGCGTCCGCGGGCAACGGCAGCTTGCCCAACGGCCCCGCAGTCTCCACCTCGAACGAGGCCCGCATTGGCTGTGGCACACCGGAGAACGGGTGGTTCCAGATGGGCGGGTCGCTCAGGTTCCGCCAGATGTCGGTGCTGTAGACGTCGCCGAATCCCCCGATGGGGTTCCACGTCGTGCGCTCCGTCCAAACCCACAGGTGCCCGACGGTGAGTTCGCTCTGCCCCGGCACCTCGGCCTCCCGTAGCGTCCACGGCGCCTTGGGCCCGGCGACGAGGTCCTGCGTGACGCCCGTCAGCTCGCTGTTGGCCGCGAAGCTGTTCTGCACCGTCGCGACCCACACCCTCACCGAGTCCTCAACGGCGATACGGGTGGCGCGCTGGTAGAGTTCGTTGCGCTCTGCCTCGTTGCTGAAGTCGCCGGTGAAGATGCGCTGGCCAATCTCGTCGAGCTCATCGTTCTCGTACTGCCAGAAGCCGGCCTCACGCCAGCCCGGCATGCCGCCCGTCCACGGCGCCGTGAACTGGTTTATGGAGGAGTAGTCGTACCGGTTGGGGGCGGAGCGGCCCCAGCCCTCCGTGTACATGTGCCACTGGAAGGCCTGCGGATTGGACGCATAGACCGTCAGGATGGCCGGCGCGAAGTTCTGGTACACGGGGTCGACGTGGAAGCCGGCCTCCCGCAGCTCCGCGCGGACGAGGTCGCCGATCTCTCGCCGCTCGTCCTCGATGCGGATGATGAACTTGATCCGGATGGGCTGGCCGTTGTAGTTCCACACGCCGTCGACCATCTCGGCCCCGGCGCCCGTCATGGCGTCGCTGATGAGCCCCCTCGCGTACTCCGGGTCGTAGCGGATGTTCAGGTCGCGGATGAGATCGAATACCGTGAGCTGGTCGAAGTCCGTCGGGCTGACGTGCGTCACCATCGGGTCGGCCATGCCGCGGTAGATCTCGCCCGCCACGAACTCCCGGTTCACCAGGTGTTGCACCGCCCAGCGGACGTCGCGAATCGAGAAGGGGTTGAGCTGTCCTTCGGGCGCGTCCGCCGGGTTCAGGATGAGCGAGTTGGTCGTCGCAGGCGCCTCGAAGATCTGCAGGTCGTCGCGGCCCCGCAGCTCGGTGGCCGCCGCGGTCTTGAGGCCGAAGAGGTAGAGGTCCATGTTGCCCTGCTCCAGGTCCAGCGGGGCGCGGTCGACGTGGAAGGCCTTGAAGTAGACCTTGTCCACCGCAGGGCCCTTCTGCGCCTGCTCCGGGCCGGCGGCGTACGCAATCCCCGCGCCCAGCGCGAGCGCAAGGAGCATGACAACGCTCAGGGTGAGCAACAGCCGGAAGCGACGGGCCTGCATGGGGCCTCCTCCTCTTCTGCTTTCAACATCGTCGTGGGGACGCGGCTCCGTCCAGCCCCGCATCCCCACCATTATTCACCTTTTCAGACTGGCCTGCCTACGATTCGCTCGGTTTCGACGAGGTGTTTCGCGCCGCGAGGAACGCCAAGCCGCCCACGACGACCGCCGTCCCCGCCACCGCGACGATCAGCAGCCACCACGGAGCCTGCGTGTCCTCGATGATCGGCGCCGGAATCTCCGGTATGACGACCTCCGGCGCTGGCGCCTGCGCTGCCTCCGCCGTCGCTGCCGGCGCCGCCGGGACGGCCCCAGCCGCGAGCGCACCTAACCCTTGCAGTTGCGTCTCCAGCGCCCCCATCCGGTCCACGAGGTCTTCCTGCGTATCCTGGATGTTGTCGAAGCCGAATTCCATGAAGAAGGACGACGTCGCGAAGTTGCCCGACTCGTCGAACACGTCGATGGCGTGCGCGCCCTCGCCTGAGATCGGTATGAACACCTGGCTCGTAAACCGTCCGAGGTCGTTCGTGCGCTCTGAGGCGACCGACACCCCGCCGACGCGGATGAGGACGTTGATGTCGGGCTGGAAGTTGAAGCCCTGCAGCGTCACGGGCTGTCCGCCCGGGCCCGCCGGCGGGTTCAGGAACACCTCGGGCGACTGGATCGACGCGCGGCGCGTGAACCCGATCTTCTGGTTCGTCGGGCCGAACTCGCCCAGCCGCGTATCCGCCCACACCATGTACACGTCCTTGTCGGAGGCGGCGATGGAGAAGTAGTCCCCAATGAAGACGCCGCCCGGGAAGCCCTTGTTGGCGTTGGAGTGGAAGTCGGTCACCCGCGTGTCCGGCGTGTCGATGTCCAGCTCCTCGTCGCGGAAGCCCCATGTGCTTCCCTGGTTCGTGGAGGTCGTGTAGTAGATGTGATAGCGCGTCTGCGCCCGGTCGTCGCGGAAGTCGCCCCACATCACGTGCAGGTCGCCGTTGGGCGACGTGGCGATGCTGGGGAAGAACTGCAAGTGGTGCGTCTCGTCGCCGTTAAGTTGCCTGGCGCGGCTCCACGTCTCGCCTCGGTCCAGCGAACGCGTGAAATAGACGTCGCCGTCGTCGACGCTCGAGTCCGGCGGTCGACCGACGTACACGATGTACACCTCGTCCGCTGGCCCTGTCGCAATCTGCGGGAACGACGATCCCCAGTAGCGGAAGAAGCCGTTGCGCGGCGAGAACCCCGTCTCATTGAAGACGGTCGTGCGTACGGGCTTGCCGAAGGTCTTGCCGTCGTCCTCCGAGCGGGCGATGTAGTTCTCGGCGAGCCCCTCCTGCGAGTCGTCGTCCGTGCTGTCGAGCCACGTCACGTAGACAGTGCCGTCGCTCGCGACCTGCGGCTGCGAGCCCTGAAGCACGCGTTGCGAGCCGGTGGCCTCCCCCGGGGCGTCCTGCAGTTCCACGTCGGAGGAGCCCTCCTCGGACGCGTCGGGCTCGGAGCCTCCTCCCGCTGCGAAAACCCTCCGCACGACGGGGCTGACCACCACGGGTTGGGTCCAGCTCCTGCCGCCGTCGTCCGAGCTCACGACTTGGATGGACGTCTCCAGCACCGGAACGCCGAAGAACGGGAAGTTGCCGGAGAACGGGAAGACGATGGGGTACACGGACTCAAAGTGCGTGTAGGTGACGTAGATGATGTCCTTGTCCGGGTCCTCGGCGCTGGGGCCAATCGTCACCCAAGGCTTGTCCAGGAACCCGAGGCTGATGTCGCCCTCGAGGCGGCCGCTCCGGCTCGGGGCAAGGTTCTTGTCGATGGTGCTGCGGTAGGTGGAGATGGGCTCATTCCACGTGCGGCCGCCGTCCTCCGACTTGGTGATGCCGATGCTGGACACCGTGGCCGCGTCCGCGGCGGGCCCGACGGTGAACTCCTCCACGCCGATGGAGATGAAGATGACGTAGACGTTCCCCTCCCGGTCGAATGCGACCACCGGGTCGCCCCCGGCGCCGATGTCCTCGGCGAGGAATGGCGGCTGCGAGGGGCCCTCCCACGTCACGCCCCCGTCGATGGAGACATAGATGCTGATGTTGGGGAAGTTGTAGTCGACTGCGCCCATGACCAGGTGGTCCGGGTCGTTCGGGTTCACGGCGATGTGCGGCTCCGTCTGGATGGGCGCGTTGGAGAAGTCGCGCGGGATCAGGATGTTACGGCTGAACGCCGGAGCCGGGTCCCGGAACGGCACCAGCCCCGCGCCCTGCGAGACCGGGGCGGTCGGCGGTGCGGCCGGGGCCATGAAGACCTCTGGGATGTTCTCCCAGGCGAGGCCGGGGGGTGGCCCGTAGTTGTTCCGGGCCTTGTGCTGGTAGGTCAGCGGCCCCCGCGGGTCCAGCCCGCGAGCCATGATGCCGACGGAGCTGGAGAGGATGTCCGTGAAGGGCGTCAAGTAGGTGAAGGGCGCGACGTTGACGTAATTCTCAACCTCGTTGAAGAACGGACTCACGACTTGGGGCACGCGGCGTTCCAGTTCCTCCGGGTCGGTCTGGGTGTTGGCGTCGTTCTCGGGCCCCTCGGCAAGGGCTGCGTGCGGCGCCGCCGTCTGCAGCAGAATGAGGGCCAGCAACCCCACGACCAGCCTGATGTTCCGCTTCATGCCTTGATCCCCTTTCAGTCTGCTTGGTTATCGTGCCGGCGTTGCCCGGTCCAGCGTTACCCCCCCAATTCGTCGATGAGAGAGGTCGCGACGTCGATCCGGTTGATGAAGAGCAGGAAGATGTCGCTCTGCAGGTCGCCAGAGAGGGTGCCGAACTCCACGGCCCCGGTGTCGAAGAACGCCTGCAGCGATTCGCACGTGTTGTCGTAGTCCCCTTCAAACCACTCGAAGTACGTCGGCAGGAAGTTGATGACCCTGTCCACCTTCGTCCCCAGCGTGGGATCGGCGGCCACGGCAAGGTCCTTCAACGTCTCCCAGTACTCCGTCGCCTCCTCCAGCGTGTCGGGCGTGTCCTTCCGCAGCTCGACCAGCAGCAGCCGATCGTTTACCAGCGGCGTGATCGCCTCCTTGAAGTCGGAGAGCTGTGCGGTCAACGCCGCTTCGGCGCCTATCTGCGTCTCCAGCTCGCTCACCTGCCCTTGTGTCGACGTGAGATCGACTTGCAGGCCCCGCTGTGCATCCTCTGCGGCCGCAAGTGCCACGCCCTGTCGCTCAATTTCATCCATGAGGTTCTCGTTCGTCGCAGTGGTGAGCGCGATCTCCTCCTTGAAGTCGGCCACCTGGTCAAGGAGTTCCTGGTACCGCGAGTCCTTCTCGGCTATAGACGCTTCCAACCGTGCAACCCGTTCCTGGCTCGCGTCCAGGTTGGACGCCGCCTCGGTGGACCGCGGTTCGAATGCCACGTACCCGATGCCGACTCCGATGCCCAGCGCAAGCGCGATCAGCACGAGAGTGAGGCTCAGCGTTCCCAGCGAAGTCGACTTGAACATCTGCTTCTCCTTGAAGGTGGCCCGGCCCCGTCAATCACATGCGACGCCGCCTGCTCACCACGCTGTGTGTTCTGTTGTCAGGGCAATGCTAGGGATGTGGCCAAACGCCGCATCCCTATGTGCTATCCGATACTCCAGTGTCCTCTGCCGCTTCCTCTGCGGCCTCCTCTTCCAGCTCGGGAGCGGTCGAGAAGTACGCCTTGCCGGCGCGGTAGAAGGAGTCCAGCCCGAACACCAGCAGCGGGTTGGGGTCATTGACGTCCACCCGCCAGATCGTCCACGCCTCTATCCTGGCCCCCGGGTACAGCCTTGCGCTCAGGAAGGGCTGCGGCGGCCGGACGTTGAAGGGGATGATGTAGTCATGCCCGTCGCTGGAGAGCAGGCCGAAGTCGAGCTGGTTCACCCAGTCCGTGTGGCCCTCGGGTCCCTGAGTGTAGTCGATGCGCACCCAGGCGAGCATGTACTCAGTGCCCGGGAACGCCGGCAGGTTGAAGCGGTACGCCTGCTGGATGATCTCCCAGGCCGGCTCTCCGCGGATGACCTCCACTATCGTGATGTCGTGCGCCAGCGGGCTGCCGTCGAAGTAGCGGCTCACCACGCGGACGGGGTAGTTCAGCGGCGCCGGGTTGCGGTACGAGTGCCCCGGTCCGGGTTGGACCGGCACCAGGTTGACCTCGCCCTCCTGCAGCCGGCGGATGAGCTCCTTGGTCTCGTCGTCCATGCCGATGGCCCAGCCCAGCGTCACCAGCGGGCTGGTCGTCGCCGGCGAGCGGCTGATCACGCCCACGACGAGCCCCTCGTCGGTCAGCACCGGGCCGCCGCTCTGCCCCTGGTGGAACGTCGCGTCGGTCTGCAGGTACGCGTACTGCTCTTCATCGTGCGGCAGTACCTCCGACACGATGCCCACCGTCGATGTCGTGGCCTCGTTGAAGGGCGTGAACCCCGTGGACAATACCTCGTCGCCCTTCGACACGTCCTCGAGGTTACCGAACGGAAGCGCAGTGAGGTGTGAGCCGCCGCTGATCTTCACTACAGCCAGGTCGCGAAGCTCGTCCCGGCCGACAACCAGGCCGACCTCGTCCTCGCCGTTGGAGTGCGTGATGGTCACCGATGCGTCGGCGCCCACAACGTGCTCCGCGGTCATGACGTATCCCAATTCGTCGAAGACGAAGCCGGATCCCAACCCGCCGGAGGACTCCACCTGCACTATGGCCGCCCTTGCAGTGTCCAGAATTTCGCTGAGAGAGGGCTTTGGCGGCGGGGCCGGCGTGGGCGGCGGCCCGACGGTTGCGGCCGGTGCAGCCGTTGGCGCGGCAACCGTCGGTCGAGGCGTAGCCGTTGGCGACGCTGGCTCGGCCGTCGGCGCCGGTGCGGGTGTCGCGGGCGCCGACGTAGGAAGGGGTGTAGGCGCAGGCGCCGTGTCCGTCTCTGGAGCCTCATCCGTGCAGGCTATGAGTCCCGCAGTGAGCAGCAGAATTGAAACTGCGACCAAGACCCTCTTCATAACTGTTCCCCTTCTGTAATCCGGGGCAGAGTGGGTTCAACGCAGGACAACGGGAGGCTGGATAAGGTCGGATCAGGCGGGCGGCGCAACACCGTCGCCGGCTCAAGGCCCAACGGTTCCACACTCAACGTCATGGCTGTGTTGCTCTCTATGGTACCAACCCCCTGTACAAAATGAAACGCATCAGCATCAGCATCAGCATCAATTTGCCGGCGTCTCGGTACGGAAAGGCTCGATGAACAAGCCCGCGATTCCTCGCCGCTGCCCGCGCGTGCACTTCCCGTTAAGTGCTGTAACGGACGTTTGGGTTGCGAGGGTATGACCACGCTCGAAAATGCCCCTTTCGCCAGCCGAGGTGATCGTCTATCCAGGGTCCTCCCGCCCGTCGTCTACTCGTTGACACGCGTAGGGTCGCTTCCTAGAATGTTGCCCTATTTCCCGCACCCCACAATCTCTCTGTGAGCGACGCCTATGGCAACCATCGAGGCCCTCTACAGGCTCCAGGAACTGGAGCTGGCCCTCAAAAGGAGCAAGACCGACCTTGCTGACATCGCAGCACGGATAGAACGGGACGAAAACGCGCTCCACGCCCACGCCCTCGCCGTCCGCGCCCAGCGGGGCCTCGCCGCCCTGGAAGCCGAGCAGGCCAAGCTCGACGGCGAGATGCAGGACACCATCGAGCGCCTGAAGGGGCTCGAACAGCGGCTCTACAGCGGCAGCACCGCAGCCTCCAAGGACCTGCTCGCCCTCCAGCGGGAGATTGCGCATTTCAAGGAGCGGGAGGGCAATCTGGAAGAGCAGCTACTGGCTAAGATGGAGCAGGCGGAAACCGCGCAGGCCCGCGCAGCCGACCTTGAGGCCGCCTACCGGGAGGCCGAGTCCAAGTGGCGAAGTTCCCTGCCATCGCTCCAGGCCGAGCAGCGCCGCCTGCAGCAGCACGCCGACGACATGGCCGCAGCGCGCACCGAGGCGGAGGCCGCGCTCTCCGCCGCCGAGCTGAAGGGCTTCCGCAGCCTTGAGGCGAGCAGGGGACAGGCCATCGCCCGTGTCGAGCGGGGCATGTGCGGCGGCTGCATCATTGCCGTACCCTCACACGAGCTCCAGATGATGCGCTCCACCCACGACCCTGTCCGGTGCCCCAACTGCGGGCGCTTCCTCTATCCGGGGTAGCCCCGAGTCTCCACGCAGATCCCGATACCGAGGTCAGGTTTGAATCCGCAGTTATCGCTCGAGATCAAGCAGGTGGCCGTTTGCCTCCTCGTCGTCGCCGTCGCCCTCATCGCAGTGGGAATCGTCAGCGACACCCTCGGGCGGCACATCATTCAGATAGTTCCGCCTCTCCTGGCCTTCCTGATCATCCCCCGGTGGACCTTCGCCGGGGTATGGGCCGCCGTCGGTATTCTCAGCGTGTGGTTCGCGGCAATGGTGGCCATCTGGGCATACCTGCTGGGGCTGGCGGACATCGCCTCGGGCACCTACAGCAACGGCGAGGTCTTCCTGACCATCGTCATCGCCGGATGCTCCGCCCACGCCATCCAGAAGGCGGTGCAGGGCGGCCGGCAAGGGCCGCTGCTAACCGGGGTCGTCGCCCTTGCGGGAGGTCTCGCGGCGCAGGTGGCGGCCATCGCCCTCAGCTACGCGCTTTTCGAGTGATTCGGACGTCCAACGCTCACCCCTGCTAGAATGGATTCTGGGGCCGGTGGGCTGGGTGGCCGCTCCGATTCGTCGGAGAGGAAAGTCCGAGCTCCTCACGGGCAGGGTGCTGGGTAACGCCCAGGCGGGGTAACCCGACGGAAAGCGCCACAGAAACATACCGCTCCGGCTTGCTGGAGTAAGGGTGAAATCGGGAGGTAAGAGCTCCCGGCCGCCCGTGGTGACACGGCGGCGGGCAAGCCCCACCCGGAGCAAGGCCAAATAGGGGGGCCAAGAGCGCCCGGCTCGCCCCCGGGTTGGCCGCACGACTCCGCTGGCAACAGCGGGGCTAGAGGGATGGCCACCGCCCGTTTGCCCATAAGGAGGAAGCCCTTTGGGGCGTAAACTCATGGCAGACGGGTACAGAACTCGGCTTACAGGCCCACCGGCCCCTTCTCCGTCCGGGCGAGCGCGATGACCCCCGACACCCTCACCGCCCGCGACGTCAAGCGCGGCCTCGCGACCGCCGTCGTCGGCGCCCGCGTCCGCTGCCACCGTTCCATCCCGAGCACCATGGACGCCGCCCGTCGCGCCGCCGAGCGTGGCGCCCCCGAGGGCACGGTCGTCCTCGCCGAGCAGCAAACGCGGGGCCGAGGCCGATTCAACCGGGAATGGGTCTCGCAGCCCGGCCAGAACCTCTCCCTCTCCATCGTGCTACGTCCCCCTCTCGAGCGCATGCGCAGCCTCAACATGGCGGCCAGCGTCGCCCTCGTCGAGGCCATCCACGCCACGACCGGCCTCTCCGCGACGGTCAAGTGGCCCAACGACGTCCGTGTCAACGGCAAGAAAGTCGCCGGCATCCTCATCGAGGCCCGCACACCGGGCGACGATGCCGGCCACGCCATCCTCGGCATCGGCCTCAATGTAAACCACGACCCCACGCCGTCGCTGCCACCGCCCGCCGAGGCCACCAGCCTAGCCGCGGCCCTAGGCCGCCCCGTCGACCGCCTCGCCGTCCTGCAAGCCCTCCTCCGCTCCCTGGACGCCCTCTACGCGTCGCAAGCAAACGACGATCTGCTCTTCAACCAATGGCGAAAGACCCTGGACACCCTCGGCCAACGCGTACGCATCGCCTGGGCCGGCGACGGCAGCCCCATCGCCGAAGGCGTCGCCCTCGACGTCACCCCCGACGGAGACCTCGTCCTCCGCCGCGACAACGGCACAACGGTCGCGCTCAACGCGGGCGAGGTGACGGTGGCGGCGGAAGCATGAGAACGCAAAATAATTGCCCACAGGAACTCTTTACAAACTCAAGTAAAACGGGCATAATTCCTGCAACAATTCACTTGTCCAAGTTGAAACACACGTGAATTGGTTCGAAAGACGGCCCGGACTGGCGAAGGATCCACCGATGGCTATGCGAGAGAAAAAGCCCTCCACTGACACACAACCGCTGCGTGGCTTTGAGCGGGAAGTCGCTGCATACGATCTGATTAAGGAATCATTGGAGCGAGACTACTGGCGCAAGTGGGTCGTCATCTTCAACGCTGAACTCGCCGGAGTTTACGGCTCAGAGGACGAAGCTTGCGCAGACGGCGCCCTCCGCTTTGGTGCAGCAGAGTTTCTCTGCCGCCAGGTGGGTGCTCCAGTAAGGACCTACGTCATACCCACCCTCATTACCCACGGACTCTTGGATGCCGACCGCCAGGCTTAGGGTTCCGCTTCTCCCGGGATTGCCGTCATGGGCCGCTCTTCTGTTGCATGGGCCGACTCTGCCCGTTCTAGTTGGCTATGACTTTGGCGTGGGTTCAACGGGATCTGCCCCCGGAAATGTGCCCGCAACTCCCGCCTTGGCGATGATTGACACCGGCGCCGATGCGAATTGTGTGGATGAGAACTTGGCAATCAGGCTAAACCTGCCCAGGGTCGGTGACTCCGTCGTAACAGCGGCACAAGGACCAGTAGCCGCAAACGTTTTCAGGGGCCAATTGTTCATTCCAGACCTGGATTGGACAATTGAGGGTCGGTTGCTCGGGGTCTCCTATGGCGTCGAACAGCAATGGTCCGTCATCCTCGGCCGCGCCTTCCTGCAGCACGTCGTCATGCACTACGACGGCCGTATCGGCGAG
The DNA here is from genome assembly GCA_951812285.1 of uncultured Dehalococcoidia bacterium. GTDB lineage: Bacteria > Chloroflexota > Dehalococcoidia > Lucifugimonadales > UBA1127 > UBA1127. The sequence goes on along the minus strand of OX638292.1, from coordinate 1,703,954 downwards.
GTCACGGTCAGCACCGACTGACTTCGCACCCAAACTCACCCCACGCGCGCCCCTGCGTTTGAGGCCCTGCCCTTCCTAAGCTACAATGGATACCGTATGTGCTCCGCACGGGGCACAACGACGCAACAATTGCGGAGGATTTGTGGCGGCGCAGGGCAAGCACCCCCTCTTGGGCATGCGCGACCTCTTCGAGGAGGAGAATCGCCGGAAGCTGCGTGTGCAGAATGAGCTGCAGGCGGCGCTCGCGCTGTGCGGCTACCGCACCGTCGACACCCCCGTGCTCGAGCCCACCGACATCTTCCTCCGCAAGTCCGGCGGCGAGCTCGCGTCGCAGATGTACAGCTTTGTCGAGCCCGGCGGCCACCAGGTGAGCCTTCGACCCGAGTTCACGTCGCAGGTGATCCGCCTCTTCCTGCAGCAGAACGGCTCGCTCCCGCTGCCCGTGCGATGGCAGTACGCGGGCCCCGTCTTCCGCTACACCGCCGGCGAGTCCGGCCACGGCCGCCAGTACACGCAGGTCGGCGCCGAGCTCATCGGCGCGGGCGGTCCCGCCGCCGAGGCAGAGGTGATGGCGACGGCTTGCGGCGCGCTCACCTCGCTCGGCCTCCGTCCGCTCCGGCTCGTCGTCGGCGATGTCGGTGCGGTGCTCGGCCTCCTGCGGCAGTTCGCGCTCTCCGAGCGCGCGACCCACTACCTCCTGAACGTCATCGGGCACCTCCGCGACGGCGAGGAACACCTCGACGCCGTCCGCGCCCGCGCCGAGGAGCTCGGCCTGCTCGTGCAGGGCGAGCGACAGGGCATGGCCGCGCTCGGCCAACACCTCGCCGCCGTCGACGCCTCAGGAGCATCTACCTTCGGCGCCCGCAGCGCGACCGAGATCCTCGAGCGCCTCGCACGCAAGCTGCAGGCGTCCGATGATCCCGGCCAGCTCGAGCGCGCGATGCAGTTCACCGGCGCCCTCGCGCAGCTCAACGGAGCCGCCCGGGACACCGTCGAGCGCGCCCGGTCGCTGGCGTCGTCGTACGACCTCGATCCCTCTCCGCTTGACTCGCTGGACGCCTGCGTAGCGGCCCTCGCGCTCCACGACGCCAATGACGTCGAGGTCTCGGTCGATCTCGGACTCGCCGGAGGCCTCGCCTACTACACCGGCCCCCTGTTCGAGGTGTGGGGCGGTCGCGGTGGCGCGGTACGGCTCGGCAGCGGTGGCCGGTATGACGGCCTGATCAAGGCGCTTGGCGGCTCGGACGACGTCCCCGCCCTCGGTTTCGCCTACAGCCTCGAGAGCGTGCTGGACGAGCTTGCGGAAGCGGGCGCGCTTCCGGACGAATCGAGTGATGGCAAGCGGGCCCTCGTCGCCCCGCGCACGCCGGACGCCGTGGCCGCCGCGCTGCGCACCGCGGCGTCGCTGCGCCTCGGCGGCGAGGCGGCCGCCGTCGCCCTGAACGGCGAGGTTGACGAGGACAGCGCCCGCAGGCAGGGATTCGCCGCAATCGTAACAGTGGATGAGGATGGGGCAAGTGAACGCACCTGGCTCTAACGGCGCCTCCGATCGCGAGGAACTGCGGCTCGCAATCCCCAGCGACGGGGCGCTCTACGACCCGACGCTGGACTTCCTGCGCAACTGCGGCATGCCCAACCGGCGCAGCAGCAGCCGAGGCTACACCGGCCAGCTCTCCGGCGTCTCGGGCGTGAGCACGCTCTTTCAGCGCGCCTCCGACATCCCCAGCAAGGTGGAGGACGGCACCGCCGACTGCGGCATCACCGGCCTCGACCGCGTCCTTGAGTCCACGCAGGAGGACGGTGACGCCACCGTCGTCATGGACGACCTCCGCTTCGGCGGCTGCGAGCTCGCCCTCGCCGTGCCCGAGACCTGGCTTGACGTAACGACGACCGCCGACCTCGCCGACATCGCCCTCGAGTTCCGGGAGCGCGGCCGCGAGCTCCGGGTCGCGACCAAGTACCCCCGATTGACCCAGCGCTTCCTCTTCTCCAAGGGAATCAACTACCTGAAGCTGGTCCCCTCGAGCGGTACGCTGGAGGTGGCCCCCGCCATCGGGCAGGCCGACCTCATCGCCGACATCACCGCCACCGGCACGACCCTCCGCGAGAACCGCCTCAAGATGCTCGTGGACGGCACAATCCTCACCTCGCAGTCCTGCTTCATCGCCAACAAGCGCGCTCTCCGCGAGTCCGGCGGCAAGATGGCGCTCGTGAAGGCCGTGCTGGAGCGCGCCGAGGGCTATCTCCGGGCGCAGGACTTCTGCCGCGTCGCCGCCAACGTCCGCGGCCCGTCCGCCGAGGCCGTCGCCGCCCTCATCCTCGAGCAGCGCGACCTGTCCGGCCTCGAGGGCCCCACCGTAGCGCCCGTCTTCGAGCCCAACGGCCAGGACCTGTACAGCGTGACAATCCTCGTCGAGAAGGCCCGCGCCTTGGACGCCGTCGAGCACCTCCGGGGCTTCGGCGGCAACGGCATCACCATCTCGCAGCCCACGTACCTGTTCTTCGCCCAGTGCGAGGCGTACGAGCGGCTGGCAGCGGCCGTATCGGCTGCCGATGCCTCCTAGCAGCGACGATTCTGGAGCGATAGTCGAGTTATGCGCGTAGTCAAGGGATATGAAGCTGGCCGAAAGGCTCTCGAACGCGGCGCGCAGCGCGTCTGGGACGCCGCATCGCCGGAGGTGCTCGACGGCATCGAGGCCCGCTTCGGCGAGCGCCTGACTCCCCGGCAGGCCGTCCAGCGCGTCCTCGACGACGTCCGCGAAGGCGGCGACGCCGCCGTCCGCCGCTACGCCGAGATGCTAGACGGCGGCGCCCCTGAGCCCCTCGAGGCCCCCGCGTCCGCGCTCCGGCAGGCCTATGACGACACCGCGCCCGATCTCCGCGCCGCCCTCCACACCGCCGCCGACCGCATTCGCTCCTTCCACGAGGCCTGCCTCCCCAAGTCGTGGATGGACGCAGCCACCGGCCTCGGCGAACAGTTCACGCCCATGGCCCGCGCCGGCGTCTACGCCCCCGGCGGACAGGCCGCCTACCCCTCGACGGTGCTCATGACCGCCGTCCCGGCCCGCGTCGCCGGTGTCGAGGAGGTCGTCCTTGCGACGCCCGCGCGCCACGGCGTCGGCCCCAACCAGGCCGTCCTCGCGGCCGCCTACGTCGCCGGCGTCGACCGTGTTTTCCAGATAGGCGGCGCCCAGGCCATCGCCGCGATGGCCTACGGGACGGAGTCGGTTCCCAAGGTGGACATCGTCTGCGGCCCCGGCAACATCTTCGTAACGCTCGCCAAACAGATAGTCTACGGCGAGGTCGCCGTCGACGGCCTTTTTGGCCCCACTGAGACCCTCGTCATCGCCGACGCCTCTGTCGACCCCGCCGTCTGCGCCGCCGACCTGCTCGCGCAGGCCGAGCACGACGAGCTCGCCTCACCCGTGTTCATCACCACCGACGCCTCGACGCTCGACGGCGTCCGCGCCGAGATCGATCGCCAGCTCCGCACACTCCCCAAGCGCGAAATCGCCTCCGCCGCCGTCGCGAACCAGGGCGTCGCCGTCCTCGTGGACGACCTCGATCAGGCCGTCTCCCTCGCCAACCTCTACGGCCCGGAGCACATGTGCCTCCTCGTCGAGGAGCCGCGCAGGCTGCTCGGCGGCATCCGCAACGCGGGCGGCGTCTTCCTCGGCGAGGCCTCGCCGGAGGTCGCCGGCGACTACATTGCCGGACCCAGCCACGTCATGCCCACGGGCGGCACCGCGCGCTTCAACAGCCCGCTCGGCGTTCACCAGTTCCTCAAGGTCACCTCCGTCATCGCCCTGGACGAAGAGGTCTTCCACGCCCTCGGCGAGGACGCCGCGCGTCTGGCCGAGGCTGAGGGCCTCGAGGGCCACGCCCGCGCCGCCCGCATGCGACTCGACCGAACACCAAGGAATGCACAATGAACGACAGTGTTGACCGTCTCGTGCGGCCCCTCGTCCGCGCGCTCGACCCCTACAAGGCCGTCGAGCCGCCGGAGGAACTCGCCAAGCGCGAGGGCATCGACCCCGCCGGCATCGTCAAGATGGACGCCAGCGAGAACCCCTACGGCCCATCCCCGCGCGTTGCCGAGGCGTTGGGCGCATTCTCCGGCTACAACATCTACCCCGACCCGTTCCAGCGCGAGGTGCGCGCTGCCCTCGCCGCCTACGCGGGCGTGGAGCCCGAGTCCGTCATCGCCGGCGCCGGCTGCGACGAGCTCATCGACCTCGTCGTCCGCCTGACCATGGACCCCGGCGACACGGCCATCAACCTGACGCCCACATTCGGCATGTACTCCGTAACGCTCAAGCTCGCGGGCGTCGAAGTGGTGGATGCCCCGCGCGATGCCTCCTTCGCCGTCGACATGGACGCCGTCCGCGCCGCCACCGCCGACGGCCGCGCCAAGCTCGTCTTCCTCTGCAACCCCAACAACCCGACCGGCACGCTGTCGCCCGAGACGGACATCCTCGCGCTGCTTGACCTCGGCCTGATGGTCGTCGTGGACGAGACCTACCACGAGTTCTGCGGCTTCACCTCGGCACACTTGGTGGAAGAATACCCAAACCTCGTCGTGCTGCGCAGCCTGAGCAAGTGGGCCGGCCTCGCGGGAGTGCGGCTCGGCTACGGCATCATGCACCCGCGGCTGGTCGAGCATGTCATGGGCATCAAGCAGCCGTACAACGTCAGCGTGGCGGCGCAGGTGGCCCTCGGCGCCTCCCTGCAGGACACCGACATGCTCCTGCAGCGGGTACGCATGCTGGTCGAGGAGCGGGAGCGCATGCGCGGGCTGCTCGAGGACTCCCTCGGCCTCCACTGCTACCCGTCGAAGGCGAATTTCCTGCTCTGCGAGGTCCCCGACGGCCGCGCCCCCGAGCTCCAGGCGAAGCTCGCCAAGCGCGGCGTCTTCGTCCGTCGCTTCAACGAGGACCGGCTGACAGAGTGCCTCCGCATCTCCGCCGGCAAGCCCGAGGAAACGGACGCCCTCATCAACGCCCTGACAGAACTCATGAAGTAGGTGTCGCAATGGACGCACGAACAGCCACGGTAAAGCGCGAGACCCGCGAGACGAATGTGCGCGTCGAGCTCAACCTCGACGGCACGGGCCAGTACAACGTCAGCACGGGCAACGGTTTCTTTGACCACCTGCTTTCGCAGCTCTCCCGCCACTCGCTCATGGACCTCACGATCGAGGCCTCCGGCGACGCCGCCCAGACCGGCTGGCACCACACCGTCGAGGACGTCTCCATCGCCGTCGGCCGCGCCCTCCACGAAGCCCTCGGCGACGGACGCGGCATCATGCGCATGGGCCACTCCATGGTCCCCTTCGACGAGACCCTCGTCCAGGTCGCCGTCGACCTCAGCGGCCGAAGCTACGCCATCGTAGACACCGCCATAGACGCCGAGATGGTAGAGTCCCTCCCCGCGGATCTAGTCCGCCACTCCCTCGAGTCCATCGCCATGGAGGGCCGCTTCAACCTCCACGCCACCGTCCTCACCGGCCAGAACGCCCACCACAAAGCAGAAGCCCTCTTCAAAGCCCTGGCCCGAGCCCTCCGAGCCGCCATCACCCTGGACCCCCGCCAGGCAGGAGAAGTCCCCAGCACAAAGGGCACCATCAGCGGGTAGCTCGCCGTCCGTTCGTGCTGAGCCTGTCGAAGCACGCCCGCGGCCTGTTGTGTGGATTGTTGACCTATGCCGGCTGATGCCCATGGGCTCAGTCATTGAGTAATAATCCAGTGCTATCCGATAGGCATAGTTGTGTTATCCTCCCTCGTCCTTTCAAGACTTCTAGGCAACATTCCATGAGTCTCAGAGGTTAAGAAAAGCACGGATGAGGAGTGTGTCATGCCCCGTCGAATCATGCTCATGGCAATTATATTGACAGCCATTGTTGCGGGATGCCAAAGCGGGCTGAGTGAGGCCGAGGTTAACCAGTTGGTGCAGGAGAGAGTTGATGCAGCGAGGGTTGAACTCGCCAAACAACTGCTAATCGGCTTACAGACGGACCTTTCGGCCGAGGCCCAAGGGTTGGAAGATGTATACGTGGCCAGACTTGATGAGTTGATCGCGGCCCGCGTGGACCTTGTAAAGCAAGGTCCGCCCGGCCCCCAAGGTGAGCGTGGTCCGCAAGGCGAGCGGGGAGAACAGGGTGAGAGGGGCCTTCAAGGCTCCGAAGGAGTAGGAGGCCCGAAGGGCCCTCGCGGGCCTCAGGGGCCACCGGGTGGGTTTGATGGAATAGTGGATGGAGATTTGACTGTAAATGGCGACATCTTGGTAAGAGATTCGCAAGGGGAAGTTGCGGTAGCAATAACATCCTCCTCGACTCGAGGCCTATTCCTTAGCGATCGGCAAGGGGAAGTAATCGCAAGTCTTCTTGCACTAAATGTTGATGGAATTGCCAACTTTTCGCTCAATGGATCAATCAATGTGGATGATATGGAAGGCAACTCAAAAGTGAGTCTCAGATCTTTTCAAAACCAAGGGGTGGTATCCATCTACAACAGAGCAGGTCAAGAAACCGTCGGCCTCCGAAATGGATCTGATGGTTCTGGAAGTGTCTCTGTCTCAAACAAGTTCGGCGAGATAGTTGCGCTACTAAGTACAGATTCGGGAGGAAATGGCTTATTCGGACTACTTAGTTCCGTTGGTCGCATACTCTACCGTGCACCTTGACACCCCCACGCCCGCGCCCGTAGCATCGTCACGTTAGCCACGGACACTTCCCACGGAGACCCGAATGGCCCAAGCCGACATCGCCCGCCCCGTTGCCGTCCAGGAGCGCCCACGCTCCGAGCGCGGCCAGAGCGACCTCTTCGTCGCGTGGGCCCTCATCGCCACGCACACCATGCAGCACGTCTACTCCCGCGGCTTCCTCGTGCTGCTGCCCTTCATGATGGAGTCCCTCGGCATCGGCTACATCGCGGCCGGCGTCATGGAGGCCGTCCGCCGCATCTCCAGCGGCGTCGCCAGCATGGGCGGCGGCGTCATCACCGACCGCGTCCAGCACCTCCGAGGCCCCATCCTCGCAGGCAGCATCGGCCTCATGGGCTTCGGCTACCTGCTCATCGGCGTCTTCCCCAACTACTACGTCATCATCATCTCCCTCGGCTTCGCCGCCGCCGCCGGCTCCATCTGGCACCCGCCGGCCCTCGGCATCCTGTCGCAGCGATTCCCGGAGCGCCGGGGCTTCTACATCTCGCTCCACCGCTCTGCAGGCAACGTCGGCGAGACCATCGCCCCCGCCGTCTTCGGCCTCCTTCTAGGCATCATCGCCTGGCAGGCGATCCTGTGGGGCGTCTTCCCGCTCGCATTCGGCGTGGCCGTCTTCATCATGGTCTACCTGCGCAGCATCGGCGGCGCCAAGCGCGTCGCCGTCCAGGGCGGCGACCGCACCCTCGGCGAGCAATTGAGCGACATAGGCCGGCTCTTCCGCTACAAGTCCTTCATCGCCCTACTCTTCGTAGGCGGCGTCCGCGGCATCGCCGACGGCGCGGTGCTCCTCTTCCTGCCCATCTACCTGCGCCGGGAGCTCGAGATGGACGCGTGGGCCATCGGCTTGTACGTCTCGCTGCTGACGGCCATCGCCATCTTCACCGGCCCCGTCTTCGGGCGCCTGTCCGACTCCTGGGGCCGAGGCCGCGTCATCTTCATGATCATGGCCTGCAGCACCGTCATCGTCTCCCTGATGATTGTCTACAACGATGGCCTCGCCCTCGCGGGACTTGTCGCGTTGGCGGGCGTCTTCATGTTCTCCGTCAACTCGCTGACCCAGGCGGGCTCCATGGACATGGCCGAGGGCCTCCACCTCGAGGGCAGCATGATCGGGCTGCTCTGGGGGGTGAACGCCATGTTCGGCGCCATGTCGCCAATCGTCATCGGCGTCCTGACCGAGATCTACGGCCTCAGCGTCTTCTTCCTGTACGGTGCCATCTTCTATGCGATCGGGACGCTCGCCTCGCTGCTGCTTCCCGGCGTCCTGACCCGCAGCGGCCCGGCCGTCGGCGCGAAGTAGACCCCCGCACCCACTCTGCATTCGAGGTGCCTTCCATGAAGCTTGGCGTGATTTTCCCGCAGACGGAGATCGGCGACGACGCGGGCGCCATCCGCGAATTCGCGCAGTCCTCGGAGGAGCTCGGCTACGAGCACATCCTCGCCTACGACCACGTCCTTGGCGCCGACCCGGCCAAGCACCCCGACTGGGGCGGCCTCTACACCATGGACTCCGCCTTCCACGAGCCCTTTGTGCTCTTCGGCTACCTCGCGGCAGTGACCTCCGCCATCAAGCTGACCACCGGCATCATCATCCTGCCGCAGCGGCAGACGGCCCTCGTCGCCAAGCAGGCGGCGGCGGTCGACGTGCTGAGCAACGGCCGGATGCGCCTCGGCGTCGGCCTCGGCTGGAACCGCGTCGAGTACGAGGCCCTCGGCCAGGAATTCCACAACCGCGGTCGCCGCGTGGAGGAGCAGGTCGCCCTGCTGCGAAAGCTGTGGACCGAAGAGTCCGTAGACTTCGAGGGGCGGTGGCATACCGTGTCCGGGGCGGGCCTGAACCCCATGCCAGTGCAGCGCCCCATCCCCATCTGGATGGGTGGCGGCGCCGACCCGGTGCTCCGTCGCGTGGCCACGCTCGCCGACGGCTGGCTCCCGCAGGCCCAGATGGACGACGCTGGCCGCCAGCACATCCAGAAGATGTGCGACTACTCCAGGGAGGCGGGCCGCGACCCGGCCGACATCGAGATCTGCGCCCGCACCAACCCGGCCCGCATACCCGAGAGCGAGTGGGCGGCCGCGGTCGAATGGTGGAAGGAAACAGGCGCAACCCAGCTCGACGCCGTCACCATGGGCGCCGGATACACGTCAGTCGACCAGCACATCGACGTGATCCGCCGCTTCAAGGAAGTGGCGGACAGCGTCGCCTGAATCCAACCGGCATCGTAGGGGCAATTCGCGAATCGCCCGGTCACACGCGCAACCGAATTCGCACAAAGAATGCCGCCCCGTTCATTGTTAGATGAACGGGGCGGCCCTATTACTCAGGGTGAGCGCAGCCTTGCTATCCGCCACTCTCCGCGGGCTCGCGCTGCGGCCGCATCATGCCACCCTCGCGCATCCGCGGCGTCGCCGTGATGATCTCCTTGTAGTACCGCGCCGTCGAGCCCTCGCGCATGCGCTCCCGCAGGTCGAAGTAGTCCTCCAGCCCCGCGCGCAGGTCCGCCTCCACCGTCCACCCGGCCTTGAAGAACACCCGCCCCGTGTGGTCGATGATCCAGCTCATGTTCGGCATCCCGCCCCACGCGCGGTGCACGCCGCCCTCGATGTCGTCGATGACGATGGTGCGCGGCGTCCCGTGCTTCTCCTGCATCAGCCGCGCCTGCTCGAACTTTTGCTCGATGCTCTTGTGCTCCGGCCACTGTGGGAAGTCGTCCGGGTGCGCCTCCCGCACGTAGACGAAGAGGAAGTGCGCCCGGTCCGCGTAGTCGCGGGCCAGCTGGTCCATGAGGGGGAACTCCCCCTGGCACGGCGGTCAGGTGATCGAGCCAAACTCCATCACGACCGGTTTGCCCTTCAGGTCCGACAGGCTCAATTCGCCGCCATCGAGCAGCGGCAGCGTGAAGTCCGGCGCGACGTCGCCCGCGTGGTGAATCTCCTTCAGCAGTTGGAACTCGGCCTGCGACGGCCGCCAGATGTCGTAGTTGTACTCGCGCCCCAACCACTCTGACATAACTCGCCTCCTCGACGCTGTTTGGCGCTCTCCCAGCTTGCGACTAGCATAAGCCCGCGCAATGCAGTGTCAAGCGAGCGACGCCCATTCCTTGACCCCCCGCGCGCCCGACTCCTATACTCGCATCTCACCGCTTGGGACTGCATTGCGTGCGTTCGTCGCGCGGCACACAGAAAGGGGGCCCCATGGCAAGTTCAAGGATTCGCGCCGCGTTCATCGGCGCCGGCCGGCAGGCCAATTGGCGCCACTACCCGTCCGTCGCCACCCAGCCCGACGTCGAGTTGGCCGCCCTGTGCGACCTCGTCCCGGAGAAGGCCGAGGAGACTGCCGCCCGCTGGGAGGTTCCCAAGGTCTACAACGACTACAAGAAGATGCTCGACGAGGTGGACCCGGAGGTCGTCTACGTCATCATGCCGCCCCAGGACGTCTTCGAGCCGACGCAGTACGTCCTCAGTCAGGGGCGCAACGTCTTCATCGAGAAGCCGCCGAGCGTGACCCTGCATGGCATCAAGCTCCTCGCCCACTACGCCGAGCTGAACGATTGCACCACGATGGTCGGCTTCCAGCGCCGCCACGTGCCGTCGGTGGCCGCCCTCAAGGCGCGAGTCGAGGAGCGCGGGCCCATCCACGCCGTTACCGTCGCCAACCTCAAGTCGACCCGCGACTTCAGCCAGCACACCGGCGGCGTGGGCCTGCTCGACATCTTCACCAGCGACGGCATGCACTCCGTCGACCACCTCCGCTGGCTCGGCGGCGGCGACATCGTGGGGATCGCAAGCAACGTCCGCACGGTGTACACGCCCGGCCCCGTCGCGAACCACATCATGGCCCAGGTTGAGTTTTCCAGCGGCATCGTGGGTCAGCTCCACTACAGCATCGTCAGCGGCGGCGCGCAGATCGTCCCCGGCGCCACGGCCGCCGGCTTCTTCCGCACGGAGATCTTCGGCAAGAACGCCACCGCAACCATCGACGCGGACCGGCAGAGCACCTACGTCGAGGACAGCGGCGAACTCGAGGTCTACGATTCGAAGGTGTTCAGCCAGGACCTCGGCAGCAACCCGGAGCACTACCTCGGCTTCTGGCACCAGCACCGCTACTTCATCGACTGCCTGCAGTCGGGCGAGCAGCCCAACGCCCACTTCGGCGACGCCGTCAAGACGTGGGAGTTCATCCAGCAGATCTACGAGGCCGCGCCCGACTGGTAGCCGAGAATCGGGCAAGTGTAAGCCGCCGTTCGTCCCATGGGAAATCCAGGGTTGTTCGGCGGCTTCTTGCTGCAGTTCGCTGGGTATCGGCTAGTCGCGCAGCTCGCGCGGCAGCACGAAGGTGACGTCCTCGTCGATGACGTCCCGCGCAACGATGCTGGACGGCTCCAGCTTCGCCACCACCGCCTCGACGAGACTCTCCGGCGTCGACGCGCCTGAGACGATACCCACCCGCTTGGCGCCCACCACGGCGTCCTCCGGCAGGTCGTCCGGCCCGTTCACCAGGTGCGCTGGTACGCCCATCGCCTCCACGACCTCGCGGAGGCGGTTGCAATTCGAGCTGTTGCTCGCGCCGATGACCAGCACCACGTCGGTGTCCGCCGCCAGCGACTTCGCCGCCATCTGCCGGTTCGTGGTCGCATAGCAGATGTCGTTGCGGATGAGCAGGTTCGGGAACCGCTCCCGCAGCGCGTCCACGATCTCCCTCGTGTCGTCGACGCTCAGCGTCGTCTGCGTCAGCGCCGCGACCCGCTCCGGGTCCGGCACCTGCACGGTCTGCGCGTCCTCGACGGTCTCCACGATGATGGTCTGGTCCGGTGCCTCGCCGGACGTGCCGATCGTCTCCGGGTGGTCGCGGTGCCCCACCAGCAATATCGTGTACTCCTGCCCCCCGTACTTGATGGCCTCCAGGTGCACCTTGGTCACGAGCGGGCACGTTGCGTCCAGGACCCGCAGGCTGCGCCGGTCCGCCTCGCTGCGCACCTCGGGCGAGACCCCGTGGGCGCTGAAGATTACCATCTGCCCGTCCGGCACCTCGTCCAGCTCCTCGACGAAGATCGCGCCCTTCTCCCGCAGCTCCTCAACAACGAACGGGTTGTGCACAATCTCATGCCGCACGTACACGGGGCTCCCGTACCGCTGCAACGCCAGCTCCACAATGTCGATGGCCCGCACCACCCCAGCGCAGAACCCCCGAGGTGACCCCAGAATGACCTCCATACCGCCCTCCTGCCACCATGCTACAGCGTCGCACGCGAGGGCTCAACTGCCGGTAGGCTGAACGCGAGGGGCAGAGCCACGCATGTGCGGCACAGATACTTGAGGCGCCTGAATGCGGTGCACCTGAATGGCGAGAGAAATCCTCCGCAAAGGGGTCGTGAATTAACTTGACGTCATTCTGTTCCATCCGCAATATTTGCGTCATGACCTTCCGCATATACATTGACGAGTCCGGCGATCATTCCTATCGGGGGCTGAACAACCCGGGGAGACGCTACCTTGGTCTCACAGGCGTCGTCTTCCGTAAGGCTGAGTATGATCCGGCAATTCCCCTAGCCTTGGAAGCCCTCAAGCGTAGGCACTTCCCCCATGACGTCGACTTTCCCTTGGTCTTACATAGGAAGGACCTTATCCAATCACGGTCTCTCTTCGGAGTGCTTGAGGACGAGGACCGCCGGAGTGAGTGGGAAGAGCAGCTGGTGGAATTCCTGAGGTCTTGCCCGATGAACGTCTTCACTACGGTCTTTGACAAGAAAGCACATTTGGATTCCCACGGATTTGTACGTGCAAGGCCCTATGACAAGTGTATGTCCGCCTTGTTGTGTCGCGTAGCCGCTTGGCTGCTGTCACAGCAGGACGCCACCGCCGATGTCCTGGTTGAGTCTCGCAGCGCCAGGTCAGATTGGGAGGCGCAGGACACTTTCACCAATCTCAGGATGGCGGGGTGTGGGTCGATAGGTGCGGCGCAATTCAGCCGAACCTTTTATCGCGATGAATTGCTCTTTAGGACGAAGGTGCACAATGTGGCCGGCCTGCAAATTGCCGATATGATCGTAACCGAGCAAACCAGGCTTGCAATCGAAGAGTCAGGCAGGCCGCTCACCAGCCCCATTGGTCCATTCGGCAGAAGAGTCAACGAAGCAGTTGAGGTGAAAGCTGGCACTGGCAGTAGAATGCTGCTCCAATAAACAGGTCGAGGCAGGCCGTCGCCTGCCCCTCCTGTTTTAGCCCCTGCGGACTAGTTAGTCATACCTTATCAATTCCGGCTCTAATCGTCAAGGCAACTTACCGCAAGCCACCTCACCCTCACTCATCCCCAAACAACGCCAGCTGCGGGTTCTCCGGCGCCGGCCCGAAGTGCGACACCCCGACGCCGATCAGCCGGAACCACCGCCCCGGTGTCGCCTCCCGCTCGAGTATCCCCTGCGCGACCTCGTCGATCTGCGACGCCTCGCTCACCGGCGCAGCCAGCGTGACCTGCCGCGTGAACGTCGTGAAGTCCGACAGCCGCAGCTTGAGCGTCACCGTCCGCCCCTGCAGGCCGCTGCCCTCCAGGTGCCGCGCCACCCGCTCGCTCACCCGCCGCACGATGGCTCGCAGCTCCTCCAGCTCCGACACGTCCTCCGCCAGCGTCGTCTCCGCGCTGACAGACTTGGTCTCCCGCTCCGTCACCACGGGGTGCTCGTCCTGCCCGTTCGCCATGAGCCGCATCTCCGGCCCCCGCTTGCCGAACCACCGCGTAAACCACTCCTCGGGCCTTGCCGCAAGCTGCCCGATCGTATGCACGCCCTCCGTCTCCAGCCGCGCCGCCGTCTTCGGCCCGATGCCCCACAGCTTCCGGACGGCCAGCGGCGCGAGGAACGCCCCCTCACTCCCCGGCGGCACGACGGTCAGCCCATCCGGCTTGTCGAAGTCCGACGCCACCTTCGCCACCGACTTGCACGTCGAGACCCCGACGGAGATCGTCAGCCCTACGTCCAGCCGCACCCGCGACTTGATCTCTCGCGCGATCGACTCGGAGCTGCGGTCCGGCGTCACGACCTCCGTCACGTCGAGGTACGCCTCGTCCAGCGACAGCGGCTCAACCAGCGGCGTCACGTGGCGGAAGATCTCGCGGATCTGTTCCGACACCTCGCGGTACCGGTCGAAGCGCGGCCGCACGATGACCGCGTGCGGGCACTGCCGCACCGCGACGCTCATCGGCATCGCCGAGTGCACCCCAAACCGCCGCGCCTCGTACGACGCGGCCGCCACGACCCCCCGGGACGTCGGCGACCCGCCCACCAGCACCGGTTTGCCAGCCAGCTCCGGGTTGTCCATCTGTTCGACGGACGCGTAGAAAGCGTCCATGTCAGCGTGGAGTATGTGCCGCATCTCCCTGCTCTCCCTGCCGGGGCAACAGTACACCACGTAGCACGCATGCGCCAAACCCCCTGACGGCGAGCCAATCCCAAATGGTCATGGCGACAAGATGGGACAGAGGCAGCGAGGAGAAAACGGAATAGGTGGTAGCCACTTTGGATACGAGAATGAGGGCAGGAGAGGACCTGCGCGGCAACAGTTAGACCGCCCGTTGCGGTTGCGCCCCGGGCGGTCTTGCGAGTCGATGCGTCGAGTCTACTCGGCTGCTGCGGGAGCTGCCGGCGCCGGGCGTCGCCCCCCGCGCCCTCGAGGCCTGCGACCGCCGGCAGGAGCGGCGGCCCCGGCTGCTGCTGCGGCCTGCCCCTGCGCCTGGCTCCCCTCGGAGAGGCACCGGTCGCAAACGCGGTAGGTCGTGCGCTTCTGCAGTCCGGGCAGCAGCACCCGCTGGATAACGCGGTTGCACCGCGAGCAGACTGAGGTGTGCCAGACGGACCGCGCCGGATGCTTGAAGGTTCCCATACTGTCGCTGATTCTCCTTAAACTTGACGTAATAAGCCGTCTATCAGATTGCAGTACCCGTCAGTATAGCAGCTACGCGCCCCCGCGAGTAGGGGCGCGAGCCAGGCGCTACCCCAGCACGTCCAGGTACTTGAGCCCGCTGCCCGTGTTCAGCAGCACGACCCGCTCCGAGCCGTCCACCTCGCCCGTCGCGAGCAGCTTGCGCAGCGCGGCCAGCGTCGCGGCCCCCTCCGGGCAGGCGAACACGCCCTCGGCCGCGGCCATCTCCGGCACCGCGGCCAGCGCCTCCTCGTCGGTCACGGTCAGCGCCGTCCCCCCGCTCTCGCGCAGGCACTGCAGGATGAGGTAGTCGGCCACCGGCCCCGGCACCCGCAGCCCCGCGGCCACCGTCTCGGCGTTCTCCCACGGCGAGATCGATTCCTGCCCCGCGTGGAACGCCGCCACGATGGGCGCGCACCCCACCATCTGCACGGCGATCATCCGGGGGCGCCGTCCCGCGGCGATCCACCCCAGCTCCTCCATCTCGCCGAACGCCTTCCACATCCCGAGCAGCCCCGTGCCGCCGCCCGTCGGGTACACGATGACGTCCGGCAGCTCCCACCCCAGCGCCTCGGCGATCTCGTACCCCAGCGTCTTCTTGCCCTCGACGCGGTACGGCTCCTTCATCGTCGACATGTCGAACATCGGCGAGACCGCTGCCCGCTCCCGCGCAGCCCGTCCCGCGTCGCCAATGTGCCCCGCGACGAGCTCGACGTCCGCTCCCGCAATCCGCGACTCCAGGATGTTCGACTGCGGCGTCGTGTCCGGCATGAAGACGAACGCCGGCATCCCCGCCCGCGCCGCGTACGCCGCCATCGCGCCCGCCGCGTTCCCCGCGCTCGGCACGACCAGCCGCTCGGCCCCCAGCTCCTTGGCCCGCGAGACCGCTGCCGCCATGCCCCGCGCCTTGAACGTGGCCGTCGGGTTCTTCCCCTCGTCCTTGATGTACAGCTCCGTGCACCCCAGCGCCGCGCCAAGCTGCTCGGCGCGCAGCAACGGCGTCCCGCCCTCGCCAAGCGTCACCTCGAAGGCGCCGTCGCGGACGGGCAGCACCTCGCGGTACCGCCACATCGTCGACTCCCGCGGCCCGATGTCGGCGGGCGAGACCGCCTTCGCCGCCGCAGCCAGGTCGTACCTCGCATAGAGCACCTTGCCGCAGCTTGTGCAGAGCGTCTGCAACACGTCGGCGTCATGGCGCTGCCCGCAGGCCGTGCATTCCAGGTGAGTCAGGAAATTGCGCATTTCGACATCCCAAGCGAAATTCGGACAGGGCATGATAGCATAGGGCCGTGCCCGCTTTGGAAGCGGCATCCACTCATGCCATCGAGGGGGAACGCCATGTCGACCATTCATGAACTCTTCGCGCAAAAGCACCCGGGGTCCGCGGCGCTCCATGAGGAGGCCGTCGGCATCTTCCCCGATGGCGTCACCCACGACACCCGCTACGTGACACCCTTTCCCCTCGTCGTGACCCATACCGCGGGCAGCCGCAAGTGGGACGTTGACGGCAATGAGTACATCGACTACGTCATGGGCCACGGCGCGCTCCTGCTCGGCCACGGGCGCCCCGAGGTGATCCAGGCCGTGACCGAGGCCCTGTCGCACGGCACGCACCGCGGCGCCAGCCACCTCGAGGAGATGGAGTGGGCCCGCTGGGTGCTGCGATTGGTGCCCTCAGCCGAGCGCGTGCGCTTCACGTCCTCCGGCACGGAGGCGACCATGCTCGCCCTGCGGCTGGCGCGCGCCTACACCGGCAAGACCCACGTCCTCCGGTTCACGGACCACTTCCACGGCTGGAACGACCTCCTCGCCGTCGGCTCGTCTCGCAACATGGGCGGCATCGCGCCCGAGGTCGCCGCGCTCTCCTACGTCGTGCCCCCCAACGACCCGGCGCTGGTCGAGCAGGCCCTCGAGTCCCACGACGACATCGCCGCCGTCATCCTCGAGCCCACGGGCGCGAGCATGGGCCACGCGCCCGTCTACCCTGAGTTCCTCCACGCCCTGCGCGACCTGACGCAGAAGCACGGTGTGCTGCTGATATTCGACGAAGTGGTGACCGGCTTCCGCGTCTCCCCCGGCGGCGCGCAGGGGTTGTACGGCGTCACGCCCGACGTCACCACCCTCGCGAAGATCCTCGCGGGCGGTCTGCCCGGCGGCGCCGTCTGCGGTCGCGCCGACATCATTGACATGATCGCCCACCACGAGGGCGTCGGCGACAACCGTGTCGCCCACCCCGGCACGTTCAACGCCAACCCCATCTCGGCCTCCGCGGGGGCCGCCGCCCTCCAGATTGTCGCCACGGGCGAGCCCAACGCCACCGCCGACGCCCGTGCCGCAACGCTCCGCGCCGGCCTCAACGACATCATGACGCGAATGGAAGTGCCGGGCTGCTGCTACGGCGTGGCCTCCATCTTCCAGGTGCGCCTCGGCACCCAGTGCCAGTGCTCCGACGCCGAGCACCTGCGCCCGTCCGAGAGCCAGAAACCAACGCCGCCGAACATAATCTCCGCAATGCGTCTCGCAGCCATCAACGCCGGCGTAGACCTCATGAGCGGCCGCCCCTCCGGCCTCGTCTCCGCCGCCCACACGGAAGCCGACGTCCAAACCACCCTCGCCGGCTTCGAGCAAGCCTTCTCAGCCCTCCGCACAGACGGCCTGTTGTAGACGGCGGGAGGCCATATTGTTGGCGGACCGCCCTATAGCGCTCCGGCATAATTTGGTGCAAGATGGGCAATATTTGCAAAGAGCGTACATTTAATGCCGAAAGCATCTCATGCACAAATAGCTCGTGATTTCCTCGCCAAGTCCATCGAGGAATTTGCCGCCGGAGACAACCTTCAGGCGTCGAAGAAGCTGTGGGGAGCGACCACGCATGCAATCAAGGCGGTAGCCGAAAAGCGTGGCCTGAAGTGCAACTCTCACAAGGCGTACCGGACGGTCATCAACCAACTGACCGACTCTCCGGATTATCAGCTGCTGCGGTTGGGCTTTTCCGCCGCCGAGATGTTCCACGGCAACTTCTACAACAACTTCATGGCGGCCGAGACGATTGATGAGAGCCGCCCCGACGTGGAGAACATCGTCAGGCTGCTCCTGCACCTGGCCGAGCCGCAAGAAAGCGCAGACCCCGCCGGGGTCAACGCTTAGCGGGAGAGCGGACGTCAATTCTCATCGAGCGCCGAAACCAGGAGCCTCGGCGGCTGGTCCGGTCTTCTGGAACAACAAAGAGGGCCAGCCCCCGATAAACAGTGACCAGCCCCTAGATCCATTGTAGCATCCCCGCGCAGCTCCACGCGTATGCGCCGCATTCTCCGGACTGACCCCCACCCCCAAGCCTCCCTCAAACGTTTCTCCATATACAGGCCCAAACCCAGCGTGCCGTCCGAGCACGCAAGGGAGGCGCTCGCGATGGAGAAGCCGCACCGAGTCCTCGTCACCGGCGCCACAGGCTACATCGGCGGTCGCCTCACCCCGAGGCTCCTCCGCGACGGCCACGCCGTCCGCGTCCTCGCTCGCAGCCGCACCCGCGTCGAGGCGCGCCCATGGGCGCCCGACGTCGAGATCGCCGTCGGCGACGTCCTCGAACCGTCGACGCTGGCCCCCGCGCTCCAGGGCGTCGACTGCGCCTACTACCTCGTGCACAGTATGGCCAGGGGCAATGGCTTCCGCGAAACGGACGTCCGCGCGGCCCGCGCCTTCGCCGAGGCCGCCCGCGACGCCGGCGTCGGCCGCATCATCTA
Source organism: uncultured Dehalococcoidia bacterium (assembly GCA_951812285.1). Lineage (GTDB taxonomy): Bacteria > Chloroflexota > Dehalococcoidia > Lucifugimonadales > UBA1127 > UBA1127. The sequence goes on along the minus strand of OX638292.1, from coordinate 1,685,580 downwards.
CCTCGGCGGCCTCGGTGATCCGACCGCCAGGCTCTCCGAGCACCTCCGCTCGCGCCAGGAGACCGGTAACGCCCTCCGCGAGGCCGGCGTCCCCGTGACCGAGTACCGCGCCGCCGTCATCGTCGGCACGGGCAGCATCTCGTTCGAGATGGTCCGCTACCTCGTCGAGCGCCTGCCCGTCATGGTCTGCCCCCGCTGGATCTACTCCCGCGTCCAGCCCATCGCCGTCAGCGACCTGCTCGACTACCTCGTCGCCGCCCTCGACCGCCCGGCCAGCGTCGGCAGGGTCGTCGAGATCGGCGGCCGCGACGTCACCACCTACGGCGGCATGATGCTCGGCTACGCCCGCGCCCGCGGCCTCAATCGCGTGCTCCTGCCCGTCCCCGTCCTCACGCCGAGGCTCTCCTCGTACTGGGTCCACCTCGTCACGCCCATTCCTGCCAGCATCGGCGCCCCCCTCATCGACGGCCTCCGCAACGATGTCGTCGTCACCGACACGACTGCCGCCGAGCTCTTCCCCGACATCCGCCCGCTCGACTACCAGGGCGCCCTCGCCGCCGTCATCGACGACCTCCATCACGGCAACATCGAGACGTCATGGAGCGACGCCCACGGGCGCACCCACGCCTCGTCGCACGACGTGTGGACCGAGACGCAATCGGGCATGATTCTCGAGCACCGCACGATGCCCGTCGCCGCCCCGCCCGCCGCCGTCTACCGAACGTTCACCGGCATCGGCGGCCGACGGGGCTGGTACTTCGCCAACTGGCTCTGGCGCCTCCGAGGTATCCTCGACCGCCTCATCGGCGGCGCGGGCCTCCGTCGCGGCCGCCGTCACCCCGACGACATCCGCGTCGGCGACGCCCTCGACTTCTGGCGTGTCGAGGCGCTCGAGCCCGGCCGCCTCATGCGCCTCCGCGCCGAGATGAAGACCCCCGGCCGAGCGTGGCTCCAGTACGAGGTCCACGCCGAGGCGGACGGAACGTCACGCCTTGAGCAGACCGCCGCCTTCATCCCTCACGGCCTGATGGGCCTCGTCTACTGGTACGCGCTCTACCCGCTGCACGCATGGATCTTCCGTGGCATGGTCAATGCAATCGCGAAGCGTTCCGAGGCAGCTGCGGTCGTCGCCGAATTGCGCGAGTCGGCCTCAGCAGGAAGTCGCGCCCTCCGCTGATGAAGCGTCCGCTACCGCGTCCGCCACCGCTTGCGCGAGCTCAATCTCCCGACGCCGAATCAGCTTGGCCGCGTCCTTCGCCGCGCAGTCCAGCGAGTACGCGATCGTCCCCAGCGCCGCCCGCGCGATGCGCCCGTCGATGATGACGCCCTGCCGCACGCCGTACGGCCGCCCCTCGCGCCAAGCCTCCGTGTATGTGCGCACGGCCTCGGCGCACAGCACCACGTCCGCCTCCGTCGGCCGAAGCCCCCGGTTCGCCGCGGCAACCTGCGACGGGTGCACGCAGAACGTGCTCCGGCACCCCGCCTCCCACGACGCCCGCATCGAGCGCTCCAGCGCCGCCGCGTCGCCGTAGTCGGCAATCGTCGACCGCCCCGGCGTCCACGCGCGCCCGTTGACCGTCTTGCCGAGCGCCCGCGCCGCAAGCCCAACCTCGCCCCGCGCGTAGCCCAGCACATCCATCTCGTGCAGGTCGCTGAAGGAGGTGCCCAGGTCCGCCGACAGGTCCGCCTCGCCCAGCACGCCGAACGCCCGCACCCGCGCGCTCGCCGACGCGATGGCGTGCGCGTTCTGCACCCCAACCGCCGACTCCACCATCGGCATGATCTCCACGCCGCCGGCTGCCATCCCCCGCGCAGCCTCCAGCCGCGACAGCACCGCGTCGAGCCCGATCACCTGCTCTGCCGTCTCGGCCTTGGGCAGCACGATCGCGCTCAGCCCCGGCCACACCCCCGCGTCGCAGTCCGCCTCGACGGCGTCGTGGTTGACCCGCAGCGCCGCCTCCGCTCCCCCTCGCTGCACCAGCGCGATCGCCTCGCGAACGCCCGCCCGAGCCGACGCCTTCTCCTCCGGCGCGACGGAGTCCTCCAGGTCGAGCACCACCACGTCCGCCGAATGCCGCCACACGCCCTCCACAAAGCGCGCGACGTTGGCCGGCGTAAACAGCATGGATCGTCGAACAGGCGGCATACGCTAGCTCTCCTCCACGGATGGCGCATCCACGGATGGCGCATCCGCAGTCGGCGCTTCCGCGGCCGACGCCTCCTCGACGCCCACCCCGTCGGCGCCCGGCTCCCGCGGCGGCACCCGGATGCCGAAGTGCGACGGCACGACGGGCTGCCACACGACCGGAGCTGTAGGCGGCGCGGCCGAAGGTGCAGAAGTTGACGTAACGCTTGGGGACACCGGCTCGTCGTCCGCTCCATCCGCCGAGGCGTCCGCCGCCGAGGCCACCGGCGCCTCCGCCGCCCGCACCACGCCAATGCCGAAGTGCGACGGCACAACAGGCTGCAGCGCCAACGGCGCGGGTGCCGCCGCCGGCGCGACCGCCGCAGGCGTTCCCGGGAACGCCGCATTGCACGCCGCGATGGCCTCCGCGTGCAGCGTCACCGCCCCGTGGTAGCCGTGCGCCCGCGCCACGACCGCCGCCTCCGCCAGCCGCTGCACCGCGTCGTACCGCAGCGCGTCTACGATCCCCCCCGGCGCGTTGCCCGTCGCAAGGCTCGCATACACCGGCACGCCCGCCTCCGCAGCCGTCGCGCCGATGCGCCCGCGCACGTGCGCCGGCTCCGGCAACACCGGCGGCCGCAGCGTCCCCCACGTCGCCCGCGCGTCCGGCCTCCCCAGCAGGTCGAGCGCATCGTGCGCCGCCACAATCACGCCGGACACGCGCGGCGACGCCCCCAGCGTTTCCCGCAGCGCCCACACCCCCGCGGCCGAGTCCACCTGCACCACAATCCGCACCCGCTCCGGCAACCCCCGCTCGGCCTCAACCTCGTTGAGCGCCGAGTCCAGCCGCGACACGTCCTCCGCCGACTCCACCCTCGCCACAACAGCCTCGAGCCCCGGCCACGCGCACGCAGCCACGTCGGCCTCCGCCTCGTCGAGGCTCACCCGCACCCACACCCGACGCTCGGCCCGCCGCGCCGCCGCCACCGCGCTCGCGACCAGCTCCCGCGCCTCCGCCCGCCGCGACGCGTGTACCAGCGTCGTCAGGTCGAGGCACAGGACGTCGGCGTCGCCGCTCAACGCCGCCAGCGTCAGCGCGGCGTCGTCGGCCGGCAGCAGCAGCACGGACCGGGCCACGACGCTCGGCGCCGGCGGCGCGGCAACCGGCTCGGCCACAAAGTCGTACTCCCCGCTCATCGCGGCGCGCGCAACGGCAACCAGCTCCTGGCTCTCCCGCCGCCCCACCTCGCGCAGCGGCCAGCGTGTCGGTTTCTCGCCTCCCGTGTCTGTCGTGATCACAAGCGTGAGGTCCCCAAACACGATGCCCAGCAGCACGGCGGCCGCGCCCATCCCCGCGGCGCCTATCTGCAGCGGCGACCCCACTCCCGCCAGCAGGCTCAGCACAGCGATGACCGCGCCCAGCGCGACCGTCGTGTTGCGTGGACGTTGCGCCAGCCGGATGCTCTGCACCATGGAGTACGGCAGCTCGCGGAACAACGGCGCGCCGGAACGCGCGACGTGGTGGATGAGCCGCAGGTTGGTGGCCGCCACGTGCCCGCACTCGGCGGCCACGCGCTCATGCGGCTGGAGGTAGTCCGCTAGCGCCAAGGCGGTGCGCTCCCTTCCTCCGTCGATGGTTCCGCGGTCGACGCCGTGTCCTCGGCCTCAGGCTTTTCGTGTCGACGCCGAATGGCATCCGCCCGCTCGACGACCGCCCGCGCCTGCCGCACGTTCGCCAGGTCCGCCATCGTCCCCGCCGCCGCCGCGATCGCGCCCCGGCCGCTCGCAACCGCGTCCTCCATCGCCGACAGCACCCGCCGCGCCGACTCGACTTCCGCCTCCGTCGGGCTGAACCCCGCGTTGACGAGCGACACCACATCCGCGTCGAAGCACAGCGCCCCGCGAAGCCCAATGCGACGCCCCGCGGTCGCGTACCCCGCCGCCAGCGCCCCCGACCCCGGCGCGACGGCCCCGTGCGCCTGCACCCCGCGCGCCTTCGCCGCGACCACCATCGCGCCGCGGAAGTACGCCGCCAGCTCACGCCTCGCCGCCGCGTTCTCCCCCGCGCCCCGCACCAGCGCGACCTCGTCCATCACGAGCGCCACAACGCGCGAGCACCCCCCGGCAATGTCGCCGCACCCTCGCACCGCAGCCCCGGATGCCAGCACAACTTCGATGTTCACCGAGCCCGCTTCCACGCCCCGTGTCGCCTCCCACGCGCCCAGCGCCGCGTCCACCGAGGCAACATCCGCCTCCGATTCCGCCGTCGCGAGCACGCCGGACACACCGCCCTCACAGGCCGCCAGGTCCGCCTCCACGCCGCCGGCGTCCGTCCACAGCAGGACCTCCGCGCCCGTCTGCGCGACCGACGCAACCGCCTCGCCCAGTCCGCGCCTCGTCTCCTCGCGCCGGTGCGCCGCAGGCCCCCGCGCCGTGTCGAGGACCACGGCATCCGCGCCCGCGCGAACCGCCCGCTCCAGCGCGTCCCCGTCCACCGGCGACACTACCAGCAGCGACCGTCGTACCAGCGCGTCACGTATGGCCAAAGCCGTTTCCATAGCAGGCAGGATACCATACCGGGCCGTTCATTCAGCCTTGCGCCCGCGGCATCCTCCGTGGCCTCCGGCGCCGGCACGTGCCATAACGTCAGCGTGTATTCATTAGGTGGGTGGTACCGAATCTGATATGCTAGTTCAATGTGGTGGTGTCCCATACGCCACATGAAGACACGCATCGGAGCGGCATCCATGATCTCCTTCATCGGCGGCACCGGGCCCGAGGGCCGAGGTCTCGCACTGCGATTCGCCATCATCGGCGAGCAAATCTTCCTCGGCTCCCGCGACCCCCAGCGCGGCGTGGACTCCGCCTCCGACGTGCGCGCGCTCCTGCCCAAGAACTACCCCGACACCAGCGTCATGGGAGGCTCCAACGAGGACGCCGCCAAGATGGGCGACATCGTTTTCATCGCCGTCCCCTACTTCGCGCAGGAGCAGACCCTGAACCAGCTTGAGCCGCACCTGCGAGGCAAGGTCATCGTCAACGTCGTCGCGCCCCTCGCCTTCGTGAAGGGCTCGGCGCAGGCCCTCCCCGTCGCCGCCGGCTCCGCCGCCGAGGAGGCCCGCGATCTCCTCCCCGAGTCCCACGTCGTCGGCGCCTTCCACAACCTCAGCGCCATCGACCTCCTCATCCCCCTGCGAGGTCTCGACTGCGACGTCGTCGTCTGCGGCGATGACCCCGACGCCAAGGCCAAAGTCATGCAGCTCGCCGAGTCCATCAAGGGCGTCCGCGCCGTCAACGGCGGCGCCCTCGTCAACTCCCGCTACGTCGAGCACCTCACCTCGCTCCTCATCAACATCAACCGAATCTACAAAGCCCACTCCTCCATCCGCATCACCGGCATCTAGCCCCCGACCCATCGTTCCCCCACCCCCTCCACCTCCATCCCGGCGGAGGCCGGGATCCAGGGGCGGGGCAATCCCGCGACCAACCCCCGACGCCATTCCCACCCATCCCCCTCAGCTCCCCTCTCGTCATCCCTCACTCTCGTTCGTCATCCGCGTCATTCCTGCGAAGGCAGAAATCCAGAGGGGCGGGGTGCGGGGCAACCCCACAACCGACCCCCGTCGCAATCCCCCACCCCCTCCGCCTCCATCCCGGCGGAGGCCGGGATCCATGGGAGGGGCATCCCGCGACCGACCCCCCCGGCATCCCCCTCTCCTCCTTTCTCGTCATTCCTGCGAAGGCAGGAATCCAGAGGGGTCGGGGGCAGGGCAACCCCACAACCACCCCCCGACGCAATCCCCCACCCCCATCCGCCTCCATCCCGGCGGAGGCCGGGATCCATGGGAGGGGCAGCCCGCGACCGACCCCGCCGACATCCCCCTACCCGTCTCGTCATTCCTGCGAAGGCAGGAATCCAGAGGGGCGGGGGGCGGGGCAACCCCACAACCGACCCCCGTCGCGTATCCCATACCCCCCACCCACCGTGCCCGCACAGCCGTGAACCCGACCCGCGCACCCCCTATGACACGGGCCCCTCGCGCAAGAACCCCCGCCTCGGTTACCCTCCTCTCATGCAGGCAAAGCCCGACAACCTCACTCGGCCCATCAACGCCCGCCCGACGCTGCGTCCTCCGATGACGCGTGTCCCAGCCGGCGTACCACGACTACCTGAGCAGGTGGCCCTTTTGCAAAATATTTCGACTCATAGCTGTTTTGCCACACCTTCCCTTCAAAACAAAGGGCAAACAACCTCCCCACCAGCTACGGACATAACGCAACGAATGTCAAATCCAATGGAAAGGAGAGGGCCCGGGGCGGCAGCCCACCCCACAACCAACCCCCGTCGCCCTTCCCCCCTCTTCCGCCTCCATCCCGGCGGAAGCCGGGATCCATGGGCGGGGCAACCCCACAACCAACCTCCGTCGCAATCCCCCATCCCCTCCGCCTCCATCCCGGCGGAGGCCGGGATCCATGGGCGGGGCAACCCCACAACCGACCACCGTCGCAATCCCCCTCCCCCGGTTTCCCCCAATTCCCAAAATTCACCCAATTCCCCCTTGGGCATCCGCAACGAAATTCGTTATACTCTTCTGCAACACATTCGCCGCCATGCATTGAAGGAGGGAAGATGCAGTTTGCTCGGTACTACGCCCACGGCGAGGTCGCCTATGGCGTGGTGGAAGACGGTCAGGTCAAGCAGATCACCACAACTCCCTTTGAGGACTATGAGGTAACCGACCACACCCACACCCTCGACGAAGTGCAGCTCCTTCCCCCCGTGCAGCCCGGCAAGGTCATCGCCATCGCCCTCAACTACAGCACCCACCTCGGCGAGCGCCCCGCCCCCAAGCGCGTGGAGGGCTTCTACAAGCCCTACAACTGCATCATCGCCGACGGCGAGGACATCGTCCTGCCCGACGGCGCCGGCCGCGTCGACGAGGAGGGCGAGCTCGTTGCCATCATTAGCAAGACCTGCAGCAAGGTCTCCCGCGATGAGGCCCTCGAGTACGTTCTCGGCTACACCATCGGCAACGACGTCAGCGCCCGCGATTGGCAGAACGGCCCCGAGAAGGACATGCAGTGGTGGCGCGCCAAGGGCGCCGACACCTTCGGCCCCCTCGGTCCCTACATCAGCACCGACATCGACCCCTTCGACTTCACCATCCAGGTGTCCGTGAACGGCGAGAAGACCCACAACCACGCCCACGCTGAGGACCTCATCTTCGACATCCCCACCGTCATCAGCGAGATCAGCCGCTACGTCACCCTCGACCCCGGCGACGTCATCTACACCGGCACCCCCGGCCAGACGAGCCAGCTCAACCCCGGCGACGTGGTGGAGGTCGAGATCCCCGGCATCGGCACCCTCCGAAACCCGGTGGTGAGCGAGTAATCGGCCTTGGGATTGTATAAGCCACATACGGCTGAAAGCGTTACGGCGGAAGGGGCCTGTCCTGCGGACGGGCCCCTGTCTTATATCCCCGCACGCAGCCGTCCCAAAACTCGTTCTAATGCGCACGTAAAGCAAATTGACGGCGAAAAACCCCGTTGCTAAACTCCCCGAAACCATTCGCCGCAGAAAGGAAGTGGCCTATGGGGGCGCCCCTTTTCAAGGAGATACGCCGCAGTTACGGCTTCGACGAAGTAGCTATTGTCCCCGGTCAGGTGACCATCAACCCAGAGCAGGCAGACATGAGCCTCACCCTCGGTGAGCACAGCTTCCCCATCCCGGTCCTCGCTTCCGCCATGGACGCCGTCGTGTCCCCCGACTTTGCCATCAAGATGGGCAAGCTCGGCGGCCTCGCCGTCCTCAACCTTGAGGGCCTCTGGACCCGCTACCCCGACGCCGCGGACAAGCTCGCCGAGGTCGCGGAGACGCCCATCGAGGAGGCCACCGCGCTCCTGCAGCGCCTCTACCAGCAACCCGTGCAGGACGAGCTCGTGGCCCAGCGCGTCCAGGAGATCAAGTCTGGCGACGTCCCCTGCGCCGTCGCCATCACCCCCCAGCGCGCCAAGCGGCTCGCCCCCATCGCCGTCGAGGCCGGCGCCGACGTCGTCGTCGTCCAGTCCACCGTGACGACGGCCCGCCACATCTCCAAGAGCTACCGCGGCCTCATCTTCTCCGAGCTCGTCGACCAGATCCGCCGCCCCGTCATCGTCGGCAACTGCGTAGGCTACGACGTCGCCCTCGAGCTCATGGAGAACGGCATCAGCGGCCTCCTCGTCGGCATCGGCCCCGGCGCCGCCTGCACCAGCCGCGAAGTCGTCGGCATCGGCGTCCCCCAGGTCACCGCGACGATGGACTGCGCCGCTGCCCGCGAGGAGTACCTCCACCGCACCGGCCGCTACGTGTCCGTCATCACCGACGGCGGCATCCGCACCGGCGGCGACTTCTGCAAGTCGATGGTCGCCGGCGCCGACGGCGTCATGCTCGGCACCCCCTTCGCCCAGTCCGTCGAGGCCCCCGGCCGCGGCTACAACTGGGGCATGGCGACCCCCGACCCGGCGCTGCCCCGCGGCACGCGCATCCGCGTCGGCACCAAGGGCACGCTGGAAGAGGTGCTCTTCGGCCCCTCGTCCCGCACCGACGGCACGATGAACCTCACCGGCGCGCTCCGGGCTTGCATGGGCATGGTCGGCGCCTTCAACGTCCGCGAGCTCCAGCAGACCGACCTGATCTACGCCCCTGACATAAAGATGGAGGGCAAGGCCTTCCAGATGGCCAACAGCCTGTAAAATAGGAACGGCATCGGCCGCATGCGGTGGCCGGCGCCCGGTTGACGAGCGGGCTTGCGGCCCGCCTAGAAGATACATAGGAGCACGACATGGCAAGGTGGGAATACCGCGTGATTGAGCTGGGCGACGTGGTCGAGGACGATGAGGACCGCGTCACCGAGTACGAGGTTCTCCTGAACGAGTTGGGCGAGGACGGATGGGAGCTCGTCACCGTCACCGAGACCGAGTACATAGACGAGACGGACCCGGACGAGGCGGGCGTCGCCTCCGGCACCACAATCGCCTACCTCAAGCGCGAGAAGCCCTAGCCGGCCCGGCGCGTCACAGCAATGTCAACGTCGAAAGCGGCCGGGACGCCCGCAAAGCCTGCAGCTAAGGCCGCTGCGCGCAAGAGGCGCGGGGTGAAGGCCGCGCCGCACCGGATGGGCTTCGTCACCATCCTCGGCCGTCCCAACGCCGGCAAGTCGACGCTGCTGAACACCCTCCTGCAGGAGAAGCTGGCCATCACCTCGCCGCGCCCGCAGACCACCCGCCAGCAGCTCCTCGGCATCCTCACCCACGACGACTACCAGATCGTCTTCTGGGACACCCCCGGCTACATGCGCCGCACCCGCGACGCCCTCGACCGCCGCATGCTCGGCCACGTCCAGGAGGCGATGCTCGCCGCCGACCTCGCCCTCCTCGTCGCCGAGCCCAGGCCGCCCGGCGAGACCGAGAAGTCCCTCCTCAAGGCCCTCGCCGCTGAGGGCACCCCCGCCGTCCTCGCCCTCAACAAGGTCGACAGGGTCAGCAAGCCCCACCTGCTTCCCGTCATCCAGGCCTACCACGAGATCGCCCCGTCGATGGAGATCGTGCCCATCAGCGCCCTCAACGCCGACGGCACCGACCTCCTCCTCAAGCTCCTCGTCGACCGCCTCCCCCAGCGCGCCGCCGAGTACGACGCCGACGAGCTCACTGACCGCTCCGAGCGCTTCCTCGCCTCAGAGATGGTCCGCGAGCAGCTCTTCCGCCGCTTCGGCCAGGAGGTCCCCTACGACACCGCCGTAGAGGTAGAGGAGTTCCTCGAGGCCGACGGCGAGGAGCGCACCAAGGACTACATTCGCGTCGTCATCTACGTCAACCGCGCCTCCCAGCGCCGAATCCTCATCGGCAAAGGCGGCGCCGCCATGAAAGAAGTCGCCACCGCCGCCCGCCTCCAGATGGAAGACCTCTTCAACCGCCCCATCTACCTCGATGTCTGGGTCCAAGTCTGGACAGAATGGCGCGACGACCCCGCCTTCCTGGAAGAAGTAGGCTACTAGCCACCCCCACCCCGTTGTTCCTGCGAAGGCAGCAACCCCGACAAGCCCCTACACTCCCACGCCCTCCCCGCCATTCCCGCCCCCCTCCGCGTCATTCCTGCCCTCCTTCGTCATTCCTGCCCTCCTTCGTCATTCCTGCGAAGGCAGGAATCCAGAGGGGCGGCAGCGCGGGGCGCCCCCACCAACGCTCCTCCTCGCACCCCCAACCCCTCCCGCCTCCATCCCGGCGAATGCCGGGATCCAGGGGAGGGGCCCGTCGCGCCCCTCACATATCGCACCGGCCAACCTGCCCCAAAATCCCCCCCATTGACAGACCGGAATGCATGTTCTAATCTTGTAAGAACTAGTGTTCGGGCAGGCGATCGCCAACACCAAAAGCGTGGAGAGGCGCAGGCGCCCCCATGGAGGGGATGGGGGCGCCCGCGATAAGCCTCACCGGCAACGGCACGTCAACACAACAACATAGGCGGCGAGGGAGGGGCCGGTCGGCACGATTGTGCGCCGGCCCCTTTCGTTTGCACCCCGCGAGGCCAAGCCGGGTATACTACCCGCGTCCCAGCATCACTCACCCGAAGGGAGCGCTATGACCCAGGCACCCGCCAACGGCAACACCACCGGCATCCTCGCCGACTACATGGCCGCGGCCCGCGACCGCGCCCTGCCAGCCGACGTCGACCGCGAAGCCAAGCACCGCCTCCTCGACAGCCTCGCCGCCATCGTCTCCGGCAGCACGCTGCTGCCCGGCCAGATGGCCGAGAAGTACGTCCGGACCCTCGGCGGCGTCCCTGAGTCCATGGTCATGACCACCGACGTCGTCACCTCCGCCGCCAACGCGGCCCTCGCCAACGGCATGATGGGCCACGCCGACGAGACCGACGACTTCGACCCGCCGTCCAAGGCCCACCCCGGCTGCAGCGTCGTCCCCGCCGCGTGGGCCATGGCCGAGCGCGAGGGCGCGTCCGGCGCCGAGCTCCTCCGCGCCGTCGCTCTCGGCTACGACGTCGCCTGCCGCATCCTCCTCGCCGTCGACGCCGACAAGCTCCGCGCAGCGCACCACAGCGCAGAGGGCTTCGGCGCAACCTTCGGCGCGACGGGCGCCGCCGCCTCCCTCGCCCGCCTCGATCCCATGCAGATGCGCTACGTGCTCTCCTACGCCTCGCAGCAGGCCTCCGGCCTCTGGGCCTGGGTCGGCGACGAGGAGCACGTCGAGAAGGCCTTTGACTTCGCTGGCATGGGTGCCCGCAACGGCGTCACCGCCGCCACCATGGTCCAGATGGGCTTCTCCGGCGTCCCCAACATCCTCGACGGCGAGCACAACCTGCTGCTGGCCTTCTCCCAGTCGCCGGAACCCAGCCGCATCACCGACGGCCTCGGCGAGGTCTTCTCCGTCTCCTCGACCGCCATCAAGCCCTACGCCGTCGGCTACCCCATCCAGTCCGCCCTCGACGCCCTCTTCACCATCACCGGCGAGCACAACGTCACTGGCGCCGACGTCGCCAGCGTCCTCGCCCGGCTCCCCACCGACGGCGCGGGCGTCGTCAACAACCGCTCCATGCCGGACGTCAACATTCAGCACTGCATCGCCCTCGCCCTCGTCGACGGCGGCGTCTCCTTCACCTCCACCCACTCCTACGAGCGCATGGCCGACGCCGAGGTGCTCGCTATGAAAGAGCGCGTAACCCTCCGGCCCGAGCCCAGCCTCGTCATGCCCGAGGCCCCGCGCCAGGCCATCATTGAGATCACCACCACCGACGGCCGCACCCTCACCCACCACACCAAGTACGCGCCCGGCACGGCCCAGAACCCCCTCGACACGGCCCGCGTCTGCGAGAAGGCTCGCGACCTCATCGCCCCGGTCCTCGGCGATGACGCCACCGAGCAGCTCATAGACCGCGTCCTCCACATAGAGGACGTAGCCAACGTCCGTGACCTGCGACCGTTGCTGGCACGTGCGTAGGAAATAGCCCCACAGGAATGGACAACAAGAAAGGGGCCGCGTCAGCAGCCCCTCGTCATCGCGGTTACGTGCGAGCGAAAGCTCGCCCCTAGCCCACCAGCGTGTCCACCCATCCCTGCCACTCGTTGCGATTCTGCAATCCGTAGCCCTTTCGCAGTTGGATGACCCCGTTCGCGTCGATGCCCACCGCGCTCGACTGAGCCGTAATGCGATAGCCATCCGCGACGATGCTCCGCTCGTACGCCGCGATCGGGAAGCTCAGTCCCCGGTTGTTCGAGTACCTAGTCAGTTCGGACTGCGTCGATAGTGCGTCATAGCTGATGCCCACCATCAACACGTCATCGCTGTTCGCTGAGTAAACGCTCTGCAGATGCGGAACCTCCGCATTGCAGGTCGGTCACCAAGTCGCAAAGAAGTAGACGATCACCGCCTTCCCGGACGCCGTCACCTCCGACAGCGTGACAGTCTCCCCGTTGACCGCCGTGACGGTGAAGTCCGGCGCCCGCTGCCCCACGTTGTGCCCGACGGGTACGTTGGGCGTCGCCGTGGGCGGCACCGAAGTGGCCGTTGGCCGCGGCGTGGCCGTCGGCGCGGGCCGAGGTGTCGCGGTCGGAATCGGCGACGGCGTTATCGTCGGCGCCGGAGCCACGACAGGCGCGGGTGCATCCGTCGGGGCGGTAACGGCGGTCGGTGCTGCCACCGGCGCCGTAGTCGGCGCGGGCGCTGCCGTGGGCGCCAAAGCGATCGTTGGCTGTGCCTCGATGACGCCCGAAGTCGGCAACGTCCCTGAGAGCGAGGCGTCCGTAGACGGAGCCGTCACCGCAGCCGACGACCTTGGCCCGCCGAGGGTGTCCAGCCAGTCACGCCACTTGTCTTCGCCCTGCAGCCCGCCGTTCTTGCGCAGGACAATCTCGCCCAAGGCGTCGATGCCCACAGCCGCCGACTGTTGGCTGATTCTGTAGTCCCTGACCGGGTCCGCGCTTACGGGAGCAAGGGGCCAGAAGAAACTGTTCCTCTCTGCCCACCCACTGATCCTCGACTCTGACTCGCCCGGGTCAATGCCCACGCCGATCAGCACGACGTCATCCTGGTAGTCGGGGTAGATTGACCGCAGATGCCGAAACTCGGCATTGCATGTCGGTCACCAAGTCGTGAAGAAGTAGAGGAGCACCGGCGAACCGGCTCCCGTCACTTCCGACAGGGTGAAGGTCTCGCCCGCGATCGTCTCCACCGTGAAGTCCGGCGCCAGCATGCCGACCTCGTGCCCGATGGGCGTGCTCGGCTCCGGCGCGGCGTCAGTCGTCGCCGTCATCGTGTCGCTGCCGGTGGTCGTCTCGGTCGTCGACGCGCCGCTGTCCGGCTCGGCCTCGTCGTCCGACTCGCCGCCGCACGCCACAGCCGCCAGCAGCCCGAGGGCCGCCGCCAGCGCAAGGAGCGCGGACCACCGTCCCGTGCCCATGGCCCAGATCCAACTTCGCTTCATCGTCACCTCCGTCGACACAAGCTATCCTTATTATAGGGCAACCCCGGCCTGAGTTGAGCATTCGGAGGGGGCAGCAGACCGAAAATTCGCCACCATCCCCTCGTTTCGCCGCCTTCCGAGGCCCCTCAATCATGAGTTTTCTGACCCTTGGCCTCTGTGGATTGAGAATTCGTATCAGTGGGCGCGGGACATTGTCCTGGGCGCCCCGCAATGTCGCTGAAGAGGATGAATGCTGCGGAAACCCCTTGGAAGAGGGGGGGTTGAAATACCGGCTTTTGATGTGGTTGGATGGGCATCAGTAGACCTTGTATCATTCACTCGTAGCGGGTTGACAAGGTTAGTCTCAGTTGGGTACGTTTCACATATCTCAGACGCGCTTGAACTGAGTAAGACCGCAAGGAGGAAAGCATGACCACCCACGACCACAGCCACGAGCACGACGACCACTGTCACGAGCATGCTGGCGAGCATTGCCACGCCCATGACGGCGTGCACTGCCACGAGCACGGCGCCGGCCACTGCCACACCCACGGTGACGCGGCCTGCCAGGCCGTCACGGGCCCCGAGGACATGGACGAGCACGGCCACATCCACTGCCACGAGCACGGTGGCGAGCACTGCGCCGCCGAGGACGACCCCCACCACGTCGCACACGCCGCCGCGTAGCGTGTCGGTCCCGAAAGGGCGCTATAGGTAACCCGATCGAAACGCAAGTCGGATGTCCGGCTAGGGGATGCCCTGCCGGACATCCGCTATTGCACGGAAGGGAGCCGTCGTGACCACTGAGCACCGGCACGATCACGATCATGACCACGAAGGCCACGACCACGAGCATGACCACGCCCACGACCACGAGGGCCACGACCACGCCCACGACGAGCATGACCACGCCCATGACCACGAAGGCCACGACCATGCCCACGACGAGCATGACCACGCCCACGACCACGAGGGCCACGATCACGCCCACGACGAGCATGACCACGCCCACGACCATGAGCACGAGGGCCACGACCACGCCCATGACCATGAAGGCCACGACCATGCCCATGATGAGCATGACCACGACCATGACGATCACGCGGGCCACGACCATGGCCACGGCGGCCATGACCACGCCCATGACCTGCGAGGCGCCAGCAAGAAGAGCCTGATAATCGCCCTTTTCCTCATCGGTGGCTTCATGTTCGTCGAGGTCGTCGGCGGCGTCCTCTCCGGCAGCCTCGCCCTTCTCGCCGACGCCGCGCACATGCTCACCGACGCCGCCTCGATCGCCCTGGCCCTCTTCGCCATGTGGATCGCCAACCGGCCGGCAGCCGCCGGGTCAACCTTCGGCTTCTACCGCACAGAGGTCCTCGCCGCGCTGGCCAATACCGTCAGCCTCTGGCTCATTGCCGGCTGGATCTTCTTCGAGGCCTATCACCGCTTCTTCGACACCCCGGAGGTCGAGGGCCCGTTGATGTTCAGCGTCGGCGTCGTCGGTCTGATCATCAACATCGCCGCCGCATGGGTGCTGCACCGGGCCGCGGGCGAGAGCCTCAACGTCGAGGGCGCATTCCAGCACGTGCTCGCCGACCTCATGGGCTCCGTCGGCGTCATCATTTCCGGCATCCTCATCCTCACCTTCGAGTGGTACATCGCCGATCCCATCATGAGCGTCCTCATCGGCCTGCTCATCCTCAAGGTCTCCTGGGGCCTCTTCATGCGCGTCTTCAAGGTGCTGTTGGAGGGTACGCCGGATACCGTGGACATCTACAACATCTGCAGCGAGATGGAGGACGTCGAAGGCGTCACTCTCGTCCACGATGTCCATGCCTGGACCATCACCTCCGGCTACGACGCCTTCACGGCCCACGTCTTCGTGAGCCCCACCCAGGCCGGCCGGCAGGAGGACATCCTGAAGCAGCTCCGGAAGATCGTGTACAGCCACGGCCTCAACCACGCCACAATCCAGGTCGAGCTCTCCGTGGCCGAATGCACCGAGGAGCGACACCACGTCGAGCACCTGCAGGCGCGCTTCGCCCCGCAGGACTAGGCAACCCCGCCCAACCGATGGCTCGACACCAACTGGCCAAATGAAAGAGGGCCCGGCGGAAACCCCGCCGGGCCCTCTTCTCTACCTATTCCGTTCGCCCTGAGGCTCTCGAACCCCTACACCGCCGGCACGCCGCCGATGATGGCGCGGTCGAGCTCCGGGTGCTCGACCCACCCTGCCCGGAAGTTCTTCGTCTCCTCGTACCAGTCGCAGCCGATGGGCAGCATCGTGCCGCCGGACCGCACCGCGTACACCTCCGGGTTGTCGACGCCGGGCGGGGTCTCCCCCTCCTGCAGCGACCGCGCGGCCCGCAGCAGGCGCCGCCGCGTCCGGATGATCATCTGGTCGCTCGTCCCCAGTCGCTCCTTCTCGCGGTCGACGATCGGGTCCATGCTGACCGTGACCGCCTGGTCCTCCAGGAAGATGCTCTTCAGCCCCGCGAAGCTCTTCGTCTTCTGCGCGTCGCGGTCGATCTGGAAGTCGTTGTCCATGTCCGCCACGCACACGAACCGGTCGAAGAAGCCGGTGCCCTGCGGGCGCAGCTCCGTCGCGCCCGACGCCCACTGCCCCTTCGGACGCTCGCCGTTCGGCCCGAACAGCGGTGACCTCGTGTTGGAGGAGATCGCCAGCGTGTGCGTGTCGTCCATCGGCACCCACGCGCGGAACTTGTCCTCAAGCCCCAGCACGCCGGGCGGCGTCATCGCGTAGAACGGCATCAGGAAGTTGGCGAAGCGCCAGTAGTTCATGCCTTCCATCGCCGGCCGGTACGCCCCGTACATCGTCCCGAAGTCCGTGTCGACGGCCGCGTAGTGCGGCGCCCGGTTCTGCAGGTGCCACCATGCCCAGCTTCCCACCGGCGTGTCCTCGTACTGCGTGAGGCCCAGGTGCAGGTACAGCGTGTGGACCGTGTCTATGTCGCCCTCCAGCGCCTGCATCCAGTTGCACGGCCGCATGTACGCCGACACCACCACGTCCTCCATCATATTCGACGGCAGCTCCGGCAACCCCGGCGGGTTCGCCCGAGGCCCCATGTACGTCCACATGATGCCGCCGCGCTCTTCGACGGGGTACGCCTTGATCTTGACCTTGTCCTTGAAGTTGCTCTCCGCCGGCTCCGACGGCATGTCGACACACGAACCGGTGGTGTCGAACTTCCAGCCGTGGTACACGCAGCGGAGGCCCTGCTCCTCGTTCCGGCCGAAGAAGAGGCTCGCCCGGCGGTGCGGGCAGTTGTTGTCGATCAGCCCCACCTTGCCGTTGCTGTCGCGAAACGCGACCAGCTCTTCGCAAAGCAGCATGACGCGAACGGGCGGGCAGTCCGCCTCCGGCAGCTCGTTCGAGAGCCCAAATGGCATCCAGTACTCCCGCATCAACTCGCCCATCGGCGTCCCCGGCCCAACCTGAGTGAGCATCTCATTGTCTTCGCGTGTGAGCATCCAACTCCTCCTCGTAGGTTCTGGAAATTCCACCTCGCGCAGCGCGCACGAGGTGACTAGGGAGAGAGTAATGGGAAGAAACGCAGTCGTCAACGGGAACAAGAGCGGAGGCAGAACGAGTTTCCCTAGCTACCCAGCTTCCAGCACCCGTATTCGCTCCTCGATGTCCGCCAGGCTCGGGTAGTCCTCGTCCGCCAGCTTGTAGCACCGCTCGAGGTACAGCTGCGCGAGGTCCCCGCCGTTCCGCGACGGGTCCTTCGCCGCCCGCACCAGCGAGTCGATGTAGTACCGCTCCGGCAGGTACCGCGACAGCACCCGCACCTCGTCCTCCGCGTCCTGCACCTGCCGAACGTCGCTCCCCTCGACGGCGAACCGCAGCCGCCCCGTCAGCTTCGAGAGTTCGCCCAGCCGGTCCCGGTCGCTCATCAGCTCGAACAGCACCTCGTTGATGCTGTGCCCGCTGATCGCCTCCGGCTCCGCCACCGCCTCGACCGTCGCCGCGTCGCCGATGTACCCTTGGTACCGCCCCGCGTACTCCTGCACCACGTCGTTGACGCGCATCAGCATGTCCTGCACCTGCCCCGCCGGCACGTCGCCGCCGAACAGCAGGTCGTCGCCCCGAGCCTCCGCCAGCGACTCAAGCTGCCCGAGCCCGCCCGCCTCCTCCGGCATCGGCGGAAACGCAAACGCCGAGAGCTCCTGCGCGTTCACGTTGGGAAGCTGGTTCGCCAAAAAGGGCGGCATGTACTTCACAAGGTCAATCGCAATAGGCAGAACCACAACGTACGTCGAGTACAGCTTCCCAACGCCGTCGCTCTCCCGAAAATACAGCAGCGCATGCCCCTTGGGAGCCGCCGAATCCCCGCGCTCAAAAACCAAGTCCATACACGCCTCAAAAGTTGTTCCTACCGCCATTATATCCCACCCACCCCCCAACGTCGTTCCTGCGCAGGCAGGAACCCCGACAAACCGCAGCCCTTCCCCACCCCAGCCTCCATCCCGGCGGACGCCGGGATCCATGGGTGGGGAGGGGAACGCCCGCCTACTGCTTCCACCATTCCACCTCCAGCTCCGCGTCATTCCTGCGAAGGCAGGAACCGGCGAGGCAATTTGACAAACACCCTCAGATACTTCGGGGTAGTGGCGCTCTAGCGGATCCGCCTGGTCGGACACCTAGCGAGAGCCCATGGCAGCCGACTGGATCTCGGGCCTTGGTCGGTCCAAGGAAAATGACAAAATCGAGAACCTTCATTTCGGCGAAGGGCCCGGAATCCCGATAGGATGTGCTACAGTGCCCGCCAACATGCGCTCGCTTACCCTGGGATAGTGAACGGTGACAAAGACGTTGAAATCCATCCCTACATCTCTGGCCCTCGCGCTATCCGCCCTCATGATCACCGTGATTGCGGTGTCGTGCGCCGACGATGGGTCAACCGTGACCTTCTCGGCCATCAGCGCCGGAAGGGGGTACACCTGCGGATTATGGGAGGGCGGGGTGCCGGTGTGCTGGGGCTGGGACAATGACGGTCAGACAAGCCCGCCCGAGGGTGAGACCTTTACGGCCATCAGCGCCGGAAATGATCACGCCTGCGGACTGCGGGAAGACGGCTCAGCGGTGTGCTGGGGCAGAGAGCGTCGAGGCGAGGCAACTCCGCCGGAGGGTGAATCCTTTACGGCCATCAGCAGCGGAGATACGCACGCCTGCGGGTTGCGACAAGACGGCACGGTCCAGTGTTGGGGGTCTAACACGAACAGGTTGGGAAGAGATGCTGGCCAGGCAACCCCGCCAGCTGGCGAGACCTTTACCGCGATTAGCAGCGGAGCCGACCACACGTGCGGATTGCGGGCAGACGGTACGGCAGTGTGCTGGGGGTCCAATGAGGGCATTCCAGGAGGCCAGCGAGATGATGGCAAGGCAAGCCCGCCAGCAGGTGAAACCTTCACCGCCATCAGCAGTGGGGCATTCCACACCTGCGCTTTGCGGGAAAACGGCACGGCGGCTTGCTGGGGTTCCAACGTGAACTTCGTGCGGGAGGTGGTTGGGCAGGCAACCCCGCCGGAGGGTGAGTCCTTTACCTCCATCAGCAGCGGATGGGAGCACACCTGCGCATTGAAGGCAGACGGCGAGGCGGTCTGCTGGGGGTGGAACGCGGGTGGTGAGGCAAGCCCGCCGGAGCAACTCGGCGGCGACCCGCCGCCGCCCGAAAACTTCGTCGCCATCAGCGCGGGAAACTCTCACACCTGTGGGTTGCGGGAAGACGGCACGGCCGTGTGCTGGGGCGATTACCGGGTTGGTCAGACAAGCCCGCCGGAAGGCGTGACCTTTAAGGCTATTAGCAATGGTGTCACCCACGCTTGCGCCTTACGCAAGAACGGCGCCGCTGTATGCTGGGGCAACGACGAGAAAGGTCAAGCTAACCCGCCGCGCGGTGAGACCTTCACGGCCATTAGCAGCGGGTTAAGCCACACGTGCGGTCTGCGGGAAGACGGGTCTACGCTATGCTGGGGCGAAACCATCTTAGGTAAAGACCTAAACCCACCGGAAGGTGAGACCTTCACGGCCATCAGCAGCGGCTACCACCACATCTGCGGCCTGCGGGAAGATGGCTCGGCCGTGTGCTGGGGCCATGACGGCTTTGGTCAAGCAAGCCCGCCGGAACACATGCCCTTCATTGCCATCGCCAGCGCAGCGCTGCACACCTGCGCCTTGCAGCAAGACGGCTCGGCCGTGTGCTGGGGCTACGACAACCAAGGTGAGGCTAGCCCTCCTGAGCAGGAGACCTTCGTCGCAATAGCCACTGGGGGCTCACACTCCTGCGGGTTGCGGGAAGATAAGACCGCGGTATGCTGGGGCGATTATTGGAATGGACGGAATAACCCACCGGAGGATGAGATCCTCACAACCATCAGCACTGGAGGGTCCCACTCCTGCGGGTTGCGGGAAGACGGAACGGCGGCCTGCTGGGGTTTTGACGCGTACGGAGTGGCAACTCCGCCGTAGGGTGGCTGCATTCGTTCACGATGCGTTGCCCTACGAAGGGTGGTGCTGTACTCGGTTCCTCCCCACCCCCTCACCCCTCCTGCGCCTGCGCCACCGCGCGCCAAATCGTCCGCTCGCTCACCCTGAACCAGCTCGCCGACGCCGACAGCCGTTTCCGATGTGAGGCGTCCCGCCATTTCGCGGTGCGTAGAGCGGCCGGAAATCGGCCGTCAGGTCGCGGTACCGCTCTGGCATGTCTTGTGGCCAACCAAGGTTACGGACCCGCGCGTCCGGGGAAAGCCCCTCACTGGGCCCACCGGTAAACCCCTTAAGCGCGCCAACCTCACATGTTCAGAGGTCAATTGATTGAGCATAGCCGGACGCAGGAACGGCAGGACGTCGATAATGTACAGGGCCAACACCGCAACCGGCAACGACCACGCGGGGAACCCTTCCCGCCAGCCGGGAGGCTCCCCATCTAGAATCGCCGCGAAGGCCCACAGGAGCAGAATGGCCATGAAAAAACGGGTGTGGCTCGGACGATTGTCACCAAGGTTTTCCCGGCACAATCAAGTGGCGAATGTGGCTTGGCAGCACCCATCACCCCTGGGCCAACGGTAAGGATAATCCCAATTCCCCCTGCCACTCCCCCTTAGGCGAGGCTGAGAGGCAAGTGCCACATGATTACGTCAGACACAGTCCGACCTTGCCATTCGTAGCTGTAGCTCTGAAGGACGTTGCTAAAGTGAGTAGGGTAATCCGCGACCCATCTTCCGTCGAACCTCGCAAACGCAATTAGCCTCTCAATCTGTTCATTCTCCCGTTCCTGAGCTGCCGCAGTTCCGGCTTCGCCCCCCAAAGTAGTGCAGGGGTGGATTCGCCCGGAAGAATCCAAAGAGAATAATTGTCACGACCAAGAAGGCCATGGCCCCGTAGAGCAGCCGGATGGCGGCGTAGCGCAGCATCATGCCCCTTGATCGACGCTGAGGACTCTCGTCAAGTTGCGCAACTGTAGGCAACACTGCAGGGAGAGTCAATTGCCAGCCTCTTGCCTAACTCCGAACTCGTACTATTGTCATCTGCCGAGGAAGAACTCCCCGTCTTGGGTCTGCCTTATCAGAATCTCGCGATCATGAACATCTGGATTGAAGGTCCAAGGATATGAGGTGCTCCTGGTTGTTCTTGGGCTTTCTACCGCTGCAATCTTGGAACCATCCGGCGACCAGGATGCGAAATGCCCTGGACCCACTTTCCAATGCTCACTACCATCTATGTGGGCAATGTGCAGGGTTCGTGTCCATAGGCCGAAGATGATTTTGCTCCCATCCGGCGACTGACCTGCCCCCCAAGAACTGGTCCAAGCTGAGTGTTCGTCTTGGGCCGTCAGAAAGGGGGTCGAGATGGCCAGAAGAAACCACACGCCGGAGTAGGTGATCAACAAGCTCAGAGAGGCTGAGGTGGCAATAGCGGCGGGCGGCACAGTCGCCGAGGCCACCCGCCGGATAGGAGTGACCCAGCAGACCTTCTACCGGTGGCGCAGTGAGTACGGGGGCCTGAGGATCGATCAGACCAGACGTCCCAAGCGTCTGGAGTCGGAGAACAGCCGCCTGAAGAGAGCGGTCGCCGACCTGGCGCTGGACAACCCGATACCGAAGGAGGCGGCGGAGGGAAACTTCGAAGCCCTTCCCGTCGCCGCCAGTGTGTCGACCACGTCAAGGAGGCGCTCGGAGTCTCAGAGCGGCGAGCCTGCGGGGTGCTGGGGCATCCCCGGTCCACACAGCGATATGAGCCGGGCCTCGTGGAAGATGAGAGGGCGCTGACCGAGGATATCCTGGAACTGGCCAGTTCTTGCCGGATTGACATAACACGTGGTACTGCTATCGGGGGCAGGTCAGTCCATGCTCTTGAAACGGCAGGAATGGACGTTTGGCTCCAGGGTGGTTGGGGAGTTGACGCTCTGCTGGGGGAACAGACGCGCCCGCACGATGACCTGGATGTGATCATTAGGGCAGACGATATCGCACACTCAATGCAGGTAACTTGTAACTTGGGATTCTCATTGATGACTGATGAGCTGCCTCAAGGATTTGTAGTCCGTGACTAAATAGACAGAAGGATCGATTTCCATCCTGTCCGTTTCCGAAGCGACGGCAGCGCCGCTCAGCCGAGCATTCGTGGCGGTGAATGGGTGTTCTCTGGACCTGGACTGTGAGGCATTGGGTAAATCAATGGTGGGAGCGTCCGATGCCTCGCGCCCGTGGCCCCGATAGCTGGTGGACGGCCTTACTCACCCGGACCGGAGACAGTGAACTCGAACCCTTCCGTGAGCATTCTGCCGTCTGCCGTGCAGATGGCTCCCACGTCCGCGCAGTCTGTGGTGGCGGGCAGTACGACGGTCACGGCGCCGCTGGAATCCGGCTCGACGGTAATCGTCCAGCCTATGTTGCTGCCTCGCTCCTGCCGCTTGGCCCTCGTCACCGTGCCCCCCTCCACCGTGAAGGCATGGTCACGTAGGGTCTCAAAACTCAAATTGAAGTGCTCGCTGAATCGGATTTCGAACGTGAAGGCGTCCGTGCCGTTGTGGCTTGCGGGGGAGTTCTCGAGGCTGACGGTAAGCGGAGGAAGAGCCGCTGCTACCGGGTCGGTCGCCTCGCTGGTCAGCGACTCCTCGTTGCCCGCATCGTCTGTGAAAGCGACCTTCACTCGGATCTGCTTGCCGACGTCGCCTGGAACCACCACGTAGGTGAGTGCCGTGGCGCCATCGATCGCCACGCTGCCCGCCAGCCACTGGTAGACGAAGACCGCACTGGAGATGCCGTCGTCGTCCGAAATTCCCGACGTGGTGGCCTTCAGGGACTGCCCAACTTCCGGCGTGCCCTCTATGCCGGGGGCACCAGTCGCAGCAGTATTGACCAGCTTGACGTCACGGGTTTGAGCCGGAGCAATGATTACCGCGAAGCTCGTAAGCGACTCCTCGTTGCCCGCATCATCGGTGAAAGTGACCCTCACCTTGAGGGCCTTGCCCTCGTCCTGGGCGGACACGGTGTAGGTCTGCCCTGTTGCCCCAGTGATTTCAGCGTCGGTTGCGGTACCCAGCTCGTGGCGGACCCACTGGTAGCTGAAGACGGCGCCCGACATGCCGTCCATGTCCTGGATGCCTGACGTGGTCGCAGCGAGCGTCTGTCCAGTCTGCGGAGAGCCTCCAATAGCCGGACCGCCCGAAGCCGGGCTGTTGGACCTCTGGTTCTGCGAGCTCGGACCAGGAATGGTGTGTTCGGGCTGGTTGCTGAGACGCCGCGCTCCGCTGCCGCAGGGAGCGCCCTGATCGCCGCACGCCCGGCCTGCGGGAAGTGTAATCCTGACGTCGTCGTTGGACGCCGGCTCCAGCACGATCTTCCACATGGTCGTATCTCCATCGAGCCACCAGGCGCTGGTAACCTCTCCGCCCTCCACCTCGAGGAGGTTGGCGTAGTTCGGCCCAATGTCGACCCGAACTGGCTCGCTGAACTCGATCTGGAATACGACTTCGCCTCCGGGGCCGCCATGGGACGCCGGCATCATCGTGAACTCCGCGCTGACGGGATCCAACAGCCCTGGGTCGGTCTCGTTTCTGGCCTCCGAGGGACCCTCGCCGAAATAGCAGGAGTAGGCGTAATTCCCCGCGGTGTCCTTGATCGCCGGCGATCCAATGGGTGGCGTCACGTAGCGGAACTCCACTACATCGGAGGCCCTGATGGCCCGCTTGGCCGGCTCCTCCAGCGTGAGCGTCACCGACCTACCGGATATGGACACGCCGGTGACCTCTCTGGGGCCGCCATTTACCAACACCCGGAATGCCTCCGGGTTCGGGATTGAATTGCCATCCAGCGCCCGCTCGTAGGTGATGGTCAGCTGGTTCCCATTCACCTCGGTTTCGGTGATGTCGAGCGATTTCTTCTGCGGCATGCCGAAGTGTTCGGCGGATGGCTCGCTGTCACCCACCCCGTTCACCGCGATGGCGCGTACGTCGTAGAGTGTGTAGTTGCTAAGCCCTGAGATGAAGTGGAACAGCTGGGTGAGACTCCCGCTGGGAGGCTGAACGATAGCCTCCTCGACGGCATGCGGGTTGCCCCAGCTCGCCGTCCTGAGCTTCCACTGAAGCCGGTAGTGTGAGATGTCTGAGTTGCCGTCGTTCATGGATTCCTTCCATATAGCGGTTAAACTGCCATCGCCGGGAATGACCCTCAGGTACTTGGGCGCCACAGGCACAGTCATCGGCGGCTCGGGCCGGTCGTTTACCGGGTCCTCGACGATCATGACTTCGTAGGTGTCTCCGTCTGTCCAGTCGGCATAGAGGTCCTGCAACTTCGGGTGATGCCAGACGAAGGAGGTTCCGGACCGGTTCGTGGACACCACGTCGGTGAACGGCAAGCCAATGCCGTCGATGTACAGGGTCCAGTCTCGCTTGTGATTCCCGTTGACCCTATGCTTGAGCTCGCCTTGCACCACCTCCAGAATGTGCATTGAGAACGTCGAGTATTCCGGGATACTGCCGGGCGAACCGGGACCGACATCGGGATGCACCCCAGGGAACGTGAACATGCTCCAGACCTGGTATTCCTTGTTCCGGAAGGTGAATCGGTTGTCGCTCAGGCTCGCGTAGCGAAGGTAGGGTTCCTGCGTAGTGTGGTACCCCAGTCCCAAGCCCATCCGGCCCCAATCCCTCGATGCCGTGTTTGCGAACTCCACGGTGGTGCACCATACGGCGGTTTCGCAGCTCGGCACCTCCATGTTCATCAGCTCTACCGTGGCGACGGATCGGGATCCCTTGACCACTCCAGCCGGGAGCGTGCCGAACCCGAGCTCTACGCTCTCGCCATCGTCCTCCACCAGGTCGTCGTAAGCCATGAGGACGAAGGTCTGCTGGGTGTCGCCGGGCCCGAACGTCACGAAGGAGGGCACGCCGGTCCAGTCGGCGCTGGTGGCGCCGTTCATCCCGGTGGAGGTGATTGGAATGACCGTCTCGACCGGAGCCGGGCTGTCCAGCTTGACGAAAACCTGGGCGCCCAAGCCACCCTCGTAGGCCTGGTAGCTTGCGGATCCAAATGACACGCGGATGGAGTCGACTATGGTGACGTCGGCCTGCGTGTTGTCCCCGTCGATCAAGCCTGTCAGGAGCGTTCCGAACCCTAGGGTCAGGGTCTCATTTGCTTCGTCATCCTGATCCTGGACAGCAGTAAGAGTGAACGACTTTTCCGTTTCGCCGGAGACGAAGTCCACGCTGGTGGGCACGCCCGAGTAGTCGCTGGAGGTCAACCCGGTCCCACTTGTAGTGGTTAGCGGGATGCTGAAGCTAGTCTGAGGGTCTGCGCTCAGAATCACCTTGATGGTTGTGGTGCTTCCCTCCCGCACGGAGTAAGTTGCCCGCTCGAAGCTGACGGTAATCTCGCTCCCTCCGCCTACAAGGATCTCCTTGTTGCTACCGGGGCCTCCGCCGTCATGGTCTTCGATGCTTACCACCGTCTTGGGGGTGGCTCCCTGCGACACTGCCGTCGGGAGGCTGCCGAAGCCGATCTCGACGGACTCTCCGTCGTCGTCATCGCTATCATCGGTTGCGCTAAAGTTAAAGGTCTTCTGCGTGTCCCCCGAGTTGAAGGTGACGCTGGAAGGAACCCCGGAGTAGTCAGGGTCGGTGGCCCCGCCCTGGTTCGTCCTGCTAAGCGGAATGGTGACGGTCCGCTCGGGGTCAGCGCTCAGCGTGACGGCCACGGTGGCACTTTCCCCTTCGATTACGTCGTAGGTCGCCGACGCGAAGCTGACGGTTACGACGGGGACATCAGTGTCCGTGATCGACACCGTCGCCTCGTCCGTGCCGCCGGCCGACACTCTTGCAGGCAGGCTCCCGAATCCCAGCTTCACCGACTCCCCATCGTCATCAACCGTGTCGTCCGCTGCCGCAAAGGAGAAGGTCTTCTCCGTGTCGCCGCTGTTGAAGACGACGTTCGCCGGTACGCCTGAGTAGTCGGAGTTGGATGCCCCTCCCTGGTTGGACTTGGTGATAGGAACAGTGACCGTCCGCTCCGGGTCTGCGTCGAGGACGACCTTCACCGTGACGCTGTTGCCCTCCGCCACCGTGTAGGACGCCGACCCGAAACTGACGGTGACGCTGGGCACGTCATCGTCGGTGATCGACACGGTCGCCTCAACCGTAGCACCCGAACTCACGCCCGTGGGTAGGTTCCCGAAGCCCAGCTTCACCGACTCCCCGTCGTCGTCCACAGTGTCCTGGGTGGCGTTGAAGGCGAACGTCTTCTCTGTGTCGCCGCTGTTGAAGATGACGTTTGCGGGCACTCCGGAGTAGTCGGAGCCGCTGGCGCCGTCCTGATTGGCCTCAGTAAGTGGTATAGTGACCGTCCGCTCCGGGTCGGCGTCAAGGACGACCTTAACGGTGACGCTGCCGCCCTCTGCGACGGTATAGGACGCCGACCCGAAGCTGACAGTCACGGACGGCACGTCGTCATCGGTTATCGAGACGGTCGATTCATTCGTAGCACCCGCGCTCACGCCCGTGGGCAGGTTCCCGAAGCCCAGCTTCACCGATTCTCCGTCGTCGTTGTCGCTGTCGGACGCGGCCGCGAAGGAGAAGGTCTTCTCCGTGTCGCCGCTGTTGAAGATGGCGTTTGAGGGCACTCCGGAGTAGTCGGAGTTCGTCGCCCCTCCCTCATTGGACTTCGTGATAGGAACAGTGACCGTCCGCTCCGGGTCTGCTGACAGGACCACCTTCACCGTAACGGAGTTGCCCTCCGCCACCGTGTAGGACGCCGACCCGAAGCTGACGGTGACGCTGGGCACGTCGTCATCCGTTATCGAAACAACCGCCTGGGACGGGCTGGTGGAAGTCACCCTTGCAGGAAGCCCTCCGAAGGTAAGCCTCACACTTTCCCCGTCGTCGTCCACAGTGTCCTGGGTGGCGTTGAAGGAGAAGGTCTTCTCTGTGTCGCCGCTGTTGAAGACGACGTTGGCCGGTACGCCTGAGTAGTCGGAGTTGGATGCCCCTCCTTGGTTCGTCTTGGTAAGAGGTATAGTGACCGTCCGCTCTGGGTCGGCATCGAGGACGACCTTAACGGTGACGCTGCCGCCCTCCGCCACCGTGTAGGACGCCGACCCGAAGCTGACGGTGACGCTGGGCACGTCATCGTCGGTGATCGACACGGTCGCTTCGTCGGTCGTGCCTGCACTCACACCAGCAGGCAGAGTGCCGAAGCCGAGTTTCACCGACTCCCCATCGTCGTTCGCCGTATCCTGTGTTGCCGCAAAGGAGAAGGTCTCCTCCGTGTCGCCGCTGTTGAACACAACGCTCGCCGGTACGCCTGAGTAGTCGGAGCCGCTGGCGCCGTCCTGATTGGCCTTAGTCAGAGGTATCGTGACCGTCCGCTCAGGGTCGGCGTCGAGGACGACCTTAACGGTGACGCTGCCGCCCTCTGCGACGGTGTAGGAGGCCTGCTCGAAGCTGACGGTGACCGAAGGAACGTCGTCGTCCGTTATCGAAACAACCGCCTGGGACGGGCCGGTGGAAGTCACCCTTGCAGGAAGCCCTCCGAAGGTAAGCCTCACACTTTCCCCGTCGTCGTCCACAGTGTCCTGGGTGGCGTCGAAGGCGAACGTCTTCTCCGTGTCGCCGCTGTTGAAGACGACGTTCGCCGGTACGCCCGAGTAGTCGGAGTTGGATGCCCCTCCCTGGTTCGTCTCGGTCAGAGGTATAGTGACCGTCCGCTCCGGGTCGGCGTCGAGGACGACCTTGACGGTGACGCTACCGCCCTCTGCGACGGTGTAGGAGGCCGACCCGAAACTGACGGTGACGCTGGGCACATCGTCGTCCGTGATAGACACCGTCGCCTCGTCCGTGCCGCCGGCCGACACTCCCGTAGGCAGGTTGCCGAAGCCCAGCTTCACCGACTCCCCATCGTCATCAACCGTGTCGTCCGCTGCCGCGAAGGAGAACGTCTTCTCCGTGTCACCGCTGTTGAAGACTACATTGGCAGGCACCCCGGAGTAGTCGGAGTTCGTGGCCCCTCCCTCATTGGACTTCGTGATAGGAACAGTCACCGTCTGCTCCGGGTCTGCTGACAGGACCACCTTCACCGTGACGGAGTTGCCCTCCGCCACCGTGTAGGACGCCGACCCGAAGCTGGCGGTGACGCTGGGCACGTCGTCATCTGTTATGGAGACGGTGGTTCCGCTGTTGGCCCCCGCCGAAACTTGGTCCGGCATGGTCCCGAAGCTGATTCTCACGCTCTCGCCGTCGTCGTTATCAGTGTCCTGGGTGGCGGCGAAGTCAAGCGTCTTCTCGGTGTCCCCCGCGTTGAAGACGACGTTGGCAGGCACTCCAGAGTAGTCGGAAGAGGTAGCCCCTCCTTGGTTGACCTTGAGCAACGGGATGGTCACCATCCGCTCCGGAACTGCCGAGAGGACCACCTTCATCGTGACGCTGCTTCCCTCCGCAACGGTATAGGACGCCGACCCGAAGCTGACAGTCACGGACGGCACGTCGTCATCGGTTATCGAGACGGTCGATTCATTCGTAGCACCCGCACTCACTCCCGTAGGCAGGTTGCCGAAGCCCAGCTTCACCGACTCCCCGTCGTCGTTCGCCGTATCCTGTGTTGCCGCGAAGGAGAACGTCTCCTCCGTGTCGCCGCTGTTGAACACAAGGTTCGCCGGCACGCCTGAGTAGTCGGAGTTCGTCGCCCCTCCCTCATTGGACTTCGTGATGGGAACAGTGACCGTCCGCTCCGGGTCTGCTGACAGGACCACCTTCACCGTGACGGAGTTGCCCTCCGCCACCGTGTAGGACGCCGACCCGAAGCTGACGGTGACCGAAGGAACGTCGTCGTCCGTTATCGAAACAACCGCCTGGGACGGGCCGGTGGAAGTCACCCTTGCAGGAAGCCCTCCGAAGGTAAGCCTCACACTTTCCCCGTCGTCGTCCACAGTGTCCTGGCTGGCGTTGAAGGAGAAGGTCTTCTCGGTGTCGCCGCTGTTGAAGACGACGTTGGCCGGTACGCCTGAGTAGTCGGAGTTGGATGCCCCTCCCTGGTTCGTCTCGGTCAGAGGTATAGTGACCGTCCGCTCCGGGTCGGCGTCGAGGACGACCTTAACGGTGACGCTGCCGCCCTCCGCCACGGTGTATGACCCCTGCTCGAAGCGGACGGTGACGCTGGGCACGTCATCGTCGGTGATCGACACGGTCGCTTCGTCGGTCGTGCCTGCACTCACACCAGCAGGCAGAGTGCCGAAGCCGAGTTTCACCGACTCCCCATCGTCGTTCGCCGTATCCTGTGTTGCCGCAAAGGAGAACGTCTTCTCCGTGTCGCCGCTGTTGAAGACGACGTTCGCCGGCACGCCCGAGTAGTCGGAGCCGCTGGCGCCGTCCTGATTGGCCTTAGTCAGAGGTATAGTGACCGTCTGTTCCGGGTCGGCGTCGAGGACGACCTTAACGGTGACGCTGCCGCCCTCTGCGACAGTGTAGGAGGCCTGCTCGAAGCTGACGGTGACGCTGGGCACGTCGTCGTCCGTTATCGAAACCACTGCCTGCGAGGGGCCCGCGGAAGTCACCCTTTCGGGAAGCGTTCCAAAGGTGAGTCTCACACCCTCGCCGTCGTCATCCACCGTGTCCTGCGTGGCGCTGAAGGCGAACGTCTTCTCCATGTCGCCGCTGTTGAAGACGACATTGGCCGGTACGCCCGAGTAGTCGGAGTTGGATGCTCCTCCCTGGTTGGACTTCGTGATAGGAACAGTGACCGTCCGCTCCGGGTCGGCGTCGAGGACGACCTTAACGGTGACTCTGCCGCCCTCTTCGACGGTGTAGGAGGCCTGCTCGAAGCTGACGGTAACGCTGGGCACGTCATCGTCGGTGATCGACACGGTCGTCTCGTCTGTCGTGCCTTTGCTGACACCGGCTGGCAGGGTGTCGAAGCCGAGTTTGACCGATTCGCCGTCGTCGTTGTTGCTGTCGGACGCGGCCGCGAAGGAGAAGGTCTTCTCCGTGTCGCCGCTGTTGAAGACGACGTTCGCCGGCACGCCTGAGTAGTCGGAGTTGGATGCTCCATCCTGGTTGGACTTGGTGATAGGAACAGTGACCGTCCTCTCCGGGTCGGCGTCGAGGACGACCTTAACGGTGACGCTGCCGCCCTCTGCGACGGTGTAGGAGGCCTGCTCGAAGCTGACGGTGACGCTGGGCACGTCATCGTCGGTGATCGAGACGGTCGTCTCGTCCGTCGTGCCCGCGCTCACGTCCGTCGGCAGGTTCCCGAAGCCCAGCTTCACCGACTCGCCATCGTCGTCCAGGCTGTCGTCTGCAGCGGTGAAGCTAATCGTCTTCTCTGTGTCCCCGGTGTTGAAGACGACGCTGTTGGGGACGCTGTAGTCGGAGGCGGAGGCGCCACCCTGGTCGACCTTAGTGAGAGGGATGGTGAGAGTGCGTTCTGGATCGACGTCCAGCTTCATCTTGACCGCTATGCTGCTTCCCTCGGCGACGATGTAGGAGGCCTGCTCGAAGCTGACGGTGACTTCGGGCACGTCGTCGTCGGTGATCGAGACGGTGGTTCCGCTGTTGGCCCCCGCCGAAACCTGGTCCGGCATGGTCCCGAAGCTGACTCTCACGCTCTCACCGTCGTCGTTAGCCGCGTCGTCGGTGGCGGCGAAGTCAAACGTCACCTCCGTGTCCCCTGCGCTGAAGACGACGCTGGCCGGGACTCCGGAGTAGTCGCCAGACGAGGCTCCTCCCTGGTTTACCCTGAGCAATGGAATGGTCACCATCCGCTTCGGGTCTGCTGAGAGGATCACCTTCACCGTGACGCTGTTGCCTTCCGCCACCGTGTAGGAGGCCTGCTCGAAGCTGACGGTGACGCTCGGCACGTCGTCGTCGGTGATCGAGACGGTCGTCTCGTCCGTCGTGCCTGCACTCACACCCGTGGGCAGGTTGCCCAGGCCGAGCTTCACCGATTCATCATCGTCGTCCACGGTGTCGTCCGCAGCGCTGAAGCTAAACGTCTTCTCGGTGTCCCCGGTGTTGAAGACGACATTGGCAGGCACCCCGGAGTAGTCGGCGCTCGTTGCCCCTCCCTGGTTGGTCGTGGTCAGGGGAACGGTCACCGTCCGCTCCGGGTCTGCTGACAGGACCACCTTCACCGTGACGCTGTTGCCTTCCGCCACCGTGTACGACGCCGACCCGAAACTGACGTTGACCGAAGGAACGTCGTCGTCCGTAATCGACACCACGGTTTCCCGCGTAGTACCCCCCGAAACTCCGCTGGGCAGGTTTCCGAAGCCGAGCTTGACGCTCTCGCCGTCGTCGTTAGCCACGTCGTCGGTGGCGTCGAAGTCAAACGTTACCTCCGTGTCCCCTGGGCTGAAGACGACGCTGGCCGGCACTCCGGAGTAGTCGGAGTTGGATGCTCCATCCTGGTTGGACTTCGTGATAGGAACAGTGACCGTGCGCTCCGGGTCGGCGTCGAGGACGACCTTAACGGTGACGCTGCCGCCCTCTGCGATGGTGTAGGAGGCCTGCTCGAAGCTGACGGTGACGTTGGGCACGTCGTCGTCCGTTATCGAAACCACTGCCTGCGAGGGGCCCGTGGAAGTCACCCTTTCGGGAAGCGTTCCGAAGGTGAGTCTCACACCCTCGCCGTCGTCGTCCACCGTGTCCTGCGTGGCGCTGAAGCTAAACGTCTTCTCGGTGTCCCCGGCGTTGAAGACGACGGTGGCCGGTAC
Organism: uncultured Dehalococcoidia bacterium; assembly: GCA_951812285.1. Taxonomy (GTDB): domain Bacteria; phylum Chloroflexota; class Dehalococcoidia; order Lucifugimonadales; family UBA1127; genus UBA1127. The sequence continues at coordinate 1,653,774 of OX638292.1, read as the reverse complement.
GCCGGAGAAGTCCGCTGCCGAGGCCCCATCCAGCGGGGTGACTGTTATGGGCACCTCTACAGTCCTTTCGGGATCCGCGTCGAGGACCACCTTCACCGTGACGGAGTCGCCCTCCGCCACCGTGTAGGAGGCCGAGCCGTAGCTGACCCTTACCCGCACGTCATCATCGTCCGTCACCGCCACGACCACGCTGCCGGCGGCGATGCCGTCATAGTCCGTGTCATCTGCGGAGGTCACCGTATGCGTGATGGTGACCTCCTCTTCATCCACGCCGTCGCCGTCCTGCCCCGCCGTGACGGTCACCGTCTGCGCGGTGTTCCAGTTGCCGGTGGTGAATGTGAGGGTGGTGTTGTTGAGAGTCACTTCGGTGCCCGTGACGCCCCCGATGGTCACCGTCACGTCACCCACAGGCTCGGTGTCCAGCACCACCGTATAGGTGTCCGATTCGCCCTCGATGATGTCCAGGGATGTCTCAGAGATTGTCACTCCGGCGGTGTCATCGTCCGTCACCGTCACGGCCACGCTGCCGGCGCTCACGCCGTCGTAATCGGCGTCGTCGGCTGACGTCACCGTATGCGTGATGGTGACCTCCTCTTCGTCCACGGCGTCGTCGTCCTGCACCGCCGTGACGGTCACCGTCAGGGCAGTGTTCCAGTTGCCGGTGGTGAACGTGAGGGTGGTGTTGTTGAGAGTCACGTCGGTGCCCGTGACGCCTCCGATGGTCACCGTCACGTCACCCACAGGCTCGGTGTCCAGCACCACGGTGTAGGTGTCCGATTCGCCCTCGTTGAAGTCCAGGGATGTCTCAGAGATTGTCACTCCGGCGGTGTCGTCGTCCGTCACCGTCACGGCCACGCTGCCGGCGGCGATGCCGTCGTAGTCGGGGTCATCAGTTGACGTCACCGTATGCGTGATGGTGACCTCCTCTTCGTCCACGGCGTCGTCGTCCTGCTCAGCCGTGACGGTCACCGTCCGCGCGGTGTTCCAGTTGCCGGATTTGAACGTCAGGGTGGTCTTGTCGAGCGACGCCTCCGTTCCAGCGACTCCGTCGATGGTCACCGTGACGTCCCCGACGGGCTCACTGTCCAGCACCACGGTGTAGGTGTCCGAGTCCCCCTCCTCTATATCCAGGGAGGTCTCCGATATCGTCACCCCGGCAGTGTCGTCGTCCCCAATGACCACGATCGTCTCGTCCATACTGCCTTCGGTCACGCCCGCCGGCAGCGGACTGTCGAAGTTCAGCATCACCGACTCCCCGTCGTCGTCGATGTCGTCCTGGGTGGCAGTGAAAGTGAAGCTCTTTTCCATTTCCCCGGCGTTGATCGTGATATCCGCGGGCACGCCGGAGTAGTCGTCAGAGGACGCTCCATTCTGTTCGGTCACTTTGAGCGGGATGATCACCGTCCGCTCCGGATCGGCGTCCAGGGTTACGGTAACGTCCACGGTCCCGCCCTCGGCTACGGGGTAGACGGCGGCGGCGAAGCTGACCTTTACTTCCGGTTCGTCGTCGTCGGTAATGGTCACCGTGGTTTCCGAGGTCGTTCCGGCCATCACCCGGTCAGGCAGGGTCCCGAAGCCCAGCTTGACCGACTCCCCATCGTCATTAACTGCGTCCTGTGTGGCGGCGAAGGTTACGGTCTTTTGCGTCTCCCCGCTGGCGAAGGTGACGTTAACGGGCACGCCGGAGTAATCGGCATTGCTGGCCCCGTCCTGCTCGGTGGCCGTCACCGGAATGGTCACCGGCCTCTCCGGGTCCACGCTCAGGGACAACGTGACATTCACGGTCCCGCCCTCGTCTACCTCGTAGGTTGCAGCCCCGAAGCTGACCTCCACCAGGGGATCGTCGTCGTCCCTGATCGTCACCAATACACCGGCCGGGGTCAGGTCCCGGTAGAGTGTGTCGGTTGAACTGATCGAATGGGTGATTTCCGCCGCGGGCTCGTCGTCGCCGTCGTCGTCTTGGGTGCCCTCGACGAATATGAGCTTCCTTCCCCAACTGCTGGGCGTAAAGGTCACTGTTCCCGGGTTCACGGTGAACCCTGCGTTGGCGGGCACGTCGACGGTCAACACCACGTCGGCGGTGGGTTCTGTGGCCAGGGAGACGGCGTACCGTTGCTGTTTCCCTTCCTCAATGGTGAGCGACATGGGGGAGACCCGCACTCCCGACGTGTCGTCGTTGGCTATTATCAATTGGGTCGAGACCACGTCTAGATCGGGGTGGTCCGACACGCCGTCGATCGTTACGGTCTCGTCTTCATCCTCGACGTCGTCATCCGTACCGGACAGCCATAGCTCCGCCGTCCCCGAGGACTGGCCCGCCTCGATGCGTAAGGGGGTAATCAAGACGGCGTTGTAGGACTGGGACCTTTGCGTGTCGCCCTTTAGGCTGACTGAGAAGTTCACGTCAGCAGTCAATGTGCTGTCCCCTTGCAGGGTCGCAGTGATTATCTCGAAGTGAATGTTGTCTCCCTCCGACACCGTATCGGCGCGCAGGGTCAGGATGACGGTGGTCGGCTGCGGATCGTTGTCCAATATGGTGAGCCGGACTCCATTGACCGGAAGGCCCGGATCGGAGTTTCCTCCGCGGGCAGCGATGTGTTCGTTGCCCTCGTACAGCGTGTCATCTACCAGGGTCAGCGTCAGGTTGGCGGTGGCAGAAAATTCGCCGGCGGGGATGGTCAGGGTTGAGGAGTCCCAGGTCGCCGTGTAGTCGTCGCCCAGCGTTGCAGTCAGGTCGGCGACCCTCAGAGTCACCTGCGTATCCGCACTTCGGGTCCCGCCTCCCAGGAGGGTTGCCTGCACCGGTACGGTCACTGCGCCGCCGCCTTCATTGAGAGGCGCGGCCGTAACCACGAGGGAGATGCTGGTGGGCTCCTGGTCGTCGTCTTCGATGACTATTTCGACAGGGCGTGCCGTGATGGTTCCGGGGACGGCGCCGGTGACTTCCAGGGTCTCGTCACCCTCCACGATATTGTCGTCCAGCACAATCAGCGTCATCTCCGCCGTTGCGGACATCTCTCCGGCAGGTATGGTCAGCGTGGCCGTGGCGGTCTCGTAGTCCTGTCCCGCCGTTGCGGTATCGTCCGCCAGCTCCAGGCTCACGACAGTGTCGACCGGGCGGGAGGCCGACCCCATCAGGGTGCCGGTTACGGTCAGCAGCAGGGAGGATGCCGATTCGCTGACCTTGTCCTGGCTCACGGCCAGAATTACCTCCCCCGGCTCCACGTCGTTGTCCTTGATCTTCACTCCCTTCCCTACCGATCTGGCGAAGACCGTGGACTTGACCGACAGACGGGCGATCTCATCACCCTCAGAAATGCTGTCGTCCACCGGGGTTAGGGTGATGGTGGCGGTCACGCTGGATTGGCCGGCCGGGATTTTCACGTTGGCGGTGGTGGCCGTGTAGTCCACGCCCAGGGTCGCGTTGTTGTGGACGTTTGGTCGGTCGATCATCTCCACGGTCACCGGCGTGTCAACAGTAAACTGAGTCGTTCCGTCCAGGGCCACTGTAACCGTGATGTCGGTCGCCCCCGCGTCCTCGTCGACCTCGTTGTGTGAGACGGATGAGATGGTCAGTCCGGTGGGGGCGGGGTCATTGTCCACAATGGTGCCTACGGCTTCGGTAACCCCCAGCGGGAGCATCTCGTGGGGCGTGCTGCTCCCGTTTCGGGCCTCTTCCAGCGCCACACGGAATTTCTCGTTGCCCTCGTTCAGCGTGTCCTCGAGCGTGGTAACTGTGAACGTGGCGGAAGAGCTTCCCGCCGGAATGGCCACCGTGCCCGTTTCGGCCGTGTAGTCCCTATCGGGCTCCGCCGTTTCGTCCGCGCTCAGCGTGCCCCCCGCCTGCCGCGTAGACCAATCCACGGAGACTGGGACGTCGCTCGTCTTGGTCATGTACACGGTGAAGGTGGCTGAAGAGCCCTCGTCTACGGAGGGGGATCCCTGGACGGAAACTATCAGCCTACCCACGTCTAGGATATTTGACGATGCTCTGGAGTGGCCCGCCGAAACTGTAGCCGTCCTATCGACGGATGAGACGTTGAACAGCTCGACCTTCAGAGTCTCGTCATCGTCATCCACGCTGTCCGTAAGGATCGGGAAAGTGATGGCGCCGGAGGACACTCCAGCGGGTATTTCCAGGGTCCCCGTGTTGCCGGAAGTCCCGACGGGCTTGAAGGTCACGTTGCCTGTGGGTGAGCCATAGTCATCCATCGCGCTGGCAGTCCCCGACGTCTCGAATTGCACCATGACCGCTTCCGAGGTCACTCCGCCGGTCAGCGTCACCGTGAAGACCGCCGCTTCACCTTCCGCGACGTTTTCCGCGTTGGCCGTAATGGCCGCGGCCAGCGTCTCGTTGTCCCTGATACTCGCTTCGTAGGCGTCATCGGTTTGTGAGATCAACACCAGCCTCGTACCCTGCTGAATAAGCTGCACTGTGAAAGTCTCCAGCACCTCCTCGAACAGCTCGTCGTCGACGATCTCTACCTCGATGAAGCCCCGCGTTGCACCCACGGGGAAGGTGAGCTTGTCCGTCGTGTCCAGGTAGTCCTCGGCGGCGGTGGCGGTCCCGGCTGTGACCTCCCAGGCGACGGCCGGTCGCCGCTCGTGGGTGGTCGTCGTGGGGTGGCTGAGGTCCACCATGAACCTGACCGGGCCGGAGTGGCCCTCGTCGACCGTGGAGTAGGCCCGGCTGATGCTGGCGACCAGCTCCGCCTCGTCGTCCACGATGGTGCCGACGGCGTCGCCATCGGCCAGGCTGGTAAGAGTCGACCAACGTCGGGCAGAGTTGTATCTGTTGAGGTTCTGAGCAGGTGTGCTGAGCTTCACCGTGAAGGTCTCGTCCTTCTCTTGAATCGTGTCGTCCAGCGTGACCACGGAGAATGTCTTCGTTTGCTCCCCGGCCGCGAAGGTCAGCGTGTCAGTCCGCGCCTCGAAGTCCTGGCCGAGGCTGGTCGCGGTCACGTTGCCGTGGGAGGTGGCTTCGCCGTCCGCGGTGGCAACGTCGACGGTCAACTGCTGCGGGGCGGGCTCGTTCAGGCTCACGGCGAAGTCCAGCTGCCCGGCGGACTCGTCGGCGTGGACATCGTCTATCGAGAACGTCAGGTCGTTGTCGTAGAGATACAGGGTCCTGTAGGGGGCCCCCTGGGTGTGTGAGTCCGGCGGTCCGATGTACACAGGGGAGTAACCTGCGCCCTCAAGTATCTTGAAGCTCAGGCTGCCGTCGGCCTCCACCGTGCTGTCGTCCACCGTGGGCAAGGAGAGCTCGACCGAGGCAACTCCCTGGGCGAAGGACACGGTCGTGGGCAATGAGCCTGACAGGAAGTCTCCCGTTTGCGTGATGTCCAGGTTGACAGTTATTGCCGTGTTGGCTGCGTCTCCCACCGTCGCAACACTGAAGCACGCGCCTTCAATGGTGACGTAGCAGATGCCACCCCCTGACTCCTGGGAAACCAGGCGCTGGAGCAAGACCACCACATCATCACCCTCTTCAGTATGGAAAGTGGACTGGCTGAAGGCGATTCCGTAGTCAAGATCATCGTCCAGGATGGTGCCCATTCCGGTGTCGTCCGCCAGCGTCAACTCCGACGGGTTGCTGAGCACGAGGTTGAAGGTCTCGTCTGTTTCGTCCACCCGGTCGTCCAGCAGGGTGACGGTGACGGTCTTCTCGGTTTCTCCGATGGCGAAGTTCACTGTCCCGCTTGCCGCGGTGAAGTCTACGTCGCTGGTTGCGGCGGTTGTGGACCCGTCCTCCCCCGTGGACCAGTCCACCGAGGCCGCACGCTCATTGTTGGCCTGCGACAGCGATACCGTGAATTCGATAGTCCCGTCCGCCTCGCCCGCCGAGGCGTCGGAGACGGATACATCCGGCAGAACGTAGTCGTCGTCGGTGACCGCGGTGGTCACGGAGCGCACGTACCACGGGGTGCCCTGGTACTCCCTTAAGCGGTAGCAGTAGCGGTCGTCCTGCGAGGGGCAACTGTCACTGGCCGCCAACACTCCGGTGAACAGTAGTTCGACGGTGATGGCGCCGTCGAGCTCGTCCACGCCGTCGTCGGTTGTCGGTAGGCTGAGCGTGGCGGTTGACTGGTTGGCGGCGAAGGTCACCGTCTGGGGAGCGGCGCCGGTTATGAAGTCGCCCTCCTGGGTCACCAGGACTTTCACGTCGAGGGGGCGGGTCAGGGAGTCGGGCTTTCCCCCGTGGCGGTGCAGGGTGAAGGTTGCGGAGTCACCCTCGCTCACCGAGGCCTTGTCCCTCTTGATACGCACACCCATGAAGTTGCTGTAGTACCGGTAAGTTATGCTCGACGGGGTCCCCAACTGGTATTGGGGGTAGTAGCCGCAGGCCGACGGGTTATTTGGACAGTAGTGGGGCTGCAGCACGATGGTCCCACTTCGGCCAAGGGCCGCCGGGACACCAATCGTCCCGATACTAACGCCGGTTGAATCCCCCGGCGCGAATCCCCATCCCGTTACTTCGGATCTGGTATGTGAATCATCCTGCAGCGGTGCGGGCTGGTGGACGACACCAGTAAAGGCGGCGTCCAGCAGCAGCAGCCTGCCGGAATCGTCGCCAGTGCGGGTGAAGGGAAGAAACGTCTGGTGGTGCCCCGCGTACCGTTCGATGGTTGTCGAGGACCCGGTCACCGTGGGTATGTCATCGTCCTGGACCCATATGAAGGCCGATGCGTTGTACAGGGCGACGTAGTCGTCGTCCGCGTCGTTGAGGACCGTGGCGTGGTACGTGCTGTTGCCGTAGTTCAGGCTGTCGTCGTCGGTCGGCCGGGTGACGGTCACGGTCCGCGTTCCGGCCGGGAAATCGACGGTGATCTCCTCGGTGTCGAAGTGGATGTGGTTCTCAGGGGTGGTGATGCCCCGCGTGGGGTCGTCCAGGTCCGCCCGGGTCACCCGGTACCTGACCCGGTTGAGCTCGAGCCGGGCCTGCAGAGCGTCATCCGTGGGGGTGCTGCGGCTGACGGTGAAGGACACCGGCTGTCCCTCGTTCACCCAGGCCTGGTCCCTGGTGACCGAGACTGCGGGCTTCGCGCCGTCGTCGTCGTAGATGGTGAAGGTGTGGGTGTTGGGCCAGCCGGCCCGGTAGTTTGTGCCGTCCACCAGTGTTACGGTCAATTTGCCGACGTCCTCGGCGGTGGTGTCGTTCTGGGTCGGGATTGTGACTGTCACATGTCGTTCTTGTAAACCGAAGGATACGGTCTCAGGCAGGGCGCCGGTGGTGTAGTCACCGGTCTCGGTCACTTCCAGGGTCACCGTGAGAGGGCTCGCGCCCGACCTGGTCAATTCCAGGCTTATTGATTCTCCCTCGGCCACCCGTAGTGTGGGGGTCAAGAGGTTGACAGTCTCCAAGGAGATTTCCCGCACCGTCACCCTGTCGCTGGACGGGCTTCCCACCCAGAAGGTCCTGGGCTCGCCAATGGTAGGCGGGTCAAGGAGCGTGGCGGTCACGGTGTGAGAGCCGTTCCTTTCCTCGTCGTCCGTCGTGGTTATCGTGTGCTCCACCGTGGCGTCCTCCGCCGGGAACACGACGGTGTCCTGGCGGCTGTCGGCCTGGGGAGCGGTCTTGGCGACCTGCAGCCACACGGTGAGCTCATTGGTCGTATCGCCGGTGCGAGTGAGGGTCAGGATGACGTCGCTGCCCTCGTCGACGGCCTCCGCCTGGGCCTCCAGCGTGACCACCGATTCGTCGTCTTCGATGACCCCATCATGGACGAGGTTGGCTGCGCCGTCCTGGAGGGCAGCATGGACGGGGTTTGACAGGACTACGTGGAAGCGCTCTTTGTATCCGGCGATGGAGTTCTGCAGGACTTCCACCGTGATGGCCGCGCTGGTCTCCCCCGGGGCAAAGGTGAGTGTTCCCGTACTCTGTGTGACACTGAGGCCATCGCCCGTGAAGTGGTCGTTGACGCTGAAATCGACGGTTACGGTCTTGAGAGGGGCCACGGCCGCGAGCAAATCCACCCAGATCTCGACGGTACCGGCGCCTTCGCTGACTACGGTGTCTGTGTCGGGGAATCCCAGCACCGGCAGCGGGTCCTTGTCCCTGACCATGACGGTGGCGGACGAGCTCCCCCCGTCGATCTCATACGCGGCGTCGGCCAGCAGCTCGACCGTGAATTCCGCAGCCCCGTCGTAGCCGTCGTTGCGATGGGTCAGGTAGGCCCGCGTGATGGACGAAGACCCGGCGGGAATGGTGTGCGTGTGGTTTCCCAGAGTCCCGTCGTACACCGCATTGCCCGTCTCTGTGTGGTCTACCATTACTTGGAGGGGCTCCCCGGTGTGCCCGCTGTGGGAGATCCGGTAGTAGATCAGGTTCCCCTCGTCCACTTCACGGGTAATGGCCTCCACACTCACGACGTAGGGGTCGTTGTCTAGGATGGCGCCGTTGACGGTGGTGGCGCCCGTCGGCAACCAGAATTCGGGGCGCCCGGGGTGGATGGTCGCCTCGTAGTGGTGGTCCGGCCCCCGGAAGCTGTCGTCGGGCTGACGGTATGTTAGGCGCAACTGGGAGATGCCCTCGTCCATGCCGAATACGCCGTATTGTTGATTGCCCACCGGGCCGACAGTTACGGGGATTTCCAGGGGGTTCTTGTCCTCTCCCGTACGGGTAACCATCAGGACAAGGTCGTTGCCCTCATCGACTTCCGCGTGGTTGAAGCTGATGGACACCTGCGGCGCCACGTCGTTGTCCGCCACCTGCACCGTCAACGAGCTCGAGCCCACAATGTCGTAGTCCGGCTCCGTAGCCACCGTGAACGTTATGGCGTTGTCAGGAATGTCCCGCCAGTCGTCGGGGGGCGTGATCGCGATCTCCTTGGTCGCTTCGCCCGCCGCAAACACGACGTTGGAAGGCACGGCAACCGCTTCCGAAGCATAGTTGCCCTCCAGGAATCCGCCGGGGTCATCCACCGACACGCCCACGATCAGCTCGTTTGCGGTGTTGTTGCCCCGAGTCAGGGTGAAGGTGGCGGTCTCGCCCTCCGCTATGCTGGTGTCGTCCACCGAGAGCGTTATGGTGGCGCGGTCGTCGTCCGTAATGTTTACTTTCTTAGTTGAGAGCAGCAGTGTTCTATCCGAGTACGCAGAGTAAACGCTGAGAGCGGCCATGAAGGTATCCCGGGGCTCATACACCGAGTCGTCATAGGTGGCGACGGTCAGCGTCTGGGTCTGATCAACGTATTGCACAAACCGGTCCGTCATCTGGACCGCGGGGAATACCACATCGTGGATCTGGTCTGTTGGATTGGTGCCGTCGGCCACGCTCCGGTTCGGTTCCCATGTGCGCACCTGGACCTCGTAGGGCTCCAGGGGATTTCCAAATTGGCGCTCCAGGGTGATGGTCACGGCCTGCCCCTCGGCTACCGGCTTGGGCGCCACCGAATCGATCTTGACAATCACGCCCAGTACAAGGTCAGGCCGAATGGTCTTCTTCCTGTCGCCGCTCACCGTCCAGTACTGGCCCTCGACAGTGGGGCTGAGTGCGTTTCCGTCGGCGGCGTCCTCTATCTGCCTGATCTCAGCGGAGTATTGCCACAGATTGTGGTCAATGATCCCGTTGTCGAGCAGCTCGATTCGTCCAACCACTTGCCTCTGGTTTCCCGTCAGCGTCAGGGGAAACTCCTTGTAGCGGTTTCCCGTTTCCGGATCGACGGACCAATCGGTGTGACGGGGACTCTCCCACCCGCGGTTGTGCTCCACCCGGACGACGAAGGTTGTGGTCTTGCCGATGTCTTGAGCGCGACGGCTGACCAGGAAATGGGCGGGGTGGGGTTCCTGCAGCTCGTGTTGGACTACGAAACTGCGGCCGTCCTCATAGTAGAAGGTCCCTTCCGCCGGGCCGGGGGTACAGTTCCCCTCTCCCTCATCACAGATCAGGGGCGAACAATTCCCTTGACCCTGGTCACAGGTCAGGTAGGATTCTCCCGCTTCCCAGTGCTCACTTTCGTGGCTTATCTGGCCCCACTTGAAAGTGAGTTCCTGGGCCGTGTCGTTGTCGGAGACCGACAGGGTGGTGAAGGTGCCGTCCTTCCCGGTCTGGCCAAGGTAGTAGCCCATTCCCGGCAGGACGTGGACATAAACCAATCCGGCGAGCTCCAGGTCCCGCTGGTCGTCGGGGAAGGTCAGGGTCACTGTCCGCGTGGTGGAATTGGCCGGGAACGTCACCTCGGTGGGGATGGCGGGCGCCGTGTCCCAATGGTTGCCCCGGAGGCGCTCATCCGGGTCGACCACTCCGATGTTCACGGTCAGCGGCTGGGCCGTGTCTCCGCCGGCCCGGGTGAAGGTGACGGTAGTGCTTCCACCCTCGACTACAGAAGTGGGATTGGCGGCCACTGTGACCAGGGTGCTGCCGGAGGGAGGGTCTGTGATGTCGATTTCGAGCCTGTTGGGGCTCCCCTCTAGGTAGCGGTCGGCGCCGTCGACCTGGTTGATGCTGACGATATTCGCTATCAGCTCGTCGGTGCCGGTCTCGGTGACCGCGTCCACGTAGGGATAGACAGTGAATTCGGCGTCGCCTTCCCAGGGCTGGATCGTCACGTCGTGGAATTCGGTGCTGGGGTTCGTCCCAGACCCGGGGTTGCGGCTTGGCTCTCTTGTCCTGACCTGGACAGTAACGGGTTTGCTCATCGGGCCGTCGACCCGGTAAAGGGTTAGCAGGACGCTCTGGCCCTCGGTCACCGTGGTCACGTCGGCATCGATAGAGATGGAGCCATTGCTTGACCCACTGTCGGTCGCGTTGACAGCGGTCTCGCGAAACCCCGATTTGACAGTCCAGTACTGCGCCTCCTCGCTGGAGGTCAGCTGCCCTCCCGCGTAGCCCTCGATGGGCCTGATGGATGCCCAGTAGTTCCAGTTGCCTTCAGGCTCGCCGTTGAACGTTACTCTCAGCTCTTCCTTGACTTCGAGGTCGCTGCCCGTGAGCTCCAGCGGGTAGTCCCTGTGCAGGCGGCCCGTCCCGGTGTCCTCGGTCCAGTCCTCGAGTCTCCAGTCGTCGCCGCCGCGATCGGTCTCTACCCGGACGGTCACGAATGCTGAATTGCCGGAGTTGGCGTCCTGCTGGCGGCGTTTGACGACGATCGCCAACTTATCGGCGTTGCTCTCGCTCACGGAGGCGCCGTTGGTCCCGTCTTTCCCGAAGTTGAGCTCCAACTCCTGCGCCGCGTCGTTGTCATTCACCCGGATCGAATCCGACACCTCGATCCCTTCTCCGAGGAGGTAGTCGGATGACGGAAGCACAACGACCTTCAGGTCATCCGAGGGCATGTCGCGCAGGTCATCGGGGACGGGAATCGACAGGGTTGCCGCGCCGTGGTTGGCGGCGATGTCCACCTGGGTGGGAATCTCTGGCGGCGGGTCCCAGAGGTCGCCCCGCAGCAGGTTGCCCTGGTCTTCCACGCGGATTTCGACGGTGATCGCCGGCGCCATTTCGCCGGCGCGGGTCAGCCGGAACTCGGCCGGACTCCCCTCCGTTATGGACGCCGCGACGTTGGCGATGCTGAGCACCGGCAGAGGTGCGCTGCTCCCGAAATCGACAACCTCGACAGTCGCCGTGTCTGTGTTGCTTACCGAATAGCTGTTATCGGATGCGGCCTGTATCTGTGCCTTCAATGTGGTGTTTGCGGCGTCGGTCCGTGTGTCCCTATACGCGGCAACCCTCAACGTGGCGAGGCGGGACCCTTCCGCGAACATGACGTCATGGGTCTGCTCGGTTGGATTGGGAGAGGGGGTGTCCCAGTCGGGCTCCCATGTCTTGACCTGGACCATCATGGGATCGACGTGGCCCCCGTAACGGGTGAGTGTGAAGGTCGCCAGGCCGCCTTCGTAGACACTTGCCTGGTCGGCCTCAATGGTGATTGCGGAGGTGTTCGCCTGGGCATGGGCCGGTTGGTCGTTGAATGCTACATTCGCTGCGGTCAGCGCCAGGGCAGACGCGATGGTAAGGAACAGGTATGCGACCGCCCTGGCGCAACGGTTCACAGCAGAGTCCTCCTACACGAGCAGGCCTCTTGCAACACCCGTTCCGCTTTAAATGTGGCCTTGATCACTGAGCGCCCCATGCTTCCTGAGGGGTGCGTCTACCGTATCCGCGACTTCCCGTATGCCGCGTGGGTGGCCTCCACTCCCGATGACACCGAGGAGAGACCCGCCAGCCCCTCTTCGCCGATGCCCTCGCAGAACACGGAGCCGAATGCCCGGACGCGGTGGTGGAGGAGGCCCTGCGTCAGGGCCGGACCCTCGTTGGTCGGCGTGAGCATCGCAGCCCGCCGGTCGCTGAGCAGCCGTCGCCCCTGGATCGGGACCTCGTCAACCGGCTTGCGCCCGACCGACCGATACGCAACATCTCTGCTGGCTGCTTGGGGGGCCCACCCAGAAATGACCTGGGCACGGACAACTGGATGTGAGTGAAGCAGTGGGGAGTTACTACCTGAGCTATGCCTCTCACTACCCCATCCACCAGCCCCGCCACGCATGCTCCAGGGTCGTCGGGCTTTCTCAGCTATCTGCGTCGAGAGCGGCATTCACCGAGTCAACGGCGTCCATACCGCTCCAACCAGATAGAGCTATTGCCCTATGAAACACAGTACAGACCGCGTATGAGAATGCCGTGAGGATTTCCTCAATTGGCCGTGAGGGATTCCATGAAGATTGGATCGTAGGGAGACCCAGGGGGAGAGGGTGGCGCCGGATGGCGTAATTCTGGCCTGTTTTCCGCGATCTCCGTCCGGCTGCCAGCCGTCGGACTCTGCAGTGTCAGAAGAGAGAGAGGAGCCCGATGCTCCGCGTGAGCGTCAGGACCTATCGACGGGCCGTCCGTCCGGAATTACTCTTCGGCTTGGACCAGCGAGATTTCAATGGCTCCTGGGCCGGCGTATACGCCCAAGGCCGGTCCCAATCGGGCGATGTGTGGCTCAACGCCCTCCGGCAAGAGGTCCCTCAGATCGTTGGCAACGTCGCGCGCAACGTCGGGAGTGGTGCTGTAGGTGACAGCCAATGACTCGACCGGCGCGAACTCCCGAGCGGCTGCCTTCAGGTGGGACAGGGCTTTCTTGAATGTCCTTGCCTTTCCCAACGGATGCACCATTCCATCGCGAACGATGATCATGGGCTTGATCTTCAGGGCGGAGCCCAACAGCGCCTGCGCCTTTCCGATACGCCCGCCCTTCTGAAGGTATTTGAGGGTCTCTAGCAGGCACAGGCATCGGGCGCGCCCTGCTGCGCTTCGCGCCCGCGCCACGACCTCCTCCTGATTGGCTCCACGGCCGGCGGCGGCCGCAGCCTCGAATACGACCAGACCCAGGCCCATGGAGGCTTGCAGGGAATCAATCACCTCGATCGGGCAACCCGTAGACGATTCCGAGGCCCCCTGCAAGGCCGAGTTCCAGGTGCCGCTGATCTTTGACGAGATGTGGATTGAAACGATTCCGTCGGCATCCCGGCCCAGCTCTTCATACGCCTCCTTGAAGCGGCCAGGCGACGCCTGCGATGTTGTAGGCAGTTCAGCGCTGCTCGACAGCATCTCGTAGAATTGGTCCGGCATGATTGTGACGCCGTCTTCGAAGGAGCGGGTGCCGAAGTGGACACTTTGCGCAACGACAGTGATGCCCATAGCCTCGGCTGTACTCCGGTCGATGCCGGAGGTGCTGTCGGTAACAACCCTGACAGTCATGGCGCCTCCATCTCGGGTCGCTGGTCGTTTGATGGCTTCGGCATCCGGTACCCGACCCCGGGCTCGGTGAAGATATAGGTGGGGTGCGCGGCATCGTCGCCTAACTTGTGACGTAATCCCTTGACGTACGTACGCACTAGTCGAGCGTCTCCGGAGTAGAGCGGCCCCCAGACCCTTCGCAACAGCTGATCGTGTGTCGTCACACGTCCCGCAGCCGCCGAGAGCTCGACAAGGAGCTTGTACTCGGTTGCTGTCAGGTGGACGGGATTGCCGGCGACACTCACCTCGCGTTCGAGGAAGTCGATGGCAAGATCGCCGTGCAGGTAGCGCACCGAAGGCTCTTGCCGTCCGGCCGCCCACCACCTTCGCAGGGCAGCGGCCACACGCGCCAGGAGCTCAGTCGATGTGAACGGCTTGGAGATGTAGTCAAACGCGCCAAGCTCAAAGGCGCGGGAAATATACTGGTCCCATCCGTGCCCGGCCACGAAGATCACTGGCACGCCTGAGACCCTATAGATGTGTACCAATGTCTCAAGGCCTTCTGGCCATCGCGCCAACGGCTCCAACAGGATGACATGGGGTTTCTGGGTCTCGATTATGCCCTCGGCCTCTTCGAGGTCTCCCGTCATTGAGACAAAATAGTCAGCCTGAGAAAGTATGTCACGCGCATACCTGGCCGTATCCGGGTCCGCAACGAATCCCAGGACTCGCGCCTGCCCCTCGCGAGAGCCGTGAGTTGACGGGTGCCGAGACCCCTCCAATCCCTCAACCGAGACGGCCTCGTCGACCGCTGGTATCGTGAAGGTGAAGCCGCGGCCACGTCCCTCCCTTCCCTCCTCGACCGACAGGCGTCCCCCATGCGCCTCGACTATGCCCACGCAGAGAGCAATGCCAAAGTCTTTGCCGTTTTCTCCCTCACCCAACCCATCACCGGCACGGGCAAACCTCCCCAATTGGAGCGGCGGGTTGAGAGTTCCCGCGCTTTCGCCCTTGGTGGCCACTGTTATGGCAACGTACACGTCTTCCACCACCGCGGTAATCCTGACAGCGGCTGGTCCTGATGTGTGCCTCGATGCACTTGCAATCATATGGTTGAGGACCTGCATCACTCTCGCCTCGTCAGCCATCACCTTGGGAAGACTCGGCGCCAGTTGAAATTCGACGATGCTTCCTCCCGCCGTTGCATGGACGTGCGCATCTCTCGCCCGGCGAAGCAGGTCCCCGACGTCCTTGGGTTCGGGGACCACAGACAGCGTCCCGGACTCGATCTGTGTCATGTCGACCAGGTTGTTTAACAGCCGATGCATATGGTCCGACTGCTCGTCGATCACCCTGATGAACTGCCGCGTTTCGGCGGCGCCCAACGGATACGTCGAATTCAGCAGGGTGGACGTCGATCCCTTGATGGCGCTTAGCGGCGTCCGCAACTCGTGGCTCACGTTGCTCAGGAACTCTGCCCGTTGCTTCTTCATCTGTTCCAATGGCGTTATATCCTGAATCGTGGCGACAACCGACACGATGTCGCCGTCTTCCCGGCGAATCGGCCTGGCGTTTACAAGTGCGGTGATCGCCCCCCGTCCGTCCGGCGGGTGTATGACCACCTCGTCGGCGAAGATGGTCTCTCCGCGGGTCAACGCCTTCACGGTGGGGAGCTCTTCCATCGGAATGTTGCTCCCGTCCGCCCTTCGCAGGGCCATCACTGAGAGTACGTCGGCAAGAGAACGGGTCGGCGTATGAAGCCTGCCCACAAGTCGTCTCGTCTCATCGTTCGCCGAGACCAGATGCCCGGTCCTGGCGTCAAAGACCACAACGCCGACGGGTGATATGTTGACCAGCGCCTCCAGGTCGTCTCTGGCTCGCTGTTCCTCCTGGTATCTCCGTGCGTTGGAGATTGCCGCGCCGGCTTGGGAGGCAAACATCACTAGGATGTCTTGGTCTTCGCTCGTAAACTCCGCGCCGCCTACCTTCTCCGTCAGGTAGATGGTGCCGACGTACTCATCGCGAATGCGGATTGGCATGCCGAGAAAGGTCTTCATGGGCGGGTGGTTCTCGGGAAATCCGACCGATCTGGGATGGTCGGAGATGTTCGATAGCCTGAGCGGCTCTCGTATCTCGTTCATGTACCCCAGTAGTCCCAGACCCTGGGGCAAGGCGCCGAGTCGCTCGATCTCCGCGGACGAGAACCCGGAGGTAATGAAGTCCTGTATGGCCCCTGACTGTTCGTAGGTCAGGAGGGCCCCATATCGTGCGCCGGTCAGGGAACGTGCGTTGTCAATGACATTCCGTAGGACGACATCGAGTTCGAGGCTCTCGCTGACCAGACGGCTGGCGTCACTGAGCTCCGAAAGCCTCCTCCGGAGCGATTCAATCTCATGCAGCAGGTCACCAACGTCCACGGGCCGCACACTGTCATGCCGTGGCGCAATGCTACGTTTTGCTGATCGAGAGGGCCGGCCAGTCGGTTCCTCTTCTCCCGATTCCTTGCTGTAACGAGCCTTCCCCGTTGCCATGGATTCCAACCGCAGCTTGGCGGGCACTCCACGCGATGACCACAGATCGGCAGGAGGCCCGGTTAGGAGCTGTCGCGGCGTCCCGTGGTGTGTGCCGCGACTCGGCTTGTCCCCCGCGTGTCAGGCGGACGCCGCCCGGCGAGCGGGGCATCTGTAATTCAATTGTACCATTCTTGTGTAAGATTTGTGTTAAGCCATTGAGTCTATACAGGCATTTATTGTGACGCTTGTGTGGGATAATTGGATGGCCCCACTTTCTCGTAATACATCTGGTCTAGTGTTAGGCAAAGGGAGCTTCGGTCGCGGCAAGTCCCAACCGAGGTTGGTTTGTGAATCGAAAAGACGAGTTGCTGCAGGAAACCAGGCTCTGCGGGAACGGCTATCCCGGCTGAGCGAAGCCAGCGTGCACATCAACGAGAGCATGGACTTCAATGTCGTCCGACGTTGTGACAGAGACCAGGTCTGTAAGCATGGTGGACTCCTTCTGCGACGGTTGCCCTCTGCTCGAATCCCAAGTATCGAGTGCAAGGCAGGCAGGTGTAAGTGGCCGCCATGGCAGCAGAACCTCGGTGGGGATACATTGAAGAGATACGCTTGCCTGAGCCAATGGAAGGGTACCGGCGGAGAGCGTGTCGCGGACAACGGCCTCGCCCGAGCAGGCAGGACGGTTGGGGGAATTGCCCCAGTGTAAGAGAAGGACAGGCTCTGCGGCTACGTGGCGAAGTACAGCTTGATGAGATCTATCACCGTTTGCTTGGTGATGAGCCCCTTGAAGTAGTCCGACACCGCCTTGATGACCTCATCGCGATCGATCCTGTGGTTGCCGTTGTGGTCGTAGGGGCTGAAGGTGGCTTCCGTCACCTCGATCACTACGATGATGATGGCCCCGAAGCCGGAGCTGTCTGTGGCCGTGAGGTTTACGGTGTAGGTGGCCCCCAGCGTGAGCTCCGCCCCCTCCCGAACGCTGATCTGTCCAGTCTCCTCGTCGACGTCGAAGAGTGACGCGTCCGTGCCGCTCAGGGAGTAGGAGATCGCCAGTCCATCGGGATGGGTGGCCAGCACCGGGTCACCGACGGCAGCGCGCGGCCGCGCGTTCTCCGCGACGGCTCGCGTGGTGCGGAAGCCATCGGTGAACTTCGGCGCGACAGGGGCTGGGCCGAAACCACCCCCTCCGCCGCTGCCTCCCGTCGTGGGCGTGGGTGGTGGCGGGGTTACAGGCGTAGGTGACGCTAAAGGCGTAGGAGACGGTGCAGGTGGCGGAGGTGGGGGCGGAGGGGGTGGCGGCGGGGGCGATGCCGCATCGCCAAAGACCCACGGGCGGGCCTGCTTGATGGCGAGGCTGTTCTCGCTGGTGATCTTGAACTCGATCTCCATGGCGAAGGGTTGACCGGCTCGGGGGTTGTACAGCCCTTCGAAGTGGTGATGGACCGTCGTCAGGTGTCGTCTTAGTTGGCGGGTCTGAGAGTTGCTCAATAGCAGCTCCCCCGGTTGGGCCAGGTTCGTCGTGGCGAGAACCTTGACGTAGCCTGTGTCCTGGTAGATCAGGATTTCCTCGGGGATCGAGAAGGCCTCGGGGTTGGTGACCAGGTCCTCGCCGACCTGGCTGTTGACGTAGTAGGCGTCGTGACCGCGGAGGGGATCGAAGCTGACGGCAACGCCGTTCACCAACTCGTCCTGGTAGCTCGGATGGACCAGGATGCCCATCGCGGCCGCCATGTGGTCGATGCGGTGGAATTCGCGCTCCGTGAAGGCGCGGAAGTTCCAGAGGCTGGCGTAGACCTCCTTGAGTGACTTGGCGAGGTCCTCTTCGTCCTCGCTGGGCTTCTGTGACTTGGAGTCATACAGTCCCGCTCCGTTGAACCCCGGCAGGTCCTCGTTGTTGGTGCTGGAGCGGTAGCGCCGGTTCTGCCCGCCCGGGAACATGCTGTCGAATTCCGCGTTCATGGCGACAATCGCGTCGATGATCCACTGCGGCGTCTCCGCGTCCTCAATGGCGTCCCGCAGGTCATCGAGCATCTCTTCCTGGATGTCCAGGTCCGACTGAAATTTCGGATGGGCCAGCATCGCCGTGATGGCCTCGGAGAGCGTCGTCCCGGCCGGCAGCGTGATCTTCTCCTCGTCCGGGGCGCTCATCTTTCCGAAGACGGTCTCCTCTTCCAGGACAGCCTCATTCGTGAACTCGTCGTAGAAGTAGAAGGGGATGGCGAAGCCGTCGGGGACGGTACCGTCAGGCAACCCCAGTTTCGCCAACTCTGCCACGTTGGCCGCCTTGACGCCGAACGCGTCCCAGTCCTCAAAACCGATATCGCTCAACGGCGTGATCCCGGTGACCGAGAGATCGCGCTCCGGCGTCTGCGTGCTGGAAGGGCGGGACGACTCGTAGTGTGCCTCGACCTCGGCGAGGGTGGCGGCGCGCAGCTTCCACGAAGTCTCGGTGACCTCGTAGCGGACATACCTGTTCAGAAGGTTGGCGATGAGTGGGTTGTCGAGGCCGTCTCGTATGTACGCGTTCGGGACGGCGTCCTGGACCGCGCGCAGATTGACGTGCGACAGCGGCGTCTGCGTGGCGGTGCTGATGATGCCGGCCACGCGCGGGAGATTGTTGGGCAGCGCTTCGTAGACAACCACGTCGCGGGGGTGGGGACGCTCGTCCGGCTCCACAACCCGCAGCAGCCCGTACCCAACCGCCGCGTTCAGCGACACGGACAAGGCTCCCGGGAAGAGCTCCTCATCGAACACGAGGGGTATCCGGGATTCCCAGTACAGGGGCAGTTCCTGCTGCAAGTCAGGAAGCAAGAAGCTCTGAAGACGCAGGCCCATGGGCAACTCCAGCATGGGGAGGCTCGCGGCGAGCAGAGCGTGGGTCCGCGACGCGTTCTGAAAGTGATTCGGCGCGCAACAGCGCACCTGGAAGAAGAAATTAACGCCTTCAGCGTTGTCGCGTTGAGCGAGTTCCGGATCGTACACAAGCGTGCCGTTGAGCTCAGGACTTCGCCCCTCTACCGAGTATTCTTCATCAAGGTACTGTTCAAAAGTACCGTGCTCCCGGTATATGTTGGTGTTCATGAAATACAGGCGCTGCCGTGCTGTGCCGAAGTCGAATATCACGAACTTGATGTATACCTTGGTCTCAGAGTTTTGCGACTCGACTGATAGTGCCTTGAAGGTCTCGAGGTCGGGAATGGCGAGAGCGCCGTGTTCGGACTCGATAGTCACGGCAGGATTGACCGGGTTCATGCTGCCAAGGTTGTCGAGCTCGGTGATGTCGTCGATGCAGTCGCCGTCGACGTCGGCGGGGTCGGCGACCTCGTACTTCTCGACGCGGTAGCGCTCCTTCGGCAAGGCCTCGACGTTCTCCTCCAGCGTGGTCGTACCCGCCTCTCCGCGGACTACGGCGACGGGAAACTCCACCTCCGTGCCGTCGACGTCGAAGCTGGCGTACAGCACGAAGTAGTCGTCAGTGGTTGACGTGACCACGATGGGAATGGTGTCAACGTCCACCGCGGTTGGGGTGGGGTCCGGACACGTGGGTGGGCTCTGTGCGCTCGCCGGGAGGGACATGAGAAAGGCCAGGGCGCCCGCGAGGCTCAGCGCTGCAACCGATACTAGGTATGTTGCAAGCGACCTGCCCAAGCGCATACAACACAACTTCTGTATCAGCACAAGTACACGGTTTCAGCGGTATCTACGAGACGCGGTTCCCCGTGGAGCAATACCTAGCTCCTCGTGCGGATGTAGGACGCGATGCCCAGGATGAGGCCGAGGCCGATGAGCACGGCGATGAGCCAGAGCAGTGGCGGCACCCCTCCGCCGGACTCACCCGCCTCCGTTGCCGTCGGCTGCGGAGGCGCCGGGGTGGGGGTCGGCGCTGGCGAGGGCGTCGGCGTCGGGGTTACGACGATGACTTCCGCCTGTGCCGGCGTGGCCGTAGGCGCCGGCGTCGGCGTGGCCGTCGGCTCCGGGGTGGGCGTGGCGGTCGGTTCCGGCGTCGGCGTAGGCGTGGGTTCAGGCTCGGGTGTGGCCGTCGGTTCCGGCGTCGGCGTGGCCGTCGGCTCCGGTGTCGGCGTGTCCGCGGGCACGGGCGTGTGCGTCGCCGTCGGCTCCGGCGTCGGCGGCGGCCCGACCCGCAGCCGGGTGTGGCCCGCGATTGTCCGCTCCTGGAGGTCAGCATTCTTGACGACGCCCGAGAAGGTGTAATTCCCCTCTGTGGCCGGGACCGTCACCACGTAGGTGAAATTGGCATTGCCTAGCAGGTTGAACGCAACCTCCTGCCCGGCGACTTCAACCTGGAAGCTGTCGAGGCTTGAGCGGACGTACGTGAAGCCCGCCGGGAGTGTCTCGACCACCTGCCCAAACCCTCCAAGGTTGCTGGTGTTGATCGAGACCTGAAATTCGGCGCGGGGCGCGGACCAGCTCACGGCGAACGACCGCGTCGCGCTGTGCGACTGCGCATCCACGAGTCCGGACTGCCCCAGCAGCGCCGCGGCGCCCAATACTGCGGCAATGGCCAGCGCCGCGGCCGCTCCCAGCGAGGTCCGGATCACTCTGCCCTCCTGTCGATTCGTGCCATGGCGCCCCCTGCGCTATTGCCCAAAGTAGGCGATGACAATCTCCAGCACATCCTGCTTGCTGATGAGCCCCGCGAAGTAGTCGGCAACAGCCTTGATGACCTCTTCCTTCTCGAAGCTGCCGTTGTTGTTCGCGTCGTAGCGATGGAACCCGGCCTCCGTCACCGAGATGTCCACGATGATGATCGCGCCCGTTCCCGTGCTGTCCGTGGCCGTCACGTTGACGGTGTACGTCTGCCCCAGCGCCAGCGTAACCGCCTGACCCAGCCGAATCTGGCCCGTCTGCTCATCGACCGTGAAGAGGGTGGCGTTCGCCCCGCTCAGCGAATACGTCACGTCGTCGTCATTGGGGTGCGTCGCCGCCACCGGCTCGCCGACGGCGTCGCCCACCAGCGCGTTCACCGCCAGCTCCCGCGACGTCCGGAACCCGTCGACGAAGCTCGGCGCCGTGGGAGCCGGCCCGAAGCCGCCGCCTCCACCGCCGCCGCCGCTGGACGAGCGCTGCGCCACCTGCGTCACCGTGATGGTCACGTCTATCATGGCGTCCACGTCGGTCGAGGGAACGTAGGAGGGGTTGTAGCCGTCGTGGACGTTCACCGTCACTTCGTACTCATTGTCTCCATCTGGGTTGTAGTCGAGGACTTCCCATGTGCGCAACTGGCCAGTCGCCGGGTCGATGTCAAAGAGGCCGGCGTCCGCCCCGTCCAGCGAGTACGTGAGCACGTCGTCCGTGTCCGCATCCGTCGCCCGCACAGGCGCGCCGATGCTCCGGCCCGCCGCCGTCCCCTGGCCGATGGAGCGCGCAACCGGAGACGTTTCCGTGAACACAGGGGCTGTGTTGGTTGAGGGTCTGTCCGCCATGTCTTCAATTTGGCCCGTCGGCGCAGCCTCCGCATCCTTGTTGCTGCCCCGATCGTCGGTGTACGTCACGGTCGCCCGCAGGTATTTTTCGACGTCGTCCCCCGTCGCGGTGTAGCTGCTCGACGTCGCGGTCGCGATGTTCTGCCAGCTTGAGCGGTTCGACGACCGCTGCCATTGCCAGTCCCTGTTGCTTATATTGCCGTCGTCGTCATCCAACTCGGCCTCGAATCGCGTACCTTCCCACCCGCGCAGCGGCGTGACGGTCACGACGCCGTCCTCCTCCACGTCCGTCACCGCGACGGTCACAGGCAGCGAGTGCGAAAGCCCCCCCTCGTCCTCCGCCATCACCGTCACGGAGTAGCTTGGGCTGACCTCGAAGCTCGGCGGCGTGCGGAAGTACAGCTGCCCCCGCTGCGAGATCCAGAAGTTGTCGTCGTCGTTCACCGTCCACGTCAGCGTGTCCCGCTCCGGGTCCGCAGCCGTGTACGTCGCCACCGCCCGGTTCAGGTTCTCCACGACGCTGGGCGTCTCATCGCCCGTGACCACCGGCGCCTCGTTCACGTCCGTCAGCGTGATCGTCACGTTCTGCCGGTCGTCGATCGCGTCCATGTCGTCGTCGCCCTTGTCGTCCCGGCCGTCGGTGACCTCCACCGTGACGCGCAGCGTCCGCTTGGTTTCGAAGTCCAGGTCCGCATCCGTCGCGACGCGGATCTGCCCCGTGCTGCTGTCGATCGTGAACGACGCCGCGTCCGTCCCGCTCAGCGAGTACGTCAGTGAGTCGTTGTTGAAGTCGGTCGCCTCGACCGGCGCGCCCACCGCCGTGTTCCCGCCCGCGTCCTCCGCCACCTCGCGACGGCCGTCCTCCGTCGACGGGAACACCGGCGCCGAGTTCACCGGCGGAGCCTCGGCCACCCGCGACGGCACGCTTACCGCCGACTTGCCCGAGTCCTCGCCGTCGTTGTACGACGCCGTGGCGCGGATGAACCCTCCCTCGTTGCTGTCATCCGGCGTGAAGGTGTCGCTCGTCGTCGGCCCGCCAATGTAGGACCAGTTCGTGCTGCCGTTGGGCGAGCGCGCCCACTGCCACATGATGTTGGTCGGCCCGTCGTCGTCTTCCAGCGCCGCCGTCACCGGCACCCGCGCCTGTATCCGCCCCGTGTCCGAGGTCAGCGTCACCGTCCCCGGCTCCTCCAGGTTCTCCACCGTGATCGTCACGCTCTGCGTGTCGTCGATCGAAATCGACGTCATCCCCGTGCCGTCCAGCCCGTCGTGCACCTCGACGGTCACGCTGTACGACGACTTCGTCTCGAAGTCCAGCGTCGTCCCCGGCGCGACCCGGATCTGCCCCGTCGTCACCACGATGGTGAACGCGGCCGCGTCCGTCCCCGTCAGCGTGTACGTCAGCCGGTCCCGCTCCGGGTCCTCCGCCGCCACCGGCGCGCCGATGTTCGCCCCCGAGCGCGAGTTCTCATCGATTGTCCGCCGCCCGTCCTCCGTCGACGGGAACAGCGGCCGCCGGTTCTCGCTCGGCACCGGGCCCGTGATCCCCTCCGCGGGCTTGCCGGGGCCACGACTGTCCGTGTACGTGACCCTGGCCTGCAGGTAGAAGTCCTCATCGGCCACTGTGGGCGTGTAGGTGCTGCTGTTCGTGTTGGGGATGGGGCTCCAGTCGGACCCGTTCGCCGACCGCCACCACTCCCACATCTGGCCGGTGACGCCGCCGTCCCCGTCCGTCAGTGTCGCCGTCACCTGCGTCCCCGCCTCCGGCTCCTGGTGCGAGAACGTGACGACTCCCTCCTCCTCCACGTCGATGACCACAACGGAGGCGGACGTCGTCGCGTCGACGGACGTGTCGGGGATGACCATGTCGTTCGAGTCCAAGCCCTTGCCGTCGTGCACAGTGACCGTGAAGACCAGGATGCCACCAGGCCCCGCTGTTTCGAAGTCCAGCGGCTCCACTATCTCGATCTGCCCGGTGGACGGGTTGATTTCGAAGAACGCGGAAGCCGGCGACGGCTCGATGGCGTACGTCAGGGAGTCGCCGTCGCGGTCCGTGGCGGTGATGCGGTCCGGCAGGAATCTGCCGGCCGGGCCTTCCTCGATGGACTGGCTCGACCCCTCGCGGAATCGCGGGTCCACGTTGGGCGCTGGGTCCTCCAGGACCTCCTGGGTCTCAGCGCTCGTCAGTGATTTCCGGTTGACGAAATTGCGGTCAGCGTTTCGGCGGTCGTAGTATGTCACCTCGGCCCGCAGCGGCTTCCCGGCATCGTCCTCATCCACGGTGTACACCAGCATGGTCGAGGCGGAGGGACCGAGGGTGATGGGTTGCCACACCCCCGACTCCTGTGCCCTCAGGGTCCAGCTGATGTCTTGTTGGTCCGTGTCGATATCGCCGTCCGGGTCCGTCAGCGCGAAGGTGATCATCTCCCCCACGGCAGGGGTCACGTTGTCCACCTGGATGACGCCCGTCTCCTCGATGTCCTGCACCGTCACGGTGACGGCCTCCATGGCCGAGCGCATTGTCGAGCCGCTCTTGACGTCGGTGACGACGACGTTGAACTCGTACACGTTGTTCCCGCCGGAGTCCCTGGGGTCCTCGAAGCTGGGCGTCTCCTTGAAAGTCACAGCGCCGACGCTGTCGATCTCGAAGTCCCCCGCGTCCGTGCCCGTCAGCGACCACGTGACCCCGCCCTCCTCATCGTGCGCGGTGTATGACGCGATAGTCGGGAAGATGTAGGGCGGCTCCTGGAAGTTCGCATCGAGGGTTGCGTCGTGCTCGTCGAGCGTTATCGCCGTTTCCGGAGTCCCCGTGAACGACGGCTGCTCGTTGACGTTGATAATCTGGATAAAGAAGGAGTGCTCCCGCGTGGTGAAGCCGTCGGATGCATTCACTGTGAACACGTATGCATTCGGCCCCTCACTTGAAGAACCCAGCGGCACCTCATAGTTCGGCACGATAGCCCAGCGGGCGATGGCCCTCTCGTCGGCGTCTGCCGTCGGCATAAAAGCCGTGTCCTCTGTGAGGACGAAGTCCTCCGCGTCGGCCCCGGTGAGGGTGAAAATGATGTCATCCCCCTCCTCGTCCCGCACGTCAAACTCGTACCATAAGAACTGGTTTTCATCTGTGGCCGGGATGGTGGAGAGATATTGCGCCGTAATCCCCGAGTCGTACTCGATCTCGTCTCTGTGAAAAGCGGTGCTTTCTACCGTGAATATCGGCGTCTCGTTGACGTTGGTGACCGTCACCGTCAGCGGGTATTTTCGCGTGTTCGGTCCGTCGCTGATCATCACGATGACCTCGTACATTCGGTCACCGGCTACATGGCCGTCTGTGGTGTTCACGCGGTCGGTCGGCTCCTCGTAGTTGGGCCGCTCTCGGAAGCTGAGCGTACCGTGTCCGTTTGTGGAATCCTCCGTGATCTCGAAGTCGGCAGCGTCTGTGCCGCCAAGGGACCACGACAGGTTGGTGAGATCGGAGGTCTCCTCGTCCCGAGGTGTGTAGGTCATCAGGTCCAGGTCTGCGGAAACAGCGTCGAACTGAATCTCCTCGAAGCTTTCGTTATCAACCCCCGCCGGAATCTCCGGCGTCTCGTCGACGTTGGTCACCGTCACCGTGACGGCGTACGTCCCCGTTTGCGTCCCCCCCTTGCCCCCCTGCGCATTGTCGTCCGTGGCCTCCACGACGATATCGTACGCGTTGTTGGAGGCGCCCATCATGTTGGAGTCGTCCAGGTCAGCCGGGTTCTCGAAGTCCGGTCTGATGCTGAACGACAGCACGCCCGTCGACGTGATCGAGAAGTGCGCCGCGTCCGTGCCGGTCACGGCCCACGACATCGTGTCCCCTTCATCGTCGGTGGCCGTATACGTGCCGATGGTGAGGACCGGTAAGGTAGCGTCGTACTCGATCTCCATGAAGCTCGGCTCCGCAGTCCCGCTGACCACCGGCGTCTCGTTCACGTCCTCGACGGTGACTGCGACACTCACCGTGTCTGTGAGATTGCCGCTGTGATTGTCGCGGACCTTTACAGTTAAGTCGTAGTCATTCAACGTGTCGGCGTCGGCCGGCATCTCGTAGTTGGGCACGTTAGCAAAGGTCAGATCCCCGTGCCCTTGTGCGTTCTTCGTGATATTGAAGTCGCCTGCGTCATTGCCTTCCAGCAACCACGTCAATACGCTTCCGGCGTCCACGTCAGTTGCCATGTAGGTCTTGATGACCGTGTCAGTTGTCGTATTTTCGTCGACGTTAAAGGCTAAGTATGTCCCTGAATCGGTCGTGATGTCGGGCGCCTCGTTGATGTTCGTAACGGTGACAGTGAGTTCGTGCGTGTCGCTCAAACCACCGGCGTCGGTGATCTTCACCGTCACCACGTACCGGTTGTCGGTGCTTCCGGACTGGCTTGGCGTCTCGAAGTCCGGCGCACTCGTGAACGAGAGCGCTCCGGTCGACCCGCTGATCGTGAACAGGCCCCCGTCGTCCGCGTTCTCCACCGACCACGACCGCGTGTCGGAAGCGTCCACGTCCGTCGACGCAAACGTGTAAACGGCCGTGCTGTTCTCAGGGATGCTCCTGGTCGCCGGAGGCGACGATATCACCGGCGCCTCATTGACGTCCGTCACCGTGATGGTCACCGTGACGGTGTCATCCACCGCGTTGCTGTTGGCGTCGCCGGCGGCGTCCTTGTTGTCGCTGACGCTCACTGTCACCGTGTAGCTCGCGTCGGCCTCATGGTCCAGCGCGGACTTGGTCTTCAACCGGCCTGTCGATGCATCGATGTCAAAGTCCGACGCATCCGTGCCCCCCAGCGTGTAGTGCAACGTGTCCATGTCCGAGTCAGTGGCCGCCACCGGCGTGCCGATGTTCATGTTTGCGCCCGTGTTCTCCGCCACACTGCGGGCGCCGGTCTCACTCGAAGGGAACGCCGGGTCGGAGTTGCTTGAGCCGATCGCCCCCGTCTCGGCCTCCGCGCTCTTGCCCGACCCTTGCGGGTCCGTGTACATCGCCTTAACCTTCAGCCTCTTGCCCACGTCCGCAGCCACGGGCGCATACGTGTTGGAGGTAGCCCCGCTGATATTGTTGAAATTGCTGCCGCTCCCCTGCCGTTGCCACCGCCACGACAGGCCGGTGATCGTCCCGTCGATGTCGGTCACCGACGCCGTCAGCGTCTCGCCGCCCACCTCCAAGCCCGAGATGGTCACCGTCCCCGGCTCGTCCACGTTGTTGATGTTGATGGTCACCGCGATGGTGTCATCTATCATGGAGTTGGTGTTGCCGGCATCGTCCTTATTGTCGCGCACGTTCACGGTCACGCTGTAGCTGCTCTTGGACTCGTAGTTGTAGGTGACCCCCGTGGTCTTTATCTGGCCGTTCGAATCGATGGTGAAGGACGACGCGTCCGTGCCGGTCAACGTGTACTGCAGCGCGTCGCCGTCGCTATCCGTGGTCGACACTGCAGCCCCAACGTTCACCCCCGACGCGCTGTTCTCATCCACGCTCCGCATGGCCGACATGTTGCTGAACGACGGGTCCTGGTTCCCCCTCAACACCGCACTCGACGCTGGGCTGATTGCACTCTTTCCCGAACCCTGCGGGTCCATGTACATCGCCGTGACCTTCAGATGCATGCCCACGTCCGCGGCCACGGGCGTGTAGGAGGCTGAGGTCGCTCCACTAATGTTGTTGAACGCGCCGCTTGGAGCTGGTGACCGCGACCACTGCCACGCCACGTTGCTGACAGCCCCGTCTATGTCGCTCAACATCGCAGTTGCCGCCATCCCGGCTGTGATAGTGCCGGGCAGCGTCACCATGCCAGGCTCGTCGACGTTGGTCACGGTGACTGCGACGTTCAATGTGTCATCGACATTGGCATCAGCATCATCCCGAACATTGACTATCACGTTGTAGACGTTGTTTCCGCCGTTGTCAGTAGGAACCTCGAAGTTGGGTGGATCCCTGAAATACAGGGTGGAACCAAACATTTCAAGCTGGTCGGCATCGGGGCCGGACAGCGTCCAGACAAGCGTGTCTGCTGTGTCATCAGCGTCGGGGTCGCTCGCGGTGTAGGTGGCGAGTACGGTGCTGTCCGACGTGTTCTCCGGGACGCTGATTGTTGCGAAACCGGCCCCAGTGCTCGTAATGTCCGGGTCCTCATTGACGTTGGTGACGGTGACTGTGAAATCGAAGCTTAAGTCTACCGCGGAGTCGGAGTTGCCGTTGTTTGTGGCGGTGTTGATCTTGCTGTCGCGGACGTTAACGGTCATGTTGTAGACGTTATCCATGCCGTCGTCCAAGGGGTCCTCGAAGTCGGGCTCGTCCTGAAACATGAGAGCGCCTGTCGACGCGTTGATGGTGAAGTGAGACGCGTCGGCGCCGGTCAGCGTCCATGTCAGCGAGTCATCCTCAGGGTCCGTCACCTCATAATCGGCAAGGAGTTGACCGGTCGACGTGCCCTCCATCCACGTCGGGGCGGTAAGGCCATCCACAAATGCCGGCGGCTCATTGACGTCGTTGACGTTGACCGTCACCTTGATGCTGTCGTCATGTATGCTGTCGCCCCCTCCATCGGGGCCCTCGCTATCGCGAACGAAGAGCGCAAATTCGTAAGAAGTCGTACCACCCTCGAAGTCCAGGGTGGCCGTATCTACTGTTATCTGACCCGTGGCGGCCGTAACGTCGAAGTAGGTGATATGGCCGGGCAGTTCGTAGGTCAGCGTGTCGCCCGAGTCGGGGTCCGTTGCGGGGACTGGGCTCCCGACGTTCCCCCCGGTGGCTGTGTTCTCATCGACCGTGAGTGTGACCGCATTGCTCGAGAACGTCGGCAAGTGGTTGGTCGAGTCGGTGAAGTTCTTCACTTCCTGGTTGGTCAGCGCCCCTACGTGTGTCATGTGTGACAGGCTCTGAACGTTGGTCGTCCCCCCCCTGTAGGTCACGGTCACTGCTTCGCCGCTGGTGACAGCCGTCCCAAGCGTCAGTTCAACCTCAGCGGCCCGAACCACGACGCTCGAGGGAGTTTGCTCGGTGGTGCCGCCCACGGTCACAGTGTATTGGGACGTTGCGGGAGTGGAGTTGGGGTCCAGGAGATCACTATAGAAAATGATCAGGGACGTTCCGTCCACGGTCGCATTGTCAATTCCGGGGGCAGCAGGATTCGTCTGTGCGCGCGCCTCCCCGGGCACAAGCAGCAGCCCCGCCGCCACCACGACGGCTGCCAATGAGAGGAGAACACGGAGAAATCCCGGCGGGTGGGCGCGAGCGGGGCTTACCACCCCCCTGGGCTGCAATCGAGGCGCATTCGGGCTGCTACAGGAACCCTCGTTTAGTTCCATCATCGCCCCCCAGGTGACACATCGATATTGTCATAGCCAAAATGTAAGCTATACGTACTAACATGTACGTGTCAATACGTAAGAAATCTTTCAATCGAAAGTTTTCAATTGAATCTGTTCGCAACCGCGCAGTCACGCGGGAACAGAGGGCATTGGGGTCTGTGCATAGCAGTTGAGGGATTGCGGGAAGGCGCAAATACCAGTCTGGTCAATTGAGCGGCGCGGGGCCCGGGGCGCAGGGCAAGCCCGCATGCGGGGAGGAGTCGCTAGCTCGCCTGTGTCATGCCCGGCGCGAACCCCACCCGGCGCCGCGCCATGACGATCGCCGCGCGCACGCCAACGCCCACCGCGAGCGCGCCCCCTCGCCCATGCGAGCGCTGCGCGTCATGTCCTACCCGGCGAAGTAGAGCTTGATGATCTCGACGACGTCGCGCTTGTCGATGAGCCCCTGGAAGTAGTCGCGGACGGCGGCGATGACCTCGACGCGATCGATGACGCCGTTGGCGTTGAGGTCGTAGGCGTGGTGGGCGGCCCCGGACACCTCGATGACGACGATGATGACCGCGCCGAACCCCGCGGCGTCCGTCGCCGTCAGGTTCACCGTGTACGTGCGCCCCAGCTCCAGCTCGACCCCCTCCTTGACCCGCATCTGCCCCGTCCCCACGTCGACGGTGAAGGAGGCAGCGTCGGCCCCGCTGAGAGCGTAGGTGATGGCCAGGTCGTCCACGTGGGACGCCGGTATCGGCGCGCCCACCGCGGCGCCGGGCCGGGCGTTCTCCGGCAAGGTTCTCGTGGTGCGGAACCCGTCGGCGAACTTGGGCGCCTTCGGCGCCGGCCCGAAGCCGCCGCCGCCGCCTCCGCCGCCTCCGCCGGAGACGGGCAGCGGGATGACCCGCGTCTCCCCCGTGGCCTCGTTGGACCAGGCAGCCGTGCCGTCGGCGTTGGCGGCCCGAATGCGATAGGTGTATTCGGTCCCTCTCACCACGCCCTCGTCCCGGTAGGAGCGGGCGTTGGGGTCCGGCGCCGTCAGCGCCACGAAGTCGTTCACGTCGTCCTTGCGCTCCAGCGTGTAGGCGGTGATGGGACTGCCGTTGTCGACCGGGGCGCTCCACGCCAGGTCGATGTGGCCGCCCTCCCCGGTGGCGCGCAGGTCCGCGATCGCCCGCGGCGGCGCAACGAGCTCCGTCGCCACCGCGTCGTCGTTGTCGCCCGGCGTCCGGTCGAGCTGGTCGCCCTTCGCCAGCGCCCTGAACGCGATGTCCGCCGACGCGCTGTCGGCAACCTCCACCACGATGGCGCCGTCCACCCTGTCGGACTGTGACAGCGTGCCGAGGGTGCAGGTCACCGTGCCGCCCGACTGGCTGCACTGGCCCGTCGACGGGGGGTCCACGCCGGCGGAGGTGAAGGTCACCCCCGGGTCGAGCGTCGCGTTGAGGCGGACGTTGGTGGTGTCCGCCGCATCGGTGTTGGTCACCGACCACTCGTAGGTGAGCGTATCGCCGAATGTTGCCGTGCCCCTGTCGACGGTGACGGTGGTGGTCAGGTCGGCGAGGGATGCGGCGTCATCGGTGACGGTGACCGTCGCCGTGGTGTCCGCCCGCAGCTGGTAGGGCTGGCTCGAACCAGCGTAGGCCAGGTGCACCTGGAAGGTCTCGGTTTCCTGCGTGATGGTGTCGTGGTTGACGTTGACGGTGAAGCTCGCCTCGGCCACCCACCGGAACTGGCCGCCCACCGACTGCCGGGAGAAGTCGAAGCGGTCAATGGTCTCCGTCTCCGTGAGCTTCTCGTAGTCGCCCGGCTCCCGGGCGGTGCCGTCGGCGGTGCTCACGGCGATGTCGAAGGTGAACCCGCTCTCGGGCCGCTTGTCCTTGGTCGTCACCGCCTGGGCCGTCAGGGTCAGCGGCGTGGTGTCGCCGACGGTGGTGGGCTCCTCCACGGTGAACTGGGTCTCGGTCCAGCCGAGGCGCACGGGCACGTGGTCGTTGTCGGTGATGGCGATGGTGGCGGTGGCGCTGCCGCCCGTCAGGTGGGGCAGGGCGGGGTTGTTGTAGGCCAGCACGACCTGAAACTGCTCCGTCTCCTCGTCGGCGTTGTCCTCCCGCAGGCTGACCGTGAACGCGCGGGTCGCCTGGTAGCGGTACAGCCCCCCACCCGTGTCGACCCGGCTGAAGGCGCTCTGCGGGAAGCTGTGCGCCGTCGACAGCCGGACGTAGTCCGGCCCCGCCGTGGCGCTGCCGTCCACCGTCTCCACCGCGACGGCCGCCACGAACCCGGCCTCCGGCATCTTGTCGACCGTCGTGGTCACCTCCGCCGTCAGGGTGACGGCAGCGGTGTCCTCGTTCTCCGTGAAGGACGATTGCGCCCAGCTCAGCGCCACGGGCACGTGGTCGTTGTCGGTGATGGTGATCGTGGCGCGGGTGGCGCCCGCGCTGAGGTGCGGCAGGCTGGCATTGGTCAGGTCGAGATCGACGGTGAAGGTCTCGTTGGGCTCGTCGCGGGTGTCGTGGGCGATGGTGACGGTGAAGTCCCTTGCCGCCACGAACACCCGCTGTCCGTTCAGGGTGGTCCGCGAGAAATCGTTCGGCGTAAAGGACTCCGACCCGCTGAAGACCCCGGTGTAGTCCGCGGGTTCCTGCGCCGTCCCGTCGGCGCTGCTGACGCTGAAGTTCATGACGAAGCCCGCCTCTGGCTGCTTGTCCTTCGTCGTTACCGCCCGGGCCGTCAGGGTCAACGATGTGGTGTCACCCACGGTGGTGGGCTCTTCCGCGGTGAACCGCGTCTCCGCCCAGCCGAGCCTCACCGCCACGTGGTCGTTGTCCGCAATGGTGATGGTCGCCGTCATGTCCCCGGGTATCAGGTACGGCGCGTTGGGGTCGTCGAAGGCGAGCCGGACCGTGAAGGTCTCGTCCTCCTCGTCCACGGTGTCGTCCGCGATGGTGACCGTGTAGGAAAGCGTGGTCCGGTACCGGGTCTGCCCGTCCACCGTCTCGGCGGTGAAGTCGCTGCGTGGAATGGACTTGGTCTCGTGGAGCGCCTCGTAGTCCGCCGTCGCCGTCGCCGTGCCGTCCGCCGTCGTCACGCTGTAGTCGAGGGTGAAGCCCGGCTCCGGCGGCATGTTCTCCACTGTGCTGGCCACGGCCGTTAGCGTCACGGCCACGGTGCTCCCCGGTGTGGCCGGCTCGTCCACCGAGAGCGTTGCAGCCTCCCAGCCCAGGGTCACCTCCGGCAACTCGTTGTCGACGATGGTCACGGTCGCCTCGGCGCTCCCGCCCGTGTAGTGGTTGTGCATGACCCCGCGGTACGCCAGGTCCACGGTGAAGGCCTCGTCCCCCTCGTCCACCGTGTCGTCGATGATGGAGACCGTGACGTCCTTGGTCGCCTGGAAGCGGAACTGGCCGCCCACGTCGGTGCGCGTAAAGTCGCTCTGCTGGAAGCTCAGGTCCTGGGTCAGCGATCGGTAGTCGGACCCGGCGGTCGCCGTGTCGTCGGCCGTTGTCGCCGAGAGGAGGACGGAGAACCCGCTCTCGGGCATCCTGTCCACGGTGGTGGTGACCGTGGCCCCGAGGGTCACCGTGGGCCCATGCTCTTCCAGGCTGGCCGCCGGCGGGTCCCAGCCAATGGTGACGGGAACGAAGTCGTTGTCACGGATGGTGACGGTCGCCGTCGCCGACGAGCCCTGCAGGTGCGGCAGCGTCGGGTTGACGAAGGCCATGACCACCGTCAGCTGCTCATCCGGCTCATCGTCCAGGTCGTCCGCGATAGGGATCACGACATCGTACGCGGCGCGATAGCGGCCCTGGCCGTCGATCGTCGTACGGCTGAACGAGCTGCCGCTGAAGACGATCGTGCTGGAATGCGGCGAGTAGTCGACGCTCCGTTCCGCCGTTCCCTCAACCGCAGCCACCGACGCCTGCACCGTGAAATCGGCGGCAGGCGCGACGTCCTGCCCGGTGATGGCCAACGCGCGCAGGGCCACCACCCCGGCGCCCTCATCGACGGTGACCGACGGGTTCTCCCACGATAGTGCGATGGGGCCGCGGTCGTCGTCACGGATGGTGACCGCCAGGGTGGCACGGTCGCCCACCAGGTGCGGCAGGGCCGGCTCATCGTAGGTCAACGTCAGGGTGACCTGCTCGTCGCCTTCGTTGACCGAGTCGTCCACCAGGGCCAGGACGATGTCCTTCACCGCGATGTAGCGGGTCTGTCCCTGAATCGTCGCGGACGTGAAGTCACTCGCGCTGAAGGTGAGCGCCGTCGGCTGCACGGTATAGTCCGATGGTGCGTTCGCGGCGCCATCGGCGGTCACGGCGACGTCAACGGATAGCCCGCTCTCCACCATGCCCGACTCGGCAACGACAAGCTCAGCCTGCAGCGTGACCGACCCCGCGTTCTCGTCGACCGTGGTGGCGGCACTGGCCCACCCCAGCCTGAGGTTCACCCGGTCCGCCGGCGTTCCCTGGAGGGAGGAGGACCACGCCCCCTCGCCTTCGCTGTTGACCGCCCGCACCTGCACGTCATAGCCCGACCCGTTGGTGAGGCTGCCCTGCGCATAGCGCAGCGGCCCCGACGTCCACACGCGGGAGCGCACCGTCCAGTTGGCGTCGACCGACTCGTCGGCGCTGGTGAGGATGTACCGCAGGTCGTAGGCGGTGATCTCGTCCCCTACCGCCTCGGGAGGCGGCGTCCAGGTGACGCCAAGGGTGCGGTTCCCGGGATCGACGGCAATGATGGAAGGCGCGGTCGGCGTCGCCAACGTCGGTTCGGCGGCTTCAGCCTTCGACCACGGGCCCACGACCGTGCCGCTCCTCGCGCGTACCTGAATGTCGTACGTGGCCTCCCCGTCCAGGCCGGAGAGCGTGTAGCTCAGCGTGCCCGATGACCAGATGGTCAGGAGTTCCACCCACTCGGCGTCCGGCTCTTCCCTTCGGTAGCGCAGGTCGTAGGACGTGATGGCGGCGTTGCCGGTGATGGTCGGCGCCGACCACGCGACGGTCGCGCTCCGGGCGCCCGCCGTCACGGCATCGATCGCGGGAATGCCCGGCCCCTCCCCATGCCCGTAGAGGGTGATGCCCCATGACCGGAGTGTGCCTGAGTCATTTCTGACGCGGTCTGATATCCGCAGCGTCCACTCCCCGGCGCCGTTCTCGCCAAGGTGCTTGGCTGAACCGAAACTGAATTCCCCATTCCACCTTTCACCTAGCGCAGTAAGAGAAGTACCTATGGCGTCTAGCGCGGTTGGCGACAGGACGGAGACCACACCGCTTGGGGACTCCACCTCGATGTGCAGGTCCCTGAACGAGGTGTGCTGGAGGTCGACGTCTACCTGAACATGCTCGATGAAGCTCACGTGGGGGTCCACGGTGAGGCTCGTGGTTACAGTCGTTGCATAGACTCCGCCCTGGGTGTCGGCGATGTGCAAGTCCAGACCGCCGGAAGAGACACTGATCTTTCGAAACGCCGGCGCATTGGTCCAGGTTAGAGCCGTGTCCACGGCGGCCTGCGCGTCAACAAGCCCGAATCCATATTCGTAGTTGAAGGAGTAGCGCTCCGACATCGAACCGTACTTGAGGGCGCCCTCCGTCCAACCCGTATTGTCCGGGTCCACCTTCCGGGCAGTGGCCGCAAGGATCAGCTTGATGTCGCGCCACGTCAGCTGGTCGTTGGCCTCCCGCATCAGCGCCGCAACACCGGCGACCATGGGAGTGGCGGAGCTTGTCCCGCCAAACCTGCTGGTGTAGTCGTTGCGGACGGCTGTGGTGGTGATGCCGGGCAAGCCGGATGTAGCCCCGTTATTGGACAGACCGCAGACCCAGAGGTTGGATCCCGGTTCCGAAAAGGAGGAACGCTTTCCCCTGTAATTCACCGCACAAACTGCGGTCACGCCGTAGAAGTTGGTTTGCTCGTCCAGGGAGGAATAGTCACGGTAGTAGGCGCCGTTGCCAGCGGCCCAGGCGTAAAACACCCCCTTACCGCCGTAGCCGCTGGTGATGCCGCTCTCAACGCCGGCCCTCCAGAAATGATTGGCGGGACTTGGGAGACCAAAATCTGGGGTGCCCCAGCTATTGTTGCTGATGGCGGTTGTGGCCAAGTCGTGGGACATTGCGTAGCCTAGGTTCATGTCGGTGACGTTATGGAGCAGGTTATGGCCGTAGATGGTGGCGCCCGGCGCAACGCCGCGCACGCCTATGTCGTTGGCCTCGGCGGCGATGACGCCGGCGACCGACGTTCCGTGCCACGGGTTGAGGTCCGAGACAGACTTGCCTTCGACGTATGAGTGGTTCTTGGCTCTGTCAACATTGGCGGTCAGGTCCTCATGCCCAAATTCGAGGCCGTCGTCCACGACCACGACGTTGATGCCCTCCCCGTCGTACGTGCTCCAAACACTCTCAATGTTCAGGTCGGGCCCACCGAGACCTCCAAGTTGGGCTACGTTGATCAGATGCCACTGGCAGCCGGCAAAGGTGTCCGAAAGGCCGATGAGGTCCCCGGAACAGGGGTTTGACTCGCGCGCAGATACCGCAGTTCGGTAGGCCCGAAGCACGTAGACCCCTTTCTCCGTTGAGGTCGCCCCCCTGATCTTAAGGAAATATTCGCCAGCCGGGAGGACTCGCTCCCCCTCGAGTAGGCCTGTGTACGCATGGGCCCAAAACCTTTCCAATGAGTTGAGGTTGCCGTCCAGAAGCTCCGCGACGACCTGTAGGCTTGACCCTTGAAAAGGCTGACCAGTTGCGGCAAGCCTTACTCTTCTTCTCTCTTCCAGGGTGAAGGTGAAGAATTCCGTTTCGCCCCCGGAACTGATACGGCCTCCGGTCAGCTCGCCAAATCGGATTTCCTGCGCGTCCGTGCTGGTGTTTCCCGGCTCTGTGATGCTCGACGCGTGGACCCTGTAGGGTCCGCTTCTTCCGCCGTGCTCATGAATCTGGAGATAGTACGTACCGGGGGAGAGTCTTTTGAGGATCAGGAAGTTGTGCCAACTTGGGTCCATGTAACCCTCGTCGCTTGATGCTATTTCGGTGCCAGAGGAGTTGGTCAGGACCGCCACGGTGTCCCTGTTCCCGGTTGAGCGCAAAGCCACGTCTGTCCTCTGAGTCAACTGCAGTTTGAAAAAGTCTTCATCGGATTCGCCGCTAAACGTCTCCTCCGCCGTGCCGTCGATGGGAAGTGGCACCGCGTCCGACCTGCTCGAACTGTCTGGCGAAGCCTCCGCCCTCAGCGCATATTTGCCCGTTTCGTTGCCGTATCCGGATACCAACAGATAGTAGGTGCCGGGATCCAGAGCCGCCGCAATGTAGAAGTTCGTATCGAATCTGGACAGCAATCCGTTGTCATTCTGGTCTATTTCCTCCCTTTGGTCGTCCAACAGTACGCCAATGGTATTCGTGCTTCCGGTGGTGTAGAACGAGTAATGCCCTGCTGTGCTCAATTCCACCTTGAAGGCGTCCAGGTCGCCCACAACGTTGATGACGCCGCGCACGAGGCTGTTTAACAACAGCGTCCCAGCAGTCTCCACCGAGTCTCCGAATTCTGCGGGTTGGCCGGTAGCCGTCGATGACCAGGCGCCGTCGCCGTTTGCGCTCACGGCCCGCACCTGCACGTCGTACTCGGCGTAGTTTGCCAGTCCGGTGATGGTGTAGGAGAGGGCTCCCTCGGTCCACGCGTCATCTATAAGGGTCCAGTTGGCGTCGGCCTTGTCGCTGGCGTCGCTGCGGATATGGCGCACGTCGTACGCGGTTGTCAGTGCTGGTGGGCTTGAGGGCGCATTCCATGTCACGTTGAGGGCAGTGTCCTCCGTGCGGATGTCCTGGATGGCGGGCACTGCGGCGCTCCCGGCCATCGGCGTGCCTACGGCGGTCCCCGACCACGCCCCGTCCGTGGCGCCCCGAACGGCGCGCACCTGCACGTCATACTGGGCGCCGTTGGTGAGCCCGGAGATTGTGTACGTCAACGTCCCGGTGCCCGCCGTCACAGCATCGTCAACCACCGTCCAGTTGGCATCGGCCTTGTCTGTGGCGGCGCTGTCGATGTACCTGACGTCGTACGCTGTAACGGAATGGTCGCCAACCGCCGTCCAACCGACAACAAGCTCGGCATTGTTAGAAGTGATTGAAGAAACTATGGGCACCTCATCGCCCGAGACGTGGCCATACACCGTTAGGCGCCACGATTTGAGCAAGCCGGAGTTGCCCGTGACTTCGTCGACGAGTCGCAAGGTCCACTGGCCTCCCGCGCCCTCCCCCAGGTGGGCTGCCGACCCGAAGCGAAACGAGCCGTTCAGTGGGAACTTGGATTCCGAGTCATGGGACACACTGAGCACTGACGTGGACCCGTCAGGCGACGTGAGTTCAACCTTCAGGTCCCGGAAGGATGGGTGCCTGGTAGCAATGTGGACCTCTACGAACTCGATGAAGCCAACGCCGGGCCCCACGGTGATATTGTGGCTGACCGTGCCTCCGTCGGGAATTGTCAGGTCGAGGTCGGTGACTGAACCGCCAATGGCGACCCGCATTCTTGGCAGGTTGGTCCACGATTCCGCCAGGTCCACCGCCGCCTTGGCGTCGACCACGCCAAAGCCGTACTTGTGGTTGAAGTTATACCGCTCCGTGGAGGAACCGTATTTCAACGCACCCGAAGTCCAGCCGGAGTCGCCGGCGGCATTCTTGCGCGCGGATCCGGCGAGCACCAACTTCACGTCCCGCCACGTCAGTGCAGGATTCGCCTTCCGCACCAGAGCCGTTACCCCAGTTACCGTGGCTGTGGCGGCTGCGCTTCCCGCGGAGCCTTGGGTATAGCGGTTATACGTGTCGGTCGACACCACGCCCTGCCGGCCAGCCGACGCATCGCCGGCGGGAGCGCAGATCCACAAGTTTGGGCCTTGCTCCGAATAGTCGGGCCATTCTCCCTGGTCGTTGACGGAGCACGCTGCCATGACCGCGTAGTGATTTGTTAGACCGCTGAGGTTGGAATAGCCCCCCTTCAGCGCGCCGTTTCCCGCGGAGAAGACATAGGAGACTCCCCTTCCCCTAAGTCCCCTATTAACTCCAGTCTGAATCGCTACCTCCCAAATCCGGGGGGGACGATTCAGTCCTGGCCCGGGCTTGAACCCCCAGCTGTTGTTGGAAACGCTGGTAGTGTTCATGTGTCCCCGCATGGAGCGGGACATGTTTTCGAATGTAGAATTGCGGAGGAAGTTGTAGCCGTAGATGGTTGCTCTGGGAGCCACGCCCCGCATGCCGAATGCGTTGTCTCGAGCGGCTATGATCCCCGCCATGGAGGTGCCATGGTAGAAGTGACGCTCAGCGATGTTTCCATACTGGGTGAAGTTTATGTTCTTGTCGGTGTTGACGTTGTCACGCAAGTCTTCATGCTCGAAGTGAAGGCTGTCGTCGACGATGGCGATGTTGATTCCCTCGCCAAGGTTGCCGCCGTCCCACACCTCCTCGACGTTGATGTCCTCGCCAGGGGTCCCCGCCCCTTGGCCGGTATCCTGGCCGGTGTTGTTCATATTCCACTGGCAGCCGTATAGCGGGTCCGAGTACGAAGTGGCGAGACCGGTGCAGGTGGAGAGGAAGTCCGCGTACTCCCTGTCCACTGTCGCCCGAATGGCGAACGGCCCGGTTATGTCCCTGGTTTCGGCGGCAACTTTGACATGGCTCGTGCCGGCCTCCAGCGTCGCATGGAGCCTGTACTTGAATGCGCCCGGGAGATAGTCGGTGTCCACCGCGAATCGTTGCGCTATGGCGCCGTCAGTGCCGTAGAATCTCATCTCCGTCTCTACTTCTGCACTAACCACGTCAACTTTCACATGAGTGGGTTGGTCGACCGTAATGCTGAAATAGTCGGAATCACCCCTGGTGTCGATCCGCCCGCCGGCCAGTTGGCCATCGCCCAGGTGCAGCGCAGCCGACGACGACAGTGAGCTGCTCCGCGGCGGCACGGCCTCCACGACGACGGTGTACGGGCCCGAATCCGTTGCGGCGGGTTTCTCCTCCGTATCGTAACAGTTCTCCCAGCGCTGTCTGATGTCCACCGGTCTGTAACCCTTGCAAACGTCAAAGGTCGTTGATGGCGCGCCGCTCACCTTCAGGAAGTAGACTCCGGCGTCGAGTTCCTCTCTGATGATGAAGTGCCTGCCCCTGTCGCCGTCGATGAAGCTGTCATCGTGCCCGGCCACCTCCGCACCCTCCGCGTCCAGCAGCGTGCCCAGCGGATCGAGCCCGTTGCCGGCGCGCGGCAGCCAGACCATGACGTCGGTGGCCGACGAGAGCACGAAGCTGAAGTAGTCCTCGTCCCCGGAACCGGGCTCCAGGATGCCATTGGCGCGCCCGCCGAGGTTCATGCCGATGGCGTCGCCCGTGCTGGCGCTGTCGGGTACGGGTTGCGCGTGCAGCGTGTAGTACCCGGCCTCGGGGGCCTCCACGCGCACGTAGTAGGTGCCCGCCGCCAGGCTGTCCCAGATGAGCAGTTGGTCGCCGTGCTCCCGGAAGTCGGGAGTTGCCTCATCCGGCCGGATGACGGTGCCGCTGCTGTTCCGCAGGTCGCCGGTGGTGGCAAGAAACCCGGAGATGTAGCTGGTCGTGAAGATGAAGATCCCGGTGTCGTCGTCCAGCGTGAATGCGAAGTAGTCGTCGTCGCTGCTCGACGCTATGTAGCCCAGCATGGGCGACTGCAACGTGAAGGCCGTTGCTGACGACCGGTTGCCCCCGTGGTCGGCGGGCGTGCCCGTGACCGTCGCAGACCAGGCGCCGTCGCCGCGCGAGTTGACGGCGCGCACCTGTACGTCGTACTGATCGCCGTTGCTCAGGTCGATGACGGCGTGCGCCAGCTCCCCGGCCCCCGGCCAAACGCCCTCCACCTCCGTCCAGTTGGCGTCGTCCGTCTCGTCCCCGGTGGTGAGGATGTAGCGCAGGTCGAAGGTGGCTATCGTGGATGATCCCGTGTCCGACGGTTCGCTCCACGCGGCGTGCAGCGCCCGGTCGCCCGCGCTGACGCTGTCGAGGACCGGCGCGCCGGGAGTGCCGCTCTGCGCCGACACGCTCCCAAGTCCAACCGACAGGAGGAACAGGCATGCTCCTCCAATCGACAACAGCCTGAACGGCAGCTGAAGTTCGCACATCGGAACAGTCACCTCTCAATGCGCGGGAGCATAGGGGTTCATTTCACGGTGACTTCCGTCCACCAGTTGGGGCTCGAGATCAGGACGCCGTCCTGGGTGGCGAGGGCGTTGGCCAGGTCCAGCGACGGGAAGCCCGACGCAGTCTCAACGAAGAACCCGTTCTCTATGTAGCCCAGCTTCTCAACGCGGTCCCCACTGATGTTGTTGGTGGAGAAAAAGGCGGTGATCTCTTTGGCGCTCCATTTCGGGTCGAGGACCAGCAGGACTCCGCCGGGCAGGGTCATGAGCGCGCCCGATTGCGACCGGAAGACGGGATCGCTCTTGCTCCCTCTGGGCACGTCCTCCGCCCGCACGATGCCGCTTTCGGGTGCATCGCCATACACGCTCTTGGCGCCGGGGACTTCCTCGCCAACCGCCAGGTCCGTTTCGAGCATGACGGTCATTGTGCGGTCGCCGTCCTGCCACGTGTATTCGGTCTGCTTTGAGCTGTCGCCTGTTCCCTTGGTCTGAACTTCTGATTGTTGATTGCTCGACGTTGTCTGCCCCTGGGGTGCCACGTTCGACTGCACGGGCGCGGGCGCCTGTCCCTGCGGCGCCGGCTGCGTAGCCGGCGCAACCGCGGCCGACGATGGGGGGAGGTCCCTGGCGTCGAACGGGGATTCCGGCGCCGGCAACGTCTGCTGCCCGGGATTCGCAGGCGCCGCAGCCGATGGGCCGGCGCACGCTGCAAGCAGCAGAAGCCCTCCCACAGCCCACAGAACCGCAGGCAATGCCCCAATTCCCATGCTTGGCCTCCTCTCCCTTGCTCCAGGTCAACGCTTTGTGCGACCCGGCCTCCCCGGGGAGCGCCGCGCCCGGCGTGGCGAAGTTGCCAGGGTCCGGGGCGCGCTACGCGCTTTAGCTGGTGGGGCAGGTGATCTCCTTGACGTAGATGCTGTATGTGCCCGTCGAACCCTGCCCCTCGACCCCGATCACGTAGTCTGCGGCGTCGCCGGGGGACTCCCCCCCTGCGCCAAAGCTGGCTGCGACGCGGCCAGCATCACGACGACCATGACCGTCGCCCCGAGGGCGCGCCTCGCCCGGAGTGCACGGGTCCCGAAGACCGCCCGAGGTCCCTTACTCATCAAAGCCTTCCTGCCGAGAGCCGCCCTGGCGCAAGAGGGGTCCCCGCGTCACGCGTTTGCTGCGTCGATGGCGCAAACCATCCTGCCGCTGTAATGACATGTATGTATTATAGCGAATAATACATACAACGCTTGCGAGCTTTCAAGTAAAGGTAGTTACTCCGTGTCATTCTGCCGTGTACTTGAAGCGACTGCCCCCCGGGCCCGGAGGGCAGTCGCTTTTCATTCACTTGCGCCGGCATGGCCGGCGGCCTGACCAGAGCGTCGTCGCCTGTCGTGTCCACAACGATGTCGACGGGCAATATCGTTCTCGGCTCTCTCTCCGCGTTCGACGCGCCTCCAGGAATCCCGAAACCTCGGTCTACGAAGCGTGGCCCCCAATTGCAGCCCGGACCGCTGCAAATCTATATCGAGGCGCCTCGACCGAGTCTCCCCGATTGCGCGCCGCTGCCCCGGGCCTCGATCCCCAGCGGCAATCCTGTCCCCGCAATCCCTCGGCCTCGCGACCGAGTCCATTCAGGCCGACGGCAGCGACGTCGCCACGTAGGAGCGGGAGCGCCAGCAGTGCCGCAGCGATAAGCGCCACCAGGAGCCGCCAACGCCGGCGGACGAACCCGCTGACTCCCGCCGCGACGCGCGCGGCCCTCGAGGCCACGCGGCGACCACGAGCCCTGGGCCTTGCAGAGGGCGCACGACGACCAGGGGTGGGGCCGTTCGCCCAGGTCTCCCCCAGCCTCCATACCGGCGGAGGCCGGTATCCAGGGGAGGTGCGGGGCATCCCCACCACCGACAAGGCTGAATCACCACCCACCCCAGCCTCCATACCGGCGGATGCCGGGATCCAGGGGTGGGGCGCCCCCGACAATGGACCACCCTTGCCCACTCCTACCACGCGGCTACAATACCCCCATGCCTGACCTCAACCGCCTCGCCGAGACCCTCGCCGCCCGCGCCCTCACCGTCGCCGTCGGCGAGTCCGCGACGGGCGGCCTCCTCAGCTACCTCCTCTCCTCCGCCCCCGGCGCGTCCCGCTACTTCCTCGGCGCCGTCACCGCCTACGCCAACGACGCCAAGTCCGAGCTCCTCGCCGTCCCCGACGTCGCCTTCGCCGGCGGCGCCGTCAGCGAGCCCGTCGCCCTCGCCATGGCCCGCGGCGCCCGAGCCCTCTTCCGCGCCGACGTCGCCATCGCCGACACCGGCATCGCCGGCCCCGGCGGCGCCACCGACACCAAGCCCGTCGGCCTCTTCTTCGTCGCCCTATCCGCCCGCGACGGCACCGAGACCGTCCGCACCCTCCACCTCACCGGCGACCGCGACCACGTCCGCCGCGCCGCAGCCGACGCCGCCCTCACCCTCCTCGCCAAATACGCGGACGCCCTCCCGGTGCGCTAAACCAGCCCCTGCAATCCCCCCGCCAACCGTCTATACTGAAATGGTCGGCCATCCAAGGCCGAGTGTCGCAACAAGCGGGCGTAGCTCAGCGGTAGAGCCCCTGCCTTCCAAGCAGGTTGTCGTGGGTTCAACTCCCATCGCCCGCTCCATCCCCCACACCTCCATACCGGCGAAAGCATGCCCCGTACCCCGATACGGGGCCGGGGGGCACCCCCACCACCAACAGGGTCGAATAACCAACCCCCTCCGCCTCCATACCGCCGGACGCCGGTATCCAGGGGCGGGGCATCCCCACTACAGACCCCTTTCGCGATTCCCTTGCACCCCCCGCGCACCAAGCACGGGAACCGCGTAAAATACCCACATGACGGATTGGAACTCAGAGGTCTACCTCACCTTCGGCAACGAGCGCCTGCGCCCCGCCCTCGACCTCCTCGCGCAGGTCCCCGTCGACCGCCCGCAGGTCGTCTACGACCTCGGCTGCGGCCCCGGCACCGCGACCGTCTACCTCAAGCGACGCTGGCCCGACGCCCGCGTCATCGGCGTTGACGGCTCCCCCGACATGCTCTCTCGCGCCCGGGCCGAGCATTCCGACATCGAGTGGGTGGAAGCAGACCTGACAACATGGCAACCCGAGGTTCTCGGCGACGTCGTCTACTCCAACGCCGCCTTCCAGTGGATGGACGACCACCCCACCC
This sequence comes from uncultured Dehalococcoidia bacterium, assembly GCA_951812285.1. Taxonomy (GTDB): domain Bacteria; phylum Chloroflexota; class Dehalococcoidia; order Lucifugimonadales; family UBA1127; genus UBA1127. Next base: position 1,610,507 of record OX638292.1, on the reverse strand, counting down.
TCTACCCGCGCATCGTGGAAACCGTGAAGCCCGGCGGCGCCCTCGCCATCCAGGTCCCCAACAACTGGCGAGAGCCCAGCCACGTCGGCATGGCCGACACCGCCCGCAACGACCGATGGCGCGACCGCGTCGTCCCCATCCTCCGCGAGCTCCCGGTGCTCACCCCGCAGCAGTACTACGACATCGTCCGGCCCCTCGTCGGCTACCTCAACATCTGGGAGACCACCTACCACCAGCAGCTCGAGGGCGACAACCCCATCGTCGCGTGGACCTCCGGCTCCTCCCTCCGCCCCCTCCTCGACCCCCTCACCGACGACGAACGCGCCGCCTTCATCGAGGAATACACCACCCGAGTAACCCCCCACTACCCCAAGCAACCCGACGGCCGCACCATCTTCCCCTTCCGCCGCATCTTCCTCATAGCCATTCGCTAACCCCGTCTCCATACCGGCGGAGGCCGGTATCCAGGGGCGGGGAAGGCGCCCCCGCTTGCCGCAATCTCCATCTCCGCGTCGTTCCCGCCCCCAACCCGTCGTTCCTGCGAAGGCAGAGCCTGCCCCCGCGAAAGCGGGGGAATCCAGAGGGGCGGCGGGGAGCGGCCCCTTCCCCCTCGGGGGGAAGGCTGGGATGGGGGAGCCCCGGGGTGGGGAGCGTCCGTTCGTGCTGAGGGAAATCGAAGCCTGTCCTGAGGCTCTCGAAGGGTATGAACGGACGCCGGGTGGGGTAATCTCACCTGGGAGCAATACCGAGTGACCCACCCCCTCCGTCTCCATACCGGCGGAAGCCGGTATCCAGGGGCGGGGAAGGCGCCCCCGCTCGCCGCAATCTCCACCTCCGCGTCATTCCCGCCCCCAACCCGTCGTTCCTGCGAAGGCAGGAACCCCGACGAACAGCATCCCCATCAGCCCGGACCCACCCCCAACCGTCTCCATACCGGCGGAAGCCGGTATCCAGGGGCGCGGGGAGGCGTCCCCGCTCACGGCAATCCCACCACACCATTCCTGCGGAGGCGGAAATCCAGAGGGGCAGGGTGGGGCCGTTCGCCCTGAGGGAAATCGAAGCCCGTCCTGAGGCTCTCGAAGGGGGTGAACGGGGGCGCGGCAGCGCCCGCCGCCCGCAACCAATCCGATTGGCCCCACCCCCACCCCCACCCAAAAACGAAGGGGCAACCCCTGTGGTTGCCCCCGTTCGCCACGTTGACCCTCTAACCCGAACGTCCGACCCTCACTCCTTATTGATCATGAACTGCGACGCCTTCTCAAAATAATCAATCAGCATCGTCGCGTCCGCCCGGTCCACATCGGACTCCAGCACACACGCGCTCATGTGCGAGAACCACGCGTCCCGCTCCGCCTGCCCAATCGCGAAGGGCAAGTGCCGCATCCGCAGCAGCGGACGACCGCGCTCCATCGCGTAGTACGGAGGCCCGCCCCAGAGCTGCACCAGGAACATCGTCAGGTGGTTCTTCCCAGGCTCCAAATCCTCCGGGTACAGCGGCCGCAGCACCGGGTCCGCCTCCACCTTCGCGTAGAAGCGGTCCACCAGCTCCTTGAAGTACTCGATCCCCCCGACGCGCTGGTACAGCGTGCCCGACTGCTGCGGCCCCTGCACGAACCGCTCCTGCGGCCCCTCCATCGACAACTCCGGCTGCCCCTACGGCACCGGCAGCTGGTCGGCGTCCTCCGCCGGCTGCAGGTCGAAGGCGTTGTTGATCGCCGAGATGTACTGGTACTGCCCGATCGTCCCCGTCAACTCGACGAGCCACCGCACACCCTTCCGCTCCACCAGCGAGTCGAACAGCCCCTGCTCCACCTTGTTGTTCTGCAGCAGTTGCCGCACGTAGGTGATGATGTCCTGCTCGTCCTGCTCCAGCTCGCCGACGTCCTGCCGGTGCCGCACGACCTCGATCGCCTCCTCGCGCATCCCTTGCCGCCGGCCCGTCGCCACGTGCGACGCCCACTCGTACCGCGCGTCCTTCTCCCGCGACACCGCGATGATGCAAAGCTCCCGCTCCACCTGCGACAGCGTCGACTGCAGCCGCACGTGCGCGCCCGCCTCCATCACCTTCTGCGCCAGCCCCGGGCTGTACAGCAGCACCCCAAACGGCCCCCCGACGCGATTCAGCGTCTCCACAATCGCATCAATCTCCGCGTGCTGCTCCTCCCCAACATCCTCTTTCTCCGTCAGCAACTTAACTCGTGGCATCCCATTCTCCTCTCAATTTATCTCCGACTCTGGTACTCAATCAGTCATTCCCGCTCCCGACCCGTCGTTCCTGCAAAGCATGCCCCGTACCCGATACGGGGGCAGGAACCCCGACGCGTGCCAGCCTCTCAAGTGTCTCCATACCGGCGGAAGCCGGTATCCAGGGGCGAGGGGCAACCTCACGTCAGACCCCCTCCGCGCCCTCAACGTCGTTCCTGCGCAGGCAGGAACCCCGACGCGTGCCAGCCTCTCAAGTGTCTCCATACCGGCGGAAGCCGGTATCCAGGGGCGGGGCATTCCCGCCACCTATCACCCCTGCGTCACAGCCTCCCTCCACCCTCGTCATTCCTGCGCAGGCGGGAACCTCACCTCTCGTCTTCCAAACCCGTCGCTCCCGCCCCAACCCCGTCATTCCTGCGAAGGCAGGAATCCAGTGGGGCGGGGCGGTGGGGCTGTTCGCCCTGAAACCCTCGAAGGTCGTGAACGGAGGGCCGCTGGTCTCCCGCAATAGCCGAGCCCTTCACCCCCTACGCCCACTCCTCGTCCGACGGCGCAAGATTGCTCCCCATGTGCACCGATTGCCCCTCGCGCCAGTCCCCCGTCGTCTCGCGCATCCGAAGGAAGTGCGGCGCCTGCGTATGCGCCTGGAACGCCGCCTCGTCCGTGTACACCTCATACAGGTGGATCGTGTTCGCGTCGTTCGCGTCCTGCACCACGTCGAACCGAAGGCACCCCGGCTCGTCCTCCCGAGCGCCCTTCGCATTCAGCAGCATCTCCGCCAAATACTCCTCCCGGTGCTCCGGCTTCATATGAATCGTCACAAACAAAATGTGCATCTCACTCCTCTCAACCCGTTCACCCTGAGCCTGTCGAAGGGCGTATCCCCAACCTCCATACCGGCGAAGGCCGGTATCCAGGGGAGGCGGCCACCCCGCCGAGAACAACTTCTGCGCCACAGGCATCCCCCGACCTGTCGTTCCCGCGCCCACCCCCGTCATTCCTGCGTCCCACTCTCGTCATTCCTGCGAAGGCAGGAATCCAGAGGGGCGGTGCAGCGAGGCCGCTCACCCTGAGCCCCTCGAAGCGCACGAACCGCCCCTACTTCGCCTCCGCCTTCTGCCGCTTCCGAGGCACATACGCCGCCCGAGCCTCCTCGTAGAACGCGATGTACTTCTCCATCGGCGCCAGCTTGATGACGTCTGCCACCAGGTCCAGCGGCAGGTCGTCCAGCTTCTTGAACCGCACACAGGACTTCCCCATGTCCAGCTTCTTCCCGCTGGCCTTGTACCGCTCCTCGAACCACCCCATGTCCTCGTTGTGCGTGTACAGGCACATCAAATACAGGCCCATGTGGTTCTTCTGGTCGGCCAGCGCCGCGTACATCAGCGGGTGCTTGTTGTACGTCTTCGGGTACGCCGACAGCGGCACGACGTAGCTGATCATGCCGAAGTCCATGATCTCCTCGTACCCCTCCGGCAGGTTGTCCAGCACGACCTTCCGGACCGCGCTCAACCCCTCACGCCTCTCCGGCGACAGCCCATCCAGATACTCTTCGACGGTCGAAGCCTCGCTCCTCACCATAAGATGCTCCTCTAGCGGGATTCGTCTAATGTACACAGCCCCCGAGCCTGCGGCAAACCCGCCGTTCCCACGAAGGCAGGAACCCCGAGGCGCCCCGGCATGCTCCTTCCATTCCAGCGCGTATCGCCGTCCGTAGGGGCGATTCGAGAATCGCCCGTCCCGCCCCCGGCGGGAACCCGGACGCGTCGCAGCCCCCTAACTTCGCGCCGTGCCTCTCCCCAACCTCCACCCCGGCGAAAGCCGCGGTCCATGGGCGGGGCAACCCCGCAGCCAACTTCCGTCGAGCCACAGACTCACCCCCCCGTCGTTGCCGCGCAGGCAGGAACCCCAACGCGTCGCAGCCCACTTAGCTCGTCCTGAGCCAACTCCCAACCTCCATCCCGGCGGAGGCCGGGATCCAGGGGAGCGGGCAACCCCGCCGCGGACTACAGTCATACCCACGCCCCCAGCTCGTCATTCCTGCGCAGGCAGGAATCCAGAGGAGAGGCGGTGCGGGGCCGTTCCCCGTGAGTCTCTCGAAGAGGCCAAGCGTAAACGGCCACCCCCGCCCCCCCTACGCCGCCCGCACGCACTCCTCCAACAACTCCAGCGCCCGACGAACGAACGCCCACATGTTCGCCTCCCGGTCCGCGCTCCCCGTCTCGAGCGTCACCGCCCGCTCCACCGGCCCCGACACCGCGAAGCACGCGTGCCCCGCATCGTCGCCGTAGCGATTCCCCGTCGGCCCGCTCGCCCCCGTCTCCGCCAGCGCCCACGTCGCGCCCATCTTCTCCCGCAGCGTCGACGCGACCAGCGCCGCGTACGGCTCCGTGCTCGCCCGCATCCCGACGCGTGCCATGTCCTCCTCCGAGATCCCCAGCAGCGCCACCCGTGACACGCCCGTGTACGACACGATGCCCCCCAGGTAGTACGCCGACGCCCCCGGCACAGCCAACAACGCCGCCGAGGTCAGCCCCCCCGCCGACGAGTCGGCCACCGCAACCCTCTCCCCGCGCTCCTTCAACAGTGCCCCAACACTCTCCGCAAGTGGTGTCAAATCAGGCATGTCGCCCTCCATCATTCAATTCTCCATACCGGCGGACGCCGGTATCCAGGGGTGGGGGCAGCCCGCCGCCAACAACCTCCGCACCATCCACCACCCCAACGGTTTTTCCCGCGCGGGCAGGTACCGCGCCCCCACCGTCCCGCCCCCGGCGGGAACCGCACCCCCCATCCGCCCTGAGCCCCCTTTCGCTACCTCCATACCGGCGGAAGCATGTCCCGTACCCCGATACGGGGCCGGTATCCAGGGGTGGGGCAGCCCGCCAATAACAAACCTAACGCCATTCAACAACCCCGTGCGTCATTCCTGCGCAGGCAGAGCCTGCCCCCGCGAAAGCGGGGGAATCCAGAGGGGCGGGGCGAGGGGGCGTCCTCTCTGCCAAGTCCGACGCATCCCGCATCCAGCGATGCACCGGAGGGGGCCATTCGCCCTGATCCCCTAACGCTACCTCCATACCGGCGGACGCCGGTATCCAGGGGTGGGGCAGCCCGCTGCCAACAACCTCCGCGCCATTCACCACTCCCACCGTCGTTCCCGCGAAAGCGGGAATCCAGGGGCGGGGCGGCCCGTGCGCCCTAAGCCCGTCGAAGGCCCCACCCCCTACCGGTCGTCGTTCTCCAACCCCATCACCAGCGCCAAATGCTCCACCTGCGCCAGCACGTCGTCCACCGGGTTCAGCACCACCAGGTCCGCCCCCGCGTCCACAATCTCCTGCAGCCCCGCGGCCACATCGCCGCTCGGCCCCCGCAGGCTCACCCGCTCGCCCACGTCCGCGTTCCCGATGCTAACCTCCGCCCAGTGCCGCATCCGCGCCGTCGCCCGCTCGACGCTGTCGTCCAGCGCCAGAAACTGCCGCTTGGCGATCGTGAACGTCGACCGCTCCCGACCCGACGCGTCCAGCGCCTCCCGCACGAGCGACGCCTGCGCCCGGAACGTCTCGACCGTCGACGAGCTCGCCCCGATCCACCCGTCCGCCACCCGCACGGCCCGACGTATCGCGCCCTCGCTCCCGCCGCCGAGGTATATCGGCATGTGCCCCCGGCCCGCGCTCTGCACCGGCTTCGGGTCCAGCGTCGCGTTCCGCAGCGGCCAGAACGTCCCGTCCAGGTCGACGTCCTCCTCCGTCCACAACCGCTGCATCACCTCGAGCCCCTCGTTGAACGCCGCCACCCGACGCTCCGGCGCCGTCCCCGGCATGTTTTCGTTGACATAAAATCCACCGAGCGACAGCCCCGCAATCAACCGCCCACCGGACAGTTGGTCCAGCGACGCCAACGACTTCGCCAGCCGCGCCGGGTTGTGCCACGGCAGCGGCATCGTCGCCACCCCCAGCCGGATGTCGTACGTAACCCCCGCCACAAACGACAGCAACCCCAGCGGCTCCAGCCACGTCGTCCGGCCCATGAACCGGTCCTGCACCCAAAGGCTGTGGTACCCCAAATCCTCCGCCCGCTGCGCAAACCGGGAGATCACCGCCGCCTGCACCGGCCCGTCCGGAAACGCCTGCGGCAACGAAATCCCAATCTTCGCCTCATTAGCCAGCGCCATACCAGTCTCCAACACCAATTCGGGAGCACGAGAAGCCTATCCGCACACCCACGCACGGTCAACAGCAACCCCCACCCAACCTCCATCCCGGCGAAAGCCGGGATCCAGGGGAGGGGCCGTTCACCCTGAGGGAAATCGAAGGGCGAACGGGGGCGCCGCAGCGCCCGCCCCCACCGCTACCGCCATCTCCACCCCCAACCTCCATCCCGGCGAAAGCCGGGATCCAGGGGTCGGGCCGGGCCGTCCCCCAACCCCGCTACCGTCATTCCCCCACCCCTCCGCGTCATCCCTGCGAAGGCAGAGCCTGCCCCCGCGAAAGCGGGGGAATCCAGAGGGGCGGGGAGGAGGGGCCGTCCCCCCTGACGTGCTCGAAGCCTGTCCTGAGGCTCTCGAAGGGGGCGAACGGGGGCGCCGCAGCGCCCACCCCCACCGCGACCCCCAACCACCCCCAACCCCCCGTGCTACAATCACCCCCGACACAAAGGAGGCCCCATGCAAACAAAAAGCGGAGTAAAACTCGGAATCGCCGTCCCCCAGGGCTTCGCCGACGGCCAGGTCGACATGGCCCTCGTGCGCCGCTTCGTCGCCCGCGCCGAGGCCCTCGGTTACGATGACCTCTGGGTCGCCGAGCAGATCACCGGCACCATCGCCTCGCTGGAGCCCATCGGGCTCCTCTCCTACGTCTCCGCCCTCACCGAGCGCGTCCGCATCGGCGCGTCCGTCTTCGTCAGCACCCTCCGCAACCCCGTGCAGTTCGCCAAGGCCCTCGGCACCCTCGACCACCTCAGCGAGGGCCGCCTCACCGTCGGCCTCGGCCTCGGCACCAACACCCGCATGTACCCCGCCTACGGCCTCGCCGAGGAGCGCCGCGTCGCCCGCTTCACTGAGGGCATCCGCATCATGAAGGCCCTTTGGACGGAAGAGGCCGCCGACTTCGACGGCGCCTATGCGACCCTCTCCGGCGTCAAGATGGAGCCCAAGCCCGTCCAGAAGCCCCACCCGCCGCTCTGGTTCGGCGCTCGAGCCCCCGACGCCCTCCGGCGCACCGCCCGCCTCGCCGACGGCTGGATGGGCGCCGGCTCCAGCACCAACGAGGCCTTCATCCGGGAGCGCAACGAGCTCATGAACATGCTGGAAGAAGAAGGCCGGGACCCCGCCACCTTCGGCGTAACCAAGCGAGTCTACCTCGCCATAGACACCGACGAAGCCCGAGGCTGGGCCGGCCTCCGCTCATGGATAGGCGGCTTCTACGGCAACCCAGACCTCGCCGAGCAATGGAGCATAGTAGGCCCAGCCAACTACATCGCCGAACAACTAGCGGAGCTAGTCAACGCAGGCGCCAACCACCTCCTTCTAAACCCAGTCCACAACTACATGGACCACCTGGAAGTAATAGCAGAAGAAGTAGCCCCGCGCATTTGAGGAAGCCACCCCCCACCTCCATACCGGCGAAGGCCGGTATCCAGGGGAGGGGCATCCCCACAACCACGGCGTTGGACGAGCAGCCTACCTCCGTGTCACTCACGCCCCTCCCCTCGTCATTCCTGCCCCCTCCTCGTGATTCCTGCGAGGCAACTTGTTGTTCGTCCTGTTCCAGCGGGATAGCGATGGTGATGACGAGATTGTTGTCGCGGTCCACCGTGATCTCGTCCACCACCTCCCGCAGCACGACGCGCTGTTCCTCGGCGGACAGCGTGTCCAACCCCTGTGCCACCGTCTCGGCCCACGCCTGCACTCTCTCAGCCATCTCCTCCCGGATGACCTCCGTCGCCGCGCGGGCACGGTACTCCTCTGCCTTGGCGTGCAGGTGCTCCATCCGCTCGGTGATGAACTTGCGCTGCAGGTCCAGCATCTCCTCGGTGACCCTGCCGGTGACGAAGAGCCGGACGAGCCGTTGCTCCTCCAGCTGCACCTCCCGCAAGTCACGCTCGACCTTGGCCTGCTCCTCGGCCAGGGAATCATCGCCATCCTCGCCCAAGGCCGCGATGCCGGCAACGATGACGCTGGGCTCCTGCAGGACTCCCTTGACCTCGTCCCAGACGCGCTGCTCCAAGCGCTCCGCCTTGATGGTGGGCTTCTCCCTGCACCGCAGGCGCAGGGCGCTGCCCGTGCACGCATAGTACCGCAGGGGAACCTTCAGGTCATAGGCGACCCGCTTGCCGCCCCGGGTGGCGTGGGTGCGCCAGCGGGAGACCGCTCGGAACTTACGCCCGCACTCGGTGCACCGCAAGAGGTGCTGGAGGAGATAGAGGGCCTTGGTGTTGCGCCGGGCGGCGCTGTACCGCGCCCGCTTGGCGGCCTGGGCCCCCTCCCACGTCTCCTCGTCCACCAGGGGCGGCACCGGCACCGCGATCCAGGAGTCGGCCGGCTGTGGGAAGACCCGGTTCCCCTCGTCGGAGGCGATATTCTTGGTGCGCCCGTAGGCCCACGTGCCCGTGTAGACGGGGTTGCCCAGGAGCCGCTGCACCACAGAGGGGTGCCAGGTGCGGCCGCCACTTGACGTGGGCACGCCGTCGTCCGTCAGGTCCCAGGCGATGCGTTCGGCGCCGAGGCCCCGGTGGACATAGTCACGGAAGATGCGGCGCACCACGTCGGCCTCGGCCTCGACGACCTCAGGCCGGCCGTCGGCGTCGACGCGGTAGCCGTAGGGCGGGCGGCCGGTGGAGATCCTGCCCTGCTTGGCGGCCCCCCGCTTGCCCAGGGCGGCCCGCTCCCGGAAGTTGTCCAGCTCGATCTTGCCGATGGCGGCCATGAGCCCAAAGGTCTTCATGTCGATGGCGTCCATGACCGACTCGATAAGGAGCTGGTGGGCCTCCACCACCTCCATGAGGGCCGCCGCGGGGAACATGCCCCGGCTCAGGCGGTCCGACTTCCAGCAGACGATGACGTCGAAACGGCCCGCCCTGGCGTCGGCCAGCATGCGCTGGAACTCGGGGCGCTTCTTGGACCAGCCCCGGCCGACCTCCTGGTAGCGGGCGACGATGCGGAGCCCCCTGCGCTCGCAGTGGGCTTCCATGTCGGCCGTCTGCTCGCCGAGGGAGGTCTTGTCCTCCTCGGCCTGGCTCTTGTCGGACACACGGGCGTAGATGGCCGCCCGGTTGGGTTCTCGGTAGATGTAGGGTTCTCTTGCCATGTGTTGCTCCTTTTGCTTTTGCCTGATGTTCCCAAGACCAAAAAGACCCGCCTCCTGTTGAAAGCGGGTCTGCGAATGCTAGAATGCCTTCGCATCACCTGCCCCCGCAGGTGGCGCCACGGCCCGGGGTGTGTCCAGCACCGCCGGGTCATCCTCTTTCTACCACCCTAATGCCCGCACGCGGGCGCGTCAACCTGAGTTGGAGCCGGATTTCGGCTCATGCCGGGGACTATATGCTCAACTGGATGGCATGGGCGTGGGAACCGCTAGAGGGCGTCCATCAGACCGACAACGTCGTCCCTAAGTGCTCCCCCGAATTTGGTGTGCAGCACGGCGGTGAAGATGAGGGTGAAGACCCGTCGCAGCCGTTCCCGGGCGTCGTGGGCCGGGCGCCCATGCATTGCGACCGTCCCCGGCGCCTCGTCTGTCGCCTGAATGGTGTCTTCACTGTTTGCCGCTCTCATCTTATCTGGTTCTCCCTGCCACCGGTTAAAGCACATGGAAACTCGTTGAGTGTCGGGAGTTCGAAGGTCACCAACAATCCCGCCAAGGTAGGTACGCAAACACACCCAACGTCGAATGTCGTGCAAAAGACTCCTTCGCACCCAGTCATCGTGGAGCTCCACCAGTGTGCGGCAAGCCGCCGCCGAGTCCAAATGGCGCGCAGGCGAGGCACGACGAAAAGCCCACACTGCAGAGTTCCGTTTTGCGAGAATTGATCAGCCTGTACCCGCCTTGGACCTGACCTGTGATGCAAGTGGCAAGATGGATGTTGGCAAGGGGGAAATAGCTGCCTATCGTGTGAACATGAGACGGAAGCTTGGTACCATCATGCCCATAGAGCGATCCATTCTGCCTTCAATGGTCCACCTACAAAGCCAGGGAGTTGAGGATTGCCACGGCATTCTGTTGACCAAGGAAATTGCGGTAAGCTACGGCACACGTTTGCTGACCGGACCGGGGAAGGTCTACAGGGGCTCGGTCAGCTCGATGAACAAAGCTTCCTGGTTAGCTGTTGCGAAGACCCCGCGCTTGCGGTGCGGCAGCGCTGTCCGCCGAGAAAGGAGTATCAGCCCACGGCTCATCCGCTCTTGGAGTAGGCAAAGCCCGTATTCTGGAGGCAGCCGCAACGCCTCAGTTTGTAGGTTGAAGCATGCTGCACGGGTTGTTAGACCTCCTGGCTACGGTTCTCGCACAAGACAGTCAACTAGCTTTGGAGAATGCACTAGGCCGGGTTTCTGTTTCCGGTCGTGCAAAGCGGCAGAATTCAGCGGGTACAGGGACCATGGGTGAACGACCCGACGGATGAAGACGTGTGGCCACCCGGATCAAACGGGAGGAGTACTTTGGTCACAAGGAGGAAGGACATGACATATGAGACGCCCGAGCAAAAGAGGGCAGAGTTAGTTAAGTTTCGATTGGAAGAGTTGAAGCCCTTTCTTGAGTTGGTTGGCCGCAACACTAACAACAAGTTAATGAGAGATCTGCGCAACCAACTTGCCCATTGCAAAGCTCACTTCGCGCCGTATGGCACCGTGTTCATGGAAGAACCATTAGCGATGAGTCAAACCAACGAGGAATTGACATCCCACATTGGGCAATGTATGAGCGAGGACCGGCGGGGACACCGAAAGGTGTATGTGCGAGTGGGTGACAAATGGAAGATCTTGTACCACATCTATACATTGGAACAATGGGAGCAACTGTTCCACCAGTTTCGGGAGGAGCTGTCCGACGCTGGCGAATTGATTCCCCTCCCACGAACGGTCATGGGATGCCCAGTATGTGGAGATTTTCCTAGCGACGATTCTGGCATGGGCCAAGTGGTTTGCGACCACGTCACGAAGGGCATCGAGCAAGCATACATTCGAGATGAATTCGGCGACATCGTGAGCAGGGTGACTTTCAATCTCTAACGCACTGCGAAGCGGCCCCGGCTTATCTGGGAAACACTGTGTGGCATTCTAGAGGAACCCTGTGGATTCCAATGGCTTCCACCATATAATCCGCCTAAACATCAAGGCGGCAAGAAATGGTAGCAACAAAAACTCCTCGGCAGGCTAAGCGCGCGGGAACTGTCTCTTCCCAAAGGAAGGGTCAGGAAATTTGAATTGAGAGCCATCGGAGAATTCGCGCGGACCGTGGTGGACATGGCCCTGCTGACTACAGCCATACCAGTCGATGGAAAGGGTTGTCGATCATTGCACTGCCAATCAAAGTGAGCGGGCCGTTGCTTATGGTTGCCCTGACTTCACGATGGCCATCATGAGAGCAAGAAGCGCCGGCAAGAAGAGAAGACCCCACTCCACTGTCAGGCTTGACCAGACCCACGGGTTGCTAAGGGCACGCTCTCCATTGACACGCTCGCGCCAGATGACCCTAGTGCGGTGGCCACAATAGGCGAACGGTAGGCTAAACAACAGCATCAATCCGAAGATGAGAAACGCTTGGTCGTCCTGGAACAGCAGGAACAGGATCTCCACGTAGCGAAATAGACCGAAGCCGAAGGAACACGCGCCGAGGATCGCGAAGCCGACCAAGATAAACGCGCCCACTGCGACCGTTCCAGCCGCCTCATCTCCTTGGCGCTCCTTCAATGCTGGGGGGAGAACAAAACTTGCGGCCCATGTGAGCACCATTCCCCCCAAGATGAATCCGAACGCTGTTACAGGTGGCATGCATGCCTCCGGCTCGTACTTATCCCGGCTGGGAAACCGGCCAAGGTTCGGTACGCACCCTCTGCCCTGACCGACCCCTCCGTGAACCCCACCCCCTCGCCAGGGAGTGGGCGCGATTCGATTCTACAGCTTGCCAAATTCCCCTACAACACAATCGGAACCTGCTGAAATTGGCAGCGGGACTTTCTTGCTACGCGGCTGTTTGCCAAGGCGTAGATCTCGCTTTGCAGCGAGGTTAGGCCCAACTGCACATCCCCCGGTATAAGACTGGGTTAGTAGCATCGTCTTGGCTGACGAGTCCGAACCTTCCGGGGGAGGGCCTCTGTTGTGACCTGACGATGCCCTAACCGCCAACCGACGCAGTTGAAGACTCGTCCAACGCTAGCCATAGACCCCTCCACCACGGGCTCCCCTTCGTGTCTCCTCAGCACATCCACATCTCTAGCCCCTAGCCAGGCACGCGCCAAATCTACCTAGTCGCGGTAGCCTCTCTTCGCCCTGGTGTACGTACCCGCCCTGTTAGTGGCCTTACTGCTCCCCGACGCGGGTGGTCTGTCAGCCCCTATCTGACAACCGATGCTGGTTTTGTTGCTGTTCCTGATGACATTCGTGAGCCTCAAGCAGTTGCATGAAACAGGGCGAGCGGCTTCTCATGGTGGAGCGCCACCACACGAGGGGGTTGAGAATTATCACCAAGAACTGCCTGTTAGACACACAGGTGTACTCGACGACCATGCTGACGAACCTCCAACAGCGCGCGGATGAGGATTCGCTGGCAGGTGCCGTTGGTGATGTAGGTCGTCACACGCGCAGAGCAACCCACACCTGCGCAAACGAGGACACTGTCGCGACGAGCAATGTGGCACCAGCGACAGCCGCAGGGAACCAGTTACGCCGGAGCCAGGCGCCCGCTGGATGATTCAACTCTTCCAAGTAAGCGAAGCCACTCAGAGTTATCTGGTAGCCATAGTGTGTCGGAGAATCGAACTTGGCTAAATGACCGGCCCGTACTAGGGCAAGGCCAGCATGTGTCTCGACCGGTGCCTCATTCCAGCGTATGTTCCACACACGGTCACTTCTTTCCACAAGTCTCTCCAAGATGCTGATCATGGCCTCACGCACTACGTTGTTCATGGTATTTCTCCTCCCTTGCCCTTAGGTGGGGGGCACCTTACTCCTAAACATCTCAAGACGATAGGACATCTTCGCGCTGAACGCTTTCGCGTGGACGACGAGCGATGGCCTTGCGGCGCCCATACAAGGCCCATTGCAGTGTCACATGGCACGCAGCGCGTTGGGTGAAGTGGGTAGTTGGGACAACTAGAAATGCTCTACACTCACCTAAACGAACAAATGAGTGTTAGAAAGGAGTTGACATGCTTTCTAGGAATGAGGCGATGGGAATCGTTCAGCGTTCCAATAAGAATCTAGCCCATATGAGGAACGCACGCCGGATTGGGGAGGACGTTCACGAGGTTACCCATCTCTTCAATTCGCTACTTGGGTTGATCGTCATACCTTGGGAACGCGAATCGGAGATTGCGGTCGATCTGGACACACGCATTGAGGACCTTTGGGACCAAGGATGGCCCACATTTGATGTATCGATTGACGAGTATCCAGACAAGACGGTGAGCCTTAAGGTGCTTGTCTACCACCTACGTAATGCAGTGGCGCATGGCCGATTCCGATTCGAGGGCATCGGCTCAGCTTCCGCCGATTCCCGCGACCCCTCGGAGATTAGGATGATTGTGAGCGACCAGACAATACCGCCGAGAGGGAAACCCGTTCTGCAATGGAAGGCCGAGATAACAGGCGATGCCCTGAATCAGTTCTGCGACAAGTTCATTCAGTACATTGAGGACCGCGTCGGATAGACCCGTTGCTGCGGTCCCAATTCCTTCGCTGATGGGACAAGCATAGCAGGCGGCAGTACGTGCAGGCGCAGGTCACGAAGGAAGTAGAGAAGGAACGCTCTAGCGAGGTCGCAATCATGTAAGGCACTCCCCTCCAAGGGCGACAAGTCTGGGCGAGGCGTCGACGGGAGCGCGTGAATGCACCCCCGTCCGAGATTCGGGGATCCACCCCGATCCCGTGGTGTGCTACCCGCGTACAGGAGATGGATGGTGAGTCGGGAGCAGGAGACGGCGTCCCTGTCGTAGCTGGCGCAGCTATGCGCCGGCGGTGGTCGAGGGGGGTCAATCGAGGCGAGTTTCCAGGTCGTCCCGTTGCCGCTTTGTGCAAAACGCAGCTACGACTTGCAGACCGGTTTTGGCCGGTGTGCGCGCAAGGCCCCTAGCTGAAAACAGCATTTTGCACGACTTGGTCGGTGGCCCGAGCCCGGGCGTCCGGGCGAGGGCCGGGGACGTCGGACGCGGGCGATTCAGGTGGGGTACAGGGAGGAAGTCGAGGCGGCCAGGGCGCGGCGAGTGGGAGGCGGGCACCGATGACGGACTGTCGGGGCTCACCGGGCGGGGACGTGCAGAGACGCGGGATCCGGTCCCGGCGGACGCGACGGGTGCTCACGGACGGTCACTGACGGTTCTCCAGACGGCGGGGCAGTCATGGTGCTGGCGTGGAGGTGCAGCTGGAGGCGAAGGTAGGAGCGGCGCCGCGGGTGCGAGATGGGACGATGTGGACCGCTGGTCGTGGTGAACAGACGCTGTGGTGAATTGGGAGACGCCTGGTGGCAGGATCATAGAATGTGGACTCGGCCGGATCGGTGGGCGGGTCGCCGGGCCGTTACGGGCGGGCTGCCGTCCTCTGGTGGCCACGGTGTGCTCCGTGCCACTGCCGACGCGGGTGGCGGCGCGCGGGCGGCGCCACCCGGAGGAGTCGGAGGACGCGGGGTCGGAGGAGCCCGTCTTTTACCAACTCCTGGTGGCAGCGGAGGCGGGGGAGGGCGGTCGGCGGACTACTGCTTGGGGTGGCTGACGGTAGCGGGGTGGCGGCCCCTCCGGGCGCGGCATCACCGTCACGGGCGGGACGCGCTCGGGCCGCCCCGCGGCTTGTCCCGTGCTCCGGCCTCGGGACGTCGGTCAGGGTGCGCAGAAACTGCAGAGCCTGACTGTCCATCCCGTGCTGCGTGCCTCTCGCACTGCGGACTCCCTGGTTGCGATGCCGTCGAAGTATTCGCCAGTGGGAGGATGCACGCGGCTCACGCCGCCGTGCTGCCTTGGGCGGTTGCACGTGCTTCGGTGGACACGCGCGAACTTGTGCACCCGGTTCTTGTAAACCGTGTAGGTCATGGGATCGCTCCCGCATGCGTGTGGCTTGTTCGCCACTGTACCACGCTGCGGGCGGCGGGTCCTGACCCTCGGCCTGTGCTTGCGTTCACGCGGCGCGCGGGCTGCTACCACCTGGGACGGGAGGTCTCAACAGGGTCTCCGGGGCCGGCGCCGCGAGGCAATTCGCGATCGGTCCGGGGTGCGCCCACGCACCCCCGCCGGCGGGCTGGCCTCCTGCTGGGCTCTCCCCCACACTCGAAGGCGTAGTTGCTTTCCAGTGTTTCCGCTCGCGAAACCTGGGGGTCTGGTCCCTGACCCGGCGGCCTGCGCGGGATTGAGCTCGGCTCTCCCGTCACCAGCCATGAGGGACGCGGCTTGGCGGTGTGTTGAGCCCACCGCCAAGTGGCACGCAGAGAAGAGCCTGAGCCGTGACTCTGATCCGACGGAGGCGCTGGCGAGGTGTTCGCCCTGGACGCGCTCGTCGGGGGCGCATCCTGGGGTGGCCACAGCATGCGCCCGAACGCTCCCGCGGTGAGCGGCCGACCCACGGCCGCATAGGGCACTGTTCGCTCGCAGGCCTCTTCGCCGCTGGTGTGCGGCACCCATGTGGTGCCCTGCGGCGTGCTGCCGCATCCGGCCCTGCGGCCGGCCCCCTGGCGTGCGACGGTCGCTACTGCTCCCTGCTCAGTCTTCCCGCCCACCCGCCCCCACCACTGGCCGTCGTGCGCCCAGCGCACGGTCGCGCCGCGACTCCCGCGCAGCCCTCTCACATGTTGCACACGCCCAACTTTGGTCGTCGTGTGCTAGCCGTAGGGCCACTGCCCTGGTCTCCGCATGGCCCTGGAGCCGGGAAGCACCCCCGTCTGCCTGCTCTGCCGCTGGCGTGGAGTATCCGCCTATGGGCGACGTGCGTCGCCCGGGCCGACCTGTGTCGGTGATGCAGCACGGGTTACACACGAAAGGAGGATCCCATGATGGTCATGGTATGGGCTTCACTGGCCCTGCGCGTCGCGGCAGGGGTCGGTGGCTTCGTTCGCCGGCGCTGGCGGCTCCTGGTGGTGCTGCTAGCCGTGTCGCTGTTGGCACTGCCGCTCCTGCGCGGCGACGTCGCCGTCTTCGGCCTCAACGGGCTCGGCCTAGGCGTCGGGGCCATGCTGGTCCGCAGGCTCCTGTTCTGGTGCTTGCGCTTGAAGCTCCGGAGATGACTTGCACCGGGCGTCGGCGAGGCTCATCGAGTTGGGACGGCGGAAGAACTGGCTAGTTCCGCAGCCAAAAGTGGGCACTGACTGTCTGCCTTCGAGCCATGTGGGCCTAAGCGAGTGTCCGGGTGGGATACGGAGGCTGCGTTCCCGCGTATCCTCTTGCTCAGGAGTGTGACGATGCTCTGGACTCGTAGGTGGCTAGGTGTTTCGCAGACCAATCGCGTGGCACCGTCGAATAGCTTGGGGAGCGACCCCCTGGAATGCCAATGTGATGAGAGATGAGCGTGCACAACCCCCTCCTGATGCAGTTCTATCCTTTGGGTTATCCAAGCAGCACGTCTGCACTCTGCTCCGAAGGCACACTGTTCCCAGGATGCTCTATTCTGAGACGGGATTTCAAGATATCTCGTCATTCGAACGGAATGTGAATCATCCGAAAGGAGGCTAGCAG
Organism: uncultured Dehalococcoidia bacterium; assembly: GCA_951812285.1. Classification (GTDB taxonomy): domain Bacteria; phylum Chloroflexota; class Dehalococcoidia; order Lucifugimonadales; family UBA1127; genus UBA1127. Next base: position 1,593,440 of record OX638292.1, on the reverse strand, counting down.
TGCCATCGCTCAAATGGCTGGTGGATAGCATTTGGGACAAATCGGGGGTGAAGCGTGCTCTGCGAAGGGTGGATGAAGAAAGGCGAGAAACCAAGCGTCAAGTAGGTGCAGCGAAGGCGTCAGGCACAAGCCGATCAGAACTGGAAAACTTGGTGAGTCGAAGAGACTTTATGGAATGGGACGCATATGAGGACGTGGATGAAATCCTTACACGTCAAGTATGGAGAGAGGCTACAAGGAGACACATTGAAGTACCGGACAGGCGGGAGGATTCGCCGCATTGGAACCTTACCAATAAGGCCCAATGGATTCTCTCCACTAGGGAAAGGCGTCGATTGAATCGGATCATCCGCAAGGAGCGCCAGATGGAATGTCAGCTTAAGGTGCAAGCAGTTAGCATGGTTATCGGTCTAGTAGGGTCGGCCGCCGCTCTCGGTGCCGTGCTCTTACAATTCCGATAGGAATACGTGTCAAACAACCCCAACAACACTCAGTCGGACAGCAGCTGTCACAAAGCGCATGGAAATCACAGCTCGGTCTTAGGGCCCGTGAAACCCATGTCGCCATTAGCGTTCCCTCGGATGTCATCCATCGTTGGTCTTCGTTGTTGTCTTCCTATGCCCCACTTCCTCGGAAAGTTGGCTCAGATTTGGGATTGAACCGGCAAATGCAAGTACATCGCGATTCACCAGACCCGTAACTTTGTCCGGAAAGCGCGTTCCTGACGATGCCTGTTACTTCTTGCTCACGTAACTCTGGACCACATTCAGGAATCATTCTTGGAATGTTTCCATCAGGCGAAGAACCATCACCCTCGAAGGCAATCGTCATTGCTCAAAGCCCTAACGCAGTCAACGTATCAACTACTAGTCTCACGGGATTACTCTCTGTTTGCTCCCATCGTCGCGCCCCCTCCTGCGCGGATATGGGACCAAGCGACAATTCTGCCCTGTGCTCCTTGCATGCCGCATTTGTCGGAAAGAGGTGTGGCATATCCTAGCACTCTGTGCCTGTTGGATTTGCAGGCGGCGTTGTGACTCCCGATTATGGGAGGGGCATTCCCGGGAAGCTAGGCGGCGGCGGCAGAAGGCAGAAGCCGAGCCGGGATGGGTCGTCCGGAAAGCGTTCGGCACTGTTGTACACGCAATCGTAGAATCGTTCGGCCTCGTTGAAGACTTGGAGCGCGTTTTGGAAGGCCCTTGCATCTGTATTGTATTGGATGGATGCCATATTCCATTGGATGGATGCGGCTGTCTGCTGCTTGTGGGCATAGCAGGCTACGTGGATGTCTTCCGGTATAGGACAACCGTCGCGGACCCGCAAATCCATGAGGTGTTGCAGACTGGCTTCGTAGGCGGCGAGCTTGGGCTCGAGGACCTCAATAGCGGCTTCATAGTCTGCCCTTGCTGAGTTGACTGTGTCTCGCATCCCGGCGTTGTGCGGGGCGCTGTTCTTGTGGATGGCGATGATGTAGCCGTCGACCGCCAAGTGTGGCACCCAGCAGTCCGGCTCGGGTTCGGCGTCGCCTTTGGTGAGATAGTGGTTTTGCCCGTCGCGGATTTCAATGTCGATGACGCGGTGGGCGAGGTGGTAGTCCCCGTCATCAGGCCAGCAGCTGTTGGCTGAAAAGGCGATAGTGGCACCGATCTCGATCTCGTCTTGGCTTGGGTTGAGGAGTGCGGTTGCGGTGTCGAGGCAGGTGATCTTGGGCTCCATGCTGCCTGTGCATGCAAAGCCTTGGGTTTCGGTACGAAGGATGAGAGGGCGGCGTTTAGTGTTGAGGTCGGCGATTTCGTTGGTTAGGCGGGCGACCTCGCTGGTTAGACGGGCTTTCTCCGCTTCAAGGGAGTCGATGGGGCCAATCCTGTCCTGGAGCCTGTCATTGCTTCGTATGGCGCCGGCAAGGTCGGTGCGCAGGCGTGCCTCGCGGTCTGCTGCGCGGTTGAGTTCAAAAGCGAGGGATGCAGTGGACGTAGCGGTGACGGCCACTAGGAGGGCGAGGATCGTGAGAGCAACTTTGATGCGGGTTAAGGTGGTTGCAGTTGCTTTGGATGCGGTGGCACCGTTTGGCGCTTGTGGTGAGTGTGTCGAAGGTGGCTGAATGTCGAATTGCGGGAGTGACCGTTGTGGAAACAAGAGTAGTCCCTCATACGCGCCAATGCTAAGAAAGAATAGTGGCGGAAGGCTCAATAAAGGGAAGAGCACATTGTTCGAGACTATGGCAGTGCTGATACCAATTAGGAGCAAAGCAACGACAAACGCCACTAGTAGGGCTAAGGGTTTCCACAGGAACGGTATTGATCTGGGTGTTGCGTTGCGAATTAGGACTTCGTAAGCCATACACGACACAACGACAAGAATGAGCAGAGTGGAAGGGGTCATGTTTAGAATCAACGGGGTCAGGACGTAGACTTGCAGGCTCTCTACGGCAACGATCCATAGGCCGAGCGGGAAAAAGCTGGCTACAATGGCTGCAACAAGCTTCCTTCGTGTGATAGGCAAGTTCTGCACCAACGGTGTCGTTGCGTGTTCCAGTTCTTGTTGTTTCTCATTCTGCTTGAAATGGTCGTCAGGGTGCATCACGAACTCCTAATGATGCTGGGATTGGCTCGTTAACTGCGACTTTCGAGCGTGTTTGTCATATTGTGAGAACCATAAGGCGGCCCTTCCATAGTGAGTCTTGCGGTCAGGCGGTCCATGGTGCCCTTTTTCGGGTCGTTGACGGCCTTGAGAGTAGGCAAAGGGCCGTTCTGGGCGGCGTAGTGGGCGGGGTCTATCTTTGAATATGTGAGGGAAGCATTGTCTTCGAAGACAATGCTGGAAAGAGCCTCGTTGAATCCGGCGTATACAGGTGAACCCATGCCGACATAATTCGCGGGCCAATTGCAGGCCGTCTAGCGCCGTGTGCGGGAGCATCCTACCCCTACGTGGCCTGCGTGTCCAGTGTACACGGCGCACCGCGGCACGGCGACCCGGACCGGCGCCGCGCATCCGGTCCTACGATTGCCTGGGGCGAAGAGTTCGCCCATGGGTGCGCATCCTTGGTCGGCCACAGGATTCGCCTGAACGCGCCCGCGCTTGGCCGGCCGACCCACGGCCGTTGTGGACCCGTGCGCTCGCAGTCCTCCTTGCCGCTGGTTTGCGGCGCCCACGTGGTGGTGTGCGGCGTACCGCCGCATCCGGCCCTGCGCCCGGTAACCTCGCGCGGGACGGTCGCTGCCGCTCCCCACTCACGTTTCCCACCCACCCGCCCCCACCCTTGGTCGACGTGCGCCAATCGCACGGTCTTGCCGCAACTTCCACGTGGTCCACTCCTCGCCGCGAGCCCCCCACATTCGCCGTTGTGCGCCCATGGAAGGGCCAACGGCTCGAGGTCCCAGTGTGCCCCATAGATCTGCACTTCGCCCAGATCTTCCCGCTCCGTCGCTGGCGTCCGGCATCCGCCCGTGCGTCTTCCGAAAAACCCGTGTCGGTGATATGGCATGGGGTGAACACGAAAGGATGTTGCCATGGTAGTAATGGTATGGGTCTCAATGGCCGCGTGAGTCGCGGCAGGGGTCGGCGGGTTCGTCCGTCGCCGGTGGCGGCTCCTAGTGGTGCTGCTATCCTTGTCGCTGTTGACGCTGCCCCTCTTGCGCGGCGATGGCGCTGTCTTCGGCCTCAACGGGCTCGGCGTCGGCGCAATGCTGGTCCGAAGGCTCTTGTTCTGCAGCACGCGCCGGACGCTCCGGCGGTGACGGCTACGGACGACCAATCCACCACAAGGAGGGCCGCCTCCACTAACAGGACGAGGCCCTACTTTCTTGGCCTCTATGCGGGATTGACGAAGACAGCGCGACGCGAATGAGGAAGCGTTGGCAACGGCAATGCCTGCCATTGACTATTGGACGGGCCGTTGCCCGCAGCCGACGAGAGCGGCTACGGGGACGGCGGGAGGCCCGCGCCCTGTGGTGCGGAGGTGAACTTCGCCTTCCGCACCGGCTACGACGGCACGGACCGGGTGCTGCTGCACCCGTGGCCGAGCGGGGCTGCGCCGCAATGATGGTGAGACCGGTGAAGACTGCTGCGGACTCCTCGTAGACCAAGGCCAATTCTCGCGCAGGAGCGTTAGGGCGAGCTTGTGGCAGTGAGGCGCCGAGCCGCACCACGCAAGGGGAGGGCATCGCACCACCGTCGATCCCCTCCCCTCCGTTGACAGCGGCTGACAGCGGCGCAAAGGGGACTGAATTTGACGCTCCCAACGAGAAAGTTAGCCCCTTGGTTGACAAGTCTTGTGGCAGCCCGGTGCGACAGAGGGAGCGGCGTCGGAAATGCAGACCGCCGGTGACGTTGTCTATAGACGTCGGCCACGTCTAGGACGATTCCTTTTTTCGCGGAGGTGGGAGAACCACAGGAAGACCCTAACGATAACCGCAGATGCGGTTATCCAAGTTACATCAACGTAGCGGATAACACTCCAACAGATCCTCCGATCCATCACGAGCCGCACCACGTTGGACAATGTGGCACACGCTATTGTTCGGTCCCCGACCTCTATACAAAGCTCCCGGAGTGGCCGTCGGTAAAACTGTTACGGGACGCCCATTGTACGTCGGCGCTTCCACAGCATTCTCGGGCGCGTCGCCATCCTCAAGTCCGAATGCACCGGAAACAAATTCGACTGCCTCACCTACCAGGTCAACACGAATCACGGACTGGCCGGCACCAACACCGGCTAAGAATACCGCAACCACGAAGGCAACATGCGCCCAAGGGTGCAAGAACAACCAATACCGCACTCCTGCACCTTCCTTTCCTCGAGGCTTGTACTCCCTCACCACGCCCTGGGCGTGGGCTAGGCAAGCACCATCCTTCACCGCATGCGGCGGCTGCAACGCATACTCGCGCACCGGTCTATCCCCGCGTGCGTGGGGGAACCGACAGCACAGGACGCCGACGCCGACGGACATGAGTTCTATCCCCGCCTGTGCCTAGACGCCACGGTGGAGTTCGCCTTTCTCACCGGCTACGACGGCCTGGGTTGCGTGGGCGTGCGCCGCCGTGCGGAGGCAACCGGATATAGCGGCGGCGCGCTCGGCTTGCTCCCCGGTCTGTTCCGACGGATACCTTGACCATGGGTTCGTCATGAATACGCTCAATGGAAGCTCGTCGCGGGTAGGCCACCGCGCTTGCCTTAGCGCGCCAGCACTCTACCGGTCATTTCCCACCCACCCGCCCCCACCCCTGGTCGTCGTGCGACCAGCGCACGGTCCCCGCTCTGTCCCGTCCGCCGATCAGCCGTCGGCACCCAGTTCGCGGAGCAGTTCGACGACGTCTTCGTACCGTCGGCGGCCAGGGAGTTCTGCATATTCCTCGAATCCGCCAGAAGCGCCCTTGAGAGCGACCCGCATTCCGTCGTCGAGGTCAGCACCGCAAGAGAGCAACACGGGGATCAATTCGGTGCGCACGTAGACGACTGCGTAGTCGAGTGGCGTTGCATCGCGGTCCGGGTCGCGCAGTGCGAGGTTCGCTCCGTGATCAAGCATCGCCTTGACGGCCCTTCGATTGTCTTGGTAAATCGCCCAGTGAATCGGAGGGGGTGCCTGCTCGGCGGAGTTGACAAGACCGGGTCGCATCTTCAGAATTTGCTCGATCCAGCCGACATCGTCAGCTTCGATGGCTTTGTAGAGGCCGTCAGTACTGCACACTATCTCTTCACCTCGGCATCAGGCCTGGCCGACGGTCCAGTGCCGCATCGCACCGGACCTCCAGCAAGGGTGCAATCCTCGGAATCCAGCCGCCGAGTCCAAGGACGACGAAGCAGTCCCGAGTTACCGCCGCAGCACTACCTGAAAGCCCTCTCTCGGCTAGTATGCCCGTCCCCATTCGACAGTGCTGTTCTCCCGCTCGCTAAGGTACTACCGCCCGGTGAAGCAAAGCACCGGGTTTTCGGGCTACAGATCCAAGACAAGTCTCAATGCGAGGGTTCTTGATTTCTTCAAGTCTGGTGGGCCGAAGTTGACGGTAGACAGAACCATCTTTGAGATGGGGTTGACCCTCTGAGCCATCCGCCGGCTGCGACCGGGGTTGGTAAGGCGAGGCCTTCTCTGGTGGTGTGGCTGCGGCTTCTCATCGAGCTGTTTCATGTTAGTTTCAGATCATCCGAAACCTCTGATAGTAAGCCATTGATCTTGTCCACGACCGCCTGGTCTGGCTCAGTGTCGTCGCCCAACTCGACTCGAATGTTGAATCTGAGGGCGTTCCCTGCCGCTGCCTGGGTCATTTCAGGGATTTGGTCAGCCAAATCTTGGATGCCGTGAGCCTCAAGTGACGCCTCGGCTACGAGCGCCCCCTTTGGAGACTGGCTGTACCGACCCCCATCGGAGTCACGAATTTCTTCTGCCGCGGGTACCTGAAGCACAACATGCTGAGCGCCTGGTAGGTTGGACGGCCATGGGGCACTCTCATTGCTCAGTCTAAGCCACTGTGTCTGAATGGCTGATTCGATTGCGGTCTGAACAGAAGTCCAAGGCAGGGTCAAACCTCGTTTGGTGGAAAGAGCTGTTGCAACTGCCAATGCGTTAGTCTTCTCTCCGATCCAGGCTTCCGGAATCGATGATGGCATTAACTCATCGACGGCGATTAGATCGGGCGGCGGTCGCAGCTTCGCGGCCGGGCTGAGAATTCCGGGCGGCACTGACTCGCCGAAGATTGAAGCGGGGCCGTTGGTCATCCATAGAAGCCCCTGCTTCACGGCGTCTGTAATGGCCTCATCTACGTGCAACGAATCGCAGCCCGGGATTGAGAATGTATCGTCATAGCCTTCTCGGGGCACAGTCACTGTGTGCTCACCCGAAAAGTACTTGCGGACGTCTTCGACAGTAATTTCGTTAGCAGGCCAAAGCCCTGGGAGCGAATCATGAACAAGCAGGGTATGGTCAATGTCACTAAGGGTTGCTGCTTGTGGCAAGAGCACTTCGAGATCTGGATCCTCAATGACGTGCTGTTCGACCGCTGTACGCCAGAAGGTCTTGGTTGTCCGATCAGGGCGCACTATCTGGGCCACGAGGATTCCCGACTGCACGCCCTGCCCAATTGTGTTCAGTATCTCCCTGCTCCGCAGCATCTTCGGCAGCTTTGGGAACCGTGCAAAGGCGCCTACCATGTCTTTGACTCGGCGGGATGTTTCATCCTCTGCCCAGAGGTCGTACGGGCCGCCCGGCATCATAGCCTCCGAGCTAATTGCCGTCTCCTGAATGCGGGAACGCCTATCGGCCTTTATGAGGTTGAACAGGGGGTCCGCCCCTACTGTGATTCTAAAGGCCTGGACCTCGTTGCTCTCGTTCAGGGTTACGACTATGGAGTACGCCTGTCCGATGACGTCAGGAACACGCTTTCTCGCCAATTCAGTCTCATTGGCTAACATCTGTTCGCGAACGGGGTCGATCAGTTGGCCCTTCAGCTGCTCCCGTACCCCAAGCCAGCCGAGATGCTCGCGAATGCGAGCGCGTGCCGCGTCAAGCCCGTCTCTTGACGGCACAGCAAGAACGACCGCATTGCGATTCGCACGGGGGCGATCCGGACCTGTGGTCTCGTCAATAAACCTCTTTGCTTCCGCGCTCGGTTTTCCAGACTCCGATGCTGCGTTCGGTCCAAGAATGGCGTAATGGAACTCTAGGTCGTCCTGAACGTCACGTGGACTTTCCGGCAAGGTATGCACCCTGGCCCCGGCAGGAACCGCACCCGTCGTCAGAGACCTCTGCTTCTGGATGGCGTCGACGAGTTGCGACTCTACTAATGCAGGCGGCACGCGGTTTGCACATGCGTCATCGTGCATTTGTCGCAAGTTCGGACGGTTGCCAAGACGCCACGCCTTCGGAAGGTCCTGGCCCCCATCCTCTGTTGCCGTAGCCACCTCCGCCTCGTCTAGGAACCAGGACACTTCCGTCCATCGACGAAGCGCCTTCTCGAGCTCTATTTTGTCCGGGTTTGCGGTGCCGAGCAGAATCAACAGCTCCCTGGTAAGTGCCTTGTGCCCTATGGGTTGGGAGCTCAGGAATACCGATGTGACTGCCTGCTCTACCTCGCGGTGGTTGAGTCCAGCGGCCTCGTCCTGTATGCCACGCGCCTTGGCCAGTTCGCCTTCGAGGATCGGCGTCCACGCCTGGTTTCTTCCCTCGCCCGATTCGACGCTGGCGGAGGCTGCCAACTCGTTCGCCGCCTCTGCTAGTCCGCTTTCGCCGGGTGTCTTGAGGAACACGTTCGGCCCTATTAGCGGGCAAGTGTCCCATTTCTCAGCGTCCCGTAGGGCAATAGCGAACGTTCGCAGGATGCCGCGCGTCCGCTGGAACCCCTCCAACTGTGTCCACCGCGTATAGAACACATCGGTCATGTCCGGGTGAAAGGGATAGCTGCTCAGGAACCGCTCCTCGACAGACGGCTGCTCCTTGCTGGTCTGTGGGTCGAGCTTGGCGATGCTGCCGACGACTGATGTAACGTGGGGACGGAACGCGCCGACGTCACGGATGGACTCCGGCTCGAAGAAGCGGCGCCGCAGGACCTCCGCCACGTCATCCTTGCTTACCGGGCTAGCTTCCACCTCCATCTGCCGGCCGAATACCTCTGACACGTCTCTGAGCAGTTCCGACCCGAGGTCATCGTGCCTCCTGGGGTCGGAGGCGAGGAGTGACGCTACCATGGCGCATCTGTCGACCTTAACCACTGCTTGGGTCAGGTACTGGAAGAAGGAAAGCAGGCGGCCCCGCGAAGCAGGGTCGGCGTCGGCTTGCGCCCGCATGTACATAAGTACCTCGTCAAGGAGCACTAGCGTAGAAAGCCCCTCCTCTTGCGGCTTCGACAGCAAGGCGACCATGAGGGGCTCCGCCGGCGGCGTCTCCCGCTCCGCGTCTGTTCCTTCGGCATGAATCAGCCTGAGTCCATCTGGCCCGGCGAGCTGATACGCCAGGATGCTCCACGGATGCTTGAGCATCCTGACAGCACCGTCGGGTCCCGGTGTCTCGACTCCCGCCTCAACGTCGATTTTGTCGAAGCACATCGCGGCGACTCGAGCCCTGGGAGGTTTGGATCCAATGTGCGCCTCGAACTCCTGAACGGTCGGCAGCCCGGCCAATGGGCCTGGATCATTCACCAGGTGCAGGAGCGAGATGAGAGTGTGGGTCTTGCCTCCTCCGTAGTTGACTGACAGTTTTCGGTACGCCTTGTCACTCCTGCCATCCAGCCGCAGTACAACGTCCTTGACGAGCTCACGCAGATTGTAGGTGGGGTAGGTCAACGCGAAGAACTGGGCAGGGTCCTCGTACACAGGCCGTTGCCCCTTCTGCATAACCACGTCATACAGGTCCGCTGCGAACACAGCCAGCGAAAGTTCGCCGGTCTTCACGTCCTCCCGCAGCTTCACCACCTCATGCCAGGGTTTTTGTGGTGATTTCTGTGCCATGTCGACCTCACTTGCCGTTAGCTCAATGCAGCAATGCCTTTCGCCGCTGAGACTCTCGTTCTTGTCCTCTTCCCAGGTTCACCTTTTGTAGTTCCTGGTGCTGCCGGGAATCCAACTTCCTTCCCTTTAGCATCAAAGATTGCTTGCCTGCATTCAGCAGCGTATGCTTCATCTGGGTTGTCAATCAAGGCTCGCGCCACCTCAAATAGGTCGCACGTGCGGATCAATGCTATTCCGTTTGCTGCGGCTGCTTTGACGCACTTTGGAGTAAAGTGCTCAGCAGGTCGGTCAGAGGACGGCGTCAGGCGATGAGCGTTTCCGAAGAGTATCCCTTTGGCGTATTCGGCGACTTCTTCGCGAGAAAAGTCTTCCTGGATGTTGACTATAAGTTGTCTCATTTTGTTGATATCTATCGCCTTGTTGTCCCGTCCTTCAACCTCACCAATGCATCGGCCCTCTAGACACTCTAGGACTGCGTCAAATTCAGAGTCGGAGTTACGGAAGTTGCTTGCTTCAAATCCCAAGAGCCTCATTGCTTGAAGGACAGCACTTTCTAGGGCATGGCCCTGTTCGTACAATAGTGCCTTTAGCCAACCTGCATCTCCAATCTGTATCTCATAATCTGCTCGTTCCTTCTCGAGTTTGGAAATCTCGCTTTGCACGCCAAGTAGTTTCTCGGTCAATTCAGATTCACTCTTCGTTGCATAGATGTCAGCCAAAACCCACTGCGGAATCGGTGTCTCTTTGCTTTGGCTCTTTAAGGTTGAGTCCAGCGAAACGAGAGCCTCTAGGTACTTTTGCCCCCATTCAAGGGCTTTAGGAGTCCAGCGGTACTCTATCTCGCCATCGTCGTCCTCATATTCCTCGGCAAAATCCTCATCCCCTTGGAGGTCTATCCATGGAAGGGCAACCAACGCTCCACCACTCTTGGTTTGGAGGATTCCTCCCACAACGCGATCGCCTTGACGCGTGACAATCTTGGGTTGGAGAGTGTCCGAATTCCTAAAATAGACGCGGTACTGACTGACAGTGCCAAACTGTCTCCAATATTCGGACAAAATATTCCCATCTCGAGTCAGAGCCATTGAGGTCCCTCTAGACTCGACTACTTCAACTGCGAGTGGTAGCAAATCGTAGTTGGTCAATGGTCGTACAATATTTGTAGTGATCCGATTTCGGCCAGTGCCAGAATGCTGCTTCTCACCAGTGCTTACATAGGCGTGTTCAAGTTCGCACAATATAATGACCACTGTGTTGCCAGCATTCAATGCATCGACCAACTCCCTTTTCCAGTGACTTACTGCATCTTGAACTCTAAAGGAGGAAGCGTCTGGGAGACGCGGTTTTCCGTTGAAGCGCTCCATACTATAGAGAGAAAAGGCAACAAGAGTTGGGTAGAATAGGGCTATGTCTGCGTCCAAGAGCGAAGCCTTCGAATCAATACCGACATACTTTCCAAACCCCCCAGGTATCTCACATCCAACAGTGAGAATCTTCTTCGCCATCACAATCCTCCCAAAGGCAGCGGCCTCTGCCGAGCCGCGCGCAAGTCGTCGCGAGAGGCCGCGTGGTTGCTGATCGCTTCCAGAATGGCACGCTCCTCCGATCCTTCATCCGCCAACTCGATGAGCGCCTGGAGTACTTGGCCAAACAGAACGTTGTGGTGGAGGCCTTGTGCATCCAGATAGCCGTCGACCTTGGCCTGGTCGCCGGCACGCCATAGGTGCATTAGCCGGTGCACTTGGTCAATGAGGGGCGCTGGCCGCCCGCCCGGCCCTTCAAGGCCGAGGTTGGAGCCATTCCTACGGTTCCAGGGCTTGAGTCTCAGCTTGGCACCAGAGCCGCCGGCCCCGTCAGGATCCGCGTCCTCCGCTGCATCTTCCTCTTCGTCTTCTCCGTCGGGCTGTCCTCCACCGGATAGGGCTAGCAGTTCGTACTGGCCCGCCAGCGCCGAGTCCGACAGGTTACACGACAGAGCATAGAGGATGCAGGCGCCCACCGGCGCGTCATTCATGCCGAAGTCGTTCCGGTGCAGTAGGTAGTACGTTGTCAGGTCATCCAGCCCGCTCACGGCCTCCTGGCCGCCGACCGCAGAAAGCACCCGGCCCACGACGAAGTCGACAACCATCCGGCGAACCTCGCGCAGGAACTCAGATACGGTCATGAGCTGGTCAGGATCGTTGGCTTTCTTGACTACAGGGTGTTTGCTGAAGGCCTCCAAGGCTGGGCCGGTGGCCGCCCACACGAAATCTGGTCCGCGAATCCCTGCGTCCCAAAAGTCGTGAAGCTGCTGGGTGATGTTGGCGCGCATCTCCTCAAGCACGATGTTGTCCCAGCCAGGCCGGGCGGGGAGGCGTTTCTTGCATACAAGCCAGACAGACGATGCCAAGGCAGCAGAGCCTATGGCTCGATTTCGGTTGCCCATTTCAGTCTGAATGGGCCAGGAACCGTTAACCACGAACCCCGCTCGGATTAACGCAGCCACCAAAGTCTCCCAGGCATCGGGCTGCTTGTTGGCAAACACTACGACCAACCGGCCGTTCGGCTGTAACGCGCCGTGGAATGCCTGAAACGAACGGGCCATTCCGTCTTCGTAGTTTTGCTTGGAGCGGCCCGAGTCTCCGCCGAACCGGCTGGCATCGTCGATAAGCTCACCATCATCGGACGCATGGTCCCACTTGGGTCCGAGGAAGTGCGAAAAAACTGTCTCTACCTCGGGGGATAGACTTCCAACAGACCTCTTCAGCCACACGTAAAAGAAGTCCATTAGGTCAGAGTATGGAATAGCATCATAATAGGGAGGATCGGTGAGAATGATGTCAACGGAACTGTCGAAAGCAACAAGCGCAGAACTGCAAATGGTCTCCCCACTCGCTGCCGATTCCACAGTCTGCTGCAGGTGCTCGCACACCTTGAAGACCCAATCGATGGATTGCACAAATCCGCCTGTAGTGTCGGAGAGCGGCGCAAACTCGGCAAAATCCCAAACAATGGGTAGTGCGAAGCGGGCAAAGGTGCTTCGAGTAGTCTCTCGATCATTCGTCCACGAAGCCAGTGTACTACCTCGATCAGCCATACGACTGATAATGGGCAGACACATACCTGCTATCGACTCCTGCCATTGCTCTGGGTAGTCGCCAATTGCTTCCGGCAATTGGCGCATTGATTTCACAAACTCCCCCAACGCCATCAGCTGACGGTTGGTGAACAGCTTACGCCACGTGTCGAAGCCGTAGCCGTCCACGGAGAAGGCACGAGAAGCGCCGACACCTGCTTTGGGCGTTGGCTCCTCGGGAAGCCCGAAGGGGATGTGCGCATAGACAGTCTGTAGCTGCTCCTCTGTCACGTCGGGCACGGAGCGCTCGCGGTCAGTCGGCAGGCGGTACTCCTTGCCCTTCAACCCGTCTACAACGACAGCAGTCATGATCGCGCCAAGCCGCCCGTTGCGGCCTTCGTAGCGGATGTCACTCATGGTCATGATGGCGCCGCAGTTGGGGCAGGTTGATCCGGTTCGGGACATGGTGCCGGCACCCATGCGCCGATCGCTCTCCCGACGCTGCGCGGCGTTGCCGCCGTTGCGAGGCACGCCTGCCTGCACGCCAAAGACCACGCCGCCTCCCTTATCTTGCGGCTCCATCGTCAGCAGCACACGTTTGTTGTCCTTCTTGCACAGCCAGCGCGTCTTGAGCAAGGGCAGCGTCTCTCGGCACTGCTTGCATCGGACGGTACGCGCCCAGAGGTAGGCGACCGTCGGTTTCGCAATCCAGCGGGGCTTGCTGGGATCTCGGAGGTAGGCGGCGTCGAATTTGGCGTTGAGCGGGTCGAGCACAGGGAGGCCGTCCTCGTCCGCGTCTAGGAGGCGCATGGCCTGCGGCTCGAATTCGACGTCCGGCGCCAGCGGCTGGAAGTCGGCGTAAGTCGGATAGTACGCTGCCAGGTCCCGTCGTGCCCTCGCCAGCACCCAGCGACCCCAGGCACGCACATGCCAGGCGAGGTCGGCCTCGGTGACTGGATCGTCCATGGGAAGCGCATCGAGCTGCCCTTCGCCGTTGCCGTGTCCGAGCCGGCTTAGCTCCGTCTTCAAGCGGACCCCCTTAAAGCCCTTGGACTTAAGGAAGGACTCCATGAAGTCGCGGTCCTCTAGGGCGAAGGAGGGCAGAGGACGGGTTTGTCCGGCTAACCTCTGCGGATATTCCAGGGTGCACTTGAGTATGAACCAAGCGACGGGGTTGATGTCCATGGCAGTCACATCGCAGCCCAGGCGCATCGCTTCGAGAGGGATGGCGCCGCCGCCGGCGAAGGGGTCTAACACCTTTGGAGCGCGCCCGCCGTAGGCCTTGCGAATCTCGTTTCGGAACCACTGGAGGTCGGGGCCATTCTCGCGTCCCCAGTGGAGGATGCCTCCTTCAGTTACCTCCTTCACCTTCTCAACGATGCGGCCATTGAGTCGCTTGCGCTCGATCTTCTCGACGACTCGCCCGGCCATACGCTCTAAGAGCGCCTTGCGCTTGTCGGCGTCGCCCGGGTCCGGCAGCAATGTGGCGATGAGGGCTGCCCGCGATGCCGCCAACGGTCTCCGCGCAGGCCAGATGTGCAGGGTCGAGATGTGCCCGTGCCGCACATTCTTCTCGTGCACCGAGTCCAACGACGCCTGCTTGAGAGGGAAGGCTACTTCAATGAGGCGTTTGTCGCTTTCGATCATACCTCTCACTTTTCTCAGATGTAGAATTTAAATGTGGGCTGTCTTTCGGTCACGGTCGGATTGCTCACAAGAATTTCGCCAACTGCATCAGAGAACTTGACGGTAACCGGCTGAGTGTCACCTGCATTACAGGCGTTGTAATTCAACTTGGTCAGGCCGAGGATATCACGTGCCACATCGACGATATCTGCATCTCCATGCTGGATGTCTATTTGCAGGGGTACGGGAGTCTCCCATCCGTCATAGGTTCCTAGTCTCGGCTTGAACCCTGAGCCGAACAGATATCCCCTAGTTGAGGAATGTTGCCACAGCGTTCCACGCATCACAGGCCACTGCTTGTCCGGTCGGTATAGTCGGGGGCCGTCGCGCCAGGGTCGGACGCGGATACCTACAACCTTTAGGCCGCCTGGGGCCGCAGACTGATATCCCTCGAACTCTTCCGTGCTGATGTCGGATCGAGAGTGTAAGAAGACCTCGTTCAAGGTCTTCCCGTGAAGCTGGGTGTATGTATCGAGGGCGCCCTTCAATAGGTCATGTGCAGCTTGAGTCGTAAGCCTGAATTGCCTGTTGTCCGGTGAGTACCACGGTCCATAGTTACCCAAGAACACTACACCATCCCCATCATCGAGAAACATTTGAGCTGCGCATGCCGCCGTATTTCTCGCATGTCCACTATCGGCACGCCTAAAGGCGAGTCCAACATAGCAGACACCCTCCCTGGCAGTGGCGAGCCTCCACGGCTTCCCGCCCGCCTTATAGAACAGCGTGGTCGCGAGGTTCCACATTCGGTTAGAGAGTGGCGTCAATCCTCGTTGTCCAAACTGGTTTTCGTCACGTAGTCTCAATGTTGATTCCCGGACAATCTGAATTGGGATGTTGTAGGCCATAGTTCTAGCCTTGATTTGCCTACGAAAATCAAGGGAGAGATCATACTGCTCCGGCTGATAAGTCGAGAGCATTTCTAGCTGGCCACGTCTTCGTGACTCACGCCGTCTCTTGCTGACAAACTCTCCGGTGGGTTGTGTTACACGTGACATGACTCGGCACGTTTGGTATATCTCGTCAGGCACGACACAAACGATAACGCCAATGTGTTCATCAAGCTTCGGAAGCTCCTCGAACGCCAGAAGGTACTGGCTAACAGTTGAGTGAACTCGCTCGTAGGGATCATGACGGCGGGCTACATCGCTCAAAGCATTACTGTCTAGGATATGTTTCCATACCGGTTCGCGCCGCCAGTCGCTGGCAAACGCCGCCTCAAACCCAGGGAAGGGTGGCCATAGGCGATGGCGATCCTGGGGAGCATCCGTCCAAGAGCGAGTCATGGCCTTCGACCATTTGTCGAATAGATCAATGCCGTGCCGTGTGCCCACGACGGCATGCGATACGAAAGCCGGGTGAGCAGGTGCGTCTGTGTCGTATGGGCCAAACAGCGACAGCCCGTCCCTTGGGTCTGAGACCTGTTGGCCAAACCGGAACTCTAGCGCCGGCTCATCCAGAATCTTCACTTCACTCATCATTGGCCTATCTCGTCAATTTCAGTATCGTCGAGACTTGTCTCATCAGCGTGCCACATTGTGTAAATCTCATCAGGTTCGTCTACTTTGTCATCCTGGATGGATTTTGGTGCGTAGGGCGCGATCGGCATGGCATTGATCACGAGTTGCTGCTCGCCCTGTGGTCCCAAGCGGATGAACATATCTTCTTCGGCGAGCAACTGGGCCACACCAAGAGTGCGAGCACCCCATTCGTGGTTGAACCAGTTTCTACAAAGGTGCTTGCGACGTGATGGAACCTTTCGCACGTCTAACGTAGTGCCCGCGAGATCAGTCAGATGAACATGGTTCTCTACGACGAGCACGTAGGGGTCAGCTTGGTTGCGGAGCATCCTAAGGGATGGGCTCATGTGGTACCGATACATTTCGCCACCGTCTGAGGTGGGGTACTTCCGTTCACCAACTCCCGCAAACCACCGCCTCAACCCATTAGGATAGGTGACCGGCACACGGTCTCCCGGTAACAGTCCAGACGGGAGATACCGACGTCTGTTTTCTACTGAATAAGCCAACCCCGCAGTTTCCATAAGCACGTCGAGGCATCGATGCACTAGACTGACCATGAGGTCACGGGGGTTGATTCCATGGATTTCGCTTGCGCCGCTCCATGTATCCTCTCTCACGAGTTTGAAGCTTTGGCTAGAAGTGATACTGGGCGGAGGGTGATGGAAGGCCAGTACCGTATAGGGTGATACGTCCCGGTATGACCAGTGTTTTCTCCACTCTCGATGCCGATTAGAGGCAATGGGAATCGAGGAGACGAACGTATATATGTACCGAGGCAATTGTATGACCTCAAAACAGTTGGTAATCAGCGGTTCTGGCTCATCTAGTACGGCAGGAGTAGTGGAAATCGACTCCAAAGCTAGTCGAAGGCCTGAAGACAAGGTTCGGGGTGTCTTGATGGACTCTAACTTCAAAAGCAGGGCAGTTAGACCCTTGGCCCAACTGGGCGTAAAGGGGATGTAGTTGATTGGCTGGAAGTTCCAGGTGATTTCGTGTGGCTGGAGTCCTTCGGTGTTTAGGGGGATGACGAAGTCATCAATTCCGAGTGAACTCCCAACAGCACGGCCCTTCAACCACTCTCCAGTGGGGTTGTTCTTGCTCATGGATGCCCTAGACAGCAACGCGAGCATCCGAAAGGTTCGTTTTTCGATCGCCGCATCAATGTCTCTCGGCCAGTTCTCACCTCCGAGCAGCTTCAAGCGGTCATACCATACGGCATACCCTTCGGCTGCGAGCTTGCGAGCAAGCCAATCGCACAGCGCAGCCTGTTCAATGGCGTAGCTTATGAAGATGTGGTCGCGGCTGTCTTGCATCTGACTATTCCAGCGCTATCAATCTGATTCTTACTTCGGCCCATCGAGTAGTGTTCCGTCTTTCTTCTGCCAGGCGACCTTCCCATCCTTGACGATGGCCACCGAACCGGTGGTGTCGAAGGCCCGCTGCCTTGCCTTAACGGCGGCCCTCCTCAACGCGGCCAAAGCACCAATGAAGTCGGAGTCCTGGGACTCCATGGGCTGTAGTCCGTCGTGCTGCTGTTGGGTAGTCATGTTGGTCTCCCTTCTTCCACGAGTGCGGGTTGGTCGCTTGAATTGTCATACACGGCCCATTCGTCAACAAGGTCCTTGTAGACGTGCTCAAAGTTGCGGAGCCCGGCGTGGAACCGTCGACGAATGACCGGTTCGGGCACATCGTGACCGCTTTCGGCTACCCGCTGTTTCACGCGGGCGATGGCAATCTCAGGCCTCGATAGTCGCAGGAAGAACAACTTTACCCTATAACCCTGTTCCCGCCAGCGTGGTATCAGTCTGGTGTAGCTCCGCCCGCTAAGCGTAGTCTCGAAGGCAAAGCTCTCTCCCCTCCTCACGTAGTCGTGGATCATGCTCAGCATCAGCCTACCTGCCCGCAATGCGGTGAGGTCTGGTCGGAATGGGCTCAGACCCGCGGCGATTAGGTCTGCGTTGATGAAGATTGGACAGTCCGCCTCGTTTGGAAGGAACTCGGTGGCGAATGTCGTCTTACCCGCGCCGTTGGCTCCTGCGACTATCAGTATTCTCTTAGGGCTGGTCATGGGATATTTCCCGCGCTGGGTTCAGCCGCTTGAAGCAACTCGCTCTGAGGTATGCTGTAGACGAGCGATTCTCGTCCACGGGCGAGTAGCTTGGCAAATGGGTCCCGCACCCTCACCAAGCGCGGGTGCGGTGTAGCACAGTCGAAGACCACGTAAAGCCAGTAACTGCCGCGGAGGTTGCATGCCTTGGCCCACTCATTCTCGCTCATCTCGATGTTGCCCGCGCCGGCGCGGCCCTTCACCTCGATGGCCAAGCGTTCGGTACTTGGACGTAGGGAGAGGAGGTCGAACCCCGGCCAGTCAGTTAGGCCCGCTCTGCGTGCCAAGTCGGGTCGAGACACGTCCTTCACATCGGCGCCCAGACGCTCTTCCGATGAGATGGCGACGTTCATAGCAACCGCTTCTACGTCTGCATCGAAGCGCTCCGCCTCCCTCGGGTCCTGAGCGGGAACTACCAAGGCGTGGACGAGGAACTCAACCTCGCCGGGCCTGACACGCTCAGGCTCCGACTGCAACTCGGCGATACGGCGTGCGCGGGTCGCCGTAAGGGACCGCTGTCGTGTCCTGATTCTCGGTAGCTCGATCCTGGCGTTAGGATCGCCGGCTTGCGCCCTGTCTGTGAGACGGGCGCGGGCGGCAGCGAGCTCGGCTGCCTGGAAGTCGAACCCCCGAGTGATGAACGTCAGGCGCGAGGGCAACTCCGCGATAATTCGGCTCCGGTGCAAATGGACGAGCTGCCCAACCACGCCATCGCGTGCGAATGCGGTAGCCTCCGAGATCAGTCCTCGTGCAAGCGCGGCGAGCGGTTCCTGTCCGGGCGGGAAGTCTCTGATTCCCTTTAGGAGAAGCAAGTGCTCCACCGGCCACTCCTCGACAGCTCCGTCCTCCGCCTGACTTAACCCTACCAGCCTGGACTCGAGAGTCGTATCTACCCCAGAGGTCGCTCCTTCTTCATCCTGATTCGGTCCCCTCTCTACCGAGACCAGCGCAATGTGAAAGAGGTACGGTTCTGACGCGTAGGGGTCGACGAAGACGGCGCCCCTCAACCCATCTCCTCCATGGCGGTGGATGACCGATGTGGACATGCTGTCGAAGATGGACTCGCCGGGATGAAGCCATACCGCTTCCCTACGGTCTTTCGGGCGATAAACAGTCAACCGCTCCCGGGCCTCTCGGGGATAAGCCTCGAACGCTGCGAGCAGTGGGTCAATAGCGCGGGAACGTTGAGGGGCCAGAGTGAAGGTGGTTTCCAAATCCCCTTCTATTCGCAGACCGAGCAACGGGGCTGTCCGCTCCACGAATCGGCGCACGTATCCGGGAATGAGTCTTCGGTAAACCTCGTGGTCCGCCTCGTCCTTGAGGCCGTCCAACTTACTGCGGACATCGCCACCCTCACCGTATAACGCCCTCTCCCTGTCTCTGAGTGCCAGCACCTGCTCTTGGGTTAGCTTTCCCTCCAGGTGTCGGACGGCTTCGTCCTCTCCTTCCGAAATGGCCTGGTCGAGATAGTCCTTCATGGACACGCCTTCAAATAGGCGGCCTATAACGTCGAAGACCTTGTCGGAACTAAGCTCCCTGCGGATAGCCTCCAGCTTGTCGAGCAGGGTCTTCATCACCCGACCCTCGCGGGTGCCCGAAGAAACTAGGTTGATGATGATTACGGGGTCATGAGTCTGGCCGTATCGGTGGATGCGGCCCATCCGTTGCTCCAAGCGTGCTGGATTCCACGGAATGTCGTAATTCACCACAATCCAGCAGAATTGGAGGTTGATGCCCTCGCCGGCGGCGTCAGTCGCTACGAGATAGTTGGCGCCCCCCTCGGCCATCGGTTTCCGGAAGAACTCGACCTGTCGCTCGCGCTCCTGATAGTCCATGCCACCGTGAATAGACGCGACTTGACCGGTAAAGCCCAGACCTTCAAGTCGGCGTACAAGGAAGGTGGATGTGTCCCGATGCTCGGTGAAGACGATAAGCTTTTGATTGGAGTGCGCCGGGACCCGGAGCACCTCTTGAAGCCTTTCGAACTTTGACTCTTGACCGGCTGCTACGAGGCTCCGCGCCTTGCCCAGGAGTTGTTCGACCTTCTGGCGCTCTGCCTCGAGCTCGGCAAGGCTGACTGCCACGATGCCGCCTAAGGCCTGGTCTTCGAACGCCTCGTTCTGCTCACGCTCATCTTCGCCCGTGGGATCATCGTCCGCGGTCTGGGTGTCGAACGGGTCCTCAATTTCGTCGAGCCGTCGCTGTTGTCGGGCGAGTTGCTCCTCGGTGAGTCGGCCGTCCCTAATGTCCTCGATCATGCCTGCGAGCTTCTCGCTGCGCCGTTCGAATGAGCGCATGAGCGCGTAGGTTGAACTGGCTAGACGCCTCTGGAAGACGCTCATCGCCAATCGCGCTGCCGACCTGTTCAGCATCCGCGCCCGGTTGTAGTAGCCCAGTATGTAGTCAGTAGTTTCGTCATAAAGCTCCCCCTCGCTGCCAGGACCCTGCGTGAGTTCGTAGCTCAACGTGTCGCAGTTCCGTTGGGGATAGAGGGGCGTCCCGTCGAAGTGGACCATCTCCTCTTTGGTGCGTCGCACGAAGTGGTCCCGTCGGGAATCTGGCGGAAATCTATCGAAGGCATCCTTGGTCTGAAGCGAGTCAGGAAGGAGCAGGCGCCACAGGAAGTAGTAGGGGTAGTCCCTGCCCATATGAGGCGTCGCGGTTAGCAGCAATAGATGGTGGGCTGACCAGGGAAGTGTCGATTGCTCGTTGTCCACGTCGGCGCCGGCTATGGCCTCGGCTAGCTTGTACCGATCCGTCTTTCGAACTCGAAAGTCTGGCTGACGATTCGCCGACAACTTATGGGCTTCGTCGAAGACGACAAGGTCATAGGCTTCGGTTTCAGCATCTCTGAGATGTTGGAACATACGCTGCCCAGCTAGGGTATCCAGACTCACTATCGCTAGGTCGCTTGCCGTTCCAATGAACGGATTGGTCACCCGCGCATCAATTCCGCTGACGATTCGGAAGTGTAGGTGAAAGAGCTCACGCATTTCCCTTTCCCAGTTGCCGACCAGTCCGGCCGGTGGCACAACGAGCACTCGCCGTATGAGACGTCGGGCCAGCATCTCACGAATGTATAGACCAGTCATGATCGTCTTGCCGGCCCCGGCGTCGTCTGCCAGTAGGAAGCGCAGAGGCGATTGGTCGAGCATGCGCTGATAGACTGCTATGCGCTGGTGCGGAAGCGGGTCGATCAGTGATGTCTCGGTAGCGAACGCCGAGTTGAAGAGGTGTCCATAGGCAAGTCGGTGGGCCTCTGCAACAGCCGAGACAGCGTCCGGGTCCGCAGAGAAATCTAGCCCATGAGCCTCTGGAGTGGCATTCTCATTGGCTGACAGGGCGGGGACACCATGGGCGTCAATTGAATCCTCAAGCTGCAATATTCGTTCCCAAGCCAGGTTACTAGGACGGGACTGTCTGTTCTCCCAACGGTTGACAGTGGCATAGGAAACACCGACTAACTCAGCAAACTTAGCCTGTGTCAACCCCCTGACTTCCCTAGCGCTCCTGATGCGCTGAGGATAGTCGTTAGGCAGGTCTGCGGCAGTGAACCGTGACATGGCCCCAGTTTAGCATTTGATCGCGTGGAGGACAAGCAGTGCTATAGCATATGTTATAGATGCCTGACACATGGCATTTAAGGGTACAGCCAAGTTTCTGTTCAACCAGTTCCACAGCCTCGTTTGGGTGACTTCCCTCTACCACAAAACTGCCCTCTACACATTGCAGGGCATTATCGGCGGCAACGAGCTGATGACTGAAGCGGCCACGTTGGATATCTTCATCGACGTAGAAGGACTGCGGCCTCTGGGCCAGGGCCTTGAGGAGGCGCTCCTCCTCCAGTGCGCCACGCCTCTGACCACCGTGGAGAATCTGTCCCGCTTCCGGCGCGTGCTGGCCTCCACGATTGAAAGATGGGGTGCTGAAGATGAAGCTCGACTTATTGAATTGTTCAAAGGGGGCACCAAGGTGGAGGGCATCGCCATTGCTCTCCATCGCCAGCCAGGTGCTATTCGGAGTCGATTGGTGAAACTAGGCCTCTTAGCGGTCTAGACTCATTCCCAGGGTCGCCCCATGTCATCTAAGAAGCCAGCGGCACCTCAAGCGACAGTAACAAGCTGCGGTCACATGACCGGTCTGTGCATAGCTGCCACAGGATCGTGCTATCGTTCCCATCACGCCCGTGAGCGTGAACGTGAGGACTAAATCCAGAATCAGATTGAATGGGTGAGGAAATCCTGACGCGTTCCTCAAATGCGGATCTCCCAACGAAGAGTTCGAATTCGGATGCCCCGGCCCACCGGGAAGGGATCGAACAGCAAGAGCCGTAGCAAGGCTGAAGACGTTAGGGCCCATTGCAAGGCTGAACGACCATCTCAGCTTCCCTGCATGCTATAGGCATGAAGGTGGCAGAATTCAGCTACCTAGGGCTTCAGCGTTAATGCGGCCAAAGGATCTACAGCCGTAACAATCTAAAGTGACGCCGCCCAAGAGTACCTGAAGACGTTTGACAAATTGCCTCGCCGTAACCGTCATTCCTGCGAAGGCAGGAATCCAGAGGTGCGGGGAGCGGGGCATCGCCTCCAAGCAACGTCGCGAATAACCCAACCCCCAACCGCCTCCATCCCGGCGGAGGCCGGGATCCAGGGGAGGGGCATCCTCTCCACTGAAGAAGTCGCGTTGCAGACTACCCCAACGCCCCCACCCGCGCATGCGACCGCAAGACCCGCCGAGCGTGCCCCACCCCCGCCACCGCGCCGTTGCGCTTGACAGCAAGCCCAGCGCAAAGTAAACATGAGCAGGTAGCCGGAGGTGCGTCGACCATGGACTGGCACAAGTACATATCAGTTGATCCGGCCGTCTGTCACGGCCAGGCCTGCATTGCCGGGACCCGTGTCATGGTCACCGTCATCCTCGACGACCTTGCCGCCGGGCTGACCCCCCGCGAGGTCGCGGAGAGCTACCCATCCGTGTCCGAGGATGCGGTTAAGGCTGCCCTCCACTACGCCGCGGAGCTGGCCAAGGAGCGGATAGTGCCGCTCGGCGCCTAGAGACGCCCCATGCGGGTCAAGCTGGACGAGAACCTGCCGGTCCAGTTGAAACATCTCTTCATAGCTTCAGGCCATGACGCCGCCACCGTCCTCGACGAGGGCATTGGCGGCGCAACGGACTCAGCGGTAGTGTCAGCCTGCCTCGCCGAGGAACGCGTGCTCTTCACGCAAGACCTCGACTTCGCCGACATCAGGGCCTATCCACCGGCAGACTACCCCGGCCTCGTTGTGTTCCGGCTGGCCGATCCGGGACGGGACGGACTGTTGAAAGTAGGCGCAGTCCTGCTTGAGACGTTGGCCCGGTCATCCCCTAAAGGTCAGTTGTGGATCGTGGAAGATACACGGGTGCGTATTAGGGAGTGACCCCCAACACCCGCCCGCCGGAAACACCGCAGACCCCCCCCGGAACCTCCATCCCGGCGGAGGCCGGGATCCAGGGGTGGGGAGCCTCCGCGACCAACAACTCCATCATTCCCGCGCCCCCCTCGTCATTCCTGCGAAGGCAGGAATCCAGAGGTGCGGGGCGAGGGGCTATCCCCACAGCGGAGGCATTCGCACCAAACGACCATGGGGGCAAGCAAGAGTCCGTTCGCCTCAAGCCTGTCCGTGGACACGGCAAACTCGTCGTTCCTGCGAAGGCAGGAACCCCGACACACCCCACGGCCTCAGCGCAATCGCCCCCGACCCTACACCCCAGCCCCTGCAGGCGCATGCGCCTGCAAGAACCGCCGAGCATGCTCCACAACCTCGTCGACATGCTCCTGCGTGTCCTTCCACGGGTAGATCGTCACCTCCGAGTTCGGCGCCAGCCCCGCGACCTCCATCGCCACCGCGTACGGGTGCGCCGTGACGTCGTCCGGCGCGATCAGCAGCGGCGTTTGCACCGACCGCACAAAGTCGCGAGACACCGTGAACACGAAGTCCGCCCGGTTCGTGTACATGTTCGTCAGGAAGTCGTGCACCATGTCCATCGTCACGTCCGGGCGCTTCTCGCACAGCGGAGGCCCCCAGCCCGTGATGTTGTTCTGGTAGAACAGGTCCGGCGCCTCCGGCCGGAACCCGCTCGGCTGCATCATCGCCGCCGCCACAATCCGGTCCCCCGACAACCGCAGCAGGTTGTGGATCATCGGCCCGCCGATGCAGAACCCCTTCACCAGGAACTCGTTGATCCCCAGATGGTCCATCAGCCCGAGCTGGTCCTCCGAGTACGCGTCCCACGGCCGGTCGATCTCCAACGGCCCGCTCGACTGCCCCAACGGCGCGTTCCGAAGGTCCGCCGCGATCACCCGAAAGTCGTCCTTGTACACCTCCAGCGGGTTGAACGGCACCGACGTCTGCAACCCCGCCACCGTCGAGTTCAGCCCGCCGCCCGGAATCACCATCAGCGGAAACCCGGCCCCGGCCTCCTCGTAGTAAATGCGAGTCTCGCCCCTCTCGTAAAACGGCATGCCCTACCTCCCTTACCTGCTTCGCCGACGACTCTAGCCCCAGACACCCAAACCGGTCAACATAACACCGCTGTCGTAGGGTCGATTCGCGAATCGACCGTCCCGCAGATAGGCGGGAACCCGTCCCGCGACCGCTCCCATTGGCCAACCCCCTACTCCATCGCGTCCATCAGCATGTGCAGCGTCGCCTCCCTGAACGAGCCGGTGTTGAACCCCTCGCAGAAATTCCACACCGTCTTCATCCGCTCCGCATACTCCTGCGACAATCCCTCGGCAATCACCCGAGGCCCCCCATCCTCCAGCGCAACAACCCGCCACCCGCCCTCGCCCTCTTCCACCTCAAGCTTGATATCCTCCAGCGCCGTACCTTTCTGTGCCATGTACCCAGTCCCTTCTCTACATTGCTATCGTCGCCCCTGCGAAGGCAGGGGCCCCGACAAACCCGACCAACCCCGTTCCCCTGCCCCCCGCTTATTCGCACGTCATTCCTGCGCAGGCAGAGCCTGCCCCCGCGAAAGCGGGGGAATCCAAAGGTGCGGTGCGAGGAGCGTCCCCAACGCGCAAATTCGCGAAAATGCCCCTACCCCTTCATCTCCATCCCGGCGAAAGCCGGGATCCAGGGGAGGGGCATCTCCTCATCCAACAACCCCACACTCTCCACCTCCTCCGCGTCATTCCTGCGCAGGCAGGAATCTAGAGGGGAGGGGCGGAGTCCCTTCCCCCTCAGGGGGAAGGTTAGGATGGGGGAGTCCCCGCGGGGCGGAGCCCGGGAGGGGCCGTTCGCCCTGAGGCTCTCGAAGGGGAACGGGGGGCGCGACAGCGCCCAAAGGCGTGCCCAGACGAGGCCGCCCAGCCCCCTACCCCCGCCGCGTCATTCCTGCGCAAGCAGAGCCTGCCCTCGCGAAAGCGGGGGAATCCAGAGGTGCGGGGCGTTGGGGGGCACCCCCCAACGCGTAAATTCGCGAAAATGCCCCCTACCCCCTCATCTCCATCCCGGCGAAAGCCGGGATCCAGGGGCAGTGTGGGGCCGTTCGCCCTGAGGGAAATCGAAGGGTGAACGGAGGGCCACAGGCCCTTTGGAGCGGGGCCGGGTTGGGCAACCCCGACTGAAGGGGCGCAAACAGCGCCCACCCACCCCCCGCTACGCCTTCACCCCGCTCCCAAACGCCGCCCGCACCGCCTCGATGATCTCCCCCATCGCGCGCACCGCGATGTCCACCGACGGCGGCATGTTGTAGAAGTTGTGGCTCGCCCCCGCGTAGTAGCTGAACGTCGCCGACACCCCCGCCGCCTGCAGCCGCTCCGCGTACGCCTCCGTCTCAGACAGCAGCGGGTCGTACTCCCCCGCCATCAGCAGCGCCGGCGGCAGCCCTGAGAGGTCCTCCGCGCACAGCGGCACCGCGTACGGGTTCTCCCGGTCCTCAGCCCGCTGCAGGTACTGGTCCCAGTACCACATCATCGTCCGACGAGTGAGAAAGTATCCCTCGGCATTCCGAATGTATGACTCCGTGTCGAAGTCCAGCCCCAGCATCGGGTTGATGATCGACTGGTGCACGATCGACGGCCCGCCCCGGTCCCGCGCCATCAGCGCGACCGCCGCCGCCAGGTTCCCCCCCGCGCTCTCGCCGCCGACCGCCAGCCGCGACGCGTCGCCCTTGATCGACGCCGCGTTCGCCGACGCCCACTTCACCGCCGCGTAGCTGTCCTCCGCCGCCGCCGGGAACGGGTCCTCCGGCGCCAGCCGGTAGTCGACCGACACCACCACGCACTCCGCGCCCAGGCACAGCCGGCGGCACGCCGCGTCGCACGTCTCCAGCGTCCCGACGACCATCCCGCCGCCGTGTATCCACACGAGGATCGGGAACGGCCCGTCGCCGTCCGGCCAGTACACCCGCACCGGCACGTCGACGTCCATCCCCGGCACAGTAAAGTTCTCGACGCCCGCCACCTCCGGCCCCGCCTGCCGAGGCCGCAACTTAGCATTCTCCCGAGCCTTAACCGCTCCCACCTCATAATGCGGCGGCAACCCCAAAGCAGCTATCTGATCAAGAAACTCCTGCACCTGCGGATCAACTGGCATATCCCTATCCCTTTCTTACCCTTGCGTCGTTCCTGCGAAGCATGCCCCGTACTCCGATACGGGGGCAGGAACCCCGACAAACCCGACCACTCTCTCCGCCCTCGTAGGGGCGACTCGCGAGTCGCCCGTCCCGCCGACAGGCAGGAACCGCCCCCGTTCGCCCTGACCCCGTCGCAGGGCCGTCCACCCCCCACCGCCTCCATCCCGGCGGACGCCGGGATCCAAGGGCGGGGGCCTCCGCCACCAACAACCCCGCGCTCGCCGCCCCCTCTTTCGTCATTCCTGCGCAGGCAGGAATCCAGAGGTGTGGGGTGTGTGGGGCCGTTCGCCCTGAACCCCTCGAATGAACCCCACCCCCACCGCCTCCATCCCGGCGGACGCCGGGATCCAGGGGCGGGGCGCCTCCGCATCCAACACCCCTGTCATTCCCACGCCCCCTCTCGTCATTCCTGCGCAGGCAGGAATCCAGAGGGGCGGAGTGGAGTCCCTTCTCCCCTCGGGGGGAAGGTTAGGATGGGGGAGTCCCCGCGGGGCCGGGCGAGGAGGGGCCGTTCGCCCTGAGGGAAATCGAAGCCTGTCCTGAGGCTCTCGAAGGGGGTGAACGGGGGCGCGACAGCGCCCTAGAGGCAGCAAACGCTCAACCAGGAACCGCCCCCGACCTACTCAATCCCAAACACCGCCGCCGCGTTGTCCCACAGCACCTTCCGCTTCTGCTCGTCCGACAGCGACCCGTCCGCCACAAACGCGTCCAGCTCGTTCGGGAACGACGGCAGCGCCGGCCACGGGTACTGGCTCCCCCACACGACGGCCTGGTCCCCCACCTCGTGCAGCACGTCCGCCGTCCCCGTCTCCCACGGCTCCATCGCCACAAACCCCTGCCGCTTGATCACGAAGTCCGGCGGCAGCACGTTCGGGCAGTCGATGCCAAACGGGATCTCCCCCCAGTGCTCCTCCAGCCGCTCAACCCAGAACGGCAGCCAGCTCGCCCCCGCGCCCAGGAACCCCACGTTCAGCCCCGGGTACCGCTCCAGCACGTTCTGCGCGAACAGCGACAGCATCGCCACCCACATCTCGTACGTGTTCGACACCGCCTCGTGCGAGAACCGGTCGTCCGCGTACCGGTCCGAGCCCAGCTCCGGCAGCACGCTCCCCGTCGCGCTCGACACCACCAGCGGCACGCCCAGCTCCAGAGCCGCCTCGTACAGCGGGTCGTACGCCCGGTTGTGCAGGTCGCGATGTACGATCGGGTTCGACCGGAGGAAGCCCGCCACGAACCCGTGCTCGCCCACCGACCGCCGCAGCTCCTCGACTGAAGCCTCGACGCTCTGCAGCGGCAGCAACGCGATCCCCTTCAGCCGCCGAGCGTCCGCCCGGCAGTAGTCCGCAAGGTAGTCGTTGTACGCCCGCGCCATCGCCGACGCCAGCTCCGCGTCGATGTGGTCGCTCCAGATCGCGTACATCCCCGCCGTCGGCAGCATCAACCCCACGTCCACGCCCTCGATGTCCATGTCCGCCAGGTGCGACTGCGGGCTGAAGTCCTGCGACACCGCGTTCGCATAAATCTCGCGGTACGTGGCGTTCAGGATAAAATTCCCCGCGTTCCGAGACACCGGCCGACCATTGACCACCATCGCCACCCGGCTCCCATCCACGCGCACACCCGCCCGCGACCTATACGGCTCCTCCAGCCACCGCTCCCACAAATCCGGCGGCTCAACAACATGCCGCACCGTATCAATAACCTGGAACTGCCCCTTCATGTGACCTCCGAGACCAAATACAGAATGACAACCCCGCCATGCTAGACACCCCCCCCCAACACCGTCAAGGCAACCCTCCGCTACCTCCATCCCGGCGAAAGCCGGGATCCAGGGGATGGGGGGACGCCCCAACCACCAACAACGTCGCCCCTTGCCGTCACCCCCGCCCCCCACCCGTCGTTCCTGCGAAGGCAGGAACCCCGACACTCCTCGCCCCTCCCATCCCTGCAACCTCCATCCCGGCGGAAGCCGGGATCCATGGGCGGGGAACCCCAACCACCATCGATGTCGCCCCTTGCCGTCCCCCTCCCCCCCTCGTCGTTCCCGCGAAAGCGGGAACCCAGGGCAGGGGCGGACGCGAGGGGCCGTCTCCCCACCCCCTGCCCCCGCTACCGTCATTCCTGCTCCCCCTCCCATCGTCATTCCTGCGAAGGCAGGAATCCAGAGGTGCGGGGCGGGGAGGCCGCCCACCCCACCACCCACTCGACATTCCCGCGCATTCCCGATTCCAGTAGGGGTGGAAGCGCGGGGCCGTTTGCCCTGAGGGAAATCGAAGGGCAACGGGGGCGCGACAGCGCCCACCGTCCTCACCGACCTCCACCCCCGTTGCCCCTACCAACCTCGCCGTCGTTCCCGCGCAGGCAGGAACCCCGACATTCCCCGCACCTCCCATCCCTGCAACCTCCTTCCCGGCGGAGGCCGGGATCCAGGGGCGGGGAACCCCAACCACCAACCACGTCGCCCCACCGCGTCCCCTGCCCCCACTCGTCGTTCCCGCGAAAGCGGGAACCCAGGGCAGGGGCGGATGCGTGGGGCCCTCCACCCACTTCGCGCAGTTGACCGCCCCCCATCCCCCGGCTACCATGCCCCCGATTCATCCCAAGGAGAGTCGCACCATGAGAATCGTCCGCTTCGTACCCGCGTCTGACGCGAGCGCCACCCCGAGCGTCGGCCTCCTCCGAGACGACGGCGTCGTCGACGTCTCGTCCCTCGTCGCCGACCTCCCCGCCAACACCCCCCAGCAGCAGATGGAGTCCTTCATCGACGCCTACGACTCCCTCCGCCCGCAGCTCGAGCAGGCCCTCGCCGGCGGCCCCGCCATCGCCCTCGACACCGTCCGCCTCCGCCCGCCCCTCCCTCGCCCCAGCAAGCTGCTCAACTGCATCGGCAACTACTGGGAACACGCGGAGCGGGAGCCCAGGCCGCTCAACATGTTCCTCAAGTCCCCCGACTGCGTCATCGGCGACGGCGACACCGTCGTCCTCCCCAACAACACAAGCCCCTACATGTTCCAGCATGAGGCGGAGCTTGGCATCGTCTTCAAGGGCCCGGCCAAGGACGTCTCCCAGGACGACTGGCGCAGCGTCGTCTTCGGCTACACCGGCATGATCGACGTCTCCGCCCGCGCCCAGGGCCGCAGCACCTGGCGCTCCGGCAGCTGGATGGGCAAGTCCTTCGACACCTTCGGCCCCCTCGGCCCCTGCATCACCACCGCCGACGAAATCACCGAGCCCAACAACCTCTGGGTCAAGTTCTGGAACAACGGCGACCTCCGCCACGACTACGTCACCGACGACATGGAGCACCGCGTCCCCGAGCTCGTCGAGTTCGCCACCAACATCATGACTATGAACAGCGGCGACGTCCTCAGCTGCGGCACTAACCACGAGGGCCTCGGCCCCCTCCAGGACGGCGAGACCGGCGTCATCGAGATCCAGAACATCGGCGCCATGACCATCCACGTCTCAGACCCCCTCAAGCGAGAGTGGGAACGAGGCATCTACATGGGAGAAAACTCCACCAACCGGGAAGCAGTCCGTCTCCGCGAACAACAACAAGCCCAAACCTAACCCCGCCCGCGCCTCCTTCCCCCACCCCAACCGTCATTCCCGCGAAAGCGGGAACCCAGAGGGGTGGCAGGGAGGGGCCGCTAACCAATGACAGAAGTGAAGAAGGCAACCCCCCTCTCCTCCATCCCGGCGAAAGCCGGGATCCAGGGGCGGGGGAAGCTAGCCAAGGCCACGGCCGTGGGACGGGACCCTCCCCACTCCCCACCGTCATTCCTGCGAAGGCAGGAATCCAGAGGGGAGGGGCCGAGGGGCTGTTCGCCCGCGGCTACCGTCATCCCGGGGGGAATGTAAATCCAGCGGGGGTAGGGCGGGAGTTGGGCCGTTCGCCCTGAGGGAAATCGAAGGGGGAACGGGGCGCGACAGCGCCGCAGGGGCGGGGGAAGCACGCAAAGGTCACGGTCGGGGAACGGGACCATCCCCCCACTCGTCATTCCTGCGAAGGCAGGAATCCAGAGGGGCAGCCGGGAGGGGCCGCCAACCAAAGACAGAACCGAAAGGGCCAACCCCCCACCACCACCATCCCGGCGAAAGCCGGGATCCAGGGGCCGGGAAAGCCCGCCAACGTGACAGCCGGGGAACGGGACCATCCTCCCCCTCGTCATTCCTGCGAAGGCAGGAATCCAGAGGGGCGGGGTGGAATCCCTTCCCCCTGGGGGGGAAGGTTAGGATGGGGGAGTCCGGGCGGGGCCGCGGGGCCGCCCGCCACAAACAAACACAGGGAGCCCACCAATGGAAATCACCCAGGAAGCCCTCCGCAAGATGTTCGCCACCATGGTGACCATCCGCAACTTCGAGCTCCGCGCCTTCACCGAGGTCGGCCAGCGCTCCCTCAGGGGCGCCCTCCACCTCTCCGTCGGCCAGGAGGCCGTCCCCACCGGCATCTGCGCCCACCTCACCGACGACGACTACCTCGCTTCCACCCACCGAGGCCACGGCCATTGCATCGCCAAGGGCGTCGACGTCCGCGGCATGATGGCAGAGATCCTCCAGCGCGCCACCGGCACCAACAAGGGCAAGGGCGGCTCCATGCACATCGCAGACATGTCGAAGGGCATGCTCGGCGCCAACGGCGTCGTCGGCTCCAGCGTCCCCCTCGCCGTCGGCGCCGCCATGGCCGCCAAGCAGCGCGGCTCCGACCAGGTCGCCGTAGCCTTCTTCGGCGACGGCGGCGCCAACCAGGGCATCGTCCACGAGAGCATGAACCTCGCCGCCATCTGGAACCTCCCCGTCATCTTCGTCTGCGAGAACAACCAGTACGCCGAGTCGACCCCCGTCGAATACGCCACCCCCATCGTCGACATCGCCGAGCGCGCCCGCGGCTACAACATCCCCGGCGTCGTCGTCGATGGCATGGACGTCTTCGCCGTCTACGACGCCGCAGGCACGGCCATCGGTCGTGCCCGAGCCGGCCTCGGCCCCACGCTCCTCGAGTGCAAGACCTACCGCTACTACGGCCACGCCGCCTTCGACAACCCCAAGAACTACCGCACCGCCGAGGAAGAGGACGCCTGGAAGGCCCGCGACGCCATCGCCAGCTTCCGAAACCGCGCCGCCGAAGAAAACCTCCTACCCTCAGCAGACCTGGACGAACTAGAAGCCGAAGCCGCCCAACTGGTAGACGACGCCGTAAAATTCGCCGACGAGTCCCCCCACCCAGACCTCAACGAGCTCCTAACAGACGTCTACCTGGACGCCCCCCCAAACTCCCTCCAAAGAGGCGCCCACCTAATGCTCCCTTAACAAACCAACACTCCCCTCCCCGTCATTCCCGCGAAAGCGGGAACCCAGGACCAGGGCCGGGCGGGGCCGTCCTCCAACCCCCCCACGCCTCCATCCCGGCGAAAGCCGGGATCCATGGGAGGGGAAGCCCGCCAAAGAGGCGGTCGAGGAACGGAACCATCCTCACCCCCACTCGTCATTCCTGCGAAGGCAGGAATCCAGAGGGGCGGCGCGGAGTCCCTTCCCCCTCGGGGGGAAGGTTAGGATGGGGGAGTCCCCAGGGGCGGGGGCCGGGAGGGGCCGTTCGCCCTGAGGGAAATCGAAGGGGGAACGGGGGCGCAACAGCGCCCAAAGCCGGGGAACGGGACCATCCCCACTCCAACCCCGTTATTCCCGCGAAAGCGGGAACCCAGGGCCGGGGCAGGGCGGGGCCGCCCCCCAACACCGCGACCAAACCAAAACAACCCGGAGGCAACCATGACCCAAACAACACCCAGAACCCTCTCCTACCGAGACGCCATCAACGAGGCCCTCCGCCAGGAGATGGAGCGCAACCCCGACATCGTCCTCCTCGGCGAGGACATCGCAGGCGCTGCCGGCCGCCGCGAGCAGGGCTTCGTCGACGCCTGGGGCGGTCCCTTCCGCACCACCCAGGGCCTCGTCCAGGTCTTCGGCGAGGACCGCGTCCGAGACACCCCCATCTCGGAGGCCGCCTTCATCGGCGCCGCCATCGGCGCGGCCGCCGCCGGCATGCGCACCGTAGCGGAGCTCATGTACATGGACTTCGTCGGCGTCTGCTTTGACCAGCTCCTCAACAACGCCGCCAAGATGCGCTACATGTACGGCGGCAACGTCCAGCTCCCCTTCACCATGCTCACCCGTATCGGCGCCGGCGTCGGCTCCGCCGCCCAGCACTCGGAGTCCCTCTACTCCCTCATGGCCCACATCCCCGGCCTCAAGGGTGTCGTCCCATCCGACGCCTACACCGCGAAGGGCCTCCTCACCGCCGCTATGCGCTCCAACGACCCCATCATCGTCTTCGAGCACAAGCTCCTCTACCACCTCGAGGGCGAGGTCCCCGAGGCCCCCTACGAGCTCGAGATCGGCAAGGCCCGCACCGTCCGCGAGGGCGCCGACGTCACCCTCGTCGGCATCTCCCGCATGACGCAGGTCTGCCTCGAAGCCGCCGAGACCCTCGCCGAGGAAGGCATCGACGCCGAGGTCGTAGACCTCCTCAGCGTCTTCCCCATCGACTACGACCACATCGTCGAGTCAGTACAAAAGACCCACCGCATGGTAGTGGTCGACGAAGACACCCCCACCTGCAGCGTAGCCGCCGACATAGCCGCCACCGTCGGCGAAGAAGCCTTCGACTACCTCGACGCCCCCATCATGCGAGTCCAGGCCCCCCACACCCCCGTCCCCTACGCCCGCAACCTCGAGCTAGCCTACATCCCAGACGCCAACCGAGTAGCCCAAACCGTCCGCCACCAGTTAGGCGTGTAGCCAGCGGACCGCGGCGCCCGTCGTAGGGGCGGTTCGCGAACCGCCCACCCCGCATCCAGCGGGGCTACCGCGTCAGCGGGAAAGCCCTCAACCCCCATCCCCTCTCGCCCCTCGCCAACTCTACCTACCTCCACCCCGGCGAACGCCGGGGTCCAGGGGAGGGGCACGCCCACCACCAACCACCGTCGCCACTCCCCTCCCCCACTCGTCGTTCCCGCGAAAGCGGGAACCCAGGGAGGCGGCGAGGGGCGGGGCCGCCTTCCCCCCACCCCCCTTCCCCCATGCGAGACAATACCCACAAAGGAGACACACCATGCCACCGACAGACACCATCATGCACCTGATCGCCCAAGCCCCCTGGCGAGAAGCCGTAACCTACAGAGAATCCTGGCCCCACGAGTATGTCGTCATCCAAAAGGACGCCCAGCAGGAACTCCTAGCCGCCTTCCAAGCCCGCATCCTCCGAGGCGAGGGCGTCGAATGCCAATTCTTCCACCAACCCCGCCCCTACCTCTTCCTCGGCGACTACAAATACTGGATCATGGACCCCGTAGAAGACATAAACCCCCAAACCTACGACAGCGTCCTAAACAGAGCCCTCCTCTACAGAGACCGCCGCGACTTCACCATCCAACCAGGAGACACCGGTACCAGAGAAGAGTGACCCCACCACCGTCGCCCCTGCGAAGGCAGGGGCCCCGACAAACGTAACCCCGCTCGCGTCACGGTTCGCCCACGTCCGTAGGGGCGGTTCGCGAACCGCCCGTCCCGCGCCAGCGGGAACCCCCTTAATGCCCATACCCTCTCGCTGCTCCCCAACCCCCTCCCCCGGCGCGTCATTCCTGCGAAGGCAGGAATCCAGAGGTGCGGCGCGGCAGGGCCGTTCGTGCTGAAGGAAATCGAAGTACGAACGGGGAGCCCAATTCGCAAATTGGCCTCCCCGCGCTCGCCGACCACCAAGCCTACCTGCACCGCCCCCCGCCGCCACCCCCGCGAACACCGCGACCGCCCCAGCCACAAGAAAAAAGGCCGGGCGCGAAATCACTCGCCCCGGCCTCCCGTTCACCCCATCCCTTAGCGCCCTAGAACCCCTCGGCCCGCGTCGCCAGCGCGTCGCTTTCCGGGTAGAGGTTCCACTGCCACGTCACGCCCGCGCTCTTCGTCTTCGTGAACATCGCCCTGTGCTGCAGCAGCTCGGTCACGTATTCCAGGATGTCCTCTGCGCACACCCCGCAGTAGCCGTACTTGTCCATCAGCCGCTTGACGATGAGCACCCGGCGATGCGTCCACTCCGCCCGCCGACGTGCCAGCCGCGGCCGCGTCAGGGCCGCGGTCAGCTCCCGCTCCGACGGGAACAGCCGAGCCTCGATCGCCGCCCTCAGCCTCGGCTCCGTGGTGTACGTGAACCTGCGCTCCCGAGAGCTGTACAGGCTCGCCAGCTTGTCTATCTCTTCCCGGAACGCCCCCTTGTCCCTCTCCCGAATGCCCACCGCGCGCTCCATCGTCTGCATCTCGCGTTCGTCGTAGTCGTCCGCTGATGCGCCCTCGGAGCAGTAGGCGCGCACGTTCCGCAGGTAGCCGTTCAGGTGTGTGCTCGCGGAATCGTCAAAGGAGTCATGGAACGCCCGCTTGACCTCGCTCATCGCCAGGTCGTTGTACTCGCTCACCGTGTCCGTGATCAGGCTGATCGATGCCATCCTGCTGGACTGGTCCAGGCTCACGTTCTCGCTTATCCCCCGCCACAGGCTGTCGATCACCGCCAGCGGCGACACGCACTTGACGCCCGGCGCGCTCGCCACCGCCGCCAGCCGATTCATCACGTAGCGAGGCGAGATCCCGCTCATACCCTCGCCCACGCTGTCCAGCTTCATCTGGGCCACGTCCTGGCGCGTGTACGACCCCACCTTTCGACCGTCGTAGAGCCGCATCTTGTCCAGCAGCGTCATCCCTTGCCGGTTGGGCTGCTGCAGCCGCGACAGCACGGCGTACGTCCCCGCGACCCGCAGCGCAAGCGGCGCGATGCAGACTCCACCCTCCTGCCGCTTTGCCAGCGTCCGCTCATAGATCTTCACGTCCTCGCTTACCCGGAGGTTGTACGGGACCTGCACCGCCGTGATCCGGTCCTTCAGCGCCTCCGAGTGCTCATCCATCGCGAAGGTGGTGAAGTCCCCCTCGTTCGAGTGCCCGATGATCACCTCATCGGCGTAGATCGAACCGAACTTCTCCATCTTGATGACCTGCTCTTGGGCCAGCCCCAACAGCGTCGTCAGCACCCGGCGGTCCGCCTTGAACATCTCCACAAGCTCGATCAGGCCCCGGTTCGCGACGTTGAACTCCCCGTCCATGCGGAACGCCTGCCCCGCCACTTCCGTGCGCGAGCCCTCCAGACGGCCCGAGTCTATGCTCCCCAGCAGCAGTGACGCGTCAGCGTTCGGGTTAGTCGCCACGTAGTACCCAATGCCCACCGCCTCCTGCTCGGAGAACACCACCCTTTCCACGGGCACGTCGGCAATTTTTCCGTTGTATTTCGTCCTCAGCAGATACCGGTTCCGGGGATTTAGCTCCCCCTCTATCTCGATGCCGTACTCCTCCCGCAACACCGTCCGCAGTGAGTGCGGGATCAAGTGCAGCGGGTCCTCCTGCATCGGACACCCCGCCAGCGCGTACACCGCCCCCTCGTCCGTTTGCGTGTACTCCTCCAGCGCCTTCTTGATTAGGGCGACGATCGTCGACTTCCCGCTTGCCGGCGGCCCCAGCAGCAGCAGGATCCGCTTCCGCGTCTCCGTCCCCTTCCCTGCCGCCTCGAAGTACTCCACTATCCGCGCCAGCACGTCTTCCATGCCGAAGACGTCGTTCTCGAACAGCCGGTAGATCGGCTCTCCGCTCGGCGAGTAGTCGACCCCTTTTGCCAGGATCGCGTCGCGAACCCGCGCGTGCGCCAGCTTGGCTATTGAAGGGTTGTCCACCACCATGGCCAGGTAGTCGCTGAAGGCGCCCTTCCACTCGTAGGGTGACGCCTCATGCTCGCTCGCGGCCAGAATATCCTTGATTGACATGGACGCGTCGGCCATATCTATTGTCCCCTCGGCAACGCCTCTTGGCGCCGCCTTCTTTCAAGGTCTCGCTGCTTCCGCAGCCTAGGCGATCCCCCGTGTCGCGATCGCCAGTCCGATTGCTGCCACGACCCCACCGCCCAGCAGCAGGAACCATGCCGCCACCGGCCGCAGCGTCCTGAAGGTGAACCCCAGGGCGAAGAAGACCATGGCCGAGCTCACCGACAGCACCAGCGTAGCCGCCGATAGGCCCAGCCACGCCGACTCACCGTACCGGCCCTCCATGTTCCCCGCAAAGTAGAAGAAGGCCACGATCGACATCGCCGCCGCCGCCGCGCTGAAGAACGCCACGGCCCGCTCCTCCATGTCCCACAGCGACTGCGCTGCAACCACCACCCCGTACACCGCCCACACGGCAATCAGCCCCTTCATCACCGTGATTTCCGACAGGTGGTTCGCCGCTGAAATCGTCTTGTTCCCTGACCCCGTCAGCAGCATCGGGTCCAGCGTGAGAGCCACAAGCGACAGCAGTCCAAGCGACCCAATGACCACGCCCACAGTCCTGCCGTCCGAATACAGGCCCATCATGTGCCAAGCCTGGGAAAACAGCATCGCCCCTATAAGCACCAGAAATATGGCTTCCATTTCTGTCTGCCTCCTTTGGAGTGGCCCTGCAAATCCGAGCACACGCATTCTTACACGATTGCGCATCCGTGTCCACAAAATACCGGTACTTTTTCCATGATTTCCGTACCCCTCAGCATCCGTCCCACCCCGCCCCCACGTCCCGCCAAAGCCTGCCTCGCATCGCAATCCAGCGCCCCGGAACCACGCGACGGCCGTGTAGGGGCGATTCGCGAATCACCCGTCCCGCGCCAGCGGGAAAGTCCTCAACCCCCATCCCCTCTCGCCCCTCGCCAACCCCCCAACCCTCCACCCCGGCGAAAGCCGGGGTCCAGGGGCGGGGCACGCCCTCCACCAACCACCGTCGCCATTCCGACAAATCTCGCGTCATTCCTGCGCAGGCAGGAATCCAGAGGGGCGGGCCGGCGGGGCCGTTCGCCCTGAGCCCCGTCGAAGGGACCCGCAAACCACCCCCCCTTCCCCCATGCGAGACAATGTCCACAAAGAAAACACGCAATGCCGAACACCAAACCCGTGCGTAGCGGGGGAAGCGTTAAGTGAGAGTGTGAAGTACGTCAGGTCTTTCGCGGAAGTCACGGACTGAGTTGCCCTGAAATACTGCCCCAGCATTCCGCGACGCCATCTTCACGCAATCCGCAGGTGTGATCGAACCCGTGGCTGATGACTGTGAAGACGTGGTTCTCTGGCGGGCTGCTCTGTCCAAAGTGCTCGGTGCCCCAGCACACTACCGAACCGTCCGACCGCAATCCGCAGGTGCGGAGAAACCCGCTGCTGATTACCGAGAAGCTTTCGCCGCTCGGAGCGCTTGTCTGACCTTCATCGTCGTTGCCCCAGCACACCACTGCGTCGTCTTCCCGCAACGCGCATGTATGGGCCACTCCGCTACTTATGGCCGTGAAGCTCCCGTCGCTTGGAGGGCTTGACTGACCTTCCTCATCATTGCCCCAGCACACCACCACGCCGTCTTCTCGTAACCCGCAGGTGTGGGCGCCTCCGCTACTCACGGCCATGAGCGTCTCTCTGCTTGGAGGGCTTGCCTGACCTTCATCGTCATTGCCCCAGCAAACAGTCGCGCCATCTGCCTTCAGTCCGCAAGTGTGAGCAGTTCCACTGCTGATGGTCGCAAAGGTGTCGCCCCTAGGCGGGCTTGCCTGTTCAAATTCATCGTTGCCCCAGCACACCGCCGCACCGTCTTTCCGCAAACCGCAGGTGTGGGCTGCACCGCTGCTGATGGCTACTAAGGTCTCCCTTTCCGGTGGGTTTGATTGACCAAACTCGTTCAATCCCATGCACAATACCGAGCCATCGTCCCGCAACCCGCAGACGTGGTTGATTCCGCTGCTGATGGCTACAATTGCCCCGCCCTTGGGCGGGCTTGCCTGGCCAAGATTATTGCCTCCCCAACATACTGCTGTGCCATCTACCCTCAACCCACAGCCGTAGGTTGCACCGCTGCTGATCGCAGTGAAGGTCTCGTCCGTAGGAGGGCTTGCTTGCCCTTGGTCGTTTCGACCCCAGCACTTGACCGTGCCGTCGGCCCGCAACCCGCATGAGTGAGCATGCCCGGTCGTTAGGGCCGCGAAATTCTCGTCTTCCGGGGGACTTGCTTCGCCGTCTCGGTTCCATCCCCAGCATACGGCCGTGCCGTCCTCCCGCAACCCACAGGTATGGGACCACCCGCTGCTGATGGAGACGAATGTTTCACCCTTGGGGGGAGTCGGCGGGCGTCCCCAACAGAGGGGCTGACCGTCTTCACGTAACCCGCAGGTGTAATCTAATCCACTGCTGATAGCAGTGAAGGTCTCCCCTTCCACGTCGCTGCGGACAAAGATATCACCCCAGCATTTCGCGGTGCCGTCACTCCGCAAGCCGCACGTGTGAAGAAGGCCGCCGCTGATGTCAATAAAAGTCTCGTCTTGTGGCGGGCTGGCCTCCCCATCCGAGTTCGATCCCCAACACACCGCTGAACCGTCGCCCCGCAACCCACAGGAATGGCTCATGCCGTTACTGATGACAATGAGGTTCTCTCCTTGCGGCGGACTTGCCTGACCATCCTCATCCCATCCCCAGCACACAGGCGTGCCGGTTATCCGCAAGCCGCAGGTATGGGCTCCCCCACTACTTATGGCCGTGAATAAATCGGTTGTCCGCGTTCCCGCGGTAATTGATGTGGACAGGTTTGTGAACTGTTCGCCATCGTTGGCAGGCGGAGACTGCAGGGCCGACTGCTCGTCGCCACATCCCACTATGAAGAATACGGTAAGCAGGACGCACAGAACTGGTGCAAGCCCTGAATGTCCAAATCTCAGATTTGTGTTTTTCAAAGCCCTTTCGAGATTAGCAGAGTTAGGTCAAATTCTAGCACACATATGTTGCCACACGGCCTACCCTACCCCCCTACCCCCGCAACCACTCCCCCACCACCCCCAACAACCCATCCACATCATCCTCATTGTTGTAATAGTGCAAACTCACCCGCACGCCCCCGACGCCCGACGTGTACCGCTGCGACACGCTGATCCCCTCCGAGAGCAGCCGCTCCAGACACGCCGCGTCCCGCTCCCGGGACCCCGTGTGGAACGTGATGATCCCCGCGCGGTTCTCCCGCTCGAAGGGCGTCTCCAGCCGCACGTCCAGCCGCCGCAACCCCTCCTGCAGCCGCTCGCCCAGCGCCCAGATGCGCTCGGCCGACTGCGCCACGCCAACCTCGTTCGTCACCCGCAGCGCCTCCGAGAGGCACACCGCGCCCGGGTAGTTCGCCGTCCCGCCAATCTCGAACCGCTTGGCCGAGTCCGTGAACGTGTACTCCCGGTCCGGCGTGATTGTCGGCGTCGTGAAGTAGTTGACCCACCCGCCGTCCGGCGCGTTCAGGTTCAGGTACCCCCAGCTCGCCGGCTGCAGCTCCTCCAGCACCCGGTCCGACAGCGCCGCGAACCCCGTGCCCATCGGCGCGTTCAGCCACTTGTGCCCGCCCGCCAGCAGGAAGTCGACCGAGGTAGTCGGCACCGGCAGCGCCCCCGCCTGCTGCACCGCGTCCACCACCAGCCACACCCCGCGCGCCCGGCACGCCTCCGCGACAGCCTCTAGGTCCACCCGGTAGCCGTTGCACCATTGCGTCGAGCTCAGCACGACCGCCCGCGTCCGCTCGTTGATCGCCCCCGCGTACGCCGACGCCGGTACAACCCCCGCCTCGTGCTCCAAGAAGACAGGTCGCACCCCATGCGTCTTGGCAAGCTGCACAAACGGGATCGCCACCTGCAAGAACTCCAGGTCGCACATCACCACCTCGTCGCCCTCGCGCCACGGGATCGCCTGCGCCGCAATGTTAAGCCCGTGCGTCGTGCTCTCCACCAGCGCCACGTTCCGCGACGACACCCCCAGCAGCGCCGCGACGTGCCCCGTCGCCTCCTCGCGCGTCCCGTCCATCCACAGGTGGTGCTCCGACGCGTTTCGGTGCGACGGCCGCACCAGCTCCTCTGCGAACCGCCGCACCGCCTCCTCCGCCGTCGAGGGGATCAGCGACACGCACGCCGCATCCAGAAACGTGCGGTCCGCCAGCCCGGGAAATCGAGCCCTGACGTCACTCCAGTCCATAGCACCGCTCCCTGTAGTCCGATTCGATTCGACTCGCGGCGTGCCCACTTGGCAATGCGACCTGCCGAGGGCAATGCTACCACAGCTACGAGTGCGATTCGGGCCTTGCGCCCTTCCCCAATTCCTGCAGGGCCGCTACGGCCGCGGCGAATTGCGCGTACAGCTCGAGGAACGCCGACACAAGCTCCGGCGGCGTGTTCGGGTCCTCGAGAATCCGCCCCAGCTTCCCGTGCGCGTCCCCCGGCGTCTGCTTGAGCCCATACGACAGCAGCACCCGCCGAAGCTCCGCATGCCGGTCCGCCGGCCTCAGCCGCGAGTACCGCCCATGCACCCGAGCATTCTGGTTCCCCCGCTGCCCCCCACGAGGCCGCTTTTCCCGACCACCCATCTCCGCATCACTCATCCCACAACCCTACCCAACCCCAACCCCTCCGCGCGACACCCTCGTGTCACACTCCTCCACCCAAAGCACTCCCCCCAATCCCCTCCGCCTCCATCCCGCCTCCCCCCTTCGTCATTCCTGCGAAGGCAGAGCCTGCCCCCGCGAAAGCGGGGGAATCCAGAGGTGCGGGGCAGCGGGGCATCCTCACAACAGAGCAAGTAGGGTCCACCCCCCCTCTTGCCTCCATCCCGGCGCAGGCCGGGATCCAGGGGCGGGGCCCTCCGCGACCGACCACTAGAGCCTCACCCTTCACCCCGAGCTCCTCATTCCTGCAAAGGCAGAGCCTGCCCCCGCGAAAGCGGGGGAATCCAGAGGGGAGGCCGAGCGGGGCCGCCAGCCAAAGAGACAATTGAACAGGGCAGCCCCTTCTGCCTCCACCCCGGCGAAAGCATGCCCCGTACCCCGATACGGGGCCGGGATCCAGGAGCGGGGCAACCAGACCACCATCCACCGTCGCCGCTCCGACCAACCCCTTCGTCATTCCTGCGAAGGCAGGAATCTAGAGGTGCGGGGCAGCGGGGCATCCTCACAACAGAGCAAGTAAACACCACCCCCCTTTCTGCCTCCACCCCGGCGAAAGCCGGGGTCCAAGGGCGGGGCAACCAGACCACCATCCACCGTCGCCGCTCCGACCAACCCCTTCGTCATTCCTGCGAAGGCAGGAATCCAGAGGTGCAGGGCAGCGGGGCATCCTCCCAACGGAGCAAGTAAACACCACCCCCCCTTCTGCCTCCACCCCGGCGGAAGCCGGGGTCCAGGGGCGGGGCGGTGGCGGGGCCGTTCGCCCTGAGGGAAATCGAAGGGGGAACTGGGGCGCAACAGCGCCCACCGGCGCCAGTCGAACGAGCCTACCCGTCGCAAGCCGCACCCCCTCCCCAATAGCCCGTCCGTGCCAGTGACACACTGTGCTACCCTACCCACGTCGGGGCGCGACGAAGCGCAGCCCCGCACAGCCAACGTCTGAGGAGCAGTCAGCCTCATGCGGACCGTGCTCGACATTTGGCGGCGCATAGGCACCCGCCTGTACCTCGCCCTCTTCCTCGCCGTCGCCCTCACGCTCGTGTCCGGCGCCGTCGGCGTCTTCTACTTCGAGCAGAGCGGCGACCTCAACCACCAGGCCCAGTCCGAGTCCGTCCCCGCCCTCGAGGCGTCCTGGGCCGTCGCCCGCGAGGCCGAGCGCCTCCGCAGCCTCGGCGTCGAGCTCGTCGCCGGCTCCCCCTCCGCCGCCCAGTCCAGCGGCGATGCCGTCGCCGCAACCCTTCAGCGCCTCGAGTCCTCCCTCGTCGCCGTCAACGCCGTCCCTTCACTCTCCGAGAACGCCCAGGTCGTCAGCGCCGCCGCATACGACGTGGCTGACATAATCGATAACCTTGAGCTCGCCAGGAACTCCCTGGCGGCCGCCAACGAGGACGCCGCCGCCCTCGAGCAGCGCCTCGCGACGTCCGCCTCCACCGTCGGCGAGTCTCCCGCGGCGCTGTCCGTGCTGCGCCAAGCCACCCAGGCCGAGGATGAGCCCGCGCTCCAGCGCTTCCTCGACGAGTTCGTCAACCTCAACGCCCTCGGCATCGACCGGGACGTCGCCGAGCTCGGCGGCGGCGAGGGCGTCTTCTTCGTCCGCGGCCAGCAGCTCGCCCTCGACGCCCGCATCGGCGAGCTCGCGTCGTCCTTCGACGCCACCGGCGCAGACCTCGACGGCAAGGTGTCCGCCCTCCTCGACGCCTCCAGCGCCCACTCCTCCGAGAGGCTCGGCCTCGCCGTCAGCAGCTTCGACGAGGGCCGCACCCTCCTGACCGCCATCAGCGTGATTTCCATGATCATCGC
The DNA here is from genome assembly GCA_951812285.1 of uncultured Dehalococcoidia bacterium. GTDB lineage: Bacteria > Chloroflexota > Dehalococcoidia > Lucifugimonadales > UBA1127 > UBA1127. The sequence continues at coordinate 1,550,661 of OX638292.1, read as the reverse complement.
CACCCTCGCCGCCTGGGTCTGGGTCGGCAACGGCATGGTCCGCCGCCTCTCCCGCATGTCGGAGCGCATGCGCGGCATGGCCGCCGGCGACCTCGAGACCCCCGTCCCCGGCGTCGGCCGCGACGAGATCGGCGAGCTCGCCGACGCCCTCGAGGTCTTCCGCGCCCAGGCCCTCGAGGTCCAGCGCCTCAACCTTGTCGAGATGCTCTACCAGGAGCTCCAGGAGACCAACGACGAGCTCAAGCGCACGCAGGCCCGCCTCGTCGCCCAGCAGAAGCTCGCCGCCCTCGGCGAGCTCGTCTCCGGCGTCGCCCACGAGATCCGCAACCCCCTCAACTTCGTCAACAACTTCTCCGAGGGCTCCCTCGAGCTCTATCAGGAGCTGTCGGAGATGCTCCAGAACTACCGCGACAAGATGTCCGACGCCGACTCCGCCCTCCTTGACGAGATCAGTGGGGAGCTCACCAACAGCCTCAACCGCGTCCTCGCCAACGGCGGCCGCGCCATGGCCATCGTCGAGCGCATGCGCGAGCTCGGCGTCGTCGGCGGCGATCCTGTGCCGGTCGATCTGAACAGCCTGCTCAGGGATTCCGTCCAGACCGGCTGCAGCTCCTTCAACGCCGAGTGGGGCGACTTCTTCATCACGCCCATCTTCGACCTGGACGAGTCCGTCGGCGAGGTGCCCTTGGTCGAGCGGGACTTCGGCGAGGCCATCGTCAGCCTCGTCTCCAACGCCAACTACGCCATGCGCCTCAAGCGAGAGTCCGAGCCCAAGACCTACGAGCCCGCGCTGACCGTCTCGTCGCGTCTCGTCGACAACGCCGTCGAGGTCCGCGTCCGCGACAACGGCCCCGGCATCGCCGAAGACGTCCTCGGGCACATCTTCGACCCGTTCTTCTCCACGCGAGACGGGGCCTCAGGCGCCGGCCTCGGCCTCCCCATCGCCGCCGACGTCGCCCGCCGCTTGGGCGGCGACCTCCAGGTCGACACCGTCCACGGCGAGTACGCCGAGTTCATCCTCACCGTCCCGACTGCCCCCGCCACGGTCCCCCAACCCTAGCTCGCCGCCCTCCGAGGCCCGCTACTCCCGCCGTACGATTAGGTACCCGAACACCCCCACCGCCGCCAGGCTCGTCAGCACCTGGATCGCTATCAGCGTCGTCCGCCGCCGCGGCGTCGACGCAATGCCCCCCAGCGTGTTCCGTATCCGCGGTATCGACTCCCCGATGACCGGGATCGCCGGCTGCTCCAGCTCAGCCACGCCAGTCTCCAACCCGGCCTCACCCGCGGACCCCAGCGGCACGATCACAGTCGGCGTCGGCGTGGACACCGCCGTAGCTGTGGCCGTCGGCGTGCTCGTCGGTATCGGCACCAGCGTCGGCACCGGCGTAGGCGTTGGCAGCGGAGTGGGCGACGGCGTCGGCCGCGGCGTCGGTGTGGGCGCGGGCGTAGGTGTCGGCGATGGCGTGGGCGTCGGTGGCGGCACGGGAGTCGGCGTCGGCGATGGCGTCGCCGTCGGCTCAGGCACAGCCGTCGGCCGCGGCGTCGAAGTAGGCTCGGCGACCGGCGTGCTTGTCGCCGTCGCAACCGGCGTCGCCGTGGCGGTCGGGATCGGCGTAAAGGTCGCCGTCGGGTCCGGCTCGGGCGTGTTCGTGGGCGTCGGCGTCGCCGGCGGCGGCGGCGGTGGTGGCGGTGGTGGCGGCGGCGGTGGGTCGATGGTTCCCTCCAGCACCTCCACCGTGATCTCTTCGGGCTCGCCGTTCACCAGCTCCACCTGGTACGCGTCGAAAAGGTCGTTGATCGACACACGAATGGTCCGGTCCGTCGTCTCGACGCCATCGTCGCTCACCGTATAGGTCAATCGGCGGGTCGGTTCCGTGTCTGGTGGAAACACGAACGCGATCAGAGCGTCCGCAAATTCCCCCTTGGCCGAGTCATGCACAATGATCCCACCGCGAACGTTGGCCGCGTCACCGTCCGGACGGTCGATCCTCACGGTGGTGTAGAGGCTCTGTCCCTCATGGACCGGCGACGGCTGCACGCTAACGATGCTCACCGTCGGCAACTCCTGCCCGATAGCCTGCCGGTCGTGCTCAAGAGTAAGCGCCGCCGCGATTGCAATCAGCGCGAGCGCAATTGCCTTCCATCTCATGTGCCTGAGTTCTCTCAGCAACTGCGGCAGCGGTCCTTTCTGCAAAGGTGGTGCGGCGCGCCGGCCCTGACCCCTGTCCGAACCATTCAGCGCGCCTGGACGACCCTCTCGACGGTCATGGTCGCCCGCAAAGGTTCTGTGCAGCACAAGAGCACATCGTAGTCATCGAACATGGGATAGGGGTCTTGGGCGATGCTCGGACTATGGTGGTCGTGCTTCACTGTGTACAGTGCAAATGTAACAGTGTGAGCATACCACGCGAAATCAAGGACTCGCTTCCGTTGGACACGCGCCCCGCGCGTCCCGTATCGTAGCTGGCATGAATACGGAAGAGCTCATCATCGCGACGGTCCGCGTCGGCGGCGCCGTCCTCGTCCTCCGCTGGGCCTTCGCCGGTTCCATCGCCGCCATCCTCATCGACTTCTCAGACCTCTTCATGATGAACCTGCTCGACCTCGGCGGCGTCCGCAACTACCAGGCCCTCGACAAGTGGCTCGACCTCGCATACATGCTCACATTCCTCTGGGTCGCCCTCCGATGGAGCGGCCCGCCCCGCACGATCGCCGTCGCCCTCTTCGCCTACCGCATCGTCGGCGTCATAACCTTCGAGCTCGTCTCCGACCGCTTCGTTCTCCTCTTCTTCCCCAACGTCTTCGAGTTCTGGTTCGTCTTCGTAGCAGGCCTCCGCCACTACACCCCCACCTACAACCTAACCTGGCGCCGAAGCCTCCTATGGCTAATCCCCCTGACAGCCTTGAAAGAATTCCAGGAATACGCCCTCCACGGCGCCAAATGGCTCGACAACTACAGAGCCACAGACGTAGTAGTAACCTGGTGGGACTGGCTCGTAGGCCTCAAGTGGCTCGGCAGGTAAGACACCCACCCTTCCCCCAGCGTCACCCGCCCCCTCCGCGTCATTCCTGCGGAGGCAGGAATCCAGAGGAGCGGGGAAGCGGGGAATCCCAACAACGGAGCAACCTAGTCCCTCCTCCCCCCTCAGCCTCCATCCCGGCGCAGGCCGGGATCCAGGGGAAGGGCAACCCCGCAACCAACTACCAGCGCCTACCCCACCCCCGCCGCGTCATTCCTGCGAAGGCAGAGCCTGCCCCCGCGAAAGCGGGGGAATCCAGAGGGGCGGTGCAGCGGGGCATCCTCACAACGGAGCAGGTAAATCCCTGCTCCCCCTTCCGCCTCCATCCCGGCGCAGGCCGGGATCCAGGGGAGGGGTAACCTCGCGACCGACCATCAGGCCGTCCCCCACCCCCCACCGCGTCATTCCTACGAAAACAGAGCCCGCCCCCGCGAAAGCGGGGGAATCCGGAGGGGCGGTGCAGCGGGGCATCCACACAACGAAGCAAGTAAATCCCTCCTCCCCCCTCCGCCTCCATCCCGGCGCAGGCCGGGATCCAGGGGCGGGGTCCTCCGCAACAGACCACCCGGACGTCGCCCCCACCCCCGCCGCGTCATTCCTGCGAAGGCAGGAATCCAGAGGAGCGGCGAGGCGGGGAATCCCAACAACGGAGCAAGTAAATCCCTGCTCCCCCTTCCGCCTCCATCCCGGCGCAGGCCGGGATCCAGGGGCGGGGCACCCTCGCGACCGACCATCACGCCGATCCCCTAGCTCCCCCCCACACCCCATCACCCTACCCCCGACCCCCCGTCGCCCTCCGACTTCCCGTCGGCAAACTCCCCCAACCCCAGCGCAGCGCCAAAGCTATTCACCATTCCTGCGAGTCTCCCGGCAAGGTCATCCTCCGTCGGCCCAAAGTACTTGCGCTGCACCTTCGCCACCCGGGCAATCACGTCCGCCGCCCGCCCCAATTGAATCGCCGTGGCGTTGGGGTCCTCAAGCATGCGGCCCATCTTGTATCGAAGGATGCTGAGTTCATTGTCCAGCCCCTCAATCCGGCTCGCCTCCTTCAGCTTCCGCCGTTCCTTGGGCAATAGGAAGGACGAGTAGAACCCGTGCTTCCGCGCGTTCGTGTTGCCGGGCTGACCGCCGGACCGCCGCTTCGGCGTCCTCCGGGGCGTCTTGTCAGGCGTCGTGTCAGGCGTCTTGTCGGGCGTGTTGTCGGGCGTGTTGTCGGGTGTGTTGTACGTCTCCATGCGACCAGTCTGGAGAACCGCCGGCCCTTCCCGCAACATCCCCGTGTCAGTCCCCGGAAATCTCGTCGACCCCGTCATCCGCCCCCGCGACCCGATGCCGTCACCCTTCCCCCGCGATGAAATTCGTCCTGCCCGATTCGCCCCGCCCCTCCCGACGTGGCGCGATCCCCGAACTCTCGCCCCAGCGCCGTCGCGCACCCCCGAGCCTGCTGCCCCCGTTCCGACGCCGATGAGCGGCCACGGAGCGCCTCGCACCCGTCGGTACGGACCATTCCGTTGCCGCCGCGAGTGCGCACGGCTATAGTCCCCATCGTTGGCTGGGAGGAGGCGGGTGGTGTGCTCATGATCGACCATCCCCTTGCGGGCACGCCCTACGGGACGGCGCTGCAGGTGTGCGTCGTCTTGGCGGCGCTCTGCTGGGCGCTCTCGGTGGTGACGCGCGACGCGTCCTGGGTGGACCGCCTGTGGTCAATTGCCCCCGCCGTCTACTGCCTCATCGTGGCCGTCGACCTGCAGTTCGAATCCGCTCGCGTCAACGTCATGACCGCGCTCGCGGTCGTGTGGGGCGCCCGGTTGACCTTCAACTTGGCGCTGAAGGGCGGTTACAGGGTCGGCCGTGAGGACTATCGCTGGACCCGTCTCAGGGAGCGGCTTGGGTCGCTGAGATTCCATCTCCTCAACGCGACCTTCATATCCCTCGGCCAGATGGCCATCATCTGGCTCTTCACGGCGCCCATTCACCAGGCGTGGCTGTTTGCCGGTCAACCCCTGCGATGGCTCGACTACGCCGCGGTCGCGTGCTTCCTGCTCTTCCTCGCGATTGAGGCAGTCGCCGATGTACAAATGTGGCGCTTTCAACAGAACAAGAAGCGCCTGATTGACGAGGGAATTGAGGTGGAGCAGCCCTTCATGACAGCGGGCCTGTTTCGGTTCTCTCGCCACCCCAGCTACCTGTCGGAAATGGGGATGTGGGTGGCCTTCTACCTCTTTGCCGTATCCGCCTCGGGCCAGATTCTGCACTGGACGGGCATCGGCTGCCTGGTGCTGATTCTGCTGTTTCGCTCAGCCACCCGCGTCGGCGAGGGAATTTCGAGCGAACGCTATCCCGGCTACGGCCGCTACCAGGCCGCCGTGCCGATGTTCATCCCAAACCCCTTCCGAGCGAAAAGCGGTTAGCCGGCAAACGCTGATCGCAACCGCACCGGGACCGTCGGACCCTCCGACCAACGTCCCCAACCCCAAGCCCGCGTCGAGGTCGCCCGCTTGACCCTGACACGGGCCGATTGCGCATGCTCGCCTCGACCCTCTACCCTTCCCCCATGCAAACGCTCACCAACGCCTACCCACAATCGCCCGGCGCCGCCTTCAGCCCCCGGCACAGCAGCACGAAAATGTCGAAAAAGTCGGCTTTTCGTAACTCGTCGGCGGCTGGACTCGCCCCGAAGGCCGCCAACCGTGTTCAATTGAGTCGTATCTGTCGAGGGCCTTTTCGTAGGAGACTCGTTCTGCAGAACTTCACTTGGAGCGACTCGAATCGAATCGAACCCACCCCTGCCAGCCCCCCGGCGCGAGCCCCGCTACAGCGCCCGCCGGTGCGAGAACCGCGTCTCCGCCGACGTCATGAACTCCAGCAGCACGGCCTGCCCCTGCTCCTCCGTCACCCGCCGCGCCCGCTCGAACGCCGCCCCTACGTCGTCCGGGTCCGACACCCGCTCGGCGTACGCCCCAAGCGCCCGTCCGATGTCCGCGTACTGCCCGCCCAGGTCCCGCGCCTTGTACCGCTCGTGGCTGGAGATCATGTTCCGGTTCTCGATGGCCATCGTCCCGTTGTTGAACACCACCGTGATGATCGGCGCCTCCGCCCGCACTGCCGTCTCGACGTCCAGCCCCGTCATCCCGAAGGCCGCGTCGCCCATGACGTTGATGCACACCTTCTCCGGCTCCGCCAGCTTCGCCCCGATCGTCAGCCCAAGCCCCGTGCCGAGCCCGTGCGACTTCCCCCACCCCAGGTAGCTCCGAGGCGACGGCGCCACGTAGAACGGCAGCATCTGGTCCCGCGGGCTCCCCGAGTCGTGCGTCACGATGGCCTCGGCCGGCGGGATGGCCCGCTGCATCTCGTGGATCACCCGGTACGGGTTGATCGGCGTCTCCCCGGACGTCAGCACCGGCGACCACTCCGCCATCCACGCGTCCCGCTGCTCCGCCAGCTCCGCCGCGACGTTGTTGTCCCGCGCCACATAGGTCCCCCGGACCTCCGCCACCGCCTCGGAGAACTGCGCCAGCGTCAGCTTCGCGTCCCCCAGGATCGGGTACGCGGCCGGGTAGCCCTTGTTGATGTCCCCCTCGTCGTTCGTGGCGTGGATGACCGTCTTCCCCGGCGGCACCGTGATCGACATCGGGTGCCGCGTAAGGCTCGCCCCGACAGCCAGCACCACGTCGGCGTCGGCCATCGCCCGGTACCCCAGCGGCGACATGACCGTAGCCACCGTGCCGCCCGACAGTGGGTGGTCCTCCGGGAAAGCGCTCTTCCCCAGCATCGTCGTCACGACGGGTATCTGCAGCTGCTCCGCCAGCGCGACGAGCTCGTCCGTCGCCTCCGCGTACAGCACGCCCTGCCCCGCGAAGATCACCGGCCGCTCCGCCTCGACGAGCGCCCGAGCCGCCGCCAGCACGTCCCGCGGGTCCGCCGCCGACCGCGTCGCCGCGACGGCCGAGTAGTCGTCGCACACGTCCCCGATGTCCACGTCCAGAATGTCCGCCGCAACCTCGACCATCACCGGCCCCGGCTTCCCGTGCCGAATCCGGCTGAACGCCCGCCGCATAACCTCCGACAGCCGGTGCGGGTGGTCCAGCCGCTCCACCCACTTGGTCACCGCGCCGTAGCTCTCCTCCGAGCTGAAGATCGGCGGCACCCCCGCAATCGCGCTCGCCTGCCCCAGCGGGATCAGCAGTATCGGCGTCGAGTCCGAGTACGCCGTCGCCACGCCCGCAAAGGCGTTTTCAGCCCCCGGCCCGTACTGCATCGCGAACACTGCCGGCCGCCGACCGTTCGTCACCCGCGCAAACCCGTCCGCAATCCCGACGCCCACCCGCTCCTGCCGGCATATCACCGGCCGCATCCCCACGGACGCCGCCGCGTCAATGACCGACGTAGTCGGGAAGCAGCTAAGAAACTCCACCCTCTCCCGCACCAAGATGTCGATGATGGCGTCAACGGTCTTCATAGCAGCCTCCACATATCTAAGTCGTGCAACAACGCGGGCATTGTAGCGCACAGCGGCTTCGCGGTGTGGGCGCCCCCGTCCGCGCACCCAGCCTCCCCAATCCTCCATACCGTCGGAAGCCGGTATCCAGGGGTGGGGTGGGGCGGCGCCATTCGCCCACAGCCACGCCAAGAGTCCACCCAACCCTGCCGCTCGCCCTGAGCCCGTCGAAGGGCCTCCCGCCGCATGGTAAAATGCCTATACCCCCGACACGCAGCGCCAAGGATGCACACAGGAGATCTTGGGCTGTATCACCAACTATCTCGGCAGGCGGAGGATCGAAGGGACCAGCCGTGAAATTGCACTACTACCCGGAAACCGATAGCCTATACGTCGAGTTCAAGCCGGAGCCCGGCGCCGAGACCATCGAGGTTACCCGCGGCTTGAACGTTGACGTGGACGCAGCCGGAGAGGTCGTCGGCTTCGACATTGACCACGCCTCGCGCCGCTTGGACCTCGGAACGCTTGAGACCACGGCCCTGCCCCTCCATACCATCAAAGCGGGATGACCCTACCCCACCCCTCTCGCCCCTGCGCAGGCAGGGGCCGACCCAATTGGGCAAATTGACCTTAGCTCCACCCTGTCCGGGCAACATTGACGCCCCCACCCACCCCCAGCTACATTGAGCCATCTCGCAAAGCAACCCCAGAGGTGAACGGCAATGGCTGACTACACCTACGACGTAGCGGTCGTCGGCGGCGGCATCCTCGGCGTCGCGACGGCCATGGAGTTCGTCCACCGCCACCCCCGGCTTAGCGTCGGCGTGTTGGAGAAGGAAGACCGGCTCGCCGCCCACCAGACCGGCCACAACAGCGGCGTCATCCACTCCGGCATCTACTACAAGCCCGGCTCCCTCAAGGCCCAGAACTGCGTGACGGGATCCAAGTCGCTCATGGAGTTCTGCGACGAGGCCGGCGTCGAGTACGAGCTCTGCGGCAAGGTCATCGTCGCCACCCGCGAGGACGAGCTCGGCCGCCTCGACGACCTCCATGAGCGCGGCGTCGCCAACGGCGTCCCCGGCCTCGAGATGATCGGCCCCGAGCGCCTGAAGGAGATCGAGCCCCACTCAGCCGGCATCCGCGCCCTCTGGTCGCCCAACACCGGCATCGTCGACTACACGGAGGTCACCGAGGCCTACGCCCGCCGCTTCCAGGAGAACGGCGGCGACGTCCTCATGGGCGCCAAGGTAGAGGACGTCTCGCAGGACACCGACGGCGCCATCACCGTCGAGACCTCCCGCGGCGACGTGTCGGCGAAGTACCTCGTCAACTGCGCCGGCCTCTACGCCCACACCATCGCGGCAAAGATGGGCGCCCCGTACGACATGCGCATCATCCCCTTCCGCGGCGAGTACTACACCCTGACGCCCGAGGGCGCGTCCCTCGTACGAGGGCTCATCTACCCCGTGCCAGACCCCCGCTTCCCCTTCCTCGGCGTCCACTTCACCAAGGGCATCCACGGCGGCGTCGAGGCCGGCCCGAACGCCGTACTCGCCTTCGCCCAGGAGGGCTACACCAAGTTCAAGGTGAACATAGGCGAGACCCTTGCGACCCTCAGCTTCCCCGGCTTCTGGGGCATGGCCGGCCGCTACTGGAAGACGGCCTTCCAGGAGTACTACCGCTCCTTCAGCAAGGGCGCGTTCACCCGGTCGCTTCAGCGGCTCGTGCCTGAGGTCGAGTCGCGCCACCTCGGCGAAGGCGGCGCAGGCGTCCGCGCCCAGGCCGTCGAGCGCACCGGCGCCCTCGTTGACGACTTCCGTATCACGGTGACGGGCAGCGCCATCCACGTCCGCAACGCCCCCTCGCCGGGCGCAACAGCATCGCTGTCGATAAGCCGTGGCATCGTGGACATGGCGGAAGAGGCGTTTACACTGGGATGACGACTTGCAGCCTTGCGGGAGGGCTGGTTGAGAGCGCTTCTGGCCATTGTCCTCGGGGTCGCCGTCGCCCACGTCGTCTTCTTCGCGATGGGGTTCGTCGCCGAGGCCGCCTACCCCACGCCGCCTGAGCTCCTGGACCCGCAGACGGCCGAGGAGACAGCCGAGCGCGTCGAGGGCGCGAAGACCAGCGGCCTCGCGCTCGTCGTCCTCGGTAGCGCGCTCGGCGGCCTCGCCGGCGGCGTTGCGAGCGGCTTGGCCGCGCGAAGACGCGCCCTCGCTGTGGCGGTGGCTGTCGGCGCGCTCCTCTCGCTCTGGGGCGTGTACTCCTTCTACGTCTTCTATCCCGCGAGGCTCTGGTTCCCGATAGGTCTGTTCGTCCTATTCCCGCTGTTCTCCGTCCTGGGAGGGCTCGCAGCCTCCCGATGGCGCACGGCACAGTCGGCATAGCATTGCCGCGCGAGGGACGCCCGCTCCCTTGACACCCCCTCGCTCGGACGCTATAGCTTGTTGCAACGGTCAACACTCGCCAGGAGGGTACGGATGCTAACCCGTGAAGAGAATGACATGCTCACCCAGACGGGCCGAGGCACGCCCATGGGCGAGCTGTTCCGCCGGTTCTGGATGCCCGCGTGCCTGTCGGAGGAGATCCCCTCGGCTGACTGCCCGCCGGTGCGCGTAAAGCTCCTCGGCGAAAACCTCGTCGCCTTCCGCGACAGCAACGGCACACCCGCCCTCGTCGACGCCTACTGCCCGCACCGCGGCGCGCCGCTCTTCTTCGGCCGCAACGAGGAGTGTGGGATCCGCTGCGTTTACCACGGCTGGAAGTTCGACGCGTCGGGCGCCTGCGTCGACATGCCAAACACCCCGGAGGGCGAGACCTACAAGGACAAGGTGACCCTCACGGCATACCCCTGCTTCGATGCCGCCGGCATGGTGTGGGCGTACCTCGGCCCCAAGGACCGCACGCCGCCGAGGCCCGGCTTCGACTGGATGGACCTGCCCGACGACCGCACCTACGTGCGCAAGTACCACCTCCGCTGCAACTTCTTCCAGGCCCTCGAGGGTGACTACGACCCCAGTCACGGCATGTTCCTGCACATGACCCGCGACCTCACCACACCGTCGGCCATCCAGGACGCGGCGCCGGTGCTGGGATCGCTCCTGAGTGACAAGGGCTTCCTGAAGATGAAGTTCCTCTCCTTTGAGGAGACGGACTTCGGCATGCTGCATGTCGGCGTGATGCCGGAGGCCGACGGCACGCAGACCGTCTCCGCCAGCACCTTCTACTTCCCGTGTTTCAGTTCGGCGGGCCTCGCCGGTCCGGGTGTGTACTCGAGCAACATGCGCATCCCCATCGACGACGAGAGCTGCTACATGTACCGCTTCCGCTGGAGCTACGAGCCCTTCACCGAGCACCAGCGCAACCAGGACCGCTTCGGCGGCTTCACCTACCCGGAGCAGATCCCCGGCACCTTCATGGCAGTCGAGAACAAGGACAACGACTACCTTGTGGACCGCATCCTGCAGAAGAACTACTCCTACACCGGCATCAAGTCCTTCCCCATCCAGGACCTCGCCCTTGTCGAGGACCAGTGGGGCCCCCGCGCAGACCGCAGCCGCGAGCACCTCGTGACGGCCGACGAGCAGCTCATGCGCGTGCGCCGTCGCCTGCTGAAGGCGGCCCGCGAGCTGCAGGAGGGCCAGGAGCCGGCAGGCCCGCACAACCCCGAGGGCTTCCGCGCCCACACCGCGCGCACAAGGATGCCCGCCAACCTCCCGGCCACGGAAGTAATCGACCGTATCAAGGACCTGACTGTAGGCCCGCCGCCGGATTCGCGTCTCCACACGATCTAGGGTCCGTTCGACTGGCAGCACGACACGCCAGAGGAAAGAGGGCGGAGCCCAACGGGCCGCCCTCTTTCCCTTCACGGGCCCAGCAAGAATAAGCCTGCGCCGCTTGACACTGCAGGGTGCGGGCGGTATAGCTATTCGCAACGGTCAACACTGAGCAGGAGGGTATTGATGCTGACCCACGAAGAAAACGACATGCTCACTCAAACGGGCCCGGGCACGCCCATGGGCGAGCTCTTCCGGCGGTTCTGGATTCCGGCGTGCCTGGAGTCCGAGATCCCGTCGGCCGACTGCCCGCCGGTGCGCGTGAAGCTCCTCGGCGAGAACCTCATCGCCTTCCGCGACAGCAACGGCACACCCGCGCTCGTCGACGCTTACTGCCCGCACCGCGGCGCGCCGCTCTTCTTCGGGCGCAACGAGGAGTGCGGCATCCGGTGCGTCTACCACGGCTGGAAGTTCGACGTGTCGGGCAAGTGCGTCGACCTGCCCAACTCCCCGGAAGGTGAGACGTACAGGGACAAGGTGGAGCTCAAATCCTACCCCTGCTTCGACGCTGCCGGCATAGTGTGGGCCTATCTCGGCCCCAAGGACCGCACGCCGCCGCGTCCCGGCTTCGACTGGATGAGCCTGCCCGAGGGCCAGACCTACGTCCGCAAGTACCACCTCCGCTGCAATTACTTCCAGGCCCTCGAGGGCGACTACGACCCGAGCCACGCGGCCTTCCTCCACATGACCCGCGACCTCGCGACCCCCAGCGCCATCCAGGACGCCGCCCCGACGCTGGGCTCCCTGCTCGGTAACCGCAGCTTCCTCCGAATGAAGTACGTGTCCTACGAGGAGACGGACTTCGGCATGCTTCAGATCGCGGCAACGCCGGAGGCCGACGGCACCCAGACCGTGTCGGCGAGCACCTTCTACTTCCCCTGCTTCAGCTCGGCCGGCATTGCGGGCCCCGGAGTCTACTCCAGCAACATGCGCATCCCCATCGACGATGAGAGCTGCTACATGTACCGCTTCCGCTGGAGCTACGAGCCCTTCACCGAGAAGCAGCGGCAGACCGACCTCTACGGCGGATTCACCTACCCGGAGCAGATCCCGGGCACGTTCATGGCCGTCGAGAACAAGGACAACGACTACCTCGTTGACCGCATCCTGCAGAAGAATTACTCCTACACCGGCATCAAGTCCTTCCCCATCCAGGACCTCGCCCTCGTCGAGGACCAGTGGGGCCCCCGCGCAGACCGCTCGCTCGAGCACTTGGTCACGAGCGACGAGCCGCTCATGCGCGTACGCCGTCGCCTGCTGAAAGCTGCGCGAGAGCTGCAGGAGGGCCAGGAGCCGCCGGGCCCGCACAACCCCGAGAGCTTCTCCATTCACACGGCCCGGGTGAGCCTGCCGGGTGACGTGCCGGCCGTTGAGGCCATCGAGCAGATCAAGGAGCTGACGCACGGGCCGACGGCGTCACCGCGCATTCACGCCGCGTAGCCCGCTGGGAGTTTTGAGGCAATCGCGAAGGGGCGGGGCCTGCTGGCCCCGCCCCTTCCTGTGCCATGACGCCTTGCGAGCAGTGGGGATTTCGATATAGCCTAGCTGCGAGTTCATTACTAGGGAGGATTGGATGCTCAGCCGCGAAGAAAACAACATGCTCACTCAAACAGGCAAAGGAACGCCTATGGGCGAGCTGTTCCGCCGGTTCTGGCTGCCCGCGCTGCTCTCGGAGGAGATCCCGTCGGCCGACTGCCCGCCCGTGCGCGTCAAGCTGCTCGGCGAGAGCCTCATCGCGTTCAGGGACTCGAACGGCACGCCAGGCCTCGTCGACGCCTACTGCCCGCACCGGGGCGCTCCACTTTTCTTCGGACGAAACGAAGAGTGCGGCATCCGGTGTGTCTACCACGGCTGGAAGTTCGACGTCGACGGCAACTGCGTCGACCTGCCGAACTCGCCGGAGGGTGAGACCTACAAGGACAAGGTGCGCGTGAAGGCGTACCCCTGCTTCGACGCGGCGGGGATGGTGTTCGCCTATCTCGGGCCGCAGGACCCGCCGCCGCCCCCGCCGGGCTTCGATTGGATGGACCTGCCCGACGACCGCACCTACGTCCGCAAGTACCACCTCCGCTGCAACTACATGCAGGCGATGGAGGGCGACTACGACCCGAGCCACGGCGCCTTCCTGCACATGACCCGCGACCGCGCCATGCCGGGCACCATCCAGGACGCCTCCCCAGCGCTGGGCGCGCTCTTCGGCGACCAGCGGTTCATGCGGATGTCGTTCATCTTCGACGAGACGGACTTCGGGATGCGGCAGATCTCGCTGACGCCGGAGTCCGGCGGGACAACGATGGCGCTGGTCAACAACTACTTCTTCCCCACGTTCACCTCGGCGGGCATCGCCGGCCCCGGCGTGTACTGCAGCAACATGCGCATCCCCATCGACGACGAGAGTTGCTACATGTACCGCTTCCGCTGGAGCTACGAGCCCTTCACCGAGCACCAGCGAAACCAGGACCGCTTCGGCGGGTTCACGTATCCGGAGCAAATTCCGGGCTCGTTCATGGCCGTCGAGAACAAGGACAACGACTACAACGTCGACCGGCTCTTGCAGAAGAACTTCTCGTACACGGGCATCAAGTCCTTCCCCATCCAGGACCTCGCCCTCGTCGAGGACCAGTGGGGCCCCCGCGCCGACCGCAGCCGCGAGCACCTCGTGCGCACGGACGAATCAATGATCCGCGTCCGCCAGCGCATGCTCAAAGCCGCCCGAGAGCTCCAGGAAGGCCAGGAACCCGCAGGCCCCAACAACCCGAAGGCCTTCCGCACCCACTCCGTCCGCACCTCCCTCCCCAGTGACCTCACCAACGCGGAAATCATGGAGCGCATGAAAGAACTCTCCGTCGGCCCAACCTACGGCCCCGGCGTCCACGCCGTGTAGTGCCATTAAGTTAGGGACAAAAGAAGAGGGACGGCGCCTCGGCGCCGCCCCTCCTTCTTTCTCGCCTCGTAGTGTGCCCTACGTCCCAATCTGCAGCGGGCTCGCCAGGTTCTGCAGCGTCCGGATGATGCTCATCACCGTCAGACGCCCCGTCCGGGGGTTCTCCGTCGGGATATTCTCGATGTGGATGTGCAGCCGCCCAAACTCGCCCTCCACCTCAATGTCGTGGCAGTTCCGCTCTAGGCCGGGGACGGCCATGATGCGGATTTGCGTTAGGTCGGGGCCGATGCCGGCGAGGCTGACAGCGGCGGACACGTTGACGTTGGCCGGGAAGCCCCGGCACGCCTCGCGAGCGGTGCCGGCGAAGATCTCCGTCTCCTCGGTGTAGCCCAGCACGGAGATGCCGCGGTCGACTAGGTACGGCGAGCCCTCCAGCGCCTTAAGCGGCTTGCGGGTCGTCATCGTGACGTGGTCGATCCTGCCCGACGACGCCGACTTGATGCCGTCCAGTCCCGCAATCGCGCCCGACGGTGCGTAGAGCCTGCAGCCGCGCTCCGTCGCCAGGTCCAGGATGTCCGGGTGGTCGAGCAGCGCGCCGATGCTGATGGCCATCAGGTCCTTGCCCGCCTCGAACGTCTCCCGGGCAAGGTCCGGCACCACGCCCCCGCCCGCCGCCTCGACGACGAGGTCCGCCGACTCAAGCAGCTCCTCCCGCGAGCAGTAGGGCGGCGGCGAAGCAAGCGTCTCGAGGAATTCGAGGGCCGTCGCCTCAGTCCGGCTGGTAACGCCCGCGACGGGCAGCGTGAGCGTCCCCGACTCGCTGGCCTTCAAGAGCGCCTGTCCAACCGCGCCCATGCCGACGATTCCAATGCTTGTCATAACGCGCACCACCCTTTCCGAGGCGTGTTCATGTTGCCGGGCGTACTGTAGCACGGATGGGGGATGAGTTCATCCCCAACACGGATGCTCTCTAGAAGGGGAGAACCCTACGCCGGCGTGTACTCCGGCGAGTAAGGCCGCATATTGTAGAGCTCGTCGTGGAGTGCGTCCCGCCAGTGGACGTCGACGGGCAGGATCTTCTCGATGGCCCGCAGGCTGTTGATGTCTGAGCCAAGTCCCGGCGGGTCGCCCCCGTCCTCGATGGTGCGGGCGGCCTCCAGCATGATGCGCCGCGCCATGATGATGGCGCGGTCCGTCGTGCCGAGGTGCTCCTTCGTCCGGTCGCAGATGGCGCCCATGCTCTCCTGGACGGCCCGGTCCTGCACGTTCACGCCCTGGATGCCCGTGTAGTTGACCGTGCGCTGCATCTCCCGGTCGATGAAGTAGTCGTTGTCGCCGTTGGCAATGGCGCGGAAGCCGTGCTCGGGGTCGATGTCCTTGTAGAGCTCGTTGCCGCTCCCGTAGAGCTGCTGGTCGCTCTCGGTCAACGGGTCGTCGCCGAAGCTGTAGGTGTAGTTCCACACCATCGTGTGCGTGTCGTCGATGGGCACCCAGGCGTGGCCAGACACGATGCGGCGGACCTCGCTGCGCCCGCTGAGCACAGACCCGAGCTGCGCGGCGCGGAGCTGGTAGAAGGGCATGACGAAGTGGTAGCCGCGCACGAACACGCCCGCGTCGTCCGGCAGCGGCCGCAGCCCGGCGTACGTGTAGCCGTAGTTGGTCGGCACGACCTCGACGATGGCCGACGCCGAACGGCGGAACGCGGCGTCCCGCGCGCCGATGCCGAATCCGGCCAGCCGCCGGTGCAGGAAGGTGCTATGCACGGTGTCGATGCCGCCCTCGAGCCCCTGCAGCCATCCCGTGGGCTGTACGACTTTGGTGACGCCCCGGTGCGACTCCGGCACCTGCGTCCACTCCATCTGCGGCGTCGGGGGCCTCGCATCGGCCGGCCCCATGTACGTCCAGACGATGCCGCCGAACTCCTCCGTCGGGTAGGCCGTGATCTTCACCTTGTCCCTGAAATTGCTCTCGGCGGGCTCCGACGGCATGTCGACGCAGTCGCCGTTCACGTCGAACTTCCAGCCGTGGTACACGCAGCGTATCCCCGACTCCTCATTCCTCCCGAAGAAGAGGCTCGCCCGCCGGTGCGGACAGTAGTTGTCGACGATGCCGACGGCGCCGGTCGTGTCGCGGAACGCGATGAGGTCCTCGCCGAGAATGCGCAGGCGCACGGGCGGGCAGTCGGCCTCAGGCAGCTCCCACGACAGCAGCGCGGGCAGCCAGTACCGCCGGAACAGGTTGCCCATCGTCGTGCCGGGCCCAACCTGGGCAAGAGTGTCGTTCTCAAACTGCGTCAGCATGTTGTCGGCCTCCGTGCGCGTAGGCGCGCTTTCGAGGGGATTGTACACCACAGCGGCAGGGGCAAGTAGGGCCGCGCACGCCTACTGGAAATGAGGAAACACCCGTTCCGCCGTCAGCCGCATCGCTTTGGCCGTCGGCCCCGTCGGCATGCCGGCCCAACGCATCCGCAGGCCGATGTGCGTGACGCCGAGTGCCTCGTAGCGTTTGAGGTCGGCGACGACTTGCTCGACTTCGCCGACGATGAACCGGTCCTGCGCCAGCGCCGCAAACTCCGAGGCGAATGAGCGCTCACCCTTCAGCGCCTGGTCCTGCCCCCACTGCGCGTACGTCTCGTACTTGCCGGTGACGTATGGCTGCGCGACGCGCACGGCCTCCTCCGCCGTCTCCGCCACGAAGAACTCGCGCAGGATGGGGAGGTCCGTTGCGTCAGGATGCCCCACCTCGTCCCGCGAGTCGCGGTACAGTCCGACCTGCCGCGCGATGGTGGGGTAGTCGGCGTGGTTGATGAGCCACGGATAGCCGAGGCGTCCAGTGCGTGCGACGGCGGTATCGCTGCTCGCGGCGATCCACACCGGCGGCGCAGGCTGCCGGACGGGCCGGAGCCCGGTTGGCGAGTCGTGGAGCTGGAAGTGACGCCCCTCGTAGCTGACAGGCCCCTCGCTGCTCCACAGAAGCTGCATCACCTCGAGCGCCTCCACCATTCGGCCCACGCGGTCGCGCCGCGGCACGCCGAACGCCGAGTTCTCCTCGTCGCGGTAGCCGAGCGCCGTCGCCAGCACGGCGTGGCCGCCAGAAATAACGTCGAGCGTCGCCACCTGCTCGGCAACCTCGACGGGGTTGTGCAGCGGCAGCACAGCGGTCGTCACAAGGTCCAAGCCCGGGGCCTTAGCGGCGAGACGGGCCATGACTGGCAGCGGCTGAAGCATCTGGTACGGGTGGCTGAGGAAATGCTGCCCCGCGTACAGCCAGGAAAAGCCAAGCTCCTTTGCGAGCCGGACAAGGCCGAGGACCTCTTCCACCGAGCGGGCCATGTCTGTGCCCGCAGGCTGCTGTAGCATGCCGGTCAGTGAGAGGCCGAATTTCATGGGGGAGGCTCCTTTCCGCATGTGAGTATAGCGGAACGGGCGATGGGGTTGGCGGGCTGGTATACTGCCCCTATGTTTCAGGTCACGGAAGCCGCACTCGATGCGCTCTACAAGGGCCGCGTCGACTCGGGTCACGCGGAGGGCGAGGTCATGCGCCTCATCTCGCAGGGCGACGGCTTCGGGTTCAAGCTCGACTCGCCGGGGATGACGGACCTCGTCTACCGCCACAACGGGCAGGAGGTGTTGCTCGTGGCCTCCAGCCTGAACCGGACGATGGGTCATCTTCGTATGGATGTGGTTAGCAGCAACGGGAAGCGCAGTTTTGTGCTGGAGCGCGCGGAACGTTAAAGATCACGTCTGCGAGAAGTAGAGGCTGATGAGCGCAATCACCTCTTCCTTCAGGATCTCCCCGTCAAAGTAGTCCGATATCGCCGCAAAGACCTCATCCCGCTCTATGACCCTGTTCTGGTTGGCGTCGTAGTCGTGGTATGGCGTCTCCACCACGACGATGTTCACGATAATGATGGCCCCAAACCCCGCCGAGTCCGTGGCTGTCAGGTTGAGCGTGAACGAGCGGTCAACGACCAGCGACACCCCCTCCGATACACGTATCTGGCCCGTGTCCTCGTCGACGGAGAAACTGCCGGCGTCCGTACCGCTGAGCGAGTAGGTAATCGCGAGATTGTCCTCGTGCGCGGCCACGACCGGCTCGCCCACAGGGTCGCCGGATGCCGCGTTGTCGAATACCTCACGCGCAGCCCGGAAGCCATCGGCGAACTTGGGCGCAACAGGCGCAGGCCCAAACCCGCCCCCAAAGGGGTCCTGCTGTTGCCCAGTCCCCGCAACCACATCGATCATGACAAGTATTGTTGCGTCAATGGTGGTGTCGGAGTTGCCGTCTTGGTCTTTACCGTCGTGGACTTCTACATCGACCCTGAAACTGCTACCCGCCTGCTCGTTCCAGTTGACGCCAGTTCGTAGCTGACCGGACGCGGCGTCGATGGAAAAGTGGCTGGCGTCCTGACCCGTCGCGAGTAAGTAGGTAAGTGTGTCGTTGTCGGCATCCGTGGCTCTCACAGGTTTGCCAATGGCATCCCCGCTTGAAGCGTCCTCGGAAATGGAGCGGACTGCAAATGTCTCTTCATCGAACACGGGAGCGTTGGGGTTGGAGGCGAAAACACTCCTTGCGTCAACGCCGCTGGGCGCGATTGCCAGGAGTGCAGCGACAATGAGCGCGAGCGAGGTAGCGGTCACCACAGCACGGCCAAATCGTTCAACGATGTCATTCATTGAATATGACTCCAACCCTTAGAGGGCGAGGTTCCTCAGATAGATTTTACCATCTTCTGGCCCGGGCAAAACCGCCACGATATGCTCTTTCGCCGCCTCTATGCCCTCACCCGATGAATTCACTGCCTTTGCAACGCTAGTACCTTTGAGAATTTGTGGTCGCTACTGATTTCGTCGCTGGTCCAGTTGTTGCAGTAGAATCTATAGCTGGTCAGGCTGGGCTGCGGAGGGGCTGTGGAGACAATCTCGACTGCCGGGACGACGTGGGTCATATTTGGCTTCACCGTGTACTTCGGCGTGCTGATCGCGATCGCCATTGTGGGCGCGCGCCGGATGCGCGACATGGCCGACTACACCCTCGGTGGACGTCGCCTCAGCAGTTTCACCGCAGCCCTCAGCACCGGCTCGTCGACGACGAGCGCCTGGACGATGCTCGCGCTGCCCGCCCTGGCCTTTACCGGCGGCCTCGTCGAGATGTGGGTGCCGGTGTGCGCGACGATTGGCATCTTCCTCAGCTGGACGCTGCTCGCGAGACGGCTCCGACGCTACAGCGTGGCCGCGAGCAACGCGGTGACCATACCGGAGTTCCTGGAGACGCGTTTCGGCGACACCACGGGAACGCTGCGGGCAGTGGCCGGGGTCATCACCATCGTGTTCGTGGTCTTCTATGTGAGTTCCGGGTTGGTCGGCGGGTCCAAGCTCCTGGAGCAGATCTTCGGGCTGGACCTCACCGCAGGCGTCATCCTCACCCTCCTGGCCGTAGCCGCGTACACGCTGATTGGCGGGTTTATGGCGGTGTCCCGCACCGACGTGGCGCAGGCCCTGCTGATGCTGGGGAGCCTTGCAGTCCTTGTGGTGACGCTGATGTTCGAGACTATGCACCCATTCGGGCACGGCGCGGGCTCCGGGTTCTTCGACCCGCTCTCGCAGGCCGACGGCTCGCCGCTCACGCTCAACTACTTCCTATCGGTGTCTGGGTGGGCCATCGGCGGCCTCGGCGCGCACCGAATCCTGCAGCGGTTCATGGCAATCGAGCACGAGGACAAGGTGCCGCAGGGCCGCAACATCGCTGTCGTGTGGCTGGTGACGGTCTATGGGTTGGCTTTCGCCGTAGGCATAGTCGCGCGCCCCGCGCTGTTCGAGGCTGGCATGCTCGGCGCCGTTGCGGACACCGAGCGCGTCTACTTTGTGGTCTCGGAGGTCTTCTTCCACCCGATCGTGCTGGGCGCGCTGCTGACGGCCGTGATCGCTGCCGTGATGAGCACGGCCGACTCTCAGCTCCTGCTGGCGTCCGCCATCGCGACGGACGATGTCCCCGTGCTAAAGCGCGTCGCCGAAGGGCTCGCCTCCAACGCCCGGGTTTGGATGGGCCGAGGGCTGCTGGTAGTCATCGGCGTTGTCTCGGCGGGTATGTCGCTCTGGTTCCCGGATTCCATTTTCAACCTGGTGAGCTATGCGTGGGGAGGGATGGGGGCCGCGTTCGGGCCGGTGATGATCCTCGGTCTGTACTGGCGCAGGTTCAACGTGTGGGGGGCTGGAACCGCCGTCGTTACCGGCACGCTGGCGGCCACGCTGTGGCAGTTCGCGAGCGGCGGTCCGGGCGGCGTGTGGGACATCTCGCCTGCCACGCCAGCCTTCGCCATCTCGATGGCTTCGTCCATCGCCGTGACCCTCCTGACGCCCGCTCCGTCCCGCGAAGTTGTGGAGCTGTACGACAGGGTGAATAAGGCATAGTTGGGGGACTCCGACAGTCTGTGCAGCAACGACGAATCGGGCCTGGGGCCCCGCTCCATTCCGTAATCGTAAAACGCAAGCTAACGTAATGCACGTTGACCTCCATGCGAAAGGCCTGCTACCGTTGTGCCACCACGGATGGGAGGATGACGATGCCGAAGTACCTGTTCACTGCCGATTACACGCCCGCGGGTATAGCCGGGTTGCAGAAGGAAGGTGGCACCGGCCGCCGGGACATGTTTGCCAAGTTGTTCGAGGGACTGGGCGGCAGCATGGAGTCGTTCTACTACGGCTTTGGCGCCGACGACCTGTACATCATCGTGGACCTGCCTGACGACGCGTCGGCCGTCGCCGCGTCTATGGAGGTCGCAAAGGCCGGGGCGATTAGCTTCCGGGCCACGGTGCTGCTAACTGCGGAGACTGTGGACGAGGCCCGCAATAAGCCGGTCACCTACCGCGCTCCGGGGACGTAGGAGCCCCTTTACTCACCTCGAGCGCTGAACACTAGCATCTCGAGGATCTCGTGGCTCGAGATGGAGCCCCTGAACTTGCCGGTGTCCGAGTCTACGACTGGGAGCACGGTGAGGGAGTGCTCGGTCATGCGCTGCAGCGCGTCCTCCAAGTAGTCGTCTGAGTAAGCCGTCGGCGTTTGCTGACGGATTACCTGGCTCAGTGGCGTATGCGCCCACACGCTGTGTGGCAAATAGCGGAGCATGCTCACCGACACTATGCCGGTCAGGTTCCCATCGTCCACCACTACGTAGTCGTGCTGGTCCTGCAGCAGCCAGTCCTCCGCAAACGACTTGACCGTCTGCGATGCCTCGGGGTGCGCGCGGTAGGGGTCCAGGAGGTCGCGCACGCGGATTTCGTCCAGCACAAATCGCTCGAACGACGGCGGGAACCTGTCGGGCGAAACCTCTTCTTCCGAGTGCGCCAACCGTCGAAGCGCAAAACCGATGCCAATTGGCGTCAGCAGGATGTAGGCGAGCATCACCAGCACAAGCAGGGAGAAGATGTCCTTGCTGATGGCCTCAGTGTGCAGCATGACAAGCAGCAGCGCGATCTCCGCGACGCCCTTCGCCGTAAGCCCGACTGCCGTGGCGAAGGGTGCATTGACCCGCGTGACGTAGGCGCTGAGGAACGATGCGCCTACCTTGCCGGCCAGCGGGACCAGGGCCAGAATCAGAATGGTCTCCAACGGCAGCTTGGCGAAATCGAGACTGAAGTGCAGACCCGCGGAGGCGAAGAAGAGCGGTACGAAGAATCCCTCCGCAGCCCCGCGCATGCCGGGCATGATGTCCCGCCGCATCTGGTGCGGCAGGAAGGAGAGAGCCGCCCCGAAGAGCAACGCGCCAAGGGAGCCGTGCAGCCCTACCTCCTCCGCGATTACAACGACAAGGAATAGGCCGCCGAGCAGCATGCCGAAAGCGAACTGAGGCACGCGAAGAATCCTCTGCAACAACCCAAGCAGGCGCGGCACCAGCTTGCTCGCCACAAACCACGTTACGATGCCGAATCCGATGATCTCTCCGACAATGCGGACCACAGTCATCGCCTCGAGCCCCCCTTCAGTTCGAGAGGAGAAGTGCTCGCTGATGGCGAAGCCCACGACGAAAAGCGCGATGAGCTCCACGATGATGACGGCGGTGAAGATCTGCACGCCGACGGGCTGCCGAAGGCGGCCCTCATCGATGAGCGCCTTCGCGACGACGCCGAGGCTGGAAAGCGACAGCACCCCCGCAAGCCCCAGTGCCTGGGTGAAGGTGAGGCCCAACTGCAGGTCGACGAAAACGTCTGTCGTGACGGCCAGGGAGGCAAGCATCGAGAGCGTTACGGCAAGGACAGCGGTGAAGAAGATCCGGCCGCGGATCGCGGCCACAAACCCGGTGATGTCCAGCTCCTCCAGCCCGATGAGGAAGAAGAACATGAAGATGCCAATGCCAAGAATGAGCTCGACACTGGGTCCGGTGTGTACGAGGCCGGTGACTGGGCCGAGGACGACGCCTGCCACTGCGTAAGCGAAGATAGCGTTCAGTCCCACCCGCTTGAAGACGCCCTCGAGGAGCTTGGCGGCGACAATGAGCGCGCCTACGGTAAAGAGGGCCTCATGGAGCTCCAAACCACGTCCTCCTCATCATCCCCACAGGAAGGCAATGCAAGGGCAGTTTTGGCTGCGAGATGGTAGCACCGTATTGGTGAAGGGACAAGGTGAATGGTCAAAAGCTACCGTCGCAGCGTTGCTACAGCAGCCCCCAGCAGCGCTGTCGAAAACACCACCAGTGCCGCCAGGTCCCCCCACACGTTCGTCAGGTCAGTGCCCTGCAGCATGATCTCGTGCAGAGCATCCACGGCGTAGGTGAGCGGCAGGACGACGGACAGCCACTCGAACACCTCAGGCATCTGCTCCACGGGAATGATGACGCCCGACAGGAAAATCTGCGGCGCCAGCACAATGGGGATGAATTGCACGACCTGGAACTCGTTGTTGGCGAAGCTGGAAATGAAGATGCCGAGACTGACTGCGACAGCAACCACAAGGAAGAGTACGACGCCAATCTCCCAGAGGCTGCCCTTGTACTGGATGTCCAGCGCGAAGATGGTGAACGTGAAGATCACGACCGTCTGTACAACGGCAAAGATGAGGAAGCCCAGCATGTAGCCCAGCATGATGTCGAAGCTGCCTACCAGCGTCGTCTGCAGCCGTTCGAGCGTCCCTTGCGCTCGCTCCCGCAGGAACCCGACGCCCGTCAGGATGAAGGTGAAGAACAACACGAACACCCCGAGCAAGCCGGGAGCGACCCGGTCGAGTATTTCCCGCTGCTCATAGAGGCTGAAGCCAACAAGCGACATAACAATGAGCGGCCCGACGATGAGCAACCCGATGGACCGTCGGTCACGCAGGATCTGGCGGGCGATCCGCTCGGTGATGGCCAGGACGCGGTCAGTGGACATCAGTCCGACATCCGCAGGAAGTGAATGAACGCGTCCTCGAGGGATGCGTCGGCGCGTCCCGTCGCCGCGCGCAACGCCGACGGCGTGTCCATGGCGATCACGCGGCCGTCGCGCAGAAAGGCCAGCCGGTCGCAGTGGGCCGCGTCATCCATCGTGTGGCTGGAGATTAGGATGGTCGTCCCCGCATTGGCCATCTGCCGGAACCGTTCCCAGAACGCCGCGCGTAAGTCCGGGTCGAGCCCCACGGTCGGCTCGTCGAGCAAAAGCAATGCCGGCCGGTGCACCAGTGCGATGGCAAGGCTGACGCGCTGACGCATGCCGCCGCTGAGGTTCAGGATGGTGTCCCCACCTCGGTCGGCCAGGTCCACGATGGCGATCGCCTCGTCAACGGCCTCGGCGCGCGCCCGGCGGTCGGACATCCCGTACATGCGCGCAAAGAAGTCGACGTTCTCCCGTGCCGACAGCTCCTGGTAGAGTGCGCTGAGTTGTGGCATATAGCCGACCTGCGCCGCCTGCCGCGCCGACGGGGTGTTGCCGTGAACGCTGAGCCCCCCGCCGTCGGCGCTCAACAGGCCCACCATCATGCGCATGAGCGTGGTCTTGCCTGAGCCGTTCGCGCCCAGCACACCAAAGATCTCGCCCTCCGACACCGACAGTGAGAGCCCGCTCAACACCTCCCGCGTCCCATAGCTGAATGAGACGTCTCTTGCTTCGACCACGGCTGTAGTTTGCATGTTGGCGACGTTACCACGGGCCCGGGGTCGGGGCAACCGCAGTCCCGTCGACGTAGCAACTGGTGTCATTGGTGGACCGTCTTGGCGTGGTCCAAGAGTATTCGAACTTGTTTCGGTGCTGCGTGGCCTGAAACTGCTCCACATATGGAGCTTCCTCGCGCCCCTTTCGCCCTATGCGCCTATGAGGGTGTAATATTGCTAGTAGAACGACCGTCAGGGGCGGGTCGGGGCTTCCCCGGGAAGGACACCAGTGAACAGGCTCTTGCGTCGATTCGTTTTGCTGGCGGTAACGTCCCTTGTGGCTGTCACGGTGGCATGCTCTGGGGTGGATGAGCCGTTCCCTGAACTCGAGGTCACGCCGACGGCGGTGCCCGCGGAAGCGGAAGTGGCCGCCGCGCCTGCAACTGCGGCGGCCGAGCCGACTGCCGCATCGGCTCCCTCTGGGCCTTACGACTCCAACGAGAACATGTACAGGCTATTCGCGGGCTATGGGACTCAGCCCGCGCAATCCCAGGAGGCCATCAAGCTGGCTGTCGCCAATAACGACAAGTCTATGGTCCCCGTGATGATCGAGATGCTCCGCTTCTTCGGGAATTGGACGCTCGTTGAGGACACCAAGGAGGCTCTCTCTGAGCTCACCGGCGAGTACTTTGAGGCTTACGCCCGTGGCTGGTTCGAGTGGATGGAATGGCTTGGCCGGAATGGCCACGACTACCCACCCCCTGATGGCTACGTGGCGTGGAAGGTCGATCTCATGAATCTGATCGACTACAGATTCGGCGACTTCCTGTCCCCGGCGGAGCAGGGGTCCAGGATTAACGTCGCGGAAATCGCGTGGGGAGGCGTCCGGCCCGACGGCATCCCGCCCTTGGAACAGGCCCCCGTCGTCGCTGCGGACGACCAGGACTACCTGCTGCCGACCGACCGGGTCTTCGGCGTGTCTATCAACGGCAAGCACAGGGCCTACCCGCTCCGGATCGTGAACGCCCATGAGATGGCCAACGACATATTGGGAGGTGAGCCCATCTCCCTTGCCTACTGAACCCTCTGCGGCACCGGAATCGTGTATTCCGCCAAAATCAACGGAGAGCCAACGACATTTGGCACGTCGGGCATGCTCTACCGCAGCAACAAGGTCATGTACGACCGCCTGACCAACTCCCTCTGGAACCAACTCACCAGCGAGCCTGTCATCGGTCCGCTGTGGGACTCCGGCATCAAGCTCGAATTCTTCCCCGTCATGCTCACAACGTGGGAGGAGTGGCTCGCACTCCATCCCGACACTACGGTGCTCGCCCAGTCGACGGGCGTATACAACGCTGATTTCTACGCTCCCGAAGACGACCCGGAGGCCATCTACTTCGGCTACTTCACCGACCCTGAGACGATGTTCCCGGTCCCCGACCGGCACGACGGCCTCGAAACGAAGGACATCGTCCTGGGCGTCCAACTCAGCGACAGCTACAAGGCCTACGCCTCCGACGCACTTCGAGTGGCGCGCATCATCAACGACGTGGTGGGCGGCGAGGAGATCCTGGTGCTCGCCTCAGCCGGAAGTGAGGGCGCCAGGTCCTTTTACCGGGGCGGCAGGACATTCAAGCTCGCGCCGGGCGAGGCCAACAGCCTCCTCCTCCCCGTCCAGGTTGTGGACGGCGACGGCGATGTGTGGCGGGTGACCGAGGAATACCTCGTCAATGAAGCTGACGGGACTGAGAAGCTTGCGCGCATACCCACGCACATGTCCTTCTGGTTTGGCTGGTACCAGTTCCACCCGGACACGGAGCTGTACACGGGGCCCTGAGCGTAGCCTGCGCTGGAACTTCCCCAACTTGCGCCTCAAGCTGGGTCCGAGAACGGCTACTCCTGCCTGCGCCGGTACGGTCTCCAATTTGTACTGGCTTGCGGCGTGGGATACACTATGCCTTGCCGCAAAGGTAAGAAGCGTACTCTTGTGACGCGCGAATCCGGGAGGAATCTGGATGGCTAAGACCCCACTGTTTCCCGTAACCGTCGTCGGCAGTTGGCCACGTTCCACCGAGCTCGTCCGGGCCCTCCGTCGCAAGGAGGCTGGCGAGATCACCTACGCCGAGTTCAGTGCCATCGCCGACGCTGAGGTCCTGGCATGCATCCGGGCGCAGGAAGAGGCCGGCGTCGACATCATCAGCGACGGTGAGTTGCGCCGGGACAACTTCTACTCCTTCGCCGTGGACAAGCTGACCGGAATGCGGCTCATGAAAGTCTCGGAAGTGATGGACTATTCCCATGACAGGGCTCGCATGGAGGAGATGCTGCGGGCGCTCGACGTGCCTGCCTTCGCCATCAAGAGCCCCATCGCGGTCGACCGGCTCGGGACGCGGCAGGGCCTTGCCCTCGACGAATTCGCCTTCCTGAAGGAGCACACGGACCGCCAGATCAAGATTCCCCTGCCCGGACCCTACATGCTGACACGCTCCAGCTGGTTCGAGGGTCTCTCAGACGCCGTCTACCCAACCCCCGAAGACCTCGCGGCGGACGTCGTGGCCATCCTTCGTGAGGAGATCATCGCCCTCCGGGACCAGGGCTGCGATTTCGTCCAGCTCGACGAGCCTATCCTCAGCCAGGTCGTCTTCGGCGAAGAGAGCACTGAGACGTTCATGTGTGCCGCCCTGCCCAATCGCCGCGACCCCACCGATGAGCTGGAGTTCGCGGTCCGGCTGATGAACGAGACGTTGGACGGCATCACCGGCATCAAGACTGGCGTCCACATCTGCCGAGGCAACTGGAGCAGGAAGGAAGACGTGCTCCTCACCGGCAACTACGGGCCGATGCTTCCCTACCTCGCCCAGATGAATATTGACCAGCTCGTGC
Organism: uncultured Dehalococcoidia bacterium; assembly: GCA_951812285.1. Taxonomy (GTDB): domain Bacteria; phylum Chloroflexota; class Dehalococcoidia; order Lucifugimonadales; family UBA1127; genus UBA1127. The sequence continues at coordinate 1,523,537 of OX638292.1, read as the reverse complement.
TGGAATGCGCCACGCCTAGGGCGGGGGAAATGGACGTCTTCAAGGAGTACAGCAACGAGTGGGAAATGGGTTTCGGAGTGGTGAATCCCCGCACCGACGACATGGAGTCACCGGAGCAGATCGTTGCCAGGGTCAAGGAGCTCCTTCAGTACTTCGACCCGGACAAGATCTACCTCAACCCCGACTGTGGCTTCGGTACCTTCGCCGAGAGAAACGTCAACACTACTGAAATGGCAATCAAGAAGATACAGGTAATCACACAGGCCGCCGAACAGATCAGGGCGGAATACCGGTAGCGCCGGAATACTGAGCAGTCGCCCAAGTGTGTACGGGCATGCAAAGGAGTTGGACATGACCGAGGAGAGAAACCTTAACGGGCTGCCCCAGGAGAAGCTGGCCGAAGTCCTCGATTCCTTTCGGGACCCCGAGGTTTTCCAGGCTGTAACCGGCCCCTGGAAGTCGCGCGTCGTCTGGCAGGACGGCATGCGGGCGAAGGCCTACATGCGCAACCACCAGGTTGAGATGGACGAGCCCGGCGACCTGACCGCCACCGACGCAGCCGCCAGCGCCCACGAGCAGCTTCTGTCGGCCATCGGAAGCTGCATGACCGTCGGCTTCGTGGTCAATGCCACCAAGCAGGGCGTCCGTATCCACGACCTGGAGATAGCCGTCGAGGGCTATTTCGACAACATCCGCAAGTGGGCTGGCGTTGAGGACGAGGGCAACCCCGGCTACGGCAGGATCTCGGCCAAGTGCTTCGTCCGCGCCGACGCCGACGAGCCGACCCTGCGGGAGATCTGGCGCCTGGCCGTCGAAGGCTCCCCTGTCACTCAGTCCGTCGCCAAGCCAACCTCGGTCGAGACGGACTTCGAAATGGTTGGTTGATGGTCACCTTTGTTACCGCGGATTGGGTCTCTGACCATATCGGACAGCCGGGCTACCTGCTAATCGACCCCCGGTCGGCCATGCGCTACCTCATGGGCCACCTTCCAGGAGCCGTAAGCGTCCCGTACAAGAAGCTGCAGGGCTCGAACGGCCGCCTCGGCCCGCCGGAGCAGCTTGCCGCTGCCTTCGGCGACGCTGGCTTGGGATATGACATAATTCCAATCTTCTACGACCACCATGACGGCCGCAATGCCGCCATGGCGGCTTGGGTCCTCGAGTATCTCGGCCGCACCGACGTCCACGTCATGGACCTCTTCTTCGACACCTGGAAGGAACAGGGCCGGGAGGTCCTCTACCGGCCCGTAAAGGCGCAACCCTCGTCCCTTTCCCCGCACCTCAACCCGTCAGTGCGAGCCACCACGGCCGACGTAGCTGCCCCGGGCGACGCTAAACTCCTGGACACACGCACCTCAGAGGAATTCCTTGGTCAAGCGGAAGCAGACCTGCGCCCCGGCCACATCCCCGGCGCCGTGAACGTGCCCCACTCCGACATGACCGGCGCCGAAGGAAAGCTCCTCATAGAGCCGGACCTCCTGCGCAGCCGGCTGTCCGCAGCGGGCATCGCGCCGCAAGAGCCGGTCGTCGCCTACTGCCGGAGCGGCGTCCGGGCATCGCTCGCCTACTTGTCCATGCGGCACGCCGGCTACAACGTCCGCCTCTACGACGGCTCCTTCGCGGAATGGATGGAAAGCAGCAACCCTGTGGAGCTTTAGCAGCTAGGGATAGAATCGTCTGCGATTCCTGCAAACGCCGGGGCTAACTGTCTTTTCCCCTACCACTCTCCCAGTGTTCCGTGAGGCATAAAGAATCGGGCTCCTGCATCTGGGAAAGGCCTGAGATATACTCGAATTAGAGGGACTCAATACTCCGAAGCCCTTGCGGTATACGAGGTCAACTATGACGCCCACTGTCACGGTGGAGGATATCCGGCAAGCCCGCGACGTCATTAGCCACTTGGCCATCAGGACGCCCATGCTGCCCGCGCGGTCCCTTGGCGAGCTGGCGAACTGCGACCTTCTCTTGAAAGCCGAGAACCTCCAAAGGGCAGGCTCATTCAAGGTTCGAGGAGCCGCAAGCAAGATCGCCTCCCTTAGCGTTGAGCAGAAGGCGAAGGGCGTGATTGCCGCCAGCGCTGGAAATCACGCACAAGGGGTCGCCCTCGCCGCCGCCAACCTTGGAATTCCCTGCACAATCGTCATGCCCAAAGGCGCATCAATCCCGAAGGTGGAGGCCACCCGTGGCTACGGCGCGACGGTCATCCTCCATGGCGATGACTTTGACGAAGCCACAGCCCACGCCCGGCTCCTCGTACATGAAAACGACCTGACCCTGATCCACGCCTTCGACGATCCCGCAATCGTTGCAGGGCAGGGCACCATTGGCCTCGAGATGCTGGAGCAGGCGGACGATCTTGACTTGGTAGTCGTGCCAGTCGGAGGCGGTGGCCTGATATCCGGAATCGCGTTGGCCATCAAGGAAACCAATCCGGGCATCAAGGTGGTGGGAGTCCAGGCAGAGGCAGCCAGCGCCGTTGTCGACTCCTACAAGGCCAACCGCCGTGTCATAGTCAGGGGTCAGGCCACTGTGGCCGATGGAATCTCGGTTGGGACGCCGGGCGAGATCACACTGCCCCTGGTTTCGCGCTATGTGGACGACATGGTGCTGGTCCAGGAGGAGGAGATCACCCAGGCCATGCTGCTGCTCCTGGAACGAGGCAAGCTTCTGGTCGAAGGTGCGGGCGCCGTCGGGCTAGCCGCTGTGCTCGGGGGCAAGATCCCCGTAGCTGGCAAGAGGGTGGCGACCGTGCTCAGTGGCGGCAACGTCGACACGCACCTGATTGCACGAGTATTGGAGCACGGCCTCGCCCACGCAGGCCGTTACCTGGTTATACGCGTAACGGTCGAAGACAGGCCCGGCCAGCTGAATCGCCTGCTGAACATTGTGTCCAGCGCCAACGTGAATGTGCTCGACATCGGCCATCTCAGGCATGCCGCGTCCGTGCACCTAGGCCACGTGGAGATCCAGCTTACCCTGGAGACCAGGAACCAGGATCACTCGGTCGAGATACAAGAGCGCCTGCGCGATGCAGGCTATGCACTCTACGAAAGCGAACCCATCGGCGGCCCTGCATCCTGAACGACAACCGCACCTGCTCCCGAGGGACGGACGGCGCATTGGGCCCAGTCTCCGTGGCGAGCGCGTACTGCTGTGTTGTTTCTGCTGGATTTTGGCCCATAAGCCGGACAGGCATTGTGCCTTTACAGGAAGCCGGGAAATGGTGGGCCGTCAGGGGCTCGAACCCTGGACACCCGGATTAAAAGTCCGGTGCTCTGCCGACTGAGCTAACGGCCCGTATCTGTATTGTAGCAGAGTAGCTACACACTGGCGCAGCCATGCCCTACGTTTAGTTATTGACAATCAAATGCATTACAATTGTTATACATATTTATTTGTAGCCAAGCAGTGTTTCCAATTACCTTGGACCCGGCTACTGGAGCGGCGGCGCGTCCGAGTCGAGGACGTCCAGGCGGTCAAGCGGCCAGTACGAGACCCACGCTTTGCCGATGATGTGCTCCTGCGGGATCGGACCCATGCTTCGCGAGTCGTAACTCACGGCCCGGTTGTCGCCCAGCACGTAGTATTGCCCCTCCGGCACCAGCGTGGGCGGCTCGTTCGAGTCGTCGAACGCGTCGAGATAGCGCTCCTTCAGCAGCTCGCCGTCGACGTACACCCTGCCGTCGCGCATCTCCACCGTCTCGCCGGGCAGCCCGACGACGCGCTTGACGAGGTCCGCCCCCTCCCGGTCGGCGATATGAAAGACGACAATGTCGCCGCGCTGGGGCGGGTTGAAGACGAATGCCTCGCCGTCCGGAGCGCCGACGGTGGCGGCAAAAGCCGTCTGGAAGGGCACGACCGCGTAGGCCAGCTTGCTCACCAGCAGGTGCTGCTGATTCGCGAGCGTCGGGTCCATGCTCTCGCCCTGCACGCGAAAGTTTTGCACGGACGCCTGCAGGATCAGGAATGCGCCCAGTCCCAGCAGCAGCGTCTCCAGCGCCTCGAACAGAAAGGTCTTCACGTTCTCCCGCCCACGGGTGTGCTTGGGGTTGCGCCCTATAGTGTAACGTTGCTGGCCCCGAAATTGTTGTCCAGGGCGCCTTGGGGCCTCGCGCGGGCGCCAGCGCCCAGAGTGAACACTCCTCCAACCCTGCTGCCGCCCTCGGTCGAGGGGTGCGCAACACCGTATCTCCGCAGTATGATGGTGGCATACGGGTATGCTATACTCGCAGAAGTAGGAGTATAGGGAACGCCGATGGACGAACAGGCGCTTCTGCAAGCCAGCAAATCAGGTGATGCAGGGGCTTTCAACCGTCTGGTGGAGCACTACCAGACCTCGATATATAACGTTTCCCTGCGTATGGTCGGCGATGCCGCGGTGGCGGAAGACATAACGCAGGAAACTTTCGTTTCGGCCTTCCGCGCGCTCCACACCTTCTCGGCCGGCAACTTCCGCGCCTGGCTCTTCCGCATCGCCACCAACGCCTGCCGTGACCATTTGCGGTCCGCGCAGGTGCGGCGCAATACCTCGCTTGACGCGCTGGTTGAAAGCTCATCGTTCAGCTTCACCAGCGAGCAGGAGACGCCCGAAGAATACGCAGTTCGCAGGGAGCTTTCGAGTTTCATCCAGCAGTCGCTCTCGACGCTTCCGACGGACCAGCGCATGGTACTGATCCTTGTAGATATACAGGCGCTCAGCTACGAGGAAGCGGCGCGCGCGTTGAAGACGCCCGTCGGCACGGTGAAGTCCAGGCTTAGCCGCGCCAGGGAAGCAATGCGTGCCGCGCTCTCCACCCAGCGGGAACTTTTGCCCGCCCAGATTCGTTCTGGTTAGTGGAGGTTGTCCATGCGGCTCTTTGGCGAGGGCTTTGGGGACCGGCACTGCTCACTGGAAACGGTTTCATCCTTCCTGGACGGTGCTTTGCGTGAGAGGGAGATGCAGCGGGTGGAGTCCCACCTGGCATCCTGCACCGACTGCGCACAGCATATTGAGGAGATGAGGTCCGTAGTGGGCGTCCTCCGCATGATGCCCACGGTTCCCGCGCCTCGCAGCTTCGCGATCCCCGCTCCCGCTCGCGTCTTCGTAGCCGAGCCCGCACGGCCGTGGTGGCAGCCCGCCCCGATTGCAGGCTTGCGAGCCCTGACCATGCCATCTCCGATGACCAGCGTCCGAGCGATGGCAGCCGCCGCAGCCCTCGCGCTCGCGGTGGTATTCGCCGGCGACGTCTCCGGCATCATCGGCACGCCGGAAGCTCCCGTCCAGGTAGGTATTCAGGATCCCAACCCACTTGTAGGACCTGGTAACCCGCCCGGCCCTGAGCAGAACCCGATTCTAGGCGAACCCCCTGTTCCTGCCCCCGACGCGGGCAACGCGCCTGTCGTGGACGCTCCCGTTGCCGAACCGACGGCGCCGGAAGCAACCCTCCCCGTGCATTCTTGGTACCGCCTGGAACTGTGGCCGCTGGAGCTCGGCTTGCTGGCGTTGACCGCCGCAATGGCGGCCTTCTCCATCATTCTGCGCCGCCGCACGTCCTCTTCCTAGCTGCTCCGGAACCCCTCGGCGTCTAACCGCGTCCCTTTTTCTGAAGGGGCACTTATACCCCGACCATTCTGGGAGGTAGAGCTTGAGCATTGCGCGCATTTCCAGAGCGCTCCTGGTTGTAGCCATCCTGGCGCTGCTCCTCGCTGCAATAGCGTGCGAGGACGACGAGCAGGACACGGACGCCGTCGATTCGGACACCGTCGCTGAGCAAGCGACCGCGGTCCCGGTAGAGCCGGAGCACGACAACGACGACAAGGACTCCATGCGAATGGAGGAGTTTGACCTTTCCACGGTGATGGAGCTCGTCGAGATGTTCTCTGCAATGGCAGAAAAGTCAGCCATGGCGGACAAGACGGCGATGGTGGACAAGGATGACGCGTCCAAGTTTGGCGTCATCGGAGACTCGCAGAATACGGGCATCTGGGTGAACGGTGCAGGTAGCGTCTCCGCGGCGCCCGATCTGGTCGAGCTGAACCTGGGCGTCTCGGCAACGGCGGACACTGTCTCTGAGGCGCGGCAGAGCGCAGCCGAGGCCATGACCGCGATGATCGGCTACCTCAAGGGCAGCGGCGTCGCCGACGCAGACATCCGCACGCAGCACATCTCCATTCAGCCGCAGTACGACTGGCAGGAGGTCTTCGAGGAGGGCGTCCGCCGCAGCGAGCGCGTCCTGACCGGCTACCAGGTCTCGAACACCGTCCGGGTGCTCGTACGCGACTTGGACAGCACGAGCGAGCTCCTTGACGGCGCAGTGACCGCCGGCGGCGACCTCATCCGCGTCAACGGGATCACCTTCCGCATCGAGGACACCACCGAGCTCGCCAAGCAGGCCCGCGAGATGGCTGTTGAGGACGCGCTGTCGAAGGCCAGCGAGCTGGCCTCCTACTCCGGCGTTGTCCTTGGCCGCATGGTCTACCTGTCGGAGGTTGTCGGACAACCAGTCTTCGCCGAGCGTGCCTTCGCCTCAGTGGCGGCGGATGCTAGCTCGTCGACGCCCATCAGCCCCGGCGAGCAGGAGATCAGGGTGACGGTGCAGGCGGTGTTTGACATCGAGAGCAGCTGATTGAACTGCTAGCTGGCGAGTCCGTCGTTGGCATGATGCAAGAATCGCCGGGGCATTGGCCCCGGCGATTCTTTGCGTGTCTGAGAGTACAACTGGGGTGCCCCGGCAGTCCTAGCGTAGCGGCTCCTCTGGCTCCCCTTGCAACTCGGGCTCTAGCTCCCCAATTGGCTCAGGTTCCGGCTCCCCGGGCTGCTCAGTCGGCTCGACGTCTACCGGGAAGTCGTTGGTGTCCGACGTGAAGGTGAGCAGGGGCGTGACGCCGTCGCGGTTATCGTCCTCGTCGTCGACGTCGTAGTCCTGCGGGAGCACGGGGAAGGCGAGGATCTCGGTCTCTAGCACGTCCTCGGGCATTGACGTCGGTTTTGGAGTTCCCTTGACCCGCTGGATGTGCTGGGCTTCCTTCGTCAGAAACTGCTGGTAATACGCACCGTACTCGCCCTTCTTGCGGAAGCGCTTGTGCCGTTCGTTAAGCATCCGCTTGGTGGAGTACCGCTCCACCCGAGCGATTGCGCGAACGAGCGCCCGCTCGAGCGTGTAGGCGGACGCCTCCGGGTCCACGTGCGCTCCGCCCACGGGCTCCGGCACGACGGCGTCGATGATGTTGAGATCCTTCACGTCCTTGGCCGTGAGCCGCAGCGACAGGGCCACATCCGGCGCGCGGCTGTCGTCGCGGTACAGCATCGACGCGGCAGCCTCCGGCGAGGCCGGCGTGTATATCGCGCCCTCCAGCATCAGAATGCGGTCCGCGATGCTGAATGCAAGCGCGCTTTCCCGGCCGCCCTCGCCGAGAATGACTGCGATTGTAGGCACGGGCAGGTTGGACATGGTGAAGATGGTGTTGGCTAGAGCGTTGCCCAGCCCCTTCTCCTCCGCTTCCAGTGTGAGTGCAGGCCCTGCGCAGTCGATGAGGGTGATGACAGGGATGCGGAACTTCTCCGCCATGTGCATCGCCCGCTGCGCCTTCCGGAAGCCCTCTGGCCCGATGAACGGGGGCTGGCTCTCGCCCTCCGGCGTCACCGTGCGCTGCTGCGCGACCACCATAACGGACGCGCCGTACAGGTCGCCGACGCCGCAGATGACCGATGGGTCGTCGGACGCTAGGCGGTCGCCGTGGAACTCAACGAACTCGCGGAACACGCGATCGATGTAGTCTCGGGAAGTTGGCCGCTGCGGGTGCCGCGTCCGCTGGACGGCCTCCCACGCGCCGAGCTGCCCCTCAGGCCGCTGGTTGCGCTCGCGCGGCACCAGTAGCCGCACGCGCGTCCGAGCGGGCACCAGGCGTCGCAGGATCGTCGCGATGGCCCCGCGCATGTCTTCCCGGTCGACGATGTTGTCGAGCATGCCGTTCCGCAGGTGCGACTCGGCCGTGTGCGAGTCCTCTGGCAACGTCTGGCCAGCCGACTCCTGCAGCACGCGAAGCGGCGCGAAGCCCATCAGCGCCCCCGGCTCCGCGAGGAGGACGTCGGCCATGTTCGCGAAGCTCGCGTAGGCCTGGCCCGTCGTCGGGTTCGCAAACACCGCGATGTATGGCAACCCCTTGCGGTGCAGCGCCCCGACGGCCGTGGCCGCCTTGGCCATCTGCATCAGCGACAGCGCGCCCTCCTGCAGCCGCGCGCCTCCGCTGGTGACCAGCGCGACCAGGGGCAGGTCCTTCTTCTGGGCCAACTCGCACGCCAGCGCCACCTTTTCCCCTACGACAAGTCCCATGCTCCCCCCTAGGAAGCTGAAATCCAGGGCAAGCAGCACAGTGGATATGCCCTCGATGCGGCACTGGCCGACGATGGCGGCCTCCGTGAGGCCCGTGCGAAGCTGCGCGTTGAAGATGTCGCTGCGGTACGTGTCCCGGCTGTTGAACAGCAGCGGGTCGATAGAGATGACCGCGCGGAACTTCTCCTTGAAGGACTTGCGGTCCGCCACCAACTGGATGCGTTCACGGGCCGTGATGCTGTAGTGGAAGCGGCAGTCGGGGCAAACACGCGTCTCGAGGTACACGACGTCGTCAACGAGGGATGTGCCGCAAAACAGGCAGACCTCCTGCGCAAGCGCGGCCGTGCCGCCGACAGTGTTCCTGCGCCCAAGCAGCGTGCCGATTACACCGGATATGCGCCGAGGTACCATCAGACTCCTTCAGGGAACGTGCGCCTCGCCACTGCGCCCGAAGACTCCCCGATTACCATAATACACCTTACAGCTACCCGCCGGGAGTAATGACCTCCCGCGATTTCCCCGGGTCGCCGGGGCCCACGACGCCCCGGTCCTCCAGGTGATCGAGCAGGCTCGCGGCCTTCGCGTACCCGATGCCCAGCTTCCGCTGCAGCAGCGAGGCGGAGATCCGGCTGTGGTTGATGGCCAGCTTCTGCGCCTCCTGCAGCATCGTGTCTTCCTCGTTGTCGGGCGACGCGATCTCCATCTGGATCGCCGGCTTGGGCTTGTTGCCCTGCTTCTGCCAGAACTCGACGATCGCGTCTACTTCCTCGTCCGAGATGAATGCGCCTTGTAGCCGCTTGGGCTTCACGGCGTTGGTCGGCAGGAATAGCAGGTCGCCCCGCCCTAGGAGCTTCTCGGCCCCCACGCTGTCGAGAACCGTCCGTGAGTCAACCTGTGAGGAGACGGCAAAGCTCATCCGGCTCGGGAAGTTGGCCTTGATAAGCCCCGTCAGCACGTCGACGGACGGCCGCTGCGTCGCGACGACCAGGTGGATGCCCGTCGCGCGCCCAAGCTGCGCCAGCCGGCACAGAGCGTGCTCCACGTCGCCCGAGGCCGTCATCATCAGGTCGGCCAGTTCGTCGATGACGAGCATCAGGTACGGCAAGCGCTCCTCGCCGCGGGCCAGCTTGCCGTTGAACGTCGCGATGTTGCGCGCGCCCCGTGCCTCGAACTTCTTGTACCGCGACTGCATCTCCGCAATGAGTGCGTGCAGTGCCGGCACGGCCTGGTCCACCTCGACCAGCACCGGCGCGGTGAGGTGCGGCAGGCCGTTGTAGGCCGTGAGTTCAACCCGCTTGGGGTCGACCAAGTACATCTGCAGGTCGTTGGGCGTGCACTGCATCATGAGCGAGCAGATGATGGTGTTCATGCACACGCTCTTGCCGCTGCCCGTCGATCCCGCGATCAGCAGGTGCGGCATGTCGGCGAGGTCCATGATCACCGGCTCGCCGCCGCTGCCGAGGCCGAGCGCGACCGGCAGCTTGGCCTTCTTCTGGATGGCCTGGAAGGCGCTGCTCTCCAGCGACGACCGTAGCGTCACCACGTCGCGCTGCGCATTGGGTACCTCGAGGCCCATGAAGGACTCGCCCGGCACCGGCGCCTCGAAGCGCAGGCTCGGCGCCGCCAGCGCAAGCGCAAGATCCTTCTCCCGTGCGAGGACGTGGTCGACTCTGACGCGCGTCTTCTCCTCGACGCGCCGGCTCACCAGCTTGCCGTCGGCGCCGCGCGCGGGCGTCCCGTCGGGGTTGCGCTCGCGGACGTCCTTGTACCGGCGCACCCAGCCTGGCACAACGCCGTACTGCGTGACGACGGGCCCGGGCCGGATCTCTTTGACCTGCACCTCGATGTTGTACTCGAGCAGCGTCTGCTCGATGAGCCGGGCGGTGTCCTGGTGGACATCGTCCGAGATCTCCTTGCGCGGCACGCTCTTCAGGAGGTCGAGCGGTGGCAGCTCCCACTTGGTGGCCGTCGCCGCAATACGGCCGCCCGTGCGAGCCGACGTGCTGCGCAGGTCGATGACCTCCGGGTCAGCCGCAACAACAAGGTCGTCGTCCTCATCGTCATCCTCGTCCAGCTCGTCGTCGTACAGGTCGAATGGCGGGGATTCCACCTCACCATCCTCCTCGTCGTCCTCGTCAATCTCGGCGTCAACGTCTTCAAGTTCGTCGACTTCCGCGACCTCAGCAGACATAACGCTGTCGCCCTCATCGTCCTTGTCCTCGGCATGCATGCCGTTGGCGTGAGGCGGCGGCGAGGCCTGTACAGTGTCCTGCCGCAGGAACGACGGCGATTCGTAGCGCAGTAGTTCACCTACAGGAGCGGAAGCCGCTGCGGGCCGTGGCGGCGGCGCGAACGTGGTCTCCCCGTAGGAACCCACATTCTCGAAGACCCCCGCCGGATATGGGTACGGCTCGTACGCGCTCGCAATCGGCCCCACGCGCCGCCGAGCTGGGGCGGGACGGCGCAGGATGAAGCTGCTGAGGATGACAAATAGAGCAATGATGTATATGTGAACGGGGACCTTGTTGTACACCGCGCACACCCCGCGCCACACCTTGGCGACGCCCCTGGCCAGGCTTGGCGAGACCTCCGTGCACTTCAGGCCGATCCAGACCCCCGCCGCCTGCAACCCGCGGAAGAGGTATCCCAGGGCATCCCACAGGTAAACGGAGAAGAATCCCAGCCCGATGAGCAGAATCCTGCCGACCCACAGCGCCGGCGCTGGCGCCGCAATTGCGAGCGCCGCGGAGAAGACTACCGCCATGCGCGCGATCCCCCACGCAGCGCTGGAGCCGATGAGCCACCCGCCGAACGCTCCGCCGAGACCCTGTCCGGCTAGCTGAAGGCAGCCCGCCACGACAAGAACCATTACCAGCGCCGCAAACCAGCGGTGAGGGTGGTGTTTGATGAGGTCCCGGCGCTGCACGAGGGCCACCGGGAATGCGACCGCCCACACGGCGAGCGCCAGCCAGGTCCAGCGGAGCGCCTCCCAGACCTGCGCAGCGGTTGCGCTGACGGGCTCCCACGCAACGTACAGCGCCACGCCAAGCGTAATCAGCACAATGCTCCCGCCGCCGAGGATGAATATGGGCATAGAAGACTGTCCGGTACTCGGTCGGGGCGTCGGCTCAGTGGGGGCTTCCGGCCTTCTGACAGGACGCCTGCTGGGGGTAGGCCTCTTCATATCTACCATCGGGCACCTCATGGGACGGAGGGGTTTCTGTCGTACTCCACTCCGCCGCGTCACACATTACGACCACTACCACTATTGTACGCAACGAATGAACAGGGGGGACAGTTCCATGCGCGGGCGCGCGATGGGACGATTGGCAGGGGCGGCTACGTCGAGGAGACCAGCACCAACACCACCGGGCGCCTGCCCGTCGCGTCGCGCAGAATCCGGGACAGCACACGCCCCGCCTGCTCCCGGACGGCTTCCTCGATGTCGTCCTCGGGCCACTGCTGCTGCTCCAGCGCCTCCAGCAGCCTCTGCGACGCCGCCTCCATCACCTCATGGTGGTCGTCCGGCGCCTCGAAGCCGTGCGCCTTGAGCGCGGGCGGCGCGCTCAACCGCCCCGTCGTCGCGTCGACGGTGACCGCTGCGACGACGACGCCGTCGCGTGCAAGCGTCTGCCGCTCCTTGAAGACGCCGTTCGACGGGTCCCACAGGTGTCGGCCTACCACGAACACGTGCCCCGCGGGCACCCGGTCGACGATGTCCGCCCCGTCCTCGCCGAGCTCCAGCACGTCGCCGTCCTCCAGGATGAAGGTGTTCTCCGGCGCGACCCCCATGCCTACGGCGATGCCCGCATGCGCAACCAGGTGGTGGTACTCCCCGTGGATTGGCACGAAGTATTGCGGCTTGATCATGCGCAGCATGAGCTTCAGCTCTTCCCGGCTGGCGTGGCCATGGACGTGTACCTGCGCGTTCCGTGAGTGGAGCACCCGCGCCCCCTGCCGTAGCAGGTTGTCGATCGTCCTCATGATCACCGCCTCGTTGCCGGGAATCGGCGACGCGGACAGGACGATGGTGTCGCCCCGCGACACCGAGAAGTCGCGGTGGTCGTCGTTTGCGATACGGGACAGCGCCGCGGTCGGCTCGCCCTGCGCTCCCGTCATGATGATGACGGTCTGCTCCGGCGGCAGCCCCGCGATGCTCTCGGCCGGCACGATGACGCCCTCGGGCACCCGCAGATAGCCCATTTGCTGCGCCATTGCCACGTTGTTGACCATGCTCCGGCCGATGACGGCTACCTTGCGCCCGTTCTTGGCGGCTGCGTTCGCAATCTGCTGGATGCGCGCAATGAGCGACGCAAAGGTGGCGAACATCACCCGCCCAGGCGCCTCTGCGATGATTCGCTCGAGGTTCGGGTCAAGCACCGCCTCCGAGGGCGTGTACCCCTCCGACTCCGCGTACGTCGAGTCCGATAGCAGCAGCGTGACGCCCTCCGTGCCGAGCTCAGCCAGCCGTGCAAAGTCCGTCGGCACCTGGTCGACGGGCGTGTGGTCGAACTTGAAGTCGCCCGTGTGAATGACCAGGCCCACCGGCGTGTGAATGGCGATCCCCGTCGCGTCCGGGATGCTGTGGCACACATGGAAGAACTCGCAGTGGAACGCGCCGAAGGTGAACGTCTCCCCCGGCTCGATCGCGTGCAGCTCCGATGCCGAGAGTATCCGGTGGTCGCGCAGCTTCACCTCGATGAGCCCGTGAGCCAGCTTGGGGGCGTAGACAGGGACGTTCAGCTCCGGAAGCACGAATGGGACGGCGCCCGTGTGGTCTTCATGGCCGTGCGTAATGAGGATGGCGCGCACCTTGTGCTGGTTCTCCAGCAGGTAGGTGATGTTCGGGATAACGAGGTCGACCCCAAACATGTCCTCCTCGGGAAACATGACGCCCGCGTCCACGACGATGATGTCGTCGCCGTACTCGAGCGCCATCATGTTCTTGCCGATCTCGCCCAAACCGCCGAGGGGAATGACGCGTAGCGCGCCGTTCGCGCCATACGGTGAAGTCGATGGAGACGCCGAGGCCTCGGGGGAGTCGTCGCCGAGCGGCCTGTCGTGCCGCCCCAGAAACCGTCCTAGGTTTTGCATGAGGGAAGTCTAGCCTTGTCAATCGTCGGGTCGGCCCCGGTAGTCGAGGGCCGTGTACATCCATGGTACACGGGATACACGTAGCTGACTACCGCAGGCCGGCAAGGCATCCCACCACCCATAGGGGCAACACTCGTGGTTGCCCGCCTCCCTCGCGCCTACAGCATCTTGAGCTGCTCGGGCTGAGGCGGTGGCTCCTCCTCGACGGCCGCAACCGCCGCACGCCGCGCCTCCTCGACGAGCGCAGGCAGCTTGCGGATGTCCTCCTCCAGGTACCGGCGCAGGCTTCCTTGGTGCAGCGCGGCCGCCGGGTGGTACATCGGGAAGATGGTGCGCTTCCCCCACTGCACCGGCTTGCCGTGAACGCGCGAGATGGTCACGCCCGGCATGAAGCGCGCCATCGAGAACCGTCCCAGCGTGACGATGACCGGCGGGTCCAGCAGCCTGATCTGCTGGTCAAGGTACTTGCGGCACGCCTGGATCTCGTCCGGCTGCGGGTCGCGGTTGTTCGGCGGCCGGCACTTGACCACGTTCGCGATGTACACGTCGCGCCGAGTGAGCCCGATGGCCGCCAGCAGGTCCTCCAGCAGCTTTCCGGCCGGCCCCACGAACGGCCGCCCCTGCTGGTCCTCGTGGTAGCCCGGCCCCTCGCCGATGAACATGATGTCCGGGCGCTCAGGCCCCTCCCCCGGCACGCTCCGAGTGCGCTGCTCGCACAGCGTACAGTCCGTGCAAGTCTCCACGGCCTGTACGAGGGCTTCAAGCGTGTCCATAGCGCCTCCAATGCGAATGAAACGGGCTGCCGGGATGGTAGCACCCACGCGTCGCGCCGCGTCAATGAGCCCCTGCGCGGGTTTGGCCCGAGATTGAGGAACGAGAGCGTCGTCCGCGGGTGACCTGAGCCGCCGCCAACAAGTGTTCTTACGCACGAAGCCCCATGTTTAGGCAGACAAGTACAGTAAATCGTGTATACGAACTATCTTCATGTGTTGACACGTTTTTCATTGAGTGATATACCAGTAGGCGCTGGTTTGCTAGAGATCCCTGTAGCTTTGCCGCACATGGGATACTTCACTCCCTCAGGAGGTTAGTATATGCAATTCCTATGGTCGTTATTGGGGCGGAGGGAGTCCGGAATCGCTGTTGGCCATGGCCGCCTGTTCGCGCTGTTGGCCTTGGCCGCATTCGTTGGCGCGGCGGCCCTGGCGTGCGAGGCCGAGGACTCCGGTCCCGGCTCGCTGACCGTCTACTCGGGCCGCAGTGAGTCCCTGGTCGCACCCATCATCGAGCAATTCGCCGACGCGACGGGCATCGAGGTGAACGTGCGGTACGCGGGCACAGCCGCAATCGCCGCCACGCTGTTGGAAGAGGGCGACAACAGCCCCGCCGACGTGTTCTTCGCCCAGGACCCCGGCGGCCTCGGCGCCGTCGAAGACCGCCTTGATCAGTTGCCGCAGTCGGTCCTCGGCCTCGCGCCCGAGTGGGCGCGCTCGCCCGATGGACGTTGGGTCGGCACCTCCGGTCGCGCCCGCACGATGGTGTACAACACGGAGACGCTGACGGAGCCGGACCTGCCCGACGACATCCGCGATCTCACCGACCCAAAGTGGAAGGGACGCATCGGCTGGGCGCCGACCAACGGCTCTTTCCAGGCCATGGTGACTGCCATGCGCAGCCGCTGGGGCGAGGACGCCACCCGCGAGTGGCTTGAGGGCATGCAGGCCAACGAGCCTACCGTGTACCCCAAGAACACCCCGCAGGTGGCCGCCGCTGCTGCGGGCGAGATCGACATCGGCCTCGTCAACCACTACTACCTGCACCGCTTCCTCACAGAGGAGGGTGACTCGTTCACCGCCCGCAACTACCACCCACGCGGCGGCGGCCCCGGCGCGCTCGTGATGGTCGCGGGAGCCGGTATCCTCTCGACGTCCGAAAACAAGGAAAACGCCCAGCGCTTCATCGAGTTCATGCTGTCCCTGGCGGCCCAACAGTACTTCGCCAGCCAGACGTACGAGTACCCGCTGGTCGAAGGCGTCAATACCCAGCGCGGTCTCACACCCATTCAAGAGATCAACAACCCGCTGGTCACGCCAAGGGAGATGGCGGACCTAGAGGGGACGCAGGCGCTGCTGCGGGAAGTGGGCATCACACCGTAGCCAAATCGCCTCCTTTCTGGCGACATTCGGAGCCTAAGCGAAGAGCGGTCGACCCAACCTGCCCGCATGACAGCCCAGGTGCAGTCCGGCGAGCAGGTTGGGTTGTTCCCATGCAAATGTTGTACGCTAGGCCTGAAGAGGTCACATGCAAGCCGTAGGTCCACATACCGGCAATTCGTTGCGGCGCTTGCTTGGGATGGGCGGCGCGCCAAACCGGCAGCGTCGGCCACCATTCGTGTTCTGGGCGCCGGCCCTCCTCGTGTCGCTGGCCATGGTGCTCCCGCTCGTGTATCTCGTCGAGCGTTCGCTGGACGGCGGCGGCGAGGTGGTGGACCTGTTGCTGCGGCAGCGGACCCTGGAGATCCTGTTCCGGTCTGCCGTGCTAGTCGTGGTGGTCACCGTGGCGTCGGCCCTGATTGCCGTCCCACTCGCGTGGCTCACTGTCCGAACGGACCTGCCCCTCAGGCGATTCTGGTCCGTTGTGACCGTACTCCCCTTGGTGATACCCAGCTATGTGGGCGCGTTCTTGTTGGTAGTTGCGCTGGGCCCGCGAGGCATGTTGCACGGGTTTCTGGAGCGATTTGTCGATATCGAGCGGCTGCCGGACATCTCGGGCTTGGTAGGTGCGGCGCTGGCCCTGACGCTGTTGAGCTTTCCCTACACTTTGCTCAGCGTCCGAGCGTCCCTCTGGGGTCAGGACCCCGCGCTGGAAGAGATGTCGCGTGCGCTGGGCAATGGTCGATGGCGGACCCTCTGGCGCGTGACGTTGCCGCTCCTCCGGCCCTCGATTGCCGCGGGGTCCCTGCTGGTCGCCCTCTATACGCTGAGCGACTTTGGCGCGGTGTCGCTGCTTCGCTACGAGACCTTCACGTGGGCCATCTTCCTGCAATACGAGACCGCGTTCAATCGAGCGTTGGCCGCGGGGCTCTCGCTGGTGATGATCGCGATGGCGTTGGGCCTCGTAGTCATCGAGGCGCAAGCACGAGGGCGCTCGCGCTACTACCGTGCTGCCACGGGCGCGGCGCGGCCCACGTCACTCGTGGCGCTGGGACGGCTTAAGTGGCCCGCGTTTGGCTTCACGGCAGCCGTGACGGCGCTGTCGCTGGCCGCGCCGCTCTCGCTGCTGGCATTCTGGGCAATTCGAGGCGTCGCGGCGGGCGAGCCTGTGCGGCTGCTGTGGGGC
Source organism: uncultured Dehalococcoidia bacterium (assembly GCA_951812285.1). Lineage (GTDB taxonomy): Bacteria > Chloroflexota > Dehalococcoidia > Lucifugimonadales > UBA1127 > UBA1127. The sequence goes on along the minus strand of OX638292.1, from coordinate 1,506,792 downwards.
AACGCGCTCAACTCCGTCTACGCGTCCGGGCTCGCCGCAATCGTCGCCGTGGTCGCTGCCGTGCCCGTCGTCATGTTCACGCTGCGCTTTCCCGGCCGCCTCAGTTGGGTTGTGGAGCGGCTCTCGTACACCGGCTTCGCATTGCCTGGCATCGCCGTTGCGCTGGCGTTGATCTTCTTTGGCGCCCGGTTCGCGACGCCCCTCTACCAGACCCTCTTCCTGCTGGTGTTTGCCTACGTGGTCCTATTCTTCCCCCAGGCGTTGGGCGCGGTGCGGTCTTCGTATTTGCAAGTGAGCCCGCGGCTCGGCGAGGCGGCATACGGCCTCGGCAAGAGTCCTCTCGCCATCATCTGGCACATTTCCCTGCCCCTGATGCTCCCCGGCATGCTGGCGGGCGGTGCACTGGTGTTCCTGACGGCAATGAAGGAGCTGCCGGCCACGTTGTTGCTGAGCCCCATTGGCTATGGCACACTGGCCACGTCGATCTGGGCCGCCGCCGAGGAGGCGTTCTTCGCGCAGGCGGCGGTGCCGGCCCTGCTGTTGGTGGCCGTCTCCGCGGTGCCAACAGCGTTTCTTATTCTCCGAGAACCAAGGAGGGGACGGTGAGCGTTCCCGCCGTTCTGTGCCAGGGTGTTTCCAAGCGCTTTCCCGGCGCCGAAACGTCTGCGCTCCACAGCCTAGACCTGGAGGCGGAAGCCGGCAGCATCGTCGCCCTCCTCGGCCCGAGCGGCAGCGGCAAGACGACGGCGATGCGCATCATCGCGGGGTTCGAGACCCCGGACACCGGCACAGTCGACATCGCCGGCCAGCAGGTGGCTGGCCCCGGTCGATTCGTCACCGCGGACCGCCGCCGTATAGGCATGGTCTTCCAGGAATACGCCCTCTTCCCCCACCTCACAGTAATGGCGAACGTGGGGTTCGGGGTAAACGACAAGTCCAAGCGCACTAGGCGCGTTGCGGAAGTGCTGGGGTTGGTGGGTCTGGCAGGGCTGGAAAATCGGATGCCTCACGAGCTTTCGGGCGGGCAGCAGCAGCGGGTTGCGCTGGCACGCGCACTGTGCCCCCAGCCGGCGGTGCTGCTCCTGGACGAGCCATTCTCCAACCTGGACGAGGCGCTCCGCAAACAGGTGCGCAGCGAGGTCAGGGACATTCTGAAGTTCACCGGCACCACGGCTCTCTTCGTCACCCACGACCAGGACGAGGCGCTCTTCATGGGCGACCGGGTGGCCATTCTCAACCATGGCATGCTTCAGCAGGTTGCGACGCCGGAGGAAATCTACCACGGCCCGGCCACGCGCTTTGTTGCGGAGTTCATCGGAATCGGGGACTTTCTGTCCATCCACCGTGAGGATGGCCGGCTGATGACTGCCGCCGGTCCCCTGCCGTGGCCGAGCGATGGCATCCCCGACGGTGCAGAGGTGCTGCTCCGCCCGGACGACTTGTCGCTAACCCCCTCGGAGTCCGGGCAGAGCACCATCATGGAACGGCAGTTCCTCGGGCCGACGTACCTGTACGCGGTTGCCCTCGACAACGGCCGCTCAGTGCGGGTAATGCAGCACCACACGCGTCTGTACGGCGTTGGAACGAAGGTGGACGTGCGCATAGTCGCAGAGCACCGGTTGGCGTGCTTCGTGGACGGCGTGCAAGTGGAGTAACTGCAAGAATCCGTTCGCCCTGGGGAAGATCGAAGGGTTGCGGGAACGGATTGGCTACGGGATCAGCGGCTTCCGGCAGATAGTCTCGTGCCGGTGCGGGCCCGTCGACACCAGGTCGATAGAGCACCCAATGATCTCCTCGATACCCCGCACATACGCCTTCGCCTCCGCCGGCAGGTCGTCCCACTCGGTCAGCCCCGCCGTCGGCTTGTCCCATCCCGAGAAATCCCGGTAGACGGGCTTGCACTGCTCCAGCGCCCGCGTCTGTGCCGGGAAACCCTCCAGCGGCTGTCCGTCCAGCTCGTAGCCGACGCACACCCTGACGGGGTTGAACCCGTCCAGCACGTCGAGCCGCGTGAGGATGCCCGACGTCAGGTCGTTGACGATGACGCCGTACCGCGACGCGACGCCGTCGAACCAGCCGCAGCGCCGCGGCCGGCCCGTCGTTGTGCCGTATTCCGAGCCGCGCTCCCGGATCAGCTCGCCCATGTCGTCGTTGAGCTCCGTCGGCATTGGCCCCGCGCCGACGCGCGACGTGTACGCCTTGAATACGCCGAACACGCCCTGCACCGACCGAGGTCCGATGCCCAGCCCAGCGCACGCGCCCCCGACGCTCGAGTGCGATGAGGTCACGTACGGGTACGTACCATGGTCGAGGTCCAGCAGCGTCCCCTGCGCTCCCTCGAGCAGCACGTTTTCGCCCCGCCCAAGCGCCTCGCGCACACGCTCCTCGACGGGAGCGATGAAGGGCAGCAACTCGTCCCGCCACCGCAGGCACTGCTGGAACAGGTCCTCGATGTCGAATGGCTCGGCCTCGTGGATCTTGGTGATGGCTTGGTTTGCCCGTGCCGCCGCAGTTGTCAGCCTGTCGCGCAGCCCCTCCGCGTCCAACATGTCGCCGAAGCGGATGCCAGCGCGGGCCACACGGTCCACGTATGCCGGCCCGACGCCGCGCCCGGTCGTGCCCAGCGCGTCCTGCCCGCGCCCGATCTCCTCCAGTTGGTCCAGCCGCACGTGGTAGGGCATGATGACGTGCGCCCGGTCGCTGACCTGCAGCTTGCTGACGTCGATGCCCCTTTCGCGTAGGTCGTTGATCTCTTCAATGAGCACGTCCGGGTCGACGACAACCCCGTTCCCGATGACCGGCGTGACCTGCGGCCAGATGACGCCCGAGGGCATGAGGTGGAACTTGAATTCACCCGACGCGTTTAGCACCGTGTGGCCGGCGTTGTTGCCGCCGGAATAGCGGGCCACCATGGTGACGTTTTCGCAGAGGAAGTCAATGACCTTCCCCTTGCCCTCGTCACCCCACTGGCCGCCGATTACCGCGTAGGCAGGCATTCCTCCTCCAAGGCTCCTCAAATTGGGGGGTTCGCGCAGAAAAGCCAAAGCATTGTATCAGATACGGCCTTGCAATGGGAACCTGTGCCTGCCGCGCCGCGTCCTGACCGGTGACCGGCGTCTGATGCGGTCGTATTCGGGGTTTTTCGTCGAAAAGTGCATGCTATAATCGTTGTGGCTGTGACATGAGCCGTGGCACATGCTGCCGTGGCGCGCTAGCTTCCCAAATGGATAGGAGGAGATGGCATGCCGTATTTGGAAGAGATGAAGATCTTTACTGGGACCTCCCATACGGCATTGGCAGAGGACGTCTGCGAATACGTCGAAATGCCGCTGGGAAAGGCCCGCGTCTCCAAGTTCTCCAACGACAACACCTTTGTGCAGTACGAGGAGAACATCAGGCAGCAGGACGTCTTCATCATCCAGCCATTCTCCTACCCCGTAAACGACACGATCATGGAGCTCCTCATCATGATCGACGCGGCCAAGCGGGCGTCGGCGGGCCGCATCACGGCCGTCATCCCCTACTACGCCTACGGCCGCACCGACAAGAAGGACCAGCCCCGCGTCCCCATCACGGCGCGGTTGCTGGCGGACCTGCTCACCGTCGCCGGCGCGAACCGGGTGGTGACGGTGGACATGCACGCGGGCCAGATCCAGGGCTTCTTCAACATCCCCGTGGACGAGTTGACGGCCCTGCCCCTCCTGGCCGACTACTTCCAGCGCAAGGACCTGGATGCCCCGGTGGTGGTCGCGGTCGACATCGGCATCAGCAAGCGGGCGCGCGACATGGCGACGAAGCTGGGCGCGTCGCTGGCTATTATCGAGAAGCGTCGGTTGGACAACCTTGATCATACTGAGGTCATGAACGTTATAGGAGAAGTGAAGGGTAGGACGGCCATCACCTTTGACGATGAAACGGGTACGGGCGGCTCGCTGCAGCTCGCGGTCAATGCCGCTTTGGAAGCCGGCGCCAGGGAAGTCTACTCCTGCTCCACCCACGGGGTGTTCACGTCGCCGGCCGTCGACAGGATAAGCGACATGGGCATCCGGGAAATGGTGGTGACGGACACGCTGCCGAGCGCCTGTTCCACCAACGTGCCCAAGATCAAGGTGCTGTCCGTCGCGAGCCTGCTGGGTGAGGCGATCTGCCGCATCCACGAGGGCCGCTCCGTGGGCGAGCTATTCTCCGACTAGCGCCTGAAACGGCTCGGGCCGGACGGAATGGACTGAAGGGACTGTTGCATGGTAGGAATGCTCGGAAAGCTGTTCAAGGGCGACCCGGAAGCGCCTGTCAAGAAGCGCTGGCCGGTTGTCGAAGACATTAACGCCCTTGAATCCCGCGTACAGTCCCTCACCGACGAGGACCTCGCCGCCAGCACGGCCCGCTTTCGCGAGAGGCTGGACGCGGGCGAGGATCTAGACGGCCTCCTGCCCGAGGTCTTCGCCGCCGTCCGCGAGTCCGCGCGCCGCTCGACCGGCATGCGCCACTTCGACGTCCAGCTCATCGGCGGCATGGTTCTCCACGAGGGCAAGATCGCCGAGATGGGCACCGGAGAGGGCAAGACCCTCGTCGCCACCCTTGCCGCCTACCTCAACGCCCTCACCGGCAACGGCGTCCACGTCATCACCGTCAACGACTACCTCGCTAAGCGTGACACCCAGTGGATGGGCCCTGTCTACCACGGCCTCGGCATGAGCGTCGCCTGCCTCCAGCACGAGCTCGCCTACGTCCTCGACCCGGACGTCCACTCCGACAACCCGGGCCTCAACGCGCTGCGGCTCGTCTCCCGCCGTGAGGCATATGCCGCTGACATAACGTACGGCACCAACCACGAGTTTGGCTTCGATTACCTCCGCGACAACATGGCAGTCGACAAGTCCCAGCAGGTCCAACGCCGCCACCACTACGCTATCGTCGACGAGGTCGACAACATCCTCATCGACGAGGCCCGGACGCCGCTCATCATCAGCGGCCCGGCGCAAGAGGCCACCAAGACCTACGCTACCATGGCCCGTATCGCCCCCCGGCTGGAGCGCGAGGATGACTTCACCATCGACGAGAAGCACCGGACTGTCTCGCTGACGGAAGACGGCATCGCGAAGGTAGAGCGCTCCCTCAACATCGGCAACCTCTACGACCCCGCGAACTACTACATGACCCACTACGTCGAGAACGCCGTGAAGGCAATGGTGCTCTTCCAAAAGGACAAGGAGTACCTCGTCGAGAACGGGGAAATCGTCATCGTCGACGAGTTCACCGGCCGCAAGATGTACGGGCGGCGGTACTCGGACGGCCTGCACCAGGCGCTGGAGGCCAAGGAGGGCCTGCGGGTGCAGCAGGAGAGCATCACCTACGCCACCATCACCCTCCAGAACTACTTCCGCATGTATGAGAAGCTCGCTGGCATGACGGGCACCGCCATGACCGAGTCAGAGGAGCTCATGCGCATCTACCGCCTCGATGTCGTGGTCATCCCGCCCAACAAAGAGCGCGTGCGGGAGGACCACACTGACCTCATCTACCGCTCTGAGCAGGGCAAGTGGAAGGCTATCGTGGAGGAGATCAAGGAGATACACGAGGAGGGCCGCCCCATCCTCGTCGGCACGGCCTCTGTCGAGAGCTCTGAGGCCCTCGACGCCATGCTCCGCCGCAGCGGCATCCCGCACCAGGTGCTCAACGCCAGGAACCACGAGCACGAGGCGCAGATCGTCGCCCAGGCCGGCCGTGTGGGCGCCGTCACCGTGTCGACGAACATGGCCGGCCGCGGCACCGACATTGTCCTTGGCGGCAACCCGGACATGCTCGCCCTCGATGAGCTCCGCAGGATCGGCTACACGTCCATGGACGGCGCCCCGCCCGAGGCCGTAGAGAAGGCCCGCGCAACCGTCCAGCAGCAGTGGGACGAAGAGCACCGGAACGTCGTCAAACTTGGAGGCCTATTCGTCATCGGCACCGAGAAGAACGACGCCCGCCGCATCGACAACCAGCTCCGCGGCCGCTCCGGCCGCCAGGGCGACCCGGGCAGCACGCGTTTCTTCGTGTCCCTCGAGGACGACCTCGTCCGGCGCTTCGGCGGCGATCGCATTCAGAGCATCATGGGCATGGCTGGCATGTCGGATGAAATGCCCATGGAAAACAAGATGGTCAGCAACGCCCTCGGCAACGCCCAGACCAAGGTCGAGGCCTCCCACTTTGAGATCCGCAAGCGCCTCGTGGAGTACGACGACGTCATCAACACCCATCGCAAGGTCATCTACGAGGAGCGCGCCAAGGTCCTGGAGGGCGCCGACCTCAAGGGCAACATCCAGGGCATGCTGGAGAAGGAGATCGACCGCATCGTCGACAACTACGTCGAGGGCAACGAACCCGAGGAGTGGATGCTCGATGAAATGGTCGAGGAGCTCCGCACCATCTTCCCCATCCCGCCGTACCTGGAGGCCCCGGCGCTGGAGCAGCTCACCGGCGACGAGATTGGCGACGCCATCCACGACTACGCCATGCAGACCTACGACCAGCGCGAGCAGGCTGTCGGCGAAGAGCACATGCGCATCATCGAGCGCCTCGTGACCCTGCGCACCATCGACTCCCACTGGGTCATCCACCTGACGTCGATGGAAAACCTGCGCCAGGGCGTCGGCCTCCACGCCTACGGCCAGCGCGACCCCCTCGTCATGTACCGGACTGAGGGCCACCAGAAGTTCCAGGAGATGATGTCCACCATCCAGCACGACATCGTTCACACCATCTTCCACGCGACGCTGCTGGAGGGCCGCCCGGCCCAGTCAAACCGCGCGTCCGCCATGAGGGGCAGTCCGATGCCCGCTGCGGCCGGACGCCGGGCCCCCGAGCCTGTCGGCGCGGGAGCGGGAGCAGGCCGGAAGGTCGGCCGCAACGACCCCTGCCCCTGCGGCAGCGGCAAGAAATACAAGCGGTGCCACGGAACGGGATGATGTCTGAGCCGACCCACCACTCCAACGAGTCCATCGCCCGGCTGTTCGACCGGCTGGCGGGCTTATACGAGATGCAGGAGAGCGACGGCTTCAAGGCCCGCGCCTACCGAAAGGGCGCCCAGGCCATCCGTGACATCCCCGAGGCGCTGACCGGGATGGTCGCGTCAGGCGCCAACCTCCAGAATGTCTCCGGCATAGGTAAGGCTATCGACGGCAAGATCCGCGAACTCCTCGAAACCGGCCGCGTCCGCACCTACGACCGCGAGGCCGCCAACGTCTCTCGCCTCGCCCTCGCCCTGCTCGACGTCCCCGGCATCGGCGGCGCGTCCGTCCGCCGTCTCCTCGACGAGACAGGCGCCGGCACACCCGACACCCTCCTCGCCGCCCTCGACGCCGGCGCCGGAGCGTGGCTGCCCGCCACCGGCTCCCGCTCCGTTGAGGCCGTCCGCGAGCTCCTCGCCGGTCTCGCCGAGTCTGCCCCCGTGGCGGCGCAGCGATGACGGGCTCTCGAACGCGCGGCCGCACCGCCACCGTCGACGGCGCCGTCTCCGAGGAGGCGCAGGTCGCCCAGACCACCCTCCGCCTCCGGCAGGCCGTCGAGAACGGACACCCCTGGCAGGAAGCCCTGCTCCAGGCCATGGAACAGTGGACCATGCCGGAGGAGACCATCGGCGGCGTCCACCGCCGCTACCTCCTCCTCGGCGAGGCCTTTGACTGGCTCCTCCTCGCCCGCCGCCTCGGCGCCGAGGTCGTCCAGCTCATCCCCGACGACGAGCGCCGCAACAAGCTCCACACGGGCCACTTCATGCTTGAGATGCCCATGGAAGAGGTGCGCCGACTCCTCGGCGTCACCAAGTACCGCTCATACTTGAACTACTGGTATGGCGTCACCGTGGAGCAGGCCCTCCAGCTCGCCGTGCAGCAGGAGGTCCGCAAGGAACGCATGAGCCTCGGCGTCCGGGCCCGCCGCGGCGTGACCGACGACGTTTTCGGCAAGATCTACGGCCGCCCCCGTCGCGAGCTCCTTGCGGAGTTCCGCGCCGAATGGCCCCTGAGCGACCCCGACGACGCGCCCGGCACCGAGCTCAAGGCATTCACCTACTGGCTCTTCAAGCTGCGCGTCTACCGTTCCGACCCGGCCCGCGTCGCCAGCGACACCCGCAAGGCGCTGGAGTGGCTCCACGAGCGCCTCGGCGCCCTCCCCTCAGTCGCCGCCGAGGAGCTAGCAGCACACTTGGCCACCCATCGGCGATAACAGCCTTGCGACGCCCGCATCAAACCTTAAGCGCCAAGGACAAACAGATGAGCCCCAAGCGATACATGCGCCTCGCCATCACCCTTGCGGCAGCCCTCACCCTGTCGCTCGCCGCAGCCGCCTGTGGCACGGACCTCGCCGACGACGCCACCACCGCCTGCGTCGACGAAACCGACCGCGCCTCCGGCATCCGCGTCACCCTCGTCACCGTCTGGAACGGCACCCCCGAGTTCCTCCCCGAGGGCATTGGAGTCAACGACACCTGCATCCGCCCCGTCCACACCATAGACAACTCCTCCTACGTCTACATCGTCGGCGACAAGAGTTACACCGTGGGCGACTTCTTCGACGTCTGGCCCGACAACCCCTCCACCCGCCCCAACGCCACCGTAGAAAACGTCTCCCTCAACGGCGTCCGCTACGAGGACAACTACCGGGACATAGTCTTCGAGGACGACCAGCGCATAGTAGTAGCCTTCGGAGACCGCACCCCGCAGTAGGCATAGCACAGTTCGCCCTGAGCCCGCCAAAGGGTCCCAGAAATGGCGGTAGCGCCCCCACGTCGTTCCTACTCCCCAACCGTCACTCCATAGTCCGCCCCCGCGTCATTCCTGCCCACCCCGTCGTCATTCCCGCCCACCCCGTCGTCATTCCCACCCACCCCGTCGTCATTCCCGCCCACCCCGTCGTCATTCCTGCGAAGGCAGGAATCCAGAGGCGCGGAGCGGGGGCATCCCCGCAAGAATAACGTCTACCACCCACACCACCCCCAACCTCCATACCGGCGGAGGCCGGTATCCATGGGCGGGGCCCTCTCGCGTACGTGCGATTCGCGGACAGTCGACCTCTCATGCCCCGTCCAACCCGATCCCGTCGAAGGCCGCACCCCACCCTGCCACTTCCCCCTTGCCCCAAACCTCAAATCCCCTTTACCCTCCCTCCATGGATCACTCGACCCACAGCCACCCGAGGCTCGCCGCCCGACCACGATGACGGTAATCGTCGAGAACACGCGGGAATTGTTACGAAAAACAACTCGTATGCGAAACTGCCAATTCCAGATAGGAATTGTTTCCCAGATAAGGCTTGCCATCGTCTTAGTCCCACCCGGTCCTCGCGCCCTCGGCCGACCCACGACCCCAAGTCCGTCTCCCTCGACGCCATGCGCTACAATGGAAAGTGCCCCGGGCGACGGCCCTGGCGGCCAAATCCCATTGAACAGGCGGCAGAATGACCCTCGAGACCCCGCAGCAGCTTCCAAGCGCCTATGACCCGGCCTCCGTAGAGCAGCGCCTCTACCAGAAGTGGCTGGACGCCGGGTACTTCACCCCAACCATCGACCCGGCCAAGCGCCCCTTCGTCGTCATCCAGCCGCCGCCCAACGTCACCGGCGAGCTCCACCTCGGCCACGCCCAGCGCGCCACAGTCGAGGACGCCCTCACGCGATGGCATCGCATGCTTGGCGACGCCGCCCTCTGGCTCCCCGGCCTCGACCACGCCGGCATCGCGACGCAGGTCGTGGTCGAGCGTGAGCTAGCTGCCGAGGGCCTGACCCGCCACGACCTCGGCCGCGAGAAGTTCCAAGAGCGCGTCTGGGACTGGGTCGGCAAGTCGCGAGGCCGCATCAGCGAGCAGCACCGTCGCCTCGGCGTAAGCTGTGACTGGTCGCGAGAGGTCTTCACGCTGGACCCCCGACCCAGCCGCGCCGTGCGCCACACCTTCGTTAACCTCTACCGCAAGGGCCTCATCTACCGCGGAGAGCGCATCATCAACTGGTGCCCCCGCTGCGCCACCGCCCTCTCCGACCTGGAGGTGGAGCACCGCGAGACCGATGGCAACCTCTACTACATCCACTACCCGCTCGCCAACGGCAACGGCCGGCTAACCGTCGCCACCACGCGCCCCGAGACCCTCCTCGGCGACACGGGCGTGGCCGTGAACCCGGAGGACCCGCGCTACGCGGCCTTCATCGGCAAGGACGTCGTGCTCCCCGTGCTCGGCCGGCGCATCCCCGTCGTCGGCGACGAGGCCGTCGAGACCGATTTCGGCACCGGCGCCCTCAAGGTGACGCCCGGCCATGACCCGACGGACTTCGATCTCGGCGAGCGCCACGGCCTCCCCATCGTCACCGTCATGCACCCCAACGGCGCCATGAACGCCGAAGCCGGCCCCTATGAGGGCCTCGACCGCTTCCAGGCTCGCATCCAGATCGTGGAAGATCTGCAGCGCGACGGCCTGCTGGAGCTCGTCGAGGACCACCGCCACGCCGTCGGCCACTGTCAGCGCTGCGACCAGGTCGTGGAGCCCATGGTCAGCAAGCAGTGGTTCGTGCGCATCGCTCCGCTCGCCAAGCCCGCCCTGGACGTCGTGCGCGACGGCACGGTGCGCATCGTCCCAGAGCGCTTCACCCGTATCTACGAGAACTGGATGGAGAACCTCCGCGACTGGTGCATTAGCCGCCAGCTCTGGTGGGGCCACCGCATCCCGGTCTGGTACTGCGGCGCCTGCGATCAGGAGATCGTCGAGTACGAGGACCCCGACGCCTGCCCCCACTGCGGCTCCCGTGACCTCACCCAGGACGAGGACATGCTGGACACCTGGTTCTCCTCCGGCCTCTGGACGCACTCCACCCTCGGGTGGCCGGACGAGACGGAGGATCTCGGCTATTTCTACCCCACCAGCGTCATGGAAACTGCCCACGACATCCTCTTCTTTTGGGTGGCCCGCATGATCATGCTGGGCATCGAAAACACCGGCAAAGCGCCCTTCCACACCGTTTTCCTGAGCGGCCTCATCCGCGACGTAGAGGGCGCGAAGATGAGCAAGACCCGCGGCAACGTGCTCGACCCGCTCGACGCCATCGACCAGTACGGCTGCGACGCCCTGCGCTTCGCCCTGACCGTCGGCAACGCCCCCGGCAACGACGCCCGTCTCGGCGCCAGCAAGCTCGAGGCCGCGCGCAACTTTGCCAACAAGATCTGGAACGCGGCCCGCTACGTCGCACGCGCGATGGAGGAGGCCGATGATCTCACCGGCTGGAGCGACCCGCCTGCCGTCCACCTCGAGGACCGCTGGATCAAGAGCAGCCTCAACCGCCTCGTCGCCCGCGTGAACCGCCAGCTCGAGGACTACCAGCTCGGCGAGGCGGAGCAGTCCATCTACGAGTTTCTCTGGAGCGAGTTCTGCGACTGGTACATTGAGGCCGCCAAGGTGCGCATCCGCAGCGCCGACGGCCCCTCGCCCGTGCCCATGCTCGTGCACGTGCTCGAGACCACGCTGCGGCTCCTCCACCCCTTCATGCCCTTCGTCACCGAGGAGGCCTGGTCAAACCTCGTCGCCCGCGTACCCCGCGAGCGCGAGCTCGCCCCGTCCATCATGGTGGCGCCCTACCCCGTCGCCGACGCCTCCGCGTTCGACGACGCAGCCGAGGATGCGATCGCCTCCGTTCGCGAGGCGATCCGCTTGGTACGCAACGCCCGCGCCGAGTTCCGCATCCCGCCGGCACAGCCGCTGGAGCTGCTGGTCGACCCCGGGGCTCCCCAGTCCGCGCTCGAGGCCGAGGCGCCCCTCATCCGGGCCCTCGCCCGCGTCGAGCCCCTCCGCTTCCTGGAAGGCCGGGACCAGCTACCAACCACCGGTGCCGCAACCGCCGTTGTAGGCGGAGCAGTCATGGCCATCCCCCTCGAGGGCCTCGTCGACATTGGCGCCGAGCGCATGCGCCTGTCCGGCGAGCTGGCCGACGCCCAGCAGGCGCTCGAACGCCTCGGTGCCCGCCTCTCCGACGCTCAGTTCCTGGAGAAGGCGCCGGAAGAGGTCGTCGAGCGGGAACGGGACCGCCAACGCGCAACGGAGGAACGGAAGGCCCGGCTCCAGGAGCTTCTCACCCAGTTGAGCGAGTGAGCCAGTGCTGCCCTGGCTCGCCCCTGATGGTCGCCTCATCCTGCTGACGACCAGCCTGCGCTCGTTCGCCGTCGGCTTTGTCAGCGTCCTCTTGGCCCTCTACCTGAGGGAGACTGGCCTCGACCCGGTCCGCGTCGGCGCGGTGCTCGCCGCCGTGCTTGCCGGCAACGCCTTCTTCACCACCCTCGCGTCCCTCTTCGCCGACCACTTCGGACGCAAGCGCTCCTTCATGTCCCTCAGCATGCTCACCATTATCGGCGGTGCCCTCTTCCCCCTGACCGACTCTTTCGTCCTGCTCCTGTTCGTCGGAGGCATGGCCGGTTTCGGCCTCGGCGGCAAGGACCGCGCGGCGCAGAGCTCGCTTGAGCAGCCCGTCCTCGCGAGGGCCGCCCCCGCCGAGCGCCGCACGATGCTCTTCGCTTACTACAACGTTATCGGCGGCCTCGCCTCCGCGGTCGGCGCGCTCTGTAGCGGCATGCCCGTCATCCTGGAGAACACCCTGGACATGGACCTCCTCGACGGCTACCGGCTGATGTTCTTCCTCTACGCCGGCGTTGGCGCGCTCGTGACCCTTGTCTACCTGCGGCTCACCCCGGCCGCAGAGGCACGCGCCGTCGATGGCCGCCGCGTCGGCATCACCCTCCCGCGTCGCTCCAAGGGCATCATCTACAGGCTCGCCGCCCTCGGCGCGATGGACTCCTTCGGCGGCGGCTTCATGTTCCAGACCTTCCTCGCCTACTGGTTCAGCCTCCGCTACGACCTAACACTCGAGTCGCTGGCAGGCGTCTTCTTCGCCGCCAACATCATCAGCAGCTTCTCGGCCATCATGGCGGCATGGCTCGCCAGGCGCATCGGTCTCATCAACACCATGGTGTGGACGCACATCCCCGCGAATCTCCTCATCGTTGCGATGGCCTTCTCACCCTTCGCGTGGCTCACAGTAGCTATGTTGCTGCTTCGCGAGTCCATGTCGCAGATGGACGTCCCCACGCGCCAGTCTTTCACGATGGCCGTCGTCGCCCCCGAGGAGCAGACCGTCGCCGCCGGCGTGTCGACGTTGGGCCGGCAGGGCGGGCAGATGCCTTCCCCATACATCTCGGGTCTCTTGGTCGCCGCATCGCTCACCAGCGCCCCGCTGATTGCGGGCGGCCTCATCAAGATCGTCTACGACCTCCTCCTCTGGCAGCAGTTCCGCAACGTCCGCCCGCCGGAGGAGCAGGTCCGCCAGCCGGAACAGGCCGATGCAAGAGCGACTACCCCCGCTGAAGGAGCGAGCTAGTGCTAAGATGGCTCGCCCCCGACGGCCGCCTTGTACTGCTGACTTCCAGCCTGCGCTCGTTCTCCGTCGGCTTCGTTAGCGTCATGCTCGGCCTCTACTTGGCCGAGACGGGACTCGACGCCGTAAGGATTGGCGCTGTTCTTGCTGCGGTCTTGGCAGGTAGCACCTTTTTCATCATGCTCGCCTCCCTCTTCGCCGACCGCATTGGCCGTAAGCGGTTCTTCATCGCCCTGACCCTCCTCACCATCCTGGGTGGCGCCCTCTTTCCGCTGACCGAGTCTTTCCTCCCGTTGCTCCTCGTCGCCGGCTTCGCGGGTTTTGGCCTTGGCGGCGCCGACCGCGGCGCACACGGCGCGCTCGAGCAGCCCATCCTCGCACGCTCCACCCTCGATACCAACCGCACGACGCTCTTCGCCTACTACCACGTCATCCGCGGGATGTCGGCAGCTCTCGGCGCCCTGTTCAGCAGCATGCCGGTGATCTTGGAACGCGTGCTCGGCGTGGAAGCGCTCGACGCCTACCGCGTCATGTTCTTCCTGTACGCGTGCGTCGGCGTTCTGATCGTCCTTGTATTCACGCGGCTGTCCTCGGCCGCCGAAGCCCCTGCGACTGAGGGGAGGCGCTCGCTGTTCTCATGGCCCCGCCGCTCGAAAGGCATCATCTACAGGCTGACGGCCCTCGGTGCGATGGACTCCGCAGGTGACGGGCTCATGGTCCAGACCTTCATGGCCTACTGGTTCAGCATCCGGTTTGACCTGTCGCTGGAGTCCCTCGCCGGAGTCTTCTTCGGCGTCAACGTTCTCAGCAGCCTGTCTGCCTTCATTGCCGTATGGCTGGCAAAGCGTATCGGCCTACTCAACACGATGGTATTTACGCACATCCCCGCGAACCTGCTGTCTATAGGAATGGCATTCGCGCCTCTCGCGTGGTTGGCGGTCAGCATGATGCTCCTCCGTGGCTTCCTTTCGCAGATGGACGTGCCGACGCGGCAGTCCTACACGATGGCCGTGGTGGACCCGGCGGAACAGACCGTTGCGGCGGGGCTTTCCCAGCTCGGTAGGCAGGGAGGACAGCTCCCGTCGCCCTACATCGCCGGCCAGCTCGTCGCTGCCTCGCTGCCCGGCGCCCCCCTCATCATCGGCGGGACGGTGAAGGTCATCTACGATCTCCTCCTGCTCCACCAGTTCCGCAACATCCGCCCGCCGGAGGAACAGGCCCGCCAGGGAGGCGGCGCTCCGTCCGATGAGACTGACACGGGAGACTTGCGTCAATGAAACCGATGGAAGCATGATGGACATAACGCCGCCCCTGATGACCCTGATGCAATCGCGCTTAGCTACGGATGAGCCCCAAAGCGGCGTTTTTCCGGATGGGAGCGGTCTCCAGCACGGTCGCGCACGCCAAAACGGCAGTTTCGGGCCGTCCTCGCGACGGTGTTTTCGGTGGATGGCAAGTTTTTTGCCGCCGAAACGAAAGATGTGGGATGGCGACAACGCGTTCACTACATAATGGTTAATGTGACAACATGGGTTCAAACAAGTATGTCACAAACAATGTGACATCACCTAATCGTCACGCTTGGCAAGCAATGTGACGACACGGTCAAGGATTTTGTCACCCACCTCGTACTTGGTGAGCAACGGCAGCTCATTTGTCACACCATCCGCTCCGATGATTGTCACCTGGTTGGTGTCCACCTCGAAGCCGCTGCCTTCCTTTGTCACATCGTTGGCTACGATGAGCGCCATCGACTTCGAGGCCAGCTTATAGCGCGCGTTCTCGATGAGGTCCTCGGTCTCCGCCGCAAACCCGATGCGCAGCACACCCTCGGGGACCTCCAGGAAGAAGTCGTTGGTCTTCTCCATGGCCAGCGAAATTCCGTCACTGGCTTCATTTCCAACCTTCTTGATCTTCTGTGAGGCCACGTTTGCTGGCCGGTAGTCGCTCACGGCCGCCGCCATCACCAGCGCGTCCGCAGAGGCGCATGCGTCGAGCACCGCCGAGCGCATGTCCGCGACAGTCGTGACGCGGTTGATCTTCACGCCGTATGGAGTCGGCAGATTGGAGGTTGCTGTGACAAGTGTGACATGTGCGCCACGATCCCGGGCAGCCTGTGCCACTGCGTAACCCATCTTTCCAGACGAGCGGTTTGTCACAACGCGCACAGGGTCGATGGGCTCCTGCGTGCCGCCCGCCGTGACCACCACGTGCCGCCCTTCCAGATCGCCGCTCTGCGCAAGCGCCCAGCGCAAGTGCTCCACCAGCTCAGCGGGCTCCAGCATCCGGCCGCGCCCCATCAGCCCTGACGCCAGCCGTCCGGCGCCAGGCCCGGAGATGTGGGCACCGCGCCCCAAGAGGGTCTCGGCGTTTTGCTGCACCGTCGGGTGCTCCCACATGCCCGCATCCATCGCCGGCGCCACGATCACGGGCGCGGTGACAGCGAGCGCCGTCGTCGTCAGGACGTCGTCGGCAAGCCCGAGCGCGAGCTTCGCCATGGTATTGGCCGTCGCGGGCGCAATGAGCAGCGCGTCGGCCCGGCGCGCAATGGCGACGTGCTCAATGGCCTCCGGAGAGTCCGCGTCGAAGAGTTCCGTCACGACGGCCCGGTGGGTGAGGCTGCGGAAGGTGAGCGGAGACACGAACTTCGTGGCGCTCTCGGTGAGGAGGACGTCCACCTGCGCACCGGCCTGTGTGAGCTTGCTGGCTAGGTCAGCTGCCTTGTAGGCCGCGATGCTTCCGGTGACGCCCAGGATGACGTGCTTACCAACCAACGGGTCTGGCATGGTCCCTTCCTTTCAGGGGTAAGGGCCGGGGGCCCGCTCAGGAGGACGCGCCTCCATTCTGATTCATATCGTACACCATTCGGAGGCCGATGAGGGTAAGGTCCGGGTTGACGGCGTGAAACACGTCCGTCTGTGACGCCACCAGATCGGCCAGCCCTCCGGTAGCGACGGCCCGGGCGTCCTCTCCCAGCTCGCTCCGAAACCGCGCGATCATCCCCTCGACCAGCGCGACGTGCCCGTACACCAGCCCCGACTGCAGCGCCGCGATGGTGTTGCGCCCGATGGCCGACTTCGGCGCCGTCAGCTCGACGCGGCGGAGCTGCGACGTCCGCTGCACCAGCGCCTCCGAGGCGATCTGCATCCCCGGGAACAGCGCGCCGCCCAAGTAGTCGCCCTCCTTGGTGACGGCGTCGAAGACGGTCGCCGTGCCGAAGTCCACGACGACCAGCGGTCCGCCGTAGAGCCTGTAGGCCGCCGCCGCGTCGACAACCCTGTCCGCGCCCACGTCTCGAGGTGGCTCGTAGAGGATGCGCACGCCCGTCCGCGTGCCCGCGCCTACTACGAGCGGCGCAGTGCCGAACGTGTTCACGCACGCCTCCTCGAAGACCGGCGTGAGCGGCGGGACCACGCTGCAAATGACGACGGCTTCCACGTCCTCAGGGCTGACGTGCTTCATCGTCATCATGGACCGCAGGACCACGCTGCACTCGTCGGGCTGCCACCGCGACTCCGTCGACATGCGCCACGTCGCGGCCAGGGCGTCCCCGTTGAACGCGCCCATGGTGATATTGGTGTTTCCGACGTCAATGGCAAGCAGCATGGTAGGGGTGAGTATAGCAGATGGGGAATCTGGGCCCTGACACGGACCCTTTGCCCGCAAGTGGCGGCGGCAACTAGCCTATGTGGAAAATGCCGCCCGAGAAGCTCCCCTCGCGCAGCATCCCGATCGCCCTGGGCAGCAGCGGCAACAGGTCCCCCGCAATGACGCCCGCCTCGCCAATCTCCTCGGCCGCAAGTTGCCCTGCGGCAGCGTGGACAAACGCCCCGAGTGTCGCCGCGTCAAACGTCGACAGCCCCTGCGCGAGCAGCCCTGCCACGCAGCCAGCGAGCACGTCGCCCGTTCCCGCCGTGGCCAGCGCGGGGTTGGCGAAGGGCAGGACGCGCACGCGGCCGTCAGGCGCGGCCGCCACGGTGAATGCACCTTTCAGCAGCACCGTGACGCCCCACCGCGCAGCGGCGCTCCTCGCGGCCCCTATGCGGTCGCCCTCGACGTCGCCGATGCTGCAATCGAGCAGCCGAGCCATCTCGCCCGGGTGCGGCGTCAGCACGGCGTCGCCCTGCCAGCGCTCCCACCATCCGTCGGTCCGCGCCAGAAAGTTCAGCGCGTCCGCGTCGATGACCGCCGGCAGCGGCAGTGGCTCGAGTGAGAGCAGCAGCCGGTCGAGCAGCCGCCGCGTCGTGTCGTGCTGCCCCAGTCCGCACCCGACGAGCAGTGCGTCGCAGGCGGGCATGGTGTCCCGCAGCGAGCTCGCCGCCTCCGGGTCCGCGACGCCGTCGCCATCGTCCGGCAGCAGCAGATAGGTGCTCTCCGCCAACCGGGCGGCCATGAGCGCTTGCACCACGGGCGTCACCGCCAGCGTGATGTACCCGGCCCCGGACCGGGCGGCGCCAAGGCACGCAAGCTGCGCCGCGCCGATGTAGCTCCGAGAGCCCGCCAGCGCCAGCACCCTGCCAAACGAACCCTTGTGCGAGTCCAGAGGCCGCCGCGGCAGCTTTGACCGTGCCCACGCCGTCGTCACGGCCTCCTCCGCGATGTCCTCTGCAAGCGCCTCGGGCACGCCGATGTCCGCGACGATGAGCCGCCCCACGCGAGCGGCAGCCGGGAACCGGAAGTGGCCGTGCTTGGGGAAGCCGAAGCTCACGGTGGCCGTAGCGTCCAGCGAGTTGTGGTCCGCCTCTCCATCGTCCGCGTCGATGCCCGTCGGCACGTCCAGCGCCAGCGTCTGCAGCGCCGGCCGCCGCTCCCGCTCCGCGTTCACGAGGGCCATAGCGTCCCGCAGCGTCCCCTCGAGTGGCCGCGAGGCGCCGATGCCCAGCACCGCGTCGACGACGAGCGCCGCGGAAGGCAGCGACCGTTCTAGCGTCGAGATGGGGTCGTCATCCGGCCCGACGATGGTCACGCCCGCGCCGACCGCGAGGGCGCGCTTCGGGTCATCGCCCTGCCGTGCCGCCAGGATGATCGTGATGACGCCGCCGTGCCACCGTTGCAGGTGGCGGGCCGCGACCAAGCCGTCGCCGCCGTTGTTGCCCGGCCCCACCAACACCACGATGCGCGGCGCGGCCATCTCTTCGGAGACTGGTGACGTGGACATAACGGGAGGCGGCTGCATGACAGGACGCGCTTGCGCGTAACCATCGTCGGCGTTCAGCATGTCCCATGCGGCGCGGGCGGAGAGGAGCCCCGCGCGCTCCATGAGGTCGTCTAGGGAGCCCACACGCTGTCCATCGGGGGAACTCGCCTCTACGGCACGGCGCTCCAGCGAGCGCATGGCATTAGCTGTGACAATCTTCATCGATCTCCCCCACGGCCACTACAACGGCGTAGTCGCGCGAGTGCGATATGGAGATGGAGATCTCGCCGAGACAAATCCGCTCGGCGCGCGCCTTGGCGCGGCCGTGCAGCACGACGGTGGGCGCCTGCCCAGGCTTGCGCACAACTTCGATCTCGCGCCAGCCGACGCCCCGTACGCCCGTGCCGAGCGCCTTCATGACGGCCTCTTTCGCCGCAAAGCGCCCGGCAAGCTGCGGGAGTCGGTCCCGCGAGTAAGCGAGCTCTCCTGGCGTGTATATGCGGTTGAAGAAGCGGTCACCCCAGCGGGCGACCGCTTCCCCGATACGCCAGATCTCCACGATGTCTACGCCGGTACGGAGCATGCAGCCTCAGTCCATGCGTCAGTGGTATGTGCATACAAGATGAGCTTCCGGGCGAGGGCATTATAGGCAGGCCGTGCGAAAGCTGTCCACGAATGCGATCGGGAGAGGTTCGCAGATCCGCGTGGCAAGGCACGACACCATACTCCAGTGCACACGGGGTGAACGACACAAGAGTCGGCACCGAATAGGCTCTCTGACGCCCTAACCCTGCAACCGCTTGGATTGAGACGCCACAATCTGATGTTTCCACACTCAAGCGCCTTGCTGTGACAAACAAGAATCTAAGAATGTATACCAACGATTATAGTATAAAATCTTGGTGTTCTGTACTCTGTCTTAGAAAGTTTTAGACTTGTTTGAGAGATTGTCTGGACAGGGGCTTGACAACGGCAGGAACACACTGTAGACTAGCTCTAGTGAGACAGTTCCCGCAAGGGGGTGAGCGAAATGCCCAGGATGACACCGGCGATGATCAGGGTTGAAGAGCAGTACAAGAGGCCGCTTACCCGGCTGCTTCCCGAAATGGTGAATGAGAGGGGCCTGACGGGGACTGCACAGGAGTTTGGCGTTAGCAAGGCGACGATCGGCTACTGGTTGCTGAAACTGGGCATCCAGTACCGCCGGGTGGCCCTGGCTCCTGATGAGACCCTGGAGATCAAGCACGAAAGCAGATAAACACCTTTCATAGTCCGCGTGGCCGTGGAACTGGCCCCTGCACCTCGGAGGGGGAGGCGCAGGGGCTTTTTCTTTGGGCGCAATGGGGAAAACTGCTAACAGCCGCTTGCCAAACGCGTTGCGGCGAGGTTTCACTGCGCCCTATACTTGGTGCAAATCCCAAGGAGGGATGCATATGATCGTTTCCTGCCTTCAGGAGACGTTGAACAAGGGCCTTGGCGTCGTGGGCAGGGCTGTGCCCAACCGGTCCACCCTTCCCATCACGCAGAACGTGCTCATAGCTACGGATCAGGGCAGGCTGCGGCTGACCGCCACCAACCTCGAGGTCGCTATCAGTACGTGGGTCGGCTCCACGGTCGAGGAAGACGGCGAGATCACCGTGCCGGCGCGTCTGCTGTCCGAGTTCGTGAACACGCTGCGAAACGAGCGCGTTGACGTAAAGACCTCGACACAGCCCCACGCGATGGAGTTGAACTGCGCGCGAAACCAGGCGCGCATCATCGGCACTGACGCTGGCGAATTCCCGCCGATCCCGACAGTCGACGAGGGCGTCGTAGCGAAGGTCTCTGCGCGGGCGCTCAAGGCCGCAATAGGGCAGGTAGTCTTCGCGGCCGCCACCGAAGAGTCGCGACCGGTCCTCACCGGCGTCAAGATGGAGATCGACGACGATCGCTTCACGATGGCGGCCGCCGACGGCTTCCGGCTTGCCGTCCACCATGGCACCCTGCAGGAGGCCGCGTCCGAGTCCGTTGAGGTCATCATCCCGGGCCGCACCATGAACGAGCTCAACCGGCTGCTTAACGATGAAGATGAGACGGTCGAGATGGTAATCTCCTCCGCCCGCGGCCAGGCCCTCTTCCGCTTCGGCGACGTCGAGATGGTGTCGCAGCTCATCCAGGGGTCCTTCCCCAACTACTCGCAGCTCATTCCGGAGCGCTACACCACCCGCGCTGGCCTGGCGGTCGACGAGTGCCTGCGCGCCGCGCGCACGGCCGCAATCTTCGCCCGCGACAGCTCCGGCATCGTGCGTCTCCACATCCAGCCCGGCGAGCCCGGCGCCCTGCAGTTCGTCGCCCGCGCCGATGAGGTTGGCGAAAACCTCGCCGAGATTGACGCTGAGGTTGAAGGCGACGAAGCCAAGATCGCCTTCAACGCCAAGTACCTCACCGACGTGCTCGGCGTCATCGGCACGGACCGCGTCGCGCTCGAGGTGACTACGCCGTCGAGCCCCGGCGTGCTGCGGCCCAAGGACACAGAGAACTACATCCACGTGGTAATGCCGATGTTCGTCCAGTGGTAGCGCGTTAGTCCGCGCACCCGGCACAGACGCAGCAAGGAGCCGGCCACTTACGGTGGCAGGCTCCTTCACCTGTCAGCCAGACCCCTCAGCGCCCGGCAGGCACAACGGCGAGACATAACGTGTCGCCAAAGTCTTCCCCCCAGGGGTTTCCCACAGGCAGTCCACGAATTCCCCACATCCGTGAACCTGGGTTCCCAAGGACTTCCCACAGCCAGCGTGGGAAAGGTGTGGGGAAGTCCAAGAGACGGTTACACTCAGGAGGTCCGTCCAGGCACGTCACCAACATGACACAACGCCGGGACGCAAAGAGACGTCCACTTGGAGACTGAATGTGACTTTTCTACAAGGGGTTGACAGAGTCGTCATGTGACGCTAAGGTCGTGACATGACACAACAATCAAGGCCATCCTTTGAACTTTTGCTGGGTGAGGTGTCACTGAAGGCGCCTGAGACGCCTCTGTACCTGCGGTTAGCTTCGCAGGTGCTTGAAGCGCGTCGACTGGAGCTTGAAAACGGACACGATCCCGAGCCGGAGCCAACGCCGCCCGCGCCCTCATCCCCGCCCCCCGCCGACGTCGCGACGTTGGAGCCGCCTGTCGAGGAGCCCGCCCCCGAGGCAGTGGTCGTAGAGACAGCGCCTGAGCCTATCGAGGCCGACTCCGCGCCCTCGCCGTCCCTTGAGGCCACTGACGACGTTCTGGAGACGACAACGGTGGTGGAGGAAGCCCCGGAGCCGGAACCAGAGCCCGTTGAGGCTGCGGCGGCTGAAGAGCCACCTGCGCCGGCAATGACCCCATCCATCCCGTCGCCCGAGCCTGCTCCGTCCGCGTCAGCCGCCGAGGCCCCGGTCCGTCGCGCCCGGTGGTTCCGCGGGCAGCTCCCCGTCGTGAACTTCGAGGACGGGACGTCGCGGGTCATGGACTCGCTGGACGCGCTGAAGGACCTGCTGCGCTCGCGAGGGCTCACCCCGCACCCGCGCGGCGACGCGTCGATGCTCCTGTGGCAGGTGCGCAACCGCCTCGGGCTCTCCGTCGACCAGGTAGACGCCTAGGCGCGGCGCCCGGCTACCCTCGGCGAGCGGCCTCCCGGTGGCTTCCCGCGTGTTTCGCACCGTGCCGGTCCGCCGGTTCTTCCTCGGTGTTCTGCCTCTCCCTATGTCTCTGCCTTGCCACAGAGAGTAGAATCTAGGCAGCGCCTTGGGCGATATCGTGCCCGCACAAGACATAACGACTCAAACTAGACACCAACAGCGGGGTTTCCCGCCCGCCGGAGAAGGAGCGCCCACCCTGGCCAGACGCCGAGACAGGTCCAACGGCAACGGCTTGCACGCGACGGCCACCGGGCCCGAGCGCGCGCTGCTCGTGGGCATCGCGCCACGAAACGCTCGCCACGCCCGATGGGAGCTCGCCGACTCCATGGGCGAGCTCGGGCAGCTTGTGCGCAGCGCGGGTGGCGAGGTCGTCGGCGAGGTGACGCAGAACATCGACCGGCCGACGTCGGTCTACGTCGGCCACGGCAAGCTCGAGGAGATAAAGGAGACGCGCGCGGCATCCGAGAGCACTGTCGTCGTCTTCAATGATGAGCTCAAGCCGGCGCAGCAGCGGAACCTTGAGCGTGCACTCGAAGTGAAGGTCCTTGACCGCAGCGCGCTCATCCTGGACATCTTCGCCGACCGGGCCCGCACCAAAGAGGGCGTGCTCCAGGTCGAGCTCGCGCAGCACGAGTACCTGCTGCCGAGGCTCGCCGGGCAGTGGTCGCACCTCGAGCGTCTCGGAGGCGGCATCGGCACCCGGGGCCCCGGCGAGACCCAGCTCGAGACCGACCGCCGCCTCGTCCGCGAGCGCATCAGCCGGCTGAAGCGCGACCTCGAGACCGTCCGGGCACACCGTTCGCGGCACCGCAGTCGGAGGCAGGCGGCCCAGGCGCCGATGGTCTCGCTGGTGGGCTACACCAACGCGGGCAAGAGCACCCTCTTCAACGCGCTGGTGCGTGCGGGCGTCGTCGCTGAGGCCAAGCCCTTTTCGACGCTGGACCCGGTTACGCGGCGCATGGCGCTCCCCGACGGGACTTTCGCCCTCCTGACGGACACGGTCGGCTTCATCCACAAGCTGCCCCACACGCTCGTAGCCGCCTTCCGGGCGACCCTCGAGGAGCTCGCCGAGGCCGACCTGCTGCTCCACGTCGTCGACGTCAGCCACCACAACGCCGCCGAGCACGTGCAAGTCGTTGAGGAAACACTGGCCGAGCTGGATCTAGACGCCAAGCCGCGGCTGCTGGTGCTGAACAAGATGGACCTGGCCGTGCACGCCGAGAACGGGTCCGGGCCCGACCTGTCGTCCCTCGGCGAGAGCGCGGAGGGCGGCGTCATGGTGTCCGCCGCCGAGGGCTGGGGCCTTGACCTGTTGTTGGACGCCATCGTGCAGCGAATCGACTCGCGGCCCGTCGGCGCGCTCTCGGGGTCTCAGGTGCACTTTATCGACTGACAGCGCTTGCGCGAGAGGCGCAACGCGGGGAGGACGCATCGTTATGGACGTGGGATCGGTTGCCCCTGCCTTCACCCTGAAGGGCACCCCGCCCGATGAAGACGTGACGCTGTCCAGCTTTCGGGGCAAGAAGAACGTCGTGCTGGTCTTCTACCCCATGAACAACACGCCCGGCTGAACGCGGCAATTGTGTGCCCTGCGTGATGACAGGGACAGGTTTGAGGACGCCGAAACCGTGGTGTTTGGCGTCAACCCCGGCAGCATGAAGTCCCACCAGCGGTTCAGCGAGAAGAACAACTTCCCCTTCAGCCTCCTCGTGGACGACGGCGGCGAGGTGGGTCAGGCCTACGGTGCGCGAACGCTGCAGAAGATCGCACCGCTGCGGACCGTGGTAGGCATCGACAAGCGAGGTGTGGTCGTCTACTACCAGCGCGGCATGCCGAGCACCGACGAGATCCTGGCCGGCATGGCGGGCGCGGGAGCGTGACGCTCAGCGCGTAAACTGGGCCCGAAGAGGTTCAACCCGACCCCGAGGCCCGCCTTGGAGTCAAGACGCGCGTTTTCGCGCGGTCCGGAAGCTCTGGAGAATCGCTGAGAAGCACTTCGCACTATATTCATTATGTACGTTTAACCCCTCAAGAATGACATAATATTTATCTTATGTAGAATACTACTTTAGGTTACTGCAGTGATGCGAAGTAATTGAAACGACCTGGAGAGACGCTGTTTCGATGCTGCAACGCAGGAGCCGCATTGCGGCGCTTTCGCGATGCAGGGTGGCGCGGAGTCCGCCTGAGCCTGCAAAACGCCCGTTTTCGAGCCCTGCACGACGGTTGTCCCTTGGCCCGCCCAAAAGCCCTTTCGAGGGCCGGATGGTGGGCCGCCCGGCTCAAGACCAAAAGCGGCCGTTTTCGGGGACTTGGAGAGCCGGTGTCCGCAGGAGGCCCCGAAACAGCCCGTTTCGCGGCCCAGCTTGTGCGTTTGCCCGCCATCAGGCCGAAGACCCCCGCTTTGCTCCCCGCGGCGAAGCAGCGCCCTCCGGTCGTCCCCAAAAGCGAAGGGGCCACCGCCGGCAGCAGTAGCCCCTCCGAGTGTCCTTGCGTTGTTGCCCGGCGTTACGCCCGCGCCTCGATCGGCACGTACTCCAGATCCATGGGCCCCTCGTACCACAGCAGCGGCCGGATGAGGATGTTGTTCTCAAACTGCTCCAGCACCTGCAGCGTCCAGCCTGGGATGCGTCCCAGAGCGAAGATCGGGATGAAGAGGTCCTCCGGGATGTCCATCAGGTAGTAGATGGACCCGGCGAAGAAGTCGACGTTCACATGGATGCCGCGTGCCCGGTATGGGGCCATCGCCTCCACCAGAGCGTCCAGGATCTGGATCCACTGCGGCTGCCCCAGCTTCTCTCCCAGCGAGCGGGAGCGGTCGCGAAGGTGCTGCGCCCGCGGGTCCTCGGCCTTGTACACCCGGTGTCCGAAGCCCATGATGCGCCCGTGGCCGCCAAGAACACGCTTGGCGTATGCCTCCGCCTCTGCTGGATCGCCTATCTCCTCGGCCATCTTCATGACGGACTCGGCGGCGCCGCCGTGCAGCGGCCCCTTCAGCGTGCCGATGCCCGTGACGATCGCCGCGTGCAGGTCCGCCAGCGTCGACGCCGTCACCCGGGAGGCGAACGACGAGGCGTTGGCCCCGTGCTCCGCGTGCAGGATGAAGTCCACATCCATGAGCTTGGCCTCGTCCTCGTCCGGGACGACGCCGCGCATCATGTAGAGGAAGTTGGCCGCGTGGCTTAGCGACTGGTCCGGCGCGATGGGGGGAAGCCCCTGGCGCGCCCGGTAGTGGGCGCAGATGATCGTTGCCGCCTGCGACGTCAGCCGAAGCCCCTTCCGTCGCACGCCGTCGGCCGTGTTGTCTTCGACATCGGGGTCGAAGGATGCGAGGGCGGACACGGCCGTGCGCAGAACGTCCATCGGGTGGCCGTCCTTCGTGAGGTCGATGACGCGGTAGACTTCCTCCGGTATCGTGCGGGTGCTCTTGAGCGTCGCGTCCAGCTCGTCTAGCTGCTCCTGGTTGGGCAGGCTGCCGTACAACAACAAATAAGCCACCTCTTCAAAGGTGGACTTTTCCGCCAGGTCGTGGATGTTGTACCCACGGTAGAGCAGCTTGCCTTCGGTTCCGTCGATGAAGCTGGCCTGCGTCCTGTCGAGGTAGACGTCTTTCAGGCCACGCTTCAGCTCAACTGATCGAGTTGCCATGGCAGATGCCCTCCAGAATACTCAACTGCATGTTCACTTGGACATCGTTGTCCCAAGTCCGCATTGAGGGAAGACTTGGGGCGCGGTAGAATGCCCAATTCCTTATCTGCACTTAATGCGCAAGCAATTGGGCGTTTCTTCTGGCTCATGCTAGCACTCGCCTATGTGTAGTGTCAACGAATGCTAACCAGGGAGCCACTTCGCCCGTGCTACAATTTTAGTAGGTGAACCACGCGCAGCCAGCACCGCGAAAGGACTGCAAGTGCCGTATCTTTGCCCACGGATGAAGGGTTCTCCGCTCGCTGCCAATGCACTGTTGCGCGCGCTGGTGGTCCTGCTGGCCGTCGCCGCGCTCACGACCGCCTGCGAACGCCTCCCCAGCGTCTCCTCCACGAGCACCGCGACAGCCATTCTGGCGGAGGCCGAGGAGCTCCAGCCGGGCGAGGTCCCGGTCCTCGCCCTCAGCCCCGTCGGCGACATCTGGGAGATCCTGTCGACCAGGCACGTAGACCGTGCGATGATCGACGCCTCCGTCCTGGCCGAGGGCGCCGTCGACCGCCTCATCTCGGCCGCCGACAAGCCCGAGTTACGCGACGCCCCCATTCCCGAAGCGGTAATCGAGCCGCCCGAAGCCCTGCCGGAGGAGTTCGCGCCCCTATGGGACGCATGGTCCGCCATTTACACCGAATACAATGGGGACGAGCCGCCCGACCCCCTCGCACTCTCGCGCGCCGCCATGCGCGGCATCGTCGACGCCCTCGACGACCCGCACTCCGCCTACGTCCCGCCCCAGCAATACGAGCTCGAGGACCTCGAGTTCATCGGCAGCTATCAGGGCGTCGGCGCCGAAGTGCACGCCGACGAGGACACCTTCACGCTCACGCCCATGCCGGACAGCCCCGCTGAGAAAGCCGGCCTCCGCCCCGGCGACCAGCTCCTCACCGTAGACGGAGAGAGCGTCATGGGCTGGACGACGCTGGACGTCGTGAGCAAGGTGCGCGGACCCTCGGACACCGTCGTCGTGCTCGGCATCATCCATGAGGGCGAGACGCAAGTGGTGGAGATCTCCATCACCCGGGCCCCCATCAATCTGCAGAGCGTGACGTGGCAGAGTACGCCCAGCGGACACGCCTACATCCGCCTCTCCGGCTTCTACGCCAACACCGACGAGGCGGTGGAAGATGCCCTCGTCGAGATAATAGAGTCCGGCGCGAAGGGGCTCATCCTCGACGTCCGCAACAACCCCGGAGGCCTGCTCACGACGACCGTCAACATCGCGAGCCTGTTCCTCGACGGCGGCCTCGTCGTCTACGAGCTCGACGGCGCGAACGAGCGTAAGGACTGGAACGCCGAGGAGGGCGGCGTCGCGACGGAGCTGCCGCTCGTCCTGCTGGTGAACCAGCATTCCGCCAGCGCTGGCGAGGTCCTCGCCGGCGCGCTGCAGGACCGTGAGCGCGCCACCGTCGTCGGCGTCAGGACCTTCGGCAAGGGCAGCATCAACCAGCTCGCGCCCTTGTCGGACGGCGGCGGCCTCTACTACTCGTACGGGCGCTGGTATACTCCCAACGGCCGCCTCATAGAGGGCAGTGGACTCGGCCCGGACATCGAGGTTGAGCGCGGGCCCATACAACGGGACGAGCAGATGCTGTTCGCGCTGGACCTGATAGCTGAAATGACTCCGTCGGGTGAAGGCCAGCCACGGAGGCCGTTGAGTATGCGTTATGTCCACTAAGAAGGGCCGGAAGTCGGCCAAGTCCCCCGAATCGACGCTCAAGCGCGGAGGCACCGTCGCGGTGAACCGCCGCGCCACCTACGACTACGACATCCTCGACACCGTCGAGGCCGGGCTCGTGCTGACCGGCACCGAGATCAAGTCCATCCGCACCGGTAAGGTCGACCTCCGCGGCGCCTACGCCCGCGAGCTCAAGCACGAGCTCTGGCTCGAGGGCATGCACCTCGCCCCCTACGAGCAGGGCAACATCCACAACCACGAGCCCAGGCGCCCGCGCAAGCTCCTACTCCATCGTAACCAGATGGACGACCTCGCAGTGGCCGTCTCGCAGAAGGGCCACACCATCGTCCCGCTGCGCCTCTACATCAAGGGCCGCGTCGCCAAGGTGCTCCTGGGCCTCGCCAAGGGCAAGCGACAGTACAGCAAGAAGGACGCCATCATCGCCCGCGACCTCGA
Organism: uncultured Dehalococcoidia bacterium; assembly: GCA_951812285.1. Lineage (GTDB taxonomy): Bacteria > Chloroflexota > Dehalococcoidia > Lucifugimonadales > UBA1127 > UBA1127. The sequence goes on along the minus strand of OX638292.1, from coordinate 1,478,790 downwards.
CCTCGAGGCCCAGCGGCACATGAAGGAGTACCGCTAGCCGCGGCCCGCACCCCTCTTCCGTCAACCCTTCCGTGATACACTGGAAACAACACGGGGACGCGTGGTTTCGACAGGGGGTAGCAGAGCGGGATTGCAGGCCGAGGTCCGCCCTCCTCGTTAAACAGGCGGAACAAAAGTAACTGGCGAGCGCGAACTCGCACTGGCCGCCTAGAGCGGCCCGTCCGTCCTTCCCTTCCCTGTAGGGAAGAGCCGGGCGCAACAAAAACAGGGTGCGGCCCTAGCTCACGCCGATCCGCGAAGGCTTAAGTCCAGTCTCGGCTAGCCTGACCAGACCCTGCCGCCGGGGGCTGCGATGGCGAAACCCAATACAGCGGCTACGCCTGGAGTACATCCCCTTGAGCGCTTCTTGGACGGGGAGTTCGACTCTCCCCCGTCTCCACCAGCGCACACAAAGATTGGCCAAGCCAACGGCCGGGCGCACGCCCACCCGAGGCTTGGCCAATCGCATTTTCAGGCCCGTAGTGTCCGTCGGCCTACGGCTTGAGGCTGAACGGCGGGTACTTGTCGTTCAGCAGGTACAGGTACGCGCTCACACGAAGCCCCCATCGCATCGTCCCCTCGACGAAGTCGAAGAGCGCGCGTGGGAACTGCCCCGTGAACAGGATCGCGAACCACCCGATGACGATCGCCGCGAACGCAATCAGCCCCAGCACAAACAGCGCAATTCCGTGCGGGATGCCGACGTACAGCCACCCGAGAAAGAACCGCAGCGCCGCCGTCCCACGCGAAACCTCCTCCTGGTACTCGATGTGCACGTACACTGGGTAGTCCGGCGCCGACAACGCAAACGGCGGGTACTTGTCCGTCATCAGGTTCAGGTACGCGTCCACCCGCGCGCTCCAAGCGTGGTAACCCATCATTATGTCGTAAATCCCGCGCGGATACTTCCCGGTGAACAGCACGATGACGAAGGCGACGACGTGCAACACCAGCGCAACGAACGACAGTATGCCCAGGACGATGCCATGGGGAATCGCGACGTAGAGCCACCCTAGGAACGTCTTGAGCAACAACACAAGCCTCGATAAACGCTCCGAGTACTCGACGCCAAGACCAACTTGGGCCGGTCCTGCACCTGCCATGGGGTCCTCCTTTCCTGCGCCTCTGCCCGAGCGGCGTTCAGCCGCTTGCTGCCTCGCCACGGGGCCACCCGCCGATCCGCGCCACTGAGTCCCTTGGCCCTCCATCGCGATTGTCGCGCTGGAGGATTCGCCGCGCAAGATACTTTGGTGCTGCCTAGCGCTCAACATGCAGGCATACGCCGTTGCCTATATCGGACGAACGTGGTGCAACCCGCGCCGCTGTGCGATGATAGCGGGGTGCGCGATTGCCCCTCGCGGCCGCGCGCGTCAACCAACGCTGGAGAAGGTGACATGGAAGCTACGGACAAGGTTGCGGTCATCACGGGCGCGAGCAGCGGCATCGGCAGGCAGTCGGCCCTCGTGTTGCTGGAAGCGGGCTACTCGGTCGTCCTGGCGGGCCGCCGCGCAGAGCTGCTCGACTCCGCCATCGAGGAGGCCGGCGCCCCGGCAGGAAAGGCCCTCGCCGTCCCGACAGACGTAAGCGATATTGACTCGATCAAGAACCTCTTTGCCAAGACTGTAGAGACCTTTGGCCGCCTGGACCTGCTCTTCAACAACGCCGGTCAGTTCTCCCCCCGTGACCCCCTCGAGGACCTGACCGTCGAGCAGTGGACGACGGTGGTCAACGTCAACCTCAACGGCGTTTTCTACTGCACCCAGGAAGCCTTCAAGATTATGAAGAGTCAGACGCCCATGGGCGGCCGCATCATCAACAACGGCTCCATCTCCGCCCACGCGCCGCGACCCAACTCCGCCCCCTACACCGCCACAAAGCACGCCGTCACCGGCCTCACGAAGGCCTCCGCCCTCGACGGACGAAAGTACGACATCGCCGTGTGCCAGATCGACATCGGCAACGCCGCGACCGAGCGTACCGCCGCTCGCGGCGGCAACGAGCAGCCCAACGGCCAGTTCATCGAGGAGCCGAAGATGACCGCGCGGCAATCTGGCGAGGCTATCCTCTACATGGACAGCCTACCCCTGTGGGCCAACGTCCAGTTCATGACCATCATGGCCACCAAGATGCCCTTCATCGGCCGCGGCTAGTCCTGCGGCGGCTCCCCCACGATGCGCGTGTGCCGCTCGATGTAAGCCGGCCACGCCTCCGGGTTGATGAGTCGCGGAGGCCGTTCGCCGCGGAAGATCGCCGCCCACTGCAGCGCCGCCGACTCCGACATCGCCGCGTGCGCTTGTTTGGTGGGACCCGACGTGTGCTGCGTCGCGAGCACGTTGTCCATCTGGAGCAGTGGGTTGTCCGGCAGCGGCGGCTCCGGGTCCCACACGTCCAGCGCCGCCCCCGCCAGCGAGCCCTCTTGCAGCGCGATCGTCAGCGCCCGCTCGTCGATGTTGGGCCCACGCGACGTGTTGATGAAGTACGCTGTCGGCTTCATCAGGCCGAACTCCCGCGCGCCTATCATCCCGCGCGTCTGCTCGCTCAGCGGCACGTGCAGCGTGATGTAGTCGCTCTCCTGCATCAGCTCGTCCAGCGAGCATGGTTCCCCGCCGCGCTGCGCAATCTCCTCGTCGCTGAGAAATGGGTCGTGCACCAGCACGCGCATCTGGAACCCAAGCTTGCAGATGTCCGCCACCCGCGCGCCGATGTTGCCCATGCCGATGACGCCCATGGTGCGGTACTGTACGTTGTCGCCGACAAACTGTCCCGGCCGCTTCACGATGCCTTGGCGCAGCGCTCGGTCGGCCTGCGGAATGTGCTTCGACAGGCTGATCATCGCCGCGATGACGTGCTCCGCCACAGGCTCGTTGCCGATGCCGCCCTGGTTGACAACGAGCACGCCCGCCTCAGTGCATGCGTCCACGTCCACCGCCTCGAAGCCCGCCACGCGTGAGCCGACGGCCAGCAGGTCCGGGCACTCCGTTACCATCGCCGCGTCAAATTGAATGTCCCCCATGGAAAGCAGGTGGCCGTGAGCCGTCTTCAGCGCCTCCAACTTCTCCTCCAGCGGCGCGGAGCGTTCCAGGCACACCAGTTCCGTGTTCTCATCCTGCGCAAGCATCTCCTCGCCCATGGGATTGGTCCAATGGCCAAAGTAGACAAGCCGCTTCTTCAAATTGCACCTCTGTGTGTTCTGGCCTCGCCCTGCATGAATGTCCCAGAACGCGCCGCGAGGGCTGGAGTGTCCCCCAACCCTCGCGTGCTTATGTCGAGTCTTCGCTTCGAACGCCGGTCGCTAGCCGGTCAGCGCCGTCGCGTAGCCGGGCAGCGACGCCCGCCAGGTCTTCTCCTTGCCGAAGTCCAGGTAGTTGGCCTTGGCCTGCTCCGGGCCCTCAAGCTTGAACGGCAGATTGTACAGCTCGACCACGTTCTTCACGGTCATCTCGTACCGCTCTTCCGCCGTGCACTCGTCGAGAATCTCGCTCAGCACCTGTTGCGAGTGCGGGAACACGGAGTCGCCGTGCGGGTAGTCGTTGCCCCACATCAGCGTCTTCGTGCCGATGAAGTCGCGCGTCCGAATGCCGAGAGGGTCGTCCTCGAAGGTGGCGTAGAAGTTGCGCAGCCAGTAGTGGCTCGGCAGCATCGGCAGCCCCGACGTCCGCTCGCCGCCGCCGCGGATGTACGCCCAGTCAAGCCTCTTCAGCACGTGCCCGATCCAACCGGTCTCAAACTCGGTGATGACGACCTTGAGGTTCGGGAAACGCTCCAGGACGCCGGACTGGATCATGTCGGCAATGGTGAAGGCTGCGCCGGCGAAGCCCATGGGGCCGTTTGCACGGCTCGGCGCTTGCCGGGGCGGAAGGCCGTGGTTGTCCGTCGCGCCCGTGAACAGGTGCATGTTCAGCGGCATTTCCATGTCCTGCGCGGCCGCCCAGAACTTGTCGTACCAGGTGTCCACGTACAGGTGGTCGGGCGGCGCCGTGATGGGCACGCACACGCCGACGTGGCCCATGGACTTGCACCGCTCCATCTCCTCGATTGCCTGGTCCAGGTCCCAGAGCTGCACTGCGCCGAGCGCAAACAGGCGTTCGGGTGCGGGGCTGACATAGTCCGTGATCCAGTCGTTGAATACCGTGAAGGTGTCCTTGACGATATTCAGGTCCTCGACCTGGTAGACGTTGAACAGAAGGCTCGGGTACAGCACTTCCGCGTCGATGCCGTCCTGCTCCTGCTCCTTCATCCGCTCCGCGACGTCGTAGCAGCCCGGCAGCGCCAGGTCGTAGCCGCGCTTCATGTCCGCCCGCGCCTGCGGGCTGGTGAAGTCGACGTTCTGCTGCAGGAAACCGGCGGCCGGCAATCCGATCTTGCCGTTGCCCAGGTGCATCTGCGGTCCCATCTCCGGATTGGAAACGGCCATGTGCGGAGCACGTTCTCCATACTTCTTGATCAGCGGTTCGAACAGCTCCGGCGGCTCGACGATGTGCGAGTCTGCAGAGATACAAAGCAGCTTGTCCATCTCTCCTCCTTGTCCCCTTTGGCGCCCGAATCCAGGCGGTCTGAGACCGCCACCCCAATACTAAACCATCGGCGTGGACTGCGTCACCTCGGTCAACGGCAGCGAGTTCCGCCACGTCTTGACCTCCGGCGTGGGCACGTAGTTGATGCGCGCCTGCTCCGGTCCCGTCACCTCGTACGGCAGGTGGTACAGGTCGACGACGTTTTTCACCGTCATCTTCCACTTCTCTTCCGGCGTGCACCCGTCCAGGATCTCGCTAAGCACCTGCTGCGAGTGCGGGAAGATCGAGTCGCCGTGTGGGTAGTCGCTGCCCCACAGCATCGTGTTCACGTCGATGAAGTCCCGCGTGCGAATGCCTAGCGGGTCGTCCTCGAAGGTGCAGTAGAAGTTGCTGCGCCAGTACTCGCTGGGCAGCTTGGGCAGCCCCATCCTCCGCTCGCCGCCCCCGCGCACGTACGCCCAGTCGAGCCGCTTGAGCACGTGGCCGATCCAGCCCGTCTCGAACTCGGTCACAACGAACTTCAGGTTCGGGAACCGCTCGCACACGCCTGACTGGATGATGTCGGCCACCGTCAGCGCAACGCCCGCGAAGGCCATCGGCCCGTTCGCACGGCTGCGAGGGTCGTTTCTGGGCAGGCCGTGGTCGGCTGTCGCGCCCGTGAAGATGTGCATGTTCAGCGGCATCTGCATTTCTTCGGCGGCAGCCCAGAACTTGTCGTACCACGGGTCCACGTACTGCTTGTCTGGCGGCGCCGACGCCGGGATGGACGCGCCCACGTGCCCCATTAGCTTGCTCCGCTCCATCTCCGCGATGGCCTCGTCCAGGTCGTAGAGCTGCAGGCTCGCCAGCGGGAACAGCCGGTCTGGCGCCTTCTTGCAATAGTCCGCCACCCAGTCGTTGTAGAGCCGGAAGGTGGCGTTGAGCACGTTCCGGTCCTCCACCTGGTAGACGTTGAAGATAACGCTCGGGTAGATGACCTCTGCGTCGATCCCGTCGATGTCCTGGTCCAGCAGCCGCTCCTTCACGTCGTAGCAACCGGGGCGTGCGAGCTCGTAGCCCTTTGCGAGGAGCTCCTGTGCCTCGGGCTTGGTGAAGTCAACGTTTTGCATGAAGAACCCGGTGATCCTCAGCCCCAGCCGCCCGTCGCCGAGATTCAGCTGCGGCCCAATCGCCGGGTCCGCGATAACAACGCGAGGCGCCTTCTCGCCGAACATGTCGGCCAGCGGCTCGAAGAACTCCACCGACTCCACCACGTGCGAGTCCGCGGATATGCACAGCTTGCCGTCGTTCATGGCTCCTCCTTTGACGCATCCCTTTATGTCAAGGGAGGGGACGGCACGCCGTCCCCTCCCTCTCAGGTTACTAGGCCTTCCAGGTCGGACACGAGCACATTACTTCTTCACCGCCACGATTTCCTCGAGGTGTGTGAATGTCCCGTGCTCCGTGCCGTTCCAGACGTACTCATCAATGACATCCGTGTCCACCGCTACCTGTGCAGGCAGGTACCACAGCGGCACGTTGGCGTGCAGGTTGTAGCTTAGGTCACCCACTGCCCGGATGTCCGCCTCGTGCTTGGACCAGTCCATTTCTCCCTGGATCCGGCCCACGATCTCGTACATCTCCGGCGTCGCGAAGCCGTTGACGCCGCCAGTGGCGTGCCACGTCTGCCGGTTCGCCAGCGCGAACACCGGGTGCGTGCTGCTGTTGTCCACGTCTACCCAGTCGACGATCCCTTCGCCAACGCCCGCCGTACCACCTCGGGTTGCCCGGCTCAGCGCGTTCCGCGATGCGCCGTCGATGGTCACAAGCTCCACATCCACTCCGACGTCGTGCCAGTATCCCGAGATCGCCTCGGTGACGTCCTCGCAGCCGGCCATCACCACGCAGGAGCGTATGCGGGTCTTGATCTCAAGCGGGTTGTTGGAGTCGTAACCCGCTTCACGCAGCAGGGTCCGCGCAGCAGCCGGGTCATACCCGTACTCTTCGTCGAAACGATTCTGCCACTCCGGGTTCCAGCCCGTGAACTGTGGGTGGAAGTGGTTGAGGATCATCAGCTCTCCGTGTGGAGCAAAGGCGCCCATGACCTCCGGCCGGTTGATGGCCTTGTTCAACGCCTTCCGCACGCGGAGGTCAAGCAGCTTGGCGTCCGGGTAGAGCGGCCAGCCGTCTACGCCCGTTTCCGGGTCCGGGAAGGCCGCGTAGAACTGCATCCATACGCGGGTGCCGAAGTTGGAGTTGCTCTTGATCTCGAAGCCCGCAGAAGTGGCCTGCCCCTGCAGGTCAGGCGGGATGTCCGTCATGTGGATCTCTCCGGTCAGCAGCGCGGACAGCCGCGTCGAGACCTCACCGACCCAGCGCAACTCCAGCTCATTGAAGTCTGGCTCTGCGCGCCAGTGCTCGCCGGGCGCGTTCTCGAAGAGAACGAACCGGCCCTGATCCCGGTCGACGAACTGGTATGGGCCCGTCCCTGCCAGAGGCGTGCTGTTCGGGTTCTCAGGCGCGCCGTTGGCATCCCAGTCAGCCTTGCTCACCACCGGCAACTGCGTCCACCGGTCGGAGAGCGCCAGCTGCAGGAAGCTGTTCGGGCGGCTCATCCTGAAGACGATCTCGTGGTCGTCCACCTTCTCAACCGACTCCGTGAAGGCGCGCCAGAAGATGCGGGAGAAGACGTGGGCGTCTTCAAACGTCACAAACTGGTCGAAGAAGTTGATCACGTCATCGGCGGTAAACTCGCCGTTCCCGTTATGGAACTCGACGCCCTCGCGGAGCTCGATCCGAAGGGACTGGCCGTCGGGCTCCAGCGCCCAGGACGTGGCCAATCCCGGCACAAACTCACCTTCCGGGTTCACGGCCAGCAGGTTTTCGTACATCGGCCTGAGCTGCAACGCGTTGAAGCAGCAGAGCACCCGCTGGTCGCTGTGTTCGGCGGAGGGAGGAGTTGTCGCAAAGATCAGCCGGTCAACTACTGCCTTCGGCATCATGGCGTCCGCCGGCGCCGCTGTCGTCGTATCCGTCGAGGTCGTTTCTCCGGGTGCCGCAGTTGGCGCGGCCGCCGGCGCCGAACTCGACGTGTCGGTCGTCGTTGTGGTCGTCGTGGTGGCCGTGGTGCCGCCGTCGTCACTGCCGCACGCCGCGACCACCAACAGCAGCGCAAGGCTCATCGCCAGCAACGCCGCAATCCCGGATAAACGTCTACACGAATGCATCTCTTCCTCCTGGCGGACTGTCGCCCGCCTTATACAATTGAAGAGGACGCAGGCATACTGCGCCCTCCAATCGCGTTTGGTTGTTGCTATGAATCGTAGGAATCCAGTTGCCAGATGTCAATGCCTTTCCAACGCAATCACAGATATTAATAATTCATTATCTAGAGGATAGGCCCTGTGAATGGTCCGCCGCCGCTACCCAGCCGGCTCCTCGCCGACGATTGATTTGTACCGCGCCACGTACGCCGGCCACACCTCCGGGTTCACGATCGGCGACGGCCGCTGTCCCCTGAAGATCGCCAGCCACTGCTTCCCCGCGTTCTCGCTCATCTTGTACATGCCTTCCTGCGATTGCCCGGCGCTGTGCGGCGTGGCGAGCACGTTGTCCAGCTTCAGCAGCGGGTGGTCGAAGGACGGCGGCTCGATCTCCCATGTGTCAATCGCGGCGCCCGCGATGACGCCCTCCTTGAGCACGAGCTCCAGCGCGTCCTCGTCGAACAGGCCGCCCCGTGCCGCGTTCACAAAGAAGGCCGTCGGCTTCATCAGCCGGTACTCCCGCTCGCCGATCATGTTCCGCGTCTGGTCCGTCAGCGGCGTGTGCAGCGTGACGTAGTCGCTCTCCTGCAGCAGCTCGTCCAGCTCGACGCTCTCCCCGCAGCGCCGCGCGATCTCCTCGTCGCCCATGATCGGGTCGTGGACCAGGATGCGGCAGTTGAACGCCGCCCGCAGGATCTCGCCCACCCGTGACCCGATCGCGCCGAACCCGACGATCCCCACCGTCTTGTCGACCATGTCGTTGCCCGCGAGCTCCCCCGGCCTCCGCTCGATCCGCGCGTGCAGCTGTCGGTCTGCCAACAGCGCTCGGTTCGAGAGGATCAGCATCGCGGCCGTAACGTGCTCCGCGACAGGCTCGTTGCCCATGCCGGTCTGGTTGCAGACCAGCACCCCCGCCTCCGTGCACGCCGGGATGTCGATGGTGTCGTAGCCCGCCAGCCCCGATACAATTGCCAGCAGGTTCGGGCTCCGGTCGATCACCTCCTGCGTGTTCGGCGGCATCGCGCGGCCGTGTACGTGGAGGCCGTGCGCGTTCGCCAGCTCCGCCCACAGAGTGTCCGGCTCCTGTGAGCTCACCTTCACCAGCTCCACCTCCGACGGGTGCCCCTGCAGCGCCTGCTCACCCACCGGAGCAATGAAGCGGTCGACGTACACCAGTTTCTTGGCAGCCATCTTTTTCCCCTTTCGCGGCTGATGCTCTTTCAAGTTGCCCGCGGAGACCAGCAATCCCAGATGGGCATGACGAAGCTACCGGCGCGAGCGTTGCGCAACTGTATCAGATGCCAGGGCAACCGCGCCAATAGGGGAATAGTGAACTGAAAGGGGTCTTAGAAATCACAGTATCTGATGGCGTTCTGAGCGCCCCTTCTCCTGTAAATGGCAGGTACTCGCTTCTTCAGATAGTAGTCCTGCACCGTTTTCTCCGCTTCCTTGCCGTAGAACCCCACTCTCCCCGGCATATCGTCGCCCAATTGGGGGAAGTTGAATCTGGTGGCTGCCCGCCATTCAGTGGGTCGATACGCTCCTTGTACTACTCCATGAACATGTGCCAGCACAAGGTTGTAGTGCTTAGCTCTATCTATTCGTATCTTCCAAGCGCACTGAACTGCTTGGTATGTGCCCCAATCTTTCCACAGGTTGTTGATTGCGATTAGTATGAGCGGCTCCCTAACCTCAAAGGGCACCGCCTCAAACTCAGCGCAGATTTCATCCGCGTGGCGACATCCTCGATCTCGAGACCCCTTTCCGCCTTGTCTATTCGTTAGGCCGGGGAACGCGTCAATCAGCGCGGCCTCAACCTCATACGCCACCGCCTCCGTAGAGAGTCCATGGCGGTGGATGACGTGGGACACATCCAATCCAGCAGCCTTGATTTCGTTGATCCGCTCCAACTTGGGGTCTGCAGGCCCATCGTTCATCATCTTGGTTCTGGTTTCGTCATCGAGGCTGCCTAGGGCGTGGGCAAAGACCCTGCTGCCCTTGCCCTTTCCGACGTAGAAGGTTTCACCATTGCGCGGGTCAACGAGCCTGTATACATACCAGCCAAGCTCAGACTCAACCTCTGGGGGAAAACTCTCTCTAGCCACCATTCCTCCTATTACAAGAGAGAGGGGCCACGTTCATGGCCCCTCTCGTTATGTCGCCTGAATGAGCCTTGCCGCTAGCCGCCCATCTCCATGACCAGCCCGCTCGGCTCGAACCGCTCCCGGACGTCCTTGGTGTACTCCCACCAGTCGACGCCCGCCGGAAGCACCGCCTGCCCCGACCGCTGGTGGTACGCCCACGGCGTCTCCAGCCCCGGCGGCGGCGTGCCGTCCTCCATCAGTGCACGAGCGGCGTCCATGAAGCGTCGGCGAGTCCGGATGATCATCTGGTCCGTCGTACCCAGGTGCTCCTTGGTCCGGTCGTAGATGCTCCCCATGCTCTCGGTCATCGCCATGTCCTGCTGGCGAATGCCCTTGATGCCTGTGAAGCTGACGTTGTTCCTCTGCGCCTCACGATCAATCTCAAAGTCGTTGCCCCAGTTCTGGTCCAGGTTGTACCGGTCGTACCACCCTGTGCCGTTCGGGATGTAGTCGCGAGACTGGTCCCGAGGCTCCTCGCCCGGCTTCAGCGCCCGCACGCCCCACTCGAGCGTGTGGTGGTCGTCCATCGGCACGTAGCACAGGAACCCGGCGTTTGAGCCGAGCTGGTTGTCGATGCCCGGGACCATCGCGTAAAACGGGAAGAGGATGTGCCCGACCCGCCAATACTCCTGCCCATCGTCCGTGGGGCGCCACATGCCGTACGACGTGCCGTGCTCCGTCTCCTTGACGCTGAACTTGCCGTAGCGGTTCTTCGCCTGGTGGTAGTTCATCGAGCCCGGCTCGGTGTTGTAGATGGTGAAGTGCCCCAGGTGCAGGAACGTCACGTGGACGGTGTCCATCTCGCCCTCGAGCCCCTGCATCCAGTTGCAGTTCCTGTGGAGGACCGTGATGGAGTAGTTGTCGTGCATGTTCCCCTCGAGCTCCGGCAGCGCCGGCGGGATCTCGCGCGAGCCCATGTACGCCCAGATGATGCCGTTCCGCTCATGGGTGCGGTACGACTTGATCCTGACCTTGTCCTTGAAGTTGCTCTCCGCCGGCTCCGACGGCATGTCGACGCAGTTACCGTTAACGTCGAACTTCCACCCGTGGTACACGCAGCGAAGCCCCTCCTCCTCGTTCCGGCCGAAGAACAGGCTCGCTCGTCGGTGCGGGCAGTAGTTGTCGATCAGGCCAACGTTGTTGTTGCTGTCACGGAACGCAACGAGCTCCTCACCCAGCAGCTTGATGCGAACAGGCGCGCAGTCAGGCTCCGGCAGCTCGATCGACTGCAGTCCCGGGAACCAGTACTCCCGCATCATGTTGCCCATGGGGGTGTCCGGTCCGACCCTACACAGCAGTTCGTTCTCTTCTGGCGTCAGCATCCTTCGACTCCTCTCCCTAAGCGTTCAGGCTACTGGCCGGTCAGTGACCCGGCCGATTCGGGGTATTCCGTCGTGCGGGCGAAGAACCAGTCGCCCAGCGCTTCCATCCAGTTTACGCCACCGGGCAATACCACCGCACAGGAGCGGACCTTGTAGGCCTCGGGCTCGTTGGATCCTGGCGGCGGCGTGCCGTCCTCGACCAACGCCCGCGCCGCGCCGATGAGTTGCCGCCGTGCCCGGATGATGCTCGCGTCCGCCGTGCCCAGGTGCTCCTTCGTGCGGTCCATGATGGCGCCCATGCTCCACTCGATCGCCGCGTCCTGCTGCCGGACGCTGGGAATGCCGGTGAAGTTCCTGTGCTTCTTGGCCCACAGATCCATGTGGAAGTCCGTCTCCGGGCTGATCTCCGGCCACCAGTTGGCGTAGAAGGTGCCCTTCTTTTCCGGCTTCCACGGCCCTTGGTTGGGCGTCAGCACGCCCGGCTCGTCAGGCAGGTCCGGTGTCGGGTAGCGGGGGCCTTCCATCGCCTCCGTCGGGTGCCACTGCAACCCGAAGTGCATGGTGTAGTAGTCGTCGATGGGCACGTAGATGGACAGAGGCACCCTTGACGCTGTCGCCGGGAACATGCCGTAGAAGGGGAAGAGGAAGTGGCTTGCGCGCCAGTATGAGTTCCCGTCCGGCTGCTTCCGCTCCGCGCCGTACACCAGGCCGTACGACGTCTTCTCCACGAAGAAGTCCGCCGCCTTCTCGACCGTGTAGCCGCCGTACTTCGGGCTGTCCTCGATGTTCAGGCGGCCGTGGAGGATGGGCGCGTGCGTCGAGTCGAGCTCGCCCTCCAGCGCCTGCATCCAGTTGCACTCGTAGATGAAGCGCCGGTAGTGGCTGCGCTGCTCCTCGGGCACCAGGCACCACTCGAACTGCGGCAGTCCGGGCGGCTCCTCCTGGTTGGGCCCCATGTAGCACCAGACCACGCCGCCGAAGTCCGCGCCCTTGTAGGACGTGATGTGCATCTTGTTCTTGAAGTTGCTCGTGGCCGGCTCGTTGGGCATGTCGATGCAGTCGCCGTTCACGTCGAACTTCCATCCGTGGTAGGCGCACCTGAGGCCGCCCTTCTCGTTCCGCCCGAAGAAGAGGCCCGCCCCGCGATGGGGACAGCGCTGCTGCGTGAATGCGATGTTGCCCTCGGAGTCGCGCCACGCGACAAGGTCCTCGCCCAGCAGGCGGACGCGCTGCGGCTGTCCGTCGGGCTCAAGCTCCCACGGGTATGCTGCGGGGAGCCAGTACTGCCGCATGAGCTCACCCATGGGTGTGCCGGGACCTACTCGACAGAGCAGATCCGTCTCTACTTGCGTGAGCATTGACGCCTCCTTTTGAGACTGCCGGAGCCGTTGTCTTGGTGGGATTGTATCAGGCTTTCCGCCCGAGTGACCACCGAAACCGCCGGTTTACCGAACGAATCTGGAATATACAGCATTTCCGATTATGCCGGACTGCCGATTATCCGTAGCGCCCAATATCGAGGGCGATGAACACCATCAGCACGGGTACCATCACCATGATGCTGACGATGATCCCCACCACAATCGCCACAAAACTGAAGAGGCTCCCGTAGATGCAAGAGGTCCTGATGGTGGCCTTCATCGTCTTGGTGCTCGCCCCTCCGGAAAGCACCCCGTAGCCGAAGCCCACGATGAGGATGGCAAGCAGGCTGAAGAAGTAGAGTTCGCGGTCGCCGGTGAAAACGCCGATGAGCGCTGCGACGATCCCCCCGTAGAGCCCGACATAGCCGCCCGCGACGCCGCTCGCGCCGTTGATTTCGACCTCGTCGTCCGTGTGGTGGCCCGCCCACTGAGCGTTGGGCCGCAGCCGCAACGACTCCCGCAAGCGCGCGTTCGCCGCCTTCTGGAGCGCGCCGGGGTTGGCGCCCCTTCGCATCTGCATCGCTGTGCTCGGTCTCCTCTCGCCCCTCGAGACTCCCCTAAGCCTACCCCCAAAGCGCCTCGGTTGCCAGCCTCGCCCCCTCGGCCATCGCCCGCAGCTTGGCCCAGACGACCGTGGGGTGTACGCGCGAGCGCCCCGCGAAGGTGCCGAAGCCGCAGTCCGTGCTCGCGATGACGTTTTCGCGTCCCACGATGTTTGCGTAGCTGAGGATCCGGTCCCGCACCAGCTCCGGGTGCTCCACGAAGTTCGTCGTGGAGTCAATCACACCCGGGATGAGCGTCTTCCCCTCCGGCAGCTTCACGTCCTCCCACACACGCCACTCGTGCGCGTGCCGCGGGTTCGACGCCTCGACGGAGTACGCGCCCGCGCGCACCTGCAGCACGATGTCCACAATGTCACGCAGCGGAACGTCCCACACGTGCGGCCCCTCCGAGTTCCCCCAGCAGATGTGGTAGCGCACCTGTTCCTCCGGGATGCCCTCCAGCGCATGGTTAAGCGATTCGGCCCACAGCCCCATTGCACGGCGGAAGTCCTCCAATGAGCCGTCCCGGAACCGCGCCCAATTTCGCCCCATCGCCATCTCCGGCGCGTCTACCTGCAGCACGAATCCCGCGTCCGCGATGGCCCGGTACTCAACCTTCATCATCTCCGCCAGCGCGTACACGTACTCTTCTTCCGTCGAGTAGTGCTGGTTTGCAATCCGAAGGTCGAGGATGCCCGGCGACGACGCCGTCATGAACGCCCCCGCCACGTCGACGCCCTCCAGCGCGTCGCGGAAGTTTGCCACGTCCGCCTCGACGGTCTCCGGGTGCGTCCACGCCATCGGCCCGACGCACACAGGCCGCGGGAACGTGACGCTCCCCATGAACCCGGCCGTCCGCCACCACTCGGCAAACTCCGGGAAATCGACCTCCGACGGCGCTTGCGGCGACGGGTCCACCCCCTCCAGCCCGCTCACACGGTCCTTGATGTAGTCGGAGAACCCCGCCTTGCTGAGCTCGCCGTCGTTGACAATGTCGATGCCCGCGTCCGCCTGCGCCCGCACCGCCGCCGCTACCGACCGCCGCACCGCGACCGCCAGCGCCTCCGCGTCATACGGCTGCCCAGTCTCCCTTGCCTGGATCATCTCGAGCAGATCCGGCGGCCTCGGCAGGCTGCCCGTGTGCGTGGTCAGGATCCGTTCGACGCCGCTCGGCATCGTAGCCCTCCTCGCCTATCCCCAAAGCGCCTTGGACGCTAGCCGCGCGCCCTCGACGAGCGACTCGAACTTCGCCCAGCACACCTTCGCGTGCCCCACGCGAGAGCCGATGCCGCAGTCCGTACCCGCCATCACGCTCTCGCGCCCCACTACCTCCGCGTACCGCACCAGCCGCTGCGCCACAAGCTCCGGGTGCTCGATGAAGTCGTTGGCGTGCCCAACCACGCCGGGGATGAGCAGCTTGCCGTCGGGCAGCTTCACGTCCTTCCACACGGCCCATTCGTGGTCGTGCCGCGGGTTCGACGCCTCGATGGAGTACCCCTCCGCCTTCACGTCCAGGATGAGGTCCACGATGTCCTCCAGCGGGATGTCGTGGATGTGCGGCCCCTTGTAGCTGCCCCAGCACATGTGGAACCGTACGCTGCTCTCCGGGATGTCCCTAAGCGCGTGGTTAAGCGCCTCGATGCGCAGCTGCGCGAACTTCCGGTACTCCGGCACCGTCATCCCCGACTGGATCTGCCACCCGTCCGCCAGGTCCGGGTCGTCGATTTGCAGCAGGAACCCCGCGTCGACGATCGCGTTGTACTCCACCCGCATCGCGTCCGCGATGGCGAACAGGTACTCCTCGTCGCTCGCGTAGTACTCGTTCTTCATCCAGTGCTCTATGGTCCCCGGCGCCACAGCCGGCAAATACGGCTCCGGCCCGTCGACGCCCTCCAGGGCCGCCTTGAAGTTCGCGATGTCCTCGGCTACCGCCTCCTGCCCCGTGTACTCCAGCGGCCCGACGCACACAACCTCGTAGCCGCCCAGGTTGCCCCGGCCCTCGAAGTAGCCGGGAAAGTCCGCCGCGTCACGGCCGTAGATCCGCGCCAGCACGTTGCCCGGCTGCGCGAGCCGGTTCACATGCCCCGTCAGCCGCTCCCGCGCGTAGTTGGTGAAGCTCGACTTGCCCAGCTCCCCGTCGTTGATGCTGTCCAGCCCGATCTCCACCTGCCGCCGCACCGTCTCCCCGATGGCCTCCCGCAGTCGAGCGGTCAGTTCGGCTTGGTCCACGCTCTCGCCCGTGCTTTTGTCCAGCACCATCTGCCGCAGCTCTGGAATTCGAGGCGTCGTGCCCGCGTGCATCGTCAGGATCCGTTCCGTACTCCGAAGCATGGTCAACTCCGTTCCAGTAATTGCGCGAAACCGCCACACAGCGCAACTCCCTCCCCCTCAGGGGGAGGGTTGGGGTGGGGGAGTCCCCCGACCTCTAAGCGCCCTACTCTGCAATCGGTATCGTCGCCGTAATCCGAGGCACGTCGCTCGACACCCGCGTCGTGTGACCGTGGCCCGTCGTGTCCTCCACCAGGTTCACGTGCCCCGGCCCGAAGCGGTGCAGCGACCCGTCGCCCAGCCCGATCTCTCCCTCGCCGGATAGCGTGATGACAAACTGCCGTCGCGGCCCGGGGTGCCAGTCGACGAAGTGCCCCGGCGGGTACTCCCTGAACGTGATGTTGGTCGCCTTCAGGCCCTCCGCCAGTTCCGGGTGGTCAGCCAGGCTGAAGTCCTCGATGTGGGACTCGCCGTCGTCGCCCGTGTACATGCGCGTGATCGTGTCCATAACAGTTCCTCCTACACATTCCGCTAGGTTTGGCCTATTTTCGCCTCGGGACAGCGTCCCCGCAACGGCTACGTCTCCGTCGCCCGCCGCACGTCCGCCCGGAAGTCGTCCGGGCTCGGCCCCCGGTCGATGACCACGTCGATCACCGACGGCAGCCCCGACGCCATCGCGTCCCGCAGCGCTCCCGGCAGTTCCCGCGAGTCCCGCACCTGCACCCCGAAGCACCCGAACCCGCGCGCCACCGCCGCGTTGTCCGTCTCCACAAACTCCGATGCGATCTTTCGCCCTTCTGGCTGGTGCTGGTTCACCATGCCCAGCGCGCCGTCGTTGAACACCACGCAGATCATCGCCAGCCCGTACTGCATTGCCGTCGAGAGCGCATTCACCGTCATCATGTACCCGCCGTCGCCCGTCACGCACACCACCGGCCGGTCCCCGTACGCCAGTTTCAGCGCGACCGCCGCCGGCAGCCCCCACCCCATGCCCGCGGTGCCGCCGGGGCAGAAGAACGTGTGCGGCTGCACCGCCTCGAAGTAGTGCGCCATCCACGTGCGGTTGTTCCCCGCGTCCAGCGCGTACACCGTGTCCGTCGGCATCGTCTCCCGCAGCAGCGTCACAAGCCGCTGTGGCGTCACCGGCGAGCTGTCCACGTGCATTGCCGGCTCGTCGTAGTAGCCCAGGTTGCTCCGCCGCGCCGCCAGCGACGCTGTCCACGCCTCCCGCGCCGGCGTCGACGTCGACCCCCGCGCCCGAGTCTCCTCGAGCAGTTGTCCCAGCACCTTCGACGCGTCGCCTACCAGCCCCAGCTCGACGGGGAACGTCCACCCCGCGTTGTTCTCGTCGATGTCTATTTGGATGATCCGCTGCCGCCGCGGGTCGAAGACGCTCGGCCGCTCCCGCACTGTGTCCTGCGGCGAGAGCTTGGCCCCAACGACGAGCACCGTGTCCGCGTCGCCGATGACCGCGTTTGCCGCCGCCTGCCCGTACACGCCCGCCATGCCGACCGACAGCGGGTGCGTCTCCGCGAGCGCGCTCTTGCCCTTGTAGCTCGTCGCCACCGGCGCCCCCCACGCCTCCGCCAGCTCCCGCAGCAGTTCGTGGCTCCGCGACACGTGCACGCCGTTCCCCGCGACAATCACCGGCTTCTTTGACGCCGCCAGAATGTCCACCGCCCGCGCGATGTCCTCCGGCGCGCTCTGCGGCTTGGCCGTGTTCAGGTACCCCGACGTGTGGTGCAGGAACGGCGGCGACTCCACGTCAACATCGCCGCCCGCCGCTGCCGAGCGCATGACGACTGCCGCCGGCCCCGGCCGACCCGACGTCGCGTGCTTCAGCGCAAGCTGCGTCCCGATGACCGCCTCTTTGGGGCTCGCGGCCAGCGTCGTGTACTTGGTCATCGCGCGGAAGATCGCCGGCAGGTCGACGCTCCCGTACTCGCCCGCCCCCGATTGGTTCGCCGGGTGCTGCCCCGCCCCGCCGTCCGACGTATCGGTCACCACCAGCATCGGAGAGCTGCTAAGCATGGCCTCCATGATCCCAAAGCTCGCGTTCGAACCCATGAACAGCCCCTGACCCATGATGGCCGCAGGCTTCCCCGTAGCGCGCGCGTACGCGTCTGCCATGATCCCCGCCGCCTGCTCGTGCCGCACGAGGATTGGCCGGATCCGGTCCTCCCGACCATGCATCAACGCAAAGATCTGACTCGTCCCGCCCCCCGGAATCCCAAACACATACTCAACGCCGGCCTCTTCCAACACCTGCAAAATATGCTCCGCCGAGCTAGCCATCACAGCTCCTTATGTCAAACCACTCTCCATACCGGCAAAAGCAAGCCCTGTACCCCGATAGGGGGCCGGTATCCAGAGGCGGGGGACGAGTACTCCTTCCCCCTCAGGGGGAAGAGCCCGCCCCGTACTTGATACGGGGTTGGGATGGGGGAGCGCCCCTCCGTTCGCCCTGAGCCTGTCGAAGGCTCTCACGAGCAGCAGCCGCCCCTACCCCCACAACCGCTCACTCGCCATCCGAGCCCCCTCCGCCAGCGTCCGCAGCTTCGCCCACGCGATCTGCGGGTGCACCCGAGCGCCCAGCCCGCAGTCCGTGCTCGCCACCACGTTCTCCCGCCCGATCACCTCGGCAAACCGCTCGATCCGGTCGGCCACCAGCTCCGGGTGCTCGATGTGGTTGGTGGAGTGCGTCACCACCCCCGGCATCAGCATCTTGCCGTCGGGCAGCTTCGTCTCCCGCCACACCTTCCACTCGTGCTCGTGCCTCGGGTTCGCCGCCTCTATGGAGTACGCCTGCGCGTTCACCTGCAGCACCAGGTCCACCACGTTCTTCAGCTCTAGGTCGAACGCGTGCGGCCCGTGCCAGCTCCCGAAGCACAGGTGGAACCGCACCTGCTCCTCCGGGATGCCCTCCAGCGCGTGGTTCAGCGCCTCCACGCTCCGCGCAAACCGCGCCCGGAACGCCTCCAGCGTCATGTCCTGCGTCTCGAACTTCCCCACCGGCGCGTCGATCTGCAGGATGTACCCCGCGTCAGTGATCGCCTTGTATTCCTCCCGCATCGCCTCCGCGACGGCGTACACGTACTCCCACTCGCCCCCGTAGTACTCGTAGTGGCTCTGCGGCAGCACGTTGTCCGGCCCGATCGACGGCATGAACACGTCCACCACCGGCGCCGACCCGATGGCCCCCCGCAGCGTCTCCACGTCCGACGCAATCATTGCCTGCCCGGTGTACGAAACCGGCCCGACGTTGACGAGTCCCTGTATCGTCGCTGTTGCGCCCCCAGCGCGCGCCTGCCGGATGCGAGCGGCATTGGCGTCATAGTCCTGGTAGAACTCCTCGAACGCCCGCCGGTCCCGCCCGACGATCCCCGCCTGCGTCCCCGACCCGACGGCCTCCCCCGGCCGAGGGTCGCGGTGCTCGTAGCCCCCCAACCGCCCGCCGATGTAGCCCGTCCAGTTCGTCTTCCCATACTCGCCGTCGTTGATGATGTCGATCCCCGCGTCCAGCTGCTGCCGAACGACGGCTCGCACAGCTGTCCTCATCGACTCGGCCAACTGCGCCTCGTCGTAGGCGCCGCCCGACGTCTTCGCCAGCACCATCTGCCCAAGCTCCTGCGGCCTCGGCAGCGCGCCCACGTGCGTCGTCAATATCCGGTCCTCACTCCGCTTCACGCTCGACTCCTATAGCAAATTCGTCATTCCTGCGAACGGCCAGATCCGCACCTGTTGCGAAGCCGGATTCCAGGGGGTTGGGAGCCCGTTCGTGCTGAGGGAAATCGAAGTATGAACGGGCGTTGGGCGGGGTGACCCCGCATTGGATTCGGGCCACTCGTCCTCTCCCTTCCCCCTCGGGGGGAAGGTTAGGATGGGGGAGCCCCCCTACGCCAGCCGCTCTACGTCGTCGTGTACCGGCTGCCAGTCCGGGTAGTACGGCCCGTCCGGCTCCTGCCACTCCCGCAGGGAAATGATGTATCCCGACGGGTCCTTGATCATCGCCTGCAGCCCCCAGAACGTCCGCGCGCTCCACGGCTCCCGCTCCACGTGCACCCCCGCGGCCCGCAGCTCCGCGATGGCCTCCGCGATGTCGTCCACCTGCAGCCCGATGCGCGGCTCCGTGCGCCCGTCCTGGTCGGGCGTGTTCTCCGCCCCGTCCGTCACCTCCAGCAGCACGCCGCCCAGCTCGCAGTACGCCGAGACCCGCCCGCCCATCGTGTACTTCCTCAGCAGCTTGAACCCCAGCCGCTCCGTGTAAAAGGCAATCGACTCCTCCGCGTTCCGTGACGGCAGGTAGATGTGGCTGAACGCCTTGGCTTCCATGGTGTCCCTCCTGTGTCGAATATGGCTGCGGCCATCGCCGCATAGGGATTCCTCAGTTCGCGCCTGTGCGCCGTCAACATACAGGAATACGGCGGGCAAGGCAAAGCGAGTCCTGGCCAGGGTCGCAGGGTCGATTCGCAATTCGCCCGTGCCGCCTCTGCCTCTGTAACCGGACAAAAAGAGTGTCCCGGCGGCTGGCACTTGCCGCCGGGACACAGAAGGAGGGGCCGAGAGTTATTTCGCCGAGATCTCCCGGTGGGAGTCAGGGCGTGATTAGGGCGTCACCGTAGAGCGCCCACGATGATTCCCACGTTGGCTCGCACCATGCCGATGTAGGTGTTCGCGCCACTGCCTGGGGCCCCTAGGGAGCCTGAGTACAGCTGCAGGAATCGGGCGCCGGTCTCTTGTGCGATGGACTGTGCCACCCGCTCCGAGACGGTCGTTTCGCCGAACACCGCCGGCACGGGATGCTCTTCCAGTGTCTCCATCAGCCCGTGCAGATGTTGTGCGGAGGGCTCGATGTCCGGGGAAAGCCCCGGCAGTACCGTCCCGACAACCTCGAACCCGTACAGTTCGGCGAAGTAGCGCAGGGTGTCATGGGATGTGACGAGGACGCGGCGCTCCGTGGGGATCGCCTGCAGGGTGCTCTCCGTCCATGCGTGCAGCGCGTCCAGCTCCGCCGCGTAGGCCGCCGCGTTCGTGCGGTACGTTGCCGCTCCCTCGGGGTCGAGGGCAGAAAGCTGCTCGGCAATGGTGTACACGGCTGTCTTCACCCGGGGAGGGTCAAACCAGAAGTGGGGGTCATACATGCCGTGTCCGTGGTCGTCGTGGCCCTCTTCTTCGTGGCCCTCTTCGCCGTGACCCTCTTCCTCGTGGTCATCGCCGCCGCCGATGCCTGCGAAGGCCACGCTCCGCGGCTCGCCGCCCACGGTCCACTCCCGCTCTACCTCACCGTGGTCCAGGTTGAACTCGATCAGGCGGCCGTGCGCCCGGTCAGTCAGGAACAGGATGTCGCCTACTGTGGTGAAGTTGGGCGAAGTGTCCCCGTCAAAGGGCTCCAGCAATTCGATGGTCTCCACTACCTCGCCCGACTCCGTGTCGACGACGTTGAGCGTCCCGTCGTATGTCAGGAAGAAGGCCTTCTCGCCGTGCCCGTCGAACGCCGCCCGCAGGACCCGCTTCTCGTCCGTCCCCGGCAGGACTTGGCTCATGCTCCCGCCTTCGGCGTCGATGGCCCAGAGTCCGCCGTTGATCCTCTCGCCATCCTCGTCTCGGTAGCTCGCGGAGCCGAAGAACAGCTCGATGTCCTCATGCGACCAGATCGAGCCTAGGCGGGCGGCCTCGTTCAGGCTGGAGTGGTTGGGGACGAAGACGTGCTCAAAGTCCCCATCGTGTCCCTCGATGAACAGCACGCCGCCCACGCAGCCGAACATGACGCCGTGGTGATTCGCCGCCTCTCCGTGGAGTCCGGGACATGCTCGGTTGCTGGCGTCGTACACCACGGTGTCGTCGAGAGTGCGCACCTCAGCTCCGATGGGCAGGCTGCTGGTTGCAGTCGCAGGGTAGTCGGGGTTGTTGGAGGTCACCACCGCGTACTCTTCGCCCAGTGGCACGACCGCCCCGTGCTGCAGCCCCGCGTCGATCCACACCGGCTCGTACGAGTCGCGCTCCTCCTCAAGCTCGTGCTCGTCGAAGAGCGCGGCACGACCCGATCCGTCGTGGTAGATGGCCGTATGGCCCGCGTGGACGCTCACGTGCACCGGGCGCTGGTCCGTCGTCCCAAGGCTCAGCTCGGAAACGGGGTCTTCGACGAGGTCGAAGTGGTCCCCGTGCTCCTCCAGGTAGATTCCGCTGTCGAAGATCTGTACTCGGTCGTCGTTGTCCTCGGGACCGCGGGATAGTGCAAAGACGAACCGCCCGCTGGGGCTTGAGTACAGGGTCGCCGAGGCCGCCGCGACCTCAAGCGCGTGCAGGTCCAGCTCCCCGGTCTCCAGGTCCAGGATCGAGAGCCTCGGCTCAATGCCGTCCGCGATGAGCAGGCGGCCCAACAGCCCCTCGCTCCCTTCCGCTTCCATGGCGTGTCCGTCGGCCTCATCAAAGAGGATGGGTGAAACATGATCGCCCAGCGCCACGACACCCGACTCATCCGCGCTGGCATTGTGGACCAGATCGAGGAGCCACTCGTCCTCCAGGCTAAGGCCGATGGTCAGCACCAGGTCGGCCGCGGCGATGTCCGCGACGTCCCGCGCCCCCGGTTGGTAGGAATGCGGGTCTTGGGCGATGGGCAGCAGGCCCTTCACCTCGACCCGGTCACCGCCCACGTTGCGCGCCCAGTCTGCGGCGATGTTCGATGTGGCCACGACGCTCAGCTTTTGCGCCATGGTGGTCTCTTCCGTTGGCGAGGCCGCTGCCGAGTTCGACGCCCCGTTGGCGTTCGTTGCCGTGACGTCGTCGTCTCCGTTCTGGCAAGCCATGAGCCCTACCGCGAGCATCAACGCCGCGGTGGCCATGAGCGCCCGCCCCCATACTGAAATCCAGGTGTTCCTGTTGACTAACATGCTTGGCGTAGCCCCTTTCTGTGTGTTGCTGGCAATTGAGTGATTGAACAGTCTGTTTTACTGCCTAGATTCTGCTCTCGGTGCCGAATTACTTGAGATAAAGTATCAAGTTTGTTCAACCTCCAAATCCCTGTATTTGTGTGTGAGATTGCTCCTGACCCATTGGTCAGCTCAAGATCGGCCGCTGCTTACTTCGTGACTTTCTGCTATCGGCCGCGCTAGCTCTTGGGGATTTCCCATTGGCCTCCACAGATCCCGGCACGCCTCCTCAAGTGTCGAATTCCCCGCTTCCAGGCCCATGCTGTCTATTTCGCCATCTATATAAGATAAAGTATCAGTAATAACCAGACCTATTAGGAAATGTTTTGGATGTGCGCGACTCTCGAAAGTAGTGCATGCGATTCAACGCTGTCAATGCGTTTGAGGACAATGGGACAAGAATGAGACTGGACGTGCATCTCTTTATGTCCAACCCTGCCACAACGCCCTTGCCTCCAAGCTGCGGCTCTCGCTACCCTGCAACCATGCGTAACCCACACATCACAGTCAGCCGGACCCAGAACCCCACTGTGTGCAACAGCCAACGTGTGCCATCAATTGCAGGCGGCCTTGGCGGAAGAAGCCCCGCAGGTCAGGGGAGGCTGGGCAAAAAGATTTTCGACTTGTATCTGAAATGTGCCGTGTTTGCTACAAGTCGTGACAGGTTGTTTTCCCGCCGCCGGCGCGGGTCTGGTGCCCGATTCCTGGGCCAAGCTACCACTTGGGCCCGTTTGACGGCCCAGAAGCCCGGTGCTAGCGTACCGCCATCCCAAGCGAAGGGGGCGCCATGGACGTTGTCGACACCCACTGCCACGCCGGCACAAGCTGGTTTGAGCCCATCGAAACCCTGCTGGCCTGCATGGACAACTACGATGTGCGGCTCGCCCTGCTGACCCAGCACCGCGGCATGTTCGACAACAGCTACCTGCTCGAGTGCATCGACCGCTTCCCCGGCCGCTTCAGCGCGATTGCAGGCGTCGACGCCGCATCTCCCGGCGCCCTCGCAACCCTCGACGAGCTCGCCGCCAACCCGGGCGTCTGCGGCATCCGACTCCTCCCGCAGGACCGCTCCCCCGGCGACGATCCCGCCGCCATCTGGCGAAGGGCTGGCGAGGTCGGCCTCCCCATCAGCGTCTTCCTCGTCAACACTGCCCACTCGGCGGATCCCGGCTTCCAGGAGCTCATCCTCAGCGTCCCTGACACCACCATCATCCTCGAGCACCTCTGTGGCATGTACCACCCCCGCAGCCCCGAGTCCGTAGTCGCGCCTTATGACAACTACAAGAAGGCGTTGGAGCTCGCATCGAGGCCCAACACCTACATCAAGTTCGGGGGAATCGGAGAATTCGGGCAGCGTCCCGGAAGACTCACGCCGGAGCTGCGCTTCGAGAACGTCCCGCCCGCCATGGAGTGGGCCTACGAGGCCTTCGGCGCCCGGCGCATGATGTGGGGCAGCGACTTCCCGCCCGTAGCCGGCCGTGAGGGATACCGCAACTCCCTCCAGGGCGTCCTGGACCACGAAGTCTTCAAGAACGATGAGGAGCGTGAATGGGCCTTCGGGGTGACAGCGTTGGAGGCCTTCCGCGTGCAGCAGAACTAACCCCTTCCCCGTAGGGGGAAGAGCTTGCCCCGTACTCGATACGGGGCCGGGATGGGGGAGCCCCTGCTACCCGGATTCCTGCGGCCGAGCCATCTCGGACGCCGCCTCGGGGGGCGCCGCCGCCGCCTGCCGCGAAGTCCGCGCCAGCAGCATCGCGCCCACGCACATCAACCACGAGACTCCCATGAGCCACAGGCCGAGCGTGTATCCGCCGGTCCGGTCGAAGCTCTGCGCCATCAGCAGCGGCCCGGAAGCCATGACCGCTGTCTCAAAGGGCCGGCTCACGCCTACGATCGCGCCAAGGTGGCTCCGCCCAAAGTACGCGGGCCACACGAGCGAATTCGTGCCGATGAGTCCGCCGATGCCGAAGCCCGCAAAAGCCGCGTAGAGCAGCGCCACGTTGCCCTCCATGAAGATGAGCGTCGGCATCGCAACCGCGGAGAACAGGCCGATGGAGATGATAACCGTGCGGATGTGGTACCGCTCCGCCAGAAAACCCCAGAAGAAGCGTGCCAGCATGCTGAAGAGGCCGTAGATGCTGAAGCCCAGCGCCGCCGCCTGCGTCGAGTGCCCCTTCTCGATGAACATCGGCACCAGCGTCGAGGGCACCCCGTTTGGGGACAGGCTCGCAGACGCCAGCGCAAAGACCAGTATCCACATGACCGGAGTCCGCACAGCCTCCCGCAGGGTGTAGTTGCGGACGTGCTGCACCGCAGAGGCCCGGTTCGCCGGGATGGGCTCGATGCCCCCGTCCGGCTCCAGTCCGACGTCCTCCGGCTGCCGCCATATCAGGAACGAGGGAATGATGGTGAAGACCCCGGTCAGAATGCCGAGGAACGCCCACGTGCCGCGCCAGCCCACCGCTTCGAGGACTAGGGCAAACAGCGGCGGCAACACGAACGCCGCCGCGCCCGACCCCATCGTCGCGAAGGCCATTGCCCGGCCGCGCTTCCGGAAGAACCAGCGCGGCACCACGGCGGACAGGATGAGGAAACCGGCTCCGGCCACAGAGAAGCCGCCCAGCACTCCGTAAAGGGCAAGGAACTGCCAGTGCGAATTGACGTAGGCAACCGCCACCAGAGAGACCGACGCCAGGACACCGCTGACGACGGCGAGCGTCCTCGCCCCGTGCTTGAGGTCGGCGAACCTCCCCAGCACGAACATGCTTCCCGCCCCCACCAGCATGCGAATCGTCAGGCCAACGTAGATGGACGAGAGGCTCCAGCCCAGGTCGTCGCGCATGGGGACCGCGATGACGCTGGTCGCCCAGAAAGCCCCGGCCGTGATGAATCCCATCACAAAGGAGATGACCACAATCACCCAGCCATAGAAGAACGGCAGCCTGGCTGGCCAGTGCTGTGGTCGCTCGCTCGTATGCTGCTCCGCCATCCGCCCCCCTCTGGTTGGACTGCGTTGACGCCTGCCTCGTGGCCCCCGCCCGCGAATCAAGCGGGCGTGTACATCTTAACCGGCCTCCTGCGCCCTTGCCGCCTGCTGCGACGGGTCCACTTGCCGCTGCGGCCGCGCAAAGAACATCGCCGCCGCGCACAGCAGCCACGAGACCCCCATGCACCACAGCCCGAAGCTGTAGCTGCCCGTCCGGTCGAAGCTCTGCGCCATGAGCAGCGGCCCCGACGC
Organism: uncultured Dehalococcoidia bacterium; assembly: GCA_951812285.1. Lineage (GTDB taxonomy): Bacteria > Chloroflexota > Dehalococcoidia > Lucifugimonadales > UBA1127 > UBA1127. The sequence continues at coordinate 1,453,131 of OX638292.1, read as the reverse complement.
GTTCACCACCGTCGCAAAAGGCCTGCTGACGCCCACGATCGCCCCCAGGTGCGTCCTCCCGAAGTACGCCGGCCACACCAACGCCTGCGTCCCGATGAACCCGCCAATCCCGAATCCCGCCAGCGCCGAGTAAAACAGCGCAGGGTACCCGGCCAGGAAGATCAACAGCGGCATGACAAGCCCCGTGAACACGCCAATGGCGACCGTCACCGTCCGGATGTGATGGCGTTCCGCCAGGAAGCCCCAGAAGAAGCGCGCCAGCATGCTGAACAACCCGTAGATGCTAAAACCCAACGCCGCAATCTGCGTCGTGTGCCCCTTGTCGATGTACATGGGCACCAGCGAGGCCGGCACCCCGTTCGGCGAGAGGCTCGCTGCGGCCACCGCCAGTACCAGCACCCACATGACCGACGACCGCACCGCCTCCGACATGGTGTAGTTGCGCACGTGCTGCACCGCCGCGGCCCGGTTCGCCGGGATGGGCTCGATCTTACCGTCGGGCACCAGCCCGATGTCCTCCGGCTGCCTCCAGACAAGGAAAGCGGGCAGCATGGTGAACACCGCCGTCATGGTCCCCAGCGCCACCCATGTGCCCCGCCAGCCCACGTATTCGAAGATGAACGCCATCACCGGCGGCAGTATGAAGGCTGCCGCTCCCGACCCCATGGTTGCCATCGCGATGGCGCGGCCTCGTTTGCGGAAGAACCAGCGCGGCACAACGGCCGACAGGATCAGAAAGCCGGTCCCCGCCTGCGTCATCCCGCCGAGTACGCCGTAGAGCAGCAGAAATTGCCAGTGCGACTCCACCTGCGAGACCGTGATCAACGTCACCGCCGACAGCCCGCCGCTCACGATGGCCAGCGACCGCGCGCCGTGCTTGAGGTCGGCAAACCGCCCAAGCACGAACATGCTGCCCGCGCCAACGAGCCCCCGCAGGGTAAGGCCAAGATAGATGGAAGAAAGGCTCCAGCCGAGGTCTTCGCGCATTGGTACCGCGATGACGCTCGTCGACCAGCCGACGCCCGCCGTCATGAAGCTCATCATGAACGCGATGGCGACGATGATCCAGCCGTAGAAGAAGGGCAACCTGCCCTGCCAGGGCGACTTCTCTTGTTGCGTCTCCGCGCCTGTAAGCTCCCCTGCCATCGGTACCTTTCGCCGCCCGCCCCACAGTTGTCGGCGCGCGGGCAAAATGAGAGCCCCACGACCCTCCGCGAGGCGAGCCGTGGGGCTCGAACTATCTGTGAGAGGCCGTCTACTTGACGGTTATGTCGTCCCACACCTCGGAGTCTTGTGTGAAGTATACATCTCTTGGCAGCACGCAGCCGCCGGACCGGACCTTGTACGACTCCGGGTTGTGCGGCTGGTGCGGCTCGACGCCGTCCTCCAGCGCCCGCGCCGCCCTGATGAGGCTGCGGCGCATCCGGATGATCGCCATGTCCGTTGTCGCCAGGTGCTCCTTCGAGCGGTCGGCGATCGTCCCCATGCTGTCCGTCATCGCCGAGTCCTGCGCCCTCACGAACTCGATGCCAGTGTACGTCTCGTTCTTCTGCTTCTCCCGGTCGATCATGTAGTCATTTCGACGGTTCGCGATGGCCAGCCACGACCCGTCGTCCATGATGTACTTGTCGAAGTGGGACTCAAACCGCTCTTCTTCGAGCAGGGGCCTGTACGGGTTCCAGCGGATGTGCACGAACCAGCAGTTCTCGTCGTCGATGGGAACCATGGCGCCGCCCTGTACGTGCCCGTGCGGCTCCCGCGGAATCATTGTGAAGTACGGGAACAGCCACCGCGAGATCCGCCAGTAGTAGCTGTCTTCCTCAGCCCGCCGCCGCGCGCCGATGAGGATCCCGCCGTCCGTGTCCTCCACGAAGAACTTCGGCGCCCGGTCCGGGAACTGGTACCTCCCCGCCAGCGTCGCGGCCGTGGGGGCCGTATCCAGGCAGTCCAGCCGGCTGTGCAGCAGCGACGCGTGAACCGTGTCGATGTCGCCCTCGACGACCTGCACGTAGTTGGACTCGTACCGCAGCTTGGACACGGAGACGTGGTCCAGCGGCAGCGTGTTGTACTCCAGCAACGGGAGTGGCGGCTCATGCTCTGGCGGCCCCATGTAGGTCCAGATCAGCCCGCCCGCTTCCTTGGCCGGGTAAGCCTTGACCTTCACCTTGTCCTTGAAGTTGCTCTCCGCCGGCTCCGACGGCATGTCGACGCACGAGCCCGTCGTGTCGAACTTCCAGCCGTGGTACACGCAGCGCAGCCCGGCCTCCTCGTTCCGGCCGAAGAACAGGCTCGCCCTGCGGTGCGGGCAGTAGTTGTCGAGCAACCCAACGTCGCCGTTGCTGTCGCGGAACGCCACAAGGTCCTCGCCCAGCAAGCGAGCACGCAGCGGCGCGCCATCCGGCTCAGGCAGTTCCTTCGAGAGCAGTATCGGGTGCCAGTATCGCCGCATCAGGTTGCCCATCGGCGTGCCGGGGCCCACTCTGCAGAGGTATTCCGTCTCTTGCGTGGTCAGCATTCCTGAGCCTCCTCGTGAGTCTATCCGCTTTCCAACGACCCTGGCGTGTAGCCCAAACTTGCCCGCGAGTGTACTCCACTCCGCGTGCGCACGCTAGAACCGAATCGCAATACTTGACATTCCCTTAAGGAATCAACAGCAGCTTCCCCGTCGTCAGTCGCCCCTGTAGCTGCCGGTGCGCCTCCTCCGCGTCCGACAGCGCGAAGCGCCCATGCACCCTCACGTCGAGCTTGCCCGACTGCACCCAGCCCAGCACCTCGCCGGCCCGCCACTCCAGCTCCTCCCGCGTCTGCGTAAAGGCGTTCCCGCCTGTCCGCGTGAAGACGAGCGACTTCGCGCCGATTTTCGCGACGTCCAGCGTCGGCACCGGCCCGCTCGCCTGCCCGTAGAGTGCCATCATGCCCCGCGGCGCCAGGACCTCGAGCCCCCCGTCGAAGGTGACCGCACCGACGGCGTCGTACACGACGTTCACCCCTTTGCCCCCGGTGATGCAGCTGACCTCCTCCACGAAGTCCTGCTCCATGTACAGCACGGCGTGGTCCGCGCCGGCGCCCTTTGCAATCTCCGCCTTTTCGCCCGTCGAGACCGTCGTGATGACCGTCGCGCCCCGCATCTTCGCCATCTGGATGAGCAGCAGCCCGACACCACCCGCGCCAGAGTGCACCAGCGCTGTGTCGCCCTCTTTGAGTGGGTAGACGGACTGCGAGAGGAAGTGCGCCGTTATGCCCTGCAGCGTCGCCGCCGCCCCCAGCTCGATGTCCATGTCGTCCGGCATCTTGATGAGCCGCGACACCTGCGCCACGACCCTTTCCGCATACGAGTACCGCGCTGAGTTGTAGGTGACCCGTTCCCCCACCGAGAACTCGCTCACGCCCTCGCCCACCTCAACGACGACGCCCGCTCCCTCGTTGCCGGGAATGAATGGCATGGGCACGTTGTACTCGCCGGAGCGCTCGTAGACGTCCCGGTAGTTGACGCCCGCCGCCTTCAGCTCGACGAGCGCCTCGCCGCGCCCGGGCGTCGGTTCCTCCACGTCCGTGTAGATCAGAACCTCTGGACCGCCCGCCTCGAATACCTTTACCGCCTTCATGACTCCTCGCAATGCATCCGTTCGCCCTGAGCCTGTCGAAGGGCCGGCCCGGATTCCCCGTGCTCGCGCTGCAAGGCTCGCTACGGAATCAACAGCAGCTTCCCCGTCGTCACCCGTCCCTGCAGTTGCCGGTGCGCCTCCGCCGCGTCCGACAGCGCAAAGCGCCCGTGCACCCTCACGTCGAGCTTACCCGACTGCACCCAGCCCAGCACCTCGCCGGCCCGCATCTCCAGCTCCTCGCGAGTCGCCGTGTAGGAGAACAGCCCCGGCCGCGTAAGGAACAGCGACTTGGGGTTCAGCGTGGACAGCGTGACCGTAGGCACGGGCCCGCTGGCTTGTCCGTACAGCACCATGTAGCCCCGCTGCGCCAGGCTCGCGATGCCGCCCTCGAAGGTGTCCGCCCCCACCGCGTCGTACACCACTTGCACGCCCTTGCCGTCGGTGATGCTCTTGACCTCTTCCGCGAAGTCCTGCTGCGTGTACAGGATGACGTGATCGGCGCCGGCGCCCTTCGCCAGCTCCGCCTTCTCGCCGGTCGAGACCGTTGTGATGACCGTCGCGCCGCGCATCTTGGCCATCTGAATGAGCAGCAGCCCGACGCCCCCCGCTCCCGAGTGCACCAGCGCCGTGTCGCCCGCCCTCAGCGGGTACGTGGAGTTCGCGAGGTAGTGCGCCGTCATGCCCTGCAGCATGACCGCCGCGCCCATCTCGATGTCCATGTCGTCCGGCACCCTGATGAGCCGCCACGCCGGTACAACGACCCTCTCGGCGTACGACGCACCTGCGCCCGTGTACGCCACCCGGTCGCCCACCGAGACCTCCGTCACCCCAGGCCCAACGCGCACCACGACGCCCGCGCCCTCGCCGCCGGGGATGATCGGCAGCGACGGGTTGTTGGCGCCGGACCGAACGTACACGTCCATGTAGTTCACGCCGGCGGCGCTCAGCTCGACAAGCGCCTCGCCTTCACCCGGCTCCGGGTCCGGCACATCCACGTACTCCAGCACCTCCGGCCCGCCAGCAACCGATACCTGTACAGCCTTCATCTCTCCTCCTTTGTGTTTGGCCTCAGGGTCTTAAAGAGCCGGATTCACTCATCAGCCTCCGTACCGCCGTCTCAAGAAGGTGTCGGCCAGCAACCATCCAACAAAGTACATTGCGGCTGCCAGACTGCCGTAGATTGCGCTAAGCATCGCGATGAATCCTACGGCATCCGAGTCCGTGCTTATGGGACCGCCGATTGCGCTCGCCACAGCTAGGCTGCCGAAGACGGTCACAGGGAAGAGCGCAGCATACCTCCTATTGGACGACAGCCAACCGGCACAAAAGGGCGGCACGCCAATTGTGAGCACAGCGACAAGGATAGGAATCCAAACTGCGTAGTTGTTGAGAACAGTGAAATCCAGCGCGACCCCCATACCGGTGACGAGTGATGCACCAAACGCTCTAAGGAATTGGCCTCTGTGAAGCTCCATACTCGCGTCTGCCTCTGTCGCCCACAACCCCGCCTTGCGTTCTGGCTTTGCCGGAGGACAGGCAAGCGCGCTTCTACAGGCTCAGATTGAACGGCGCGCCCCTACTCCTCCACCACCGCAATCACCTCAATCTGCACCTTCATCCCACCGGGCGGCGGGTTGTACTGGCTCGTGTGCCGCGCCGGCCGGTCGTCCTCGTCCGGGAACATCTCCAGCCACGGCCCGTTGATCGACGGCCGGTCGGCAAGGTCCTGCAGGTAGCACGTAATGCGAACGACGTCGTCCGTCGTCGCGCCCGCGTGCTCCAGGAACGTCCGCAGGTTGCGGAAGCACTGCCGAGCCTGCTCGTTGACGTCCTCGCTCAGCTGGCCGTCGTCTGCGTTGATGCCCTGGATCCCTGAGCTGTACACGATGTTGCCCACCCGGGCGCCAAAGGGAATTGGCGCGTTGTGCGCCACGCCGGGAATGTGGATGGTCTGCCTTCTGCCCATTGCTGCCTCCAAGCGATGTCCGCACGCCATGCCACGTGAAGTGGGCATGGGTCGCTTCGGAACCGTAGCAGCATCGGGGCGCGCGTGGCAAGCTGAAATCCGATGCTCGCAAAGGAGCCCGGCGATGCGCCGGGCCCTTCCAGTGGCTCTTGCTGGTGCGCTGTCGGTCTAGCTGACCCTCAGCACCCAGAACCGGTGCTCCAGCTCCGGCTCGCCCTTGGGCAGCAGGTGCTCCGGCTCCGTGCCGTCCACGATGGTAACTTTGCCCGCCGACACCAGCTCCTCGTGCTTCGCCTGGAACCCGTTCTCGACGTACACGTCGGCCCGCACCGAGTACACTATGTACCCGCCCGGCTTGGTAACCCGCACCAGTTCGTTGAGGCCGCTAGCCGGGGCGTGCCCCAGCGAGAACGTACCGATGCTGATCGTCGAGTCGAAGCTCGCCGTTTCGTAGCCCAGCGTCTCGCCCAGCACCATTCGGTCGAAGCCCTCGTACGCGCCCGTCTTTTTCGCCTCTTCCAACATCCCGTTGGACAGGTCCATCGCCGTGATGGACCCGTAGCCCTTCTCCTTCAGCACGGCGCCCACCAGCCCCGTGCCCGCCCCGGCGTCAAGGACCCGCGCGCTCGTCGGCACGAACCGCTCGAAGATGTCCGCGCCCCGCTGCGGCCCAAAGTAGCCGAATTCATCGATGACGTCGGCGTCGTACTCCGCCGCCCACTCGTCGTAGCGTGCCTCGAGCTCATCGTTGTCCTTAGCCTCGTAGACCCACTGCACCTTGTTCTGCTGTGCCATGACCGGCCTCCCTTTCCTCGTTCGACTAGCTGATCCTGAGCACCCAGACCTGGTGCTCCACCTCTGGCTCCCCGATGGGCAGCACGTGTACAGGCTCTGTAACTTCCACAATTGAAAGTTTGCCGGCGGCTTCAAGCTCTGCGTGCTTCTCCCTGAAGCCGTTCTCCTCGTACACGTCTGGCCGCAGCGAGTAGACGATAAAGCCGCCGGGCTTGGTGACCCGCACCAGATCGTCGAGGCCACCGGCGGGTACGTGACCGACCGTGAACACACCAACGCTGATTACCGCGTCGAAGCTGTCGGTCTCATAGCCCAGCGTTTCACCGAGCACCATCTGGTCGAAGCTCTCGTATGCCTCGGTCTTCTTTGCAACCTCCAGCATGCCAGTGGAAAGGTCCATGGCGACGATAGAGCCGTACCCCATCTCCTTGAGCGCCTTGCCGACCAGGCCCGTGCCCGCCCCGGCGTCGAGGATGCGCGCCGTGGTTGGCACATACCTTTGGAGGACTTCTGCGGCCAACTGCGGGGCAAACCAACCGAAATCGCGGTCCAGGTCCGAGTCGTATTCTGCCGCCCAGTAGTCGTATCGCTCCTGAAGCTCATTGATATCCTTGGATGAGTAGATCCATTGCACCCTGTTTTGACTGGTCATTGCTTGGTCCTCCATGGGTTATCTCGTTATGTCACCCTAACCGCGCGGACTAGCTTGCCTGCGCGATATACAGCCCCCATCCGAGCTCGTCGCGCTCCACCGCCTCCACCATCTTCCCGTACGCGAAGTTCAACGCCGTCAGCTTCTCCTCGAGCTCCCCACGGGCGTGGTGACGGGCCTTGGAGCCCAGGTGCTGGTAGCTCTGCCTCAGGTACCCGGAGAGGTCCTCCGCCTCAACTATGGTGAAGCCGATCTCCTTCAGGTAGTCCTGGTAACCCGTGAAGCTGAACGGCGTGTCGAACAGCAGCCGGTCGTAGACGTACTGCCGCGACTGCTCGCTCACGACGGGCATGGGCTTCAGTAGGTCGTCCAACACCAGCAGGCCGCCCAGTTTGAGCACGCGGCGGCTCTCCTGCAGCGCGGTCTCCTTGTCCGGCACGTGGTAGATGGTCGCCTGGCTCCAGACGTGCGTGAACTCACCGTCATCGAAGGGGAGGTCCGTCGCGGAGCCGTGCTCGAATCGCAGCAACCGCTGCACCTTCTCTGCCTCCCGTGCCGCCATCTCCCTTGCGTTGTTCACACGCACACTGCTCAGGTCGATGCCCGTGACTCGGCACCCGTAGGTCTTCGCCAGCCACAGGGACGTGTTGCCGTTGCCGCAGCCAAGGTCCAGCACGTGCGAGCTCGTGTCGATGCCGCCCTTCGCGGCCATGACCTCGTCCAGCCGCGCCGAGGCCCGCATGAAGTCGCCATCGGTGGTCTCGTCGAAGTAGCCCCAGTGCAGGCTCCCCTCGGCGTCCCAGAACGAGCGGTAGATGGCGTCCTCTTCGTCGTAGAACCGCTCGGTTTCTGCCTCGCTATACCGGCTGCTCATACTTCGTCCTCAGGTAGTCGATAAAGCGATTGTTCTCGTCGACCAGGATTTGCTTGGGCTCGACAGGCTCGTCCGTGACCTCGTACGCGAGAATGACAACGATGTCGCCCGGCTCGCACAGCCGCGCCCCCGGACCCTGCACCGCGATGGTGCCCGAGCCGTACTCGGCCGGCAGCACGTAGGTCTCCCACCGATTGCCGTTGTTGACGTTGCAAATCACGACCTGCTCGTACTCCCACAGGTCGCACTTCTGCATGAGCGCGCGATCGATCTCGACGCTCCCGACGTAGTCGAGGCCGGTTCCAGTGACGTAACCGCGATGGATCTTGGACTTCAACACAATACGCACAGCATCCTCCTGATTGGTAAGGCTTGAGGGTAAACGGAAGGTGGCTGAACGGGGCGTCAGGGGACGCGATTGAGTAGACCCAGGTCAGCGAGCGCCAGACCCGGTGCGATCCATTTGTCTTGGTAGAGTGCAATTTGTTTAAACATGGCTGCTAACCGTTTTCAGGCGTAAGGGACGCATCGCGGCCCTCAATGTGATGCCGGTGACGGGGGCATGCTATTGTCGGCCTCAAGGCCTGTCAAACAGGATTAACGGTTGATTTCGTCGCTCTCCAGCAACACGATTTCGATTGTTTGCCGTAAGTCGGAATCGCCAAGCATGTACTTTTACGCATTCAAACCAATTTCCTCAAGACTGCTTCGATTCACTAACAATCAAGTATTCGTTCGATTGATACTAAACCGGCCTTGTTCCCCTACTTTACGAATGTTAAATATCACCTTGTTTCCGGGCCATGCCCGAGATCGCTGGGACTGAAAGGGTCACCGGCCCGCTCCGCGATTTGTGCATCGCCCCCGTCCATGTCAACATCAATAGCATGGAACCTGTCGGCAGCGGCCCCCTTCAGTGAGCTCGAGACCAACCTCAGGTTACAACGCCAGCCAGCCACGCTACGCCTGGGTGGTCATGCTCCACCTGTGGGCCATGGACTACGTCAACAACCTTGTCTTCTTCTCCATCGGCGTCCTCATCCCCCTCTGGCGCGAGGAGCTCGACCTCTCGCCGACGCAGGCGGGCCTGCTGGGCACCGCCGGCTTCATGGGCTTCGGCCTCATGGCCCTCCCCGCAAGCATCTGGCTGACGCGCTACAGCCCGAAGCTCGTCACGCTCCTGAGCGGCCTTGGCATGGCCGCGTTCACCATCGTTCAGGCGTTGTCCCCGGGAGCCCTCGTCCTCGTGCTTGGCAGGCTTGGATTCGTTATGGCGTCCGCGGTGCGCATCCAGCTACAGGTCATGCTCATCCAGCAGTGGTTCCGGCCCAGGCTCTACGCCACCGTCAACAGCCTCGACTACGGCAGCCGCTCCACCGGCCAGGTTCTGGCGCTCGCTGCCACGCCCGCCATCGTCCTGCTCCTCGACAGTTGGCGCAGCTACTATTACCTCGTTGGCGCCTTGATGGTCCTCATCGTAGCGTCATGGGTCTTCATGGGACGCGAACGCGGAACCCGCACCGAGTCAGGCGGAGCGCCCCAGCACGAGGCCAACCCTGCGGGCGTCCTGCGCCGCAACAAAGTCCTCTGGATCGTAGCGACCGCTCAGATAGGCGTCGCCGTGTGCTTCGGCTCGTTCCTCACCTTCTACCCAACCTACGCCATAGACAAGCTTGGAATCTCGCTGGAAACGGCGGGACTCTTGATGAGCGTCTTCCCCGTCGGGGGCATCTGCGGCACCTTGGCGTCGGGCCCCATTTCGCAATGGCTAGGCAGGCGGAAGCCATTCGTTTTGGTGCCAGGCATCGTCCTGCCCATCATCTACACGCTCTTGCTGCAAGCCCCCAGCGTGCCGGTCGCCGCGCTCTGCCTCTTCATCATCGGCGCCTTCGCGATGGGCGTGGCCCCCGTCCTCTTCACCATCCCCATGGACCTCAGGCTCGCGCACCGCGAGGTCGCCGTGGGGCAGGGGCTCATCCGCACCGTCTTCCCCTTCAGCGCGATGTGGGGGCCACTCTTCGTCGGGCTGATGCAGGAAGGCACGGGCTCGCTCTTCATCGGCCTCGCGATCGTCGCCCCCCTGAACATCACCCTCTTCATCAACGGCATGCTGCTGCCCGAGACCGGCATTCGCGGCCGCCTCGATCGGATGCGGGCCGCCCGGACCGGCTAGCCGGCGTTTCCTTCCGAGGCCCCTCGTTCCTGCGCCGGTTGGCCTCCCTTCCTTGCCCCGCCCGCCTGCGTCTAATACCATGACACCCTTCCACGCGCGCTCCGGACGCCTCCTGCCTTTCCATCATGTGGCCGGAAGGACAATCGCATGCCCCACGAACTTTCCCTCTTCTGGGACATTGTCATCATCTTCGCAGCCGCATTTGCCGGTTCCCTGGCGGCGCGGCTGCTGCGATTGCCCGTGATCGTCGGCTATCTCGCTGCAGGCATGATCATCGGCCCGCACGTCCTCGAGGTCATCGGCAACCAGCAGACCGTGGAGTCGCTGGCCGAGTTCGGCGTCATCCTCCTGCTGTTCGCCGTAGGCGTGGAAGTCTCCTTCCGCGACGTCGTCAAGCTGCGCAACATCGCGGTGTTCGGCACCCTCGCCCAGATTGCCTGCATGGGCGCCATCGGCTACGGCGTGGCCCTCCTGCTCGGCCTTGAGACCGCCAGTGCGCTGACCCTCGCCTTCGCCATCTCCCTCAGCAGCACCATGGTCGTCCTGAAGACCCTGAACGACCGCGGCGAGCTCCTCAGCCTCCACGGCCGCATCCTGACGGGAATGCTCCTCGTGCAGGACCTCGCCTTCATCCCGATGATCGCCATCCTGCCCGCCCTCGGCGGCGAGGGCGGCGGCCTCCTCACCGAGCTCGCGATCGGCCTGCTGAAGGCGGCCGCCGTTCTTGGCGGCATGGCCCTCCTCGGCGGCCGCGTGCTGACGTGGCTGCTCCATCGCGTCACGCAGCTCGGCTCCCGCGAGATTTTCATCCTCTCCCTCGTAGCCATCTCTTTCAGCACCGCAGGCCTCACCAGCGCCGCCGGCCTCTCCGCCGCCCTCGGCGCCTTCGTGGCCGGCGTCCTCCTCAGCGAGTCCGACTTCGGCCACCGCGCCCTGGCCGAGATTACGCCGCTCCGGGACACCTTCGCCGCCATGTTCTTCGTATCCCTCGGCATGCTCACGGACCCCGTGCACATCATGCAGGACCCCGTGCCCGTGCTGGCCATCGTCGCCGCGGTGCTGGTCGGTAAGTTCGCCGTCACCGCAGTCATCGGCCGCGCCTTCGGCTACCTGCCCCACACGGCGATGTTGGTCGGGTTCGGCATGATGCAGATTGGAGAGTTCAGCTTCCTTCTCGCGGCAACCGCGCTACAGCTCGACATCGTTGGGGAAGATGTCTTCTCACTGGTCATCGTCTCCGCCGTCATCACGATGGCCCTCACCCCCGGTCTTATGTCCGGCGGCGCCTCCGCTATGGCGGCGGTAAGCTCCCGCTACCGCTCCTTCCGCCCCTATCGCCTCGGCCGTCCCGAGTTCGAGTCCCGCATCCACCACATGCGCGGTCACGCCGTCGTCTGCGGCATCGGGCGCGTCGGCACGCTGGTCGCGGAGATCCTGAACGAGCACGGCGTCCCCTTCATCGCCATTGACCTCGACCCGAATCTCCTCCGTCCCTGGCGCGACCGCGGCACAACCGTCCTCCACGGCGATAGCCACAACGAGCGCGTCCTCGAGGCCGCCAGCGTGCGTTACGCCCGTCTCCTCGTCGTCTGCGTCACCGACCCCGTGGCGACGTGGCTCACCACGCACAACGCACTGGCAATCAACCCGGATCTCGATACCGTGACCCTCGTCCGACAGCGCGAGGAAGGCGAGCGCCTCAAGCGCCTGGGCGTTACGGAAGTCGTCTGGCCCGAGCTCGAGGGCGCCCTCGAAGCCCTGCGCCACTCCCTCTACCGCTACAGCGCCGACAGCAATGAGGTCGAGGACCTGGTGAAGCAGCTCCGCTCCGAGCTTCGCTTCCGCCATACCGAGGACACCTAGACTGGAGCCCAACCCACGGACTCGCTCGGTTAGTCCCTCGCCAACGTGCCCGTTCAACCCAACAAAGGAGGAGGGCCCCCTCTGGCCCTCCCCCCTGACATGGCCCTTTGGCCTGCGCCGTTGTGTTACTTCCCCACAACCACCTTCGACTGTTCGCCATACTCCGACAGCGGCTTGCCGTTCACGGTCACCGTGTACTCCACGCCCTCCTCGAGGACGCCCAGCGGCACGATCGTCTCGTCGATGGGGAAGTCCTTGGTGCAGATAACGTTCGGGTCACCCTTGCTGTGGTGCGTGACGCGCACGTCGATCCTGTTGCCGTTCGTGCGAGTGATCTCGTAGCCGTTGTACTGCGTGCAGCTACCCGAAGGCCTGCCGGAAACAATCCGCAGCGCAAACTGCACCAGGTCGCTCTCCATCTCCACCACCTCGACGCTCTGCACCAGCGAGTCCGCTATCACCGTGTGCCCCAGCTTCTCGTCCGGCACGCTGAAACTGGCGACGGCCTGTCCGTTGACCGTGATGGTATACGGCTTCCCGCTCTCCAGCTCCGCCGGAATGCGCTCGATGTTGTCAAGCTCGACGTAGGAGGCCCCGCAGCCCGAGCCCCACGGCGTCTCCGGCGGCTGCTGCAACGTGAATGTGATCGCAATCTCCCTGCCCGCAACCTCGATGCCTTGGCTGCCCGGCCGTGCGCAGTTCTCCACGTCGGACTGGTAGTACTCGATGCGGATGTGCTTGTTCCCGCCCTCGTCCCACGCGTGCGCGCGAATGACCTCCGGAGGCCGCTCCACCCACGTCCGGTGGTCGCCTTCCACCTGCGCGGCAAGCTCCGGCGGCGGCTGCACGAGTACGAGCGGTATGTCCACCTCGTCCGGATTGCCGCGCGTAATGACGTCGAACGAAGTGTCGTTCACGAAGGCCAGCCGGCCGTCCCCCTCGATGATCCTGACCTGGATCGAGTACGTGTGTCCCTCGACGATGTCGTCGCGGCTGTACTCGACCTCGAACGCGATCGGCGCCTGGCCCGGGTCCTCGATGACCTGCTGCGCGATCAGCGGCGCGGCCGCGTCCTGCAGCGACGTGTCGCGCAACTCAACCTCCAGCTGCGCCCCCGAGGTCAGTGGTATGTCCTCGCGGTACGTGACCGTGCCCCGCACCGACGCGTTGGGCTCCTTCCCCGAGGTCACCTCCGCAGTCACCGTAGCCGTCGGATTCGTGGCCGGCTCCCCCTCGCCGCACGCTGCGAAGCCCAGCAGCACCGCGACGGCTACAGCCGTTACGAGCAGAAATATGTTGGCTCTGCGGGTCATCACGTCACCTCTTGGGTGAATTTCTACTTTGGGACTGCTGCCGCGCTGCTTGCCCCTCACATAAAGAGACACAATTGCCGGTGGATTGGTTCCCTACCGCACTATTGGTCGGCAGAAAGCCCTGTCCACTAGTCGGACATGAACTTGCCGGACGCGCGGCGGAAAAAGAAAGGGAGGGCTGCCCCCCTGGAACAGCCCTCCCTTGAGGTGGGGTGCCGGATTCGCTAGTTCTCCGGGCGAGTGCCGAGGGTGACCGAAAGGGTCTCCGTCTCCCCGTCGTCGCGCACGATGTCCAGCGAAATCTCATCACCCGGCTTGGTGTTCTCCACCAGGTAGGAGATCAGGTCGTGCATCTCCCGGATTTCCTCGCCGTTTATGCCTACGATGACGTCGCCCCCAAGCGTCAGCTCCTCTCCTTCGAGCGTGACCTCTTCATCCCCGCCCTCGATGCCGGCCTCACTCGCAGGCCCGTCGTCGATCGCCCTGACGACGAGCACCCCCCGCGTGCCCTCGGGCAGCCCGATGTATTCGACCGCGTCGGGAGTCAGCGTCGAGCCGCTTATGCCCAGCCACGCGTACTCGTACTTGCCGTGCTCGATCAGGTCCGGCACGACCTGCTTGGCGATGTCGATCGGCACCGCGAAGCCAACGCCCGAGTTGGACCCCGAGTTGCTGATGATCTGCGTGTTGATGCCGATGACCTGCCCGAGCCTGTCCAGCAGCGGCCCGCCGGAGTTGCCGGGGTTGATGGGAGCGTCTGTCTGGACCACCAGCGGAATCGAGTACGGCCCGCTGCCGCTGCGTATCGTCCTTCCCAGCGCGCTTACAATGCCGCTGGTCAACGTGAAGTCCTGTCCAAACGGACTCCCGATAGCTAGCGCCAGTTGGCCCACGCGTATCTCGTCCAGGTCCCCACGCGGCAGTGCCTCCAGCTCCCGAAGCTCAGGGTCAATCTTGAGGATGGCGAGGTCCGAGTCCGGGTCGCCGCCCAGGAACTCTGCGTCGTACTCCTGCCCGTCGTGGAATACGACGCTAACGGTGTCGGATCCCTCAACGACATGCCAGTTCGTGAGGATGTGGCCCTCCTCGTCCCATACGAAGCCCGAACCTGCCCCATGCTGGTACTCGTTGAAGGGCCCGCGGGGTATCCCATCAAAGAAGTCGCGGCCGAACTGGGTGTCGTCAGGGTCGAGCTTGTGGACGACACGTACGTACACGACGGACGGCAAAGAGTCCTCGTAGATACGCGACAGCACCTCTTCTCTCGCAGCGACGATGTCCATAGCATCCAACTGTGGCTCGACTGCGGCCGGTTCTGTTACGGTCTCGGCCACCGGCGTGTCGAGCAGCACGGTGTCGACGGTGGTGTCTGTGACAACCGGCGCCTCAATTGCGATGGGCGTTGGCGTCGGCGCGGCCGAGGACGAGGCGCGCCCTGACTGCGTGTCGTCGCTTTCGGGGCTGCAGGCCGCTACAAGGAAGACGAGGGCAACTCCTATGTAGAAAACTATTCCGGCGCTCATGGTTTTACGCTCCCGTATCTGATTTTGATGAAGAGCGTTTGTATTACTTTTGTATCGCATTTGATTTGGACACATACCCCCTCCCTCCTCTCAAAGCTGGGAATTGCTCCTTTGACCTGTCATTGACGGCTCTCGTTCTGGTCATTTGCTATTGAAAACGTATCTGGAGCCGCTAAGTTAGCCCCATTCCCGTTGCACAACGACGCCCGCAGTTGCTATCGTAGGGGCCGCACAATGCTGATCGGAGGTCTTCAATGCCCGAGAACTACGTGAAGGTCGCCCAGGCATCCGCCATTAAGCCAGGAATGCTGGCTATGACCAAGGTTGGCGACACTGAAGTGATGATCGCGAATCTGGATGGCGAGTTCTACGCCCTCGATAACTTCTGCCCGCACGAGGGCTGGGCCCTCCACGAGGGCATTCTCGAGGACGATTGCGTCGAGTGCCCTGGCCACAGCCACTTCTACAGCGTCAAGACCGGCCAGCGCACCGGCGTGCCTGAGGAGAAAGCCACCGTCATCCCCTGCAAAGTGGAGGGCGACGACGTCCTCGTAGACCTCGGCTAGCTACGGCAACCCTGAAAGTCTTGGGGGTGGCCCTTGTGGCCGCCCGCCCTGCGCGCGGCGCTACCCCCGCTTACCCTGAGCGGGGGCAAGCCCTCAGAGCCCACTCACACTCTCCATACCAGCGAGAGGCGGAAACCAGGGTCCCGCCCCCGTCACCACACCGGCGAGAGGCGGCAACCAGGGTCCCACCCCCGTCACCACACCGGCGAGAGGCGGCAACCAGGGTCCCACCCCGTCTCCATACCGGCGAGAGGCGGCAACCAGGGTCCCACCCCCGTCTCCATACCGGCGAAAGCCGGTATCCAGGGGGGAGGGGCAGGGCGGCGGCTACGCCCCGTAGCTAGAACTCAATCCCCGGCTGCGCCTTGATCCCCTTCTCCGCGAAGGGGTGCTTGATCTCTCGCATCTCCGTCACCAGATCGGCATACTCGACGAGCGCCTCCGGTGCGCCCCGGCCCGTGATGATGACGTGCATCGTCTGCGGTCGCTGCTTCAGCGTCTCGATGAGCTCCTCCGTCGACACCCACCCGAACTGCAGCGCATACGTGAGCTCGTCCATCACGACCAAGTCGTGACCGCCGTGCAGGATCGCCTCCTTGCAGTTCGACCACTGCTCCGCCGCCAGCTCGCCCGAGTGGTCGAGGTCCTTCGACAACCACGTGAACCCGTCCCCCAGCGCGCTGATGTCGAGCCCGATCTTCTCCGCCGCCCGCTGTTCGCCGTACCGAGAGCCCGTGTTCTTGATGAACTGGAACATCCGCACGTTCATCCCACGACCCCACGCGCGGAAGAGCACGCCGAGCGCAGCTGTCGTCTTGCCCTTCCCGTTCCCCGTGTTCACGATGACCAGCCCGGTTACATTCCGCCTGCCCGTTCGCGCCTCGGCGCCCTCTGCTTGGGCCTCTCCACCAGCACCTTGTGTCATGCTGCGTCTCCTAACCTGAAGCTGCTTTCAGATACGAAAACGGCCGTGGGGGACGTCACATTACATGTCACAACCCGCCGTCTCCCGTCCGCCAATGGTGCGCCTGGGAAGTGCCTCAGTCAACATGCTGCAGGTCCCGCAAGAGCCCAAATTAGAGCACGCCGAGGGGACGCGCTCTCGCCCTGACGGCGGCTCATTTGCTATCCTTGTTGCGAGAACACCAGAGGAGCGCCACCTTGGCTGATGACTACGTCCGCGTCGCTGAATTGTCCGACCTGCCCCCCGGCGAGCTCATGCGCGCCGAGGCCCATGGCTACGAGATCTGCCTTGCCAACATCGAAGGAGAAGTTGTGGCCGTCAGCAACGAGTGCCCCCACGCGAGCTGGCCGCTGGACGCAGGCTTCCTGGACGGCGAGGAGGTAGTTTGCGCCGGGCACAGCATCGCCTTCAACATCCGCAATTACGTCAAGATCTCACCCTACGACCCCGGAATCCCGCGTTTCCCAGTCAAGGTGGAGGACGGCGGCATCTGGGTAGCCTCCAGCTAGCCGTCCGCCCTCGAAACCGGCGGAGGCCGGTATCCAGGGGCGGTCGCCCGGCTTGTACCGTTCGCCCTGAACCTGTCGAAGGGCGCTTACCCTCCGCGACCTAACCCCCAACCGACCGCCGCGCCGACTGCAACGTGTTCTTCAACAGCATCGCAATGGTCATCGGCCCAACGCCGCCCGGTACGGGAGTAATCGCCGCGGCAACCTCCGACACGGGCCCAAAGTCCACGTCGCCCGTCAGCCGGTACCCCCGCTCCCGCGTAGCGTCGTCGACGCGGTTGATCCCCACGTCCACAACCACGACGCCCTCCTTAACCATGTCCGCCGTGATGAACTCCGGCCGTCCCGCCGCCGCGATGAGGATGTCGCCCTGCCGCGTAATCTCGCCCAAGTCCCGAGTTCCCGTATGGCAGACGGTCACCGTCGCGTTCGCCCCCGCCGCCTTCTGCAGCAGCAGCAGCGACACCGGCTTGCCCACGATGTTGCTGCGCCCGCACACCACGACGTGCTTCCCCGCAGGGTCGTGGCCCGTCCGCACGAGCATCTCCTGCACCCCCGCCGGCGTGCACGGCACGAACGTCGGGTTCCCCGCCGCCAGCCGGCCGAGGTTGAATGGGTGCAGCCCGTCCACGTCCTTCGCCGGGTCGATGGTGTACAACACCGTCT
This sequence comes from uncultured Dehalococcoidia bacterium, assembly GCA_951812285.1. Lineage (GTDB taxonomy): Bacteria > Chloroflexota > Dehalococcoidia > Lucifugimonadales > UBA1127 > UBA1127. The sequence continues at coordinate 1,435,662 of OX638292.1, read as the reverse complement.
CCTCGTCCACCTGCGGCGGCAGCGGAAGCTGCACTAGGATGCCGTGGAAGCGGTCGTCGGCGTTCAGCTGCCGCACCAGTTCCACGATCTCGTCCTGTTCCGTTTCCTGCGGCAACCGGTACGTCTCCGAGTAGATGCCCGCCTCCTCGGCGGCGCGACCCTTGTTGCGCACGTACACAGCCGACGCCGCGTCTTCGCCCACCAGCACCACCGCCAGCCCCGGCTCGACGCCCGTCGAAGCCTTCAGCGCGGCCACGCCCTCGGCGACCTCACCGCGCACCTGCTTCGCAATCTCGTTGCCGTTGATGATCTCCGCCGCCATGGGCGCATACCTCCACTGTCGTCGTTCCGTGCGCTTACGATGATAGCAGCGTCGCTCCAACGGCGACACCGCCGTCCTGCATGTAGCGTCACAGGTTGAGGCTCAATGCGTGCTGCATGCAACGTTTGACAATGGCCCTGCTTCTTGATAGGCTTCTGAAAACCCTGGGCGAGGCGTGATGACGATAGAGCAACGCGTGTCCACAGTGGAGCAGGCTATCGTGCTGCTCACGGCCACAGTGACGAACATGGACAAACGCCTCGAGCTGCTTGAGTCGCGGGTGGACAGCATAGATAAGCGCCTCGATCTGCTCGTCACGGCAGTGGCGAACATGGACAAGCGCCTCGATCTGCTCACCATAGCAGTGACCAACATGGACAAGCGCCTTGAACTGCTCGAGTCGCGGATGGATGGTATGGAAGCCCGGCAGTCCAGCACGGACGCCCGCCTGTCCAGCATCGAGGACCTGCTGCGGGAGGCGAATGAACAGGCGGAAAGGCGTCATACCGGACTGCTTGAAGCATTGAAGCGGGCCACACCGTAAGCGCGTTCCAGTCTGCACCAAAGCAGCCTCCGGCGCCCTCTCCCCAGTACCGTCATTTCCGTGAAAGCCCCGCTGCGCAGGCAGCGGACGGAATCCAGGGGCCCGTGACCGTAGTCCCCGCCCGCCATGCCACCGTAGACGGGGCAACTCTCGTGGTTGCCCCACCCCTGCCCCCGTCGCCCCACGCACGCTGGGAAACCCCGACTAGCCCACTCCCTCACCCACCCCTTCCCACCGCCAAATCGCCATGCTATACTGCCTCCGAAAGAACGAGAGAGGAATAGGTCCCGAGGCAACGTGGACATCGAGCAAAAGCAAGCCCTCATCAACGAATTCAGGACCCACGCGACGGATACCGGCTCAACCGACGTGCAGATTGCCGTCCTCACCGGACGCATCAACGAGTTGAACCGCCACCTCCAAGTCCATAAGAAGGACCACCACACGCGTCGTGGCCTGTTGAAGCTTGTCGGGCAGCGCCGGCGGTTGCTCAACTACTTGGGCAGGACGGCTCCCCCCAGATACCGTGCTCTCTTGACCCACCTCGGTCTCCGCCGCTAACCACTCCTGCGCGGACGACCCCTTCCTCCTCTCGCAACGAATGAGGAGGTTCCCTAATGCGCCACTCCGTACAATGTGATGTTGGCGGCAAGACGCTCACCATCGAGTCCGGCTGGGTTGCCGGACAGGCCGACGGCTCCGTCACCCTTAGACTCGGCGACACCGTCGTCCTCGTTACCGCCTGCATGAGCCCCAAGCCCCGAGAGGGCGCCGATTTCTTCCCCCTGTCCGTCGATTTCGAGGAGCGGCTCTACGCCGTCGGCAGGATCCCCGGCAGCTTTTTCCGCCGCGAGGGACGCCCGGGCACCGACGGCATCCTTGCCGCCCGCCTGACCGACCGTCCCATCCGGCCGCTCTTCCCCAAGGGCTTCCGCAACGAGGTCCAGATCGTCGCCACCGTCTTCTCCGCCGACCAGGAGAACCCGCCCGACGTGCTCTCCATCGTTGGCGCGTCCGCGGCCCTCTCCATATCCTCCATCCCCTTCGACGGCCCCATCTCCGGTTGCCGTGTTGGCAACGTCGACGGGCAGCTCGTGGTCAACCCCACGTACCAGCAGATGGAGAACAGCACGATGGAGCTCGTCGTCGCCGGTAGCCGCGACGCCGTCGTCATGGTCGAGGCCGGCGCCAAGGTGGTCCCCGAGTCCCTCGTCCTCGACGCCCTCGACGAGGCCCAGCGTGCCAACGCGAAGGTCGTCGAGGCCATCGAGCAACTCGTCGGCCTCGCCGGCAAGCCCAAGGTCACCGTCGAGCCGCCGCCCGCGCCCGAGCAGGCCGCCTTCGACGCCATCACCGACGACGTCCGCGCCCGCATGCGGCAGGCCATCTTCGCCGGCCGCGAGAAGGGTGAGCGCGACCGCGAGCTCGGCCTCATCGAGGCTGAAGTCGCAGAGTCCGTAGCTGACGACGTCCCGCGCGGCCAGATCGCCGACGCCTTCGACAACGTCGTCAACCAGCTCTTCCGCCAGGGCGTCCTCAAGGAGAACGTCCGCGCAGACGGTCGAGAGCGCACCCAGGTCCGCCCCATCACGTGCGAGGTAGGCGTCCTGCCGAGAACGCACGGCACCGGCCTCTTCACGCGCGGCCAGACCCAGATCCTCAGCGTCGTCACCCTCGGCTCCCTCAGCGACGAGCAGCGCCTGGACACCCTTAGCCCCATCGAGACCAAGCGCTACCTGCACCACTACAACTTCCCGCCCTACTCCGTTGGAGAGGTCCGTCGCGTCGGGACGCCCGGCCGCCGAGAGATCGGCCACGGCGCCCTCGCGGAGCGCGCCCTGGAGCCGATGATCCCAAGCAAGGATGACTTCCCCTACACCATCCGCGTGGTGTCGGAGGCCCTCAGCTCCAACGGCAGCACGTCAATGGGCAGCGTGTGCGGCAGCACCATGAGCCTCATGGACGCTGGTGTGCCAATCAAGGCCCCCGTCGCAGGCGTCGCCATGGGCCTCATCATGGGCGAGGCAGGCGACTACGCCGTCCTGACCGACATCCAGGGCCTCGAGGACCACCTTGGCGACATGGACTTCAAGGTCGCCGGCACCGCCGACGGCATCACTGCCCTGCAGATGGACATCAAGGTCAAGGGCATCACCCCCGCCATCATGCGCGAGGCGCTGCAGCAGGCAAAGGAAGCCCGCCTGTTCATCCTCGGCAAGATCCTGGAGGCCATCCCGGCCCCGCGCGGCTACATGAGCCCCTTCGCGCCGCGCATGATCAAGATCTCCATCCCCGTCGACAAGATCGGCGCGGTCATCGGCCCAGGCGGCAAGACCATCCGCGCCATCATCGCCGAGTCCAAGGCAACGATCGACGTCCAGGACGACGGCACCGTCTTCATCGGCTCCCCCAACGAGGAGTCGCTGGAGCTCGCCCGCAGCAAGGTCGAGGGCCTCACCAAGGACGCCGAGGTCGGCTCCATCTTCAACGGCAAGGTCGTCCGCAGCACCAACTTCGGCGCATTCGTCGAGATTCTCCCCGGCAAGGACGGCCTCGTCCGCCTCGGTGAGCTCGCCGAGGAGCCCGTCGCCCGCGTCGAGGACGCCGTGCAGATCGGCGACGAGGTGCGCGTCATGGTCATCGAGGTCGATCGGCTTGGCCGCATCAATCTCTCCCGCCGCGCCGTCCTGCAGGGCCTCACGCCCGAGATGGCGCTCGCGACCGCCCCCGCGCAGCCGAACGGCGGCGGCGGTCCCCGCAACGGCGGCGACCGCGGTGGTCGCCCCGACTTCCGGCGCAACGGCCCGCCGCGCGGCGGTTTCGGCGGCGGCCGAGGGCCGCGGTAGGTAGGCAGCCATGACTACTGAGTCAAGTAGCAGTCCGCTCCGTGTACTCGTACACGGCGTATCCGGCCGCATGGGCGGCGAGGTCCTCGCCGCCGTGCGCGCCGCCCCCGACATGGAGGCCGTCGGCGGCGTCGACCTGAGCCCGTCCTCGAGCCTCGCCGCCGATTTCCCCTTCTACACTGACGTGGGAACGGCCATAGAGGCCCTCAACCCCGACGTGATGGTGGACTTCTCCATCGCCGACGCCTCCCCCGGCGCGCTGAAAGCCGCCGCCGGGCGCGGAGTCCACGGGGTTGCCGGCACCACCGGCATCCCGGCCGCCGAGCTGCAGGCCATCGACACCCTCGCGAAGGAGCACGGCGTCGGAGTCGTCATCGCCCCCAACTTCGCCATCGGCGCCGTCCTCCTCGTGCAGCTCGCACAGCAGCTCGGCCGCTTCTTCGAGGTGGCCGAGGTCGTCGAGCAGCACCACGACGCCAAGATCGACGCACCCTCCGGCACGGCGCTGGCCATCGCCCGCGCCCTAGTCGAGGGCCGCGGCGAGCCTTTCGCGCGTCAGATGCCCGACCGCGAGCCCGCCCCCGGCAGCCGCGGCGCGGAGCTCGACGGTGTCTCCATCCACGCCCAGCGTATGCCCGGCCGCCTCGCCCACCATGAGATCGTGTTGGGCACACAGGGGCAGACCCTGTCCCTGCGCCACGACACCATAGGCCGCGACTGCTACATGCCGGGCGTTCTCACTGCAATTCGGCAGGTGGTACAATACAAAGGACTTGTGGTGGGGCTGGAGAAGCTGCTCAATTTGTAGCTCTCCCGCGTTTGTGTCCCGCTGCAGGCCCGCATCTCACACAAGGACTTGTCTTCATGTCTGGAGCAAACATCGCCGTCGTTGGGGCCACCGGCGCCGTCGGGCGCGTGGTCCTCAGCATCCTCGAGGAGCGCGGCTTCCCCGTCGAGCGCGCACGCCTCCTCGCCAGCAGCCGCTCCGCCGGCACGAAGCTGCCCTTCATGGGCGATGAGCTCGTCGTCGAGGAGGCCACCCCAGACGCCTTCGAGGGCGCGGACGTTGTCTTCTTCGCCGCGGGCGGCGGCACCAGCAAGGCGCTCGCACCCGAAGCCGCCCGTCGCGGCGCTGTCGTCGTCGACAAGTCCTCCGCGTGGCGCATGGATGCCGCCGTGCCCCTCGTCATCCCCGAGATCAACGGCGACGACCTTCAAGAGCACAACGGCATCATCTCCAGCCCAAACTGCTCGACCATTGTGATGCTGATGGCCCTCGCGCCCCTGCATCGCGCCAACCCCATCACCCGCGTCATCGTCGACACCTACCAGTCGGCCTCCGGCGCCGGCGCCAAGGGCGTCGACGAGCTCTACCGGCAGACCCACGCCCTGCTCGACGACAAGGCGGCCGACGCATCGACGTTCCCCTACCCCCTCGCCTTCAACGTCCTCCCGCACGTCGAGGACTTCACGGACGACGGCTACACCACGGAAGAGACCAAGATGGAGAACGAGACCCGGAAGATCATGCACCTTCCGGACCTCCCCGTCTCCGCCACCTGCGTCCGCGTGCCCGTGCCCATCTCCCACTCCGAGGCCGTTCACGTGGAGTTCGAGAACGTTATGTCACCCGAGGAGGCGCGCGACGTCCTCTCCGAATTCCCGGGCGTCCGGGTCATCGACGACGTCGCGGCAAAGAGCTACCCCCTCGCCGGCTTTGCGGCGGGCAAGGATGAGGTCTTCGTGGGGCGCATCCGGCAGGACCGCGCACTGGCCAAGGGCCTCTCCCTCTGGACTGTGGGCGACAACCTCAGAAAGGGCGCCGCCCTCAACGCCGTGCAGATAGCGGAAGAACTGCTTGAACGGAGGCTCGCCGGCCCCAACGGCAACGGGAGGTAGGCAATGGCAGCGCAGATCGGCAGGCTCTTGACCGCCATGGTGACCCCCTTCGATTCCGAAGGCCGCGTTGACTACGCGCAGGCCCGCAAGCTCGCCCTCGCCCTCGTCTCGTCCGGCAGCGACGGCGTCGTCGTTGCCGGCACCACCGGCGAGTCCCCAACCCTCACGCACGAGGAAGAAGAGCGCCTCTTCGCCGAGATCAAGGAGGCCCTCGACGGGGTGGGAGATGTGGTCGCCGGCACGGGCAGCAACAACACCGCCGAGGCCATCCGCTACACCGAGACCGCCACGAGGATCGGCGCCGACGCCGTCCTCTCCGTCGTTCCCTACTACAACAAGCCCCCGCAGGAGGGCCTCTACCGCCACTTCAAGGCCATCGCGGACAGCACGGACCTCCCAGTAATCCTCTACAACGTGACCGGCCGCACCGCCGTCAACATGTCGGCGGACACCGTCATCCGCCTCAGCGAGGTCCCCAACATCATCGGTATCAAGGAGGCCGGCGGCGACCTCGGCCAGGCGGCCGCCATCATCCGCGACGCCGCGCCCGGCTTCCTCGTCTGGTCCGGCAACGACGACCAGACCTACCCGATGATGGCAATGGGCGGCTACGGCATCATCAGCGTTGCCAGTCACCTCGTCGGCGCCCAGATCAAGGCGATGATGGGCCTAACCCTCGAGGGCGACTTGGAGCGCGCCGCCGCCGAGCACCGACGCCTGCTGCCCATCTTCCAGGGCCTCTTTGTACTGGCAAACCCCATCCCGGTGAAGTACGCTGTAAATAGGGCTGGTTTCAACGTCGGCGAGCCGCGCCTGCCGCTCATCACCCCGGATCCCGACACAGCGGCAGCGCTCGACAAACTCATGGCCAACTACGACGTAGACCTGCCCACGGAAGCCTAGCAGACCACCCCGGGCCACCGTAGCTCAGAGGCAGAGCAGTTGTTTCGTAAACAACAGGCCGTCGGTTCGATTCCGACCGGTGGCTCCACCTCTCAACCCGCAATCCTTTCCCCCAACGCGAAAATGCCATCCCAAGTCCATTCCCCCACAGGGGGAAGGTTAGTGCCTGCCCCGTACTCGGCACGGGAATGGAGGAGCCCCCGCCCCCGTCGTAGGGGCGATTCGCGAATCGCCCGTCCTGCGACAGCGGGAACCGCCCCCTGAGCCTTTCGAAGGGTGCCCCTCTTCCCTTGACACAATTACCGTCTAGCCTAATAATCTAGCCTGAAGAGTCTGACCAGGAAGGCAAACATGACGCAATGGGCATTGCAGGACGCAAAGAACCGCTTCAGCGCGGTCGTGGACGCCGCTCTCAACGGTGAACCTCAGATGGTCACCCGAAGGGGTGCCCCCGCCGTCGTTGTCGTTGCCGTCGAGGACTATGAGCGCCTTCGCCGTGCGGAGGCGGCCAATGCGCCCACCTTCGTCGAGCACTTGTTGGCCATCCCCAAGGACGGGCCGGACGAGGTGTTTGAACGACCCTCCGTGAACCTCCGCGACGTCGAGTTGTAATGTACCTCCTCGACACCAACGTGCTCTCGGCCCTCCGTCGCCCGGATCGCCACGCGGGCCCTGTTGCCTGGTTGGCGGCGCAGAGAGACTCCGACATCTTCCTGAGCGTCGTGACCGTTGCCGAGATAGAACGGGGGATTGCCCTTCAGCGTCCGACAAACCCGGACTTTGCCCGCGATCTCGCGCTCTGGGCCGAGCGGATACTGGCATGGTTTACGGACCGCATACTGCCAGTGGACACCGCCGCCGCGCGACGATGGGGACATCTCTCGGCGTCTCTCGGAAATCAGGACGTCGATCTCCTTATTGCCGCGACAGCGCTTGAACACGGCCTCACCGTGGTCACTCGCAACGTCCGCCACTTCGCGCCCACCGGAGTCTCAGTCATGGACCCCTTTGGCGAGGCGGACGCTTTACCCTGACCCGCACATTTCCTCCCTCCATTCGCCCTAATCCTGTCGAAGGGCGCGGCGTCAAGATAATTCCGCAAGTACAAGCAGGTGCTCAATTGACCATCACCAGAGCGCACGCCACCAACGCCGTCGCTGCCGCCCTGGCAGCTGAAGACTACTGTCCCCCCGACTTCTTCCTCACGCAGGGCGTGCATCTCGTCGAGCTGACGCCCGCCGTTGTCCACAACACTCTGCGGAGGCGATTCCCACTACGAGACCATAGCCTCTCGATCACTCGCATGGGCGACGGTGTCGTCGTAGCTGCCACATGGCAGTGGATGCCCTGGGTCACGACGTTGTTCGTGACGCTGGCCGTCGATGAAGCCTTTAGCCCACAAATCCTCAATGAGGTCTCCCGCCGGACTCTGCGTGATTCCTACCCGCTCCATGGCCCGTATCACTACGGCGTAACCACCAGCGCGGACTGGCGCCACCGAGAAGCGCCGGCCGGCTACACTGTCGAGCTCGTCGCCGCCGAGCGGCTGAATTCGCTTGACCCCGATGACTGGCCCAACGCCATTTCGTCCAGAGCGTCGGACCAGGGACGCCACGTCACCGTCGCGGCGCTAGCCCTTCAAGCCGGTGTAGTAGTGGGTGTAGCAACGGCCACTGAAGACTCGGATACGCTCCATCAGATCGCGATAGACGTCCAGCAATATCACCAAGGCCGGGGCTTGGGCAGAGCGCTGACCTCCCAGGTGGCACAAAGGGTGCTGGAGATGGGAAGAGTCCCGTACTACGGCGCTCACGCCCACAACCTCCCCTCACTCCGCACCGCGCAGTCCGCCGGCTTCTACCCCTGCTGGACATCCGCCTTCACGACAGGGACATCCGTCCACTGACGGCGCCGCGGCCAACCTCCGTGACCCTGACACGAACTCCTTGCCCTGAAACCCATACCTCGATACCCTCCAGGCATGGACACGCAGAGCCAGCCGTTCGGTCAGGGAATTGCCCACCTCCCGCGCGTCACCCGAAGTCGGCGCAATTTGGGACCATTACAGATACGAATTGTTTCCCGGATAAGGCATGTGTTTTTGTAGCTACAAACGTCGTTAACAGCTACGAATTGATATTCGAAAACAATTTCCACCCCACAATCCGTACGCCCTGACCGCGTCCCGAAGCTGTCCAGAAGCGCTGAAAGAGCCTGAAGAAGAAGCATCAGGGAGGCCCCCGCTCCCGCCCTCCCGCGTGTACAATCCCCGTGCGGTGACCATTGCCGCCCAGACAGAGCGCAAGGAGCCCTCATGCAAATCAGCCTGATGGTGGAAGGACAGAACGGCCTAAACTGGGACCTGTGGAGCAACATCCTGCGCAGGTCGGAGGAGGCCGGCCTCGCCGGCGTCTACCGCTCCGACCACTTCTTCATCGGCCCGCAGCAGGACTCCCTCGAGCCCTACCTCTCCTTCGCCATGGCCGCGATGCAGACCGAGCGCATCCGGTTCGGCCCCATGGTCACCCCGATCACCTTCCGACCTCCCGTCAACGTCGGCCGAATGGCTGCTCAGCTCGACCTCCTCAGCAACGGCCGCTTCGTAATGGGCCTCGGCGCGGGCTGGAACGAGTCCGAGCACGTCGCCTATGGCGTCCCCTTCCCGCCCATCGGCGAGCGCCTCAGCCGCCTCGAGGAGGCCATCCACGTCATGCGAGGGCTGTGGGGCCCCGGACCCGCCAGCTACGAGGGCCGCTACTACACGCTCCAGGACGCCGACTGCCTCCCCAAGCCGCCCGAGGGCCGCCCGACGCTCCTCATAGGCGGAGGCGGTGAGAAGCGCACCATGCGCATCGCCGCCCAGTACGCCGACGAGTGGAACTGCATCAGCATGCTCCCGGAGAACTACACCCACAAGATCGAGGTGCTCCAGGCCCACTGCGACGCCGTCGGCCGCGACCTGTCGTCCGTCAAGCGCTCCATGATGACCTTCGGCTTCATCGGCCCCAACCCGGATGACGCCGCCGACAGCTTCCGCACCTTCCTCCGCCTCGCCCGCGGCGCCACTGTGGGCGACATCGAAGAGGCGGCCCGCCACCGCGGAATGTTGGTGGGAGACACGGAAGAGGTCATGGACAGGCTCGGTCAACTTGCGGAGCTCGGCGTCAGCGAGATCATGTTCCAGCACATGAACTTCACCGACGACGCCTTCATCGAGTACCTCGGCGCGGAGATCGCCCCGCGCGCTGCAGCCCTCTAGCCCCCACGCACGTCACCATCCCGGCGAAGTCCGGGATCCAGGGGGGCGGGGCCGCCTACCCCCCAACGGCCCGCCGCAGCGACGCCCCGAAGCGCTCCCGCTGCCACTCCCGCACCTCCGGCGAGCGCAGCTCCTCCGAGAACGTTTGCGGCTCCCGCGCCAGCCGCTCCAGGCTCCGCATCGGCCACACCAGCGACACGTGCACCTCCAGCGCCTGCGCCTCCGCGTGCCGCCACGCCTTCAGCGATGCCAGCTTGCGCGTCTGCCCCTGCGTCGGCCGACCCCGCGGCGGCGACGTCGGCCTCGGCCGCTCCAACGGCGGCGCGCTCAGCCCCTCGGCCACTGCGCCGCGGATCGCCCGCCCGAAACGCATCGCCAGCTTCGGGTTCAGCGACTTGTGCCGCTCCAGCGGCGCCGACGGTTCCCCCGCAATTTCCGCCAGCGCCCCCGGCGGCAGCACATGCGACGGCGGCCGGTCTTGTCGCCGCGCCTGCACCTCCCGCCACCGGTACAGCGCCAGCAGCACGGCCCGCTGCCGGCTGTCCATCTTCCGCGATTCCGGCAGCGCCAGCACCGTCTCCCGCAGCTCCTGCGGCGAGTGGCGCACCTCGCACAGCCGCTCGCACTCCTCCTGCACCCACTCCAGCCGTCCAAGCTCCCGTAGCCGCTCCGTCATCGCGTCATGCAGCGCAAAGAGATAGTGGACGTCGGCGGCCGCGTACTGCAGCGCATGGTCGTCCAGCGGTCGCTTGGACCAGTCGGCGCGCTGAATCCTCCGGTCCTTGGGGATGTCGATGTCCAGTAGGTCTAACAGCAGCGCCGCCAGCCCCACGCGCTCCAGCCCCATGAACTGCCCGGCAATGTGCGTGTCGAAGATGTTGGCGAAGGTGAGGCCCCAATCGCGGTTGAGCCCCCGCACGTCGTAGTCCGCCCCGTGCAGCAGCTTCACCGCGCGACGCCCCGCCAGCGACGCCCCCATCGGCGAGAGATCCCCCAGCGCGAACGGGTCCAGCAGGCACGTAGCGTCCGACGTCGCCACCTGCACGAGGCACACCCGCTCCGGGTAGTGGTGCATGCTGTCCGCCTCGGTGTCGACGGCAATCCGCTCCGACCGCTCGAGGCTTCGGCAAAGGTCGAGGAACTGCTGGCGGTCGGTCACCAGGGTGTACGGCGTCGAGGTGGTGGCCGTCACGAGGCCGCCTCCGCCTTGGGCGCCTGTTGTGCCGCCTCAGCCCCCGTCTCCGGTACGCTCTCGTCGACGGCCTTGGGCGGCCGCGTCATGAACACGACCATCCCCGCCAGCAGCCACAGGACGGTCACTAGGGAGAAGGGCACCAGATATGAACCCTGCCAGTCGTAGAGTGCGCCAAGGAGGATGGGGCCGGTCGCCGACCCAAGGGTGATGAAGGGGAACATGACTCCCCGGATCGCCCCGATGTTCCTGCGTCCAAAGTAGGTGACCACCAGCAGCGTCTGGAGCTGGAAGAAGACAGCCAGGGTAAGTCCGTGGTAAATGGCCCAGGCGTACATCATCACCGCGTTCTGCACCGTCAACAGGAAGAGGACCCCCAGCGCCGCCAGCAACGCCTGGATGACCATGAGGTTGCGGATGTCGTGCCGCGCCGTGAGGTAGCCCCACACGAAGCGCGCCGACACCGACCCAAGCCCGAACACGAACAGCGCGGAGGCCGCGACCTCCCGGTTGAAGTCGATGTCGACCAGGTACGGCACCCAGTGCGCCTGGAAGCCGGGAAGGCCGACGATGCTGAGAGCCAGCGCCCCGCAGATCATCCAGAACGCCTTGCTGCGAAGCGCCTCCGCGCGAGTGAAGCTGTATTCGCTGGCAGGACTGCCCCGCCGCGGCCCGCCGGACGCCGAGGGAGCCTCGCCCGGACGGTCGCCGTCGGGCAGCAGCCCCATGGACTCGGGCGATGTTCGCACCAGCAGCGAGAGCGGCAGGAACACGGCGATGGAGGCAATGCCCAGCCACAGCCACGCGTCGCGCCACCCGACCGCGTTGATGAGGAAGGTGAGGAGGACGGGGAAGATCATGGGACCGGTTGGCGGACCGACCTGCATCCACATGATCGCCTGCGCCCGCCGCCGAATGAACCACTTGAGGACGACGCCCTCAAGGATGGGATTGCTAGTAAGTGCCAGGCCAGCCGCGCCGAGCACGCCATAGGTGAGGTAATACTCCAGTGGCGTGTCCGCCCACTTCACCAGCATGAACGAGAGCCCGAAGAGCACGGAACCGATGGGGAGCGCGACTCGCGGCGCCCACGGGTGGTCGCCCCATGGGCCAACGATAGGGCTGAGCAACCCGCCGCACAGCGTTCGAACGGCTAGCGCGCCAAAAATGAGGGTACGGCTCCACCCCAGGTCATCCTGCATGGAGACGAGGAACACGCTCGAGGCGAAGACCGCGCTGCCGACGTTGAAAGAGCCCTTGACGCCCGCCGCAAAGACGATAACCCAGCCGTAGAAGAATCGGGGCGCGATTTCGGCCGTAGGTGAGGACACCTGGCGCTCCTCGTAAAGCTGGCCCTAGCATACTCCACGCAGAACGATGCGTCATGCGAATGGGTGACATGCCTGCCTTGACACCATCCTACGCTGCAGCTACGTTGCCCGTGCTTCCCGCACTACCACGACGCGCAAGCTACGCGCGAGACAGGAGCGCCTCCATGCCGATGGCAAAACTGCAGAACGGCGTAAGCCTCTACTACGAGGAGACCGGTCAGGGCTTCCCCCTCGTCTTCGCCCACGAGCTCGCCGGCAGCTACGAGAGCTGGCGCGCGCAGGTGAGCTACTTCTCCCGCCGCTACCGCGTCATCACGTACAACGCCCGCGGCTACCCCCCGTCCGACGTGCCCTCCAACGTCGACGACTACTCGCAGGAGCAGGTCGTGGAAGACCTCTACCAGCTCCTGCAACACCTCGGCATCGAGCAGGCACACGTCGCCGGCCTGTCGATGGGTGGCAACATGGCCCTCTGGTTCGGCCTGACGCACCCAGAGGTCGCGCGCTCCATCATCGTCGCGGGCGCAGGCACCGGCAGCACCGACCCCGAGACCTTCAGCCAGCAGTCCACCGGCTACGCGGAGACCCTCGAGTCCGGCGGCACCGCGGCCATGGACGGTTACCTCCGAGGCCCCACGCGCATTCGCTTCCTGCAGAAGGACCCCCTCGGCTGGCATGAGTTCGCAAACCTCTTCATGGACCACTCGGCGCAGGGCAAGGCGCTCACCCTCCGCGGCTATCAGGCCCGCCGCCGCTCGATCATGACCCTCGACGACGAGCTCCGCGCCATGCAGGTGCCCACCCTCGTCATCCTCGGCGACGAGGACGACCCGTGCCTCGAGCCCGCCATCTACATGAAGCGACGAATCCCGCGCTGCGGCATCGTAGTCCTCCCGCAGACCGGCCACGCCTGCAACATCGAGGAGCCGGCCGCCTTCAACCGCGCCGTCGACGACTTCCTCACCGCCGTCGAAGCCGGACGCTGGGATGAACGCGACTCCGGCTCAGGCGTCGGCTTCACCAGCCCCGCCGACGAGGTCTAGCCGTCGCGTCCGCCGCGCACAATAGAAGCGCCCCGGTCACTCTTGAACAGCGACCGGGGCGCTCAATTTTCAGGGACTCGCTCGGAGACCTACCCCCACGCGCGTCGGGCCGTCTCCACCACCAGCTCCAGCTTCCGGAGCTGGTCTTCCCACGCCAGCGGGTTCCCCTGCAGCGTTGACGAGAAGCCGCACTGCGGGCTCAGCGCCAGGTCGTCCATGTCCACGTACTTGGTCGCCTCCTCGATGCGCTGCAGCAGCAGGTCCGGCGACTCCAGTTCCCCGGCCTTGGTCGTCACCAGCCCCAGCACAACCGTCTTGCCCTTGGGCATGAACCGCAGCGGCTCAAACCCGCCGGCGCGCTCGCTGTCGTACTCCAGCAGCCACGCGTCAACCTCCAGCCGCGTGAAGAGCTGCTCCGCGATGCGGTCGTACCCGCCCGACGTGTGGTACGCCCCGAACGCCCCGTTGCCGCGGCACAGGTGCATCGCCACGATGGTGTTGCTCCGGTCAATGCCGCTGACGCTCGCATTGTCCGCATCGATGTCGTCGCTCAACGCCTGGTCCTGGTCGACACCCAACGCCGCCCACTGCGCCCGCCTCTCGTCCGGAATGTAGTCCGGGTAGTGCGGGTTGTCGATCTGCACGTACGGGCACCCCTCCGCAATCAGGGCCGCGACCTCGTCGCGAATGATGTCGGCTGCATCGGCCAGCACAGCCGCCCGAGACTCGTACACCTTGTCTGTCACGCCGGGCTTGTAGCCCCGCGCTGTCACGTAACTCGCCGCAGGCATCGTCACCTTGTACGGTCCCGGCGCATTCGCCTTGATGAACGCCGACTCGTGCCCAGTCAGTCGCCTCACCAGACGGAGCTTCTCCCCGATGACGCGCCCGCCTCCGCCGCCGCCCGGCACTCCGATCGGGTTGTCCGGCGTGATCCCCGTTGCCGTGACGCTCCAGTCGCTGCGGCCGCCCTGAAACGGCATGCTGACCGCCGGGTCGCCCTCGATGTAGCCCTCCACCGACTCGCCGAACCCCCCGGCCCACCCGCTGCGACGCAGCTCGCCGTCCGTGTAAATGCCAATGCCAGACTGCTTCTGCAGCTCGATAACGCGAAGAATGTGCTCGTTCTCCACCTCGCGAAGCGCCTCCTCAGAGATGCTCCCGGCCCGGTAAGCGTCCCTCGCCTCCTTAACCTCCGCGGGCCGCAGAAAACTCCCCACATGGTCCGCCCGAAACTGTGTAGCCATGCCTACCCTCTCCCTCAGTATTGCAATGCCGTCTACATAGGCCATTTGCGGCCGACGACGTTGGAAGCACCATTATGACACACCGGAATGCGGACGGGGAGCCTGTCCCACCTACCCCAGGCCGTGCAGCGCCTTGTACGTCTCCAGCCCCTCCGGCAGGTCCGCCGCCATCAGCCTCCCCTGGCGGTGCTTGCGCATCGTCTGCCCCAGCCCGTCGGCGAGGTCCGCCATCCGAAGGTAGTAGTACGTCGCCAGTTCCCGCTGCGCGAAGCGCCACACCCCGTCCTCGCGACGGTATGCGTCCGTGTACCGGAAGGCCGCCAGCCAGCCCTCGCCCTCCAGTCCCATCTCCGCGTGGCCGCTCACCCAGCCGTGGGCCTCGTTCGGCCCGTCAAACTCGATGACATGCGCATGTGGCGTGTGCAACGTGAAACCGTACTGAAGGAACCGCCCCGCATAGTGCTCCCGCAGCGCCGCCCTGCCCTCCAGGTGCAGCGAGCCGTCCCTCTGCCCGTGTACGCAGTTCTCCGTGTACAGCGCGACGAACCCCTCCAGGTCCCGGTCGTCGATGGCCCGGCAGTACGCCGCCACGAGATCCCTGATCGCCTCACGGTCCTCGAGTCGCTGCACCCGTTCCTCGATCGACGCCATGCTAGCGCTCCACCGAGACGCGCTCCGCAAAGCGGATTGACTCGTGCAGCGTTATCGCCTTGTCGCGCCACTCGTAGAACATCGCGTTCACCGGCGCGCGCTCCGGCACCCGCATCTCCGCAATCGCCGTCTCCATGTCCTCGACGGTCGTCTCATAGTCGGTTATGTAAATGTTCTCGCCGTTAAACTCCCCAACATACCGGCGGCATGAGTAGAAGTGAGGCACCTCAGCCATCAGCTTGGGGATGTACCACCCCTCGTACCAAGCATTGAACTCTTCCTCGTATTCCGGCTTCACAACAAGCCGCACCTGATAGACCGCGCGCGTCATAGAACGACTCCCGTTTCAGTGTGTCCTGCAAGCGTAAAGTCATGCCCGTGACCAGTCAACGACGAGCGGCCCAAACCTGGACACTCGCTGGCCTCAGCCTGCCGGAGCTCGACTGCGACTGTAGGGGCGACCCTCGTGGTCGCCCAGTCTCGGTCGCCTCCGCCCTTGCCCGTGCTACCATACCCCCGACCTCCACGCCCCCGAAGGAGCGCCACGCATGGAAGACCTGCGCGAACCGGGCCCCAACGACGTCCTCGCCGCCGCCGAGGCCGCCCACGCACTCCTCGCCCCCCTCGTCGGCCGCGACTGGTCCGTCATCGCCGGCGACCTCGAGTGGGACTGTCGCACGACCCTGGACCACGTCGCCGGAGTGCAGCTCTTCTACGCGACCCACGCCGCCAACCCGACGCAGCGCCGCCTGCCGGCCGCCCGCACCCCCAACCCTGACCAGCCCGTCGCCGAGCTGGTGGAGGTCCACCGCGCGCTCGCCGTTGTCCTCGCGGAGGTCATCCGCTCCATGCCCGAGGACGCCCGAGGCTGGCACCCCGCCGGCCTCGCCGACCGCTACGGCTTCGCTGCCATGGCCTGCACCGAGACCCTCGTACACACCCACGACATCGCCCAGGGCCTCGGTGTCGACTTCACCCCGCCGCCGGGCGTCCCAGCCCGGACGCTCGCCCGCCTCTTCCCGTGGGTGAACGACGAGGGCGACCCGTGGCAGACCCTCCTCTACGCTGCTGGACGCCGCGGCTTGGGCGGCAACGAGCGGCGAGCCCCCAACTGGTCGTGGCAATGCGCCCCCCTAAGCGAGTGGGACGGCACGGAGAGGGTCCGGGCTGGCTGAGCAGGCGTCCCGCCCCTTGCGCGCCCACACCCCCGTGATACCATACGCCCAGCCGAGCCTGCACATCAGCGAGGGTAATAGCAACGCCTCTTACCCAGCTTGCGGGGGAAGGCCAGGATGGAGGAGCGCTTGCGCGCTGCCATATCGGCATTCCGGGCGACTGGCGGATGCGGTGACAGATAGATTCGAGCGGCGGCGCATGCACGATGAGCACGGCCATGCCTTCGTGGTCACTGCCGCAACGACACCGTCCGAACTCATCCGGTTCATCAACGGCCACGCCGGTTTCAGAGCCTATCGATCTACGCGACGCGGCCGTCGAAGGGTCTGCATTTCCTGGATTCGGTACATCAACCCCGGCAGGGGGATTGACGAGAGCGTCAGGCCCTCCTACCCGGTGTATGTTGCCTTTCCGCCCCCGCGCTCCACTGCCGCCCCCCTGCCGGGATCCTTGGCTCAACGAGGTCTTGTGGCAGGAGTTTCGGCGCAGGTTTTGGGACACCGAGGACCCAGTCCTGACCACCGACAGCGCTGACATGCAGAAGGGGCCGCAGGTCGCCTGCCTAACAGTTGGCGACGCCCTGACGCGCATCGGCATCGACATTGCCTTGCAGAGCGTGCCGGGCTTTCGGCTCATCCGCAGCCACCCGTTCGACTACGAACGCCACCTCAAAACGGTCTTCGGCTTGGATACGGCGAGTCAGCCTTAACGGCGCCCCGTCACGGGCGCGCCCCTTGCGCCCCCACACCCCCGTGATACCATACGCCCCACCCTCAACCGAGAAGGAGCGCCTGCACCATGGATGACCTGCACGAACCCGGCCCGGACGACGTCGTCGCCGCCGCTGAGTCCGCCTACCAGCTCTTCGCCACCCTCGCCGACCTCGACTGGTCCGCGATCGCCGGAGAGCTCGACTGGGACTGCCGCCAGACGCTGGAGCACGTCACCACCGTCCAGATCTTCCTCGCGTCTAACGCCGCCAACCAGACGCGAAGTCGACTCCCCGGCGCGCGCACAAACAACCCCGACCAGTCCATCGCCGAGCTCGTGACCGTGCACCGCGCCCTCGCCAACGTCCTCGCTGCCGTCCTCCGTTCGATGCCCGAGGACGCGCGCGGCTTCCACCCCGCCGGCCTCGCCGACCGCCACGGTTTCGCCGCCATGGCCTGCACCGAGACCCTCGTCCACGCATCCGACATCGCCGAGGGCTTGGGCCTCGAGTTCACGCCGCCGCCCGACATCGTCGCGAAGGCGCTCGCGCGGCTCTTCCCGTGGGTCGAGGACGAGGGCGACCCGTGGGAGGCCCTGCTCTACGCCACAGGCCGCCAGTCCCTCGGCGCAAAGGAGCGCCAGGCGCCCAACTGGTGGTGGCACTGCGCCCCCCTCAGCGAGTGGGACGGCACAGTCAAGATTCGGCCTGCCTAGCCGGGTTTCCCCGCCCATTCAGACGCCAAAACGGAGGTGAACCATGCAGCTTCCCATCTCCACCATGCGCTACGACATCACCATGCCCCTGCTCGACGGCCGCGTCCAGGTCCCCGGCGTCGACCTCGTGCCGACGCCCACGGGCGCGATGGTTTTCAACGAAGTCCCAGCCCTGCAGTCCGGCGACTTCGGCCTCTGGGACCTGAACCTCGGCTACGTCCTGCCCGCCATCGAGGCCGGATGGGAGATCGTCGGGCTGCCCCTCATGATCAAGCGCAAGCCCGTCTACACCTTCATCTTCGCCCGCGCAGACGCCGGCATCGAGACCCCCAAGGACCTCGAGGGCAAGCGTATCGGCTCCGGCTCGTATCCCACGTCGATCACCGTGTGGACGGCCGGCCTCCTGCAGCACCGCCACGGCGTCGACATCACCAAGCTCCATTGGATGGTCACCAATAACCGGCGCGTCTTCCCCCTGCACGTGGACCAGCCCACCATCATGCCCTCCAACGAGGTCACTGACGGCGCCGGTCCCGTTGGCCCCCTCGACCGCCTCATGTCCGGCGAAGTCGACGCAATCATCACGGACATCTCCGACGGCCCCGCTTTCGAGATGCTGGAGTCGAGCCCGCAGGTGAAGCGCGTCTTCCCCAACTACCAGGACGAGGACATCGCGCTGTGGAAGGAGGCGGGCATCCACACGCCCATGCACCAGATGGTGATGAGCCGCAAGCTCGACCGCGAGGACCCCGAGCTCGCCCGCCGCGTTTTCGACGCCTTCGTCGAGGCCAAGCGCCTCGCCTACATCGACGCCGTCAACGATCGCCATGGCTTCTCCCTCATGTACCAGCGCGAGGCCTGGGTCGAGCAGGAGAAGGTGTGGGGCGACCCGTGGCCCTACGGCGTGAAGGACGACATGGGCGCCCTGGATACGTACTTGACCTACAACGTCGAGCAGGGTCTCACCAAACAGCGTCTCTCGCTTGAGGACTGGATGGCCGCGAGCACGCTGGATACGTAGAACAGGCGGAATACCGCGAAGGAGTGCCCAATGCAACACAGCACCGACCGCATCCTGACCACCCACGTCGGCAGCATGCCTCGCCCACCCGAGCTTCGCGCGATGCTCGATGCCAAGCAGGCGCAGGAACCCTACGACGAGGCGGCATTCGCGGCCCTCGTGAAGGACGCTGTCGCCGGCATCGTCCGCCGGCAGGCCGAGGTGGGCCTCGACATCGTCAATGACGGCGAGCAGTACAAGACCGGCTGGTCCGGCTACATCCGCGACCGCCTCGGCGGCTTCGAGTTCCGCGACGTCCCTCCCGGCGCCGGCAACATGGAGCGCGGCACCGAGCGCGTCAAGGGCGACTACGAAGGCTACTTCGCGGATCAGGCGAGGAGCCGCGCCCGCCCTGTCGCAGCCAGGCAGATGGTCTGCTCTGCGCCCATCACATACACCGGGCAGGCCGAGATTCAGTCGGACGTTGATAACCTCCAGGCTGCCCTCAGCGGCGTCAGCGTCGCGGAAGCCTTCATGGCCTCCGTCGGCCCCGACAACGTCGGCTATCAGCCCGAGCAGAACGAGTACTACGCCACGGAGGAGGAGTACATCCGCGCCTGCGCCGAGGCCATGCGTGAGGAGTACAAGGCCATCGCCGACGCCGGCTTCGTGCTGCAGGTGGACACGCCCGTGATGAAGTTCAACGCCCTCGGCATGGAGCTGCCGGACTTCCGCATGCGCTTCGGGAAGCTGGTGGAGCTGCTGAACCACACCCTGCAGGACATCCCGGAGGAGCAGATCCGCCTCCACATCTGCTACGGCGGCATGCGCGGCCCGCACTCGGAGGACATCAACCTCAACGAGTTCGTCGACCTGCTGCTCCAGGTCCGCTGCTCCGGCATCTCCTACGACCAGAACCCCCGCCACGAGCACGAGTGGAAGCTCTGGCGCGACGTGAAGCTCCCCGACGGCAAGGTCCTCATCCCCGGCGTCGTCGCGCACACGAACGACGTCGTCGAGCACCCGGAGCTCATCGCGGACCGCATAGAGCGGCTGGCCAACCTCGTAGGCCGAGAGAACGTCGTGGCGGGCACGGACTGCGGCCTAGGCGGCCGCCTGCACCCCGACATCGTCTGGGGCAAGTTCCGCTCAATGGTCGAGGGAGCAAGGCGCGCGTCCGCCGTCCTCTGGGACCGCTAGCGCCCCCGCCCCCCGCCGTCGTTCCTGCGGAGGCAGGAACCCCGACAAACGGAGCGTCGCCTGCCCCCCGTCGTTCCCGCGAAAGCGGGAACCCAGGGCAGGGGCGGAAGCGAGGGGCCGTCTCAACCCCCGCGCCCTGACCGTCGCTCCCGCGCAGCCCGCAACCCTGACAACCTGCGAGGCAACCCCTTCCCCCTCAGGGGAAAGAGCCAGTTCCGTACTCGATACGGGGCTGGGATGGGGGAGTCTCTCCCCTACCCGCCCTGCGCCTCCAGCGCGCGCCACACCGTCTCCGGCTTCATTGGTAGCGTGCGAATGCGCGCCCCCGTCGCGTCGCGGATGGCGTTCGCGATCGCGGCCACCGGCGGCACGATGGGCACCTGCCCCGCCGCGCGGACCCCCAGCGGGTGCTCCGGAGAGGGCTCTTCTAGCACCACCGTCTCGATAGGCGGCACGTCCAGCGACGTCGGCAGGCGATAGTCCAGCAGCGTCGCGTTGCGCAGCACCCCCCGGTCGTCGAAGTCGTACTCCTCGTGCAGTGCCCAGCCGATCCCCTGCGCGACGCCGCCCTGCACCTGACCCTCGACCTGCCCCGGGTTGATGCTGAGCCCAACGTCTTGGAAGGCCGTGTACCGCAGCAGCTCCACCTTCCCCGTCTCTGGGTCGACCTCCACGTCGACGACGTGCGCGGCCGCGTTCGGTGCCAGCACGCCCAGGTTCATCGACGGCGTGTTCACGGTCCCGTACCCCACCAGCGCGCCGCCGCTCGCGACGGGCGACTTCTGCGCAAGGTCCGCCCAGCCGATGGACATCTCCCCCGCTCCGCGCACGTAGAAGAGCTTGTTCCCGTAGTCCACGTCCGCGGCGTCGACGCCGAAGTGCGCCGCCGCCGTTGCCTTCATCTTCCCCAGCAGGTCGAGGCTCGCCTCCCGCACCGCCCGGCTGGCAACGTACGTGACCATGTCGCCTGAGCTCGAGTCCGAGTACCCCACCAGGTCCGTGTCCCCCATCACCACCCGCACGTCGTCCATGTCGACGCCCAGCATCTCCGCCGCCACCATCGCGAGGCTTGTGCGCGTCGACGACAGGTCCACCGTCCCCAGCACCAGCGCTACGGTGCCGTCGCTCGCGAGCGTGATGTGGGAGCTCGCCGTCCCGCCCGGCACCGTCCACATGCCGAGCGCCAGCCCGCGGCCGCGGTTCTCGCCCTCCAGCGGCGTCGTCCAGCAGGGGTGCGCCTGAATGGCGTCCAGCACCCGGTCGAGGCTCACTGACGACAGCGGGACGTTGTCGGGCATCGGGTCGCCGGCGCGCGATACGTTGATGCGCCGCACCTCTATGGCGTCCATGTCCAGCGCCCGCGCCAGTTCGTCCATCGTCGACTCCAGTGCGAATGCGACCGGCGTCCCCCCCGGCGCGCGGTAGGCGTGGACATGGGGGTGGTTCGTCACCACGTCAAATCCCTCGACACGGAAGTTGGCCGAGCGGTAGTGCGAAAACACGCGTCGGATGGACAACCGCATCGGCGCACCCGGGAAGGCGCCCGCGTCGTAGACAAAGCTGCCCTCGATGGCCGTCAGCGTGCCGTCGGACTTCGCGCCCAGCTTGACTCGGCAGTGGATGGCGTTGCCCGGCCCCGCCGTGCGCAGCACCTCCTCGCGGCTCAGCCCCACGCGCACCGGCAGCCCCGCCTTCCGCGAAAGCGCGACGGCAAGCGCGCTGCACCGCACGGTGGTCTTTCCGCCGAAGCCGCCGCCGACCTCCGTCGCTATCACCTTGATGCGGCTGGGCAGCACGCCCGCGATCATCGCGATGTCCCGACGCTGCCCGAAGATGCCCTGCGTGTTTGCCCAGACCGTCACGTTCCCCTGTGCGTCCACGTACGCCGAGTCCACGTTGGGCTCGATGTACCCCTGGTGTACCACCTGCGTCCTGTACTCCCGCTCCACCACGACGTCCGCCTCGGCGAACCCCGCCGCGATGTCCCCGCGCTCGTACACCGCCTGCTCCGCGACGTTGCTCGGCTCCGTCGCCGTCCCCTCCGGCGACTTGGTGAACAGGTCGTTGAGCAGCACCGTCGCGTCCGGGCGCATTGCCTCCACCGCGTCGAACACGGGCGGCAACTCTTCGTACTCCACGTTGATGAGTTCGAGGGCGCGTTCCGCCGCCTCGGCCGTCCGTGCGGCCACCGCTGCGACGGTCTGCCCGTGGTAGAGGACCTTGTCGCGTGCGATGACCTCCTGAGCGACGAAGTAGCTCCGCTCGGTCGCCGTGCCCCACGGGGTCACCGTCCCCGGCGGCGGCAGCGGGAAGTCCGCCCCCGTCACGACGGCCATCACGCCCGGCAACGCCTCCGCCGCCGAGGTGTCGATACTGACGATGCGCGCATGGGCGAACGGGCTCGGGAGGATGCGGCCCACCAGCAGCCCGGAAAGCTGCACGTCGGCCCCATACTGCGCTCGCCCCGTCACCTTTTCGACGCCGTCCACCTTGGGCGTCCGCGTTCCGATGACCCGCCCTGTAGGCGCTGCCGTCGTCATGGCTCCCTCCTCGTATCGATGTGCCCCTACCCCCGTCGTTCCCGCGAAAGCGGGAACCCAGGGCAGGGGCGGAAGCGGGGGGCCGTCCCCGCGCTCCGCCGAAGACCCTGACACAGACCCCCCGCGCGCCCCCGTCGTTCCCGCAAAAGCGGGAACCCAGGGCCGCGGCGGACGAGGGGGGCCGTCCCCGCGCTCCGCCGAAGACCCTGACACAGACCCCTCGCGCGAAAGCCACTCCCCCCGCTACCCTCTCCCCATGCAAGCACAGACCACCACCGCCACCAAGCCCATCAGCGTCGGCGCACGACTCTCAACGCCGGTGAGCAGCTCGACCTGTGTCACCACCGAGGTTCGGAGCAATGCTCCAGAGGGACTCCAGAAAAAAATATCCGCTTTGTAGCTGAAATGCGACAAACCCCCTACAAATCCAATGCGAAACAACCTCAGCCGCAGCTACGGGGCAATCAAGCACCAATCCAAACGAAAGGCGGGCGCTCAAGCCCAACGCATGATGAACGGTCGGACCAGACCCCAATCCCACCATCCCCGCTACCCCATCGTCGTTCCCGTGAAAACGGGAACCCAGGGCAGGGGCGGAAGCGAGGGGCTGTCTCCACCCCCGCCCCCCGTCGTTCCCGCGAAAGCGGGGACCCAGGGCAGGGGCGGACGGGAGGGGCCGTCCCCGCTCCCAACCCCTCCCTCCCACGCACGCGTCATTCCCGCGAAGCTCGCCCCGTACCCCGATACGAGGGCGGGACCCCAGCCTCCCGGGCTCAACGGCAATTGCCGCACGCCCACCCCGTTGTCAGTATCGGGTTGCCCCTATGGGGCGTCAAGGAAACCCGCCTGTACGGAAACAGGCCCCGGGGGGCGAGCCGGGGCCTGTCGAAGGAGGGGTCTGTTTGTTGATGAGAGTCCCCTGATGTCACTCCTCAGAACGCTTCTGGAAGCGGTTGCGGATATACACCGCCGCCGCATTCATCGAAAGCAGCATGACCAGCAGCACAATGATGCCCGCCGCCGCCAGACCTTGGAATTCCGGTTGCGGCCGGTTGACCCAGTTGTAGATCTGCACCGGCAGCACCGTGAACCGGTCCAGCGGCGTCGCCGGCACGAACGTGATGAACACCACCGCCGCGATCACAACGATGGGCGCCGCCTCGCCAATGGCCCGCGACAGCGCGAGGATCGTCCCCGTCGCGATGCCCGGCACCGCCGCCGGCAGCACGACGCTGCGCACTACCTCCCACTGCGTTGCACCGAGCCCGTATGCCGCCTCCCTGTGCGACCACGGCACCGCCCGGATTGCCTCCCGCGACGCGAGGATCACGATGGGCAGCACCAGCAGCGACAGTGTCAGTCCCGCCGCCAGGATGCTGCGCCCCAGCGACAGGTACTGCACGAACACCGCCAGCCCCAGCAGCCCGTACACGATGGACGGCACGCCGGCCAGGTTGGCGATATTGACCTCGATGAAATTCGTGAACTTGTTCTTGGCCGCGTACTCCTCGAGGTACACCGCGGCCCCCACGCCTACCGGCACCGTGAACAGCGCCGTCCAGAACATGATCCACGCCGTCCCCGCCATCGCCGAAAGCACCCCCGACTGCTCGGCGAACCGCGACGTAGACTTGGTGGTCAGGAAATTCAAGGTCAGCGAGGGCAGTCCGTCAACCAGCACGGAGATGAGCAGCGTCGCCAGCCCTACCACGCCCACCAGGACGCAGAGTATGAAGAGCCCGACGTACAGACTGCCGGTAAGCTTCCGGATCTCCAGCCTCGGGTTGAATTTCGTGCTCTGCGTCGCCATTAGTACCGCTCCTGCCAGCGCCGCACGATGAAGTGCCCCGCAAGGTTCATGGCAAGGGTCATGAAGAACAGCAGCAGCCCCACCGCAAAGAGGGTGTTGTACTCGACCGACCCGTGGGCGGCCTCGCCCTGGCTCACCTGCACGATGTAGCCCGTCATCGTCTGGATCTGCTCGGTCGGGTTGAACGTCAGGTTCGGCCGCGCGCCCGCCGCGATCGTCACCAGCATCGTCTCGCCGATGGCGCGCGAGATCGCGAGGATGAACGCCGCCACGATCCCCGATAGCGCCGCCGGCACGACAACCTTCAGCGCCACCTCGATGCGCGTCGCCCCCAGCGCGAACGCCGCCTCGCGCAGCGACCGCGGCACCGCCACCATCGCGTCCTCGCTCAGCGATGAGACGATCGGAATGATCATGAGCCCCATGACAAGCCCCGCGCTCAGCGCGTTCCAGATGGGCAGCCCGCCGATGAAGGTCTGCAGCAGCGGCGTCACGAAGGTGATGGCAAAGTACCCGTACACAACCGTGGGGATGCCCGCCAGGATCTCCAGGAACGGCTTGAGCACCCGGCGGGCTTTATCGGGGGCGTACTCGGCCAGATAGATCGCCGTCCCCAGCCCGACCGGCACCGCCACGAGCGCGCCCAGCACCGCGACGAGCATCGTGCCAGACACCAGCGGCAGCACGCCGAACGACGTGGGCTTCAGGATTGGCTGCCACGTCGTCCCCGTCAGAAACTCGAAGACACCGATCTCCTGGAAGAAGCCCCACGCCTGGCTGGCCAGGCTGAACAGGATCCCGACGGTCGTCGCGATGGATAGCACGGCGCAGGTGAAGAAGATGTACTTCATCACCTGCCCCTCGATCATCCTCCGTCGGAGGCGGTATGAATATGCGCTGCTTTCTTGTGCGCCCAAGGTTCCGGCGTTTACGCCCCTCTCATGGATTGCCAATGCGGGGTACCCCCTGCAAGCCGGAAGCGGGAGGCATCCTCCGCGTGGAGGGTGCCTCCCCCGTCCAACCGAAATGTATCTTACTGGATTTTGGCCCTGCCTTCCGCGTATTCAGCGTCAGTTAGTGATACATATCCAACTTCCGCGGCCAGCGCGCCGGCCTCGTCCAGGTAGTACTCCACGAACGCCCGCACTTCTGGCCTCTCTAGCTCGGCCGTGTTCACGTAGATGAACAGCGGCCGCGACAGCGGCGTGTAGTCACCGCTCTTGATCGACTCCGGCGTCGGCGCCACGCAGCCGTTTCCGTTGTCGATGGCAACCGCGTTCAGCCGGCTCTGGTTCTCTAGGTAGTAAGCAAACCCGAAGTACCCCAGCGCGTTCTCGTCGCCCGAGATGCCCTGCACCAGAATGTTGTCGTTGGCGTTCGGGCTGTAGTCCGCACGGCTGGCCTGCGCCTCACCCACGATCTCCTCGGTGAAGTAGTCGAACGTGCCCGAGTCCGTGTCCGGACCGTACAGGGTCAGATTCTGGTCGGGGAAGCTCGAGTTGACCTGGTTCCAGTTGTTGACCTCGGAACCCGGCTCCCACATCGCCTTGAGCTCGTCCACCGTCATGCAGGTGGCGAAGTCATTGTTCGGGTTGACCACTACGGTCAGGCCGTCCACCGCCACCAGGATCTCGACGTACTCGACGCCGTTGGCCGCGGCGTCTGCAGCCTCAGCTTCCTTGATTGGCCGGGATGCGTTGGAGATGGCAGTCTCGCCGACCGTGAACCGCTTGAAGCCGCCGCCGGTCCCGGAGACCGCCACGTTCGGGTTCACGCCATCGTGCAGCTTCTTGAACTCCTCCGCCACAGCGGCCGTGATAGGCTCGACCGTGCTCGAGCCGTCGATCTCTATGGAGCCGCGAAGCCTTTCGCTTTCGACTGCAGTGCTTCCCGTGCTGCTTGCTGCGGTGCTTGTCGTGCTGCTTGCTGCGGTGCTTGCCGCGCTGCTGACTGCGGTGCTTCCCCCGTCGTCATCGCTGCAGGCCGCGAGGCCGAGGGACAGGGCGATGACCGCCCCCAGGGCAACCAGGCCGAGAGTCTTTACTCTGAACGAGACACGCATGTATGCTCCTCCTTCTTCTCTTGGTCTCATACCTACCCTAACCCCTCTGGGTTAACCTGAATTGACGTTGAGGTTAAGGCTCGGTTAACGCTCAAACGCCGGTCCAATCGGAGTCCGCGCCGTAGAACCGCCAGCGCTGCTGTTCGCTCCTGCAAGACCGGCACGCCCACCGTTGCTCCACCGTCACGGTGCCCAGACCGCTCTCGCACGACGAGTAGTCAGTCAAGGCCAAGCTCCCCCCGCAGCGGGAACATGCCGGCGACAGCCGCGCTAGCGACCTTGTCCTGCGCCAGAGCCGTTTCACCCGTGTCCGAAGCCGCGGCAGCAGCCGCAGCCGCCTCTTCGGCGGCGCCGGGGTTTCCGTGGTTCCTGTTGTCAAACGAGTCCTCCTTTCTACCTCTTGTGACTGTCTCTTCCGCCGCCCGCAGCAGCCGCGCGCCAAGCTCGGCCAGCACCGCCCGCGCCGTGGCTGCGTTGGTCGCCAGCGGCACATTCCGCGCGTTGCACGCCCGCACCAGCGTCCGGAGCGCCGCGTCCCATCGCGGATTGGCGAGCGGGTTCGCTAGGTACACCACCGCGTCCAACTCCTCGCTCGACACCTGGGCAGCTACGTCCTCCGCGCTCTGCTGCACGCCCGCCGTCGTGAACCGCGCCGCCAGCTCGAGCCCGCTACCGCAAAGAAGCCCCAGGCCAGGGCTCATCACCAGCCGGCATCGGCTCGCTACCCACATGTACTGCTCCACCAAAAAGAGCGCCTCTGTATGAGCGCTCTCGTGTGCCACGATGCCCACCCCCGCCCGCCATTGATCGGCGAAGGTGGTCGGCGTAAGGTCTGCACTACCTCTCTGCATGGGCGCCCTCCCTTCACCACCTAGCGTACGGGCGCCCCGTGAACGTCCGGTTTCCCCGCCCTTAACGCTCGGCCAACGACTCCGCACCGGTTGCATGAAAAAAGCCCGCCGCAGTGGCGGGCCTCTGTGGTTGCCTGCGTGCTCCCCTTACGCCAGCGGCACCGTGAACGTGAACGTGCTCCCCTCACCGAGCCTGCTGTCCGCCGAGACCTCGCCGCCGTAGAGCTGCACGATGTGCTTGACGATGGCCAGCCCTAGCCCAGTCCCGCCGTCCCGTCGCGCGCGGTCCACCTTGTAGAACCGCTCGAAGACGTGCGGCAGGTCCTCCGACGCTATGCCCACCCCCGTGTCTTGCACCAGTACCCTGATTGCTTTGGCCTCCTCCTCCACCGAGAGCCGAATTCGGCCTCCGGCCTCCGTCCACTTGAGCGCGTTCTCGAGGAGGTTGACCAACACTTGCCCGATGCGCCCCTCGTTGGCGAGGACGGCCGGCAGGTGCGGCGGCTCAACGTGCTCCAGTCGCACGCCCTTCTGCGCCGCCGCTACTCGAAATCGGCCAATGGCCTCCTCCATCACCGGGGCTATCTGCATCGGGACGTGCGGTTCCGGCTCCCGGCCGCTCTCGATCCGCGCCAGCTCCAGCAGGTCGTCAACCAGGGCGTTCATCCGGTCCACCTCGCGCCGAATGCGCCCCAGAAAGTCCCGCGCGATGGCCTCTTCCGTGACGGCCCCGTCCTCGAGGGTCTCCGTCATCAGCCGCACCGACGCCAGCGGGCTCTTGAGTTCGTGCGAGACGTTGCTGACGAACTCCCTGCGCGTCGATTCGAGCTGCCGTAGCATTCGGAGGTCGTGAAGGGTAAGGAGCACCTCCGGCGGCGCGCTGCCGGGCAGGGGCGTCGCGATGATGTTGACGGGTATAAAGTGCCCCGCCTGGATTAGGTCCACCTCCGCCGACTGCCGGATGCCGGACCGCTGGCACTTCGTCACCAACTCGCGCAGGTCCGGATCCCTGATGACCTCGCCGTACTCCCGCGTTCCGACGTCCTCTTGCCGGAGACCCAGGAGCAGGAGCGCCGCCGGGTTGACGAGTTGGATGCGTCCCTGCGTACCCACTACCATGACGCCGTCCACCATCGTTTCGAGCACGGCCGAGACCGTGTCGCGTTCGCCCGCGAGGTCGCGGATGATGTCCCGGAGCGAGGTCGCCATGCGGTTGACGGCAAAGGCCAGATCGCTGGTCTCGCTGGAGGCGGACACCTCCGCGCGGTGGTCCAGCTCACCCTGCGCTATGCGTCGCGCGGAGACGGTCACGCGGTCGAACGACCTTCGCGTCATGGAAGCAACCACCACTTCCATGATCAGCAACAGGGCTATTGCGGCGGCCCCTGCCCCAAGGAACGTGAAGGTGATGCGTTCCTGCGTGGCGGTTGTGGCGTCGGGCATGAAGCCGAGGAGGCTGAGCGCAGCGACAAATACGGTGAGGGCGGTCAGGGCCGCGAACACCAGGACCACGCGCCAGTGGAACCCACGCGGCAGCTTCATCCCTGAAATCTATACCCAACACCCCTGATTGTCACGATTCGGTTGGGGCTCCCCGGCACGGTCTCCAATTTTTGCCTGATCCAACGGATGTGTACGTCGACCGTGCGCGCGTCGCCGATGTAGTCCTGTCCCCACAGTCGCTCAAGGATCTGGTCCCGCGTGAACGCCCGCCCCTTGTTTGCGACGAGCAGGGCCAGCAGGTCGAATTCCCGCGGTTTGAGCTCCAGCTCCTTGTCCCCGAGCCTCACCGTGTGCCCCGCCAGGTCGACTTGCAGGTCGCCGGACGTGAGGAGTTCGCTGGAGGGCAGCGTGTCCTCGCGTGATTGGTTGCGCGTCCGGCGGAGAACGGAGCGCAGCCGCGCAAGCAGCTCCCGCATGCTGAACGGCTTGGTTATGTAATCGTCCGCCCCGAGCTCGAGTCCCACGACACGATCCACCTCTTCACCCTTGGCGGTCAGCATGATAATGGGCGTGTCGTGCTCGCGCCGCAGTATGCGGCACACCTCCAAGCCGTCCAGCACCGGCAGCATGATGTCGAGGATCACCAGGTCCGGCCTTTTGTCCCGCGCAAGGCTTAGGCCGCGCTCGCCGTCGCTCGCCGTGAGCACGTCGTAGCCTTCCCGCTCCAAATTGTACTTGAGCGCTTCCTGCAGGTTCTCCTCGTCTTCAATGACCAGGACCGTGCCTTCGGCCATGGGCGACC
The DNA here is from genome assembly GCA_951812285.1 of uncultured Dehalococcoidia bacterium. Classification (GTDB taxonomy): domain Bacteria; phylum Chloroflexota; class Dehalococcoidia; order Lucifugimonadales; family UBA1127; genus UBA1127. The sequence goes on along the minus strand of OX638292.1, from coordinate 1,406,116 downwards.
TCCCTGCGAATGAGTGGTGGGCAGGCTGTTGCCCGTATTCTACTCGCGTCGGCGTCGGCGGTGTAATCCATTGGGGCGACCCTTAACGGAGGCTTCACAAGGCGTTAAACGGCGACTCGCCGCGCCCCTTTGCCGGGGAATGAGGCAAACCTGAACGGTGGTCGGAAAAGAAGTGATGGTCGGGGCGGGCAGGTTTGAACTGCCGACCTCTTGGTCCCAAACCAAGCGCGCTACCGCTGCGCTACGCCCCGAAGGGTTGGTGGAGCGCCCCCGGGGCGACTCGAACGCCCGCACCCGGCTCCGGAGGCCGGTGCTCTATCCACTGAGCTACGGGGGCCACCCATTCACTATAGCAGCGCCCCACACCCCCAACAAGCTGCGCCCTCTCCCGCTCACGTCGCCCGCGAGGATGCGCGTACTCCCTGATCTGCGCCACCCTGACACGAGCTCATTGCCCTTTAGCCACGTCCTCGTCTAGCCTCCACGTATGGAGAGCGCAATCTGCTACGTCGACAATTCCCCGCCAATTGAGCGGTCGGAAGGGCCTGGGCGCGGTACTGGCTACGGACGATGTGCGTCTCGCTCTTGGGAGTTGCTCCCCCCAGAAGAGAAAATTATTGACTTGTATCTGCAATGTGCAACCGCAGCTACAAAACGAACAAGAAACAACCTGCCGCAGCTACGGGGTGGGGTGACAATTGCCTCTGCGGTGGGTCGCCGGCGCGTCCCTTCCCGCCCCCATTTGCCTATGGTACCCTCGACATAGGAGGATTCCCCATGTCGACATCCCCCGGCCGCGTCGTCGTCGCTATGAGCGGTGGCGTCGATTCCTCGGTCGCCGCGCTCCTGCTCGCCCGCCAGGGCTACGAGGTCATCGGCGTCACGCTCCGCCTCTACGCGGAGGAGCGCTCTGACGTCGCGCCCCTCAGCCGTGGCTGCTGCACCCTCGAGGATATCGACGACGCCCGCCGCGTGTGCGCCGCCATCGGCGCCCGCCATTATGTCATCAACGCCGAGCGCGAATTCCGCTCCGCCGTCATCGACCACTTCCTCGCCGAGTACGAGCGGGGCCGCACGCCCCACCCCTGCATCGCCTGCAACGACATGATCAAGTTCAGCTTCCTCCTCGACCGCGCCCTTGCCATGGACGCGGACGCCATTGCCACCGGCCACTACGCCCGGGCGCAGCGCGACGCCAACGGGAGCGTGCGGCTACTCAAGGCCGTTGACCCCACCAAGGACCAGTCATACGTCCTCTTCGGCCTGCGCCAGGACCAGCTCCAGCGCCTGTTGCTCCCCGTAGGCGATTACGCCAAGTCGGAGTTGCGCGATCTTGCGCGGGAGGCTGGCCTCGGCGTCGCCGATAAGCCGGACAGCCAGGACATCTGCTTCATCCCAGCCGGCGACTACCGCCAGTTCCTCACCTTGCACCGCGAGGCAACACCCGGCGAGATCGTGAACGTGGACGGCGAGGTCATCGGCGCACACCAAGGCGTCGACCGCTACACCGTCGGCCAGCGTCGCGGCATAGGCATCGCCAGCGACGCCCCCCTCTACGTCGTCCGCCTCGAGCCGGAGGCCCGCAGGGTCGTCGTCGGCCCCGAGTCCGCCCTCTACGCCCCCGGCCTCGCCGCCGAGGGCGTCAACTGGGTGAAGGGCACGCCGCCCGACGGCCCGGTGGAGGCCACGGTCAAGATCCGCTACAAGGCCGCCGAGTCGCCCGCCATAGTCGAGCCCACGGAGCGAGGCGCAAACGTCTGGTTTTCCGCCCCCCAGCGTGCAGTCACGCCCGGTCAGGCTGCGGTATTCTACGCGGGGGACGAGCTGCTGGGCGGCGGCTTCATCGCCGGCCCACTGTCCAGCGACGCCGGTACACCCACGCAGCCCACCCTTACTCCAGCGTAAGGACGTGCAATGAACGCCATAAATTTCATTGAAATGGCCGCGACCCAGTCGAGGAACGCAACCCTCTCCCTCGTATCCAACCTCGACCGCGAGCAGCTCACCTGGCGCGCTGGCCAGGAGGCCAACCCCGTCGGCTTCCTCATCTGGCACGTCTTCCGCACAGAGGACCGCTACGTGCGCATGCTTACGGGCGAGGAAGAGACCTACACCGCCGACGGCTGGAACACCGCCTGGAAGCTGCCCGGCACCATCACCGGCGAGCGCGCAAACCTCACGACCGGCAATAGCTGGACATCGGACGAGGTTGGCGCCTTCGACGTGCCCCCGCTGGAGGAGCTGCTGGCCTACGGCGAGAAGGTCCGCAGCCGAGCCATGGACATGGTCCGCGGCATCGACCCTGATACCTTGGAAGACGTCCCCAATTCAGAGCGCCCTGAGTGGGTCAAGGCAACCTACCTGCGCTCCATGATCACCCACGAGTTCGGCCACCAGCAGCAGATGGATTACATTGTAGGGCTGCAGAAGGTAGCGGCGGGCGCCTAGCCCATGCCCACCAAGCCGGACTGGTCAGCCGAACGCCTCCTCTGGAAGCAGGGCTACCTGCGCGTAGCCGGCGTTGACGAGGTCGGCCGCGGCCCCCTCGCCGGCCCCGTAGTTGCTGCGGCCGTAGTCTTCCCGAAGTCCTTCAACGCTCGGCGGCTCCCCGGCTTGCGAGACTCCAAGCAACTAACCGCGGCCGCCCGCGAGCGCCTCGCCCCCCAGATCCGCCGCCTCGCCGACGGTGTGGCCCTCGGCAGCGCAAGCCCACAGGAGATCGATGCCCTGGGCATCGTTGCCGCCACGATGGCCGCCATGACCCGCGCCATCCGCCAGCTTCCCGCCCCCGCCGACCACCTCCTCGTAGACGCTGTGGCCCTCGACTGCGACGGCCTCTCATGCCGTCCCATCATCCACGGCGACGCCCTCTGCTGCTCCATCGCCGCCGCGTCCATAGTCGCCAAGGTCGCCCGCGACGCCCTCATGGAAGACCTAGACGCGCAGTACCCCGGCTACGGCCTTGCCCGTCACAAGGGCTACGGGACAGCCGGGCACCTGGCCGCCCTTGAACGCCTCGGCCCCACGCCCCTCCACCGGCGCAGCTTCGCCCCAGTCCGCCGCCTGCTTGAGGCCGAGGTTGCCTAGCAGCCGCACCAAGCTCGGCACAGCGGGGGAGGGCATCGCCCAGCGCCACCTGGAAGAGCTCGGCTACGAGCTGCGGGAGGCCAATTACCGCTGTCGCTGGGGCGAGGTTGACCTCGTGATGGATAGCGAGGACACGGTCGTCTTCGTGGAGGTGCGCACCAAGCGGAGCAGCGCCTTCGGTACGCCGGAAGAGTCCGTCACCGCCGCCAAGCGCCGGCGCCTGACCGCGACGGCCTACCACTACCTCCAGCAGCACAACCTCGACGTGCCGTGGCGCATAGACCTGGTAGCCATCACCATGAACGCGCGAGGGCAGGTGTCGCGCGTCACACACCTGGAGAATGTGGTAACCGAGGACATCCCGGCTGATTGACCGGCTACCGCACCAGGTCCTTCCGGCGAAACACCAGCACCGCCGCCGAGGTCATAGCGGCGAACACGCCCACGTAGACTGCGATGCCCGCCCAGTTGACCGCACCCTCGGCAAGCACCCGCAGCGAGTCATAGTAATAGAAGAGGGAACCGTACTTCACCCATCCCACAGCTTCAATGGCCGATCCCAGCACGTTCGCGAAATAGGTAAGCGCAGTAAGAACGCCGGACACTGCCAACGAGCGCCCCGGGTCCAGCGACACGCAGGACGCCAGCGTCGAGTAGCCTGCAATAGCAGCCACCAGTAGGAAGGACACGGCATGCACAGCGAGCACGTTGACGACGTCCGCGTCCTCGCCAATGGTGAGCCCGCCCAGAAGGACCGCAACCGCAGAAAACGCCGTAGCTGCCAAAGCGAGCGTCATGAACCCAGCAAGCTTGCTCAGCAGAAATGTCGTCCGCACCACCGGCTGCGACAGCACCACGTCCAGCGTCCCGCGCTCCACTTCCTTGGACACCAGCCCGCCGCAGTACACCACCGCATAGATGCCCAGCAGCAGCGGCAGCCAGGAGATGTACTCGATGTTCAGGTATCCCACGTAGGTGAACGCCCCGGCCTGAAAGATCAAAGCGGACTCGTCTGGCCCCCCGACGCCCATGGCAGCCTTCAATTGCTCGGGCATTGCGTCCAGGTACTCCTCAAAATTGACCCCGGTATTGCCCAGCGACGGGTAGATCCAGACCACCAGCAGCGCCCAGAGCACCAGGACCACGCTCCACGAAACCACGCCGACCCTCGCCAGCGTTAGGACATTGCGGTAGATGGAAGCGCTCATGCTTCACCCCCGTCGTCGGCGTAGAAGCGCGTGAAGGTGTCCTCCATGCTCGCCTCCGGGAAGACGACGTCCTCAATGGGCAGCGTGGAGAGGTGACCGATGAGCGCGCCGACGTGCCCCGCCACCTGCAGCTCCGCGCGGCGCCCCTCGCACCCGACGACAGTGACGCCGTGCAATACGAAGTCCTCCGGTGTCGTATCTCGCGACAGGGTGACTTCCATACGGCGCACCTGCTGTCGGTGGAGCTCTTCCACGTCCAGCGTCGCTACGAGCACACCATCCCGGATGATGCCGACTCGGTCGCACAGCCGATCAACCTCGCTGAGGACGTGTGAGGAGAAGAACACCGTCACGCCCCGGTCACGCTCTTCAAGCAACATCCTGAAAAACTCCTGCTGCACCAGTGGGTCGAGCCCGGACGTCGGCTCGTCCAATATGAGCACCTGCGGACTGTGGGCGAGCGCCTGCACGATGGCCAGCTTCTGCCGGTTCCCGTGCGAGTAGTGCTTCACCGGCCGGTCGAGGTCCAGCCCGATGCGCTCCGCGATCTCGTCGCCGCGGTGCTCACCGCCGTTGTGGTGGCTTTGCATGAGCGCCAGGTGCGCCCGGCCGGACAGGCTCTCGTAGAAGGCGGAATCGCTGGACACGACGCCGCACGCGCGCCGCACGGCCAGGGACTCGGCAGCCGCGTCCTTGCCAAGCACCGATGCGCTGCCGCTGGTTGGCTGCAACAGGTTTAACAGAAGCCGGATGGTCGTCGTTTTGCCCGCGCCGTTGGGCCCAAGGAACCCGAAGACCTCGCCCTCGCGCACCTCAAGGTCGAGGCCCACCACGCCGCGGCTCTTGCCGTAGTACTTGGTCAGCCCCCGTGTCTCGATTGCATTACCCACTGCGTTCCCCCATATGGGAGTTCTCCCCTGCAACCAAAGCATCGTAGCACTCCCATGCTCCCCTCGCTCGTGCGGTGCGCGAAGACCGCAATTGCGGGTCACTCTGAGGCCATTCTGCATGTGTGCCCCACTCACGCCATGTGGACGAATCGCGATAAGTGACCAACTGCAAAGGTTGACTGACGCATCAATACCATGCACAATTGAGCCATATTCTATTGGGAGCCGGAATGACCACCCGCGATTAGGGCGTCCCACAGTACTTCGCAGACTTCGTGCAGGAGAATGCGCGCCAGCACCAGGAGCTGTCCGACCGCATTAGCGGAGTTCAGGCAAGCCTAGGCGACCGCATCAGTGGCGTGGAAGGCGAGCTCCGCATCATCAAGGGGCTTACGGTTGCAATTGCAGCCATGGTGGCGGTTGCAGCGATCAAGTACGTTTTCGGGCTTTAGTTTCACCTCCTCTCACTATTCCCCTTGAGCCCGCAAGTGAGCGCCAGGCACCGCGGGCGGTTGCTCCCTCGCTTTACACCGCCCCCGGTCGTTGCTACGCTTTTTCTGGCCCCGTGCCCACATTTGTCCCCCCGGAGGTTCCCGTGTCCGATGACCCTCGTGCTGTGACCATGGACAAGATCGTGTCGCTCTGCAAGCGGCGGGGCTTCGTATTCCCCGGCAGCGAGATCTACGGCGGCCTTGCCAACGCCTGGGACTACGGCCCCATGGGCGTCGAGCTCAAGCGCAACGTGAAGGAGGCCTGGTGGCGCGACGTCGTGCGGCGGCGGGAGGACGTCGTCGGGCTGGAGGCCGCCATCATGATGAACCCCGCCGTATGGGAGGCCTCCGGGCACCTCGCGGGCTTCACAGACCCCCTCGTCGAGTGCCGCGCCTGCCACCACCGCTTCCGCGCGGACCACGTCGAGTCGTCGACGTGCCCGGACTGCGGCGGTGCGCTCGGCGACGCGCGCCAGTTCAACCTGATGCTTAAGACCTTCCTTGGCGCAGTCGAGGACACGGCGAGCACCGTGTACATGCGCCCTGAGACTGCGCAGGGCATGTTTGTGAACTTCCTGAACGTGCAGACCGCAACCCGCAAGAAGCTGCCATTTGGCATTGCCCAGATAGGAAAGTCCTTCCGCAATGAAATCACTCCCGGAAATTTCATCTTTCGCACCCGCGAGTTCGAGCAGATGGAGATGGAGTTCTTCGTGCAGCCCGGCGAGGACGACGAGTGGCACGACTTCTGGATACGCGAGCGGCTGGACTGGTACGTGCGGCATGGCATCCGCGAGGAGAACCTGCGGATTCGCCCGCACGATGCCGACGAGCTCTCACACTACTCCAAGGCCACTACGGACATCGAGTACCTCTTCCCGTGGGGTTGGGCCGAACTCGAGGGCATTGCCAACCGCACGGACTTCGACCTCCGGCAGCACTCGGAGCACAGCGGGTCGCGGCTGACGTACTTCGACAATGACACCAACCAGCACGTGACCCCGTACGTGATCGAGCCCGCCAGCGGCGTCGACCGCGCGGCCCTCGCCTTCCTCGTGGACGCGTACGACGAGGAGGAGGTGGGCGGCGAGGCTGCGGGCGCCGGCGCCGGAGAGGCCCGCGTCGTGCTGCGATTCCACCCCCGAATCGCGCCCGTGCAGGCCGCCGTGCTGCCCCTCAGCCGCAACGCTCGCCTGACGCCCCTGGCACGCGAGGTCTTCAGCGGCCTCGTTGACGACGGCCGCTGGCGCGTCGAGTACGACGACGCCCAGAGCATCGGCCGCCGCTACCGCCGCTTCGACGAGGTGGGCGCGCCCCTATGCATCACCGTCGACTTCGAGTCGCTGGACGACAACCAGGTCACCATCCGAAACCGCGACACCCTCCTCCAGGAGCGCGTAGCCATCGCGGAGCTTCCCTCAGCACTGGCGTCGCGGCTGGGGTAGAGGGCCCTAGCCGCTCTTCCGGTGAGCCGGAAAGAACGGGAATTGTTGCCACACGCACGCACCTCGCAGCCTTCTGTATCTGGTTGCGTCCCGAAAATCGTATCTGGCCAAGTAGGAAAACGCAATTCCCCCCTTATTGGGAAAACAAACCCTATCTGATAGCGCGTTTTCCAGATACGATTTGAATTTGAGGTCAATTCGTAGCTGAAACTGACGCCCAAGAACGGGGCGGCGGCCCTCATGATCGGGTCGGCAACGGCATTCATGGAGAAAGCGTAGCGAGGGGGGGAGCGTCAGTGCAAGGAGCGCGTGTCAGGGGTTGCACGGCGCCTATTACGCTCGGAAATTGGCGGGGATCACTGAAAGCAAGTCAGTAGGGCTCTAAATGACCCTACTCAGAAAACAATTTGCGGATGTACACTATTGACACCGGCAATATAAAGGCCCGAAAATGCGCGTGTATCTTTGAGGCGAGCACAGCATGACGACACAAGAGCAGAGCGTTCCCAGGTACTTCAGTGACTTCGTGCTGGAGAACGCACGCCAGCACCAGGACCTCACGGCGCAGATTGGAGAGATCAAGGCCGAGGTGCGCGAGGTCAAAGGCGAGCTAAGGATCATCAGAGTCGTTGGCATAGCCATGCTGGTCGCCCTTCTGGGTCTGTTGGGGACGGGCATATCCGGTCTGGTTGCGTACTTCATCAACGCGTAGGCGAGTAGTGGAGACGCAACGGCAAACCTTCTACCGCCGAAGGACGTTCCGGCAGTTGCTCAACAGAACGTATGACGAGTGGAGGCTCCCCGTGCTCATTTGAATGTTCGCCCTTCCTGCTTTCCTATGGGCGCTGCTGCGGCCAAATGGTTGGGCGAGGCCGGGCTGTAGCGGTAGCCGAATCCCGGATGGCAAGGCGGCACCAAGCGCTGTCCCGTGAAGATCTCAACTACCCCCCACCCCGTCCCGACACCATCTCAATTCCAAATGACTCCTTGTCGCGCCCTGAGACTGGTGTTATCATCCCCCTTGCTCTTCACTTTGTATCTGCTACAATGCCCCAAGTGTTAATGCTCTACTCTTGGTTTGCAGGAGCCAAGCAAATGACTACCAATAATTCCCACAACAACGACCAGATCATTGCTTGCCTCCGTAACCTGAGAGAGACCATCGACAAGCTGCAGGAGCTTCTTGGCGCTCCCGCCGAGGACACGATGGAGCGCCTCTACCGCCGACGCCGCGAGCTGCTGACGCGCCTCTACGCCTCGGGCGGCCTCGACCAGCGCGGCCTCTTCGCGCTGCTGGACGAGCACGAGACCCCGCACCAGTGGATCGGCCAGCAGGTGAAGTCCGGCTATGTCGAGAAGTTCCCGCGCCCCAACGGCAAGGACCTGTACGTCGCCACCCACAAGGCCGTCGAGGACCTGAACCTGCAGGAAGAGGCCTCCGCCCTGGTCTCGGCGTCCGACGAGACCTTCACCACCGACTGGGACAGCGCGGAGGACGCCGCCTATGACCGTATCTAACGTCCGCCACGGCGACGTCGTCCTGGTGCCCTTCCCGCTGAACTCCCCGACGTCGACGCAGCGGCGTCCGGCGGTCGTCGTCAGTGGCGACTACTTCAACACCGGCACCGGCGAGGTGATCATCGCTCCCATCACCGGTCACGGCCGCGCGACGCCTCGTATCGGCGACTACGCCGTCATGGACTGGACGAATGCCGGCCTGCTGGGCCCGAGCACCGTCCGCGCCCGCTTGACCACGCTGCGGTCCTCGCACCTGCTGCGCAAGCTCGGCGCCTTCTCCCGCCGCGACATGGAAGGCCTGTCCCAGTGGCTCCGACGCATCATGGAGCTGTAGGCACACGTGCGCATCGTCCACACGGCTGACGTCCACATTGGCGTGGAGAACTACGGGCGTCCGGCCACCCAGGCCGACATTGACGCGCTGCCCCCGTATTTCGCGCCGGGCGTCGACCGGCGTTCGTATCTGGGCCTATCTACGCGGTTGATCGACTTCCTCTGCGCCCTCGACCAGGTTGTCGACTACGCGACGCGCAACGAGGCGGACCTCGTGCTCATCGCGGGCGACGCCTATAAGAGCCGAGACCCCTCGCAGACACACCAGCGCGAGTTCGTCCGCCGCGTCGCCACGCTGGTGAACCGTGGCATCCCCGTCTTCCTCCTGACCGGCAACCACGACATCGCCCATTCGCCGACGCGCGCCACGGCGCTCGCCATCTTCCCCACGCTCGACGTCGCGGGCGTCACCGTCGCCGAGCGCTTCGGCACGCACCGAGTCGAGACGCGCTCTGGGCCGCTGCAGGTGGTCGCGCTGCCGTGGATACGACGAGGGCAGCTACTGGCGCGGGACGAGCACCAGGGCGCCCCCATCGACGAGGTCACGCGGTTCATCGAGGAGGACCTGACTGCACGCATCCTGACGGAGGCGGAAGCCCTCGATCCCGGCGTCCCCGCCATCCTGGCCGCGCACGTCACCGTGAACGGCGCCGTATCGAGCTCGGAGCGCTCGATGATGCTGGGGCGCGACTACGCGCTGCAGCCGAGCACCGTGGCGCTGCCGGCGTTCGATTATGTCGCACTTGGACACATTCACAAGCACCAGACGCTCATTGCATCGCCGCCCGTCGTCTATCCGGGCAGCCTGCAGCGGGTGGACTTCAGCGAGGAGGACGACCGCAAGGGCTTCTGCGTCGTCGACATCGACCCGGCGTCGCCGAGGGGCGACCGGACGCGGTGGCAGCACGTGCCCGTGGACGCCCGCCGCTTCGTGACCATCGACGTGAACGTGCCGGTCGACGCTGAGGACCCGACGGCGCTGGTGACCCGTCGCATAGAACAGGTCGACGTCAACGACGCCATCGTCCGCGTCCACGTGACGGTGCCCGCGCCGCTGGCGGGCCGCGTGAACGAGCGCGCCATCCGCGACGCCCTCGCCGGCGCGCACTCCGTTGCCGCCGTCAGCCGCGAGGTCATCCACGAGCGGCGGCCGCGAATCGGTTCGGACGCGCGGGGCATTGCGCCCCAGCAGGCCCTCGAGCGCTACCTGGCGGGCCGCACGGACCTGAGCGACGACGTCCGCAAGCGCGCGCTCCAAATGGGCACGGAGCTCGTGGCGGAAGAGACGGCGAAGGAATAGCCGGCGTGGACGTTACTGCCGTTGTGCTGGTCGTTGCCCAGTGGCTGCACACGCTTGCGGCCGCCTTTTGGGTGGGCGGCGGCGTGGTCTACCTGCTGGTCATACGCCCTGTCGCCCGTCGGGCCGAGGGCGGCGGTCGGACGCTCGCCGACGAGTTCCGCGGGTTGGTGGACATCGCCGTCATCACGATGGTGATCACCGGCGTCGTGCTCGCATTCGACCGGCTGACATCGCAGCACGCGGGCGTGGGCTACGCAGCGGTGCTTGGCGCGAAGCTGGCTCTGACGCTGTGGATGTTCTGGCTGGCCGGCGTCATCCGCAGGCGTAGGCCTCGGCCCGCGACGGCATCGCAGGCTGCAGCGTCGCCTCGCACGGGGTGGCGGCAGCTCATGGACTCGGCGAACCAGGTCGTCATTATCGGCGTGGTGGTGTTCCTGCTGTCGACGGTCATGCAGGCGGTGTTTGAACGCGCGCTGCAATAGGTGGTACCCTTCCCGCACTGGCTTGAAGGAGCGTGCAATGCGGCGAGACCTCATGGACATCCTGGCGTGCCCCGTCTGCAAGAATCCGCTGTTGCTTGAGGTGGAGGCGGAGGAGAACGACGAGGTCATCACCGGGTCGCTGCACTGCGCCGAGTGCCCGCAGACCTACCCAATCATCGACGCGATACCGAACTTGCTGCCGCCGTCGCTACGGCAGTAGACGCTGGGCCACATAGGAGTACGCCGTCACTCGTCCGCAAAGAACGCGTCAAGCTCGCTCATACACTGGCATTCACGCAGCAGCAGGTTCGCTGCCTCCTCGACGGCATCGGAAAAGCTCCCCTCATGCGAGTACTTGGGGTCGGCTGCCTCCGTCCGCCCGATCATCCAACCTGCCGCTTCGTTCTCCAAAAGGCCAATGATGTGATGACGGTGCTCATGACTTTCGCAGACGATTGCCACCTTTGCTGCTATTGTGCTTAATTTGGAGACTATGAAGAGCCGTTCATACAGCGTTTGGGCTTTGCTCGTCGTGGCCATGTTCGCGTCGTCGCCGAAGTAATTGGCGATGTCCGTAATGGCGGAACACTCCTCCAGCAATAGGTCGGCAGCGTTCTCCAGTGCGGTCGGCAACTCACCCTTGACCGGGTATCCCTGGCTCTCCCGCCCCACGGCCCAGTCGCATTCCCGCGTGTCCGATCCATGCGACACCCAATGGGCGTCTGCCTCCTCGATCAGGCGGATAAGAAACTCCTCGTGTTCGTGGCTGCCGCAGATGAGCTGCACGCTCGCAGAGTGAGCTGAAGTCTGCGTAATACCGAAGTGCTGGCTTCCATATTGAATGAGTTTCTTGGTGCTCATCCCTTTTCCCTCACTTCTTGCTTTGGATGACGGTCGATAGACACTGGTCTGGGGGAGTGCTCTGCCACCCTCCTCGACGCCCTGGGCCGCGTCCCGCCACAGCTTGGCGCCGAGGATGATGGTGTTACAAGACTGCGGCCCTGGTCCAGCGGCAAGCAGAAGCGATCGACGGCTGGCCGTCCGGGGGTTGCTCGCCAATACGTGAGCCAACTAGCGCTAAGCGGAATAGCGAGGCTCACAAACCCTGTCGGACTGGGGGCTGCTACAGGGTGGGCCTACGCCATGCGCTGGCGTGCGGGCGCAGGAATGCTCTACCGCTCCACGCCCCGGCCGCGAGTCACTTCCGACATGAGGTTGGAGAAGAACTCCTTGTTGTTCTTCGACTTGCGCAGCCAGTCAAGCACCCGCTCCGTAGCGTCCGTCGAGTCCATGTTGGACGTTTGGGCGGAGAGGGAGATCATCCGGCGCAGGAGCATGACCTGCTTGAACGTCTCCTCGGTCAGCAGGAGCTCGTCGCGGCGGGTGCCGCTGCGGTGGATGTCGATGGCAGGGAACACGCGGCGCTCGGCGAGCCGGCGCTCCAGGTGGATCTCGCTGTTGCCGGTGCCCTTGAACTCCTCGTAGATGACCTCATCCATGCGGCTGCCGGTGTCCACGAGGCACGTCGCGATGATGGTGAGGCTGCCGCCCTCCTCCGTGTTCCGCGCCGCGCCGAAGAAGCGCTTGGGCGGGTAGAGCGCGCTGGTGTCGATGCCGCCGGAGAGCGTCCGGCCCGTCGAGGGGAGCGCCAGGTTGTAAGCGCGCACCAGCCGCGTCAGGCTGTCAAGCAGCACCACGACGTGCTTGCCGCTCTCGACAAGCCGCTTGGCGCGTTCGAGCGAGACCTCCGCTGTGCGGCAGTGGTCCTCGACCGGCTCGTCGAACGTGGACGAGTAAACCTCGCCATTGATGGAACGGCGCAGGTCGGTGACCTCCTCCGGGCGCTCGCCCGCGAGGACGATCATCAGGTACACGTCTGGAGCGTTGGCCAGCACGCCATTGGCGATGTCCTTCAGCAGGAAGGTCTTGCCTGCCTTGGGCGGTGACACGATGAGCCCGCGCTGCCCCTTGCCGAGGGGTGACACGAGGTCGATGAGCCGCTGCGAGAGGTTTTCCGGCTTCGACTCCAGCACCAACTGTTCCTTCGGGTACATGGGTGTGAGGTTGTCGAAATGGGCGCGCGTTCGCGTCAGCTCCGGGTCGCCGCCGTTCACTGCCTCGACGCGGATGAGGCCGAAGTAGCGCTCACCCTCCTTGGGCGGGCGCACCTGCCCCGTCACCTGGTCGCCGGTGCGCAGGCCGAATCGGCGTATCTGGGACTGCGAGATGTAGACGTCGCCGGGCCCGGCACGCAGGCCCTGCTGGCGCAGGAAGCCATAGCCGTCGCCGATGATCTCGAGCAGGCCCGTGGCGAGCACGTAGCCCTGGCGCTTGGCAAAGGCCTCCAGCAGGTGGAAGACGATCTCCTCCCGTCGCTGGGCGCCGTTCTCCAAACCCATCTCATGGGCCAATTCGACCAGTTCTTCCTTGGTCTTGGCCTCCAACTGTGCCATGGAAACTGAGGTCTCTTGCATGTTTCTCCTTGGACGTTGTCCTTGCGTTCGGCCCCGCCCTGCGATTATGTATTGATTCCCGGCGAGACCCGCTCTGGTTCAGCTTTCTCTCGTTCTACCCGTTTACCGAGCCGTCGACGCCGTCCAGCGGCAGCGGCGGCTGCATGCCTTCCCGAGTGATGTGCTGCGCCACGGCGACGAACTCGCGGAACAGCGGGTGCGGCCGGTTGGGCCTTGAACGAAACTCCGGGTGGAACTGCGTCCCCACCATGAACGGGTGGTCCGAAGCCTCGGCGATCTCCACCAGCCGCCCGTCGGGCGAGAGGCCGCTGAAGCGTAAGCCCGCGTCCTCCAGTCGCTCTCGGTAGTCGTTGTTGAGCTCGAATCGGTGGCGGTGTCGCTCTTCGACGACGCCCCCCTCGTACGCATTGGCGGCGATGGTTCCCGGCTCCATGTGGCAGGGGTAAACCCCCAGCCGCATCGTGCCGCCCATCTCCGTAATGTCCCGCTGCTCCGGCATCAGGTCGATGACCGGGTATTGCGTCTCCGTATCGAACTCCGTCGAGTTGGCGCCCGACATGCCGGCGCAGCTCCTCGAACGCTCGACGACCATCAACTGCATCCCGAGGCAGAGCCCCAGGTACGGCACCTGGTGCTCGCGGGCGTAGCGGACGGCCTCCACCATCCCGTCGACGCCGCGCGGCCCGAACCCGCCCGGCACCACGATGCCGCAGGCATCCTGCAGGAACCGCTCAGCGCCCTCCTGCTCGACGTCCTCCGACGGCACCCACGTGACCTCCACGTCGCGGTGGTGGAACAGGCCAGCGTGCTGCAGCGCCTCCTTGACGGAGATGTAGGCCTCCGGCAGGTTGGCGTACTTGCCGACCACGGCGACCTTGAGCGGCGTCTTGGGCTCCTTGATCCGTCCGACGATCTCCTCCCAGCCGCTCAGGTCCGGCGCCAGGTCGCCAAGCCCCAGGGTCTCCGCGAGGAGCCCCGACAGCCCCGCTTCCTGCAGCACCAGCGGCACCTCGTAAATGGTGTCGACCGTCTGCAATGGGATGACGGCATTGGGCTTCACGTCGCAGAATAGCGCGATCTTATCCTTGATGCCCTCCGGCACGGGGAAGTCGCTGCGGCAGATGATGCAATCGGGCTGGATGCCGATGCCGCGGAGCTCCTTCACGCTGTGCTGCGTCGGTTTGGTCTTCAGTTCGCCCGTCGACGAGATGTGGGGGAGCAGGGTGACGTGGATGTAGTAGACGTTGTCGCGCCCCACGTCATTCCGCATCTGCCGTATGGCCTCCAGAAAGGGCAGCCCCTCGATGTCGCCCACCGTGCCGCCGACCTCGACGACCACGACGTCGGGGTCGGACTCCTCGGCGAGGCGCATCATCTGCTTCTTTATGACGTTGGTAACGTGCGGCACCGTCTGGATGGTGCCTCCAAGGTAATCGCCGGCCCGCTCGTTCGCGATGACGCCGCTGTACACCTGCCCGGCGGTCACGCTGGAGGAGCTGGTCAGCTCCAGGTCGATGAACCGCTCATAGTGGCCCAGGTCCATGTCCGTCTCGGACCCGTCGCGCGTGACGAAGACCTCGCCGTGTTGGTAGGGGGACATGGTGCCGGGGTCGACGTTAAGGTAGGGGTCGAGCTTCTGAACGGAGACGGAGAGGCCGGCGCTCTTGAGGATTCGCGCAATCGATGCGACGCTGATGCCCTTCCCGACGGAACTCACCACGCCGCCAGTCACAAAGATATATTTCGTCATACGGGGCAGCCGCTTTCTCCCGGCTTATGAATGGTGAACGACAACGGAAGCTCAGCAGGTGCTTCGTGGGAACCAGTGGGCTGCGGGTGGGGAAGCCGTCGTCCCCAACCCAGGGGACCCTTGGCTGGTACGAACTTACTCGTACCGCCAGAAACAGTACGGGCTGCTACGAGGTTTGTCAAGAGCCCTGCGACAGAAAGCGAATTGCGTTTCCCGTCGCTTTCGCGTGCCCCACACAATGCCCTAAACCCGCGCAAATTTAACGTTGACCTCATGCACACGCTTCTCTAGAATGCCGCTTGGGCAAACCTTCAACCAGGAGGGACCATGAACTCTGGGATCATTGGCAAGATTGAGAAAGCCAAGCGGTACGCCCAGGACCCCGGGCGGCTCACACTCCTGAAGTTCACGGTCCACTTTCACGGAGACCACTCAGACCACACAGTCACCTACGACGGCGGCAATTGGCACTGCGGTTGCTCATTCTTCGCCACCCACAACACCTGCAGCCACACGATGGCCATCGACTCGCAGCTTGGCGGCATGCTCCCGGCGGAATTCAGCGCCCGCTAGCAGGCTGCGCGCCCCTTTACTCCTCGAACCGGCGGATCACCAGGCAGGCGTTCTGTCCGCCGAAACCGAAGCTGTTGGAAAGCACTGTCCGCACGTCCGCGCTTCGCGCCACGTTCGGAACGTAGTCCAGGTCGCAGGCCGGGTCCGAGTCCTCGTAGTTGATCGTCGGGTGGATGGTGCCCGTCTCGATGGTCTTCACCGCCGCGATGGCCTCCACCGCGCCCGCCGCGCCCATCGCGTGCCCGATCATCGACTTGGTCGAGCTGATGGGCACCCTGTACGCCAAGTCGCCGAACACCTGCTTGATCGCCAGCGTCTCCACTGCGTCGTTCAGCGGCGTCGACGTCCCGTGCGCGTTGATGTAGTCGATCTCCTCCGGCGACACCCCCGCGTCGGCCAGCGCCCAACGCATCGCGCGGGCGGCGCCGTCGCCGTTGTCGTCCGGGTGCACCGGGTGGAAAGCATCGGAAGACACGCCGTAGCCCGAAACCTCGGCGATGATGTTCGCACCGCGGCCAAGGGCGTGCTCCAGCTCCTCCAGCACCAGCGTGGCCGCGCCCTCGCCGGGCACGAAGCCGTCGCGGTTCGCTTCGAAAGGCCGGCTGGCCCTCACAGGGTCCTCGTTGCTTGACGAGAGCGCCTTGATGACGCTGAACCCGCCGAGCGCCAGCTCGCAGATGCCCGCCTCCGTGCCGCCGCCCAGGACGACCTTGGCTGCGCCTCTGCGGATGACCTCGGCCGCCTCTCCGATGGCCTGCGTGCCGGCGGCGCACGCCGTGATGACGGTGTTGGTGTAGCCCTTCAGGCCCAGGATGCGGCTGACCTGTGCCGCAGCCATGTTGGGCAGGATCATTGGAATGAAGAAGGGAGACTCCTTCATGCCGCCGCGTTCAAACAACACCCTGGCTTGCTCCTGAGTGGTGGGCATGCCCCCGTTGCCGTTGCCGAGAAGGACTCCGGCCTGGTCCGGGTCCATGTTGGTCTCGTTCAGCCCTGACGCCTCCATGGCCCGGACCGCCGAGGCTACGGCCAACTGCGAGAATCGCGCCATGCGCCGCGCCTCCTTGCCGTCGATGTAGCTCGCCGGGTCGAAGCCCGTGACCTCGCCCGCGATGCGGCACGGGAATCCCGTGGGGTCGGCCAGCGTCATCGGCCCGATTCCGGACCGGCCCTGTACCAGCGCGTCCCAGTACTCCTCCACCGTCTCGCCGAGCGGACTGATGATGCCCATTCCGGTTATGACAACACGCTTACGCTCTGCCACTGTTTACCTCACACGCGAAGAAAATCGCACATCCTGAAATTCAGGATACTCTTCCGGCGGGATGCCATACAAACACTCCCGCACTTCTACGGCCGTGAACAACGACCCGGTGGCCAGCACCAGGTCCTCGGGCCCCGCGAGCGTCTTCGCCAGCGCGAACCCCTCGGCCACGCTGCCGCCCCACTGCACCGGCATGCCTGCGTCGCGGAACTCGTCCATCAGCGTGTCCATCGCCACCGCCCGCGGGTGGCGCGACGCCGTCACCACTACGGCCTCGGGCTCGAGCGCCGCCAGCGCCCGCACGATGCCCCGCAAGTCATGCCCCAACGACGCCCCGAATAGCAGGACGCGCCGCCGCGGCCCAAAGTACCGGTCGACGGCCTCTACCAGCCTCTCCGCCGAGTACGGGTTGTGCGCGCCATCGGCAACGACAAGCGGCACCTCCTCGAGCACCTCCAGCCGCGCCGGCCACCGCACGTTCGCGAGCCCGTCCACAGTCAACTCATGTGTAACGGCATGTCCGCGCTCCGCCAGGGCCTCCGCCGCCGCGATGGCGCACAAGGCGTTCTCTACCTGGTGCTCGCCCAGCAGGGGAAGCCAGCCGTCCCATGCTCCGTTCTGGCCCTCGACGCGGAAGGACTGGCCGCGGAGGTCGAAGCCAGACACGCCCCACTCGTAGCGCTCGTCCGTCCGCACCAGCTCTGCGCCGGCGCGGGCGCATGCTTCCTCGAGCTCGGTGATGACGCCCGGAGTCTGCGGCGCAGTGATCACCGTCGCGCCGGGCTTGATGATGCCCCCCTTGTCGTGCGCGATGGCCTCGACGGTGTCGCCGAGTATCTTTGTGTGATCGAGGCTGATGGACGTGATGACGCATACCTGTGGCGATTGCACGGTGTTGGTGGCGTCGAGGGTGCCGCCCATGCCCACCTCGAGCACCTGCCAGTCGAGCTTCCGCGACGCGAAGGCGTGGAAGGCCATCGCCGTCAGCGTCTCGAAGGTGGTGACGCCCTCGGCGGACATTGCCTCGACGGCGGGCCAGACGGCCGCGACCGTCGCCGCAAACTCCTCCTCGGTGAGCGGCTCGCCGTTCACCTGGATGCGCTCTCGCATGGTGTGCAGGTGTGGCGAGGTGTAGAGGCCGACGGAGTAGCCGCTGGAGCGGAGGATGGACGCGATCATGGAGGAGGTGCTGCCCTTCCCCTTGGTGCCCGTCACGTGCACCGTCGGCGTCGAGAGGTGCGGGCGGCCGAGCGCGTCGAGCAGCGCGTGCATGCGGTTGAGGTCGTAACGCGGCCGGACGCCGGGCGGCTCCACCATGCGTTCCAGGTCTGCCAGACTCAGGACGTGGCGCAAGGCGCTTGTGTATTCCAACGATGCTCCTCACGGAATCCAGGGTTGCCGCGGCACGGGGCCAGAAGCGTGAACCGTGGACGTTGGTGGGATTGAAGGCGCGGATTGAAGTGCGAGGCTTGGCGCCTTCCTGTAGCTAACTCAGGCTACCAGAGTGCCCCATCACCGTCAACGCGAAACGCTGCTGCCAAGCCGGTTGCGCGGCCCCCGCATTTGCCCTAGCCTAACCCCTCGGAGGTGGCCCATTGACCGACACTGACCTCGCGTTTACCCCTGCCTGGCGACTGCGCGAACTCATCGACGACATGCAGCTCTCCCCTGTGGAGCTGACCACGCACCTCCTCCGGCGCATCGAGGAGATCAACCCCAGACTCAACGCATTCCTCACCGTGTGCGCCGACGAGGCCCTCGCCGCGGCAAGGCTTGCGGAGGAGCAGACCGCGCGCGGCGAGTCGATGGGGCCCTTGCACGGCATTTCCGTGCCCATCAAGGACCTGAGCCGGACGGCGGGGGTGCGCACCACTCGAGGCTCGCTCCTCTACAAGGACGATGTCCCCGACACCGACGACATGGTGGTTGCGAGCATCAAGGCCGCCGGCGGCATCGTCATCGGCAAGACGAACACGCCGGAGTTCGGGCACCGGGGCACGACCGAGAACCTGCTCGGCGGTCCCGGCCGCAACCCGTGGGACCCCGAGCGCACGCCCGGCGGCTCGAGCGGCGGCTCCGCGGCCGCAGTCGCGTCAGGGCTGTCGCCGGTCGCGCAGGGGAGCGACGGCGGCGGGTCCATTCGCGTGCCGGCCAACTACTGCGGCGTCTACGGCCTCAAGCCGTCGCGGGGGCGCATCCCGGCCCCCTACGGCGCGACAGGCGGGTGGAACGTCTTCGGCGTCGCGGGGCCGCTCACGCGGGACGTCCGAGACGCGGCCATGATGCTTAACGTTATGTCTGGCCCATTCCCGGAGAACCCCATGTCTATCCTGGAGCAGCCGCCAGACTTCACTACGGGCCTGCAGGACGGCATCAAGGGCCTTCGCGTGGCCTACGCCCCAAGCATAGGGCGAATGCCCGTCGACCCGGAGGTGCGCGCCGTCGTGCGCGAGGCGGCCGGGTTGCTCGCAGACCTCGGTGCGGAGGTGGACGAGATCGACCCCGAAGTGGACGGGCTGACGCTGCGCGAGAGCTTCCGCAAGATCTTCGTCAGCGACATGTCGGCAGGCCTCGGCCACCTGCTGGACACGCAGGCCGACATGCTCATGCCCACAATGCGCGAGTACCTGGAGCTCGCCGCGACGTGGACCGTCGCCGACCTGGCACGCGCGCTGCGGGACATGGAGCGCTTCAACGGCCTGATGCGCGACGTCTTCCTCAGCCACGACCTCGTCCTGAGCCCCGTCAACGCCGTGCCAGCCTTCCCCATCGAGGGCTGGCCGGACACCATCGACGGGCAGCCGGTCGAGGCACGATGGGGCTTCACGCCCTTCTGCTACCTCTACAACATGACGGGCCAACCGGCCGCCAGCGTCCCCTACGGCTTCTCCAGCGGAGGGATGCCCATCGGCGTGCAGCTCGTGGGGCGCTTCGCCGACGAGGCGACGTTGCTCCGCGCATCGGCGGCCGTCGAGGCCGCGCACCCGTGGGCGCAACACCGCCCGCCGGTGAGCTAGCATCGAGCTAGCGGCACGCCGTTCTTGCTGCGGATTCGCTAAGGGCGAGCGGATATGAAGCAGGCTTGTGCGCAACAGGACGCCGCCCGCTCCAACGGCCCCTGCCGTCAGAACGAGCGGCGATTGCGGTCCCCGGTTTTGGCTAGTTGTCGCCGCGGCTGGCCGAGGCGCGCTCCAGCAGGCTCTCGACAGACTGCCCCAGTAGCAGCCTGCCGAGCCGCTTGTGGCCCAGCCCGTAGTAGTGGCGGTTCCACCACCGGCGCACGTCGTCGGCGGTCTCCAGTTCGATGAGCTCGTCCGCCGCGCTCTGGATCTTCTCTTCCAACTCTTCCACGTTATTCGTAGTCATGGCTAATCCCCCCGGATTTGCTCCCTTTTCCTAGTTTTGCCTGTTGGCCATCACGTCGATGAGCTCCCGGACGGCGTCCGCCGACTTGTCGAGAGCGGCCTGCTCCTCGTTGGTGAGCGACAGCGTGATCACCTCCTCGACGCCGGCGGCGCCGAGCTTGACCGGCACGCCTACGCAGAGGCCCTCGATGCCGTACTCGCCCTGCAGCTTCACGCAGCACGGCAGGATCTGCTTGCGGTCGAACAGGATCGACTCGACCATCTGCGCCACGGAGGCCGCGGGGGCGTAGAAGGCGCTGCCGGTCTTCAGCAGCGAGACGATCTCGCCGCCGCCGTCCTGCGTGCGCTTCACGATGGCATCCAGACGGTCCTTCGCAATGAGGTCCGCCACCGGGATGCCGCCAACGTTCGTCGCGCCGACCAGCGGCACCATCGTGTCGCCGTGGCCGCCCAGCACGTAGGCGTGCACGTCCTGCACGGACACGTTCAGCTCCGCCGCGAGGAAGGTGCGGAAGCGGGCCGTGTCTAGGATGCCCGCCATGCCGAAGACCTGCTCGCGCGGCTTCCCGGAGACGTCGAGCGCGTGCTGCGTCATCGCGTCCAGCGGGTTCGTCACCGTGACGACGATGCCGTCCGGCGAGTTCTCCACCACCTGCTTGATGACGCTGCCGACGATGTCCATGTTGGTGAACAGGAGGTCGTCGCGGCTCATGCCCGGCTTGCGCGCGATGCCCGAGGTGACCACAGTCACGTCGGAGCCCGCCGTGTCCGCGTAGTCGTTGGTGCCGATGACGGAGGCGTCTGAGCCGACGACGGGGCCGGACTCCAGCATGTCTAGCGCCTTGCCCTGCGGTAGCCCCTCGACGATGTCCACGAGCACCACGTCGGCGTACCCGCGGTCAAAGATGCGCTGCGCCGTGGTCGCTCCCACGTTGCCCGCGCCAACAACCGTTACCTTCTTGCGTGCCATAGCTCTCCCTTTGCGTCTGTGTATCGCAGAGACCCACGCGCCCGCCGCTCCCGATGAAGCGGGAACTGGACGGGACGATGCTGGATCGATGGCCTACCCCGCGTCGACGTATGCCTGCCAGCGGTTGCCGACGTTGGCGTCTTCCACGGTCGCCATGATGTAGTCGCCGAACTCGGCGCCCGTCGCGCCAGTGCTGCGGCCCGTCATCACGATCTCGCGCTCGTACTGCCCGCAGATGTCCAGCGCCTGGTGCAGCCGCTGGCCCAGGTCCGGGTAGCCGATGTGCTCCATCAGCATCGCGCCGGCGCGGAGCATCGAGCTCGGGTCAGCGTACTGGGCGCGGCCCTCCGAGACCATGCGCGGCGCGCTGCCGTGAATAGCCTCGAACATGGAGGACTGGTTGCCGAGGTTGGCGCTCCCCGCCGTGCCCACGCCGCCCTGGATTTGGCCGGCTTCATCCGTCAGGATGTCGCCGTACAGATTGGGCATCACCAGCACCTGGAACTCGGCGCGCCGCGCGGGGTCGAGCAGCTTGGCGGTCATGATGTCGATGTACCAGGCGTCCAGCTCGATGCCCGGGTAGTTCTTCGCGATGTCCTGCGCCAGGTTCAGGAAGTTGCCGTCCGTCGTCTTGACGACGTTCGCCTTGGTGACGGCCGTCACCTTCGTCTTGCCCGTGCGTTTGGCGTACTCGAACGCCGCATCGATGATGCGCTGCGAGCCGGGGCGCGTGATGACGCGGAAGTCGATCGCCAGGTCGGAGTCGACGTTGATGCCCTGGCTGCCCACGGCGTACAGGTCCTCCGTGTTCTCCCGGAAGAAGGTCCAGTCGATGCCGTCGGCAGGGATGCGCACAGGCCGCACGTTCGCGAAGAGGTCCAACTCCTTGCGCATGGCCACGTTGGCGCTCTCAAGGTTGGGCCAGCCGTCGCCCTGCTCAGGTGTGTGGGTGGGGCCCTTCAATGTGACGTGGCACTCCTTGATCTCCGCCAGCACGTCGTCTGGTATGGACTTCAGGTGCTCGGCCCGGTTCTCGATGGTCAGGCCCTCGATGACCCGGAAGGCCACCTTGCCCGCCTCCACGGAGTCGCGGAGCAGGTACTCGAGCACGCGCTGCGCCTCGGCCGCAATGTACGGCCCGATGCCGTCGCCGCCCATAACGCCCACGTGGATCGGCGAAACGGCCGAGAAATCGACCGGCGGTTCCGCCGACTTCAACCGCTCGACTCGCTCCATCTGCTGCTGCAGCACGACGCCGAAATGCTCCTTGGCTGCCTCAATTGCCTGGGTGTCTACCATCATTTCCTCCTTGCGGGCCCGCCCCGGCGGGGTTGCCCGCGCTCTGTTGCATTGTTGTTCGCCGAATCTACTCCGTCGTGATGACCGCCAGCACGTCTCCCCTCGCGACCCGGGCGCCCGCCTGCTGCGGCAGGCGCGTCACGACCCCGGCGGCGGGCGCGGGGAGAGTGTTCTCCATCTTCATCGCTTCCAGCACGACGACCGTCTCGCCGGCGGCCACGCGCTGTGATTCCGATACAGTATAGCGCACCACCGTGCCCGGCATGGGCGCCGTCAGCAGCCGCTCGCCCGGCGCAGCCTGCGCGGCGGGCGCCGGAGCTGCCTGCCGTGAGGGCTGCGATGCCGGTTGCGGCCTCGACGCAGGCGCCGGCCGAGCCGGTGCCGCTGCGGGAGCCGCGGCCTCTGCCGTCGGCGTGACCGTCACGCTGAACGGCTGCCCGTCGACCGTGACCTGCATCGCGCCCGCTTCCGCCGCCTCGCCCGGCGACACAGTCACGGATAGCTCGGCGCCCTCGACGACGACGTCAAAGGACCGGGGCCCGGCCTGCTCCGCTGCGCTCACAGTGGGATGTTCCCATGCTTCTTCGGCGGCAGGCTGTCGCGCTTGTCCCGCAGCATCTCGAACGAGCGGATGACGCGCATTCGCGTCTCAGCCGGGTCGATCACGTCGTCGACGAAACCGCGCGACGCCGCGACGTAGGGATTCGCCGTGAGGTCGCGGTATTCCTGCACCAGCCGGGCCCGCTCCGCGTCCTGGTCCTCGGCGTTGCGGATGGCCTCGCGGTGGATGACGTTGACGGCGCCCGAGGGCCCCATGACGGCGATCTCGGCCGATGGCCACGCGTAGTTGACATCGGTGCGCAGGTGCTTGCTGCCCATGACGATGTAGCCGCCGCCGTACGCCTTGCGCGTCAGCACGCTGACCTTGGGCACCGTCGCCTCGGCGTAGGCGTAGATGAGCTTGGCGCCGTGCTTGATGATGCCGCCGTACTCCTGCTCCGTGCCGGGCAGGAAGCCGGGGACGTCGATGAACGTGAGGATGGGCACGTTGAAGGCGTCGCAGAAGCGGACGAACCGCGCGGCCTTCAGCGACGCGCTGATGTCGAGCGACCCCGCAAGGTACGCTGGCTGCTGCCCGACGATGCCGACGGTGTAGCCGTCCATCCGGCCGAAGCCCACGATGATGTTCTGCGCGTTCTCCGGCTGCACCTCCATGAAGTCGCCCCCGTCAACGACCGCGTCGATGACGTCCTTCATGTCGTAGGGCTGGTTCTCGCCGTCCGGCACGATGGAGCGGAGCGTCTCGCAGAGGCGGTTGGGGTCGTCGCCGCTGTCGCGCCGGGGCGGGTCCTCGGCGTTGCTGGACGGCAGGAATTCGACGAGCCGCCGCACCTGCGCGATACACTCCTCGTCGTTGGCGAAGGCGAAGTGGGCGACGCCGCTGATGGCCGTGTGCGCGTGCGCCCCGCCTAGCTCCTCGTGCGTGACCTCCTCGCCCGTCACGGCCTTGATGACGTCCGGCCCGGTGATGTACATCTGCCCGGTGCCCTCCGTCATGAAGATGAAGTCCGTGATGGCGGGGGAGTAGACGGCGCCGCCCGCGCACGGCCCCATGATGACCGAGATCTGCGGCACAACGCCCGACGCCAGCGTGTTCAGCAGGAAGATGTCGCCGTAGCCCTTCAGGCTGGAGACGCCCTCCTGGATCCGCGCGCCCCCCGAGTCCTCGATGCCGACGACGGGCGCGCCCACCTTCATGGCGAGCTGCATGATCTTGCAGACCTTCTCCGCGACGACCTCCGAGAGCGAGCCGCCCATGACGGTGAAGTCCTGTGCGAAGACGAAGACCTGCCGGCCGTTGACGTGTCCGTAGCCCGACACCACGGCGTCGCCGAGCACTTTCTGGTCGGCCAGGCCGAACTCGGTCGCGCGGTGCGTCGCGAAGCTGTCCAACTCCTGGAAGGAGCCGGGGTCAACCAACAGCGCGAGCCGCTCACGTGCGGTGAGCTTGCCCTTCTCGTGCTGCTGCGCGATGCGCCGCTCGCCGCCCCCAAGGAGGGTCTGGGCGCGCAGTTGATCGAGCTGCTCGAGCCGGGACTCGTGTCGTTGTTCCACAGAGGTACGCTCGTTGTACTAAGGGTGTTTCGTAGGGAAAAGCCGAATTATCCTAGCATGGCCGCCAACAGTGCGGCAAGGATGACGGCAACAGCGGGCATGAAGGTGCGGCAGAAGTGCTTGCGCTGCCGGCATGAGGCCGATCGTGGTCAAGCGTTCGGCAGGATCAGGACGAAAGGGGTGACGGACAAGACAACTGTGGGGTTGGGGCGCCCCCGGAACGGGCGGCTGCCCCAACCCCACCACAAAGTCCCGGCGCCAAGCCGTCTGAACGCCCATTGACTGCCGGACTTCAGCGTGACCGGACTAGGATTCCGTAACGGTGAGCGTGCCCTTCATCCCGTCCTCGTAGTGCGTTCCTTCGTCAATAAAGCAGCCAATTTCCCAGGTGCCCACCTTGTCCTCCGGGATCTCAATCGTCACGATCGTGCCGCCCGTCCCGGCGGCTTGGGATATCATGAACCCGTGGTCTCCATCCATGGCCATCTCCCCATGCTCGCCTTCCATGGCCATCCCTTCCATGGCGCTTGACCCCTCGTCATGGTCGCCCTCTGTCGCCATGCCGTCCATGGCCATCCCTTCCATGGTGCTTGACCCCTCGTCATGGTCGCCCTCTGTCGCCATGCCGTCCATGGCCATCCCTTCCATGGTGCTTGACCCCTCGTCATGGTCGCCCTCTGTCGCCATGCCCTCCATGGCCATCTTGCCGTCCCTTGTGAGCATAGCTTCGCCGTCCATAACCATAAGCGGCTCGCCAACCACGTCCACAGTTACGCCGTGGAAGAAATCCGTCTCAAAGGTGTCCGGGTAGCCCACCTCACTGGAGACGACCCTCCCAATCATGAACTCGTGCTCTTCCTCGCCCGTGTTGTTCAGCACAAACCGGACGGTAGTCCCTGCCACTACCTCAATGTTGCTGGGCGTGAACGCAGACTCCGTCAATTCAATGGTAACCGTGCCGGTATCGTCAGGCTTTACAGCGCCTTCTCCGCAGGCGGCCATTAAGAGGAGCGCCAAGACCACCATTAGTCCCGTCATTAGGAATCGCATCGTTTCCTGCTCCTTTCTCCTTTTACAAGGCACGTCGCTACACCAAATAGAGGGTTGGGAAAACTATGAGCCACACCAGGTCAACAAAATGCCAATATCGGACCACGCCGGTAACGCCCCAATGCGCTTCAGCGTCGAAACGGCCCCGCCGGCCCTGGACCCAGATGAACAGCAGCGCCAGCAGCCCGGTGACCATGTGGGATGCGTGGAGTCCGGTCAGCGAAAAGAAGACGGTGCCGTACAGGTCCGGCGGCGGGAAGGAGTGGGCCGCCTCCCGCCACTCTAGGCCTACGCCGACAAGGAACAGCGTGCCTAGCACAATGGCCGCCAGAGTGAAACGCAAGAAGCGCCGGCGGTCTCCCCGCGCAATCGCCTGCTCAGCCAAGTAGGCGCACACACTGCTGCTTAACAGGACCACCGTTATGGCGTACCCAAGGCCAATGTTCAACTCCTCTGGCTGGTCCCTCCCCGTCAGGTAGTAGCGAGCAAAAATGAACGCGGAAAATAGGGCAAATTCAGACGCAATGAATAGCCAGAGCCCCATGCTGTTGATAGCCCGGCTGTCATGGCCTGTGTGTGTGATGGCTGCCATCCCTACCCACCCTCTTCCTCGGCGCCGGCCAACATCGCGTGCACCGCGCCCGGCGTCCCGTAGTCGTAGGGGTGCCCCACCACCTCGGGCTCGGATTCGAAGTTCTCCACAGGCGGAGGCGACGACGTGTGCCACTCCAGCGTCCGCGCGCGCCACGGGTTCGCCGAGGCTGCCGGCCCGCGAACCCATGACACCACGATGTTAGCTAGGAACACCAGGAAGCCGGCGCCCAGGAAGAAGCCGCCCAGGCTCGCTACCACGTTCAGGGCCTCCAAGTCCGAAGGGTACGACGCGACCCGCCGGTTCATGCCATTCAGCCCCAGCCAGAACATGGGCAGAAACGTCATGTTGAAGCCCAGGAACATCCACCAGAAGTGCAACTTTGCCCAAAACTCGGAGTAGCTCCTTCCCGTGATCTTCGGGAACCAATAGTAGATGCCGGCGAAGAGGCCGAAGATGCCAGCGCCGACGATGGTGTAGTGGAAGTGCGCCACCACAAAGAAGGTGTCCTGCAGGTGAATGTCCGTGAAGACGTCCGCCAGGAAGATGCCGGTGAGACCGCCGATGAGGAAGTTGAAGATTACGGCCAGCGCAAACAGCATGGGGGTGCGCAGCCATAGCCGCCCTCCCCAAATGGTGCCCAGCGCCCCTAGGAAGATGAGGCCCGTCGGTATGGATATCAGCTCCGTGGTGGTCACGAAGAAGAAGAGCTCGATATCGCTGAGTCCGGCCGTGAACATGTGGTGGGCCCACACCACGGCGCTGAGGGCGGTGATCGCCAGTATGCCGCCTACCACCCACCGATAGGCGAAGAGCGGCTTGCGGGAGAAGTGGGTGATGACCTCCAGCGCCAGCGCCAACCCCGGTATCCCCATGATGTACACTGCCGGGTGGGAATAGAACCAAAAGATGTGCTGGTAGAGGAGCGGGTCGCCGCCGCCGGCTGCGTCGAAGAACACCATACCGAACAGGCGGTCCAACAGTGTCATCATCATCGCCGCCGCCACGTACTGGGTGAAGAAGAAACCCAGCAGCGACATGGCGAACACGCCCCAAACGAAGATGGGCAGCCGGCCAAAGGACAGCCCTCGCGCCCGCAGCTTCGTCACGGTCACTATGAAGTTGATGGAGCCCGCAATGGACGACAACCCCAGGGTGATAAAGGCCAGATTGAAGAGGATCTGTCCGTCGCGGTTTTCAACGGCCAGCGGCGGGTAGGACGTCCAACCGGCGTCAAACCCGCCGGCAAAGAACGTCGCCAGGAGCAAGACCGGCACCGGCGCCGCCAGCCAGTAGCTCAGGGCATTCAACCGTGGGTATGCCATGTCCGCCGCGCCAATCATGATCGGCACGGCGTAGTTGCCAAACCCGCCAATTACTGCCGCCACCGCCACGAAGATCATCGTGATTCCGTGGAGGCTCATGACATAGTTGTACTGGGATGGCGAGAAGAGAACCTGCCCCCCGGTCAGATGTTCTATGCGCATTAGCATGGCAAGGAGTCCAGCCAGGAAGAACATTCCCAAAAAGGTGACCAAGTACTGGACACCTATGACCTTGTGGTCCGTGGTGAAGTCGAAGTACCGCTGCCATCCGTTGCGCATAGTCCAGTCGACCGGCATGCCCAGCCACTCACGCGCCCAGGTCCGCCACACGCCCACACCCAGCAGCCAACCAGCCAGCCCGAACCAGTACCCGCCGAAGATGACCGGCCCAAAGGCGATGGCATCGGCGCCCGCCAAGGCCCGTACCCCGGCAGTGAAGCCCGCTCCCAAGGAAAACCCAACCAGGCCCGTCAGAAGCCCCCGCAAAATGGGGCCAAAGGCCCAGTCCCGAGTTCTCGCAATCAACGCCGTTGCTGCCATGCCCGTGTCCTGCCCCCTCCCTACCCTGCCTCTTGCTCAGCTAACCACGCATCGAACTCAGGTCGCTCCACCACCTCCACCCGCACCTGCATGCGCGGATGCCCCGTGCCGCACAGCTCTGCGCACTGCACGCGCACGTTGACGTTCTCCCCATAAGAGACCGCTTCCTCCGTGGCGACGTAGACGCTGTTGACGCGTCCCGGCACTGCGTCGATCTTCATCCGGTACATGGGCAACCAGAAGGAATGCACTACATCCCGAGAGGTCACGTCAAACCGGATCTTGGTGTCTGTGGGGAGCTTCAAGTCCTTCACCTTTTCCAGCTCTGACCGGCCCGGAAAGGTGAAGTTCCAGCTCCATTGGGCGGCTTGCACGGCGACAACCATCTCCTGGTGCCGGCTTTCCCGCAGTTCCAGCAGCCCCGTAAACCCGGGGTGGACCATGACCAGTAGAGTCAGGCCGGAAGTGACCGCAAACCATCCCCACACAGCGCCACGGTGGGAGTGGATAGGCGGGCCGTCCTCTGCCGGTTCCCCGTTTCGCCGGAAGCGCAAGAGGCTGTATACCAAGACGGTGACGACAAACGTGAAGACCGGGACTGCCAGCGCCATGAGCAGCCGAAAGGCGTCGTCTACGTCACGTGCGAATTCGTTGCCGGCGAGAGGATAGATGTTGGCGCGGAGCACAAAGGCTTCACCAAGGGCGGTGAGCACCACCCAAATAACGAAAGCAGCGTAAGCATCACGGGGTTTCATAACCCCTCCAGCGGCCCTGCGCAAACCTAGGATATGCTACTGATAGGCTACTGATATGCTACTGATATGCTACTGATATGCTACTGATATGCTACTGATATGCTACTCTTATCCTCCAATCCCTTGTGTTTGTCAAGCTTGTGACGGCATCAGGGCGTGCTGGACCTCGCCCTTGCTCCCCTTTGCATATGCGTTCTCCCCACCGGGTTGTCAGAGGGTGCAACCCACACATGCTCCCCAATCCGTAGCCTCCCGCTCTGGACATTCGGGTTGGCTATTGTAGAATATGCGCGTTTGTACTATCTTCCATTCAGGATTCCAGGGGCGTTGCACGGCCTGTCGCTGGACGGGCTAGTCGATAAGGGGTCGTTATGAAGCAGCAGATTGACGCGTATCTCAACCATCTCGCCGTGGAACGCGGCTTCTCCGGGAACACCATCATGGCGTACCGGAACGACCTCTACTCCCTCCAGAAGCACCTGGAATCCGACGGCCCCTCCGACTGGCGTCGTGTCACCCCAGACCACCTTGCCGACTTCGTGCTGGTGCTGCAGGAGAAGGGCTACTCCGAGACGACCCGAGCCCGCAAGACTGCCGCCGTCCGCTCCTTCTTCGCCTTCCTGGTCGACGATCGGACGATCGAGAACAGCCCCGCCGTCGAGCTCAGCTCGCCCAAGATCGGCCGCAGCCTGCCAACCGCCCTCACCGAGGACGAGGTCGTCCGCCTGCTCGACGCCCCCATGGCCGTCGACACGCCTGAGTCGCGCCGCGACAAGGCGATGCTGGAGCTGCTCTACGCGACGGGGATGCGGGTGACGGAGCTCGTCTCGCTCAAGGTCGCCGACGTCAACCTCAGCGGCGGCTTCGTGCGTTGCATCGGAAAAGGCAACAAGGAGCGCCTCATCCCCTTCCACGAGCAGGCCATCGACGCCCTGGAGTTCTACATCGAAGAGGGGCGCGAGTCCTTCCTGGGCCGTAGGCAGAAGGAGCAGGCGCTCTTCCTGAACCGTCGCGGCGAACAGCTCACGCGGCAGGGATTCTGGCTCATCCTGAAGGAATATGCGCGCAAGGCGGGCATCGCCAGCCCGGTGACGCCGCACACCCTGCGCCACAGCTTTGCGACGCACATGCTGCGCGGCGGCGCCTCACTGCGCCAGGTGCAGGAGTTCCTCGGCCACGCCAGCATTGCCAGCACGCAGATTTACACGCACCTCACGGATGACCACATGCGCGAGCAGTTCGAGGAAGCCCATCCCCGTGGCAGATAGGCCGGAGGGAACAGGCGAGGATGCGCATCGCCGTAGGGAGTGACGAAAAGACCGAGCTGACCGACGCCGTGGTCGCCGACCTCGTGCGTCGCGGCATGGAGCCCGAGTTCCACGGCGCCCTCGCCCCCGGTGACGACCCAAACTGGCCCGTCGTCGCGCACGCTGTCGCCACACTGGTCGCCTCCGGAGAAGTCCCGCAGGGCATCCTCTTTTGCTGGACCGGCACGGGTGTGAGCATGGCGGCGAACAAGGTGCCGGGCGCCCGCGCGGCCCTCTGCGCCGATGCCGCCACCGCCGACGGCGCCCGCCGCTGGAACGACGCCAACATACTCGCCATGAGCCTCCGCGGCGTCTCGACTGCGGTGGCGTCCGAGATCCTGGACGCCTGGTTCGCTGGGAGGGCTGACGATTCCGAGCTCGCCAACATAGAATGGTTGAAGAGCATGGACCGCCGCGATGGCGACTTTGTTCGTCCCGCGGCCGCCGCACCACAAACAGGAGGCGGACGATGACCGTTATCACGCTGAACGGACAGCTCGGCGGCGCCGCCCGTGAAGTCGGGCAGGAGGTCGCCCGTCTTCTTGACATCGATTATGTAGACCGTGTCCTCCTCGCCGAGGCCGCAAAGCGCGTCGGCGCCCCGATTGCCGCCCTGGAGGAGAAGGAAGAGGAAGACCAGTCGCTCGGCAGCCGCCTGACGCGCCTCGTTCAGATCGCCTTCGAGCGCTCCGCCTACTCCGGCAACGGCGGCGACCCCTTCTTCGGCACGGGTGTCGACACGCTGCTCGCGCGCCCCTACCCGGAGGGGGAGGGCGACGAGGAGACTGCAGCGGTGGCGGCCGCGCCCACAAGGCTCATCGACGACACGCAGTTCTTCCACGTCCTCTCCGACGTCATGAAGGACCTGGCGAAGGAAGGCAACGTCGTCATCATGGGGCGTGGCGGCAACATGGTGTTGAAGGACGTGCCCGGCGCACTCCACGTTGGCGTCGTGGCCCCGATCGAGTTTCGCATCGACACGGCCATGCGCCGCAACAGCATGGACCGCGCAGACGCCGAGCGCTACGTGATGGTGGAGGAGCGGGCCCGTGTCAGCTTCTACCGGCGCCACTTCAAGGCCCACCCGGACGACCCGCACCTGTATCATGTGATGGTAAACCCTGCTACCCTTGGAATAGAGAGGGCCGCCAAGCTTGTGGCGCAGGCGGTTCCACTGGACGCCTAGCCACCCTGACACAACAACAACTTCGCCCGTGCGCCGCACGTGTGCCCGGGCCCCGGAGGACGCACATGCCCCGCAGTTCCAGAGGCGCGACAGGTCACAAGGGTCACCGCACCCGCAAGAACCGCGCCGGCGCGCCGAAGGCCTCGGTCGCCGCGCAGCAGGTCGCGCCCGTCTCTGCCGAGCCCGTAGCCGAAGCGACGGTGCCGGCATCGGCCGATGCCGTCCCTGAGGCGCCCCCGGCCGCCGCGGCTGCCCCCGCGACGCCTTCCCGCCGCGCCACTGTCGCGCAGCCTCCGGGCGCCACGGTCTCCGGCGCGTCCGTGCAGGGCGACCCGCTTCTGAACAAGGAGCTCATTCGCATCACCGCGCTCGCCGTGTTCACCGCCGTGCTGCTCATCGTGCTCACCACCATCCTCGGAGACTAACTGGCCGTTTCAGCTTCCAATACAGCCACCCGCGGGTGCGGGGCTTACCGCATGCCGTACAATACGGACATGGTTGACGCCACGAAGACCCCGTCCCTCGCGAACGGCCCCATGCGAGAACGCCTGGGCTCCGTCCCGGCGCGCCCCGGTGTCTACCTCTTCAAGAACGCCTCCAGCCAGTTCATCTACGTCGGCAAGGCGGCCAACCTGCGCAACCGGCTGCGCTCCTACTTCGGCACGCCCTTCGGCCTCGCGCCCAAGATCCGCCGCATGGTGCAGCAAGCGCGCGACTTCGAGTTCGTCGTCACGCACTCGGAGAGCGAGGCCCTTATCCTTGAAAATACGCTCATCAAGCGGCACCGCCCGCCCTTCAACACCCGTCTGCGCGACGACAAGACCTACCCGTACATCAAGATCGACCCCAGCGAGGAGTTCCCGCAGGTCTACTTCACCCGCCGCGTCCAGAACGACGGCGCACGCTACTTTGGGCCCTTCGCCAGTGCCGGCTCCGTGCGCAAGACCCTCGCGCTGCTCAAGAAGCTCTTCCCCTACCGCTCGTGCACCAAGAACATCACCGGCACGGACGCGCGCCCCTGCCTCGAGTACTACATCCACCGCTGCGTCGCCCCGTGCGTCGGCTACGCGGACCGGGACAACTACATGGAGGTCATCGAGCAGGTGCTCATGTTCCTCGACGGCAAGACCACCGACGTCCTGCGTCAGCTCAACCACCGCATGCACGAGGCCGCGGAGAAGCTCGAGTTCGAGCGCGCCGCCCGCCTGCGCGACCAGGTGCAGGCCATCCAGCGCGTCGGCGAGGACCAGAAGGTCGTTTCGCTGCGCAACCAGGACACCGACGTCATCGCGATGGCGCAGGAGCGCAACGAGGCGTGGGTGGAGGCATTCTTCATCCGCAACGGCAAGCTCGTCGGCCGCGACCACTTCATCATGGACGGCGTGCAGGACGAGGAGGAGGGGCGCGTCCTCGGCACCTTCATCCAGCAATTCTACGACCGCGCCTCCTACGTGCCGCCCACCATCCTCATGCAGCACCCCGCCGACGAAACGCCCCTGCTGACCGAGTGGCTCACCGGCCGCCGCGGTACGAACGTGCAGCTGCAGGTGCCCGTCCGCGGTGAGAAGCGCCGCCTCGTCGCAATGGTCGCGGAGAACGCATCGCAGGGGCTCAGCATGTCGAGGGCGCAGCGGCTCGCGGGGCAGGGAGCCCTCGACTCGGCGATGGCTGAGGTGCAGGAGGCGCTCAGCCTGCCGCGCCTGCCCAAGCGCATCGAGTGCTACGACATATCGCACGTCCAGGGCTCCGACACTGTTGGCAGCATGGTCGTCTTCCAGAACGGCGCCCCGCGCAAGGAGCACTATCGCCGCTTCAAGGTCAAGACCGTCGAGGGCCCCGACGACTTCGAGTCAATGCGGGAGGTGCTGCGCCGCCGCTTTGCCCGAATGGCTGCCTCGCTGCCGACGGAGGACAATGCCGAGGATGCGGTCGACTCGAGCGTAGAGAACGCCGAGCAACTGCCTGAAGCTCCGGACGGCAAGGCGTGGGAGAACGTGCCCGACCTCGTCCTCATCGACGGCGGCAAAGGGCAACTCTCAGCCGTGCACGGCGTGTTCCTGGAGATGGGACTCTCAACGGACGTGGTGCCGTTGGCGTCGCTGGCCAAGCGCGAGGAGGAGATCTTCGTGCCGCACAGCCCGGAGCCGACGATGCTTCCGCGCAACTCCCAGGGCCTCTTTCTCGTCCAGCGCGTTCGCGACGAGGCCCACCGGTTCGCCGTCACCTACCACCAGCGATTGCGCTCCAAGCGCCAGACCCGCTCCGGCCTGGACACCGTCCACGGCATCGGCCCCAAGCGCCGCCGCATGCTCATGCAGCGCTTCGGGAGCGTCGCGGCCATCCGCGAGGCGACGCTGGAGGAGCTGTCGGCAGTGCCGGGCATGACGCGAGCGCTCGCGCAGAACGTGAAGGACGAGCTCTAAAAGGACGAGCTCTAAGTGGAAGTGTCTCTCCGTTGATTGTACCCACGGAGCCAAAGTATGAACTTTGAAGACATCGTCGCTCGCATGCAACCGCTATTGGAGCAATTGCAGACTGGGCAAGCGTACCGTGCCCCTACTTACCAAGGTCTCCCTGAAAAGGGCATTTACGTCTTTTATGAAGATGGGGTACCCATGTATGTCGGACGAGTTGGTAGTACATCCAAGCAAGGGATGCGAAAACGAATTCGGCAACACACGATTGAAAGTGCAGGACACAATCAGGCAGTTTTCGCTTTCAGACTTCTGCAAGAGAAGTTAGGTGTAGCGACAGGGCATGAAGCGGAATTGAGTAGAGAAGCGCTTGCCCAGAAATACGAACGAGAATTCAAGGAGATGAAGGAACGCGTCCACTATATGGATGTCAGGGCGGTTGAGATTAGGGACTCTGTGATTCAAACCGTCTTTGAGGTCTACGCTTCGTTGGAGTTGAAGACTACCCGTTACAACAACTTCGATACTCATTAGGACGACACCAGAATCCAGGTGCCGCCGAGCACCTAGCCTACAACGAGCTATCAAGATGTGGCACTATTTTCTAGCGTGCCACGTTCGGTCTGCAGCTAGGCTACGCGGCGTTGGCGTCCGCCTCGATGACGCCCTGCACGTTGCCCTCTGGGTCCGTGATGACGGCAATCCAGCCGATGCCCGCCACCGCCATCCGCGGCATTGTGACGCTCCCGCCTGCGGCCTCCACCTTGGCGACGGTCTCGTCCAGCGATGACACGCTGATGTACGACCGCGGCCCGTCGCCCTCGAAGACCTTCTTGTACATCCCGCCGTCCAGGCCTGGCTCGCCCTCGTCGCGAGTGGAGATGGCGATGTACTCGCCGCCGGGTATCGCGGGGTTGGACAGCCGCTGAAAGCGCCAGCCGAAGACGTCGCCGTAGAAGCCCATGAGTTTGTCCGGGTCGTCCGCCGGGATCTCGAAGTGGACGTACGTGTCTGGCATCGGCCCCCCCTTGGCTCTTAACGCGCTATTGCGGCGTCGGCACCTTCCACGACTGCAGCCGCCGGACGCCCTCCTCCAGGTCCTCGTCCGACAGCGTGAGCGAGAGCCGGATGTAGCCCTCGCCGTACTTGCCGTAGCCCGTGCCGGGCGTCACTACCATGTCGAGGTCGTCGAGCACGGCGGTGGCGAAGGAGGCCGACGTGAAGCCCTCCGGCACTGGCGCCCAGACGTAGAGGCTCGCCTTGGGCGGCTCCATGGTGATGCCGAGTCCGCGCAACGCCTCGATCACCTTGTCGCGCCGCGCCTGGTAATGCGCGTTGCGCTCGTCGATCTCCTCCTGGCTCGTCTCCATCGCACGTATGCCCATCTGCTGCACCGCCTGAGAGACGCCGGAGTCGAGGTTGGACTTGACCAGGAAGAGCGCCCTGACTAGGTCCGCGTTGCCCACGGCCATGCCGATGCGCCAGCCCGTCATGTTGTAGCTCTTCGACAGCGAGTGGAACTCGAGGCACACGTCCTTCGCCCCGGGCACCTGCAGCGCGCTCACCGGTCGGTAGCCGTCGAAGGCGACCTCCGTGTAGCACGCGTCGTGCAGCAGCGCGATGTCGTGCTTTCGGCAGAAGTCGACGGCGCGCTCGAAGTAGTCCAGCTCGGCGATGGCGCCCGTGGGGTTGTTGGGGTAGTTCAGCCAGAGCACCTGCGCCTTCCGCGCGACGTCGTCGGGTATGGCGTCGAGGTCCGGCAGCCAGCCGCCCTCCTCGGTCAGCGGCAGCCAGTATGGCTCGGCGCCGGAGAAGAGCGTGCCGACGTTGTAGACGGGGTACGCGGGGTCAGGCTGCAGCGCGATGTCGCCCGGCTCCAGCAGCCCCAGCGCGATGTGCCCAATGCCCTCCTTCGCGCCGATGAGCGACATCACCTCGGTGGCCGGGTCCAGCTCCACCCCGAACCGGTCGCTGTACCACCCCGCGACGGCCTGCCGGAACTCGGGCAGTCCCTCGGTCTCCGGGTAGCGGTGGTTCGGGCGGCGGTGCGATGCCTCTTTCAGCTCCTCCAGCACCGGGTCCGGCGTCGCGAGGTCCGGGTCGCCGATGCCAAAGGTGACGACGCGCTTGCCCTCGGCCCGCTTGGCCGCAATGCGCCGGGAGATCTCCACAAAAAGATAGGGCGGAAGCTGCTGGACGCGCTGGGTGAACTTCATAGTGACCCCTTCACGTTTTCGTCATTCCCGCGAAAGCGGGAATCCAGAGGGCTAGCCCGCAAGCTGCACCTGTAAACTCAGCCTCTCTGCTTGGCCATGCCTCTATGCGGAAATCCGGCAAACACGGAGCAGAGCCCTAAGCGTTATGTCAAAAACGACGCACGGCTAGTCTGGCCAGCGGCCCTCGTAGACAAGCTCCACCGGGCCCTCCAGGAAGATGTCGCCCTCGCCGTCCCATGTCATCGTGAGGGTGCCGCCCGGCAGCTGCACGGCGACCTGTTCGTCGGTGTAGCCGTGGATGCGCGCCGCCACCGCGACGGCGCACGCGCCGCTGCCGCACGCGAGCGTCAGCCCCGCGCCGCGCTCCCAGACTCGCGCCGTCAGGTGCGTCCGGTCGACGACGTTTACGATCTCGAAGTTGACGCGGTTGGGAAAGAGCGGGTGGTGCTCCACCAGCGGGCCGATGGCCTCCAGCGCGAACTCCTCTACGGGTGTGTCCAGGAATACCACGGCGTGGGGGTTGCCCATGGAGACGCCTGTGAAGGCAAAGGCGTGGCCCGGCACGGCCAGCGGCCAGTCGAAGACGATGTCCGTCGGATTGTAGTAGCGCGCATTTGCGCCGCTGCCGGAATGCGCCGTCGTGTGCCCCGCGCCGATTGGCACAAGCCGCTGCGCCGGGTCGACGGGGACGCGCTCGGGAGCAAGCTCCGGGCGGCCCATGTTCACGCGGGCCCGCACCACCTGGCCGTCTCGCATGATGGGCTGGATTTCCAGCACACCCGCGCCCGTCTCGGCTGTGAACGTGCCGTCGCGCAGCGTGACCATACCCCGCTCGATTGCGTACTTGCTGAAGCAGCGGATGCCGTTGCCGCACATCTCCGACTCGGAGCCGTCCGGGTTCCACATGCGCATCTGCAGGTCGGCCACGTCGGACGGCACGACCAGCAGCAGCCCGTCGGAACCGACGCCGAAGTGTCGGTCGGACATCGAGGCCGCCATCGAGCCCCAGTCGCGGTCCAGCTCGCGCCCGTCAATGACGACGAAGTCGTTGCCGGCGCCGTGCATTTTCGCGAAGTCCATACCCTGCCCCCAGTTGCGTGTCGCGGGTTGCGAACCCCGTTACGGAAACCGCTTTCAGTGTAGTGGGCGCCGCAAACGACGACAAGGGCGGGGTTTCTACTCCGCGTATCCGTGAATACAATGGGCATACTGGGAGGTGACGCCCATGCGATGCCCGTCTTGCGGCCACGAGAACCCTGAGGTTGCCAGGCTGTGCCGGGACTGCGGCACAGCACTCTACGTCAACTGCCCATCCTGCGGCCAGGAGAACTTCGCCGACCGCAGCATCTGCACAAATTGCTGGACGCAGCTCCGTGAGGAGGAGCCCGTCGGATTCGGCGAGGGTCGCGTCTTCCCTGCCTTCGAGATGGGCCGTCCCGCCGGATTCTGGATCCGCTTCCTCGCGTCCATCATCGACAGCGTTCCGCTGTTCCTGGTCTCCGCCCTGTTCTCCTGGTTGCTCTTTGGCGAGAACCTCTTCGACACCCTCACCCCTGAAACGGAAACGGCAGAGGACGGAACGGTAACCGCCACCGGTGGCGGGTTCACCGCCGGGCAGGGGCTGAACTTCGTCCTGACCGGCATCTACGCGACCGCGTTTGTCTCGATGCTCGGCGGCACCATCGGCGTCCTGCTCTTCCGCATGCGCATCCTCCGCCCCGACGGCACGATGCTCGGCCCCGGCCGGGCCTTCGCGCGATACGCCGTCCTGACCGCCACCTTCGCGCTCTTCCTCATCCCGGCCATCGTCAGCGCGTTCATGGTCGCCCTCCGCAGCGACAGGCGCGGCATCCACGACCTAGTCTGCGACACCGTGGTAATCATCCGCAGCGACCCTCGGTCAGGCACTTACTGATCTCGAGGGGACTGCGCGGGCCTCAACCGCCCGCCTCCAACCACTGCCCCACCGCGCCCTCGGCGCGCGCCTCAACGTCCTCGCCAGCCACAGACCACCGGATGCGCGCGTCCGTCGGCTTGAACCACGTATACTGCTGCCGCGCGAGCCGGTGGTGCGCCGCCTTGATGCGCCGCGCCGCCTCCTCGAGCGGCATCTCGCTGCGCAGGTGCTGCGCCAGCTCCCGGTACCCCATGCTCGACAGCGCCGGCAGCTCCGCCGAGTACCCCGCGTCGAGCAGCCCCCGCACCTCGTCCAGCCACCCGCCCGCGAGCATCGCGTCCACGCGGTCGTCGATGCGCTCGTACAGCTCCTCGCGGTCGGCCGTCGTCAGCCCGAGCAGCAGCGTCCGGTACGGCGGAGCCGACTGCTCGCCGTGCGCCCCCGGCCCCAGCGCCGCGACAACCTCCAGTGCCCGCACAACGCGTCGCGGGTTGCGCAGGTCGATGCGCGCCGCCGCCTCCGGGTCGGCCTCCAGCAGCTCCTGCGCGGCTGTCTCGACGCCGTCCTGCGCGATGATCGCCTCCAGCCGCTCCCGCAGATCCGCGTTCGGTGCCACGCGCGGCGCCTGCCACCCGCCCACCAGCGCGTTCACGTACTGCCCCGTCCCACCGACGACCACCGGCAGCCCGCCGCGCCCGCCGATGTCCGCAATGGTCTCCGTCGCCAGCGGCAGGTACGTCGCCAGGCTGAATCCCTCGTCCGGGGCGATAATGCCGTAGAGGTGGTGCGGCACGGCGGCCCTTTCGGCCTGCGATGGCGCAGCTGTGCCAACCTCCATGCCCCGGTACACCTGCCGGCTGTCCGCATTCACGATCTCACCGCCGTAGCGCACGGCGAGGTGCATCGCAAGCGCGCTCTTGCCGACAGCCGTAGGCCCGACGATGACGAGGAGCGGGGTTGGCTGCGCGGGCGGCGTGGTCACGGATGGTTTCTCCGGAGGCTAGGCGGACGACTGTTCTTCAACTGAGTCCTCGGACGACTCAGCCTCGGCATCCGAATCCTCAGACTCGTCAGCCTCAGACTCGTCTGACACGAGCTCCCACGTCTCCCGGTCGATCTCCTGCAGGAAGGCGTAGTACTTAGCGTTGGCGACGGCTCGCGCCTCCACCGCGCCAAGCTCCACCACCTTCTGCAGCGCGATGTCCAGGTACGACGTGTCGATGTAGCTGCCCGGCGCGTTGGCCGTGAAGAGTTGGTACAGCTCCTCCTCGGAATAGGCGGTGTCGGGGTTGGTCTCCAGCAGGTCGCAGACGGACACCATGAGCGCCTCGATGCCGGCGTCAATGCCCATCTCGAACTGGAGCCGTGAAATTGGCATGGGTGGATATCCCCTTGCTGCAAGGCCTCGCGCTACCCCTTGACCTCCGCCGTGATGCGGGCAATCTCCGCGAACTCGTCCGCCCGCAGGCTCGCCCCGCCGACAAGCCCGCCGTGGATGCACTCCTGCTCGACGAACCCGCGCACCGACTCCGCCGTGACGCTGCCGCCGTACAGCAGCGGCGTCGCCGAGGCCGCCGAGGCCCCGTACGTGCTGTCGAGCACGCGTTGGATGACGCCGCCCATGATGTCCGCCGCCAGGTCCGGCGTCGCGGGCACGCCGGTGCCGATGGCCCACACCGGCTCGTACGCGACGATGAGCGCCCCCGGCGTCTCGACGCCGTCCAGCGCCTTCACGAGCTGCCGCTCGACGACGGCCTCAGCCGCCCCGGCCTCGCGCTGCGCCAGCGTCTCGCCGACGCAGATGATGGGCGTCAGCCCCGCCTTGAGGGCCGCTTCCACCTTCAGGTTCACGCTTTCGTCGGTCTCGCCGTACAGCGCGCGCCGCTCGGAGTGGCCGATGATGACGTGCGTGCACAGCTCGGCGACCATGCCGGGCGAGACCTCGCCCGTGAATGCGCCCTTCTCGTGCTGGCTCATGTTCTGCGCGCCAACGGCGATGCTCGAGCCCGTCACGATGTCGCGCACCAGCGCAAGATACGGGAATGGCGGGCAAAGCACCCGGTCAACGCCCTCCATGTGCCCAATGCTCTCGCGCAGGTCGGACACAAGCGCCCGCGCCTCCGCCACAGAGGTGTTCATCTTCCAGTTGCCCGCAACCACGG
Organism: uncultured Dehalococcoidia bacterium; assembly: GCA_951812285.1. GTDB lineage: Bacteria > Chloroflexota > Dehalococcoidia > Lucifugimonadales > UBA1127 > UBA1127. The sequence goes on along the minus strand of OX638292.1, from coordinate 1,366,108 downwards.
CCCGCGCCATGTTGCTCCTTTCAACCCGTCGTTCCCGCGGAGGCGGGAACCCCGACGCTTTCCTGACTGCCTCCGCCGCCTGAGAGCCCCTACGGCCCGAACTTCACCAGCTTGTCCGCGTGGGCCAGCGCCTGTAGCATGATGTGCTCCGCCGGGAACCGGCCCAGCGAGCCCCCACCGAGCGCGCGCTCGTCGAAGCTGCCCACTCCCTCGCCTAGCGTCCACTTGGAGTGCAGCAGGAACGGCACCGGGTGCCACGAGTGCGCCGCCATGATCGCGGGCGTGGCGTGGTCGCCGGCCACCATGAATACGTCGGGCTCCATCGCCAGCACCTCCGGAATGAACCGGTCAAGCGCCTCCAGCGTCTCCACCTTCGCGTCGAAGTCCCCGTCCTCGCCCGCGGCGTCGGAGGGCTTGTAGTGCAGGTAGAAGAAATCGTGCTTATTCCAGTGCTCCCGCAGCGTCGCCACCTCGTCGGCAAACGTTCCGCCTGTCGGAATCACCCTCATGCCGAGTAGGCTCGCGAGCCCGCGGTACATCGGGTATGCGGCGATCGCCGCCGGGTCGAGCAGGTAGCTGTCGACCATCGACGGCAGGTGCGGCAGCAGCGAGAAGCCCCGCAACGTCAGCATGTTGGCCTTGGGCTGCTCCGCCAGCATGCTGCGCGCCTCGCGGATGAAGTGGTTGACTGCGTCGGCCGTCGCCGCCGCCTCCGCGACAATCGCCTCAGCGTTCAGCGGCCTGGCGCCCACGCGCTGCGGGTCCGTCTCCGTCACCTGGTCGCTCAGCCCCTCGCCGGTCAGCTTCAGCACGAAGCGGTAGTCCTTCACCGGGTACACCGACGCCTGCACGCCCGGCACGTCGATGCTGTCGAGCATCTCGACGAGAGGCGCGCTCTCCTCGGACGAGATGCGTCCCGCGCGCCGGTCTACGATCGTGCCGTCCTCGCCGACGGTGCAGAAGTTGCCGCGCGCCGCCACCTCGCCCGGCGCGACGGGCACGCCGATGCCCAGTGCCTCCAGCACGCCGCGGCCGATGAGGTACTTCACCGGGTCGTAGCCGAAGAGGCCCAGGTGCCCCGGCCCGCTGCCCGGCGCGACGCCCGGCAGCACCGGCGTCGTCAGCCCGCACGCGCTCACGCCCGCCAGCCTGTCGAGGTTCGGCGTCGACGCCGTCTCCAGCTCCGACTTGCGCGTGTCCGGGTGCGGCAGCCCGCCGAGGCCGTCAGCCACCAGCATGACGATCTTGGACGGCGACTTGCTGACTATCTCCGCCAGCGCGGGAAAGTCGATCATGGCGGCTCCTTTACGCTTCCTTGTCGCGGAGGGCCGCGACGCCGGGCAACACCTTACCCTCGAAGAACTCCAGCGACGCGCCCCCGCCAGTCGAGATGTGGGTCATGTCCTCCGCGAGTCCAAGCTCGCCTACGGCCTCTGCGGTGGACCCTCCGCCGACAATGGTAACAGCATTCTCCAGCGACGCCACAGCCTGACCGACGGCCCGTGTGCCGTGAGAAAACGCCTCCCACTCGAAGACGCCCATCGGCCCGTTCCACAGCACGGTGCCGCACGGCCGCAGCGCCTCAGTGAAGTCCCAAACGGCGCTTGGTCCGACGTCCATGATGCGCCAGCCGTCCGGGATGCTCTCGGCCGCCACCACCTGCGTCGCCGCGTCCGCACTGAAGGCGTCGGCCACCACAAGGTCCGGCGGCAGAACGAGCTTGACGCCCTGCTTCCCGCACCGCTCGATGGTCTCCCGCGCAAAGTCGACCCGCTCCTCCTCAAGAAGCGAGTCGCCGACGCCATGGCCCATTGCCTTGATGAACGTCGCCGCCATGCCCCCGCCGATGACCAGCACGTCGACGCTGTCCAGCAGCGTCTCCAGCACGGCAATCTTGTCCGATACCTTCGCCCCGCCCATGACGGCCGCCAGCGGGCGCTTCGGGTCCTCCAGCACGCTGCCGAGCATCGTGATCTCGCGCTCCATGAGGAATCCGCTCACGGCGGGCAGGTAGTCGGCGACGCCCGCCGTCGACGCGTGCGCCCGGTGAGCCGTGCCGAAGGCGTCGTTCACGTACAAATCAGCCAGTCGAGCAAGCTGCTGCGCGAACTCCGGGTCGTTCTTCTCCTCGCCCGGGTGGAAGCGCAGGTTCTCCAGCAGCAGCACCTCGCCCGGCTCCATCGCCGCGACGGCAGCCTCCACCTCGATGCCCACGCACTCCGTCACGTAGTTGACGGGCGCGTCCAGCACAGCCTCCAGCCCTTCCGCGATGGGCTCCAGCCGCGAGCCCTCGTCCACCTTCCCGTTCGGTCGCCCCAGGTGCGAGCAGAGGATGACGCGTGCGTCACGCTCGCGGAGGTAGTTGATGGTGGGCAGGGCCGCGCGGATGCGGTTGTCGTCGCTGATGCGCCCGTCCTCCATTGGGACGTTGAAATCAACGCGCACCAGCACACGGAGCCCGCGCACGTCGACGTCTTGAATAGTCTGCTTTGGCATGGCTTTCCTCAGGGTGCGGGATTCAGGTCCGGTGTCATGTACGCCGCCAGTGCGACAAGGTCGGCCTGCCGCTCCGGCACGATGCCCGCGCGGCCAAGGCCATCCGCGAACGTGGTCCGCGCCGCCAGCGCGGTGTCGAGGGCGCCTTGCCGTGCCCCCGCCTCGTCGAGCAGCTCGGCGAGGCGCGCGGCGTCTTGCGGCCCGTGCGTCCGCGCCATCAGCAGTGTGCCGATCTCGCGCTTCACAGCAACCGGCGCGCTCTCGATCGCCAGCACGACGGGGAAGCTCTTGCGCACGACGGGGTTCGGAGCCCCCTCGCCGCCGCTCCATAGCTGCCGGATGTCCTCCTGCAGCCGCAACGCGACGCCGAGGCTGCGTCCAGCCTCACGGCACGCCTCCTGCGCCGCGTCGTCCGCTCCCGCCGCCAGCGCGCCAAGCTGCGCCGCGCAGCCAAGCACCGCCCCCGTCCGCCGCTCAGCCATCGCGAGATACGCTTGCTTCGTGGCTGTGGGTTGCAGTTGCAACGACAGGTCCTGCTGCTGCCCCTCGAACAGGTCCAGCGCGGAGTCGTCCATGGCCATCGCCGATTCCAGCACTCGTTCCGGGTCCACGCCCTCGGCGTGCAGCAGCGTCAGCCGTGCGACCATGTGCAGCGCGTCGCCGACGTTGATGGCCTGCGCCGGCCCCCAGATCCACCAGCCGCTCGGCCGGTTGCCCTGCTCCGGCGCCCCCGATTGGATGTCCTCGTGGACGCGGGTGAACTCGTGCAGCAGTTCCACGGCAGTAGCGGACGCCAGTGCGGCCGACAAATTGCCACCAAGCGCCTCGCAGACGCCGAGGCACAGCGCGGCGCGCGGCCGCTCCGGTGCGAGCGACTGCGCCATCCCCTGCTCGTCCACCCAGCCAAGCTGGTACTCCATCATGCGGTAGAGCTGGTCTGCGCGGCTCTCGACCGCGTCCCGTAGCGCGGCTTCCACTGCTGCGGCGTGTCTGGTGATCAGGTCGGGCGTGGTCATGCGCTCGCCTCCGCCGGCCGTTCCCTGGCCACAGGCGCGCCCAACACTCGCTCGATTTCTTCCTGCGAGACGGCGCCCAGTCGCAGGATGCGAGGCTGCTCCGTACTTACGTCCAGCACGGTTGACGACCTCCCCGCAGGTGAGGGCCCCGAGTCCAGCACGATGTCCACCGCCTCGCCGAGCGCCTCGCGGACGCCGTCGGCCGTGCGCGGCTCCGGTCCGCCGCTCCGGTTGGCGCTCGTGCCCGTGATTGGGCGGCCCAGGCCCTCTGCAAGCGCGCGCGGCACCGGGTGGTCGGGCAGCCGGACGGCCACCTTCCACCCTCGCGCCGTCACCAGCGGCGGCACCGCCTCCGACACGGGCAATACCAGCGTCAACCCGCCGGGCCAGAAGGCCTCGGCCAGCCACAGCGCCGCGTCCGGCACGTCGGCGGCCACCATCGTAATCTGCTCCGCGTCCGAGATGAGCAGCGGCAGCGGCATGCCCTGCGGCCGCCCCTTCGCCTCGAACACGCGCTCGACGGCGGCCTCGTTCAGCGCGTCCGCGCCGAGCCCGTACAGCGTGTCCGTCGGGTATGCGACGAGCCCCCCGGCCCGCAGCGTCTCCACTGCGGCGGCTATGTCTGCTGTAGCTGATTGAGACGTCACGAAGCCTGCTTCCGTATCTGAATCCGGCCCTCTGAGTATAGCATTTTCATCCAACCAAAATGCCAGCGCCGCCGCTCTCTTCCCTTACCCTGCCACAATTCCTCGCACACAACCCCCCGCCCACGCTACGCTAAGACCATGTTCTTTGGGTCGAGTACAGGTTCCTTGGGTCGAGTACAGCGCGTGGGACATTACATGATGAGAGAAAATTGCACAAAAATGGGCTCGACTTCAGCCGAAAGAGCCCCGTTCTCAGCGAAAGGACGCTCGCATGTACCAATCGAGTCATATCTGAAATCGCCATTTTCGTATCTGACTCATCCCGCAAAGGTAAATAGGCAACGACTCGAATCGAATCCAATGGTGGAGTCACGGGCCCGCTCAAGAGTGACTTGCCATTGCGGTTGAACACCGATGGTGCGCAAGCCGCTCCAAACTCGCCGCAAACGCGCTTCCACACAGCGCCCGCAATCGCCGAAAATGGAGAGGAAGCGCGTAGACGGAGTGCGTTTGGCGGTGCTACGCTTGCCGCACACCCACTACGATTTCCGCTAAGGGGGTTGTGTGAGCACGAGGCCCGAGCCCACGAGCCGCAGGGTCGCCACCACCGGCGACGTCGAGGTCTCAACATACCTGGAAATCGCTGAAGAGAATCTCGGGCAGACCACCGGCCCCAGCGAGGCGACCAAGGGCGGCGACGAGGCCGTCGTCGTCCTCGACTTCGGCTCCCAGTTCAGCCGCCTCATCGCCCGCCGCGTCCGTGAGGCCCACGTCTACTGCGAAATATTCCCCCACAACGCCCCCCGGGAAGCGCTTGAGCGCCTGAACGTCAAGGGTTTCATCCTCTCAGGCGGCCCCGCCAGCGTCTTTGAGGACGGCGCCCCTAAGCTCCCGGCCTACGTGTTGGATAGCGGGCTTCCCGTGCTCGGCATCTGCTACGGGATGCAGCTTCTGGCGCACTCGCTCGGCGGCTCCGTCGAGGAGAGCGCCCAGCGCGAGTACGGCCACGCGGTCGTCCACCAAAACTCCGCCGACCACCCGCTCTTTGACGGCCTGCCGTCGTCGATGCCCGTATGGATGAGCCACGGCGACAAGGTGACGGCGATGCCGCCCGGCTTCCACTGCCTCGGCTACTCCGAAAACTCGCCGGTCGCCATGATGGGCAACGACGCCGGTGTCATCGGCCTGCAGTTCCACCCGGAGGTGGTCCACACGCCCTCCGGCGCCCAGCTCATCCAGAACTTCCTCTATGACGTCTGCGGCTTCGGCGGACTATGGACGCCCGGCAATTTCATCGAGGAGAGCGTGACGCGCATACGGGAGCAGGTGGGCGACGGCCGCGTCATCTGCGCCCTCTCCGGCGGCGTCGACTCGGCCATCACGGCCGCGCTGATCAACCGCGCCGTCGGCGACCAGCTCACGTGTATTTTCGTCGACAACGGCCTGCTGCGCCGAGAGGAAGCCGAGCGCGTCGTCGGCACCTTCAAGCGCGCCATGTCCATCAACCTCATCCACGTCGACGCCGCCGACCAGTTCCTCGACGCGCTCGAAGGCGTCGTTGACCCGGAGCAGAAGCGCAAGAACATCGGCGAGACGTTCATCCACGTATTTGAGGACGTGGCCGAGGAGATTGAGGACGTCGGCTTCCTCGCCCAGGGCACCCTCTACCCGGACGTCATCGAGAGCACGTCCCACGAGACAGGCGCGGCCGCCAAGATCAAGACCCACCACAACGTCGGCGGGTTGCCAGCGCACATGCGGCTTTCGCTCGTGGAGCCCCTGCGCTACCTGTTCAAGGACGAGGTCCGGGACGTCGGCCTTGCGCTCGGCATGCCTGAGGAAATCGTGCTGCGGCAGCCCTTCCCCGGCCCCGGCCTCGCCATCCGCATCATCGGCGAGGTGACCCGCGAGAAGCTCGAGGTGCTGCGCTCCTGCGACTGGATCGTCATGGACGAGATCAAGGGCGCGAACCTGTACCGACAGCTATGGCAGAGCTTCGCCGTGCTGACAGACACCCGCAGCGTCGGCGTCATGGGCGACCACCGCACCTACGGCTACCTCGCAGCCATCCGCGCCGTCACGTCCGATGACGCAATGACCGCCGATTGGGCGCGCCTCCCCTATGAGGTCCTCGCCAAGATTTCCAGCCGCATCGTCAACGAGGTGCCGGAGGTCAACCGCGTGGTGTACGACATCACCTCCAAGCCCCCCGGCACGATCGAGTGGGAGTAGCCGCCGCATGCGCGTGATGGTCATCGGCAACGGCTCGCGGGAGCACGCCATTGCGTGGAAGCTCCGAGCAAGCCCTCGCGTCACCGAGATCTTCGCCGCGCCCGGCAACGCGGGCACTGCACAGCTTGGCGTCAACATCGACGTCCAGCCCACGGATGTCGATGGCTTGCTGGCTGCGGCCCGGAAGCACGCAATCGACCTGACCGTCGTGGGGCCGGAGATGTCGCTGGAGGCGGGCGTTGTTGACCGCTTCGAGGCTGAGGGACTCCGCATAGTGGGCCCGACGCAGGCGGCTGCTCGAATCGAGTCGTCCAAGTCCTTCGCCAAGCGCCTGATGGAGCGCCACGGCGTCCCCACAAGCCGTGCGGAGGTGTTTTCCAGCTACGGCGAGGCCCGCGAATACGTCTCGCTGGCGTCAGCCCCCATCGTCATCAAGGCCGACGGCCTCGCAGCGGGCAAGGGCGTCCGGGTCTGCGCGTCGACCGAGGAGGCCCTCGAAGCGCTTCGGGAGTCCATGGAGGACCGCGTATTCGGCGACGCCGGACGGCGGGTACTGGTGGAAGAATGCCTCATAGGACAGGAGATCAGCGTCTTCACCTTCACTGACGGCGTCCACTTAAGCCCGCTGATGGCCGCCTGCGACTACAAGCGCATTGGTGACGGCGACTTGGGCCTGAACACCGGGGGCATGGGCAGCTACAGCCCGCCGCTCGTGTGGAACGCGGAACTTGAGGCGCAGGTGATGTCGGAAGTTATGGCGCCCATTGTCCGTGCCCTGGCCGAAGAGGGTTGTCCGTTCCGGGGCGTCCTGTACGGCGGCCTCATGCTGACGGCAGACGGCCCCAAGGTTATCGAGTTCAACGCGCGGCTCGGCGACCCGGAGACGCAGGCAGTGCTCCCACGCATGGAGACGGACCTTTTGGACGTATTTGAAGCCATCGTCGATGGCACGGTGGACCGCACGCCCATCGCGTGGTCGCCGAAGGCGGGCGTTGGCGTCGTAGTGGCGTCGGGCGGCTACCCGGAGGCCTACACGACCGGCTATCCGGTTTCTGGCATGGATGACGTAGACGAAGGGGTTGCCGTGTTCCATGCGGGCACGTCGACGTCCAACGATGGCGGCGTCGTTACGGCGGGCGGGCGCGTCCTTACGGTCTCGGCTATAGGCGAAACGCTGGAGGAGGCCCGTTCGCGGGCGTACGAGAACGCGGCGCGCATCAGCTTCGAGGGCGCGTACTACCGCCGGGACATCGCGGCGCTCGCGCCGGCGGCGAGTGGGAGGTAGGCCGTGCAGCAACCGGGCGAGCAGCCGGTACAGCAGATACCGTCGGTGAATGAGCTGATAGAGGAGCAGAGCGCCCGCAGGGCCTTTCTGGACCAGGTAGGCGTCTACTTCGTCCGAGACATTAATGACGTTGAGGCGGAGCGCTTCGCCAAGTCGTTGTTGGTCATTGCCTCCCACCTGAAGCGCATCGGCGGTCAGCAGCGAATTACCGTGTACATCAACTCCGGGGGCGGATCCATGGGCGCCGGGTTCGCCATGATGGAGATGATGTACAAGATTAAGCGGGACTTCGTGATCCCCGTCGACACGGTCGTTCTCGGCTACGCGTACTCCATGGGCGCGATCATGGCGCAGGCGGGCGACAGACGCTCGATGGGCTTCTTCTCGACCATGATGCTGCACAGCGGCCAGTGGACGGTCGTAGGTGAGGACCAGAAGATCTTCGCCGACTACCAGAAGCTTGCCACGACGTACCAGCAGAAGATCGGCGAGCTGTTCCACAGGCGGACCGGTACGCACACGCCGCGTTGGTGGACGAACTTCGTGTACTCGGGCCGCGACCGCTTCCTGTCCGCGACCGAGTGCCTGAAGCTGCGCCTCGTGGATGAGGTGTGCGAGTTCGAGACGTGTTACATCCTGCCCCCGGACGATCGCGCCGGGAGCTAACAGACCCAGCCGTAAGGAAGGAGGAGTTACCAGTCAGCTATGGAACAGACACCGCTAGTGGGAGTCCTGGTCGGCAGCCGCACCGACGAGCCGCGCATTGAGGACGCGTTCAAGGTGCTGAACGACATGGGAATCCCGTACGAATACAACGCAATGTCCGCGCACCGGTCGCCGGGACGCGTGATGGAGTACGTCACAACGGCGGAGGAGCGCGGAATCGAGGTGATCATCGCTGCAGCGGGCGGGTCCGCAGCGCTCCCGGGCGTGGTGGCGTCGTGGACGACGCTGCCGGTCATCGGCGTACCGCTGCCAAGCAGCGACATGCAGGGCATCGACGCGCTGTACACGATCGCGCAGATGCCCCCGGGCGTCCCCGTGGCGTGCGTAGCTATCGGCGCATGGGGCGCTCGCAACGCTGCGTACCTGGCGGCAAGCATTCTCGGGCTGAAGCACGAGACCATTCGAGACGCCTACGCCAAGTACCGCGAGGGTCTCCGCAACGCATGAGCAACCCGCGCGTTGTGGTGCTGGTGGACTTCGACGGCACGGCTGCCGCGCAGAATGTGGCGGAGACCCTGCTTGAACGCTACGGCGGTGAGACATTTCCCGCTAGTGACACATGGACAGCGCACCGGGAGGCCTTCCGCAAGGGCGATATGACACTGCGCGAGTACCAGGAGCGCGCCTTCAACGGCGTAAATGTCACATTGCAAACGATGAGCGAGGGCCTGAAGGGGATATGCTGGCCCCGTGAAGGCTTTGAAGAGTTCATAAGCTTTTGTAAAACAAACGCTATTCAATTGACAATCGTTACCAATGGCCTTGAATTTTATGTTCGCTCCGTATTGGAGCAGGCCAACCTCGACCCCCTTCCTGTGTGCGCGGTGGCCTGCGAAGGCGACCCGGGCCGCCTCCAATACTCGTACCCCTTCGACACCCCAGAGTGCTGGGAGTGGGGGAACTGCAAGTGTCGCGTGCTGGAGGAGTCGCGTGCCGAGCGTGACATCAAGACCGTCATGATAGGCGACGGCTACAGCGACTACTGCGCCGCACGTCTCGCCGACGCCGCATTCGCTCGCGCCACAATGCGCAATCACTGCGACGCCAACGGCGTGGCGTACATCCCCTTCGAGGACTTCCATGACGTGCTCGCCGCCTTCCGAGCGGGTATCCCCGGCGTGTGGGAACCCGAGGCGGCGGCCGAGCAGAGGCAACCGTAGCTGTGGCGGATGGCTGACCGATGCTGCAAAGGCGCAATTTGCTGAGCTGGAATCCCCTCGCTACGCGCTTTTTGCCATGCTATCCTAGGTGTTGGCCCACAACTCCCCGAGGGGTTATGTCGTGATTGAAAGGTACTCCCGACCCGACATGAAGCGCGTGTGGTCGGATGACAACGCCTATGCGCTGTGGCTGCGCGTCGAGATAGCCGCATGCCAGGCCTGGTGCGACCTCGGCGTCGTGCCGCCTGAGGACATGGCCCTCATCCGCGGCGCCACCTTCAATCGCGCCTCCTACGACAGGTGGTTCGAGGAGACCAAGCACGATCTCGTATCCTTCACGCGCGCCGTATCCGAGAGCTTGGGACCCGAATCGCGCTGGGTCCACTACGGCCTAACCTCCAACGACGTCAAGGACACGGCCCTCGCCATGCAGATGACGGAGGCCTGCGACCTCATCGACGGTGACATCGGCCGATTCCAGGACGTGCTGGAGAGTCAGGCGATCGCCTACAAGGACACGCCGTGCATCGGCCGGTCCCATGGCGTCCACGCGGAGCCCATGAGCTTCGGCCTGAAGCTGGCGCTCTGGTGGAGCGAGATGTCTCGCAACCGCCAGCGGCTGGCGGAGGCCCGCTCGCGGGTGAACGTCGGCATGATCTCCGGCCCCGTCGGCACCTACGCCGGCATCCCGCCCCAAATCGAGGCGTCCGTCTGCGAGCAGCTTGGACTGACGCCCGTGGCCGTATCCAACCAGATCATCCAGCGCGACCGACACGCCGAGTTCGTCCAGACCCTCGCCCTCATAGGCGCGACGCTAGAAAAGATAGCTACGGAAGTCCGGGCCCTGCAGCGCACTGAGGTCCGTGAGGTGCAAGAGCCCTTCGGCGAGCCCGGCTACGTGACCAAAGGCTCGTCCTCGATGCCGCACAAGCGCAACCCTGAGCTGTCCGAGCGCGTCTGCGGCCTCGCGCGCCTCGTCCGCGGCTACGCTACGACGGCGCTCGAGAACGTCGCCCTCTGGCACGAGCGCGACATCTCGCACTCCTCAGCCGAGCGCATGGCGCTGCCCGACACGGCCCTCGCCATCGACTACATGCTGGAGCTGATGACCGGCATCGTCGGCGGGATGCGGGTGGACACGCGGCAGATGATGCGCAACTTGGAGTTGACGCGAGGGCTCGTGTTCTCTCCGCGAGTGATGCTCGCCCTCGTCGAGGCCGGCATGGACCGCGCCGAGGCCTATGACCTCGTACAGGAACACACCACGCGCTCGTGGGATGACGAAGAGGACTTCCGCGACCTTCTCCGCACGGACGAGCGCGTGACTGCGGCGCTGCCGGGCGAGGCCCTCGAATGCCTCTTCGACTACGGCTACTACCTGGGCCATGTGGACTACATCTACAAGGCCGCGGGCATTGGCGCCTGATGGTGCACAAATCTATGGACCTTGGGGGACTACAGTGGAAGCGATAGCTGAGACCAGCCTTCCCAACCAGATACACCGCGGAAAGGTCCGCGACACCTACGACCTCGGCGGCGGCTTGCTGCTCATGGTCGCCACCGACCGCATCTCGGCGTTCGACGTCGTGCTGCCGACGGCCATTCCGGAGAAAGGCGTCGTCCTCTCCAACATCTCGGCCTTCTGGTTCGCGATGACGGCGGGCAGCATGCCCAATCATTACATCTGCATGGCCAACGACGCTGCCAACGTTCCCGGCCTCTCCTTGCCGGAAATTCCGGCCGAAGTCGCGCGGCGGGCGATGGTCGTCAAGCGCGCGCAGCGGCTCGACGTCGAGTGCATCGCGCGCGGCTACATCACCGGCTCCGCGTGGGCCGAGTACCGCAAGAGCGGCACAGTGCACGGCATCGCGATGCCGGCGGGTCTCGTCGAGGGCGACAAATTCCCCGAGCCCCTCTTCACACCGACGACCAAGGCGGAGGAGGGCCACGACATGCCAATGTCGCTGAGCGAACTTGGCGACCTGGTGGGCGAGGAGACCGCACGGCTGCTCGGCGAGAATACCGTTGAGCTCTACGCCGCCGCCGACGCCTACGCCCGCGACAAGGGCATCATGATCGCGGACACCAAGCTGGAATTCGGGCTGCTGGACGGGCAGGTCATCGTCATTGACGAGATGCTGACGCCGGACTCCAGCCGCTTCTGGGACGCCGAAGGCTACGCCCCCGGCAAGAGCCAGCCCAACTACGACAAGCAGTACGTTCGGGACGCGCTGACCGATATGGGGTGGGACCGTGAACCCCCGGCGCCGGAGCTTCCGGCAGACGTGGTGGACAAGACCCGGGCCCGCTACCTTGAGGCATACCAGCGCCTGACCGGGCAACCCCTGCCCTAGAGGAGCGACGTGGCCAGACAACGATCAAACCGGAGAATGTCAGAGACCGAAAAGCGGAGGATCAGGCAGAGCCGGAACAAGCAGAAGAACAAGCTGGTTCGCATCCTGGCTGGTGTGGGCATGGGCATTCTCGCCATCCTCATCATCGCCGGACTGGCGCTCCCCTCCTTCGGCACTGGCGGATCAACGGGACCTGACGACTTCCTCGACCGCGGCGGCTTTTTCGCGCGGCCGTCGGACGGGCCCGGCGTAGAGGTCGAGGACCAGGGCCGCCTTCACCTTGAAGGTCTAAGCGACCGGGTGGACCCGGGCTACTACATCACCTATCCCCCCACGTCGGGTACGCACTCGCCTACATGGGAGAGGTGTGGCCTCTTTACGGAACCCGTGCCCGAGGAGATCCAGGTGCACAACTTGGAGCATGGCTTCGTCAACATCCTCTACAACTCGGATGACCCTGTCTTTGTCGGACAGCTCGAGGCGGCGGCGCGCGGATTGCCGGACTGGCCCAACTACTACATGTTCGCGCCCTACCCAGACATGACTTCCCCCGTGGCGATGACGGCGTGGAACCGCCTGCTGCTCCTGGACTCCGTTGACGAGGACGCAATGGAGGAGTTTGCGGACGCCTACCAGGCTCGGGGCCCTGAGGTGGCTCGCGGCTGCGACGCGCCGGGCCTCATGGCGCAGGGCGTCCCAGACCCGACGGCGACCCCCGAGGGCGGTGTTCAGCCCGAAACCATAGAGGAGCCGAGTGAGGCTGCCGACGGCAGCGAAGACGGCTCAGCCGGCAATGGTGAGGACGCGAACGAAGACGACGCCACGCCGGAACCGGAAGAGACCGAAACCCCGAGTGGCGGCTAGCAACCATGCGCTTCCTCGCCAGGGTCTACGTGACGCTAAAGCCCACCGTGAACGATCCGCAGGGCATCACGGTGCTGAGCGCTCTCAAGAACCTGGGCTTCGACTCGCCGGAGAGTGTGCGGGTCGGCAAGTACCTGGAAGTCGGCCTGGAGGCGGCGTCGCAAGACGAGGCCAGCCTGCAGGTCGACGCCATGTGCAAGACCCTCCTAGCCAACACCGTCATAGAGCAGTACCGCTTTGATCTGGAGGAAGCAGGCGCGTAGGGCCCCTACCGGTTGCCCAATGCCTGCACTCTGCCATATTTCTCTTGCGCTTCTCTCCCCCGTTTGGCTACCGTTGCTACAGGCCTTCGGCCGCAGGGCCAACCCCGGGTGGAAGGGTAAGCGCTGTGAAAACAACCTCGTATCTGCAGCCCCCGCTCTCAGCTACGATGTTGATGCAGAAACAACCTGTTCCTAGCTACGGGCCCGGCGGAAACAACCTCAGAAACAACCTTCCCTGCAACCCGGCGAGCGCTGGTTGTCTGCGGGTTGAGTCTGCCGCACAACCCTTGTCTTTAGCCCGGGGCGGAGTGGAGGTTCAGGGTCTGTCATGGGTCCTTGGCAGGGTACGGTTGGGGACCTGGGCCCCAGGGGATCAGGGGCGCCCAACCCTTGACAGTCTGAAAACCTGCTTTGTACTATCATTGAGGAATTAGCAAACAACTCGTGAGAGTGCTAACTCTGTATTATGTCCAAATATACGTTCAAAGGAGAGACTATGGGTCGGACATTTGCACCGCTGGGCGACAGGGTCCTTGTGAAGCCCGTGGAGCGGGAGGAACAGACCAGAAGCGGCATCTACCTGCCTGACACCGCGCAGGAGAAGCCCCAGGAAGGGCGCGTCGTCGCCGTAGGACCCGGCAGGCGCAACGATGAGGGCAACCGCATCGAGCTGGACGTGGCGGTGGACGACATCGTCCTCTACGCCAAGTACGGCGGCACGGAGATCAAGGAAGAGGGCGAGGAGTACCTGCTCCTGGCGGAGCGGGACATTCTGGCAAAGGTCTCCTAGCCACGTCCGCAACCGGATAAGTATAGAAATGTAAAGGAGTCGTAATGGCAAAGCAGTTGCTCTTTTCTGAGGATGCCCGAAAGCGCATGAAGTCCGGGATAGACATGTTGGCGGACTCCGTCAAGGTCACCTTGGGCCCCGGCGGCCGCAACGTGGTGCTGGACAAGAAGTTCGGCCCCCCGCAGGTGTGCAGTGACGGCGTCACCATCGCCAAGGAGATCGAGCTTGAGGAGCCCTTTGAGAACATGGGCGCCCAGCTGATCAAGGAAGCCGCCAGCAAGACCAACGACGCCGCCGGTGACGGCACCACCACCTCCGTCGTGTTGGCCCAGGCCATCATTCAGGAGGGCTTCAAGAACGTGGCAGCCGGTGCGGACCCCATGGCCATGAAGCGTGGCATCGAGCAGGCCGTCGGGACCATCAAGGGCGAGATCAAGGGCATGTCCAGCCCCGTCGAGGGCCGGTCGCAGATCTCCCAGGTCGCTTCCCTCTCGGCGCACGAGAACAAGATCGGCGAGCTCATCGCCGAGGTCATGGAGAAGGTCGGCAAGGACGGCGTGATCACCGTCGAGGAGTCCCGCGGTCTCGAGAACGAGACGGAGTTTGTCGAGGGCATGCAGGTCGACCGCGGCTACATCAGCCCCTACTTTGTAACGAACTCCGAGCGCATGGAGGCGGTCCTGGACGACCCCTACATCCTCATCACGGACAAGAAGATCTCCGCCATGAACGACCTTCTCCCTGTGTTGGAGCGGGTGCTTCAGGTCAGTAAGAACCTCGTCATCGTCGCTGAGGACCTGGAGGGCGAGGCCCTGGCCACCCTTGTAGTCAACAAGCTCCGCGGCACGCTCAGTTGCCTGGCCATCAAGGCCCCCGGCTTCGGCGACCGCCGCAAGGCAATGCTTGAGGACATCGCCATCCTGACCGGCGGCACCGTCATCAGCGAGGACGTCGGCCGCAAGCTGGACAGCGCGACGGTCACCGACCTGGGCCGCGCCCGCCGCGTCACCGCCAACAAGGATGAGACCACCGTCGTAGAGGGCCACGGCTCCGAGGAGAACATCCAGAACCGCATCCGGCAGATCCGCGCGCAGATCGAGGAGACCACCTCGGAGTTTGACCGCGAGAAGCTGCAGGAGCGCATGGCCAAGCTGTCCGGCGGCGTTGCCATCATCAAGGTCGGCGGCGCCACGGAGGTGGAACTCAAGGAGAAGAAGAACCGCGTCGAGGACGCCCTGTCCGCCACCCGTGCGGCCGTCGAAGAGGGCATCGTGCCCGGCGGTGGCGTAGCGCTCGTGCGCTGCCAGAAGTCGCTGGAGGACCTGATGGGCACGATCGAGGGCGACGAGCGCACCGGCGTCTCCATCGTCCGCAAGGCGCTGGAGGAGCCCGTCAAGCTCATCGTCGAGAATGTCGGCGGTGAGGGCGCGGTGGTCCTGGAGGCCGTCAAGAACCACCAGGCCGATTGGGGCTTTGACGCTGAGCGCATGGACTACGGCAACATGCTAGAGTTCGGCATCATCGACCCCGCCAAGGTCACCCGGTCCGCCCTGGAGAACGCGGCGTCCGTCGCGGCGATGGTCCTCACCACGGAGTCAATGGTGACCGACATCCCGCAGAAGGAAGCCGCCATGGCGGCTCCGCCCATGGACTACTAAGTCCCCAAACGTGGGAATCACGGAGGGGCCCCTTGCCGCAAGGGGCCCCTCCTTTCATGCTATTCAGGTATGAGGAGCGGCAGATGACACAAGACAAGTCCCTCTCGCCAGAGGCACGCAGGGCCCTCATGGAGCGCGACATCCCTCCCGCAGTAATGCCTGTCGAACGCGGTCACGTGCGCCGCTTCGCCGAGGCCATTGGCGACGGCAGCGAGCGTTGGACGGACACCGCTCCACCCACGTTCCTCCGGGCCATGCTGTCGGAGCTGCCCTCGGCGCCGGAGCTTGAGGCTTTTCCGCAGATGCTGGACGGCGGCAGTGACTGGGAGTACGGCGCACCGGTGACCGTCGGCGACACCATCACGGGCGTCACGCGCTTTGCCAGCGTGAACCAGCGCAACATTGGCGTCGGTCCCGCAGTCTTCCTGCAGATAGAAACGCGCTATACCAACCAGCAAGGCGAGTGGGTGGCGACGCAGAAGAACACCCTGATTCGGTACTAGGGAGAAAGGCATGGCTGAGTCACCGTTCTGGGATGACGTCGAGGTGGGTCTGGAGCTCCCCGCAGTCGTGAAGCGGCCGTCCACCCGGCAGCTCGTCAAGTACGCCGGAGCGTCGGGCGACTTCTACGAAGTGCATTATGACAAGGAGTTTGCGGTGGACATCGGGCTGCCGGGGCTCATCGTGCACGGGGCGCTCAAGAACGCCTACCTCGCCCAGGTCGTGACCGACTGGATGGGCGCTGATGGTGTCCTGCGCAAGCTCTCAGTTCGCTATCGCGGCACCGACGTCCCCAACGACGACCTCACCTGCTCAGGCCGCGTCACCAAGGTGTACGAGCAAGGCGGCGCGCACCTCGTCGACTGCGCGCTGACGCTGATAAACAGCCAAGGAGAGCAGACGACAACGGGCACAGCGACCGTACAGCTGCCTGCGCGCGCTGGCTAGGGCGTTGGCTCCTTCGCCCTCTCCATCGCCTCACGCTGTTGCTCCTCCCGTTGAAGTTCGGCCCAGCGGTCCCGCTTGAGCTCCATGAAGAAGAACTCCCAACCGCTCCGCTTCACGGGCCGGATTATCTGGAAGCCGCACTTCTCAAAGGAGCGCTGAGCCCGGTGGTTCCAGTCAAGGGTGTGGAGATAGACGCGCTTGACTGGCATGTGCGTGAACATGTGGTAGAGCAGCAGTTGAACAGCCTCGGTGCCGTAGCCGCCGCCCCAGTAGTCGCGGTTTCCGAGCAGTATGCCCAGCTCGGCCGTCCCGCGGAAGTAGTCCATGTCGTAGTACATGCAGTTGCCGATGTGGACGCCGTCGTGCGTGTCGACCCCGAAGCGGCGAGAGAAGGCGCTGGGGTACTCCAACTCTCGCTTGTACTGGCGCACGAACTCTTGGAAGTCCATGCGCAACGGCGCGGCGGCGTCGAGGCGCGCGAGCTCCGGATCCTGTCGCCAGGAGTGGTCATCCTCGGCATCCGAGAGGCGCTTCTCTCGAATGCACACCTTCTCCCCGACCATGAGGAAATGTTCCGGTTCCTGCTTCCTCATCGTTGCGTGTGTGCCTCGGCCTCAACTGAATCCAGCCTTGCGAGGGCCCTTTCGAGTGTGCGCGCCTCGTTTGGGTACTGCATGATTGCAAGCGCCTCCCCGCCGGGAAACCAGCGCACCTCGTCGAACTCAGCGTCATGCTGCGCTGTGTCACCGCCGACGGCACGCATGAGGAAGTAGTGGACCACCTTGCGGCACCGGACGCCGTCAGGGGGACGCATGAACCAGTATGTGATTGAGCCAATGGGGACATCAATCTCCACTTGGAGGCCGGTCTCCTCGGCCACCTCCCGGAGCGCCGTATCCTCCGTGGATTCGCCCTCTTCAGGCGTACCCTTGGGGAGGCTCCACTTTCGGGGATTGTCCCTGCCGCAGAGGACGGCTTCAACCACCCCATCTCGAACCCGGCAGACCACACCGCCGGCAGAAGTGTGGTGCTCTACTGTTCCGCGCATCGTCATAGTGCACACCATGTGAGGATCAAGGATGTGTGACCAAGCTGATGCGCCATTATCACCCATGGGTTCCCCGCACTTCAACCCAAGGGAGCGCTGTAGCTACTCGTACGGTTTGTGCGTATAGTGGAGCGGTTGAAAAGGAGGAGGCTTGCGTGGTTGACCAACAGGCCGTTTTCGCGGTGGATCTGGGCGGCACCCGAATGCGCGGGGCGTTGATCTCGCCGGAGGGTGACGTCCTTGTGAGGGACACCGTCCCCACGCAGGCGTCCCGGGGCGAGCCGGCGGCAATGCGGCGGCTCGCCGGGCTGCTCGAGCGCATGTCGACGGCGGTGCCCGGCGTTGAGGTTGCTGGCATCGGCATGGCGCTGGCGGGCCCCGTCGACCCGGTGGCCGCCACGGTGCATAACCCTCCCAACCTGCCAACCTGGGACGGCACCTCGCCCACTGCCGACCTTTCAACTAACGTCAGCGTTCCCGCCTGGGTGCACAACGACGCCTCGCTTGCCGCGCTGGGCGAGTTTGTCTATGGCATCGGCCAAGGAATGAGCAACTTGGTCATGGTGACGCTCGGCACGGGAGTCGGCGGCGGACTTGTGCTCGACGGGAAGGTCTACGGCGGCCTGCGCGGGTTCGCGGGGGAAATTGGCCACTTGGTGGTTGAGCCCGCTGGTCCGCCGTGTCCCTGCGGCGGCTGCGGGTGCCTGGAGGTGATGGCGTCGGGAACGGGGCTGGCGCGCATGGCCCGCGAGCGGCTGGAGGCAGGTGAGTCCAGCATCGTGCTATCGATGGCGCGCGGCGAGATTTCTCGAGTGCGCGCCGAGACGCTCGTTCGAGCAGAGGCGCGCGCTGACCGGCTCGCCAGCGAGGTTCTGCGCGCCGGTGGCCGCTACTTGGGCATTGGTGTGGCCACGTTGCGTAGCGTGCTGGACCCGGAGATGATCGTCATTGGAGGCGGCGTGGCCAGCAACTCGCATATCTTCTGGCCGGCGATGGCCGCTTCGGCGAGGGTGCACGGGATGCGCGGCGACAAGGCGACGTTGCCGGTCACGCCGACGGTGTTGGGCGACGATGCGGGGTTGCTGGGGGCGGCGGCGATGGCGTGGGGCGAGCTGGGCGTGGGCCCGAGCTACTTGAAGTGAAGCGGGTCTTCTTCCAACTCCAGGGACTCAAGGGCTTCGCTGGCGGTCTGCGACACAGTCTCGTCTTCCGAGCGGGCGCACATCTTTAGGGCCTTCTTGGCAACGTTCCCTCCAATGGCACCCAGCGCGTTAATGGATGAGATTCGCACCTGCACGTCCTCATCTTTCAGGAGGGGCAGCAGGTGCGGGATCATCTCCTCTGACCCGAGCTCACCGCAGGCCTGCGCGGCCTCGTAGCGCATGGCCGGCTCTTCTCTCTCTAGTGCGTTCTGGATGATAGCCGTCCACTCTGGGTTGGCGTTGCGCCCCATGGCGTAGATGGCGCTCTGCTGCATGCGCGGGTCGGGGTGCCGGTAGGCCCATTGGATGAGCTGCGAGATCTTGTCGTCGGTGAAGACGCCGGCGGCCTCAAGGGCGCGGCGGCGCAATTCCACGGGACGGCCCTCGTCCTCGACGAGCGGCAGCAGCGCCGACTGGATGCGGACACGGTCGTTGGGGAGGAGCTTGCCATCCTCTGCCAGTTCAGCGTACTTGCCCATGGCCTGAGCCGCAGCGGTACGGACCTCCGTCGACGGGTCGTACTGGATGAGGCGGAGGAGGGTGGTCATCAGGGGCCGCTCCTCGCACTCCCAGAGGCCGGAGACTGCCTTGACGCGAACCTGTTCACCATCGTCCTTAAGGGCAAGCTTGAATATCTGGCTAAAGTCGAGATCGACGTTGTCCTCGCTGGTCTCGACGAGTCGGGAGACGAGCAGGAGGCGGCGGTCCTGGGCGATGCGCGGCCACGCGTCCCGGACCAACTCCATCTCGTCGGGCGCGAGGCCGGACAACTCCACCAGTTCGGCGTACCTGATGGGTCCGCCGTCCTGCACCAACTCTTCCAGAAAGGCCTTCAGCGTCACGCCTCTCTCCTATCCCTTGGAGGATACGGAGACGCCGTTGCAGCAGAGGGCGGGGATCTGCAGCGACCCGCCGACCCACTCCGGCTCCGAGCCCAAAGCGCCCAGCGCCTCCAGAATAGCGTAGACGTTGCCAGCGACCATGGTGTCCTTGACCCTGCCGGTCACTTCACCTTTCTCCACTGCGTAGCCCAGAAGGACATTGGCGGAGAAGTCGCCGCCGAGGATGTTGCCCTGACCGGCGCCCAGGAAGGATTCTACCACCAACGCCTTCTCATGGCCTGCAATCATTTCGGCGAAGGTGGTGTCTCCGGGGTCGATGATGATGACGCTGGCGCCGGGGCCCGGCTGGCTTGCGAGGCCACGATGCGCGCTGCCTGTCGTTGTGGCCCCCGCTTGCCCGGCCGTCTGCAGGTCATACAGGAAGTTGGCGATGACGCCCTCTTGCACCAGTGGGAAGCGCGTGGCAGGGACACCTTCGTCATCAAAAGTGCGGCTACCGGGGACAAAGGGGTTGGTGGGGTCGTCCCAGACGGTGATTCGCGGATCGAGGATGCGGCTGCCGAGCTTCTCTATGAGCGGCGACGACTGCTGCACGATATTGCGGCCATTGAAGCCCGCGAGCAACGGGCCGAGCAGCAATCCGGCGACGGCCTGTGGGGTGAAGATAACAGGAACCTGTCCGGTCGGTGCGGACGCGACACGCTCGGCCCACTGCAGTTTGCGCGTCAGCGCGGCGATGACTTCGTTCGTTTCCAGGTCGGGCTTGCATGAGCTGGCGCGCCCGAATACGAAGAGCATGTCCGTGTCCCGCACCAGAGTGCCCTCGACGCCGAGGCCCACGCTGCTGGAGGTCTCCTCCGCTACGAGGCCCCTGCTGTTCAGCAACCTTGTGGTCGAGACACCCTGGGAAACGCGGCCCTCCCAGACAACGTCCGGGAAGTCGGCATGCAACTTCTCGATGAGCGCGCCGCCTACCTCGACGAGGGACGCGGACTCCAGGGCTGCTGTGCCCTCGTCGTAGGTGGGCACGTGGGTGTATTCGCTCGATTCGGGGAAATCCATATGGGCGCGGGCGCCGAAGGGAAGCATCTCCACGGCGCGGCCGACCAGCCCCTCCGTGTCTTCCATGTCCGTTGTCGACGAGAAGCCGATGCGGCCGTCCTTGATAATCCGCAGCGCCATGCCGCTCGAGTCGCGCGTGTCGACGCTCTTCAGGCGATTGGCCTCGTAGGACACGGGGATGCTGCGGCTGCTGACGGAGAACACCTCCGCCTGGTCCGCATGCTGCTGTGCGAGGGCCAGTACCTCTTCTTCCCGCATCCTATCTCCCTCCCACGAGGCAGTTGCGCAGCCGGATGTGGGGGCTGCCGTTGGACACGGGCAACGGCGACTGACCGCCCTTGCCGCAGCCGCCGCCCTCATTCATCTCCAGGTCATTGGCGACGCCGTCCAGGTTCTCCAGCGTGGTGAAGACGTTGCCGGAGAGCATGACAGGCCGAACGGCCTCCTCAATGCGTCCATCGCGGATCATGTATGACTCACCGGCAGAGAAAGTGAACTGCTCCATGCTGGTCATGCCACCGTACCAGTTGCTGCAGTACACGCCCTCCTTGACGCCCTCAAGCAGGTCCTCAAGCGTGGCCTCGCCCGGCTCGATGACAGTGTTGGTCATGCGGACGATGGGCGGGAACTGGTGGCCGATGGCCCGGGCGTTGCCCGACGGGGTCTCGCCCATCTTGGCTGCCGTCTCCCGCGAATGGAGGCGTCCTACAAGCACACCCTCGCGGATGAGGTCCGTGCGGTTGGACTCCACGCCCTCCTCGTCGTACTGGAAGCTGCCGCGGAGGGACGGAATCTTGGCGCCATCGACGATGTTCAGGTAGTCCCCGCCGAAGCGCCGGCCGAGCACCATCACCTCGCGCAGCTTGGGGTTCTCGTAGACGTGGTCGGCCTCGGAGAGGTGGCCGAAGGCTTCATGGACGAAAACGCCGGCAAGTATGGGGTCGAGGATGACGGTGTACTCGCCGCCCTTGACCTGCGGGGCCTTGAGGAAGTCGACGGCCTTTTGCGGGAGCTCTGCGACAGTCTCGTGCATACGGTGCACCAGACCGAAGTCGCCAAGACTGCCCATGCTGATGCTGGCCTGCTGCACCTCTCCGCCTGCCCGCGCGACGGCGCTGGCCCAAAAGTTCACGTCGATGCGGGCCTGCTCGGTGTAGGTGCCCTGGGTGTTGCCGTAGTACATGGTGCGGTGGCCGTCGGCATACCGAAGGGACGAGGTCTGGATCTCCGGCCCGCCCCACAGCAGGTCGAGATATTCCTCGAGGATGCGGTGCTTGTCGGCGAGGGAGACCTGCGCAGGGTCGTGGACGATGTGTGGGGGGACGATAGCAACGACTGGGGGCGCGTCCGCCAGCTCGGTCTTCTCGTTGCCCACCATGCGAGCTTGCTCGACGGCCTGCACCGCCTTGGCCCGCAGGTCGTCGATGCTATTGAAGGATGCGAAACCCCACCCTCCCTTGACGCAGGCACGGACGTTGCCGCCCTTGCCCGTGCTGTGGCCGATCTCGTCCAGTTCCCGGCCGCGGAAGGCGATGTTGGTGGACTCCCGCTCCTCTATGCGAATCTCCACGTAGTCAGCGTTGAGTCCCTTCAAGGCGCTCTCAATGAGGTCTCGCATGGCACTCCCCTTCGTATAATGCGCGCCATTATAGCAATGCCCCCCTGCGCTGGGTAGGCGCGGAGGTGCATACGCTAGACACAGTTATGTCATTCCTCCAAGTCCGGCGGCAACGTAAACGAGCCGTCGGCGGACGGGGGGAAATCGATTACGGCCTTGACGGCGTCGTGGTTGAGCGGACCGTAGATGTGCGGGAAGGGTTCGTCGAAGCCGGGCGCGCTGTCGTATTGGATGACGGACATGACGTCGCTGGTATCGATGCTCAGAAGCACCAGGTCGTCTTGACCAGTGAACCTAGTGTTGGCAACAGACAGCAACTGCTCCTTGTTTGAACAGTGGATGAAACCCTCAGCCCGGAGGCTCTCGTGGGTGTACTGGCCGCGGGGGATAGAACGCCGCCAGAGCTCATGAGTGGTGATGTGGAAGATGGTCGCCATGGTGTTTTCTCCCGTAGTGGGTGTTCGGCGCGCCGGGGCAGTCCTGCCCCTTGCGCCCATAGCCTGCTAAGAGATTGAGACGTTGGCGCAGGGGCAGTATATTCGCCGTTGGAGACCCCGGCAACCGCGACAGCTAACGCTCGACAGCTTCTCGCTCGCGGCCGCGCCACGCGGCGAGCCCGAAGAGGCGGACGGCCGCCCAGATAACGGGCCACAGCCTGGAGCCTGTCACTCTCAGCGCTTCGCCGAAGATTGCATCGGCCTGTGACCGCGTGAAACCATGCAGGCGCCGTCCCACGACGGAGTAGAGGAAGTCGTGTACGACGGCTGCGCGGGCCGTGCCCTTCCAGCTAGACACGAGCCAGCGGCCGAACCAGGGCACACTGGCGAGGTCCGTCTCGAAGCCCGCCGGCACCTCGACGACCTCGTCGCTGTCTTCGGCGCCGACGTGGTACTCCAAGGGTTCCGCCAGACTCCAAGTCGTTCCGTTCTTGTTCAACCGAATCGTCAAGTCACCGAGTATTCGCGCCATATCCTGCTCCTTTCGCCAAAGCGTTTTGTGTACCATGATGCTGCCACGCCGATTGCGTTTCGCGCAGCATCCCCATGTCAGGGTCTGAGGTAGCAAATGCCCGTCAAAGAACGCCGTCCACGCCGACCGCGCTCGCCAAGGAAGCGGGCCGCCGAGGTGTTGGCGCTGCTGGAGGCACAGCAGGGGCGGGCGGAGTGGTCGCCGCGCTACGATCCGGTGACGGAGCTGGTCTTTACGATCCTCTCGCAACACACGTCTGACGTGAATTCGGAGCGTGCCGGGCACCGGTTAAGGGCGGCGTACCCATTGTGGGATGCCATCGCCGACGCCGACCCTGCGGAGATCACGCCGTACGTGATGTCGGCGGGGCTTGCCAAGCAGAAGGTGCCGCGCATCCAGGAGACGTTGAAACAGGTGCGTGAACTGACCGGCGGCTACGACCTTTCCTTCCTCGCAGAGATGCCGCTCGAGGAAGCCAAGGCGTGGCTGAGGTCGCTGCCGGGCGTGGGACCCAAGACTACGGCGATCGTGCTGTGCTTCGCGCTGGGGATGCCTGCAATGGCGGTTGACACGCATGTGCACCGGGTCTCGAAGCGGCTGGGGCTCATCGGGCCGAAGGTGACCGCCGAGAAGGCGCACGACATGCTCGAGGCGATGGTGGCGCCGGACGAGGTATATGCCTTCCACGTCGCGCTTATCTCGCACGGACGGCAGGTGTGCAAAGCGCTGCGGCCGCTCTGCGCCGACTGCGTCCTGCGCGACGGCTGCCCGTCGCGCGGGGTGTAGACGGAGGCGAGGCAGTCCGTCAGCTCGGATACAGTCCTTACGGGAGCCAGATTTGCGAAGAAGAAGGTTGGTACGCCGATTGCAGCGAGCCTGCTACGGTGTCCTTTACTTCCTGCTCAAGTACCTGGCCCTCCCTCTCATAGTGCTAGCCATTGTCGTTATGGTCGTGCCGCAGGTGCGGGCTGCGTTTCATACGGCACTCTTCGTTGCGCAGACGCTAGACCTGCCCGTGCAGCCGCAATCGTGGGTTACCCGCGAGCCCGTGCGCTACGAGGCTGTCTATGGCTCAGAGGAGGGGAGCGAGGTTGCGGACGTGTACCGTCTACCGGATGGAAAGCCTCGGTCTGCTGTGTTGTTGTCAATCGGCGCGAGCCCTACGGGGCTGAGCGATGCTACCACCGTCAACCTCGGCAAGGCGCTGGCGCGGGCTGGGTTTGTGACGATGCTGCACTGGTCGCCGGACCTGGGCCTCGATGCTGACATGCAACTGGACGACCCGGAGAAGCTGGTGCGGGCGTTCGAGTTCCTGACAGCGCAGGACTACGTGGACGCTGAGCGCACGGGCATTGGCGGGTTCAGCGTCGGCGGCTCCTTCGCTCTGGTGGCTGCGGCGGACGCGCGAATCAGTGACGACGTGCATTTCGTCAACGTATTCGGGCCGTACTACGACCTTGAATCTCTGATGTTGGAGGCAGCGTCCCGCAGTGTGCTCTACGATGGCGAGCGCACGCCATGGGAGCCGCACTCGCTGACTTTGCAGGTCCTTTCACACGAGCTCATCGAGACGGTGGATGACCCTGAGGATGTGGCCGTGCTCACTGCACATTACCTTGACGAGATGGCCGTTAACGATGCGGAGCTGAATGCGCTCTTGTTGCAGGGGAGCACGGTTGCGCGCCTCATCGACGGGGTGACGCCGGAGGAGGCGGAGGCGCTGTACCTCATGCTGCCGCTGGACTTTCGGGATGGGCTGGCCGACATCTCGCCTTCGAACCATCTCGAGGGGCTGCAGGCGCGCCTGCTGGTGATGCACGACCGGTATGACCGGCACGTGCCCGTCGCAGAGTCGCGGCGGCTGGTGGAGGCGGTCGGGGACCGGGACGATGTGCGCTATACGGAGTTCCTTTCCTTCAATCACACGGTGCCGGGTGAGGGAGGGCTGTTTGACCGCATTGGACAAGCGCTCCGGCTCTCGCGGCACATGTACGACCTCATCCGCATCGCCCGTTAGCGCGCGCAATTGCGGGGCAGCGGCGCCGAAGCACCATTAGTCGGCCCGCATTACTACTGCGGTCACATACGGCGTATACTGGAATTACGACACTTGAGCATTGAGCAATATTCGGGAAAGGAGGAGTGTCTGTGAAACGTCGGACCGGAATCATCATCGCCCTTGCGGCGGCGGTGGCGACGCTTGGCCTTGCGGGCTGCTCCGGCGGCGACAGCGACGCGACGACGGCGGCGGAGCCCGGCGAGGCTGCGGCCGTCGCACCGGCGGCGCCTGTCGAGCCGGAGGCGCCGAAGATCAGCGCGCTCGAAGATGCGCTGCAGCGTGGCGTCGAGATCACGGCGGCCACTGGGAGCGATGCGGACCAGGCGCCGGAGTTCACCGGGCTCACCAAGTGGCTCAACAGCCCACCCCTCACCATGACGGAGCTGCAGGGTGAGGTTGTCATGGTGGACTTCTGGACATACACCTGAATTAACTGTCTGAGAACGCTTCCGTACCTGCGCGACTGGAACGAGAAGTACGCCGCCAACGGGCTCACAATCGTTGGCGTCCACGCACCGGAGTTCGAGTTTGAAAAGGACGAGGGGAACGTCCGAGAAGCAATGGTTCGGGAGCGGATAACGTGGCCGGTGGCCATGGACAACGATTTCAACACCTGGAGGGCCTACAAGAACCGATACTGGCCCCACAAGTTCCTCATGGACCAGAACGGAGAGGCGCGGTTCCACCACATCGGCGAGGGCGCCTACCTTGAGACTGAGCTCTGGATCCGCGCGCTGCTGGAAGAGGCCGGCAACGACATCTCCCACATTCCCGTCGGCGGTGTGGTGCCTGAGCAGGGCGATGCGCCTCCCTCGGGCGAGCCACGGACCC
Organism: uncultured Dehalococcoidia bacterium; assembly: GCA_951812285.1. GTDB lineage: Bacteria > Chloroflexota > Dehalococcoidia > Lucifugimonadales > UBA1127 > UBA1127. The sequence goes on along the minus strand of OX638292.1, from coordinate 1,340,038 downwards.
ACGAGATCTATGCAGGCAGCGCGTGGGGCACCCGGAAATACCTGGGCAACGACGTGTCTGTCAGGGACAGCACTCCCATCCAGTTCAGCGACCCGGGTGACTACGAGGACGGCAGGTTCTACCTGCACGGCCTCTGGGGCATCGACAGCGAGAGCGTGACCCACGGCCGGTCCTCCAATAACTTCGAGGACTACATTGCCATCAACTACAGTGCTCGCAGCGTCAATGTCGTCGTGCGGCCGACGGGCGGCGACCCATTCCCGGTAATCGTGACGCTGGACGGCGAGCCCGTGCCCGTCGAACACCGCGGCAAGGACGTCAAGGAGGACGGCGAGGGCAATACGGTCCTCAATATTGATGGACCGCGCATGTACAACGTGATCCAGAGTCCGATGCAGGGCCGCGCTGAGCTTCGGTTGAGCACCAACTCGCCGGACTTCAGTTTGTTCACCTATACCTTCAGCAGGTAAGGTGCGACTGGTAACGTACGTTTGAGGGGCGGCGATTGAGCCGCCCCTCTTCATTACGGGAGTATCACGCCATCCGCGGAGGCGTAGACCCAGTAACCCTTGCCCATCCTCAGCGCCGCCCGTAAGGCGACCCGGTCCTTACCGTCAAACTCACCCCAGATGTCTCCGGCGGTGATCGAGCCTTGGGGTGACCGCTCCGCGTACTCGCCCGCCTGGCAGCGCTCGGTTCCCGACTCGACGCGCTCCTTGTTGAGTTGCAGGCCCGTGCATGGGTTCAGGTTGCCCACACTCACGAGGGCGACGTCGCCGGGGGAAATCGCCTCCCACCGTTGCGACAGCGGGTTGTAGCCCATCGCCCGCAGCCAGGTTGGCTGTCCGCCCGCCGAGAGCGACCGCAGGTAGTCGTCAGCCGCTACTGCGTAGGGTATGCGGTAGTTGAGGGCTACGACAGGGACCAAGTTCCACCCTTCAGTGACGTTGAGGGCTACTGGCGTCGCTGGCGGGGTGTTCCACGTCAGAATGGGCGGTCGGCCAACGTACAGAGGGACAAAGCTGTCTGTCCGTACGAAGTAGGCCCTGCTGGAGGTCATCTCCTCGATGTCGCCGCTGAACAGGCCCGTTTCCTTGTCTCGCTGAGAGACCAACCACACTTTATTCGCGCTGTCGTATGTCATGACGACGTCCGCGGGATGTCCGGGGACGGCGATGGCGTCGATCGCCGGGTTGAAGGGGTCGAAGGGGATGGAGATCAGGTTCCATCCAGGCTGAAGAGCGATGGGGACGTAGGGAATGGCGATCTGCTCCGTGCCGGTCGGGCCGGATTGACCGCCGCTCCATGTTGCTCCGAGCGCTGACACGAGCAGTGCGGCGGCAATTATCAGGGGGAGTGCGGATTTCCTCGCCATACCCCTGATTATGCCACGCCTCCACGCCTTACGCGCAATGCCCACATGTCACCTCACGGTGTTGGAGGGAGCCTGTTTGGGTGGTTGCACTCCGTTCTTCAAAAATGGGCACCGGATACGCCGTCAATTCCAGCTGTTGCTATTGTGATGCACCGCAAATGTTGTTATCGTGATACTACATTTCCAAATAGGAGTTTACGATGGCCGTCGACCCCGCGTCACTCACAATGGCGCAGACTATCGGGGTGTTGGTGGAGGGGCAGCGGCAGCACAGCGAGCGTATGGACCGGATGGACGTTCGCATGGACCGAATGGACGTCCGGATGGACCGCATTGAGGCCAAGCTCGACAGGCTCATCTGGCTGGTCATAGGCGTACTTGGAGCTACATTGGCGACCTTTGCAACTACGTTGATCGGGTCTGCCTGATCCCTTCCAGCCTGTCCGAGGTCCCGTAAGCAACCTCATGGCGTTGGGGGGAGCCAGTCCGGTCGGCCGGAGCGGATGGCTGCGAATAGGTAGGTGGTCACGTAGGTGCGGTACGGCGACCACCGCAACGAGTACTCCAGGGCTTCCTCCGCCGTCATTCGGACGCCGTTGTTGACCACTTCGCCGAGGGTGCGCTGGATGGCCAGGTCGCCGTGGGGGAAGCCGTCGGTGCGGCCGAGGGTGCGGACGAGGAGCCAGTGGACTGTCCACACGCCTACGCCACGCAAAGGTGTCAACGATGCCAGCACCTCTTCATCTGTGCATTGGAAGAGGCCTTCCAGGTCTATCTCACCTGAGACTTCCTTGGCCGCGATGTCTGCTATGTACTCCGCCTTTCGCCAACTGAGCTTCTGGGCGCGGAGCCCCTCGACGCCGGCGGCGGCTAGCGCCTGGGGCGTTGGGAAGGCGCGATACTCCACTCCATCTACGGTGATGGTCTCGCCGTAGGCCTCCATGACCGCCGTGCGTACGGCGCGGGCGACCTGGCCGCTTATCTGCTGCCCCAGGATGGCGTTCACAAGTCCCTCGAGGACGGAGGTGCCCTGCGGGACGCGGAAGCCCCGGTGCATAGCCGTGAGGGGGGCGAGGAAGGGGTCGCCCTCTGCCATACGGTAGAAGGGGACGAGGTCAACGCTGGCCTGGAAGACCCACTCGACTTGGCGGCGGGCCGACTCGACGGCGTTGTAATCCAAGGACGGGGCGACGACCTCGACCTCGAGGAGGGGGGCGTCGACGTCGCCCAGGGATTGTACTTTGGCCACGCCGAGGCCCGAGGGGAGGTCGACGACGCGGCTGTAGACGCCGTCCTCGTAGAACTCCCACAGGTTGCGGCCGCGAAAGTGGGTCGCGTAGTCGGCGGTCATCGCGAAGTCGAAGGGCGGCAGGGGTTGGACGGTGAACGTCGTGCGTTGCAGCGGCGCCTCGGTCATGCGGAGTTCCTCGGAATGGGGCTTCGGACGGCGATGAGCATGAATACGACGCTGATGAACGCCGCAGCGCTCATGGCGATGAGGGAGAGGCTGTAACTGCCGGTTGCGTCGAAGATCAGGGGCATGAAGAGGACGCCGCCGGCGCTCATGAACACCGGGAAGGGGCGGCTGACACCGACGATGGCGCCGAGGTTCCGGCGACCGAAGAAGAAGGGCCACACGAGGCTCTGCACAACCACAAGGCCGGACACGCCAACGCCCACCATGGCCGCAAAGACGTAGGCGCTGCCGCCGCTGAGCACGATGAGCAAGGGGAACGTAATGGTGTTGAAGAGCCCGACGCCCACAGCCATCGCCGCAATGTGCACCTTGTCAGCGACCCACCCCCAGAGGAAGCGGCTGCTCATGCTGAACAGGCCGTAGATAGTGGCGCCCAACGCAGCCGCGGTGACGTCGAAGCCCTTCCACTCGTACATCGGGGCCATGATGGCGGGCACGCTCATGGACGACGTGGTGGCAAAGCAGACGGTTATGACGAGCAGCCAGAAGAGGCGCGAGCGGACGGCGGTGCGGGCGTCGATCTCCGGTTCCTCCCGCATGGGGGATCGCGTGTCCGTGGCGTTCTGGGGCGGCAGGCCGTCTGGCGTCATGCCGAGGTCCTCCGGCTGCCGCACGATGAGCAGCGAGGGAAGGACGGACAGCGCGAGCGAGAGACAGGCAAGCATGATCCATGCCGCCTGCCAGCCAAGCTCGCCGACGAGGAAGGCGACGGGGGCCGGCAATACAAACGCAGCAGTGCTCGACCCCATCGTGGCGGCGGCGACTGCGCGGCCGCGGTACTTGCGGAACCAGCGCGGCACGACGGCGGCGGTGAATAGGAGGGCGTGGCCGCCGGACATGAAGCCGGTCACGACGCCGACCAGCAACCAGAACTGCCACACCTCGGTCACCTGGCTGGTGAGGGCGAGGCTGGTGCAGATGAAGATGCCGGTGATGAAGACAGTCCGCCTCGCGCCGTTCCGGGTGTCGGCGAAGCGGGTCAGGGCGAAGGCGCCGAGGGCGCCCATGAGGATGCGGAGGAAGAGGCCGGCGAAGACGTCGGTGATCGTCCAGTCGAGGTCGTCGCGCATTGGGATCGCAATGACGCCGAGGGACCAGTTGATGCCGTTGGACACGAACATCATGCCGAAGCCGATGGCGACCATGACGTAGCCGTGGAAGAACGGCAGCCGGTGCCGCCACGTGCGGGGGATGGTGGCCTCAGAGGCGGGCGTGGTTTCCAATGCGCTCCTTGGTCCGGTGCAGGGCACTATGAGAATGGCCGGGGCCATGATACACCCTCCGGCCCGGGCCGGTGTGCGGCTTGCTGCTGTGTGGCTGGTGGAGGGGCGAGACTTTCGGGAGTGGCGGCGCGCACCATCGGTTTGGATTCGTCGCGGATTCTTCCGTAGCTGCGGCTGAGGTTGTTTCGCCTTGGTTTTATAGGGAGAGTGTCGCATTTCAGACACAAATCAGATGAAAAAGATTTTTGCCCCGTCCGCCTATCCAACCCCTGGCAGGGACACGGGGCGCCAGGGAACAGAGCGGCGGCCTGACGGTATGGGCATTTGTGATGTTCCGATTGCGTCGAACGCTTGCGTCTTCCATGGGGACAGCGTAGCGAGTGGGGGCGCTTACGCGCGAGGGGTCTGTGTCAGGGTCAGGGGAGGCGTTTCCCGCTCGGGCGAGGGGGCTTTCGCAAGAATGGCAACGGACGGGTGGGCTGTGCGCTGAATGTGAGGTTCCTGCCTGCGCGGGTACAACTGGGGGACGTGGGAGGACGTGAAGAGGCCCGGCGGTATCTGGCCGCCGGGCCTCTCCTGTCGCTCGGTCTGTGGGGTTAGACCGTGAGGCGCTTGTAGAGCTCCGGAAGGCGCTGCGGGAGCATGCTGATGTCCGAGAGCACCTCGTAGCCCATGTCGCCCATCATGGTCTTCAGGTAGTCGTGGCCCGCCTTGTCGACGGTGAGGCAGAACGGAATGATGCCCTTCTGCTTGCCTTCCATGAGCGCCTTGCGGGTGTCGTGGACGGCGTACTCCTTCTCCACGCCCTCGCGGCTGTAGCCGCGGTCCTGCGGGCGACCGTCGGAGATGAGGAAGAGCACCTTGGTCTTGGCGTCGATGTCGTCGAGCTTCTTGACGCTGTGCCGGATGGCCGGGCCCATGCGGGTAGCGTGCAGGGGAGTGATCTTGTCGATGCGCTTGTGCACCTTCTCGGTCAGGCCCTCGTTCAGGTCCTTGATGGTGTAGTACTCGACGTTCTCGCGGCCGTAGCCGGAGAAGCCGTAGATGCCGTACTTGTCACCGAGGGTTTCCAGCGCCTGGATAAGGAGGATGGCGCTCTCCTTCTCGAGGTCGATGATGCGCTTGTAGGTGCGGCGCGGCGGGCCGTCGCCGGCGCGGCGGTTGCGGAGCCAGAGCATGTAGTCGACAGGGTTGCCGGGTGCGTCCCACTCGTCAGGGCCGCCGCGGGACTCGTCGATGGCCTCGCCGGTGGAGGCGCTCATGTCGAGGAGGAAGAGCACGGCGACGTCGCGGTCGGTCTTGTTGCGGCGCCAGTAGACGCGGTCGGGCAGGCTGATGCCGAGGCGCTGGTCGACGATGGCCTCGACGAGGGCGTCCAGGTCGAACTCTTCGCCGTCCTGGAGGCGGCGGATCTTGCGGAAGGTCTCCGGGCGCACCTGCTCGAACTGGCGGCGGATTTCCTGGATCATGTTGGAGTTGGCCTGGAGGATGGTCTGCCAGAATCCGACGTCGCCCTCCGACATGGTCTTCTCCCGGACGACGCACCACCTGGGGCGGTAGTCGCCGGCGCGGAAGTCCCACTCGTCGTAGACGCTGGTGTGGGGTTCCTTGGCCTCCAGCGGGCCGCCCTCGTCCTCGATGTGGATGAACGGGCCCTGGCCTTGCGCGGCCTCCTTGGGCGGCAGCTTCATGCCGACCTCACGCATGAGGTTCTTGGCCGTCGCGCTGGTGTCGAGGTCATAGTCGCCGCCCTGCTCGAGCTCGGCGCTCTGGGCGAGCAGCTCCTCCAGCATCTCGCGGGTGAGCTGCGGGGCCTCGCCCTCGTTGGCCTGGCGCTGGGCCTCCTTCATTTCCTCAAGGAGCTGCACGAGCTCGGGCTTGAACTCGCCGCGGTACTCGACGTCCTGCGGCGACTGGTAGGGCTGCTGGCCCTGTCCCTCGCCCTCTTCCTGCTCCTGCTCCTCAGGCTCAGGCTTGTCGAGCCGCGACAGGAGGTCCTCGATGTTCTCCGGGTCCTCGTAGTCATCGTCCTCGGGGACGTCGACCATGACCCACTGGTTGCCGGGGATGAAGTGGTTGGGGATGCCGGCGATGAAGAGGTAGACGCGCAGGGCGGCCTCGGCGGCGTCCTCCACCGTGGCGCCGACGCGCATGACCCGCAGCGTGAGCTTGGCCATGAGCATCGCGTCCTCGCGCAGGTACGACGCAACGGGCAGTTTGGTGCGCTGGCCGAGGCTCACGCGGATGAGGAACTCGACTAGGCCCTGCTGCGCGGGCATCTCGATGATGGGCGGACGCTCTTCAAGCGACTCCGCCTGCAGGCGGCGGTACGCGGGGCGAATGCCGCGGTACTCGCGGAGCACACGGGCGTCGAGGCGGCTGTCCTCGACGACGGTGAAGATGTCGAGGGCCATCTTGCGCTCGGGAAAGACGTCGAAGAAGCCCTGCATGTCCGTGACCCAGCCGGTCTCTGCCGACACGGGGCCGGAATCGACGGCCTCTTCTACGGTCTCAGGTTCCGCCTCGGCCTCATCGTGGGACTTGTCACGGATGTGGTGGCGGGCGTGCTGCACCAGTTCCCGCAGGTCACGGAACAGCGTGGACGGCTTCTCGTACTCGAAGCCGAAGCTGCCGAACTCCTGGTGGACGACCTGGTGGGTCGCGATGACCTTGAGCTTGGCGAAGTTCTCGGCCTTGCTGGGCGCGCCGTCGATGAGGGCGGGGAGGTAGAGGGTGGTGCCCTCGATGGTGGCGTGGTTGCCGGACACCCAGCCGATGCCCTTGTCGACGAGTTCTTGCGAGGGGGCGATCTCCATGTCGTTGCCGGCCAGGGCGCGGGAGTATAGGCCGACGACGTCGCGGACGCGGCTCAGCTCAACGCCGGCGGAGAGCTTGTCCAGCAGTTCCTCAGAGTAGGCGGACTCCATTCGGAAGAATGCGAGGCCGCTCTCGAGGTTCTCTCCGAGGAGCCGTGCGCCCTCGCCGAACCAAGTCTCGAGCTGGGGCGTCGACACGCGGCCAAGCACGGAGGGGACCACGGCGAAGAAGGGCGGCACCGCCGGCGGCGCGATGGTGATGAGGCGCTCGCCGAGGCTGATGATTACGGGGTGCGTGGCATAGTCAAGCTGGCCGAGGCCCTGCGAGCCATCGCGGAGGAAGGAGATGACGCCGCCTTGCCCGCTGCGCGAGAGGCGCTCGGCGAGGCTGAGGAAGCGGCCGCGCTGCGTGCGTTCGACGCGGGCGACGGCGCGGCTGCCGACGGCGAAGCAGTCCTTGACCTCGCGCCAGTTGCCGTTGGCGTCGGCGAGGGTGGTCACGAGGGAGATGAAGTTGTCGCGGCTGTCGCCGAGCTGGGCAAAAACTTGCTGGCTCAGGTCCAGGCACTCGGTTGCGAGGTCGTAGGAGCGCTGGGAGAGGATGTCGATGAAGCGGATGAAGCGCTCCATCTCCGGGAAGGTCATGGTGGGGACCATCTGCGGGCTGACCTCGAAGAACTTACAGGCGAGCGCGGTAGACTTCCAGGTGCCCTTGGAAAGCGACTTGCCGAGCTCGCTCCAGCCGGCGACCTGGCGGGGCCGCAGGTGCGGGAGCGTGTGGGAGCTGGCGCGGAAGTAGGCCGCCGCGATGGTCGGGGACGCCTGGCAGAGGTCCGCGCCGTAGTTGGACCAAGGGATGAAGTTGGCGAATGAGAGGAAGGGCAGGACGTCCATGCTGGCGGCGTAGTAGTCAGTCGCGGCCTCCCAAGCCCGAACTGACTGCCGCGAGATGGCCGCTCCCTGCTCCGCCCAGGTGACGAGGTCCTCGGCGGACAACAGCGTTCTGGCCTTTCCGTGGGCCGACTCGTACTGCTGCAGCACGGCGGCGGGAAACTGCGACAGCTCCCGAGCTATGCTCTCCAGGCGGGGGTCCTGCTCTGCCATGGGACCTCCTTTTCCATACCTTCCGCAATAAGTTCCAAGAGCCGGGACAGCATCTGGGCCGTAACCCCGTAGATAATACGGCCCTCATACACGTACGTAAACCGCTTCACGAGGCCTTCCGGCCGGAGCAGACCCTCGTGGCGGAGGTTTGCCGGGTCATAGAGGGTGTCAAGCGGGACCTCGATGATCTCGTCAACCTCAAACTCGCTGGGGGTGTAGGGGTAGTCCGGGGGGATGAGCCCGACGACGGGGTAGATGGCGAAGCCGTAGCGCGTGAAATAGGGCTCGATTGCGCCGAGAACGCGCACGTCCTCCGGCGCGACGCCGATCTCCTCGTACGCCTCGCGGAGGGCGGTGGACGTAAGGTTGGGGTCGGAGGACTCGAAGCCGCCGCCGGGGAAGCAGATCACGCCGGCGTCGGGGATGTTCTGGCTGCGGCGCGTGAGGACGACATGGTAGTCGCCGTCGCGCTGGAACAGCGGGAGGAGGACGGCGGCGTGCATAAGGTTACCCGGGAGAGCCGTAGCGGGCTCGGCCTTCCCCAAGAGGGCCTGTAAAACCTCCGGGGTGGGGATGCTCATGCGCTCCAAAATCTACTCGAATATCGAGGAGATTACCTCCTCCATGCTCCTCTGCACCTGAATGTCGTCGGACAGGGCCCAAACGATGGAGACCTGGCAGGCCTCGCGCGCTGGGACGCCCTGGCTGATCAGTTTGCCAGCATAGATGAGCAGCCGTGTGCTGGAGCCCTCCTGCAAGCCGTGGTCCTTCAGGTTGCGGACCTTCTCGCCCAGCTTGGCGAGGCTCATTGCGGTCTCGGCATCGACGCCAGCCTCGTGCTCCAGGATCTTCGCCTCGATCTCCATGGGCGGATAGTCGAACTCGATGGAGACGAAACGCTGCCGGGTGGAGTGCTTGAGGTCCTTCAGGGCGCTCTGGTAGCCGGGGTTGTAGGAGATGACCAGCAGGAAGCCCTCATTGGCCTCCATCAGCAAGCCCTGCTTCTCGACGGGCAGGATGCGCCGGTGGTCGGTCAGGGGGTGGATGAGCACGGTGGTGTCCTTGCGGGTCTCGACGATCTCGTCGAGGTAGCAGATGGCGCCGACCTTGACGGCACGGGTCAGCGGGCCGTCGATCCAGCGGGTGCCCTCGGCGTCGATGAGGTAGCGTCCGACGAGGTCGCTGGCCGTGAGGTCCTCGTGGCAAGCCACGGTGACCAGGGGCACGGGGCGCACCTCCGAGCCGTTGCTCTGTCGTACGGAGGAGGGCTGGCTTAGCCTGTGGGCCATGTGCTCCACGAACCGGGTCTTGCCGCAGCCGGTTGGGCCCTTCAGCAAGACGGGGATCTTCTGGAGGTACGCGGCCTCAAATAGCGCAATCTCGTTGCCCAAGGGCATGTAAAACGGCTCGTCTTCAACCACGTACTCTTCAATCTGTAGTGTCTGGAACCCTGTCCCTCTTGGCCTAGGCTGCTCCATGGTTACCCCACCTTTGCTTGAATTCGCTCTGCCCACCGCTCTTCGACCTGGACCCTGAGGTCGGTCAGGCTGCCGTCGTTTTCGATGACCACGTCTGCGTGAGCCCTTCGCACTTCATCCGAAATCTGCGACTCAATCCGTTCGGCGATATGCCGGACGGAGAGGCCGCTTCGCACTCGCAGCCGCCGGTATATTTCTTCCTCGGGCGCCGTCGTCAGCCAGACTTCGTCGACCAGTTCCGTCCATCCGGCCTCTATCAGCGTTGCCGAGTCTAACACGGCTACTCGCCTTCCCTGACGCTCGGCAGCACGCAATCGTTCCCGAATCATGTCAGCGATGGCGGGGCGCATGATGGCGTTGAGGCGGTCGAGTTCCTCGGGATCCGAGAAGACGATGTCTCCCAGTATCTTTCTGTCAATCTGTGCGTCCGGGAGGAGGATATCGCGACCAAAGGCCTTGACGACCGCCCTCCAGGGCACAGTTCCCGGGGCGTAGGCCTCGTGTCCAAGGAGCGCCGTATCGATGATGACAGCGCCGTGTCCGGCCAGAATTCGGGAGACCTCGCTCTTGCCGGCGCCGATGCCTCCCGTGAGCCCGATGACTACCATGCACTCTCTCCGAGACCCTGCCAAGGAACCCACCAAGTGTAGCAGCGCAAATATAGAGGGTCAACCGCGTTTCATGTCAAGAAACACGTTATGGCAAACGTGCGCAGACAGACCTACGCCACCCAGAGCAGCCACATGACGGCAGCGCTTGTGAGGGGGACGGTCACGTTGTCCTCGACGGGGATGGGAAGGAACTCGACGAGGGCGGCGACCGCAGCGCCCGCGAGTGCGGGCCAGAGCGTGCCGTAGACGCCCGCTGCCCAAAGGCCGAGCGCGACGGCTGTCGCCGCTGCAAAGAAGGCTAGTGTGCCCTCGACGCTCTTGCCGCCGAGTCGACGTCCGAGCACCCGAGTGCGCAGGCGGCCGTAGCGCGTGCCGACGATGCCGGCCGCCGGGTCGCCCAGCGCGGTGAAGAGCAGGGCGAGCGCCGCAATCTCCCGGCCAAAGAGGAACAGCACGACCAGCGACGCCAGCGCGAGGTACGTCGCGGCGGTGGGGCTACGCTTCTCTCTTGGCTTGAAGAACGCGTCCAGCAACGCGAGGAGCCGCACGTTGACGGCAGGCACGATTAGCCGCACCGCCTCGCCGGCAGCGAGTGTCGCTGCGGCGACGGCCGCAAAGTAGACCGCCGGCTTGTATCCGAACGCGATCGCGACGGCGGGGATGGCGAGGGCTGCGCAGAGGTGAAAGGCGCGGCGCTTCCAAGTGTGCTCGGAAGCTGCGGCTTGCGGTTGGTCGGGACCGGTCATGGGTGGAGTATACATTCCGGGAGGACGAGGCACGGGGGAGCGAAAACTGATTCGCACGCGAGATCTACTTGGGTTGCGCCCTATATTGCCGATAGGTAAACTTAGGCTAACCAATGCCGAATAATGCTTCGTAAGGGCGGCGCAGGACCGGCGGACGGAAACAGAGGGAGGACTTTCACAATGGCAAAGCCGGAAGCGGTTACGGACTCGACGTTTGAGGCGGAGGTGGTCAACAGCGACCTGCCGGTGCTGGTGGACTTCTGGGCGGACTGGTGCCAGCCCTGCAAGATGATCGCCCCCATAGTCGACGAGCTCTCCGACGAGTACGACGGCGTGGTCAAGTTCACCAAGGTGGACGTCGACTCCAACCCGAACACGCCAATGAGCCTCGGCATTCGCAGCATCCCCACGCTCATCGTTTTCCGCAACGGGCAGCCCGTGGAGCAGATTGTGGGCGCAATGCCCAAGGCGCAGCTCAAGCGGCGGCTGGACAGCGCCCTCGAGTAGTCCCGGGACGCATCGTCAGCATCTACGGGAGTGGATGGGGCCCGGTGGCCCTTGCGGACTTCAAATCCGTTGCGCCTCGTGTCGGGGCGGGTGGGTTCGACTCCCTCGCACTCCCGCCACACTGCAGAACTCTTCTTGACGGGACGAGGCTGGGAGCCCGTCTACGTCTCGACAGCAAGGTCACGCAATTCTGTTGGGCCTTCGTTGCCCTGTAGGCAAGATAACGGGCCTCATGTCATCCGCATGAGGCCCGTTGCAGTAGTACCCGTAGGATGTCAGCCATGGCGCAGGACGCGGTCACTCGCGCGACATACAACGTCAACCCCGATGACCTAGAGCGGATGCTCCTGGCCAAGGAGCAGTTGCCGCCGGGGTCTGAGGGCTTTGAGGTGGCGCGCGAGGGCGAACTCAGCAACGAGTCCATGGCAGACCTGCCCCTCGCCGGACACTCGGCGCAGGGACTGCGGCAGCTTGGGCGCGTCACCGGGTTTCAACGCGAGTGGCTCACCACCGTTTCCGACGACAACCTGACCGAGGGCGCGGACCTGGCGCTCGCGACGGTCGTGCACTTCATGGAGAGCCCTGAGGCCGTCAACAGTTGGATGGAGAAGGTCTTTCTGGAGGAATTCAAGGAGAAAGTGGGCCATGAGCTGGGCCCCGGCCACCGGCTCGTCTCGGTGGACCAATTCTCCGTGACAACACCGTTCCACCATGAGGCCGTAGGGGTTCGCGCCGTGCAAGAGGGACCCAAGGGCCTGGTCTCGTCTTCTGTGCTCGACTTCCGGATCGGCCGGCTGCTGGGTGTCGTCTACGTGGTCACCTTCGGCGACGCGAACCGGCAGGAGGTCACGCAGAACCTCGGCAAGACGCTTGAACGCCACATGATCTCGGTTGCGCTGGGGGCCGCGTAGGCGCCTCTAGGTCAACTGCCGCCAGTCCGCGCCGAGCTCCGCAAAGCGCTGCACGAGCACGTCCATCGTACCCTCGGACACCGACAGCCCCTCATCCAGCATGGCGGCGTTCGACTGCAGGTGCCGCAGGTTCGTGGTGCCGACGATGGCGGTGTCCACTTCAGGGTGCGCGAATGTGAAGCCCATCGCCATGCGGATGGGGTCGTCATCGCCCTCCAGAGCTCCCTGGGCCGACATGGCCTGGTGGCGCTCGAAGTACTGCTGCGCGTAGGGGTTCGTCACTTCGGAGCGGCCCCAAACGCCGTTGCCGATGGGCCGCTTGATGATGACGCCCATGCCCTGGGCCTCGGCGGCGGCGAAGAGCCCGTTACGCGCCTTCTGGTCGACGAGGCTGAAGCTGGTCTGCAGGGTCTGGAAGATGCCGCTCTCCACGGCCCACATGGCGGCGTCGTTGTCGCCGCTGTAGCCGACGAAGCGGGTCTTGCCGGCGTCGCGGGCCTTCAGGAGCGCCTCAATGACGTCGCCCTGCTCGAGGATCTCGACGGTGCAGGAGTGGAGCTGCATGAGGTCCACGTAGTCGGTCTGGAGCAACTGCAGGCTGCGGTCGATGCTGTCGGTGACCGTTTGCGCCGTCCACGGCTCGCCCTGGTAGCCGCCCGCGATGTGGCCGCACTTGGAGGCGAGGGCATACTCGCTCCGGCGGTGCGACACGGTCTTGCCCACGAGCTCCTCGCTGTTGCCGTAGCACGCGGCCGTGTCCAGGAAGTTGATGCCGATGTCGAGGCCTCCGTTCAGCAGCGTCTCGACGGCGGACAGCTCCATGGGCGTGGAGCCAATCTCCGAGAGGCCGATGCCCAACCGGCTGACTTGAATGCCCGTGGACCCCAAGGGGACAGTCTGCATAGCTCGTTCCTCCGCTTGTTTGGTGTGAATTGACGTTATGTGCAGCAACTGGCGCCGTTTGGGCTGTCGCGCAGCCGCTAACGACAATCAGTCTCATTGTGGTCCGGTCTACCGAGCATGGTACTATACAAGCCGGTTTGATGCGAAAACGCGCGGCAACAATGGCCGTGTCTCAGATAGGATAATCATGGAAGTAGATGCGCTCCGAGCCGAGATGGTCGACTGGCCCGTGCAGTGGCGATGGGAAGGCACCTCGGGCCATCCGCGCCGCATGACAGACAACTTTGTGCAGGCGCTTGAGGACGAGGGGTTCACCGTCGATCTGGCGGACGTTCCCATCGCGCAGGGACCGGTGGGGAACGTCGGCGAGTTCGAGGGGGCGCTGGTAGCACGGTGGAAGCAGCCCAGCCTCTCGGCGCTCAAGCGAAAGTGGTTTGCCGCGGCGGTGGGCGTGGTGCTTGCGCCCGTGATCGTTGGCCTCTTCATGATCAAGTACGCGCTTGAGGGCCGGCGGCACGTCGTCGGCATCGACTGGCGCGGGGAAGCCTACCCCACGACGGCGCGCGCAGGGCAGGTCAACTTCGGGGCGGAACGGACGGGCATCGTCACCGACGTCAGGGTGACCATGCGCGGGGCCGTTGTGGACGCAGGACGACGGGTGAACGACCTGACGAACCTCCAGCCGAAGCTGGACCGGCTGCAGTGGAAGCTCTCGCACTCCCTGACCAACCTAAGCATGCCGACGCCGATGGCACCGGGCACGGGTCCTGACGGCGGCACCGTCGAGGGTGCGTTCACGCCTTCGCCGCAACCGTTGGAGGACGGAGCGCCGCCGCCTGCGTTGGACGAGGGAAGGACGGACCGATGAACCTGCAGGAGCTCGGCAGCAGCGGGGTGCAAGTCCCGGACGTCGGCCTCGGCACGTGGGCGTACACGGGCGGCAGCGCGCCGCTGCGGCGGGGCGTCGAGCTGGGGGCGTTCCTCATCGACATGGCGGAGGCGTACCACACGGAGGACGCCGTCGGCGCGGCGATCGAGGGCATTCGCGGCGACGTGTTCGTAGCGACGAAGGTCTCGCCGTCGCACTTCCGACGCAGGGACGTGCACCGCGCCGCCGACGAGAGCCTGAGGCTGCTCAAGTGCGATGTCATCGACCTGTACCAGCTCCACTGGCCGAACAGCCGCATCCCCATCGCCGAAACGATGGGTGCGATGGAGGAGCTGGTGGACGCGGGCAAGGTGCGCTACATCGGGGTCAGCAACTTCTCGGTGCGCGAGATGGAGGATGCGCAGGCGGCGCTGTCGAAATCGCGCATCGTGTCGAACCAGGTGGAGTACAGCCTGACCGACCGCTCCATCGAGCGCGAGGTGCTGCCCTACTGCCAGGCGAACGGCATAACGGTGATTGCGTACAGCCCGTTGGCGCGGGGGCTCGGCAACTTCGGGAAGGGTTCAGCGGCGCTGGCGGAAGTGGCGGCCAAGAATGGGACAACGGTCGCGCAGGTGGCGCTGAACTGGTGCCTGCACCACGACCGGGTCATGGTCATCCCCAAGAGCAACTCGGCGGCGCGCGTCGAGGAGAACTGCGGCGCGTCCGGCTGGCGGCTCTCGGACGAGGACATCGCGGCGCTGGAGGCGGCGTTTCCCTCGCAGGGAGAACGCAGGCGGTGGTTTGGGGTCCTGTAGGGCGAATACCTCTCACCTTCTTCTAGCTCGCTGCTGCGTTCTGTGCCGTGAGCAATGGCTGGCGTCACGGATACAATTGCCCTTCCCATAACACAGGCGTACCATCCTGCCCAAAGAGACGGTGGGGGGTTGTGATGAAGAGGCGACAGCAGCGGCGGCTCCCAATTGCAATTCTGATTCTCGCTTTGCCGGCGCTGCTCTTCGCCTGCGGCGGCGACGCGGAGGAGGACAGCGGCGGGTCTTCCATGGCGTCGAGCGACGTCCGGGCGACGATTGAAGCAAGGCCATTCTCCTTCGAGGGTGAATTAAAGGGAGAATGGGAATCAATCAGCGTCTCCTTGAATCAAGGTTGCGGGTTGAGACCCGGTGGTTCCCCGGCCTGTTGGGGCAGCGAGTTCTCCAATCTGGCTGACGTGCCAGCGGGGGAATACTACTCCATCAGCACAGGGCACAGTCACAGTTGCGGCTTGCGACGCGACGGCACGATAGTCTGCTGGGGCAGTAGCGGAGGTCCGGTGACCATCCCTCCGGTCGGGGAGTTCGTCTCGGTCAGCGCCGGCTGGAAGCACGATTGCGCGTTAGACATGGATGGCGGTCTAACCTGCTGGCAAGTCGACGAAGGTCGGGATACCCGGCTGGCGGGTGAGTTCGCCGGGGAGTACACCTCGGTTGGCGTAGGGTGGGAGTTTACTTGCGGGTTGTTGGTCGACGGCAGCGCCCATTGCTTGGGACGACGTTCCGGCGGTCAGACTGAACCCCCGAACGAGAAATTCTCTTCGATCAGTGTCGGGCAGGACCACAGCTGCGGAGTGACAACGCAAAGTGAGGTGGTGTGCTGGGGTGATGATGAGGATGGTCAAGCGTCCCCTCCACAAGGGGAATTTGCCTCGGTCAGTGCGGGACACACCCATAGCTGCGGAATAACGACTGATGGCGAGATCGAGTGTTGGGGCAACAGGGAAGGGTATAGGGAGAACGCACCGGACGGTAAGTTCGACTTTGTCAGCGCAGGGTGGAGGCAAACTTGCGGGGTCAGGCGCGACGGTTCGGGCGTATGTTGGGGAGAAGAGGCCATGAGCGTCTTGTTGCGAGAATGGGTAGAGCCATAGAGCGAGCGCTTCAGGCAGCGTTCACTCGCTCTCGCACTCGGGCTCCACTTGCAGCCCCGCAACCCTTTCAAGAGGTTGACGGCGGGGGCTACAATGTGGCGTGCGCAGCATAGTCTTGGTATAGTTGCGCCACACGCAACAGAACCCTAAATGGAGAGGTGCTATGACTACGAATCAAGGTTGGTGGCCGAATCAACTGAGCCTGAAGGCTCTTCGCCAGAACTCTTCCAAGTCGGACCCGATGGGTGGCGGCTTCAACTACGCCGAGGCGTTCAAGAATGTCGACGTCGACGAGCTGAAGAAGGACGTCGAGGCTGTCATGACGACGTCGCAGGACTGGTGGCCGGCTGACTACGGCCACTACGGTCCGCTCTTCATCCGCATGACGTGGCACGCCGCGGGAACGTACCGCATCACCGACGGCCGCGGCGGCGGCGGCTCGGGTCACCAGCGGTTCGCGCCGCTGAACAGTTGGCCGGACAACGGGAACCTGGACAAGGCGCGCCGGGTCCTCTGGCCGGTCAAGCAGAAGTACGGCAAGAGCCTCTCCTGGGCCGACCTGATCGTCTTCGCCGGCAACTGCGCGCTGGAGTCGATGGGCTTCAAGACGTTTGGGTTCGGCTTCGGCCGGCCGGACGTGTGGGAGGCCGACGAGACCGACTGGGGCAACGAGACGACGTGGCTTGACGACCAGCGCCACGACGCCGACGGCGAGCTTCAGGGTCCCCTCGGCGCGGACCACATGGGCCTGATCTACGTCAACCCGGAGGGGCCGAACGGCAACCCGGACCCGAATCTCGCGGCCAATTACATTCGCAACACGTTCAAGCGCATGGCAATGAACGACGAGGAGACCGTCGCGCTGATCGCGGGCGGGCACACGTTCGGCAAGGCGCACGGCGCGGCCCCCGAGTCGCACGTCGGCGCGGAGCCAGAGGCGGCCAGCGTCGAGTCGCAGGGCTTCGGCTGGCAGAACAGCTACGGCACCGGCAAGGGTGGCGACGCGATCACGAGCGGTCTCGAGGGCGCCTGGACCGAGAACCCCACGAAGTGGGACAACAACTTCATGGAGAACCTGCACAACTACGATTGGGAACTAACGAAGAGCCCCGCCGGCAAGTCGCAGTACACTCCGGCGAATGCATCGCAGGTTGCCGTTGTGCCTGACGCGCACGACCCCGCCAAGAAGCACGCACCCTTCATGCTCACGACGGACCTGTCGCTTCGGATGGACCCGGTCTACGCGCCGATCTCGAAGCGCTTCCTCGAGAGCCCCGCAGACCTGGAGGATGCCTTTGCGAGGGCGTGGTACAAGCTGCTCCACCGCGACATGGGCCCCCGCAGCCGGTACCTGGGGCCGCTGGTCCCGGAAGAGGCGCTGCTGTGGCAGGACCCCGTGCCGGACGTCGACCACGAGCTCATTGGCGAGCAGGACGTCGCCGACCTCAAGGCGAAGGCGCTTGCGTCGGGGCTTTCGGTGTCGCAACTGGTAGCGGCCGCGTGGGCGTCGGCATCGTCGTTCCGCGGCACGGACAAGCGCGGCGGGGCGAACGGCGCCCGCGTACGGCTTGAGCCACAGAAGGACTGGGCAGCGAACGACCCGGCGACGCTGGCGAGCACGCTGTCGACGCTGGAAGGCATCCAGGCGGAGTTCAACGGGGCGCAGAGCGGCGGCAAGCGGGTCTCGCTCGCCGACCTGATCGTCCTGGCCGGGTGTGCGGCCGTCGAGAAGGCGGCCAGCGATGCTGGGCAGAGCGTGACCGTCCCATTCGCGCCTGGGCGCACGGACGCTTCGCAGGAAACGACGGACGTGGAGTCGTTCGCCGTGCTGGAGCCTGCGGCAGACGGGTTCCGCAACTACTCCGGCGGAAACGGCGCTTCGGCGGCTGAGCAACTGGTGGAGAAGGCATACATGCTCACGTTGACCGCGCCCGAGATGACGGCGCTGGTCGGCGGCATGCGAGCGCTGAACGCCAACACCGGCGGTTCCGCAAACGGAGTCTTCACCGACCGGCCCGGGACGCTGAGCAACGACTTCTTCGTGAACCTGCTCGACATGAGCACGCAGTGGCAGTCGGCCGGTAACGGCGTGTTCGAGGGGCGCGACGCCTCATCCGGCAACGTCAAGTGGACGGCGACTGAGGTGGACCTGGCTTTCGGCTCGAACTCGGAGCTCCGCGCCATCGCAGAGGTCTACGGGTGCGATGACGGGCAGGCGGCGTTCGTGAACGACTTCGTGGCGGCCTGGAACAAGGTCATGAATCTGGACCGCTACGACCTAGCGTAATCTGAACCGGGCGCGGAATCGTCGACGCCTGAGAGACAGAATAGGACTGGAGAAGCTGCAGACGGCAAGGCGTCCGTCTGCAGCTTCTTCCTTTTTGCGCGGCGGTAGCCCGCCAGAAGGGCCGCTTCTTGACCTCCGTAGCTAGGCTTCATAAACTGTAGGGGTCCCGTGGTGAGCGTGGCCAAGCGGTAAGGCACCTGACTGTGGCTCAGGAAATCGAGGGTTCGAATCCCTTCGCTCACCCCACACCTTTGCAACAAATTACGCCGCCTGGTCGCGGTTCGCAGCTTGCGGCGTCGAATTACGCGAGTATTTGATTTGCGCGTCGGGCGCTGGTATTCTTGCGCTTCGCCGTGTCTGTTTCCGAGACCGATACCATCGCAGACTTGCGCCATGTCGATTGGCGCGCGGCCGATTCAACAATTTCGTGGAGGACCCGAGGAATGCACCTGGTTATCGACGGCTACACCGGCAACCACTCCCTGCTGCAGGACCAGGAGCACGTCCGAGAATTCCTGGACTCCTTCCCGGACCGCATCGGCATGACGAAGATCATCACGCCGCAGGTTCTCACGTACAACGGCCCTGTGCCCGAGGACTGGGGTGTTTCCGGGTTCGTCATCATCGCCGAGAGCCATATCAGCGTGCACACCTTCCCCGACCGCAGCTTTGTACAGGTGGACGTCTTTTCCTGCAAGGACTTCGATATTGACCTCGCTCTGCAGGACGTGAAGGCGAGTTTTGACCTGCACGAGGCGAACACGTGGGTGCTCGATCGCGGGCTGGACCACTACAGCCCGGAGCAGGCGAAGCGCGCCCTCGACGCCGACCGTGCGCGGCTGAGCACGCCGGCATAGGCGATGCCGACGGGCCCGTCCTACAACGACGCCACGCTCCCCTGGAACTTCCTTGCGCTTCCGCCTGAGCAGTCCGACTACGACTCTTCGCGATTCCTCGTGCTGCCCGTGCCGTATGACGGCACCGTTTCGTACCGCACCGGCGCTCGCGAGGGCCCCAACGCGATCATCGACGCCTCACGGCAAATGGAGGACTACGACATTGAGCTGGGGCGCGAGATTTGCGACCTTGGCATCCACACACTTCCCGAGGTGCAGCCGCATTCTGCGGGCCCGGAGGCGACAGTGCAGCGTGTGCAGGACGCCGTCACTCAGGCGTACCGGCCCGACACAGTGATGGTGACTCTCGGCGGTGAGCACTCCATTACCGTCGGCGCCGTTCGCGCACTGAAGGAGCGGCACCCGGACCTCTCCGTGCTCATGCTCGACGCCCACGCCGACTTCCGCGACAGCTACCAGGGATCGGAGTACAGCCACGCCACCGTCGGCCGCCGCATCGCCGAGTCGTGCCCGCTGGCTATAGTCGGGGTGCGCAGCCTCAGTTCCGAAGAGCGGGAGGCCGTCGAGGAGACCGGACAGCCAATGTACAGGTGGCCGCAGGACTGCTCGGCCAGCGAGTTGGCGGAGAACGTCCTGGCGCACCTGACGGAGACGGTCTACATCAGCGTCGACCTGGACGCGCTGGACCCCTCGATTATGGCGGCGGTGGGCACGCCGGAGCCCGGCGGCATGCTTTGGGCGGAGACTCTCGCGTTGCTGCGCGCCGTCGCAAGCCAGCGTCGCATTGTGGGTTTCGACCTGATGGAGCTGGCGCCGCCGGAGGGGCCCGTCAGCTGCGCTTACACGGCGGCCAAACTCGCCTACAAACTCATGGGGTATGCTACGCTGAATTAGAAAGCAGACGAAATTGCGGAGGTCTGGGAGCGGCGCATGAACAGCACCTTCTCGCTCGGCAGAGTCTTCGGCATTCCCATCGGCGTTAGCTACACCTGGTTTGTCATCCTCATCATCGTCTGCTTCCTGGTCTTTGACCAATTGGCCTTTCGGCTTCCGCGGTGGGACATCATGCCCCTTGCCGGAATGGCCGGCGCGACCGGTATCCTCTTCTTTGGCTCCATTCTTGCCCATGAACTTGCGCACAGCGTCATGGCGACACGACACAGCCTGCCCGTGCGAGGCATCACGCTCTTCCTGCTCGGTGGCGTCTCGCACATCTCGCGCGAGGCTCGGCGGCCCTGGACCGAATTCATCGTTGCCCTTGTGGGGCCTCTGCTCAGCCTTGTCATCGCGGCCGCCATGCTGGGCGTTGCCTTCTTCGTTGCGCCCGCCTTTCTAACCGGCCGCCTTCGCGAGGGCGTCACTGTGGTCGCGCTGCTGCTCGGATGGACAAACCTCGCGCTGGGGCTCTTCAACTTGCTGCCCGGCTTTCCCCTCGACGGCGGCCGCGTCCTGCGGGCCGGCATCTGGGGACTGACCGGAAATTACTGGCTGGCCACCAATGTGGCCGTCCTGTTTGGCCAGGCTCTTGCCGTGCTTCTTGCAGTGGGCAGCATTGTCCTATTCCTTCGAACGGGTTCTCTCCTCAACCTTTGGCCAATCTTGGTGAGCGCGTTCATATTCATAGCTGCAACCGGCGCCAGATCGGCCGCACGCGACCGCAGACGTCTGTCGGGCGTGACCCTCGGAGAGGTCGTTGCGCCGGACCTGGTACCTGCCGAAGCAACGATTACGGAGGCTATTAACCTTCACCTCATGCGAACAGGGCGCTCAGCGGCGCTCATCGGCGTTGAGGGCGTGCCCGCCGGGGTGTTGAACCTGCAGACGCTCCGCCGCATCCCCCGCGACGTTTGGGCCATTGCAAGCGCAGCAGAGGTAATGACCCCACTTTCGGCGTTTGTCACTCTGGATTCGTCCCAATTGGCGGCGGATGCCATGGAGATTCTGGAGGAGGAAGACGGCCCCCCGGGCGTTGTGGTGGCCGAGGGGGACCGGCTCCTGGGCGTTGTCACGCGGAGCGACCTTTACGGCTACATGCGCCTGAAGCGCGCCCTCAACCTGTAGGGGCAGTCAGGGTTCCCGTGCTACAATAATCGTCTACTTGGCGGCAATTGGTGAGGCCGCAGCACCGGACAGGAGTCGACTCGGTGGAATCCGGCGACCGGGACATCTATCTGGACCACGCCGCAACCACGCCCCTTCGGGCGGAGGCACTGCAGGCAATGTTGCCGTACCTGCAGGAGGCCTACGGCAATCCATCGAGCATCCACGCCGTCGGGCAGCGCGCCCGAACTGCACTGGAGGGCGCGCGCGACACTGTCGCCAAGGCGCTGGACTGCCGTGTCAACGAGGTCGTGTTCACCAGCGGCGGAACGGAGTCCGACAACGCCGCCATCAAGGGCGGCGCCATAGCTCTGCGCCCGACCGGCAACCATATCGTCACGACAGTCATAGAGCACCATGCGGTGCTGCACACCTGCCACCAACTGGAGAGCGCAGGCTTTGACGTCACCTACGTCCCTGTTGACGGCGAAGGCCTGGTCAAGCCGGCCGACGTGATAGACGCAGTGACGGACCAGACGGTGCTCGTCAGCGTTATGTACGCAAACAACGAGATAGGCACCGTGCAGCCCGTTGAGGAGATCGCTCGGTTGGTGAAGGAGCGGGCGAAGGAGCAGGACCGGACTATTCTCGTACACACGGATGCGGTGCAGGCCGCCGGATACCTTGACCTGTCTGTCAAGCGGCTGGGCGTCGACCTGCTCAGCCTGTCGGCGCACAAGTTTCACGGGCCAAAGGGGGCCGGTGTGCTGTTTGTTCGACGTGGCACGCCATTTTCGCCGCTGTTGATGGGAGGCGGGCAGGAGCGCGAGCGGCGATCGGGGACGGAGAACGTGCCGGCAATCGTCGGCATGGCGGCTGCGCTGCGGTTGGCTGAGCAGGAGCGCGAGGAGGCGTGCGCCCACAGCGCCGCGCTTCGCGACCGGCTGGCGGCGGGCATCCTCGAGCGCGTGCCAGGCTCCATACTGAACGGCCATGCAACGCGGCGGCTGCCCAACAACGTCAACGTCTGCTTCCTAGGGCTGGAGGCGGAACCGGTGCTGCTGGGCCTCGATCTCAAGGGGATCTATGCCTCCAGCGGGAGCGCGTGTTCTACGGCGTCGCTGGAGCCGTCGCATGTGCTGACGGCCATCGGGAGGCCGGCGGACATCGCGAGGGGCAGCCTGCGGGTGACCGTGGGCAGAGGAACGACTGAGGATGATGTAAACTATTTCCTGGAGACGTTGCCGCCTCTGGTCCAACGCCTCCGGGAGATGCCGTCATTCAGCGCGGGCCGGGTGTAATGACCCTGAGGGAACCTCATCCCGCGAGGCAACGTTAATTTCCTTCAAGAGAGTCTTCTACTATGGACGTGTGCACGTGAGGTACATTCGACACTTAGCGTTGCTGCTGGCGCTGGCTGCGATGTTGACTGCCGCCTGCGGCGATGATGAATTTACGAGCATAACCTTAAGTGGGCGCGGCTTGACTATGAACATTTCCGACGTCCAAGTGGTCGACGGCGTCATATACCAGGATACAAACTCGGAATTCTACAGCGTCGGACCCGCGATGGAAGGGCATCACTTCATCGCGGCGCGCGTTACCATCTGGAACATACGCTCGGGCATCCTCTCCCTCAATATCGACGAGGGCGCCGCGCTGCTGGAGGGCATGGAGGGTGAAAAGAGTCTCCCCGTCGACCCTTATGAGCGCCGAGTACCCCTATCGGAACCCCCGGCGGCGCTGAGCCCGCACCTGCCGTTCCTCTGGGGCCCATCTGAATTGCCCCAGGACTTCAACATCTCCGGGTGGATGGTCTTCGAGGCGCCGGACGGTATGGAGTTAAGACAGCTGAAATGGGAGCAGGTGGATGCCCTGCGCTTCCCCATCTCCCTTCTGGAGTGAGGGGGCACGTTGCTACTCTAGCTAGCAGTGCGTTGAATCGGTATACTCAAGAGTTGTGCGCTGAGCCGAGGTCAGGCTCGGGCGCCAAAGATCGAATGCAGGGACGGTAATGCCGGAAACGATGATCGAGGTCAAGGACCTCACGAAGTACTACGGCGAGAACCTCGCCGTGGACAACATTTCCTTCCACGTCGAGAAGGGAGAGGTTGTCGGCTTCCTTGGACCGAATGGGTCCGGCAAGACGACGACCATGCGCATACTCACCGGTTACCTGCCACCGTCCACCGGCGCGGCGAGCATCGCGGGTCACGACACAATGACGGGATCGCTGGAGGCGCGGCGGCACATCGGCTACCTGCCGGAAACGGTGCCGCTCTACACCGACATGACCGTCGAGGACTACCTGTCGTTCCTCGGCACCATCCGCGGCTTGCGAGGGGACTACCTCAACAAGCGAATCGACATCGCAATCGAGCGGGTGAAGCTGGGCGACTATCGCAAGTCCCTGATTCACAAGTTGTCGAAGGGCTACCGGCAGCGCACCGGGCTGGCGCAGGCCATCCTGCACGAGCCTGAGGTGCTCATCCTCGACGAGCCCACCGTCGGCATCGACCCGATCCAGGTGGTGGAAACCCGCGAGTTGATCAAGGAGCTCGGCAGGGAGCAGACGCTGCTGCTCAGCACGCACATCCTGCCGGAGGTGAGCGCCGTCTGCGAGCGGGTGCTCATCATCAACGAGGGCATACTGGTGGCGGAGGACACGCCGGACAACCTGGCCGTCCGCTTGCGCGGGACCGAGCAGGTGCAGGCCGAGATCCGCGGCCCGAGCGCTGACGTCATCCGCGAGCTTCGCGCACTCGAGGGCGTGACGAGCGCCCGGTACATCGACACCGCCACGGGCCCGCGGTACACGATCGAGTCGCCATCCGGCAACGACCTGAGGGAGAAGATTGCGGAGATGGTGGTGATGCACGGCTGGGGCCTGCTTCAGCTCAGCATCGTTCCCATGAGCCTGGAGGAAATCTTCCTGGAACTGACCACCGCCGATGATGAGGAGGGCGCAGCCCGTTGAACCGACCGACTATTTCAGTGCCCAGCGTTACGACCGGCGGCATTATGGCGTATCTGCTGTCCACGTGGCGAAACACTTACGCCATCTTCTGGAAGGAGACCAAGACTTACTTCACATCGCCGATGGCCTACATCATCGGCGGCGTGTTCCTGGCCATCACCGGCTATCTCTTCGTCTCCAGCATCAGCGTGGCCTTTCCCGAGGCTAGCATTCGCGGTTGGCTGGACCCGAGCACGACGGTATTCGTGTTGTGGGCGCCCGCCATCACTATGCGGCTCCTGGCTGAGGAGCAGAAACTGGGCACGCTGGAACTGCTGATGACCTCGCCTATACGCGACTACGAGATTGTGCTGGGCAAGTTCGCGGCGGTCATGGCCATCCTTGTGGCGACACTGGCCCTGACGCTCTTCTACACGCTGTTGCTTGTCATGTACGGAGACCCGGACTTCGGGCCGATTCTCACCGGCTACCTCGGCATCATCCTGTTCGGCGGCGCGAGCCTGTCCATCGGGCTGCTGGCTTCGTCGCTTACGAGCAACCAGGTGGTTGCGGCAATCGTGAGCTTTGGCACGTTGCTGCTGATGCTGCTCACAAACCAGGCGGCGGACATCACGTCCGGTCTTGCTGCGCAAGTGCTGGAGGGTGTTTCCCTCAGCGGCCACTTCGATGATTTCTCTCGCGGAATTCTGGACACGAACAACGTGGTCTACTACCTGAGCGTGATGGCCTTCTTCCTCTTCCTCACCATCCGAAACATTGAGTCGAGGCGGTGGAGATAAGATGGCGGAACAAGATCTCCAACGCGTGAGCCTCTGGGAGCGGATCAAGGGCATCCTGTCCGCGGCGGCGCTGTTGCTGGCCATCATCGGCGGCGTTGCGCTGCTCGGCGGCTTTGCCATGTGGCTCTGGGCCGATGACCTTCGCACGACGGGTACGTCCCTGATGATCGCCGGCGCGGTCATCCTCCTTGTGGCTGCGGTCTTCTCTTCGGTGAATATCCGCGAAGCGCTCGCAGGGCAGCGTGGCAGGTTTGCGATCAACGCGGTCTTGATGGTCCTGGCCTTCACTGGCATCGTGGTCTTCGTCAACTTCATCAGCTTCCACAACGAGGCACGGGCTGACCTGACGGCGTCCAAGCAGTTCTCGCTGGCACAACAGACGACACAGGTGCTGGGAAACCTCTCAGAGAATGTCCACGCCACCGCCTTCTTCATCCCGGACAGGTCCAATCAGGCTGCCGACCAACAGCTCGCCGATGACCTCATGTTCGAGTTCGAACGGCGGTCCAACCGGATGTTCACATATGAATTCGTCGATCCGGAGAGCGACCCGGGGCGTGCCGAGGTATACGGCCTCTCCCAATTCCCGTCGATCGTATTCCAGGCGCAGGACTCCGGTCAGGCTATCGTGCTGACCGTCCCGCCGCTGTCTGAACAGGACCTCACCAGCATGCTTCTCATCGTCACCGGGGAGCAGCAGAAGCGGATCTACTTTGTGACGGGCCACGGCGAAAAGGACGCCATCAACCAGGACCCAGAGGACCCCCAGGGATTTGCCTTCGCGGGGAGGGGAGCGCTCGCAGACAGCTACTCGGTGGACACGCTCAACCTGGCGCAGGTGGGCACGATTCCGGAGGATGCCGCAGTGCTGGTATTCCCGGGCCCGTCGCGGAACATGTCCATCCAGGAGTTTGATTCTTTTGACGCCTGGCTCAGGAACGACGGAAGAGCGATCTTCCTGGTGGACCCGGGAGTACCGAACAGCGTTCGCTCGCTGCTGGAGCCGTGGGGAATCGCCCTCGGCGGCGACACCATCGTGGACCCGGGCAGCTCCCTGCACCAGGCGCTGCGGACCCCGTTGCTCCAGAGCGGGCAATTCAACCGGCAGACCAGCATCACTCGAGACCTGGATACGGTGCTCCTGCCGCTGTCCACGCCAATCGAGGTCAGTGTCGAGCCCGAAAAGGTCCCGCCGTGGGTGGAGTACATTCCGATGGCACGGTCGACGCTTCTGAGCTGGAAGACCGCCGACCCGGAGAGCGAGGACTTCAGACCGGAAACCGGCGACACTATCGGCCCGTTTGACGTTGGCATGATCGTTCACGCCTGCGGCATCGTCGAAGAGGAGATTGACACTGTGCTCGCAGTGGCCGGCCGGAGCCGGGAGTGCATCTCTGAGGAGGGCTCGCGGAAGCCGACGACCATTGCGATATTCGGGGACTCGGACTTTGCTGCAAACCGCTACTCCGGGTACTCCACCAACCTCGACTTCTTCCTGAACGCGGTCAATTACGTGGCGGAGGACTACGACCTCATCTCCATCCGTCCGAAGCCCTTCGCCTTCCGTGAGCTGGTTGTGACCAGCCAGGAGTTCGACTTCATCCGCTTCTCCAGCTGGTTTCTGCTACCCGCCGCTGTTGGCCTCGCCAGCGTCGCGGTCTGGTGGCGCCGGCGGTAATGCGGGAGACCAAGACGACATGACGGAGCCCAGCCAAGCATGAACACTGCCGCAACGGCTGTCCTATTGGGCGTCCTGGTAATCGTTGCCGGGCTATGGTTCTTCGTCCTGCGCGATATGGGAGAGGAGGCAGAGCCCTCCGACAACTTCTGGTTCTACAAGGTTGAGGAAGATGACATTGAGTTCATCGGCATAACGACGGAGGACACGGAGGGGGCCTTCTCCTATCGCGAGGGCGAAGGCTGGTTCTTCGACGGCGAGAAGCAACCTCCCGTCGACCTTGCCCGCTGGGGCGGCGTCACATTGGTGCTCAGCGGCCCGCGCGCCCGACGCGTGCTGGCGGAGGAGATCGAGAACTACAACACCTACGGTCTGGACCCGCCCTCGACTGTGCTGGATCTCGGCCTCTCCGGCGGCCGCTCGTTGCAGCTGTACCTTGGCAAACTGACGCCGGACGGAAGCGGTTACTACGCCTACCAGCGGGATGATGAGAGTCTTTATGTCATCGAGTCCGTATGGGGACAGGTGCTGCGGCGGCTGGCCTTTGAGCCTCCCTACCCGCAATGGTACTACCGACTGGACCCCGCACGCGTGCTCTACTTGGGTGTAACGAAAGATGAGGTCACCTCTGATTTCGTGATTGAATCGACCGGCTGGCGCTTCGCGAATCCGGATCGCACGGCCATCGACGAGGACCGCTGGGCCGAGGTTCTGCCACTGTTGGACGGCCCTGACTTCCTCGGCATCGAGGCCGAGCACATCGATGACCTGGCGAAGTACGGGCTGCTGGAACCGCGATCGGTCGTCATCATCGAGTACCTGCCGCCCGAGGGCATCGAGAGCTCCAACTGGGAGAGCATCCTCGAAATTGGCGACCCGACGCCGGATGGCGAAAGGTACTATGCTCGCGCGCAGGGGCAGCCCTATCTTCTCGTCCTGGACGCACCCTGGTATGAGACCATGGAGCGCCTTGTGGATGAGCCTCCCGTTCCCGACGAATCCGAGGCCGAGGCAACGCCGGCCGCCCAATAGCGTCGCCAGCCGCTCCCTTGGCTAGCTCACGGCGCTCCCCTATACTCACCGTGTCCATTACCTGCACTTGAGGGGGATTCCCGCATGCGCGCCGAGATACTCGCTTTTGGCACTGAGCTCCTCATGGGGGAGACCCTGGACACCAACTCGGCCCACATCGCCGCGCGGCTGCCAGCATTGGGCATCGACCTGCACACGGTCACGATTATGGGCGACGAGATGGGCGAGATGGTGGAAATGCTCCACAGGTGCATGGAGCGCTCGGATTTGATCATCTGCACAGGCGGGCTCGGCCCTACCAAGGACGACCTCACCCGGGAAGCCATCGCGGAGACCTTTGGGGAAACCATCACGTTCGACCCTGACCTCATCGCGGCCATGGAGCAGAACTTTCGCAATCGCGGGCAGGATATGCCCGAAACGAACAAGAAACAGGCCGGCGTCATTCCATCGGTCACCGTACTGGCCAACCCGCGCGGCACGGCGCCGGGATGGTGGGCGGAGAAGGGTGGCAAGATCATCATCGCGATGCCCGGTGTGCCTGGCGAGATGGTGCTGATGTGGGACCAGCAGGCCGCGCCGAAGCTCAAGGAGCGCGCGCAGGGCACTGTCATTATGTCTCGCACCTTCAAGACCATCGGGCTCGGAGAGGCGGCTGTTGGCGAGTACGTGAGCTCGCTCTTCGGACGCGACAACCCGTACCTTGGCATCTACGCTCGGCCGGACGGCATTCACCTGCGCATCATCGCGCGCGCCGCAGACCAGGGTGAGGCCATCGCGCTCATAGAGCCGATGGAGGCGGAAATACGCGAAGCGCTGGACTTCGCCATCTGGGGCGTGGACGGCGAGACGCCGGAGGAGCGCGTCGGCGCGCTGCTGAGCGACCGCGGGTTGACGCTGGCCGCGATGGAATCGTGCACGGGTGGACTGCTGGCGAGCACCGTCACGGACGTTCCCGGTGCGTCGGGCTACTTCAAGGGCAGCCTCGTCACCTACGCGACCAAGGTCAAGTCGATCGCGGGCGTCGAACCGGCGCTCATCGAGGAGCACGGCGTCGTGAGTGCGGAGGTCGCCGGGGCGATGGCCAAGGCGGTACGGGAGGCGCTTGACGCAGATGTGGGCATTGGCATCACAGGCGTCGCAGGCCCGGGCCCACAGGACGGCATACCAGCGGGCACCGTATATGCGGGAGTCGCCATGGACGGGGCCGTCGAGAGCACGGTCATGCGATTCCCGCCGGACCGGCCGCTCGTCAAGCGACGGGCTGTCGTCATGGCGCTGCTGCAGGTGTACCGCATGCTCCTGGAGCGAAACGGCTAACGACTTTCGTTGCGGGAGCCGTGGCTTCCGCCCTATACTCGTAAAGTACGAAACAACGCGGTTAGCTGTGTCTGGCGGGTTAGTTTTGGAGGACCCATGAAGGTTGGCATACTGAACGTCACCGGCTATGCGGGCAGTGAGCTCGCGCGCATTCTCGCGCACCACCCGGAGGCCGAGATGGTCGCCGTGACCGGGCGCAGCGCGGCGGGCCAGCGACTCTCTGATGTCTTTCCCCACCTCGCGGCGACGGACCTTCCGATTACCGAGGAGATTGAGGAGAGCGTCGACATTGTCTTCTCGGCGCTCCCGCACAAGGCAAGCGCCGAGGCTTGCGGGCCGTTCTACAAGCAGGGCATCAAGGTCGTCGACATCAGCGCGGACTTCCGCCTGAAGAGCCTGCCGGAGTACGAGTCCTGGTACAACGTGCAGCACCCGTTCCCCGAGTTGCTCGAGGAGGCCGTGTACGGGCTAACAGAACTGCATCGCGAAGAGGTCGCAGCAGCGGGGCTCGTCGCGAACCCGGGCTGTTACCCTACCGGCGCGATCCTCGCGCTGGCGCCCGCCGTGGAGGCAGGCATCATCGAGCCCAACGTCGTGGTGGACGGCAAGTCGGGCGTATCAGGAGCGGGCCGCGGACTCGCCCTGAGTACGCACTACTCCGAGGTCAACGAGAGCGTCCGGGCATACTCGATCGACGGCCACCGCCACCTGCCGGAGATCACGCAGGAGCTGCGCTCGAACGGCAGCGAGCCGAGGGTGACGTTCCTGCCGCACCTGATCCCGATGACGCGCGGCATCCTGAGCAGCTGCTACGCGGACCTGAATCCCGGTGTGTTGCCGAACGGCGCCGAGGCTGCCGCCGCGCTTTTCGAGGTCTACCGCGACTACTACCGCGACGAGCCCTTCGTGAAGGTGGTGGACCAGCCGCCGCACACCAAGCACACGCTCGGCAACAACGACTGCCTCGTCTACCCGGCCATCGACCCTCGCACGGACCGGCTGACGGTGGTGAGCGCCATCGACAACCTCGTCAAGGGCGCGGCTGGGCAGGCTGTGCAGAACATGAACCTCATGTTCGGGCTGCCGGAGGCGATGGGTCTCGACACGCTTGCTCTGTATCCGTAAGCAAGTCGACAATTGAAGTGACGGACGTTGGACGCAATTCTGCATAACAGGAATAGTCCCAACGTATAAGAATGCCCCCATGGTCTAGCGGCCTAGGACGCCACCCTTTCAAGGTGGAGATCGCGGGTTCGAATCCCGCTGGGGGCACCACTTACCAAGTCCTTTTGATCCCTGTACCGAGTGAACTAAGGGAGTGCCATGAGCACGAACGGGGAAGGCCCGGTAGTTGTCGCCAAGGACGTGCACAAGACGTATGGCACTGGCGAGGTGCAGGTACACGTCCTCAAAGGCGTGAGCCTTGACATCGCGCGGGGCGAGATGGTCGCCATTATGGGGCCGAGCGGGGGCGGCAAGACGACGCTCCTCAACTGCCTCTCCGGACTTGACGACGTTGACTCCGGCACAATCACCATCGGCGGGTCCGACCTGGCGCAGATGAAGGATGCGGAGAAGACCCGCTTCCGGGCAACCAAAATGGGCTACATCTTTCAGGCCTTCAACCTGCTGCCGGTGCTCACCGCCCAGGAAAACGTGGAGATGCCGCTGCTGATCTCCGGCTTTCCTGAGAAGGAGTCGCGGGAGAAGGCGCGGACTGCGCTCGATCTTGTCGGCCTTTCCGACCGCTCGGGTCACTACCCGTCGCAGATGTCCGGCGGGCAGCAGCAGCGGGTGACCATTGCCCGGGCGCTGGTGAACCAGCCTGAGATCGTCTGGGCGGACGAGCCGACAGGCAACCTGGACAGCGAGAACGCGGCCGAAGTCATGAACCTGCTGACTCGGCTGAACAGGGAGCTCAACAACACCTTTGTCATCATCACCCACTCGGACGCCGTTGCCGAGATGTCGCACCGGACCATTCGCATGATGGACGGCCTTATCGTCGACGACGGCACGGGCAGGGCGGCGTAGCTTCCATGGACGAGCTATTCGGGGCGCCAATCGAGAGCATCGCGGCAGTATTGGCAATTCTCTTCGCGATTGCGATGGCATTCCTCGTCTTCATCCGGCTCCGCGATCCCATCCTGTTCCGCATGGCCTTCCGCAACGCGCGCCGCCGGCCTGGGCAGAGCCTTCTCATCCTCGTCGGGCTCATGCTGGCGACGGCCATCATCTCCAGCGCATTCACCGTCGGCGACTCCGTCTCGTACAGCATCAAGCGCGTCGCCACGGAGTCCCTCCGCTCTCTCGACGAGTTCGTCGTGGTGGACGAGGACTCAGACCTTTGGGAGGGCCGTGAGCTGCCGAAGGGGTTTTCCGCGGACAGCGTCCTGTCGTTGGAGTCGGCGCTAGACGCTGACCCCGACGTCGACGGAGTGCTCCCTACCCTCACGGAGGATGTGGCCGTCATCAACCCGGACAGCCGGCAATTCGAGTCGGGGGCGCTTTTGGCCGGGCTGCACCCCACCCGCGCGGAGAGTTTTGAGGAGCTCTTCGACACGGACGGCAACCCCGTCGACCTCTCTGGTCTAGCAACTAATGGCGCCTACATCACTCGCGACGGAGCGGACGACCTGGAGGTTGCCGTAGGCGGCACGCTCAATGTGTTCTTCGGCCCGGGGGCTCCGGTCCCAATTACCATCGACGGCATAGTGGAAGACTCGTATTTCAGCGGGACGGGCACGGACGTCGTGCTGATGATGCCCCTCGGAACCGTGCAGGGGCTACTCGAACGGCCCGGCGAACTCTCATCGTTGCTCATTTCAAATGTCGGTGACGCCACGACCGGCGTGGAGCTGACCCAGACCGTTGTGGACCGATATGAGTCCCATGGTGAGGTTGAGGGCCAGGGACTGGAAATCGTGCCCATCAAACAGGATGTCCTGGACACGGCAAATGAGGTGGGGAGCCTCTTCGTCTCCTTCTTCACCACGTTCGGCCTATTCTCCATCGGCGTTGGGTTGCTGCTGATATTCCTGATCTTCTCCATGCTGGCAGCCGAGCGGAAGACTGAAATGGGCATGTCCCGGGCGATCGGCATGCAGCGGCACCACCTTGTGCGGATGTTCACGGTCGAAGGCTCCATCTACGGCGTCGGCTCGGCGCTGGTGGGGGCGGCAATCGGCATCGGGCTGGGAATACTTCTCGTCGAGGGAGTTTCCTCAATCTTCGACCAGACAGGGCAGGGTGACTTTACCCTTTCGCCGCACGCTCAGCCCATCAGTTTCATTGTTTCCTTTCTGGTCGGGTCCGTGCTTACATTCGTCACAGTGTTTATGTCAGCTAGGCGCATCAGCCGACTCAACATCGTGCAGGCTATTCGGGACCTTCCGGAAGCGCCCACGGCGCGGTCGCCGATTCTCGCCGTGATTCAGGCTGTTGCCGTGGTTGTCATCGGCCTTCTGGTCCTCATGGCGGGGTGGAATGGCAACCATCTCACGAGCTTCGGCCTGGGAATCTCATTCACTGTCCTCGGGGCGGGAATGGTAGCGCGCTCGCTTGGCGCGTCCCAGCGGTTGACGTTCACGGTCGTGGGAGCGCTCCTCGTGGTCTATTGGCTCATTCCCCACACTACTCTGAACGCACTGAGGGAGGGGGAATGGAATGAAGACTTCAGTTCCTTCTTCGCCTCCGGTGCAATGCTCGTCACCGGCGCGGTGCTGGTGACAATCAACAACTCCGCCGTGGTCCTAGGCCTGATGACGAACACGTTTGGGCGCATTCGCCGATTCTCGCCGGTGGTCAAGTCGGCAGTCTCGTATCCCCTGCGTTTTGGTTTCCGGACTGGCTTGTCGCTCGCCATGTTCGCCATCGTCATCTTCTCCGTCACGCTCATGGCGACTCTGGTGGACGCTTTCGACAACCTCTTCGAGAACCAGGAACGGCTCGGGGGAGGGTATGAGGTCATAGGCTATGCCCGCAGCGACCTGAATCCGGTTACCGACGTCGTAGAAGCCGTTGAGGGCAACCCGGACCTGGACATCATCGAGCGCGTCGACGGGACCCCCTCGGTCGGCACGTTCCACGCCATCTTCCAGGCCGACGCCCGGCTCGCCTCCGACACGGACGGCGAGTTCGCGGACACCGTGGTTGTCGGGACGGACGACGCCTTCCTTGCAACCAACCGATTCACGATCGCCTTGACCACCCCGGAGTACACGGTCGACGGAGAAGCGGACGCGAGGGCAGTATGGGATGCACTGCGGGCCGAACCGGGACTGGCCGTCGTCAATTCCAACATTGTGCCAAGTAGAGACTCCCTCGCCTTCCAGCAGCAGTTCGACCGTTTCACGCTGGAAGGCGTGCCCGACTTCTACGTGCAGGATGAGGTCATGGACCCTGTGGCGGTAACGGTGCGGGACCTGGAGGTCGGCGAATCGGTGGACCTGACGGTCATAGCGGTGCTGGATACGTTTGCGTCCAGCGGGCCCATTCCTGTGGGGTTCTACACCTCGGAGGAGACGCTTGGGCGCGACGTGGACGCAACGCAATTCTTCTTCAATGTGCATGACGACGTCGAGGACGGAGCCAACATCATTGAGTCAGCCTTCTTCCAGCATGGCATTGAGACCCTGGACGTGATTGAGACCGTCGAGGGGGCACAGGAATCGCAACGGGCGTTGTTCAACCTGCTCATCGGCTTCATGTCGCTGGGTCTCGTGGTCGGCATCGCCGCGCTGGGCGTCATCAGCGCACGGGCGGTGGTGGAGCGCCGCCATGAGATCGGTGTGCTCAGGGCAATCGGGTTCTCTCGCGGAATGGTGAACCTGAGCTTCCTGGCGGAGTCGTCCTTCATCGCCCTGCTTGGCATTTCACTTGGGCTGGGGCTTGGGCTGCTCTCCTCGGTCAACCTCATCTTCGAGTTACGAGAGGATGAGCCGAACCTGCAATTCGCGCTGCCGTTGACCAAGATTCTCCTGATCGTCGCAGGCGCGTACCTCTTCTCCTTGTTGACGACGTTTCTGCCGGCGCGCCAAGCCGCCGCCGTCGCGCCTGCCGAGGCGCTCCGCTACGAGTAGGCGAATTCCCAAGGAGCGCCCTTCAACAGGCTATGGGCGAGCGGCGCTGGACTCCTAAGCTCTAGTCGCGCTCCAGCAGCTCGATGCGGACGTTGCCCGGCGCCTTTACGAAGGCGATCTTTACTCCGGGCCGAAGCTGGAAGGGCTCCGTCGAGAACTCCGCGCCCTTTGCCTTGAGCTCCTCAGCGGCGGTGAAAATGTCGTCCACGCGCAAGCCGAAGTGGTCGAGGCCCGTGTAGGGTTCGCTGGGGCCCTCCGGGACGTTGTCGCCGGCGCGCGCGATGAAGATGGTCAGGCCGTTGAGGTCGAGGTCTACTCGGGGCTGGCCGTCCGACTGAACGGACTCGAGCACCTCCGCGCCGAACATGGTCTCGAAGTAGCGCGCCGTCGCCATGGGATCCCTGCTTCGCAGGTGCATGTGGTCGTATGTGTACACGGTCATGTTGTTCCTCCATCCCCGGATTGCTCGAGGCTAGCATGACCGCATCTGGTGGGCAAGCGGCGTCCTTGACTGTGCTTCTGACGCTGCCTAGACTACATGCAATACGCCTCATAGGAGGATCGAATGCTGTCACAGCATGACAACGAGACCCTTACTCGCGTAGGCCCAGGAACCCCGATGGGCGAACTGCTGCGCGAATACTGGATACCCGCGATGCTCTCGACAGAGTTGGCCGAGCCGGACTGCCCACCAGTGCGCGTACGCTTGCTCGGTGAGGATCTCGTCGCCTTCCGCGACACGAATGGTGAATTGGGGCTCATCGACAACTACTGCCCGCACCGGCGGGCGAGCCTCTTCTTCGGCCGGAACGAGGAGTGCGGGCTACGCTGCGTCTACCACGGCTGGAAGTTCGACGTGAACGGCGAATGCGTCGACATGCCCTCGGAGCCGGCGGAGTCGAACTTCAAGGACAAGGTCAAGATCAAGGCCTACAAGATGGTCGAGCGCAACGGCATGGTCTGGGCGTACATGGGCCCTCGCGCGGTGCCGCCGCCGCTGCCTGACATCGAGCCGAACATGATGGAGGAGAGCGCCGATTCCAACTCGGCCGGGCTGCGGGAGTGCAACTGGGTGCAGGCAATGGAAGGCGACATCGACACCGCCCACCTGAGCTTCCTGCACCTCGGCAAGGTCGCGGTGGACGATGTCCAGCCCGGAACGTTCGACTACTACAACCAGAAGGACAAGGCACCCCACTACAAGATCGTCGAGACCGACTACGGCACCATGTACGGCGCGTACCGTCCGGCGGAGGACGACACGTACTACTGGCGGATCGCCCAGTTCATGATGCCCTTCTACACCATTCCGCCGGAGGGCCGCCTGGGACAGAAGATCGGCGTGCGGTGCTGGGTGCCCGTGGACGACAACAACACCATGTTCATGAGTATGTCCATTCGCAACACCAACAGCTCGATGGCGCGAAAGAAAACCGACGGCCAGCCGATCGTGGGACTGGGTGGCGCGCGAGGTAAGCTGCCCGACGGCACAGGCTGGCTGGAGCGGCACCGCTTTGAGGCAAACAAGGCAAATGACTACTTCATTGACCGCGACGCGCAGAAGAGCAAGAGCTTCACGGGCATCGTCGGCATCCACATTCAGGACCAGGCGATCACGGAGAGCATGGACCCCGTAGTCGACCGGACCCGGGAGCGCCTCGGCACAAGCGACGGGATGATCATCAAGACGAGGCAGCGGCTCATCAACGCGGCCCGTTCGCTGCAAGAGGGCGTGCCCGCCCCCGCCGTCGACAACCCGGAGGTCTACCAGGTGCGTTCGGGCGGCGTGATCCTGCACCGCGACGTCGACTGGCTCGAGGGGACCGAGGAGCTGCGCAAGGCCTTCGTCGTCCACCCAGGCATTGAGAACACCACGTCCTAACCGGCTTCGACCAGGAATCAACTTGAGGGGGCGCCGGCAATTGCCGACGCCCCCTTCTTGTGAATAACCGACATTCAATTCGCCTAAGAATGGCCAGCTTTTTCTCCAACCTCTTTCCAAAACGCCCAATTCAAGGTATGCTAAAAATAAGAGCGCTGGCTTCCAATTGGGAAGCCACCGAGTTTGTAGTGCAGATACTTAACCGAGGACGGGCACATCATGGCGGCCGAGAGCATTTACCTCGCGCAGAGTCGAGTCTACCTGGCGCAAGCAGCGGAAGAGTACGACAACGGTGAATTGGCCGGGGCGTCGGGACATGGCTGGGGCGCTGCAGCGACCATCGTGAAGGCAATCGCGGAGGAGCGCGGCTGGCCCCACGACAACGTGCGTGACCTCTTTCGCGCAGTCAACCGCCTGGTTGACGAGATCAAGGCGCCAGAGGCCCGGCTGCAATTCCAGGTGGCAAGCAGCCTCCATACAAACTTTTACGAAAGCTGGCTCGAACGGCCGTACGTCCGTGAATCGCTTGCCGAGGTGGCGCGGTTCGTGGAGCGGATGGAGGAGCTGCTCGCCTGCCGGTAACGAGGTCTATCAAGGCCATCACGTAGTCTTCGATTTCGCACTGCGGCATTGCGCTTGCCCGCCTGGTCTACGTACACTCTACACATCAACTTGACCTCATTCATGGAAGCACCGCATTGAACGAATGGGCTATCTATGCGTCTGGAATCTCCCGTTCCTTTGGGGATGTGAGGGCGGTAAATGGTGTAGACCTGGCCATCCCTAAAGGCGAGGTCTACGGCTTCCTCGGTCCCAACGGAGCAGGCAAAACGACGCTTGTTCGCATGCTCATCACGCTGCTGCTGCCCTCAGCGGGGCAGGCGTGGGTTGTAGGCCACGAGCTTGTCTCGGCCGCGAAGGAAATCCGGCTGCACATCGGCGCCGCGCTGCAGGACACAGCGCTGGACCCAAAGCAAACAGGCATTGAATTCCTCCGATTGCAGGGGTTCTTGTACGGCCTCACGGGCCGGCAGGTGCGGCAGCGCGTCGACGAGCTCGCGTCACTGATCGACATCGGCGATGCTATGTCACGCAGCATCGGGACCTTTTCAGGCGGGATGAAGCGGCGCCTTGACCTCGCCGCGGCCATGATCCACAACCCCGAGGTCCTCTTCCTCGACGAGCCAACGACCGGGCTCGACCCACTGAGCCGGCGCCGCGTGTGGGAGGAGATCCGCCGAGTCAACCAGGAGCTTGGCGTGACTATCTTCCTGACGACGCAATACCTGGAGGAGGCCGATCAACTAGCCCACCGCGTCGGCATCATCAACCAGGGCGTGCTGGCGGCAGAGGGTACGCCGGCCGAGCTCAAACGCTCGCTCGGGTCCGACGTCATCATTGCGCAGGTGGAGGGCGACGCCGAGGAGGCGCGATTGGCGCTAGGCAGGCTGGGGGCCATCGAGCAGGTGGACGTGTACGGGAACGAGGTTGTGGCGCGGGTTTTGAATGGAGCGGCGCAAATCGGCGCTGTGGCCCTTGCGCTGGACCAGAACGGAATCGCACTTCGAGAGATCCGCATGCACACGCCAACGCTGGACGATGTCTTCCTGAGCGTCACGGGTGAACGCTTCGAGGAAGTTGGCTCGGAGGAGCAAGCTGATGTCGAGTAACGCAGCAACCCAGACGGAGGTCCGCGCGCGCCATGCCGGATTTCACCGGGACGTCATGTCCGTCGCGGGGAGGGCGCTGCGCTCCATCCCGCGAGACCCGGAGGCGGTCTACCCCGCGTTGGTCATCCCCATCTTCTTTTTCGCCGTGAACATCGGCGCTCTCCAGGACCTCGCTGAGGAGATTCCGGGACTCGACTACAAGGCGTTCCAGTTGCCGGTAGCCATCATCTTCGCCGTCACCGGCATCTCCCGCGCCATCACACTTGTGACCGACATCCAGACGGGTTACTTCGACAGGCTGGCGCTGACACCAGTGAGCCGTTTTTCGTTGCTCTTGGGACTTATGGTTGCTGACATCGCGCTGGTGGTCGCACTGACGATTCCAGTGCTTATCCTTGGGTTCATCGTTGGAGTGCGATTTGAAACCGGTTTCCTTGGCATTCTCATGTTCATGGGGATGGCTGGGGCCTGGGGCTTGGCCTTTACTGGATTTCCCTACGCCATTGCCCTGAAAACGGGCAACCCCGCTGCCGTAAACGTTAGCTTCCTGCTCTTTTTCCCGTTTGTTTTCCTTACGACGATTTTCGTGCCGCTGGAGGCGATGACGGGCTGGCTGCAGGCCATCGCCACGTACAACCCGGTGACGTACCTGCTCGACGGGCTGCGTTCTCTGGTCACCGATAGCTGGGACTGGGTTGCCATCCTCAGGGGCATGGGGGCAATCGTGCTGGTGGGCGCAGTCAGCATGACGTTGGCGTTCATGGCGTTTGTGGGCCGGGCACGACGGGCATAGCCTTGCGTGCTGTGGACGCTCCAGTTACCCGTTGCTATCATGTGGCCCGGTCGAACAGGCCAGGAGGCGTCCAATGGCGACGTATTTCCGCGCGATTACCGATGAGCAAGCTGATCTGATCCGGAACGCGCACCTCTTCTTCGTGGCGAGCGCAGACCCGTCGCTCGGCGAGGGGCCGGAGGGGGTCGGGCCGGTCAACCTGTCGCCCAAGGGCGGCGTCCCGCTGCACGTGCTCGGACCCAACCACGTCGCGTACCTCGACTTTGGGGGCAGCGGCAACGAGACGGCGCGGCACGCCAACGCGGGCGGGCCAATGACGGTGATGGTGTGCTCGTTCGAGCAGGAGAATGCCGCCGTCGTCAGGTTGTTCGGCAATGCGACGGTCACGCCTCTCGAGGAGTCGGCGCTCGCCGCGATGCTTTTGGAACACAGCGCGGACGAGTCGATCGGCGTGCGCAAGCGGCAAGTCATTGAGGTGGCCGTAGACAGCACCGTAACGAGCTGCGGGTACGGCGTGCCGATGCTGGAGTACATGGCCGAACGCACGCCGGAACAACGAGGAACAGCGTACAAGCCGCCAAGGAAAGCGACGGCGAGGACTAGCTAGACCAAACCAGAAGGAGTTACACGCATGAGAGGTCTTCAGGGGCGAGTGGCTGTGGTTACGGGCGCGCACGGAGGCATGGGCGCCGCAGCCGCGGTCCGGCTG
Organism: uncultured Dehalococcoidia bacterium; assembly: GCA_951812285.1. Lineage (GTDB taxonomy): Bacteria > Chloroflexota > Dehalococcoidia > Lucifugimonadales > UBA1127 > UBA1127. The sequence continues at coordinate 1,300,987 of OX638292.1, read as the reverse complement.
GGCGAGGAGGGCGTCAAGGTCGCGGCGCTCGACATCAAGGACTGCGACGAAGCGGTGGCGGCCATCGCTGCTGCGGGCAGCGAGGCGCAGGCGTGGGTATGCGACACGACCAGCGAGGAGCAGCTTGCGAACGTGATGAAGCAAGTCGCCGAGCGATTCGGAGGCATCAACATCCTCGTGAACAACGCAGGGCTTCTGTCGCCTCGTGTTCACTTCATGGACTGGAAGACGGAGGACGTCGAACTGTTCATGCACGTGAACTACATGGGCTACGTGCACACCACCCGCGCCGCGTACCCGTTCATCAAGGAGAGCGGCAACGGGCGCATCATCAACGTAGCGTCGCGCACCACATTCGCTGGCGCGCCGGGGCAGTTTCCGTACACCGCCAGCAAGGGCGCCATCCAAGGGCTGACGTGGACGCTGTGCAAGGAAGCCGGCGCCGACGGCATCACAGTGAACGCGGTCATGCCGGGGCAGGTCGCCACGCCTGGCACGATGGCGCACTCGGACGAGGAAGCGTTCAACCGCACGATGCAGAACCAGGCGATCAAGGAGCGCGTCTACCCGGAGCACCTCGCGGCGCTCATCGCGTTCATGGCGAGTGACGACGCCGCGATGATCAGCGGCCAGAGCATCGTCTGCGACGGCGGCGGGCTGATGCGGTAGGCTGCTCCTCGATTCAGGAACTGGCCGCGCAATCAGGAACACAGGGAGGACATGATGAAGAAGTCCAAGATCAGCGAGGTCCCGAAGGAGTCCGCGGCGTCCGCGCTCTTCACGAGTGACGACGTCTACCGCCAGCCCCTCGCGCCCGACAGCACTGACTTCAACGCGTCGGTCGTTGGCTTCGGGCATGGCGTGCGCAACAAGTTCCACACGCACACCAGCGACCAACTGCTCATCGTCACGCATGGCCAGGGCGTCTTCGCGACGGAGGGCGAGCAGGTGGAGATCGAGCCCGGCGACGTGATCTTCTCCCCCGGCGGCGAGAAGCACTGGCACGGCGCGGACGGCGAGCACGACTTCGCGCACATCACCGTCACGCGCAAGGACAGCGTCACGACGCAGCACGAGGAGTAGGCGGGGCGCGGGGGACTCAAAGCAAAGGGCGTCGCTTACTGTCCCGACAATGAATAGCTACGCATATGGTTTATTCCGGCGAGAGACGGGATGCTGAGGTGAGTGGGCCGTGCCTGCGTTTGTCACCCTCTAGCCGGGCTGTAGCCAATACTCGGAGCGCGTAGTGACCACAATCGTCAATTGGAACATGCAGCACAAGCAGGCCAGTTGGCGTTTCCTGGCCGAGCAGCGCGGCAGCGTCGACATCGCCCTGCTTCAAGAAGTATCAGCGCCCCCGGAGGACGTGGCTGAAGCGCTGGAGGTGGATCCTGAGCCCTTTCACGACCACCGAGGCCACAGAATATACCGGACAGCCATCGTCAGGTTGTCTGACCGGGTCCAAGTGGAATGGCTGAAACCAGTGCCGCTTGCCGAGGCCCAGCCCGGCGACTTCGCTGTCAGCCATGCGGACTGCATTTCTGCCGCCATCGTCACTCCAAATGGTGGCGAGCCCATTGTCGCCGTCTCAATCTGCGCCGCTTATGAGAAACCTCATCGTTCAACAGGCAAAATGGCCTGGAATATTCTCGATGCATCCGCTCACCGGGTTATCTCCGACCTGTCCTTGTTGATTGGGAAACAGCATGGCCACCGAATAGTAGCTGCGGGCGATCTCACCCTGTCGTACGGTTATGGCAACAACGAATACTGGAAGCAGCGCAACGATACGGTGTTTAGCCGGATGGCTGCAATCGGACTGCCATTGGTTGGCCCTCAATTCCCAAATGGCCGACAAGCTGACCCCTGGCCGGACTGGCTTCCTCAAGTTAGCTTGAACGTCCCCACCTACTACAACATCGGTTCCTCCCCTGCCGAGGCTAGCGGCCAGCTTGACTATGTGTTCGCTTCGGTGGGTATGGTTGATTCAACTACCGTACGCGCCCTCAATGGCGTGGACGAGTGGGGCCCAAGCGACCACTGCAGGATCCTCATCGAGGTGGCGGACAAGTAGCCGTTGAGCCCCTCCGTCTGCACGTTCAGTTGCAATGCGTCCACACACTGCCTGCTTATGTTTAGCGGTTTTCGCTCTGCCTAAACTGCCACTCAAGAGACTGCCTAGTCAGGCCTCACTTTGTGCCCGCTGTGTGGACTAGGGCAGAGTCGTTCGGTATCGTGTTTGCATGGACCGGCAACGGCCGGGCGCCAATCGAGGGCTCGGGCGAGCAACAAGAGACCCGGCCCCACTATGGGGCAAGGGGGGTCAGATATGACAACCGGAAGTTCACTCTCAAGGACAGATAGAAATCTCTGGAACGCGATTGTCACGGAGTCCGTTGCCAACGTGAAGTACCAGGCCTTCGCACAACAGGCCCTCATCGAGGGCCACCCAGAGATTGCGCAGATTTTCCAGGAGGTCGCGGGGGCGGAGAATATCCACGGCATCAACCACCTTCGCGTGGCCGGCGACGTCAAGTCGTCGGTGGAGAACCTTCGCAGCGTCATCGCTGGCGAGGCTGAAGAGGCGGCGCGGGTGTATCCGCAGATGATTCAAGCAGCCCTCGATGAAGGGCGCCGCGACGCGGCCGACACGTTCCGCATGGCGATGGACCGCGAGCAGCACCACCTGAACATGTTCGAAACCGCGTTGCAGCAGTTGGAGCAAAAGCTCTCCGAGCAAACACTTTCGCAGCCGACGCTGGCGCAGGTTCAACAGGCCGAGGCAGCGACGAGGTCGAATCCAGTGGAGCCATTCGTCAACAGGCGGTCGTGGGCCAGCACGGAGGAAGTCGACACAGAACGGTGGCGCATTGCCGCGTCGGCGCGCGTACGAGAAGTCGTCTTCGGCGCGCAGGACGGGCTCGTCAGCACGCTTGCGCTCGTGACCGCGGTCGCGGCCGCGGTCACCGCCGAAAACGAGTCATTCGTGCTGGTAGCCGGGCTGGCCGGTGCACTGGCTGGTATGATCTCGATGGCTACCGGCGCCTTCCTCGGCTCACGTGCGGAGGTGGACCTGCAGAGGGCCGAGATCGAGAAGGAGGCGCGGGAGCTGGAAGAGCATCCGGCAGAGGAGCTGGCCGAGCTCGTGTCGCTCTACCAGCGTGAAGGGTTGAGTTTGCGAGAGGCTCGCGGCCTGGCCGACAAGGTGTCCGAGGACAAAGATCTGTGGCTGCGTACGTTGCTTGAAAAGGAGCTGGGCATCAGCCCGGAGATCACATCCAACCCGTACAAGGACGCTCTGACCATGGGTGGGGCCTTTGTTGTGGCGGCATTCGTCCCCATCATGCCCTACTTCTTCTTGGACGTCTCTGCAGCCCTACCGGTTTCCATCGCCGTGACGCTGGCCGGGTTGTATGCCCTAGGCATGTGGAAGGGGCGGCTGGTAAAGAAATCGCCGTGGATCCAGGGAGTAGAAATCATGGTTATTGGCTCGGTTGCCGCGGCGCTGTCTTTCGGTATAGGCGAGGGCATTCCTCGTATATTCGGCTAGCGCCGCACAGACGGGAGCAAAGCAGGCTATGCCGTTTGGCTTTCTGAATCGCAAGGGGGGCAAGGAAGAGGCGGAGCGCGGGCTTGAGCGCAGCCGCGCCACTTTCTTTGGCCGACTCAAGGACCTTATAGTGCGCGGCGGCGCTGGCGAGGACGTCTGGGACGAGGCGGAGGAACTGCTGATCGAGGCGGACGTGGGCGTGGGCCTCGCGATGGAGTTGCTGGACCGCGCACGAGACCGTGCTCGAGGCGCCCGTTCGGCCGACGAGGTCTTCGAGGCGCTGAAGGCGGATATTCTCGATGTGCTGAACGCAGTTGAGGACGTGAGCAACGGCGCGTCGACGCACAAGCCGCTCGTCGTGTTGGTGGTCGGTGTGAATGGCGCCGGCAAGACGACGAGCATCGCCAAACTGGCCGCGCTCTTCAATGCCGAGGGCAAGCGCGTTATCCTCGCCGCCGCCGACACGTTTCGGGCCGCCGCCATCGAGCAACTCCAGCACTGGGGAGAACGGGCCGGCGCCGACGTCATCGCCCACAAGCAGGGCGGTGACCCGGCGGCTGTCGCCTTCGACGCCATGGAGGCGGCCCTCGCCCGCGGCGCCGACGTGCTCATCGTCGACACCGCGGGGCGGCTGCACACCAAGAGCAACCTGATGGAAGAGATGAAGAAAATCGGCCGTGTCCTCGGCCGGGTGGACGACGCGGCGCCCCACGAGGTGTTGTTGGTGCTGGACGCCACCACGGGTCAGAACGGCCTGGTCCAGGCCAAGGAATTCACGCAGGCCGTGGGCTGCACGGGCATTGTGCTGACCAAACTTGACGGCACCGCAAAGGGCGGCGTGGTGCTGGCCATTGCACGAGAATTGGGGCTACCCGTACGTTTTGTTGGCACCGGTGAAGGCATGGGCGACCTCTCTCCCTTTGCGCCGGAAGAGTACGTGGACGCCCTGTTCAGTACCAGCCGCTGATGACGCACGCCATCGTCTGGCTCCTCACCATCGAGGCGCTGGGTCTCCTGGCCTTTCCCGCTGCCTACGCACTCTTCCCCGCGCTCCGTGACCGCGGCTTCGGCTTTGCGAAGCCGCTTGGCATGCTGATGCTCGCCTACCCGGTGTGGGTGCTGGGCAGTGCGCACTTTCCCCTCGGATCGCGAGCGACCGCCGCGATGGTGTTGGTTGCTCTTGCTGTCGTCGCGGTGGCGCTTGCGCGGCGGATGTGGCCGGAGATCCTCGACTTCGTTCGACGCGAGTGGCGGTTGCTGGCGGCGACGGAGGCCGTCTTCCTTATCGTCTTCATCCTGTGGGCTCTGATGCGGGCTGGCATGCCCGGCATCGGCCACACCGAGCAGCCGATGGACTTCGCCTTCCTCAACGCGTCCATGATCGCGCCCGTGTTCCCGCCGGAGGACCCGTGGCTTTCCGGACACGGAATCAGCTACTACTACTTCGGCTACCTGACGATGGGCCTCCCCGGCGTGCTGGCGGGCATACCCTCGGGCTTCGTGTACAACCTCGCGCTGGCACTGCTACCGGCGATGGCTGCGATGGGCGTTCTCAGCCTCGTCAGCTCGGTAGCCGTGCGGATGGGCACCAGACTGCACACGGTCTTCGGCATTGGGCTGCTGGGCGTGTTGATGCTCGGCTTTCTCGGCAACCTTGAGGGCGTGTTTGAGATGCTGCGGGCCTGGGGCGTCGGCGCGGAGGGCTTCTGGCAAAGGGTCGGCATCAAGGGCCTTGACGCGCCCGCCGCGAGCGCCTCCTTCTTACCGAACGATCACTGGTGGTGGTGGCGGTCAAGCCGCGTCATCGACACCGTCGTGGCAGGCGTGAGCATGGACCCCACGATTCACGAGTACCCCTTCTTCAGCTGGTTCCTCGGTGACCTACACGCACACGTTATGTCCATACCCTTTGTTTTGCTCTTCCTGGGGTTTTGCTACGCCCTGCTCGCCGACAGGACGCCGCCGGAAGGTGGGTGGTGGCGGCGACGTTGGCCCTTCGTGGCCGCAATGGGGCTGTCGCTTGGCGCGCTCGGCTTCATCAACGCGTGGGACCTGCCGGTGTTCTTCGCCATTGCGGTAGGCGCGGCGGCGCTCTGCGCGTTCCGCTCGGCGCGAGAGGGCGTCAGCGGTGGTGCCCTATGGGCGGCAACCGTAGCAGCCGTCCTCCTCCTCTTGGCGGTGGTCCCCTTCTTGCCGTACTACGTCGGTTCCCTTGCGGGACAAGTAAAGGGCATTGCGCCCGTCACAACGCCCGGGAGCTCTCCGCTGCACTTTCTCATCGTATGGGGCGTCTTTGCTTGGGCGGTTATAGCCATAGCTCTCGCTGCCCGGGCAGGATGGGACACGCGGCTGGTGCGGGACCGTCCCGTTCTCGTCGCGTTTGCGTTGGGCCTCGCACCGTTTGTGCTCTGGCTCGGGCCGGTCCTCGTAGCGGGGGAGACGGCAGAGCTCGCAGGCCGGCTGTGGGTTGCGCTGCCGCTCTCGGTGGCCCTGGCCGTCGCGCTGGCGGCAACGTTGCGCGCGCCGTCGGGCGACGAGGGCGTTGGACTCGCGTTCACGCTGGGCGCGATGGGCATGGGCGTTGCGCTGGTCATGGGCCCGGAACTCTTCTACGTCGTCGACTCTTTCAACAACAGGATGAACACGGTGTTCAAGCTCTATTATCAGGCTTGGGCCATTCTTGCTGTGGCCGCGCCACTCACCCTATACTTTGGAATACGGAGCGCCCTTCAAGGCGGCCTCTGGCTCCGCCGCGCCGGTGTGGCAGTGGCGGTTGGGTTCGCCGCCTTGGCTGTGGGCGCCCTCTATCTTCCGGCGGGGATGACGCTGACGTTGAACGCAACATCCGGCGACCAATACACCCTCGACGCTACCGCCTTCCTGCGGGAGCAGGCGCCGGGCGAGCACGCGGCAATCGAGTGGCTGCGCGACAATGCCTCGGCGGGCGAGGTCATCGTCGAGGCCGTGGGCGGCGATTACTCGACCTTCGGGCGCGTGGCGTCGTTCACGGGACTGCCGTCGCCGCTCAACTGGCCCGGACACGAGCTGCAATGGCGGGGCTCCTCCGACCCCCAGACGGGCCGAACCGAGGACGTAGCCGCGCTCTACGGCGCGCCGGATGCCGCGGGGGCAGATGTGGTCATCGACAGATACGGCGTGCGGTACGTCGTACTGGGTCCCCGCGAACGGGACAAGTACGGCGTGGACACGCTCGAACACCTTGCCCCTGCGCTCTCGATGGCGTTCTCGCACGACGATGTGCAGGTCTACGAAGCAGTGGGCGACGATGCGTAACCCCATTGCTTACCATCCCTCGACGTTCCAGCGGTCTGGGCCATTCAGACCGGCTCGGTCACCGGGCCGGTGGACTCCCGCTTGGCTCACATTCCGGTGGGAGCTGGCGTTCTACGTCGCGCTGGTGCTCGTCGCGCTGGTGATGCGCGTGTGGGAGCTGGGCGACCGCGCCATGCACCACGACGAGAGCCTGCACGCCCTCTACAGTTGGTACATCACCGTTGGCCGCGGCTACGAGCACAACCCGTTGCTGCACGGCCCGCTGCAGTACCACGTCAACGCCCTGGTCTTCTTCCTCTTCGGCGACAACGACGCGACGGCACGCATCACCTACGCTCTTGTGGGTACAGGGCTCGTCGCGCTGCCGTGGTTGCTGCGCGACTGGCTGGGACGCACGGGCGCGATGTGCGCGGCCGTGCTGCTCGCCTTCTCTCCGACGCTGCTCTACTTCAGTCGTTTCGCCCGCAACGACATCCTCATGGCGGCGCTGACGCTTGGGCTAGTGATCGTCGTATGGCGGTACATGCGAGACCGGCAACCGGTATTCCTCTACATCGCTGCCGCGCTGCTGGCGTTGGCCTTCTCCGCCAAGGAGACCATCTACATCACCCTCTTCGCGATGGGCGCGTTTCTGGCCTTTCTCTCGCTGGGCGACCTGAAGGGCGTCGTGCTGGGACGGCTGAGGATCTCGGAGATCAGCGCCCCTGCCGCCATGCTGCTGGTGCTCTTCACGCTGAGCCTGCCGATGGCGGCCGCCGCTTCCTCCGTCGTACAAGGACCGCTGAGCATCGTGCTACTGAACGATGACCCCAGCGCAGGACGTGTCGGGATGCCCCTGGACGGTGGAAACTACATCGCGGCAGCGCTGACCGCGGTGCTGTTCGCGGTGTCGGCGGCGCTGGGCCTCGCATGGGACTGGCGCCGGTGGCTGCTGTGCGCGGGCATCTTCTGGTTCATCTACTTGCTGCTCTTCACCAGTTTCTTCAGCAGCCCCTTCGGCGTGGTCACGGGCGTATGGCAGAGCCTTGGATACTGGCTGGCACAGCAGGACGTGGGCCGAGGCAGCCAACCCTGGTACTACTACTTCGTCATAGGCAGCAACTACGAGTTCCTCGTTGCCGCCGCGGCAATCGGCGGCGCCGTGTGGGCCTTCGTGCGCGGCGGCGTGCTGGCGCCCCTCGACGCGGTGTGGAACACGCCAATGCGGGAGCACAACCGGGACGCCTTCGCGTCGCCGCAGCTGTTCGCCGTGTTCCTCATCTTCTGGGGCGTCGTAAACCTCATCCTGTTTACCCTGGCGGCCGAGAAGATGCCTTGGCTGCTGGTGCATGTCATGTTGCCGGCTGCGTTGCTGGCGGGCCTTACCCTCGGACGGCTGGTGGCGTCGACGCCGTGGCGGCTCGCTGTGCGCGAGAACGTGTGGCTCGCGTTTCCGTTGGCCCCGCTGGCGATGCTGCTCGCCTATCGCGTGCTCTTCTACGAATCACCGGCCGTCATTGACCTGCAGGCTTTCCTGCGAATCTGGGGCATCCTGCTGCTCCTGTTCGGCGCCATAGCGGGCGTGCTGTACTTTGCGATGCGGCTTGGCACACGGCAGGGGCTTGGGTTGGCCGGGCTGGCATTGGCCGTTGCGCTGCTGGCGCTCGGGGTGCGAGCCGGATGGACAGCTTCGTACCACAACGGCGCCACCCCAACGGAGATGCTGGTGTACACCATGAGCTCTCCGGACATCGTCAACGTGCTGCGGGATGTGAATCGGTTGTCTGAGCAGACCGGCAGTGGCGAGGCCATCCCCATCAGCGTCGATGCGCACAGCGGTTTCGCGTGGCCGTGGGCGTGGTACTTCCGCGACTACGAGGCCGTCGGTTACCCCACGTATGAGAGCCCACGGCAGCCGACCAACGAAAACGGTGGCGTCGTGCTCGTGCACGTCAACAACGAGTCCCTCGCGGACCCCGGACTCCGCGACTCCGGCTTTACGCAGGTCATGCGCTACAAGCACCGGTGGTGGTTCCCGGAGAGCTACCGCAACCTCACTCCCGGCGACGTGTTGAACGGCATCGGGGACCGGTCGGCGTGGCAGAGCGCATTCCGCTACTGGCTCTTCCGCGAGTTCGAGACTCCGCTGGGTTCAGAAGACGCATACCTCTACTACTCGGACGATTTGCTGCAAATGGGAGCGGTTGACCCCGGTTAGGCCCGTTGCTTCTGCGGTGTTTCGGCCCCTATACTCAAAGCTGTTGAGACAAGGCTGAGAGGCACATCTGCGCCAACACCGTCTCTGGAGAGCGATCTCGTTGCTATTGTCCAAGCGGTTCTTCATTGGCCTTGTCCTGAGTGTGTTCTTTCTGGCTGTCTTCCTATGGCGCGCGGAAGTGGGCGAGATATGGGAGGCCATGGAGTCAGCCAACTACCTCTACATCGCCCCCGCCGTCGCGATGTATCTGGCCTCGCTCTTGTGGCGGACGCTGCGCTGGAGAATCATCCTTTCCCCTATGGGCGATTACCGGGTGTCCCGGCTGTGGCCGGTCGTCCTGGTGGGGTATGCCGCCAACAATGTCCTGCCGGTACGGCTGGGGGAGCTGGTCCGCTCCTACTTCCTGAACATCCGTGAGGGCGTGTCCAAGACCACGGCCCTGGCTACAATCCTCATCGAGCGCGTGGCCGACGGCATGGCGCTGCTCCTCTTGGTGGGCGTAGTCGCAATCTTCATTCCGCCCGTTGATCTGTTCAGGAGCATCGGCGAATTGACGCGGGTGCCGTGGCTCCTTCTCACCATGATGCTAAGTGTGCCGTTCTTCTCCTTCGCCTTCCTCCTTGTCTCGATGGCGGTCTGGCCCGAGCGGGTCGAGCGGTTCATGGAGCGGGTGCTCAGCTACCTGCCTGCGCGCGCCCGGCCGATGGCCAGCTTCCTGTCGTCGCGGTTCCTCCAGGGACTTACGGCGCTCCGGCACCCGGACCGGCTTGGCAAGATCATTGCCCTCTCCATTCCCGTGTGGACGTTTGAGGCGAGCCTGTTCTTCCTCATTGCGCTGGGGTTTGGACTCGACGACTACTTCTCCATCTGGAAGCTGATGGGCGTACTGATCCTGACGACCGCCACCTCCAATTTGGGAACAATCATCCCGTCAGGTGGTGGCGGCGTCGGCCCCTTCGAGTTCTTCGCGCAGGCCACGTTGGTCTACTTCGCCGTCGACGTGTCCGTGGCGTCGGCGTACGTGCTAGTGGTGCACGCTTCGCTACTGGTGCCGGTGACGATCATCGGTATGGCATATGCCTCGCTCAGTAACCATTCGCTGACGGAGCTGGCGCGGTCGAGCCGCGAGGGGGACGAGCAGACGTCCGCCGCAGGCGAGGCTGGCACGGCGTGAGGGTTGGCATTATCGGCGGTGGCGCCGCGGGGCTCGCCGCCGCCTTCGAGCTTCTGCGGCAGGGCCACGAGGTGGAGGTATTCGAGCGCGCCCCATTCCTCGGCGGGCAGGCGTCCACCTTCAACGTCGGCGGCGGGCGGCTGGAGCGCGGCTATCACCACCTCTTCACCAGCGACACCGACATGGTCTGGCTCATTCACGAGCTGGGGTTGGGCGAGAAGCTGGCGTGGATCCCCTCCAAGGTCGGCATGTATCACAGTGGGCGCATATGGCCCTTTACGACGCCGACCGACCTCCTGAAGTTCAGCGCAATCAGCCTCGCCGACCGGATGCGGTTGGGGTTCGTGACGCTGGCGCTGCGACGTCGTCGAAGTTGGCGCTCGCTGGAGAACGTGACGGCCGCCGAGTGGCTGCCCAAGTGGGCTGGGAAGCGCGCCTATGAGGCCGTTTGGGAGCCGCTACTCCGCGGCAAGTTCGGGCGCTACTACGACCAGATTGGCATGACGTGGTTCTGGGGCAAGATCGCCCTGAGACTGGCCTCCCGGGGCAAGAGCCTCGGCGGAGAGAGCCTCGGCTACCCAACGGGCAGCTTCGGCGAGGTCTTCGACACGCTGGGCGAGCGTGTCAGGGCGATGGGCGGCACGGTACACACGTCGGCCGAGGTGGCGCGCGTGGTCGTCGAAGAGGGCCGCGCGACGGGCCTCGAGGTGCGGCTGCCCGGCGAGCCCGCCGCAGTGCGACGCTACGACGCAGTGCTGTCGACTACGCCGTCGCGCATCATGGCGGCGTTGGCGCAGGATTTGCCGAACTCGTACAAGGGCGCGCTGACGAGCACGACGTACCTTGCGGCAGTGCTCATCGTGCTGGAGATGGACCGCTCGCTGACGCCCGCGTACTGGTTGAACATCGCAGACCGGAGCATCCCGTTCGTCGCAGCCATCGAACACACTAACTTCGTGCCGCCGGAGCACTACGGCGGCAGCCACCTGCTCTACCTCTCCAACTACCTTGACCGGGAGGACCGGCTTTACTCGCTCGGACACGATGACCTGCTGGCCGAGTACGTGCCTCACCTGAGGCGGCTGAACCCGGACTTCGACGAGAGCTGGATCAAGGCGAGCTACTACCACCGCGAGGATGCCGCGCAGCCGGTGAACCTGACAGGCTACGCCGCGGGAATCCCGCCGCACCGCACGCCGATTCCAGACCTGTACCTCGCGAATACGACGCAGATTTACCCCGAGGACCGCGGCACCAACTACAGCGTCCGTCTCGGCCGCAAGGTGGCGCGATTGCTGCTCACGGACTACGGCCACGCGGTCACCGGTGAGCTGCCGGAGGCCGTCATCAAGGACTCCGTCACCTCCGCATGGGAGTGGTAGCGGCCATTCTTGCCTACATCAGGATTCGTTCCTATTCTTCTCTTCCCCCTTTGGACAAGACAATTCCCTTATTTGGGATGGCCTCTTGCAGATATGGACTGGGGGAAGCAATTCCCTGATTCCTTTGTGCGCCCGGTCAGCTGCGAGATTTGTGATGTGCAGGGTAGCGAGGGGGAATTCCCCTCGCAATGACTCCATGTCATGGTGACGCGGGCCGCCTCAATCCTCCTCCGGTTTTCCACCTCTCCTGCAATTCAGGACACCCCACCCCATCCCTGCTATAGTTGCGCGCAATGGAGCAGAAGCGAGGCTTTCACTTCCCGGTCATCTACTACGGGTGGGTGCTCCTGGCCGTCGCGATGATCGCCGGGTCGTTCTCGACGGGCGCGGGCGTCTGGGGTGCGAGTGTCATGGCGCGGCCGATGACGGAGGCGCTGGGCTGGTCGAGGGCGAGTTACTTCGGGGCGCTGACCGTGAGGTCCCTAGTGGCGGGAGCGCTGGCGCCTATCATCGGGCCGCTACAAGACACGCGCAACGGTCCGCGCCGGCTCATGTTGCTCTCGGCCGTACTGCTCGGCGGCTCGCTCATGCTGACGACGTGGGTGGAGTACCGCTGGCAGTTTTACCTGCTATTCGGACTCTTGGGGGGCGTCGCGCAGGTCACGGGCATCAACGCCCTCACGCGCGTTATCCTGCCGAAGTGGTTCGTGCGCAAGCGCGGTCGCGTCATGGGGCTGGCCGCTATGGGACCGGGCTTCGGCCCCATGCTCTTTCCCATATCCATCCAGGCGCTCATCGAGCTGTTTGACTGGCGCGAGGCATGGTTTGCACTCGGGCTGGCCGCGTTCCTCATTCTGGTCCCGGTGTCATTCATGGTGCGCACCCGGCCCGAGGACATGGGGCTTCTGCCCGACGGCGACAAACCGGGCGAGCCGCCGCCAGTTCGATCCGACCCCGCACGGAGGACTGCTGCCGCGCCTCGAACGATCAGCGCACCCGACGGCCTGACGGTCCGCGAAAGCCTGCGGACTGTTGCCTTCTGGCTCATCATCGGCGCCTTCATGCTCGTGGGTCTGGGGATGGGCGGCTTCCACGCCAACCTCGTGACCTATTTCCAGGACATCGGCCTCGCCGCATCGGTGGCGGCGCTGAGCGGCACAGCGTTCGCGGTTGCCTCCGTGAGTCTTCGGCCGGTATGGGGCCTGCTGGCCGAGCGCGTGACCGTCCGGTACCTCATCGGACCGCAGCTCATCCTGAGCGCTGGGACGGTGCTGCTCATCCTGAACGTGGGTGGGCAGACCTCCATGCTCATCGCCGCGGGGCTGCACGGCCTGACTATCGGCGCCTATATCACGCTGCAAAACCTGATGGTCGCCGACTATTTCGGCCGCGCACACCTGGGCGCCATCGGCGGCATCATTCGACCGTTCATGACGGTGGCGGGCGCAACCAGCCCCGTCCTCATAGCCTTCCTTTTCGACCTGCAGGACTCGTACACGACAGCATTCCTGATCATCGCGACGGCTTGGCTTATAGCGGGCGGGCTTATTCTGCTGGCCGCGCCTCCGCGACAGCAAGCTGGCCCGGCAACGGCGCCCGGTGGGCTCGCGCCGGACCCGGCGGGGTAGGCCCAACCGCCCTTACGACCGGGCCACCACCGCATGGCCCGCTTCAGACATTGGCCCCCAATCCTGATATAGTCCGCTCCATGATGCGGCGGACGGGTATCCGGCTCCCGAAGCTCTACTACGGCTGGGTCATTCTTGGAGTCGCCATCCTCGCGGGGTCGTTCTCCACCGGTGTCGGCGTCTGGGGCGCGAGCGTCTTCGTGCGGCCCATGACGGAGGAGCTGGAGTGGTCGCGGGCAAGCTTCTACGGCGCCCTGACGTTCCAGATGATCGTAGCGGGTGCACTGGCGCCAATCATCGGGCCCATGCAGGACACGCGTACGGGCCCGATGCGGCTGATGCTCCTTTCAGCAGTGATGCTTGGCTGCTCGCTCATTGTGCTCCGCTACATCGACAGCCTGTGGCAGTTCTACTTGCTCTTTGGCGTCTGCAGCGGCTTTGCCCAGATTGCCGGGGGCTTCGCCCTCACGATGACCATCCTGCCCAAGTGGTTCGTGCGCAAGCGGGGCCGGGTGTTGGGCATCGCAGCGATGGGGCCGGGTCTGGGCCCCATGCTCTATCCCGTTTCATTGCAGGCCCTGATCGATGCCTCGGACTGGCGTATGGCGTGGTTCGTCCTCGGCATCGTGGCGCTCTGCGTGCTCGTACCCCTCTCCTTCCTGGTGCGCACGCGGCCCGAGGACATGGGGCAGCTTCCTGACGGGGAAACGCGGGACGTGTCAGCGTCAGGGGAGAGGGAGGCATCACAGGTAGAGGGGCAACCTCGTTCCATTGCTGCGGGCGGCCTGACGTTGCGCGAGAGCGTTAGGACACTCTCCTTTTGGCTCATTGTTGCCGCATTCATGCTGGTGGGCCTCGGGATTGGCGGGTTCCACGCCAACCTGGTTCCCTATTACCAGGACGTCGGCATCGCTGAGTCAGTTGCGGCGCTCAGCGCCACGGCCTTCGCCGTCGGCTCGGTGAGCTTCCGACCTGTGTGGGGCCTGCTGGCCGAGAGGGTGCCGCTGCGTTTCCTCATCGGTCCTCAGCTCATCCTGACCGCGGGCACCGTCTTGCTCATCCTCAACGTGGAAGGCCGTACGTCGATGCTGATCGCGTCGGGGCTGCACGGCCTGACCATCGGTGCGTACATCACGCTGATGGGAGTCATCGTGGCCGACTATTTCGGCCGGCTGCACCTCGGCGCGATCAACGGCGTCCTGCGGCCGTTCATGACGATCTCAGGCGCGGCGAGCCCGCTCTTCATCGCCTTCCTGTTCGATTGGCAGAACTCGTATACGATGGCGTTCCTGATCATCGCCGCAGGCTGGGCGCTCGCGGGCGGGCTCATGCTGATGTCCAAGCCGCCCCAGTTGCCGGGGGCCGCGGCGACGGCATCGAGCGAAAGCGCGACGGGGACAGGGAGCCTAAATCAAGCTCCGCCCCAGAAAACGCTCCCGCCACGCAGGTAGGGCCTCGGCGTTGTACACGTGCTCCGGCTCTTCGCCGCGCAGGGCGTGGAGGACGTCCGCTGTGCCCCACTTGATGCCCGGGCCGATGCCCCCGCCCTGGTTGTGCGACGACATGTGCGGCGAGAGCAATACGTTATTCCCCATGGACCGCAGCGGGCTGTCGAGCGGCAGCGGCTCCACCTCGAAGACGTCGAGCGCAGCGCCGGCGATGGTGTTCGCGCTGAGCGCTTCCACCAACGCAGGCTCGTCGACGGCGGGGCCGCGGGAGGTGTTGATGAGCACCGCGGACGGCTTCATGAGCCCCAGCTCGCGTGTGCTGATCATGTGGTGCGTTTCTCGCGTCAGGACTACGTGCAGGCTTACGACGTCGGACTGCCGCAGCAGGTCGTCCAGCTCGAGCCGCTCAACGCCGAGCTCGGCGAAATGCTCGTCGGACACGTACGGGTCGTGTGCGACAATGCGCATGCCCCACGGCGCCATGAGCTTCGACACCCGCGTGCCGATGCGCCCGAGGCCTATCAGCCCGAGCACGATCCCCTCGTAGCCGTCCTCGGCTCGGTAGCCAAGGTGAACGCCGGTTAGGCCCTCGCTGCGCCACGGCTCTCCTGACTTCAGATGGGCGTCGCGCTCCCGCGTGTTCTTGAGCAGCGTCAGCATCTTGGTGATGGTGGTCTCCGCGACGCCGCCCCAATTCGCCTCGGTCGGCGCGTGGGTGACGAGGATGCCGAGCTCGGTAGCAGCGTCGATGTCGATCTCGTCCACGCCGACGGTGTACTTGGCGACGATGCGCAGGCCTTCGGACGCCGCCAGAACGTCGCGGGAGATCTTGGCGCCCTTGATGGACGTGCCCGCGAGGGCGTCCGCGCCGGAGGCCATCTCGGCGAGCTTCTCGGTCGAGTCGCCGGTGGGGTCGCTCCAGTTGGCGCTGCCGAGCGTCAGGGAACAGCCTGCGGCCTCCAACTCCTGCAAACTGTCCGAGTCGGCGGGCGCGAAGACGAACACCTTGGGGTCGGGCATGACGGCCTCCGTGGATGAAGATTCGGCACCATCATGCCGTAGGGGGCTGGAGGGCGCAAGCGGCACCCTAGCACCGCCTGCCCCTCCGTGATAAGATTCACGTAGTTTGGGGCAAGCGCCGCAAAGGGGGCCACGTGGCAGACGACGCCCTGCGGGCCCGCATTGTGCGGGCCGTTACGGAACAACCGCAGCCTACCGTTACCGTGCTTTCGTCCCTGTTGGCCATTGAGGACGAGCTCGGCTGGATACCGCAGGAGGCCATTGAGGAAGTGGCCTCCCGCCAGAGCGTCACCCAGAACGACGTCTGGGCCGTCGCATCCTTCTACCCCAACTTTCGATTCTCTCCCCCCGGCACGCATATGGTCGAGGTGTGCTGGGGCCCGACGTGCCACTTGATGGGCGCGCAGCGACTCCTCGAGCGCGTCCACGACGCCCTCGGCCTTGACGGCGAGGGCGACACCGCCGACGGCGCCGTCACACTCCGATATAACACGTGCCTCGGCGCGTGCGGCCAGGCGCCTGTCGTGTCCGCCGACCACCACCTGCTCGGCCGGGCGAGCGCCGAGGCCGTCGACGCGCTCGTCGCCGGACTGCGTGCTGCGGGCCGAAACGGGGGTCACCAGCGATGACCGTTGCAGAGAAGTTCCAGAGCATACAGGACGCCGCGCAGGCCCACGTGGCCGCGCAGGAGTCGCGGACGCGCATCCGCGTCGGCGTCGCGCTGTGCGGGCACGCGGCCGGGGCATTCGCCGTGCTGGACGCCCTGCGAGGCGAGGCCGCTTCACGCGGGTTGGACGCCGCGGTGCAGGAGGTCGGGTGCATCGGCTTCTGCTATGCTGAGCCGCTTGTCGACGTGCAGGCGCCCGGCGGGCCTCGCGTCTTCTACCGCAACGTGACGCCGCAGCAGGTCCCGACGATCCTCGACGCAGTGGCGTCGGGGCGCTGGCAGGATGCGGGCGAGGTTCTCGGCACCCTTGGCGAGGGCTCGGTCGACAGCATCGCGCGTATCGAGGACGGCGACCAGTGGCGGCTGCAGGCGCGCATTGCGACGCGCAACTGCGGCTCGGTCGACCCGGGCGACATCCGCGAGTACATCGCGGCGGGCGGGTATGCGGGGCTCGCAAAGTCGCTGTCCGACATGACGCAGGAGGAGCTGATCGAGGAGATCAAGAGCTCCGGCCTGCGCGGGCGCGGCGGCGCGGCCTTCCCCACCGGCGTCAAGTGGGGCTTCCTGCAGGGCTCCAACCGGCCCAACAAGTACGTGCTGGTCAACTGCGAGGAGGGCGACCCCGGCGCCTACAACGACAAGGGGCTCATCGAGAGCGACCCGCACACGGTTGTGGAGGGCACGATTATCGCGGGGCGCGCCACGGGCGCCAACTACGGCTACATCTTCATCCGCCACGGACACGACGGCCCCATCGACCGAGCCAAGGAGGCCATCCTGCAGGCCTACGAGCAGGGGCTGCTTGGCGAGGACATCCTGGGGTCCGGCTTCTCCTTCGACATGGAGGTGGCACTGACCGGCGACTCCTACGTTGCGGGCGAGGAGACGGCGCTGATGGAGGCCATCGAGGGGAAGCGGTCCATGCCGCGCTTCCGGCCACCGTTCCCGGCGCAGGCCGGCGTGTGGGGCAACCCGAGCAACATCAACAACGTGAAGACACTGGCCTACGTGCCGGAGGTCGTCCGGCTTGGCGGCGAGTGGTTCTCGGAGATCGGCTACGAGCGGAGCAAGGGCACGGCCATCCTGTGCCTGACCGGCGACGTCAACTACCCCGGCATGTACGAAGTTCCCTTTGGGCTGACGCTGGGGCAAGTTGTCAACGACATCGCGGGGGGCGTTGCGTCCGGCGGCGCCGTGAAGCTGCTGCAGACCGGAGGGCCGCTGGGCGGCGTGCTGGGCCCTGACAGCCTCGAGATCACGCTCGACTACGAGTTGATGTCGCAGGCAGGCGCGATCCTTGGCTCGGGCGGCATCATCGTCGCGTCCGAGGACGTGTGCGCGGTGGACCTCGCGTGGAATATGGTCGCCTTCTGCCAATACGAGTCGTGCGGCAAGTGCTTCCCGTGCCGGCTCGGCATGACGCACCTGCTCGACACGCTGGAGCGCATCGCGTCGAACGCGGGACGGGCGGCGGACCTCGACCTGATGCGCACCATCGGCAAGACGATGGGCATGGGGTCGCTGTGCGGGCACGGGCAGCTTGGGTTCAACCCCATCAGCTCGTCGCTGCGGCACTTTGAGGAGGACTTCCGCGTGCACCTGGAAGAGGGCCGGTGCCCGACAGGAAGCTGCACCGCGCGCTTCCACCGGCCGACGCGCACGTCGCCGACGGCGGTCGCTGGGTGGTACGTCGAGGAGGGCGCGGGGACAACGCCGAAAGCGTGATAGAGGGTTGAGGCAAAGCGAATGACGGAGCCCATAAAGCTCACCATTGACGGGGTTGAGGTCGAGGCCAAGCCGGGGCAGACCGTGCTGCAGGCAGCCATCGACAACAACGTGTACATCCCGTACCTGTGCTACTGGCCGGGCATGAAGCCCTACGGCGCATGCCGCATGTGCTGCGTCGAGGTTGAGGGCGGCCGCGGCACACCCGCGTCGTGCACGCTGCCGGTGGCGAACGGGATGGTGGTAAACACGCTCGGCACGGAGATTCGCGGCCTGCGGGAGAGCGTGCTGGAGCTGCTGCTCTCGGAGCACCCGCACGGGTGCCTGACGTGCCACCGCATCGAGCTGTGCGGGCCGCAGGACATCTGCCTGCGCCACGTCCGAGTCATGGACCGCTGCGTGGTCTGCCCCAAGAACGAGCGGTGTGAGCTCAAGGACACTGTTCGTTATGTTAACGTCAACATGGAGTCGCCGCTGGCCTACAACTACCGCAACCTGCAGGTGGAGACGGGCGACCCCTTCTACGACCGCGACTACAACCTCTGCATCGTCTGCGCGCGCTGCGTCCGCGTCTGCGAGGAAATGCGCGGCGACGACGCCATTGCGATGATCGAGCGGTCCGGGACGGTGCTGGTCGGCACGTCGCAGGGGATATCGCTGCTGGAGTCGGGCTGCGAGTTCTGCGGCGCGTGCATCGACGTCTGCCCCGTCGGTGCTCTTGTGGAGCGCGACCACAAGTGGGACAAGGCCGTCACCACGGTCAAGACCACGTGCACGCACTGCTCCGTCGGCTGCCAGGTCAACCTTGAGGTCGACCGGCGCGGGCGCGTCATCCGCTCCATCGGCGACTGGGAGTCGCCCGTCAACACCGGGCAACTCTGCTACATGGGCAAGTTCGGCAACGAGTTCGTCAACAGCCGCAACCGGCTCAAGACGCCGATGCTGCGGCAGCACGGCGAGCTGGTCGAGGCGACGTGGGAGCAGGCGCTGGAGGCCATCGCGTCCCGGCTGCCCGACTACAAGGACGGGGCGTTCTCGCTGTTCCTGACTCCGCGGGCCACCAACCAGCAGGCGTATCTGGCGGGCAAATTCGCCCGCCAAGTGATGGGCTCCAACAACGTCGACCTCTCGGTTGACCACCGGCTGGAGCTCGTCGAGCCGCTGGGCCGACGACTCGGAGCCGCGGCCGCGACGGGGACCGTCGCCGAGCTGGAGAGCGCCGGATGCGTGCTGGTCGTCAATGCCAACGTCACTGAGGAGCACAACGTCGCCGCAATCCCCATCAAGAAGGCGCACAAGGCCGGCGGCAAGCTCATCGTAATCGATACGCGCGAGGTTGAGCTTTCGCGCTACGCCGACCTGTGGCTGCGGCCTTACCCCGGCTCGGAGAGCGCGCTCGTTGGCGGCATGCTCAGGGTCATCCTCGACGAGGGGCTGCAGGACGACACGTTCATCACGGAATGCTCCGGCGGCATTGACGCGCTGCGGGAGTCGCTGGCGGGCTACGGCATCGACGCAGTCGCCGACGCGACGGGCGTCGGCGCTGACAAGATTGCCTCCGCCGCGCGGGCATTCGCGCAAGCTGGCAGCGCGGGCATCGTCTACGCGCTGGACAACGTTGCACAGGACGAGCGGGCGCCTGTGACCGACGCGCTCGTGAACCTCGCCCTCGCGACGGGCAACGTGGGCAAGCCCTCGAGCGGCCTGTTCCCGCTGAGGCCCGGCGCCGCAAGCCAGGGGGCGCTCGATATGGGCTGCTCGGCGGGGGACGACGGGTTGAGCGCGGCGCAGTCTCTGGAGGCGATCGCGCAAGGTGGCGTCAAGGCTGCCATGGTCCTCGGCGACAGCGCGCTGTTCACGTCGGAGGCCGTCCACGCGCTGACCCACACGGACTTTTTCGTTGTGCAGGCCATGTTCCCGTCCGAGCTGACGGAGGCCGCCGACGTGCTGCTGCCGATGACCTCCTTCGCGGAGGAGGATGGTGTAGTGACGAGCCTCGACCGCTGGGCGTTGCGGCGACGCGCGGCCATCGATCCCGTCGGCGAGTCCCGGCCTGCCGACTCCGTTCTCACGCAGCTCGCGCGTCGCTTGGGTGCGGCAGACTTCGGCGGGCACCCGTCTGAGGTGTTGCAGGGCATTCGAGAGGCCGTCCCCGCGTATGCCGCCGCTACTGACGATGCCCTCGACGCGGGTGGCGTGCAGATAGCGTGGTCGATGCCAGAACGCGCCGAGCTGACGCCGCTGCCCCCGATGCAAGCTCGCAATGGCGACGCTCCGTTCCTCTTCGCGCCGGGACGGGTGCTGTCGCTGCCAGTGGGCGAGGTGGAGGTGGTGCGCAGCAACGGCAAGAACGCCATCCGCCGTGAGGATGCGCTGGAGCTGCACCCGGACGATGCCTCGGCAATGGGCGTCGCGCCGGGCGACGTCATCGAGGTCGCAGCCAACGGCCACCGTATCCGCGGGCTTGCGCGGACGACGGGCCCGCTGCGCGGCGTCGTCTCGGCGACGGTGCTGTTCGGCGAGCTTGCCATCGCCCTCGACCAGAGCGCGGACGACGACCCCATGCTGCGCGTCCCGGGCCTCCACGTCATGCCCGTGCAGGTGGCGAAGGCCTAGCATAGGGCGCTTCCATGTCGGTGAGGTAGCCTCCTCCCGACCCCCTTGCCCAGCGATGCAGACACATGCGCAAGAACCTTAGACCATACGGATACATGCCCACTGAGCCGGCGCCAATCCGTCGGCGGGGTCTGCGCAGTCCCCGGTTCATCGCCGGAGTCTCGCTGGTGTTGGCGCTCATTGCAGTCGCGCTCTCCATCGTTGCCCTCTTGCTCGCGCTGGACGCGCCCGAAGTCGAGGATGAGGTCGTGGAAGATGTGGCCATCGAGCCTCCCTGGGTCGAACCGTCGGAGCGGACTATGGCGATGGTGGACGAGGCCGTTCGCCGCTACGAGACCGAAGGCTGGGCGGAGACTGCTGAATACTACCTCTCCCCGTGGAGCGTCGACGGGACGTGGCACGTGTTCATGGTGAGTCCCCAGGACCGCTTCCTCGCGAGCCAGGACCAGTCGCTTCTGGGCAAAGGCATCAAGAACCTCGGCAGGGACTACTGGGGCAACAACTGGGGCGATATCGAGATCACCGAGGGTGGCCGTTGGGTACATCAGCATTCCTGGCACCCGACCACCGGGTGGCCGACCGTGAGCCACACCTGGGTTGTGCGCCACGACGGCTACGTGTTCGGCTCGGTCTGGTACGAGTAGGGGGTTGGTGCGAGGCGCCGCCACGACCTTCCCTGCGATTCTCGGGCGAGGACTACGTGTTGACCTGTAATGTTTAATTCTCGCAATTATTGTGTATGATTCCTTTAGCAGCACAGGAGGTGGTGGCAATCCCTGTACCAATTCCTGAGGCTGCATAGCTGGGAGCGGAGGTGAGTGGGGATTCTGGGCAGTATGTGAGGTGACGTCCATGTCCACTCAGACAACTGAATGCAATATTCCTCATTGGTTTCATGCTTACGCCTTAGAGAAAGAGCGTCAGCATCGCGAGTTAGCCACGGAAATTGCCACGATGAGAGGCGAACTCTCGACGGCGATTGCCAATGTAGAGAACCGCTTAATCAAGTGGATCGTGGCGCAGATGATTGCTGCAATCATCGCCGCGTCATCCATTGCTCTGCTGGTGCAGCAGGTCTTTGTCGACTAGTGCTGCCGACACTTTGCCTTCTAGTGCTGTAGCCATCGGCATTTTCCATGGCAATTCCTCCCTGCCGCTGCGAATCCTTAGTTGCTCGGAGCCTTCAAGGGCCCGCCCGTTGCCCATTGGTTTGCCTTTCGTGTACCATTGTCTGGTTGCACTCAATTTCACAGAGCTAGAGGGACCCGCATGGACGCCCATCACCTTGTCGAAGTCACGAAGAACCCGAATATCCCCGAGTTTCGCGCCGGGGACACGGTCCAGGTCAACTACAAGGTCCGCGAGGGTGAGCGCACCCGCACGCAGCCCTTCCAGGGCGTCGTCATACGGCGCATGGGCGGCAAGAGCGCCGCGGCCTGCTTCACCGTCCGCCGCGTGACCCGCGGCTTCGGCGTGGAGCGCACCTTCCCGCTGTACTCGCCGCACATCGAGTCGGTGCAGGTGCAGCGCTACGGCAAGGTCCGCCGCGCCAAGCTGTACTACCTGCGACAGCGCTCCGGCCGCGCCGCCCGCATCAAGGAACAGATCAACCTGCCGGCGTGGCTGAAGGTCAACCCTGCGGCCGTCGCCGCTGCTGCCGCCGCCGCTGAAGCCGCCGCTGCCGAAGCCGCCGCTGCCGCTGAAGCCGCCGCAGCTGCCGAGGAGGAGCTCGTCGAGGAGATCTCCGCGGAAGAGGCTGAGGCCGAGCTCGAAGCCACCGCGGAAGAGACCGTCGACGAGGCTGCAGAGGCCGCCGCTGACGAAGCTCCATCGGAAGACACCGCTGATGCTGCCGAAGCGGCCCCGGCTGAGGACGCTCCCGTCGAGGAGGCTGCCGCTGAAGCTGAGGCTCCTGCCGAGGAGCCCGTCGCCGAAGCTGAGGCTGCCGCTGAGGACGCTCCCGCTGAAGAGACTGTCGCAGAGGCGGAACCCGCCGCTGAGGACGCTCCTGCCGAGGAGACCGTCGCCGAAGCTGAGGCCGATGCTCCAACCGAGGCTGCATCCTCCGACGCGGAGGCTGCCGGCGACGCTGAAGAGAAGCGGTCCTAATTTCCCGGCCTTTCGCCGCGCGGCCGGGCCACAGGTGATGCCCTATGGCTGCGCAGTGGGAGCGTGCCCACGACCGCTACGCTGAAATTGCTGTCGATGCTGCGGTAGGCCCTGAGCGCACGTTCACCTACGCGATCCCCTCCGGCATGCTTCTTCACCCCGGCCAGCCTGTGCTTATCCCGCTCCTTTCTCGCCGCGTTGGCGGCGTTGTCTTCGCGCTCTCCGACACCACCGAGATCCAGGGCATTCGCCTTGTGGCGGGCGTGCAGCACCCCGAGCCGATACTCGCGCCGCACCAACTCAATCTTGCGCGGTGGCTCAGTCGCGAGACGCGCTGCACATTGTACGAAGCTGCCGCCGTCATGCTTCCCCCCGACTTCCGCCGTCGCCTTGTCCGCTATCTCAGCCTGCCTGACCCGGATGCTTCCGCGCAAGGAGATGATGGCAGTGTCAATTCGCCGGCGGAGGGGCGAGTGCTGGAGCTGCTGTCGCGCCGTGGCCGCGTGCCGCAGGATGCGGTGGAGGGCTCGCTGGGAGCGGGGGCCGCTCGGTCGCTGCGAAGACTGGTGCGCGCCGGGCTAGTCGCGGAGCAGTGGGAGCTGTCGCGGCAGGCGGCTCGGCCCGCGTACTCGCAGCGGCTGCGGCTGGCGGTAGCCGAGGATGAGGCGCAGCGGGCCGCCGGTGGCTTCCCGCTGACGTCGCGGCGGCTGGCGCTGCTGCAGCAGGTGCGGCTGGAGGAGACGCTGGACGCCGCGCAGGCCCGAAAGGAGTTTGGGGCCGACACGGTGCGGCGGCTCGTCGGGCTTGGGCTGCTGGCCATCGAGGAGCGGCGGCGAGTGCGCGATCCCCTCGAGGGGTACACGCCGGAGCGCGAGGCGCCGCTGTCGCTGACGGCCGAGCAGGCGGACGCCGTGGGGCACGTTGTCAACAGCGTGCGTACGGGGCAGCCGCACACCTACCTGCTGCACGGGCCGACGGGCAGCGGGAAGACCGAGGTCTACCTTCGCGCTCTTGCCGCGTGCATCGCGGTGGGGAAGCGGGGGATGCTGCTGGCGCCGGAGATTTCGCTGACGCCGCAGCTTGTGGCGCGGCTTCAGTCGCGGTTTCCGGGGCGTGTCGGGCTGCTGCACAGCGGGTTGTCGGCCGGGCAGCACTATGACACGTGGTGGCGCGTTCGCGAGGGCGCCTATGACGTGCTGCTGGGCACCCGGAGCGCGGTCTTTGCGCCGATGCCGGACCTTGGGCTCATCATCCTGGACGAGGAGCACGAGTGGACGTACAAGCAGTCCGACACGCCGCCTCGCTACCACGCCCGCTCGACGGCGATGGTGCTGGGGCGGCTGACGGGCGCGACGGTGATGCTCGGCAGCGCGACGCCGGATTTGGCCACCTACCACGCCGCCGACCGGGGGATCCTCCGATCGCTCTCGTTGCGTGACCGGCTGCGGCCCGGGCCCGACGGCGCGCCTCGGCCCGCGCCGCTGGCCGACGTCGAGGTCGTCGACATGCGGGAGGAGCTGAAGGCTGGGGTTCGCAGCATCTTCAGCCGCTCGCTGAGCGAGGCGCTGTCGGAGACACTCGAGCGCGGGCGGCAGGCGATCCTGTTCCTGAACCGCCGCGGGGCCGCCGGGACCGTGCAGTGCCGCGATTGCGGGCACGTGCTGCACTGCCGCAGCTGCTCGTCGCCGCTGACGTACCATGCCGAGGGCGACCGGCTGGTGTGCCACCAGTGCGGGCGGCGCTACCGGCCGGGCGGCGCGTGCCCTCGATGCCGGAGCCTGCACATCCGCTACCTGGGGGTGGGGACGCAGCGGGTGGGGCAGGAGGTCGAGCGAACTACGGGCGCCCGCGTGCTGCGTTGGGACCGGGACGCCGCCCGCGAGCGCGACGCCCATCGCGCCCTGATGGAGGGCTTTGCGCGGGGCGACGCGCAGGTGCTGGTGGGCACGCAGATGGTGGCGCAGGGGCTGCACCTGCCGAACGTAACGCTGGTCGGCGTGGTGCTGGCGGACCTGGGCCTGTACCTGCCCGACTTCCGGGCCGGCGAGCGGACCTTCCAGCTACTGTGCCAGGTTGCCGGGCGCGCGGGCCGCGGCGACGATCCGGGGCGCGTGGTGGTGCAGACCTACACGCCGGAGCACTACGCCGTGCAGGCGGGGGCCCGGCAGGACTACCACGCCTTCTACGAGGAAGAGATCGCGCTGCGGCGGGAGCTTCGGAACCCTCCATTCTCGCGGCTGGCGCGGTTCAGCTTCTCGCACACCAACCGGGAGTACGGGGCGAGTGAGGCGCGGCGCTTCGGGACGGAGCTGCAGCTGGCGCTCGCGCAGCAGGGGCTGACGGAGGTCGAGATTGCCGGGCCGGCGCCGGGCTACCCCGCTCGCGTGCGGGGGCGGTATCGGTGGCACGTCGTGCTGCGCTTGCCGCCGACGCCGGCGACGGACATGCCGTCGCTGCTCTCGACGCTGCCGGTGCCGCCGACGTGGTCGGTGGACGTGGACCCGGTGACGCTGGCGTAGGGCTGCCGCACTGGGCACTCCCGCTGTTTTCAGGGTGGAATCCCCACCAATTGTCTTGTTCGCCGCACCGGAGGTTGTCTGGCAAAACAACCTGTTCATGGTTGTAGCGGACACGGCACATTTCACCTACAAGTCGAGAAAAAACATATAGGGCCCTGCCTCTCTCGTTATGTCGTGTGGCGAACACACTGGTGTGGGTAGAGTGGCCGCTGACAACGGAGAAACTGGTGACCGCGGCGTTGCGCGACGGCGATGTGGGGGCGGCGGTTGCGTGTGTCATGGAGCGACGGTAGCGGAGGGTGGGGGTTGGGGGCAATGGGGTTGTGGCAGGGTCAGGCATTCTCGGCAAAGTAGAGCTTGATGAGATCTATGACCTCTTCCTTGTCCATCTCCCCGGCGAAGTAGTCCTTGACGGCTGCGATGACCTCGTGGCGCTCAATCACGCCGTTGGCGTTCGCGTCGTAGGGGTGGTGGGCGGGCGCGACGATCTCGATGGTGACGATGATGATGGCGCCGAAGCCGGCGGAGTCGGTCGCGGTGAGGTTGACGGTGTAGGTATCGCCGACGATGGGCTCCATGCCGTCCTGAATGCTGAGCTGTCCCGTGTCCGCATCGACGGTGAAATGCTGGGCATCGGCGCCGCTCAGGGAGTACGTGATGTCGAGGTCATCGGGATGGGTTGCGCCGACCGGGTCTCCGATAGCGTCACCGGGCTTGGCGTTTTGCGCCAGGTCGCGCTTGGCGCCGAAGCCTTCGGCGAACTTGGGGGCGACCGGGGCGGGGCCAAAGCCGCCGCCACCGCCTTCGCCGGTGTTGGTCCGCGGAACGGTTCTGGGCGTGCCAGTCCCGGGCTGGGACCACGTGCTTGATCCCTCGGTGTTGGCCGCCTGGACCTGCACGTCGTAGGAGGCGCCGGAGGTGAGATCGTCGATGGTGTAGCTGAGGGCGCCGGCAGCGATGTCGACCTCGGTCCAGGGATCGGTGGTATCCGACTCGCGGTGGCGCACAACGTAGCCGGTGATGGCCGGGTATGCCTGCGGCGCCGACCAGGTCACCACGAGGCTGGTGGATCCCCCGGCGGACACGCTGGGGGTGGAGGGCGTTTCAGGGGCAGAGAGAATCTCCTGGACAAGTGGAGACGTGTAGTGGAACCCCTTCCCCCACTGATGGTTGTCGTGGTAGTAGACGGAGACCCGCAGCCAGTGGTTTGCGTCGTCCGTTGTCGGGGTGTAGCTGCTGGAGTAGGCCCCCTTGATGACCGACCAGTCCGTCTGGTTGGTCGAGCGCTCCCACCTCCATTCCACAATGAGGTAGATGCCGTCCAGGTCCTCCAGCTCAAGAGCAATCTCGTAGCCGACCCTCCATGTGCTTGGGGCCGTCGGGAATGACGCCCCCTCGTCCTTGTTCCAGACCCAGACGGTCACGTCCAGGCTGATGGTGCGCGTCCCACCTTGCTCGGCGGCCTTGACCGTCACCTGGTAGCGGCCGTCGCCGTTGGCGTCGGTGGGGTTTTCAAAGTCCGGCACCTGGTTGAAGGTGAGGACGCCTGCACTGTTGATGGTGAGGTCGTCGCTGTCGTCTCCGGTGAGGGTCAGGTCCCACTGGGTGGCCGGCTCATCCTGGTCGGCGGCGGAGAAGGTGGCCACCGCATTCGTGCGTCCTTCCTGATATTCCTTGTAGGTGGGCCCGGTGATGCGCGGAGGGTCGTCAACATCGGCAACCGTGACGGTCACGGTGATGGTGTCGTCCATTGTGGTGTCGGCGTTGCCGTGGACGTCGACGCCGTCATGCACGGACATGGTGAAGGAGTAGGTGTCCTTGGTCTCAAAGTCGAGCGCTTCCCTGGTGCGCAGCTGGCCGCTCGTCGAGACCACCTCGAAGGAGGCGGCGTCCTCGCCCGAGATGGCGTAGGTGCGTGCGTCGCTGTCGGCGTCGGTGGCGGCGATGGGGGCGCCGATGTTGCGTCCCGCGGCGGTGTTCTCGTCCACGCTGCGGGCGCCGTCCTCCGTCGATGAGAACTCCGGTGGGCTGTTGGCGCTCAGGGTGACGGAGACTGCAGTGGCGCTGAAGTCTGCCGCGTAGTTGCCCACCGTGTCCTTCACCGGATTGGACGACGGGATTTCGTAGGAGACGGTGAGCTGGTCGGTTGAGGCAACAGCCGCCGACAGCGTCAGGGTCATCACCTTGCCGTTGACCGAGATCGAACTGATGTCGCGGACGGAGTCATCGCTAGTGTCCTGAACCTCGAATCCGGAATCGCTGGTGGTGGGGACCGAGCCCTCGTCCAGAGCCTCGTCAAACCGGAGATGCAGGTCGGTGCCGTTGGCCACGACGTCCGCGGAGACCAGCGTCGGACGAACGCCGTCGACTCGGTGGTCGGCGTGGTGTCTGCCTCTGATCCAAGCCGGCGCTTCGGCCCCGGTCGAGACGTAGCGGACGACGCCATGGTCTGTCCTCAAGGAACCTATAGCCGAGAGGAGGGTGCCGTTCTTGTCGACGTCACCTTGCTGCACAAAGTAGCGGAATACCAGGGAACTTGTGCCCGAGCCGCTGTGGTAGCGCATGCGTTGCCACACCGTTGTGCCGATACCGCCGATCCCCAGGGAAAGCTCCGGCGCTCCGTCCACCTGCACGGGTTCGGCGAAGGTCACCGTCGCCTCGATGACGTCCTGCCCACCGGCGCCGTTGTTGAAGGCGTAGGTCTTGTCCGGTCCGGGGTCCGAGGTGATGGCGTAGCTGGTCTGGTCATTGTGGACCGGGAAGTGGGAAAACTCGGCGGCGAGGTTCCCGGCGGCGTCCTTGATGGGATTCTCCGGCGGCGCGATGTAGCTGACCGTCACGACGTCCCCCGGCTGCACGCCGCCAGACATCGCAAAGGAGAAGGATGCGATATGGGTGCGGTTGGCCTCATCCCAAACGCCAGATTGCAAGCCTGCGCGACCGGTAGCCACGCCATTGACGTACACGGTGAAGGCGGTGCGCGACGGCTCCGAGGAGTCGTCGAGGGGTTCGTTGTAGATGAGCCTGACTGCCGATTTGTCGTGCCAGAGCTGCGCCCTGAGCAGCTGTGGCGCGGTGGTGTCGGTTGGGCTCGGGATTTCGGTCGTCGTTGCCGTTATCTCGGTCGCTGCCCCGTCGCCGTTCTGGTTGTAGGCCATGACGCGGACAGTGTGGGCCTGATTGTAACCCCACAACCAGATCCGTTTCACCAGATACGAAAACTTCCTGTTGTCCCGGAAGATAAGGTCTGTGACCACTTCCTGTCGGGACGAGTCGTATTCCTGCGTGCCGGACTTCCACTGGATCTTGTAGCCCTCGATCGGCGATCCGCCGTCGTTGAGCGGCTCCTGCCAGGACATGGTGTGCCAGAGGTAGCTGCCCGGAGTACCCGTCACGTTTCGCGGCGCGCCGGGCACGCAGCCGCCGTCGCTCCAGGGGTTGCGGGTGACGCTACTCCCTATTAGAGACTCGGTTGCCTTCGCGTTGTCGCAGTATCCGCCGAAGGAGTCCTTGAAATGGAACAGGGCCGCCACTCCGTCCTCATGTATGTATCCTGGCTTCTTCGCAATTGCCTTGATGTCGGCCCAGACACGCGCCAGTTCGGGGTCGCCATTGGAATCGTCGTAGGTATCGTCGAACCAGGATGGCATATCTCCCGCGAGGGCGCTCGTGACAACGGCCAGGGCCTGAGTGCTTACGGTGTTGGTAATGAGCTCGCATTCGCCCCAGTAGTTGGTCTCGTCCACAATCCCTGTCCCATGAACGAGAATCGACAGTGCATCGGCGTACAACTCGTTTGGTCTGCATGACCGGCCCCCCAGGCCGGGTGCAGAGATCAAGCTATTGAAGTAGAGATGACCGACCCCGAACGGAGCAGGAGTGGAGGACGCGCCGTATGACAGCGTGTACACGTGCGCAAGCTCATGGGTAACGGTATGGATCAGGTTGTCGTCATATCGTCCGATTTGGACCAACCATGGGGAGCAGATTGCCTCAGTCAATTCAAGCTGGGCCGAGGTGAGATTCCGGTCTCTGCAGGTCAGGTGGACCGCACCACCTCCACTGGCGCCAATGTGAAAACGCACGGGAACGCTCTCGGATGTGATCCAATCCCACGTCTCCCGCAGCCAGGAGTGGGAGCTCTCGAAGAGTTCGACAACCTCGGTCTCGATGAACGCTCCCGCATTGTCACCGTCCACATGCGGCTCGTCGGTGGGCGTGCCGGTTGCATCGCTGGAGGCGTCGCTGTCCCCATTGGCGTTGGTGGCGAGGACCCGCACCGTGTACTCGGTGTCGTCGGACAGGCCGGTGATGACGTCTGCGTAGCGTTCGACGGTGGAGGTGGACTGGAGGGCTACCTTCTTGGTGGACGGATCGCTGGTGAGCTGCCGGGACGAGTCGTACTCCTCGGTTCCCGACTTCCACTGGACCTTGAACGATGTGGTGTCCGCGGCATCGGACGAGGACCAGCGCACCTCGAGCTTCTGGGTCTCGTAGATGTAGACCGCGACGTCTGTGGGAGCGTCGGGCGTGTCAGTTTGTGCGAACACTTCCTGTGTGATGGCGAGGAGGGTTGCGACAGACGCAGCCAAGGCGAGGGCGAAGAGGACCGGGGCGAAAATTGACCGTTGTTGCCGCCGAAGCTCGATCGGCCGCGACAACCATGCAAGCAGATTCGATTCACAGGCTCGAGCAAGGGCCAGCGTCAATTCGAGTCACTCCATAAGCAGGCAACACCGTACACCTGACACAACCGAAAAAACGCTTGGATAGAACCAATTGCCTATATGAGACCAATGTATCATATTTCGTTCTGTCAAGTGTAAGCCAAAAGGAGGTAAATCTAGAAAGGCCAGGTACTCCCACGGCGTAGAGGCCGGCGTGTGAGAGACGCCGCCTGCCTCCGGGGCGTCGCGCCTCTACTCTACGGGTGGTGGTGGGATTCTGCGTAGTGGAGGGCGAGGGGGTCTGTGCCGAAGTCTCCTCTTGGGTTTCGGAGGACGCTGTGGGTGTGGTTGGCGTCGTTCTGCGTGCAGTCGTACTCGATGAGGAGGTCGTCGGACTGGACGCGGTAGTAGAGCGGCGAGCGGAGCTCCGACACACTTCGATGCGCAGGCCTATGGAGGGGATCCATGACATTCCCCGTCAGCTGTCGCCCCGCCTAACTCATGGTGTTGTGCTTGGCCTGTAGCAGCCAACAGTCGCCAACTTACGAGACACAGACTTCCATACAAGATCCCCTCTGCCAGTCGCTGTAGTAGTCCTCGCCACGAGTCTAAGTCGGGTGCAAGCGCCAGCATGTAAAGGGTGATGAAGACTGCGCCCGACAATGCCCAGCCCGCTCGTCCAGGGGGAGTGAGGTTCTTGTTGAAGGACAGAAACACCAATCCCAACGTGGTCATAAGAAGTGTGATTAGGCTCAAGACATTGTGGACATTTTGGGAAAGACTGCCGGAACTTGGACAACCCAAATCACAAGGAGCAAACGCCGAGCCAAGGTAAGCGATCGGTTCGCCGGCAAGCAACCACGTGCCCATTAGGCTAATTCCGGTCAGTTGTGTATTTCGAGCAACCGTGACCAGCATGAAAAGGCCAAGCAGGCCGAGGGGCAAGAACCCCAAATAGCCGATTTGCCAGCTCCATTCCGAACCTGTGGCATTCAGTTCGCTAATGTATTGAGCAGTAAGGCTGTAGTCGGCTTTAAGCGATGCTCCACCAAACACCACCGTCACGTAAAGCAGGATGAGCGCAATGATGATCAAACGCTTACCCATCCAGAATCTGTATCTGTTCAAATCCAATCCCTTACACGAAGCCCCTTGCCAATCGCGAGACAGCTTCCCGGACTGTGTTTCCGGACACAGTCCGGACTTTTCGGCTTACGCATCCTGGCCGTGCAACTCTGGAACCCGAATATCAAGTTGTTTGACTACGGGTGGTGGTGGGATTCTGCGTAGTGGAGGGTCAGGGGGTCTGTGCCGAAGTCTCCTCTTGGGTTGCGGAGGACGCTGTGGGTGTGGTTGGCGTCGTTCTGGGTGCAGTCGTACTCGATGAGGAGGTCGTCGGACTGGACGCGGTAGTAGTGGGGGGCCTCGCGCTCGGAGGAGCCCGCCCACGCGAAGTGCAGCTCCTGGAGGCTGTCGGGCTCCAGCAGGGGCGAGTAGCCGTCGACGATCTCGTCCGGCAGGTGGTCGAGGTAGACGCGGACGAGGCGCGCGAGGGCGTCGCGCTGGGCGGCGTCCATGGCGCCGGCGGGCAGGCCCTTGGGCGTCAGGGTGTAGCGGACCATGTCGTCGAGGTCGGGGGTGAGGCCGAGGGCCGTGCGGAGGCGCTCGCCGCCGGGGCCGGGGCCGCCGATGGGGGGCATGGCGCCGTCCTCGACCTGCGGGCGGTTGGTCTGGACGATGTCGGTTGGCGGCACGGGCGCGATGACGGCCCGCTCGAGCTGTTCGGGCGAGAGGAGGGCGAGGAGCTCGCGGGCGGCGTCCTCCTCGGCGGCGAGGGGGCGCAGGCCGACGCCGCCGGGCAGCAGCGAGCGCGCGGGCTCGGCGCCGAAGAAGGCGGGCGTCGGGTAGACGAGGCCGTCGCGGACGGTGTAGTGGAGGCTGAGGTGGTGGCCGCCGATGCGCCAGCTCCAGCCGCTCTCGTCGCCGGGCGTGCCGAAGACGGCGACGAAGTAGTTGGCGGGGTCGCGCAGGCGGGTGCCCGGCAGGTCGCCGTAGGTGCGGTCCGGGAAGTTCGACGAGCGGTCAACCACGTTCTCCATGCCCGTGAGCAGCGACGCGTAGTTGTAGCCGCGCTCGCTGAGGCCCGTCGCCATGAGCTGCCAGACCTTCTGCTGCTGTCGGGGCGCAAGGTCGCCGAGTCGCAGGCCGGCGCGCGGCGTGGGGGTGTAGAACCAGCGGCGGCGCTCGTCCTCGTCGTCGAAGGGTAACGTGCCGGCGCTGCGCTGCTCGGGGGAGAGGGCGTCGAGGAAGTCGGAGGCTGCCTGTGCCATTGTGTCCGCGAGGGCCGCGACCTTCTCCATGTCATGCTCCTTTGGGCCGGTTGCGCTCGGCGTACGTGTGCGCCCGTGCTCGTGCGAGTCGAGTATAGTATAGCGACTGCGTCGATGGCGGCCATCGGGCGAGCCGTGCGGCGCACGCCCAATCGCGCAGGAATCGCAAGTATTCGCATATATCGGGGGAGAGACATGACGCGCATCACGCCGATCACCGACAAGGCGCAGCTGCCGCCGGAGCAGCAGCACGAGTGGGACGCGATCCTGGCCGAGCGCGGGCGCGTCCGGGGGCCGTTTGGGGTGTTGCTGCACAGCCCGGGGCTCTCGATGGGCTTCCTGGGGAGCGTCGCCAACGCGCATCCCGACGGCGTCGTGAGCGACGCGCTGCACGAGCTCGCGATTCTGGCCGTCGCGTACGAGGACGACGCGCCGTACCAGTGGTCGGCGCACGTCGCGCCCGCTCGCGCCACGGGGGTGAGCGAGGCGGCGATTGAGGCCGTGCGCGCGGGCGGCGACGCGGGCGGCCTCGGCGAGGACGAGCGCGGGGTCATCGAGCTGTGCCGTCAGCTATGCCGCACGAACCGCGTCGATCAGGCGCTGTTCGACTCGCTGACGGCGCGGCATGGCGAGCGGTGGGTGATCGTGATGGTCGCGACCGTCGGCCTGTACCGCTACGTGGCCGCCATCAACAACGCCTTCGAGATCGACGTGGTCGAGGGTGACGACCAGCTGCCGGTGCGGCGGGGGTTTGGGGGGTAGGGTCGTAGCGTGAGCATAGGGGGCGGCAACTAGCGCCGCCCCCAATTTCGTCCGTTCAATGGTGGGATTGTCGGCTAGGCGCCCAGGCGGAACGGAGGATACTTGTCTGTGCTCAGGATAGCGACGTAGGCGAGGACCCTGTATCCCCACCGTCCTACGCCGACAACGTAGTCGAACATCCCCTTGGGATACTTGCCGGTTATCAGTATCGCCAGCAAGGCAATGAGGGTGACGACGAGCGCAATCACGCCGAGAATCGCCAGCGCGATGTAGTGGGGGATGGCCAACAGCCACTTGATGATGGGCAGGAACCTGTTCAGGTCCTCTTCAACGTTGGGGTATGCGATATCGAGGTGGACAGCCTGCTCCTCGTCGGTTGAGGGGTACTCGTCTCGAAGCAAGAATAGGAAGGAGCCGACCCGGGCGCTGAACCTCTGCAGTTCCAGGTTCCAGTCGAACCACCAGCGAGGGTACTTTTTCCGGAAGAGGATCATGAGAAGCACGGGCAGGAAGATTATGCCACCTGCGAATAGCGGCCCAATAGTCTCATCGATTTCCAGGTTGCCACTGGATGAATAGCCACTCACGAGGGCAATCACTATGAGAATGGGGATAACAAGGATGATCCTGAATAGGGCGGTGAGCCTGTTCCTAGAGCCCTCGGGGTAGTCGACGCTGTATTGGACCGGGTACGCATCGCCTTGACTGCTTGCCATCTTATGCCTCCAGATGATTTGAAAATATTACAATAATGATTAGTAAATCAGTGCAAGAGTATCAAGTCAAGTACGAAATGGCATCAATGTGTGGTGCTTGCGATACTCTTTCAGGCAGACTACCCGTCTTCGGTAGCAGAAATGGGCATGCGCATTGGTAAGTGCCGGCGCAGACGCGCGGAGTAGGCTCAGTCGGGACAACCGTTTCCATCTCGCTACGATTGAGCCGCGCGACTCCTCACCTTGACGCTTGGTGGGGCCGCGCTGCGCTGCTGCAACGCTGAGCACACTATCCTCCGGCGGGTAGAATGGTGGGGAAGGGAGTCTTGGGAATATGCCAATTCACGCCAGGGAGTTTGATGCCGGAGACCGCGGGCCGCTGGACGGGTTGCGGGTGCTCGACATGTCCCGGCTGGTGGCGGGGAACATGGTGACGTTGCAGCTTGGGGACTTTGGGGCGGAGGTCGTCAAGATAGAGCCGCTGCCGAACGGCGACCCGCTGCGGGCGTGGGGCGACAGCTCCGTCGAGACGCACTGGAAGACGTACTGCCGGAACAAGAAGAGCGTGTCGGTCAACCTGCGGGAGGCCGACGGGCTGGCGCTGGTGCGGCGGCTGGCGAGGGACGCGGACGTGCTCGTCGAGAACTTCATCCCCGGCCGGCTGGAGGAGATGGGGCTGGGACCGGAGGTCCTGCAGGAGGACAACCCGGGGCTGATCATCGTGCGCGTTTCCGGGTTCGGGCAGACGGGGCCGTACCGGGAGCGGCCGGGGTTCGGGACGCTGGTGGAGGCGATGTCGGGGTTCGCGGACCACAACGGCTTCGCCGACCGCGAGCCGGTGCTGCCGCCGATGGCGCTGGCGGACATGACGGCGGGCCTGTACGGCGCGATGGCCGTGCTGATCGCGGTGCGCGAGCGCGAGGTGAAGGGTGGGGCGGGACAGGTGATCGACCTCTCGCTGCTGGAGCCGATCTTCTCCATCCTGGGCGCGGACGCGGCGGGCTACCGTGTCGACGGGAGCATCAAGCAGCGCGTGGGCAGCGCCTCGAACACGGCGTCGCCGCGCAACGTGTACGCCACGCGTGACGGCAAGTGGGTGGCGATGTCGGCGTCGATCCAATCGATGGCGGAGCGCGTGTTCCGCGTCGTGGGGCGCGAGGATGCCATCGAGGACCCGCGCTTTCGGAACAACGCCGAGCGGGTGCGGCACCGTGCCGAGGTGGACGCCATCATTGGCGGCTGGATGGCCGAGCGCAGCCTCGACGAGGCGCTCGCCGAGCTGAACGGCGCGGGGGTGACGGCCGGGCCGGTGTACGACATAGCGCAGTTCCTCGACGACCCGCACGTCATCGAGCGCGAGGTGGTGGTCGACCTGCCGGACGCGGACGTGGGGACGGTGCCGGTACACAACATCGTGCCGCGGCTGTCGCGGACGCCGGGGACGTTCCGCTACCCGGCGCCCACGCTGGGGCAGCACAACGACGAGGTCCTGGGCGGCGCGGGCGTCTCCGCCGGCGAGCTGGCCGAACTGAGAGCGCGAGGGGTGATTGGATGATGGACGGACGCAGGCTCCCGGTGTGGCGGTCGCTGCTGTACGTGCCGGCCAACGTCGAACGTTTCGTTGCGAGGGCGCACGAGCGGGGCGCGGACGGGATCATCCTCGACCTGGAGGACTCTGTGCCGCTTTCGGAGAAGGCGTCGGCGCGGGCGGGGGTGCAGGCGGCGGCGGAGCGCGTGGGGCAGGCGGGCGCGGACGTGCTGGTGCGCGTCAACCAGCCGCTGCGGCTCGCGGCGCCGGACATCGAGGCGTGCGTCTCGCCGGCGGTCGACGCCCTCGCGTTGCCAAAGCTCGCGGGGCCCGACCACGTGCGGCTGCTCGACGAGCTGGTGTCGGAGCTGGAGGCGGAGCGCGGGATGACGGTGGGCTCGACGGCGTTCCTGGCGATGATCGAGACGCCGGAGGCATTCTTCCAAATCGGCGAGATCGCCAAGGCGAGCCCGCGCATCGCGGCCATCACCATCGGCGCGGAGGACCTGGCGTCGTCGCTGGGGATGCAGCCGGACTCGGAGACGCTGCTGTACCCGAAGACGCAGTCCGTGTACGCGGCGAAGGCGGCTGGGGTGATGGCGCTGGGCATCTTCGGCACGGTGGCCGACTACAAGGACCTGGACGCCGTGCGGGAGGTGGCGCTCAAAGCGAGGCGGTTCGGGCTGGAGGGCGCGTCGTGCATCCACCCGAGCGTGGTGCCGGTGCTCAACGAGGCATTCAGCCCCGGCGAGGCGGAGGTCGCGCTGGCCAAGCGCATCATCGAGGCGAACGACGAGGCGGAGAAGACGGGACGCGGCTCGTTCGAGCTCGACGGCAAGATGATCGACGTGCCAGTGGTGCGGCGAGCGCAGGCGCTGCTCGCGCGGCACGAGGCGATCGCCGCGCGGGGGTGACGCTCGCCCCTACGGGTGCATGCCGGGGCCCGCGAAGTCGGCCATGGACTTGTTCGAGCACTCATTGCAAGGTTGCTTGCCGCCCTGGCCCTTCTCCTTCTTGTCCCAGAACATCTTGCTGCCCACTGAGCAGTCGTCGTAGAAGTGGAAGATGGTGGCGTCCTCATCGTTGTAGGGTTCAACTTGCGCCATTCGGGGCCTCCTGCCGTTGACTCCGGTCTGCCTACATGCCGCAAAGCTTACGCAAACTGGCGCACGGGTCAAGGGCATCGCAGGACGGGCGATTCGCGAATCGCAACTACGCCATCGCGAGTAGCCTCTGCTATGCTGTGCGGCATAGCAGCCTGGGAGGTTGTTCATGTTGACGCGCGAAGACAACGAACTCATCTGCCAAACGGGCCCCGGAACGCCGATGGGGCGCGTCTTGCGCCGCTACTGGCACCCCTGCCTACTCTCCGCCGACCTCCCTAACAACGACGGCCCGCCCGTGCAGGTGAAGATCCTGGGCGAGGACCTGGTGGCGTTCCGCGACGGCGAGGGGCGCGTGGGGCTCATCGGCGAGCGGTGCCCGCATCGTGGGGCGTCACTGTACTACGGGCTGAACGGCGGCGGCGGGCTGATGTGCATCTACCACGGCTGGAAGTTCGACGCGGACGGCAACTGCGTCGACATGCCCTCGGACATGCCGGGGAGCCGGTTCCTGGAGAAGGTGCACACGACCGCATACCCGGTCGTCGAGTCGGCGGGCATGGTGTGGGCGTACATGGGGCCGCGCGAACTACAGCCTCCGCTGCCGGACTTTCTCTTCAACCGGCTGCCGCCCGAACAGGTCGTCGCGGCGAAATCGCCCGTGTACTGCAACTACCTGCAGAGCATCGAGGGGAACATCGACTCGTCGCACCTGGGGACGCTGCACCGGCGACACGCGGACTTCACGCTGGAGCCGGACGAGACGGATCGACCGGGCGTGCCGTCGGCGCACCAGCGGTCGTACCTGCTGGCTCACTACCGCTTCGCCGAAATCAACGTGCAGGACACGGCGTACGGCTTCCGGCTCATCGGCATGCGGCCGACGGACGCGGGGCACCGGCACCTGCGCATCACCAGCCACGTCTTCCCCGTGTGCAGCATGATCGCCAGCCCGGGCGTGGCAAGCGGCACGTTCTTCATCGTGCCGACGGACGACGAGAACTGCATGCGCTTCTTCGTGCGGTGCAACCCCGACCGGCCCATCACCGACGACGAGCGCGCGTCGACGTACGCAGAGAACACGATCATGGACCCGGCCGACCCTCGACGGCGGCTGAAGCGGGCGGACAACGAGTACCTCATCGACCGCGCGGTGCAGCGGACGACGCTCGTCTCCGGCATCTGGCCGAATCCCGAGCAGGACTACGCGGTGACGGAGAGCATGGGGCGCATCGTCGACCGGACGCGCGAGCACCTGTACTCGGCGGACGGGGCGATCATCCGGCTGCGACAGCTCATGATCCGCGCGGCCAAGGGTCTCGACGAGGGCATCGACCTGCCGGCGCTGGACCCGGCGATCCCGTACCACCTCATCCGCTCGGAGGAGGTCATCGTGCGAGAGGACGACGACTCGTGGCTCGCGGGCGCGGACGCCGGGGAGACGGCGCGGCCGGGGGAGCGGTTGTGGTAGTGGGGGTGGGTAGGGCCAATGTGAGTTCGCTGACGCCAAGCCCGGAGTCCCTTCCCCCTCAGGGGGAAGGTTAGGATGGGGGAGCCCCCGCCAAGCTCCGCCGAATCACCTCTAACACGCTCTCAACCTCTTGAAGAACCTCATTGTTCCAAAAGCGTAGGACCCGGTACCCCTTCGATTGAAGCCACGCATCTCGCTCAGCATCGTACGTGACCTGCTCACTTCCGTGTTGGCTGCCGTCAATTTCCACCACTAGCCCACGCTCAATGCAAACGAAGTCCACAATGTAATTTCCAATGGGATACTGCCGCCGGAACTTCAGACCATCCGCCTGACGAAGGCGTAGGCGTCGCCACAGATGGCGTTCGGCATCTGTGGAGTTCTGTCTAAGCTGACGCGCCCGTTGAGTGCTATCGCTAGGCACTGGGGGCCTCTTTCTGCATCAGGGTGCCCGCATCGTAATCGTTCCTTGCCGATGGAAGGAGGGAAATGGGGCTAGTCTTTCTTGCAATTGGGGGCTAAGGAGGTTGGCGTTATCTTGGGAGTGATTCTACGCGGGCGGGGGACTCCCCCATCCTAACCTTCCCCCTGAGGGGGAAGGGACTTGCCCCTCCTCTCCCCACCCTCCCTCTGCTATCCTGAACCTACCCTTGTGAAGGAACACGCATGTACGTCATTGGGACTGCTGGGCATGTTGACCATGGGAAGTCGACGCTGGTGAAGGCGCTTACGGGGATTGATCCGGACCGGCTCCAGGAGGAGAAGGACCGGGAGATGACGATCGAGCTGGGGTTTGCGTGGTTCACGCTGCCCAGCGGGCGCGAGATCAGCGTCGTTGATGTGCCGGGGCATGAGCGGTTCATCAAGAACATGCTGGCGGGCGTGGGCGGGATCGATCTCGCGATGCTGATCGTCGCGGCGGACGAGTCGGTGATGCCGCAGACGCGCGAGCACCTGGCCATCCTCGACCTGCTGCAGGTGAAGCGGGGCATCGTCGTGCTCACGAAGGCGGACATGGTCGACGAGGAGTGGGCGGACCTGGTGCGCGGCGAGGTCGAGGAGGCGCTGGCGGGGACGACGCTGGAGGGCGCGCCGATGGCGCTGGTGTCAGCCGTCACGGGGCAGGGGTTGCCGGAGCTCATGGCGCTCATCGACGCGATGCTGGAGGAGACCGTGCGGCGCGAAGACCTCGGACGGCCGCGGCTGGCCATCGACCGCAGCTTCGTCATGCCGGGGTTCGGCACCGTTGTAACGGGCACGCTGCTGGACGGCGCGCTTACAGTGGGGCAGGAGGTCGAGCTGCTGCCGTCTGGGCTGCGGCGGCGCATCCGCGGGCTGCAGTCGCACCAGCAGCGCATCGAGTCGGTCGGGCCGGGGAACCGGGTCGCCGTGAACCTCGCGAACACGACGCAGGAGGAGGCGGAGCGCGGGCAGGTGCTGACGCTGCCGGGGTGGCTGCAGCCGACGACGACCGTGGACGTGCAGATACGCATGGTGCCGGGCGCGCCGATGCCCATCCGGCACAACCTGGGCGTGACGTTCCACGCCGGGACGAGCGAGAGTTTCTCCCGCGTGCGGCTGCTGGACGTGGGCGAGCTGCGGCCGGGGCAGGAGGGCTGGGCGCAGGTGCACCTGACCGACCCGGTTCCGCTGGTGAAGGGCGACTACTTTGTGGTGCGATCGTCCCAGTGGACGCTGGGCGGCGGGCGTGTCGTCGACCCGCACCCGGCGCGGCACCGTCGATTCCAGCTCGGCGTGCTGGAGAAGCTTGAGGTCATGGCCGAGGGCTCGCCGGAGGACCTCGTGCTCAAGGCGCTCGAGGGCGCGGAGCCGTGCGGGCTGGCGGCGCTGGCGCGGGCCGCGAACCTTGCGGTCGGCGAGACTGCGGAGATTGTGGGCGAGCTCGCAGAGGTGGGCGACGTGGTGGTGCTGGGCGGCGCGCCGTCGGACTCAGGCGCCGTGCTGATGACGACGCCCGGCTGGGCGACAGTGCGCGGACAGGCCGACTCGGCGGTGCAGGCCTACCACGTGGCGAACCCGCTGCGGTCGGGGCTGCCGCGCGAGGAGCTGCGCAACCGGCTGAAGCTGTCGCAGGCCGTGTTCACGCTCGTGCTGCAGCGGCTGGCCGACGAGGGCGTGCTCGAGGAAACGGGGGCGGCGGTCCGCGCGCCGGGCCATCGCGTCGTGTTGTCCGACGCGCAGGAGGCGGAGGTCGCGAGGTACGTGGCGGCGCTGGAGCGCGAGCCGTACGCGCCGCCGACGGAGATCGCGATCGACGCGGCGCTCGTGGGGGTGCTGGCGGAGCGCGGGAGCGTGGTGCGCGTCAACGACTCGATCGTGTTCGCGGCGGGCGCGTACCGGGAGATCGTGGACCGCATCGTGGCGCACCTGCGAGAGCACGGGGCGATCACGGTCGCTGACGTGCGAGACGCCTTCGGGACGTCGCGCAAGTACGCGCTGCCGCTGTTGGAGCACCTCGACCAGCTCCACGTCACGCGCCGGCAGGGCGACCAGCGGGTGCTGCTCCGCGACCCGGGGCGGTCGTGATGCAGGAGCGCGTCTACGGCGTGGACTTCAGCGGCGGGAAGCAGGCGGGCAAGAAGATCTGGATCGCCCAGGCCGTGCCCTACCGCCGTGGAATCGTCGTAGAGGACTGCGCCCCAGCGACCGACTTCCTGGGGTGCGCCGCCGACCGCGATGAGACGCTTGCGGCACTGCGCCGCTTCATCGCCGGAGCGGAGAGCGCGGCGTTCGGCTGCGACTTTCCCTTCAGCCTGCCGAGGGAGATCATCGCCGCCGAGTCGTGGGCGGAGTTCGTGGCCGGCTTTGCCGCCCGGTACGGGACCGAGAGCGAATTCCGGGAGCGCTGCCTCGCGACGGCAGTCGACACGGTTGGCCGCAAGGAGCTGAGGCGGCAGACGGACGTCGAGGCGAGGGCGCCGTTCTGTCCCTACAATCTGCGCATCTACAAGCAGACCTACTTCGGCATCAGGGACGTGCTCGGCCCGCTGGTGGCCGACAACGCCGTCAACATCCCACCCCTGCACTACTCGGAAGACGACGCTCCATGGGTTATGGAGGTGTGTCCGGCCAGCACGCTGAAGGCGTCCGGGCTGTACGGATCCTACAAGGACGCAAGGGGTAGCGTCGACGCGAGGGAGAGCATCTTGCTTGCGTTGAAGGACGCCGGACGCGTCACGTTCGGCAACGGCGATGTTCGGCAGCGAGTGCTGGAAGACCGGCAGGGCGACGCGCTGGACAGCGTGATTGCCGCGGACGCGACATTTCGCGCAATTGCCGACCCTGAACGCATAGTTCAGGCGCACCGTTTTCCCTACTATCTTGAGGCGTGCATCTTCATCTAAACCCGTCCACCGTGCATCCCAAGCGGAGGCATTCACATGGCCTTGGACCTGTACCGGACTGCTGCGCAGATTGACGCTGCCGTCGCGATTGCCGACTTTGGCTCGGCGCGGGAGCGGCGGATGGAAGCCGTGCTCGCGGCGCTGCGGGATGGCGACGCCGCGACGCTGAACGCTCGAGTCGAGGAGGCGCAGGGGTTGCTGGCGTTTCTGCCCGCCGAGGCCGTCGAGCCGCCGGGTTCGGTGTTTGACGCGCCGGCTGTGCCAGACGACTTCAGCGTTGTTGCGACGGACGGCTCGCACATCGACGTGAACCGGCATCTGCCGCTGCGGTGCGCGCTCGTCAACATCGGCGGTTGCCGGCTGACGTACGGCGCGGGGGCCGACGCGGAGCTGTTCAGCCGGCCGCGGCTGCGGACGTCGGACGCGGAGCTGTTCCTGCGGGACCCGGACACTCCGTCGGCGCGGCAGGCGGTGGAGGGCGCGCTGATGGGGCTTGTGCGGACGGTGGAGGAGGCGATGGCGCTCGCCGAGGCCGTGGAGGCGGACGACAGCGGGCTGCCGACACTGGCGCTGCTGGACGGGACGCTGGTGCTGTGGGAGCTCGGCGGCGAGCTGCCGCCTCGTGGACGCTACCCGGACTACGTTCGCGAGCAGCTCCTCGATGACGGGCTGCTGTCGGCGCTGGAGCGCATCCGCGACGTGAGTGCGCGCCGGCAGGTGGCGGTCGGGTCGTACATCAGCCTACCCAACAGCACGGAGGTGGTGAACCTGCTGCGCCTGGGGCTGTGCGACCTCGACCCCGTCGGGCATTGTCAGACGCACTGTCGCGCGCTCGTGCCGGGCACGCGCCGGTGCGACGCGGCGCACGGGTTGACGGACCGCGAGCTCTTCGAGCGGACGCTGGCGCCGGGGCAGCGCTCGGCGGTGTTCGCGAGCCGCTCGCCCGTCGCACGCGACGCCTACGGGGCGCACCGGGTCCACTTCTTCTACGTGAACGTGGAGGAGGAGATCGGCCGCGTCGAGGTTCCGGCGTGGGTGGCGCTCGACCCGGCGTCGCTATCGCTGGCGCACGCGCTGGTCGTCGACAACGCGCGGCGCGGAGCGGGCTACCCCGTTGCGCTGCAGGAGGCGCACGAGCAGGCCGTCGTCACGGGCGCGGACCGGGAAGCCTTCCGAAACATGGTGGAGCGCGCCCTAGAGGAGCGCGGGTTGCCCGTGTACACTTCCCAAAAGCAGCGCACCAAGCGCCGACCCTGGGTCTAGACCCCCGCACGCAATCCCCGTCGAGGTACCGCATTGACGACTGCCCCCCAAGCTGAGGCCCGCATCGGCGAGGTGGTGGAGGCCGGCTCCACCGAGTTCGCAGCCGAGTGCTACACGCTCTACGGCGCGCCGCCGCTTGGGGCGCTGGTGCGCGTGGGCGATCCGGCGGTGTATGGCGTCGTGTACAGCGTGACGACTGCGGCGCTCGACCCGGGGCGGCGCGTTGCGGCACGCGGCGCGGGCGAGCCGGACGAGGCCTCGGTGTACCGCAACAACCCGCAGATCGCGCGGCTGCTGGCTACGCACCTGCAGGCGCTGGTGGTGGGCCACGACCGCGCGGGAACGCTGGTGCAGCGGCTGCCGGCCGCGCCGCCGCGCATCCACGCCTTCGTGTACTGCTGCGACGACGCCGACGTGCGCGCCTTCTCGGAGCAACTCGACTACCTGCACCTGCTGGCGACGGCCAGCGTGCCCGCCATCGACGAGGTCATCGCGGCCAACGTGCGCCTCGCGGCGGAGGCCCGCCCGGACGGCGACGGATTTCGTGCGAGCGCGGCCCGCGCCCTCGCCGAGGAGCTGGCGAACGACGTTACGCGGCTGAAGGCCATCCTGCGGAGCATCCAATGACCTCCGACGGGCTACCCACGCTGCTTGGGACGGTTGTCGGTGGGTCGCTGACCGACGGCGTGGAGGTGCGGCTGGCCGAGGGGGCGTCCGTCGAGGACATCCCCGTCGGCAGTTATGTCGTGATCCAGGGTGAGACGCGGCGTTTCTTTGGCATGGTGAGCGAGGTCCGGCTTGCCGCGACGGACTCGCGGCTGCGGAGCGCGCCCGCCGGGTTCGAGGACCCGTTCGTCTCGCAGGCGCTGACGGGCACGGCTGCGTACGGCAGCATCGTTGTGCGGCCGCGGCTGGTGCTGCCGAGCGTGGCCGGGGCGGAGGGCGACATCGCGCCCGCTCGCACGGTGCCCGGGCACTTCTCGCGCGCCGCGAGGGCGTCGGAGGCAGACGTCGCGCAGGTGTTCGGCGCGGAGGGCGGCGACAACTTCGCCGTCGGCACGCCGCTGGACATGGACGCGGTGGTCTGCCTGGACCTGAAGACGCTGCTGCAACGCTCGAACGGCGTCTTCGGAAAGAGCGGCACGGGCAAGAGTTTCCTGACGCGGCTGCTGCTCATCGGCGTGCTGCAGAGCCGCCTGTCGGCGCTGCTCATCTTCGACATGCACAACGAGTACGGATGGGAGGGCGGCGACGTGGAGCGCGGGAGGCGCGTGAAGTCGCTGAAGCAGCTCTTCCCGTCCGAGGTGTCCGTGTTTGCGCTTGACGAGCAGCGGGCGCGGGGCGCGAGCGTGCAGCCCGACTTCCACGTCGAGATCGGCTACGGCGAGATCACGCCCGACGACATCATGGCGCTCCGCGAGACGCTCGGCATCTCCGACGCCGCCGCGGAGGCGGCCTTCGCGCTGGGTCGCAGGTTCGGGGACGGGCGCTGGCTGCGCGAGTTCCTGCGGTTGGAGGGCTCGGACGAGATCGGCGAGCTGGCGGCGCGCATCAACGTGAACGGCGCGGCGCTGGCGACACTGCACCGGCGGCTGACGAACCGGGTCACGCGGCTGCCCTTCGTGACCGACGCGCCGGGGGCGGACGCGGTGTCCGCCATCATGGACCACCTCGACCGCGGGAAGCACGTGGTGCTGGAGTTCGGGCGGTACGGCGACGACGTCATCGCGTACATGCTCGTGGCGAACCTGCTGACGCGGCGCATCCACGACCGCTACCGCGAGCGGCAGTCGGCGGACGCGGGTGAGGGGCGCTCGACAACGCCGCTCACCATCGTCATCGAGGAGGCGCACCGGTTCCTGAGCCCGGCGGTGGCCTCGCAGTCGCCCTTCGGCATCATCGCGCGGGAGATGCGCAAGAACAACGTTACGCTGCTGGTCGTCGACCAGCGGCCGAGCGCCATCGACGCGGAGGTGCTGAGCCAGGTCGGCACCAAGGTGTGCTGCCTGCTGGACGACGAGCGCGACGTCGACGCCGTGATGGCGGGCGC
Organism: uncultured Dehalococcoidia bacterium; assembly: GCA_951812285.1. Classification (GTDB taxonomy): domain Bacteria; phylum Chloroflexota; class Dehalococcoidia; order Lucifugimonadales; family UBA1127; genus UBA1127. The sequence goes on along the minus strand of OX638292.1, from coordinate 1,256,403 downwards.
GTCGGGCAGCCGCGAGCTGCGCTCGGTGCTCGCGGGGCTGCGCTCGCGGCAGCAGGCGCTGTTCTTCGGCGAGGCGGTGCCCATCCCCGTCGCGGTGCAGGTGCGCGACTATGGCACGGACACGAGCTACGACGCGCTCATGCGTCGGAGGCCTCGACGCGAGGCGGCGGCTCGGGGGCCGGCGGTCGCCCGCTCGAACGGGGCGGCGTCGGAGGATGAGGACGACGACCCGCTGTTTGGGTAGGGTTGGGCAGCGCGCTCCTTCGTCGGGATCAGGAATACGCAGGGCCAGAAGGCCTGTACGGCTGTAATTTGCATTGATATACTTGGAGTTGTAATGATATTTTGCCAAAAGTAATGCAATCGAGGAAATCGCATGATTGAATCTGGCATCACTTCAAAGGGACAGACGACCTTGCCCAAGGCGGTGCGGGAGGCTCTTTCCGTTGAGTCGGGCGATCGGGTGCGGTACATCATCCAGGACGGTGAAGTCAGGATAATTCCCGTGCGCCCAATTGCTCGACTTTTCGGCGCATTGCGGCATAACGGCGAGGCCATGGCCCTTGAGGACATGGAGCGCGCGATCGTCGAGGGAGCCACCGACTCGTGATTGCCGTCGACACCAATGTCATGGTCCGGTATCTCGTGAATGACGAACCCGAGCAGGCGGCGGCCGCGCGAACACTGCTGGAGGGATTGACCCCGGAACACGCGGGATTCATTTGCGGGGAAGTTGCGATCGAGATGGTCTGGGTACTGGAGCGGGCCTACAAATTCACACGCGCCCAGATTGCAGACGTGCTTGTCGAGTTGATAGCCACCGACAGCATTGTCGTGGAAGCCGCCGATGACGTGGCCAGCGCCGCCGGCCGCTATCGCCGGGGAGGTGTGGGGTTCGCGGACCTGATGATCCTTGCAGCAGCCGAGCGAGCCGGCGCCACGCCCCTCCACACCTTCGACCGCCGGCTCGCGGGGATTGAAGGAGCGCTCCTAGTGGACAGCCCGGCAGCGGGCGCTCCTTCCTGATTCCCGCTCCCCTTGATTCCAGATTCCGCAGGAATGACGAGGTGTCTGTGCCATCAGGTATACTTGCCCGTGAGGAGGGAACCATGCCGGAGAGACGACCACGAATGGAAGGGAAGGTCGCCGTTGTTACTGGCGGCGGCAGCATTGCCGAGGGCATCGGCAACGGGAAGGCTACGAGCGTGCTTTTTGCGCGAGAGGGCGCGAAGGTGCTGGTGGTGGACATCATCCAGGAGGCGGCCGAGGACACCGTGCGCATGATCCGCGAGGAGGGCGGCGACGCCGAGGTCTTCGTCGCGGACGTCACCAACTCGGACGACTGCTACGCCATGTGCCAGGCCGCCGTCGACCGCTGGGGGCGGCTCGACGTCCTCGTGAACAACGTGGGCATCTCCTCGCGGGGCGACGTGCTGTCGCTGGACATCGAGGAGTGGGACCAGGTGATGGACGTCAACGTGAAGAGCATCGTGCTGGCCAGCCGGGCGGCCATCCCGCACATGATCAAGGCCGGGGGCGGCGCAATCACCAACCTGTCGTCCATCGCCGGGCTGCGGGCGCACTCGCCGCTGGCGTACTCGGTGTCCAAGACGGCCATCATCGGCATCACGCAGACGATGGCGTCCGACCATGGGCGCGACCTCATCCGCGTCAACGCCATCGCGCCGGGGCAGGTCTACACGCCGCGGATGGAGATGCGCATGACGGACTCGCTGCGGGACCTGCGCGTGACGACGGCGCCGCTGGGCACCGAGGGCACGGCGTGGGACATCGGCTACGCGAACCTCTACCTGGCGAGCGACGAGGCGCGCTGGGTGACGGGCGTCACGCTGTCCGTCGATGCGGGGCTCGCCGTGACGACGCCGGCGACGCACAACCGTGAGGCCAGCGAGGCGATGGAACAAGCCAAGCAGCAACAGCAATGACCCAACACGCCCCCAAGCTGGCGGCCCCACGCTATCGCCGTATGACATGCTGCGGCCTCTAGCCCGCGTCCCGACGTTTCGCTCGGTCGTGAACCGCGACTGGCGGATGCTCTGGATGGCGGGGCACCTGTGGCACCTGGCGTTCTGGATGGACCTCATCGTGCTGGGATGGCTGGTGCTGGAGCTGACGGACTCGCCGCTGCTGGTGGCGCTGGTGGGCACCTTCCGGCTCATCCCGCTGGGCATTCTCGGCCCCATCGCGGGTTCCGTCGGCGACCGGCTGTCCAAGAAGCGGATGCTCCTCTTTGCGCAGACCGTCAACATTGCGGCCACCGTGGGCTTCACCCTCGTGCTGCTGGCGGGTACCGAGCAGGTTTGGATGGTGTACACGGCAGCCATGCTCACCGGCTCCGCGTGGGCGATCGACTTTCCCGTGCGCCGCGCCTTCATCCGCGACCTGCTGCCCGGCAGGTTCGTCGTCAACGCGATGGCCATCGACGCGGCGTCGCTGACGGGCATGCAGATGGTCGGGCGATGGATCGGCGGGGGTATCCTCGCCATCGCAGACCCGACCGCCGCGTACGCATTCCTGTCCGTCTGCTACCTGGTGGGGTTCGCCGCGCTGCTCCGCGTGCCGGAGTCCTCACGCGGCGGAACGCCCGCACAAGCCGCGGGCAACCCTCTCGTCGCTGTGGCCAAGGACCTGGCGGCCGGACTTGTGTACGTGTTGCGCAACCCGGTGCTGCGCAACGTCTTCCTGGTCACCGTGGCCATCAACCTCTTCATCGCGCCCTACCTCCAGATCACGCCGGTATTCGCTCGGGACATCTATGGGGTGGGGCCGGCGCTGCTGGGCATCGTGAGTGGCATGGACGGCTTTGGCGCGCTGGTCGGCACAATAGTCGTGGCCAGCATGGTGGGGTTGAAACGGCTGGGACGCCTGTTCATCGGCGGCTGCCTGCTGCTCGGCTTTTCAGTGACCGTGTTCAGCCAGGTTCCCGTGGTCGAGCTGGCCATACCTGTGATGATCATCGTGGGCTTTGGCGTGTCGGGATTCGTGACGATGCAGACGACGATCTCCGTGCTGCACGCGAGCCCGGAGATGCGCGGTCGAGCGATGGGGGCGGTCGCGCTGGGCATCGGCGGGATGCCGATCGGCATGGCGCTGCTGGGGTCGCTCGCCGAGATCTATGGCGCGCCGATGGCCCTCGGCATGACCGCGTCCCTTGGGTTTCTGATCATCCTGTTCATCGGCATCTTTCAGCCAGCCCTACGCCGTGCGCAATGAGTGTGTCAATGTCTTGAATGCCGTTCCCTGCTGTGTTGAAATGTTGATAGATGCCCCGAATCGCGGCCAGCAAAGGAAGTCCAGGATGAGCAACACCGTGGACATGGCGCGCCTGATGAGCAAGCAGTTGCCCCGGCACCTGATGGCGTTCCTTGTCGGGAGCGGTGTTCAGGGCGCCAACAACGGTTTTCAAGTCTACCTTGTCGGCGGGATGGTGCGGGACGTGCTGCTGAACCGGCGGCCGGGCGACCCCGACCTCCTGGTCCAGGAAACAGTGCCGACGATGGACGCGGCGGAGAGATTCGCGATAATGCTCGCCGGCACGCTGGGCGGCAGTGTTTCCGCGCCCTCGCAGTTCGGCACCGTCAAGCTGGACGTGGACGGACTTGTCGTCGACATCGCGACCGCCCGCCGCGAGACGTACGAATCGCCGGGGGCGCTGCCGTCGGTCAGGCCGGCAACCATCGAGGGCGACCAGTACCGGAGGGACTTCACGGTCAACGCCATCGCCGTCGACCTTGCGCCCAACCGGTTCGGCACGATTCTGGACCACGCCGGGGGAGTGGAGGACATTGAGCACCGCGTCCTGGCCGTCCTCCACGACAAGAGCTTTCAGGACGACCCCACTCGCTGCTTCCGCGCCGCACGCTACATGCCCCGGCTGGGTCTGCACATGTCCATGGTGACCGAGACCGACCTCCGCCGCAGCGTGGGGGCGGTCGCCGAGCTGAGCGCCGACAGAGTGCGTCACGAGATGGAGCGAATGCTCGCTGAGCCTGCACCGGAGCAGGCGCTTGCCCATGCCGAGGACTTCGGCCTGCTGAATGCCGTGTTGCCCGGACTCTCGTGGAGCCCGGCCATGACGAGGGCCGCGCCCGCAATCCGGGACGCCGGGCCGCTGGGATGCCTCGCGCTGCTGGCGACGCACCTCTCGAAGGAGGATGCGGCCAAGTTCGCCGAGCGGATCAACGCACCGGCGCAGTGGGCTTCGGTCATCGAGGACACGGTGACAGTACGGGAGCGGCTGCACGAACTCTCGGACGAGGGGCTCACGTCTGCCAGGGTGTACTCGATACTGGGAGGGATGGCATCTGAGGCTGTGCGGGCGTGGGCCGTGTTAACCGAAGAAGAAGTGACCGCCGGACGCCTCCGCGACTACTACGAGCGTCTCCGGCATGTTCACCCAGCCCTCAACGGCGACGACCTGCTCGCGCTCGGCGTGCCGGAGGGGCCGTTCGTCGGCGAGCTGCTGCGGGAGCTGCTTATCGCACGGCTGAACGGGGCCGTCAGCTCCCGCGGCGACGAGGAATCGCTGGTGCAGCGCCGCTTGTCAGCATAGGTAGAATGAACCCAGACTCCTGATCGGGAAGGAAGATTCACCATGGCCAAGGAAGCGTACGTCTACACCTGGAAGCGCTGAACCACCTGCCGCAAAGTGAGAGAGGCTCTCTCACAGGCAGGTGTGGAGGTCACGGAGCGCGACTTCTTCGCGGACCGGCTCTCGGAGGACGAGGTGCGCGCGCTGGCGGCGGAGTCCTCGGCGACGGCCATGTTCTCCGCCAAGAGCCCCACGGTGAAGAAGCTGGGGATCGACCCCGCGGCACTCAGCGACGACGAGCGGGTGCAGCTCATGTCGGGCGAGCCGCGCCTCATCCGTCGCCCCATCGTAGTCATCGACGGCGTGACGTACCCCGGCGCGACGGTGAAGTCGCTGGCGGGCGTGCTGGGCGGGTAGAGGGCAAATCGCTCTACGAGTCCCCCTCCCCCTTCGCTCGCGCCGTCTCCCGACGCCGGAAGAAGAGGTACTGCTGCGCGTAGCCCGCGTACGGCCCGAACGAATCTCGCGTCCACGCCCATAAGTCACGGTAGCTGAGACGCTGGCCGTCGAGGTACCAATCCTCCAGCGCGCGCCGCACCCAGCGGTCTATCGGCGCGGCGTCAAGCTGGTCGAGCGCGAAGAGGAGGACGCAGTCGGCAACCTTCTCGCCGACGCCGGGCAGGGCGATGAGCGCGGCCTTCGCATCCTCGTACGGCGCGGCACGGAGCGCGAAGAGGTTGAGGCCGCCCGACGCGACGGCCTCCGCCGTGGGCGCGACGTACTTCGCCCTGTAGCCCAGGCCAAGCTCGCGCAGGCGCGTCTCGCCCGCCGAGGCCAGCGCCGTCGGCGTCGGGAAGGCGCGGCGGGTCAGCGTGCCCAGCGATGTCTCCTCCCCCAGCGTGTTCGCCAGCGTCTCCTGCATCTTCGCGATGCGCGGGATGTTGGAGTTCTGCGAGCAGATGAAGGCGATGAGGCACTCCCACGGGTCCTGCCGCAGGATGCGCAGACCCCAGTGCCGTTGGACGGCCGCCGACAGTCGCTCGTCCTCGCAGAGCTGCGCGTAGATGGCGGGCAGGTCGTCGTCGAGGCGGAAGTAGTCGCGGACGGCGCGGTCGGCGTCGGGGAGCGTGGCGGGGTCAAAGGTGACGTGCAGGCCGTCGGCGTCGCGCTCGAGCGTGAGGAGACGGCCCTCGATGAAGCCGCTCCAGACGCCGCCGTCGTTGTGCCAGCGGAAGGCCTGACCGCTCTCGAGGGTGAGAGGCAGGTCGAGGGGCTGGTCGACGGCGACGTGCGTGGTGGCGAGTGCGGTAGGCATCGGCACCAGTATACGGTGGGGGCCTAGCTCTTGCCCGCTGAAAGCCAGCGCCGCACGATGTCCGGCATGTCCCGGAGCTGGGGTTGCTCCACCGTGCACTCCGGCAGCGAGCGCATGAAGAGGCTGCCGTAGGAGCGCGCGGTCAGCCGCCGGTCGAGCACTGCCACGACGCCGCGGTCGCTGGCCGTGCGGATGAGGCGCCCGAAGCCCTGCCGGAAGCGCAGGACGGCCTGCGGGACGGCGTATTCCTTGAATGCGTCCTCGTACTCCTCGGAGCGGGCGGCGAAGACGGGCTCCGTCGGCACGTCGAAGGGGAGGCGGGTGAGGGCGAGCACGGTGAGCGCGTCGCCGGCGAGGTCTACGCCCTCCCAGAAGCTGGCCGTGCCCAGAAGCAGCGCCTTGGGGTTGCCGAGGAACTCCTCGAGGAGCGTGGCGGGCGCGCCGTCGACGCCCTGCGCGAGGACGCGGATGTCCTCGCCCTCGAGGGCGTTGCGCGCCATCTCGGCAGCCGCTCGGAGCGCCGCGTGCGACGTGAACAGCGCGAGCGTGTGACCGCCCGCGGCCCTCGCAAGCTCCGACACCGTCCGCGCTATGGTGGCGGCGTAGCCGGGGCTGTTGGGCTCCGGCATGTCCTTGGGGATGCACACCAGCGCGGACTGCGGGTAGTTGAAGGGCGATCCCAGCAGCAGCTCCTGCGCTTCCCGCAGTCCAAGGCGCTCCCGCAGCGGCTCGAAGCTCTCCGCAACCGTCAGCGTGGCGCTGGTCAGGATGACGCTCTCGCGGCGCTCGAAGAGCTGCTCCCACAGGGTCTCGCCGACGTGGAGCGGCGCAATGCACAGCGCGACGTTGCTGAGCTGCGAGCCCTCGACCCAGAAGATGCTCTCGACATCCTGCTGGTACATGAACCGGTCGGCGTTGACGCGAAGCTCGATGAGCGATCCCTCGCGCGTGGCAAGCTCCGAGCGGATGGTGTCGTAGTCCGTGACGTCGTTCTCGTCCAGCCCGTCGAGGGAGGCGTAGAACGAGCTGAGCGTCCGCAGCAGGTCGCCGAGGGCGCTGCTCGGGTTCTCCCACGCCACCTCCAGCGCGGCCCAGTCCGGCTGCGCGCGCACGGCCGAGGTGACGCGGAGCGGGTTTTGCTGGCCGTGGTTCCCCTCGTTGCGGTCCTGGACGTAGCGGATGAGGCGCGGAAAGAACTCGTCGAGGCGGTCGCGCGCCCGGCCCGCCGCCTGCACGACCTGCTCGGCGGCGTCGGCCGTCGCCTGCCGCCGAGACTGCGCCGCGGGCGACATGCGGAAGGCGTTCACCGTCTCCATGACCAGCCCGCGCGGGTTCGCGAGCTCGTCCAGCAGCTCCGCCGCCTGCGAGTGAGCGACGCGGATGCTGAGCTGGCTCGTGGCCTCGGCCTCCAGGTGCTGCGCCTCGTCGACGATCAGATAGTCGTACTCGGGGATGAGGCCGCCGCCCCTGGCCATGTCCGACAGCAACAGCGAGTGGTTGACGATGATGACGGATGCCGCCTCGGCGCGGTCGCGGGCCGCGCGTAGGAAGCAGGCGCCCTCTCCCGAGGGGCACTGCCAGCTTCCATGGGCGTTCAAGCGGTCCCAGACGTTGTTGTCGGGGCGGGCCATGCGCAGGTCGGCGCGGTCGCCCGTCGCCGTGTCCTGCAGCCACGTCGTGAGCTTGCCGAGGAAGCGGGCCTCGTCCACCGTCAGCGTCTGCGCCGTCCGCATGTGCGACCACCGTCGCAGGCAGAGGTAGTTGGCGCGGCCCTTGAGCGTCGAGAAGCGCAGGTCGGCCGCTCCTGTGAGGCCCGCCGCCTCCAGTGTCCTCGCGGCGGTCTCGACGTCCTTGCCCGCGAGCTGCTCCTGCAGGCTGATGGTGTTGGTGGAAACGACCACGCGCGTGTTGTTGCGCAGGGCGAAGGCCGCCGCCGGGAGCAGGTAGGCCATGCTCTTGCCGACGCCCGTCCCGGCCTCCACGACGAGGTGGTGGCCCCCCTCAAAGGCCTGCGCCACGGCCCGCAGCATCTGCTCCTGCTCGACGCGGTGCTCAAAGCCGGGTGCGACGGTCGCCAGCGCGCCGCCGGGCCCGACGAGGGCCGCTGCCATGTCGGCTGCGTTGTCCGGGAGCACGTCGTTGGTGAGCAGGTCTGCCATCTGCGCCGCCGTGCGCCGCGGCGGGCGGATGCGCCGCTCGAGGGCGACGGTGTCGACGCCGCCGAGGACCGACGTGCGGGCGTTGCCTCGCGCCGCCTGCTCCGCCGACACGGCGTTCAGGAGCGGCGCCAGCGGCCAGTTGGCCGCGCGGGCGAGGCGTGCGAGCTCGACAACGACGCCAGGGTCGGACTCAAGCGCCATGTCTACGAGGCGCTCGAACACCTGCTGCGTCGCGACGGCGTCGCCCAGCGCGCGGTGCGCGTTCCACGGCTTCACGCCCAGCGAGCGCGCGAGCATGTTGAGGGCGTAGTTGCCGCTCGGCAGCAGCATGGACGCGATTTCGCGGGTGTCCCACACGGGGCCGTTGAAGCGCACGCCGGCCTTCGCCAGGAAACCGATGTCAAACGAAACGTTATGTCCGATTACTGGTGCGTCGCCCACAAAGTCGCGGACGCGGCCAGCGATGGCGGAGAAGGGCTGCGCGGCGTCGACCTCGTGCTGCTTGATGCCCGTGAGGCGCTGAATGAACGGGGAGAGCTGCCGCCTGGGGTTCGCCAGCTCGGAGAGGGTGTCGACCGTCTCGCCGCGGCAGAACTTGACCGCACCGACCTCGATGATGGTCTCGATCTCGGGGTCAAGGCCGGTCGTCTCGAGGTCGAGGCAGACAAAGGTGTCGTGCAGCGAAATCTCGCCGGTGGAGAGTAGTGTCACGGACGTATCGTTCTCCAGTTCTGGAGGTGGTGAACGACGGGGTGTGGGCCCCGGCGTCTTTTCGACTTGTCACTCTGCGGACATTCTACGGCAGCGCAAGCGCAGGCCGTCAACCATTGCGGCCCGCCGGCTAACCCCGCCGCGCCCGCGGGTGGGCCGACACGTAGGTGCGGCGCGCGGCCGCCTGCGTGACGTGGGTGTAAATCTCGGTCGTCGTGGGGCTCGAGTGGCCGAGCAACTCCTGCACGACGCGCAGGTCGGCGCCGCCGTCGAGCAGGTGCGTGGCGAAGGAGTGGCGCAGCGTGTGCGGGTGCACCTTGGTCTCCAGGCCGGAGCGGACGGCGTAGTTGCGCACGAGATTCTGCACGCTGCGCGCCGTCAGCCGGCCGCCGCTCTTGTTGAGGAAAAGCGCGCCGCCGTCCCGTGCCGCCCGAAGTTGGGGCCGGCCGTGCCGCAGGTACGAGTCGACGGCGTTGGCCGCCTTGCCGCCAAGCATCACCATGCGCTCCTTCGATCCCTTGCCCAGCACCTTTGCCTGCCGCTGATCAAGGTAGACATCGGAGACGTCGAGGCCGGTGAGCTCGCTGACGCGGAGGCCCGCGCCGTAGAGCACCTCGAGCACCGCGCGGTCGCGCAGGCCGGCGGGCGTGTCGGGCTCGGGCTCCTCCACGAGCGTGGCGGCCTCCTCGACGTCGAGGAACGTCGGCAGGCGGCGCTGCGTGCGCGCGGTGGAGAGGAGGGCCGTCGGGTCGTTGGGGACGTCGCCCTGCCGCTTCAGCCACGCGAAGAGCGTGCGCAGCGCGCTCAGCTTGCGCGTCACGCTCTTGGGCACGTAGCCGAGGGCGCCGCGTCGGGTCGCAGGGGGCTCGTGGCGGCCGCCGTTCATCGGGCGGGCGTCGGTCAGCAGCCAGTGCAGGTAGGTGCGCAGCATCGGCCGGTCGAGCGTCGAGAGGTCCGTGATGCCGCGGTCGTCGAGGAACTGCCAGAAGGGGAGCAGGTCCGTCAGGTAGTTGCGAACGGTGTATGGCGTCAGCCCACGCTGCGCCTGCAGGTGGATGCGCAGCCGCTCGGCGATGGGCCGCGCCCAGTGGCCGCTGCCCGGGTCGCCGGGGAACTCGGGCCGCTCGCGCTCCACGACGGTCGCACCAGCGTGCGCTGAACGGGCGGGGTGTTGTCGGGTGTGCCCTTGCTGCATGCTAGGCCTCCGCTGTCGCGGCCTCCGGTTCCTGTTCGAACTTGCCCTGGTAGGCGCAGTTGGTGCACTTCGTGCCCTGCTTGCCGCGCCGCACCATGAGGCCCTCGCACTCCGGGCACGGCTCGGTCAGGGGCTGCTGGTTGACCGTGAAGTTGCACGAGGGGTAGTTGGCGCAGCCGTAGAAGGTGGAGCGGCGCGAGCCCCGCCTGGCCTGGCGCTCAATCAGGTCGCCGCCGCACTTGGGGCATGCGGCGCCCGTCTTGACCAGGATGGGCTTGGCGTTCTTGCACCGCGGGAAGCCGGTGCAGGAAAGGAAGCTGGACCCCCACCGGTTCTTCTTGAGGGCCATTGGTCTGCCGCACTTCTCGCAGAGCTCGTCGGTGATCTCAGGCTCCGCGGGTTCGGGGGCCGCGCCCTCGGACGGGATGGGCTTGGCGTTGCGGCACTCTGGGAAGCCGCTGCACGACATGAAGGTGCGGCCCCAGCGGTTCTTCTTCAGGATCATGGGCTTGCCGCACAGGTCGCAGTCCTCGCCCGCGGCGATGCCCGAGCGCGGCGCGGCGCCCGCCGTGGCCTCGAGGCTGGTGGAGAACGGCCCGTAGAACTCGCCGAGCAGCGCCCGCCAGTCGCGGGAGCCCTGGGCGACCTCGTCCAGCTCCTCCTCCAGCTTGGCGGTGAAGTCGAGATTGACGACCTGGTTGAAGTGCTCGTTCAGGAAATCGTTGACCCGTCGGCCGATGGGCGTCGGGACGAGGCGGCCCTGGTCGCGCTTCACGTAGTTGCGCTCCTGGATGGTGGAGACGATGGTGGCGTAGGTGCTCGGCCGCCCGATGCCGCGCTCCTCGAGCGCGCGCACCAGCGTCGCCTCCGAGAAGCGAGGCGGCGGCTCTGTGAAGTGCTGGGCCGGCTTTAGCGAACGACAGGCGAGCGCATCGCCCGCCGTGAGGGGCGGCAGCATCTTTGAGTCGTCGTCCTCCGACGCCTCGTCGCGGCCCTCGAGGTAGAGGGCTTGGAAGCCGGGGAAGGTGAGCACCGAGCCCGTCGCGCGGAAGACGTAGGCGGGCTTGGACTCGGCCGCGGCGTCGATGTCGGCTGTCGTGCGCTCGACCTCGGCGTCCGCCATCTGGCAGGCGACGGTGCGCTTCCAGATGAGGTCGTACATCTGGAACTGGTCGGCGGAGAGGTGGCGCTTGAGCGACTCCGGCGTGCGCATGGCGGACGTCGGGCGGATGGCCTCGTGCGCCTCCTGCGCACCCTTCACCTTGCTCGCGTAGGCGCGCGGCTTCGAGGGCACGTAGCGCTCGCCGTACTCCCGCTTGATGTAGTCGCGCGTCTCGGCGAGGGCCGAGGCCGCGAGGTTCGTGGAGTCGGTGCGCATGTAGGTGATGAGGCCGACGGCGCCCTCGCTGCCGAGGTTGACGCCCTCATAGAGCGACTGCGCGACAGACATTGCCTTGCGCGCTGCGAAGCGCAGCTTGCGCCATGCCTCCTGCTGCAGCGTGCTGGTGATGAACGGGGCCGAGGGCCGCTGCTTGACCGGCCGCGTCCGCACCTCGGCCACCTTGAACGCCGCGCCCTTCAGGTCGGCGAGGACGGACGTAGCCGTCGCCTCGTCGGAGATGGTGAGCGCCTTGCGGTCGCCCTGCCGGGAGTGCAGCCTGGCGGCGAACTCGGCGGCGGCCTTGGCGTCGGACTTGCGGAGCGCGGCCTCGATGGTCCAGCTCTCGACGGGCACGAACGCCTCGATCTCGAGCTCGCGATCGACGACGATGCGTAGCGCGGCGGACTGCACGCGCCCGGCAGTGAGCCCTCGATACATCAGGTGCTTGCCGACGAGGGGGCTGAGCTTGTAGCCGACAAGCCGGTCGAGCACACGACGGGCTTGCTGTGCGTCCACGAGATCCATGTCGATGTCGCGCGGGTGGCTGAAGGCCTCGTTCACCGCGGACTCGGTGATTTCGTGGAAGACGACGCGCTGTGTCTTCTTCGGCACCACCTTGCGTTCGCGCAGGGCTTCGAGGAGGTGCCAGGAGATAGCCTCGCCCTCGCGGTCGGGGTCGGTCGCCAGGTACACCGTCGGCGCCTTGGCGGCCGCGGCGGCGATCTCCTCGACCAGCTCGGCCTTGCTCTGACGGTTGCGGCCGCTGCGCTCCCCGCGCCGTCCGCCCCCGTCGGGCTCGATCACGTAGCTGGGCTCGAAGTTCTGCTCCACGTCGACGCCGAGGCCTCGGAGCGGCAAGTCGCGCACGTGGCCCAGCGACGCCATGACGGGGGGGGAGGCTGGGGGTCGGGGGGGTGGCGGGGTGGGGCCTTGCCCAGGATGCGCTCAATGGTCCGCGCCTTGGTCGGCGACTCGAACGATTACCAGGTCTTTTGCCATGTTCCCTCTAGCGGGCCGCTCCGTACCGGGCGGCCGGTTCCATCACTCTAATATAACGCATTGCGCCCACCTGCTTGACCAGACCCTTGATTTCCAGCAGGGAAAGCGTGCTGCTGACGTTGGCGACGGGCAGGGCCGACTGCCGCCGCACCTCGTCGATGTTGGATGGGCTCCACGCCGATGTGCTGCAGCACCTCCGCCTCTATGCCCACGGGCACCGGCATGGGCATGAAGCCTGGCAGCACGGGCTGCTGTTCCAGCCGCATCACGTTCAGCTCCTCTAGGATGTCGGCGGCGTCGGTGACCAGCTTGGCGCCGTCCTGCACCAGGCGGTTCGTGCCGAGGGCTGGTGGGCGAGAAGATGCTGCCGGGCACCGCAAAGACGTCGCGGCCCTGGTCCAGCGCGAACCGCACCGTGTGCATGACGCCGCTGTCCATCGGCGCCTCGACGACGAGCACGCCCAGCGACAGGCCCGCTCAACAACCGGTTGCGGCGCGGGAAGTTGCGCGAGTCGGGCCGTACGCCGAGCGGGTACTCGGACACCAGCGCACCGTGCTCGGCGACGCGTGCCGCGAGCTGCTTGTGGTCAGCGGGGTAGATGACGTCGACGCCCGTGCCCATGACGGCGATTGTGCGCCCGCCGGACTCGAGAGCCGTCGTGTGTGCGATCGCATCGATGCCCCGCGCGAGGCCGCTGATGATCGTGACGCCCGCCACCGCGAGGTCGCGCACGAGCGACGCGCAGGCCTCGCGCCCGTACGCCGATGCCCGTCGTGTGCCCACCACGGCCACGCCGCTCACGTCTTCGCGGGTGAAGCCGCCCTTGAAGAAGAGCACGGGCGGCGGGTCATAGATTTTGACGGCGCGAACGCCCGCGCGCTCGAGCTGCACCATCTCGGCGTCGGGGTCGATGGCGGAGCGGCGCGAGGTCACCTGCTGCAGCACGCTCGCGGTGAGTCCGGCGGCCTTGAGCGCGGAGGCCGGGGCCTCCCACGCGTCGCGGATGCTCGGGAACGCGGCCTCCAGCAACCGCATCCGCACGGTGCCGATGGACGGGATGCGGGAGAAGGCCACCCAGTATTTTAGGTCATCCATGAATTCCACTATACAACGCTCGGCGAGGCAGGGCGAGGCATAAATCCTCGAATGATGCCGCAATTGTGTCATAGTGAACGGCTTGGCGTGTAAGGGGGAGGTCACGAAATTGACGGGTGATTTGCGGGAAGAGGATGGTGGCGGAGAGGGCGGGATTCGAACCCGCGAGGACCTTGCGAGCCCTACGCGCTTTCCAGGCGCGCCTGTTCGTCCACTCCAGCACCTCTCCGAGCGGGACGGGCGTTCCACGAGGGCTGAGCGCCGTAGTGGAACGTATCTAGTATGGACATCGCGTCATTTGTGTGTCAACGACGCCCAATGACCGAAGGCAACTGCGCCTATAGCTCGCTCAGCCAGGAGATCATCTCGTCGAACAGCTCCGCCTCGCGGTCCGCGTAGCCGTGGGCTGCGCCGTCGACAACCTTGACCTTGACGTGCGGGGATTCGGCCGCCACGAGGCGCCGCATCGCCGCGCCGCATACTGGGAGCTCCTGCGGCCCGCCGACTCTGCACTCCTCCGCGCCGAAGATGTAGAGCGTTGGGCAGCCGGTGTTCTCCGCGTGCATGCTCACGCTGTAGCGGTTGTCCTCATTGAAACAGTCAACGAAGGCCCGCGCGCTCCAGGATGAACCCCACGGAACCCCCGGGTGGATCAACCCGTCTGGCCAGCCCTCGGCGATGTTGCGCTCAGACTCGCGGTACGGCCCCGCGAAGGCCTCGCCGTGCAGTGCGACGACGCCCTCGTGGTTGTACTCGCCCGGCGACACCGGAATGACCGCGACGACGTTGTCGAACTGCTCGGTTGCCTGCGCGTAGGTGGCGCGCACGGCCCCGCCGCTGTGCCCGCCGATGGCGATGCGGCTGTGACCACGCTCACGCAGCAGCCCCAGCCACGCCGCGAAGTCGATGCGCGAGTCGTCAACGGACTCGTACGCGTAGCCGGCGAGGGGGCCGCCGCGGACTCCGTTCGCGACGTGGTCGTGGCCCCGGCGGTTGGCCGCCAGGAAGGCGATTCCCCGCTCGGCGAATCGCTGACCCAGATCGAGGTACAAGCTGCCGTAGAAGTGGCCGGTATCGCCGTGGAAGAACAGCACGGCGTCAACCGAGGAAGCTCGCTCCACGTCTGCCGGCGCGAAATACGCGCCTGTGAGGGTTATGCCATCCTGCGTGGTGACGGAGACCAGGTCTGTAAGCATGGTGGACTCCTTCTGCGACTGTTGTCCTCAGCTCGAATCCGGGCATCGAGTGCCAGGTAGGCAGGTGTAAGCGGGAGCCATGGTAGCAGAACCTTAGTTGGGAGACACGTTTGCCCTGAGCACATGGGAGGGGACCGGCGGAGCACTGCACAGAGTCCACAGCTAGGTGGAGAAGTACAGCTTGATGAGCTCTATGACGTCTTCCTTGGATATCTCCCCATCGAAGTAGTCCTTGACGGCGGAAATGACCTCTTCGCGTTCGATTGTGCCGTTGCGGTTCTCGTCGTATGCGTGGTGGGCCGCCTCCTCGACCGTGATCGCGACGATGATGATGGCGCCGAAGCCGGCAGAGTCGGTGGCCGTAAGGTTGACGGTGTAGGTGCGGCCAAGCTCAAGGGTTGTTCCCTCCTTCACGCGGATCTGGCCCGTGTCCTCGTCGACGGTGAACAGGGCGGCGTCCGTCCCGCTCAGGGAGTACGTTATGTCGAAGCCGTCCGGGTGCGTGGCGAGCACGGGGTCGCCGACGGCGCCGCCGGGCCGCGCGTTTTGCGCCAGGCTGCGCGTGGTCCGGAACCCGTCTCCGAACTTGGGGGCGACGGGAGCGGGGCCGAAGCCGCCGCCACCGCCGCCACCGCCGCCAGTTGTGATAGTTGGCGGGGGAGGGGGCACGCCGAGCTTGGCGATAATCTCTATTGACCACTTTCCCGTACCATCATTGTTGATGGCGCGAATGCGGTAGGTGTACTCAACATCCTGCTCCACATCATCGTCACGGAAGGAAATCTCACCTGGCACGGGCGGAGGGAACATGGGGACGAACGCTCCGTCCGCGGTCTTCCGCTCCAATTCATATCCGGTCACTTCGCTGCCGTTGTCCTTGGGCGGCGACCATGAAATGTCGATGTATTCAGTGGTCGGCGCGGCGTTCAGGGTGGTGATGTCATCGGGTGGGGCCACGAGCTCCGTGTGCACCGAGTTCGTGTTGTCGGAGGGGGTCCGGTCCAACTGGTCGGAGCTGAAGCTGGCCGCGAAGTCCAGGTCCCCAGAGGCGGCGTCCTTGACCTCGACCACGACGGTGCCGTTCGCAGAGTCGTTGACCTCGAGCGTGCCGAGGTTGCAGGTGACCCGGTTACCGGACCCGCTGCACTGGCCGGAGGGCGTCGCCGATACGAAGCTCGTACCCGCGTCGAGGGAGCCGGTCAAGCGCGTGGACGTGGAGGCGGAGGGGCCGTTGTTGCTGACGGTCCAGTCGTAGGTGATCTGATCGCCGCGCTCGACGTTGCCCGGGCCGCCGCTGACGGACGCGCTGAGGTCGGTCAGGGACGCGATGTCGTCCGTGAGGGTGATGGTTGCGGTCGTATCGCCAAGGAGCAGGTGGGGCTGACTCGATCCGTCGTAGGCGAGGCGCACGGTGAACGACTCGTTCGGCTCATTGACCGTGTCATGCTGCACCCGGACCGTGAATGAAGTCGATGCGATGTAGCGGAAGTGGCCGTCGACCTGCGTGCGGGTGAAGTCGCCGCGGCTGAAGGTCCCGGACGTCGAGAGTTGCTCGTAGTCATCGGGTTGCCGCGCCGAGCCGTTCTGCGTGTTCACGGTGTAATCGAAGGTAAAGCCGCTCTCCGGCCGCTTGTCGACGGTCGTGACGGCCTGGGCGGTGAGGGTCACCGGCGTCGTATCGCTTGGGCTTGTCGGCTCCTCTGCCGTGAATGCCGTCTCCTCCCATCCGAGGGTGACCGGCACGTGGTCGTTGTCAATGATGGTGACAAAGGCGTCCTTGCTCCCTCCCACGAGGTGGGGGAGGGAAGGGTTAGTGAAGGACAGCGTCACCCTGAACTCCTCATCGGGCTCATCGTCGGTGTCGTTGATGAGGTTGACGGTGAAGTCCTTGGACGCGCGGTAGCGGAGCTGGCCGTTCACGGTCTGCTGGGTGAAGTCCCCCACCCTGAAGCGTGCCGTGTTGTTCAGCTCGCTAAAGTCCGAGCCGGCTGCGGCGCTGACGCCTGACGTGCTTACGCGTACGTTGACGGTCATGCTTGTCTCAGGCATCAATGAAGTCTCCGTGGTCAGGTGGGCAGTAAGGGTGACGGAGCTGTCGTCCTCGTCGACTGTGAACGACGTCTGTTCCCAGCTGAGGCTGACCGGGCCATAGTCGTCGTCCCTGATGACGACGTCGACTGAGTCTGCTCCACCAACCGCATACCGCAGGCTGGGGTTGGCGTGTGAGAGGACGAGGGTCAGCGTCTCATCGGGCTCGTCCAGCGTGTCGTCGGTGATGGGGACCTCGATCTGGACACTGGCGCGATAGCGGCTCAGGCCGTCTATGGTGGTCCTGGTGAACGCGGTCCCGGGGAAGACCACCATGCCGAATGCCACGGGGTAGTCGTCGCCCTTGGTTGCGCTGCCTTGAACGGCGGACATCAACGCCTGGAAGGCAAAGCCGGCTTTGGGGGCCGTGTTCGCGGTGGTCTCCGCGACAGCCGTCAGGCGGACCCGGCCGCTGCCCTCGTCGACTGACACGAGGGACTGGACCCAGCTCAGGGTCACCGGCACGTGGTCGTCGTCCGTGATGGTCACGGTGAGCGCGTCGTTGTTGCCCCGCAGGTGCGACTGCACGAGGGTGTCGTACGACAGCGTCAGGGTGAAGCTCTCGTTTGATTCTATTACACCGTCATCCCGTATGGTGACGACGACGTCGGTCTCGGCGCGCCACCGGTCGTCGGAGCCGACTGTGACGGCGGTGAAGTCGCCGGCGGAGAACGTCAGGGTCTGCGTTCCGAGGATGTAGTCCTCCGGATCCACCGCGGCGCCAGACGCCGAGACGTCGACGTCCACGGAGAATGAGGACGGCAGGGCGCCGTCTTCCGTCGTGACCATGACCGCCTTCAGAACGACCCGGCCCTCGCTCTCGGCGTAGGTCGCCGAGCTTACCTCCCAGCTCAGGGAGACGTTGACCTGGTCGACGGGGGTGCCGGTTGACGTGACCGACCACGCGCCACGGCCCGCGGAGTTGACCGCGCGCACCTGGACGTCGTATTCCGAGTCGTTGGTCAACGACATGAGGTCGTATTGGAGGAGTCCGGTCTGCCACGCGTTGCTGCGGACGGACCAGTTGCCGTCGACGGTCTCGTCCTCAGAGGTCAGGATGTAGCGAATGTCATAGGCGGTGATCTCGCCTCCCAGCGCCTCTGATGGGGGCTGCCAGAAGATGCCCAGTGAGCGGTCGCCCGTGCGGATCTCGTCGACCGTGACGGCCGTGGGCGCGGCGAGGTTGACGAAAACCTTCTCCTCTTCCGACCACGGACCCGGTCCGGCACTGGCGACGGCGCGGATCTGGACCCAGTGCTCGACGTCGGCCGCAAGGCCGGTGAGGGTGTAGCTCAGCGTCCCGGAGGTCCAGATACTCTCGACTACGGTCCAGTCGTCCTCGGCGAGGTCGGTGTTGCCGCCGTCGGCGTAGCGCAGGTCGTAGGAGGTGATGGCGTTGTTGGGGTCCTCGGGCGCGGTCCACGCGATCGTTGCGCTGCGGACGCCGGGGGTTACGGAATCGATCGCGGGGATCTCGGGTGAATCGCCGTGGCCGTAGAGGGTGATGCTCCACGACCGGAGCGTGCCGGACCTACCCGTGTAGTGGTCGGCGATGCGGAGCGTCCATTCACCGGCCCCGTCTTCACCCAGGTGCTTGGTGGAGCTGAACTCGAAGGGCGCGTCCCACCGGGCCTCCGGGAAGCCGAAAAAGCGGGGGCCGTCCGGGGGATAGTAGGGGGAAAGCACCGAAACGGCGCCCGAAGGCGACACCAACTCGATCTGGAGCTCCCTGAACGACTCGTGCGCGATGTGGGCGTCGATCTGCACGTGCTCGATGAAGTCTACGTAGGGGCCCACCGTGAGGGTGAATTCTGTGAACGTCGGGCTCCCCTGAAGAGGCCTGTCCGGGATTGCACGCTCAACGGCGCTGGATGCGACGGTGACCCGCCGGAACTTGGGCAGCAGGGTCCAGTTCTCGGCCGCCTCAACGGCGGCCTCGGCGTCCACGAGGCCGAATCCGAACTCATGGTTGAAGTCGTAGCGGTCGGACGTGGAGCCGTACTTGAGCGCGCCTGTCTCCCAGCCCAGGTTGTCCGGGTCGATCTTCTGCGCCGTCGCGGCGAGGATGAGCTTGACGTCGCGCCAGGTGAGGGCGTTGTTGGCGTCGCGCACCAGGGCGGCGACGCCGGCGACCATCGGCGAGGCAGCGCTGGTCCCGCCGAAGAACTGCGTGAATGAGTTTCTGTGCGTGGTCGTCAAGATCCCGCGGCCGCCGCCGTTGGAGCTGCCGCACACCCAGAGGTTGGAGCCCATCTCGGAATAGGTGGAGCGCTTCCCGTACGAGTTGACGGCGCACACGGCGGTTACGCCGAAGAGGTTAGAGTACTCCTCCAGTGTGGAGTAGTCGCCCAAGTTATGGCCATTCCCGGCGGCCCAGGCGTAGAAGGCGCCCTTGCCACCGTAGCCGTTGATGACGCCGTCTTCAATCGCCAGCTTGATGAGGGACGAGGCTGCTCCGGGCCCGGCGGCGAAATCAGGCACTCCCCAGCTGTTGTTGTAGACGGCGGTGGTGGCAGAGTCCCTGCTCATCGCGTCGGCCTCGTTCATTTCGCTAAAATGTTGCAGAAGGTTATAGGCATAGATCGTGGACTCCGGGGCAACGCCGCGCATGCCGATGTCGTTCTCACGGCCGGCGATGATGCCTGCGACACCGGTGCCGTGGGAGGGGGAGAATTCATCGACGTCTCTTCCCTCCACGTAGGAGTGGTTCTTGGACTCGTCGACCCTGTCTCCACGCAGGTCGCCGTGCCGGTAGTCCAGACCGGTGTCGACGATGGCGACGGTTATCCCGTCCCCCTTGTAGTCGTCCCAGACGTCACCGATGTTGATGTCGGAGTCTGCGAGGGCGGGCAGCTGCCCCTCGCTGCGCAGGTACCACTGGCAGCCGAAGAAGGGGTCTGAAACCTCCGGGAATATGTCTGCGCACATTTCCGTCAGTTCACGGACATACGTGTCGTCAGACACCATGACGATGTACGACTCAGTGACGGCATCCGTATCTCCGGTTACCTTGAGATAGTAGGTGCCGGCCGGCAGGTAGTCGTAAATCGCGAATGCCTCGAGGTAGTAGGAGTCTATGAAGTACGCCTCGAGCGAGTTAAGGCTAGCGTCAAGAATCTCTCCCTTCACGTCCGGGGGGTTCGATGCATTGGAATCCGGGACCGCACTGATTCTTACATAGTCCGCAGCCGCCAGGGTGAACGTGTAGTAGTCTGCGTCACCGGCGGGGTCAATGTTCCCGCCCTCGGGCGAATTTAGCGTCAAGGAGAGGGCGTCTGCCGGCGTACTGCCGGGGGCGGTCACAGCCTTGGCGTGAACTGTGTAGTCGCCCACCGCATTGAAATGGCCGGTGACTTTCAGGAAATACGTGCCGGCGGCAAGGGTGCGCCGGATCGTAAAGTTCCGGACGCCGATGGGCAGAAAGCCGTCGTCGTCAGTCACCAGGGACATTTCGTCTGCATTGAGAAGCTCCGCATAAGTGTCAGTATCGCCGGAACTGTATAGGAGGACCTCAGTTTCCCCAGTCAAGACCAGCTTGTAGTAGTCGGCGTCGTCCACGGAGATGTTGGCATCAATGGAACTTCCGAGTTCAAGCGTGAGTGCATCACCGATGTCCTGTTCCTCCTCCGGCATCAGCATCCAGAGCTGATAGTTGCCGGTGGATCCGCTCCAACCCGTGACTTCAAGGAAGTAGACGCCCGGCTGGAGGGTTTCCTGAATGGAAAAATTCAGGAAAGCTCCAGAGTCGTCATTGAACCGCAAGGAATTGCCGTCGGCGTCAAGAAGCTCGGCAACCGTGTCCGTGGGGCCCTCGGAATACAAGTAGACCTCTGTTTCCTCGGCAAGGTCTATTCGGTACACGTCAATGTCGTTGGAGAAGTCCATGGCGGCCTGGAAGGGAAGAGCAAACGCGAGGGGCGAGGCTGTGCGCAGGTCATTGCCGACCTCACGGGGCAGGCCCTTGGCGGTGGGGGACCACGCGCCGTCGCCGCTGGAGCTCACGGCGCGCACCTGGACGTCATACATCACGTTGTTCATGAGGCCCGCTATCGTGTAGGCAAGGTTGCCGTCGAGGTCCGTCAACGCGTCGTCCACCAGGCTCCAGTCGGCGTCGGCCTTGCTGCTGGCATCGCTGCGGATGTAGCGTACGTCGTAGGCAGTCGTCGTCGCACCCGGGTTGGACGGCGCGCTCCATACGACGCCGAGCGCATGTTCCTCGCCGAGCGCGGCGATGACCGCGGGGACGGCGTCGGCCGCGGCGGCGGGAGCGCCGGTGACGACGTCCGACCACTCCCCGTGCTCCGTGACCCCGACGCCACGCGCCTGCAGGTCATAGGTGGTCCCGTTGGTGAGTCCGGTAACCTCGTATTCAAGGGGGCCGGCGCCAGTCCAGGCGTCATCGACAACTGTCCAGTTCGCGTCGGCCTTGTCGGTGGCGTCGCTCTGGATGTAGCGAACGTCAAAGGCCCCTATGTCGGGGTCGTCGATCCCCTTCCAGCCAACCTCGAGTGACTCGCTGCCGGGGATGACGGTGTGGATGGACGTAGTCCTTACAGAAGAGCCATGACCGTATATCTGCAGGCTCCAGGAATCCAGCGTGCCGAGGTGGTCCGCAACACCATCGGATATCCGGAGAGTCCACGTTCCGGCTGCGTCCTCCCCGAGGTGTTTGGCGGTCCCAAACCGGAAATCTTCGTCAATCGAGTATTTGTCCGGCCCATCGTAGGTCTCGCTCAGCGCTGACACGGCGTTGGAGGGTGAGACCAGCTCGATTTTCAGGTCGCGGAAGGACGGGTGAAAGAGGTCAACGGTGACGTCGATGTACTCGATGAAGTCCACGCCGGGGCCCACGGTCAACTCCTGGCTCACGGTCCCCATGTCCTCAATTCTGAGATTCAGTTCACCTGAGACCGCCGTCAGAGACTTGAATCGAGGCAGGTTGGTCCAGGTGGCTGCCAGGTCTACGGCGGCCTTGGCGTCCACGACCCCGAAGCCGTAGGAGTGGTTGAATTTGTAATTTTCAGTGGTTGAACCGTACTTGAGGGGGCCCGTCGACCAATCGGAGTCGGCGGTATGGTTCTGGCGGGCCGACCCGGCGAGGACCAGCCGCACGTCGCGCCACGTCAGGTCCGGGTTTGCCTTGCGAACGAGGGCGGCAACGCCTGAGACCAGAGCGGTTGAGGCGCCGGAGCCGCCGATGTTGGATGCGTAGCGGTTGTACGGCAACGTCGAGGTGAGGCCCTGCCTGCCTTCGTCATCGTCGCTGGAGGGTGCGCAGACCCAGACGTTGGACCCTCGTTCCGAGTATGAGGAACGCTGGCCAAGGTCGTTCACGGCACACACGGCGGTGACCCCGTAGTGGTTCGCGTAGCCGCTCAGGTTGGAATAGTCACCATCGTTCGCTCCCGACCCCGAGTAGATCGTGTAAAAGGTCCCTTTGTCGTCGAACCCTTCCAAAAGGCCCCGCTCGATGGCCCTTTCCCATACGCTGCTGGAATAGTTGAACCCGGGTCCCCCAATGTGCCCCCAACTGTTGTTGGAGACTGCGACGTCTTCCAGATTGCTGACCATTGCGCTCGCAATGTCGTATGTGAAGCCGTAGCGAAGGGCGTTGTAGTTGACGATTGTCGCGCGGGGGGCCACGCCTCTCATGCCAATCGCATTGTCCCGGCCGGCGGCGAGGCCAGCGAGCTGGGTGCCACGGTCGTAGTGGTCCTCAAATTGACCCCGGCCATGGGAATAGTCCCGGTTCAGTGAGACGTCCACGTTTTCCCAAAGGTCCTCGTGCTCGAATTCCAGACCGTCGTCGACCATGGCGATGATGATGCCCTCGCCGAGGTTTCCGCCTGCCCAGACGTCCTCCACGTTGATGTCCTCGCCCGCGATGCCGGCTGCCACGCCCGAGTTCTGGCCTGTGTTGTTGAGGTACCACTGGCAGCCGTACAGGGGATCGTCGTAGGGGGTGGTGATGGAGGAACAGTTGTCGAAGAAATCCGCGTACTCAGTGTCCTCGACCACCCGGACCGTGTAGCCGCCAGTTTCGGTTGATCTGCCGGCGCGCACGCGGACCTGGTGCGTACCCGCCTCGAGATTGGCGTAGAGGATGAACCCAAAGCCGCCGGGGACGTAGTCCGTCGGCTTTAGATACGCCGGAGCCTCCCTGTTGCCCAGGTAGTAGTAGGTCCCGGTGGTGTCGACCTCGTCACTGACGACCTGGACCGCCACCCGCGTGGGTTCGTCCACGGTGATGCTGTAGTAATCGGACTCGCCTCGCGTGCTGATGTGGCCGGCGGTGATGACGGCGCCGTCGACGGGCAGCGGCCGAGCGGAGGAGTTCGAGGACCCTGACCGCGGCGTCTCGTGGACGCCGATGAGGTACGGCCCTCCTGTGGTGGCTGCGTCCTTGGTCTCAGTGTCGATGCAGTCCACAAAGGACCTTAGCCTGAGCCGGGGCACAAAGCCCCTGCAGACCTCATACGTGGATTCCGGCGCGGCATTCACCTTCAGGTAGTAGACCCCGGCGTCCAAACTCCTGTTGATGATGAAGTGCTTGCCCCTGTCGCCCTCGAGGTAGCTGTCGTCATGGACGGCTATGACGTTGCCGCCATCGTCCGTCAGAGTGGCGATAGGGTCGAGGCCCTCATTCGCGCGTTCGATGCGAATGACGACGTCCGCCTGCTGGGTCAGGTGGAGCCGGAAGAAGTCCTCGTCGCCGGAAGCGGTGTCGAGGATGCCCCCTGTGACGCCGCCCAGGGTGAGGTCAACGGCGTCGTCGACGCTCGTCCCATCGGGCACGAGCTGCGTGTGGAGTGTGTATGCGCCGGACTGGGGTGCCTCCACGCTGACGTAGTACGTGCCGGCGCTGAGCGAGTCCCAGATGAAGAGCTGGTCGCCGTGTTGGCGCATGCCGCTGTCGCCGTCGTCCGACTTGATGACCGCACCACCGCTGTTGCGCAGATCGCCCGTCGTTGGCAGAAAGCCGGAGTAGTAGCTGGTGGTGTAGATGAATACGCCCGTGGGCTCCGAGAGCGTAAAGCGGAAATAGTCGGTGTCGGAACTGGAGGAGATGAGGCCGGGCGTTGGGGTCTGCAGCGCGATCTCCGTCGCGGAGTTTCGGTTGCCGCCGTGGTCGGCGGGAGTGCCGGTGACCGTCGATGACCACGCACCGTTGCCCCGCGAGTTCACGGCGCGCACCTGCACGTCGTACTGGACGCCGTTGTCCACGCCCCTGACGGTGGCCTCGAGCTCGCCGGACAGCACCCAGACATCCTCCACCACCGTCCAGTGTTCGTCCGCCTTGTCGGACGCGCTGCTCTCAATGAAACGGATGTCGTAGGCCGTGATGGCGGAGGAGCCGGTGTTCGACGGCGCGGTCCACTCGGCGTTCAGGACGCCGTCGCCGGTGGACACGGCGTCGAGGGTGGGAGCGCTCGGCGTGCCGGACTGAGCGGACACGGGATCCGCTGTGAGAGACAGCAGGAGCATCAGCACGAGCGCCGGGACCAGCAGCAGGCCCATTCGGTCCACGATGGTCGACATACGAGGCGCGGCGCGCTGGCGGCTGCGCGCGTTCGGCATCGCGGAGAGGGGCATCTCCGTGTCGGCAGCAACGGAAGTGCGTTCGGGCGGAACCATCACTTCGTGGAAATTTCCGTCCACCAATTGGGGCTGGAGATGATGACGTCATCCAGAGCAGCAAGCTTGTTGGCCAGGTCCAGCGAGGGGAATCCCGGTTCAGTCTCGATGAAGAAGCCGTTTGTGACGTAGCTCAGCTCCGACACCTTGTCGCGCTTGATGCCGTTTTGGGCGAAGAAGGAGTTGACCTCAGACGCAGTCAGCTTCGGCTCTAGCACCAGCAGCACGCCGCCGGGGAGCGTCATGAGCTCGCCGGACGGGGATTTGAAGACCGGCAGTGCGCTCTTGCCGCCCGTGCTCTCCACGATTGCGCCCTTCCCGGTGTTCGCCAGAGCGTCCTTGGGCGGTTCGCCGCCTCCAATGTCCAGCAATGCAAGGTCAGGCTGGAGGACCACGGTGAACGTCCGGTCGCCGTCCTTCCAGGAGTACTCCTTGGCTTCCAGGGGGGCGTCGGGAAGGCTCTTGACGCTTGCGGGTGAAGGGGGGATAGGGGTCGCTGACGGCGCATCCTCGGTGCTGTCCTTGGACTCAGATTCAGAGTCATCGTCAGACTTTGACTCCGGTTGCTCCTCAGACTCATCGCCCACGGTGATGTCCACTTCCGTGTCGGGCGGGCCATCGTTCCCGTCGGCCTGTACGGGCGCGAGGTCGGGCGACGGCTCGGTCTGCGTTGCCGAGGGGGCACCGGCGCAAGCAGCAAGCATGAAGAGCGAACCAACCAGCAGGACGGCAGCGCCGAATAGCCTCGTCATCGGACTGCATCTCTCCTAATACAATACCGCTAGGGCAGAGTCGCGGATGCGCTAGTTCGCCATCTACAGATGCTAGCCGAGATGTATTATACGAGTACTGCAAGGCTTGATGTAATCCCCCTGAACTGCAAGGGCAATTCGGACAGTGGTCTATGTGGAGAATGCCGAACAAAAGGTACAAAATCACCACATTCGGGCCGTGAGAGCCCAATAACACGATTGGACTTTCCTTTGGGAAGCCTCAGGGAATTGACAGGGCGGCCACAACTTGCCCGTGGAGCGCTCCCATGTTACAAATTGGCCCACCGTCTGCTTCCAGGGTACGGTCAGGCATTCATTAAGAGTCGTGTAATCGAAGTGCCCCGGGTGCAGGTGGTTTGTGCAGGGCCAATAGTCGTTTGCAGTATAGAAAATGAGGGTGCTCAAGTACGCAGCCCAGCCCAAGGCACGCCAGGCGACTGCTGGGTGGCTTGGCCGTGGTCGTTTGTTCGTCGGGTTGGCGGCCGCGATTGCAGCGGTGGCGCTGGCGCTGCTGCCTCCCCACGACACCCTCGCCCAGACGCCATCGGTGACCGCTGTGACGGTCAGCGAGACCACGCAGACCTCGTTCACGGTGGCGGTCGACCTGGCCAACCCCAGTTCCGCGTCGTTGACGGTGCACCTTCGCTACCGCGCGGAAGGAACTGACCCGTGGACGACGGCGCCCTCAGAGTCCACCTCGACCACCAGCGCGACGTTCACGGTGTCCAGCCTGACCTCCGGCACGACCTACGACGTTGAAGCCTCACTCGACAACGGGTTCGCCTCGGGCGTCGTTGCCCTGCCAGTCGCAACACAGCCGCCCAAAGTGACGGCCATAAGCCAGAGAGGTCTGGCGCACCAGACTCGCATGAGCTTCGACGTCACCATTCAGGAGCCCAACGGAGCGAGGCAGTACGTCTTTGCGCGCTATCGGGTCACGCCCTCGGGCCAGTGGACCTACCACCGGACCCACAGCAGCACTGATGAGGCGAGCGTTCTTCTGTACGGCCTCACGTCCAACACCGGCTACGAAGTCGAAGCCTCGATAGACCTCTCCTTCCCGGCGGACGCGACAGCCTCAACCACGTTCGACACGCTACCTCCCTACCTGGAGGGCGTCCGGGTTGACGACTCAGGCCAGACCGCCGCCACCGTCACGATCGACATCGGCGCACCCAACGGCGAGGCGCAGACCGTGTACCTGCAGTACCGCAAGCAGGCCGACGTCACATGGACGGACGCTTCCGCCGTCGTGACGCGCACGGCCACGGGCGAGGTCTCCCTGACCGGCTTGTCGACCGATACGACGTACGACGTGCAGGCCTCGCTGGACGACACCTTCCCGCAGGGAGAGACGGTGTCCGGCACGTTCACGACTGCTCCGCCACTCGTGACGGACGTCAGCGTGGACAACATCGCCCAGACCACCGCCGATGTGACGGTGACCCTCGATGAGCCAAACGGGGAGTCTCAAGTGGTCAACCTCCAGTACTACCGCACCCGACAATACCCACTGGAGTACCTGACCGACTCCCTCACCACCGCTACTGACACGGGGACAACAACGTTGACGGGTCTCCTGCCGGGCGAGTCGTACAACGTGCAAGCCTCGCTTGATAGCCAATTCCCCGGGGATGCGTCCGAGAGTGAGGAATTCGAAACGTTGCACACACCAGCCAGCCTCACCAACGTTTCGGTCGTGGCCGTCTCCACCAGCGCGACGCACATCAGGGGCACCGTGGCAAACGCCCAGTCCGGGACGCGCATGCACTTGCGTTACCGCCAGAGCCCGGACGGACCCTGGTCGTCGACCAGGTCAGGCAGCGGCGGGCTGTCCATCTGGGACGTCCGGTTGACGTCCCTGAGCGCCGAAACCGCGTACGAGGCGGAAATGTCGCTGGACGCGACCTTCCCCCCGGGCGAGACACAGTCCACCACCTTCACATCGCTGCAGGCCACTCCCAGCCTGCAACAGCTGAGCATTGGGTCCGGCAGCATCACCCAGACCGGCGCAACGGTGACGGTCACCATCGCCGACCCCCAGGGCACGGAAACGGTCTACTTGCAGCACCGGGAGCTGCCTTCCGGGTCATGGGGAAGCCTCCAAACGGATACAACCTCGACCTCGACGGTGGACTTCACGCTCTCCGGACTGACGCCCGGGACGCACATGCAGGTGCGGGCGTCGCAGACCAATACCTTCCCGGGCAACGACACGCTGAGCGAACGATTTGTTTCCGCTCCGCCGGACCCCGCGATCGTTGAATTGTTCCCAAGCGCACAGGGCACCGAGATTAGCGTAGGGGTACGGATCCAGAACTTGATCAGCCGTCTGCCCGTCTACTTGCGCTATCGCACCACGCCATCCGATCCGTGGAGCTCAACCCAGCAGGTCTTGACGTTGGCAAACGACGCCGTGCTTGAAGCGCTCCTGGTTATTCGAGGGTTGACACCCGGAACCGATTACGACGTCGAGGTGTCCCTGGACAACAGCTTCCCTCCCAGCGAGACCAGTCCCGAAACAATCACCACGCTCGCCCCCCTCGTCTCTTCAGTGAGATTGCAGAGAACGCTGGAGAATTCGGCGACGATTGCGGGCAACATTCAATTCGCCGATGGCCGCGAGGTGGCCGTCTACTCCAGGTATCGCGAGGTCGGCGACACGGACTGGCTTGACGGGCCGACCGCCATAAGCACCACGGCCAGCTTCGCCATGGAGGTGACGCCACTCCTCGGTGGGGTCACCTATGAGGTGCAGGTGTCCACGCTCAGTGACCTTGACTCTGGAAGCCTCCCGGTCACCTTCACTACACGGCCGGCCCGCATAGTGAGTGTGGGCATCTACAGCCTGACGCAGACAGAGGCAAGTCACATCAACCACCTGGCCGGCGTCAGCAGCGAAAACGTGCGGGAGTTTTACACACGGTACAGGAACACCTCACCCCTGGGGCCCTGGATCCGATTGCTTCCCTCTCCTCCGCCTCCCCCATTCGATCCCCCGTTGCTTCTGGAACTTGCCGTGCAGATCGTCGAAACCGTTGAGGGCCTCTCGCAAGAGACCGGATACGAAATCTCCGTGTCTCTGGACAGCGATTTCACCCCGAACACCACCAAGTCAGTGCGTTTCACGACGCTGTGGGCAACGGTCTCGGCGGTTGAGGCGGTCGATGTAACCCAGGACAGCGCGACCCTCAACCTGACGCTGGAGCACACGGACGGCAGCAATCGCGCCGTCTACGTCCGCTACCGCCCTGCCGGGTCCGAAGCGCGGTGGTCGTCCGGCCCGACCACGAGAACGGCGACGGACACTGCCACGCTCCTGCTCAGGAGGATTCGGGCGGGCGCGGAGTACGAGGTAGAGGTCTCCACGTACAACAGCTTCCCGAGCTACGCGACGGAGACGGTATCGGTAACGACGCTGCCCGCCACCATCGTCGGGTTTGAAGTAAAGTCGGCGAACCAGACGGAAGCCGAGGTCAACGTCGACTACGAGGGGCACAGTCTCTACGTGGTTAACACGTACTATCGCTTTCGCACAGAGTCGCCTACCGGCCCTTGGAGTCAGACGTACGTGGAGGTGGGGACTACGCGGTCGTCGAAGACCCGGCTCGTGCACAAGCTGCCCCACTTCATGTCCGGCAACCAGTACCAGCTCGAGGCCTCGACTGACCCCACGTTCCCCACGCAGGGAACGTTGCGTGACACATTCGAAACCGCGCCGCCCACGCTGTTTTCCATGCAGGTCGGCGGCATTACGGCGACGGAGGCGACGGTCACGGTGAACCTTGCCGCCCCCAACGGCGCTGCTCAGACGGTGTACGTGCAATACCGGCAGCGGGGGGAGCAGTCTTGGATCGACCTGCCGGACATCGTGACAACCACCGGAACGGGCGAGCACAGACTGACAGGACTGCTGGCGCTCGGCGTCTATGAGGTGCGGGCATCCATGGACGACACCTTCCCCAGCGGCGAGACGGTCACCGCGCAGGTGCAGACCGAACCTCCGGGAGTCGCCAGCTTCACAGCCGATAACATCACCAAGAACGGAGCCGATCTGACGCTTACCCTCAGTGATCCGATAGCCAGGGCGCAGAGCTTCAACATTGAACTGATCGATATCCCAATTCCACGTGCCATTAGGGCCCGTGTGAAACTCACGGTCTCGGACAATACAGGAACCGCGAAGGTGTCCGGTCTCTTGCCGGATACTGGGTACATCGTGATAGGACGATATGACTCTCCAGAACTGAGGTTTGTTCGCCTGGGGCTCAATTTTGATACTTTGCCGCCTGACCCGCGGGTGTCCCTTGCCTACGTGGACTCCACGACGTCGAACTCCGCCGAGGTCAAGGTCGACGTGGCGGACCGCCACGATCGTTCGCCCACGGTCTACCTCCGCCACCGCGCTCCCGGACAGCCCTCTTGGGTGACCACGCCAGACCGCAACGCGACTTCGGACGAGGTCGTGTTCCCGTTGGCGGGCCTGGACGTTGCCGTCAGGTACGACGTCGAGGTCTCTCTCGACGATACGTTCCCTTCGGGTGGGACAACGCGGCTCTCGCTCACGACGCTCCAGGCGTCGCCCACCCTCAGCGGACTGACCCTCGGCAGCATTACGCAGACCACTGCAGAAGCCACGGTCTCGATAGCAAGCCCGAGCGGCACCCAGCGCGTCTACCTGCGTCACCGGCAATTGCCCAACGGCCGGTGGAGCAGCGCCCAATCCGAGGACACAGACACCGGTACGGCCGAATTCTCGCTCACTGGACTCGCAATGGGACGGAAGTACCAGGTGGAAGCCTCATTGAGCTCATCGTTCCCCGCCACTGACACCCGGCCAAGGGTCATGGAGACGCTGCCGCCCGATCCCAGCGTGTCTCGCATCCAGATCCTCACAATAGACGGGTTCGACTTCACTATGGACATCATCTTTGCCCATGGCGGCGCCGAGACCAAGACCGCCTACCTGCGCTACCGCATTGCAGGCGAGCGAGAGTGGAACTCGAACGTCTTCGAAGCGACTACGACGGACGAGGAAAAGGTCGAGATGCAGCCCACCGGCCTGGAGCCGGACACGCTGTACGAATTCGAAGCGTCCCTGGAAAGCACCTTCCCACGAGGGGCTACCGCTTCCACCACGATCAGATCAGAGCCTGCCAAAGTCATTGGCATTGACGTGGACACAATCACGGAGGGCACGGTCGACCTCACGACGAAGGTGAAGTTTGCTGCGCCCGAAGACCAGCCGGTGAACACCCGGTATCGGACGCTTCCCGCGGGCAGTTGGGTTAGCGCGCCAACCGTCACCCTCGACAACCCGGACCGAAACGTGGAATCGACGGTGGCCTACACCGTTTCCGGCCTCACAGCCGGGATGGACTACGAGATAGAGGCGGATACGGACACCGGCTTTCGCCGAGCGCACAGACGGACGTTCACCACTCTGGTGCCGACGCCGACCGGCGTCCACGTCCACGAAAAGTCCGAGCGGAAAGTCGTCGTCAGCGTCAGTTCCAAGGACCGGAGGGAGTCCGTCACCATGTACACGCGGTACCGGTCGGGCACTGACCCGTGGAACACCCGGAGTCCGGTAGACGCCCCGTCCGGACACTTCCATGAGTTTGAGCTCAATGGGCTCGCTCCCGACGAGGAATACGAGCTGCAGGCCTCGCTGGAGCGGGACTTCCCCGGGCAAACAACCAAGTCATTCATGTTTACCACGTTGGGTGAGGATCCTAGCAGTGAGTCGCTGACTGAGACCGGCGTGACGAAGGACAGCGCCAAGGCGAAGGTGAAAGTACACTCGCCGGACGGCACGGAACAAATGGTGCACATGCGCTGTCGAGAACTCGGCGAGTCGGGGTGGACGCCCATGGACCCGGAAATGACCACCAACCAGGAGGTCACATTCGACCTGACCAATCTGAAGGAGGACACCCTCTACGAGATTCAGGCGGCGTTGAACAGCGCATTTGACGCCGAGAGTGCCCTGTCCCGGGTCTTCAACACTAGAGGAGGGTCGTCCACCTCATCGACGACAGGCGGCGGAGGCGGAGGCGGCGGTGGTGGCGGGTTCGGCCCGGCTCCGAAGGCGCCCAAATTCGCAGACGGGTTCCGCGCCACGAGAGACTTGCCAGAGAACGCCCGGCCCGGGGAGGCAGTGGGCGGACCGATACAAGCGACCCACGTGGACGACCTTGCCATCACCTACTCCCTCAGCGGTACCGACGCCGCCTCCTTCACCGTCGACGAGGAGACGGGGCAGATCCGGGTGAAGGAGGGCGTGGACCTCGTGCTCGGACGCACCTACACGGTCAACCTCACTGCAACGGACTCGGCAGGATTCGGCGCCATCATCATCGTCACCATTGAGGTGTCAGAGGCAGCCCACCACGCTTACGACGCCAACCGCAACGGGACCATCGAGCGAGAGGAGGTCGTAGCTGCGGTGAAGGACTACTTCGCTGGGCTTCTCGCGAAGGAAGACGTCATAGAACTGGTGAAGCTGTATTTCGGGGTTCCGGTGTGAGGCCTGAACCCACAGGCCCACGGATGTCATGCGTTGAGGCAGCTTTGGCGTACTGGGTGTCCGATTGAAGCGAGACATTGCGGCCATGGTCCTGCACTGGCGGTGTGGCCGGCGGGTGAGCGTTGAATTGCGAAAGTACTGCCGTGTCCCGCTTTACATCGTTGGCTCACACCCTGGGCTGTAGAGAGCCAAGTAGAAGACGACAAAACCAGAAGCGACCCAGGTTTGTGGGGACGTTCTGTCCCGCAAGTGGAGAGACAATTCGTAGGTGCGAAGGCGACCAAACGCAACGCCCCGACCGCAGCCCTAGGACGCGAAGTAGAGCTTGATGAGCTCTACGACGTATTCCTTTTCGATTAGCCCCGCAAAGTAGTCCTTGACTGCTGCGACAACCTCTTCGTGATCTATGCGGCCGTTTGCGTTGAGGTCGTAGGCGTGGTGGGCTGCCTCCTCGACTGCGATCATCACGATGATGATGGCGCCGAAGCCGGCGGAGTCCGTGGCTGTTAGGTTGACGGTGTAGGTGGTCCCCAGCGTAAGCTCCGCCCCATCCCGAACGCTGATCTGCCCGGTCTCTTCGTCGACGTCGAAGAGTGACGCGTCCGCACCGCTCAGGGAGTAGGTAATCTCCAGCCCATCGGGGTGGGTGGCTGGCACCGGGTCACCGACAGCATCGCTCGGTCGCGCGTTTTCCGGGACGGCCCGCGCGGTGCGGAAGCCGTCGGCGAACTTGGGCGCGACGGGAGCTGGGCCGAAGCCGCCTCCGCCGACACCGCTTCCACTGACGGTCGTGCTGAGGTCGGGCAGGGGCGCAACGTCGCCCGTGAGGGTGACGGTGGCGGTCGTATCGCCAAGGAGCAGGTGGGGCTGACTCGATCCGTCGTAGGCGAGGCGCACGGTGAACGACTCGTTTGGCTCATTGACCGTGTCGTGCTGCACGTGGACGGTGAACGAAGTCGACGCGACATAGCGGAAGCGACCGTCGACCTGCGTGCGGGAGAAATCGCCCCGGCTGAACGCCCCGGTCGCCGAGAGCTGCGCGTAGTCTCCCGGCTGCCGGGCGGTGCCGTCGGCGGTGTTCACGGCGATGTCGAAGGTGAACCCGCTCTCGGGCCGCTTGTCCTTGGTCGTCACGGCCCGGGCCGTCAGGGTCACCGGCGTGGTGTCGCCGACGGTGGTGGGCTCCTCCACGGTGAACTGCGTCTCGGCCCAGCCGAGGCGTACGGGCACGTGGTCGTTGTCCGTGATGGCGATCGTGGCGATGGCTCTGCCGCCCGTATAGTGGCTGTGCAAGGCTCCGCGGTACACCAGTTTAACGGTGAAGGCCTCGTCCGGCTCGTCCACCGTGTCGTCGATGATCGAGACCGTGACGTTCTTGGTCGCCTGGAAGCGGAACTGCCCGCCTACGTCGACGCGTGCGAAGTCGCTCTGCTGGAAGCTCAGGTCCTGGGTCAGCGCCTGGTAGTCGGCCCCGGCTGTCGCCGTGTCGGCGGCCGTCCTCGCCGACAAGAGGACGGAGAACCCGCTCTCGGGCATCCTGTCTACCGTGGTGGTGACCGTGGCCCCGAGCGTCACCGTTGACCCATGTTCATCCAGGCTGGCGGTCGACTGGTCCCAGCCGATAGTGACGGGAACGAATTCGTCGTCACCGAAGGTGTCGGTGTTTGACCATTCGACGCCGTCGGGCGTGCGAGGCCAGCATGAGATGGAGCCGTCGGTGGCGATTGCGCAGGTATGTTTTTCGCGCGCTATGACTGTGTCGTACGTGCCTGTTGTGGTGTCGGGAGGTTCTCCGATGAGGTCTCCCCAGCAGGCGATTTTGCCTTCAGTCGTGACGGCGCAGCTGTGTGTTGTGCCGATGGCGACGGAGCTGTAGGCGCCGGCGGGCGCGTCGGTTTGGCCGTCTCTGTTCCAGCCCCAGCAAGCGAGGGTGTCGTTGGTCGCTATGGCGCAACTGTGCCTGTTGCCGATGGCGACGGAGCTGTAGGCGCCGGCAGGCGCGTCGGCTTGGCCTTGATCGTTCCAGCCCCAGCAAGCGAGGGTGTCATCGGAGGCGATGGCACAGGTGGTGTGGTCTCCGGCTGTGAGGGCTTTGTAGGCGCCGGCGGGCGCATTGGTCTGACCATAGTTGTTCTTGCCCCAGCATGCGAGCGTGCCGTCGGTCGCTATGGCGCAATTGTGGTCGGCGCCTGCAACGACGGCGCTGTAGGTACCAGCGGGCGCGTCGGTCTGGCCCTCGTCCTTGTGCCCCCAGCACTCGAGGGTGTCGTCGGCGGCGATGGCGCAGTTGTGGTCGTCGCCGGCGACAAGGGCTTTGTGCGTACCGGCGGGCGCGTCGTGCTGGTCGAGTGAGTCATCTCCCCAGCAGGCGAGGGTGTTGTCGGCGGCGATGGCGCAGCTGTGGTAGTAGCCAACGACAACGGTCTTATGGGCCCCGGTGGGAGCGTCGGTCTGCCCGTGTGTGTTATCTCCCCAGCATACGAGGGTGCGGTCGTCGGCAATGGAACAGCCGTGTTCGAAGCCGAGGGCAACACTGCTGTGACCGCCCCCCGGCGGCTCTGCTCTTTCGTTGACGTTGTAACCCCAGCACACGACGCTGCCGTCGGTCGCAATAGCGCAGCTGTGCGAGAAGTAAGCGCGGACCGCCGTGTAGGTGCCCTCGGGCGGATCGGATTCCCCAGAAAGGTTTTTCCCCCAGCACTCAAGGGTGCCTTCGGTCGAGAGGGCGCAGTTGTGATTGTTACCGGAAGACACAGCCGTGTAGGTGCCCGCCGGTGCGTCGGTCTGCCCACTTCCGTTGTATCCCCAGCATACGAGCGTGCCGTCGGTCGCGATCGCGCACGAGTGTTTGTTGTCGCCCGAGAGGGCCGTGTAGGTGCCCGAGGGTGCGTTGAGCTGCCGCGAGCTGTTGACGCCCCAGCAGGCGATTGTGTCGTCGGGAGCGATGGCGCAGGTGTGGACGTCTCCGCCGGCGATTGCCTTGTATGTGCCCGTCGGCGGCGACACCGCTGGGGTGTATCCCCAGCAGGCGAGTGTGCCGTCGGTCGCGAGCGCGCACCCATGCTCCCAGCCGACGGTGACGGCCGTGTAGGTGCCCGCGGGCGGATGGGCTTGACCGTAGGCGTCGTATCCCCAACAGGCGAGCGTGTCGTCGCTTGCGATCGCGCACGATGTCCGGGCATGCGCCGTGATCGCCTTGAAGGTACCCTCGGGTGGGTCTACGTCATTGAAGTCGGTGCTTCCCCAGCAGACGATGGTGCCATCGGTCCTGATCGCGCACGCACGTATGGAGCCGCTGGCGACGGCGACGAACGAGCCCTCCGGCGTCTGGGTCGTCCCATAGAAGTTGTCGCCCCAACAGTCGATGCTCCCATCGACACGCAGACCGCACGTCATTAGGGAGCGCTGGGTCAACGCCGTGAAGCCGCGGCTGCCAACTGATGCCTGTCTGGGAGTCGCTCTGAGAACGTCTTGATCATCAGCCGTGCGGCCCGTCGACACGGCGTTTCCGTTCGACGAGATTCCACCGGGCTGATCGATGCCCTTGTCAGGCTTCCATCCGGTCAGGCCGTCCGCCCACGCCCCTCGGTTGGCCGGTACCGCCTCATCCAGCGCGATCTTTGGCCACCCCAAAGCGGTCTCGGGTGATGCCGGCACGCTCGTGGCTGTGTAGCTCGTGGCCGAATTGCCCGTCTCGTCCTCGATGTCCAGGAACTCGCCCGGATCGTGGATCGCAGGGGTCCGCCTGAGCGCCTGGTAGCCCATGCTGCTGGAGTCCCCGGGGTTGGTCCAGGTGATGGCCATCGGGTCGTGGGAGAGGGGGGCCGGCGTCGCCGGGAGACTCCCTCCCTGTGCCAAAGCCGGCTGCGACGCGGCCAGCATCAGGACGACCATGACCGTCGCCCCGAGTATGCCCCGCAACCGGAGTGCGCGGGTCCAGTAGGCTGCCCGCAGTCCCTTGCTCAAGAAAACCATCCCGCCGGGTGCAACCCCGATAGGAGACGGGTCCTCGCGGCACGTCTCTGCTGCCCAACGGCGGGAGCCATTCTGTCTCTTGTATAACACGTTGGTATTATACAAGGGGACACACTAGGTTCCTACAAACTCTCGCGAATTCATGGGCCATGTGTATTAATCTAGCGTGAATCTGATGTGGTTGACCCCCTTCTAGCCCGATTTGTGGCAACTTCAGGGCAGTCGCCGACGGAGGGCCGGGGCCCGCAAATCCCAATCGAGGTTGACTGGCGATGGCGGGCCGCACGCTCTAGGCGTATGCGACGCTGGTTAGACTATCCCCAGATAGCCCAACTTCATTCCATCGCCCAACGGAAGTCATCAAGAGCGCTCAATGCAGCGTCATTTCGACAACGGGTGAATGCGCGGTCTCGAAGCAGTCCCAGCCACTGGGACGACCGAGGTAAGCTCGAAGGGGAGGCGCGGGCCACGAGAGGCTCTCCAGTCGAGCCTGCTGCCCTGGCGAGTTGGAAGCATCTGCCGCCCGTTGCCCAAGAGCATCAACCATCATTCGGCTTACGTGTGCGCAGGAGCCGCATCGCGAAGAACGGGTGCCAATTTCGAGATCCTCTGAGGGTGGGCGCGTGCATCATGAGTCGCAGCATGGTTTCGCATCCGCAGTCGTGCACCAAAGAGTTGCCACACGAGGGACGAGAGTTGACAAATCGGGTGTGAAAAACAGGGCGCATCATGCGCCATCGGAGAGATTATGTTTACTTAAAGAAGGGATTGGCGGAGAGAGTGGGATTCGAACCCACGATGGGTTGCCCCATACCGCATTTCGAGTGCGGCGCATTCGTCCGCTCTGCCATCTCTCCGTGAGGGCCGCTCCTTCTAGGTTAGCCAGCGGGACGCCCACAAGCAAGAGCGCGCTGAAATGCGCCCCGCCCTTGCTTGCACCCGGACCCGTCGCTGCGTACAGTTCATGTGTCCCCATACACTTGAGCATCGAGAGGCGACCTATGCCGAAGTCCCTGACCAGGATCGAATTCGACCAACAACTGCAGACCAACGTCGAGTGGATCGCGGAGTCGCGCATCATGCGCTTGATGGAGCTGCAGCTCCCCGACCTCGACCTGGCGGACGCCGACCTCGTGGAGCGCGCCGACGGCAAGCTGTCGCTCAGCCCGGCACGGCTCCGCTCCTACATCGGGCTCGTCGCGGGCGAGGTGCTGGCGGCCTTTGATGAGGCGCTCCTGGACGTCGTCTACGCCGAGGACGACGCTCCACCAGCCTAGCGACCCGTCGCCGCTAACCCTCAGGGCACGGGGAGAGTTCCGAGAGGTCGATCATTCTCGCGTCCGTGCGGAAGCTGACCAGATCTCCCTCTTCAAGCGGCGACGGCAGCACGTAAAGCAGCTGGTTGCGGTCGATGGGAATCGGGTCCGTCTCTGCGGGCACGGTCACGTCGATGCGCCGCCGCCGGTACGCGTAGCCGCACGACTCGCCGGGGGCCGCCTTCGTCTTGATGACGCGCATGCCGTCGCCGGTGAATTCGGAGATTTCCATGCCTTCCTCCATCCTTGCGTTTCGCTGCCATTATACCCAGCCCGGTGCCCTGCAGGCCCGTCTGTGCTCCTTGACAATTGGAGCGGCATTTTCCTAGCATAAGAGCGCAATAGCACGCCCATGGAGGCACACCCTTTAGTAGTCCCTTTAAGGAAGAGTCCTTCTTAACCGGCGCTGATGCAGCGGCGGTGGCCAACAGGCCTGTGAGCGCTTGGCAAGCAGTAGTCCTGGCCGCCGGAGCCGGCGCCCGGATGCGGTCTGCCCTCCCCAAGCCCCTGCACCCCGTCGGCGGTCTCGCCATCATCGACCACGTCCTCTCCGCGCTCGCCGCCGTTGGCCACGACGACCCCGTCGTCGTCGTGCCCCGCGAGGCCGACGCCCTGCTGGCACACCTGGCTGGCCGAGCGCGATTCGCCGTGCAGGAGTCCCCCTCCGGCACGGGCAGCGCCCTCCTCGCCGCCGAGGGCAGCATCGACTCCGAGGTTGGCCACGTCCTCGTCGTGAACGGCGACACCCCCCTCATTCCCGCCGACGCCATCGCGCGCCTGATGGCCGCCCACGAGTCGACCGGCGCGCGAATGACGCTGCTGACAGTCGAGAACCCCCTGCAGCCCGGCCTCGGCCGCATCCTGCGCGGCGATGACGGCTGCGTCGAGGCCATCGTCGAGGAGCGCGACGCCACGCCCAAGCAGCGAGCCGTGAACGAGGTCAACGGCGGCCTGTACGCGCTCCGCACCGAGGGCCTCTGGGACGCCCTGACCCTGCCGCCGCCCGCACCCAACGGGGAGCTGTACCTGACCGCCCTTACCGCCGTCTTCCGCGCTCGCAACGAGCTCGTGCACGCGGTCGCGGCCGGCGACCCGCGCGATGTCATCGGCGTGAACACCCGCGCGGACCTCGCGCTCGCTGAGACCGCCCTGCAGGAGCGCATCCGCGAGCGCTGGATGCTCGATGGCGTGACGCTCATCGACCCGACGGCCACGTACATCGACGTCGGCGTGACGCTTGGCCGCGACACCGTTGTGCACGCCAACACGCACCTCCGCGGCCGCACCCGCATCGGTGAGGCCTGCACCATTGGGCCGAACGCCGTCATCCGTGACTCCGTCATCGGCGATGGTTGCACCGTCGTCGCATCGATGCTGGAGGAGGCGACGCTGGATTCGGGCGCCGACGTGGGGCCCTTCTCGCACCTGCGGCCCGGCGCACACGTAGGCGCTGGCTCGCACGTGGGCAACTTCGTCGAGATCAAGGAGAGCTCGCTCGGCCGCGACGTGAAGGCGGGCCATTTCAGCTACATCGGCGACGCCACCGTCGGCGACGGCGCGAACATCGGCGCCGGCGCCGTCACCGCCAACTACGACGGCGACGCCAAGCACCGCACGGAGATTGGCGAGAACGCCCTCGTCGGCTCGGACACCGTGTTCGTAGCGCCCGTGCGCGTCGGCAAACGCGCACGGACGGGCGCGGGCGCCGTCGTCACCCACGACGTCGCCGACGGCGAGACCGTCGTCGGCGTCCCCGCCAGGCCCATCGAGCCCGGCAATACTGATTCGTCTGAAGAAGAAAGGTAGCCCTGCTTGGATAGCAACGCCATCATCCCTCTCATCATTTGGCTCATCGTCCTGCCGCTCTCCGCGGCGGTGATCCTGTACCGACATGCGCTGACGCGGGTCGCGTCTCGCAACGGCGCGTCCAACGGCGAACACACTGGCCTGTCGCGGGGAGCATTGCAGGCCCTCATGCGAAAGCCAATGGAGACGGCCTTCACGCTGTTGATGGTCGGTGTGGCGCTCTATGGCGCCGGCATCGCGGCGCTGACGGCGTACCTGCTTGCCCGCGACCCGGCGGCTTGGGCATTCGTGCTCTCGCTGGTGGGCGGGATAGGCATCGCGCTGCTGCTGCCGCTGGCCTTCTACCCCGTGCTCCGGGGCCACTGGCCACGGATGGCGTTGCTCGGAGCCCCCATCGGCGTCGTCGTGACGACTGTATGGGGACCCGTCACCGTCCCGCTCTACCGCCTTCTGCATTCCATCGTCGGCCGCCCGGAGACGCTGCCGGAGATAACGTCAGAGCTGGCCGCCCGCTTCGACCGGGTCTTCATCCCGCTGAGCAAAGAGGTGAACCCTCCCGACGAACGCGAGATGGCGATGATCCACGCGATACTGGTCCTCGAGGAGAAGGCCGTGCGCGACATCATGGTGCCTCGGCCCGACATGGTCGCCATCGACGTCAAGGCCCCAGTCGCTGAGGCCCTCGCACTGATGCGGGAGGCCGGCCACAGCCGCATCCCGGCCCACGACAACGGCATCGACCACGTACAGGGCATCCTCCACGCCCGCGACCTGCTGTGGTTCGCCGAGGCCCCCAACGGCGCCACGGTCCGCGATTTCCTGCGCCCCGCCCTCTTCGTGCCGGAAGGCAAGCGCGTCGACGAGCTGCTGCTCGAGTTCCAGCGCCGCCGCGGCCACATGGCCGTCGTGGTCGACGAGTACGGCGGCACCGCCGGCCTCGTCACGCTGGAGGACATCCTGGAGGAGATCGTCGGCGACATCGTCGACGAGTTCAACCAGGAGGAGCAGGAGGTCCAGGTCATCAGCACCAACGAAGTGGTGCTGGACGCGAGGGTGAACCTGAGCTTCCTGAAGGAGCACTTCTCCGTCGACCTCGAGGGCGACGGCTTCGACACGATGGGCGGGCTCGTCTACAACAAGCTCGGCAAGATCCCCAGCCAGGGCGACCAGGTCGTCGCCGGCGGCCTCCGCGTCGAGGTCCTCAGCACCTCCGGCCGCCGCATCACCCGCGTCCGCGTCCAGCGGCAGTAGCGGCCTCCACCCTCACGCACGTCCCCACGGCGTCCATCCGGTGAGAGTCCAAAAGAGAAGCCCCCGGCGCGCAACGCGCCGGGGGCTTCCACGTCTAACCTGCTTGCGTCGCTACTTCGCCTCAGTGATCGCCAACGGCGCCGTCGCGTTGTTGCCGCTGTTGTCGCGCACGTAGAGCGTGTACACGCCCGGCCCCAGCGCCGTCAGCCGCGTGAGGTCGAGGCTCGCCGGAGCCGAGAATGCGCCCGATTCCGCTACCGTGCCCCCGACCATGGAGAGGGGTTCCTCGCCGGTGAACAGCTCGCCGTAAATGGCGTCTCCCCGCGCAAATCCCGCGCCAACGACGGTGAAGCTGTTCTCGGCGCCCGCGACCACCGGCCCATTGTCCAGCGAGATCACGATCGTCGCGATGGTACTCGGACCGATGGGACCCCGCGGGCCCGGGAGGCCCTGGAAGCCGGGGTTGCCGGGATGGCCCGGCTCTCCGGGAGGGCCCTGCACGCCGGCGTCACCAGGGTTGCCCGGGAGACCGGCAAGGCCCGGGTCGCCGGGCGGTCCCTGCGGCCCTTGCGGACCCTGCGCCCCCTCAGGCCCGCACGCGGCCATTAAAAGCGCGGCAATCATCGAGAGGATGAGGATCATGCCGATGGTGCGGCTGCTGGGTTGCGCTGTTGATGGTCGTTGGGTTGCCATGTTGGCCTCCTTGGGCGGAGGGGTGGTGGCGCAACCCTAACAGAACCCTTGCGCGGATGCAAAGATGCGGGGGAGTGGCGTCGTGGAGGAGCGCCCCTCGTACAAACAAAAGAGGCCCCTGGGAATTCCTCCCAGGGGCCTCTTGGCTAACCGAGTTCTTCTATTGCTTGGGCTCGGAGATCACGATGGGGTGCGTGGCGTTGTTGCCGCTGGTGTCGCGGACGTGCAGTGTGTACACACCAGGCGACAGGGTCGCCAGCGATTCGAGGTCGAGGCCGGAGGTGCTCATGAACGCGCCTGACTCGTTGGCGGTGGCGCCTACGACAGCCACGGTGTCCTCGCCGCCGATGGCGATCTCACCGAAGATCACGTCGCCGCGCTGGAAGCCGGAACCCATCACTGTCAGGCTGTGCTCCTTGCCATCCTCGAAGGAGTGCTCGGGAACGACGACTTGGGCGGCCACGGACGGACCGGGCGGGCCCTGCTCACCCTGTGGGCCCTGGACGCCGGGGAGACCGGGGTTGCCGGGGAGACCGGGCTCACCTTGGACACCCTGGACGCCCGGAAGACCGGGGTTACCCGGGAGACCGGGGAGACCTGGATCACCCTGGGGGCCTTGTGCGCCTTGCGAGCCAGCGGGCCCTTCGCAAGCGGCGATCAGGAGAGCAAGCGATAGGACGACGATGACAGCAATCCCGCTGATGCGCCTGGGTGAAAACCGTTCCATGAGATCCCCTTTCGTTTTACGAAGTGTTTGGGGCCTTGCTGCGTTCACAGCAACCCATTCAGAATACCGCACCCTATAGTAGGGGCGCGTGTAGGGTGTGTCAACCCCTACTATACGCAGCTTGTAATCTGTTTTCCCACAGATACGCTGCTCCTATCTGCTAAACGAGACGCGCCGCCCGGATGTTCCCGCGTCCCTGTTTCACCCATCCGCCCGGCATTGTTGCCGCTCACGCTGGACGGGGTGCCCAAGCATACTATAATGCCTGTAATGGTAAACGTAGAACCGCTACACATTGCACAGCGCGCAGTGGAAATTGCCAGCGACAAGCAGGCGTCGAACATCGTGTTGCTGGACATCCGCGAGCTGGCGGACTTCGCCGATTATTTCGTGCTGCTGAGCGCCGACAACCCTCGGCAGGTCAACGCCCTCATCGAGGACATCACGCTCGCGCTCAAGGGCGAGGGCATCCCCGTGAACCACCGCGAGGGCACCGTGCAGTCCGGCTGGGTTCTGCTCGACTACGGCGACGTCCTCATCCATGTCTTCTCGCCCGATGAGCGCGAGTATTACCGCCTCGAGCAGCTCTGGCGCGAGGCCGTGCCTCTCCTGCACGTGCAGTAAGGCGATTCGCGAATCGCCCCTACTCGACGATCCATCCCTCGACGTTGCGCTCCCAGTCGACCACCTCCTCCGGCGCGAAGAAGAGCGCCACCTCGCGCTCCGCCGCCTCCGGCGAGTCCGACCCGTGGATGAGGTTGCGCCCGATGTCGATGCCCAGGTCGCCGCGGATCGTGCCCGGCGCCGCAGCCGCGGGGTTCGTCGCCCCCACCGTCTGCCGCACGAGCTCGACGCTGTTCGGCCCCCGCACGGCCATCGCGACGATGGGGCTCGACGTGATGAATTGCACCAACCCCGGGAAGAATGGCCGCTCCACGTGCGCCTCGTAGTGCCGGTGGGCCAGCGCCTCGTCCACGCGCATGAGCTTCATGCCCACCAGCTGCAGCCCGCGCCGCTCCAGCCTGCCGATGATCTCCCCCGCCAGCCCGCGCTGCAGCCCGTCCGGCTTGATGAGCACGAGGGTTGTCTGGATGTCTGCCAAGGTGTGCCTCCTGGTGCTTGTAGTTCTTGACCTATTGCGGATTGACCCGCCCGGCCGGCATGGTGATGCTCGGCGGGCGCAGGTAGTTGGGTTCCAGGGTCTGCCGGTCCGGCGCGCCGCCAGAAGCCAGCGCCGCGTGCCCCAGCGCGGCCAACACGGCCAGCGACCGCGTCGGCGGCTCCAGGACGATGACCCGCGCGTCCGGCGCGAGCTCCCGCAGCCGCTCCGAGACGTGCCAAGCGCCCTCGCCGCAGTAGACTGCGCTCGAGGGGCAGGCCTCTACCATCTCTGCGACCGTCGTGACCCGCTCCTCCGCCGCGCGCCGCCAGCCGTCGCCTCTGCGCTCGTACACGCACCACGCGACGCGGTCGCGTCCGACCTCCAGCAGCGGCAGCAGCGGCCCCTGCTCGGCCTCGAAGTGCCGCGCCGCCTCGACCTCCAGCGCGCTCACCGGCGCGATGGCGATGTCGAGCGATTCCGCCAGCCCCTTCGCAAACCCGAGGCCGACACGCAGCGCGCTGAACCCGCCCGGCCCGATGACCGCCACGATGCCTGTGATCTGCTTGGCGTCGCAGCCGGCATCTTTCAGCATATTCAGGACGGCGGGCGCGAGCTCCGCCGTATGGTTGTTGCGGCTGTGCCACGCAGTCTCGGCAATGACGGCGCCGCCCTCGGCCAGGGCGATGCCCGCGTAGCGCGTGGCGGTGTCGACGCACAACTCCACGCTACGCGCTCCTCGCGACGGCCGCCTGCTCCAGCCACTCGGCGACAGCCGCGTTGCGCGGCTCCGAGCAAGAGACGGTGATGTCCCGCCCATCCTCCTCGCGCACCTGAAGGTCGACCCACAGCCCGTGCGGCGGGAAGGCGTGCGGAGCGCGGTCGGCCCACTCGACCACCGTGACGCCGTCGCCGATCAGGTACTCGTCCAGTCCCAGCTCGCCAAGCTCTCCCAGGTCCTCCACGCGGTAGAGGTCGAGGTGGTACAGCGGCAGCCGCCCCTCGTACTCCGTCGCCATGACGAACGTCGGGCTCCGCGGCCGCTCAGGCACGTTGAGCCCCAGCGCGATCCCCTGCGTCAGTGTCGTCTTCCCCGCGCCGAGGTCTCCGGTCAGCAGCAGCGCGTCGCCCGGCTGCAGCCGCTGCCCAAGCTCGGCTCCGATGCGCAGCGTCTCGTCGGCGCTCCCGCTCGCTATGTGTACCCTGATGCTCATGCGAAGTGGTCCCATCCCCTGCGCGGCGGCGCAACTGTGTTCCCCTTAGCGTCCACCACGACAACTTCTCCTGGCGTCCCCAAAATTATCTCGCCTACAACGTGAACTTCACAGGCAAGCGCGCCGCCGATCGACGCCATCAGGCGCGGCGGTGCGGTGAAGAGCAGCTCATAGTCCTCGCCACCGTTCAGCGCCATCGCCATCGCCTCGTCCGGGAACGCGGCGAGCGCCGCCGTGTGCACGGGGACGCATTCCTCGTCCAGCCGGGCGGCGCACCCGGCGGCCGCGCTCAGCTTGCCCAGGTCGTCGATAAGCCCGTCCGTTATGTCCATCGCGCTCCGCACGCCCGCCTCGGCGAGCCGAGTACCCTCGGCGACGCGCGGCCACGGTCGACGGTGCGCGGCGAGCAGCGGCTCAGCGTCGGCGCCTCCAGCAGTCGACGCCCCCTGTAGCACGGCAAGCCCCGCCGCCGACGCGCCCAGCGAGCCCGTCACCGCGATCAGGTCCCCCACCTCCGCCGCCGAGCGCAGCATCGGTTCCCGCGCCAGCGTGCCGGTCAGCGCGACGGTGATGAACAGCGTCGGTGACGCCACCACGTCGCCTCCGGCCACGCTCGCGCCGAACACCTCCGCAGCATCCAGCAGCCCGTCGTACAGCGCGTCGACGTCTTCCACCCGCGTGTCCGGCGGCAGCCCCAGCGTCACCACCCCCACGCCGGGAGTCGCGCCCATCGCCGCGATGTCGCTCAGGTTCGTTGTCAGCGCCTTCCAGCCCAGGTCGTTCCACCCCGTCGTCGACAGCCTGAAGTGCGTCCCGTCGACGATTGTGTCCGTCGTCAGCGCCTCGGCCGTCCCCGAGGCCTCCCACACAGCGGCGTCGTCGCCGATGCCGACGCGCACGTTGAGCGACGGCTCATTGCATCGGGGTGCGCCGGCAGGCGAGGCGGACACGCGCCGGGACAGGCGCTCTATGAGGCCGAACTCCCCAAGTTCCCGCACCAGCATGGCTCCAAGTATACTTGAGCCGCCAGCTACGGCCAAGGTGAGGGATATGCGCTGCCTTGTGGTGGCGGACGTTCACAGCAACCTGGAGGCGCTCCAAGCGGTTATCGCCCACGCGGAGGCGTCCGGCGGCTTCGAGCGCGTCCTGTGCCTCGGCGACATCGTCGGATACGGCCCGGACCCGGGC
Organism: uncultured Dehalococcoidia bacterium; assembly: GCA_951812285.1. Lineage (GTDB taxonomy): Bacteria > Chloroflexota > Dehalococcoidia > Lucifugimonadales > UBA1127 > UBA1127. The sequence continues at coordinate 1,211,505 of OX638292.1, read as the reverse complement.
GAGTGCCTCGCGCTGCTGCGCTCCTACGACCACGCCGCCGTCGCCGGCAACCATGACCTCGCCGCCATCGGCGAGCTCTCCGTCGAGACCTTCAACCCCGCGGCCCGCACGGCGGCGATGTGGACGCGCCACCGCCTCACGCCAGACGAGCAGGCCTACCTCCGCTCGAACCCCCTCCGCCACGAGGAGTCGGAGGTCACGCTCGTGCACGGCACGCCGCGGGAGCCCGTGTGGGAGTACTTCCTGCCCTGGCTCATGCCCCCGCAGGTCACCGCCGAGTGCTTCAGCCTCTTCGACACCCCCCTCTGCCTGCTCGGCCACTCCCACCTCCCCTTCGCCTGCGACGAGTCCGGCAGCGTCACCCCGCTCCAGCCCGGCGCCGTAGTCGCCCTCGACGGCGCGCACGCACTCGACCGAGCGCGCATCATCCTGAACCCCGGCAGCGTCGGCCAGCCCCGCGACGGCGATCCTCGCGCCGCCTACGCCGTCTACGACACCGTCGCCCGCACCGTCACACACCACCGCGTGCCCTACGACATCGAGCGGACGCAGATGAAGATGACAGCCGCCGGCCTGCCCGACTCGCTCGCCGCGCGCCTCAGCTTTGGCCGGTGATCAACCAGACGTTCCCGCGCCGTGACCGCGCCCAATGCCGGTGTGCTACCATACGTGTAACCGCTCGGCGTACCGAAATCCCGCGCACCGCCGACGGGCACTCCACCTGTGAGGCAGTATGAGCAAGCTGATTCAACGCATTGAACGTCTGGGCAAGGATGCGCCCGCGCCCATGGGCTTTGGCGCAGCCGCACGGCGGCAGCCCATGCCCACGATGGTCCTCCTCGCCGCCACCGCCGAGCCCGAGGCCGTCGCCAACGCCAACGGCGTCGCCCTCGATGGCGTCATCTTCCGCGGCGACGGCGCAGACGCGGCCGCCGCGTCGCAGGCGATGCAGTCGATGCCCGACGTGCCGTGGGGCGCGCAGGTCAACACCCTAGCCGCTGACGACGTGACCGCCCTCGTGCAGGCCGGTGCCGACTTCGTCTCCCTGACCGGCCTCACGTCCTCGCTCGACGCGCTGCACGACGAGGACGTCGGGAAGCTCCTGGTAATCCCGGTCGACCTCAAGGAGGAGCACGCCCACTCCCTGGAGGTCATGCCCGTCGATGCCGTCGTCTACGCCGACGCCGTCGCGTCCCCGCTGACGCTGGAGGTGCTCATGCACCTGGCCACGGCCCGCTGTGAGATCGGCCGGCCGTTCCTCCTCCCCGTTCACGGCGCCCTGACCGCGTGGGAGCTCGAGTGCCTCCGCGATATAGGCGTCGAGGGCGTCGTCGCGGACCTCGAGACCACCGACGCCGAGGGGCTGAAGGCGCTCTCTGAGGCGATCCGCGGCCTGCCGCGCCGAAAGTCACGCGGCGATTCCGGCTCGCCGATCGTGCCGCGCGTCAGCAGCCGCCCTCAGCACCAGCACGACGATGACGACGACGACTTCGACCCGGACGACCCCGATGATCTTCCGTAACATCGGCATCCTGGGCGACGACCCCGTCGCGTTCTTTATATTCACCGGCATGCTCCTCCTGGCGGTGGTCGCCAGCGTCACGTTCCACGAGTTCAGCCACGCCCTGACCGCCACGTCCCTCGGCGACGACACCGCGCGGCGTCTCGGGCGGCTGTCGCTGAACCCCAAAGCGCACCTGGACCCCGCGGGCAGCATCATGTTCCTGGTGGCCGGCTTCGGGTGGGGCAAGCCGGTGCCCGTAAACGGCTACGCCTTCGGGGCCAACGCGCTGAAGGCCATGATGCTTGTCGCCTTCGCCGGCCCCCTCTCAAACTTCTTGCTGGCCTTCCTCATTGGCCTACTCTTCAAGCTCGGCATCGTCGAGTGGCCGTACAACGTCGTTTTCACGCCGCTGCAGTCAGGCGCGCCGGTGTCGCTCGTCATCGGGCAGTTCTTCGCGATGTGGCTCTTCCTGAACCTCATCCTCGGCGTGTTCAACCTGATCCCCTTGGCCCCGTTGGACGGCTCCAAGGTGGCCGCGGGCCTGCTCCCCCGCGCCCTCGCGATACCTCTCCTCCGGCTGGAGCCCTACGGCCCCGGCATCCTGCTCGTTATCATCATGCTGGACATCATGCTTGGCGTCGGCATCCTCGCATGGATCATCGGCCCGCCCATCCGCTTCCTGGAGAGCATCGTCCTGTAGCACGCTTGCAGTAGAATGCGGATACCCGCGTATAATGGGCGCACATATCGAGCGGGAGAACGGGAGCCTTCATGGACAAGATCGCCATCATCGGACTGGGGCTCATCGGCACGTCCATGGGCCTCGCCATCCGGCAGACGCAGAACAAGGACATCGAGGTTGTCGGCATCGACCTCGAGCCCACCCACGTCTCGACGGCCCGCAAGATGGGCGCCATCGACCGCGACGTCCGCACGATTCCCGAGGCGGTTCGCGACGCGAGCATCGTCATCGTCGCCGTTCCCGTCCTCGCCATGCGCGAGCTGTTCGAGTTCCTCCCCGAGTTTCTCGCGCCGGGCGCCATCGTCACCGACACGGGCAGCACGAAGAAGGACGTCGTCGCGTGGGCCGAAGAGCTGCTGCCCGACGGCGTGAGCTTCGTCGGCGGCCACCCATTGGCCGGCAAGGAGACCTCGGGCCCTAAGGACGCCGAGGCCGCCATGCTCAACGGCTCCGTCTACGCCATCTGCCCGGCCCGCAGCGCCACTCCGGAGTCGGTGCAGGTCATCGTCTCGCTCGTACAGGCCATCGGCGCCAAGCCCTACTTTGTCGACCCCGCGGAGCACGACAGCTACGTCGCCGCCGTGAGCCACCTGCCCTTCATGCTCTCAGTCTCACTGGTCAACGCGACGTCCCGCAGCGTCGGCTGGCGCGAGATGGCTAAGCTGGCGGCCAGCGGCTTCCGCGACATCTCCCGCCTCGCGTCCGGCGACCCCATCATGCACCGCGACATCGCCGTGACCAACCGCGACGCCCTCGTTTACTGGATCGACGAGCTCATCAAGGACCTGCATAGCCTGCGCGGCATGGTCAAGGACGACCAGGCCGGCCTTGAGCGGGCGCTCGTCGAGGCGTGGGAGGCCCGCGCCCGCTGGATGCTCGGCCGCGAGGGCGAAGAGGGCGCCTTCGAGGGCCTCAAGGCCTCCGACCAGTTCATGGGCATGCTTCTGGGTGACACGGTGGCCAAGCGGTTCCGGGACGTGGGGCAGGAAAAGGAAGACCCCACGATCTACAGGCGGGACTAGGCCCCCCCCCCGGGCGGAAATGCGGGAGCGAACGACATGACCGTGACGACATTCCCGCCGGCAAGCCCTCCAGGCCATCGCGGTATGCCCCGGAATGGCGGTGACGTATGACCTCGCCCGACGAGCCGCGCCTCCCCGAGATTCTCGCGCCGCACCCCCTCATGATGATCGTGTCCGGCCCCTCCGGCGTCGGCAAGGACGCCGTCCTGACGCGGCTCCGGGAGCGCAACTACCCCGTCCACTTCGTCGTGACGGCGACCACCCGGCCCATGCGGCCCACCGAGACCGACGGCGTCGACTACATCTTCCTTGATCGCGACACCTTCAGGGAGAAGCTGGATGAGGGCGGCTTCCTGGAGAGCGCCGAGGTCTACGGCAACCGATACGGCGTCCCAAGGGACCAGGTGCGCGATGCGCTGGCCAGCGGCATGGACGTCATCATCAAGATTGACGTGCAGGGCGCGCGGACCATCAAGACACTGAACCCGGACGGCGTCTTTGTCTTCCTGGCGCCGCCGTCCATGGAGGAGCTCGAGCGTCGTCTGCTCGAGCGCAAGAGTGAGGACCTTGTCGACCTCGAGCGCCGCCTGTACACCGCCCGCCACGAGATGGAGCTGATGCCGATGTTCGACTACGTCGTCGTGAACGAGAACGGCCGCATTGACGACACGGCACAGGCCCTCGAGGCCATCATGCGCGCCGAACGTTGGCGCTACCCCCGCCACTCCACCGCGCTCTAGCCCCCCCTCGTCGTTCCTGCGAAGGCAGGAACGACGACAATCCCGCCCCACCCTTCCTGCCGCGATCCCCTTCCCCCGCCGGCCCGTCGACCGCTACCCTGTCCCCATGAAGATCGTCATCGCCCCGCAGGCATTCAAGGGCACACTGTCCGCTGGGCAAGCCGCCGACGCCATGGCCGAGGCCGCCCGCGCCGCGTTCCCCGACGCCGACGTCGTGCGCTGCCCCGTGGCCGACGGTGGTGATGGCACCCTGGACGCCCTCGTGGAGGCCACCGGCGGCGCGTACCACACCGTCAACACCACCGGCCCCCTCGGCGGGCCGGTCATCGCCCGTTGGGGCGCCCTCGGCGGCGGCGAGACCGCCGTCGTCGAGACCGCACAGGCCTGCGGGCTCGCCCTCCTGCCGTCCACCGTCCGAGACCCGCTCCGCGCGACCACGTACGGCGTCGGCGCGGTCATCCGCGCAGTGCTGGACGCCGATTACCGCCGAATCATCCTCGGCATAGGCGGCAGCGCCACCAATGACGGCGGCGCGGGCCTCGCAGCCTCGTTGGGCGTCCGCCTCTTTCGCGAAGACGGCGGACCCATCGCCCCCTGCGGCGAGGGGCTGCTGGACCTCGCCGCCATCGACGCCTCCGGTCTGGACGCGCGGCTCGGTGACGCCGAGCTGGTCATCGCCACCGACGTCACCAACGTCCTGTGCGGCCCGTCAGGCGCTGCGGCCACCTTCGGCCCGCAGAAGGGCGCGACACCGGACGACGTCGCGACGCTGGACCGCGCGCTGCGGCGCATGGCGGACGTCGCGCGACGCGATCTCGGCGTGGACGTGTCGGGCATTGCGGGCGGCGGCGCGGCCGGCGGCATGGGCGCGGGGTTGGTGGCCTTCCTCGGCGCGCGCATCGCCTGGGGCGCCGACATCGTAGCGGAGGCTGTCGCCCTCGACGCGCGGCTGGAGGGCGCGTCGCTCGTAATCACAGGCGAGGGGCGTCTCGACTGGCAGACGGCCTACCACAAGGCCCCGGCCGTCGTCGCCAACCGGGCGTCGGCGCGCGGCATCCCCGTCCTCGGTGTCGGCGGAAGCCTCGGCCCCGGCTGGCGCAAGCTCTACGCTGAGGGATTCATGGCGCTGGCAGGCATGGCAACAGGCGCGGTGACAGTGGAAGACGCAATGGCGCGCCCAAGCGAGCATCTGAAACGGGCAACGTCGCGCGGCCTGCGAGCAATGCTGCGGCGCGCTACTCCTCGATGACCACCAGGTAGACCACCCCCGGCCCGTGCACGCCGACCACCAGCGTCTGCTCGATGTCCGCCGTGCGGCTGGGCCCGCTGACGAGGTTCATGTACCAGGTGATCTCCTCCGCCTCCGCAAGCTCTACGAGCCGCAGCGCCAGCACGTCGTCCAGCGTCCCGACGACCTGGTCCGCCATTGCGACGGCCACGTGCACCGGCGGCAGCAGCGACGCCTGCCGGCTCATGCCCTTCCGCGGCGCCAGCGCCACCGAGGCCGTCTCCGCGATGACGGCGTCCACGCCCGTGACGCCCACCGCTGCCCCTGCCGCCGTAGCCTGCCGCTGCTCTGCGTCGAGCCCGCCGGGGCCGTCGGCCAGCACGACGCTCTCCATACCGGCTCCAGCCAGCGCCGCGTCGATACCCATGCGCTGCAGCACGTCATGCGCAGTTCGCACGACCGTCCCCGCGCCGTGACCCTTCGCGATCTCGACGACACGAGCGGTGGCTTCATCCGCATTGGCCGCTCGTACGAAGTGCCAGCTCTGCAGCCCCGCGCTCCGTTCGAGCTGCGCGAGCAGGTCGTCGCGTGACGGCGGCGACGGCGTGGCAGCGGGCGGCGATGCGCTCGGCGGCGCGCCGATGCACGGCCCCGAGGCCAGCGCGCTGCGGATGTGCGCGAGGAACTCCTCCCTATCCGCCACGATTACCCTCGTCCTTGCGCCAGCGAGCGCGGAATGGGCGCATTGCGGCGCGGGGGAAGTCTCGCGTGCGCGTCCAGCCGGACAGCGGCGGCGGCAGCCATCGCAGCGAGCCCCTTCGCGAGAGCGGCCACTGCGCGGCGGACGTGACCTTCCCTGCCAGCGAGAAAAGCCGCGGCCCGGCCACCGTCCTCCGCCACGCACGCATCATCAGCGACTCCACGCGCCGAGGCACCCGCGTCTCCGCCGGCCCCTCGACAGCGTCGCTGCGGAGCTTGAGCAGCATCCGCGGTATGTCGATCTTCAGCGGGCACACGTCTCGGCACGCCCCGCACAGCGTCGACGCGAAGGGCAGGTCCTTCGCCTTTGGCACGCCAACCAGCGACGGCGTGACCACCGCGCCGATGGGCCCCGGGTACACCCAGCCGTAGGCGTGGCCGCCCACCTTGCCGTACACGGGGCAAGCGTTCAGGCACGCGCCGCACCGGATGCAGTAGAGTGCCTCCCGCAGCTCCGGATCGGCCAGCATCCGTGACCGTCCGTTGTCGAGGATGACCAGGTGAAACTCCTGCGGCCCGTCCTCCTCGTCGCTCCGGCGCGGGCCAGTGACGAAGGAGACGTAGCTCGAGATCCGCTGCCCCGTCGCCGAGCGCGTCAGCAGCGGCAGGTACGTCGCAACGTCCCGCAGGCGCGGGATGACGCGCTCCATCCCCATCGTCGCGACGTGTACACGCGGCAGCGACGAGCACATGCGCCCGTTCCCCTCGTTGGTCACCATGACGATTGTGCCCGTCTCCGACACGCCGAAGTTGGCGCCCGTCATGCCCATGTCCGCCTCGAGAAACTTCTCTCGCAGCACCTTTCGCGCGACGCCCGCCAGCGCCGTTATGTCGCTCTCCGCCGGAGTGCCCAGGATGCGCTCGAAGAGCTCTGACACCTCTTCCTTCGACTTGTGGAGCGCCGGCGCGATGATGTGGTAGGGCGCTTCGCGCGCCAACTGGATGATGTACTCGCCCAGGTCCGTCTCCACGGGCTCGATGCCCATCGACTCCAGCACGTCCGCGATGCCCATCTCCTCGGACACCATCGACTTGCTCTTGGTAACAGTCTTGACGCCGTTGTCCGCCGCAACCTTGGCGACGTACTCGTTGGCCTCCGCCGCGTCCCTCGCGAAGAAGACGTGCCCGCCCGCCCGCTCGACGTTTCGCGAGAGCTCGTCGAGGTAGTAGTCGAGGTGCTCGAGCGTCTCGCGTTTGATCTCCCGTGCGCTCTGGCTGAGCGCGTCCCACCGCTCCTGCCCATACTCCGCGATGGCGTCGACGCGCCCTTGCCGGAAGTTTACCAGCCGGTCCAGCGACTCCTGTATCGTCGCGTTGCCGATGGCCTCCGCGGCCTGCTCCTTGAAGTGGGCCGAAAGCACGTCCGTCATGCCCGCTCCCCCTCGATGCCCTCGCACAGCAGCTCGGCGATGTGCATCGGCCGCGTCCGCGAACCCTGCCGTCGCAGCGCGCCGCCCATGTGCATCAGGCAGCTCGAGTCGACGGCCGTGAGCACGTCCGCGCCCGTCGCCTCGACGTTGTGCAGCTTCTCACGCAGTATCGCCGACGAGATGTCGGCAAACTTCACCGAAAACGTCCCCCCGAACCCGCAGCACGACGCTGAGTCCTTCATCTCGGTAAGCTCCGCGCCGTCCACGGCGGACAGCAGCCTCCGCGGCTGTGCCCCCACGCCGAGATCGCGCAGGGCGTGGCAGCAGTCGTGGTACGTGACCCGCGCCGGCGACGGCAGGCGCGCGCCAACATTCTCCACGCCAAGCACGTCCACGAGGTATTGCGAGAGCTCGTACGTCCGCGCCTGCAGTGACGCCACTTCTTCCGCAAGCTCAGGGTAGCCGCGCAGCAGATCCCCGTAGTGCGCGTGGATCGTCGCGACACACGACCCGGACGGCGCGACGATCGCCTCGCTGCCGCGGAAGACCTCGACGAAGCGCTTGGCAACGGCCGTCGCATGCGACCGGTACCCGCCGTTCAGCGCAACCTGCCCGCAGCACGTCTGGTCAGCCGGAAAGTCAACCTCGACGCCGAGGTGACGGAGCAGCCGCACCGTAGCCTCGCCGACCTCGGGGTAGAACTGGTCCACAAGGCACGTCACGAACAGGGAAACTCGTTTCTGGGCCATGTCGCTCCCGCTGCAGAGGGTCTCAGTACGGTAGCAGGGGCGGCTACCCGTCGCAAGTGGAGCGAAGGCAAGGGACTAGTCGCGCCGGGGGCGGAGAAGGAGGTAGAGGGAGAGGGCGCGGAGGTCTTGACGCGGGGAGCGTCTCAGTTGCGCGATGGCGTCCGCGGCGTCCTCGACTAACTCTTCGACCTCCGCAGACTCAAAGCTTGTGGCAGGTTCATAGTTGGCCGTGTTTCGCTCTTCCTGAATCTCCACTAACAGCTTGCCAAAGCTCTTGATGGCGATGGGAAATCGCTGCATGCCGTTCTTGTGTAAGAACCTGCTCCTGGCGTTGCCATGTTCAAGAGCGCGGTATGCCAATCTCCACGATACTTCATCTGTGGACGCAGCCAAGGCGCCAGCGAGCGAACGTGCACAGATTGTGCACAGCGCATGGAACATAGCGTAGTACGCCGAGCTGACTGCCCGGCGCAAGTCCGCTTGTCTCGGTGTTCCTCGGTGCCTTTTCCTCTTCCCCGCAGCCAGCTCCCGCCCAAGGCCAATTAACTCTGCGGGATCCACTTACCCACCCTGGTATTGATTTCTTTCCGCCATGACTTGTGGAAGAACTTAATTGAAGGGAGGACGGGCATTTCACTATCGGTGACGCATTGTGTCACCCATTCATATAAACCCCATCGAAAATCGCGGTCCAGCAACTCGTCCTCGCCGTCGTAGAAGATGTAGATGTGGATACGGTCCTCTTCAAAGACGTCCGGGTGTTCGATGACGAAAACAGGGCCAAAGACGTCGTTGCCGTGGTACTGCTCGTTAATGTAGTCCCACACGGCCGCTTCGATTGTGTCGAGGACGTATTTCGGTGTCTTTACCCACATATTTGCGTCCTTTGCCCTAGTGGCTGTGGCGTATAGGGTAACAGAATGACTGTCGCGCCGTCCATCTGCTCGCCGGGTCGAGTGGTGGCATCGAACAACGCTCGCGTCTACAATGGCAGGGCCGCCAAAGTAAAGGAGTCGCGTGGACGAGCTGCAGAGAGGGTTTGAGATCGCGGGCACGGGCGTGGGCGTCGTGTTTGCCGCGCTGGTGTCGCTGGCCGTCGTGACGACGCTGCTCGGCCGCGCGCTCCGTCGCGTCGGCGTCGAGCCCTCCACCGAGGCCGCTGCCCCCTCTCCCGCGTCCACGGCCGAGCCCCCCGTCGCGCCCGCAACCGCCGGCGGCGAAGTGGAGCCCGCGATGGTCGCGGCGATGGCGGCGGCGGTGCATTTCGTCCGTCGCGGCATCGGCTCGACCCGGACCCCGGCCCCGCGTCGAGAGTCGGCGGAGGCCCCCGGCGCGTGGCGCGTGCAGGGGCGGCAAGCGCTCATGTCATCGCAGGGCAACCGTGTGCGCCCTCGGAATTCCCGGGACTGACCCCCATCTCCACCTGAAGGAACGCAGTGCTTACCGGCGAAATCCCCTTCGACAGCCAGTTTTTCAGCGAGATCGCAAGCCTCTGGAAGAACGGCTTGATGATCCTGATAGCGCTGGGATTCATCTTCCTGGCGATCCAGAAGGGCTTCGAGCCGCTCTTGCTCATCCCCATCGGCGTCGGCATAATGCTGGCGAACGTCCCTTTCGGCGGCCTCGGCGAGGATGAGGGTCTTCTGGTGCTGCTGAAGAAGACGGGCCTCAGCACCGAGATCTTCCCGCTGCTGATGTTCCTCGGTCTCGGCGCCCTCACGGACTTCACGCCGCTCATCCAGCGTCCCACGATGGCGCTGCTGGGCGCGGCCGCGCAGATCGGTATCTTCGGGACGCTGCTGGGCGCCATCGCGCTCGGCTTCACGCTGCAGGAGGCGGGCGCCATCGGCATCATCGGCGGTGCGGACGGCCCGACGTCCATCTTCGTGGCTGGACGGCTCGCCGATCACCTGCTCGGGCCCATCGCTCTCTCGGCCTACTCCTACATGGCGATGGTCCCCATCATCCAGCCCCCCATCATGCGCGCGCTCACGTCCAGGGCCGAGCGCATGGTGGAGATGCCCTACGATCCGCAGCCGGTCTCCAAGCTGATGAAGCTGCTCTTTCCGCTGACCGTGCTGCTCCTTGCCGTCCTCTTCGCGCCGGGCTCCATCCCGCTCATCGGCATGTTCATGTTCGGCAACCTCCTGCGTGAGAGCGGCGTTGTCGAGCGCCTCTCGTCCACCGCGCAGAACGAGCTCATCAACATCGTCACCATCCTGCTGGGCCTCACTGTAGGCGGCACAATGGTGGCCGACGAGTTCCTGGACGTCGACACGCTGCAGGTGTTCGGGCTGGGACTGATCGCATTCTCGCTGGCAACGGTCGGCGGCATCTTCTTCGGCAAGATCATGTACCTGGCGTCGGGGCGCAAGGTAAACCCGCTGCTCGGCGCCGCCGGCGTCTCCGCCGTGCCGATGTCGGCGCGTGTCGTGCACCGCGTCGCGCTGGAGGCCAACCCCAACAACTTCCTCGTCATGCACGCAATGGGACCGAACGTGGCGGGCGTGTTGGGATCGGCAATCGCGGCGGGCATCATCATCAACATGGTGGGGTAGTCTGGCGGGGAGGAACCCAGGCGCGCTACGGCAGCAGCAGCCCGATCTCCCGGAGCTCCGGCGAGCCCTCGTTCCAGTACGGCAGCCCAGGGATCAGCCTCGCCGAGACGAGCGATTCGATGGCGCCGATCTGCGCGCTGGCATTCCCCATGATCCGCGTCACGTAGAACCGTGCCCCGCCCGGCGAGAAGTCCACCAGGTAGTCGAAGACCTCCCGCGCCGTCTGCGCCGGAATGGCGAGGTTGTTCAGCAGCACCGTCCGCTGCCGGCGAAGCTCGGGGTCGGACAGGATTGCGAGCCACAGCACCAGCTGCCCGCGAGCGTGCTCGCTCGTCTCGGCGCGGGCCCGCAGGTCGCCGACCCGCATTTGCACGAAGTTCTCGTAGCCGCTGAGGCGCGGGTACAGCAGTAAGTCCAGGCCTGCCAGTGACTCCAGCGTTCGGAAGAAGAGCGCCTGGTGCGCGTACGCCTGCGCCTCCCGGAGAGCGATGACGTTGAGGTCAGGCTGGTCGTTCAGCGAGGGGTTGGCCCGCGCCTGCAGGAAGTGGCCGAGCTCATGGGCAACCGTGCTCAGCACGTCCATCGGCGTCCTGTCGCTGCGAACAACGATGCGGGACGCGCCCCGCCAGTCGGAGTAGTAGCCAACGAAACCCTTGGCCACCTCGCACCGCTGCAGGTAGATGTCGCGTGCGCTGCCCGTAAGGCTCTGCGAGACGTCCCCGCACTCGGCGTCCACCCATGCGGTGAATTCGTCGTCCGTGAGTATGTTGATGCCCAGCGCTTCCTCTTCCAGCGAGCGGTTGTAGAGGCTCTGGTAGACGAGGTCCACGAGGTCAACGACGTCCTGCCGCATGTCATCAGAGTCGCTCAGCAACGCTGTTGACGACCGCACCCACTCGAGCGAGGCCAGCCGGCTGCGGCGTTCGTCGTCGTCGATCGGTGCGCCCGCGCGCGGAGGCGCGAAACCGGTGCGCCAGTTGGTCGGTCTGCGCGCGAGCGGCGTCACCTCGCCGTCCGCCGTCCGCATCCGCAGCTCCACGCTGTGGATGCCGGGCGCGAACGCCGCCGGGATGGGCTCGTCGACCAGGAAGTCGATGGCGCCTGCGTCGATGCCCGCGCGCTCCCACGTGTGCACCACCTCGCCGCTCACGAGCAGCTCGAGCGAGTAGGGGCTGCTCAGCGCGGCGCCCGCGTTCCGCACGGCCCAGCTGACGTAGGACTGCGAGTTCAGGTAAGCATTGCTCGCCTGAGAGGTCTGTCCCAGGTAGCTGCTGACCACAAGCGACCCGGACCACCCGGAGGGGGTGTAGCCGATGATCGCCGGCAGTCCGGCAACAGCCGTCTGCGCTGGCGCAGGCTGCGCGACAGCAGGCGCGGCCCAGTTGAAGTCGACAGAGACCACGTTGTCGGTCTCGTCCGCCTCCGCGACGAGCCCCGTCGGGTCCAGCTCCAGCGTCAGCGTGTGCTGGCCGGGCGTCATGTGGATCGTGCTCAGCAGTTCGTGCCACGGCGGCGAGACCACCGCTTCGTCGGCGATCAGGCCGTGCTGGTTGAACTTCGTGACCAGCACGCCGTCCAGGTAGACGTACACCAGGAAGAACCGGCTGATGCTGGAGAGCCCGCCGTTGCGGTAGGCGATCTGCATTGCCGGGGTGGACCCGTTGACCGCCGCGCTTATGGACGCGGGCACGCCCTCCAGCCTGATGGCGTCCTGCCATCCCTCGGGCAGGTAGGGCGTCAGGTTGGGCAGCCGCTCCGGCGCGATGGGCGTGGAGCCGTTGTGGTCGGGTAGTTCGGGCCAGTCAAACGTGACTGAGATGCTGTTGCCCTGCATGTTTAGCGGCTGTAGGTAGCCGGTCGAGTCCACTACCAGCTCCAGCGTGTGGCTGCCCGGCGAGAGGTTCGCGCGGAGCGGCAGGTCGTCCCAGTCGCGGATTGACTGCACTTCGCCCGAGGTCAGGCCGAACGAGGCCCAGCGTTCAACCGGCACCCCGTCCACCAGCAGGTCGACGGAGAAGGGCACGCTCGCGTCGTCTGGCCCGCCGTTTGTTACGGCCCAGCTCACGTACATCTGCCCGTCGTCGCCGATGGGGCCGCTCTCCGTCGCGTTCGGCTGCCCCGACACGATGAGCGCCGACGCCCACCCCTCGGGCCGCGCTGGTCGGAGCGAGACGGCAAAGGGGATCGGCGAGGGGAAGATGCCGTTCGCCGATCCGTTGCCCACGGGCGTGGACGCGTCAACGGGAAGAGGCGACGGCGAAGCAAGCGGAGGAATGGCCGTGGGTGTAGGCGGCAATGGCGTGGGGGCTGCGGAAGTATCGCTGCTGCAAGTCAACGCCAGCAGTGAGAGCGCCATTGCTAGGGCTGCCAGCAATCTTGCTGACTTTGACTTGACCATAGATGGCCTGCCTACTATCTACAGCGGGAAGGACGACTGAGGTTGGAAACGGTGCCCTCAGTGTACCATGCCGCTAACAGTGGAACGTTATCCGTTCCAGTTCTCCAGATGGCCCGCCAACGCGTGCGGACCACGTTTCAACCAATATCTTGGCCGCACCGCACTTGCTTGTCAAGGTCTAAGAAAAGTCTTATCTCTTGACCACTGCGGTGCGGCCGTTCAATTGCCCTAAATGAACTGCGGCGCAAACACCAGTGCCACAATTGACATCAGCTTCAGCAGGATGTTCAGCGACGGCCCGGAGGTGTCCTTGAACGGGTCCCCGACGGTGTCGCCGACCACTGCGGCCTTGTGCGGCTCGCCGCCCTTGCCCTCGAGGGCGCCCGCTTCGATGTACTTCTTGGCGTTGTCCCAGGCGCCGCCGCTGTTCGCCATGGTGATGGCAAGCAACGACCCGGCGGCGATGGCGCCGATGAGCAGTCCGCCCACCGCCTCCTTGCCGAGGAACGGGGTCATCCCAACCGCAATCGGCACGACGACCGCCAGCAGGCCCGGTATGATCATCTCGCGCAGCGCGCCCTTGGTGCTGATGTCCACGCAGCGCGCGTACTCCGCGCGCACGCCCTCTTTCCCTTCCCGGAGCCCCGGGATTTCGTTGAACTGCCGCCGCACCTCTTCCACCATGTCCTGCGCGGCCCGGCCCACAGCTTCCATAGTGAGCGCGCTGAACACGAACGGCATCAGTGCGCCGATGAGGAGGCCTACAAGGGTGGACACCTCCAGCAGGTCGATGGCGTCAAGGCCGACGACATTGGCGTAGGCGGCCATGAGCGCCAGCGCCGTCAGGACGGCCGACCCGATGGCGAATCCCTTGCCCGTGGCGGCCGTGGTGTTGCCCAGGGAGTCCAGGGCGTCCGTGCGCTCCCGGACCTCCGGGTCCAGGTGGGCCTGCTCCGCAATCGCGCCCGCATTGTCGGCCACGGGCCCGTAGGCGTCAGTGGCCAGTGTGATTCCGAGAGTCGAGAGCATGCCGACGGCGGCGATCGCGATGCCGTACAGCCCCGCAAGCTCGTGAGCGCCGATGACGGCGGCGGCAATGACGATGACCGGGATGACGGTGCTCAGCATCCCCGTTGCGAAGCCGCTGATAATGACCGTTGCGGGGCCGGTTACTGCGCGTCCGGCGATGCCGCGGGTCGGCTTGTATTCATAGCTGGTGTAGTACTCAGTGCTGACGCCGATGATGACCCCGGCCCCAAGTCCGACGGCCACCGCGCCCCACAGCTGCCAGACGCTGTCCATTCCTAGACCGGACTGAGACTCTATCACCCAGTAAATGGCGCCGAACGAACCGGCGAGCGCCAGGATAGCGGCGGCAAAGATGCCCCGCCTCAGGGACCAGAGCAGACTTCCAATGTTGGTGGTCTCGCCCGTGCGCACGAGGAACGTGCCGATGATGGACGCCACGATGCCGACTGCGGCGATGGCGAACGGGAGCACGGTCAGGGGCGCCTCGCGTGAAATCGTCTCCGGCGCGCCGAGGAACGCCGCCCCGGTGGCGGCAAGAGCGAGGCTCGCAATGATGGAGCCGACGTAGGACTCGAAGAGGTCGGCCCCCATGCCGGCCACGTCTCCGACGTTGTCGCCCACGTTGTCGGCAATGACCGCGGCGTTGCGCGGGTCGTCCTCCGGGATGCCCGCCTCCACCTTGCCCGCCAGGTCGCCTCCGACGTCTGCGGCCTTGGTGTAGATGCCGCCTCCGACACGGGCGAAGAGCGCAATGCTGGATGCGCCAAAGCTGAACCCTGCCACAATGTTGGGATCCTCGAAGATGATCCAGAGAATCACCGCGCCAAGCAGCCCGATGCCGACAACGGTGACGCCCATGACACCGCCGCTGGAGAAGGCAACCCGTAGGGCGCGGTTCAGCCCGATGCGCGCCGCCGAGGCCGTCCGCATGTTGGCCTTCACCGCAATGCGCATGCCCGCGAAGCCTGCCACCGCGGACGCTATGGCGCCCACGATGTAGGCGTAGGCCGTCCTCTCGTCCTGCCCTTCACCATAGAGTCCAAGAACCAGAAGGACGATGAAGACAATCACAACGAATCCCGCCAGGACCGTGTACTCACGCTTGAGGAAGGCATTCGCGCCCTCCTGGATGGCTGCGCCGATTTCCTTCATGCGATCGGTTCCTTCGTCCGCAGCAAGGACGCGCATAGCCAGGAATGCAGCAAAAACAAGTGCAGCCAAGCCGGCCACAATGGCCAAAATCAGGCCGTCCAAGGGAGTCACCTCCATATCGCATTTGAGAGCTTGTCCTAGGCAATTGCCGAAAGTATCACGAAATTCGTCGCGGGTCAAGGAAACTGAGCTATGCGCAGGTATGAGATTTGGAGTGGGGAAACGCTATACTGCCCTCACCAACAAACTGAGTCGCGGCTTCACCTAGGCATCAGGAGGGCCACCATGCACGTAACACGCATCTACACCGGCGAAGACGGCAAGTCCCACTTCGAGGAAGTCGCCCTCGACTTCAGCCCAAGGGGCGACGGCCAGTCCGAGGCAACCCCGCCGTCGAACGCCATGCACGCCTTCTTCACCCGTCAGTCGGCCGACTACGTCCTCGACTGGCACTGCGCCCCGGGCCGCCAATACGTCGTCACCCTGGACGGTGAGGGCGAGATCGAGGTCGGCGACGGCTCCACCAAGCGCTTCGGCCCCGGAGACGTCCTCCTCGCCGAGGACCTCACCGGCCAGGGCCACGTAACCCGCGTAGTAGGCAACAAGCCCCGCACCATGATGTGGGTCCCGCTGGAGTAGTGGCCTGAATTGAGCAAATAATAGTTGACAGAGGCAAATATTGTAGCTAGAATTGGCTCTACATTAGCTACCGTTTGAATTGAGGAGCCATGACAACCGCCGAGCAGCCCATTACGCGGTCAGAGCTCCGGCAAGAGCTAGAGCAAGTGCTGCAGCATTATGCCACCAAAGCTGACCTTGGCGACCTAAAGGCCGACCTCAAGGCTGAGATAGCAGAGCTTCGTGGCGAGTTGAAGTCCATTCGATGGACCATGGGGCTCATGGGCATCGCGTTGTCCGTTGTCGTGGTCGCCATGCGGTTCTTGGAAGTTAGTTAGGCTCCAATTCGCCTTCTCCGGATGCCCTTATCAAGACGTCAACCGTTCACCTTCGCTAGCCTCTCCTAGTCCTTCAGCATCATGATGAACTGCGTGCACTCGGTCACGTCCTCGTGCGTGTGCCCCTTGCCGGTGACGTCCTCCATCAGCCGAACGTCGCCCGGGCCGAACCGCTGCTTCGTGCCGTCGCTCAGCCCGATCTCGATCTCCCCCACGAGCTGAATGATCAGCCGCCGCTCCGGCAGCGGGTGGAAGTCCATCCACCGAAGCTCCGAGTAGTGCCGGATGCCCGCCTCCGTGACGTTGTTGAACGCCTCCAGGTAGGCATGGTCGTCCAGCGACAGCGGCTCGATGTGGCTCTCCCCGTTCTCGTCAGGGAACACGCGGTACATCGCCATGGTTCACGCTCCTTCCGATTGCCGGCCCCTAGCCGGCCGCCGACGCGGCTACGGCCGCCACTCGTGCTTCAGCGCCGCGAACAGCACGTTGTCGAGCGCCTCGCCTTCCTTCATGCTCGCCATGCGCAGCAGCCCCTCGCGCCGATACCCGGCCTTCTCCAGCACCCGCGCCGACGCGTCGTTGCGGGCGAAGATGTGCGCTTCGATCCGGATGAGCCCGAGCGACTCGAACGCGTACGCCGTCAAGGCCTTCACCGCCGCGGTCACGATGCCCTGGCCCCAGAACGGCTGCCCTAGCCAGTACCCAATCTCCGCCGAGTGCCGGTAGTCGGCGTCCCGCAGCGTCAGGCCGGCGCTGCCGATGGGCCCGTCGGCGTCGCAGATGGCGAAGGTTGAGAGCGTGGTCCGTCCGGCATTCAGCGCAATCCACTCGTCGGCGTCCGCAGACGTGTACGGGTGCGGGAAGCGGTCGTACAACTGCTTCCAGACGTCGTAGTCGTTGGCCAGCGCAACAAACCGCTCCCGGTCGGCCTTCTCCCACGCCAACGCCCATTCGCGCAGGGTGAACCCGTTTCCGAGCTCGATGTCCATGGTCGAGCGACGCCTACCCCGCCGGCATCGGCCGCGACTGTCGCCCAGGACCGCCGGTGCCTTCGCGGATGTCCTTCGCCGTCGCCTCGTCGATGCCCTTGGGCCAGCGGCGCTTTAACGGGTCGCTCACGCTGAACGTGAAGCTGCCGATCCCCTCGATGCCCATCTCGACAGTCTCGCCGTCCTGCATCGCGCCGAGCCCCTGGTGGTTTGTACCCATGAACAGCACGTCGCCGGCGCTGATCTCCTCGATCGCCGCCACGTACTCGATTGACTCGGCAATCGAGTGCGCAAGGTCGCTCGTGTTGTAGTTGGGGCGCACCTCGCCGTCGACCTTGAGCGTGACCTGCAGGTTCTCCGGGTCCGCAATCTCGTCCTTCGTCACGATGCACGGGCCCATGGGACAGAAGGTGTCGTACGACTTGTGCTCGGAAATTGGCATCGTGTTCGGCACGCGCCCGCCGCCGCCCGACATGCGCGCCGAGACGTCCACGCCAGCCGTGTAGCCGAAGACGTGGTCCATGGCCTCCGACGCCGGGATGTCCTTCCCGCCCTTGCCGAAGACCAGCAAGAGCTCAGCCTCGTGGTGGAAGATGTTGGCGTCGACGTCCGGCAGCACGACGGTGCCGCCCGGCCCGAGGATGCTGTCGAGCGCCTTCGTGAACCCCCACATCGGCGAGGGCTCCCGCGCGCCGAACTCGCGGTAGTTGCCGCCCATGCAGAGGACCTTGTTGGGCCGCGGCAACGGTGCCCGTAGCTGCGCACCCTCGACAGGCGTCCCCTCCGCGGCCCGCGCCTCGAGCTGCCCCTTCAGGTCGTCGTAGTTGGTGATGAGGTGGACCATCGCGGCCTGGCCGCCGCCGGGACTGATGTCGCTTACGTCAATTACTCCCGCATCGGTCAGGATGCCCGGCTGGTTGTCGTTGTACATCACGAGCTTCATTTCTTCCTCCTAGTCTTGCGTCGTCTGAACTACCGCCCCGCGAACCACTCCGCCACGTCGTCCTTGTTGCGCTCCACCCACGCCACGTTGAGCTCCAGCCCCTCGATGGTCTGGCGCACCGACCGCTCCGCCGCCGGCGCCGGGTGCGTCTCGTAGAACTCGCGCACCTCGTCGAGCTTCTCCCGCGTCGTGAACCCGCGCGGCAGCCCGACGATCCGCATGAGCATGAAGCCGCCGTGCCCGTAGCGGTCCATGAATGTGTCCCAGTTGTCCTTCAGGAAGTCCCACGCGAGCTCCTTGCCCTTCGGGTTGGCCGAGACAGCCCCCACCACGGACACGGTGTCCTGCGACCGGACGTCGTCGGTAAGCGAGCGTTGCAGCACGTCGCTGATGAGCTCCGGGTCCGGAATGCGCGTGAGCGAGATCAGCAGCCGGACCTTCTCCTCCTGCGACTCCGCGCTCTTCTGCAGCTCCCACAGCCTGTTGTACGTGTCCGTGTCGCCCTGCTGCGCCGTCAGGCTGAACACGACCCCGCGAAGGTCCGGGCGCAGCGTCGACGGGTCCTCCAGGTACAGCTCGAACCGCCGCCGCGCCTCCGCGAGCACCGCCGGATCGTCATAGTAGCCCGCCTGCCCGAGCGCCACGCTGCGAAGAATCGCGTCGAGGTGCCCGTCGCCCGGCTTCGGCTCCCAGCCCATCCGCTCGGCGAGCGGGCTGAACAGCCCCTGGCACAGCGCCTTGAACGCCGGGTAGCACGCCTCGTCCGAAAGCAGCGTGTCCAGGTCGCCGAGGTTCCCCGCGAGGTCGCGCCACACGCTGGCGTCCGTCTCGTCGCGGTACCCCTCGGCGAGGGCAAGGAACTGGCTGATTGGCAGGTATCCCGCGCGAGCAAGCGCGTACGCGTCGTTCTGCAGCCCCAACCGGTCCGTGTCCGACAGCGCCCGCGATGAGACAGCGGGAATGAGCGCGTCCCAGTCGCGGGGGCTGAGGTTCACGCGGTAGAAGCCCGTTTGCCCCGCGTTCACCTTGAACCACGAATCCTCGCCGCTCGGAGCGGGCGGCAGCACGACGGTGTCCTCGCGCGCCTCCATCAGCGTCGAGGTCGGCGCGTCCAGCCACGACGCGGTCACGTCAATGGGCGCCTTCCAGCTGGATTCGTCGCTGTCGTTGTCCTCGGCCACGTGGCTCAGGAGGAAGCGGGTCTGCGAGACATCGAGCTTCACGCCGTCCGGCTCGTGGCGTGACCCGACGGTGAGCACCGGGTATCCCATCTGGCCCGTCCAGGTGTCCATCAGCGCTTTGACCGGCTTGCCCGACGCATCCTCCAGCGCCGCCCAGAGGTCGGCCGTGCGCGCGTTGTCGTACTGGTGCGCGTCCAGGTAACGGCGCAGGCCGTCCCGGAACGTCTCCTCGCTCAGGTAGTGCTCCAGCATCCGGATGGTGGACGCGCCCTTGCTGTAGCTGATGGCGTCGAAGAGCTCCTCCACCTCGGCCGGCGTGTGCACAGTCGCCTCGATTGGATGCGAGTTCTTCAGGCCGTCGAGGTTGAACGCGCGGATCGTGTCGTTGGCGACAAACTGCGTCCACATCTTCCACTCGGGGTGGATGTGGTCGACCGCCTTGTCCCCCATCCACGATGCAAAGCTCTCGTTGAGCCAAAGGTCGTCCCACCACTGCATCGTGACCAGGTCGCCGAACCACATGTGCGCCATCTCGTGCGATACGACCTCTGCCACCCGCTGCCGTGTCGCCGCCGGGCTGATGGCCGGGTCGACGAGCAGCGCAGTCTCGCGGTACGTGATGATGCCCCAGTTCTCCATTGCCCCCGCCGCGAAGTCCGGGATGGCGATGTGGTCCAGCTTCTCCAGCGGGTACGGGATGCCGAAGTAGTCGTTGAAGTAGGTGAGCAGCGCGACGGATGTCTCCAGCGCAAACCGCCCCTGCTCCTCCTTGCCCCGCGTCGTGAGCACTCTGATCATCGTCCCGTTCGCCGCCTCCTGCTCGATGGAGCCCAGCTCCGCAACCACGAAGGCCAGCAGGTACGTCGACATCACCGGCGACTCGCCGAATCGCACCGTCTTGGTGTCGCCGTCCACCGTTTCCTCGACGGCCGGCATGTTGGAGATGGCGTCCATGTCCGACGGGACGGTCAGCGTGACCTGGAAGCTCGCCTTCATGGCCGGCTCGTCCCAGCACGGCAGCGCTCGCCGCGCCGACGACGGCTCGAATTGCGTCGTTGCCATCGTCCGAGGCGTGCCGTCCTCACGCGTGTAGGTGCTCCGGTAGAAGCCGGTAAGCCGGTCGTTGAGCTCACCCGTGTACGAGATGCGCAGCACCGCGGGCCCCGGCTGCACGGTCGAGGGGAATTGGATCGCGACCGTCTCGTCATCGGCGTTCATCTCGATGCCGGTGGCGTCGACCTGCGCGTTCCCGGCGTCCATCAGGCTCGCCGAGTGCACGGTCATCTCGCAGGCGTTCAGCACGACGGTGTCCGTCGCCTCCAGCACCTCGATGTCGATGGACTCCTCGCCGTCAAAGGTGAAGGCCTCGAGGTCGGGCGTCAGGTGAAGGGCGTAGCGCAGCGGCCTGACGTTGGTGGGCAGTAGCACAGCTTGCGATTCGGGCATGTGCCGGGGTCCTCCTTAGTTGGCGGTGTGCCCGCCGCGCGACGGCGCATCACATAGCAATCCGCACAAGCGCGAGGGGCAGCCCTAGCTTACACGCTGACGCCCAATGCTGGAAGGGATGGCCCCCGTCGTCATCCCGGCGGAGGCCGCAATCCAGAGCGGCTGCGGCGGACCCACCTCGCCTATCTTCCGTGATGATATCGTTGGCTCTTTGTCACACCTGCGGCAGCATGCCCCATACCCGGACGGGCCGGTGTTCGGGGAGGGGAAATAGGCAGGTTCTCTTTGACGCTGACATGAAATCTGTCTAGTCTTGTGACGAGTCAGGTCAATGTGAATCGGAGTAGATCATGAGCAGGAAGTGGCCGGTCGAGGACTCCAAAGTCCGGTTCAGTGAGTTGCTCAAAACGGCTCTCTCTGAAGGGCCGCAGATCGTGACCAAACGAGGAACGGATACCGCAGTGCTTGTTCCCATCGAGCAATGGCAAGAGCTGGAACGGATGACGAGGCCGAACTTGAAGGAACTCCTCCTTGCTCCGGAGGCACGGACGGAGCACCTGACACCGTCACGGGAGCGGCGTCTCCACCCAAACCGCTTGACCTCGGAGTGGGCGGGTGTGCCGCCTCGACGCTAACGTAGTGCCTTGGGCATTAGTTTCCGCCCCCTCACTCCGCCGAATACCCCATGCCGATGAGCTCCTGCCGCACGCCCTCAAGGAACGCCGCAATCGGCGACGTCAGCGGCAGCGTAATCTCAATCTCCCCGTTCGCCGCCTGCTGCACCGCGCCGGGGTCCTCCTTCGTGAGCTCCACACTGATGCTCTCGCGGTCGATGGACAGCGCGTCGGTTACGTCAAATACAGCGGCCATGTCGGCCATGGTGATGATGTCACTGTGTTCCTCGGTCATTCGTTTCTCCTTGCGCGCCGCGCGGGCACGCGCCGCAAATTGACATCCCCATGTGCCCGCGCTAGCATCGCCCTAGATTCTACCCCGAATTCGAGAACGAGACCCGTACAGACCAGAAGGAGGAATCGTCGTGCTAAGTGTCGAAGAAAATGACATGCTCACGCAAACAGGCCCCGGCACCCCCATGGGCGACCTGTTCCGGCGCCACTGGATTCCCGCGCTCCTGGCCGAGGAGATTCCCTCGGCGGACTGCCCTCCCGTCCGCGTGACGCTGCTGAGCGAGAAGCTCATCGCCTTCCGCGACTCCAACGGCAACCCCGGCCTCGTCGACGCCTACTGCCCGCACCGTGGCGCGCCGCTCTTCTTCGGCCGAAACGAGGAAGCCGGCATCCGCTGCGTCTACCACGGCTGGAAGTTCGACGTCTCCGGCAAGTGTGTCGACCTGCCCAACTCGCCCGAGGGTGAGACCTACAAGGACAAGGTAAACGTCAAGGCCTACCCGTGCTTCGAGGGCGGCGGCATGGTCTGGACCTACATGGGCCCGGCAGACAAGGAGCCCCCGAAGCCCGGCTTCGAGTGGCTGGAGTACGGCGAGGACCGCCGCTACGTCCGCAAGTACCACCTCCGCTGCAACTACTTCCAGGCGCTCGAGGGCGACTACGACCCCTCCCACGCCTTCTTCCTGCACAGCACGCTGGACAACAACGAGGGCAACCCCGGCCGCCGCTTCGGCGCAGGCGTGTTCAACAGCTTCCTCAACCGCACCTACGCCGACTACATCGACACCGACTACGGCGTCATGAACGTCGCCGTCTCCCGCACCTCTGACGGCCAGCAACAGGCCAACATCGGCCACTTCTACATGCCCTGCTACAGCTCCGCCGGCATTGCCGGCCCGGACGTCTACTCCAGCAACATGCGCATCCCCATCGACGACGAGAGCTGCTACATGTACCGGCTCCGCTGGAGCTACAACCCCTTCACGCAGCAGCAGGTCATGGAGGACAAGTACGGCGGCTACACATACCCGGAGCAGATCCCGGGCTCCTTCATGGCGAAGGAAAACAAGGACAACGACTACCTTGTCGACCGCATCGCCCAGAAGAACTACTCCTACACGGGTATCAAGGCCTTCCCCATCCAGGACCTCGCCCTCGTCGAGGACCAGTGGGGCCCGCGCGCCGACCGCAGCAAGGAGCGCCTCGTAAGCTCTGACGAGTCCATCATTAAGGTGCGCCGCCGCCTCATCAACGCCGCCCGCGCACTTATGGAGGGTGTCGAACCCTCGGGGCCCACCAACCCCGAGGCCTACCGCGTCCACACCGCCCGCGTCACCGTCCCCGGCGACATGCCCCCCCTCGAGGCCGTCGAGCTCGTCAAGTCCAGAATGGCCGGCCCGACGACGTGGGTGCCGACCAAGGCATAGCCAGCCACTGCCTCTAAGAAACACGAGAGAGGCCCCGGCATAACAGGCCGGGGCCTCTCTCGTTCGTCCTGCGCTCGCTGTCTCCCTCGTTCGCCCTCGTCTTCCTCCGTTTGCCCTGCGCTTGTCGAAGGGCACGAACAAGGGTGCATTGAATCACCCGGAGGCCTTCTCCCAGTTGCACATGGTTTCGAACCGCTCCAAATATGCCGATATGGAGTCGTTCACTGCGCCGGCCGCCCGCAACTCCAACCGGAACTGCGCCAAGGCCTCGGCGTGACCCTGTTTCCGCCCCTCTGCCCGCCACCGCTCCTGCAGTTCTCGTTGCAGTTGCTCCCGTGCTTCTCTTTCCCTCCGAAGTTGCTCTTCGCGCTCGCGCTCCCGTTCTTCTCGCTCCAACCGCCACTTTCGGCGTTGCTCAAGTGCCCAAAGAACCATAGTGCTCGGCGCTATTCCTTCCGTTCAGTGTGGCGGTTGTCGATTCGTTCCAGCGTCTGCCTGACAGACTCCCCCTCGCGGGCCTCACGAAGCAATAGAGCCGCCAACTCCTCGCGGCCTCTCACCCGGCCTTCCTCGCGCAGCTTTTGCTCCCGCTGCTCCCGTTCCTCGCGAAGCTGCTGCTCCCGCTGCTCTCGTTCTGCTTGCCACTTTCGGCGTTGTTCCAGCGCCCAGAGGACCATGTAGGTACCTCCCTCAATGACTGCCCCAAACGTAGCATATGCCAGTACTCCAAGCGGCGCGAGTCCCGCCATGGACAGCGAGTCTGTGTAACCGCCGGCCCACCAGAGGAGTCCTGTCGCTAGCAGGATAGCCGGCGGGGCCAGGAACGCTTGAAGCCGTAGCCATGAACCAACAGCAGTCATCCCGTCGTAATTCTAGACGCTCTAGCAGAAACATGCTAGTGGCAACAATTGCCTAAAACACCGCAGTAGCCTCAATCTCCACCTTCATCGTCGGCTCCGCCAGCTCCGCGATGCCTATGAGCGTGTTCGGCGGATAGTTCCCCTGGAAGAACTCCTCGAAGATCCCGCCGAGCTCCGCCCCGTGCGACCGCCACTCCGCGATGCTCGTCACATACGTCACCAGCCGCACAACGTCGCCCAGCGACTGCCCCTCGCTTTCGAGAATGCGCCGGATCCGGTCGAGCGTCACCCGCACCTGCGCCGGCAGGTCGCCGTGCTCAGCCTCGCTCCCGCCCGCCGTCGTCCCCGCGAAGAAGAACAGGTCGCCCGCCCGCGCCGCCCGCGAGTAGTTGCCAATCGTCGGCGCAATGTCCGGGTAGTTGTGATATGACTTGTCCATTGGAGTCCTCCTTTTGCCATCTGGGGGGCAGGGATTCTAGCTGAAACAACAGTCAGGGTCAAAGCCGCGCAATTGACACTGTTTATGCCCCAAACTAGACTCAATCTAGCTCCGCGCACCTCCCGTGCGTGGCAAGCCGTGTGACGGAGGGGACAATGGCGCACTACAAGGCGCATGAAGCACAGGACTGGGCATGGGAAACGCTGAAGGGGCAGTGGAGCACGCTGATCACGCCCTTCACAGACGATGGTGACCTCGACGAGGATGGCCTCCGACGGAACGTGCGCCACGTGCGCAGCCTCGGCACCCGGGGCGCCGGCTGCACCTGGGGCATGGGCGAGTTCTGGAGCCTCACCCACGACGAGCGCGTCCGCGTCATGGACATCGTCGCGGAGGAAGCCGCCGGCCGATGGCCCGTCGGCGCGCACGTCACGCACACCTCGGCCCGCGAGACCCTTGACCTCGCCCGCCACGCCGAGGACGCCGGCTTCGACCTCCTCATCGTCGCAGCCCCATACATGGAGGCCAAGACAGAGGACCAGGTCATCGACTACGTCAAGACCCTCAGCGACAACACCAACCTCGGCATCATGTTCTACAACTCGCCGCAGTTTGGCATCGTCATGAGCCCGCAGGGCCTGCGCCGCATTTGCGAGCTGCAGCAGGTCGTCGGCGTCAAGGAAGCCAGCTTCAATCAGCAGCTCTCCATCGAGACCCATCTCTCGCTCGGCAAGGACTACGTCATCAGCACGCCGGACGAGTGGATCTACCCATTCGCGCAGGACCTCGGCTTCCAGCAGCAGGTAATGTTCGCCAACACCTCCGACTGGCGCTTCGACACGCCGGAGTGTAACTACTACGTGCAATTCATCGAGAAGGCGTCCGTCGGCGACTACGACGACGCCTTCTACGAGAAGCACCTCCGCCGCCTCAAGGAGCTTAACGACACCTGGTGGACGCGCACCATGGACAAGAACGGCGGCGCGCTCCCAGTCGCGATGGTCAAGTACTGGGGCGAGCTCATGGGCATGGCCGGCGGCCCCACCCGCCAGCCCCTGCCGCAGCTCACCGCCTCCGAGAAGGCCCAGCTCAAGTCCGAGCTCGAGCCCCTCAAGCCCAGGCCGCCGCAGCCCGCAGTCTCGGTACAGCCGAGGGCCGCATGGCTAACCGGCAACAACAGCCCCTTCTTCGCCACCGGCATGCTGCTCATGGTCAGCGTCCAGGACGTCGCCGAGGCCCTCGAAGCCGAGCGTGGCGGAGCCGACGTCGTGGACGTGAAGAACCTGCAGGAGGCGCTCGTCGGCTCCGGACACCCGAACACCGTCCGCCAGGTGCGCGCGATGATCCAGCCCGAGAACCACGTCAGCGTGACCCTCGGCGTCGTCCCCAACCAGGCTGGCACCGTTGCGATGGCCGCCTACGCCGCCGCCGTCATGGACGCCACCTCCGTAAAGGTCGGCTTCATGCAGGCCGACTACGACGTCGCTGTCGAGGTGCTCCGAGAGTCCCGCCGCGCGATGGAGGGCTACAACACTAAGCTCGTCGGCTCCCTCTTCGCCGACAACCTCCTCTACGAGGGCGGTCTCGACCCGCACCTCATGGTGCAGCTCGCAAAGGACGGTGAGTGCGACGGCTTCCTCATCGACACGCTCATCAAGGACGGCCGCAACCTCTTCGACTTCCTGAGCGAAGACGAGCTCCGAGACATCGTGCTGGAAGGCAAGAAGCTCGGCATGAGCACGGCCCTCTCAGGCCACCTGAAGATGGACGACCTCGACGAGCTGGCCCGCGTCAATCCTGACATCGTCGGCGTACGCGGCGCGGTGTGCGCCAGCGGCGACCGAGGCCGCGCCGTCGCATGGGAGTCCGTCGCCGAGTTCAAGCGCCAAGTCGACTTGCGCAAGACGGGCGCCATCAACGTTCGCCCGGACCCGTACGTGCCCCAGGGCAACGGCAACGGGCACGCGCCGGTCGTCACCCAGGGCGCCGGCTGGGTCGTCATCGACGGCCGCGGCAAGTCCTGCGCCGGCGTCATCGCCGCCCTCGCCAAGCAGACGGAGGCCGACCACCACTCCATGGTGGAAGCCATCCTCGGCGACGCCCTGAACATCTTCGACGTCATGCTCTGGTCGGAAAAGGAAGGCCACACCTTCATCAACCGCCGCGACGAGGGCGACGGCACAGTCCGCGTGCTCATCCAACCAAAGGCGTAGAATAGTAGGATCACAGGACCAGACGGGGCTGGGCCCCGCAGGCGATAGGGATGTGAAGCTTGGCAGAAGGTGAAGACCGTCGAGCCAAGCCCCCGGGTGGTGAGGAGGAAATCGCCTCATACACCATTCGAGGGAGCGACAACATGGAACACGAAGACCACCTCCAAACGGCGCGGGAATTTCTCACAGCCTCGGATCGCGAGTTCCTTGAGGGCGACAAGCTGCAGGCCTCAGAAAAACTCTGGGGCGCAGCAACGCACGCAGTCATGGCTGCCGCCGTTCAGCGCAACTGGCCTTGCCGGTCGCACCGGGAACTCAAGATCGCAGTGGAGCGGCTTGCGACCGAGTACCAGGACTTCCTCTTGCATGCTGGGTTCACGGCAGCCGAGAAGTTCCACAAGAACTTCTACCACGACGAAATGGAAGATTACGAGGTCGCTGTAGACCGCCCTGTGGTGCACCAGTTCGTGAACCGCATGGTTTCCCTACTCGAAAATGGGGCTGGTTAGACGCGGCAGGGTTGGTCATGCCCTTCCGTCGCGTGGCAGGGTGAAAGACAGTGCCCCCTCCCCCGCTTGACGCCCCCATACCCCTTTTGTAGTCTGAGGCCAACCTATCCCCCGGCACTTGAAGTGCAACCGCAAAGGAGGCGTCATGGAGTACCAGACCATCGGCAAACCGCCGGCTGAGACCATGGCCGTAACCCCGAACTTGCCCGACCTCGACGCGGCGAAAGAGGGCTTCCAGTGGGCCGACGTGTACAAGGAGATCAGCTGGTTGCCCGGCGGCTACCTGAACCAGGCCCACGAGTGCATAGACCGCCACGTCGAGGCCGGCAACGGCGACAAGACCGCGATGATCTGGGTCGGCAAGAACGGCGAGGAAGAGCAGTACACCTTCAGCGACATGAAGCGCGAGACCGCCAAGTTCGCCAACGTCCTTGAAGGCCTTGGCGTGCAGCACGGCGAGCGGGTTTTCATCTTCATGGAGCGCCTGCCCGAGCTCTACTTCGCGATGTTCGGCGTCCTCAAGCATGGTGCCGTCGTCGGCCCGCTCTTCTCCGCCTTCGGGCCGGATCCGGTCCGCGACCGGATGGAGGACAGCGGCGCAAAGGTGCTCATCACCCAGCCCGACCTGCGCAAGCGCATCGCCGAGGTGCTGCCCAACCTCCCGGCGTTGGAGCACACCATCATCGTCAACAAGAACGGCCGCTCCCAGGAGCCGTTGGTCGAGGGCGACCTGAGCTACGAGGCCCTGATGGCGGATGCCACGGACGACTACCAGACGGCCACTACGAGCATGTACGATTACTCGGTCATTCACTACACCTCGGGCACCACGGGCAAGCCAAAGGGCGCGGCCCACCGCCACCTCGCCGTCGTGCAGCAGTACGCGACGGGGAAGTGGGTGCTCGACTTCCACCCGGAGGACCTCTACTGGTGCACTGCGGACCCCGGCTGGGTGACCGGCACGTCGTACGGCATGTTCGCGCCCTGGTCCAACGGCGTGACCCAGCTCATCTACGAGGGCGGCTTCGGCGCCAGCGCCTGGTACCAACTCATCGAGAAGTACGGCGTGACCGTCTGGTACACCGCTCCCACGGCCGTCCGCATGCTCATGAAGGCCGGCGAGGAAGTCCCCGCGCGCTTCAACCTCTCATCGCTGCGGCACATCAACAGCGTCGGCGAGCCCCTCAACCCGGAGGCCGTGATCTGGGGCACCAAGGTGTTCGACCAGCCCATCCACGACAACTGGTGGCAAACGGAAACGGGCGCAATCATGGTCGCCAACTACCCGTCGATGGAGGTCCGCCCCGGCTCGATGGGACGGCCTATCCCCGGCATCGAGGTCGCCATCCTCGACAACGACTACAACCCGCTCCCGCCCGGCAACGAGGGCTACTTGGCCGTGCGGCCCGGCTGGCCGTCCATGTTCCACACCTACTGGAACAACCAGCCCATGTACAACACCAAGTTCCACAAGGGCTGGTACATCTCCGGCGACCAGTCGCGGATGGACGAGGACGGTTATGTCTGGTTCGTGGGCCGTGCCGACGATGTCATCAACACCGCCGGCCACCTCGTCGGCCCGTTCGAGGTCGAGAGCGTCCTCATCGAGCACCCGGCCGTCGCCGAGGCCGCAGCCATCGGCGTCCCCGACGACCTCGCGATGGAAGTCGTCAAGGGCTTCGTCGCCCTCAAGGACGGCTTCGAGCCCTCCGAGGAGCTCCGCCGCGAGATCCTCGGCCACGGCCGTCAGCGCCTCCAGGCCATCGCGCCACGCAGCATCGAGTTTCGCGCCTCCCTGCCCAAAACGCGCAGCGGCAAAATCATGCGCCGCCTCCTGAAGGCAGAGGAGCTGGGCCTCCCCCTCGGCGACACCTCAACCCTGGAAGACGATTAGAAAACAACGACAATTTCCCAACAACCGGAGTTGGCATAGGACAACTCCAAGCGTAAACTAAGTGAGGCGGGGTGGTGTTGTGAGGACCACCCCGCCTTTGTTTTCCATGGGCAAGGGTAAACTGCGATGGCCCGCCGTGAATCTGGAAGGACAAACCCAATGGTGACCAAGACTCCTGAAGCCGTTCTGAAAAAGATAGAGAAAATTGTCCATGAGTCTCTGGACGACTTGTTCGGGGCCGATTTCACCTTTGCCCCGGTTATGGTGATTTCGCGTCAGGATTACTGGGACCAGGACCGGGTCTTCATTTACGTCGTCTATGATGGCAAACCCAACTCACTTGGTTCTGAACGGACATTGCAGCTTGTGGATACGGTCATGCGTCAGACAACTGAAGAAGAGTTGCCCATTGTGCCCTTTAATTCCTTCATTCATAAATCGGAGTGGCCCAAATTCTACCGCCACAACGTGGAGCCATGGATCCCCGAGACCTTCTGAGGATTGCCAAACTGCTCGCCAATGGGGCATTGGGCAGTGGTCGTGGGAGGCCGCGGCAGTCTGAATTGCGGCGTGCCATTAGCTCCGCATACTATGCGATGTTTCATGCGCTCGCAGCCTGTTGCGCTGACCAACTTGCGGGCGTAGCGCGCGCCCGCAAGCGGACGGCATGGCATCAGACCTACCGCGCTCTGGAGCACGGTCATGCCCGCCGGCAGTGCGAAAGGCATGCCACGGTCAGTGAGTTTGCCCCCGCAGTCTCAGAATTCGCTCAACAATTCGTCATTATGCAGATTCGTCGGCAAAGCGCCGATTATGACCCCGCGGAGAGGTTTCTGCGCTTTGAGGTAGTTGAGCATCTCGACAGAACTGAGAGGGCAATCGCCGCCTTCAACTCCGCGCCGCGCCCAGTCCAACGCGACTTCGCCCTTCACGTCCTCTTGCGGTCCCGCTAGCCGTCCCCCGCCCCACCTACTCGGCCGCCCGCAAGTCCTCCACACGCATCTGCAGCCGAGTGCGCCCGTTGAACGTGTTGTTCTCCGGCGTGTACACAACGTCGATCCGACCGCGCTCGTCCAGCCCCTCCGGCCACACCTGCTTGAACGCGACGCCCTCCCACGTCGTCCCGTCCTGCCGCAGCTGCAGCCGCATGTGCTGCCCCTCGCTGCCCATCCGCCGCACGCCGGTCACCGCGACGCCCCGCGCGAGGAACGTCGGCGGCGGGTTCTCCTGCCCGAAGGGCGCCAGCCGCCCGAGGAAGCCCATCGTCTGCCCCGGCATCTCCGCGAAGCTTGCCTCGGCGTCCACGCGCAGCGTCGGCTCCAGCGTCGCGTCCCGCAGCCGCTCCCGCGCGAGCGCCTGCAACGAAGCGCGTATTGCGTCGAGGTCCTCCGTCCGCGCCACAAATCCCGCCGCAGCCGGGTGCCCGCCAAAGTGCAGGAAGCGCTCGCCGCATTCCGCGAGCGCATGTGCGAGATGGAACTCCGCGATACTGCGACCGCTCGCCCGTGCTACATCTCCGTCGATTGCCACCACCACAGCAGGCCGGGAGAATCGCTCGACCAGCCTGCCCGCCACCAGCCCGCTGACGCCCGGGTTGAACTGCTCGCCCGCGAGGAACAGCAACCGCTCGCCAGCCTCGACCTGCGGCCCCGCCAGCCGCATCCCCTCGTCCAGCAGCTCCTGCGTCAGTGCTCGCCGCTCGCGGTTCAGCAGCTCGATGCGCGACGCCAGCTCCTGCGCGACGGACGGGTCCTCCTCCGTGAGGAGCCCGAACGCGAGGTCGGGGCTGTCCATCCGCCCCGCTGCGTTCAGCCGCGGCGCAATGATGAACGGGATCGACTCGTGGTCCAGCGACTCCCGCGACACGCCCGCCGCTGCCAGCAACGCCAGTAGCCCGGGCCGCTCCGTCTCCCGCAGCCGCTCCAGCCCGAGCGTCGCAATTGCGCGGTTCTCTCCCAGCAGCGGTGCCATGTCTGCGACGGTTCCCAGCGAGGCCAGCTCCAGCGCGCCGGCGGGTACGGGCGTCTCAACGCGGCGGTGGATGGCCTGCACCAGCTTGAACGCTAGACCCGCGCCTGTCAGGAAGGGGAAAGGATAGGCCTCCGTCGGCGTGACCATGGCGAAGGCCTCGGGCGGCGTACCCATCGGCGCGTGGTGGTCCGTCAGGATGACGTCCATGTCGAGGCTCTTGGCGAGCCGCACCTCCTCGCCGGAGGTGATGCCGCAGTCGACGGTGATGATGAGCGACGCCCCCTGCTCCGCGATGGCTGTGACCGCCTCGGCGTTCAGCCCGTGCCCGTCGCGCACCCGGTGCGGCAGGTGCACGAAGGCGTCGCCCCCGAGCGTCAGCAGCGACTCGTACAGCAGCGCGGACGCCGTGACGCCGTCGGTGTCGAAGTCGCCGAAAACGGCGATGGTCTCGCCCTCGGACACAGCCGACATCACGCGGTCGACGGCGGCATCCATCTCGGAGAAGAGGAAAGGGTCGTGCAGCGCGTCCTCGGAGGCGTGGAGGAGCTCCCACGCCATGTCGCGTGTCTCGATGCCCCGGTTGTAGAGGAGCTGCGCCCACAGCCGCGGCAACCGCAGCGCCTCGACGACCTCGTCGGTCACGCGGGGTGCGAGCGCCCACCGGGGGCGCGGAGAGCGCGCGTCGTCCGCCACGGCAGGCGGCCGGCTACGCTTCGAACCGCTGGAAGAGCAGCGAGGTGTTGTGCCCGCCAAACCCCAGCGAGTTGGTCATGGCCACGTCCACCTTGGTCATCCGCGCGTAGTGCGGCGTGTAGTCCAGGTCGCACTCCGGGTCCGGGTTGGTCAGGTTGATGGTCGGCGGGATGGCGCCTCGCTCGATGGCCATGACGCAGATCGCCGACTCGATGGCGCCCGCAGCACCCAGCAGGTGCCCCGTCATCGACTTGGACGAGCTGATCGCCACCTTGTGCGCGTCCTCTCCCCAGACCGACTTGACCGCGTCCGTCTCCGCCTTGTCGTTGATTTGCGTAGATGTCCCGTGCGCGTTGATATAGTCGACGTCCTCCGGCTTGAGGCCCGCCCCTGCGATCGCCTGCCGCATCGCCCGCGCGCCGCCCTCGCCGAACGGCGCTGGCTGCGTGATGTGCGACGCGTCCGAGGTCACGCCGTAGCCCGAAAGCTCGGCGATCGGCGTCGCGCCCCGCGCCAGCGCGTGTTCGAGTGACTCAATGATGAGCACCGCGCCGCCCTCGCCGATGATGAAGCCGTCCCGCTGCGCGTCGAACGGCCGCGACGCCGCCTCGGGCAACTCGTTGTTGCGCGACAGCGCCCCGGCCGAGTTGAACCCCGCGACGGCAATCGGGCAGATGGGCGCCTCGGAGCCGCCGCAGATCGCCACGTCAATGACGTCCTTGCGGATGAGGTCCATGCCCATGCCGATGGCGTCCGCCCCGCTCGCGCACGCCGAAACCGTCGCGAAGCTCGGCCCCCGCGCCCCGTAGGTGATCGAGACGTTGCCGCCCGCCATGTCCACCAGCATCATCGGCACCAGGAACGGGCTGATGCGCTTGGGCCCCTTCTCCCGCAGCACGTCGTACTGCTCGGACAGCGTGATGATGCCGCCAACGCCGCTCGCAATCAGCGACGACACCCGGTCCCCCAGCGGCTCCTCCCGCAGCAGCCCCGCCTGCCCGAGCGCCTGCCGCGCCGCGGCAAGCGCGAACTGCGAGAACCGGTCAGCCCGCCGAGCCTCCTTCCGGTCCATGTAATTCGTCGGGTCGAACTCCGGGATCTCTGCCGCGATTGTGGTCTCAAACCCCTCCGGGTCAAATGCCGAGATGCGCCCGACCCCCGACTTCCCCGCCAGCAGCGACTCCCAAGTCGCGTCCGCGGTCAACCCGATTGGGCTGACCACGCCGATTCCTGTCACCACTATTCTCGTGTCCGTCACCAATCGCTCCTTACCAGCGTCCCGCTGATGCATTCATTGGCCTCGACAGGCCCCCCTGCATTGCCTGTAGGCGTATTTTGCCCGCCATAGCGCAAAGCTGTGGCCGACGCAGCGATTATATCAGGGTGGGATGGGTGACGATACACGCCGAAGCGTTCTCAAGTGCCCCGGGAGCAATGGTGACGGGCCTACCCCTCGACGTGGAATGCCACCCCCAGCAGCCCGGGCCCCGTATGCGCGCCGATCACGGGCGTGAACGGCATGACGAGGCTCTCCACGCACATGAACCGCTCCGCGATGCGGCGCTGCAGCTCCGCGGCCGCCTCCGGCGCGGCGGCGTGCATCACCACGACGCGCACCGGCCTCCCCGACGTCTCCTCCGCCATGATTCGCAGCACCGCGTCAACGGCCTTCGCCCCCGTCCGAGGCCGCGCCACCATCCGGACCTCGCCCTCGCCCGGCCAGATGCCGAGCACCGGCTTGATGTTCAGCAGCGACGCCGCCCACATCGCCGCCCGCGGCACCCGCCCGCCGCGCTGCAGCCTGCGCAGCGATTCCAGAATACCGATGAAGTACACGCGCCCCGCAACCCCCCTCGCAACCTCCTCCACCGCCACGAGCTCCGCACCGTCCGCGGCCGACCTCGCCGCCGCCAGCGCCACGAGCGCCTCCGCGCCGCCCGCAGTCGCGCTGTCCACCACGACGCCCCGGCGCTCCGGGTACGCCGCTCCCGCGACTTCCAGCGCGGCCGCCGCGATGCTGTACGTCGCGCTCAGCTTCGAGGTGGTCGTAATGCAAAGCACGTCACGACCGGCGGCAAAAGCGCGCTTGAACGCGTCCTCGAATGCCGCGGGCGACGGCGCGGCGGTCTGCGCCGGGACGCTGTCGTCCATGATCAGGCGGTAGAACTCCTCGGCGTCGATGTCGACGCCGTCACGATAACTCCGCCTGTCGACGCTAACCTGCAGCGGAACAACCTCGATCGGCAAGCCGCCAATATGCGCAGCCGTCAACGACGACGTGCTGTCCACGATGACTGTTACAGTTGTCGTGTCGTGTGGGGTGTGTTCCATCGGCCACAGATTGCAGCAAATGCGAGGGGAATGGAAGGCATTCGGCCCCGTTCGATGGGTGGGACAGCGCTCACTCTACAGCGGCAGAATGATGATCGTGCCCTCTGCCATCGCAGCTAGGCCTACCGGGATCCAGACCGCCAGCCGTAGGGCACGGCACGGACTGTCGTCCCCGCTGATATACCGCTCGATCACCGAGAACAGCAGCCCCGCAACAACGCCGCTCGCGGTGAGCAGCAACCAGTTCTCGGTCCAGCCGCCCACGATGAGCCCCAGCGTAAATGCCAGCAGCATGAACTTGAGCGTCACCGAGCGGACCCCCTGCGGCCCGCCTTCACCCCGGAAAGCGTCCCTGACGAAGCCAATCCCAAAGAAAATCGCGAACAGCGCGAAGAAGTTTCTGCCGGTCTGTTCTTCAATGGTCCCATTTGAGACCAGGACCATCACCGCAACGACCGTCACCATGAACGTCAGGGCCAGGATTGCGACTGCAGTCCGTCCGCTGACTTGCACACCGGCTATGGCGGTCACGCTTCCTCCCAGAAGGCTCGGCATCGCCGAAATTCACGCTCAGCAGCAGCGCGGCCTGCTCCAGCGATGCTATCGGCAGTCCGGCGTTACAGGAGCGTCGTCAACTTGTACGCGCCCTCGCCGATGGCAGCCACGCCCACAATGTTCCACACGACCAGCCTGAACATGCGAGGCGGCGCATCGCCTGTCCGAATCTTGCCCTCCACCAGCGCGACGATGATGCCCACGAGCAGCCCGCCAAGAAGGAGCTGCCACCAGTACTCGCCCCAGTCGCCGGCGATGAGTCCCAGGGTCAACCCCAGTGAGGCGAACTTGAACACGACTGCGGCAAACGCCTTGGGAGCGCCTTCCCGCTTGAATGCGTCGGTAATGAAGCCAATGCCGCCCAGTATTGCAAAGACCGAGAAGAGCCCAAGTCCCCAGTTCTGATTGATCGTCTCATTGGAAACCAGCACAACAACAACGATGACGGCAACGGCAATAGCCAAGGCGAAAATGGCAATGCCGATCTTTCCGGCTAGTGGAATCTTGTCCATGGTGTTCACTCCCCCCTGAATTGGCGTGGTGTTGCCCTAGTCCTCGCGCAGCAGCAGCGCGGCCCACTCCTGCGCCTCCTCGAGCGAGTTAAATCCCTCCGCGGAGAGCCCCATTCCCGCGCTGCTGATGGAGCGAATCACCGAGACTTGGTACGTCCCGTTGAACTTGTTGAGGTGGATGACAACCGTGTTGTCGTTCTTCTTCCACCGCCACATCTCCCCGGTCTGTGACGGCTCCCACTTCATAGGCATAGCGAGTGTCTCCTCCTACCCGGGTTGGAGCTAGACCCCAAACAGCGCGCGCACCAGTGGGACAATGAGGAAGATGATCACAATGATGGTGATCATCGGGGTCAGGTCCAGCATGCCGAAGCGGGGCATGTAGCGACGGATCGGGCCGAGGACCGGCTCCGTAAGCTGGTCCAACGCAACCTTGATGGGGTTGCTGGGTGACATGGGAAACCACGTCAGAATCGAACGTATGAAGATGGCAAGGACAAACAGGTACAGCAGGTTGATGACCAGGACGCCGATCGCTTGCACTAGTCCTCCTCACCCAGCTGCACGGCCTTCTCGTATGCAGCCTCCACCGCCTCCATCACCGCCGCGCGGAACCGGTTGCTCTCGAGCGACAGCAGCCCCTCTGTCGTCGTCCCGCCCGGCGAGGTCACCGCGTTCCGCAGCTCCGCCGGATGCCGGCCGCTCTGCTGCAGCAGCTGCGCGCTCCCCAGCACCGTCTGCGTCGCCAGCGTCGCCGCGATGTCCCGCGACAGCCCCACCTGCACGCCCGCGTCCGTCAGCGCCTCGATGAACAGGAACACGTACGCCGGCCCGCTCCCACTCAAGCCCGTCGCCATGTCGACGTACTTCTCGCTCGGCACGTACACCTCTTTGCCGATGGCCTGCAGCAGCTCCCGCGTCTCCTCGACCCGCTCCGGCGGCGTCTTCTCCGTCGCCGTCCACACGCTGACCCCCGCGCCGATCTGCGCCGGCGTGTTGGGCATGATCCGCACGATGCCGTCGTGGTCCAGCCCCTTCTGGATCGACTTGATCGTCGCCCCCGCCACGATGCTGAGCGCCGCCTGTTCGTCTCTCAGCGATTTCTTTATGCCCGACATCGCCTTGGGCAGGTCCTGCGGCTTCACCGCCAGCAGCACGAGGCTGCCGTGCCCCGCCGCCGCCTTGCCGTCGTCCGTGACGGTGACGCCGTACCGCTCCGAGAGGTAGTCGCGCCGCCCCTCGATGACCTCGGCAACCGCAATGTCCTCCGCAGACGCCAGCTCGCGGTCGAGTACGCCGCTGAGGATCGCCTCCGCCATCGTCCCCCCGCCAATAAACCCAATGCGCATCGCTACTCCAGTCCCCGTGTCCCTTCCCCGTAGGAGGGAAGGTCACTCATCCCTTCCCCCTCAGAGGAAGGCCACTTGTCCCTTCCCCCTCGGGGGGAAGGTTAGGATGGGGGAGTCTCCCCGTTAGCCCTTACCTAGTCAAAGGCCCCCAACCCCCTCGGTTACCCCACCGGCCGCGCGATGCCCTCGCCCGTGACGAGGTCTGCCGCCGCGCGGATAGACTCCATCATGCTGGTGGCGTCCGCCTTGTTCTGCCAGGCGATGTCGAATGCCGTCCCGTGGTCCACTGACGTCCGGATGAACGGCAGCCCGAGGTTCACGGTGATGCTCTCCTCGAAGCCGAACATCTTCACGGCGATGTGCCCCTGGTCGTGGTACATCGCTAGGATTGCGTCGTAGTCGCCGCGAACGCCCTGCAGGAACACGGTGTCCGCGGGCACGGGCCCGATGGCGTTGATCCCCTCGCCGAGCGCCGACTCGACCGCGGGCGTGATCTCCGTGGCCTCCTCGTCGCCGATGAGCCCGCCGTCGGAGGCGTGCGGGTTGAGCGCGGCGACCCCTATGCGCGGCTCCGCGACGCCCCACGTCTTGAACGACGAGTCGGTCAGCCGCAGTGCCGTCAGGATGTTGTCGTGCGTGACGTACTCGCAGGCGCGCCGCAGCGAGCGGTGCGTGGTCAGGTGTACGACCCGCAGCCCCTTCGACATGAGCATCGTCAGCACCTTGGGCGCCTCGGCCAGCCGCTGCAGCACCTCCATGTGGCCGATGTCCACGTACCCGGCGAGGCTTGCGGCCTCCTTGTGCAGCGGCGCGGTAGCCATCGCCGCGACGGTCCCGTCGAGGCACAACTCACCCGCGCGCACCACCCACTCCATCGCCGCCTTGCCGGCCACCGCCGAGATCTCTCCAGCCACCATGCCAGCAGCGTCGTAGTTGCCGATGTCCAGCACCGCCACTGAGCCCTCGCGGCAGTCAGCGTCCTCCACCGACTCGACGACCCGCACGTCGATCCCCGCCCCCGTCAGCTCCACCGCCCGCCGCATAATATCGGCGTTCCCGATGACCACCGGCGTGCACAACTCAGCAACCTCAGGCCGAATCAACGCCTTCGCAATGACCTCCGGCCCAATGCCGCAAGGGTCCCCCATCGTAATAGCGATAACGGGCCGCTCACCCACGTCCATGCCCTCCGCAAAAGCTTCAACCCAACCGGTCTTTCCCCGTCAGTATACCCCGCACACGTAGCAGCGTGAAACGGCGGAAGCTTGCGTATTCGGCCAGTCTCCCGGTTCACGGTCACCGACATCTCCATACCGGCGAAAGCCGGTATCCAGAGACCTAGCGCGCTGCGGACCCAAGGGTTACGGCCTAGGTCGACTGTTATCTCCTTGGAGTCGGGGCCTTGCTGTCGGATTGAGCCCTTCCTAGCTTCTCAGGGTCCACCTGCAGGGGGATGATACGGTAGCGGCGTTTGGGAAACGACTTACCCGTCAAGAAGTCAACGCCCTCGCCTATGACAAAGCAGTTGAGGCGCACAACTTTACCCAAGAGGTCAGCCTCACTACGCAGATCCTCGCACTTGTCTGGAATCGCCACAGGAAGCAGGAACCGGCTGTCCTTTAGGTGCCTCAGGTAAACACGAACGTCATGACCCCCAGTGGGTGGAGGCTGAATACGCTCAAGCACGCCGACCGCGTACTGGCCTTCCCTTAGCCGGACAGGCTGGCCGGTATTCTGAAACCCCGGAATGTCAAAGAACTCCTTCTCGTATCTTGCCGCCATTAGATCAGTGTCGACGCGCACTGGCTCCTGAACCTCTGCTAAGGTGGCGTGAGGCGCGTCTGGCGGCATGTTGGGGCAGACGCTGCCTTCTAACACCTCAACCTCGATGTTTCCGTCTAGTTCAGGGCCTTTTTTCATGTCAACGACCACCAAGTTCACGCCCCTCTCCCTGGAGTAGTCACGGACGGGTTGCTCCGGTGGATGGGTAACGACCACTTCAATGAGGCAACAGAGGTCATCTTCTCTATACAAGGATATGTCGGGGCGCTTTAGGCTATCCGGCGCCCGCTCCTCTCGCTTGACACGCGTCATGCCTTCCGCAAAATCGCGGATGTGTTCGACCCCACAGGTGGTGCACTCCCACCGGAAATGCACAGCATCTCCATGTTGTATGGCGTCTTGGAGTCGCTGATATAGGGCCATTACAGAGTTCCAGTGGAGACACGTTTCGCGCCCGCCAGTCTGCCCACTGCTTGCGTGGGCAAAGTGGTGTCTGCGTTCATCACCTTTCCTTGCCAGCAAGGCCCCCTCACAGTCTGCGCAAGTACAGCCCGACGCCTTGCCCCTGTGCGCTTGGTCGATGTGGAGCATTCGCCCTGTCTCTTGATGCCACGCCCACGACAGGCGCACACCGTTGTTGCTCAGCATGTTGTCCTCTCTTTGTCAAATTTCGTGATATTGGCCCACACGTATGTAAATACCCTGCCAGGAACTCTTCTTGGATTCCCGTAAGGCGACCGTGCAGGTACGCGGCGCCTCAACCTTTACGGGCACAACGCAGCCCTGCCAGAATCCACGCAGAACTCCTGTCTCTGCCTGAAACAGCTACCTATTGAGGAATGTAGCTGCCAACGCCAACGGGCCTCCAATCAGCCCTGCAAAGAACACAGGGCCGATCAAGGCATCGTGTCCTGCCCAGGTCCATCCGAAGAAGACTGATGGCACAATGAAGTTCCAGAACGCAACCCAGCCGATTGCCAGCAGCATGCTGCCGACGAACGCCGCTGTCAGGAATTGTCCAATACCCATGGCACACCTCCAATGTGCAGCTTCTGGAAAGAAAGACGCACCCAGTCCGATGTCCACGAAACGAAGGGCAGCGGAGACTGGGGCTATTGGAGGGGCGAGGTTACTCGAGTTGAGGGGAAGCGCCGGGGAAGAATCCTAGTTCGGGGATGGACATCTGTGGCCGGACGGCCAATCGCACGTCGCCGAGGGCCGCCAGGACCGGCTGGGCGGTGGTGCGACGTCCCAATGACTCCAGTAGGCGTGACAAGGAACTGACAATGCTGGCTGTAAACGTCTCCATGACCAGCCTAGGCCTTGCCGGTTCGCTCAGGGAGCAGAGGATGACGGGGAAGGCTGTGAACGCCATCAGGGAGGCATGGATGAGTGCCAACACAGTGAACGAATCGCCCAGAAAGGTTCGGGTCAGGTCGTGGTCGGACATGCCGTCTGCCCACGAGATGACACAAGCAACCATCAGGATCAGCACGGAGAATAAAACGAACACCCACGGCGCATCCTTGGCGTCGCGGAGGAATGCACCTTGTATTGTATGGAACAGAGCGTTAATCACTACCCCATGGTAGCATCCCGCCGAGAATGGCACCCCAACCTTTTGGAGCATTTTTTCGGAATCTTGCGACTGTCCGGCCAACGCCCCGCCCTAGAACGCCGTCATCCCCCCGTCCATCACCAGCTCGCTCCCCGTCATGAACGACGACTCCTCCGACGCCAGGAACAGCGCCCCGTTCGCGATGTCCTCCACCGTGCCGATGCGCCCCAGCGCAATCCTCGCGACCGTCTCCTCGCGGCTCCTGCCCGGGTCCTGCCACACGAGCTGGATCATCTCCGTGTCGATCGGCCCCGGGTGGATCGAGTTCGCCCGGATCCCCTCGCGGCCGTACTGCAGCGCCGTCGACTTGGTCAGCAGCCGAACCGCGCCCTTCGACGCGTTGTACGCCGTCGTGTTGAAGGACCCCACCAGCCCCGACGTCGAGGAGATGTTGATGATGGAACCGCCCCCCGCCTTCCGCATCTCGTCGATGACCGCCTTCGTCCCGAGGAACACGCCCTTCGCGTTGACGTCCATCACGGCGTCCCACGCCGCTTCCGTCGTGTCCTCGACGCGGCTGTTCATCAGGATGCCCGCGTTGTTGATCAGCACGTCCACCTTGCCGTACTCCGACACCGCCGTCTCGACCGCCGCCCGCCAGTCGGCCTCGCTCGTAACGTCGAGGTGCACGTAAGTGCAGTCGCCGCCCGCCTCTGCGATCTCCGCCGCCACCGCCCGCCCCTCGGCGTCCAGCAGGTCGCCGATGACGATCTTCGCGCCCTCCTTGGCGAACATGCGGGCCTCCGTCGCCCCCTGGCCCTTTGCCCCGCCGCTGATGAGCGCCACCTTGCCGTCAAGCCTGCCCATGCCGCGCCCCTCCTCGTTCAGCCTGTTCTGCGCCCCACTATACGGCCAGCAAGAACGCTCCAAAAGGGGTAAGACTCAGAAACTGGACATTGCGGGGGACCGCCCTATCCTCACACAAGGTCCCCCGTTCTATTCAGGTAGAATCGTGAGAACGGATGCTCAGTGCCGAAGCGGCAACTGGACTGGAGTGAAGTTGAAAGCCATCAGGGTCATCGTTCTAGCCTCGCTGCTGTCGCTTGCGCCGGTCTCGGTCGCGTGCACGGATGCTTCCGGCGACCCAGACGCCGCGGGAGCGTCCGTGGCGGGCGCACCGTCCTCCTCACTCGAGCCCGAGTCTACCGGCAGTTCAGTCGGCTCCGTCGATGTTGTCCAGCCCTCGTGTGACCTTACCCCTCGGCAAACGGAAGGCCCGTTCTACTTCGACCCGGGCATGGAGCGGCGCGACATCACCGAGGGTAAGCCAGGCACACCCCTTGTAGTCGAACTCCGTCTCGTGGAGGCGGAAACGTGCGCGCCGATTCCCGGCGCTAGCGTGGACATTTGGCATTCGGATGCGCTTGGCCAGTACTCCGGCTACACGCGCCAGGGCGTGAACAACGCGGACACCAGGGGAGAGACGTTCCTCCGCGGCACGCAAATCACGGACTCCGGCGGCTTCGTCGAGTTCGAAACGGTCTACCCTGGCGAGTATTCCGGCAGGACGGCCCACATTCACTTCAAGGCCCGCTCAGATGAACGGGACTTGATTGCGTCGCAGTTGTACTTCCCCGACGACATCACGGAAACTGTCGCCGCAACGGAGCCCTATTCGGCGCTGGGTGTCCGCACTACGACCAACGCAAACGACAGCGTTCTCCGCGACGACCCCGTCGAACTGGGCCTCCTGGGCAGCGTTACACAAGAAGGCGACGGCTACGCCGTTTCGCTGACAATTGCGGTCAACCCCTGAGTCTGAATCAGCGTCTCCCGGCGCCCCACATCGCCGCATGGCGTTGTAGCCAACAATATAAGCGCCAGCGTTGGTAAACCATACGCAGTATTTCCTTGACACACTGTAGGCCCTCAGCTACTATGGCACCAACAATTAGATACCGGCGCACTGCTCTTATCCAGAGTGGCTGAGGGAACGGCCCGACGATGCCCGGCAACCGGCCCCGAGGGGACACGGTGCCAACGCCGTCAAGCTGCGGGGCGGCTTGAGTCGATGAGAGTGTTCTTAAGTCAAGAGCTTCTCTCGCCGGGAA
Source organism: uncultured Dehalococcoidia bacterium (assembly GCA_951812285.1). Taxonomy (GTDB): domain Bacteria; phylum Chloroflexota; class Dehalococcoidia; order Lucifugimonadales; family UBA1127; genus UBA1127. The sequence continues at coordinate 1,169,627 of OX638292.1, read as the reverse complement.
GCTCTTTTTGCTGCCCACCGCGCGGGGAGAAAACCATTACAACAACGCCAATGACCGGACATGTGAGACCGCTCGAGTGGACCGGCGGCCGACTGCGCCTGCTCGACCAGCGGCTGCTGCCCGCGCGCGTCGAGCACGTCGAGCTCGAGCGCTGGCAGGACGTCGTCGCCGCCATCCAGTCGATGCAGGTCCGCGGCGCGCCCGCCATCGGCGTCGCAGGCGCCTACGGCCTCGCCCTCGCAGCGCGAGCGCTCTCGCACCTCGACCCTTCGGCCTACCACGAGTCCCTCAATGCCGCCGCCGACGAGCTCGCCGCAGCGCGTCCCACTGCCGTCAACCTCCCCTGGGCCGTCGCCCGCGCCCTCCGCGCCGCCGAAGCGGCCGCAACCCCGGCCGACGCCGCTGAGCGCATCCTCCGCGAAGCCCAGGCCATCGAGGCCGAGGATCTCCGCGCCAACATGGCCATCGGCGCGAACGGCGCGTCGCTCCTCCCGCACGCTGCGCGAGTTCTCACCCACTGCAACACCGGCTCCCTCGCGACGGCCGGCTACGGCACCGCCCTCGGCGTCGTCCGAACGGCCTGGGAGCAGGGGAAGCTCGCTGGCGTCGTCGCAACCGAGACCCGGCCCCTCCTGCAGGGCGCGCGCCTGACGGCGTGGGAGCTCGCGCAGGATGGCATCCCCACGACCCTCATCGTCGACAGCGCCGCGGCGTCCGTCCTCCGCGACGGCGGCATCGCCGCGGTCATCGTCGGCGCCGACCGCATCGCCGCCAACGGCGACGTCGCCAACAAGATCGGTACCTACGGCCTCGCCGTCCTCGCGAAGGCCCACAACGTGCCCTTCTACGTCGCCGCGCCCTCCAGCACCGTCGACGTGGACACCCCCACGGGCAGCGCGATAACCGTCGAGCAACGTGACCCGTCCGAGGTTGCCGCGCCCGACGGCGTCGACGTCTCCAACCCCGCATTCGACGTGACCCCCGCGGACCTCGTTACCGCCATCATCACCGAGCGCGGCGTCTTCACGCCCCCCTACGCTGAGAGCCTGCGATCGGGGGCCGCGAATGCCTAGCGCGGCGATCGGCGTCATCGGCGGCACCGGCTTGAGCGAGTTGCCGGGCCTGACGGACGTTCAGGACGTCACTGTCAACACGCCCTTCGGCGCGCCCAGCGGGCCCGTCGTCGTCGGCAGCTACCAGGGCGTCGAGGTCGCCTTCCTGTCCCGGCACGGCGCGGGCCACCGGCTCACCCCGACGGAGCTCCCCGTCCGCGCAAACATCTACGCCCTCAAGCTCCTCGGCGTCGAGCGAGTAATCTCCATCAGCGCCGTCGGCAGCCTCAGGGAGGAATTCGCCCCGCAGCACATGGTGGTTCCCGACCAGCTCATCGACAGGACACGCCAGCGCGTGTCCTCCTTTTTTGGCGACGGCATCGTGGCCCACGTCAGCTTCGCCGAGCCCTTCTGCCCGACCCTGCGCCGCCTCCTCGTCGAGTCCGGCCGTGCCGCCGGCGCGACGGTGCACGACGGCGGCACATATGTCGTGATGGAGGGCCCCGCCTTCTCGACGGTCGCCGAGTCCGAGTTGTACCGCTCGTGGGGCGCCAGCGTCATCGGCATGACGGCCTTGCCGGAAGCCAAACTCGCGCGGGAGGCTGAGCTGTGCTACGGGACGCTAGCCTGCGTAACCGACTATGATGTATGGCATCCGGACCACGACTCGGTCACCGTCGAGGTTGTGCTGCGCAATCTGCACCACAACGTCGCGACGGCGCAGGCTGTGCTGCAGGCCATCGTCCCGCAGCTCACCGGCGAGCGCGATTGCGCCTGCGCCCACGCGCTCGACATGGCCGTCGTCACAGCTCCGGACGTTCGGCCAGAGGGCACGAAGCAGCGGTTGAAGCTGCTGCTCGGCGACCGCGCATAGCGTCAATGGAGCAAGGCTGAAGTCAACGACCCTGATGGAGGATGACAATGGCAAGGAAGAACCCGGGCGAGCCCTTCTACCGGATCAACGCCGAGGAAGCCAAGGAGATGGTCGACAGCGACCCCAACGTCGCCGTAGTCGATGTGCGCAACCCCGACGAGTATGCCGCCGGGCACGTCAAGGACGCCCTCTGGGTGCCCGTCGATCAGGTGCTCGCCCGCTTTGATGAGCTTCCCAAGGACAAGACCCTCCTCTTCATCTGCGCCATGGGCCAGCGGAGCGCCCTCGCGTGCGAGATGTCGGCGGCAATGGGCTTTGATCCGGAGAAGCTGTACAACATAGAGGACGGTACCCCCGGCTGGGTCAATCGCGATTACCCCACCAGCTACGGCGACGAGCCGTAAAGAGCCACAAGTCGGAATCGAAAGGGAGACGATGTACAAGAAGAGCAGGGTTTCAGCCCTCAAGCACCGCAGCGCCAGGAAGAAGCAGCAGGACCGCCGCCACCTCGCGCGCCGGCTGATCAAGGGCGACATCACCATCGACCAGCTCGACCGGCTGGCAGGCCCCGCCGGCAACGGCGTCCTGCGCACGGTCAACTACCTCAGCGAGACCGAGGGCGTGACCCTCTCGCCGACACTGGCCCAAGCCGTGGCGGCCGCGGTTGCGCCGGTCTCCAGCGGCCCGTCGACCGCCCAGCGGCGAGCTGCCGCCGCGCCGCGTCGCACGTCCGCTCGACCCGCGGCGCGACCGGCCGAGGCCCCGGAGCCCGAGCCTGTCGAGGCCGCCGCCCCCGCTGCCGAGGAAGCCCCCGTAGCGGAAGCGCCGGCAGCAGCGGAAGAAGCGCCGGTTGCGGAGCCGAATGCGGAGCCGGTTGCAGAGCCAGTTGCAGAGCCGGTTGCTGAGGCTGCCCACGCAGAGGAGGCGGCCCCGGCAGCTGAGGCCGCTCCCGCCGTTGAGGCGGAGGCCCCGGCCCCGGCTCCAACGCGGCGTCGTTCGACGCGGGCGGCTGCGGCTGCCCCCGCTGAGCCCCCGGCTGAGGCGCCCGCGGCGGAAGCCGAGGCGGCTCCGGCTGCCCCCACACGGCGGCGTAGCACACGGGCTGCGGCCCCGGCGGCAGAGGCAGCCCCCGCGGAAGGCGAGGCGGCCCCGGCTGCCCCCACGCGGCGCCGGCGATCGACTCCCGCTGCGGAGAGCTAGCCGCGCGAAGTGCCAGGAAGAGTTTCAACTTTACTCAAGGAGCGGGCATGACAACCCAAGGCAACACCTTTGCGATGTCCCCAAGCTACCTGTACACCTCCGAGTCCGTGACCGAAGGCCACCCGGACAAGGTGTGCGACCAGGTCAGCGACAGCATTCTCGACGCCATCTACGCGCAGGACCCGCAGGCCCGCGTGGCTTGCGAGACCGCCACCGGCACCGACTTCGTCGCCGTCATCGGCGAGATCACCACGACGGCCAACGTCGACTACGAGCAGGTGGTGCGGGACACCCTGAAGCGCATCGGCTATGACAGCGCCGAGACCGGCATCGATTACCGCTCCTGTGAGGTTCAGGTGCGCCTGCACGCCCAGTCCCCGGACATCAACCAGGGCGTCAGCCGGGCCCTCGAGCACCGGGACACCGAGGAGGAGAAGTCCGAGGTCGAGGTGTTGGGCGCCGGCGACCAGGGCATGATGGTGGGCTTTGCCTGCAACGAGACCACCGAGCTCATGCCCCTGACCCTATCCCTTGCCCACCACCTGACGCGCCGCCTCGCCGTCACCCGTCGAGAGGGCATCCTCGATTGGCTCAGGCCCGACGGCAAGAGCCAGGTCACCGTGGAGTACGAGTACGGCAAGCCGAAGCGCATTCACACCCTCGTGGTCAGCACCCAGCACGACGCTGACGTGTCCCAGGAACAGATTGCTGCGGACGTCCGCGAGCACGTCATCGACCCCGTGGTGCCCTCCAGCCTCATTGACGGCGAGACCCGCATCATCGTGAACCCGTCCGGGCGGTTCGTGACCGGTGGCCCCCACGGCGACGCCGGCCTCACGGGCCGGAAGATCCTTGTCGACACCTACGGCAGCGTGGCCCGCCACGGCGGCGGCGCTTTCTCCGGCAAGGACCCGACGAAGGTCGACCGCTCCGCGGCCTACGCGGCCCGCTGGGTGGCCAAGAACGTCGTCGCCGCGGGCCTCGCCGACCGTTGCGAGGTCCAGGTGTCCTACGCCATCGGCATGTCGGAGCCCATCAACGTCTCCGTCGAGACCTTTGGCACGGGCGTCATCCCCAACGAGAAGATCTCCGAGTTGGTGAACAGGCACTTTGACCTGCGCCCCGGCGCCATCATCACCCAGCTCGGCCTCCGCGCCCCCATCTACGCGCAGACCGCCTCCTACGGCCACTTCGGCCGCGACGACGTAGACCTCCCCTGGGAGCGCACCAACAAAGCCGCCGACCTCCGCGCAGACGCCGGCATCTAACCCACACCTAACCGCAAAACAGAGAGCCCAGTCCGCCCCCTCAGACGGACTGGGCTCTCCTCTCGTCCCTCCCTAACCCCCACCGCCTCCATACCGGCGAAAGCCGGTATCCAGGCGCAGGGCGGAGGGGGCGCCCTCTCCACCAACCCCCTTCGCCGCAGCCGCTCCCCCCCACCGTCGTTCCCGTGAAAACGGGAACCCAGGGCAGGGGCGGACGCGGGGGGCCGTCCCCCATCCTGACACAACCCCCTCGCGCGAAAGCCGCATCCCCCATCACCCTCTCCCCACGCAAGCGCTCACCCCCCCCGTCGTTCCCGCGAAGCTTGCCCCGTACCCCGATACGGGGGCGGGAACCCAGGGCAGGGGCGGACGCGGGGGGCCGTCCCCGCGTCCGCCCACCCTGACACAACCTCCTCGCGCAAGACCCGACGCCCCCGCTACCCTCAGTCCATGACATACGCATCCAAGCGCAACCACCACGAGAACAGCGGGCGCGCAACCACCCCGAGTACCGAAAGAGCAACACAAAACTGCACCAAAACGCAGTCTTTTGTAACTCGTAGGCGGCTCGTAAAGGCTCGACACCCCCTGAGCGTGTTCAATCGAGTCGTATCTGTAGAGGGCAGTTTCGTAGGGACTCATTCTGCAGAACTTCACATGGAGCGACTCGAATCGAATCGAATCGCAGGTGTCCGCCGTCGTCACTCCCGTCAACATCCCTGGCCTTGGCGCAACCCCGCCGGATGCACTACCATCCTTGTGACGCTGTCCCACCCGGCAGCCCGATAGCACCCACAGATTGCCCGGAGGAGATGCATGCCCCCTACCAACGTCCGCTTGAGGTTCGGCACAGACGGCTGGCGCGCCATCATCGCCGAGGAGTTCACCTTCCAGAACGTCCGCTTCTGCGCCCAGGGCGTCGCCGACTACCACGCGCAGCAGGGGCTCAGTGGTGAGCCCATCATCGTCGGCTACGACACCCGCTTCCAGTCCGCGGAGTTCGCCGACGCCGTCGTCGAGGTGCTCGCTGGCAACGGCCTGCGCGTGTTCCGTTGCACCGCCCCCGCGCCGACGCCCGTCGTCGGCTACAACCTCGTGCACTATGGGGCAGCGGGCGGCGTCATGATCACCGCAAGCCACAACCCGGCCATCTGGAACGGCTTCAAGTACCGCGGCAGCTCTGGAGGAAGCCCCCCGCCTGAGGTGCTCTCGGCCCTCGAGGCCGAGATCCAGCGCGTCCAGGACGCCGGCGAGGTCCGCAGCATCCCGCTGCAGGCCGCAAAGGACGCCGGCCTGGTCACGGACATTGACCCCGCGCCAGAGTACATCGCCCACGTCGCCCGGCTCGTCGACCTCGACGCCCTTCGCGCCGTCGGCTGCCACGTTGCCGTCGATGCGATGCACGGCGCGGGCGCGGGCTACCTCAGCGCCCTCCTCTCCGGCGGCGCAACCACCCTCACCGAGGTCCGTGGCGACATCAACCCCGCCTTCCCCGGCATGCACAACCCGGAGCCCATCGAGCGCAACCTCGACCCCCTCCGCGACGCAGTCCGCAACTCCAGCGCCCTCGTCGGCGTTGCGATGGACGGAGACGCTGACCGCGTCGGCGCGATCGACGGCTCGGGCGAGTACATCACCGCCCTGCAGGTGTTCACGCTGCTCTCCTACTACCTCCTCGAAGTGCGAGGCTTCCGCGGCCCGCTGGTGAAGTCCCTCACCACCAGCAACATGGTGCTGCGGCTGGGCGAACGCTACGGCGTGCCCGTGCACGAGACCTCCGTCGGCTTCAAGTACATCGCCCCCCTCATGCTGGAGACCGACGCCCTCATCGGCGGAGAGGAGAGCGGCGGGTTCGGCTTTCGCGGCCACATCCCGGAGCGCGACGGCGTCCTCAGCGCCCTCTTCCTGCTGGACCTGGTGGCGCGAAAGGGCAAGACCCTCTCGGCCGTCATAGAAGAGATCTACGACCTCGTGGGCCCGCACCACTACGACCGTCTGGACGTCGTCTTCGATGGCTCGGCGCGCGCCGCCGTCGAGAGCCGCCTGCATGAATCGCCCCCCTCCGAGCTCGCGGGCACGCCCGTCGTCGGCATAGACGCCGTCGACGGCATCCGCTACCGCATGGAGGGCGGCGAGTGGGCAGTCGTTCGGTTCTCCGGCACGGAGCCGCTCATCCGCATCTACGCGGAAGCCCCGTCGACAGACCGCGTCCGAGAGCTCCTCGACGCCACGCGCGCGCTGACGGGGGTGTAGCCGGACTGAGGGGTTGGGTTGCAGTAGCTAGTTCTGCTACTATGTCGCTGTCAGGAGCCATACCAGTAGGGAGGCCGCAAGTGGGCGCCCTTGAGCTGCCGGTACTGCTGCTCAACCAGAACTACGAGGCCCTGAACGTCTGCAACGTTCGCCGTGCGGTGGTGCTCCTTGGCCGGGGCAAAGCGGAAATGCTGGAGAACGGCCGCGGCGTCATCCACACGACGCAGCAGGAAGTCGACATCCCCTCCGTCATCCGCCTCATCTACATGGTCAAGAGACCGGTGCAGCAAAGACGCCTCTCCAGACAGGAGGTGTTCTTGAGAGACGGCTACACCTGTCAGTACTGCGGCAAGCAGACCAAGGACCTCACCATCGACCACGTAATGCCCCGCCACAGAAACGGCCCCCACACATGGGAAAACGTCACCAGCGCCTGCATCCCCTGCAACCACCGGAAGGCCGGCAACACCCCCCGCGAAGCCCGAATGAACCTCCTGACCGAACCCCGAGCCCCAAAGCCGAATCCCTACGCCATGTTCCATCGCCGCACCATCCTCGATGAGTGGCGGAAGTTCCTGCCGTGGCTGAAGTAGCCCTCGACCCGACGGGCAGCGGCCCACGCATCCTGACCAGGGAGTACGACGACAGATGATACGTTCATGGAACGGGTTCACCCCCAAGATTCACCCGGAGGCCTTCGTCAGCGAGTTCGCTTACGTCATCGGCGACGTGGAGATCGGCGCGGGCAGCAGCGTGTGGCCCGGCACGGTCATCCGCGGCGACGTCGGCAAGGTGCTGATAGGCGAGAACACCTGCATCCAGGACAACAGCACCGTCCACACGGACGGCCGCGGCGCGGTCATCGGCGACAACGTGGTCATGGGGCACCGCGTGCTCTGCCACGCCGACAAGGTGGGCGACGGCGTGGTCATCGGCAATGGCGCGGTCGTCAACGGCGGCCTGACGGAGATTGGCGAGTACTCCATCATCGCGTCAGGCGCGGTCGTGCGGGAGAACGCAAAGGTGCCGCCGCGCACCTTCATGACGGGCGTGCCGGCGGAGGTCAAGGGCACGGTCACGGACCGCCACATTGAGCGCTTCAAGCGCAACGCAGACCACTACGTTGCGCTCGGGGCAAAGTACCGGGAGCTAGGCGGCTTCGGCCATGAGGGCGAGGCGACTTAGGCCCGCCGCGCCTACGCCGGCCGCGCGCTAATCAGCACGTTCACCCGCACCTCGTCCTCGATCGACACCACCGACCGGGCCGTCGGCTTCTCGATATTGAACTCATCCCACGTGAACGTCGTCTTGCCGAGGATGACTATCACGTCACCATCGTCCCGCGCCTGAATCTCGAAGGTGACGGGGAACGTCTGCCCCAGCAGCTCCAGCGTCCCGGTCACCTCTGTGTCCACAGTGTCTCCGTCAGTGAAGCCCTCCGGCAATGGAATGGTAGTGGGCAGAATGAACGTGCCGGTTGGGTGCTGTCCGAATAGCCGGTTGCGTGACCAGCGGTCGCGGAACTCCTGGTCGCTGGACAGGGTCTGCAGGTCGATGTTCACGCGGGACTCGCGGCCGTCCAGGTGGACCTCGCCCGAGAGGTCCTCAGTGCGCATGACCGCCTCGATGGGCAGCGGCAAGCTGGTGAGCACCTCACCAACGGTGAACGTAGCCTCAGACCCCTCGCCGACAACGAACGTGATCCCGTCCACGTCGCCCGTCTGGCGCGGCTCCGGTGCGGGCTCGGTCGGCACGGCCGTGGGTGCCGGCGCAGTGGTGGGCTGCTCGGCGGGCTGCGCCGCTGTTGTCGGCTCAGCAGCAGGCTCGGTCGAGGTCGAGGTCGCAGGCTCCGTAGTCGCCTCGTCCTCAGACTCACCCCCACATGCCGCGATAGCGACAAGGAGAAGCGCCGAGAGCAGTGCCAGCGTTAGGACTCGCCCTGTGGCTGCGTTGAACATCGACATTCTGGCCTTTCTTGCGTACTGGCCGAGGTCCGGCCGCATGGTTATCCGTGTAGGGTAACGTTCCAGTGGGCCTGAAAGTCAGCAGTGCGAGGCGGCAATTCCAGCTCCCCGCTCTCCTGGTCGCCCTGACCCGCCAGCGCGATGCCCACGGCCAGCGCAACCACGACCGCCGCCAGCGCCAGCCACCACGGCAGCGCCCGGCCCTTGTCGGCTAGCAGCGGCACACCCCCGCCGATGATGACCGCCGCCAGCGCAGCAATCGGCAGCCCGAAAGATACTGATCGCTCCAGTTGAGTCTGCGCCAACGCCGACGCCCCCGCGACGAGTGCAAAGCCCAGCACAATGAGAGCGACAAAGCGAAGGGTACGGGACTGGCCCTCGGGGATGCGCTTCCAGGCCAACCCGGCAACGGCGCCGGCGGCAAGCGCTGCGACAACGACACTGGCGCTGTTCAGCAATCCGTCGTGTGGAGACTCCAGCGGCAGTGACAAGAGCGCCGCAGCAATCGCAGCGATGCCGCCGCTGAGCAGGCCGGCGCGCAGAGGCGCTTCCGGAGGTTGACGGCTGATCATTCGGTGGCTCGGCAGAATGGCATGGCGCTACATCTGTTCCGGCGCGGCCATGCCCATAAGCGACAGGCACCGCGCCAGACCGATGCGTGAGGCCTCCACCAACTTGAGCCGCGCCTTTGTCAGGGCCTCGTCGTCAGAGATGACGCGGCAGCGGTCATAGAACCAGTGGAAGGCGGTGGCAAGCTCCAGCGTGTAATGGGGTAGGCGGTGGGGCTCCATCGTCTCAGCGATGGTCTCGATGATCTCGGGCAGCAGAAGGAGTTGGCGGACCAGCGCCAGCTCCTCGGGCTCGCGGAGCAGGTGCACGTCGCCCTCAGCAAAGTCGAGCCCCTGCTCCCCCGCATTGCGAAGGATCCCGGCAATTCGGGCGTGGGCGTACTGCAGATAGTAGACGGGGTTTTCCTGGGACTCCTTGGTGGCAAGCTCCAGGTCAAACTCCATCTGGGCCTCGGCCGATCGCGACAGGAAGAAGTAGCGGCATGCGTCCGGGCCAACTTCGTCCACGAGTTCGCGCAGGGTGATGATGTCGCCGGTACGCTTGGACGCGCGGACCGACTCGCCGCCGCGTTTCAGCGCGACCATCTGCCCAATGATGATGTTGAGCCGGTCCGGGTCCACGCCGAGGGCGCCCACGACAGCCTTGACGCGGTTCACATGCCCTTGGTGGTCTGCGCCCCAGATGTCCGTCACGCGGTCAAAGACGCGCACCATGAACTTGTTGAAGTGGTAGGCCGCGTCCGAGGCAAAGTAGGTGGGTAGGCCGTTTGAACGGATGAGGACGTTGTCCTTGTCCTCGCCGAGTGCGGTGGAGATGAACCACGTCGCTCCTTCGCGCTCCGTCACGTGGCCGCCCTCGCGGAGCATCCGCATGGACGTGTCGTAGTCCGAGCCCTCGAAGAGACTCTGCTCGCTGAACCACACGTCGAACTCGACGCGGAGGGCTGCGAGGTCGTCCCGGATGTTAGCGATCATGCGCTCGATGCCGATCGCGCCAATTGCCCGGACCCCCTCGTCCTCGGGCTGTTGCAGGAAGGCGTCTCCGTGGGTCTGCGCAAGTTCCGCGCCAAGCTCCGTCATGTAGTCGCCCTGGTACCCTCCGGCGGGCAGCTCCTTGTCCTTACCAAGAGCCTGGGCGTAGCGGGCGTACAGCGACTGGTGGAAGAGGTCGATCTGGCTGCCGGCGTCGTTGAGATAGTACTCACGGGAGACCTCGAAACCTGCGGCGGCGAGGCTCGACGCGAGGACGCTGCCGATGACCGCTCCGCGAGCGTGCCCGACGTGGACGGGCCCCGTTGGGTTGACGCTGACGAACTCTACCTGCACCCGCTTGCCCGCACCGGTGTCCGTGGAGCCGAAGGTGTCGCCCGCCTCGAGGATCGTCTCGACCTGTTGCTGCAGCCACTCGGGCGAGAGGGTGAAGTTGATGAAGCCGGGCGGCGCAATCTCGACAGTCGCGATCTCGCGGTCGGTGGCGATGCAGTCCGCCAACGCCTGCGCGATGTCCATGGGGGCCATGCGCATGGTGCGGGCGAGTTTGAGCGGAGCGCTGCTGGCGAAATCGCCATGCTCAGGGTTCTGGGGGCGTTCGACTATGCTGCCGGGCGCCGGGACAGTGGGCAGGGACTGCGCAGTCTGCGCTTTGTTGAGGGCCTCAGTTACGCGGGCCGCAACAAGGTCACGAACGTGCATAATCACTCACGCTTTGCGGCGAGAAGGACCCCACCGCAGGAAAAAAGTGGGCACGCCTTACCAGCATGCCAAGTGCCTAAAGTATACCGCAACGCCGAAGTTTAGGGAAAACTCGCGCGCCGTTACCATTGCTCGGCGATGCGCGCGGTCAGTTTCTCCACGGCGTCCGCGAGGAGGCGGTGCTCTTCGAGTTGCAGCAGGGGGTCGCGTTCGAGGATGGCGTTGGCCTCGTCGCGCGAGGCGGTGACGAGCTCGACGTCGTGCAGGTCCGCGAGCCGCAGGTCCGGCAAGCCGCTCTGGCGCGTGCCCGCGAGTTCCCCGGGGCCACGCAGGCGCAGGTCAGCCTCGGCGACACGAAATCCGTCGGTCTCCTCCTCGAGGATCTTGAGCCGTGCGCTAGCGGCATCACTGTCATCGTCGGCCATGAGGATGCAGTATCCGGGCGCCTCACCCCGGCCGACGCGTCCGCGAAGCTGGTGCAGCGCGGAGAGGCCGAAGCGGTCGGCAGCCTCAACCATCATCACGGTCGCGTTGGGGATGTCCACCCCAACCTCAACCACGGGCGTGGAGACGAGAATGTCTAGGTCGCCGTCGCGGAAGCTGTCCATGGCGGCGTTCTTCTCTGGCAGGGACATGCGGCCGTGCAACAGGCCCACGCGCAGATGCGGGAACACTTCCTCCGAAAGCCGCTGGTGTTCTTCCACCGCCGCGCTGACCTGCAGCGACTCTGACTCCTCGATGATAGGGCAAACTACGAAGGCCTGATGGCCCTCGCGGACCTCCTTCCGGATGAACCGGACCGCTTGATCCCGCTGGCCCGGCTTGAGCCAGCGGGTCTTGTTGGGCGTACGGCCGGGCGGGAGTTCGTCGATGGTGGAGATGTCGAGGTCTCCATACACCGTGAGCGAAAGGCTTCGTGGGATGGGTGTCGCGCTCATGCTGATGAGGTGCGGGCGCAGCCCACCCTTCCCGATCAGTGCGCTGCGCTGTGCGACGCCAAAGCGATGCTCCTCGTCGACCACGGCAAGGGCGAGATTGGGAATGGCAGTGGCCTCCTGCAGCAACGCGTGTGTGCCAACGAGGATATCGACGCCACCGTCGCGAGCCTCCCGCCGCAGGGCCGCCTTCTCCCGCTGCGAATGGCTGCCGAGGAGCAGGCCTACGACCACCGGGCGAGGCAGGGGGTCGATGTAGAGCGCGAGGCGGTTCGGCGCGCTAATGGGCCGCTGGAACCCCTTGAGCAGCGTTGAAATGGTCTGAAAGTGCTGCTCTGCCAGGAGCTCAGTGGGAGCCATCATGGCGGCCTGGTACCCGTGGGCAGCCGCGTTCAGCATCGCACCGAGGGCGACGACTGTCTTGCCGCTTCCGACGTCGCCCTCCACGAGGCGATGGGCAGGCTTCGCCTCAGCGATGTCGTCCAACGTCTCGCGCAGCACGCGCCGCTGGGCGCGGGTGAGCTTGAATGGTAGCGCGTTGACGTAGGACTTGAGAATGTCGACGTGCATGGGCAGCCGGACAGCGGGCGCCTCCTGCCAGTTGTGCTTGCGTGCCAACAGAAAGAGTTGCCGCACGATCATCTCGTCGAATGCGAGACGGCGGCGCGCCTCAGTCTTGGAATCAGCCGATGCTGGCTGATGGTATGTGCCGAGGGCCGTCGGGAGGGGCAGCAATCGTTGTCGCTCACGGACACCGTCCGGCAGTAGCTCGGCCAAGCGTGGAAGCCAGGCATCAAGGGCGTTACCGATGATCTTTCGGAGTGTTCGCTGCGTGAGCCCCTTTGTGGCGGGATACACGGGCACGAGGCTGTTTGGCGGGAGCGGGTCGGCGTCATCCTGGAGTACCTCGAAGCTGTTGGCCTCCAACGTGGGCCTGCCGCGATAGGCGCGAAAATACCCGCTGATCAGGATTCTGTCTCCACTGCTGACGTACCGGGCCACGTACGGCTGGTTGAACCAGACGACCTGGATGTTGCCACTGGCGTCACCAACGACCGCCTCCGTGGCCTGCATCTGCTGGCCGCGGCCGTAGCCCCGACGGTTGACGCTCCAGATGGTGCCGATGATGGCGGTCTCCTGCGCGCTGTCCAGCTCGGCAACACTGGTTACTGAGAGGTGCCGTGACGGGTAGTGGCGCAACAGGCCGCTCACGGTGGTAATGCCGAGGTTTTCCAGTTTGGCCGCGATGCCAGAGCCCACGCCCCGAACGATCGTCGGCGGTGATTCGAGCGTTGGAGAGGCGGGTGGCGGCGTGATTCTTCGCGGTGGCACGGCGCGGGGAGCTCGCTCCTTTGGCGTCGGCTCCGAGGCGACGGCGTAGTCGTCGAGCGCCGTGAGGGCCTCGTGGACCCAGCGCTCGCGCAACTCCGGCGAAAGGTCGTGGTAGCGCCGTTGCGCGAGGGCGGTAGTGAGGGTTGGGGGCAGGGAATCGGCCTCCTCTTCCGTGAGCTCGGCTCGCCATCGGTCGAGGAAGCGCCCAAGGCCGCCCACGACGGCGCGGTCGGCATAGCCGCGACGCGCTTCAAGCTGCAGGACTCGCCGGAAATCCCGCAATCGTTGGGCGAATGTTGGGGCGCGCTTCAGGGTCACGGAGCACCTCTGCCGGGGTTCGTCGCATTATCGCACAGCGAGTGCGCGCGAATGCCAGCCCGGAATGCCAGGCTTGCGCTCATTGCGTGCTTTCTTGACCATGCCGTACACACGTGCTAGCCTGATTGTGCGTTGACGGAGACGAGTAGCCGGGGATGCAGCCTTCAGCGAGTCCGGTACGGTGAGAGCGGACAGGTGGGCGCCCGTCGAAAATCCCTCCCGAGCATTGCGCTGAACCTGGCAGTAGGTGCAACGGCCTCCCGCCGTTACCGGGAAGGGGCGTGATGGCGCCCTCCAAGTGTCTCCCGCACCGGGAGGAATAAGGGTGGTACCGCGGGTGAGAGCCCGTCCCTTGGTGGGACGGGTTTTTTGTTGTGTGCAGCAAACTGGCGCCAGGGGCGCCGAGCAGGGGAAAACGCATGGCGAAGATAGAGATCTATGACACCACACTGCGCGACGGGACGCAGCAGGAAGGCGTGTCGCTGTCTGTCGAGGACAAGTTGAAGATCGCCCGGAAATTGGATGAGATGGGCATCGACTTCATTGAGGGCGGCTGGCCTGGAGCCAACCCCAAGGACGCCGAATTCTTCTTGCAAGCGCAGTCGCTGGAATTGAGGCACGCAAAACTCGCGGCATTCTGCAGCACCCGGCGTGCCAACGGATCGGCGGAGACGGACGCGACGCTGCGTCACGCGCTGGACGCCAACACGCCCGTCGTCACGATGGTCGGTAAGACGTGGGACATGCACGTCACCCACGTATTGGAGACAAACCTGGAAGAAAACCTGGCGATGATCGCCGACAGCGTGGCGTTCTTCAAGGGCCACGGGAAGACCGTGCTGCTGGACGCCGAGCACTTCTTTGACGGATTCAAGGCAAACCCGGAGTACGCCCTCCAGTGTGTGCAAGCCGCCTCGGATGCCGGGGCCGACACCGTCGTGCTGTGCGACACCAACGGCGGCGCGCTGCCGCACGAGGTGGCGGCTATCGTGGCGCGGGTGCGCGAGGAGGTGCCGGAGGCGGCGCTCGCCATTCATCCGCACAACGATGGCGACGTGGCGGTTGCGAACGCCCTCGCGGGGGTGATGGCCGGCGCGACGCAGGTGCAGGGCACGGTGAACGGCTATGGCGAGCGGTGCGGGAACGCCAACCTCCTATCCGTCATCGGCGACCTGCAGCTAAAGATGGGGTATGAGTGCGTGTCGGAGGAGCAACTCCGGAGCATGGCGGAGGTCTCACTCTTCGTCAGCGAGATTGTGAACCGCACGCCGAACCCGTACCAGCCCTTTGTTGGCGCGAGCGCGTTCACGCACAAGGCGGGTCTGCACGCTTCCGCTGTCGCGAAGTTCGAGGAGAGCTATCAGCACGTGGCGCCTGAGCTGGTGGGCAACACCAACCACATCCTGGTGTCTGAGCTGGCTGGGCGCAGCAACGTCATCCAGAAGTTGGTGTCGATGGGCATCTATGCCTCGCCGCGGGACGCCGACGACCGCGTCGTGCGCGACCTACTCGCCGTCATCAAGGAGCAGGAGAACCGTGGTTTCCAGTACGAGGGCGCAGAGGTGTCCTTCGAGATGCTGGTGCGGCGGTCTATGCCCGACTATGAGCCGCCCTTCGACCTTGTCGACTTCATGGTCATCGTGGAGAAGCACCGCCGGCCGGCTGGCGTCGACGCCGACAGCGTAGCGTGCGAGGCGACAGTGAAGGTGCAGGTGGGCGGCGAGGTTGTCCACACAGCGGCAAGCGGCAATGGCCCAGTGAACGCGATGGATGGCGCGGCCCGCAAAGGGCTGCTCCTGTTCTACCCGGAGCTGGAGGCCGTGCGGCTGCTCGACTACAAGGTGCGCGTCGTCGACCAGGGCGCGGGCACCGGCGCGATGGTGCGGGTCCTCGTGGAGTCGACGGACGGCGAGGGCACATGGCACACGATGGGCTGCTCGGCGAACATCATCGAGGCGTCTTGGATGGCGCTGCAGGACAGCTTGGAGTGGTGGCTTCTCGAGCAGCGGCGGGCCGCAGCGGCGTAGCATCCACAGTCTGGGTGGCATGATCGAGGAATGAAGAGGCCCCGGTGCGGCAACCGCGTCGGGGCCTCTCGTTATGTCGGGCGTCTACTGGCTATTGGACGAAGATGTCGGCCTGCACGGACGGGTCTTCAGTGAAGTAAATGTCGCGGGGCAGGACCGCGCCACCGGAGCGGACCGCGAAGACCTCTGGGTGGCCTGCAGCGTAGGGCTCGATGCCTTCCTCCAGCTCCCGCGCGCCCTGCACGAGGCGGCGACGCATGCGGATGATGGCCATGTCCGTCGTGCCGAGGTGCTCGTGAGAGCGGTCGACGATGGTGCCCATGCTGTCCGTCATGGCGGCGTCCTGCGCACGGGCGTTGTTCTGCGGGATGCCGGTGTAGTTCACCGTCTTCTGCATCTCGCGGTCGATCATGTAGTCATTGCGCTTGTTGGCCTGACCGAGGTAGGTGACGGGCGCCAGGCTCGCCTTCATGAGCTCGTAGGTGCGGATCTCTTCCTCCTCCAGCGGGCGGAACGGGTTCCAGCGCACCCAGAAGAACCAGCAGTTCTCGTCGTCAATAGGGACGATGAGGCCAGATCTCGCCGAACCCTGCGGCTCGCGCGGGATCATGGTGATGTAGGGGTAGAGGAAGCGCGAGATGCGCCAGTAGTAGCTGTCTTCCTCGGCGTTGCGGCGCGCGCCGATGAGGATGCCGCTGTCCGTGTCCTCGACGAAGAACCGCGCGGGCCGGTCGCGGTAGGAGTAGCGCCCGCCGATTGTAGTCGCGGAGTTTGACTTGGAGAGGGAGTCGAGGTTGCTGTGGAGGATGGAAGCGTGGACCGTGTCGATCTCTCCCTCGATGACCTGCACGTAGTTGGACTCGTACATTACCTTGGTGGACACGTACTGGTCCTCGGGCATGTCGAGGTACTCGAGCTTGGGCATCTCGGGCTGCAGCTCCGGCGGGCCCATGTATGCCCAGACCATGCCTGCGCCCTCACGGCAGGGGTAAGCCTTGATCTTGACCTTGTCCTTGAAGTTGGACTCGGCGGGTTCCGATGGCATGTCGACGCAGTCGCCGCTCACATCGAACTTCCAGCCATGGTACACGCAGCGAAGGCCGGCCTCCTCGTTGCGGCCGAAGAAGAGGCTTGCGCGGCGGTGCGGGCAGTAGTTGTCAACGAGGCCGACGTTGCCGTTGGTGTCGCGGAAGGCGACGAGATCCTCGCTCAGAATCTTGGTGCGCTTAGGGGGGCAGTCCGGCTCGGGCAGCTCTTCTGAGAGCAGCACGGGGTGCCAGAAGCGGCGCATGAAATCGCCCATCGGCGTGCCGGGGCCGGTCTCGGTCATGTACCGGTTTTCTTCCTTGGTGAGCATCTCTCTCCCTCTCCGTCTTCTCATTTCGGGGAAGCTTGCCAGTTGTGCGCGAGCATACACGGGCAAGGAGATCTCCGTCAATTTGACGGTAAGGCGCACAAACTCCAGGAGTCTTCCTGCAGGGATGAGGGCAGACGATCATTCAAACCCATAGGCTGCTGTAAGCAACAGCCGTTAATGAATTTATCCCTGTTTGTTTTGTATCTGTTGTGATTCACTTCAGCTACAAGGCATTAGAGCTTCTGACGAAACAATCCCTACGCTTACGGCCGAGAGTTGCGGCTCGCCGAAAGAGGGACGTGGAGACTATCGCCAAGCCATCGAGCATGTTGGCGCCCTCACGTCGATATGGATACCGTAGTCTGCCTTCCATGACGAAAGGGTAGCAATCGCAAGTTAGTCACCGCAATGCCGCCGTTTCAGAGCACCGGGAAGCAAAAAGACGCCCCCGGATGCGAACCTCCGGGGGCGTCAATGTTCCGTGAAGGTGGGCTACTGGGCTGCCCGAATGTTATACATGTGCGTCCAGGTGCCGGAAATGTTGCCAGGGAAAACGTAGTCCGCAACGACGTTGGGGTCAATTGCGATTTTCGCTGGGATCCAGAACAGCGGGATTGACTGGTTGAGACCGAAGGAACGGTCACCCAACTTGCGAAGCGCGGCGTCCTGACCCTCCAGGCTCAGCGTCGACGTGGCTTCCGTGTAGTACCCGTTGATCTCGGCATCCTGATAGTTGCCTGCCACCGGGTGCGACGACGTCATGTATACCCGGGAGGCGAGGAAGATGTCCGACGACGTCGACACGAGGCCGATGTGGTTGTCAAACTCGTGCGCGCGCTGCCTGGCGCTTCTGGTAGCCGGGTCCATGGTGATTAGGTTTGCCTTCACGCCAACATCTGAGTAGAAGCCGGCCACGGATTCGATCAGGTCGAGAGATCCCGCGTACGTCGTCAGGTTAATCAGGTGAAGGTTCGTTTCCAAGGGGTTATTGTCGTTGTAACCGGCTTCGGCCAAGGCCGCGCGAGCGCCCTCGGGGTCGTACCCGTATTCGGCGTCGAACCTGTCAACCCAAGCCGGGTTCCAGCCGAGACGGCTGGGGTGGAAGTGGCTGTGGACTCCCTGCTCCGCCTCGTTGCCAAAGAAGGCCTCGTTGAGTGCGGCGCGGTCGATGGCTTTGCTCAAAGCCTTGCGCACATTCTGGTTGAGCAAGGGGCTGTCCGGGAATTTGCGTCCAGAAGTCGGGTCGCCATGGTCGATCCACCATGATCCCTGGAAGTTGAAAAAGGTGCGGAAACCAGGGACGTTGCCGCTGAGCAGGCGTCCACCCGAGCCAATTACCTGCGCTTCCAGGTCAGAAGGAATAGGGGTCAGGTGTATCTCTCCCGTGAGCAGCGCAGCCAGTCTGGTCGAAGCTTCTGAGGTCCAACGGATCTCCAATTCAGGGAAGTCCGGGGTAACGCGCCAGTGAGGGTTGAAGGCCCGCTCAAACCGCACGTACTGCCCCTGCTGCCGAGACGAGAACTTGTAGGGCCCGGTTCCGGCGATTGGCTGTTCCGCGAGCGTCGGCTGACCGACTTCGTCGTACATAGTCTTGCTTGAGATTTCCCAACCACCAATGAGCTGGGAGATACCGTTGAAGTTGCCGGGGTTGGCCTTGTTAAGTCGGATTACGAATTCCAGATCGTTGATCGGTTGAATCTCAGTAATCTCCCGGCGGAACTGGGCTGCCAAGCCGTGGAGAGAATCATCCCGCGAGATGCTCCAATGCGCATGCTGAACGTCCGCAGTTGATACGGTGCCCCAACCATTGTGGAATTCGACGCCCTCGCGAAGCTTGTAACGAAGGCCGAAACCGTCCGGCTCGACGGACCATGTCTCGGCTAGCTGCGGCTCAAAGACGCCAGTCTCCGGGTTCACACCAACCAGATACTCATACATGGGCCGAAGCTGCACGCTAGGTGGCGAACTGAAGTCGAAGTTCGGGTCGTTCCCTTCGGTGGAAGGAGCAGGGAAAGCAATGACCACTTGGTCGACAGTGGGCTCCACCATACTTGGGGGCGTAATTACGACGGGATCCTGAGGCGCATCCGGCGCCTGCGGGGCCCCTACGGCGGCCGTGACGCCCGAGGGTTGGTCTGGCTCGGCAGGCGCCTGTGGTTGCTGGGGTGCGGCCGAGGAACCAGTGGAGGTAGGAGCAGTGGAGGTGGATGTGTCTGCATCGCTGCCGCAGGCAGCCAACGCCAACATTGCGGCAACCAAAGCCGCGCCTACTACGCCCCATCTGAGGAGCCGATGAGTTGCCATTTCGTCCTCCCTTTCAACAATCCACCCTTTTGGGGAATGCGGCACAAGGAGCTGCCACCTCCATTAGCCGCGTTTGCTCCGTCCATTGTGCAGCAACGCAAGACGAACTGTCTATAATCGCATGAAGACTATTGTGGGGTCATATAGTGAGGAAGGACGGTTCGTGTGCCTGTGTTCTTGCGACATTGTACCGGAATTTCACACCGGCGCTTCTGACGTGTAATGGCCATTTGAGGCGCCTTCATGGCCTCGCCTCCGAATGCGCGGCCATTATCGTCGCGTGAATCGAATAGGAGGGCGGACACCGCGCTGCGAAAGACTGTCGCGTAGTCTTGGTCGTCGGCCGCGAGGGAGGCAGCGCAAAGAGGTTGTGCCAGGGTGCGGGCAGAAAGAGAAACGCCCCCGGAGGCGTACCCCCGGGGGCGTCAGGGCTCTCTGGATTCAGCGGTTACTTCGGCGTGGCGGTGATCCTGTCGTAGTGCGTCCAGTTGCCGGAGATGTTGCCCGAGAACGTGTAGCCGCTCACGATGTCCGGGTTAATGGCGATCTTGGTGGGTACCCAGAAGAGCGGGATGGCCTGGTTGACTTCGAAAACCAGGTCGCCCATGGTTCGCATGGCTTGGTCCTGCACCACCGGGTCGAGAGTGGAGGCTGCCGCGGCGTAGGCGTCGTTGATGCGCGGGTCCTGGTAGTTGCCCGCGGTGGGGTGTCGCGACGTCATGTAGACGCGGCCCGCCAGCAGCAGGTCTGAGGACGTGGAAACCAGACCAATATGGTTGTCAAACTCGTGAGCGCGAGCCTGCGCGTTACGGCTCGCTGCGTCGAGAATGACGAGGTTTGCCTTCACCCCGATTTCCTGATAGTAGCCCTGCACGGACTCAATCAGGTCCTCTGAACCAGCATACGTGGTCAGGTTAATCAGGTGCAGGTTGGTCTCCAACGGGTTGTCGGCGTTGTAGCCGGCTTCAGCCAGAAGGGCTGCGGCCGCCGCCGGGTCGTAGTCGTACTTCTCAGCGAAGTTCTGCTCCCAGGCGTCGTTCCAGCCGAGGCGCGTCGGGTGGAAGTGGGCGGAGTGGGCCTTCTGCGCCTCACCGCCGAAGAAGGCCGCGTTCAGCTCTTCACGGTTGATGGCCTTGCTGAGTGCGGCGCGGACGTTCTGGTTGAGCAGGGGGCTGTCCGGGAACAGCCGGCCGCTATCGGGATTGCCGTGCTCCGTAAACCAGGAACCCTGGAAGTTGAAGAAGGTGCGGAAGCCGGGCACGTTGCCCTGCACCATCTGCATGCCCTCGGTGATGGCGGTGGCTTCCTGGTCCGCGGTGATCGGCGCAATGTGCACCTCACCTGCGATCAATGCTGCAAGGCGTGTCGATGCCTCGTCCATCCAGCGCAGCTCAAGCTCTGGGAAGTCCACATCTATGCGCCAGTTGTCGAAGGGGAGCCGCTCATAGAGTGCCTGCAGGCCCTGCTCACGGGCCTGGTACTGGTAGGGGCCCGTGCCGGCAGTGGGAGGCATGTCGAGCGTGGGCTGACCGTCAGCGTCGTAGTGGTCCTTGCTGGAGATCTCCCAGCCGCCCTGCAGCTGGCTGATGGCGTTGGGAATGTTGGGGTTGGCGGTGTTCAAGCGGAATACCAGCTCGTGGTCGTTGACCACCTCAATTTCATCCACGACGTTCCGGAACATGCCGGATGAGCTGTGGAGGGAGTCCTCACGGGACATGCTCCACTGGGTGTGAACCACGTCCTTGGCGCTGAACTCGCCCCAGTCGTAATGGAACTGGACGCCCTCGCGGAGCTTGTAGCGAATACCAAGCCCGTCAGGCTCGATGCTCCACTCCGAGGCGAGCATGGGCTCGAAGGCGCCAGTAGTCGGGTTGACCGCTACGAGGTACTCGTAGAGCGGCCGGACCTGGACGCTCGGCGGCGAGCTGAAGTCGAAGTTGGGGTCCCAGCCTTCCGTGCCAGGCGTCCGCTGGGCGAACACTACGCGGTCGACCTTGGGCTCGACCATCGCCATCGCGTTCGTCGTTCCCGAGTCGGTCATGGCGGGCTCGGCAGTTGGGGTCGGTTCAGCTGAGGCCGTCGAGGTTGACGTGTCCGACGAGAGTGCGCCGCCGGTGGGCTCCTGGCCCGTCACCGCGGGTTCGGCCGGAGCGGCCGCGGGCTCGGAGGTTGTTGTCTCCTCCTCATCGCCGCAATGATTAGGAACACGCGCTTTCTGACCATTGCTCCTCCTGTTTGTTGTCCTCCCGGATTGCACGCCCTAAGTGATTTGGCAGCTGCATCACACAAATAGCTACTGCACGACTTGCAAGCCACGCTCCGTTCCTTTCTTGAACGCAAATGAGTCCAGCAGTGCCGCTTGGGCCGAACGCAACGCAGAATCCGAGTCGATAAACATAGACCCTTCTTCCGTTCAATCGGTTCCACAACTTGTCGCGCACCCTTGCTGGGCTTTGCAGCGGGAAAGGCGCCCGAGTGACAAACCTACAAGGGAGGCCGGCATTTGCCGGCCTCCCTTGAGAAGGAGGGGCCTTCGCACGTGATCGGTCAGGTGGTAGTTTCACCCACCTGCGGTTGCACCAGCGTTCCCTGCAACCCGTCCAGCGGACCGAGGAAATCGCGCCCGCCGGAGAATCCAGGGGGCAGGGTGAGGACGCCGCCACCGAATCCGCGGCCGAAGCCGCGCGACGTTGCGCCGTCGCCATCCCCATTGCCACCACCGAAGCGGCTGAATCGTCCGTATCCACGGCCAATGTCGTCGAGTGAGCCGATGAGGAGAATGGAGAGATCGCTGTCGATGACGACCGCGTACCCCTCGTCGTCAACGGCGAGGTCGCTGAGCTCGGCCTTCTCGCCTTCCTTGAATATGAAGGAGTCGTCCGTGACCGAGGCGGTGATGTCGTCGTTGCCGTCCTCGGTGGGCGTGAGCGTCACGGAGTCGTCGCCGATCGACGAAACAGTGACTTTGCTGACTGTGATGTTGACCGGGCCGTCCTCGTCGCCGGAGAGGAGGCCCTTGATGTTGCCGAGCCCACGCAGGTTCAGGCTCGCGCCGCGCAGGCCGTGTCCTTCCTCGACGGTCACATCGAGCGACAGGTTGCTCGATTCGCCCTCACGATCCACTACGAACGTGAGGGTGTCTCCCCCTTCGGCGTCACGCACGGCCATAACCACGTCCGAGACGGACTCGACGGTGTCGCCGTCGACGCTGACGATGACGTCAGCCGACTGCAGGCCGGCGTCGTCCGCCGGGCCGTCCGCGGCCACCTTCACAATGACCACGCCCTCCTCGGTCTCGATCTCAAGCTTCTCGGCGAGGTCGGCGTTGAGCGAGGCTATGACCGCACCAACGCCTGACGCGCCCACAGTGCCGGACTTGCCTCGGTGCATAGAACCGCGGCCCTTCTTGGCCGCTGGACGTTCGCCGACAGTGACGCTGTAGGTGGACTCACTCCCGTCGCGCTCGAGGGTGAACGCGAGAGTGTCGCCGACTGAGGCCGCGCCCACGGCGTCGCGGACGTCTGACACGGTGGAGATGTCGCTGTCGCCGACGGACACGATAATGTCGCCCTGCTCGATGCCCGCGTCGTCTGCGGGCCCGTCCTCAACTACCTTGACCACGGCAACGCCGTCTTCCGCGTCGATGTCGAGATTCTCGGCGAGCCGCTCTGTGATCTCCATGACGTAGAGGCCGACCCAGGGCTTCGGGTCGCTTCCTTCTTCCGTGCTTGTCGAGTCGGAGGACCCGTCATTCGTGTTGGCCGCCGTGCTCACGGTATGCCTGTCGTCCTGCACGGACGAAAACGCGAGAATGGCGGCGGGCACAATGAGGGCCAAGGCGAGGACCATGGCCCCTATCCCCAGAAATCGTTTCATTGCTTCCCCCCGGTTTCACATCCCTGATTTGCGATTCACCAGAACGCGTTCAAGGTAAGGAACGGAAGGGCTCTGCGCTGGGTTAGCTCCTGCCAATGAAATTGGAAGTGTCCTCTTGCCTGCGTGCGCCGCAACTCCTATGGTGAAAGGCACCAAAGTGAGGAGTTCCGCATGCCTGACACCCCCGCTCCCCTGCTGATCCCGCAGGAAATCCTGCGCCAGGTGTACGCGCATGCCCGCGAGTCCTTCCCCGCCGAGTGCTGCGGCTGGCTGGCTGGCCCTTTGGGCGGCGATGCCGTAACGACTGCGCGTCCCTGCCGCAACGCGCAGTCGCAGGGGATCCACCCGACGGCGTCGATGCGCGGCGAGGAGACGGCGTACGTCTTCAGCAGGGAGGATGTGCTGGCCTTCAACCAGGGGATAGACTCGGACGAGCCGCCGCGGATCATCTACCACTCGCACCCAAACGGCCGGTCGTACCTCTCGAACGTGGACATCGAGAACGCGTCCAATCCGTGGGGCGACGGCAAGATGTTTCCCGTGCAGCAGCTAGTGGTGGGCATAGATGCGGAGCGCGTGGTGGAGGCCAAGCTGTTCGATTGGTCAGACGACGCGCGGACGTTCGTGGAGATCGCGCACTTCGCGGGAGAGGGATAGCGCGGAGACGGGCGGTTAGTCCTTGCGGTTGAACCAGTCTGGCGGCGGGCCAATGCTGGGATCCTCGTCGCCGTCCGACTCCTCGAGGCGGCAGCGGTCGGGGTCGATGCCGTACTCGGTGAGCAGGGCGAGCATGTCGCCGACGAGCTCCTCGCCCATGCCGGCAGTCATCGCCTCCCGGCCGGCCTGGCACCAGAATACGAGAAAGTAATGAAGCTGGCCGACGGTGTCGACGGGATAGGCTTCGAGTAGGACAGGCAGCACATGCTCATCGCCGCCGAGCTTGTGCCGCTGGACCACTGCAAGCATCGAACGCATCTCCTTCAATCGCGAGGCCATTATCCGCGCGCGCGGAAGCGGCCGCAAGGATTCTTGGTATTCGGAATTGAGTGTTGACAGACCTTGATCGAGTTTGTATGCTTCTTCACAAGTCAGGAGGATCAATAGCATTATGTCCCGCAACCGGCAGATAGCGATAGTGACGAACAGCTGCGTGTGTTGTTGCTGTTGTATGCCCGCTTCCGCCGGGATGGAGGGTCTGAGCGGCTAGGACTACGAAGAACGCACGCAGAGACCACGCAATCGCCCGGCGGATGAGCTAGGGCGATTTTTTTGTGCATCGCACCACGGAGTAAGAGGAGAAGGACACTTGCAGAATCTGACCTTGGAGCCGCAGAAGAGACAGTGGACCGATGAGGAGCTTGAGGCCGCCAACAAGCGGCTGGAGGCCGCGTCGCCGGAGGAGATCCTGGCGTGGGCGCTGGAGCAATTCCCCGGCAAGGTCACACTGGCATGTAGCTTCGGCGGTGTGAGCGGCATGGCGCTGCTCGATATGACCCTCAAGCTGGACCGCTCGGTCCCTGTCTTCTACGCGGACACGGACTTCCTTTTCCCGGAGACGTACGCCCTCCGTGACCTTGTCGCCGAGCGGTACGGCATCGAGCCGCTGGCGTTCAAGTCGGCGCTGACGCCGCTCGAGCAAGCCGCGCAGTACGGCGACGCCCTCTGGTCCCGCGACCCGAACCTGTGCTGCGACCTGCGCAAGGTGGAGCCGACGGCCCGCGCGCTCGAGAGCTTCGACGCATGGATCACGGGCATCCGCCGCGACCAGTCGTCGACGCGCAAGGAAGTGGCCATCGTGGAGTGGGACGCCAAGTTCGGGCTGGTGAAGGTGAATGCCCTCGCGGCGTGGGACGAGACGCAGACGCGCGCCTACCTCGCCGAGCACGATGTGCCCTACAACCCGCTCAACGACCAGGGCTACCCGAGCCTCGGCTGCACGCACTGCACGCGCCCCGTGCAGATCGGCGAGGACCCAAGGGCCGGCCGTTGGGCCGACTTCGACAAGACGGAGTGCGGCCTGCACTTCGAGGCGCCGGTCGTGGAGAAGAAGCCGGGTTTTCTGAGCATCCTCAAGAATCTCGCGCCCGGGGGGTAGGAGCAGGCTTACATTCCGCATAAATGAAAACCCCGCACGAATGTGCGGGGTTTTTGTGCCATGCACGAGCTTTTCTAAGGTGGAGCGGGCGATGGGAGTCGAACCCACGACAACTTGCTTGGGAAGCAAGGGCTCTACCACTGAGCTACGCCCGCGATGGATTCTCATTCTAGGGTCGGGGTTTGCGGGGTGTCAATGAATGCGAGCGCCTCTACGGCGCCTGCCACCGCAGGTCCGGCTGCCTCGCGGCGCGGGCCTCGTCTAGACGGCCGACGGGGGTGACATGCGGGGCCTCGTGCAGAAGCTCCGGTGACTCCTCGACCTCACGGGCTATGGCGATCATCACCTCGATGAAGGCGTCGAGCGTCTCCTTGCTCTCCGTCTCCGTCGGCTCGACCATGAGCGCCTCTTCTACGATGAGCGGGAAGTACATCGTGGGCGGGTGTACACCGTAGTCGATCATGCGCTTGGATATGTCGAGCGCCTTCACACCCTTCTCGCGCTGCGGCCTTCCTGTAAAGACCACCTCGTGCATGCAGGTGCGGTCGACAGCGACGCGGTAGACGTGCTCGAGCTTGCGGCGGAGGTAGTTGGCGTTCAGCACGGCGTCGCCGCTGGCCTGTCGCAGTCCGTCCGCGCCGAGGGCGCGCAGGTAGGTGTACGAGCGCACTAGCACGCCGAAGTTGCCGTGGCCGGCGGACATCGTGCCGATAGAGTTCGCCGGCGTAGCGAAGCGGTACCGCGCCCGCTCGGCGTCTTCCACCATCTCGACGACGGGGGAGGGTAGGTAGGGGGCAAGGCGCTCGCCGACGCAGACCGGGCCCGCGCCTGGGCCGCCGCCGCCGTGGGGCGTGCTCGTCGTCTTGTGCAGGTTCAGGTGCACGACGTCAAATCCGAGGTCATAGGGCCGTGCGCGGCCCAGCAGTGCGTTCATGTTGGCGCCGTCGCCGTAGACGAGGCCGCCCGCTCCGTGCACGATCTCGCAGATGCGCGCAATGTTGGGGTTGAAGAGGCCGAGGGTGTTGGGGATCGTGATCATGAGGCCGGCGAGTCGGTCGTTGGCCGCGGCTTCGACAGCCGCGAGGTCCAGGCTGCCGTTGCTGTCGGAGGGGAGCGTGACCACCTCAAAGCCGCCCATCGATGCCGACGCCGGGTTGGTGCCGTGGGCGCTGTCCGGGATTAGCATGACCTTGCGGTCGGGCTCGCCATTGGCCTCGTGGTAGGCCTTGATCATCAGGACGCCCGCGAGCTCGCCGTGCGCGCCCGCCAGGGGGGCGAGGGAGCCGGCGGGCATGCCCGTGATGGCCTGCAGGTCCCGCTGCAGCCGGTACATGAGCTCCAGCGCGCCCTGCACGGTTTCCTCCGGTTGCAATGGGTGGATGCCGGAGAACCCGGGCTGCGACGCGACCATGTCATTGATCTTGGGGTTGTACTTCATCGTGCACGAGCCGAGCGGGTAGAAATTGGTGTCCACGGAGAAGTTTTTCTGCGCCAGCCGCGTGTAGTGCCGTACGACATCCAACTCCGAGACCTCCGGCAGCCGCAGATCCTCGCGGAGGAGCGAAGCGTCCGGCATCGGCTGCTTGGGGACGTCCGACTCGGGGAGCCGGATGCCGGAGCGGCCCGGAGCGGAAAGGTCCCACAGTGTCTGGTGAGCGCGCTGGGCGGAGATGTCGTGTGTCGTCATCGCGCGTCCTCCCCAGCGATGGCGCCGAGCGCAGACACAAGGGCATCGATCTCGTGGCGAGTGTTCATCTCCGTGACGCTGAGCAACAGGCCATTCTTAACAACGTCACTGACGTCTAGGCCGCCGATGATGCCGTGCCGCCACAACGCGGTGTTGGTCTCCCTCCCACTGAGCGGGCACTTGACGACAAACTCGTTGAACCAGGGGCCGTAGTCCACGACCTCGTAGCCCTCTAGCGCCGCAATCCCCGCGGCGGCGTGGTGTGCCTTCTGGTAGCTGAGCTCTGCCATACGGCGCAGCCCGCCGGGACCGAGGGCGGCGAGGCAGACCGCCGTCCCCGTCGCGATGAGGGCCTCGGAGGTGCAGATGTTGGATGTCGCGCGCTCGCGCCGAATGTGCTGCTCGCGGGTCTGGAGCGTGAGCGCGTAGCCGACGCGGCCCTCGTGGTCAACAGTTCGCCCGGCGATGCGCCCCGGCATTTGCCGGATATGCGACATGCGGCAGGCGAAGTAGCCGACGAATGGGCCGCCAAAGCTCATGTTGACGCCGATGGGCTGCGTCTCCCCTGTGACGATGTCCGCACCGAACTCGCCGGGCGCGCGGAACATGCCGAGGGCGACCGGGTCGGCGCTGACGACAAACAGAGCGCCGGCCTCATGGGCGGCATCGGCGAGAGGGCCGAGGTCGTAGACCGCGCCGAAGTAGTCCGGGTACTGCGCCAACACGCATGCCGTCGTATCCGAGATGGACTCGCTGCCGGGCGCAACCGTGGTAACTTCGACGCCCTGGGGTAGGAGGTACGTGTCGACAACGGCCCGATAGCGGGGGTTCACGGTGTCGTGAACAACCACGCTATGGCGGCCCGTGACGCGGCAGGCCATGAGCGCGGCCTCGGCGAGGGAGCTGGCGCCGTCGTACATGCCGGCGTTGGCAGCCTCCATGCCGGTGATCTCGCAGATCATGCTCTGGTACTCGTAGGTTGCCTGGAGGGTGCCTTGGCTCACCTCGGGTTGGTATGGCGTGTACGAGGTGAGGAACTCCCCGCGAGAAATCATCGCGCCGACGACGCTTGGGATGAAGTGGCGATAAACGCCGCCACCCACGAAGCACGGGACCTCGCCGGGGACGGCATTGCGCTTGGCAAGCCCGCCGATCTCCAGGAGGAGCTCGAGCTCTGTCAGCGCGGGCGGCAGGGCAATGTCCGGGTTGCGGAAGGCGTCAGGGATGTCGGCGAAGAGCTCATCGGCGGAAGAGACGCCGATAGCGGCCATCATCTCCCGCCGCTGCGCTTCAGTGTGCGGGAGGTAAGAATGCGGGAAAGGAGTAGTCATCTCCGCCCTGCGCCCTAGCTTGCGATCGCGCTGTCGTACTGCTCGTTGGTGAGCAGCCGGTCGACTTCCGACGGGTCGGACATCCGAACGCGCAGCATCCACCCTGCCCCGTGCGGGTCCTCATTGACGCGCTCCGGGTGGTCGAGGACGTCCTGGTTAGTCTCGAGAACCTCGCCACTCACGGGGACGAAGAGGTCGGAGACTGACTTGACCGACTCAATCTCGCCCATCCTGGCCCCCGCCTGAAGCGTGGAACCGACGGCAGGCAGGACGATGTAGACAACGTCGCCAAGCTGGTCCTGCGCGAAGAACGTCACGCCGATGGTTGCGTTGCCGTCGCCTTCGACGCGCACCCACTCGTGCTCGATGGTGTAGCGCAACTCGCTGGGGTGCTCAGTCATGGTGTGCTCCAACTAGCTGGTTTTGGGACGCCGGTAGAATGGAAGCTCCGCAACTTCCGCCTCAACGGGCCGTCCCCGCAGGTCGATCTGTACCGTTTGGCCCGGTGCAGAGTGGTCAGCTGGAACGTATCCCATGGCAATACCAGTGTCAAGAATTGGCGAGTATGTGCCGCTGGTCACTTCACCGATAAACTGCCCCTCGTGGAGGATGGCGCAGCCGTGGCGCGGCACGCCGCCGCCGAGCAGCCGGAACCCCACGAAGCGGCGGCGAAGGCCGTCCTCCTCCTGCAACTCGAGGGCGTCGCGGCCGTGGAAGATGCCCTTGTCCATGTTGACAAAGCGCTCGAGGGCGGCCTCAAGCGGCGTTGTCGTCAGATCCATGTCCGAGCCGTGGAGGCGCAGGCCGGCCTCAAGGCGGAGGACGTCGCGGGCGCCAAGGCCGCAGGGCGCCGCTCCGGCCGCGAGGAGCGCCTCCCACAAACGGGGTGCGTGTGCTGCGTCGATGGCGATCTCGACGCCGTCCTCTCCCGTGTACCCAGTGCGGCCGACGAAGCCCTCGGCGTGCACGTCGTCGCCGAGGTCGAAGGGGAACGTGTCCGCAGCAAAGGGCCGCAGCGTCGACGGTTTCGGGTCGTCGATGCACAGCCCGTCCACAACTTGCAGAGCGCGGGGTCCCTGAATGGCGATGAGGGCGGTCTCATAGGTGTGGTCGTTGAAGGTGACGCCCGGGAAGGCTGCTGCGTTCTGGTCCATCCAGCCTATGACGGCAAAGCGGTTGGAGGCGTTGCATACGAGGCGGAGCAGATCGCTCCCGTCGTCGAACTGGGTGTGGTAGAGGATGACGTCGTCGAGAATGCCGCCGCTGTCGGAGAGGATGAAGCCGTATCGCGCCCTCCCCGTTGCGAGCGTCTTGACGCTAAAGGTGACGAGGCTGTCCATGAAAGAAGCCGCGCCGGAGCCGTAGACGTTGAGCCGGCCCATGTGGGAAACGTCGAAGATGCCGACGTCGCTGCGGACGGCCTTGACCTCGGCGATGACCCCCTGGTACTGGACCGGCATCTCCCACCCGGCGAAGGGGACCATCCGTCCACCCACGGCGACGTGGCTATCGTAGAGGGCGGTGCGCAGCAGCGGGGCGGAGTCGGAGGTCACGGCGTGCTCCAATTAATTGTTACTTCCATCGTATGAAGCGGCAAAAGGACGTGTCAATGAGGCCCATTGCGTCCGCTTGCCCGCGTGCGCCTCGTCCGCTATCCTGTTTCGCTAGAGATGGTCTGTTTCCGGCGAAACAGCTGCAAGGAGGACCCGTGAGCTGGCGCTACAGGCTACACCGCTGGCTGCATGACAGCCCTGGATGCCCAATCAGATTTACCATAGTCAACCTTGCAATTCTTGTTAGCTTCGGCGCCATCCCGGCCGTCATCGACGCGAACATCGGCCGGGACGAGTTGCGCTGGAGCCTCACCATCTGGTTCGCGTTCATCGTGGGCGTCAGCGCCGTAGCGACCTGGAACGTGTTCATCCGAATGATCACGCTGGACTACAACGATGTTAAGGCGCAACTGGAGGACGCCGAGCAATAGGAACGACGTCCCGGCAGCCCTCACTTTCACGCGAAAGAGGTACGGTGCCAACGGTCACCACGATCGCGATTGACGGACCCGTGGCATCCGGCAAAACCGTTGTTGGGCGGCGCGTCGCCGACGCGCTTGGGTTTCGATTTCTTGACAGCGGCGCCATGTACCGGGCGGTCACCCTCGCCGCACTACGCGGCGGTGCTCTCCTTGCTGACGACGTTGCTCTCACTGCCTGCGCGATCGCGTCTGAGCTGTCGCTGGGCGACGCGCCGGAGGGCACGCGGGTGCTGTTGGACGGCGAGGACGTGACCGATGAGCTGCGCGGCCCGGAGGTCGAGGGCGCAGTGTCGCGGGTGGCAGCCGTCGCGGGCGTGCGGCACGTGCTGGTCGAGAAGCAGCAGGCCGTCGCGGCGGTGGGCGCCATCGTCATGGTGGGGCGCGACATTGGGACGGTGGTGCTGGCGGACGCAGACGTGAAGGCGTACCTGCAGGCAAGCGTGGAGGAGCGGGCCAAGCGCCGCCACGCGGAGCGGTTGGGCACCAACAAGGAGACTTCGCTAGAGGCGGTAGAGGAGGCGCTCAGGTCGCGCGACCACATCGACTCGAACCGGGAGGCGTCGCCGCTGCGGCCGGCGGAGGACGCGGTGGTCATCGACACGGACAGCCTTACGATTGAGCAGGTCGTGGAGAGGGTATTGAATCTGGCAGCGGAGCGGAGCGGGAATGCCTGACAGGACGTACGCCGTATCCAACGCGATGATGCGCGGAGCGCTTCGGCTATTCGCGAACTGGTCCGTCACCGGCAGGGAGAACGTGCCGATGACCGGGCCGCTCCTGGTGGCGGCCAACCACATGAGCAATCTGGACCCGCCGCTGCTGGGCGCCAGCCTGCCGAGGCGGCTGAACTTCATCGCCAAACGGGGGCTGTTCAAGCCGCTCATCGGAACGTTTCTGCGGGCGTACGGGGCGTATGCGCTGAATCCGGAGGAGCAGGGCAAGGACATTGAGGCACTGCTGTGGATGCGCAAGCTGCTGCGCGAGGACCGCGCCGTCGTCGTCTTCCCGGAGTCGCACCGGAACCGGGAGGGCGGCATGCGCGAAGGCATTCCGGGCGTCGCGCTGATGGCGGTCAAGACGCAGACGCCAATCCTCCCGGTCGGTATCGCAGGGTCGGAGAATGTCGGGCCCATCTGGCGCGTCGCCGTGCCGACGGGGAACATCAGTGTCACCATCGGCGAACCGTTCACGCTGCCCGACGTGAAGGGCAGGCTGGAGCCCAAGCAGCTCAAGGAATTCATGGACAGCGTTATGTTGCGCATTGCGGCCTGCCTTCCTGAACGCTATCATGGCGTCTACGGGAGAAACGCCCAGCCAGGACCGGACGCGGCAGCCTCCTAGCCGGCCCTAAACCCACCGGGCGTTGGCGCGAGACAGCATAGATGGAAGTCCAGACCACGCTTGAACGGAAACCCACCCTCAAAGAGCGTCTCGCCACCGCTGTATCTGCGCTGCAGCACCGCAACTACCGCCTCTACTTCACCGGCCTCCTCTTCTCCGTAACCGGCTTCCAGATGCTCCTGGTCATCCAGGGTTGGCTGATCTGGGACATCACCGGCGACCCCAAAGCGCTGGCATACCTCGGCGGCGTGACGGCGGTGCCCACAGTGCTCCTCAACCTCTACGGCGGCGTCATTGCGGACCGATTCGACCAGCGGCTGCTCATCATCCTGGTGTCGATCACCATCGCCGTGCTGCTGGCGGTAATGGGTGCGCTTGTGGCGATGGAAATGGCCACCCTCTGGAACCTGCTGTTCATTTCATTCTTCATCGCCGGGGCGCAGGCGTTCGACAACCCCTCTCGGCAGGCGCTGTACCCGCACCTCATCGCGCGGAAGGACTTGATGAACGCCGTCGCCCTCAACTCCATCGTGTGGCAGGGGACTCGCGTTGTGGGCCCGCTAGTCGCCGGAGCGCTAATCGCGGGGCCGGGAGCCGGGGCGGCGCTCTTCCTGGCGGTTGCGGGCTTCGTTCTGATGGCCGTTGCGATGATGATGGTGCGCGTGCCGCCCATTCCCCGTGCGACCCGCGGCAGCATGGTCCAAAACCTGATCGAGGGCATTGGGTACGTGGTCAAGAACCAGGTGTTTGCTGTGCTCATTGGGTTGTCGTTCCTCAACAGCTTTTTCGGCATGTCATTTGTCATCCTGATGCCAATCTTCGCGACGGACATCCTGAACGTCGGTCCTGAGGGCCTCGGGCAGATGCACGCGGTTGCCGGCGTCGGCGCCATCGTCATGGCGCTGGTGGCTGCGGCCATGAGCAAGTCGCGCAACAAGGGGCTGTGGCTCGTTGGCGGCGCGGTGGTTTTCGGCGCGACGGTCATGGTGTTCGCGGCGTCGACCAACTACCTGCTCTCCCTGTTTGTACTCTTCATCGGCGGTGCGGCGACCACCTTCTACATGGTGATGGTCCAGACCTCGCTGCAAGCCCTTGTGCCTGACCAGCTCCGAGGCCGCGTGTTCAGCATTTTCAGCCTCACCTGGAGCATGCTGCCGCTGGGCGCGTTGCAGGCAGGCCTCGTGGCAGACTGGGTGAGCCCGCAATTCGCCGTGGCGCTAGGCGGCGGTGTCGTCGCGGTGGTGGCGCTGTCCGTGCTGCTGCTGCGCCAGATCCGCATCGTCGGCGTCACAACGCAGCAAGCGCTGGAGCGGGCCTCGGCGTAGGACGCTGCGCGCATCCTACATCTGGAACACCTTCTCTCAGACTCGCTTTCGCTGGTCCCCCTTTTTGCACAACTCTCATGCCGCCAATCCTACGATGAGAGGGCATCATTCCCATTCGAGAGGAGATGTGGGCCACATCGGGAAAGGGCTCTGATGCGTCTTGGCGATACCCTCGGCAGCTGAAATGCGACTGAGCGAGTGGTGACATGACGCCTCCAGCTTCTCCGAATAGGGAAAGCAAAGCAGTGAGGAGACTCAGGGCATCTGCCTGTTGCCAGGATGCAATCCTTTGTAGAAGCCACCAAAGGGAAACAAGTGGATGTAATGCGCTTACCCTAACTACGTTAGTACCGGTACGTTGTAATCATTAAGAGATGCAAAAGACACAACGGGAGGAGGCACAGAGATGCGCTACATAGCGTTCCGGCAAACCATCTTCTTTCCGGCGGCTCTCATTATGGCGCTGGTGTTCTTGGCAGTATTCTCTTCCTCAGTCCTCGCCCATGATGAAGACCACTTCCATCCGCCGGGACAGAGCCCGGTAGACGTGGTCACCGTGCCGATAGACTGGGAATTCACGCCGGAGGGGCTCGACAACGGCGACATGTTCCGGCTCTTGGTCGTCACCTGCGCAACGCACGATGCCTTGTCCGCGGACATTGCACACTACAATCACTTCGTGCGGGACGACGTCCATGATGCCGGTGGCGCCTTGGCGGCGTACGCGGACCAATTCCGTGTGCTGGGCAGCACCCCTGACGTCGATGCACGGGACAACACTCACACCAACCCGGACGTATTTGGCGCGGGCATCCCCGTCTACTGGGCCAACGGGAACTGGGTCGCCGACGACTACAAGGACTTCTACGACGGCGACTGGACCACTACTGACCCTGGCAGCCTCCCGGACGGCACGGTGATTGACTTCGCACCTGACGAATACATCTTCACCGGCACGCTCGCGGACGGCACAGCCGCGGACAGGCCCCTCGGAGGGACGCTTAAGTCGGGCGAGACCATCATCAAGGCACAGCTTGCTTTCCCAGGCCACGGGATCGGACTGTCCGATCACTGCTACGACAGCGCCGAGACCCCGCGTCGCTTCTACGGGCTGTCCGGCGTCTTTCGGGTCGAGGGCGAGCGAATAACCTGAGCCTAAGCAGAGGCTATCGAACCATCGTAAGGGGCCCATCGCCTGATTGAGGCGGCGCATGCGCCTACCGCGCATGCGCCGCCCCGTGTTGCTAGGGTGGGGTGCAAAGGACGCCCTTCTTGCTTTTCCAGACCACCCCTTCGTATAATCCGCGCATCATTGACTTGGCAGGGCCGCCTGCTGCTCGAGGAGCCGATGACGAATTCACCTGGACAACCCCTGCGTATTGCGCTCGATGCGATGGGAGGCGACTACGGGCCGCCCGAGACCGTAGCGGGCGCTGTGGCCGCCGTGGCCGAGGGACGAGGGCGCGTGGCCGTGCTGCTCGTAGGCGACGCCGAAGCGGTGCAGCCGGAGCTGGAGCGGCAGGGCGGCGATCGATTGCCCATAAAGCTCATCCCCTCCGATGGCGTGATCCTGGACAGCGAATCGCCGCTTCAGGCACTGCGCGCCAAGCCGAGGGCATCCGCCGTGGTCGGCGTCGGCTTGGTGAAGGAAGGCATCGCCGACGCCTTCGTCACCATGGGGTCCACCGGCGCGGCGATGGCAGCCAGCGCACTGCTGCTTGGCATGATGGAGGGCCTCGAGCGTCCGGCGCTCGGCGGGCCGATCCTCGGCTACGCGCCCACGACAGTCTTCATGGAGCTTGGCAGCAGCATTGACTGCCGTCCGTCCCAGCTGGTCGACTTCGCCGCGCTGGGCGTCGCATTCAGCCGCACATACCTTGAGGTGACGGACCCGCGGGTTGGCATTCTGAGCGTGGGGACGGAGGAGGGCAAAGGGAACAGGCAGTCCAAGGAAGCGTTCCCCCTCTTTCAGGCCAGCGGGCTGAATTTCGTCGGCAACCTCGAGGGCCACGACCTTGGCAGCGACAAGGCGGACGTAGTGGTCTGTGACGGCTTCGTCGGCAACATCCTGCTCAAGACATTCGAGGGGCTTGGGGAGGACCTTGCCCGTTTCGTCACTGGCCGGTTGGCGTCGCATCTATCCGAGGCCGACGCGGCCGCCGTAGGCCAGGACGTGTACTACCTGCTGAACCAGATCGAGTACAACGGCGGCGGGCCGCTCTTCGGTATCAAGGGGAACGTCATAGTTGGACACGGCCGTGCGAAAGCCGACGGCATCGCTCGAGCGGTTGGTACAGCGGCCCGTGTTTGCGAGACCGGCCTCGCCGAAAAGATGGAAGAGGAACTGAACTCTCTGCGGGCGCGTACCGCGGGGTAGGGAAGACTGGAGAACAGCTTGTCTGCAGACGGCCGGGTAGCCCTGATTACCGGTGGTTCTCGTGGTATTGGCAGGGCGATAGCGCTTCAGCTCGCCTCGCAGGGCATGCGCATCGTCGTGAACTATGTCAGCAACGCCGACGCAGCCGATGAGGTGGTGCAACGCGTCGCTGAAGCAGGCACTCAGGCGGTGGCGCTGCAGGGCGACGTGACCAAGACAGAAGACGTGGAGCGGCTGTTCACGCAGGCGGCCGAGGCCTTCGGCCCCGTAGAGGTGCTGGTCAACAACGCGGGCATCATCAAGGACTCGCTCCTGATGCGCATGTCTGACGACGACTGGGACAGCGTGGTCAACCTGGATCTTCGCAGCGTCTTCCTTTGCACGAGGGCCGGCATCCGCACGATGGTGCGCGCCCGGTGGGGCAGGGTCATCAACATCGGCTCCGTGGTGGGCCTCCGCGGGAACCAGGGGCAGGCGAATTACGCGGCTGCAAAGGCGGGGCTCGTCGGTTTCACGCAGAGCGTGGCAAAGGAAGTCGCGTCAAGGAATGTCACCGTCAACTGCGTTGCGCCGGGCTACGTCGAGACTGACATCGTCGAGGACCTGCCGCAGGAGCTCAAGCAGTACATCATGGAACGGGTGCCCATTGGACGCTTTGGGCAGCCGGAAGAGATCGCCGGCATGGTGGGCTTCCTCGCCTCCGACGCCGCCAGCTACGTCACCGGGCAGGCCATCGCCGTCGATGGCGGCCTTGTGATCTCCTAGGACCGCCTTGACCTCCCCTGAAAGCTATAAGCCCTTCAAGGGGCGAGTTGCGCTCGTCACCGGCGCATCACGGGGCATCGGCCGCGTCATCGCTCGGGAGCTCGCCACCCTGGGCGCAGATATCGCCATCAACTACTTCCGCAACCACGCGGAGGCGAGATTGGCACAGCAGGAGATCGAGAGGCTCGGCGTGCAGTGCATCCGAGTTGCGGCGCATCTCGCCGAGCCGGCGCAGGTGCGAAAGCTCATGAACGCCGTCCGCGACAAGTTTGGGCGGCTGGACTTCCTCATCAACAACGCCGCCTCGGGCGTGAACCGGCCGGGATTGGAGCTCGAGGAGAAGCACTGGGACTGGACTCTGAACATCAACACGAAAGCTCCGTGGCTGTGCACCAAGGAGGCCGTCCCGCTGATGAGCGAGGGCGGTCGCGTCGTGAACATTAGCAGCCTCGGCGCGGGACGGGTCTTCCCCAACTACACGTCGGTGGGCGTTTCGAAGGCGGCCCTGGAGGCGCTGACGCGCTACATGGCCGTCGAGCTTGCGCCGCGGGGTGTCACAGTGAACGCGGTCTCTGGCGGCTACGTGCAGACGGACGCGCTCCAGCACTTTCCCAATCGCGATGATATGTTGGCCAGCGCCCGGTCAAAGACGCCCGGAGGTGAGCTGCTGACGGCGGAGGACCTCGCCAAGGCCGTAGCGTTCCTGTGCAGCGACGCGGCCGCGATGATCCGCGGGCAGGTGCTTGTCGTTGACGGCGGGATGTCGCTGACACTCTAGGCGACGGCCGCGCCACTCTCCGCGATGGCCTTCTGCACCTTCCACGGCGACATCGGCAGGTCCGGCATGCGCACGCCGATGGCGTTGTGGATGGCGTTCGCAACCGCGGCCGGCGGCGGTACGATGGGCACCTCGCCGACGCCGCGAGCGCCGTATGGGTGGCCGGGGCTGGGCACGGTCACAAGCAGCGTTTCGACCAGCGGTACGTCCAGCGCGATGGGCATCCGGTAGTCGAGGAAGCTGGAGTTGACCATGCGCCCCTCGGCGTCAAGGAAGTACTCCTCGTTCAACGCCCAGCCGATTCCCTGCACGACGCCGCCCTGGATCTGGCCCTCGACATAGCTGGGGTGAATGGGCTGGCCCACGTCCTGCGCGGCCGTGTATCGCAGGACCTCCACCTTCCCCGTCTCGGGGTCAACCTCGACGTCGACGACGTGGACGGCGAAAGTGGCGCCTTGGCCGCGCGGGTTCACGGAGGCTTTGCCTGTGATGGGGCCGCCGGTGGCGTTCAACTGCGCCGCCATCTCCTTGAAGGTCTTGGTAAGCGCATTGTCCGTGCGGTGCTTCAGCACCCCGCCCTCGTAAAGCACGTCCTCCTCGGAAACGTCCCACGTCCTGGCGGCGCGGGCGATCATCTGCTGCTTGATATCCTCCGCGGCGGTGTAGCAGGCCCAGCCGGTCTTGAATGTGACGGAGCTGCCTCCGGTGTTCGAGGTGTAGCCGATGGAGTCGGTGTCGCCGATGGTTGGCTTGATGTCTTCGGCCGGAATGCCCAACATTTCCGCGACGTGCATGGCCGCCGAGGCGCGGGTCCCGCCGATGTCCGGGGAGCCCTCGACGAGGCTCACTGTGCCGTCGGGGTTGACGCTGGCGGTCGCGGTCGACGGGCCAGTGCCGTTGCCCCAGAAGCCCGCCGCGACGCCGCGGCCGCGCCACTTGCCCTCGAGCGGGGTGTTGTAGTGGTCGTGGGCCTGCACAGCGGCAACCGTGTCGGCCATGCCGACGCTGCCGAAGGCGGGGCCCGTCAGTCGACGCTCACCCTCGTGTGCGGCGTTGATGAGACGGAACTGCAGCGGGTCCATGCCGATCTTCTGGCAGAGCTCGTCAACGACGGTCTCGACGGCAAAGGCTGCGGCCGGGACGCCCGGCGCCCGGTAGGCGGCGCTCTTGGGGCGGTTCACGACGACATCTATGCCCTCGATGTAGCCGTTGGGGATGACGTAGGGCGAGAACATGCACTGGCAGCCGCCGGACACCGGCGAGCCGGGAAAGGCGCCTGCCTCATAGACGAGGTTGGCCTCGGCAGCCGTGATCTTGCCCTCGCGGGTGGCGCCCATCTTCACGCGAATGTGCGCCCCGGCGGTGGGACCCGTGGCCTCGAGGACTTCGGCGCGGTTCATCTGCAGCTTGACCGGGTGGCCGGCCTTGCGGGACAGGATGGCGGCAACAGGCTCGAGGTACACCAACAGCTTGCCACCAAACCCGCCGCCAATTTCCATTGGAATGGCCTTTACGCTGGAGATTGGGATGTTCAGGAGGCGGGAGGTCTGCTCACGCACCATGAAATGTCCCTGGCTGCTTGACCAGATCGTGAGCTTGCCATCTGGGCCCCAGTGGGCGGTCGCGGCATGGGGCTCGATGTAGCCCTGGTGCACGGGCGACGTGTGAACCTCGCGCTCGACGATTGCGTCGGCCTCAGCGAATCCCGCTTCGAGATCGCCCATGCTGAACTCGAAGCGGTTAGCGACGTTGGTCTGCTCGCCCTCCTCGCCCTCGGAGCGATAGCCGCCGGCCCGGATGTAGGCTGTCTCCATCGTCTCGAGCCGCGGGTGTAGGATGGGCGCGCCGGGCTTCATCGCCTCCCGGGCGTCGGTGACGGCAGGGAGCACCTCGTAGTCGACGTCAATCAGCTCGAGGGCCTGCTCCGCGGCGGCCGCGCTCGTGGCGGCGACGGCGGCGACGGCGTGGCCCTTGTAGAGCGCCTTGTCGAGCGCCATGACGTTGTTGCTGAGGAAACGGAAGTTGTGGAGGGAGCCCTCGACGAGGTCCTCAACGAGGCCAGAGAGCTGAGGGAGGTCCTTGGCCGTCATGACGGCGCGAACGCCAGGGTAGGCCTCGGCACGGGTGGTGTCGATGGACTTGATGACAGCGTGGCTGTGTGGGCTGCGCAGAACCTTGCCGAAGAGCAGGCCCGGCATGTTTACGTCGGCGCTGAAGCGGGCGTTGCCGGTGACCTTGTCGACGCCGTCATGGCGCACGGGCCGGGTGCCCACCACGCTGTAGCCGTTGGAGTAGTTGCCGTTGCCGTGTCCGTTGGATGCCATGCCAGCCCTCCAATAGTTATGTCGCGGCTACGCAGCCGCGCCCTGTTGTGCTTCCTCCGGAGCCCATGTGATCCGGACTGCCGGGCCGCTCTCGCCGACGTGCAGCGTGTTGCCGACCGCCGCGTGGACAGAGCGGACCGACGCGAGCGCCTCATGGACGCCGTCTCTCGCGATTGGCGAGACGCTCGTCACGCGTCCCACGGATGACCCGTCTGCCATCAGGACGACGCCGGGCGGATACTCCGCGTCGTCCGGCAGCTCGACGGCGACCATGAAACGCTGTATCCGGTGGTAATTGTACAGCCGCGCGACAACCTCTTGGCCCGTGTAACAGCCCTTGGTCCACGAGACCTCGTTGATGAGGCCCGCCTCGAGCGGGTTGTTGTCGTCTGTGAATTCGGCGCCCCATCGCGGCACGCGGGCGTGGATGCGCAGCGCCTCCAGTGCGTGGCGGCCGATCGGCGTCGCGCCGAGGTCGAACGCGGCGTTCCAAAGCGCTACGGCGAACTCGGCAGGGACGACGATGTCGAAGCCGAATTGGCCAGCCGACGATGTCCTCACGACGAGCGCCTCGCCGCCTTGCCAGGACGCGGTGACAGCGCCGAGGCGGGGGAGGCTGGCAACCGCGATGTCGAGAATCTGCCCGACAAGGGCGTCTGCGGACGGACCGAGGATGGAGACCATACCGGTGGTTTCCGTGACGTCCTCCAGCGTGGTGTCTTCATCGAAGGTGAACATGTCGATCCACTCGGCCACCTCTGTCCGGCGTTCCGGCGAGGTGAACAGCATGAAGCGGTCGCCCCAGGGGAGAACGGTGATCCAGTCGAGAACGCGGCCCTTGCCGGTGGTGATGACGGTGGTCTGGCCCGCGCCATCGAGGAGCGGGTCGACGAGGTTGGTGCTGAGCCGGTTCAGCAGGTCGAGGGTGTCGCTACCGCGTGCGACAATGCGCCCGCGGTGGGAGGCGTCGGCGATGGCTGCGGTCGAGAGCGCGGCGTCATACTCGCCGGCCGTGTCGCCAAAGCCGGCGGCGACGGCCCAACCGGCCACGTCTCGAAACGTCGCGCCGAGCCTTTCCTGGGCCTCGTGGAGTGGCGTCCGCTGCATTCCCTCTCCCTCGGATATACAAAGGCCGCCGTCCTGCGGGGCATGGACAAGCGGCCCTGTTTGTGTCGTGTCTGGGCTAGACGGAGAAGCTGGTCCCGCAGCCGCAGGTGCTCTTGGCATTGGGGTTGACGAAGGTGAACCCCTTGCCGTTCAACCCGTCCGAATAGTCCAACTCTGTGCCCGCAAGGAAGACGAAGCTCTTCTTGGGAACGAACAGCCGGATGCCATTGTCCTCAATGATCTTGTCTTCGTCCTGAGGGCCGGCTTCGACGGAGAGGGTGTACGTGAGGCCGGAGCAACCTCCGCCTTTCACACCTACTCGAAGGCCGAATTCCTCGCCCTTGCCGTCCTTCTCAGCGAAGTGGGCAACCTTCTTTGCTGCGCGTTCCGTGATGTGGATAGTCAGTGGGGCTACCGCCTCTGGCATAACTTCTCCTCCAAACATGACCTGCCCGATGCAGTATCTGTATGGTAGCCAGAGGGGTCGAAGCTGTCAACGGGAGGGCACTTCCAGACCAGCTTGGAACGAAGGAGCATTCCGCGAGGTGTGATTTTGTTGGCCGAAAAGTTGAATGGCTGTTGCGAGTATCCTAGCCGTGACGGTTACGGTGGTGGCAATGCCCGCCAGCATTAACAGGATGATAGTCTTCAGGATGTCGGCCTTGGCCTCGCCGATGGCTTTGACCAAACGAGTCTCCATGCTGGCCAAGTCTTCCTTGGTGACGTAGAACTGTAGGACCTGATGGAGACCTTCCTTTTGTAGAGGCGCCGGGTGCGTTGTGGCCAATTCGGACTCTCCATAGCCTCTTGATGCCATCAGCTTACCAAGGCAAGACTCAGTTGTACACAACAATAAAAGGTTGCAATTGGCACATATCGCTGAAGTCCCTTTACAGACCCTGCAATTCCAGCGTCGTCACTTGCCCGGTGCCGAGGTCCGCGACGCGGATCGCGTGGTTGTTGGTGTCCGCGATGTACAGCGTCCCGTTTGCGCAGGACACCCCTGATGGTTCGTTCAGTCTGGCTTCTCCCCATATCCCATCCAAGAAACCCGACTCAGGACCGCCGAAGAGCGTCGTCGTTTCCTTAGTGCTGGGGTCCACCCGCTTGATCTTGCTGTTGTAGGTATCCGCAATGTAGAGGGCGCCCTTGCTGAAGCAGACGCCCTGCACGTGCTGGAGCAGCACGCGCTGGCCAATGCCGTCGCGGTCACCGTAGTCGAAGAGGTCTATACCAACGAGCGTCTCCACGACGCCGTCCAGGTTAGCGGAGGCCGTCCGTACCGCGCTCGTCT
The DNA here is from genome assembly GCA_951812285.1 of uncultured Dehalococcoidia bacterium. GTDB lineage: Bacteria > Chloroflexota > Dehalococcoidia > Lucifugimonadales > UBA1127 > UBA1127. The sequence continues at coordinate 1,128,147 of OX638292.1, read as the reverse complement.
CGCTGTCCGCGAAGTAGAGGCGGCCCTCGCCGTCGTGGGTAATGCCCGTTGGCTGCGCTAACCACGACTGTCCCAGTGGGCCGTCGCTGAGGCCCTCGCGGCCGCTGCCCGCGAACGGACCGATGGTGCTGGCTGCGAGGTTCATCGCCCATAGCTGGTGCGTGCCGGCCATCGCGATGTAGAGCGTGCCGTTCAGCACGGTCACGTCCCACGGCGAACGCAAAGGCATGCCGGCAGCCGGTCCGGGAGGCATGAAACTCGTAGCAGCCTGGCCCGTGCCGGAAATGGTCTGCACGCTCCGCGCTCTGAGGTCTACCTTGCGCAGGGCGTGGTTTTCCTTGTCTGCGATGTAGAGGATGTCGCCGTCGAGCGCCATGCCCTGCGGGTCATTGAACTGTGCGCTGGTGTAATCGCCGTCTCTCAGGCCGGGTTCGCCGTCGCCGATCACGTCCTGCACCTCGCCGTCGAGCGTGGCTACGACGATGCGGTGGTGGCCGGAGTCGGCGATGAAGAGGTGGTTGCTGGCCTCGTCGGCGAGCAGCTTGCCGGGAAAGGCAAGGGCGTTCTCAGCGGCCTGCTTGTCGCGCTCCAACGTCCATGTCGTCGGACTGCGCTGGATGAGGCCCTTGATGTCGTAGGCCGCTATGAGGGGCTGCAGGAAATTGTCGAGGTCCTCAAAGCGATACTCGCCCTCGTGCTTGCCGAGCACCTTACCCTCTGGGTCGACGATGAAGAGGGAGGGCCATGCGCGGGCGGCATAGCGCTGCCAGACCTGGAAGTCGCGGTCGTTCACGACGGGGTGCCGGATGTCGTAGCGGAGGATGGCCTGCCGGACGGAGTCGGTCTCCTTCTCCGCGGGGAACTTGGCGGAGTGGACGCCCAGCACTACGATCTCCTCGGGGTAGGCCTCTTCCAGCTTCCGCAACTGCGGGAGTATGTGCATGCAGTTGACTCAGCAGAAGGTCCAGAAGTCCAGGAGCACCAGCTTGCCCTTCAGGTCCACCAGCCGGATAGGGGCATCAGTGTTGAGCCATTCCAGCCCGTCCGGGAACTCAGGTGCGTGAATTGCCCCTGCCGTTGCTTCTGCCATGTCATTCTCCCGTGGCGTGTGCGCCAACTTCATTGTGCACCACATCGTCACAGAGTGCATCCCAGGGTCTTCGGCTTGCTGGGGCCCATGTATGCAGGTATGCTCAGTAGGTTGCGCCCATGAGCGCAATAGTGGCGGTGCAATGGCAATCAGCGACTCACCACAACCCATAGCCCACGAGGGCGGCAGACGCCGCGGAGTATTCCACGGCTGGTACATTCTCGCGGCCAGCTGCCTCGTCATGGGCTTCTCTTCAGGCGTCACCAACTACGGCGCGACGGTCTTCTTCAATCCCGTGTCGCAGGCGCTGGGCATCAGCCGGACCGTCGCGTCCCTGGCGATCGCGCTGGCGCGGGCGGAGAACACGGTGCTCGCGCCGATTGTCGGATACTTCATTGACCGCTTCGGGCCCCGGCCGCCGATTATCACGGGCATGTTCCTCATGGGTCTGGGAATGATCTGTTTTGGCCTCTTTGCCCGGAACTTGCTGCTGTTTGTGGTGACATGGACGTTCATGGTGTCCCTTGGGGCGAACATCGGCGGTTTCGCCCCGAACTGGGCGACGATCAACAACTGGTTCAATCGCAAGAAGGGCCGCGCGATGGGGATCGGAATGGCGTCGCAGGCGATGGGCGGCGTGATCCTTGCGCCGATGCTCGCGTTCATCATCGCGCGATGGGGCTGGGAGACCGGCGCTGTGGTGACCGGAATCGCCATCTTCGTGCTGGTCATGCCTGTCACCAAGATCATCCGGACCCGGCCGCAGGACTTGGGCTTACTGCCCGACGGCGACTCACCGGAGCCACCGGTCGCTCCGACGGCGACGCTGGATGCCCGGCAGGTCGATGGAAAGCCGCACGCCTTGGTCGAGATGCCCGGCAGGAACTTCACCATCAAGCAGGCGTTCAAAGCGCCCGCGTTCTGGTTCTTCATGGGAGCGCTGGCGCTGCGGCAGATGAGCCAGGCGGGCATGGTGCTGCACATGTCGCCGATGCTTCAGGAGCGGTACGGGTATACGGGCGTTGAGGCGGGGTTTCTTGTCGGCATTCTGGCCGCCATGGGTGTCGTCGGGGCGCTGTCCGGGGGCTACATCAGCGACCTCTTTCAGCGGCGCAAGGTCATGGGGATCATCGTCGGACTGGAGGCGTTGTCGCTGTTCCTGTTGTTGCTGAATGAGTTGCCGTTGGTGTACGTCTTCATCGTCCTCTTTGGCATTGGGCAGGGGGCGCATGCCTTGAACCGTGCCATCCTGGGCGAATACTTCGGGAATAGCCACTACGCGCGGCTCTGGGGGATGCTCAGCATGGGCACGACTCCCTTTGCTGCTTCCGGCCCTGTTGTTGCGGGATGGATCTCGGAAGCATCGGGTTACGGAGCAGTCCTCTTCGTCTTCATGTTGTTGTACGGCATTTCCGGGCTGCTGTACTATAGCTGCCGACGCCCTCCCATCCCCACGGCGTCGACGGGGCCTCAGCGCAGTGATTCGTAACCTCCACTCAAAGGCGAGTGCGATGACTACCACCGTGCGACACGAGCACGTATCCGTGGATGGCATGGACATTCACTATGCCGCCGCCGGATCGGGGACGCCCATCGTCTTTCTCCACGGACTTGGGGCATCCTGCATCACATGGGAAGAGAATATCGGGCCGCTTTCTGAGCGGTTCTCCGTATACGCACCGGATATTCCCGGCCACGGGGACAGCGTGAAGCTCGGGGTCGACTACAACACGGACGCCGGCGTATCCTTCATCCTCGGGTTCCTTGACGCCATCGACGCTCCGACGGCCGCACTGGCGGGGAGCTCGATGGGTGGCCTGATCGCGCTGCTCACCGGCCTGAGTCACCCTGAGCGCGTGTCGCACCTGGTGCTCATCAACACAGCGGGATTCGGCCGGGAGATCGCCGGTTACCTGCGGGTGATGTCGCTCCCATTGCTTGGCGAGATCATGGAGGGGCCGACGCACCGCAGCGCGAAGGCAATGATGCGGCTGGTCTTCGGCCCGCGGAAGAAGTACCCGGAAGAGCTCTTTCAGGAGCTGGTGCGCACGAGGTCGCTTCCCGGTGGCCGGGACGCGGTGCTGAAATCGCTTCGCCAGGGCGTCGACATCTTTGGCATGAAGCGCCGGTATCGTTTGCTGGACAGCTTGCAAGACCTTCAAATGCCGCTGATGATCGTTTGGGGTGCCCTCGACCCTGTATTCCCACCGCGGCATGCCTACGCGGCGGCTGAGGCTGCCCCTGATGCGCGTTTCCTCTTCTTCCCTAACGCCGGCCACTGGCCGCACATGGAGGAGGCGGAGCGGTTCAACACTGAAGTGACAGCGTTCCTGGAAGGGACTCCCTCGCCATGAGCAAGATGCCTGAAGGCGTGGCTCTGCAGGTGACGGTGGTCGCTACGCGTTTGCAGCTGCGGAACTGGCGGCAACTCCTTCAATTCTTCAGAACAAACGGGCAAATAGTGCAGCAGCTCAAGGAGACGCCCGGACTGCTGCGACACAAGCTACGCGCAGACTTCCTGCGCCTTCGCTTCTCTACAATCTCGGTCTGGGCAGATGACGAGTCGATAGACGCATTTGTGAGAACGGGTTCTCATAATGAGGCGCTCCTTGTGTTTGACACAATCGCCGACCGGGCTCGCTCGAGTTTCGTTCGATGGAAAGCCGAAGGGCCGGACGTATCCTGGGAGGAAGCGACAGAACGACTGACGCGGCAGGGAGAACAGCATGAGCTTTGACACAATCGGATTGCTGGGCATCGGCGAAATGGGGAGCGCTATCGCGCGGACCCTGTCGACGCACACGCAGGTGGTAACTACCCTGGAGGGCCGAAGCGAAGCAACCCGTGCTCGTGCCGAGGCGGCGGGCGTCAGCGACGTAGGCTCCATCGATGAGGTGGTGCGGCTGTCGGACCTTATCCTCTCGGTGCTCGCCTCGGACACCGCGCCTGTGGTCGCGGCCGAGGTAGCGGACGCGGCGCGGCGCGTGGGCGTGCGCACGCTGTTCGGTGAGTTCAACGCCATCGCGCCGGTCACGGTGCAGGCGATTGCCGAAGACAGTGCGGACGCCATGGACGTCGTCGACGGTGGCATTGTCGGCGGCCCACGCAACCTCGGCGGAGCAAGCTTCTACCTATCGGGTTCACGTGCCGAGGAAGTGGCTTCGTTGCGGGAGTACGGCATACCTACGGTGGTGTTGGGTCCCATCGTAGGCCAAGCGTCCGGCGCGAAGCTGTGCCACGCGGGCATGACCAAAGGGGTTTCTACTCTGGCGCTGGACATCCTGCTAGCCGCGGAGGCGCTCGGCGTGGCCGACACCGTGATGGAGCAGTATTCACGCGCGATGGCAGGCGTGATCGAGTTTGTTGATCGCTTTGTGCCAGACAACCCGAAGCGCGCCTACCGCCGGGCGGAGGAGATGCCGGAGGTCGCGAGGATGCTCGATGCGCTGGGATTCGACGGGAGCATCCACCGCGCGGCCTACGAGCGCATGCGGTGGCTCGGCTCGCTGGAGATGGACACTGACGGGACCCCTTCGGCGTCGGACGTGGCTGCGCGCATCATCGCAGCGCAGGCCTCTCAGGCCGGAGGCCAGGCTGGCTAGCTATCGATAGCCTCAGCCGTTGTATGGTGGCGCGGCTTTGGCGCCGCCAGCAGCGCGAGAAACACGACTCCCTGCATGGCGACGTACGCCCAGAAAATGATGGCGTAGCTTCCTTGCGTATCGAACACGAGTGTGGCGGCGAGAGGGCCGATGGCATTCGTGGCCATCTGCCACGGCAGCACCGCGCCACGGATTGCGCCAAGGTGCCGCGAGCCGTAGTAGTCGGCGAGGATTACTTGCTGCGCGAGCAATGAACCCCCAAACGACACGCCCTGCACCACCGCAAACGCCATGCCGGTTGTTGTGTTGTTGAGGTAGATAAGGAACAGCGTGCCTACGATCATCCCGAGCTGAAACCCGGCGAGCACCACCTGCGCGGAGATGCGCTCGACGAGGAGCCCGGCGGCAAGTGCGGCGGGTATGCCGATGAGCGACCACACCAGCAATACGACGGCGATCTCGCTCTGGGAAAGGCCCTGGTCGCTCATGTAGGGGATGAAGTTGAAGTTGATGCCCGTGTTGACGAAGCTGGTGATGCACAGGACTGCCAGCAGGATGTAGAACGTCCGCGTCCGCAGCGCCTCCCGCAGGGTGAAGTGGACTTCGCCCGTCCGTGGGCGCTGCCGTGTGTCGTCAGTCGAAGCGGGCGACTCCCGCTCGGGAGCGTCGCCGTCCGGTCGGAGCCCCATGTCCTCCGGCTGCCTGCGCATCCATAAGAGCACTGGGATGAGCGTCAGTCCCCACGCGAAGATGCCGAGTGACGCCGCGGCCCATCGCCAGCCGGCACCGCCGATGATGAGCTGCGTCATCACGGGCACGACGCCCTGTCCGAGCCGCTGTCCAAGATTGCCGTAGGCCAGGGCGCGGCCCCGCAGGCGGACGAACCACTTAGCAAGCACCGTCTGGTTCGTGAGGTTGATTACGCCTTGCAGGAGCAGCCGGGCGATGATGATGACCGCGTAGAACTGCCAGAGGGTGGTGACGCCACTCCATGCGACAAAGAGGCCGCCCACGATGAGGAAGGCAGTGAACAGCACCCATTTCGCGCCGAAGCGGTCGATGACGGGGCCGACGATAAGGGCGACACCACCGCCGCCGACGGTGCCGATCGCCACCGCGCCCGCGATGACGGAGCGGTTCCAGCCAAAGTCCTCGGCCATCGGCTTGACGAACACGCCGATTGTCGGGTTGATGACCACGGCCGAGGCGATGGCCGATAGCACGGTGACCCAGACAATGACCCAGCCGTAGTACCTGCGGTGTCCCGGTCGGTCCTGGGGTCCCGTGCTCAAGGGTACGCGCCTGCTTTCTGCCCCGTGAGGCGGGCTTGTATTGGCCGACACTGGGTCCTAGGGGAACCCGAGCCGCCGTTCCTTGAGGCTCACGTAGCCGTCGCGGGCGAGGACTATGTGGTCCAAGAGCTCGATGTCCAGCAGTTTACCCGCTTCCAGCAACTTGCCCGTGACCTGCACGTCCTCTCGGCTTGGCGTCGGGTCGCCGGACGGGTGATTGTGCACGACGATGACCGACTTGCAGTTCTCCCGTACGGCGTCCTGGAACACCTCTGATACGCGGACATCGGCGGAGTTTACCGTACCGTTGTAGACCTCCCGGATTCCCATGACGTAGTTCCGCGTGTTCAGCAGCAGGACGCGAAGGCTCTCCTTGTTCAGCCACATCATTTCTGGCAACAGCAGGTGCGCGACGTCCGCCGACGAGGAGACTCGCGCCCGGGCGTCGCTGGGCAACGAAGCGATGCGCTTGCCGAGTTCCATCGCCGCCATCACCTCGGCGGCCTTTGCCGGGCCGAGCCCGTGCTGCAGCATGAGCTCGCCGAAGCTGGTCTGTGCAAGGCCCGAGAGCCCCTGCCGCATGGCGAGAAGGCGCTTGGAGAGCGTGAAGACGTCCTCGCCCCTTGTGCCCGTGCGGAGGAGGATCGCTAGGAGCTCGTGGCTGCTGAGGGCGCCGGGCCCCTGGTCGCGAAGCCGCTCGCGGGGCCGCTCCTCAGCGGGGAGGTCATGGATCCTGCCGAGGTACTCGGAGGGAGGCGATACCTCTGACATCGCAGGTTGTCCTCCCTCTTATGGTGTTTCGTCTATGGCGCCTGGGGCGATGCTTCAGCTGCCTCTGCGGCCGCTTGCTCGTCCTGGCACGTCATGCACACGTAGCCCTCTCCCTGCTCCTCCGCTATCCCAACCGGCACGTTGCGTTTCTTACCGCACACGGAACAGTTCACCGACACAAGGGGCGTGTTCCCCGCCCGCGTCGGGTCACTTGCGTAGCCACGAAACCCCTTGTAGTCGGGGTTCTGTCGGCGGTTTGCAAAAAATCGTTCTTTGTCCTTACGGCGGCTCAGTTGCTACCGCCTTTCGCGCGAAATCGCGCTGTGTAGCCCGCTCGCCCCCGCTTCGAGGCCCATGGCCTTAATCGCGCGAGGGCGAATTGCGGGTTGACGTCGTTGCGAACCTACGAGACGGTGACCTGTGCTCCCGCAGCCTCGATCTTGGCCTTGACTTCGTCCGCCTCTTCCTTGGACACGCCCTCACGGACGGCCTGCGGAGCGGCTTCGACGAGGTCCTTGGCTTCCTTCAGGCCCAGCGTGGTGACCTCGCGGACGGCCTTGATGACGTTGACCTTGTTGGCGCCAATGTCCGTCAGGGTCACGGTGAACTCGGTCTGCTCGTCCTCGGGCGCGGCGGCCTCAGCGGCGGCTGCAGGCGCGGCGGCGACGGCCGCGGCGACCGGCATGGCTGCGCTGACGCCCAGCTTGTCCTCAAGCTCCTTGACCACCCAGGCGGCGTCCATCAACGACAGGCCCAAGATGCCGTCCAGTATCTCTTCCTTGGTCATTACCCTTCCTCCTCTTTGTTTCTGCCGTTAGCTTGTTTGCTTCTCTGCGTTCCGCTGCAGCACAGTGGCAACGCCCCTGCCCGGGCCGTTCAGCGTCATCGCGAGCCCCTGCGCCGGGCCGTTCAAAGAGCGGGCTAGCCGCTGGGCCACGCCGGCGATCTGTCCCATGAGCTGCGCCATGATGACGGGCCGCGGCGGCATGGTTGCCAGCGCGTTCACCTGCTGCGAACTGAGCACTTGGCCGTCGACCATCGCGCCGTTGACCGGCATGGTGATTCGGCTGGCGCGGATGTGCTCGGTCAGCAGCTTGGCGGCCTCGGCCGGGTCGCCCTTGCCCATGATGAGGCCCGTGGGGCCCGTCAATAGCTGGGCCACCTGCGGGGTGCCAAGCTCCTCCGCTGCCAGGGTCGCGAGGGTATTCTTGACGACGCGGTACTCGAGACCCTGCCCCTGGAGCTTGCGCCGGAATTCGTTCATTGCCGCGACGTTCAGGCCGGTGAAGCTGGTGCTGATGAGGAAATCACTATCGGCCAGCCGCTCCTTCAGATCGGTCAGCGTCTCGACGTTCTTCTGTGACGGCAACGTTCACACTCCCATTGCCAAAATAAAACCCCGGCCAAAGACCGGGGCGCATCGCGGCATCGCGCGCTTTACACCACCTGCGTGGGGGGCTCCGCCATTACGCCTCTCGGCGACCCACGGTCTTCGGCGACTTTGCAATTGTAACGGAATGCCCGGGGCTATGCCAGCCCGCCTCGACTACTCCACCTGCAGCGCCTGCGTCTCCTGGACGTTCAGGCGGAGGCTGGGGCCCATGGTGGAAGTCAGGTGCATGGTCTTGTAGAGGTTGCCCTTGACCCCCTCGGGCCGGGCTTCAGTAACGGCCAGCACGGCCGCCGCAAGGTTCTGCAGCAGCGCATCATCGTCGAAGCTGAGCTTGCCGATGGGCATGTGCAGGTTCGCGGAGCGGTCCATGCGGAACTCGACGCGGCCGCCCTTGGCCTCGCGGATGGCCCGGGGGATGTCCTGCGGCTGCACGACGGTGCCGGTGCGCGGGTTGGGCATGAGGCCGCGCCGGCCAAGGACCCGGCCGAGGCGCCCAATCTGCCCCATCATCTCCGGCGTCGCAATGGAAACCTCGAAGTCTACCCAGCCTTCCTGCTCGATCTTACGGATGAGGTCGGCGTCGCCAATGAAGTCCGCGCCGGCCTCGCGGGCGATCGTCTCCGCCTCGCCCTGGACAAATGCCACTACGCGCTGGGACTTGCCCGTGCCGTGCGGCAGCTGCGTCACGCTGCGGATGAGCTGGTCCGCGTGCCGCGGGTCTGCGTTGGTCTTGATATGCAACTCCACCGTCTCGTCGAACTTGGCTGGGGCCATCTCCTTCAGGATCTTGATGGCCTCCGCCGGCGGGTAGGGGTGGAGGTGTTCGCGCCGCTTAATGGCGTCGTCGTGGCGCTTGCCGCGGGAGCGAGTGCTTGCCTGAGTAGTCATCTAGCCCTCCACCACTTCAATGCCCATGCTGCGGGCGGTCCCCTTGATCATCTCGACTGCCGCCTCGACGTCCTGAGAGTTGAGGTCCTCCAGCTTGTTGCGGGCGATGTCGCGCACCTGGCTCAGCGTCACCGTGCCGGCTCGCTCGCGACGGGGTGCGGAGCTGCCGCTCTCGATGCCGGCTGCGCGCCGGAGCTGGTCCGATGCGGGCGAGGTCTTGGTTACGAACGCGAAGGAACGGTCCTCGAACACCGTGATGGCGACGGGGACGATGTTGCCCTTCTGGTTGGCCGTCTTGGCGTTGTACTCCTTGACGAAGCCCATGATGTTGACCCCGTGCTGACCCAGCGCCGGACCGACCGGCGGCGCGGGGGTCGCCTCCCCCGCCGGGATCTGGAGCTTTACGATTGCCCTGACCTTCTTTGCCATGAATGCCTCTCAAAATCGAGCGCCAGCCGCCCTCTGAGTGCTCTCGGGGCGAACAGGCGCCCGGTATCCGTGCCCTTTGGCCGTTAGCCGATGCGTTCCGCCTGCAGGAAGTCGAGCTCCACCGGCGTCTCGCGTCCGAAGAAGGACACGAGCACCCGCACCTTGCCCTTGTCGGCCATGACCTCGTCCACGACGCCGATGAACTCACTGAACGGTCCGTCGACCACCTTGACGCTCTGGCCCTTGGCGAGCCCAACCTTGGCGCGCGGTTGCGCGTCTTCCATGCGCTTGAAGATGTTGAAGACCTCTTTCTCCGTCAGCGGGACCGGGCGGGCCTTACGCTCGCCCTCCTCGTCAGCGGAGATGAAGCCGGTGATGCCGGGCGTGTTCCGCACGACGTACCAGCTCTGGTCGTCCATGTTGAGCCGGACGAGCACGTAGCCCGGGAACAGCCGCTCCCGCTTGGGGCTCCGGCGCCCGTCCTTAATCTCCACCACCTCTTCCGTGGGCACGATGACCTCGAAGATCTTGTTCCGCACATCCATGGTGGCGATGCGCTGTTCAAGGTTCTTCTTGACGCGGTCCTCCATGCCGGAGTAGCAGTGGACGATGTACCAATGCCCCTCTTCTGGCGTGGCCTGGGTGTCTTCCACCATCTGGTCTACGTTCTCATGCGTAGTCATTGTGTCCTTCCTTCCACCAAGGCCCTAGGACAATGTGTTTCGAGCCAGTATGCTGAAGAGGAAGTCCAAGAGTCCGAGGATTGCGCCAATCAGGCCGGCCACCGCAATGACCACGCCTGTGAGCCTTGTGGCCTCCTGGCGAGTGGGCCACTCAGCCTTACGGAGCTCGGCGTAGACCTCTCCAAAGAAGCCCATGCGGAACATGCCCCGCTGTGCGGCGGAGCTCATGCTCTGCTGCAGGGACGGCCTGCGGACGTTTTGCCGCGCCATTACGCCTACCGAACCTCACGGTGGAGGGTGTGACTCCGGCAGCGGCTGCAATACTTGCGTCGCTCCAGCCGCTGCGGGTCATTCCGGCGGTTCTTCTGACTGTGATAGTTGCGCTCCCGGCAATCCGTACACTGGAAGGTGATGGCGTTCCGGTCGCCTTTCTTTGCCATGACGCTCCTACTCGGATACGTTCGTGATTACGCCCGCGCCCACCGTGCGTCCACCCTCTCGGACGGCGAAGCGGAGGCCTTCCTCCATCGCGACGGGAACGCTGAGCTTGACGCGCATCTTGATATTGTCGCCGGGCATCACCATCTCGACGCCCTCCGGCAGGCCGATTTCACCGGTCACGTCCGTAGTCCGGATGTAGAACTGCGGCTTGTAGCCAGGGAAGAACGGCGTGTGCCGGCCGCCCTCGTCCTTGGTGAGCACGTAGACCTCGGCGTCGGCCTCGGTGTGGGGCTTCACGGAACCGGGCTTGGCGAGCACCTGGCCGCGCTCGATTTGGTCGCGGTCCACGCCACGGAGCAAGCAGCCGACGGCGTCGCCGGGCTCGGCCTCGTCCAGCAGCTTGTGGAACATCTCGACGCCGGTGACGACGGTCTTGCGCGTGTCGGCAAAACCGACCATCTCGACCTCGTCCTGGACCTTGATGATGCCGCGCTCGACTCGGCCGGTGACCACGGTGCCGCGGCCCTTGATGGCGAAGACGTCCTCAATCGGCATGAGGAAGGGAAGGTCGCGCGGGCGGTCGGGCTCCGGGATGTAGTCGTCGACGGCCTGCATCAGCTCGAGGATGCCGTTCATGGCCTCGTCGTCGTCATTCAGAGCGTTGAGCGCGGACACGCGGACGATCGGAATGTCGTCGCCGTCGAAGCCGTAGCGGGTCAGCAACTCGCGGACCTCGAGCTCAACCAGCTCGAGCAGCTCGGGGTCGTCCATGGCGTCGCACTTGTTGAGGGCGACGACGATGGAGGGCACGTTCACCTGGCGGGCCAGGAGGATGTGCTCGCGAGTCTGGGGCATGGGGCCGTCGGGCGCGCTGACGACGAGGATGGCGCCGTCCATCTGGGCCGCGCCGGTGATCATGTTCTTGATGTAATCAGCGTGGCCGGGGCAGTCCACGTGGGCGTAGTGCCGGATGGACGTCTCGTATTCGACGTGGGTGATGTTGATGGTCACGCCGCGGGCCTTCTCTTCTGGCGCCTTGTCGATCTGGTCAAAGGCCACAAACTTCGTCTTGTTGTCAGCCTGCTTTCCCAGGACGTAGCTGATCGCCGCCGTGAGTGTGGTCTTGCCGTGGTCAACGTGACCGATGGTTCCGACGTTGAGGTGCGGCTTGTCCCGGACGAACTTCTGCTTGGCCATTACGAAAAACTCCTCCTCAGCTTTGTGGAGCCCACAGCCGGAATCGAACCGGCGACCCCGTTCTTACCAAGAACGTGCTCTGCCTCTGAGCTATGTGGGCCCGCCTTTGTTTCCCTTGCAATTGGACTGGAGGGAGTAGGATTCGAACCTACGAAGCCCTTCCGGGCGCCAGATTTACAGTCTGGTGCGATTGGCCGCTCCGCCATCCCTCCCAGAGGCTATCAGTGTAGCATCGCGGGTACCCATCGCCAAGCCTGCGCAAGGCACAGCCAGCCTCGGGTGGAGTGGCATTGGCTCAGCCCCAGACCGGATTCGAACCGATAACCTGGCGATTACAGGTCGCCTGCGCTACCATTGCGCCACTGGGGCACGGAAGAGGCTCCCTATGGGCCCACACTGCTGCACAACCTAATTGATGGTAGCGAAAGCGTTCGCCATCGTCAACACGCATGGGTTATGCTGGAAATACAGCCCTGACTGCAAACCGCCTCTGAGTGGTGTACGTGAAAACGTTTGCCGACCATGCCAGGACTCGACGACCCGCCTCTTTCTTTCGCCGCTCCGCCGGCTTCACCCTGCGATGGCTCCTGCTGCTGACCATCCTCGCCGTGGTTGCTGCCGCATGCGCAGAGGCCGGTTCGGGGGCAGCGCGGCCGGATTCCGGTGAGTCCTCCCAATCGTCGACTGCGTCGTCCGACCCCGCACCCTCGGCGACCCTCGTTCCCGGCGAAACGCCGTGGCCGACCGTGACGCCGACGCCGGACTTCGGCAGCGATGAGGAGCTCAAGAACGCTCGCTTCAGCACCAGCGGGTGGCAGACGGACTTCAGCAAGCGGTCCATACCGCTGAGTGAGATATTCTCCGGCGGGCCTGGCAAAGATGGCATCCCGGCCATCGACGAGCCGGTATTCGAGGACATTGCCGCCGGCGACAAGTGGCTCGGCGAACAGGAGCAGGTGCACGTGGTCGACGTTGGCGGCGAGGTACGCGCGTATCCGCTTGCGATCCTGATCTGGCATGAGATCGTCAACGACTCATTCGGCGACGTGCCGGTGGCCGTGACGTACTGCCCGCTCTGCAACTCGGCAATAACCTTCGACCGGCGCCTCGGCGACCGGACACTGGACTTTGGCGTGTCGGGCGTGCTGCGGCACAGCGACATGATCATGTACGACCGGCAGACGGAGTCGTGGTGGCAGCAGATTGTGGGCGAAGCCATCATCGGCGAACTGCTGGGCGAGAGGCTGACAATCCTGCCGTCATTCCTCGTGTCGTGGGAGGACTTCAAGGAGGCCTACCCTGACGGACGCGTGCTCTCGCGGGACACTGGCTACAGCCGCCAGTACGGTCGCAACCCGTACGAACTCTATGACCGCCAAAACCCCTTCCTGTTCTTCGGCGAGCCGGACAAACGACTGCGTCCGCTGGACCGCGTCGTCGTGGTGCAGGAGGGCATCGAGGCAATCGCCTTCCCGCTGACCGAGCTGGAGAATGAGCCCGTCGTACACCACACCGTAGGCGGGCGGGACCTGGTCGTGCTCTTCCAGTTCGGGGCCAACTCCGCGCTGGACGACGCGAGGGTCGCTGACGGCCGGGACGTCGGCGCGGCGGCCGTGTACCGGCCCGAGGTCGACGGCATGCCGCTGACCTTCACCGCCGTCGACGAGTACTTCATCGACGAGGAGACTGGGAGCAGATGGACGCTGCTCGGCCTGGCCGTCGACGGGCCGCTGGGGGGAAAGCGGCTGGAGCCGGTGGTGCACGGGACCCACTTCTGGTTCGCGTGGGCCGTCTTCAAGCCCTACACGACGGTATACGGGGCATAGTCCCAGGCAAGCGTCAAGCACACGTCCGTCTACGGAGGCTGTTATGTCATTCAACCTCTACGATCTACCGCATCAGCTGCCTCCGGAGGAGCTGTTCTCCGACCTGATTCCCGACGCCGGCGTGAAGATCGAGCGCATCGTGTCCAGTGGGCAGTCGACCCCTGAAGGTGAGTGGTACGATCAGGACCGCGACGAGTGGGTTGCGCTCATTCAGGGCGAGGCAGTCTTGCAATATGCTGACAACTCACTCTTGGCGTTGAATGCGGGCGACCATGTCCTCATCCCAGCGCACACCCGCCATCGCGTTGCCTCGACAAGCGCAGAGCCGCCGTGCGTGTGGCTCGCGGTGCACGGGACATTGACGTAGACCCCGGCGTCATCCCGCGTGTCGCCACCTTGCCTGCCCGTGCCAGGTGTCCACTACCTGCAGTTCCAGCCGCACCGTCTGTCCCGGGACCGTCGAGGGTGGCAGGTAGACGTTGCTGCGAATGAGGAATGTCTCCAACTCCACGACGCTCTGCCGTTCGCGCACGTCCAGCACGACGGCCGGAAACGCTTCCCCAATGCGGCCTTCCAGGTGCCTGAACATCCAGTGGCGTTTGCGTTCGTCCTCGGCGCGGTTGAGATCGCGGAGCGTGGCGTCGGCCTCGCCGATGAACGACTTCAGGTCATCGAGCGCGTAGGGCGGTTCCTCGCCGGACAGCTCAGCCGCCAACTGCCGTTGCACCACGAGGTCAAGGTAGCGGCGGAGGGGTGACGTCGCCTGCACGTAGGGCTCGACGCCGATGAGCGCGTGGGGGGCGGGAGTGGTGGTAAGGCGCGCCGGGCGGATCTGCCGCAGGATGTGGTACTGGCGCACGGCATCGACGCTGGTGTCAGGCACGTCCTCCAGCGACACCGGTTCCTGCGTGCGGTAGATCGCCGGCACGCCGCAGTCCCGCAGCCGCTCGCCGAAGAGCCGGTTGGCGAGCACCATGAACTCCGCCACCATGCGCCGCGCCGGCGTGGGCACGGGCGTGACGGTCACGGTCACGTTCCGTTCAGCGTCGACCGTAACCTTGACCTCCGGGCGTTCCATCTCCAACGCGCCCGCCTCAAGGCGCACCGCCCGCAGCGACTGCGCGATAGCCTGCAACTCTCGCAAACCTTCGCCCGCCTCGCCCGTGTCTGAAGTTAGGGCGTCGTCGGCCTCGAAGTACGTGTAGCGCCTGCGGCTGCGCACGGTGGACCGGCAGAGGTCCCATCCCTGTAGCTGGCGCTCGCGGTTCCACTGCGTCAGCAGGGACACCGCACGGCGGTCGCTGCCCGCCGAGAGGCTGCCGCGTTCCTCGGAGAGGGAGCGGGGGAGCATGTGGAGCGTGCCCTCGGGCAAGTAGAGGCTCGTCATGCGGTCCCGCGCGGCATCGTCCAGCGTGCCGCCAACCGGCACGAGCGCCGCGGCGTCCACGATGTGTACGCCAACCTCGTAGCCGTCCTCGGTCTCGCGCAGCGACAAGCCGTCGTCGATGTCTACTGTGCTGGCCTCATCGATGGTGAAGACGTCCAGGTGCGTCAGGTCGTGCCTGCCCTTGTCTACGTCCGGGCCCGCGAGGGTTTCCGACTTCGCGGCGGCCAGCTCTTCATCCGTAAACGACGTCGGTTGACGGAGGCGTCGCAGGGTGAGGAACTCGTCGGCGTCCAGGACCCCGCGCGCCACGAGCAGATCAAAGGCGGTTTGCCGCTGGTCGGGTCCACCGGCGAGCGGCCGCAGCCATCCCTTGGCGGCGCGGGCCGCGGTGGAGGTATCACCCTCTTCCACGAACTGCACGAGGGTCTCAAGCCACTGCTGTTGGCGACCAGTCAGCTCGGACTCCGAGTCCCCGGCGAGCCACGCCGTGAACTGCGTCTCTTCCGCAGCGGACTGCTGACGCTCCTCCCGTCGCGCAAGCTGACGCTCGACGTCGTCGCGGGAGCGGGGGAGTAGCGACGGCGGTTCCGGGGTGAAGCGCTGCACGTCGGCAGTGAAGATGCCGAGGAGGAGCGCGGCCTGCTGTATGTCGGTGAAGGGCGGCTCGCACACTAGACCGACGAGGTCCTCCAGCGAGAGGCCGGGCACGTCCTCGACGACGAGGTCCCAGGCCTCGGCGGCGTCGAGACTGGCGGAGAGGCGTTCGGCTTCTGCGAGCCATGCGGGGAGGTCGCTGTCGGCGACGGTGATGGCGGTCTCCCATACGAGCTGTTGCGGGCTCATGCGGAAGGGCTTGCCGTCGGAGGCGGTGGCCCACAGCCGGTTGTCGGCGGCGATGCGGACAAGGGCGAGGATGAAGCGCCCGCTCTTGCGGACGAGCGCGATATGCGGTGTGGTCATGGGCTCCTTTGGAGGGACTGCCGCCCCGAGGAGGGCCGTCGCCGGTCACCTGTCCATGGTACCCGACTTTCCCGGAGGGGGTGGCGAGGGAAAAGAGAACAGCGCGACGCCTGGGCCGCGCTGTGTCGAGGGCGTGGGGCGCTAGTCGCGGTCTTGCGCGGTCTTGAACCACTTGGGCAGGTTGTTGGACCGGTAGAGCATGACGGCCAGGCGAATAGCGTCCTCTATGATCTCCCTGCGCTGTAAGTCAAAGGTGTCCGTATTCCGGATGACTTCCAAGTACTGCATCAGGACCTCCGCAATGGACGAATTCGGCTACGGTCACTGATCTGGAATCGCTACCGAATGCCCTTGCCGGAGGCCAGAGCCACACGATGTGTACGATTACTGTCGAAACTCCGGGTGGCGGCGCGCGCCCTCAATTTCGGGACGCTCCGCCCGGAGCCCTATGTTCTATGTGACGATTGAAAGTGCAAGTGAGTTCCAATCTTACACCCGCCGTCAAGAGGGGGGAAGCAAGAAGCGGCAGCTTTGGCGGGCCACGCTAACTCCCCGGGTACCCTCGCTCGTGGTCGCGGTGCCAGCGGAAGGCGTCCTTGACGATCTGGTCGAGGGCCGACATTTGCGGCGTCCAGCCGAGGTCGGTCTGCAGGGCCGTCGCGTCGGCGACGAGCTCCGGCGGGTCGCCCGGGCGGCGCGGCTCGATGCGCGTCGGGATGGACTCCAGCGAGACGCGCTCGACCATGTCCACCACCTCCTTGTTTGAGTAACCCCTGCCCGTGCCGACGTTGTACGCAAGCGACGGCAGCTCCCCGAGCGCCTCGAGGCACAGGACGTGTGCTCGCGCTATGTCGGCGACGTGGACGTAGTCGCGGATGGCGGTGCCGTCGGGCGTCGGGTAGTCGTCGCCGAAGAGGGCCAGCTCCGGGTCCACCCTGAGCGCCACGCGGATGGCGTTGGGGATGAGGTGGGTTTCCGGCCGGTGGTCCTCCCCAAGCCGGCCGACGGCCCCTGCGGCATTGAAGAAGCGGAGCGACACAGTCTGCAGGTCGTGGGACCTGGCGTAGGACTCCAGAACGGACTCCATCCACGCCTTCGACTGCCCGTAGGGGCTGATCGGCGCGATGGCGTGGTCCTCCGTGATCGGTGTGCTGTGGGGGACGCCGTACACGGCGGCGCTGGAGGAGAAGACCATCTTGGTGACGCCGTTGCGGCGCATGCACTCCAGCAGGCTGATGCCGTCACGGACGTTGTTGGAGTAGTAGAGGCCGGGGTCCGCCATCGACTCCGAGGCCTGAATATAACCCGCAAGATGCACAACGGCGTCAACAGGCGACTGCTGCAGGATGCGGTCGAGAGCGTCGTAGTCGCCGGCGTTGACGCGGTAGAATGTGATGCCCTCATCGATGGCGGCGCGGTGGCCCCTTGCAAGGTTGTCGATGCCGAGGATGTCGTAGCCGCTGTCCCGGAGCGCCTGCACCACAATGCTGCCGATGAAGCCGGCGGCGCCCGTCACCATGACCTGCGGCATATCGCCTCCTTTGCTCTTTCTGGAAGAGTCCTGTTTGGTTGTCGCTGGGGCCAGCCTTCCCTATTATAGCCGTACAGGGCCAGATTACCCCGCCCTTTGGGAGAATGCTGCCGCGTGGACCTCTCCATCGTCATTCCCGCCCACAACGAGGAAGCTCGCATTGGCCCTACGCTCCGTGCCTACGCCGCTGCCTTCCACGCCGACTACGGCGACCGCTGGGAGCTCGTCGTGGCGCTCAACGGGTGCACCGACGAGACGCAGCGCGTGGTGGACGAGGCAGCCGCCGAGTGCCCGGCCATCAGGTGGACCGTCGAGGACTCCGTGCTGGGCAAGGGCGCGGCGGTTCGCGCCGGACTGCATGAGGCCGCAGGCGACCGCGTGGCCTTCGTCGACGCCGACAACATGGTCGGGCCGGACGAGACGCGGAAGCTGCTGGACGCCCTCGACGAGCACGACATCGCCGTAGGCTGGCGCAGGCACGATCTGGCGCTGGAGCCGCAGTCGAGGCCGTGGGCGCGGCGCGTGGTCAGCGGCGTCTCCCCGTTGTGGTCGCGCAGGTTCCTTGGCCTCGGCGTCCACGACCCGCAGTGCGGCGCGAAGGCGCTTCGGCGCGAGGCGCTGGACGCGCTGCTACCGCTGCTGACCGAGACTGGGTGGGCGCTGGACCTGGAGCTGCTTCTCGCCGCCCGGCGGCTTGGGCTGCGGGTGGCGGAAGCGCCGGTTGCGTGGCGGCATGAGCCCGAGGGCTCGAAGGTGCGGCTGACGCAGGCCACCCTCGAGGTATTCCGCGCCACATGGCGGCTCCGATTCCGCCGGGACTGGGGCGGACGGTAGTCACGCCTCCTCCGGCCGGTGCGCGAGGTCAGCAAGGGCTGCCACGAAGAGCGCGATGGCCACAGGCACGTACAGCACGCCGATGGTGAATATCGCGGCGAAGCTGAGCGCCAGGACTGCGATGAGGGGAAGCCACATCGCGGCCATGCGCCGGAACACGTGCTCGCGGTAGACAAACTGGCCGAGCACCGCAATGCCGGTCAGCACTACCGGCGTCAGCACGACGAACAGGCCGTAGAGGCCGTTGGCATCCAGAAAGGTCTCCGTAGTCCGCACGGCTTCCGCCGGCTCCTCGCCGGGGCGCGTGGCCTCGACGGACTCGCCCTCGTAGGCCGGCACGAGCAGCAGGAAGAGGACGATAGCCCATGTGGACGCATGTGCTATCGTCGCCGACACCAAGGGAACGCGAGGGATCTTCAAGCTGGCGTCCTCTCCTTGGAGACACGAAGGTGGGGCAGCCCGGCCGCAAGTGCGGCACAAGGCTGCCCCACCTCAGTTGCCTGAGATAGCGAACTAGGACTCGTCAGAGCTCATGTACTTGGAGAGGACCAGGTTGCTGTCGGCGTTGGGTGTGTTTGCGGCCAGCATCGGCAGGTAGCCCTTGTAGTCCTTGGCCTGCGCGAGGTCCTTGGCGATGTTGCGGTAGCCCTCCTTGAAGACGCTGCGGCCGTTGAAGGGGCAGACCATCAGGCAGATCTTGCAGCCCCAGAGGCGCTGGAAGTAGGGCTCGCAGGCGGGGGTGTCGACGTGGAACCGCAGGACGCCGTTCACTTCCTTCTTCTCGGGGTGGATGGCGTCGCCCGGGCAGAAGCGGGTGCAGACGTTGCAGCGATCGCACATGGCGTCGATGCCGTAGTCCTGCGGGCCGTCGACCAGCAGAGGCAGGTCGGTCGACACCAGCGACAGCCTCCAGGAGGAGCCGAACTTCGGGCTAATCAGGGAGCCGTGCTTGCCCAGCTCGCCGAGGCCGGCCAAGTAGGAGAAGGGGATGTGCGCGAGCTCGCCGCCGTTGGGGTGGGCGGTCGCGCTGTAACCGAAGGCGCCGATGTACTGGGCGACGCGGACGCCGATGTCCAGCATCTTGAAGTAGACGCGGTGCACCTCACGCTGGGAGTTCGCGCCGATGTCCGACATCATGTCGTACTTCATGGCGACGCCGAACGCGATGACGCGGGTGTGGGCGGGCATTTCGGCGTCCTGGAACACGAAGTTGGGGTCCATATCCGCGATCCCGACGTCGTCCGCGCCGACCTCGAGGACGTAGTTCTTGATGTGCTCGGTCAACTCCTCGGGGGTACCCAGGTCCACCTTGATGGGGTTGACGTCCGCGTGGCGCAGGGGCCACAGCACCTGGTTCTGGATCCAGTTGTAGCGCCGCGCTTCAATAGGGTACTGGCGCTGGAACTCCTGGGCGCCTTCCGTGTCCGCGTTGGGGCCCTCTCGGCGGTGGCGCCTTGGGTTCGTTGCCTTGGAGATGTCAGGCAGCATTATGTCCTCCTACCAGGAGTTTGGGGGATTCTATCACAGTCCCGCCATATATGCGCAATTGTAGTATCGGGTGGGGGAATGTTGGCCGTTGGGGTCTCTGGGTCCAGGTGGCCTCATTCGATTCGATTCGAGTCGCTCCAAGTAAAGTTCTGCAGAATGAGTCCCCTACGAAACTGCCCTCTACAGATACGACTCGATTGATCACGCCCAGGGGGTGTCGAGCTTGTATGAGCCGCCTACGAGTTACAAAAGTCTGCGTTTTGGTGCAGTTTTGGTGTGCTTTTTCGCGAGCTGCGGTGGTTGGGCGGGCCCGGTCTGTGTGGTGGATGGGGTTGGATGCGTATGTCATGGAGTGAGGGTAGCGGGGGCGGTGGGTTTTGCGCGAGGGGGTGGTGTCAGGGTTGGGGGCGGCGCGCGGGGGGTTCAGGAGTGATGGCACGGGCGAAGGGGGGACGGCCCCTCCCGTCCGCCCCTGCCCTGGGTTCCCGCTTTCGCGGGAACGACGGTGGGGGCGGGGATTATGGTGGGGGTGGGCGTTGGGTTAGGGGCGGGAGGGTGTGCGGTGGCGGGTGGGTTGTTGGGTGGCGTCGAAGACTTTTTCTGGGCGCCATTGGCCGGTGGGTTTGTCGTAGCGGGCGAGGGCTATGAAGCGGCCGTCGTGGCCGTAGACGCGCCAGAGCTCGCCGTGCTGCGGGGGGTCCATGCCCTCGCGGCCGCCGAGGACGACGGAGCGGCCCGACTTGACGAAGGTTTCGAGCGCGCCGGCGACGGTGCCGGCGGGCAGGTTGGACACGACGATGTCCGGCGGGTGGACGAGGTCCATCCATTCGCCGGCCTCCACGGCTGCCTTGAATCGGTCTGGCGTGACGGCGTCGTCCGAGGTGAAGGGGCCTGCGCCCCGGCGTTCGAGCTCGACGATGTGGCCGCCGCAGCCGAGGGCGACGCCGAGGTCGTGGCCGATGGAGCGCACGTAGACGCCGCGGCCGCAGACGATGTCGAGCACGGCGTCGGGCGGCTCGTAGGCCTCGAGGGTCAGGGTGTGGACGACGACCTCACGGGGCTCGCGCACAACGTCGAAACCGGCGCGGGCAAGGTCGTAGAGGCGCTCGCCGCCCTGCTTCAGGGCGCTGTACATGGGCGGAACCTGCTGGATCACGCCGCGGAACGCATCGAGGGCGGCCTCGACGTCGTCGCGGGTGACGTTTGAGGCGTCGGCGGTGGCGGTGACCGTGCCGTCGGAGTCGTAGGTGTCGGTCGTCTCGCCGAGGCGGACGCGGGTGTGGTAGCGCTTCACGCCATCGACGAGGGGGTCCATGAGGCGGGTCGCCTGGCCGAAGCAGATGGGCAGGACGCCGCTGGCGATGGGGTCGAGGGTGCCGCCGTGGCCGACCTTCTTCTGGCCGGTGAGCCGCTTGATCATGCGGACCATGTCCATGGAAGTCTCACCGGCGGGCTTGTAGAGATTCAGCACTCCGTTGACGGTCATAGTCTCCGTTCCTGATGCGCGCCGTGGCCGTCCGCGACGCGGTCTATGAGTTCCAGCATCTGGGCGCCCTCCTCCATGGAGGTGTCCAACGCGAATGTCAGCGCGGGCACGCGGCGCATCTTCACGCGGCCGGCGAGGCTCCGGCGCAGGAAGCCCTCCGCCGAGCGGAGACCGTTCATTGCGCCGGCCTGCTCCTGCTCCGAGCCCATAACGCTGACGTAGACCCGCGCGTGCTCGAGGTCAGGCGAGGTCTCGACGTGGGTCACGGTCGTCAGCGCGGCGACGCGAGGGTCCTTCAACTCGAGAAGCAGGAGCGAACTCAGCTCCTCACGAATAAGCTCATTGACGCGGCCCATACGGCGGCTCATGGCGGGGGTCTCCCTACGGTGTAGATGGAACCAAGTTAGCAGACGTCTGCCGTCTTGCCGTCCTGAGCAGTCCTAGAAGATATCGAGGATGTCCCAAGAGTCTTCCCATCCTTTGAGCCGGTCTTCAGAAATGCCG
Organism: uncultured Dehalococcoidia bacterium; assembly: GCA_951812285.1. Classification (GTDB taxonomy): domain Bacteria; phylum Chloroflexota; class Dehalococcoidia; order Lucifugimonadales; family UBA1127; genus UBA1127. The sequence continues at coordinate 1,106,345 of OX638292.1, read as the reverse complement.
TGGTGATCGGAGTTGCTCCCTCTCGGTCTGCGCCCACCAGTGTGAAGTAACCATGCTGCATGATTATTCTTAATGTCTTCACGCATCCAATCGTCAGACACGATCCAATAACTAGGAGGTTCTTGGCGACTTTGTGGTATGGAGACGAATGCCCAAAAATGTTCAGGCTTGGGAGATTTATTGCCTTCCCAAGTCCTTGAGTGCCAATTGCCAGTTGGTTTTCCAGTTCGCTTTGTTCTGCCTGTCATTTTCGTCTTGACTTGGATGTAAATAGTGCGCGAGCGACTAGGGTCGGTGGCCACAACGTCCACCTCAGGCATGTTGGTCGTTAGCGTGACAGCGGTGGCTCCGCGCCTGTTCAACTCCGCAGCTACAAAGTATTCCCCCGCAATGCCGACCCGGTTGTTCTTCTTGGGCTTGGGTGCGCTCTGTGCCATTTAACCACCTAGATTGTTACTTGGATGCATTTCCCTAGCCGCGCTCTATGTGGTATGCCTCCAGGGTGTCCCCTTCCTCAAACTCCAGGAATCCGTCGACGCCGATGCCGCACTCGAAGCCCGCGGTGACCTCCCGGACATCGTCCTTGAAGCGCTTCAGGCTGGCGATTGGGCCGGTGTGGAGCAGCTCGCCGTTGCGGGAGATGCGGACCTGCACGTTCCGGGTAAACCGGCCGTCGAGGATGTGGCAGCCGGCGATCCGGTTGCGGCGGCCGAGGCTGAAGATGGCGCGAACCTCGGCGTGGCCGTCGACGACCTCGCGGTCCTCGGGCGTGAGCATGCCCTTAAGCGCCTTCTCAACGTCGTCGGCGAGCTGGTAGATGATGTCGTACAGGCGGATCTGGACGCGGTTCTGCTCGGCGAGCGACCGGGCGCCCGGCTCGACGCGGGTGTTGAAGCCGAGCACGATGGCGTCGGACGCGCTGGCGAGGAGAATGTCGCTCTCGGTGATGGTCCCCGCCCCTGCGTGGAGGATGCGCACAGTCACCTCGTCCATGCGGGACTTCATGATTGTGCTGCGGACGGCCTCGATGCTGCCCTGCACGTCGCATTTCAGGATGATGAGCAGCTCCTTTATCTCACCGCTCTGAATGCGGGACGAGACCTCTTCCATCGACATGCCGCTGGCGGCCTGCGCCTCCCTCCGCCGCTTGCGGGTCTCGATCAGACTGCGCGCGGTGCGCTCGTCTGCGGTGACGAGGAAGGGGTCGCCGGCCAGGGGCAGCTGCGAGAGGCCGAGGACCTCGACGGGGGTCGACGGGCCGGCCTCACGGATGCGGCGGCCCGTGTCGGCGATCATGGCCTTGACACGGCCGAAGGTGTCGCCGACGACGAGGTTGTCGCCGACGTGCAGCGTGCCCTGCTGCACGAGCACGGTTGCGAGCGGACCCTTGCTCTTGTCGAGCTGGGCCTCGACGACAACGCCGCTGGCGGCGCGGTTGGGGTTGGCCTTGAGCTCCTGCACCTCTGTGACGACGAGCAGGTTGTCGAGAAGGTCATTCAGGCCGTCACCGGACTTGGCGGAGACGGGGACCATGATGGTCTCGCCACCCCAGTCCTCTGGGAGCAGGCCCTGCTCTGCGAGCTGCCTCTTCACGCGGTCGGGGTCGGCGTCCGGGCGGTCCATCTTGTTGATGGCGACGACGATGGGGACGCCGGCGGCCTTGGCGTGGTCGACGGCCTCGGTGGTCTGCGGCATGACGCCGTCATCGGCCGCGACGACGAGGATGGCGACGTCGGTGGCGTGGGCGCCCCGGGCCCGCATGGCGGTGAAGGCCTCGTGGCCGGGGGTGTCCAGGAAGGTCAGCTTGTTGTCGTGGGTCTCGACCTGGTACGCGCCGATGTGCTGCGTGATGCCGCCGACCTCACGCTCGACGACGTTGGTGTTGCGGATGGCGTCGAGCAGCGTCGTCTTGCCGTGGTCGACGTGGCCGAGAATGGTGACGACGGGAGCGCGGGGCTCGAGGTCCTCGGGGTCGTTGTCCGGCGGCTTGAGCGGGTCCTCCACGTCAGCGACGGACACGTCCTCGAGCCTGCGCACGCGGTGGCCCATGGTGGTGGCGACGGTTGCCGCGGTCTCGAAGTCGAGGACCTCGTTGACCGTGGCCATGACGCCAGTGCGCATGAGGTTCTTGATGATGTCGATGGGGTTGGCGCGCATCCGCTCCGCCAACTGGCTGACCATGATGGCGGGCGGGAGCTCCAGGACCGTGTTCAGGTCCGGGGCGTCAAGGGTCATTGCGGCAGGGCCGGGTCCCCTGCGGGGGCCGCGCCGCCGTGTTGGCCTGTTTGGTCTAAACGATCTACGTGCCATATCAATCCTCCTCGCCTACCCAGTCAGCGCTCTGTTCCCCTGCGTAGGCCAGCAGGGCGGAACGTTGGTCCGGCGGAATGGTTACCCTGAGCGTGCGCTCCAGCCGGTTGCGGCCGAGGCCCAACTCCCAGCAGGCAGGGTCCTCACACAGGTAGGCGCCTCTGCCGGACGCGCGGCCCGTGGGGTCGACGGCGACGTCGCCGTCCGGTTGCCTGACGATGCGCACCATGTCCCGCTTCCCGCTCTTCCTGCCGCATCCGGAACAGGTCCGGATGGGAATGCGTCTCGGCGTCATCGTCTGCACCTGCCCTTCCGGGATCCACCCCCCTTGGTGTCCGAATTGTGGGCAGCGCCTCGTTGGGCGCGCCCTCGACTTGCGATTGGTGAACCTACCGCGAACGCTTGCCCTTCTTGGCGCGCGGCCTGTTGTCGGGGGCGGCCGGAGCGGCGTTGGGATCGGGCCGGCGATCGCGCTCGGCGCGCGCCCTGCCCCGCTCCGCGGGCATGATGTCCTCCGCGAACCGCAGGACGGAGGGGCTGCGGATGGTCTCCGGCAGCACCCAGATGGAATCGTCGTCAACGGAGATGCCCGCGGGCTCCGGCTCGCGCTCCTCCAGCTCCGCTTCCGCGGCGGCCTCCTCGGCTTCCTGCCGCAGGAGCTCCGCGAGCTCGGCGTCCTCGTCTATCAAGACGACAGGCTCCGGCTCAGGGGCCACCTCGACGGCCGTTTCGACCTCGGCGACGGGCTCCTCGACGACCTCAGCCACCGGGGCCTCAGCCTCGGCCTCCGCCGTAACTTCCTCTTCCTCAGCGACCTCCGCCGCCGTGGCGGCCTCGGCGTTCTCCGCCTCGACAATAGCCACCGCCGCGGGCAGGTCGGCTTCCAAGATGGCCACGGCCTCGGCGGCCGCAGCTTCAGCGGCTGCCACAGCCTCTGCTTCGGCGGCTTCCGCGGCGAGGGCGAATTCCGACTCGCTGCGGATGTCGATGCGCCAGCCCGTCAGCTTGGCGGCGAGGCGGGCGTTCTGGCCCTCACGGCCGATGGCGAGGGAGAGGTGGCGGTCCGGCACTACGATGAGCGCGGACTTCTCCTGCTGCTCGAGCTCGACCTTGATCACCTGCGCCGGGCTGAGGGCGTTAGCGAGGAAGTCGCGCATGTCGTCGCTGTACGGCAGGACGTCGATCTTCTCGCCCTGCAACTCGTTCACGATGTTCTGGATGCGGAAGCCGCGCAGGCCGACGCAGGAGCCGACGGGGTCGACGCCCTCCTGGCGGGCTACGACGGCGACCTTGGTGCGGGAACCGGGCTCGCGGGCGATGGCCTTGATCTCGACGACGCCCTTGAAGACCTCTGGCACCTCGCGCTCGAACAGGCGGCGCACGAGGTTCCGGTGGGCGCGGGAGAGGATGAGCTCCGGCCCGCGACTGCTCTCGGCGACCTCAGCGAGGTAGAACTGCAGTGTGGTGTTGGGGCGGTAGCGCTCGCTGGGGACCTCCTCATCGCGGGGCATGAGGGCGTCGGCGCGGCCGAGGTTCACGACGACCTGGTGGGGCTCCACGCGCTCGATGCGGCCTGCGATGATCTCGCCGACGCGGCTGGTGTACTCGGCGAGGACGAGCTCGCGCTCGGCCTCGCGGAGGCGCTGCAGGACGACCTGCTTGGCGGTCTGCGCGGCGATGCGGCCGGCGGTGGCGAAGTCGGCGGCGATCTCGATGACGTCCTCGACGGCGACGTCGGGCTTGAGCTTCTTGGCCTCGCGCAGCGTGATCTCGCGGCGGTCGTCCTCGATCTCGGCGGCGGTCTTCACGACGCGCTTGAGGATGTAGACGGAGACTTCGCCATCGCCCGGGTCAAGGCGGACCGAAAGGTCGTGGCCGGCGCCGACGCCCTCCTTGCGGTACGCGGAGACCAACGCCGCCTCAACCACGCCCAGCACAGTATCCCGGGGCAAGCCCCGCTCTGCGGCGAGTTGGGTCACAGCGATGAAAAAGTCGCTCTTCATTCCCAAGACCTCCCCCTACAGGCCCATATCAAAGAAAAAAGTGGGGCGAGCCCACTTTAACAAGTATATCGAGCATGTGCTCTTGGGCACGATTTTAGCAGAACGGCGGGTGGGCTGCAATATTCGTTTCGGGCCCGTTTGTGTATGCGGCTACGAAATCGGCCGGGTTCTCCGCGGCCCGGAGAGGGGGCGGATTCGTTTGACACCCTCGGCGGGCCGATGCTACGTTCTAATGCAATAGTCAAACGCGACGACGGGGAGCAGTAACGACAGGCGTCGCAGCAGCGAGCCGGCGGACGGTGCAAGGCCGGCAGCGACAGCCCCGCGAACTCGCCCCTGAGCGGCGGCCCCAACGAGAACCTCGACCGACCGGCGAATCGGTGTGCCGAGTCGGGTGCGGAGGGCTCGCAAGGCTGGACGGTGGCGCCGTTATCGCCGGCAAGCGGTCGCGCACCCTGGCGGGTGCGTGGGCAATCAGGGTGGTACCGCGGGTGGAGCGCATCGGCAGCCCGTCCCTTTGTGGGGACGGGCGTTTTGTTTAGCTGGAGAGCAAGGAGACACGGAGAGTATGGCGCAGCAGCGGACTCGGCAGTCGGAGCTACGGTGGGACCCGGTTTCCGTCGACCGGAAGTGGCAGCGGCGGTGGGCCGACGACGGCCTGCACACCGTGCGGGACGATGACCCTCGGCCCAAGTGGTACGAGCTTACGATGTACCCCTACCCGTCGGGCGACGTCCACATCGGGCACTGGTACGCGATGGCGCCGTCGGACGCGCACGCTCGGTTCCGGCGGATGCAGGGCTACAACGTGCTGCACCCCATGGGCTTCGACGCATTCGGGCTGCCGGCGGAGAACGCGGCCATCAGGCAGGGCGTCCACCCGCACGAGTGGACGATGGGCAACATCGAGAAGATGCGCGGGCAGCTCCGCTCGATGGGCACGGTGTACGACTGGGACCGGGAGATCGTCTGCTGCCTGCCCGAGTACTACAAGTGGAACCAGTGGCTCTTCCTGCAGTTCTACAAGGCGGGACTGGCCTACCGCGCCCACGCGCCCGCCGTCTGGTGCCCATCGTGCCAGACGGTGCTGGCCAACGAGCAGGTGCTCGACGGGGCGTGCGAGCGATGCGGAACGCCGATCACGCGGCGGGAGCTGGACCAGTGGTTCCTGAAAATCACCGACTACGCCGACCAACTACTGGACTCGTCGGGGATCACGGACTGGCCGGAGCGCATCCTGACGATGCAGCGCAACTGGATCGGCCGAAGCGAGGGCGCCGAGGTGGTCTTCGACATCTCGCACCTGGGGCTGGAGGAGAAGTCGCTGCCGGTGTTCACGACGCGCGTCGACACGCTCTTCGGCGTGACGTTCATGGTGCTGGCGCCGGAGCACCCGATGGTGGAGTCGCTCACGACGCCCGAGCAGCGCGCGACCGTCGAGGCGTACGTGGCCGAGGCGCGGGCGAAGTCGGACATCGAGCGGATGTCGACGGAGCGCGACAAGACGGGCGTGCCGCTGGGCACATACTGCATCAACCCGGCCAACGGGCAGCAGGTGCCCATCTGGACGGCCGACTACGCCGTCGCGTGGTACGCAACCGGCGCGGTCATGGGCGTTCCGGCCCACGACCAGCGCGACTTCGATTTCGCGACCAAGTTTGGGCTGCCGATCGTCACGGTGATCGCGCCGCCGGGCTCCACGGGGGAGGAGACGCTGGAGGTCGCGTACACCGAGGCCGGCACGATGGTGAATTCCGGCGACTTCAACGGCATGACGAATGACCGGGGCGCGGACGCCATCGCGGCGTACCTGGAGGCGCGCGGCGGCGGCGTCCGGACGCAGACGTACCGGCTGCGCGACTGGCTCGTCTCGCGGCAGCGGTACTGGGGCACGCCGATCCCGATCATCCACTGCCCCAACTGCGGCACGGTGCCCGTGCCGGAGGACGAGCTGCCGGTGCTGCTGCCGGAGGACGCCGACTTCCGGCCGACGGGCGAGTCGCCGCTGGCGCGCAACGAGGCGTTCGTCAACGTCGCGTGCCCGCAGTGCGGCGGCGCGGGACAGCGCGAGACGGACACGATGGACACCTTCTTCGACTCGTCGTGGTACTTCCTGCGCTACCTGAGCGCCAAGAACGACGGGGAGCCGTGGAACCCGGGGCAGGCCGATGCGTGGGCGCCCGTCGACCAGTACACGGGCGGCGCGGAACACGCGGTGATGCACCTGATGTACGCGCGGTTCTTCACCAAGGCGCTGCGGGACGTCGGGCTGCTCAACTTCGACGAGCCGTTCCTGCGGCTCTACAACCAGGGCCACATCATCGCGGACGGGGCCAAGATGAGTAAGTCGCGCGGCAACGTCGTGGCGCCCGACGAGTACGTCGCCACGCTGGGCGCGGACATTGTGCGGACGTACCTCATGTTCGTGGGGCCCTGGGACCGCGGCGGCGACTGGAGCGACGGCGGCATCAACGGCATCGCGCGGTGGTTCAATCGCGTGTGGGACATCTGGAGCCGCGACCCGTCCGGGCTGAACGGTTCCGACAACTCGGAGGGCAGCCGGGAGCTTCGCCGCAAGCTGCACCAGACAATGCGCAAGGTGTACCAGGACCTGGACGCCTTCAAGTTCAACACGGCCATCGCCGCGATGATGGAGCTGACCAACCTGATGCAGCGCGTGTGGGAGGACAACACCGCAAGCGCCAGGGCCTGGAGCGAAGCACGAAAGTTCATGATTGTGCTACTGGCGCCCATCGCGCCGCACCTGTCCGAGGAGCTGTGGGAGCAGCTGGGCGAGCGGCGCAGCGTCCACCTGCAGTCGTTCCCGGAGTGGGACGACGACCTGGCGGCGGAGGAGACGGTGACGCTCGTCGTGCAGGTGGACGGCCGCGTCCGCGACCGGCTCCCGGTCGCGCCGGATCTCGGCGAGGACGACGCGAAGGAGATCGCGCTGGCGCAGGCCAACGTGCAGCGACACCTGGAGGGCAAGGAAGTCACGAAGGCTGTGTACGTGCCCGGCCGACTGCTGAATCTGGTTACGCGGTAGGGCGGCAGCAGTGACTTTTTGGAGAGGTTCCGGAAGTCAAATCGCGTTGCTAGTGAGTCTAAGCGGCCTGTTTGTCCTGGCTCTCTTGGCCGTCATGTGGGCAGTGACCGCTTGGGGTGGCGCCGAATGGAATACGGCCGCCACGATTGTGCAGGCTGTTGGCACACTCACGGCCGTCTTCGTAGGCGGTGGGTTTGCCTTTTATCGCCTGCACCTTCTACGGACCTTTCATCCGCACCTGACAATAACTCACGAGGTCTCGCACAGGGTAATCGGGGACAGCTATGTGCATATTGCCGTTACGGTGACTGCACTAAACTCTTCAAGCGTCGTTGTTGCTCCTCGGCAGGGGGCAGTACAGCTTCAGCAAATTGCTCCCACGACGGACGAGGCGATCGAGAGGCTATTCAGTGATGACTTGGGGGGTGAAGCCTACGACGTAGCTTGGCCGACCCTATCCTATGTTTCTCGTGAGTGGGACAAAGGGGATTTGGTGATTGAACCCGGTGAGAGGGTTTCGGATACATACGAATTTGCGGTCCCCAAGGAGATTGGCACAGTCCTTGCCTATTCTTTCATTGAAGACCCAACTTTCACTCAGCAATTCAGCCGCGTTCGTGTGTGGGATGCCCAGACCATATATGATATGATTCCCGTACAGGCCCAAACGGAGTTGGGGCCAGGAGGGGACAATGCGGATTGAATACCGCGAGGGGCTGGGTTGGGTGCGAGTCAAGAGGGGCCGAGGCAAAAGGGTGGCACCGCCTGTGCTTGAAGATCCCCGCGTCGCCTTTGGGAGGCGGGTTGAGCTTAAGAACGGCGCCGCCGGCAATGAGCAACATACCCAAGAGCCGCAGTCCCAGGCCAACACCAACCCCTCGTCCTAGTCCCGCTTCACAACCATTCAACAGAACTCAGTCACGCCCAGTAGCCACTGCCAGACGTTGACGGGCGCACCCTCGCCAAAGCCCATTTGAAAGCACCCAATTAGTTCTGGTCGATGATCATCTGACGGACGTGGGCGTCCATCATCCCCTTCATGGCCGCGAGTTCTTCTGCGCTCTTGCCTTGGAACATCTCGGAGTGCGCGTTCTCGCCGTGCGCCATCATGGCGGAGAGGAGCTCATCCGCCGTGTCCTGTTCCGTGGTCCAGTCGCAACCCTCGCAGGCCAGTTTCATGCTCCGGCATCTCCTCGTGTTGTATGGCTGCCCTCGCCAAGAGGGCTGACCTGCTACCCCTTCAGGTACAGATCGAAGAAGTCCGCCACGTCGATCAGGAGCTGGCGCACGTTGGCGGGCGCGTCCACGTAGTAGCCGTCGTTGTGGTAGACGTTGTGGTGCACCGTCTTGTACTGCCGCTTCATCTCATACCAGAAGGCGCGCGACGCGTCCGACCACGGGTCCTTGCCCTCGCCGTAGATGATCATCGTGGGCGCGGTCACGCGGTCGATCTTGAACTGCGAGGACAGCTCAATCCAGAGTTCCTCGTTCTCCTCGAGCGGGCCGAACTCGTGGGCCTGCATCTTCTGGTGACGGAGCTCCATCTCCCAGCGCAGCGAGGGCCAGTCGCCGTAGCCGGACATCGGCGCGGCTGCCTGGAAGGCGTCGGGCGCGTTGGTGATCGCGTACATGCTCAGGATGCCGCCGTAGCTGCGGCCCGTGATTCCCATGGCGCCCGGGTCGACGTAGCTCAGGCCCTTCATGTACTCGGTCCCGGCGATGGCATCGTCGAGGTCGCCGCGGCCCCAGTCCCTGTCGTTCGCCTCCTCGAAAGCCTTGCCGTAGCCCGTGCTGCCGCGAACGTTGGGCAGCAGGACGACGTAGCCGCGCTGGACCAGGTACTGCACGTTCGGCTGGAGGTCGTCGAAGAATTGCAGCGTCGGTCCGCCGTGGATGTACACGAGGCCCGGGTACTTCTTCGAGCGGTCGGGCGGGCTGTAGAGGTAGGCGTGGATGGTGAAGCCGCCGGTGCTCTCGTAGGAAATCTTCTCCGGCTCGACGAGCTTCTCCGCCGGCCCGCCATCGGCGCAGGCGTTGGTAAGCTGCCGCGAGGAGCCGTCCTCGACGTTGACCACCCACAGGTCGGCGGGCCGCGTCGGCGTGCCGTAGCGGAAGGCGATCTCCTTGCCGTCCGGCGACCACTTCAGGTTGCTGCACATGCCGATGCCACGGCCAAAGACCGAGCGCGACGTTCCGCTGCCGGCCTCGGCGACGCGGAGCTCCAGATTGCCGTTGTTGTTCGCCGTAAACGCCACCTGCCGCCCGACGGGCGACCACACGGCGTTGTCCTGCTCAATCTCGCCCGGGTCCAGGGGTTCCGGCTCGCCGCTGCCGTCCATGGGCGCGGTCCAGATGTTGATGTAGCCGCTGCGCTGCGACCGGAAGAGGACGTCCTTGCTGTCGGCGGACACGGACGGCGCGCCAAAGGTCTTGCCGTACGTGTAGTCGAAGAAGTCCGTGTCCGACACGACGATGCGCGCGTTGCCGCTGTCCCGGTCCATCACCATGACGTCGTGGTCTTCCCACGTGTCGTTGAGGCGCAGGTAGGCGATCTGCTCGTTGTTGGGGGTGAAGACGGGCATCACCGCGTTAAGCGGACCCTCCGTCAGCTTGTGGTGCTTCCCGGTGGGGACATCGACGGTGTAGATGTCGTAGGAGCCGTGGCGACTGCAGGACACGGCGATGCACGAGCCGTCCGGCGACCACATCGCGGAGTGGATGAGGGCGCCAAGTCGCGACAGCCGGAACTCCTCGTCGCCGTTGACGGGCGCGAGCCAGACCTCGTCCGTGCCGCTCTTGCGGGAGATGTAGGAGAGGAAGTCACCGTTGGGCGACCACAGGGGCGCCCGGGTGGCGAGGAAGTTGACGTCGCCGATGTTGACGGTCATGCGCACGGGAAAGCCGCCCTGCGCGGACACTTTGTAGAGGTTTGGCGGCCCGCCAAGTGTGCCGACAAAGGCGAGTTCCTTGCCGTCTGGCGACCACTGCGGCGTCTCCGCGCCGACGACGGGTCGAATCGACAGGATCTGGTCAATCGTGGGTGCGCTTCCGTTGGCCATGGAATCCCCCTTGCTTTCAGCTTGGCGAGGGGAAGGCTAGCACCAGCGTAGGCGTCGGTCAAACGCATTGCGGCTGTTGCCCGACGCTGCCCTCCGCTATGCTGTCCGTGCGCCGCTCGAGTGCTCGACCGGCGTCATGAACGCGGGAGAAAGCGGATGAGCATCGACGCAGACCGGGCGCTGCAGATCCTGGCCGACCTGGGCGGCCTGCCCGCCGTGTCGTTCCACGAGGGGCTGGTCTCGGACTACGTGCTGCGCGCGATTGCGGAGCTCGGGCTTGAGGCGAAGACGGACCAGTACGGCAACATCATCGTGCGGGTGCAGGGGACGGTGGCGGGCGTGCCGCCCATCGCGTTCATGGCGCACATGGACCACCCCGGCTTCGAGGCGGTCGAGGTGCGCGAGGGCGCGCTCGTCGCCGAGGCGTGCGGCGGCGTGCCACCCGTGTCGCTGACCGAACTGGCGGATGTCGAGATCGTCGAGCGGTCCGGCGCGCGGCGCAAGGGGCGGCTTGGCGGGACGGTGGGCGCGCCGGAGGAGCGGCGCGTGCTGGTATACACGGACGACGCGGCGAGCGTGCCGCTGCCCGCCGCGGTCGTGTTCGACCTTGTGGACTTCGAGCGGCGGGAGGACCTGCTGCATATGCGCGCCGCCGACGACCTTGCAGGGTGCGGGGCGATCCTCGCGGCGCTGCACGGCATCATCGAATCGCCGGTGGAGGGCGACGTGTACGGCGTGTTCACGCGGGCGGAGGAGGTCGGGCTGGTCGGGGCGCGGTTGATGGCGCAGGAGCACAGCCTGCCGAAGGACTGCCTTGTCGTGTCGCTGGAGTCAAGCCGGGAGTTGCCGGGGGCCGTGCAGGGCGCGGGGCCGGTGGTCCGTGTCGGCGACGCCACGTTCACGTTCAGCGCGGAGGCGGAGCAGGTGCTGCACGTCGCGAGGCGCAGCCTGCTGGAGCAGGAGCCGGAGACGAAGGTGCAGCGGCAGCTGATGAGCGGCGGCACGTGCGAGGCGAGCGGGTTTGCGGCGTTCGGGTACGCGACGACGGGCATCGCGTTTCCGCTGGGCAACTACCACAACGCGACGACCGAGGGCGGGATTGGCGCGGAGTACATCCACGCGGACGACTACCTGACGGGCGTTCGTCTCGTGGAGGAGGCGGCGCGGAGCGTCAGGCTGCGCAGGACGTCGCCGGCGTGGACGCGGCTCGCGGCGGTGCCCGCCGGCCCGCAGGCGCGGCTGCGGGAGACGGCGTAAGCAGGCGCCCGGCTAGCCGACGCTGACGGAGAGGCAGGTCACCGTGCGGTTGACTCCGCCAATGGTGTGGACCTTGTCCGTGACGATCTCGCCGACGGAGTTGAGGTCGTTGGCGGAGATCACGGCGATGATGTCGTAGGGGCCCGTGACGGCGTCGACCGCCGCCACGCCCGCTACACCCGAGAGCGAGCTCATGACGTCGCGCGTCTTGCCCACGGCGGTCTCAATCAGTACGTATGCCTTGGTCGCCATCGGTCTACCTCCCTGGTGATGTTGGGACGGCCTCGCGTCCGTCGAAAAGCGGCCGGAGAGCCCTGATTTCAAGCGCCTCATTCTAGGATTGGGCTATCTGCGTGTCAACTGATATTCGTTTGACACTGGTTTCGAGCGGCACGTAGAATGACCGGAGACGCAACGCAAGGGAGGGCACGCCGTGCCGGAGTTGGGAACGATCGTGACGCTGGGCGTCGCCATTGAAGAGTACGTCAGCGGACGAAAGAACGGTTCCGAGATCAGGCAGACATTGACGCGATTCCTCAGGTGGTTCGGCGACGACCGCATCGTGACCTCCCTCACCCCCGCAGACCTCGAGGCCTTCTCGCTGGAAGCATCAGCCGAGACGCTGGGCGGCGGCGAGCGCATCAAGGCCGTCCGCGACTTCCTGCAGTACGCCAGGAAGGTGGGCATCGTCGAAGCCAACCTGTCGCAGCACGTCAAGCTGCGCAGGCCCTCGAAGCAGGCGCGCGGCAGGTCGGCGCGGCCGGGCATGCTGGAGCCGGAGGTGGTGCAGCTCACCGCTGACGGCCACGCCGAGCTGGTCCGGCTGGTCGACCACCTCAAGGACGAGCTTGCCAGCAACGCCAAGGAGATCCAGCGGGCGGCCGCCGACAAGGACGTCCGCGAGAATGCTCCGCTGGAGGCCGCTCGCGAGTACCAGGGGCAGCTTACGGCCCGGCTGCGCGTGACGGAGGACACCCTCTCCAAAGCCCGGATACTCGACAAGAGCGAGGGCAACGGAATGGAGGTCCGGCACGGCAGCACCTTCAAGCTGAAGGACGTCGATTCCGGGACGGAGCTCGAGTGGACGATCGTCGACCCGCGGGAGGCGGACCTGATGGCGCGCAAGATCTCGACGAGCTCGCCAGTGGGCGAGGCGGTGCTGGGCAGGCGCATCGGCGACGAGATCGAGGTCACGGCGCCCAAGGGCGTGATGCGGTACAAGCTGGTGGCCGTCGAGTAGACGACCAGGTCCGCGCTCCCCGGCAAGACCCCGCTATTCCGTCCCCCGACCCCGGTGGTCTTTCCCCCTCGCCTCTCCCCACCATTTGGCGACGCGTTCCGCGACGTCACGCTCGTAGCCCTGGTCTGAGGGTTGGTAGTAGCGGTGGCCCTTGAGACGCTCGGGCAGGTTCTGCATCTTCGCGAAGTGCTCGGGGTAGTCGTGGGCGTACTTGTAGCCCTCGCCGTAGCCCTGGCGGCGCATCAGGCCGGTGACGGCGTTGCGCAGGTGCAGGGGCACCGGCAGGCCACCGTGCTCGCGAACGTCCTCGCGCGCCTTGCCGAGGGCGGCGTACGCAGAGTTCGACTTGGGAGCGGTTGCGAGGTAGACCGTGGCCTCCGCCAGCGGGATGGCGCCCTCAGGCAGGCCGATGAAGTGGACGGCCTGCTGCGCCGCGACGGCCACCGGCAGCGCGCCCGGGTCGGCCATGCCGATGTCCTCCGCCGCGAGGATGATGATGCGGCGCGCGATGAACATCGGGTCCTCACCGGCGTCGAGCATCCGGACGAGCCAGTAGACGGCGGCGTCGGGGTCCGAGCCGCGCACCGACTTGATGAAGGCGGAGATGGTGTCGTAGTGCTGGTCGCCGGTCTTGTCGTAGTGGAGGGCGCGGTGCTGCAGCGCGTCCTCAACCGTCGAGAGGGTGACGGTGCGGACGCCGTGGGCGTCGGGTTGGGTGACGAGGGCAGCGAGCTCGAGGCAGTTGAGCGCCGTGCGGGCGTCGCCGCTGGCCGCGTCGACGAGGAGCTGGCGGGCGTCGTCCTCGAGGACGAAGGTGTACTTGCCGAGGCCGCGTTCAGCGTCCGTCAGCGCGTGGTCGATGATGGCGCCGACGTGGTCGTCGGTGAGCTGCCCGAGCGTGTAGACCATGGAGCGCGAGAGGAGCGGCGCGATGACCTCGAAAGAGGGGTTTTCCGTCGTCGCGCCGATGAACGTCACCGTGCCGGCCTCGACGTGGGGGAGGATGACGTCCTGCTGCGCCTTGTTGAAGCGGTGGATCTCGTCGACGAAGAGGATGGTGCGCTGGCCGTTCAGCGCGAGGCGTTCACGCGCGGACTCGACGGCGCGGCGGAGGTCGGCGACGCCCGCGGTGACGGCGGAGACGGTCTCGAAGTGCGCCTTCGTGTGGGCGGCGATGAGGTTGGCGAGCGTCGTCTTGCCGGAGCCGGGCGGGCCCCACAGCAGCATGGAGGGCACCTGGTCGGCCTCGATGGCGCGGCGGAGGACGCGGTTGGGGCCCGTGAGGTGCTCCTGTCCCACGAACTCGTCGAAGTCGCGGGGCCGCATGCGCGCGGCGAGGGGCGCGTCGGCGTCGCCGCGCTGCTGCATCGCGTAGGCAAAGAGGTCAGTCACGGTGCACGCTCAGGGAAGAAGTGATGCAAGTGTAGGCGTGTCAAGTTCGCGTCGCAAGCGACAGAATACGCCGTGATCAGGCGCTTTACGCGTACGTTTTTTCGGCCACAGGATGGCGCAATCTGCCACAATTTGACTATTCCTGCCATATTCATGCTTGAATACGTCTGTTCTTGGTGATACTGTTCCCTTTGAGGTACTGAGACTCACCTATGCGGAGGAGGCTGGGATGACGTTCAACAAGCTGGCAGGGCTTTCCCTTGTGGTTGCTGTGCTCCTGGGCCTGGTTTCGTCGATGCTGACGCCCGGCGGATTCCTGATTGATCCCGCGGACTCCGCGGACTTTGCGGAACTGGCCGCCATTATGGGCGACAATGCTCAAGTGTCCCAGATTGTGACAACGGGCTTTGTCATTGCCGTCGTGCTCTATTGGTTCGGGTTGAGCACGCTGCAGCGTGCGTTCGGTGGCGGTTCAGTCATGGACCGGGTGTCCGCCTTTGCGCTGAAGGTCTTTCTGTTTGGATACGCCTTCCTCATCATCGAATTGAGCCTCCGGCACGTTCTCACCCATGTGCTGGAGCACGGCGTGGGGAGCAGCGCCGCAGAGGAGCAGGTGATGGCGACGACGATCTTCACGACGTCAGTCGCCCTGCACTTTGCCTTCCTGTACGTGACGTCCATTGGCTCGGCGATCTTCGGGTGCGGCCTGGCGCGTCGGTGTGAGGGCATGAGCATCTTCAAGCTGGCTGGATTGGGGCTGGCGCTCACCGGAGCCCTCAGCTTCGTCGTGCTGATGATTGCAGAACACGTTGGGGAAATCGACCTCAACGGAGTAGCCGTGTTCAGCAACGTCGTGCTGGTCTTCGGTTCCCTGTGCATCCTGGTCATCGGTATTGGCATCATGCAGGGTCGCCGGGAGTTCGTTGGTGAGGAAGCGGCCGTCTAGGCAGCGCTTTCCACGAGCAAGAAGGAGCGGCAGGTCCGTCGCGAAGGTGCGACTGGCCTGCCGCTCGTGCTTTCGGCTCCGTGGCCGGTCGAGGTTACCCCCAGACGCGGCGGGCGACGTCGACGACGACCTCCAGCTTGAGGCGCTGCTCCTCCTCCGAGATCAGGTTGCCGTCGGCGACGGAAGCGAAGCCGCACTGCGGGCTGATGGCAAGCTGGTCCAGCGGCGCGTACTTCGAGGCCTCGTCGATGCGGCGGAGCAGCTCCTCCGGGTCCTCGAGCTCGCCCGACTTGGTGGTCACGATTCCCAGGACGACGACCTTGCCCTTGGGCAGGTACTTGAGCGGCTCGAAGGTGCCGGCGCGCTCCGAGTCAAACTCCAGCAGGAAGCGGTCGACGTGGAGCTCGTTGAAGATGTGCTCGGCCATGCCGGCGTAGCCGCCGGTGCCGGCCCAGCGGCTGCGGGAGTTGCCGCCGCAGACGTGCATCGCGAGCGTCAGGCCCTCGCGCTTGACGGCGTCGTAGAGCGAGTTCTCCGCCTCGATGTCGGCCTGCAGCGCCTGCTCCTTCGTCATGCCGCCGAGGTCGACGGGGTAGAGGGCGTAGTCGCCGAGGTAGCCGGTGAAGCCCTCGTCGAGCTGGATGTAGGTGACGCCCTCGTCGGCGAGGGTGATCATCTCGCCGCGCACGATGTCCAGGACGTCCTTCTGGAACTCGGCCCTGTCCGCGTAGACCTGGTCGGTGACGCCGACAAGGAAGCCGCTGGCCGCGACTGAAACCGGGCTGGGCATGGTGATCTTGAACGGGCCCGGCGAGTGCTCCTTCAGGAACGAGCTCTCGTCGCCGGTGAGGCGGCGCAGCTGGCGGATCCTGGCGCCGGCGACGCGAGAGAGACTCTCCTCGTCCTCCTCGCTGCCGTCCAAGTTGTGCCAGTGCATCATGCGGTGGCCCTCAGTGAAGCCCTCGACGGCGTCGGCGAACCCGGACATCCACGCGAGGCGGCGCATCTCGCCGTCGGAGTAGATGCCGATGCCGGCCTCGTGCTGCATCTGGAGGATGTCGATGATTGCCTCGTCCTCTATCGCCCGGAGCTGCTCCTCGTCGATGCCGCCCTCAGCGAATGCGAGGCGCGCGTCCAACACCGTCGTGGGCCGCAGGAAACTGCCTATCTGGTCATGCCTGATTATGTCCGCCATAGTACTCCCCCCTTCTCGTCCAAAGTTGGATCCCATCATCCCTTGAGCGCGGCGGCCACGGTCTGCAAGAGGGCCGGGTCGTCGTCAACTGACACCGTGCGCGGATCGAGCAGCACGCGGTCGTCCTGCACCCTTGCGACGACGGGCGTGGCGCCCGTGCGCAGCCGCCGGGCCAGCTCAGGCGTGCCGCCGGGCACGCTCGCGGCGTCGAGGGCGAGCAGGCACGTCGGCAGCGTCTCGCCGGGCAGGCTGCCGCCGCCGACGGTCGACTGCCCGGACACGACCTCGCCCCGGTGCCCCAGGGTGTGCGACCAGTTGATCGCGCGCTCCTGCAGGTCCTCCATCGTCGTGGAAATCATCGCCCACACGGGCACCGTGTCGGCGGCCTCTCCCTTGATGTAGTGCATGAGCGTGGCGGTCAGGGCCGCGAGGCTCAGCTTGTCGACCCGGAAGGCGCGGGCGAGCGGGTGGGCCGCCATGCGCTCGATGATTTTCCTGCTTCCAACGGCGATGCCGCACTGCGGCCCGCCCAGCAGCTTGTCGCCCGAGAAGAGGGCGAGGGCCGCGCCCGCAGCGATGCTCTCCTGCGGCATCGGCTCGTGGGCCATGCCGTAGGCGGCGGTATCGAGCAGACAGCCGCTGCCGAGGTCGTGGAGGAGCGGCAGGTAGCGGGGGTACGCCACATGCGCCAGCTCTGCGATGGATGGCGTGCTGGTGAAGCCGACGACCTTGAAGTTGGAGGCGTGGACGGAGAGGATGGCGGCTGTGTCCTCGGTGATAGCGC
Organism: uncultured Dehalococcoidia bacterium; assembly: GCA_951812285.1. Taxonomy (GTDB): domain Bacteria; phylum Chloroflexota; class Dehalococcoidia; order Lucifugimonadales; family UBA1127; genus UBA1127. The sequence goes on along the minus strand of OX638292.1, from coordinate 1,089,113 downwards.
GCTCGAAGTCGGCGGCGTAGGTGCGGTTGGTCGTGCCGACCTCAACGAGCGTCGCGCCGGACTGGGCGAGAACGTCGGGGACGCGGAAGCCGCCGCCGATCTCGACGGCCTCGCCGCGGGAGACGATGACCTCCCACCCAGACGCGACGGTGGCAAGCGCGAGCAGCACGGCGGCGGCGTTGTTGTTGACGACGAGGGCCGCCTCGGCGCCCGTGAGCTGCGTCAGCAGGGTCTCGGCGTGGACGCGGCGGGAACCGCGCTCGCCGGCGGGGAGGTCGTACTCGAGGTCCGAGTAGCCCTCGGCGACGCGGCGGACGGCGGCAAGGGCGGCGGCGCTCAATGGCGCGCGACCGAGGTTGGTATGGATGATGACGCCCGTCGCGTTGATGACGCCCTGCGGCCGCAGCCGGGTGAACGTCTCGGCGCTCTCGACGACGGCGGCGGCGAGGGCCTCGGCGGTGGGCGCGTCCGCGCCGTTGCCGATGGCGGCGCGGGCCTCGTCAATCTGGCCGCGCACGAGGTCGGTGACGACCTCGCGCGGCAGCGACGCCGTGAGCGCCTGGACCTCGGCTGTTTGCAGCAGCCGCTCGACGCTGGGCAGGTTTCGGTATGCCTGTGTCATGCGCGGTGGGCTCCCATTGCACAACTCTAGCGATGTCTGTAAGCGATGGCTCGCGGGGAGTATAGCAAGGCAGCGGCGCGGCTGTCAGCTTTCGCGGCACAGCGAGGGTGGCACGAGGGTGGCACGAGGGTGGCATCGGGGCGGCATGGGCGGTAGGCTATCTCGAGATACAACGACAGGAGACCGCACATGGCCTACGTTCCAGCGGGCAGGAAGGCGTCCGACGTACCGCCCGGCACGATGAAGATTGCGGTGGTGATGGGGACGTTCATCCTGCTGGCCAACGTCAACGGGCAGATCCACGCGACGTCCAACGTGTGCCCGCACGCCGGGGCGGCGCTGAACTACGGCCGGCTGGACGGCCCCGAGGTCGAGTGCGCACTGCATGGCGCGGTGTTCGACGTGACCGACGGCGAGGTCATCGTCGGCCCCGCGCCGTACGGGCTGGACAGCTACCCCGTCAAGGTGGAGGACGACGAGGTGCTGGTGGACCTGGGCTAGCCCGGGCCGTTACCCCTGGATGAGGTTGTCCGCGATGGCCTTGCTGCGCAGATCGCCCTGGCCCGCAAGGTGCGCCGAGAGCGTCTCGACGGCGGCGGCGACCATCTCGGCCTGCACGCCCTCCGCCGCGTCAGTGAACTCGGCGGCGCGGACGAGGTCAGCGGCGTCGTCGCGGATCTTCGCGAAGGCCCACGCCACCTGGTCGGCGACCTCGCTGAGGCCCTCGGGGAAGTGCTTCTGCGAGTCGTTGGGGTTCTCGGGGTCGTAACGGCCGCCGTGCCAGTGGCCGCGAGCCTGATGGCAGTCGAAGCGGGCGATCTCCTGGTTCTGCACCTCGATGCCGACGGTGGGGCCGCCGCAGGGGATGCCCTGAATCCGGACGATGCGGATGGGCCAGACATAGGCTGCCACCTGGCCGTCGTCCGAGATGGGAATGCGCATTTCGTGGCCGAGATACCGCTCGTTGGGTCGCTTGGTTGGCATGTCCGCCCTCCTGTCTAGCCTGTTGCGGCAAAGATAGCACAAGCGGGCACGGGGAGACAGTGGCGAGCGCATTCTGCGAAGCGGCCTAGACAGGGAGGGCACCCACAGCACAAAGATTTCTATGAGTAGGTGCATGTTTGGCGTTCATGCGCCCGGCTTCTCCCCCTCTTCCTCCAAGGTTCTTTCCATGAACACCGACAACGGGTCAAGCGCATAGTCCCCAAAGGGTCCGCAGTCGGTATATCCGGCGCTACGGTAGAGCTGAAGAGCAGGATGTTGTTCAACCCCGGTCTCCAGTCGGACAACCTTCTGGCCCTCCTCCGCAGCCAGCTTCTCAAGCTCGCGTAGGATTGTCCTTCCAATCCCGAGCCCTCGTTGTTCAGAGTCCACGTACATTCTCTTAATTTCCCCGTAGCCGCGCGGATCGAGCAACAGGGCACCACACCCTACGGCCCTCCCCTCCACACGAGCAACAAGAAACCGGACGTTCTCACCAGTCAGGGCTTCCACGTCAAGCAGGTGATTGCTTTCGGATGGGTACAAGGACGTGAGATAGGAGTCCAGTGCACTAATCATCTGGACGACATCCTTCTGCAAGGGAGACTCCATTTTCACTTCGACATTCAAGAGAGAACCACCTTTGTCCATCCGTGAGTCTGCAACGCGAGACCCTCGCCCCTCAGACTCACGGCGCTTGTATCAGATTCAGACAAATCACGAAGTGAGGAGTCCATTTGTACCAGATTCTCTCAATGTGGTGGGGTGATTGACTATTCGGAGTCGTCGTCCTTGTCCTGCAGTGAGCGGAGGACCTCTATCTCCTGCTTGAGGTCGGCCTGCTTGCGCGCGATGAAGAAGGCGTAGGCGAAGAAGGCGACCCACGTAATCGCGAACGCCGCGAAGAGAAATGGGAGGAACTCCTCGCCCTCCGCGCCGAGGGCCGGGAGCAGGAGTAGCAGGGCGGCCGCGAGAAGGCCGTTACGCTTCGCCATAGATGTACCGCATCCGTTCTACCTGGATTTCCTGCCGCCGCAGCTCCGTCCGCTCCGTCATGAGCCAGGCGAAGAGGGCCGTGAACGCCAGGATGCTGACAAGGAACGTGAGCTGCATGGGCGGCTCAAGGGCCGACTCCTCGGCGAGGGGGCCGAGGACCTTGTTCGGGTGCAGGTCGCGCCACCACCGCGCGGCCATGTAGACGATGGGGACGTCGATGAAGCCGATGATGCCGAGGACGGCGGCGTAGCGCGCGGCGGTCTCGCCGGGGGGGGCGTAGGCCCGCAGCATGAGGTAGGCGGCATAGAGGAACCAGAGGATGAGGGACGTCGTGAGCTGCGGCGACCACGACCACCAGACGCCCCACGCGGGCTTGGCCCACAGCATGCCGGTGATGAGCATGAGCGACGTGAAGAGCACGCCGATCTCGGCGGCGGCGTAGGCGACGTTGTCCATGCGCTCGCTGCCCTTCCACAGGTAGCCAATGCTGCACACGGCGACGACGGCGAAGGCGAGGAAGCCCACCAACGCCAGCGGCACGTGCACGTAGAAGATGCGCTGCGAGACGCCCAGCACGATGTCCGTCGGCGCGTAGAAGAAGACCATCGCCAGCGCCGTCAGCATGAGGGCGGCGCTGAGGCCGAGCAGGGACATGCGCAGGGTCATAGGGCGACGCTCCTTGTCATGGGCGCTACTCGTTCACGATGAACTCGAAGGTGGCGGCCGCGACGACTGCGAAGATGACGTCGAAGGCGGCGATGAGGCCGACCCAGTTGCTGTAGTCGGCGAAGGAATCGCCCGCGTAGACGGCCCTCGTCGCCTCGGCCGCAGCTATGATAACAGGCGCAGCTACGGGAAAGAAGAGAACGGGCAGCAGGATCTCACGGGCTCGCGTGTTGACGGCCATCGCGGCGAAGGCCGTGCCGACGGTCGCGAAGCCGAACGTCGCGAGGACGATGACGAGCCAGAGGCCGGGCTCCACGAGGGGCAGGTTGAACACGGCGGAGAAGGCCGGGAGCATGATGATCTCGACGACCAGCATGAACAGGAAGGCGCCCAGCATCTTGCCGAAATAGAGGAGGTCGCGGCCCACGGGGCTCAGCAGCAGCCCCTCCATGCCGCCGCGCTCCTTCTCCAGCGCAAAGGCGCGGTTCAGCCCGAGGATTCCCGCGAAGGTGAAGGCGACCCACAGGGCGCCGGGCGCGACGGACTCGATAAGCCGCGGGTTGGGGTCGAGCACAAAGCTGAAGATGACGATGACCAGCAGGGAGAACACGACGATGGGGGTCACGATCTCGCGCGTGCGGCTCTCGAGGAGCAGGTCCTTCCAGAGCACGGCGAGGATCGCCGCCCACCATGACGCGCCGGTGGGTGCGCCCGGAGCGCGCTGCTCACTCATCGAGCACGTCCCGCGGCCCGCTCACAGCGACGCCCCCGTGTGCTCGGCGTAGAGGCGGCGGAAGTCGTCGGCGTCCGAGGCGTCGGCGGGGGCGTCGTAGGCGATGCGGCCGTTGTGGATGATGGCGGCGCGGTCGGCGATGCGGAGCCCCTGCTCGACGCCGTGCGTCGTCACAATGGCGCTGCCGCCCGCCTCCCGGTGCCTCGCCAGGAGCTGTTCGAGGGCGAGCATGGCGTCCTGGTCGAGGCCCGTCTCGGGCTCGTCGAGCAGCAGGAGCGGCGGGCGGTGCAGGACGGCCCTCGCGAGGGCGGCGCGTTTCTGCATGCCGTTGGAGAGCGTCCGGACGCGGGCGTTCATGACCGCGTCGAGGCCGAGGGCACCGGCGGCGCTGGCCGCGCGCTCGGCGGCCGTTGCGCCGAGGCCGTGCATGCGGGCGTAGAAGCGGAGGTTCTCGGCGACGGTTAGGTCGTCGTACAGGAACGTCTGGTGCATGACAACGCCAACGAGATGGCGGGCGTCGGCGCGGCGGCCGGCGATGTCGAGACCCGCGATGCGGAGGGCGCCGCCGCTGTGGCGCGTGAGGCCGGCGAGGGTGCGGAGGAGCGTCGTCTTGCCCGCGCCGTTGGGGCCGAAGAGGGCGAGGACGCTGCCCCAGCCAAGCTCGAGGTCGAGGCCTCGGAGGACGGGCCGGTTTCCAAACCGCTTGGCCAGGCCGGCGGCGCTGATGGCCGGGTGGGTCGACGCCACGCTAGCCCGCCGTGCCCAAGTCGATGTCTGCCGCAATGGCCGCAGGGAGCCGATTATGCGAGAGCCTTATGGGATGGGGGGCCGTCATATTCACTCCCTACGGGGTTGGGGGTTGCGCTCAAATTCGCCCATAGTATAATTGGGGTTCGGCCTTACGGCCAAATCCAATAGGAGGGGCGGTGATTGAATGCTCTCGGAATACACCTGATCTTGGAGCTGCAGGAGTGCCGGCCAGATCTGTTGGACGACATTGACTTCGTCCAGAACACCCTTCTGGAAGCCGCCGAGACCACAGGTGCCACAATAATCGGAAACACGTTCCACAAGTTCTCGCCGCAAGGCGTGACCGGCGTGGTTGCCATCGCAGAATCCCACCTTTGCATTCATACATGGCCGGAGTATGGGTACGCCGCAGCAGACATCTTCACCTGCGGCGAAGGTTTCAGCCCCCACGAAGCCGCTGCCATCATCGCAGAGAAGTTCGAGTGCAAGTCTCCCTCAATCCAGCAACTTGCACGCGGCATGCTGAAGCAACTGGCGGGCGCTTAAGCCTGGAATGCACGAGAGTTTATGTTAGGCGACCCCACCAAATGGTACATAGAGCGCATTACGCCTGACCTGGTCCAACTGACCAGCATCAAGGGCGTGGTGTTCTCTGGGAAAAGCAAGTATCAGACCGTTGAGGTGCTCGAAAACGGGTGCTTTGGCCGCTGCCTTGTCCTCGACGGCAAGACGCAGTCGTCACAGGCGGACGAGTTTATCTACCACGAGAGCCTTGTGCACCCGGTTATGCTGGCACATCCGAACCCGGAGACGGTCTGCATAGCCGGCGGCGGGGAAGGCGCCACGGCCCGCGAGGCGCTGCGCCACAACACGGTGAAGCGGGCCGTGATGATCGACCTCGACGCCGAGGTGGTCGACCTGTGCCGCGAATACCTCGAGGGGCACCACCAAGGCGCCTTCGACGACCCGCGGCTGGACCTGCAGATCAACGACGCCTCGGCGTACCTGCAGGGCACGCCCGAGGGCTTCGACGTCATCCTGCTGGACCTGCCCGACCCGATGGAGGGCGGTCCGGCGTACATGCTCTACACCAAGAGCTTCTACGAGATGCTCAGGGGCAAGCTTAACCCGGGCGGGCTGCTGGTAACGCAGTCGGGCCCGGCCAGCGTCATCAACTACACCGAGGTCTTCACTGCCATCAACAAGACCCTCCGCGAGGTGTTCCCGACCGTCGTGCCGTACAGCGTACACATGCAGTCGTTCGGCGAGACGTGGGGCTTCAACGTTGCGTCGCTGGGGCCGAACCCGTCGGAGCTGACGGCCGCCGAGGTGGACGCCCGGCTGGCCGAGCGGGGCATCGCGCCGCTGGACTTCTACGACGGCGTCATGCACTCGGCGCTCTTTGCGCTGCCGCCGTACATCCGCGCCGCCCTGGCGTCGGAGGAGCGGATCATCACCGCGGAGAACCCGATCTTCGTGTTTTAGGACTCACCCAGCGAGCCACCCCCTCATGAAGTCCCTACTGTTTGAGCGGAACGCTACCGTTCGTCTCTTTGTCCAGCAATCCGAGAGAGTTCTATCGGAATTTCGGCATCAGCTCATCAAGGTTCTTGTACCTCTCTAACCCAACACCGCTCCGCGCATCCGCAATGGCGCGTAGGGTCTTGTCGTTAGGAATGTGCAGGTCCAGGGGCAGGTCTCCGTGAATCGCGATGTACTTGTACAACAGTGTGACTGCGGTCGCGGGCGTTAGGCCAATTGTCGCCAACCCCGCCTCTGCTTGACGCTTTAGCTCAAGGTCTAGCCTCGCTTTGACCATTCCTCCTCTGGCAGACGCCTTGTCCATGTCCGGGCCTCCTCTCACACTGTAGAACCGAGCGGGACCGGGGATAGTTCCTTCACCGAAAGCTGGCTGCGTCCCTCGAGGGTCTTCTCTACGACGCCACCCGTTTCCCTGTGGTAGACTTCATAGCAGGCCCTCGCGGCCGCGAGGCGCAAACATCCCGCTAACATCGGAGTGCCACCTGTGCCAGAACGCATCTTCATCGGCGTGGCGTGGCCGTATGCCAACGGCCCGCTCCATCTCGGACAGATAGCGGGGGCCTATCTCCCCGCCGACATCTTTGCCCGCTACCACCGCCTTCGCGGCAACGACGTGCTCATGGTGTCCGGCACGGACCAGCACGGCACGCCGATCACCATTCGCGCGGAGCTCGAAGGGTTGACGCCGCAACAGGTCGTCGACAAGTACCACGCGCAGTACGTCGACGTGTGGGCCAAGCTCGGCATCTCCTTCGACCGCTACACGACGACGGGCACGGACAATCACCGCAAGGTGGTGGGCGACCTCTTCATGGGTCTGATGAACGAGGGGCTCATCTACCCATCGACGGGTGAGTACGCCTACTGCGCCAATGACAAGCGCTTCCTGCCCGACCGCTACGTCGACGGGACGTGCCCGTACTGCGGGTTCGAGCGGGCCCGCGGCGACCAGTGCGACCGGTGCGGCCGCACGCTCGACCCGCACGAATTGATCGACTGGCGGTGCCACATCTGCGGCGCGACCCCGGAGATGCGGGAGTCGGAGCATTTCTTCTTCAAGCTGAGCGCGCTGCAGGAGCGGCTCCGGCAGTGGGTGGAGTCCGTGGGCAAGGAAATCTGGCGGCCCAACGTGTACGGCTTCACGATGAACTGGCTGACCGAGGGCCTCCGCGACCGCGCCATCACGAGGGACGTCGAGTGGGGTGTGCCGCTGCCCTTCGAGGGCTACGACGACAAGCGCATCTACGTGTGGTTCGAGGCCTGCACGGGCTACCTTTCGGCGGCTATCGAGTGGTCGGCGGACCAGACGGACGGGAGGAGTTGGCGCGACTACTGGACGGACCCGGACACGCGCGGCTACTACTTCATCGGCAAGGACAACATCCCCTTCCACACCATCGTGTGGCCGGGGATGCTCGTCGGCTACAGCGACGACGGCACGCTGGGTCACCTCAACCTGCCCGTCAACGTGCCCGCCAACGAGTTCCTCTCGCTAGAGGGACAGAAGTTCTCCACGTCTCAGAACTGGGCGGTCTGGGTGCCCGACTACCTGGAGCGGTACGACCCGGACCCGCTGCGCTACTACCTCTCTGCCAATATGCCGGAGTTCGGCGACGCCGACTTCTCCTGGCGCGAGTTCTACCGGCGCAACAACGACGAGCTGGTCGCGACGTACGGCAACCTCGTCCACCGCGTGCTGACGATGACGCACCGCAACTTCGACGGCAAAGTGCCGGCAGCCGGCCCGCTCGACGACGACGACCGCGCGCTCATCGAGCGGGCGGCGTCGACGCTGGAGGACGTCGCCTCGAGCCTCGAGGAGCCGCGGTTCCGCGAGGGCATCGGCAAGGCGATGGCGCTGGCAGCGGAGGCCAACCGGTACATTGACCTCAAGGCGCCCTGGCGGACCGCACGCGAGGACAAGGAGCGGACGGCGACGACGCTGAACACGGCGTTGACGGCCATCGCGGCCCTCAAGACGGCGCTGTACCCGTTCATGCCGCACGCGAGCGAGCGGCTCCACGCGCTCATGGGCTTCGAGACGGACGTTGTCGCCAACGGGTGGACGCTGACGCCGCCGCCCGCGGGGCAGGCGCTGCAGCCACCAACACCGCTCTTCACCAAGCTCGACGAGGGCACGGTGGAGCGGGAAACGGCCATCCTCGAGGCGCAGACCGCACGATAGGGCAGGTGAATGCACAGATGGAATCAACGCTGAGTTTCTACACGCCCATCGCCGACGACCTCCGCCGCGTGGAGGAGAGCCTGTCGCTGGTGGCAGCCGACAGCGAGGAGCCCATCAAGTCGCTGCTCGAGCATGTGGTCGCCGTAAAGGGCAAGCGCGTGCGCCCCTCCATCACGCTGCTGGTCTCTGAGATCCTGGGTTGCACAACGGACAAGCCCGTCACCATGGGCGCCGCCGTCGAGCTGCTGCACCTCGCAACGCTCATCCACGACGACACCGTCGACAACGCGGCGGTGCGGCGCGGGCGCGCAACGCTCAGCAGCCTCTGGGGCCCCGAAGTTGCGGTGCTCGTCGGCGACTACCTCTTTGCCACATCGGCCATCCACGTCTGCAACACGGAGGACATACGGGTCATCAAGGGCTTTTCCCGCACCATCATGGACCTTTCCAGCGGGCAGCTCACCGAGCACTTCATGGCCAACCAGTGGCAGCAGACCCGCGAGCAGTACATGGACCGCATCTTCAAGAAGACCGGTTCCCTCTTCGCGACGGCGGCGGAGTCGGGCGCGTTGCTGAGCGGCGCGGACGAGCGCGTGGTGAAGGCGGTGCGGGAATTCGGCAGCAACCTGGGCATCGCGTTCCAGGTTGTGGACGACATTTTGGACTTCGAGGGCTCGGCGGCGGAAATCGGCAAGCCGGTGGGCAGCGACCTGGCATCCGGCGTGCTGACGCTGCCGGCCCTGCTGCTGGTGGAGCAGTACCCGGACGACAACCCCGTTGTGGCCGTGTGCGAGGGCGCCGACCGCGAGAGGAACCTCGAACGCGCCGTCGACATGGTGCGAAACTCTGGCGTGATGGCGGGCGTCTACGAGGTGGCCGACACGCTGCGGGAGCGGGCGATCGCATCGCTGGCGCCGCTGCCAAACTCGGACGCCAAGCGCGCGCTGCTGGAGCTCAGCGACTTCGTGCTGGAGCGGCACGTGTAGTCGGGCACGGTCGCGACTTGCGAGCGCCCGGACATATGCTATATTCGGAAAAACACCAAACGTCATGGAGGGTTCCATGCCAAAATTCAACCTGGGGCAGCCGGTCAAGATTGTTGAAGAGGCAAGGAAAGAAGGCCAAGACCTTCTGTACATCGGCAGGGTTGGGACAGTGAAGCGCATGCACCAGGTGCGCCCCGGCGGCTGCGTCGTGGACGTCGAGTTCGAGGGCGAGGAGCGCACGCCGAGTTTCTGGGAGGAGTGGCTGGAGGCGGCGAGCTAGGGGCTTTAATAGGCCCAGCCTAACCTGAGATGCCGCGTTACGGTTTGTACGGCGGCGTGTCGGTCCCCTCGGCAAGCGCCAACACGCGGGGCTGGACCGTGCGCTGAATGCTCTCCCAGGAGTCCAGCTCCGCGCGCCGCAACTCGTAGGACTTCTGCAGGTTGAGCCACATCTGTGCCCCTGTCCCAAAGTAGCGCGCCAGCCGCAGGGCCGTGTCCGCGGTGACGCCGCGCTGGCCGTTCAGGATGGCGGTGATGCGGTTGGTCGGCACGCCCAGCGCCTTGGCGAAGGCGTTGGCGGACAGCCCGAGCTCGTCTAGCTCCTCCGCAAGGATTTCGCCCGGGTGTACTGGGGGCATGCCGTTCATCGAATTCATGTCTCTTGCCCTCCGAATGCCTTTCCACGTTGCTAATGGTAGTCCACTATCTCCACGTCATAGGGTCCGCGCTCTCCCCATCGAAAGCAGATGCGCCACTGCTGGTTGATCCTGATGCTGTACGCTCCGCCCCGGTCTCCCACAAGCCGTTCGAGCCTGTTGCTGCTGAGGCCGGCAAGGTCCCCGAGGGTCTCCGCGTTGTCCAGGATGGTCAACCTGCGGACTGCCTGCCTTGCGAAGCCTCTGAACTCCCGGATGTCCTCGCCCTGAAAGAAACTCTGGGTCTTCCGGTCACTGAATTTTGCTATCAATGTTATGCCTTACGTAAAGGATACAAGGCCCTCACGTCCTTGTCAACCCCTCCCCTCCCATTGCTTGCCGGTCAGGATCTCGTGAATGTGACACCCCTGGAGGAAATGATTCGCGCCGAAGTCGACCGCCCCGCTACCCGCGCTTCGCCGCCGCGACCTGCTCGTCGGCGTGGTAGGAGCTCCGGACGAGGGGGCCGGAGGCGACGTGGGCGAAGCCCATCGCGCGGCCGAGGGCGGCGAGTGACTCGAACTCCTGCGGGGTGTAGAAGCGCTCAAGCTTCCAGTGCAGCTTGGACGGCCGGAGGTACTGGCCGATGGTCAGGAGCTGGCACCCGGCCTCGCGCAGGTCCGCCATCGTGTCGCGGATGTCGTCCTCCGTCTCGCCGAGGCCGACCATGATGCCGGACTTGGTGGGGACGTGCGGGGCCATTTCGGCCGAGCGGCGCAGGAGGCGGAGGGAGCGGTCGTAGTCGCCCTTGGGGCGGACGCGGCGGAAGACGGGTCGCACGGTCTCGATGTTGTGGTTGAGGACGGCAGGGCCCGCGTCGAGGACGGTGCGGAGGGCGTCGTCATCGCCCTTGAAGTCGGGGATGAGCACCTCGACGGTGCAGCCGGGCAGCGCGGCGTGGATGCGCTCGATGCACTCGGCGAAGACGGACGCGCCGCCGTCGGGCAGGTCCTCGCGGGTGACGGAGGTAATGACGCAGTGGCCGAGGTCGAGCTGGCGGACGGTCTCGGCGAGGCGCGCCGGCTCGCCCGGGTCGAGGGCGAGCGGGCGGCCGGTGGTGACGGCGCAGTAGTGGCAGCGCCAGGTGCAGATGTCGCCGAGGATCATGAACGTGGCTGTGCCGCGCTCCCAGCAATCGCCGATGTTGGGGCACTGCGCTTCCTGGCACACGGTGTGCAGGCCCTCGTTGCGCACGAGGTTGCGCAGGCGCAGGTAGTTGCGGCCGCCGGGGGCGGGCACGCGAAACCATTCAGGCAGTCGACGCTCTGGGGGCACGGTCTGCTCCTATGAGTACTGCATTCATCATAGCAGAGCGCCGTGGGACATCGCTTGGGGCGGCAGGGTCTTTTCGTCGATCGGCCGGCGCCCTAGCTGCCGTTCACGAACTCGCCCTCCTCGAACCTGGTCCACGAGTCGAAGACCGGGAATGGCGAGGGCAGGACGTTATCCGGATCGTTGATCTTGAACCTTATGTTTTGGGTGCTTATGACACTTTCGATCGAGATGGAAACGCCCGCAGTGTTGATGCAGTCGGTGCACATGGTGGGCAGTGTCTGAGTGGACCGCGGTGCGGAGAAGAAGACGGTGACTTCCGAGATGGAGCCGTGCTTCTCGATGCGGTACTCATCGGAGGCGATCTCCCATTCGTTCACCGCGTTCGCGCCTTCCGCGTACTGCGCCCACAAGCGGAGGCCGTCCGTGAAATCGACAACAACGCCCTTTCGTGGGTCGCCGTCCACGGAGGGATCGAATTGGCGGAACGACCGGTCTTCCACCTCTGACTTCACAAGCGCTTCCTCGGAATCGGTAACCGGTTTGGACGGTGTGTCGCCTCCGCAGGCGGCGATTGCGGCAACGGCAACCGAGAGGATGAGCACCGCAGCCAATGGACCCAGGACTCCTCGTTCGTTCAGGAATCTGTACATAGTGACGTGCACCGCTTTCCGGCAGGTCATTCCCGCCTTCCGCAATCTTACTTCCGCGTTGCCGTCAACACCACCCATTTGGAATCGGCCTTGAACGCCCCGTTGACATTCCTTTCCTTTGGTATCCGGGCACTCTGCTACAATGCGAGAGGAGGTGGTTGGTCTATGGCAGACACGGTCAGGGTCCGGTTCGCGCCGAGTCCCACTGGCGAGCCGCACATCGGCAACATCAGGACGGCGCTGTTCAACTGGCTGTTCGCGCGGCACTCGGGCGGCTCCTTCGTGTTGCGCATCGAGGACACGGACCAGGAGCGCAAGGTGGAGGGGGCGCTGGACTCGATTCTGGCGTCACTTCGCTGGCTTGGGCTCGATTGGGACGAGGGCCCGGAGAGCGAGAACGGGGGCAGCAACGGCGACTACGGCCCGTACGTCCAGTCGGAGCGGTTGGGGCTGTACCGCGAGGCCGTCGACAGGCTGCTGGCGAACGGCGACGCCTACCCGTGCTTCTGCTCGCCGGAGCGGCTGGACGCGATGCGCAAGGAGCAGCAGCGCAACCAGCAGCCGCCCGGCTACGACCGCCACTGCCTGACCGAGCTCACCTCGGAGGAGCGCGAGCGCCGTGCTGGGGAGGAGAGGCACGTCGTGCGCTTCCGCATCCCGACGGAGGGCGGAACGGTTGTCGTCAACGACTACATCCGCGGGGACGTTGCCTACGAGCCGGCGTTGATCGACGACTTCGTCATCCTGAAGTCGGACGGATTCCCGACGTACCACCTCGCCAATGTTGTGGACGATCACTTCATGCAGATCACGCACGTGATGCGCGCGGAGGAGTGGCTTCCGAGCGCGCCGCGCCACGTGCTGCTGTACCGCGCGCTCGGCTGGGAGCCGCCGGTGTTGGCGCACCTGCCGATGATCCTGGGCCCGGACCGCGCAAAACTCTCCAAGCGCCACGGCGCTACATCGACCCTGGAGTACAAGAACAGCGGCTACCTGCCGGAGGCGATGACCAACTTCATGGCGCTCCTCGGCTGGTCGCTGGACGACCACACGGAGGTTTTCTCTCGCGACGAGCTTGTGGAGCACTTCGACCTTGACCGCGTTGGCAAGGCAGGGGCCATCTTCAACGCCGAGAAGCTCACGTGGATGAACGGTCTGTACATCCGGCAGCTTCCCGCCGAGGAACTCGCCGAGCGCATCCTGCCTTTCCTGGAGCGGCCCGAGGCCGAGGGCGGACTGCCGGACGGCGTGGCGCGGCCCGTCGACGCCGCATATGTGGCGACGCTGACACCGCTCATACAGGAGCGGTTGAAGCGGCTGGATGAGGCGCCGGGCTTGCTGTCGTTCTTCTTCGAGGGCCTGCCGACACCTGCAGCGAGCGACCTCGTTCCAAAGGGCGTTTCACCCGAGCAAGCCACTGATGCCCTCGCGATGGTCACGGACAAGCTGGAGGCTATCGGTGACTGGAACGAGGAGGCATTGGAGGCGACCTTGCGGCCCATGGCGGAGGAGCTCGGGTTGAAGACGGGGCAGCTCTTTGGCGCCATTCGGGTTGCGGTGACGGGGCGCAGCGTGTCGCCGCCGCTCTTCGAGACGATGGTCGCGCTCGGCCGTGAACGGTGCATGGATGCGCTACGCAACGCCGTTGGCACGCTCGGGGAGAGTGCGGCGCAGGCATCGAGCCCGTAGGGGCGCCGGAAACGGGTAACCGTCCCTGAAGGACGCGCGAAGACCTGGAGCCAACCTGAACACCGCGCCTGAGATGGCTGGGTGGATGGACGAAGCGGAGGCGATGGATATGAGCACTTCCAGGGGACGGATAGGCATCCTTGTGGGCGGCGGGCCCGCGCCGGGGATCAACAGCGTCATCAGCGCGGCCACCATCGAGGCGATCAACCGCGGCTACGAGGTCGTGGGCATCATCGACGGCTACGCAGGCCTCATGGACGGCAGCCCCGAGCGGTTTCGCGACCTCTACATCTCCGACGTCTCGCGCATCCACAACCTGGGCGGCTCCATATTGCGCACCTCGCGCGCCAACCCGTCAGCGGTCGACGGCGGGACCGCCCGCTGCTTTGAGAACCTGCAGGCGCAGGGCATCGGGGCGCTCGTCACCATTGGCGGAGACGACACGGCCTTCGGCGCATCCGCGGTAGCGCGGGCAACCGGCGGTGCGATTCGTGCAATCCACGTGCCGAAGACCATCGACAACGACCTGCCGCTTCCGGCCGACCTGCCCACATTCGGCTACGAGACGGCGCGGCACGTGGGCACCGGGATCGTCATGAACCTCATGGAGGACTCGCGGACCACCAACCGGTGGTTCTTCGTGATAGCGATGGGGCGCAAGGCCGGCCACCTGGCGCTGGGCATCGGCAAGTCTGCGGGCGCGACGGTGACTGTCGTGCCGGAGGAATTCCCGTCGGAGCACATCACCATGGACGACGTCTGCCGCGTCCTGGAGGGCGCCATCTTCAAGCGGCAGGTCATGGGCCGGCAGGACGGGCTCGCCGTGGTCGCCGAGGGCATCATGGAGAAGCTTGCGGCCGACGAATTGGAAACGCTCGTCGGCGAAACAGCGGAGCGCGACCCATACGGGCACATCCGGCTCGGCGACGTGCCGCTCGGCCTCGTGCTGCGGCGCGCGATGCAGCGGCGGTTCAAGGATCGCGGCCAAGCGCTGCAGGCCGTCGACGTGGTGCTCGGCTACGAGCTGCGATGCGCGCCGGCCATCCCCTTCGACATCGACTACACGCGCAACCTTGGGCACGGCGCGGTGCGCTTCCTCACGTCCGACTCCTACGGGGACGATGAGGAGCTCCGGTACGGCGGCATGGTGTGCCTTGAGGGCGGCAACCTGCGCGTCATCCCGTTCGAGCAGATGCGGGACCCCGAGACCGGAAGGACGAAGGTACGCCTGGTTGACCTGCAGTCCGAGCACTACCGTGTGGCGCGGCAGTACATGATCCGGCTCAACCGCCGCGACATCGAGGACACCGAGATGCTGGGCAGGCTCGCCGAGGCGGCAAACATGACTCCGGAGGCCTTCGCGGAGGAGTTTGCCAGCGTGGCGGTCGGACCGGAAGAGCTGGCGGGGGTGGACGCGTAGAGGCCACAGGCACTGGTGCGGCTGGGTGGAGGTGATTGGGAAAGTCACTTGCAAAGGAGTATCCGACAGGATACACTAGTCGATGATTGAGGTCCGCCAAACCACGGAGTTCGCACGCTGGTTCTCCAGGCTCAGGGACAGCGCCGCGAAAGCACGCATCGATGTTCGAATCGAGCGATTGTCGCAAGGCAACCCGGGGGATGTCCGGCCCGTGGGTGAGGGCGTTACGGAAATGCGAGTCGATTTTGGCCCAGGTTACAGGGTCTACTACAAGCAGAGTGGACAGACAGTAGTTGTGCTTCTGGCCGGGGGCGACAAGGACAGCCAGGAAAGGGACATCGGGCTCGCCCTGGAATTGGCCAGGGGACTATGAGGGGACTTCGTTGACGATACAAAGGACCAAGACAACTCCCTGGGATCCGGCGACGCACATAAGAGACGACGCCTATGCCGCTGGGTATCTCCAAGCTGCGCTTGAAGATGGCGATCCGCAAGTCGTTGCAGCAGTGCTGGGCCATATTGCGCGGTACAAGGGTATGGCAAGAGTGGCCCGCGCCGCCGGATTGGGAAGGGAGAGCCTGTATAAGGCGTTGTCTCCAAGCGGCAACCCGGAATTCTCCACCGTGCTAAGAGTGGTTCGTGCGCTCGGACTGCAGCTTAGCGCCGAAGTTGCGGGGTCACGGGAGAATTCGACAGAAACAGCCCAGAGCTGATTTGCGGAGTCCTTGACCGCTCTCCTTCCAAGCCCTGCGCGGCGCCTCCATTGCATAGGCTACCCCGCCCCTGCGTTTGCATATACACTGTGGCCAAACTCATATGGCGCGTTGCGCGCAGTATTGGAGGACCCATGGAAATTAAGGTTGTAGTTGGAGACATCACCGAGGTTGCGGCTGACGCTATCGTCGTGAACCTCTTTCAGGGCGTGACGGCGCCCGGCGGCGCGACAGGCGCGGTCGACACGGCGCTCGACGGCGCCCTCAGCGACCTCATTGCGGATGGCGAGATCACGGGCAAGAAGGGCAACGCCGTCATCCACACGCTGGGCAAGATGCCGACGAAGCGCGTCGTGGTGTCGGGTCTGGGCAAGCAGGACGATTTCGACGTCAACACGATCCGCGATGTTGCGGGCGATGCTGCTCGCTACCTGAGGGGCCTCGGCGTCAAGAAGGCCGCGACGATCCTGCACGGCGCGGGCATCGGCGGCATCGACCCTGAGGCGGCAGCGGCCGCCCTCGCCGAGGGCACACTGCTGGGCCTCTACGCCTTCCGGCACCACATGTCGGGCGACAACGGCAACCACGGCAAGCCAGAGGAGCTCGCCGTCATGGTGTTCGACCCGGAGAACGAGGCGGCGGTGCAGCGGGGAATCGACACCGGGCGGATCATGGCGGAGGCGGCGGCGCTCGCACGCGACCTCGCCAACCAGCCCGCCAACGAGATGACGCCGACGCGCCTCGCGCTGCACGCGGAAGAGGTCGCGACGCAGCACGGGTTGGACTTCCGCGTGCTGGAGCGCTCCGACTGCGCCGAGCTGGGGATGGGCGCGTTTCTCGGCGTGGCGCAGGGGAGCGTGGAGCCGCCCAAGTTCATCATCTGCCGCTACAACGGCGATCCGAATGACCCCGACAACAACCTGGGAATCATCGGCAAGAGCATCACCTTTGACTCCGGCGGCATTTCACTCAAAGGCGCAGACGGCATGGGCCGGATGAAGGCAGACATGTCGGGAGGCGCATCGGTCATCGGCGCCATGCACGCGATCGGGCAACTGAAGCCGCGCATCAACGTGACCATGATCGCCGCGGCTACGGAAAACATGCCGAGCGGTTCCGCCACTCGGCCCGGCGACATCCTGAAGTCCATGAGCGGCAAGACCATCGAGGTGGACAACACGGACGCCGAGGGGCGGCTGACGCTGGGCGACGCCATCACCTATGCGCGCCAGGAGCTCGGGGTGAAGCGCATCGTGGACATTGCGACGCTGACGGGCGCGATGGGCATCGCGCTGGGGAACGTGCGCGCCGGGGTGTTCAGCAACAACCAGGAGCTCGTGGACGCAGTCATTGCGGCGGGCGACGAGTCGGGCGAGCGCATGTGGCAGATGCCGCTGGACGACGACTACAAAGAGCAGAACAAGAGTGACGTCGCCGACATCAAGAACACCGGCGGGCGTCCGGCCGGGTCCATCACGGCGGCGCACTTCGTGGGCGAATTCGCGGAGGACACGCCGTGGGTGCACATGGACATTGCGGGCGTGTATATGGTGAGCCGCGACCACGGCGTGTGGGTGAAGGGCGCGTCGGGGATCCCGGTGCGGTCGCTGGTGCGGCTGGCGCAGAACCTGGCGCGGCAGGGGTAGGGCAAATTCAGACCACAATTATGGACTGTTTAGCCTATTGACAGCTACAGAAGGCCCGTCTAATGTGGATACGGGGGCTGAAATGCGTGTCAAGATCAATGCTGATAGACGAGTAACTATCCCTACTGAAGCTCTGGATTCACTGGGGGTGAAACCGGGAGAGTATGTCGAGGTGGTGTGCCTGCCTGACGGGATTGCTCTCCGACCGGAAAGGAAACACAAGCAGAGAGAGATCGACCTCTCTATGCTGGGGTATCTGCGCGACAAGATCGACCCCAATGTTGAGCCCTTTGATATCCGCAAGTTCCGCAAGGAATTCTATGGCGAATAGGTACGGGGTTGACACCTCCGTCCTTGTACGCCTGGTGACAGGCCAGCCCCCGGATGGTTTCGCTTATTGTGTGGAAACGCTAACTGGACTAGTCCAGCAGGGCGACATTGTGGTGGCATCCAATCAGGTTATCGGCGAGTCATTTGTTGCTGCACAGCATCACTACAATCAAAGCACCGACGAGGCCAGAGAAGGACTAGATCGGGTACTGCAAAGCGGCTTGGTCGCTCCACTGAATGGAGAATCGGTGCTGCAAGCCATGCAAGCACGAGGTGGCGCAGGACTCTTTGACCGATTGATAGCAAACGGCTATGCGCAGGAAGAGCTAACCACCCTGACCCTCGACCGTCAAATGGCCCTCATCCCAGGTTCGCAATTGCTGTGACCCGCGGGAGTTAGTGTTCGCCCCCACTCTCCTACGCCGCTTTGCCCCGCTCTCGCAGCTATGCTATACTCCCGCTCGGTGTCCCTTACAAACAGATCAACTATTGGACGAGGAGTTGCACGGTTTGACTACTGAGCAAGTTGTGACCACGGAAGTACAGGAACAGCCAAAGCCGCCGGCCCGGGAGCCGGTCACCATGAAGTCGCTGCTGGAGGCGGGTGTCCACTTCGGGCACCAGACGCGGCGGTGGCAACCGAGGATGAAGAGCTACATCTTCACCCAGCGGAACGGCATCCACATCATCGACTTGCAACAGACCCTCGTCCTGCTGGAACGGACGGCGCAGACCCTGACCGACCTGGTCGCTCACGGCGGCGACGTCCTTTTTGTTGGCGCCAAGAAGCAGGCGCAGGAGACCATCGAGTACGAGGCCAACCGCTGCGAGATGCTATACGTCAACCAGCGGTGGCTGGGCGGTACGCTGACCAACTTCCCCACCATCAAGACGCGCATCGACTTCATGCGCAGCCTCGAGGACCGGCAGGAGCGCGGCGAACTGCGGCGCCTCCCCAAGAAGGACCTCCTGAAGGCCGAGGACCAGCTCCGGCGGCTGCGCAAGTACTTCCGCGGGCTCCGCAACATGAAGAAGCCCCCGAGCGCGTTATTCGTCATCGACATCGACAAGGAGCGCATTGCCGTGGAAGAGGGCCGCTCGGCCCGCATCCCGATCTTCGCGCTGGTCGACACCAACTGCGACCCGGACCTTGTCGACCACGTCATCCCCGGCAACGACGACGCCATCCGCTCGATCCGGCTCGTGACCGCCCGCATGGCGGACGCCGTCATCGCCGGGCTGCAGCAGCGCGAGGCGATGCTGATGGAGCAGGAAGCTGTCGAGGCTGACACCGTCGTCGAATCCGGCGAATTCCAGGCGTACACGACCGCTGAGGACTACGAGGACCTGGCGACCGAGGAGGACCTGGAAGCCCACGTCTTCTTCCCGGATGACAGCGACGACACCGAAAAATAGCCCGGATCGTTGAAAACAAGGGCAAACCGGCGCGGATGTGGTGCGCCCAAAACTGCCCCTGCAGTATACAAAGGATGGAAGAGCCATGGTGGAAGTAAGCGTTGAGGACATTCGAAAGCTCCGGGAGATAACCGGGGCGGGCATTCTGGACTGCCGCACGGCGCTGCGGGAGGCCGAGGGCGACTCCGGCAAGGCGCAGGCGATCCTGCGCGAGAAGGGCCTGGCGAGCGCGGCGAAGAAGGCAACACGTTCCGCCGGCGAGGGTGTGGTGGAGTCTTACATTCACAGCGGCAGCCGAATCGGGGCGCTGCTCGAGCTCAATTGCGAGACTGACTTCGTGGCACGCACGGACGAGTTCCGGGCGCTGGCGCACGACCTCGCCATGCAGGTGGCGGCGATGGACCCGGACCGCGTCAACACCGATGACGACGGCGAGGGCGCCGGCCTGATGGAGCAGACTTTCATCAAGGACCCGTCCAAGACCATCCAGGACCTTGTGAACGACGCCATCGCGAAGATGGGTGAGAACATCCAGGTCCGTCGCTTCATCCGCTACGCCCTGGCCGAGGAGTAGGGGGCACGGCATGGCCACAGCCTACCGGCGCGTTGTCCTCAAGCTGAGCGGCGCATCGCTGCAGGGGAACCAGGGCTACGGCATCGACACGGACGCCGTGCGCTACCTTGCCGAGGAAGTGAAGGACGCGGTGGCCACCGGCGTCGAGCTTGCCGTCGTCGTGGGGGGCGGCAACATCTGGCGCGGCGCCGACGCCGCCGAGCGGGGCATGGAACGCGCCGCCGCCGATTACGCGGGCATGCTGGCGACGCTCATCAACTCCCTCGCATTCCAGGACGCGCTGGAGCAGATGGGCGTGGACACGCGGACGCAGAGCGCCCTCGGCGTGCAGGCCGTGGCGGAGCCATTCATCCGGCGGCGGGCGATGCGGCACCTGGAGAAGGGCCGCGTCGTCATCTTTGCCGCGGGGACGGGCAACCCCTTCATGAGCACGGACACGGCGGCGGCGCTTCGGGCGGTCGAGATCGGCGCCAACGCCATCTTCATGGCGAAGAACCAGGTGGACGGCGTGTACGACGCCGACCCGCGCATCCACCCCGACGCCAAGCGCTTCGACTACCTGGAGTATATGGACGTGCTGACCAGGGGGCTGGAGGTCATGGACAACACGGCGGTGTCGATGTGCATGGACAACCACCTGCCCATTGTGGTATTTGACGTATTCAAGCCGGGCAGCCTCATGAGGCTCCTCAACGCGGAACAGCTGGGGACCCTGGTCGCGGATGTCCCCGAGAGTCTTCTGAGCCGGGATTAGGAGGACGCTATGGCCACCGCGGACGAACACCTGAAGGACGCAGAACACCGCATGCACGGCGCGCAGGACGCGCTGCAACGCGAGCTCGACTCGGTCAGGACGGGGCGGGCCCGTACCGGGCTCGTCGAGCATATCGTGGTCGAGTACTACGGTACGGACATGCCATTGAACCAACTGGCGACAGTGTCGGTGCCGGAGGCGCGCGTGCTGGCCATCCAGCCGTGGGACAAGGGCGCCATGACGGCCGTGGAGCGCGCCATCCACAAGTCGGATATCGGCATAACGCCCAACAACGACGGCTCCGTCATCCGGCTCACGATGCCCATCCTGACGGAAGACCGGCGCAAGGACCTGGTGCGGTCCGTCCGCAAGCGCGTCGAGGACGCCCGCGTGGCAGTCCGCAACGTGCGGCGGGACGTGCAGGACAAGATTCGCGCGCAGGAGAAGAACAAGGAGCTGTCGCAGGACGACAGCCACCGATTCCTTGACCAGCTCCAGAAGATCACCGACGGCAACATCGCGCAGATCGACAAGACGGGCGAGGCCAAAGAATCCGAACTGATGGAGGTCTAGCCCGTGCAGAGACGCCGGGCCCCGGACGCGTACGCCGGAGCGGAGGCGGAGCGATCGCAGGCCAGATTCGCGCCTGAAGAGGTCCCCACGCACGTCGCCATCATCATGGACGGCAACGGCCGTTGGGCGGAGGGCCGCGGCCTGCCCCGTCTCGCCGGGCACCGCGCGGGCACGGAGAACATCCGCCCCGTGGCCCGCTGCTTCGCCGAGTACGGCGTCAAGCACCTGACCCTCTTCGCCTTCTCCACGGAGAACTGGACGCGGCCCGAGGATGAGGTGACCGGCCTCTTCGACCTGCTGGCCGACGTCATCGAGATCCAGACGAGGGAACTGCACCGCGAGGGCGTGCGCCTGCGCCACCTGGGCCGCCTCGACCGGCTGCCGGATTCGCTGCAGGCTTCCATCGAGTCGTCGGTGGCGATGACGAAGGACAACGACGGCTTCGAGCTGAGCATTGCCTTCGACTACGGCGGGCGGGACGAGATCCTGCAGGCCGTGCGCCGGCTGCTCGCCGCGGGGGTCGCGCCGGATGACCTTGACGAGGCCAAGCTGTCACAGCACCTCTACACCTATGGCGTGCCGGACCCCGACCTGATCGTCCGCACCGCGGGCGAGATGCGCCTGAGCAACTTCCTCCTCTGGCAGGGCGCGTACGCCGAGCACTATGTCACCAATGCCTGCTGGCCCGACTTCGACCGGGCAGAGGCCATTCGCGCGCTTGAGGCCTACCGGGGGCGGCGGCGGAGTTTTGGCGGAGTGCTCCGCGACAACACGGACTAGGCGCCCATGCTCACCCTCCGCGTGGCAACCGCCTTCGTCGGCATCCCCATCTTGTTCGGCGCGGTGCTGCTCGGCGCCCCGTACATGGGAGCGCTGGCGAGCATCGCGGGCGCGTTTGCCGTCTTCGAGTACAACCGACTGACCAAAGCCTACGGCTCGCCGCCCCGGCTCCTTTTCGCGTGGGCGCTGACCATCGGCATGATCCAGGCCGCCGTGTGGGGACCGCTGCAGTTCCTCATGGCCTTTGCGGCGGCTGCGCTGGCAATGATCATCTTTCACTTCACCGCTCCAGCGCCGGGGCTGGGGTTGCAGCAACGTTTGACGGGCGCGATGGGACCGTTCCACGTAGGCATGCCCCTGGCCGTCGCGTTACTCATGCGCAACCTGGAGAACGGCCTTGAATGGACGCTGACGGCCCTGCTCTGCACCATGGCGATCGACACGGGCGCTTACGGCGTCGGAAAGCTCATCGGTCGGCGAAAGCTCACGTCAATCAGTCCCAACAAGACGTGGGAGGGCACCATCGGCGGCATTCTTGCTGGCGTATTGGCCGCCATTGGGCTTACCCTGTTATTAGACCTGCCGATAGGTCTCCCGGCAGCAGCCGCGCTGGGAGTGACGCTCGCATTCGGCGCAATCGTCGGCGACCTCACGGTCTCGGCGATGAAGCGCATCGCGGGAGTCAAAGACACAGGAAGCCTCCTGCCGGGACACGGCGGCGTTCTCGACAGGATGGACAGCATGCTGGTGACGCTGCCGTTGGCATTCATGTGGCAAGTGTGGACGCTATGAAAAGACTCGCGATTCTTGGCTCGACCGGTTCCATTGGGCGGCAGACGCTGGACATCGTCCGCGCCTACCCCGACGACTTCGAGGTGTTTGCGCTGTCGGCGTGGAGCAACCGTGACCTGCTGCTCGAACAGGCGCGGGAGTTCCGGCCGCGCTACCTTTACTGCCAGGAGCAGCCGTCGGCCGACGAGCTGCCCGACGGCACCGAGGCCATCGGCGGCATCGTCGAAATTGCGACGCACCCGGACGTCGACCTCGTGATGCAGGGCATGGTGGGCAACGCGGGCCTTCTGCCGACGCTGGAGGCGCTGCGGGCGGGCAAGCAGGTCGCGATGGCGAACAAGGAACCCGTCGTCATGGCGGGCGCGCTGCTGACGCGGGAGGCCGCGCGCTGCGGCGGCGAGATCCTGCCCGTCGACAGCGAGCCGAGCGCCATCTGGCAGTGCCTGCAGGGCGAGGACGTCGAGAAGGGCGTGCGCCGACTCATCATCACCGCCTCCGGTGGGGCGCTGCGCCGCCTGCCGCTGGAGGAGGTCGCGAAGGTGACCCCGGAGCAGGCGCTGAAGCACCCAACGTGGAGCATGGGCAAGAAGATCACCATCGACTCCGCCACGCTGATGAACAAGGGCTTCGAGGTGATCGAGTCTCACTGGCTCTTCTCCATGCCCTGGGAGCGCGTGGACGTGGTGGTGCACCCGCAGAGCATCATCCACTCGATGGTGGAGTTCATGGACGGCTCCGTGAAGGCGCAGCTTGGCGTGCCTGACATGCGCCTGCCGATCCAGTACGCGATGTTCTACCCCCAGCGGTTGCCGTGCGAGCAGGCCCCGCGCTTTGACCCGATTGCCGCCGCGGCGCTCACATTCGAGGAGATGGACCCCGCGCGCTATCCGTGCTTCGTGACCGCGCTGGAGGCAGGCCACGCGGGCGGCACGTACCCGACGGTGCTCAGCGCCTCGGACGAGGTGGCCATCGACGCCTTCCTCGGCGGTCGCATCAACTTCGGCGACATCCATGGCGTCGTGACGGCCACGCTCGACCGGCACGAGTCCACCGCCGACCCGTCGCTGGAGGAGGTCCTCGCGGCGGACGCTTGGGCCCGAGAGACGGCCCGCGAAATCGTGGAGCGGTAGATGGAAGACCCGCTAGGCCTGCTGGTCACCGTCGTTCGCTTCGTTTTGCTGCTCACCGTGCTCATCATGGTGCACGAGGCCGGCCACTTCTTCTCCGCCCGGGCCTTCGGCGTGAAGGTGCTGGAGTTCGGGTGGGGTTTCCCCCCGAGGGCGTTTGGCCTCTACACCGGCCGGACGCCGGTGAGCTTCCCGGAGGACGTGTGGCTCCTTGGGTTTCACAGTCGTGACCAGGTGCGACCGGGCATGAAGGTCCGGGTCTACTCCAGCTCCGACAGCGAGGGCGCGCTCACGGCGCTGGCCGTCGAGGGGCTGGACGGAGGCTCCCCGTCAATGGACTCGACGCTGCAGGAAGCGCTCGGCAAGGAGGTCCTCGTCCACGAGGGCAAGGTCCGCGAGGTCGCCGGGGACACCCTCGTGCTGGCGGACATGGTCTACACCATCAACTGGCTTCCGCTGGGCGGCTTCGTGCGGATGGCGGGGGAGAACAACCCCAACGTGCCCTGGAGCCTCGCGAGCAGGAGTCCGCTCACGCGGTTCACGGTGCTGGCGGCGGGCTCCGCCATGAACGTCGTCCTGCCGGTGGTGCTCTTCGTCTTCCTCTTTGCCGCGCCCGAGGAGCGGTACGAGGGCCGCGTTCTCATCGCGGGCGTCGCGCAGGAGTCGCCGGCCGAGCGGGCCGGACTGCAGGGAGGCGACATCATCCTCGAGGCCGACGGCCACAGGGTGTACAACACTCAGACCCTGCAGCGACGCATCCTGCTGAACCTGGGCAACGAGACCGAGTTCCTCGTCATGCGCCCGGAGCGGCTGATCACCGGCAGCTTCGGCTTCGGCGCGGACACCGGGCCGGTCGACACGGCCGTGCGCGACACGGAGCCGTTCACCGTGCACCTTGTCCCGCGCTGGGCGCCGCCGGAGGGTCAGGGCAACGTCGGCATCCAGATACGCACCATTCAGGGGCAGGTGGTCAGCCAGCCCGGGAACATCCTGACCGCCATCCCCAACGGCTTCGCAGAAATGTGGGAGATGCTGGTCCTCTTGAAGAACGAGATCCTGAGCTGGTTCGCGGGTTCCGGAGGGCCGCAATTTGCCGGCCCCGTCGGCATTGCGCAGATCAGCGAGGAGGTGGCCGAGGCGGGCTGGCGGCCGCTGGTCATCTTCGCGGCGCTGCTGAGCCTGAACCTCGCCATCATCAACCTGCTACCGCTGCCGGCGCTGGACGGCGGCCGCATCGTCTTCGTAGCGCTCGAATGGGTGCGCGGGGGCAAGCGCGTGCCTCCAGAGCGCGAGGGGCTGGTGCACGCGGTGGGGTTCGCTGTGCTCATCGGCGTCATCGTGGTCATCACGTTCTTCGACGTGAGCCGCATCGTCGCGGGCAACTCGATCACCAACTAGGCCGCGCGGCGGGCTCGCGATTGGGGTATAGTAGAGGCGAGAGCGACCCGCCCGCCTGGCGGGGAATCGAAGGAGTAGATCGAATGGCGAAGCGCAGGGTATCCAAGCCGGTCTACGTCGGCGGCGTCAAGGTCGGCGGTGACGCCGACATCGCCGTGCAGTCCATGACGAAGACGGACACGCGGGACGTCGCCGCCACCGTGGCGCAGATCAAGGGCCTCGAAGAGGCCGGGTGCGACATCATCCGGGCCGCCGTGCCGGACATGGAAGCTGCCCAGGCGCTGGGGGCCATCAAGAAGCAGATCAAGATTCCCCTCGTCGCGGACATCCACTTCCACTACCAGCTTGCGCTGGAGGCGCTGAACCAGGGCGTCGACTGCCTCCGGCTGAACCCCGGCAACCTCCGGGACGCGGACAGGGTCAGGCAGGTAGTTGTGGCCGCCAAGGAGCGCGAGATCCCCATTCGCATCGGCGTGAACTTCGGCAGCCTGCCGCCGGTGGGCGGCATCGGGCAGACGCGCGGCTTCTCGCGGCTCTTCGACATGGTGAACCGCCTGCCCAAGGCCGGCGAGGCCAGGGAGGGCGAGTACAGCGTCGTCGACCACATGGTCGCGACGGCGCTGTGGGAGATCAGCCTGCTGGAAGAGCTCGACTTCGACCTCATCAAGATCTCCCTGAAGGCATTTGACGTGCCGACGACGGTGGAGGCCTACCGCCGCCTCGCCAAGATGGTGCCCTACCCGTTCCACCTCGGCATCACCGAGGCCGGCACGGTGTCCTCCGGCTCCATCCGCAGCGCCGTGGGGCTCGGTTACCTGCTGTACGAGGGCATCGGCGACACCATCCGCGTGTCTCTCAGCGGCGACTCTCGCGAGGAGGTCACCGCAGGGTACGAGATCCTCAAGTCGCTGAACCTGCGCGAGAAGGGCGTCACGCTGGTCGCGTGCCCGTCGTGCGGCCGCGCCGACGTCGACGTGGTCAAGCTGGCGAACGAGGTGGACGCGCTGGTCAAGAGCCTCGACACCAACATCAAGGTCGCCGTCATGGGGTGCGAGGTCAACGGTCCGGGCGAGTCCAAGGACGCCGACATCGGCATCGCGGGCGGGAACGGGCGCGCAATCATCTTCCGCAAGGGGCAGAAGACCAAGGTGGTTGCGGAGGCCGACATGCTGGAAGAGCTGATGAAGGAGATCCACCAGGTCATGGCGGAGCAGGAAGAGGCCGGGGTGGCAGGCTAGCCCGCAGAAAACAGTCTGGGAAATGACGAGGCCGTTGGCCCTCCGGGGCCGGCGGCCTCGCTACTTCTTCGGGGCGATGGCCGCCCGCAGGCTGGCGCCGGGGACGAAGCCGACACGGTCGTGCGGCGGCACCTCGACGGCGTCGCCACCGCGAATGGGGCGCACGATGCGGGCCTTGGCCCGCTTCACCTGGAAGGTTCCGAAGCCGGTCAGGACCACCTTGTGACCGTTCGCGAGGGCCTCTTCCAACACCTCTACCACTGCCGCAAGGGCGACGTCCGCCGCCGCCTTGGTCCCCCCCATTTTCGAGGAGAGACGCCCTGCAAGATCGGCCCGCCGCAAGGTGGCCATTGAGCTTCCTCCCTGTAACGATTGAACCGCACCCAACTGAATCAGCGCGCATAGTGTAGCATACCTGTAAAGTGACGTCACAGTGTCGTCTCATAGCCCATCATTTCATAGCTGCGTCAGCTATGAGACCTAGTGGAAGCGTCCCCGCCTTGGTATCCTAGATACGGTCCCATATCCCACGCACGTCTAAGGAGTGTCCATGCGCCTGTCCCAGTTCCTCGCGAAGACCCTGCGCGACGACCCCGCGGAGGCGGAGACCGCCAACCACCGGCTGATGCTCCGCACCGGCATGATCCAGCAATTGGCCGCCGGCGTGTACTCGTACGCGCCGCTCGCGCTGCGGAGCCTCGCCAAGGTCGAGGCCATCGTGCGCGACGAGATGAACGCCGCGGGCGGGCAGGAGGTCAAACTGCCGACGCTGCAGCCGCGAGAGTTATGGCAACAGACCGGCAGGGACGCCGCCTTTGGCCCGGACCTCATGCGCCTGAAGGACCGCCGCGAGCGCGAGCTCGTCATCGCGCCGACGCATGAGGAGGCGGTCACGCTGCTGGTGAAGCAGCACATGCAGAGCTACCGCGACCTCCCGCAGCTCGTATACCAGATCCAGACCAAGTTCCGGGACGAGCCACGCCCGCGCGGGGGGCTCGTGCGCGTCCGCGAGTTCGACATGAAGGACGCGTACAGCTTCGACGCCGACGCGGACTCGCTGGACGAGACGTACCAGCGCATGGTGCAGGCCTACCGCAACATCTTCAGCCGCTGCGGCATCCCGGCCGTCATGATCGAGGCGGACAGCGGGGCCATCGGCGGCAAGGACTCGCACGAGTTCATCATGCCGACGGAGATTGGCGAGGACACCTTCATCCAGTGCCCTGACTGCGGCTACGCGGCCAACGCCGAGCGCGCCGCCTTCCAGCGCCCGCCCGCCGCCCCCGGCGAGCCGCTGCCCATCGAGGACGTGCACACGCCCGGCCTCAAGACCATCGCGGACCTGGTGGACTTTCTCGGCATCACCCCAGAGCAGACGCTCAAGGCCGTCTTCTACGTCGTGGACGGCGAGATGGTCTTCGTGTCCATCCGCGGCGACCTGGAGGTCAACGAGGTCAAGCTGAAGCGGCTCCTCGGCGCGAACGAGCTACACCACGCCTCGGATGAGGAGGTGGAGGCCGCGGGCCTCGTCGCCGGTTCCGCGTCCGCCGTCGGCCTGACCGGCATCAAGAGCGTCGCGGACGAGTCCATCTACGTGGGCGCGAACTTCGCGGCGGGCGCCAACCGCCCTGACTGGCACATGAAGAACGTGAACACTCCCCGAGACTTCGTGCCGGACGCCGTCGGCGACATCGCGCTGGCCGAGGCCGGGCACCGCTGTGTCCATTGCGGCGGCGCGTTCATCTCGGAGCGCGGCGTTGAGGTGGGGCACGTCTTCAAGCTGGGCACCTTCTTCAGCGAGTCGCTCAACGCCACGTTCCTGTCGCCGGAGGGCTCGCTGCAGCCGGCAATCATGGGCTGCTACGGCATCGGCATCGGCCGGCTGCTGGCAGCCACCATCGAGCACAACCGCGACGAGCGAGGCATGCGCCTGCCCGCCAGCGTGTCGCCGTTCCAGGTGTACCTGGCCGCGCTGAACGCCGAGGACGCCAACGTCGCGGCCGCGGCGGACGATGTCTATCGCAAGCTAACGGAAGCCGGATTCGAGACGTTGTTCGACGACAGAGCGGAGTCGGCGGGCGTGAAGTTCAACGACGCCGACCTGTTCGGCTTTCCCGTGCGCGTCGTCGTCAGCCCGCGAAACCTGCGCGAGGGCAAGGCCGAGGTAAAGCGCCGCGACGCCGACTTGGCGCAGCTCGTCCCGCTGGAAGACGCCCCCGCGACTGTGGCCGCGCTGCTCGACGAGTAGCGTCGGGGCCGTCCGGGCCGTTCGCCCGTCGAAGGCAGCTCGCGCCGCCAGTCCACGCGGGCCGTGACATCGCAGCGGCGCGATGGGCGCCAGCTTGCCAGGGCATGGGGTTACCAAAAGGAGCAGAGTGGGATCACAGGATTACCAAGAGTCCGGGGGCCTGAGGCGTAGCCGCCTGCTCCAAGGACCCCTGCGCGCCCTTGCCTATCCCCGGTATGCCGCCTTCTGGTCGATTTCTCTACTCTCGATTATGTCATTCTTCATGGTGATGATCGCCCGGGGCTGGCTCGTTCTGGAATTGACCGACTCGCCGTTCCAGGTGGCCGCGGTCCAGGCGGCGCAGCTCGTGCCCATGCTGGTACTGCCCCTTATCAGTGGGGCGCTCGCCGACAGGGGAGGCCGCAAGCTCCTGCTGTTCACCACGGATGTATTCAACCTCATCACCCTCCTTGCGATGGCCGCCCTTGTGTTCCTGGAATTCATTCAGGTGTGGCATGTTTTTGCGTTGGCGATCGCCAATGGGGTCGCATTCTCCTTTGCCATGCCCGCCAGAACTTCCGTGGTGCCAGACCTGGTCCGCCGGAGCGACGTAGCAAGCGGCGTTGCCCTCTTCAGCACAATATTCAGCCTGGGCCAGATTGCCGGCCCGACCCCGGCGGGCTTCATCATTGAATTCTTCGGCATGGAGCACACGTTCCTCGTCGCGGCGTTGCTGCTCGTACCCGCGCTCATCGGCATGGCCCTCTTCGAAATACCCACCGTCGCCGGACGCCAACGGCTTACCGCAGACGGCGGTCGCGAGTCCATGGTCCAGAGCATCCTGAATGGCATCCGATACGTCCGGGGGCAGCCAATCATCATTGCCCTCCTGCTGCTCGGGCTCATCGTCATGACTTTTGTCATGCCCTTCCAGGCTGTCATGCCCGTGCTCGTGCGCGACGTGCTGAACCGCGGGCCGGACGACCTCGGCGTGCTGATGACCGCGATTGGCGTCGGGGCATTGATGGGGTCCCTCATCGCGGCCACCGCGCGGGGCATGCCCCAATTGACCAAGCTCATGATGGTTGCCGGCCTGCTGGTGGGCATCATCCTGACGTTGTTTGCGCTTTCGAATTACTACCTGCTTGCGCTCGCCCTGGCGCTGGGGCTCGGCCTGTGCACGCAGTCATTCATGACGAGCAACATGACGATCATTCAGCTCGCGACGCCCGACTACGTTCGGGCGCGGGTCATCAGCATCCGGTTCATACTCGTCGGACTGGGGCCCGCCGGTATCTTGGCGATGGGCATCGCCGCGGAGACGTTCGGCGCGGTGCCCTCCATCATCGCAATGAGCTCGCTGAACGTCTTCTTCGTTGCGCTGGTGCTGGTACTCTTCCCGTCCATACGACGAGCCCGCCGGGAGCCGCCCGCGGAACCGGCGGAGACTGCCGGGCAGGAAGCGCAGCTCTCAGGTTGACACCGCCCTCGCTAGGCAAGAAACTCTGCCCATCCAGACACAACTTCAATCATCCGAGGTGACCAATGGCGAGAGTGACGTACAGCCTGGAAGACTTCATCCACGACATGGACGAGCTTGTGGACGGCCAGCCCGACCAGGCCGCGCTGTTCGATCGGGCCTCCTCCCACCTGCAGCGGCTGCTGGCCAACCCGGACGCAATCCCCGAGAAGTTCCGCCTGCCGATGGGCAACCGGACGCCGGAAAAGCAGTCGACCACCTACCTCCTGCACCAGGCGCCCAGCGGCCTCTCCATCACCTCCGTCGTGTGGGGTCCCGGCAGCCATATCGGCGCGCACGACCACTGCACGTGGGGCATGATCGGCGTGGTCGAGAACACCATGACCGAGACGCGCTTCCGCCGCCTCGATGACCGCGAGCAGGACGACTACGCTCTGCTGGAGCAGGACCGCGTAACCCAGAACAAGCCCGGCGAGGTCACCCTCCTTGTGCCGGACGTTGACGACATTCACCAGATGGACAACCAGACCGGAAGGCCGACGCCGGAGATCCACGTCTACGGCGTTGACCTGCGCGGCTGGAGCCGCCGCCGCTACGACCCGGAGTCGGGCAAGATCACGCGGTTTGCGACCGCAAGGTGGGACAACTGCTAATGGCAGGAAAAGTGACCCCGGAAGAACTGAACGCCCTCCTGCAGGGCGACACGCCCTTCGCGCTGCTCGACGTGCGCGAGGCCGGCGAGTACAACAGCACGCACATCCCCGGCGCCTGCTGGCTGCCGAGGCGGAGGCTGGAGTTCCAGCTGCTCGACTCGGTCCCATACGCCGGCGTGCCCGTAGTAGTGTGCGACGACGACGGACGGCGCGCATCGCTCGCGGCCGACACCGTCGAGCGCATGGGCTACGCGAACGTGTCGGTCCTCGAGGGCGGCATCAACGGCTGGGTCAACCAGGGGTTTGGCACCGAGTGGGGCATGAATGTGCCCAGCAAGGACTTCGGCGAGCGCATCGAAATCCAGAACCACGTCGCCAACATCAGCGCGGACGACCTGCACGAGCGGATCGAGTCCGGCAAGCCAACCGTCATCCTCGACTCGCGAACGCCTGAGGAGTATCGGCGGTTCGCGATCCCCGGCGGCCGCAGCGTGCCCGGCGGCGAGCTGCCGCTGCGCATCACGGACATCGCCGAGGGGTTGTCGGAGGACACGGCCGTCGTCGTCAACTGCGCGGGCCGGACCCGGAGCATCATCGGCGCGCGGGTGCTCCAGCGCATGGGCATCCCCAACGTGTACGCGCTGACCAACGGCACGGCGGGCTGGATGCTGGCAGGCTACGAGTTGGAGCGTGGGGCGGACCGCGTCGAGATGCCGCAGCCGTCTGAGGATGCCGTTCGAGCCGCCGAGGCCTACGCGGCACGGCTCGCCGAGGAGGACGGCGTGCGCTACCTCGACATCCGCGGGCTGCAGGAGCAGCGCAATGCCCGCTCAGAGCGCACGGTCTACTTCATCGACGTGCGCACGCGCGAGGAATACTCGGCCGGGCACATCCCCGGCTTCCGCTGGGTCCCCGGCGGGCAGGCCGTGCAGCGCACCGATGACGTCGCTGTCGTAAAGCACTGCGCCGTCGTCTTCTGCTGCGACGGCATTGCCCGCGCGACGGCCACGGCGTCGTGGTACCGCCAGATGGGCATCGAGGACGTCTATGTGGTCGACGGAGGCGTCAACGCCTGGACTCGCGGGGGCTTTGCGCTGGAAGAGAGTGCGCCAGACGAGGCGACCTTTGGCCTGGAAGGCGCGCGCGTCGCCGTGCCCGCCGTCACTGCGGAGGATCTGGCGGCGAGCGAGGGTGCGACCGTCATCTTCGTGGACACCAGCCAGGACTTCGCGGCTGGGCACGTGCCCGGCGCCCGGTGGATCGCCCGCGGGTGGCTGGAGCTGCGCATCGGCGATCACGGCATCGAAAGGGACGCGCCCATCGTAACCACGTGCGCTGACGGGCGCGCGTCGGCGCTGGCAGGCGTGACGCTGTACGGGCTCGGCTTCACCAACGTGTCGTACCTCGACGGCGGGATGGCCGCGTGGCGCGAGGCGGAGTTGCCCGTCGAGCGCGGCCTGACCGGGGTCATGGCGTTGCCGGGCGACATTCCGAATGACGTCGTGATTGCCGGGCCGGAGCGCAGCTATGCGGACGCCGTGCACTACCTCCGATGGGAGATCGCCCTCGGCGACAAATACCAGGAATGACGAGCGCGGCGCCTAAGTCTCGCTCGGTTGGCCGGACCCGGTGGTCCGAACGTGACGGAGGTGCGCCATGAGCCAGGGCAATATCCAGACCCAGGTGATCCGCGTTGGGATCCACTCGGTGCCCGAGGACCAGCACGGCTGGCGCGGCCTTGAGTTGCCGGGCAACCGCAAGCGCAAGTGGTACACGCTGCTGGAGAACGAGCAGTGCCTGGTGACCGCACTCCTCATTCCGCCGGGTGAGATCGGCGTCCGGCATTCGCACGAGACCGGCGAGCTGAACATTCACTTCTCGAACGGCCTGCCCCTCGTGCGATGGAATGCTCCCGGCGAGCTGCACGGCGGCCACGCGCCGCAGACGCCCATCGACGACCCCGTGCAGGTGCAGCGGCTCAACGACGCAGAAGAGGCCATTCGCGCGGCCGGGCTGACGGCTGTCGCCAACGTATTCCGCGACCTCGCTGCCGACGTTGCCGGCTTCAAGCAGATGGTAGAGGAGCTGGCGCGGCCCGCGCCGTCGCTGAACGTCGGCATTGACGTGCTCTTCCCGCCCTTCAAGACGACAATCGACGACCCGTCGGTCCCCGGGAAGCGCACGGTCATCGGCCAGTGGTACGACTAGCGCACGCTCCGCCGGAGGTGTACCGATGGCGAAGGTGACGGAGGTCTACGCAACGTCCCCTGGCCCCGTGGTGCTGTGCGACTGCACGCCGCCCCGCAGCGCAGACCCCGCCGCTCTCGACGCCGTGGGCGCGGTGGGCGCCGACTTCGCCTGCGTGGCGTACAACCCCGGCAAACTCCCGCGTGCCGACTCGGTCGCGGCGGCGCTCGCCATCAAATCGCGCACGGGCACGGACGTCGTGTTCAACCTCGCCACGCGGGACATGAACAAGATTGCCGTGCAGTCGCGGCTGCTGGGCGCGCAGATGCTGGGGCTGGAGAACGTCATTATCCTGCAGGGCGATGGCTTCACCGAGGCGGAGGCCGAGCGCGTCAAGGCCGTCAACGACTACACCCCCACCGCGCTCATCGCCGACGCGGCCGCCATGAACGACGGTCTCGACTACCGCGGCGCCAAGCTGCGCGGCGAGACTTCCCTTTGCATCGGCGGCACATTCGACCTCGCACGGGATCTCGCCCGCGAGGTGGCGTTGACGCGGCGCAAGGTGGAGGCGGGCGCGCATTTCCTCATTGCGCAGCCCATCTATGACATTGAGCTGCGCCACGCATTCCTCGAGGCGTACGAACGCTCGGCGGGCGGGCCGCTGGAGCTGCCGGTATTCTGGGGCGTGCAGGTGCTCGACAAGGACGGCATCGTCCTCGGCAACGTGCCGCCGGAGACGCGGCAGCAGCTCGACGAGGGATGGCCGGGCGTCGACATCGCTGTGGAGCAACTGCAGGCGCTGCTGGATGACGGCGTGCGCGGCGTGTACCTCGTGCCGCCCATCCTGCGCGGTGGCGCGCGCGACTACGAGGTGGCCCGGCAGGTGATGGCGTCCGTCCGATAGACCGGAGCCGCAGACCCAACCAAGGAGGCAGCCATGGAATACAGGACGTTTGGCGACACCGGCATTCAGGTCTCCGCGCTGGGCTTCGGCTGCGGCGACGTTGGCGGGCTCATGGTGCGCGGCACGGTGCAAGAGCGCGTCGACGCCGTCGCACGCGCGCTGGACGCGGGCATCACGTACTTCGACACGGCGTCGGGGTACGGCCGGGGGCAGTCGGAGATCAACCTTGGCGCGGCGCTGCGGCAGTTGAAGGCGAGCCCCGTCGTCGGCACCAAGGTGCGCCTCTTGCCCGAGGACCTCGACAACATCCCCGCCGCGGTCGCGCGTTCTGTGGAGAACAGCCTTTCGCGCCTGGGTGCCGAGCGCGTCGACCTCATCCAGCTCCATAACCAGATCGGCCCGCAACGCGGCGAGGGGCAGGCCATCCTGACGCCGGACGACGCGATGACCGTTGCGGGAGCGTTCGAGGACCTCGGCAAGCAGGGCAAGGTGGGCGCGTGGGGTTTTACGGGACTCGGCCACACCGCCTCCCTCCACACGGTCGTCGACAGCGGCCGGTTCAACACCGCGCAGACCAGCTACAACATCCTGAACCCGACGTCGGGGCAACCGGCGCCGAGAAACCACCCGTACCAGGACTACGGCATGCTCGCCCAACGCGCCGCCGAAAGCGGCATGGGCATCATCGCCATCCGCGTGCTCGCCGCGGGCGCCCTCAGCGGCTCCACCGAGCGGCACACGCTGGCGGCGCAGTCCGTCGCGCCCATCGGCACCGGCGCGGACCTGGCCGCCGACGCCGAGCTCGCGCACAGCTTCAGCTTCCTCTGGGATGACGGGTACGCGCAGGGTCCGGTGCAGGCCGCCATTCGGTTCGTCATCGGCAACCCGGCAATCTCCACCGCGCTTGTCGGCTACTCCAGCATGGAGCAGCTCGACTACGCCATCACGGCGGCGGAGCGCGGACCAC
The DNA here is from genome assembly GCA_951812285.1 of uncultured Dehalococcoidia bacterium. Taxonomy (GTDB): domain Bacteria; phylum Chloroflexota; class Dehalococcoidia; order Lucifugimonadales; family UBA1127; genus UBA1127. The sequence continues at coordinate 1,054,161 of OX638292.1, read as the reverse complement.
TGCCGGGCGAGGCGCTCGAGCGGCTGCAGGCCGTGTGGGAGGGCATGGGGCAGGGGTGAGGGGAGATGGGGCGTTGACGATTGACGTCACGCGTACATTTCTCGTAAAGTGAATCTTGCTTGATCCTCAGCTACCTAGACAAGCGAACTCAGGCTTTCGCGGAGGGCGGGGCTGAACCGGCGTTTCAGAGCTTCGAGCAGCAGGCTGCGAAGCGCCTGTCAATTCTGAACGCGGCGCCCTCACTGGCCGCCCTGAGGGCGTTCCCGAGCAACAGGCTGGAAGCGCTGCGAGGGGACAGAGACGGGCAGTACTCCATTCGCGTCAATCGGCAGTGGCGCATCTGCTTTACCTGGCCAAGAGGAGAAGCCGGTCCATCTGACGTCGAAATTGTCGACTACCACTGAGGTCAATCCAGGAGCAAGGGCAATGTTCAAGCGTGCAGTCCATCCAGGCATCGTGCTTCGGGACGAGCTCGACGAGCTCAGCGTGACGCCGACTACGCTGGCTCGCGAGATTTCCGTGCCGCCAAACCGCATCAGCCAGATTATCGCGGGCAAGCGGGCAGTAACGGGCGACACCGCACTGCGCCTCGGCCACTGGTTCGGCATGGACCCGCAGTTCTGGATGAACCTGCAGGCGCAATTCGATCTGGCCACGGCTGATGACCTCGCCGGCGCAAGCATACGGGAGCTTCCAACGGCAGAGTATCGAGCCGGAAGCAGCGGCTAGAGCTCTATGTTGCTTTTGGAGTATCTTAGAGGGGACGGAGGAATGATGATTCGCCCCAAGAATGTAGAAGCTCGGGAAGACTACCGGATCTGGCTAGAGTTCTCGGACGGAGCCGCCGGAGAGGTAGACCTTTCACATCTTGCGGGCCGCGGAGTCTTCGTCGCGTGGGATACGCCAAACTGCTTTGACTCAGTTCGCCTGGGCCCCGGTGGCAGTATCGCATGGGGTGACGACATTGAGTTGTGCCCGGATGCGATATATATGCAACTGACAGGCAAGTCAGTTGAGGAATACATGCCCGCTGTACGTGCGTTGACAGGAAATGCCGGAACTTAGCCGTTTCTACGGCATCGTCATACGTATGTATTTCGCGGACCACGGGCCCGCTCACTTCCATGCGCTCTACGGAGATGATGAGGCGCTGGTTGGAATCGACGCTCTTGCCGTATTGCATGGGCGCTTGTCACCAAGGGCGCATGGTCTGGTTATCGAATGGGCGTCGATTCATCAGGATGATCTGAGGGCTTGCTGGGAGCGAGCAAGTAACCTGCAAACACCCGGCAAGATTGCCCCCCTCCCATAAACCTGCCCTCTCCCCCACTCCCCCTCTCCTTGACGCCCCACCCTCTCGCGGGTATCTTCAACGCGCCCTTACTCAGACCGTGGAGGCTCCTATGCCCAGATTGCCGGAGGTCACCCGGGACCAGCTCTCCCCCGACGACCAAGCCATCTACGACGCCATCGCCGCCAGCCGCGGGAGCGTGCGCGGGCCATTCGCGGCGCTGATGCACAGCCCCGACGTCGCCGGCCGCGCTGCCCACGTCGGCACCTACGTGCGCTTCGAGACGACGGTGCCCAGGCTGCCGCTGGAGCTCGCCATCCTGGTCATCGCGCGCCACTGGGACGCCCACTACGAGTGGGTCGCCCACGAGATCCAGGCCAAGGACGCCGGCGCCCGCGAGGAGGCCATCGCCGCCATCCGCGACCGCAAGGCGCCCGAGGGGCTGACGGACGACGAGGCGCTGACGGTCAAATTCGCGCTGGAGCTGCTGAACGACCACAAGGTCTCCGACACGACGTTCAACGCCGTGAAGGACGCCCTCGGCGAGCGCGGCGTGACCGACCTGACCGTCACCGTCGGTTACTACTCCATGATTTCCTGCGTGCTCAACGGCATGGAAATGCTGCCGGAGAAGACCACGCTGACGCCCTAGCCCGTATCGGCGCTTCGGGCCAGGCTTCTCTCATGGAACGCAGCATCAGACTCGCGACACCGGCGGACGCGGCACAGTGCGCGGCCATTTACGCCCCGCACGTGCGCGACTCCGCCGTGTCGTTCGAGACGGATCCCCCGTCAGCCGACGAGGTCGCCCAGCGCATCGAGACCACGCTGCAGCGTTTCCCGTGGCTCGTGTGCGTCGACGGGAGTGAGGTCATCGGCTACGCGTACGCCGGCGCGCATCGACAGCGGGTGGCGTTCCAGTGGTCGGTCGAGGTGTCGGTTTACGTCAAGGACGGGCATCACCGGCAGGGCGTAGGGAAGGCGCTGTATACCTCTCTCTTCGCATGCCTGCGCGTCCTCGGCTACTACAACGCCTACGCCGTCATCGCGCTGCCGAACGACGCGAGTGTCGCGCTGCACGAATCGCTTGGGTTCCGGCACGTTGGCACCCTCACCGACGTCGGCTACAAGATGGGGAAGTGGCACACCGTAGGGTACTGGGAGCTGGGGCTGCGGGACCGGTCCGCTCCTGAACCGCCGGTTGGCGTGCAGGAGGTGTCGGGGACCGCGGCGTGGTCAGAGGCGGTGGCGTCAGGCGAGGCGCTGTTGCCAGGAAGTTAGCTCAACTCAACAGGATCAGACGCTCAGGGTTTTCGGCTGTGAACGAAGGGCCGAGTCCATTCGCCGGCCACCCGCAATTCACAGAGAGTCTGCCATTTCCTGAGCTGCTTCCAAATCACTCTCAGCAAGCCGTTGTAATTCAAGAAGTCTATTGGCTTCTGAGCGATCGACGTCGTCAGTCAGCCAGGGCAGCGACGCAACGCTCTTGGCAAGGGTTATGTCAATGCGGCTAAGGACGGCCAGCGAGCGCAAAGCGGAAACCCTTTCATCAGTCATTCCCTCCTTGAACCACCTGAGTTCGGCTACCAATTGGGCCCCTACGCGGGTATACCGGAGAATGTCCCAAAGGCTTTGAATTGCACTATGCTCATCTCGCAACAGACCATCGCGAAGCCAGTGCAAGGCAACCAGATCCCTTGCGAGTTGCCTATCGTACCTCGCGATTTCCTGCAATCGCAGGACCGTTGTTCCCTGACTCCACAAGAGCCCCTCGAGCAGCAACGGGTAAGGTGCGATGGCGTCAGCGGTCCCAGCGTCAGTCTGAGCAAGGTTAGAGAGCTTTACAATCACTTGGAATTCATCATTGTGGAGTTCGTCGTTAAACCACAACGCAGTTGAAACGCTGCTGGCCAGGGGAAGTGAGTATATTGCCATCCTGTCGAGATAACGCAGGGTAGCGCTGGAGGTTGGCTCCGGGGGTTTTCCAACCCAGCCGATGCTTGCCACAGTATGTGCTAGCTCGAGGTTGACTCGCGCCAGGTCTGCAAGGGCACCGAGCGTGTCCGCCGTTAGCCTTGACATGTCGTCCCTGAACCACGGCCACTCGGTCGCTTGCTCGGCCATATCAGTGGAAAAGGAAGCCAACCTGGTCAGTTCCTTAACAGTGCTGCTTTCCGTTGAATTCATTCCGTCTGCGGCCCAGGGCATCGCTGAAACTGTCCGCGCGAGACCCGGATCCACTTCCCAGACTTTCCTCAGGCGGCCGGTGAGAACCGCATTGTCAGGTGTGCCACCGTTCTGAAGCGTGGGAAGAGCAGCAATGAACAAAGCCAACTCCAGGTCCTGCTCCGCCGCCCTCCGCAAGTCCAATGTTATGTTCCGCTCATACCCGACTATCCCGGCCTCCAGCCATGGGTAGGTGGCAACCAAAGCCGCAAGCCCTACATCGACCGTCGAGAGAGCCCTTACGTATTGGATGGAGGGGATTTCAGAGGTGTCAAACTCATCGGCAACCCACGGCTGTCCTGCAACAACCCGTGCAAGGCCGGAGTCCGATTGCCATAGCGCAAGCATTTCGCGAACGAGAGACACATTCGCCGCAGTGCCACCGGTCTTCAGGGAAGGAATGGCAGCAATGAGTATCGCCAACTCCACGTCTTCAGATATCGCTTCCTCCAGCCTAAAGGCAATTTCACTCTCACGGCCGGCTATCCCCGCTTCCAACCAGGGGAAAGCGGCAACCAACCTCGCCAGCTCGACATCCACGGATGCGAGGTAACGCACATACCCGATGGAGCCATTCTCGGCTTCGTCCATGCCGTCCAGCACCCATGGCAGTTGTACGGCGACGATTCCCAACTCCGGGTAGGCAAACCATGTGTCCAACAAGAGCTTGGCCTCCCGGCCCTGGGACGCCAAAGGCGCGTCTTGAAACCACGGAATCCAACGTGCGAAGTGAGCAATTGCGACTTCCTCGGGTGAGGGTGTGGTGATGGGCGCGGACAATGTGCCGACAGGCAGCGCCGGAATCCCCGGAGGTACGCGGGTCGCCACAGGCGAAGTCTCAGTCGCCACGGCCGTCGCCGGCGTTGGCGCTGGAGCCGGGGTCAGGGCCGGACCCGGTGTGGGAGCAGCGGTTGGGGCAGGCGACAGTTCTGGCTCGTCCGATGGGATGAGAAAGCATGATGCCAGGAGAAATGCGGTCAGGGCGGCCAGTAAGCAAACCCGCAGGGCCTGCCGGGCGCGGTTTGTCGAGTCGAGCATTCTGCCTGCACTGAGGGAAGGAGCAACTCGCCGGAGCATCTACCACCCCTCACACCCGTATCTCTGTTGAAGGCGTCAGCCTTGCGTGGCCTTTGCAATCGATGACCCTAAGTCGAAGGGGGCGGGGACATCAAACGTCCTCGCCCCCTTCAGCTTTCGTCCGATCCTCTCGTCCCTACTCCACCTTGAGCCAGGGCGCGATGTTCGTGCCCAGGATCTTCTCCTTGTCCTCCTGGGTGATGCCTTCCATGTTCTCGATGCCCGCCGCGGTGTTCGGGTACGTCGACGGCGGGTGCGGGTAGTCGCTGCCGATGATGAAGTTGTCGCTGCCGATGGCCGAGATGGCCTGCGGCAGGCACCACTCGTCGGGCTCGACGGCCACGAGGCACGAGCGCCGGATGTACTCGCTCGGCGGGTTCGGCACGCGCGAGCACTGCGGCTCGACGTGGTGCGTCCGGTCGAGGGTGTACATCAGCCACGGAAGCCAGGAGCCGCCCGCCTCGAAGAAGACGAACTTGAGGTCAGGGAACTCGTTCAGGACGCCGCCCAGGGTCAGGCTCGCCATGCCGAGCATGTACTCAAAGGCGAAGCCCAGGTAGTTGCTGACGTGCATCCGGTTGTAGCGTTCCCACCCGATGGTGTACGTGGTGGGCACATGGTCGTTCACCTGGCACTGGAACGGGTTGTGGTGGACGTACAGCGGCACGTCCAGCTCGCTGACCGTCCGCCAGAAGGGGTAGAGCTCCAGTGAATCGTAGTTCTTGCCGGCCCAGTTTCCGTTGATGGTGATGGCCTTGAGGTTGAGCTCCTCGACGGCACGCCTGGCCTCGATGCAGGACTCCTCGACGTCCTGGAAGGGGATGACGGCCGTGCCGATGAGGTGGTCCGGGCACTCGTCCTGCGCGGCGGCCGAGGCGTTGTTGAAGGCCTTGCACAGGGCGAGGCGGACGGCGGGGTCGCGGGGTCGGCCCAGCGGCGAACCGAAGGGATTGGCGAAGATGCCGTCCGGGATGAGCACCTGCATGTCGAAGCCCGTCTCCGGCAGCAGCGTCACGCGGTCCTGCGCCTCGCCGTGGCCGATCGGGCCCGACCTGCGCGACGCGCTGACGCCCTGGGAGATCGTCGAGTCGCCGCCGCCCGTGCGCTGACCCGCTGCGGTGGCGCGGAAGCCGCCCCGGCGCGCGTTCGGGTCCGCGAACGTTTCGGTGTCGCGGATGATGATGTTCATCTCCTGCTCGGTGAAACCCGGCATCAGCGTCCGCAGGTCGCCGAAGTTGCTTCGTGGAAGAAAGTGGCTGTCAGCGTCGATCTTCTTGGTCTTGATTGCCGTCTCCATTGCCATGGCGCTTCCTCCTCGTCTCGTTACTTGACGCGCTCGCCGCCGCGGAAGACGGCGGTGACGTTGCCGATGAGCGTAATGTCCTCTGAGGGATCCCCGTCCACGACGATCAGGTCCGCCAGCTTACCCGCGTCGATCGTCCCGATGTCGCTCGCGACGCCGAGCAGCTCCGCGTTGTTGTAGGTCGCGGACTGGATGGCCTGCGTGGGCGTCAGGCCCGCGTCGACCATTGCCTTGAGCTCCCGGTCGAAGTGGCCGAAGGGGTAGTAGCCCCAGCCGCAGTCCGAACCGGCCATGAGCTTGACGCCGGTCTTGAAGAGCTCCCCGGCGTGGGACAGCGTCTCGCCGTGGCTGGCCTTCATGCGCTCGTACTGCGCCTCTTCCTCGGGCGAGAGCTCGCCGCGCGCCTTGCGCTCCTCCCAGAGGAAGAAGCGGCTGCGCGTGATCTGCAGCGTCGGGTTGACGCGGACGCCGTGCGACGCGATGTGCTCGGCGAGCGCCTGGTCGTACATCTTGGCGCCCGTGTCGTCGGTGAACCAGCCGTGCATGATCGCGTCGAACCCCGCGTCGACGCACATGCGCATGGCGTCGTTGGTGCGGCAGTGGGCGACGACGGGCCGGCCGCGCCGGTGCCCCTCCTCGCCGATGGCCTGCAGCTCCTCCATCGAGAACGCCGGGTGGAAGGGGTCCGTGCCGAGGGTGCTGCCGCCCGTGCCCATGACCTTCAGGAAGTCCGCGCCCTGCTTGATGAGCAGCCGCGCCGCGCTCCTCACGCCGTCGACGCCGTCCGCCTCCGAGCCCATGAACCAGCAGTGCCCGCCCGTCGTCGTGATGGGCCGGCCGGATGCGAGCACGCGCGGGCCGTTGACGGTGCCCTCGCGGATGGCTTCCTTGAGGGAGAACGTCGTCTCGTTCCAGCCGCCGCAGTCGCACACGGTCGTGACGCCTGTCTGCAGCGCGATGGCGACGTTGTGCGCCGAGCGCAGCACGCGGATGGCGTCCGTGTCCTCGCGGTTGACGTCCTCGCCGCGACGGCCGGTGCCGGGCATGTTCGTGTGCGTGTGACAGTCGATGAGGCCGGGGAGCAGCGTGCCGCCCGGGAACTCGAGCACCTCGCCGGACGCGCCGTCGGGGAAGGCGATCTGGTCGTCGGGACCGACGGCGCGGATGCGGTCGTCCTGCAGCAGCACGGACACGTCGGTCTGCACGGGGGAGTCTCGGCCGTCCATCAGTCGGTCGGCCTTGAGGATTCGGAACGTGGGCGTCGATGCTGGCATGGCTTCCTCCAGCGTGTGCCTGCGGCGCTCGCCGCTTCGCAGTTCATGCGCGCGTACGAGACCGCCGTCTGACGGCGTAGTGTACATCAGGGGTGTGGCACGCGCTACTTGCGCGGCTTGGCCAGCCACGGGTGGAATCGATGGAGGGCCTCTGCCCTTCCGTCCGGGACCCGCAGGCACAACCTTGTCGTCCCTTGACCTGCTCGCTCCAAGTTCTCCGCATGGACCATGACATCATGTGCTTGCCCCAACGATTCCCCTGTCGCTAGTCTGGTTGCATGAAGACGAGGCGCACCTGCACCGCAAGCTCCGAAGCGAGCCTTCAAACGCCGATCTCAGCTACAAAATTGTTGCCAAATTCAATTCGTATCTGTAAAGAGGTCCTTAGCATAGGAATTGTTTCTCAGAAGACGCAAAAGTGCCTTTTCCGTATCTGGTCAGGTACAGCATTGGGCCCCGTTCCACATACGGCTTGCCGCCGGAAACATGCGTGCCGCAACTGTGTCCGCCCTCGCGGGACAATCACCGCCTCGCACGCACGGGCTTCACCCCTCAGGCCATTCGCCTCCCGGCCCTCGGTTCCTTGCATTGGGGCGCCGGCCAGCTTGTTTGCACACGGCGGACGTTGATACACTCGCCATGCCCGCTGCGTGAGGAATCCTGCCCTGCGAAGGGAGCCCATGACACCGAAGTCTTCGCGCCTGAACTTCCCCTTGCTTCTGTTGTCTGCCCTTGCACTCTCCCTGCTGATCGCCTGCGGCCCGACCGACGAGGCGCCGGAGCTCTCGCCGTCGGAGCGCCTCGAGGCCGCCGCCGAGCGCATCGAGCAGGTGACGTCGCTGGAGTTCACGCTTTCGCACGAGGAGGGACACACGCCTCTGATGCTGGGCGTCGTGCTGCAGGGCGCGCAGGGGACCGTCCAGGACCCGGACCAGGCTGCCATGACAGCCGAGGCCATGGTGAGCGCGCTTAACGCCTTCCTTGAAATGGAGATCACGGTGGACGGCGAGAACGCGACGATGACGGACCCACTGTCCGGCACACCCCTGTCGCTCCAGTCAAGCCAGCTGCCGTTCAACCTGCACAACGTCGGCAGCACGCTCAGCGGCATCCTGCTGGCCATAGGTGACCCCGCCTACTCGAACGACGAGACGCTCGACGGCACGTCAAGCCAAGGCATCACCGGTGTCGTCAGTGGAGCGGACATCCAGCCGCTAATCCCGGACGCCGACGGAACGCTGCAGCAGGACATCGAGGTGTGGGTGGGCGATGACAATCTCGTGCGGCGCGTGCGCATCACCGGCAAGGTGCTCGCCAACGACGTTGAGCCGGTGGTCCGAATCCTCGACTTCACTGCCTTCGACGAGGCGGGGCCCTCCGTGCGAGCGCTCCCCGCAACCGGCGCCGGCCGCGCGGTCTAGCTAGCCATGGCGGGCGACGCTCCCACTGGCTGGCGCGCGTGGCTGCCCCTCGCCATCGTCAGCGGCGCGGTGCTGACCGCGGCGCTCGACCACACCGTCGTGGTCACGGTGCTGCCGGAGGTCATGCCCGACCTGAAGGTGCCGCCGACGGAGCTCGACCGCGCGGCGTGGATCATCACCGCCTACCTCCTCGGCTTCACCGCCGCCATCCCGCTGACCGCCCGCCTCGCCGACGTGCACGGCCATGCGCTGCTCTTCCGCGCGTCGCTGCTGGTTTTCGCCGTCGGCTCTCTCGCCGCTGCGGTGGCCCCCAACCTCGAGTTTCTCATCGGCGCGCGCGTCGTGCAGGCGCTCGGCGGCGGCGCGACCATCCCCGTCGGCATGGCGATGGCCGTTCACGCCTTCCCCGGCACGAGGCGGGCCATCGCCGTGGGCATCATCGGCGCGTGCGCGGAGGCCGGCATGGTACTCGGCCCGCTGTACGGCGGGGTCATCACTAACCTCTGGGGCTGGCGGTGGGTCTTCTGGCTGGACATTCCGCAGGCCCTCATTCTCATCTGGGCGCTGCGCGGCTTCCCCGTCGCGAGCCTGCCCGGTGTGCGCATGGACTGGGTCGGCGGCGCGCTCATGGTCGCGGGCCTGACCATGCTCGTCTTCGCGACGGCGCAGCAGTCGGCGTTCGACGCCTCGTCGCCGTGGCCCTACGCGCTGGGCGGCGTGGGCGCAATCGTCGTTGGCCTGCTGGTGTGGGTCGAGAGCCGCGCGCCCAACCCGCTGCTGCCGCCCTCCTTCTTCCGTTCGCGGCAGGCAACGGCGGCCCTCGTGGTGAAGCTGCTGATGGGCGCGTCCCTCATCATGGCCATGGTGACCGTGCCGCTGATGGCCAACACGGTGCTCGCGCAGAGTCCCCTCGAGGGTGGCCTGAGGCTCATGCGCATGACCAGCGCGATGCCTGTCGGCGCGGTCATTGGCGGCTTCCTCGCCTACCGGCTGGGCGAGCGGTCCTTGACCATGTTCGGCCTCGCCATCGGCAGCATCGGGCTGCTGTACATGAGCGGCTGGACGATCGACATCGCGGACCCGCAGATGACGCTGCACCTTGCCCTCGCCGGGTTCGGCTTCGGGCTGGTCATCGCGCCCGTCTTCGTGACGGCGATGGACGCGACGACGGCCGACTACCAGGCGACGTCGGCGTCGCTGGTGACCGCGGCGCGTATGGTGGGCATGACCTTCGGCATGGCCGCGCTGGCGGCCTGGGGCGTCGGCGAGTTCCAGACTGCGACGCAGGGCCTCGCGTTGCCATTGCCCTCGCCCGACCTGTCTCAGGCGGCATACGAGGCGCAGCTGGATGTCTACACGTCATCGGTGTCGGACGCCAGCATCGCGCTCTTCCGGGACTTCTTCCGCATCTCGGCCATGCTGCTGCTGGCGGCGTTGCTGCCCGCGCTGGCCCTCAGCGGACGGCGGCGGGCTACCGCGTCGAGTCCGGCATGAGGTTGCGCAGCTCGACGGTGTCGCCCGGCTCGACACCGCACTCGGCCGCCACGTTCTCGTTTATCTCGATGGCGTACAGGGCGGGGGCCGCCGACGTGTAGATGGGCAGCGGGTCCGGCGCAATCTCGTGCTCCGGCCGCATGGTCTGCACGTCCACGACTTTGAGACCGGTGTTGACAAAGATTATGTCCAGCGGGATAAGTGTGTTCTTCATCCAGAATCCCAACACCTGCTCCTCCTCAAAGACGAACAGCATCCCTCGGTCCCAACCCAGCGACTCGCGGTTCATCAGCCCGACGGCTCGAGTCTCCGCAGAGTTCGCCACCTCCAGGTAGAACTGGCACGAGCGAATGAGCGCCGCAGCCCCAATCTCCGGCCCGAGCGCAAGCGGCGTCGCGGTAGGCGGGGGCGGCAGCGAGGGCGTAGGCGTCCAGGTCGCCGTCGGCACGGGGCGCGGCAGGACGGGCGTCGGCGGGACGGTGGTGGGAGTTGGCAGAGGAGTAGACGTCGGCTGCGGCGTGGGAGGAACGGCGGTTGGTGTCGGAGTTGGGCTTGGAGCAGCAGTGGGCTCGGGCGTCGGCGCGGCCGGAGCAGGCTCGGTCTCGCATGCTGCGAGGAGTACGACGGCCGCTATTCCGGCGGCCACTCCGAGGCTGAGGGCACGCAATGCGCTTACCCGCGCATCCACGTGGGATGCTTCTTGCGCGTGATCGCGGCAACGATGAACGCGATCAGTCCCAGGACCCCCACGAACAGGATGATCTGCAGCCACGGTCCGTAGCTGCCCGTCCGGTCGTAGGTAAGGCCGGCAAAGAAGGGCGCCCCCGCTATGCCGGAGATGATGATTGAGTAGATGCACAGCCGGATGCTGTTGTAGTTGGCGCGGCCGTACTGCCGGCCAAGCACTGCCCAGAAGATGGCCCAGTGCGAGCCGCCCGTCGCCAGCATCATGACCGCCAGGATCAGGCTCCACAGGCTCTGGGCAATCAGGAGCGTGACGGCGCCGGCCAGCACCACGCACATCATGCCCACCATGATCTTGGTGCCGTCGTAGCGGTCGGCGGCCCAGCTGACGCCGAGGACCACGGGCACCGTCCACACGAGTTGCAGGCTCAGCAGCAGCGCGCCGATGTTCTCCGTCTGCCCCTTCCACACCAACAGCGGCACGATGTGGGCGATGATGCCGGAGTTGACGAAGAGCATGCACGAACTGCCGATGCCCACCGCCCAGAAGAAGGGGCCTCGCACGGCCTGCGCCAGCGTCATGCCGGCGAGCATCGCAGGGCGCCCGCCGGTGGCTGCGCGCGTCGGGTCCGGCTTGTCGCCGTCCGGCGCAAGGCCCATCTCCTCGGGCGTGTTGCGGACCACCATAAGCACCGGAATCATGACGACGGTCATCACCCCGGCGGCAATGAGCATCGACAATCGCCACTCGAAGGTGACGATGGCGATGGCCATCAGGGGCAGCAGCAGTGCGCCCGCTCCGTGGCCCACGTTGAGAAGCGAGAGGGCGCGTGCTTTCCCTCGCTCAAACCAGTTGTTGAGGATCGGCGCGCCCGAGTTGAGGATGGCCCAGTTGTATGCGACGCCCAGTGGGATCGTGAAGATGAGAAGGGCTTGCCAGAACTCTGTTGCCGCGGCAAGCAAGAGGTACCCGGCGATGGACATGGCGGTGGTGATGATCATGATGCGACGGGGGCCAAACTTGTCCATGAGCCAGCCCCCAAGCGGGCCCGTCAAAGCGACGGCGATGCTGCCGCCCGTGAACATGAGCGAGACCTCGGCGCGGGAGACCTGGAACTCCTCCTCCAGCGGCAGGACGAGCAGGCTCCGCACCTGGTTGCCGACACCCGACGCCATGACCCGCATCATGGCAAGGGCAAGCAGGATCCACCAGCCGTAGAAGACCCCGGAACGCACGACAACGTTCGCGGCCAAGCTTCCGCCGAGCGAGTCGTGGTCTGATTGTTGGGTCCGGGCCATGGCTTCTCCGGAGGTCCAGGCTGCTGGCAGGGGGAGTATACAGGTTTTGAAGGCGGGCGGCTCGCCATGGTAGTCAAGCGGCTACGGAGACGCATCTGGCATGCGATATGGCAACAACTTGACTTCGGTGAGAACGCTATCGCACGCTGCGGAGCGGTGTTACCATGAATTGCGGGTCTTTACGGGTCCGCACCAACATACTCCCCCCTCATCGCGTTAGGAGTGTCTTCGGATGGGTGACTTAGTGGTGGCATTGGCTTTCTTCGACGGGTTCGTCGGTCAGCTCTTCGAGTACTGGCCCTTCACCCTCACGATCTCGATTACAGTCGGCTACATCGTAATCGCATTCGGGTACGACGTCGTCTTCGGGCGTCAACGGAAGGGGCCGCCGGGCGCTCAGCCCCGCGTGGAGATTGCCGTTGATCCGACTCTCAAGGCGCGAAACCGGTACCGCACAGGCCTGTACCTCTTGCGGTTGGCCGCGTCTGTGGCCGTCGTGATGGCCGTGGCCATCGCATACGTGGGCCACAACCCGCTGTCCATTGGCTCACAATACGGGCTTTCGCAGGAAACTGACGCCGCAGTTGCAATGGGCACCAATGTCGGCCTCGTCGCCGCAGTGATCGCCGTGTTGGCCGCCATCTGGGTGCGCGCAGTCCCACTCATGCTGATAGGCGTTGTTGACCTGTCCCTTATCATCATCCCGCTCGCGCCTCCCTTGCTCAGTGGACAGTGGTCGGCCCTTGGGTTAACGGCATTCCTCATGGCAATTCCGCTGATACTCGCCGCGACCGGGACTGGCATCGTGCTCTCGAACTACGCCACCGCGTACCCGCCGCGTGCAGTCGCCGAAGAGGCTCAGCCGGTCAGCGCACGCTAGTCTCGCGTCGACAGGCGAGGTAGGCCGAGCGCCAGTGGTGGCGCGAGCGACTCGCTTGCGCCACAATGGGCGAGGCAACCGCCAACGTCTGTAGAGGAGCACTTCCCCCCGTGCAGCAAGGCCGCAAACCCCGGTTGTTCTATGGCTGGTACGTCGTCTGGGGCATGATCGTCGTCGGCGCCACGGCCATGGCGCTCGCCGGCCCCACCTACGGCCTCTTCATCGAGCCCATGCGCGAGGACCTCGGCTGGGGCCGCGCGCTCTTCGGCTGGACGCAGACCGGGCACCTGCTAGCGGCAGCCATCGGGGGACTCTTCATCGGCCGCCTCATCGACCGCTACGGAGCGAGGGTGCTCCTAGCCGTCGCGGGAGGCATCGCCGCCGTACTCCTCGGCAGCCTGAGCTTCTTCCATCCCGAGTGGTGGTTCATCACCGCCTACGTCGTCACCGGGCTCGTTGGCATTCACGGCCCGGCTTCCATATACGGCGCGCCCGTTGTGGCCAAGTGGTTCGTCCGGCAGCGCGCCCGAGCCCTCGGCATCCTCTCGATGGGAGCTCCCTTCGGCCTGCTCGTCGCGTTTCCCGCCGTTCAGTGGGTCATCCTGGAGTTCGGGTGGAAGACTGGGTGGGTCACGCTCGGCATCATCGGGCTGAGCGTCATCGTGCCGGTGTCGCTGCTCGTCTTCAAGCGGCAGCCGGAGGACATCGGCCTCATGCCCGACGGCGACACGCCTCGGGAGTCCGGTTCGTCCGCCGCACCCCGCGACCCTGAGGCTCGCCAGTGGACCAGGGCAGAGGCCATTCGCACGCCGGCGTTCTGGCGCGTGACGCTGGCCTACAGCGTTTTCACCTTCTGCACAACGTCAATGGTCATCTTTCGCTTCCCCTACTTCATCGGCGAAGGCTTGGACCCGAGCCTGATGGCGCTGGCGGCGGGAACGGCACAGATCCTGACCCTAGTAGGCGCTGTGACGATGGGCCGCCAGGTGGCCATTGTCGGCCTCGAGCGGCTGCTGGCGCTGAACATGCTCTTCATGTTGACGTGCTTCATACTCACCTTGAATGTGGCCAACACCTTCATGATGTTCGTGGCGCTCTACATCTGGGCCTTTGCGATCAACTCATTGGGCGCCCTGCAGGGCATCGTGTATGCGGCCTACTTCGGACGGCAGCACGCCGGCGCCGTCAGGTCGGTGGCGCTCATGTCGACAATGCTCTTCGCCGCGACGGCCGGCCCGGTCACCGGCTACGTCGCCGACAACACCGGCGGCTACGAGGGCGTCTGGTGGCCGTGCGTTGGCCTGCTGGCGGTCTCGGCGCTGCTGCTGCTGACGTCACGACCGCCCGTGCACGTCACGGTTCCGGCGGAAAGCTCTCACGCGCAGGCCTAGGCAAGATGCCCCATACATAGCTATAGTATGCTCACGCGTGGTGGGTTACATGCTATAGAAAGTTTTGATGTGTTTGATTGCCGATGGGTCATGGCACATCGGGACACGCTTATATCCACCGCGCCTTGCATACTATAGAAACGTCATCGGGCTAGTACGGCGGATACCGAACGGAAGTTGATGGGTTTTCACGTTTCGCTTACATTCAGGCTATTGCATAAGCGTGAGATTAACGGTAGATTCGCATGGGGCGCATCTGACACAAACGTATAGGAGGCGAGATGAACCGAAATGGCAGGCTGGTCTCTATCTTTGCGGTGGTTACCGCGTTATTGCTCGTGTTTGTTGTTGCGGCTTGTAACGGGGAGGACGCGGAAGACGCCCGTGAGAATACGCTCGACGTCGTAATCGAGCGCGGGAACCTCATTTGCGGTGTGAAGGCTGACACCCCTGGCTTCGGTGTGTTGAACCCGGACGGCTCCGCAGAGGGGAACGACGCGGATTACTGCCGTGCGTTGGCAGCGGCCGTGTTTGGCGACGCCAGCAAGGTTGAGTTCAAGGAAGCCACGTCCGCCAACCGGTTCGAGCTCCTCGCAGCCAAGGAAATTGACGTCCTCATCCGGACGACGACCTGGACCGCCAGTCGCGACGCCGACCTGGAAGTCGCATACGCCCCGACCACCTTCTACGACGGCGCCGGCATCATGGTCCACGCCGGATCTGGTGTGGCCAGTGTTAACGAGCTTGACGGCTCCACCATCTGCATCCTGGACGGCACCAGCACGCAGGGCGCGGTGTCCGACTACTTCGCCGAGAATGGCCTTACGTACTCCGAGTTGACTTTCCAGGAAAATGCGGCCATCCGCGGCGCCTTCGTCAATGGCCAGTGCGACGCCTGGTCCTCGGACAAGTCGCAGCTCGGCGGCCACCAGTTCACGCTCAAGTCCGACGACGAAGCCGACGCAGTCGTGCTGCCGGAGACGCTGTCGAAGGAGCCCCTCGGTCCCAGCGTCCGCGACTACGACTCCGAGTGGGAGGACGTGGTCCGCTGGGTGGTCAACGGCATGATCATCGCCGAGGAGCAGGGCGTACACTCCGGCAACGTGGACGCCATGGCGGCCAACCCGCCGAACAACACCGTGGCAAGGCTCCTGGGCGTCGGCTTTGACGGCGGCGCTCCCAGCAATCTGGGCATCGGCCACGGCAAGATCCCCGGAACGTTCATGCAGGCCGTCATCAAGCAGATTGGCAACTACGGCCAAGCATACGAGCGCACGTTGGAGGCCGTTGGTCTCACGCGTGCCGGATCGCTGAACGCGTCCTACGTGGACGGCGGTCTCATCTACTCGCCGCCGATGCGGTAGCGATTCGGATAGCCACAAACTGATGGCGAAAGGCATGGCCCGTCTTGCACGGGCCATGCCTTTGCCGTTATTCTGGCCTCAGCTATGAAGGAATATCTAAGCGACCTCTGGAACCACAGCAACTCCCGCGCCAGAGTGGTGAACATAGTCGTTGGCCTTGCTGCCGCGATCATTGCCATCTACCTGGTGTACTCCATATTCTCCAATCTCTTTGACTTCAGGTTCATCACCGGCCCCTACGGCAGCCCGGACCGCAGTTCCATCTTCGTGGCCCTCGAGGTCGAGGCGAGCGACCCGCGATGGCTGGGCATGCTCAAGGGGGCGGGCAACACCATCTCCGTCGTAGTGTTCGCGATTGCTCTCTCTTCGTTCCTTGGCCTCCTCGTCGGCGTGGCCCGCCTCGCCAACAACCCCATCCTCACCAGGTTGGGCAAGTTCTACGTTGAGACATTCCGGAACCTCCCGCTGCTGCTGATCATGTTCTTCTTCGCCTTTGGCGTGTTCCGGTCGTTGCCGCAGATCCAGTCGGAATCGGGCATAAGCGGTTTCCTCTATATCAGCAACCGAGGTTTGGCGATCCCGTGGCTGGAGCCGACAAACGACTTATGGTGGATATGGCCACTTGCGCTCATAGTTGCCGCCGTGGTTGCGATGTGGGTTCGCCGCGTCCGGGAACAGCAGGAGGAGCTGACAGGACGCGTCATGCGCGGCAACACGTGGGGGCTCTCCATTTTTGTCGGTCTGGCGGTGGTCTCCTACCTCGCGTTGCTGCTTCCAATGCGGATAACCCTGCCCGAGGTGGTCCAATCCGAGGCAGGGTTCTTCTCTTACGCAGGCGGCAACCAGCTTGGGCTGGGATATATCAGCGCCCTGGTTTCGCTAACGCTTTACTTCAGCGCGTTCATCGCGGAGATCGTGCGCGGGTCAATCCAGGCGGTGCCGCACGGGCAGGTTGAGGCTTCCGCCTCGCTGGGGTTCACCGTGTATCAGCGATTTACGCTAATCGTACTGCCGCAGGCGCTGCGCATCATGATCCCCGCACTGAACAATGAGTATCAAAACGCCAACAAGGACTCCACGTTGGCTCACGCAATCGCCTACGGCGAGATCGTCCTTATCTCGAACCGGATTGTGAACAACGCCGGCAACTTGCTTCAGACATATTTGTTCATCTTCGTAGTCTTCATCATCACCAACCTCATCATTTCAATGATCATGAACACGATCAACAAAAACGTGCAGCTGAAATGACGACCTTCACCACCATACAGCCGGCATCTGTGGCCCAGCGCATCGTGTGGGCGAAGGCCAACCTGTTCAACACGCGGGGCAACGCAGCACTGACAGTGGTGTCGGTTGGTTCTGCCGCGCTGTTGCTTTTCCTTGCCGTTCGGTACGTGCTGTTCCAGGCGAACTGGGGACTCGTCGCCATCAACCAGCGCCTATTCTTCATCGGCAGCTACCCGCAGGACGAGACCTTCCGAATCTGGATCGCTGTCTTCCTCGTTGTCGGACTGATCGCCGTCACCTACGGCATATGGGCGGGTAAGCTGCGACCGTATCTGATCGCCATCGGCGTCGTTGCGGCAATCGTGCTTACCCTTGGACTCGGCACAGAGTTCAGAATCGAAGAGCACGAGTTCACCGACGTCATTGAGTCGGCAGGGCAGACGCAGACTGTGACGGGCATCGACAGCGTGCTGGTTGTGGACCGGGGATGGGCGCCCTCGTGGCTGTACGCGGTGTCGCTGGGGTTGGCGGTCCCCTTCGGGTCGACGTGGGTGCTTATGGCATGCGTCTTTGCGACGCTTGCGGGTGGCGCCTGGGTCGGGAAACAACTCTCGAGATGGCGTAGCAACCCGATTGTCCTACAGGGGATCGGTGCGCTGTGGGTGTTGCTCATACCGGCCATAGTACTGATGCAATTCGGGGTCTCCAGCAACAGCTGGGAGAGCGCCTTCCTTGACGTGCTTGTCTTCGCGGTCGGGGTCTTCTTCTCCTTCTTTATCGGCTTGGCGCTTGCCATGGGCCGCATTTCGCCCTATTGGGCAATCCGCGTGTCATCGGTCGGCTATATCGAGGTGGTACGCGCGGCGCCGCTGCTTGTGTGGCTCCTCTTTGCGACGTTCCTCAAGGACGAGCTTGGCCCGGTAGGCGAGGCCTTCAGCAGCATCGACCTCGTGTATCGCGTCATGTTCGTCTTTGCCTTCTTCGGCGGCGCCTACATCGCAGAGGTGATACGAGGAGGCCTCCAGTCCGTCCCAAGGGGCCAGCGCGAGGCGTCGCAGTCATTGGGCCTGTCTTCGATCCAGATGTACGCGCTCATCGTCCTGCCCCAGGCTATCCGAGCCGTGATCCCGGCCATCATCGGCCGGTTCATCGCGCTGTGGAAGGACACGGCCCTCCTGGCGGCGATCTCGCTGGTGAACACGCTGGAGAAGTCCAAGAAGATCCTGAGCGGCCAGACCGACATCGCGGATGGCGCGTTTTTCGAGATCTACATCGTAGTGGCCCTGATCTACTGGGTGGTGTCCTACCTGTTGTCCAAGCTCGGCAGCGCCGCGGAGTCGCGGCTAGGCGTGGGCGAACGGCGGTAGCGAATACCGCGGGGGGTGAAGCAATGACAGAGAATAACGGCAAAGAGATGGTCCGTATGGAGAACGTGGTGAAGCGCTTCGGCACTTTCACCGCGCTTAACGAGGTGAGCATCTCCATTGAGGAGGGCGAGGTCGTCGTAATCATCGGCCCCTCGGGGTCCGGCAAGTCGACGCTCTTGCGCACCATCAACCAGCTCGAACGCCACGACGGGGGGCGCATCATCGTCGACGGCATGGAAATCACTGACGATATCCGCACTCTGTCCAAGATCCGCACGGAAACGGGGATGGTGTTCCAGCAGTTCAACCTCTTCCCTCATTTGACCGTCCTGCGAAACATCACACTCGCCCCCCAGAAGGTGCGTCACATACCGCAAAGAGAAGCGGAGGAATTGGCCTACCAACTGCTCGAGCGCGTAGGCATTCCCGAGCAGGCCGACAAGTACCCCGGTCAGTTGTCCGGCGGGCAGCAGCAGCGCGTGGCCATCGCCCGGGCGCTGGCGATGAACCCCAGGCTGATGATGTTCGACGAACCGACGTCGGCCCTGGACCCGGAGATGATTAACGAGGTGCTCAAGGTCATGATGGAGCTGGCCGCGGACGGCATGACGATGATCTGCGTCACCCACGAGATGGGCTTTGCGCGCAACGTTGCAAACCGCGTCGTCTTCATGGACGAGGGCGAGATTGTTGAAGTCAGCACGGCGCAGGAATTCTTCACTGCGCCAAAGGAAGCTCGTACGCAGATGTTCCTCGACCAGATCCTGACGCACTAGCGCTTGTCGGCGGGGCTGCCGCCCGGTCAAGTTGACGACGGCAACCCCGGCCTGCTGTAATTGAGGAGCGACACCGCAGAGGAAGCGCCCGCCTGGGCGCTTCTGTGTCGAAGGGCAGGGGGCTGTAGCTCAGTCGGAAGAGCACCTGCTTTGCAAGCAGGGGGTCAGGGGTTCGAATCCCCTCAGCTCCACCATCATACTATCCACGGTTGTCCAGAGTTGACTCTCGTAGCCTCAGATTTATGTCCAGCTTGACCGTCAGCGTTTCCACCCCTCCCCATGCATACCCCGATTTCCCGCACGTGCAGTGGGACTGAAACGACCTGAAGGGGGGTACTCCATGGCCACCACTCACCCCGCTTGGCTTTGAGGCGCTCCATTCGCACAGAGCGGCTACGTGCGCAGGACGACGAACACGATGAGGACGCCGAAGGTGAGCAACATCGCGCCTATGGCGGCGGCCAGCGGCGGCCTGCCCAGCGCGGCTAGCGCCGCTCTTCGCACTCCGTCACCCAACGGCAGCCGATGCAAGGCAGTCTCCGGCGACGACGCTGCCAGCGTCGTCCATGCCACGACCGCGTCCTTTGCCCGCTCGGCCGTAAAGAAGGCGCGTTCCAGTGGTTCCTGCACCAGGACTCGCACGGGCTTTGCCGCATGGCGGTAGGGCCAGTCGGTATCAAGCGACACGGTCGACTTTGGCTCGAGCGCGTTGAGCATGAGCCAGAAGCCCAAGCCTGTGAATACGAGCAACTCCAGCGTTTGAATGACTTCGTTTGGGTTGTAGGGCGCGTAGTGTCCTGTGAAGTTCAGGAAGTCGTAGAAGGTCTGCGGGAAGAGCCCGACGGCGATGCACAGCGCCGCCGCTCCCGCCATGCCGGCGTACATCCCCGCAGGCACCTTGGCGATGAGCGCAACGGGCGTTGCGCGTTTGGAACCAAGCCACGTGAAGTAGGGCAGTTTCAGCCCGGTGTGCAAGAAGGTGCCGACGGTCGCGACGTACAACAGGAAGGTCGCGATGTCGTAGCCGCTGTAGTGCGCGGCCGCCGTCACCAAGGGCTTGCTCACGAAGCCCGCAAAGAGCGGCACCGCCGAGATGGAAAGTGCCCCCACCATGTACAGCGTGAACACCACTTTCATTCTCGGCGCGAGGCCGCCCAACTCCGTCATCTTCGTCGTGCCTGTTGCCGTCAATACTGCGCCCGTCGCCATGATCATCAGGCCCTTGTAGAGCACATGGGCAAAGGCGTGTGCCGTCGCGCCTTCGATTGCCTCATGCGTGCCAATGCCAACCGCAGTGACCATAAAGCCGACCTGGCTGATGATGTGGTACGCAAGCAGGCGCCGGATATCGTTTTCGAGGACCGCGTAGACGACACCGTAGAGCGCCATCACCGTGCCGAGGATGATGAGGATCTCCCACCCCGCGAAGCCGCGCAGCAACACGTAAACTGCCGCCTTGGTCGTGAAGGCGCTCAGGAACACCGCGCCCGCCGCGCTCGCCTCGGGATAGGCGTCAGCCAGCCACGCGTGGACGGGCGGAATCGCCGCGTTCACCGCAAAGCCGATGAGAATCAGCCACGCCGCGCCTCCGCCCTCGAATCCCTCGAACAGCAGCGAGCGCGTGTCGGCAAAGTGCCACAGCACGCCCGCCAAAAGAATGGCCCCGCCCACGATGTGGACGAACAGGTAGCGCATGGCTGCCGCCCGCGATGCTGGCCGTCCCCCTTGGAAGATGAGGTAAGCCGCCGCGACGGCCATGACTTCCCAGAAGACTACCAGCGTAAGCAGGTCACCCGCGAACACAACGCCCAGCGCGCCGCTTCCGAAGAACAGCGCTGCAGCCTGCTGACCTCGGTCGCGCATGTGCAGCGCGTAGATGCTGCCGAGCACGCCGATGATGGCGAACACACTCCCAAACGCCAAGCTCAGCGCATCGACGCGCAGCGGCATGAGAGCGAATCCGAGCCAGTGGGCCTCCCACGTCGTGTTCAGGTCCAGGAAGACGACCAACTGAAACACGGTGAGCCCGAAGGCAGTCACCATCAGCGCCGGCCGAATGCGGGCAGGCAAAACGAGGGCAGCCGCGCCGCCGAGAATGAGGATGAACGCGGGCATGAAGCTACTCATCCTCGTGCTCCTGGCTGCCATCGTCGTTGTCGGGACGCACCAGCAGGGCCCCCAGCCACTTGGCGCCGTATACGATTGCGTATGTCGAGAGCAGCCCGAAGGCTATGTAGAAGCCGATAATATCCGCGTAGGGGAAGTGTGCCTTGATCTTGTCGGTCAAGGTGAGCCCCGTATCGGCCGCGAGTGTCGCGATAGTGGCCAGCGCGAACGCAGCCACAAGGTTGCGCGTGAGCCGCATCAGGCGCCTCCTCCTGTCCCGTTAGCCACCTGTGTGGCCAGGGAAAAGAAGCTGAAAGGCAGATTCGGCGCGATACCCCAAACCAGCGCAAGCAGTCCGGTTACCAAGAGCGGCGCGACCATCTTGAGTGACGCTTCCCCGTGCCACCCCGACCAGGTGAAGGACGGCGAGCTCCGCCAGAATGCTCGTGCCACTATGGGGAACAAGTATCCCGCGCTCAGGACCCCGCCCGCGATGTAGACGAACAGGAACGCAATGGCCGATGCATCGACTGCTCCAGCGCCCAGGTACCACTTGCTCGCAAACAGCACGAACGGTGGAATGCCCGCCATGCTCAGCGAGGCCAGCGCGAATGCTCCCATCGTCACGGGCATCTGTTTGCCGATGCCGTCCAGTTCGCTCACGTTCTCGCGGTGTGTCCGGACGTGAATTGCTCCGGCGCAGAAGAACAGCGTTATCTTGGTGACGCCATGCCCGACGAGGTGCAACAGCGCCCCCGTCAATGCAAGCGGTCCCAGCAACGCCACTCCAAGCACGATGTAGGACAAATGGCTCACAGTCGAGTAGGCGAGTCGCCGCTTGAGATTGTCGTGCCGTAGCGCCAGCAACGAGGCCAGGACGACGGTCGCCGCCGCGCCGATAGCCAGGACCTGCCACGCACCTGTGTCACGCAGCAGGTCGACGCCAAAGACGAAGATGAGCACGCGCACGACACCAAACACCCCTGCTTTCACGACTGCGACAGCGTGCAACAGGGCGCTCACCGGGGTTGGCGCGACCATCGCAGCCGGCAGCCAGGAATGGAGCGGCATCACCGCCGCCTTCACGATGACGCCGCCGGCGAGCAAGACGAACAACGCCCAAACTGTCCCGTCGCGGCCCGTAAGCGACCCCAGCACGCCTCCTTCGGAGAATGTTGTGTCTATCCCCATCTGCGCGAGCCAAACCGTTCCACCGAGGAGCGCCAGCCCTCCGCTCAGCGTGTACAGCAGGTACTTCCGGCCTGCGCGAATCGCCTCGTCGGACTCACGGTGTATCACGAGGGGGTAGGTAAACAGCGTCAGCAATTCGTAGAAGAGCACAAACGTCAACAGGTTGGCCGCCAGCGCAACGCCCAACGCTGCGCCGACGCTCAGTGCGAACGCGGCGTAGAAGCGACTCTGCTTCTGCTCTTCCAGCCCGCGCATGTACCCGATGGAGTACACGGTTGTGAGCACCCACAGAAACGAGGCTAGTGTTGCGAACAGCATGCCCGCCGCGTCGGCTCGCAGCGCAAGGTTGATGCCGGGCGACAGCTCGAGAAGAGTCGCCTCTGCAACGCGGCCATCCGTCGTCCCGGGCAGCATCGAGACGACGAGCCCCAACGTGGCCAACGCCAGCGCGATGGACACGCATTCGCGTACGTTAGGCATACTCCCAAGGGCAGCGACCAGCGCGGCGCCGATCAGTGGGACAGCGACTGCAAGTGCGGGCAGAGGTGACGATTCGATCATTACGTCCCCGGCTCCAGTACGTGTCTCACCACCGCCACGTTGAAGACCCCGAGCAAGATAGTCGATGCTGCCAGCAAGACAAGAGGCAGCAACACGTCAATCTTGGGCTCCCAGGTCGTGCTTAACAGCGGGATCCTACTTCGACGCGCTTCACCTTCCAGCTCGTCGTTGGTCCCATCCATGTCGGCCGGCGAATGCACGAGGTATGCACGCTCCAACACCCGGAAAAGATACGCAGCAGACAGCAGGCTACTGATAAGCACGACGGCCAGAATCACCCAGAGGTCCTGTTCCAACGCAGCGATGGATAGATACCACTTGCTAAAGAACCCCGCCGTCGGCGGTATGCCCACCATCGCGATGGCGCCGACCGTGAAGGCAGCGGTAGTGATAGGCAGGCGGCGGCCAAGGCCCGTCAGCGCGGGCACCTCCGTCGCGCCTGTCTGCATTCGCACGGCCATGACGGCGAGGAACAGCGTTCCCTTCATCAATGCGTGGTTCATGATGTGCAGCAGCGCGGCTACAAACCCCGCCGGTGTCGCCAATCCGATGCCAATGGCGATGAAGGCCAGCTGGCTAACGGACGAGTAGGCGAGCAGCCGCCGAATGTCCTGCTGCCTGAATGCTGCCGCTGCCCCGAATACAACGCCAATCGCCCCAAGCACGACGAGCGCTTGTCCGATGGGGACCTCGTCAACCAGATAGCCGTCGGGGAAGACGCTCAGGAACATACGCAGCATCGCGTACGCCCCGACCTTGGTCATTATTGGCGCAATCAGCGTGTTCACCGACGATGGCGAGAACGTGTACGCGTCCGGAAGCCACAGATGCAGCGGCACCAGCGCCATCTTCAGGCCCAGTCCGATGAAGATGAACACGGCGCCCGCGCTGATTGCCGTCGTCGCCTCAGAGGCCGAGAGTATCGCCAGCGTGTCCGCCATGTTCAGCGTGCCCGTCCCAAAGTAGAGGAACGCCACGCCCAGCAGGTAGAACGCGCCGCCGAGCGTTCCCAAGATAAGATAACGGTACGCGGCAAGCATCCCCTTGCGGCCGCCGAGGAACACGAGTGCATAGCCAGCCAGCGACGATATTTCAAGAAACACGAACAGGTTGAACAGGTCGGCGGTGACAACCATTCCTGTCAGGCCGCCGAGCAGCAGGAGCACCAGCGAGTAGTACAACCCCTGTCTCCCTTGCATCTCCTGCTCGGCCATACGCCGCGTCGCAACGACCACCGCAAGCGCCACGGCCATGACGATAAGCGAAACGAATGCCGCCACATGGTCCACGACGTACTCGATGCCGATGGGCGGCTCCCACCCGCCGAACTTGTAGGTCATCGGGCCGTGGGCAATGACGTGGGCAAGCGCCCATCCCGACATCGCAGTACTGAACGCAATGGTCGCTATGGCCAGCCAGAAGGCGAGCTTTTGCCGCCACAAGCCGACCATAGGCGCGAGTATGGACAGCACCAGCAGCGGGACAGGGATCAGGGCGGGTAGTTGGTCTGCCACGTGTTAGGTCTGCCGCTCCATCTCGCTCAAGATTTCTGCCTCGTCGACCGTCCCGAATTCGCGGTAGATGCGTGTCAGGAAGGCGAGAGCGACAGCAGTGACGGCAACGGCGACGACGATGGCCGTCAGCATCAGCACGTGCGGCAACGGGTTCACGAAGTCCTCGGCGTTGCCGTGCTCACCATGGAACAGGATGGGCACGGTGCCCCCTTCGCGAATCGAGCCGTTGATGAAAAACAGGATTATGGCCGACTGCAGCACGTTAAGCCCGATAAGCTTCTTGACCAGGCTGCGCTTGCCTACCATGCCCCACACGCCTACGCCGAGCAGGATGGCAATCATAAAGTAGGGGAAGCGGGCCGCCACCTCTTCCATTGCTACCCCTCCGTCTCTTCCGGATCGTGCGGCTCAGTCAGGTAGTCGACAACCAGCGCAAGCGTCCCGAACACGGCCAACGTCACGCCCACTTCGATGATGAATATGCCGATTTCCCTTCGCCCCAGACCAATCGGCAAAATGCGGTCGATCGATTCAAATGCGATGACTCCGTAGTCGAGATAATCACCGCCGGCGAGCATTGCCGCAACTCCCGTCCCCGCGTACAGGAACATGCCAAGCACGGCAATCATGACCAGCCTGGGCCGGGAGAACAGCCTGCGACCCTCGTCGCCGCTGAGCGAAAGGCGCGAGAGAATGAGACCGCCGGCGAGGATCGCCCCGGCCTGGAACCCGCCCCCGGGCGACGCGTCCCCATGGACCAGGACGTAGAGGCCAAACAATAGGATTGCCGGGACCATGACCGCTCTGACGACGAAGTGGAGCAGGACGCTGTCATGCCTGTCGGTCATCGCGCCCCCTCCGTATCAGTACGAATAGAACGGCAACGCCCGCCGTGAAGATGACAAATGTTTCCCCCAGCGTGTCATAGCTTCGATAGTCGGCCAGGACGGCGGAGACGACATTCTCGATGCCGATGTCCTCCTCCGTCCGCTCAATGTACTCAGGCCCTACACCGACGTTCGCCGGCGCGTGGGGGTCGCCGCGGTCGGGCAAGTCCCACGATGCCGCGACGAAAAGCGCGGTAGTCGCAACGGCGAGCATGATGCCTAACGCCCTCAATCCGACGACCTCCGGCGCATCAAGCTGATGCCTCCAATGAGCATCACGCCCGTCACGCCTGCACCCAATGCGATCTCCGTCAGCGCCACGTCGACGGCCCCCATGAGCGCCATAAGCGTCCCCGCAATGAAGCTGTACACTGTCAGCGAGGCCACGGCGGCCAGCAGGTCGCGTACCCACAGCGCGATGACCGACGTCAGCACAAGCAACCCGTACAGCGCCAATTCCAGTTCCCAGACCATCGCTATTGCTCCCGCGCCGAGTCTCGGCGCGTCCATGGCATGATGCCCACTTGCAACGCCGAGCGCGTGAGCAAGTGCGCAGCCACCGGGTTGGCGATAAAGATGAACAGCAGGCCGAGAACGATCTTCAGGCTGACCAGCGTCACCCCCTCGTGCAGCGCCAGTCCGACGAGCACCAGCCCGATGCCGAGCGTGTCCGTTTTAGAGACTGCGTGTGTTCGCGTATAGAAGTCGGGCAGGCGAATCAGGCCGATGACCGTCACTGCCATGAGGAAGAGGCCTACCCCTATTAGCACTGTCCCCGCAATGGCCACTACAGACCTCCCTCGGGATGGCGCGCAAGGTATTTCGCGGCGGCCACCGTCCCGATGAAGTTCAGAAGTGCATAGGTCAGCGCCAGGTCGACGAACATGTCTGGACGCTTGAACATGAACCCAAGGACCACCAACAGCCCCACGTTCTTGGTCCCAACAACGCCTGCCGCCAACAGTCTGTCATAGATGGTCCGGCCCACTGCCAGGCGCCACATGCTGAGCGCGCTGAGGACGATGATGGCCGACGCCGTCGCTACGAAGACCGCACTCACCATTTCACCTCTTCCGCTGAGGTGAGATTGCGTAATTTCGGTACTTCGACTTTCTCGCCAAACACGTGGGCAACCCGCTTGAGCAACACGCCTTCCTGGATTTCTTGCCGCATGGTCTCCGATATGCAGTGAACGATAAATCGGTTCGCCGACATGTCGACTGTCACGGTGCCCGGCGTAAGCGTGATGGAGTTGGCCAGCACAGCATTCGACGCCTCCGTCCGCAACGGCGATTCGAACTCAACGAGTGAGGGGCTGATGGGCATTCGTGGATTCAGCACCAGATGCACCACGTGGACATTCGCCACGGCGATGTCCCGGAGGAGCAACGGAAAGTAGATCACCAAGCGGAATACCGTTCCAGCCAGCCAACTGAACCGCGCGGGAGGGCGCTCAAACCCCACAGGGTCACCCGGGCGGAATATCGCTTCCGTTACGGACAACACTGCTGTCGCCGAGATGATGCCCATAGCCAGGAACAGGCCGTCCAGCCTGCCCGACAGCGCTACCCACAGGCCGGCCAGCAGGACGATGTAGGCCAGCCAGCGAAACACCGGACGGTGCCAGCCCCGTGCGTTACTGTCGTGCCACCTCATACGCAAGGCAATGCGAACAGTTTCCAATTGCGCATGGAGCATACAACCTCCACGTTATTGGCACGAAACTACCTGTAATTCGGCCTTGCTGTCAATGGGCCGGGTAGCGACGGTCATGGGATCTTGGAAGGGGTGAGGAGAAGGTGAATGGGCGGAAGCGAGGGAACGAGAGACCGGCCGTTTCGTGGCTTGGACGACGACGCGCTCGGCGCCCCCTACTCAATTTTCGGGTTCTGTCCGTCAAACGTAGTCATTCCAACGAGGGGCGTGGCTGTTTCCCCTCTCAGGGCGGGCACCTTAGCCTCTGCGTCTCTTTTGGGTCCTCCTTTACGGCGTGCTCATACACCCGTCCTTCTGCCTCCTGTTGGAGTGTCCAATTGAGGCGTACCTGTCCCTACACGGGCCAGACAGGCCAACCTACATGTGGCCTACGGATTCACCTGTCGATCCCGACACAATACCCGGCCCCGTCCACGCGAAAGGCAGAGGCGACATTAGTCGTTGAATGTCCGTGCGTTCGCCGGTTGTCAAATCAGGGCGGCCTCCGAACCGGTAGATCGGAGGCCCCTGGGGTCCAATTGGTCGGTTGGCTGACCACCTGGATCTGGACCGTCCCACCAAAAGGTCCCAATTCGGTTAGCCTCAGCTCCGACAAATCTGACGGTAGACCGAATCATCCTCACCCGCTGTCCGGGCGGGCCGTCAGCCAATCGCCTGCGCTCAGTCAAGCATCGATGGCCCAGCGAGCATGATCGGCTCAAGTGGCTTCGCCAACCGCATGAGTCATTACGAGAGCGTGGAATCCGCTTTGGGTGTGCAGCAAACGAAGACAAGAAAATTCCTTTCCTATTTGCTTGCTCCTATAGATAGCACTTTGCCTATTGGGAATTGGTACAATTCGCTCTCGTTTTTACTGGGCAATTGAGCTAGAGTGCTAAAGGCCGACACCGCCAAATCTGCGTGCGGCCGACGGAGGCTGCATGCAGCCTTGGGCGTCGCAGCGCCTCCACTTGTACGCCGTTGGATGGGACGCTTGGACTTGTTAATGGCGGAAATTGGAGCCACAAGAAAGCGGCTTCAACCAACCAACTGGGCCGACCCAGAAGTGGTCCGCTACGTTGCATGGGTCTCGGTGTGGGGCCATTGGCTAGTATGGCTGGTCACTGCATTTCTGTTTGCCTACCGACCGGGTTTCTGGTATCACGGCCATTACGAGTACTTGCTGCTGCACGTGCCGCTGGTGACGATCAATGGCCTGGTCCACTACCGACTCTGGACAAACAGGTCGGTAACATGGCGTTGGTTGCTCCTCCTCAGCTTTATGGATTTAGGCCTGATTACGGCGGGCATTGTTCTCCAACGCGGGTTCGAGGGCTTTCTCTTCCTGGCCTACTACCCGTCCCTTACGTTGTTTGTTCTGGTATTCCCGTCATTGTGGCTTGGGTTAGCCTGGACGACTCTGACTGCCGTCGTCTATGTCCTCGTATGCCTTAGGGTTGGACTTGGCATCGACCTTGTGGCGGGCGATGAGAAGGCGCTGATGGCGAGGTTGGCGGCGATGTACGTCATTGTGATCTGCGTGAGTCTCATCGTCCGAATTGAACGCACCAGGAGACAAGCCGCGATGGAAAGGGAGCGTCACCTGCAGCAAGAACGCACCGAGCTATCCCAGACCATACACGACACTGCCGCCCAGACCGCCTACATGATCACCCTGGGGATTCATAGGGCCAGAGAGCTTGCTGACAAGGCAAACGAGGAGTTGATGGCTGCACTGGATGCGACCTCCAATCTGTCAAGGTCGGCCATGTGGGAGTTGAGGCAACCCATCGACGCGGGCCACATCTTCGAAGGCAGGAAGTTGGGGCAGGTGTTGTGGTCGCACAGTTCAACCTTCGAGAAGATTACGGCTATCCCTACGAGGATGTCGCAGTCCGGGACCGAGCCCCTGCTCACAGTTGAGACGCGATCCCGTCTCTTTTCAATTGCACACAACGCGCTTACCAATGCGTACGTGCATGCTCGCCCTGGGAGTGTCGAGGTCAGGCTGGACTTCGAGGGTGAGTGGATCAGACTGTCCGTCTGGGACGACGGTGAGGGTCTCCCCGACGATTATGTCGAGCGCGGACGCGGTTTCAACGGCATGAGCGCCGATGCCGAGAGGATGGGCGGAACACTCACAGTGACGAGCGAGCGGGGGGGAGGCGGAACCACAATTACCTGCGTGGTTCCCCACGCAGGGAGAGAAAGCTGAGGGAAAGATGTCACCGGAAGGTAAAGTAAGGGTGATGGTTGTGGACGACCACCCGATCATGAGGGACGGCTTACGCGATGCACTTGGAGCGTCAGGCCGTTTCGAGATAGTGGGGCTGGCGGGAGACGGAGAGGAAGCAGTCAAGCTTGCAAGGGAAGTGCAGCCTAACGTCATTGTCATGGACGTAATCATGCCTCACAAGAACGGCATCGATGCCTGCCGGGAGATCATGGAGATCCATCCCGACGTACGCGTGTTGATGTTGACGGCCTCGACGGAGATGGATGCGGTAATAGAGGCCGTCGCTGCCGGTGCGACGGGATATCTTCAGAAGTACTCGCCGCCCGAGAAACTGGTGGAGGCCGTCTCGGATGTGGCTGAAGGCCGATTGCTAATACCCGAAGAGGCTACAAGGGAAGTCTTTGCGATGATTCGGGGCGAGAGTAGGCTCGACGCCCGTCGGGCATCGGACAACCTGACTGTGCTTGAGCGGGAGACCTTAAGGCTGTTCGCAAGCGGCGTTCCCTACAATCAGGTCGCCAGCGCGCGGAGTGTGAGCCCTGTGACCGTCCGGAACACTCTCTACCGGATTCAGGACAAGCTGGGAGTCAAGACCAAACAGGAACTCGTGATTTGGGCTGTGCGAAACGGCCTCTTGGACGACCTGGACGTAGGCAATTGAGGCTCCTCCAGCGTCGGTCAGGCTGTATCCGCCCGACCAGATGACGCAGTCGTTGGGGTTCTGGAGCCTTCGGCCTGCGACTTCCCGCATGCCCGTCTACGTCAGCTCGGCCCCGCAAAGTAGAGCTTGATGAGCTCGATGACGTCATCCTTGGAGATATCTCCGTCGAAATAGTCTTGCACTGCGGCAATGACCTCGCTGCGCTCAATCACGCCGTTGCGGTTGCCGTCGTAGCGGTGGTGCGCGGCCTCCGCGACCTCAATCTCGACGATGATGATGGCGCCGAAGCCGGCCGAGTCCGTGGCCGTGAGGTTCATCGTATACGTTCGCCCCAACTCCAGCTCCACGCCCTCTTTGACCCGGATCTGCCCGGACTCCCCGTCGACGGTGAAGAGGGCAGCGTCCGCCCCGCTCAGCGAGTACGCAATCTCCAGGTCGTCCTCGTGGACCGCCTGCACAGGGTCTCCGACCGGGTCGCTCGAGTTCGCGTTCACCGCGACCGCTCGCTTGGTGCGGAAGCCGTCGCTGAACTTGGGTGCGACGGGAGCGGGGCCGAACCCGCCGCCACCGCCTCCGGTATTCGGTGGAGGCGGCGGCCGAGGCGGCTGGGGGCCGCCCTCGTCGTCGTTGGTGATGGTGACGGTGGCAATCGCCGAGTTGCCTTGCAGGTACGGGGGTCTGGGAGTGCCGAATGAAAGTACGACCGTGAAGTCCTCGTCCCCCTCGTCATAGATGTCGTCCTCGATGTCAATGATGATCTGTTTCTCCGCGCGGTATCTGAGGTCACCGTTAACGAGTGTCGAGCTGAAATCGGTGTGGAGAATGGTCTCGGTTGCGTCCAGCGAGGTGAAATCGGACGTCTGCTGCGCGGTGCCTGAGCGGGTGAATACCCTCACGGTGAAGGTGACATCCGACTGCGGCGCAACGGCCTCCGTCGTGGTGGCCTGCGCGTACAGGGTGACGCTACCCGCGTCCTCATCAACCGATGCGTCCGCCTGGTCCCAGCTAATGTTGATGGGCACGAATTCGTCGTCCGTGATCCTCACGGTAGCGACGGCCGGGCCGCCTTGCAGGTGAAGCAGGTTGGAATTGGAGTACTCGAAGGTCAGCGTGAATTCCTCCTCAACCTCGTCGTCGGTGTCGTCCACAATGCTGACTGTGACCTGCTTTACGGCGCGGTACACCCGGTTGCCGCTGATGGTTGTCCGGCTGAAGTCGTTCCGGCTGAAGGTCAGCGTTTCATCGACCGGAGAGTAGTCTGCGGGCTGGAAGGCATCGCCATTCGAGGAGTGGACGCGCGCATCGAAGGAAAATCCGTCCTCGGGGCGCTTGTCGACTGTGGTCACTGCCTGGGCACGCAGGGTCACAGAGCCGTCGTCTTCGTCGACGGTTACGTCAGCCTGTTGCCAGCTGATGGTCACCGGCACGTGCTCGTCGTCCCGAATGGTGATGGTTGCCGTCTTGGGGCCTCCCTGAAGGTGCGAGAGTCCCGCAGTCAGGTAGTCGACGGTCACGCGCACAGTCTCATTCGACTCGTCCACAGTGTCATCGAGGATGAGCACGGTGAAGTCCCTGGTGGCCTGGTAGCGCTGCTGGCCGTTGACGTCGGTCAGGGCGAAGTCGCTGGCGACGAAGTTGGACAGGGAGGATGGGGCGGTGTAGTCGTCGTCAATCGTTGCGGACACATCTGAGAAGGTCAACTCCACATCGAAGGTGAAGTCCGCTTCAGGCGGTGCATTCAGCGTCGTGGTGAAGACGACCGTCAGGACGGCGCTTCCCCCGTCCTCATCGACGTCGATCGTACTGTCCTCCAACTGCATCGCTATGGGAATGTCGTCAGGAAGGGGTGTACCTGTCTCCGTACCCGACCAATCCCCGTCGCCCGCGGAGTTGACGGCGCGGACCTGCACGTCGTACTCGTCGCCGTTGGTGAGATTCCTGATGACGTACCGAAAGTCGCCGCTTCTCCAGGCGTTGTCCCGGACGGTCCAGTTGGTGTCGACCGTCTCGTCGGCGCTCGTCTCGATGTAGCGCACGTCGTAAGCGGTGATTCTCCCGCCCCCCGCGTTGTCAGGAGCGGTCCAGGCCAGCGCGAGCGTCCTGTCGCCACGGGTGACGCTGGTAATCGACGGCGCCGACGGTGCGACAATGGTGGGCTCGCCCTTCGTGCTTTCCGACCAGAAGCCGATACCGTCCGCGTTGCGGGCGCGCACCTGAATTTCGTACTCCTCCTCGCCCGTGAGCCCGGTGATGGTGTGGCTCCGGTTGCTGAGGGACCCGACGTTGGTTTCTTCGTTCCAGTTCGAGTCGCTCTTGTCACTCGCGTCATCGCGAATGTAGCGCAGGTCGTAGGAGGAGATGGCCGACCTCCCCGTGTCGGTCGGCTCTTTCCACTCGACGGTCAGGGTGCCGCCACCCGGAGTAATGTCATCGATCTCCGGCGCGGCAGGCTTGTAGCCATGCCCGTAGATGGTGAGCCCCCACGACCTCAGCGATTGGGCGATGCCCGTTTGTCGATTGTAGTCCGTGATCCGCAGCGTCCACGTGCCTGTGGGATCCTCGCCCAGGTGCCGGGCAGAGCCGAAGCGGAAGGCGGTTCGAAGTCTCACCCTTTCGCCAAGGTCAGCCCATGGCGAGAGGACGGAGACGGCCCCGGACGGCGAGACCAACTCCACCTTGAGGTCACGGAAGCTGGTGTGGTTGAAATGCGTGTTGACCTCGACATATTCGACGAATTGCACGAAGGATCCAACGGTCAGCGTGGTGGACGCCTGCCGCGGAGCGTCAGGCTGGCCCACAACTGCGGCGGCGTCTGGAAGTGAGAGGTTGATTGTGCCCGACTCCACTTTCGCCTGCCGGAACGTCGGGGCGTTGGTCCAGCCTACAGCCAGGTCCGTCGCCGCCTTGGCGTCCACCATGCCGAAGCCGTATTCATGGTTGAAGTTGTAGCGGTCCGTGTTCGAGCCGTACTTGAGCGCGCCCTCCTCCCAGCCCGTGTTGCTCGCGTCGTTCTGGCGAGCGGAGGCCGCAAGGATGAGCCTGACGTCCCGCCACGTCAGCGCGGTGTTGGCCTCGCGAATAAGCGCTACAACTCCCGAAACGATTGGCGAGGAAGCGCTGGTGCCGCCCATCCTGCCCCAATACCTATTGCCGTTGTCGGTGGTCGTGATTCCCGGCTGGCCGGTTCTCCCGCTGCTGGAGGGCCCACAAATCCACAGGTTTGAACCCATCTCCGAGTAGCTGCTGCGCTTGTCGTCGTGCCCGACGGCGCAGACGGCCGTGACACCGTAGTGGCTGTCCTGCTCGTCCAGGTTGGAGTAATCGTCGTCCTCACCCCCATTTCCGCCGCTGAAGACGTAGAAGACGCCCTTCCCGCCGTAACCGTTGGCGAGGCCGTCCTCCACGGCCATCTCCCAAACCGATGTGGCGGATTGCGGCCTGCCGTAGTCTTGGGACCCCCAACTGTTGTTGGAAACTGCCGTGACCGGCGCGTTGCGGGACATGGCGTCGGCTTCATTGGCGTCGGACGACTCCACGAGATAGTTGTATCCGTATATCGTGGCGTTGGGTGCCACGCCTCGCACGCCGACCGTGTTGTCCTTCGCGGCGACGAGTCCAGCCACCGCCGTGCCGTGCCACTCGAAGTAGTGGTAGATGTCAGACAGATTGGGGTCATAGTTGTGGTTCAGTGAGGTGTCGACGTTGTCCTTCAGGTCCTCGTGGTTGAAGTGCATGCCGTCGTCCACGATCGCCACGTTGATGCCGTTTCCGGTGTAGGTAGGCCACACCTCCTCGACCTTGATGTCGTGCCCGGCGCTGCTCCGAAACTGGTTGTTGTTCTTGAGGTGCCACTGGCAGCCGTAGAAAGGATCGCCTATGCCTGAGCTCCTGGAGATGTCGGAGCAACGGTCCTCAAAGTAGGAGTAGGTCCCCTCTCGGATTGCCCTCACCGTGTAACGGCCCGTCTTGGTGGCGTCCTTTCCCGTCACCTTCAGGTAGTACGTGCCTGCGTCCAGCGTGCCCTGGAAGACGAATCTGCGATTGAAGCTAACCGAATCGAGGGCCGCCTGCAGGTTGTTGGAATCGTACATCGAGGCGCTAATGTCAGCCTCCCGGCTCACGCCCCCGACGATCACGTGAGTTGTCTCGTCCAGTGTGAAGCTGAAGTAGTCCTCGTCTCCGGCCGGGGATATGGTCCCGCCACCCACAACGCCAAGCGTCAGCTCCTCGGCATCCGCAACGGTGCTGCCCGGCTCAACGATTGCGTTCAGGTACACCGAGAACGGCCCATCTGACCTGTCAGCGAAGGAGCTCACATTCAAGTAGTAGGTCCCTGCCGCAAGACTTCGCCTGATGAGGAAATTCTTGCTTCCGCCCGGCAGGTACCCGTCGTCGTTGGATGCCACCAGTTGAGAATTGCTGGTGTAGAGCTTACCGACAGTGTCCGGAAACCCGGAGGCGCGAATGGCAACCTCCGTTGTCTCGGAGAGCTGTATTCTGAAGTGGTCGACGTCCTCTTCCGGGTCAATTGTGCCGCTGGCGGAGCCGTTGAGGGGTACGGTAGGCGCTGCAGGCCATCCACCGCCTTCGGTGAGCGCCCGCACCCTGAGGACATACGGTTCGTCAGTTGCTCCGAAGCCGGTGACCTTGATGTAATAGGTGCCCGCGTTCAGTTTGTCCCACAGGAAGAACCCTTCAGGGTTGGGCAGCAATCCACCATAGTCGTCGCTCTCCAACAACGTTCCGTCGCTGTCCTGCAACTCACCCACAGTGTCCAGGTCTCCCATGGTGTAGACCCAATAGTCCGCCGTGTCTGTCACTGTAAAGCTGAAGTAGTCCGCATCGTCCGTAGGGTCGATGACTCCCCACACCCTCGAACCCACAGTCACGCTCGTCGCGTCGGCACGGGTGCCGCCGTGGTCGGCGGGCGTCGCGCTCGTCGTGGCCGACCACGCGCCGTCGATGTCGTCCTCGTCGACCCCGCGCACCTGCACGTCATACTCGGTCCCGTTGGTCAAGCCGGTGATGGCGTAGGCGAGGGCGCCGCCGCCGTCCTCCCACGCGTCCTCCGCCACTGTCCAGTTTGAGTCGACGCTCTCGTCGGCGCTGGTCTCGATGTGGCGCACATCATAGGCCTTGACGTTGGTGGTGGTACCGGCCGGAGCGCTCCATGAGACGTACACGGCTCGGTCGTCGGCGCGCACGCTGATCGTAGGGGCTGGCAGCGCCGGCGTCCCGGTCGTCGTGTTGGACCACGCCCCGTCGCCGTTCGAGTTCACGGCCCGCACCTGCACGTCGTACTGCGTGCCGTTGTCGAGGCCGCTGATCGCGTACTCCAGCGTGCCTGAGGTCCAAGCGTTGTCCACGACTGCCCACTTGGTATCGTCCGTCTCGTCCTCGCTGGTCTCGATATGACGGACGTCGTAGGCAGTGATGCCTGTCTCGCCCGAGGGCGCCGTCCAGGCAACGTTGAGCGTCGTATCGCCGGGCCTCACTGAGTCGATGGTCGGAGCGGCAGGCGTCGTCTGCGCCATGGCATAGCCCAGGGCCAGTATGAAAAATACCAGGGCAAGCCCAGTCACTGGCAGGATTCTGGCCGGTCGCAGCAAACTGCTCATGTGATCAGCGTGCCATCAAGGGTTAGCGCTTCCGCAAACTGCGTGTCAAAACGGCCTGGTCCGTCCGAAAGTCATTGGTCATTTCGGGACAGCTTCCCTTCCCCAGTTGGGGCTCGATACCTCCACGCCCTCCAGACCCGCAAGCGCGTTGGCAAGGTCCAGCGACGGGAAGCCTGGGTCCGTTTCGATGAAAAACCCATTGGCGGCGTAGCTCAGCGCCGATACCCGGTCCAGCTTGATGCCGTTGCCGGAGAAGAAGGAGTTCACCTGCGACTCGTTCCACTCCGGGTCGAGCACCAACAGAACGCCGCCGGGCAGGGTCATCAGTTCGCCCGACTCCGAGCGGAACACGGGCAGCGTGCCGCCCTTCGATTGTGCCTCCGCACTCCTGACGACGTTGGAGCCCCCGGCAGCGGCCTCGACGACGTCGCGTGTCAACCCGTCGGAATCCGCCTCTACAACCAGGTCGGTCTGAAGATAGACGGTGTGGGTGCTGTCACCGTCTTCCCAAGTATAGGGTTGACCCTGCACTGGGCCTTCCGACGTGCCGCTCTTCTGCGAGGGGGAACGGTCATCAGAAGTCGAGCCTTCGCTCTTGCCGGCGGAACTGACCGAGTCCGGCATCACAAACTCAAGCCCGTCGTCGTCCGATGGAGTGGGGATGGGGACGGGTGCGCTGTCGCTCGATGGAGGCGCGGGGGTTGCCGGCGCCTGGGCTATCGTCTGGGCATTGGAGGGCGCGACTGCGGGCGGCTGCGTGGACGCTGATGAAACGCACGCGGCGAGAGCAGCAGCCAGCCCGGAAATCAGGAAGGCAACAGCCAGGAGGGGAAGGTGCCTTCTCAAAGCAGTTTTCCTACCCATGCATTGCATTCTATTCATTGCATGGGTGGCTGTGTAGCAGCCGCGTTGACCAGTCTCCTGATGGTCGTCTAAACCCATTGAAGAGTCACATCGCCATGTTGATCGACACCGAGGCTGGCAAACCCCGCCAATGCAGTCCACGCCGAAACTCGCAGCCTTCTCACCTGCAGCCGAGGCATCAAGCGCTGTTCCCTCGGTCACTTCGACGCCCCGACGCCCGAGCAAATCGAAAATCATTGAGCTTTCACCACAGCTAATTGGCAGATCGCAGTCGCACAGGCTAGCGCCGAGTGCCGACCGCGTCTCGCGGTAGGTTGGGGACGGCTTCCGGTGCGGCGCCGCTATCCGATGAAGTTGCGACAGGCATGCGGTAGATGGCTACCATCATGTTGCCGCCTACGACAAAGAACATGTAGGCGGTCGCACAAACGGCGTGCCACAGGAACCCGAGGTTGATTCGGTCCAGCGCCTCGGCGCGAGTGAAGCCGAGTTCAGCAAAGTTTATCTCCCACGAGCGAATCAGGTTGTGGTCCGGCAGGACCATCGGCAAGTCAGGCGAAATATAGATGGCCATGACGGTAGTGATGCCGAGTAGCGCGGAAGGAATGCCAATCGCCGAAGAGGTAAAGAGCAGGAACTGCCTGTCCCGCTCGCTGGGATTGATGGAGGGGTCGAGCAACGCAAGCATGACGGTGAACATCGCCGCAAGCGAGGCGAGCAGCACACCCAGCTGAATCCAGATCGATGCATTGGAGATGACGACGATGACGACGTACACGAAAGCGACAGGCGGCACGACCGCCCAAACCGCCCTTCGTATTGCGCTGCTCTCGGATGGATCACCTGAGTATTGCCACTTCCACAGCAACTTGGCAGCCGCACCGGCTGTAGCGGCGAGTGAGAGATTCACGAGCATTGCCAGCATGTAGGGCATCTGCGTGCCGGCAAAGCCACCAATCCTGTAGAGGCCGTAGTGGTCCATGTCCAATCGCTCGAACTGCAGGAGCGGTGTTGTCAGCAAGAAGAAAATGGAAACGAAGTAGAAGTCGTTAAGGTTGCTGTCTCGCGACGGTGGCAGGAAACCCTGCGCCATGACTATCACAGTGACAAGAAACACGTATGCCGCGGGCATCCAGTCAGGGTCCCAACCCAGGAGGGACAGCCCGGACCCGGAACCAATGATGAGAGCTGCCAGAGCTACATACTTTACTACGACATAGTTGACCAGGCCGGAAAGAAACATTGGCGTGTTTTCGCCAATCCCAACAACCCTGTCGCCGGCGGCGCTCTCATCGATGCTGGACGCGGGGCTCTTTGCGGCTTCGAGACGCCGAGAGTCTCCGTTCTGTACAGGGGCACTCTCGCTGGCACGCCGGAGCGATGCGAGCGCCATCAGCCCGTCAATCTCGTCTGCCGACAAACCGATGGCCTTCCCAAAGACCTCAAGCCGGCTTGCAGTGGGCCGCGTAGCGCCCGACTCCCAACGGGAAACCGTGGCGTGACTGAACCGCTCACTGTACTCGCTGCTGACGGCCGCCATACGCTCCAGCAGTTCCTCCTGCGTCAGCCCGCGACGGCCGTTGTTCCACACGAACGCTTCCCTGTATGCGCGCATCATGAATCCAACCTGCGCGGCCCTTGACCTGTGCACATTGTTGGATGAGGACGCCATAATTCGCACACTTCACATAGGGATGTGTCAAAAATGCCAGTATGTACAGACCTACCGCAATTATCCGACTAATGTTTGCTAGTAGCAAGGATTCACTGGCATTTGACAGACGCT
Organism: uncultured Dehalococcoidia bacterium; assembly: GCA_951812285.1. Lineage (GTDB taxonomy): Bacteria > Chloroflexota > Dehalococcoidia > Lucifugimonadales > UBA1127 > UBA1127. The sequence continues at coordinate 1,015,965 of OX638292.1, read as the reverse complement.
AATCACTGGCATTCCGACTGTTCAGTGCCGCTGTCCACTTAGTACCAAGTACCCTTGGCCAGTCCAATGACGGAGATTACCAGTGCGACATGGTATTTCCCGTAAGCATCGAAAGCGCTTTCCTTCAGGCTGCCAGTGTGTAAGTCTTGAGTCGTCAGGTATGACACTGTGGTATCATTTGATGTGTGGTCAGAATTGATGATTGAAAAAGTACCAAAGATAGGACACGTATTTACCTTCAGCGAGTTACGACTGCTCTGGTGTTCTGATGGTTTTTCGGTCCGTAAAGCCGAGTTTGGTGGGTCGTGGAGGCGCGATAGGACAATGAGTACGTTCTTGGCCACTGCCACTCAGTGGCTACCAGACTTTCACCGTGATAACACAACAGCACTGGGTCGCTGTGCCATTGTGTCAGTCTGGATCAGATGGTCGGTGCTGGCGATACTTTTCTCCTATGCTGCCTTCCGCATCGCTGCCTTCGACGAGACACATCTTCAGTACGTCATTGCCTGCGGCATGCTTCCCCTGCTTGCCAACGCCTGGCTGCACTCACTTGTGGCCACGCATCGAGATGCGTCCCGGCTCCTGTTCCTTTCCCTGGGTGCGATGGACGCTGCACTCGTCACTATCGCCGTTTCGATGACCAGTGACCTCGATAGCCCGCTCTTCGCGCTGTACTACCCCGTCCTCGCCGTCTTTGCAGCTGTCTTTTCGTCCGTCCGATTTAACCTCGGTTGGGTGACCCTTGTGTCGCTTGGCTACGCCACGATGAGTGTCTTCTCTGGTCCTGGAGCTACTGGCGAGTCCCTCTCGGTGCTCGCAACAAGGATAGCCACGTTCTATAGCGTCGCGCTTGCAGTCGCGCTGGTCGTCGGCTTCGAGCGGGCACGGCGGGCAGAGGCGCTCATCCACGAGTGGGAGCTGCAACAAGAACAAGTCGAGCTGTCGCAAACAATCCACGACACCGCCGCGCAATCGGCGTACATGATTGGCCTGGGCATCGAGAGCGCCCTTGCGGCAGCGGACGCGACCAACCGCGAGCAGGTCGCGCAGCTCGAGGCCACACACGCTCTTTCGAAGTCCGCCATGTGGGAACTCCGCCATCCCATCGACATTGGCCTCATATTCGAGGGGCGGGAACTCAGCGATGTCTTGCGCTCCCACGCCGCGACGTTCTCAACGATTACCTCGGTTCACACGGAGTTGATGGCGTCCGGCTTGGAGCCCGCCCTGCCCGCTGCAACGCGTGGACTGCTCTTCTCCATCGCCCACAACGCCATGACCAACGCATACCGGCACGCCCACGCAAGCTCCGTCACCATCGAGCTCGACTACGGTCCCGACGACATGCGCCTGGCCATCTCCGACAACGGCTGCGGCCTGCCCGAGTACGTCGCAAGCAACGGACACGGCCTGAGAAACATGGGCGTCTATGCCCAGCGCATGGGCGGCAACCTGCAGGTGAGCTGCGGCGAAGAGTCAGTGGGAACGACTGTAACGTGCGTTGTGCCCTACAAGTGCAATTGAGGGAGGATTCACAGATGACGACGGTTTCACGGACAAGGGTCATGCTCGTTGACGACCACGAGGTCATGCGGGACGGATTGGTGGCCATTATAGGTCAGGAAGACGACTTCGAGGTTGTCGCGCACGCTGCCGACGGTGAGCAGGCGGTGCGGATAGCCCGTGAGGTGGAGCCGGATATTGTCATCATGGACGTCTTCATGCCCGGCAAGGATGGCATTGACGCATGCCGGGAGATCATGGAGGCGCTGCCGGAGACTCGCGTGCTCGTGCTGACGGCCGCCACGGAGACCGACGCGGTCATCGACGCCGTGGCCGCCGGCGCCACCGGCTACCTGCAGAAGTACACCGGCCGGGATCACCTGCTCTCAACGCTTCGCAGTGTTGCGCGTGGCGAGTATTACATCCCAAGTCAGCTGACCAGCCAGGTCTTTGCGGGAATTCGCGCCAAGGCCCACCAGAGCAGGTCCCGGGACGCGTCCAGGCTCACCCTTGGCGAGCGGGAAATCCTCACGCTATTCGCGCAGGGGATGTCCTACGCGGAGATCGCCGGCGTCAGGGGCAACCGGCCGCTCACCATCCGCAACACCGTTTACCGCATTCAGGTGAAGCTCGGCATCAAATCCAAGCAACAGATGGTGCTCTGGGCGGTGCGTAACGGCCTGCTGGACAACACCTTCTCCAACTAACGCACACCCGTTGCATCGAAACTGGTGACCGTGTCCCGTTTCGAGTACCATCACGCCATCTGCCAGAGGCGAGGAGGATGCGTATGGCGGCGCGAGATCTGCGGGACCTGGTTGTGGTAATCACCGGCGCGGGACGGGGCATGGGAGCGGAGTACACGCAAGCCTTCCTCGAGGAGGGCGCGCGCGTGGCGGCGCTGGAGCGCTCGTGGGAGGGCGAAGAGGCCTTCCGCGAAGAGCTTGACGCCAACGAGCTCGCCCTCACGCTGACCTGCGACGTCGCGAATGACCAAAGCGTGGACGACGCCTACGCCGCCGTCATTGACCGCTTTGGCACAGTGGACGTCCTCATCAACAACGCCGCGTTCCGCACCCGCGACCAGCAACATGAGGGCGCCCTCGGTATCACCATCCTGGAGACTCAGGACGCCGACTGGGAGCGCGCCTTCGCGACCAACGTCATAGGCGCAGTAAAGGTCATCCGCCGCTTCATCCGCCCGATGATCGAGAAACAGTGGGGCAGCATTGTGAACGTCTCCACCACCGGCAGCATCCCATCGCACGAGCTGTGGCGGCCTTGGAGCCGCGAGCAGCCTTACATGGCTTCGAAAGCCGCCATGACCAACATGTCGCACTACCTGGCCGACGAGGTCCGCCAACACAACATCGCCGTCAACGTCGTCTTCCCGCCCGGCGCACGCACCACCGGGTTCGACGACCGCTCAGCCGAGCGCGTGGCGAAGGGAATGCGGCCCACCTCGCTCTCCAGCCGCGCCGACACGGTGGTGCCCGTGACCCGGTTCCTCGCGACGCAGGACGCCAGTGAGGGGCTGACGGGCAAGATGTTTACCGCAGTGACGTGGAACCTGGAGCACGGCTTCGGCGGGCCCAACGCATGGCTCGCGCCAGACCCCATCGGCAACCCGGAGATGACACAGAAGCTGGAGTCAGGGGAGCTTGGCCAACGGGCGCCGCGGTTCGGCGGGCCCATGCGGTAGACCGTGCGGTCTACGTCGGCGGCGCAACAGCCGCACGCTGCCGGGACGGCGGCCGGGCGAAGCTGACGATGCTCGCCACGCACAACCACGCAGCCACGATCGCAGAAAACGCCAGCATGTATGAGCCCCGAATGTCGTACAGCCCCGCGATGAGCACCGGGCTCATCGAGCCGCTAACCGTCGTAATCGGCCTGATGATGCTGTTGACCGCGCCGATGTGCTGCCGCCCGAAGTAGTTCGCGACGATCATTGGCCGCATGATGAAGAACCCGCCCACTGCCAAACCGTGGAACCCGCCGGCCAGCACCAGTGAGATTGGCCCGGAAATCTGCATGAAGAAGACTACGCTGGCCGCGGTCACCAGCGCCTGTGCCATCAACAGGTAGCGGACCGAGAACCGCTCGCTGAGGATGCCCCAGAAGAGCCTCACGCTGATGGAGCAGACACCATAGGCCACTGCCGCCAGCGACCCCACCGCAGCCGTAAAGCCGATGTCCTGGAAGTAGGGCAGCCAGTTCGCGAAGAACCCGCCCATGCAGAGCGTTGCCATGGCGAAGGCCAGCGCCAGCAGCCAGAAGGTCATCGTGCGAGTCGCCTCGCCCCGGCTGTAGCTCACCTCCGCGGCTGCGGCCGATGGCTGCGACGCCGTCGTAGCGTTCGCTGCAGTTCTGGTCACGGGCCGTGTCGACGGATCGTCGCCGTCCGGAAGAAGCCCCACGTCCTCGGGCCGCGTCCGAATGAGGAACGACAGCGGGACCAGCACGCAGAACACAGCGAGTCCCATGATCAGCCATCCGTCGCGCCAGCCCACGGCCTCGACTATGGCAGTTACGGTGATTGGGAAAAACAGCGGGCCCATGGCCGTGCCCGTCGACGCGATGCCGAGGGCTCGCCCGCGCCGCCGCACGAACCACTTTGGCACCACTGCCACCGTCAGCATCTCGCTGAGCGACGACATGGACAACGCGCCCAGCCCGCCGAAGATGAGGTAGAACACCCAAAGGTCGTTGACGTACTTCATACTGACGAGGGCCGTGCCGAGCGCAACGGCGCTCATGAGCATCAGGAATTGCGGGCCCATCCGCCTGTCCTGCAGTGGCCCGAGGATTGGGGCCAGCATGCCGGCAGCGAGCGCGCGCACAGTAAAGGCCCCGTAGAACGCGGACCGCGACCATCCAAGGTCTTCGCCCATGTGTGTCACGAAGACACTCGCGCCCCACACGCCCGTTCCGCTGGTGAACGCACCGCCCACGATGGCAATGGCAACGATCACCCATCCGTAGTAGAAACGCGGCCGGCGGGACCCCTGCTCGGGCGCTGCAGTTTCCAAATCACCCCCTTTGGTTACCGGGCACGGCAACCTTATGCCAAGGGTGCGTCAACGGCAACTGCAGGCGGGACCGGGAAACGTCGCGAACTGGACATCGACGTTATGCTGCCCAATTTGGTCACGCGCTTGCAGGCGGAGGGTAATCGTCCATATCGAAGGGTTCGCCGTTCAAGTTGATCGAATCTTCGAAGAGCTCCGGCCGGCCGATGGACTGTCGAGCGAAGCACCCATTGCGGGCGTTGCACATCAGACCGGCCACGCGCTCCGGGCTCTCGTCGGACTCCAGTTCGTAGTGGATGACGATCTTGTCAGCCCTGGCCCGGATGGTCTGGGCAAGTACGGAGCCCTCAGCGGTTACCGAGTAGCCGATTTTCGCCCTGACATGCCCCATGTCGACCTTCATCATCTGAGCGTACCGCTCAATCTGGGTCATCTCTCAGAACAGGACCGCAACCGCAAAGTACGTCATCGGTGAGGGCGCTGTGTTGTCACCAAGAGGCGGCCCTTCGTCGCACATGATGGTGAAGCCGCGGGTCTCGGCCTGCTTCTTCATGCCGCCCAGTGTCATTGCATCGCCCTCAATCGTGAAAGAGCGGAAAAAGCGGTCCGTATCTTGTGTAGTCATTCATGCCTCCCGGCGTGACAGGTTTCGGGAGAGTCTAGCATGGAAACGAGCCTACCTCGCACTACACGCTGGCGTCCGCCGGGATACTCGCTACAATAGCTCTCGATACCTATTGGACCAAAGCCGAAGGCACGAGAGCTTCGGCCAAGGGAGGACACCATGCCCATAGTCGACCATTCCGAAACGCCCGAGGTCCCCTGGCGACCCGGCTACCGAAAATGGGACATTGCAGGCCACGAGCAGGGGGTGAGCAGCACCCTCAGCATCAACACCGCCGAGCCCGGCGCCGGAGCTCCCCTCCACACCCACTCTATGGACGAACTCATTGTTGTGCTGGAAGGAACGCTTGAGGTGAGCCTCGACGGCCACTCCCACACCGTCGGCCCCGACCACACGGTCGTCATTCCGCCAGGCGCCGAGCACGCGTTCCAGGTGACAGGCGAAGACACGGCTCATCTGTTGGTATTCTTCCCCAGCCTGGATCCCTACTCGGCAGAACACACCCAATACCTGGAGGGCGCCCGGCCCGAGTCAGTGAGCGAGTAGCAGCACAACTCCGCCTTTCCGCCAGAGTGCAGACAAGAGAGCCATCGAGCGCCGAGTGAGCGTCTCTCGACCTTTACCGCCGCGAAAGTGCCCTCGGCATCAATGATCATGGATTTGAGGAGTGACGCAATTTGGTGGGCCAAGGCGTACCGATTTGCGAACTTTTCGGGGGGAGGTCCTACTGTAGGGAACGATGGCGTCCGACCATGACCGAGCGCTATCCATCGTCTACCGACGGGGCCTCTCCGACGGCCACCTCCATGATGCCCAGCACAGTAAGAGCATTGCCATGCTCACTTGCTTCATTGCCCTGGTCTACCTCAGCCTCGAATTGAACTAACACTAAACACACCTCCAGTTCTCCTGGTTGACAATGACAGCGTCGCCAGTGTATGTTTTTAGTTGGTACTTTGTCTCAATTAAGCCAACAAACTCCTCTTCCTAGTCGCAGGAGGATGGGCATTTCTTAATGATACTTAGTCTTATTACAGTCTAAAAGGAGATTTCATATGAACACGCAGCAAAGGGTACCTGTTACTATCCTCACCGGCTTTCTCGGCTCTGGCAAGACGACGCTGCTCAACCGGATCCTGACTGAGGAGCACGGCAAGCGCATTGCCGTGATCGAAAACGAGTATGGGGAGGTCGGCATCGATCAGGCCCTCGTCATCAACGCTGACGAGGAGGTCTTCGAGATGTCGAACGGCTGCATCTGCTGCACGGTGCGGGGAGACCTGATTCGGGTGCTCAACAATCTCAGCAAGCGCCGCGACAAGTTCGACTATGTGTTGGTGGAAACCACGGGGCTCGCCGATCCCGGTCCGGTCGCCCAAACGTTCTTCATGGACGAAGAGCTTCGTGCTGAATACGCCCTTGACGGGATCGTCTCGCTGGTTGACGCGGCCCACATTGAGCAGCAGCTGGGCAGAAGCGACGAGAGCACGGAGCAGATCGCGTTCGCAGACGTCTTGGTCCTCAACAAGACCGACCTCGTCAACGGCGAGGCCCTTGACGGCCTGGAGGCTCGGCTCCGGGGCATGAACCGGATGGCGCGAGTCGTGCGCAGCGAGCGAGCGAACGTACCGGTAGAGACTGTACTCGACCTCGGCGCCTTCAACCTGGACGAGGTGCTCGAGCGTCGTCCCACCTTCCTCGAGCCGGAGTATCCCTTCGAATGGACGGGGGTCTATTCGCTCGATGCCGGCCGGTACGAATTCAGCCTCATCGACGGACCTGATCCGACGATGTCGCTGATCGTCGTGCCCGACCAGGGCGCTGATGACGCCGCCCTGCGTGTTAGCGCGGAGTGGTGTGTCCGGCAGTACGCTGAACCGGCGGAAATCATCCACCCGGGGGGAGAAATTCCTGTCGGAAGGCATGTGAACCTCCAGCTCGCTTCCCCAGGACGCAAGTCGTTCTTCCTGGATTTCGAAGCCCATGTGCAGGTCGGCCTCTACACCCAGCATCTCTCTGAGGAGTTCGATTTCCAACTGAGGAACGCGGATGGAGTAGTGGTCCCCGCCGAAGTCGAGCGAACCTGGGTCGCACAGCACGAGCACGACGACACGGTGGGCTCGGTCGCGATCGAGAGGGACGGCGACGCCGACCCCGAAAAGCTCAACGCCTGGATCGGCCAACTGCTCAGGGAGCGCGGAGTGGACATTTTCCGAATGAAGGGCTTCATAAGTATTGCCGGTCAGTCGCGTCGCTTCGTCTTCCAGGGAGTTCACATGCTCGTTGACAGCCAGCCGGAACGCGAATGGGGGGATGCTCCCCGCCGCAATCAGCTCGTCTTCATTGGCCGAAACCTCGATGGACAGAGTATGCGGGAGGGGTTCGAAGCATGTCTGACTTAAATGGCGGCAGCCCGATGGAAGTTCTTGGCGAGGGCTGGTCTGCGATGGTTGGCGACTACGCCATGGCCGGGGGGTGGAGCCGGGGCGGTGAAGCGCTGGTGGTCGGCGATGCCGAGGGTGGCGTTTACGCCTTTGACGGCGAGTCCGGCGAGACCGCCTGGGAGCGGCGCGGTGTCCATGACGGCGGTGTGCTCTCTGTGGCAGTCCACCCAAAGGGAAGCGTTATTGCTACGGCCGGGCAGGACGGACGAGTCTTGCTCTGGAATGCCGACGAAGGCCAGGTAACCCGGGCTATCGACGTCGGAAGCAGCTGGGTGGAAAAAGTAGCATGGTCGCAGGACGGCCAAAGACTGGCGGCCTCCTGCTCCCGGCAGGTTTGTGTGTATGACGTGGACGGCGCGGAGGTCTGGCGGTCTGATGATCATCCCAGCACCGTCAGCGCCTTAGCCTGGTCACGTCGAGGGGAACTGGCAACGGCCTGTTACGGTCGAGTGTCCTTCTTGGGCGCGGCCACCGGCAAGGCTCGCCAGACGCTGGAGTGGCAGGGATCCTTGGTGTCGATGGTCCTGAGCCCGGACGGGGACATCGTGGCCTGCGGCAGCCAGGACAACTCGGTGCACTTCTGGCGCCGCTCCACGGGGCAGGACTCCGAGATGTGGGGATATCCTGCCAAGCCGTCGGCCCTGGCCTTTGATGATTCCGGCACCGTTTTGGCCACCGGGGGCGGTGCGTCCGTGACGGTCTGGAGCTTTCGGAAAAAGGGCCCCGAAGGCACGCGGCCCGGCGTCCTGGCGTTTCATGAGCAACCCATCTCGACGCTCGCCTTCGCGCCCGGCGCGATGCGACTGGCATCAGGGGGGCGCGATGGCGCAGTGGTTGTGTGGATGCTGAAGGTAACTGGAAGGGGCAGACCGGTAGGGGCGGAGGACCTTGGGGCCCCGGTCGCCCAATTATACTGGCGGCCTGACGGGCGCGCACTTGCCGCCCTCGACGCCCGGGGCGGCGTGACGGTCTGGAAAATAGGACAAGAAAGTGGCCGAATCAGACGTCCGCGCCAAGAGCAGGGACTCAGCACAGGTGGCAACTGACCGTCCGACCACCCGTGGAGCAGCAACAGCGGTTTCTTCTAGACCCACACATTGATAATTGCCCACCGGTACAGTGAGTAGTCGCCGGCCGGAGGTATCGAATTGCCGGCTTCGGCTCATGGTCTGCCCAGCCACACCTCAAAGACAGTTGTGCCCAATGTGCAGATTGGCGGAATTAACGACACGCCAAGGGCGGAAAGTAGTGGGCCGACGTGTACGGAAGCTAGCACTGTTTTCGAGCTTGGGAGGCCTAGGGCGGCCCGAATAATGGGTTGAGCCTACGTTGGTGGGCCTATTTTGACGATAGACAGAACCATCTTCGAATTGTGGCTTGGCAGCCTGTGAGCCAACATTCACAGTCCTGCGAGACTTTTGATGGGCTCCTGGGCGTTTCTGTAGCGCAGCGCCCCCCCTTCTGGTTAGCAATCACACGGGGGATTCCTTCCCGGTGACCTAGATTGACTTCGAAGGTTACGCTTGGACTGCGAGAGTAGGATCAATGGGATGAGAGTGGGACGACCGAGGAATCTGGCCAGTCCAGTTCCTCGAGCCTGTTCCTAGGCACCTTACCACGAGCTTCGAACGCTGCCTCAAGCCGGTCGCCCAGCCAAGAGAGGCCTTCGGGAGAAAGCTCGACCGCAGCCTGCTGGCGATAGGCATGTCGGGGATTGGTATTGCCTTCGCCACGCACGACATTCCGCTGCGTAGACGCAAAGGAATCGGCCTTAAGTGTATCCATTAATTCGTTGAGCGAGACGCCGTTCGCAATCGTGCCATCAACGAATTCCGCGTTGTGGACACGGATGTATCTTGACCACTTTTCCTTCCAGGGCCTCAGTTCGATGTCGGCCGGTGTCGCATCATCTCTTATCGGCCTGTACGCCATTCCGATCGCTCTACCAAATACGCGGATGTCATTGGGTTCGCTGGTAAGGCGCCCCATGAAGATAACGGCGCCATCCTTCACACTTCTCGGTCTCCTGTTGGCAGGATAGCAGGCCGCCCAGTGGGAGCCTCCTCCTTTTACTTCCTCAAGCGTGGAGACCGAAAGCGGGACACGGTTGTCGCCCATACCAAGGAGTTTCACGAATGCCTGTGATGCATCGGCTACAGCAATTGGCGCTCCCGCAAGTGGTGCATACTCAATACCGGAATCGACACCAAAGTCCCCTAGGCCGCCTGTCTCATTCGGGCGGCCACCACGTAACCAATGATCTGTGACGGTCTTGTCCCAAGCATCAGCTTGTTCAAAGAGCAGGTCGTTGCCGGCAGAGTGCCACATATTATCGAAATAGGTGAGACACTTCTCGATGATTGCCCGCTCGTGGATAACCATTCCGAGTTCATGGTTCCGGCTAAGGGCAGCTTCGGTGAGATTGCACGAAGAGATGATCGCCCGACTCTTGCCAAAAAGGTACAGTTTGGCGTGAAGGTTTCGCATGCCGCGGACCTTGGCACCGCCTTCAAGTAGCTTTCGCAAGGCGGCGACATCGCTTACCCCTTCAGCGAAGTCAGCCAGATTGAATCGGGTGATGACCTGAACTCTACTTGGATGATGGCGCAGTAGTCTCTGTAGAGCACCCACCTTTATAAACGGGCAGACTATCCGAAGTTCGCTGGAGTCATCCTGAAGGGCCTTAGTGAATTCCTTACCCCAGCTGCCGTCAACCAGTTGCATAGTCATGTCGCCCCTATCTCTCCTCGCTAATCGTACCGGGCCCCACTAAGGTATCCGGTAGCCGACACGGGGCCCGGTGAAGATGTATGCGGGCTGTTGCTTTGTCTCCCAGCTTTCGCGGGAGGTCGCTTGCTACTGCGCGTCTGACGGCGTGCGCCCTCGTTGTCATTCGCCAGCAGGTCCTAATACAAGGTCGCCCCAATCCGTTGGCGGACCGTCCCTCAAAAATTTCAAGATTCCTTCGCGGCATAAACCTTGTGCATCCGCTAGAAGAGCGTAATTGACATCGGTGATAGTGATGTTGCCGGTATGTACAGCTCCTGAAGCCGTGTCATACGCGTCCCGCAAGACTCTCCGGATTCGTCGCCGGTCTTCAAAATCCTGGCCCAGAAACCAAGCTCCGACGAGCGAAAGGCGGAATCGCATTTCTTGACTATGCTCGTTAGTGAAATCTCTCAGGAAAAGCGCCTCCAGAGCCATCCGCAAGTCTACGAACTGATCCACGAGACCATGACGCGAGTCTCTCGATCTAATCAACCTCGTGGCTGAAATCCTAGTTCCCCTGTTTTTCGGCTCCATCAATGCCCTGATGGTATGGCCCAGCCCAGACTCGTCCATGTCAGATAGCGGAAGGTCTCCGGGCGAAAGCGTCACGACGCCCGTTTGGAAATTGACGCTCTTGCGCCAGCCGGGCTTCAACTGGTTTCGCAAACTGGATCCAGACCGCGCCCAAGTTGAACTGTTTCGAGCAGGGAATACCTTTCGCAGTTCGCTGTAGTCGTTCCATAGAAGGGCACCGTCTACAAAGTCGTCCGACTCCAGTGCCAGAGCCTGACATACGGCATCGACATCCGCAATACAATTGCTTGATGCCTGTACAGGATGGGGAACTTCATCCGGTCCTGGTCGAAACAGTGGCGGAGTCGCTATAGTATCGACGCAAATGATTGTCTTGCCAAGATAGTCCTCTGGAGCGCTGGATGAGAGAACTGGCAAGTCATTGGGTAGTTCGTCAGACGACCAAGGCAGTGGTGTGATCCTGATACCCGCCACGGGTTCGAGAGGCGCCCTAATGTGAATCCCGTTCAATATAACGCAGGTGCGATATCGCACAGGCTGGCCTTCCACCCAATCGGCGAGTAAAGACTCTACTGTTCGCGACCCAACCAACGCCGAGCCTTTGACAAGGGCTTTTGCAAAAGACTCCAACCCGGTGATGCAGGACATGGCGCACAGACCGTCGGCCTGCAGCGTCGTTGTTTCACTAGCGTTATCATGGCTCAAGTGCGGGAGTGCGTGGCCAATAGTATCGTTCTCCACATCAATGTAATCTTTCAAGAGAACACGAAGCCGCACTACCAACAGCGAAATAGTTTCTTCTGTACAGATCAGCCGGGCTTCTCTGACTCCGTCAGGGTCTAAAGCGCCTGAATCATTGTGCCCTATCAACTGACGCAGTTCGTGGGCCGATATCACTTCCCCAGGCCTTGAAGCCCAAGACCTTGACGAATGCCCCCGCACCATGTCCACGCGACCTAGGTCAAATCGGGATTGGTCCAAGATAAATTCGATGATTTGCTCAACGCTTTCCATAGACGGACCTCATGAGACTAATATGGACGTGCCTACTCGACTAGGTGGGTTAATGCTCTCAGTTGTTCGGTGATAGTCAAATCCAGGCTTCTCTCTTTCGGATCGCCCGACCCGCCGATGGAAATGACGAACCTGTATTCCTTCTGGCCAGAGAAATGGGTACGTTTCACAAACGGAGTGACAAGTCCCCAGGATTCTCTAGGGAGTCTCTCGATCACATCCGAGGGAGACTCTGTGTATACCACCGGGCCATGGTCCACGAAGAGTTGTGGTAGCAACTCCCACCATACGTCACCCGGCCTCTCTAGGTCACTCGGACGAAGGGCATTTCCGAAGTCGATCCCCAGTTGCTTGGCGAACCGCGATGGGTCTGCGATCAGTGTCGCGGCATCGTAGCCTGGGCAAACGCTCACCCGCATGCTGTTCATCCCTGTCAACGACGCCGGCGCAATTGAGGCGCAGAGAATCCAGCACTCACTTCTGTAGGTCAAAGTAGTTTGGACGTGGTGTGCGCCCGTAATTGGAGTTTGACCGGTTTCCTGTTGGAAGGTGGCGAGGTCAGTGTTTCGCCGAAGGGTCGCTTCTTCTGAATCACCTATCCCGCCGGCGTCGCTCTCCTCCCAATGACGGTAATAGGCAGCGGTGCGAAGCCTGATATTCTCGGAATTGGGTATAGCGTACTGGCTTTCGGAGAACCTAATTACCTTTGACATGCTGGCGGGGAAAGCTGGACTCGACACGGTCACTCGACGAGCACAGACTTGGAAGGCCGAGGGACTATCGACTCGTACTGCCTGCTCAGTCCTGCAGTACGGACTATCATTGGTACGCCTAAAGTCCTCCGTGATGGGGATGTCTTCAATCTTGAACTTCAACGCATCCTCATATGTATAAGGTAAGAGCACCCCGCGCTCAGCGGGTCGCGGATGGCCCCTCCCCCTCCGACATCCGGTAGCCGACGCGGGGCTCGGTGAAGATGTAGGTGGGGTTGTCGGCGTCGTCGCCGAGCTTGCGGCGGAGTCTGCGGACGATGGTGCGAATGGGCCGCACGTCGCCGTCGCTCTCTCTTTTCTCCCATACCCGGTCCAGCAGGCGCTCGTAGGTCACCAGCCGCCCTGCGTTGGCCGAGATTTCGGCCAGCACCCGGTACTCGGTCGGGGTGAGGTGCACAGGCTGGCCGGCCAGGGTCACCCTTCGCCCGGCGTAGTCGATGGTCAGATCGCCCAGCACGTACGGCTCCGACGGCTCCGCAACCGCCCGCTTTCGCAGGGACGCCCTGATCCTTGCCGCAAGCTCCGTCGGCGAGAAGGGCTTGACCACGTAATCGGCGGCCCCCGTGTCGAAGGCCCTGGCGACGAGCTCCTCCCGCCCATAGGCGGACAGGAAGATGACCGGCACGTCCGCCACATCGAGGATGTCCTTCATCAGCTCGATGCCATCCGTTCCCGGAAGCATCAGGTCGAGCAGCACAAGCTCCGGCCTCTCGTCCGCCACGAGGCGGAGCGCCTCCTGCGGGTCCCCGGTCACCACCGGGTCGTAGCCCGACTTGGCGAGGGTGTCGCGGACGTAGCGGAGATCGTTGGGGTCGTCGTCCACCGCGAGGATGCGCAGCCGCTCCTCCTCCGCCTTCTGCTCGCGCCGCGTCGATATGGACGAAATGGTGGTCGCCGCTGTTTCCTCGACCGATGGCAGCGTGAAGGTGAAGCACGCCCCCGTTCCCGGCCCCTCGCTCTCGGCCCAGATGCGTCCCCCGTGCGCCTCCACTATGCCCTTGCAGATGGCGAGGCCCAGCCCGGTGTCCCCTCCCTGCTCCTCGGACTGTGCCCCGGAGAACTTGCGGAACAGGTGAGGCAGGCTCTCGGAGGGGATGCCCCGCCCCTCGTCGGCCACCGAGACCGCCACGTGTACGCCGTCCCGCACCGCTCTCAACCTGATGACGGACGATTCCGGGGAGTGCCGGGCCGCGTTGGACAGCAGGTTGCCGAGCACCTGCACGATGCGCCGCCGGTCCGCCATCACCAGGGGAAGGTCCGGCTCAACGTCGATGGCGAGGATGTTCTTGCCCCCCGCGTTGGTGAACCCATTCCTCGCCCGGTCCACCAGCACGGCCACCTCGGCGGGTTCGGGGCCGACCGGCAGGGTGCCCGTCTCGATGCGGGCCACGTCCAGCAGGTCGGAGACCAGATCGTTCATGTGCTCGGCTTGATCCTTGATGATGCGGAAGAACTGGCGCACCACGGCGGGGTCCAGATCCTTCGCTGAGTCCAGCACCGTGGATGCGGAGCCCGTAATGGAGGTCAGGGGAGTCCTCAGCTCGTGGCTCACCATCCCCAGGAACTCGGCCCGCAGCCGCTCCAGCTCCTCCACATCGGCCATGTCCTGTAGGGTGACGACCACCGACTCGACCGCGCCCTCTTCGGATTGGGTGGGCGTGGCGTTGAGCAGGACGGTGACGGAACGTCCATCGGGAACGCGCATGACGATCTCCTCGGCACGCACCGTTTCCCCCTTGCTCAGGAGCTCGGCCATCGGGAACTCCCGCAGGGAGACCTCCCGCCCGTCGGCGCGCCTGCAGATCATTGTTTCCAGAAGCTCCTCCGGCGACTGGCCGGGATCGCGCAGGCTGTCCACGATCCTCCGGGCCTCCCGGTTGAAGGACACGGGCGCTCCCGTTCCGGCGTCGAAGACCGCGACGCCCACGGGGGAGGTGTCTATCAGGGTCTCCAGGTCGGCCCTGGCCCGGCGTTCTTCTCGGTGCCTGCGGGCGTTGGCGATGGCCATCGCCGCCTGGGACGCGAAGAGCACCAGCGTCTCCTCGTCCTCCCGCGTGAACTCCCGGTCGCCCGTGTCATGGGCCAGATAGATCGTCCCGACCCCGACCCCCTGGTGGCGGATGGGCGCCACCAGCAGGGACTTCACCGGCACCGAGGGCAGGAACCCGGGCATGTCCAACGCCCGCAGGTGGCCGTCGACGTCCGAGACCCGCAGGGGCTCCTCCAGCCCGCTGAGATACTCGAAGAATCCCCGTCCCTCCGGCATGTCCCACAGACCCTGGTGCTCCTCCCCGGTGAGACCGGAGACGATGAAGTCGGGTGTCTGCCCGGCTTCGCCGAGAACGGTTATTGCCCCGTAGCGTGAGGCCGTCAGCCCCCTGGCCCCGTCCACCACCTCCTGCAACACCGTGTCGAAGTCGAGGCTCTCGTTGATGCGGAGGCTGGCCCCGCTCAGGCGCGAGAGGCGCTCTTCCAGCTCCTGTATCCGTCGGTGCAGCTCGTCGTGCCGGTCCAACTTGTCACCTCGATGGCCTGCTGTTGGGGAGTGAATGGGCCTTTACGGGGTCAATTATGCCGCATTCTGCGAAACGTCACAAGGTGTCACGCAAATTGGCTCAAATCGTCACGGCTGCGTCACGGCTGCGGTGGTAAAATCGTGGGGAAATATGCCCGTAACGTGGGAGGTGCTAACTTGGCTATCGTACAGAGACAACCTGAACAGGTATCGGCCGCCGCGATATCCCGCGCCCGTTGCGCCGATAATAGCGCGTTAGTTCTACCCCCCCCCCCCCCCCCCGATTTTCTCCGCCTAAATCCGATATTCCTGAGCCTTGCGCCCACCTCCTGCGGGAGGTGACGGCATGAGGCCCCCAACTTCCACTCTCGCTCCCGCCCCGTCCCTGCGCCGGTGGCCCCTGGGCCGCCTTGCGGCGCTGTCCCTCGTCCTCCTCGCCATGCTGGCCGTGTCTTGGTCCGGGACCTCTCCCGCTGGCGCGCAGGATGACTACGAACCCGACCCGCAGGTGGTTGCCGACGTCTGGACTTACGCGAAGGAGACGGCAAACGGCCCCGACCACGTGCATCGCTGGTTCCGGGTGCTGCACACCTTCGACGCCCTTGACGACATGACCGCCGCCGAGGCCCAGGGCTATGCCGACAGGGGCTGGACGCGATGGGAGCCTGTGGTAGCGGCTCTCAATAGCGGCGAACCGGATTCACAGGTCATCGCCGACATCCGGGGCTACGCGGCGGAGACCCAAAACGGATACGACCACGTGCATCGCTGGTTCCGGGTGCTGCACACCTTCGACGCCCTCGACGGCATGACCGCCGCCGAGGCCCAGGGTTATGCCGACCTGTACACCGCAGCTCGCTGGGACCCTGTGGTCGCTGAGTTGACTGCGATGGAGGCATCGGCCTCTGAGCCGGAGCCTACGCCTGCGCCCACCCCAGAGCCCACTCCTGAACCAACTCCCGAACCTACACCCACGCCTACGCCGGAGCCGGTCCCGGCCGAGTCCGTCGGACTGTCCATCACTGCCAGCCCGGCCAATCCCGAGGTGGATGAAGCTACGACGGTGACGGCGACCATCACCAACGCACCCGAGGGAGAGACGCCTTCGTACAGCTGGGAGGTCGACTTTGGTGGTGGGGAGTGGTATTCCTTGGGGAGCTTTTCCACCTTCCGATCCAGCAACAGCAAGGCGGAGACTTGGCGCATCCGCTTGACGGTCAGCTACGATTCCGGGGAGTCGGCAACGTCGGCCCCCATCACGGTTACCTGGTCCGAACCGGCGCCCGACTGCGCCGGCGGCGAGCCGGGTAGCGTGACGGCCATACGCGCGGAGCAGGAGATCGTCGTCTCCTGGGCGACGCCCGAAGCCCCCGAGTCCTGCGACCTCACCGGGTTCATCATCCGGATCGATTGGGAAGAAGGGCTCACGTTGCATACGACGGCGGGCCCGGATGATACGTCCGTCACGGTATTCGACCTCGGCCTGCCCGACTTCCAGGTGACCGTCTCGGCCACCTATGAGCCTGAGCCCATAACCATGCCCTCTTCCCATTGCACCATCACCCTGACCCTCACTACTGAAGAAGCCCACGAGGTCAGCGGGTCATGGACCACCAGCGACACCTGCGATTCCGGCGGCATCCGCGTCGAGTGGAAGAAGAGTGCCGACACGGAGTGGGTCTCTTCGGACGAGTACAAAGTCGAGGACAGGAAGTTCATCTGGGGCGATATGGACCTGGTTGCGTATGACTTTCGGATCGAAACCATCGCAAGCAACGGCACGACGCAGACCAGCGCTAAGGTCACCATCACTCCCGTAGCGGGCACTGCCGACGTGGAGGTCATATCCAATCTCGCCAGGGAGTCTTTGGTCCAGTGGAGCGGTCCTGCGCCCGGTGTGACCAACGTCACGGGCTACGTTGTGCGCTATCGTGAGGCCGGCTCTAACGAGTTCTCCACGGTCGATGTGGCCAAGGATTTTTGCCGGAACTTCAACGCAGTGACGATGGTGTGCGACGATACGAAAGATATCGGGGCATACAAGCTGACTGATTTGCTTGATTCCGAAAAGTCCTATTGGATCGAGGTTGGCACAAAGGGGACGAGCGGTGGAGCGACGGTGACCCGCTATTCCACGCCCGTGAAGGCGCCCTCCGACGGAGAGCCGTTCATGGTGTGGTTCTGGGACAACACGCCGAATCGTCACTTCCAAATCGGTCGTATGTTCATGAACGTACGAACGAGTGTCTCTCCTGTCTCGGCGCAATGCTTCATCAACCCCGGTTCCGGTTCCCAAATCGCCTGCCCGCCAGGCACTCTCGTGAGTTTGGACATCGCTGAAGGCGGCGTATACAACGTTCATGCGTACGCTGAGATTGGGCGAACGGATGACAACATCGCTTCGAATAATGGCTCACTCAGTACTGTAAATACGCCCAAAATTGGCGAATTCTCCGTTGATGCGGGATTCATCCAGATGTCGTGGGCGTCGGGCGGCGACGGTGTTCTGGGTATAAGCTGGCGTCATTCATACCCCGCGCGTACGGGCAAGCAAGTCAATTCCTACGTGATCAGGTACCAGAAGGTGGGCGGCACGGTAGTCTGGGTCCCGGTCGACAAGGACGACGACAAGGAAGCAGTCCACGACCGCTACCATCACGAGATTACCGGCCTGGACAGCGGCGAGTACAAGATCACGGTCTTCCCCTGCTCCAACACCGCCGGTGCGGAGGCGCAGCAGTGCGCCAACGGCAATGAGCCGGACGAGGGGCGGTTCCTGGGCGCCCGTTGGCAAGAGTACACAGTCACCGTCGGCGATACGCAGACGGGACTGCCCGGAACGCCGACCGGCGTATCCGCCGCGGCGACGAGTGACGAAGGGAATATCGATGTCAGCTGGACGCATCCGGAGCCGGGACCTTCCGGGATCCACTACTACCGCGTTCGCCTAACCGCTTCGGGCAGCGATCCAATCTACCGGAACGTGGTTTTCCACACACCGTTGATAATACGCTCGGTTGGGAGCACCCAAACGCTCTTCGGCCTTACATCCGGGACGGCATACACGGTGGCCATCCAGGCGCGCAACGTGAACGGCGGCAGCGGGTGGGTCTCGGCGGGCACCGTCACCCCCAAATAGCACGGTGAGTTCCCGCGCCGGCCAACAACCCCGGCGCGGGTGGTTGGCCGGTGGGCGTCCATCGGGATCACGCACACCGTCAACAGGTGACTCCCGTTGCGTAGGCTAGCCGTCGTCGTCGGCCTTCCGGGGTACCCAGATGGGCCATAGATGGACAGGAAGGGGCCTGAAACGCAAAAAGAGCGGCATACATGCAGAAACGCGGGGGCTCCCCGCTCCGCCTTTCGCAGGAATGCTGCCCGGCTTGGATGCCTCCAGGAGGGAGCGCCGATTCGTGAAGGACCGGCTCGATGCCGAGACAGCGCATCCATTACAGCAGAGAGGTTTACGCAATCCCGGTGGACTTCCCGGAGCGTCTCAAGCGATTCCAGAGGGAGTCGGGCTATTCGTGGTCGGAGATCGCTCGCCGGCTCGGGACCTATCGGCACACCGTATGGCGATGGTCCGAGGGCAGGACGCGGCCCAACTACCAGCACCGCAGGGCGCTGCTTGAACTGGCCGAGAGTATGGGCCTCGGCCACATCTTCACCGGCTGAGACGGGACGCACAGCAAGGGTCTGAAACGCAAAAGGCCGCACCTGCAGTCGGCGGGGGAGGGACACCGCCATGCGGCATCCCTCCCCCGTGCGTTGCGCTCCGTCGGCCCGCCCTAGAACAGCCTCAGCGTCTGCTGTTGCGTCTCGGCTTCCTGCGTCTCCGCCGTTGCGTCCTGTGTCGTCCCTTGCTGACGCCGGTTGCGACGCCGGGCCGGTGGAGCGGGTCGCTCATAGGCGGGATGCTTGGGCGTCACCTCGATGGCCTGCCGATAGGGAGTCAATGGGCGTCTATAAGGGCAATTATGCCGCATTCTGCGAAACGTCACAAGGTGTCACGTACATTGCCTCAAATCGTCACGGCTCCGTCACACATACGGTGGTAAAATCGTGGGGGAATATGCCCGGAAAAGGGGAGGGTTCAATTTGGCTCTCGTACAGAGACAACCTGAATTGGCAACAGCGATACCGGCGACGGTCGGCGTGACGCCCGCGTTCGATCCCACCCCCGCTCGTGGCGCCCTTGGTAGCGCGTTAGTTCTACCCCCCCCCCCCCCCCGATTTTCACCGCCTGAATCCGATATTCCTGAGCCTTACGCCCACCTCCTTTGGGAGGTGACGGCATGAGGCACCCCACGCTCGCCCCATTCTTCCACCCGTGGCCGATGGGCCGTCTCGCGGCGCTGTCCCTCGCCCTCCTTGCCGTCCTGGCGGTGTCCTGGTCGGGGACCAGTCCCGCAGGCGCCCAGGGCGACTACGAGCCCGACGCGCAGGTGGTGGCCGACGTCTGGACTTACGCTGCGGAGACGGACAACGGCTACGACCACGTGCATCGCTGGTTCCGAGTTCTGCATACCCTCGACGCCCTGGACGGTATGACCGCTGCCGAGGCCCAGGACCTCGCCGACAAGTATTGGGCAAAACGCTGGAACCCGGTAGTGGAGGAGCTGACGAAGCTGGAGAACGCGCCGGGGAGCAACGAGCCGGACTCGCAGGTGGTCGCCGACGTTCGGGGCTACTCGCGGGAGACGGATAACGGCCATGACCACGTGCTGCGCTGGATGCGCGTGCTGAAGTCCTTTGGCGCCCTCGACGACATGACCGCCGCCGAGGCCCAGGGCTATGCCGACAACGGCTGGCAGCGGTGGGTTCCGGTGGCCGCCGAGTTGACTGCGATGGAGGCATCGGCCTCTGAGCCGGAGCCTACGCCTGCGCCCACGCCCACGCCGGTACCCAACCGGGCGCCGGTGTTGAATACACAGGCCGACTATTACTCCTGGTTCACCGGGAACAACAACGCACCCCGTGGCACCCTGGTCAGCAAGCCTTTCTACGGCATCTTCTCCGACCCCGACGGCGATAATCTGACCTACGCCGTGGCCATCTCCGGCGGCGACAGCGGGCTGGTGGACGTCTTGCAATTCCATAATGATGGAGGGAGCGATGCTCAGGCGGCGCAAAGCGGCTACCCCCTTGAGAACGTACTGCGAGTGTTCTTCCAGGCCGATGCCGACGATGACTGGGACACCATCCAGCCCCCGCTGCCCAACCCGCTGCCGATCACGGTCACGCTGACGGCGACCGACCCCGACGGCCTCTCCGTCTCCCTTAACGGGAACTTCCTCATCGGCTGGGAACCGGCCTGTGAGCAGGCGCCGCCCGAGGACGTGTCGGCCCTCGGCGTTCCACGCGCGTTGGTGGCGTTCTGGGATGCGCCCAGCGACGAAAACGCATGCGAGCCGTCCGGTTACTCGGTCGAGGCCAGGAGCGCCTCCGGCGGCGACTGGAAGTCCGAGACCGTGGGGCCGCTCGCCACCCGTCACGTCCTCAACGATCTGACGCCCGGCATGTACGAGTACCGCGTGCAGACCATCTACCCGTCCAGGAAGTCCACCCCACGCGCTCCCCAGGAAGGCCCGACCGGCCAGGGGAATGTGCCGGCGGTCTGCGACATCAGCCTGACGGTGACAGCGGACATAGCCGGCGGGGTCAACGGGTCCTGGACCAACAGGGGCGGACCGGGAACGGGCTGCGTGTCCGGCGGGGCGTGGCTGCAGTGGAAGGAAGCGGGCCACGACTACTGGGCTTCGTCGTACAAGCTTCCCAACGCGATATGGTGGACGCAGCCCTTCGCCTTCGGCGGGCTCGATGCAGGAACCGCATACGACTTCAGAGTGGTTGCCGCCGACGCCCGCTGCATCGGCGCCGCCGCCGATTGCACGCATACCCACGACAGCGATGCGCTCACCGCCACCGTCCTGGCCGACCCCACAAGGCCCGCGGATACGGACAGCCCCCGTAACCTTCGCGTGGAGGCCGACAACAACAGCGGCATCTCCCTCACCTGGGGCTCGCCCGCCTCCTCCCCCGACGGATCCACGCTGACCGCCTACGTCGTGGAGTGGCAGACCGGCACAGCCGACGCAGAAACGGTCGTGCTTGCCGACCCCGGCGACACCGAGCCATCGGATCCCTTCGTTGCGCGCAGGCACCGCATCACCGGGTTGACCGACGGGAATGTCTATACCGTCCGCATCGCCGCCCGGTTCACCAACAGCGTCCTGAATACTACCCAGGATGCCTGGTCGACCCCCGCGGCGCCCGTCACCGTGTGGTCGGAGCCGACGCAGGTCTGGCTCGATAGCAACACCCCCACCCACAACGCTGGCATTGGCAGGACATTCTTTTATTCCGATAGCAACAAGGGCTTTGGAAGCGCCATATGCGCTGTGAACGGCGGTGACACCATCAACTGTCCGGGTCGAACTATTGTCAGCCTGGATGCAACCGGCTCGCTGACGGCCCGCGTCACCCAAACAGTTGGTGGCGTGTCGACAACCTCCTCCTTATATGAGGGCGAGGTGGGCGGCCCGTCGGCCTTCCTCGTGTACGCGTCGGGCGGGCTCGGCAAACTGGTCGTCGTCTGGGAAGGCTACGAGTCGGACCCCGACAACCTCGACGCCTACGTCGTGCAGCACCGCCAGGGCACGAGCGGGGCCTGGACCAACAACGTCGTCACGGACACAACCAAACGCACCCACACGATCACCGGGCTGGACCCAGGTACGGCAACTCCAAACACCTGGCAGGTCCGGGTCAGGGGGCGAGTCACCGACGGGATGGACCCTGTGGTGACGCGCACCCTGGGGTTCACCTCCGAGATCCTGACCGTCCAAACACACATCCTCTGGAACAAGCCTCCGGACTATCCGACCGGGATCGAGGTCACGCCGGGCAGCGAGTCGCTGGTCGTCGAGTGGGAGCCGCCGGAACAGAGCGACCGCTCCTTCGCGCACGCCTACCAGGTGCGCCACCGGGAACGAGACGGAGACGGAAGCTGGACCACGAGCGACGTGCTCTACCCGCGCCCGACCCTTCGCATGTGCGGGGTGCCCTTCTGCGAGAACCCGCGGTCGTACACGATCACGGGCCTCACCGCGGGAACGGAGTACGACGTGGAGGTGCAGGCCCACAACGCCAACGGCGGCGGCCCCTGGGCCACCACGTGGTCGGCCCATGTCCCCAACGACCCCTAAAGTCGTGGGGGAGTATACCCACAAAATAGGAGGTGTCTCGTGACTGTCGAACAGAGAAGACCTGAACAGGTATCGGCCGGCGCGATATCCCGCGCCCGGCGCGCCGATAATAGCGCGTTAGTTCTACCCCCCCCCCCCCGATTTTCACCGCCTGAATCCGAGGAGCCTGACGCTCTCCGGCCTGACCAGCGGGACCCGCTACGTGATCAGCGTCTCGGCCATCAACGTCTACGGCCGCGGCCCCTTCACCGCCATGTCATTCGGCGCAGCCCCGGACTGGCGCCGGAGCGGGGGGGGGTGGCCGGTGGGTGTCCATCGGGGTTCACGGACACCGTCAACGGGTGATGTCCGCTGGGTCGGCAGGAGGAAGAGCCGATTCGTGAAGGACCGGCCCGATGCCGAGACAGCGCATACAGCACAGCAGAAGGGTCTACGTTTTCCCCGACGACTTTCCGGGGTGATTGAAGCGGTTCAGGGAGGAGTCGGGGCTGACGTGGGCGGCGATCGCTCGCCGCATCGAGACCTACCCCCTAACGATACGGCGGTGGAGGAGCGAGGGCGTCCGGCCCAACCAGCGGCATCTGTGAGAGGGGGCTAATTTCGAGGTGATCATCTTGTATAGGAGCCGAAAATGTCAAAGCCAATAGCGATAGCCGTTCTGGGCGCGATGCTCCTGGCCATAATGCTGACCGGATGCTCTGATGACCCGGCGCCCACAACCGCGCCAACTGCGACGGCTGCGACGGCCCCAACGGACACTCCCACGGCCGCACCGACAGCGACGTCAGTGGCTACGCCGACAGCGACGCCCACGGCCACACCGACAGCGACGGGCGTGGCACCCTCTGAACCGACCAACACACCAACGGCCACGGCCGAGCCAACGGCTACGACTCAGGAGCCTGCTGCCGGGAGCGCGGCGTTATGGCCTGGCGGCATAGACATTGATGCCGACACCACGTGGCAGGAAGTGTTCGACGCTCTAACAGCCCCGGAACAGGACTGCATTCGCGGGGCCTTGGGCGACGAGTCGGAGGGCATCCTGGCTCAGCCCGTTGCTTCCTGGGACTCGCCGGATTGGGAGGAGCAGGTCTTCTCATGTTTTGAGGCGGAGACTGCTCGCGCGATCTTCATCCCAGCGATAGTTGCAAGTATATTCAGCGGGTTTGGGTTTGACCCGGTAGAGTTGAGCGAAGATGACGCCTCCTGCCTACGGGAATTAGTATCCGATTTGGACGTGGCCGCCTTTGTGGCCGCCTCTGATGACTCGCCTGAGGGTGCCGAGCTTTACACAAAACTGATTGCGTGCGCTCCTGCATTGTTGGTTGCCACTATCGGGTTCAGTCCGGGAGAGTTGAGCGTAGAGGAGGCTTCCTGCATACGGGAGTTGGATGTGGCCGCCTTTGTGGCTGCCTCTGATGACTCGCCTGAGGCTGATCGTTTCCTTTCAAGCCTGACTTCCTGCGTAACGGGCTTTTCTGCTGTAGCGGAAACGGCTATGTCTCTCGACGAGTACGCGGCGTGGTGTTCCGAACTTTCTCAGGTGAGCAGATTTTCGGAGGACGCGAACATCACCTCTATCACCTCTGCTGAGTTGGCGGACTATATCACTGCGGCGCTGGCAGTAAGCCCGCCCGCCGAGGTTCTGGAATATCATTCCAATCTCACCTTTATGCTTCGCGCTCTCAAGGGGATGCTGGCTTTGGAATCTGAAGATGACTCAATCTTCTTCTTCCTATTCTTCTATGTATCCCGCGTTCAAGAGGCTGAGAACAATCTACCGGCGGATGTCCGCGCGAGACTGGCGGAGGCCGGGTGCATCGAGCCAGAGCCCGCTGATCTACACGGTGACGACCTGGGGTCCGCAACTGCTATCACCGTGGGCGAGGGCGTTCAGGGTTATCTGGGTGGTGGGGACGATAAGGACGTGTTCGTTTTTCAGGCCGAGGCTGGCCAGAGTTACCACGCTGACTTGTCAAACTACTTCTTCTCGCAAAGCGGCGACAAGACTGGGCCACTGATAGCAATTCACGATTCTGCGGGCCGGGAAGTTGCGATACTCGAAGAGGATGCCGCCGCGTGGGAGGGAGTCGAATGGACAGCTGGAGATGCGGGTAACTATTACGTCGTGCTGGGAGACGGAGCACAATCGGGTGATTACACGCTCACGGTGCAAGTGCTGACCTAGTCAACGACGCGCACGCTGACGACACTAACTGCGCCCCCCCATAACGCTGGGAGAAGCACTGGAAGACTTGCTGAACGACGTGCAACGAGGGATAGTGAGTTTGCGACCTTGTAATCAAACTGTCGCTCACCAACAATCAGTTGAGCGGAGAGATACCGCCGGAACTCGGAAATCTCCTCAGCCTTCAGTGTCGCGGCCATCAACGCCAACGGACGCGGTGCTTTCACCGCAATGGCCTGGGGAGCCGCTCCGGACTAGCGCCCGCGCGGGAGGGTTGGCCGTTTGCGTCCAACGGGTCCACGGACACTGTCAACGGGTGATGTCCGCCGGGTCAGCGCGAGGGCTGCAGGCTCCGCTCTGCTCAGGGATGCTGCCCAGCTTGGATTCCTCCAGGAAGGAGCGCGGACCTTGAAGGACCGGCTCGATGCCAAGACAGCGCATACACCATCCCAGAGAGACCTACGCAATCCCGGTGGACTTCCCGGAGCGTCTCAAGCGATTCCAGAGGGAGTCGGGCTATTCGTGGTCGGAGATCGCTCGCCGGCTCGGGACCTATCGGCACACCGTATGGCGATGGTCCGAGGGCAGGACGCGGCCCAACTACCAGCACCGCAGGGCGCTGCTTGAACTGGCCGAGAGTATGGGCTCGGCCACATTTTCGCGATTCAGGTTGAGGCGTCGTTGGAGCGCCCACACCTCCATTGCTAAACGGACGCAGGAGTTCAGGGGGTGTCTGAGCCGCCTGCGAAAGGAGAGATAGAATGATCAAAGGCTGGTCCGTCCACGTGAATCCACACGGCCTGGGGAGGCAAGCCCGGCAAGCAGCCCTGGCCCTCCTGCTGACGGCGCTTGCCGCAGCGTCCCTGGCGGCCTGCGGCGGTGACTCGCCGTCCGAGGGGCCAACGCAGTCCACCCAAGCCCCCGGCATGACGCCCGGCAATACGCCCGCGTCTGCGGACACACCTACGCCTGTTTCCGTAGCCGTCAGCGGGTCTCCGTCAGGGGACAGAGAAGCCCTGGTCGCCCTCTACAACGCCACGGACGGCCCAAACTGGGACGACAACACATACTGGCTGAGCGGCGCGCCGCTGGATGAGTGGTATGGCGTCGAGACGGACGCCAACGGTCGGGTCATAACGCTGGACCTCCGCTGGAACCGGCTGACGGGTGAGATACCGCCGGAGCTGGGCAGCCTCTCCAACCTTGAATCGCTGGGGCTCGGCCTCAACCAGTTGACCGGGGAGATACCGCCGTGGCTGGGAGACCTCTCCAACCTTGAACAGCTGTTCCTCAACAGCAACGACTTGAGCGGGGAGATACCGCCGGAGCTGGGAAACTTCTCCAACCTTGAACAGCTGTTCCTCCACAGCAACGACTTGAGCGGGGAGATACCGCCGGAGCTGGGAAACCTCTCCAACCTCCAAGTCCTGAGCCTCTCCCGCAACCAGTTGAGCGGATGCATACCCGTTGTATTACAAGGCGTGGCCGACAACGACTTAGACGAACTCGGACTGCCCGCCTGTGAATGACGCCGCGCCCGGGTCCGCCCGCTCCGTGCACCACTATCCCGCTCCGCTCGCCCTTGCGCCAGCCCAGCACCTTCAACTCGGCGGGCATGACCCGCTCCTTCGCCCTGGTCCGCTGGAACAAGACCCAGTGCAGCCTGCCGAGAACGCCAGCCAAGGGGCTGAGCGTCCCGGTCGCAATCTGGGAGGGGTGGGAGGAGTTAGTCCCAGCCCGCCGCACCACCTCGTTCTGGCTGAAGCCGTGCGCGTTAATCCATTCCCTCACGCCCTGATGGTCCACATCGGCGCGCCGCGCGGGCCGCGATGCTGGGACCCGCCCGCTAACGACGGCGGCGCTGACATCTATGCGTATGTTCTTCGCTATAGCAAGGCTTCTGGCGGCCCCCATACAGAGGTCATGGTGACCCCGAGGCCAACCGAGATGGACGTGCTGCGCATCTGTCACGGTGGTACAGGCTGCACCAATCCGAGGAGCACGACGCTCTCCGGCCTGACCAGCGGGACCCGCTACACGATCAGTGTCGCGGCCATCAACGCCAACGGCCGCGGCGCTTTCACCGCAATGGCCTGGGGAGCCGCTCCGGACTAGCGCCCGCGCGGGAGGGTTGGCCGTTTGCGTCCAACGGATCCACGGACACTGTCAACGGGTGATGTCCGCCGGGTCAGCGCGAGGGCTGCAGGCTCCGCTCTGCTCAGGGATGCTGCCCAGCTTGGATTCCTCCAGGAAGGAGCGCGGACCTTGAAGGACCGGCTCGATGCCAAGACAGCGCATACACCATCCCAGAGAGACCTACGCAATCCCGGTGGACTTCCCGGAGCGTCTCAAGAGATTCCAGAGGGAGTCGGGCTATTCGTGGTCGGAGATCGCTCGCCGCCTCGGGACCTATCGGCACACCGTATGGCGATGGTCCGAGGGCAGGACGCGGCCCAACTACCAGCACCGCAGGGCGCTGCTTGAACTGGCCGAGAGTATGGGCCTCGGCCACATCTTCACCGGCTGAGCCAACCCGCCGGTAGGGGCCGCGTCCGCGGGTCCTGAAACGCAAAAGGGGCCGTACATGGAGAGAAGGACCGAAATCGTCTAGCGGCCAGGGACGTTCAGGCCGGTCTCTCTCTTCAACCTCTCAACAAGCCTTCGCAACTCACGAGCCTCATCCTCGAACCCGTCGGCCTCCGACCGCCTCCCACTCGCGCTGTTGCGGTAGCGCGCCAAGACTCGCTCTGCCCCATCCGCTGGAGAACCCGCCGCCATCCTCTCAAGCTCGTCGGCGCCGACCCGGAGCTCTTCCGCATCGGCCTCCAACTTCAGAATCCGGTTCTCGGCCAACCGGACCGCATGAACCTTGCACGGCTCGCAGACGTTCCCGACCGGAAGACCGTCCTTGCGCCGCTCCAGGTATTCGTCCACGCCCTGACGGGCGTGGACGGGGACATCGTCCCCGCAGAGGGCCTTCTCTTCGTCGGCGTGGGTGTCGAACAGGTGCATTGTCTCCATTTCATACCTCCTGTAGGTCTGCCTCTTCGGCTTCGTTTCGACTCTCGCAATCATCCTTCTTGTTCCTCCTTAAACGCAAAAGGGGTCGCTCAGGGAAGGCCATCCCCGGAAACGCAAAAAAGGCCGCATACATGGACGGCGGGGGAAGGACACCGCGATGCGGCATCCTCCCCCCGTGTGTCGCGCTCCAGCCTAGAACAGCCTCAGTGTTTGCTGTTGCGTCTCGGCTTCCTGCGTCTCCGCCGTTGCGTCCTGTGCCGTCCCCTGCTGACGCCGGTTGCGACGCCGGGCCGGGGGAACGGGCCGCTCATAGGCGGGATGCTTGGGCGTCTCCTCCCACCTGGCCCTTGCCCTCTCGATCACCGCCGGGACCTCAGTCGTCAGCCCGGTCTCGTCCAGGTCGTCGAACGTCTCGATGTGCGGGTCCGCCGAGGGCCGCTGCACCCCGATGGTGGCCCTGCCTCCCTTGATGGACACGACGACCTTCAGGTCGTCCGTCGAGGCGGCCTCCGCCTCGGCGTCGGCAGGTTCCCCGGCGTCATCGGAGTCGTGCTGCGTCTCCTGCGGGGCCTCCCCGTCGGCGTTCTGCTCATCGACGGACACGGCGGCCTTATCGTCCGCCGCCGCATCGCCGAAGAGATCGTCGTCCACGCTCGGCGCGTCCGAGCAGGTTGCTTCCGTTCCAACCTTGTCTGGCATGTCCTTCTCCTTTCTGTGCTTGTCTCTCATTGCATCCGTGACCGCCTATCGCTAGGCCGCTATCCCTGACGCCTGCCTCCTAATCTCGCCGATGGTCGTCGGCTTCCAGTAGAGGTCGCGCTCCACGGCGGGGACGCCGCCGAACACGGTGGCCTCGGCCATCTCCGAGAGATCGAAGTACCCCAGTTCCGTCTCGAACCCCTCGACGAGGCCAAAGCAGGTTCCGGTCTCCGCATCCCATTCCGTGATGTACCAGGTCCAGTTGGCATAGGGGCTGAACAGCTTCACCCTGGCGACCACGGCGTCTGGGTCGTCTGCGCCGTCGTTGGCATACAGGGGCGGGATGGTGTCTGCGAGCTCCTTCGTCATGAGCTTGTGCCTGCGCAGCCCGCTGTGGTTGTCCTGCCACATGGTCGTGGTCGTTGTGGTCCCGTTTGAGTCAGTCATTGGTTTCTCCTTCCTTGTTCGTTCTCTCGATGTGTTCGCTTGCGCCGATCACTCGACGTAGGTCCCCACCGTCCGCTCCACCGCCTCCGGCGTGACGTAGGTGGGTATGACCGTGCCCAGGTCCATGTCCAGGTAGAGGGCCATGAAGGGGCAGGTTCCCGCCACCATGCGGCGCACCACCTGGAGCACCAGGGACGCCATCATCTGGTTGATGGTGGGATCCTGGTCGGTGAGGTCGAGGGCCGCCGCGCAGTCCACGTCGGGCGGCCTGGTCGAGACGGCCGTCAGCAGGTCGGGGCGCTGGAGCGTGGGCGCGGGGGCCAGGTAGCAGGTCTCGCCTGAGAAGGGGGGATCCTCCCAACTCACGTTGCCGGAGACGTTTCCGACCAGCACCTGTCCCCAGTTGGTGTCGTTGCCCGCGTCGATGAGCCACCGGCGCGGGTCGCCCGGCAGGGTCTCCGCCATCGCCTTCCGTGCGAGGGCGTTGTCGGCGCAGCCGATGATGAGGCTTTCTCTGTAGGCTGGCAGGCCGGGGTAGCCGTGCTCGTGGGGCTGGTCCTCGTACTCCCGAAATGGGTACACCGAGTAGCCCACCGGTCGCCCGTAGGCTTTTGCCAGCCGGTCTGCGAGGACCTGGCTCTTGAACCCGCCCACGTCGCCAGGGTAGAAGTTCTGGCGGAGCAGGTTGTGGGGTTCCACCCGGTCGTGGTCGACCAGGACGATGTTGGCCTGCCGCCCCTGGAAGAGTCGGCAGAGACCCTCGGCAACGAAGCCGCCCGTCCCGCCGCAGCCGACCACCGTGATCCAGGGGTCGTCCAGCAGGAACGCGTTGTCCAGGTAGTAGGGCATCTTTCGTTCACCTCCTTACTCAGTTGATGTCTTCCGGTTCCGGCTCCTCGCCCACCAGCCGGAGGCCGGGGTGCGGGCCGTCGAAGATTTGCGACCACTCCACCGGGGCGAAGTGGCCGTAGACGCCGACCCGGAGACTCAACTCGGGCCGGTCGCTGTCGAGGCGTCCTGCGACGCCGTAGATGCGGAAGCCCAGCTCGTCACTGTCGTCGGTCTTCGAGAAGAAGGCGCGGGAGCTTCCGTGGGAGTGGAACTCTGCGACCACCCCTGCGGGCGGCGTGTATTCGAGGGATGAAGCCGTCCCCTCCTGTTCGGGCACCACCAGCCGGTAGAAGCGCCCGTCCCACCCCACGGCGAAGAACCGCTCGGTGTGCGGGGCGTCCTCGAACCAGAGCAGCCCGATCTCGAAGAGCCGGGCCGGTATTGGGCCGTTCGCCAACTCCACCTTCTCGGCCACGGGAGCGAGTCCCCGCACCTCGCAGGGGGCGACCGGCACCCGTGCCGTCAGATGGGCACTCTCGGACTGGACGTAGAGGCCCCCCGCTCCGAGCACGTAGTCGTAGCCGATTCCGTGCGCTCCCGTCAGTCCCTCGTTGTTATTGATGAGGTAGCCCACCGGACCCCGTGTGTCGTTATCGGTAGCCATAGCCCCGTCTCCCCTGGGAGGCCGCGATAGCCTGGGCCACCGTGCACTGGGGAACAAGGTCCTCAACCGGGTACTCAGTCTCTCCATCGAGCTCCTCCCATAGCGCGTGCAGGTTGTCGGGGTGCTTCTTCGAGCGCTCCCGCGTATCCCCGGTGCCCGAGAAGTAGGACCGGAAGAAGGACTCCGGTATCAGCCCCACCTCCTCGGGAAACTTGTGGCTTCCGGGGCAGACCCGCCCGTCCCTGAAGACGTTGAAGGCGGGCATCCGGTGGAGCATCTGCTCGGGGTCGGCCGGCCTGTCCAGTGCGGCGTAGACCCAGGGAGCGCGTGCCGGCGAGCAGACGAAGACCAGCCCCGGCATGGGGAGCCGGAGCCGTGCGGGGGGCTTGAACGCCTCCCGTTGCAGGGCCACCGGCCAGACCTGGGGCGGCCTCCACAGGGCCACCATCTGCCCGGTCTCGCCCTGGTTCCACCAGAGGGCGTCTCGGGGCAGCAGCCCCGAGGAGAAGCCCAGGTGTTGGGTGAACACGTTGGCGATCTCGTCCGCCGAGACGGTCCTCACCCAGGTTGAGTCGCCCTCGAAGCCCCGCAGCAGGAGCGTCTCGTCGTAGACCTCCAGTTGGAGGTTCAGCTTGTCCCTGGGCATCTCATCCAGTCCGGGCAGGGACCACTCGGTCTTCTCTGCGTCAGTCGTCATGGTCGTCGTCCTCCTTTCCTTGTTCTTGTTCGGGGAGCCGGGGCAGGACGTCGTCCAGCATCTCGGCGAAGCGGGCCGCAAGGTCCTCCTCCAGCCAGTCGGCCAGCGTGAATACCGAGTCCATCAGGGCGCTGGCCCTCCGCCACTCCTCCGTACCATCGGCGATGATCTCGTCGTCCCACGGGTCGCAGAACCCGTCATAGTTGCCGTCCTCGTAGCAGTGGTCGAGGAAGAAGTTGCCCGTCTCGGCGAAGACCCAGGCGGCGGCCTTCGCCGCCCCCTCGAACCGGGTATCCTTCACCGCCTCGGTGAGGGTCTCGACCGGTACGCCGCCTTGGGGAAGCCGTTGGAGGGTCTCCTGCGGAATGCGCTCGGCGGCCGACTCCAGCCAGGCCACGCGTATCTCGTCGGACTCCCCGTAGAAGGAGTCCGGGGGTCTGGCCAGCAGGAGCAGGGCCGATATGCCGTCCCGGTAGCCGTTCCACAGCTCGTGGAGGCCGTCGTAGCCGAAGCCCATCAGGTCGAAGGGGATGCCCCTGCGCATCCAGCTCCAGGGGGGTTCCTCCCCCTCCCATTCCATCCAGTATTCGATGAACGGTCCGTAGAGGGGGAAGTGACGCTCGCCGAAGAGACTGGCGAAGCGCTCTACCCTGGTGCGCACGTCGGGGGCCGAGAGCGCCGCCTCCGCCTCGTTGGGGAAGAGGCGGCGCACCAGTCCCATGAACCATGCGTAGTCGTCGGCGTAGCCGATCACGGTCACCAGCTCCCGCAGCAACGGCGGACGCCGCAGGAGCAGTTGAGAAAGACCGCTCAGGAGCGCCGGGGCCGCAGCTGCCACCGCAGCGCCTCCTTCAGCCGCCCCGTGGCCGAGGCGTAGTCCTGCGCCTGGGCGCAGGCCATTTCGACATCCTTCTGGCGTGCGGCCGCGGCGTCCAGGTCGAGGGCGCCGTCGGGCCGTGTGAGCTCCGCCGTGAGCTCGGTTATCTTGAGGTCCGTAGGCGGTGTGGCCGCCAGCAGACCCGCGAAGGTGGGGTTGTCCATCGGATGCCCTCCTTACCGGGTGAAAGCCCCCTTGGTGCCCACCCGCCGCTGGAACTCGTAGATGGTGTCCTCGCCCCTGGTCGTCTCCTTCACCGAGGCGTTGGCGATCTCCCCGTAGAAATCGCTGAGAGTCGCCTTCACCTGGTCGACGGTCATCTCGGGGTCGGGGTCCGGGAACTCTCTGTCGTCGTAGACAAACACGCGTGCCATTGGTTGGTCTCCTTTCTGATCGTTGCTTCTCTGCTTCCACGTGCGGGAAGGCCGCCGCTCCTTTGGCGGCGGCCCCTCCCGTTGCTGCTGCGGTCTAGCGTCCCGCGCCGACCGTCTCCTTCTCCCGTTCCTGCTCCATCGCCCACTCGAACATCGAGATGGTCGAGGCCTGGGGCTTCCCGTTCTTCCGCTTCGGCTTGACCGGCTCGGCCATGAACTCAGCCCAGGAGAAGAGCGACTGCTGGGGCTCGTCGGCCTCTTCGTCGTGGTGGCCGTTGGCCCCGTTGCCATTGACCGGGACGGGCGCGTGACCGTTGCCGGGGACAAGCTCGATCGTCGGCCCGAAGATGTCGGACCCGTGACCGTTGCCATTCCCATTGCCGTTGACCGCTATGGTCTCCGGCTCGATCTCGACGGCCTTCCAGTCGTCGTCCACCAGGAACTCCTCTGCGGTCGCCTCGGCGTCCCTTGCCTGGGCGAAGACCTCCTCCACCGTTTCCGCTTCGGCGTCCTCCTCGTCGCCGCTGACGATCTTGCGGGCCAGGGCCATCATCAGGTCGTCCCCGTCGTCGCCGTAGGCGGCCAGCCCGTCCTCCGGCAGCTCGCCCTCGACGGCGAGGGAGCTTTGCAGCTTCTTCGCCACCAGCTTCAGGGCGTCGGCCTGGAGGGTGTTCCGGTAGGACATGAACACCACCTTGACCGGGCGGGTCTGCCCGATGCGCCACGAGCGGCGGGACGCCTGCCGCATGACGTAGGTGCTGTAGTCGATCTCATCCCAGACGATGGTCGGGAAGTCGATGAGGTCCAGACCCGTCTGCACCAGCCGGGGGTGGCAGACCAGCACGTCGATGCCCTGCTTGACCTTCTCGGCCACCCACGCCTCCCGCTTGTCGGGGGCCACGGCGTCGGCCTTCATCACCGCCACCCGGAAGCCGTGCCGGGTCAGGAACTCGTCCATGCGCCCGGTGATGTCCCGCGTCCCCGTGTGGGTGACGTAGACCAGCACCCGCCGTCCCGCCATGCGCTCGGCGGCCACCAGGTCCACCAGCGCCTTCTCCTTCGGGTACAGCTTCTCCTCGGAGAGGGGCGGCACCGCGACGATGACGTCGCCGCTCCTGGGGTCGAAGACCGTCTCTCCCCTGGTGCAGCCGTCCGGGTAGGCCAGCAGGGTCTGCAGGTAGGTCGCCAGCAGCCGCTTGGAGCCGGCCTTGAGAGCCTTGGACAGCTCCTTCTTCAGCTCCTCGAAGACGTGGTTGTAGGCGCTGCGCTGGGAGTAGCCGGTCGAGTCCTCCTCCGAGTCCATCGAGGACAGGAGGATCTGCTCGTCGTAGTCGGGCAGGCCCGAGGCGACATCGGCCAGCTTGAGGAAGATGGTGTTCCCGATGATGTGGAACAACGCCGAGGGAACCAGCCCCGGCTTCTCCCTGACCACCTTGCGGTAGCTGCGGCGTCGGCTGTTGCGCCCGTCCTCCAGGGCGTCGTCGTCGGGCTTGCCGATGGAGACCTCCTCGAAGCCGTACCGCTGAATCCAGCGGTGCTCATCGGAGCGCCCGAACTCCGTCCTGATCTCCGGCGAGAACCTGTAGAGGAGATGGAACAGCGTCGAGCTGTAGCCGCCCATCATGGTTCCCGTGAGGCTGAGGGACTTGCCGCAGGCCTCCGCGAGGGTGCCGGCGGCGATGCCCTGGGCCGAGCCGCGAGCCTTGTATTCGTGGACCTCGTCTCCGACCAGCAGGTCGAAGAAGCCCTTCATCCGGTGCTTGATGTAGTCGGCCAGCGGGTAGCGGGCCGGGCCCGATTTGTCCGCCTGCCACAGGGGTTCGCCGCAGGCGTCGCAGGTGTGCTTCCTGCGGTTCAGGTCCTTCTCGGTGAGCGGCACCCCGTCCTTGTCCACGACCTGGGCCGTGCAGGTGGGGCAGCAGGGGACCCGGAAGGGCTCCCCCGTCTCCTCTTCCCTGATGAGCCTGCCCTTCGACGTGGCCCACCTGTATATGACGGCGGGCATCCAGCGGTAGGACAGCTTGGCCCGCTCCCGGCTCATCACCGCGAACAGCGGCCCCGACCCGATGGAGAACCTGAGCCTTTCCAGGTCGGTGATGGACGTGACGATGACGCCCCGTGCGCCGGGCACCGTCATCTCCACCTCCCGCTTCCACTTGGAAACCAGGTGGGGCGGGCAGAGCACCAGCACCCTCTTGAAGCCCGCCATGTGCGCGGCGGCGGCCCCGATGAAGGTCTTTCCGGTGCCCATCTCCCCGACGACAGTGGTGCCCCGGTGGGCTTCGAGGGAGAGGGCTGCGCCCTTGATGGCGTCGGCCTGCGCCCCCAGGGGCCTGCGGAGCAGGCG
The DNA here is from genome assembly GCA_951812285.1 of uncultured Dehalococcoidia bacterium. Lineage (GTDB taxonomy): Bacteria > Chloroflexota > Dehalococcoidia > Lucifugimonadales > UBA1127 > UBA1127. Next base: position 981,400 of record OX638292.1, on the reverse strand, counting down.
GGGGAGAATGCCGCCGTTCTCCGAGGGCCGGTAGAGGGGCGGGTAGGACTCGACCACCCTCTTGGCGATGGCCTCCTTGAATTTGTCGATGAACTCTCCGAGGTTCATTTCGGCGTCTCCTTTCGGGAGGGAACCTCGGAGCCCCTGGGTGCGGCCTGCTGCAAGACGCACCTCGCCACCCCCCGGAGGAGGCAGCGAGAGAGAGCGCCTGCAGGCGAACCAGGAGCGCCCTACGGCGCCCTCTCTCGTCGAGTGGTATTCCGGCAGTGTTGCACCGCCTCATTTGATGGGAGAGGCCCGCCGGCGCGGACCTCTTGGAGCGACTCGTTCTGAGCCGTCTATGCTGCGAGCAGCGCCTTTCTGCGGGCGGCTTCGGCTGCCCTGTACTCCTCGTAGCACCTGCCGCTGAGGTGGTAGGACTTCACCGGCGAGGACACCGCCCTGCCGTACTCGTCCAGGTCCACCGAGGCGGTCTGCATGGCGGGTTCGCCGGGGGCGATGGGCTGCCCGCACCGCGAGCAGGCTTCGAGCACCATGACGGTCTGGGTCTGCATGTTCCTTCTCCTTCCCTTATATGGATGTGTTGAATTGCGTCCGTGCTATGCGGCGATGTCCTCGATCCCTCCGGCGTCCAGGTCGAGGGCCACCACCGTGGTCTTGAGCTTCTCGCGGTGGACCTCCTTCTCGGGGCTGTCCTCCACCAGCTCCATCTCCTTCGACGTGCGCCCCTTGACCAGGATGCGTCTGCCGTCGCCTTCGAGGACCAGGTTGTTGAGGAACCCCGCCGCCACCAGCATCGCTATGTGTCCCCTGCGAAGGGGCATCAGCGGGCGGGTGCGGGCGTCCCCGGCGGGCCAGAGGGTGTCCGTGATGTCCGTGTTCGTCCACAGCCCCGACCGCCTGGCCTCCGTCGCCGCGGCGACGGGATCGACGGTGCGGGTGGTGAACAGCACGTCGCCGCTGGGCGTCGTAGCCGGGGTGTACTCCCCGTAGGAGTACGGGTCGCGCCGGGAGCGCAACGGCTCCGGCTGTCCGATGGACCACTCGATGACCATGCTCTCGGCGGCCGCGTCTGGGACGGGGTCCGTCTTCCGGTAGCCCATGAGCACCACCTGGTCGAAGACCTCGCGCTCCGGGTCGGGGAAGGCCCAGCATCGCAACCGCCCGTAGTGGGTGGACAGGTAGCGGGCCGAGACCGCCAGGCGTTGCCTGGGGACGATGAATACCAGCAGGCCGCTCTCGGCCAGATAGCGCGTCGTCTGGGTCAGGAAGGCGTGCTCGGTGCGCTTGTCCTCCGAGTCGTAGTCGTAGGGCGGGTTGAGGAGCAGCAGGCCGAAAGCCCCGTTCGCTATGGAAGTGGCGAACAGGTCGGCGGCCAGGGTGCGGGTGAGCCGCTGCTCGGCCTCCTCCGCCCGGTCCCGGTGCAGCTCCACGCCGTAGGTCTCGATGGTCATCGAGTTGGGCCGGTCGAGGTTCTCCGCCAGCCTCTGGAGCGCGTCCCCACCCCCGCAGCAGGGGTCGAGGATGCGGATGGTCTCCCGCCCCCGGTTGTAGTAGCCGGAGGGGGTGTGAATCAGTTCGGCGATCAGGTCCACCACCCGCTCGGGAGTCGGGTAGTAGCCCCCTTTCGCCTGTGCAGCGAGTCTCATGTCGTCTCTCCTTTCCTTCTTACTTTTTCCGCCGACCGGCACCGCACCCAGACGGACTGGGCCTTGCGCTCGCGCGTCTCGAATTCCCACTCGTAGGTGCGCCCGTCGAATGTGTCCCGGAGGGCGCCGTCCACGATGGCCGCAACGTGCTTGGTGGTGCCGACGACGCAGTCGCCGAACCGGTGGTGTGCCTCCGTGAACGTGGGCCGCTCTCCCGCCGGCAGGCTGACCTTCCGGAAACCGTAGGCTTCGAGAACGCTGTCCTGGACGCGCTTGGCGGTGAGCTGGCCCCTGCGGTGGGGCGCTTTGCGGTTGCGCTCCCGTGTGGCGTAGGCGTTGCCGCTGGCGGCGTAGCCGTTGCGCTTCATGTGCTCTGCCATCGTCACGTAGACGGCGCGGTATTCTTTACGGGCGCAGATGGCGATGGCGCGGACGACGCAGTCCCCGGTCTTGCCGCGGTATCCGGCATGCGCCCGGCCGCCGTCGTCGTAGAGGTAGTCGATCATGGCGTCGCGCCTCCCGCCGCCGCGGTCTCCTCCCTGGGAAGCGTGAGCCTGCCCGACGCAACGGCGGCGGACAGGTCTTCGCGGAGCTTCTGGGCCTTGGGGGAGCACCGGTAGGCGGAAATGCCGACCGACTGTAGGGGAACTATCTCCTCCTCCTCGATGCCCCGCGCCCAGAGCCATCCCGCCCAGGAGCCGTGGAGCGGCAGCGGGCTGCGCTTGTCGAGGAAGCGGTGGTGGAGCGCCGGGGCCTCCTCTTGGCTCTGGGCGAGCAGGAGGAAGGAGTCCTTCTCGTAGCCGAACTCCGCCGTCTTGGTGTAGACGAGGGCGTGCCAGCCTCCGGTTGATGGCAGGCGGGCGATCTTGGTCGTCCACGTTCCGATGGTCTCGTAGGGGATGACGCACCGCTGGTAGCCGCCGCTGAGCGCCATGCCGTCCGCCCCTTTGATGATGTGGGCAACGTCCGGCGGCTGCTTGAGCAGCGACGCCCAGATCGCCTTGAGCGCCGTCTGGGAGCCGACCATCGAGACGAACCAGAGGCCGTCCGTGCGGTCGTCGCGGGCGAAGGCGTCGGCGGTTGCCGAGAACCCGCCCGCTGAGATGGTGAACAGGTCCTCGGTGTCTATGGTGTGGGTCGCGAGCATAGCGAGTCTCCTTTCGCTGTGTGGGTTGATTCGGTGCGCGGGGTGCGATGCCCCCGCGTGAGACGCCGGACGGCCAAGGCCGTCGGGACGTGGCCGGTCAGCCGAGGAGGCCCCGATCCTTGAGGCTGACGAACCGCTTGCCACCGATGACCACGTGGTCGAGCAGCTCGACGCCCAGGAGCTTGCCCGCCTGCCCCAGCTCCCTGGTGATGGCTGCGTCCTCCGGGCTGGGCGTGGGGTCCTGGGAGGGGTGGTTGTGGCAGACGATGATGCTGGGAACGGCCTCCATGACGGCGGGTCGCAGCACCTCGGCGGGCCGGACCATCGAGGAGTTCACATTCCCCTGGTAGACGACCCGCTGGCCGACTACCTCGTTCTTGGTGTTCAGGAGCAGCACCCGCAGCTGCTCCTGGGCCAGCGGGGCCATCTCCGGCCCTAGCAGACGCCGCACGTCCTCGGGGCAGCCGATGGAGGGCAGGTCGTCACCGGAGCGCTCCGGCTGGGTCTCCACGGCGTAGCGCATGGCGATCTCGCCCAGCAGGTGCAGGTTGCTGCGCAGCGCGTCGAGTAGAGCCTGCCCCTCGCTCTGGAAGAGGGAAAGCTGGGAGCTTGTCGAGGGGGTGTCGGCGTGTTGTGCTGTGGCGGTAGTCATCTTCAGCCTCCTCATCTATCGGTTAGAACAGAAACGGGGCCGCTCCCTGTAGATTGGAAGCGGCCCCGTGGTGCGCCTTCGGGAAGGCGTCGCTATGAAGTCGTTGATCGGCGGGCTAGAAGAGGGAGTCGTCGTCCGCCTGCCCGCTACCGCCGTTGCCGTTCCCGCCGTCGAGGAACAAGACCTCGGAGGCGTGGACCTCGGTGCGGTGGCGGCGCTGGCCGTCGTCGCCCTCCCACGAGTTCTGGACGAGGCGGCCCTCGACGTAGACGCGCTCGCCCTTGCCGACGTAGTTGTTGACGGCTTCGGCCTGCTTGTCCCAGCAGACGATGTTGTGCCAGTCGGCCTCGGTGTCCCCGTTGGAGCGGTGGCGGTCCGTTGCCAGCCGCAGCTTGGTGAGTGCGGTGCCTCCCGGGGTGTACTGCATCTCGGGATCGGTTCCCACTCTGCCCAGAAGCGTTACCTTGTTGATCGTCCGTGCCATTTCGATTTCCTCCTTAGTGGGTGTGGCGCGTGCTTGCGCGCCCGTCTTGAATGAAAGCGGGGCCGCTCCCGGTAGAGGGAAAACGGCCCCGTCCTGCGCTCCACTAGGGAGCGTCTAGCTGACCCTGACGTACTCCGACTCGTTCTCCGTGACGATCCCGGCCCTGGTCTCAGGGTCGAGCGCCTCGTTGAGCCTGCGGTGGTTGACCGAGTACCTGGTTGAGCTGACCAGGGTGACCGTCCGGTCTCCGACCGTCGCCTTGGAGTCCCCCTGGCGGCGCATCCACGCCTTCAGCGTGTCCAGCGCCGTGCGCTTGGCCTTCTCAGGCTCCTTGATGGAGTCCTGGGCCTCGGCGTAGGCCGCCACAGCGTCCCGCGCCTCCTCGTCCGTCACCTCCTTTCCTTCGGTCTCCGCCCCCTCGTCCGTTCCGTCGTCCTCCGCCGCCCCCGGAAGGCAGACGGCGAGGAACGGGCACGACCGGCACTGCCAGGAGTTGGCGGTGAAGTCCCGCTCCGGCAGAGCGTCGGGGTCCGGCCCGTTCTGGACGTGGTGAGCGCCCAGCTCGCCGAGCCATCCGCAGGCGTCCTGCAAGGCCCGCTCCAGCCGGTCGGCGGGGATGACCTCGTAGTCCCAGGTGCGGCTGCCCGTGTCCATCGTGGCGATGACCACAGGCCGTATCTCGCCGAACTCGCCGAGGGTGTAGAGAGCGGCCTGGGCCACCGCTCCGGGGTGGCTGCGCTCCGCCCCCAGCGTCCGCCAGCGCTTGAACGCCTCCGGCCCCCGCGTCTTGATCTCAACGACCATCGAGTCGCCGTAGGCGGGAGCTTCCGGCTCACCCTCGAAGAGGAACACCTGCGGCGCGGCCGCCTCGCCCTCCGGCAGGGGCATCCGCACTGTGCCGTCGGGGTGTCCCGTGACCAGCATGTTCGGGCCGACCCTCACGGCCACCTGTTTCGGGTCCTGGGGATCGGGGGCGTCCACCTTCCAGCCCGCCCGCTCCATCGCCCGCGCCACCACCGGCTCCAGGGCGTTGCCCGCCTCCATCGCCGTCAGCGAGTCGTCGCTGGGGGGATTCGTGGGTTCGTAGCCGGTCGCGGCGTACCAGAGGGCGCGGCGGCAGCCCAGGGCCGCCGATGCCCGCACCTCGATGTTGCCGTCTCCGTCGAACTGTGCAGAAGGGCGGGAGAAGACCTCCGCCCTGTCAATCGTCTCTGTCGTCATGTCGTCACCTCCTGAGTCCTGTAGATGAGAGAAGGGACCGCCCCCCGGAGGAGACAGCCCCTTTCGATGCCGTTGCGTGGGCCGTTCATGCGGCGGCCCTGATGTCCGTTTCCTGCTCCGCCTCCCGCTCCTCCTTCGCCTTCAGGTGGGCCTTGAGGATGTGGGCGATGCCGTCGCCAAGCCCCAGGACGGGAACGCTGCGCCCGTCGCCCAACGTGTTCCAGAATGGCTGCATCTCCTGGATGCCCTGGCACTGGTCGATGATTTCCTCGACCGGCGTGCCCCTGCGCAGGTGCAGGGAGATGAGACGGCAGGCCAGCTCGGTCACGCCGTGCTGGAAGCTGCCGCCCTTGCCGAGCCAGCCGAACACCTCGAAGGGCTGGCCGTCCTCGTCCGTCGAGACGGTGACGTACAGGTTGCCGAACTCCGTCTGGAGCTTGGTCGTGGTGCTGGGAAGGCTGCGCGGCCTGGGCCGCGTCCCGGCGGTCACGACCTTCCCCCTTCCGGCAGGCAGAGCGGGCGCGTCCCTGTGCAGTCGATGGCCTCCATCCTTCCGTACCTCCGCACCATCTCTTGGTCGCCCACGAATGACTCTGCCTCGACGCGGGTGTCGAACCGCTGGAAGGGGTCCGACCCGTACCCTTCCCAATAGAAGAGGACGTGGTAGTGGAGGCCAGGCGGGTGGCGGCGAATGAAGGGCAGCGCGGGGGCGTAGCGGTCGAAGTAGTCCGCCATGATGAGGGCCATCTCCCGGTCGCGGTCGTCGCCGACGCCCAGGAGCAGCCGCACGATGGGTTCCTCGCAGTCCTCCTCGGCGAAGGCGGGGGTGAGCATCGTGTCGCGGACGGCGGCGGGCAGCTCGTCCCACCGCTCCCGGCTGAGCTTCAGCCCGCCGTGCGAGGGCGTCGTGACCCTCAGAATGCCCTCCGCCAGCTCTTCAACGTCGCGCGTCCAGCCCCAGGGTGTGTAGGTTGCGGTCATGGTCGTCATCGGTCCTGTCCTCCCTTTCCTGTAGTGAAGGAGCGGGGCGGCCCCCCCAAGGGAGACGGCCCCGCTCCGTTGTGCCGGTTGTCCGGTCGAACTAGGCGGCCTGTTGCGCCTGCTCCTGCTTCATCTGCCGGAGCTTGTTGGCGGCGGCCTCCACCAGCGGCCCGAGCTCGGCGGCCGTGAGGTCGTCGATGCTCTTGCCGGTGCGTTCCGTCACGGCCTCCCGCACCTTGTCGTCCGCGATGCCCTGCTCCGAGGCGATCTCGAAGAGCCGCTTGCGCAGCTTCTCGGCCTGGGAGTCGTTGCCGCCCTTGGGCTGCGCCTGGGCAGGCTTGCCGCTGCCATTGGACTGGGCCTTCCCGGAGTCGCCGTTGGCCTGAGCACGGGACCTGCCGCCGGCATTCGCCCTGGCGGGGACGCGCTGCGGCTGAGCCGAGCCGTTGGCCGGGGCCTGGTCGCCGTAGAAGCCGTTGCCGAACTGGACGCCGAAGCTGCGGAACGCCCGCTTCATGCCGTCCGTCACCGCTCCCTTGATGGCCGTGTCGTGGCCGTCCAGGTTGTCCTCGACCACGGGGTGCACCCCAACGTCGGTGCGGGGCAGCGCGCCCGTCACGGTGACCCGCACCGGCGCGCTGTAGCCCTGTTCCACCTTCACCTCGCCGGTCTGGGGGTCGACGGTCTCGATCCGGCGCAGCGTCACGTCGCCGGCCAGCTCGTAGCCCCATCCGCCGTAGCCGAAGATGCGGTTGGCCTGGTCGATGACGGCGTGGCCTTCGAGGTAGTCGAAGGACTTGCCGCCCCGCCCCTTGCGCTGTGAGACCAGCGATGAGTCGAGGGGCTGTCCGAGGATCTCCGTGACGGCGGGCGAGAGCCCGTCCCAGTACAGGGTCTGCCCCGCACTCGATGCGGGGTCGTGCTCGACGGGTATGGCGACCTCGGGCCTGTGGCCGTTGCCGTTCACCGTGGCTATGGCGGTTTCCTTGTGGAGGCCGTTGTTGCTTCCGTTCCTGTTGACCATGTTCGTGTCTCCTTCCTTGTTGTTCCTGTAGCGAATGACCGATGGGCGGGTTCCCCCTACGGGAATCCGTGGGCGGGCGAAGCCCGTCGTGAATTGGGCATAGGACCTCCTGGGCAGTGGGATTGGGGATGGGGAAAGCGGAGCGGACAGGCTCCGTTAGAGGGAAGAGGGGAAGCCCGCAGGGAAGCGGCGGAGAGCCGCTAGCGGGCGGAGCGGGCGGCCTGCGAGAGCAGGCGGAGGAAGAGGGTGCGTCCCTGGGGAAGGGCCGCAAGCTCGGCAACGTCGCCGATGTCTTCGGGAAGGGCGACGGCGGCGGCCCTGCGTCCGAGCAGGGTCAGAAGCCCGTCCGTCGCCTCGCGGCCCGCGTCGTCGTTGTCGAAGGCGAGGAAGACGCGGGGGCAGCCCCGCAGGGCCGAGGCGAGCCGCTCCACGCCCTGGGTGCCCAGGGCAGCGCAGGAGGGGAGGCCCCATCCGGTGAGGAGGAGCCAGTCGAAGACCCCCTCGGCCACGACGACCCACTGGGGAGCGGGGCCGAGCCTGCCGAGTCCGAGCACCGGCTTGGGGCCGGGAAGGGCCTGGAACCGCGGCTTTGCGCCGGAGTCCAGGGCCCGGCCCTTCAGCCAGCGGACGAGGCCGCCGGTGACGTCGGGGACGACGATCATGCCGGCGAACCGCTCCGATCCACGCTCCATGAACAGCGCCGAGTCCCGGATGCGCTTCTCGGAGAATCCGCAGGACTCCAGGGCCTGCCGCAGACCGCCCCCCGGCGAGTAGCCGAGAGTGAGGCGGTCTGCGGCGACGGGGCCGACGCCCCGGGAGGCCAGGTACTCCCGCGCTTCTGTCGAACGCCGGAGGCAACCGGCGTAGAAGCGCGCCGCCGCCGTCAGCAGGGCGGGGTCGCGGGGAGCAAGCGCGGCGGACGCAGGACGCCGCGTTCGGGCTGGACGATGAACGGCCCTGGGCGCAAGCCCTGGGCTGCCGTCCAGCCGCGCGATGGCCTCCGGCAGGCTCAGGTTCTCCGACCGCCGGATGAAGTCCAGCACGTCGCCGCCCTCGCCGCAGCCGAAGCAGTACCATCGCTCCGAGTCGGAGTACACCGTGAAGGAGCCCTCCGACTCATCGTGGAATGGGCAGACGCCCTGGCGGACCCTGCCCCGTCCCCTGAGACGGACGCCCGCCGCCGCCACCGTGTCGCCCAGGTCGTGGCGGGCCTTCAGCGCGGGGATGTCCACGCTTGCCGTGACCATCACGAGCCTCCGGCCAGGGGCCGCAGCCCCCGGAGGCTGCGCTCCGAGACCAGCTTGCCGGGCCGCCAGCGCATCCCCAGCGTCGCGACCACCTCCAGTGTCCCGTTGCCGAGGGGCGCCAGCGCGGCGGCCCGCCCCGCGCCCTGGGTGTAGAGCGCCGAGGCCCGGTCTCCGAACCGACGCTTCACCAGTCCCTTCCACTCGGAGAAGGCCCACCGGACCTCTCTCTGCGTGGCCTGCGCCACGTCCACGCCGCCCAGCACCGCCAGCGCCGAGTCCACGTCCCCCGTCTGCCTGAGCCTGCGCGCCTCGTGAATGCTTCGCGTCGCGGTCGGCTCCGCCGTCGTCGTCTCCGTCTCGTCCCTGAGCCCCATCGCGGCGAGGAGCTGGTCGACCAGCTCCTCCAGGCTGCGCCTGGGCCTGTCCACCGTGTCCATCGTCCGATTGCCAGCTGCCAGTGTCGCCGTCGTCATCATGCACCTCCTAAGTGCCTTTGCTTTGTTGCCTTGCCGATTGCGCCCGCTTGCGGGCAAAGAAGAAGGGCCGTCCCCGGATGGAGACGACCCCTGTGATTGGATTGAGTTGTGAGCGGCCCGATGCCGTCAGCGGCGGAACCTCCTCACCGGACGCCGGGGCATGAACCGCCTGAGCAGCAGCGCCAGGACGCCCAGCCCGAACAGGTTCAGGAAGAAGACCTCCAGGTCGAACGTCAGCAGCGGCGCCGCCACGACCAGGGCTATGACCCCGGCCCCTATGACCTTCGGTCGCTTCCACCAGGGCCGCTTCTCAGGGGCCTTGACCGCCGCGTCGGAGACGGGCTCGTAGGCCGTCCAGATGTCCAGACCGATGAGCGCCTCCAGCTCGGTTATCACCACGCCGGCCGAGCAGCCCCCCGTGTGGCACCGCACGTCGATGCCGTTGCCATCGGGCCTCTGCCTGAACGCCAGCCCGTCCGACTGCCCTCCGTGACAGAAGGTCGCCGTCCAGAACCAACCCCGCTCGAAGCTCACCCGGTGCGGCAGCAGGTCGGCGATCCGCCTTGCGCTGGGTCCCGTGTACCGTTCCGTCCGTGTCCGTGTTTCGTCCATGCCGTCATACCTCCTTGCTTGAATCTCGTGCCGTGCCGAAGACGCAGCTCGCCCAGGGTGAACAAGGTCAACTGGGGAAAGCTGCGAGACGTGAAGCGGCCAGCCTGCATCTCAACCGCAGACCGGCGCGTGTCGAAGCTGCGGCCAAGCTGTATGTCAGCCATGCCGCAGACATGTCGAGCCAGTCGGGGCGCAGGACGCACTCCGACCAGCATGGCGAGGACAGAACGCAACAGGCGTTCCGTCCAGGCGTCCAGAGGATGAAGCGATCAACCTCAACCACCGAACGAGCGCCCGACGGATGAAGCGATCAACTCCAACGCGCCGGACAGATGCCCTGCGGGTGAAGGACCAACGTCAAACTTCAACCGCCGGACAGGACCGAGGACGAAGGACCGGGGTCAACTCCGTCGATTCGGCCCGAGCTGGTTGCGAAGGACCAACGTCAAACTCCGCAGTGCCAGCATTCCCTCTTGGGCAAAACCCGTGCAACAGGGATCACGCACCCAGGTTTCTAGGGCAGGAAACCTTGGAGAAAGCCAGACAACGCATCCATTATTACCGCGCAGGAAACCCGGTGTGAAGACTTTTGCGCCCCAACCGCCCAAATCGTTCAGTCTGGTTACGAAAAACTTCAACTAAAGTTCACTCGAACCCCTGCGCTCGTTTGCGCCGCTTACTTTCGCCAGAGACCGAACGTAACCCTGTTCAGAAGCTCGGCCCTCTCCCGCTCCCTCCGCGTGTCGGAGAGAGCGGACCTGCGCCAGGTGATCTGACCGCTCCGGTCGAGGCCCCGCAACGGCTGCTTCTCCGGGGGAAGCGTCATCCCGTGCTCCTCCAGCAGCGCCAGCTCCACCGTCAGCAGACGCTCCCTGTCAGTGAGCCACGCAAGGCCCCCGCCCTCGTTGGGATGGGTGTCCTTCAGCCCCCGCCACTCGACGACCAGAGTGTAGGCGGCGCCGAAAACCTCCTCGTCGTCCTCGGCAGCCTCCCGCGTCACCAGGTCTGGGTACTCCCGCCGCATCGACGGCTTCGACGGAGGCTTCCGTCCAGCGCCCCGCTTCTCCGGCCCGGCCCGTTCCTCGTCCGCCTGGGAGGGACCGGCGCCGGCATGACCGGCCCCGGTCCCCTGGGGTCCGTCCCTCCGCAGGGAGGACACCTCGCCCTCGATGGACGACAGACGCCTGCGCACCTCCTTGCCCAGCTCCTCGTGTCCCTGCTCCAGCGCCTCGATGCGCCCTTCCAGCTCCTCGTTGCGCCTGCGCTGCCGCTCCGCCGCCGACCCGACGCCCTCCTGCAACGCCCGCTCCAGCGAGTCCCGCACCCGGCGAGACAGCCTCCCCGTCTTGGCGCTGTCCGTCACCGTCTGCGGGTCGATCTCCAGCACCCGCGCCGCGCCCTTGTAGCCCTTCTCCCGCACCAGCTCTTGCAGCAGCGCCATGAGCCGCATGTGGTGGACGTTCTCCACATCCCTGCTGTCCTCGATGCCGTGTTCCGTGGTTTTCATGGCAATTTCCTCCTTCCCGAAAACTCGCCTCAGCTTTGGCCCGACATTGCATCCCGTTTCCTGCGGACGTAACGCACCCCAGCATCCACCGACTTTTGAAACACCTTTCTCCAACTCAGTGGCCGATTTACCGCCCGTCTTGCACCCCCACATCGCCGGGGTTTCAGCGCTCTCGACCGGAACCGGGACTTAACTCCAAGTGTTCACTGTTTACGTCCTGTAGGGGGTGATTTACCCCCGATTTAGCTTGCCTCCGACCCGGCTTGTTACCCACCGACAAAACCCAATCTCGTGTACGCCCCAATGACAGCACGAACGAGGCCGGATGCCAATGCCCTTATAAGGTGCATCATTTGATGTACCTTTCAGGCGGTTTCCAACCGGATTTCGCCTGTTCACACTCTCCGGCGAGGGCCGCGACCCGATGAGGCGCGGCGAATCGCAGAGAGGTGAACATCTTGGCGCTGAAATCGAAACTCCGGTCGGTAAGGCGGCTGTTTCCGCTGGCAACCGCGCTGCTTCTGGCGGCGCTCCTGGCGATCCCGTCCTCCGGGACCGCCCTCGCCCAGACCCCCGGTGACGAGCTCACCCTGGTCAACGCCGACCGGGACTTCGTGGAGCGCAAGGGCGACGGCCAGTTCGTCGCCCGTCCCGTCTTCGACCGGAAGATCGCCGTCCTCCACTACGCCGTGCGCGACGCCGACACCGGCGACTGGATCAGCGCCGTCTACCTGGTGAGCGGCGGGGAGAAGGGGCGCAGCGACGGCTGGGAGTATTCGTGGGAGTACCCGGCCCTGGACGAGCAGCCCGACCTCGACCGCGACAAGGCGTACCTGCTGGTGATGCTGGCCCAGTCCGAGGACGGGCTGAGGGGAGACTTCTACGCCGTCATCCCCATCCACCAGCCGGGGCGCATCTGGGACAAGGTGCTCGCCGCCCTCAACCCCGGACGCTGGGCCAGGGCCTTCGCCGGCTGGATGGTCGAGGGGGTCCACGGGACCCTCTGCGGTGTCGTTGAAAGAGCGTCGGGCGAAGACGCCGACAATTGCAGGGACGGATAGCCGATGAGCGACATCCTCACCGGCACCCCTCCCGACCTCACCTACGCCCACGACCTGGTGCGCCAGGCGTGGATGGTCGTCTGGGCCGTCACCTCCGGCGCGTTGATCGTCATCCTCGGCTGGATGGGGCTGACCCTCGTCATGTCCGAGCATCTTGGACGGCAGCAGACGGGGTGGCGGGAGATGGTGCCCCGGCTGGTCCTGGGCCTCGTTGCCGCCGCCTCGTCCCTCTGGTGGTGCGCCCTGGTCCTCGACGTGGCCGACGCCGTATCCGGCTTCGTCGCCGCCTCCCTGGACGTGACCGCGGGCGACATGCTCCGCTCGACCCTCCGCACTCTCTTGACCGCCGTCAACGCCGGGAGCGTGGGCATGGCCCTGCTCCTCGCCGTCCTCTACTTGGTCTACGGCTTTTTCGTCCTCTACGTCATCGTGCAGATGGTCTTGAGGCTCGCCCTCATCGACATCCTGCTCGCCCTCGCGCCAATTGCGTTGGGGCTGTGGATATTGCCCCACACGGCGGGCTGGGGCCGCCACTGGCTCCGGCTCTTCATGACGACCACCTTCCAGCAGGCCATCCAGCTCATCGCCCTGGCCCTGGGGATCGGGTTCCTCAACGAGGTGGCGCAGATAGCCGCCTTCGAGCCGGTGCAGGACCTCATCTGGAAGCTGCTCATGTCACTGGCCTTCGTCTACATGGCGACCCGCGTGCCCTCTCTATTGGGCAACGCCGGGACCTTCGATAGCTGGCTCTCGATGCTCTATTTCGGCATGAACCTGCCCGCGTCGATGGTGCGCTCGGCCAGGGTCATCGGCCTGATGGCGGGCGGCGCGGCGGGAGGTCCGGGGGGCGCGGCCGTGGGAGCGATGGCCGCGAGCGCGGGGCTTTCGGCCGCTGCGGGCGGCGTCAGCTCGGCGGCTTCGTTGGCGACCCCCTCCGCAGGGGGCGGCGGCGGCGGAGCGCCCAGGAGCAGCGGCGAGTAGCCGCAGCACGACGAGGAGGAGCAGCGATGTGCAGTTGACGGAGTTTTCTGCAAGCCCCGACCGGTAGAGACGAGCGGAAGCGCTCGAAAAGCAAAAGAGGAGAGAAACGAAATGGAAGACCTTACACAGACCATATCGAACCTTGTGGGAATCGGGCTGGGGATCGTGGGCGCGGTGGGCGTCGGATTCTTCATCTACGGCGCGTACCTGTACCTGACCGCCAGCGGAGCCCCACACCAGATGGAGCGCGGCAAGAGCGCAATGATGACCGCCCTCGCGGGCGTCGTGCTGGCGATGGTGGCCTATGGCGTCGTCGAGCTGGTCATGAACGCCGTCGTCGGATCGCCGGTGGAGATCGACGTGCCCAACCCGGCCACCCCCACCCCCACCAGCGGTTAGACCGAGACAGGAAGGAGAGCGAGAGCATGAGAGAACACGAGGTTCCAACCCACGTGCAGGCCGAGGACAAGGTGCTGCTGTGGTTCACCTTCCCCCAGATCGTGGCGATCACGGCGGTGTGCGCCCTGTCCTACGGCGCATACCGCTACGCCCCGGTCGGCCCGTCCGAGGTGAGGATGGCGATTGCCGTCCTGTTCGGCCTGGCGGGCATCGCGATGGTCGTAGGCAAGATAGGCGGGAGGCGGCTGCCGCTGGTGGCCGCCGACCTGCTCAAGTACCGGCTGGGGGCGCGGCTCTACGCCGGGCCGGTCTCCCAGCTGGTGCGCAGCGAGCCGCCCGCGCCGGTCCAGCCGGTCAAGTCCGGCCCCGGCCCCCTGCGCCTGATGGCCAAGCGGTCGAAGCGCGTCCTTCGAAGGATGCGCAAGAAGAACCGCAAGAACGGAGACCGGCGCGACGGGCGGATGCCCTTCCGTCCCCACACCTGGTTCGGCAAGCGGCGCAAGCGGGGCGGACGCGGGCAGCGTCCCGGCCACATGGCCGAGACGCTGGAGAGCCGACGCCGCGGACCCGGCAGGGGCGGGATTGCGGTCGTGGCCGCCGTCCTGGTGGCGATGGCCGCGACCGTCCCCCAGGCCGTCGTCCTGGCCCAGAGCCCGGACGATGAGCGCTGGCGTGACGAGATCGACTTCGAGCTGAACGAGCCGGTGGAGGGACGGCGGTTATTCGTCGAGGGGCTGTACGTCTCCGGCGACCGCGCCTCCGTGACCCTGAAGGCGGCGGCGGACCTGGACATCCGGGTCCGTGCCTTCGGGGGAAGCGAGGGGCGCTCCCTCCGCTTCTGGGGCTCGGCGACCCTGGCCCAGGGGGAGCGCATCGACTACTCCCTCCCCCTCAACGGCCCCGTCCCGTCCTTCACCGTGTCCTGGGAGGACACCATCGGCCAGGCCGGGGCGCTCACCGTCGAGCACGACCGGATACCGTACCCGCTCCCCGAGGCCGAGGGGGAGCTGTGCACCGTCAGGCTGACCACCCTGGGCTGGACGCCCGGCGCCGTCAGCGGCGTCGTCGAGTCGGATTGCGCCGCGTCCGTCGAGCACTCGGTCGAGCTTCAGACGGTGGCCGGGCACGAGAGCGTCACCGAGACGGCGCTCCTGGACGCCGGGGTGACGGCGATAACGGGCACGGTCGACGCCGTAACCGGCGCGTCTAGCGCCGGCGTCCCCTTCGTCCCCAACGGGGAGACGACCTTCCGGCTGTCCGTTCCCACCGGCGAGGCTGTCCACGACGTGAGCGTGGACGCGAGCTTCACGGCGAGCCTCAACATTCCCATCCCCCCGCTGACCGTGCTCACCCACCACCCGGAGCGGACGGAGGAGCGCACCGAGACGGTGAGCCTGTACCGCCCGGGGGCCAGCGACTCCGACAGCGACAGCGACACCATCACCGTCACCCACGACGACGGCACCACGACGGAGCACACCGTCTCCGCCTATGCCTACGCCTATGTGCCCGGCAGGACGATCGACAAGGACGTCACGATCACGATTCTGCATCCCGAACACGTGAAGGCCGAGGTGGTGGAGCGGGCGCCCGTCACCGGGAGCCGCGAGGAGTCCCTGGCGTTGACCTCCCACGTGGGGTCCGACGACCCCTACGCGGCGCTGGTCGTGCCGGAACCCGAACCCGAGGACCCGCCCGCCGAGCAGTCTCCCGCGGGCGGGCTGCGCGACTGGTTCGAGGGGCTGGGATGGGAGTGGCCCTGGTGAGGCGGGCGCTGACGGCAGTACTCATGTCCGGGGCTGCGCTGGTTTCCACCGGCGCGGCCCCGGCCGAAGAGCGGGCGATGCTGGAAGCCTTCGACCGCGTCCTCACCGCCATGTCCTACGCCGCCGCAGGTCTCGCCGTCTTCGCCATCGCCTGGGCGGGATTCGTCCTGATGGCCGAGGGGAGCGAGGAGCGCGGCGGCGGCAGAGCCAAGTCCGCCGTCTTCCTGGCGGTGGTCGGCCTCGTCCTTGTGCTGTCGGCCAAGGGCGTCGCAACCCTGCTCAGGCACGGCCTCATCCCGTCCATCCCAACCCCCTAGAGAAAAGGAATCCACCGAATTGAAAGAGTTAGTCGAACGCATCAAGACTGCAGCGGAGACCCTCCGGCGCAGGCTGGCGGGTCTCAGGTCCGGGAGAGACGCCGAGCCTTCCGCTCCGCCCGAAACGGTGGAGCCGGACGAGGCCGCATCGCCCGAGGACCTTGGCGAACTCGCCGCCCATCCGGGGGCAGGCGGGGAGACGGCCCCCAAGCCCCCACCCGACCTGCCGCTGTTCTTCATGCTGTCTCACCTGGACGACGACGGCCCGGTGCGCCTGGACGGAACGAAGCTCGGCGTCTGCGAGGCGATGGGCCTCGAAATAGACGAGCCGAAGCTGGGAGCCTTCGCCGGGGCGCTCAACGCCCTCGACTTTCCCGTCCAGCTTCTCGTCAGGCAGCACCCTCCGCGCCTGGGAACCCTCAGAGACAACCTGCAACAGGCCCAGCCCGAGGACCTGCCACCCCAGACGAAGGCGGCGGCCGAGTCGCTCCGGCGTCTCCTCACCGACCTTGAGACCCGCGACGGCATCCTCGACCGGCGCTTCTACGCCGTCTGCGAGTTCTCTCGCGTCGACGACCTGCGGGGTCTTCTTGCGAGGGCAGGGTTGTCGGTCCACCCGCTCAGAGGCCGCCAGCTTCGGATGTTCCTCGTGTCGGCGCTCCTCGGCGGCTCCCCCGGAGAGTTCGACGGCGACGCCCCCGTCGAGATCGAGATGGGCCGACGCGAGATGCGCGTTGGAGACCGCCTCGTCCGCTCTCTTCACCTGGGCAAGTGGCCCCGGTCCCTTGCCCCCGGCTTCATCCAGGGGCTGATGGCGGCGGGAGCGCCCATGGACCTGTCCGTCCACATCGGCCCGATACCCGCTGAGCAGGCGGCCAGGACCCTGGAGTGGCAGAAGGTGCGCTTCGAGTCGGCCCAGTCCCTGTCCTTCAAGAAGGGCCGCACCATGTCGCCGGAGGCGGAGATCGCCCTGGAGGACGTGACCCGGCTCCGGGACGAGGTGCAACGCGGGCGCGAGCGCCTGTTCCATTCATCTTTATCCGTAACCCTTCACGCGAAGGACGAGGCGTCGCTGAAGGAGATGACCCAGCGGGCCAAGGCCCACTTCGGCGCCACGCTGGGGAAGCTGGACAACCTCGCCTTCAGACAGCGCGAGGGGCTGCTGTCGACCCTGCCCCTGGCTCTCAACGCCGTGGCCGAGTGGCGCAGCCTCGACACGTCCAGCATCGCCCGTCTGTTCCCCTTCTCGCCGCCCGACCTGGACACCCGCAGCGGAACCCTCTACGGCATCGACATGCGGGCCTGCTCCCCCGTGGTCTACGACCCGTGGGACGGAACGCACCTCAACGCCAACACCGCCGTCCTCGCACGTTCGGGAAGCGGCAAGAGCTTCTCGACCAAGCTCGGAATGCTCAGGGGACTGACCAGAGGCATCACCGCCTACGTCATAGACCCGGAGGGCGAGTACGCGGACATGGCACGCGCAGCCGGGGGCCGTGTGCTGTCTCCCGGCGTTCCCGGCGAAGGCATGAACCCCTTTGTCATCGACAAGGGCGACTCCGAGGAGATGCTCCAGCGCATCGGCAGTCTCCGGCGCTTGATCGAAGTCATGGTCGGGGAGAGCCTCGGCGCGGAGCGCAGGGCCTCCCTCGACCATGCCCTGGCGGGCTACTACGCGAAACCCAGGGAGCGCACCGGCTTCCGCGATTTCTACAAGTACCTGCAGGAGAGCGAGGCGGGGGACCCCGACCTCGCCCGACTGCTCCGGCCCTTCGCCACCGGCAGCCTCAGACATCTTTTCTCCGACGAGGGAGACGACCTTCTGGGCAACGAGGCCCTGATCACCGTCTTCGACCTGCGGCTGCTGGAGCCCGAGCTCCGCCCCGCCGCCGCGATGGTGTGCACCGAGACCGTTTGGGCGGCGGCCGCCCAGGACCCCAAGCCCCGCCTCCTCGTCGTGGACGAGGTGTGGAGCATCATGCAGCACCCCGAGGGCGCGGCCTTCATGGTCAGCATGGCTAAGCGCGCCCGCAAGCACCGGCTGGGGTTGCAGTTCATCACCCAGGACGTCCAGGACCTTCTCTCTGAGGACTCCTCCCGCACCATCACCGGCCATTCAGGAAGGGCGCTATTGCAGAACGCCGCCTTCAAGCTCCTGCTCCAGCAGGACGCGGCGGCCATCAGCACCGTCGGCGACGCCTTCGACCTGCCCGAAGACCTCCAACGCTGGCTGCTTTCGTGCCCACGAGGCGACGGGCTGCTCCTCGCACGGGGAAACCGCTTCCCAGTCCGCATTGAGGCCACGCCGGAGGAGGCGGAGGTCATCGAGTGGAGACCCGGACGCCACTAGAGAAAGGACTTTTCATCAATGAAGCTGAACCCGAAGGAAATCCTGTTCGGAGACCATAGCAACGAAAACAGCCCCGTCCTGCTGGCGGTGACGCCGCCCAGGGCCGGGGAGCGCACCCTTCTGGGCGTCGAGAACCTGCTCCAGTCCATCGCGGTGCCGGAACCCTTCTCCCTGGAGCTTGCCGGGGATATGGACGGCGTGACCCTCATGGCCCGCTGCCTGGACGACCGGGTGGTGCGGGGACAGCTTTCCGCCCACTACCCACAGGCACGCATCAGCAGGGTGGACCCCGACGACGACCCCCTGCGCCTCCGCGACGGGGAGCAGGCGTGGTCGATCACGCTTCGGGCCGACGGTCCCGAGTACGTCCCGCTGAGGACCTTCCGCGACGACGACCTGCTCGACCCCGGTTCGGACCCCCTCATTGCCCTCATGGGGGCCTTGTCGGCCCTCTACGAGGGGGAGCGGGTGGTGGCCCGGCTGATGCTGCGCTCCCTGGGACCCGACTGGTCGCAGCCCCATCTCGACAAGGCCCACAAGCGTCCCGGCATGGAGCCGAGGGAGCCCGCCTACACCTTTCAGACCAAACCCCTGCAGATGGACGGGATCACGATGGCCGTCCTCGGCATCGGCGCGTTCGCCGCCCTCAAGGGCTACCTGTGGGTGCAGGACGGCGAGATATGGAAGGCGGCCCTCCTGGGCTTCGTCACGGCCCTGGGGATGGCCGTTGGCGGCTGGGGCTGGTGGCGGTGGAAGAAGGCCAGAAGCCGCGTCGAGGACCCCGTCCTGATAGGCGAGAAGGTCTCCCGAATCGCCTTCGACGCCGAGCTTCAGGTCGTCGCCGTGCTGCCCGCCGACACGGGGCGGCGACGGGCCGGAGAGCTTCTGGACGCCCTCGCCGCCGCCTACCGCCACTTCGACAACCCCGCCGGGGCCCGGTTCAAGGTCGGCGCACCCCGGCCCGTTACGCCAGACCCGTCCGCGCTCCACCCGACGAGCCCCGGCCTGTTCGGAAGGCGCAGCGTCCTCGGCGTTCGCGAGGTGGCCTGCCTCTGGCACCCGCCCGGAGCGGGCGACGAGACGCCCCTTGTGGAGCGGTCCGGCGCGAGGGCGCTCAGCCCATCGGCGAAGGGAGTCAGGGGCGGCGCGCTGGTGGGCGACACCACGGCGGGAACCGGTAGGGAGATCCGCTTCCCCGAAGACCTGCTCCGGCGTCACCACCTCTACGTGGCGAGAACCCGCATGGGCAAGAGCACCCTCATGCACCACGTCGTCACCCACAAGCTGAGGGAGAAGGCAGCGGGCAGAGACCCCGACGCCATCGTCGTCATCGACCCCCACACCGACCTGGTGGCCGGCATCCTCGAACACGTCCCCGACTCCCTTGCGGACAGGGTGCGGCTCATCGACCTGTCCGACGAGTCCCGCGCCCCCGGCATCAACCTCCTGGACACCCGCATCTTCGCCGACCGCGACCGCACCGCCGACTCGGTGGTGCGCGTCGCCAAGGGGTTGTGGGAGCAGTGGGGACCGAGGATGCAGTCCATCCTCGAACAGACCGTCAAGACGCTCCACGAGGCCAACGAGCAGATGGAGGCGGAGGCCCAGCACACCATCCTCGACGGCCTCAAGCTCCTCTCCAACGACCCGTTCCGCAAGGACGTGCTCAAGAAGGTCTCCGACCCCTACCTCCTCGAATGGTGGGCCAGGGATTTTTCGTCCTGGCACCGGCAGTACAAGGCCGAGGCGCTGGCCCCCGTCCAGACCCGCCTCTCCTACTACGCGTCGTCCAAGCGGGCGCGGGCCATCCTTGGACAGCGCCGCTCCACCATCGACCTGCGCCGCACCATCCACGAAGGCGGGATCCTGCTCGTCTCCACCTCCCAGGGAACCGTGGGCAGGGACGTCGCCGCCCTGGTGGGCGCGTCCCTCCTCAACCTGGTGGACGCGGTGATACGGGAGCAGGGAAGCCTGCGGCTGGACCAGCGCCGGGGCGCGCTGGTCGTCGTGGACGAAATGCAGTCCATGCCCGGCGTGGACTACGAGTCGATGCTCTCCGAGCTGGGCAAGTTCGGCGCGTCCTTCATCCTCGCCACCCAGAGCCTCGCCAAGCTCGACGACCTCTCCCGCACCATGCGGGACACCCTCCTCGCCAACGTCGGCTGCCTCGCCGTCTTCCAGGTGGCCGGGGCCGACGCCCGGACCCTGGTGTGGGAGCTGGGCAAGGAGCGCGTCACCGAGGACGACATCACGTCCCTCCCCGTGCACCACTGCTACGTCCGCGCCACCGTGGGCAAGGAGCGGATGCCCGCCTTCTCGATGATGGTGCGCAAGCCGGAGGAGGGCAACCCGGAGACGGCCGACCGCATCCGGGAGGCCGCGACCGCCTACACCGTCTCCGGCAGGCAGGCGGACTACGCCGACGCCGAAGGCCACAGGAAGGTGGGCGATTACCGCAAGGGCGTGGAGGAGATCGAACGGAACGAAGGACAGGAGAAGAAGCAGACAGCGGAGAAGGAGGCCGAGGAATGAGACCCGAAGGATGTGAGCCGCAGCTGATCCGCGCCCTCGCTTCCATGCCCTTCCTTGACCGGCAGGAGATGGTCGCAGTCACCGGCAGGTCCACCGGCGCGGTCTACGAGGCGGTGCAGAGGCTTGAAGACAGCGGCTTCTGCGCTTCCGTGATCCACGCCATCGACCCACTGCAACCGGCCCGGAGGTTCCACCTCACCACTGCGGGGCTGCGAAGGCTCGCCGAGGAGGAGGACGTCTCCCTCGACCTGCTTCTGCGCTCCCGTCCCCTCTCGGCCCAGTGGCGGCGAAGCCTGATGGAGCGCCTCGACGCCCTGCCCGCCGTCTACCGCCTGGCCTCCATCCTCTCCGGTCTCGCCTTCCCCATACGGTTCCGCTGGTACAGGTCCGTGCGGTTGGACGCCGCCGCGACCCTGCCCGATGGCAAGACCATCGGCATCGTCCGGCAGGGACTCACGGCCGACCGGTCGGGCTTCGCCAAGCGCCTCTGGAAGATGCGCGACGAGCCCATGCCCGGGGCAGTGCTGGTCCTCATGGCCGACGACGTGCGTCTCAGGCACGCCCGCAGGGTGCTCGACACAACCGACGTGCCCGCCCTCTTCGCCCTGGAACAGGACGCGCTCCGGGCGGGAGCGGGCGACCGGATATGGCGCCCCACCAGGGTCGCCGCCGCCGTCAACCTGCCCTACGTCCTGGAACGCACCGACGCCGGTGGGGAGATTCCAACAGAGAACGGGCCGCGCCTCGTCTCGGTTCCCACGGACCTGCCAGAGAGGGGCGCGGCGTCGGACATGGCCGACCACCTGCTGCCCGTCTACCTGAAGCCCGCCGAGAAGCGCGCCCTCGACCTGGTGTCCGACTGGCCCTGGATCACCGTCACCGACCTGGCCGGTCTCCTGGGGGTCTCCGTACCAAGGGCATCCCAGCTGGTCAACCCCCTCGAAGGATTCCGCCTCGTCACCCGCTCAAGCAGCGCCGGGATGCGCCTGGCCCTCACCGACCGGGGGCTGGCCCTCCTTGCCCGCAGGGACCGAACGTCGGTCGGTTTGGCGAGGAAGCGGTGGAGCGCCGCGCCCGAAGACCCCGAAGCTTCCTTCGAGTGGAGCAACATCACGGGCAGGCGCGGCCGCCAGCTGCTCAGGAACGCCGAGCACACCGCCGCCGTCCACGGTTTCCTGGCCGCGCTCACGGCGCAGGCCCCTCTGCTCGGCTGGGAGATCGTCCAGCTCGACCCGCCCAGGAGGGCGTCCCGCCACTTCCGCCACGACGACCGGATGCGCTCCGTCAACCCCGACGCCTTCGGCGTCCTCAAACGCGGCGAGACGACCTGGCCATTCTTCTTGGAGTGGGAGCGGAGGGCCGTGAGACCCTCAACCATGTCGGCGCGACTCGCCCCCTATCTTCGCTACTACTCATCCCACAGGCCCACCGACGACCACGGCGCAAGGCCCGCCGTCCTGGTCGTCTTCGACGACGAGATCGCCGCCACCCACTTCCTGCGCGTGGCGCGGGAGGAGATGCGGGCCGAGGGGGTCGCCGTGCCCCTCTGGGTCTCCCACAAGGAGGCCGTGGACGCCCTGGGGCCGCTGGGACGCGCCTGGCGCACCCCCGCCGAGTGGGAGTTGCCCCGGGCCCTGCCCCACCTATGAATATGAACACGACGGCGGGGGCGTGAGCCGCTCCCGACATACATGAATAGGAGATCGACGAAGCCATGCGTTCAAGAGATGCCAACGAAGCCAAGGGACGCCCGAGGCGTGGAGGACGGACCGTTGTCCGGCTCGACACGGCGGCGCTCTGGAAGCGGTTGGCCGTGCTCAACCGCTCTCAGAACTGGCTCGCCAGGGAGGTCGGGATCAGTCCCGGCTACCTCTCCATGCTGGTCAACGAGGGGCGAGCGCCCTCGGGCCGCATCCGACGTCGGATGCAGAAGACCCTCGGAATGGAGAACTTTCACGACCTGTTCAGACTGGAGGATAGAGATGACCAACACTAACTACCCTTCCCGTTTCGACGGGAGACCGGAACTGACCCAGCAAGACGTGGAGCACCTGCCCTACGGAAACCTGCTGCCCGACGACTTCACCGACCGCCTGGAACGCCTCAGACAGGCCGCCGGCCTCACCTGGGCCGGTCTCGCCAAGGCCATAGGCGTCGACTACAAGCAGATGTACCGGTGGAAGCAGGACGGAACCGAGCCCTCCGGCGGAGCCATGCACTCACTCATCCTGTTCGCAAGCAGGGTGCCCGGAGGACTCGACATCCTCATGGGCGACGGGTTCCAGATGACCTTCTTCAGGGACTGAAGCCCAAGTAGCCGCCGCCCGGCGCTCGCCCCTCACGTCCGCGCTGGGCGGCCCATTCCACTCCCGTAACGAGAGGCCAGCGGCCACAACCACCGCCGCTGCGACTGTGAACCATGAAAGACAGCAAGGAAAAGAGAAGACGAAAGAGGCCCAACGAGGACGCTCCCGACCGCTCGTTGGACGCGCTGTTGTCTTCCTATACACCCCGGCAGCGCAAGACCATCCTGAAGGGGCTGCGCATCCTGGCCAGGGTTGCCCTCCGTGCCCACATGGAGAGGCGCTGGCCGGGGTCGACGACCCCGCCGGACGGCGAGGGCGGCTTAGAGGACGGACAGACCGGTGAGTGAGCGACAGGAACCCACGCCCGCGGCCCTCTACGCCAGGGTATCCAGCGACCGGCAGGACGTGGACCTGTCCGTGGCCGCCCAGCTCCGCGCCCTCAGGGACTACGCCCGCGAGAACGGCTACGTCGTCGCACTGGAATACGTGGATGAGGCCGAGAGCGGGCGCGTCGCCGACCGGCCCCAGTTCAAGGAAATGATCGACACGGCCTCAAAGCCCAACGCTCCCTTCAGAGAGATCCTGGTCTGGAAGTTTTCGAGGTTTACCCGAAAGCGCGAGCACGCCGTCGTCTACAAGTCCATGCTCCGGCGCAAGGGCGTCCGCGTCGTCTCCATCACCGAGCACGCCGACGACACCCCAACGGGCAAGCTGCTGGAGGGCATCATCGAGACGGTGGACGAATTCTATTCGGAGAATCTCGCCCAGGAGGTCTCCCGGGGGATGCGGGAGGCCGCATCCAGGGGCTTCTGGGTCGGCAGTAGGACGCCCTACGGCTTCAACAGGGTCAAGGTGCTGGACGGCCCCAAGGAACGCCCCGTGCTGGAACCCGACCCCGACGCCGCCCGCGTCGTCCGGCGCATCTTCGACCTGGCCGAGGCCGGCACAGGGATGCTGGACATCGCCCGCACCCTCAACGACGAGGGCATCGCCAGCCCGGCGGCCAAGCTCTGGTCCAAGAACGGCGTCCACTTCATCCTCAGGAATGAGGTCTACACCGGCACGCTGGTCTGGGGCGCCAACGCCAGGACCAAGGCCGAGCCGGTGCGCGTCGAGAAGGCGTTCCCCGCCATCGTCTCCAAAGCCAAGTTCAACCGCGTCAACGCCCTCATGCGCTCCCGCGCGCCCAAGACGATCCACCCCAGGAGGGTCGCCAGCACCTACCTGCTTAGCGGGCTGGTCAAGTGCAGGCTGTGCCGCAGAGCGTTCAGCGGACAGGAGGCCCAGAGCGGCAGATACGCCTACTACGTCTGCCAGTCCATCATGAAGCGCGGCAAAGACGCCTGCGAGGCCCCCAGGATCAACGCCCGGCGGTTCGAGGAGATGGTGCTGGAGAGCATTCGGGCCAACGTCCTCACCGAGGCCATCGGCCCCGTCCTGGCGCAGGTCGTGGAAGAGGAGATGGATGGCGTGGGACGGGAGCAGCGAAAGAGGCTTCAGACCATCGAGTACGAGATCGAGGAGGTAAAGCGGAAGCTGGCCCGCGTCTGGCACGTCATCGAGACGACCGACCGGGACGTGGCCGACGCCGCCGACCGCATCAGGGAGCACCGGGAACGCAGGGAGCGCCTGGAGGATGCCGCGGCCGATGCCAGGGCCATCATCGCCCAGCGCAGGACGGTCCGGGACGACGTCGAGGCCGTCGCAGCCAGCGCCCGGGACATGGGCGAGTTCCTGAAAGAAAGTGAGATGAGCGAGCGCAGGACCTTCGTCACGACCTTCGTGAAGGAGATCGCCGTCAGGCCCGGCAGCGCCCTGGTGCGCTACACCA
The DNA here is from genome assembly GCA_951812285.1 of uncultured Dehalococcoidia bacterium. Lineage (GTDB taxonomy): Bacteria > Chloroflexota > Dehalococcoidia > Lucifugimonadales > UBA1127 > UBA1127. Next base: position 956,857 of record OX638292.1, on the reverse strand, counting down.
TCCCCATGCCGGAAGGTAGCCCCGTCGAAGGCATGAACGCTGAGGAGATGGCGATGGACAGCTCGGTCCTGTCTGCTCGTTGATGAGAATGGGCGTGCCTGCGCCATTGGCCGTGAAGACGGAGCGCTCTCAAGAATCCGGGCGTCTGACGGCAGTCATCGAGGGCGACCCGAAGCCCGACCCACGGCAGCAGCCCCAGGACATGGTGCCTGTTGAAGTGTGCCCCAGTCTCCCGGCCGACGTCCCTCTCCCCCGACTCTCTCCTCGCCTGTACGGTCCTGTAGGGGGTGGCCCCTTTTTGCACATGGGGCCTCGTTTTCACCGGACTGGGCCCTTTCAACCAAGTGTTCACTGAAAGGGGCCAATACCCCCGAAATCTGCATTTCTGCAAAGCTAAAGTGGCCCAGAATGTCCCTTTCTCCCCAGGTGGATTTTCCTGTACACCCCTTGCACTGGGATTTGCCGCCAAGAGAGGGGCCAAACGGGGCCACGGCTTGCGACCGCCGCAGCTCCTGAGAATGTTCGCTCCAAATCGCTTGTGACGAGTCTGCTTCTACAAAAACCTCTGCCCCGCATGATCTGCGAAGGCGTCGGCATCACGTATGTAGGCCATGACTGTCGCCGGATTTGTATGGCGGCTAACGGCCATGATCTTGTCCAAGCGCGCATGATGGACTGCTGCGCTGGTTACGAAGCCAGCTCTTAGCGAATGTCCAGCGATGTGCTTCGGGTCCAGTCCGATGTGTGCTGCATAACACTTCAGGATGCGAGGAATATCGCTATGATGCATCGGCCTCCCCCGCAAGTGGCCTCCCCTCTTCAAGGTTTGAAACAGCGGCCCCCTCGTTATGCCTGAGCTCTCCAACCACAACCGAATGCGCTTTATCGGACGGATGGTCATTCCATCCAGGATTGCTACCCGTTGCCCCTTGCCCTGCTGGTCGGTCTTGGACTGGCGGATCGTGATCCACATGCCGTGCCCATCGTTCTCCTTGGAGTCCAGGAATTCAAGGTCGTCGACGGCCAGGTTGCATATCTCTGACCGGCGCAAGGCTCCGGCGAAGCCGATGGCAATGATTGCGGCGTCTCTTTTACCTATCAACGTGTTGGGACACGCCTGCAACATGGCTTCGATGTGGTACTCGCGCAAGGCCTCCACTCTGCGGCTAGAGGACCCTCTGAGCCGAGCCAATCCCTTGAGCGTCGAACGAACAACTGGATGGCTTGTGGGTGACGGCTTCCCTGCCTCAAGGTATTTCTTATTCACGGCACTCTTGTAGAGCATCACCGTGCCCATCGAGAGTATCACTCCACTTTGTGGACTGGGTCGAGTTGCCAGGCGAACGAAGAACCGTGCGACCTCATCAGGAGACGCAGCTAATGGATCAGCGATTCGCTCCACAACACAGTAGTCGGCGAATCTGCGCCATCCCTTGTGATACGCGGTACGAGTGTTCTCCGACAGCTCTGAAGAGATTGCTTCTATCTGTAGGTCCCTATCCGTCAGCGCTAAGGTCTCCATGTCATCCTCCGTGTCTCAGTAGATATTGTTGCCCCTAGGTTGCGCCATGTGGCGTCGAATTCAGAGGGCAAACTGAGACTGGCGAGTGGAGCCTCTGGCAGGTTGGATGAGGTGAATCACGATCTCGACGGGCTTCCGGCAAGAGGCCGAGGAGCATATGCTGGCAGTCCTATGGGATGGCCCTTCGGCAGTAGTTGGGAGTGCGGCGCGGTTAGGCATCCGTTGCGCCTACTCCGCGCGGGGTGAACCGGACCGGGCACCGCCGCCGGTCAGGTTGCCTAGCTACAGCAGTAGGATGTGGAAATGCGATTTATCGAGGAATAACTACCGGCTTCAACGATGCCTTCATCATCGATAATCAGACTAAGGAAGCACTAATCACGGAGGACCCCAAGTCTGCCGAGATCATCAAGCCAGTACTACGAGGCAAAGACATCCAGCGCTACCAAGCCCAATGGAAGGGTTTGTGGCTTATAGCTACGTTTCCTGCTCTCGACCTCAACATCGACACCTATCCGGCCGTGAAGAGATACCTGCTTACTTTTGGCAAAAGAAGATTGGAGCAATCGGGTAAACGTCTTCCCAACGGAGGGCGATCTAGAAAGAAGACCAGCAACGCTTGGTTCGAAATGCAGGATACCTGCGCTTACCACGAAGATTTCACCAAGGAGAAACTACTCTGGATTGAACTTGTCAACAACGGCCGCTTCGCCTACGACAACAGCGGATTCTACGGTGAAGCTACGACTTTCCTGCTCACGGGGGAATCCATTAAGTACCTATGCGCAGTTCTGAATGCAAAGCTAATTCGATGGTTCTTGGAAAACGTGGCTCCCACCTCCGGTATGGGGACACTGCGCTGGAAGAAGGTCTATGTCGAACGCTTGCCCATACCGAGGATCACTGGTCCGAGCCAGCAGCACTTTAGCCGGCTGGTCGACAGAGCATTGATGGCAAAGCCTGGCGACCGAGAGGAAATCGAAGCGGACATTGACGCTAGAGTGTACCAGTTATACGGATTGACTCCCTCAGAGATCACGGCAGTGGAGCAACGTATCTAGTCCGGCGGCTGGACTTGCGACTCAGAAATGGCAACGTTGTTGGGTTGGCGAGACCTCGGATTCATTGCCGATTCGCAGCCCTGATCTCATCTGCGGTTAAACCGTACAGTTCATACACAAGGTTATCTAAGTCGGATTCCAAGATCATGGTATCTGCCCCCGTGCGCAAGGCATCTTGAATTGCATCCACAGCTCGGACGAATGGTTGCTGGCCTGCGGTATCGATAATGGGAATGGGAATACGTTCAACAGTGAATCTCACCCATCTGGTGGTGCCCATTCCTGAGTTGAGCGCACTGTTCTGCATGAACCACGTTACAGGAGCGGAGTTGAGGACAGCACATAGGTACTTGAGGGAACTTCCCGTCAGCATATACGCAGAATTCACGCAGAACATCTCGCCATCGTCATACGCGAACCTGCCTTCCTCCGTCAAATCAATCCAGAAAAGCTTCTCCTTGACGAATTCTGCGTGGTAAGCGCAGTTACGGAGGTTATACGGAGTCCGTCCCTTATCGTACCGTTTCTCCAACTGCTCAAAATGGCCGTCGAGGTAAGCCTTGACGGCAGGGTAGTCGTCGACATTTATGGCCGGAACATCATCGTACCCGTTGTGCGTGTCGATGATCCACATGTCGGCCCACTTCGCCCGAAAGCGCTGGATGTCTTTTCCCCGCAGTACAGGCTTGATGATCTCCTCGGAGCGTTGGTCCTGGTCGACCAGTGCTTCCTTAGTCTGATTATCGATGATGAAGGCATCGTTGAATCCGGTTTTTATCCCGTAGTTAATCGCAATATCCCAGTCTTTAAGTGGTGTTCCTACAGTTACCATCTTTCCCATGATGCCCTGCTCAATCGACGACAGCACGCTCCATGGATCCGGACCCTGTGGGCTGAAGTCGCTCCAGAGCTCCTCATCGGGCGGAAAGCTCTTCTGCGAGAGACGGTCCATATCTACTGCCTTGCCGGTCTCGTCTGTATTCCCGCTTCGCCCCAGCAGCACGCTGGTGTCCACAATGACGTTGTCGAATACGTCCTTGCCCATCTCTAGCAACCGCCGGACCGTAAAGGTTTCGGTCATGTGCTTGCGTGTGGCCTTACCGTACTCGGCTTTCAGCCAACTGTTGGAGGTGATGAAGGCGAGATGGCCGCTCTGTGACAGCAGCCTCAAACCTTGTTCGTAAAACAGTTGATAGACATCTCCGGTGCTAGCAAAGGTTGCATATCCGGCGTCTCTGTACCGCTTTCCTAAGCGACCTCCGTCCTTCTGAAGCTGGACGTATGGCGGATTGCCGATTACGATGTCGAAGCCGTCGCTCACTCCGAACATATACTCAGGATCGAACCAGCCAGCGGTGGCGTTCTGGTCGTAAGGGTCCCACGTGGCTACTCTGGCGGCTTCGATTGCCGAGAACTCGGCTTGCTGCAGAGCGGAGGCCAGTTGGCTGCGCAATTCACCGTCCCTATTTCGGTACTCCAGTTTCAACGCGCGGGTGGTGGCATGGAAGTGACGCTCGCGGTTTGAGTTGAGCTCTCCCTCCAGCCGCCCCACCTCTTCAGTCTGCCCTAGAGTCATCTGGACCGGCCTCGTTAGCCCCAACAAGGTATCAGCGGCTACGAAACGGGTCTCCAGGTTGGGTAGCGGTTGGATGCCGTAATTGTCGCCAGGGTCATCTGTGGGCTCTTGCTCGATGGCCAAAGATATGAAGAAGCGGAGCTTGGCGATTTGGGTGGCAACGGGCTGGATGTCGACGCCGTAGATAGAGTTCTGGATGAGGTATAGCTTTCGTCCAAAGTCGGAGCCGCGGTAACGCTCAAAAGACTCGCTTATTGCCTGCAACTGCTGTGCCCGGTCGCGTTCACTCTGCGGCGTGCGAATGGCACGATCCGCTTGACCGACGTGCATATCCTCTTGCAGCTTCCGCCACATTCGGTTGTCAGGGTCCAATCGCCGAAGCGCGAGGGTAAGTTTGTGGAGGATGCCCATGGGAAATGCGCCGGACCCCACAGCGGGATCAAGAACTTTGAGCTCGGCTATGATGCGGACAACGCGGTCGGCTTCATCGGATAGAAAGAGTTCGCCAGCATCGTTGTAGTCTAGGAGATAGTGAATGCGTTCCTCCCACCAGGTACGGTCATCGTCGCCTGGAGCAACTCTCTGTACGATAGAGGCGGCCAGAGCCTCGTCCACCATGTAGTCCACAACGGCGCGTGGTGTGTAGTAGGAGCCCGTCTGCTTACGGGCAGTCTCCCGAGTCTCCGGATTGTAAGCAGCCAGTAGGTGTTCGAAGACCTTGCCCAGCAGCTCCGGGTCTAAGGCGACCTCAGTCTCTACCGGGGTGTTCTCCTCCACAGTGAACTTGTAGTGGTTGAACAGCGTGAACAGGCCGTCGTTGTCGAAGAACAGGCGATTGGGAATGGACACCTGTCCATACTCAGTCGTGCCTGGGCGGATGACGTAGTCGCTAAAGTAGTCGATGCGATAGCCGTCACTACCCGCCTCCTCACTGTCGAGGCAGTCGAATAGGCCGCCGTTGATGAAGGGGGACCGTTCGAACAGGGCAATGAGGGCCTTAGGGTGGCTGATCTCTTCGCTATAACGATAGAGCGAGAAGTCCCTGCCTGTGACGCTCGCGCTGTCACCAAATCCGCGCTGTCCAATCTCGGTATTCAGGGTGGCGAAGAAGAGGTTCTGTAGGATTGCGCGGTAGTAGGAGTCGCCAGTGGCGGAGTCGTAGTCCTTGAGAAAGGACCGGACCTGCGCCTCAACAAATAGGTCTTCCGCCACCAGTCCCTTCTCCTTTATGAACCAAACGAACAACATGCGCGTTATTAGGCGGATGACGTGCTCTTCGGGTTTCAAGACTCGGGCACCGGTAGCAGGGAAACTGGCCTCGTCGACAGCTCTGTCGAACCACTCTTCCAGTTCCCGGTAGAACCGGCGGTTCAGTTCTTCTGTATTCAGGGCATCGAGCCAGGCGGCCAGAAGGCCGTCGAAGTTCTGGGCCTCGCCGTGGGCGCCCATCCACCGCAGTCGCTCTCTCAGGCTGAGCTCCGCAAGGATATCCACGTGAGCGCGATGAGGGTTCTCGGGGTATATCTCCCTAATGAGCGAGACGCTGCCGATGACGTTGCGCTCCGGGTGGCGTTTATTAGGGCGTACGTGGACGAAGGCAAGGGTGATGAGCCCAGAGACGGTGCGGAAGAGGACGACAGACGGGATACCCGGAAACCGCTTGTTGATCTCACGGGTAAAGGCGGCGTACCGGCCCCTTGCGTACCCGTCGCCATTGAGTTCCACGGCGGTAAAGAGGAAGCTCTTGACGTTGCCCGTGTCGAATGTGTCGTCCTTGAGCAGCCTTGGCCTGTCACTCCCTTCAGCGATCTCCTCATCTGTCATTTGGAACAGTACACGGACAGATCCGGCGGCCTCCCGAAACTCCTGTTCGGACTTGGTGTCGGGGCTCCTTGGTGGGTGCCGTTCTAGGAACTCGGCCACAGCACCGGACTGGTCGGGAACTGTGCGCTCGCTGCGGTAGCCGAGTACGGAGAGCAGTGCGGCCGCTTGCTCGGTGAAGTCGCCTTTCTCCATCAAAGGCAATGCGGTTCGTATGGCCTGCCTGAGGTCTACGTAAGTATTAACCATGTGACCAACTCGAAATCAGTGGAGTCCTTGGGCGTTTCCGACGTCTTGGGCAGCACGAAGTCGCGGGAGCCGCCCCGGCCGAGGCCGCGCGCTGCGTTGGATGACAGGGTCTGTCGAATATGAGCGATGACACTATCCAGCAAGGAATCGTAGTGCAACATCGCCTGGCCTTGGTTGGTATCACGGTCGAATCGGTCACACAGATGCTGTATCGGCCGGGTCTTTCCGACGGCAGCATTCTCGAAGATCTGGAGGGCCTGTCGCGCGTTGGAACACCCGAATCGGATTGTGCCGTCGCTCTTGATGTAGACCAAGTAGAAGGGATGGACCGGGCTGACTGGACGCTGGCGTGGGCCGGCCGGCGCGGCGTTGTGCTGGCGGAGTAGGAACAGGACGCCTGGTCCTGATCCCTCTTGAGGAGCCGGTGCGATGGCATACGCCCCCAGAGGGGTTGCCTCCAGTTCTTCCTTGTGCGACTCCAGATACTGACGCAGTTGAGCGAGGAAGTAGTCCATAGAGAGGTCGCTCATCACCACGTTATCCGAGAGATCATCTAGGTCAAGTATCTCTTCCTGAATCCGCAGTAGCTGCTGGTCGCGGAAGTTCAGTTCCAACTGCACTCCCTCGATCAATTCCTCCTCGGTGAAGGGGTCGTCGCTGCCGCTGGCGGTGGCGTCCACTAAGGCCATGCGTGCCATGACGCGGTTCTCCAGCTTCAGGTAAGCATCCATATCCCTGGTAGGCCAGTAGTTAACCATATGCACAGCCGGGTTCCGGCTGCCGATACGGTCTATGCGCCCGAAGCGTTGGATGAGGCGGACGGGATTCCAGTGGATGTCGTAGTTGATGACGGTGTCACAGTCCTGAAGGTTCTGACCCTCAGAGATGCAATCGGTGGCAATGAGCAGGTCAATGTCTGGGACACTGCCGTTCTCGCCCCGGTCGCGGGCGATAGGGGCAAAGTCGGAAAGAACGGTATTGAAATCTCCAGTTTTGGAGCCATCCAGCACCTCATCTCCAGATACCATCGCCATACGCATCCCGCCCTTCTCTGCGTCATCCTTCAACTGTTCGTACAGGTACATGGCTGTATCTTTGAAGGTGGTGAACACCAGCAGCTTGCGGTTGAGCCTGCCGTCCAGATCCTTCGTCGGGGTCTTGGCCCTCTCGCTTAGGATCTGTCGCAACTCTTGAAGCTTGCCGTCCCGCTGTGGGGTAATGGCGCTAACTCGCTCCCTCACAGTCGTTAGAGTATGCCGGTCCCACTCAATGTCCGCCTTCCACTGAGGCAGGTCAAGTTCGCTCAGGCGATATGGGCGCCGGGAGCGGTTGACGAGGAACTCCTCGTCATCCTCATCTTGTTCGGGTAAGTTGTCACCCAGGTCTCCGTCCTCGTGACCACGGCCCTCGTAGGCTTCGATGCGCTCCAGGATGGCGTCCATCTTGCCGATTGTGCGTTCCAACGTCAGGTCCAGAGAATGCGGCGAACTCTCTAGGCGCTTGAGAAAGTTGGTCCGGAGCATACCCACAAGGTAGTACTCCCTGTCACGCTGGTTGAAGTTGTGCTCCTTCTTCTCCATCTCCAGCGCCAGCTGGCGCTCCTTGTTCACCAGATAGTCGGATGGACGGTAGATGGAGAGAGAGAACTGCTTGATCTGCTGAGAGAGCTGTTCGTAGGACAGTTCCCCTCCTAAATCGGTTGCGGGATAGAAGTTCAAGGGAGGGGCGTGCTTTGGAAACTGGCCGATGCGGGACATCTCCGCTTCATAGAATTGGGTAATCTGACGTCGGGACCGTGCTATGGAAACACCGTCTAGGAGTCGTAGGAAATCCGCACCCAGGCGGGCTAGGAGCCTGACTTTGTCACCGCTCCCTTGCTTCACCTTCTCCTGCTCCCACTGTTTGAATTCCCGCTGGGCCACGGCCATCAGATTTCCGATGTGGCCGACTCCAAGGCTCTCTCGGAAATGAACCTCGTTCTTCTCAGTCATCAAGTGGACCTGGTTGCGCAGGTCGATGAGTGATGTGTTTACCGGAGTGGCTGAAAGCATGAGCACCTTGGTCCTGCCGCCGCTCTTGATGATATCGTTCAACAGCCTCTCGTACCGCTTCCCATCGTCGTTGCGGAAGTTGTGGGACTCGTCAATGACGATGAGGTCGAAGGCTCCCCAGTTGAATTTGGCCAGGTCGATGCCGCCCGATATGCCTCTGTCGCGGGACAGGTCGGTGTGTGCAATGAGGGAGTAGCGGAATCGGTCCTCCACGAAAGGATTGCCCATCTGCATCTGATGAACCGGGTAGAGCGACCAGTTCTGGCGCAGCTTGTTGGGGCAGAGCACCAGGACGTTCTCGTTGCGGAGCTCATAGTACTTGATGACCGCGAGGGCGGTGTAGGTCTTTCCCAGGCCAACACTATCGGCAAGGATGCAGCCGTTATGCTGCTGCAACTTCGTGATGACGCTCTTGACTCCATCCCTCTGAAACTCGTACAGCTTGTTCCAGATCGCGGTCTCGGTTAGGTGGTGGTCTCTGAGTTGCCGGTCGCTGTCGAGTTGAGCTTCCAGCCTGTCCTTGAACAACTCATAGAGCGTCTTGAAGTACATAAAATCGGGAGCATAATCCCTGCCAAGGCGGTTCAGCGCGTCTAGCACCCGCTGCTTGACGTCATATGTCAGCGCTTCGTCTGTCCACAGGTCGTCGAACCACCCGTGGAGTTGCGCAAGCAGCTCGGCGCTGGATACGGCGAGGTTGATTTCGAGATTGGGCCTAGCGCTCCCGCCAAGCCCGTTCTTGGTGAAGTTGGAACTGCCAACTACACCGCCGCCGGAGGTGAGGTACATCTTGCCGTGGAGGAAGTTAGACTGCCTGACGGATCGGACATCAACCGCGCTGCTCTTCACCCACTCTGCGCACTTCCTCGCCAAGGGCTTCTGTTTGAGCGCCTGCTGGGGGACAAGGCCCCGCTCCGTGAGGCTGAAGGCCTTCACGTCTTGCTCTCCCGGCGTGAGGTCGTCCACGGAGGAGGGGTCGCCGAAGAGAAAGCGAGTCCTCGGGACGCGGGCCAGCTGGGAGGCCAAGAGGTCATAGCCGTAGATGCTGAAGTAGGCTGATACGATGCTGAACTCATCAGCGTCATCAAGGCGCTCTCGCAAGTAGTCGACAACTTTGAAGTCACGGTTGTCCAAGACGTAGTTGCGCACTACCAATTCCTTCTGTGCGCCTCCATCTCCACCGACTTTGGAGCGTCGCGGCCCCGATGGTGAATCAGGCACGGTCAAGACCCTCTCCAGTCATAATCCGCTCCATCAAGGCGCCGTTGTGCTTCAGCAAGCTCTTCTTGAGTAAACAAGGTCCTCCACGGTTCCTGTAGGGCGAGTGCCTCCACGGAGAGGTCGAGACGTTGTTCATGCCATAACCGCACGAACCCATCCGAAAGTTCGTTGCCGTCGAGCAACTGCTTGGCCGCCGAGAGACCTCCCCTGTCTACCACCATCCTCAGAAAGTACATGGGATTGTAGCCGAACTCTTTCGCGTCCTCGTAAATGCTCAGCATCTCCTGATTAAATCGGTCTTCCAAGTTCATTCCGCTCCTCATATCGCATTGAGGTGCTACGCGTGTTCCCTATCGCTAGTAGCCCGTGACGAAGTGCTTGGCAAAGTCTTCGGCAGCTTGTCCCCGTGGATGGCACTTATTGTGTACCAGCACTCCGTTACCAATGATGGTCTCGCCTCCGGCTTGGTGCTCGATTACGTGGTGGATGTGGGCCTCCACCCACTTTACATTGCAGCTGCACACTTGACACTTCCCTCGATCCCGCCAGTAGATGACCTGTCTCTCCAAGTCGTTGAATGCTCGCTTTGGGTCCAAGGGCGTTAGGTTAGTGCCGAGAAACTCTACCATTCGAGAGGAGTAGTACTCGTGGCGGCGCCTGATATTATCCGCGCTGTCTGCGCCGTATCTGGTGCGCATGCTGTACATATTCCACGTCTCGTTCTCCTCTCCGTTTTTGTTGGCAAGTGTTGCCTCAGCATGGAGCTTCGCGAAATTCTCCTGTGCGTTCACCAAGTAGTTTTCCCAGGTTTTTGTGTAGTCGTCTAACAGGGAGTCCACGAATAGAACGAGATGGATGGCATTGTGGGCCACCAGTTTGGGACCCTTCCAGTCTTTGAACATCGTCGCAAGCTTGTCCAATATGTTGCGCAGTCGCTTGCAGTCCTGAGATGAGGCATCAAAGTCCAACTGCGTGTAGTAATACTCATCAATAGCGCGGCTATTCGTGTCACTGAAGTAGCCGAAGCCCTTCTTGTGCCGCTCAAGGTACAGAACGGCAATCTGTGCTGCCAACTGACGGCTTCTCCCTCGGTCTGTCTGAGGGTTCATCCCAAGTATGTCGGTGAAGAACTCGTGCCCAGGATTGCCTACCAATTGCGGCTTCCCGCCTAGGTTCAGAATAAAGTCAGTGAATTGGCCCGGAAGAGAGTCGCGTTTCTCTTGTGGGTTGAGAGGGAACCCAGATTGCAGACGAACGAACAGGTCGCGGATTTCGTTATCGGTAGCGTTCGTTATCAACGCAACTGAGAGTTGTGTATTGAGCAACTTAGTCTGCAACTCTTCGGGAATACCGTGGAAGTCTTTGCCGCCCCAAGGACAAGGGTACTTCTCGGTGTCTAGTAAGAAGGTGGGGAACTTAGCATCACTGTCGTCCACTTCGTAGAGTCGAAAATCGCCTTTAACGAAGCGGTAGAGGGCATTGACGCGCTGTTGGCCGTCGATTATCTCCAACCGGTCCACGATCCCACCGTCGCTAAATGTTTCCCTAATGTTATGCAAATAAAAGATGGGCAGTTGATAACCTCGGAAAATTGAGTCAATCAGCTTCTTCTGTTGCCCAGGCGTCCAAACTTCGCCGCGCTGATACTCTGGATTCGGGAACATGCGGCCCCTGTCTCTGTTCTCTACCAGCTGACTAACAGTGCGGTCGACCATTTCAGTGTCCATGTCCGAACCTCCCACTGGCATTTGGCCGAGGCTGAGACCCGTCCAGGGTCTTACGAGAAAAGCGCTCCTTGAAGAACGAGAGCAATTCGGCGACCGACATAAAGAAGTGATGCGGATTGGACTCTCTCAGACCGGCAATGTCCTCGCTGCCCCAGCCCGCTCCTATAGCTACAACTCCCGCTCGACGGGACGCTTCGGTATCGTTTGGTCTGTCGCCCACATGAAAAGTGGCCGCTGGATCGGCGTCGCAACGCCTCATCGCAAGCAGTAATGCGTCCGGATGTGGCTTTAGGCGAGACTTGGATACATCGTGGTATCCAATCACCGTGTTAATTGGCCAGTCGTGCCTAGACACAAATCCTTCAGCGATCATGCTAGGGCTGGTTGTGGCTATGGCCATGCTCTGGTGCCAATCCTGCAGTTTGCCAAGGAACTCCGTGATGCCCGGGTATGGAGTCAGGCCTCGTGCGCGCCTATTAACCTCCGGCCACCTGCGGGCCCTTCTAAGGTGAGCCAACGAGCTCGTGTCAACCAGAGTCTGGTCGAAATCGAAAATCACCATCAGTCGCCTAAATCCTCATACTCAACTGTCCCTCTCGTGGCTGTGGTTCTGGCTTTGATTTCTCCACGGAAGGCACTTCGAGGCCTTGTATGAAACGGCCGAGCGCAGCTGGGTCAGTAATCCCGGCTGCCGCACCGTTCTCAATCAACATTCGGTTACCCCTGGATTGACTCGATGAGGAAATGCTCTCTGGGTGTTCTATGCATGCCAAGGGGCGCAACTGCTTCCGAGAGAACTCAACGGTGTGCATTGTGCCGCCCTTCACATCGGTTTCGATGACTAGAACGCGATCTGAAAGGCCGCTCTGTATCCGATCCCGATATGCGAAGGCCCAGCGCGTCGGTTTCACACCGACAGGAACCTCGCTTACCAAACATCCACCACACTCAAGTATCCGTTCCGCCAGGTCGCGATTCGCTGCTGGATACACGCGGTCTAATCCATGCGCTAGGACTGCTACACCTACACCAGCACTCTCAACACAGCCCTCGTGCGCTTTGGTATCGCAGCCTAATGCCAGCCCACTAACCACAACGATTCCAGACTCCGCAGCCAGCTTGCCAGCGCTGTGTGCCGCCCGTTCTCCGAAACTGGTGGGGTTGCGAGTACCGACTATTGCGACGCTCTGACCTCCATGCATTGCCTCGATTTGCCCTTTCACAAATAGCACCACGGGTGGATCGTCAATGTTCCGCAACCGTTCAGGGTACCGTTCGTCAAAGTAAGGAACAGCGTGAACGCCTGCGTCATAGCACTGTGCTAGCCCGACGCCGGATTTTGACCATATCCCCTCATGTCCATCCACGGAATCTTGGGACTCCCTGGCCAAAGACAGAAAGAGGTCATGGGAATCTATGTAACCTAGCTGGTCAGCAACGGGACTGAACAGCTCCAGTGCCTTTCGGTTCCGCATTCCTCGTAGCCTTACGAGAGACATAAGGACCTGCGCGACCGATTGAGACGCTGCGTCGTAAGGCACTGAGTTCATTTCTTGTCGTACCTCGCCCAAAGTTGTTCCCACTCGGATGGGATATGACCGTTAGTAGAATCTTGGCTGGTACTCGCAAGATATTGCCGATTGGCGTTCTTCGCTAAAGCCAACCCGTAGACTCTAATGCCGGGGTTCCTATCCTTAATCGCTGTAGCTATTGTCGAAAGTGTGAGTCCGCTAGTGATCAAGTCATCCAGAACAAACACATTAGAAGTGGATACTGCACCAGCGGTGTATTCTGCGGAGGAAAGGATTTCTGACCTCTCATGTACAGACCTATATCGCCCATGTAGACTGACGTGAGGCTTTTTCCTTAACAAGTGAAGTGAAAACTCACTACCGCATTGGCGGGAACACCAATTCGCGGCTTTTGACAAACGTCCTTTTTCCGAAGCGACAGTCTCGCGGGACGCCAGCGCAGGCACAAAGGTCACGCTAGCGCCATTCAGACCAAGTTCAGATAAGATGATCGGCGTGGCAACACCCAAGACACTAGCACCTGCTCTCAGGGAAGCAAGTGGACCTACCTTGAACCTGAAGAATCGCCTAGACCACAGTTCATCCTTATCATCCAGAAACCTGTAGCCAATGGCAAAAGTCCGGTCAAGGCTGGAGCCATAATCTAGTGAGTCGAAGGCTAAACAACCTCCAAGCAAGCTCGCCTCCGCCAATCCGGCACCTCCGTCATTTGAACCTATGACGCATCGAATCCACTTTCTAACGACATTCTATTGTTTCTTTCATGAGCAAGGCAATGCGTAAGTGTGCTGACCAAACATGATTCCTTGCGGATCCGAATCAGCGGAGTGATGCAGGGCGCAATCTCGTAATCCCTCCGGCGGCCTCATACTCCACAGTAATCGTCGCAGTCGTTCCCAAATCCGTCCTTCTGACCTTTCTTCACTGCGTGAATGCCTCCGGGCCCTCGCGCAATTCGGCAGGCGGGGGCAACTCGGTGAGCGCCGACACGCGCCTGTGCTTGAGCTCCTTGGACCTCACGCGACTCCCTCCGTTTACGTACCTCGCGCCTTATTCGGGCGCGAGTCATAGCGCTTGGCCCTCGCTATTGTTTGGCCCGGCCTGCTGAGGAAGCATGACCTCCGTCCCTCCGGGAATCGACGACGCCAGGCCCATGATGTGCCACACTTCCCCCCCGTGGGCACGTCGCCTCCTCGCCACCCGGTTACGCGGTCACACCCCACGCCGAGGCGCTCGGCGAACTCCTCCCACGAAAGGTCGGCCAGCTCCACGAGCCGCGCCAGCCGCACGTCGAAGTCCTTCGGGAACAGCTCCGGGTAAGCGGCGTCTATCGGGTCATTCGTGTGCATACGTTTGCATCACCTCCACGTGCCAACGGTCTGGAGTGAACGGGATGTGGGGCGGCTCTGAGGTCGGAGACACTACGCCGATCCAAGTACAGGATCATGCGGGCGGGAACCATCCGTTTGGCCTCCGGGTCCTCTGCGAGTGCCAGACCCTCCCAGGGTGTAGGACGCCAGCAGCGGAGGGGCCTCGCTGTCGCAGTCTCTGCCGACCCATTTTACCCGATTTGGTGCACCTCTCACACGCCCGGGCCTTGACAACGGCGACCAGAAACGTTCATGATGAGGGTATGACTTTGTCATACGTAAGGAGGCAAAAAGAGAGAATGCCTACAACCCGAAAGGCCATCACGATTTCCATGCCGCCAAAGATGGCAGAGCAGGTTCGGCAGGTAATGGAGGACGAGGGCCGCACCATGAGCGAGTTGATCCGCGAGGCCCTTCGCCAATACATGGACGCCCGAGAGAGACAGCAGCGAGGGCGCCACCAACGGGCCGAGGCCCGCACTGACGACCAGGAATGACCAAGGAGGACACATCGATGATGAACCAGATCACCGGCTATACGCCCGCAGCCCTCTACGCCAGGGTCTCCAGCGACCGGCAGGACGTGGACCTGTCTGTGGCCGCCCAGCTCAGGGCGCTCAGGGACTACGCCCGCAAGAACGGCTACCTCGTAGCCCGCGAGTACGTCGACGAGGCCGAGAGCGGCCGCATCGCCGACCGGCCCGAGTTTCGCAAGATGATCGACGCCGCCAGCCAGGCCAATGCCCCCTTCCGGGAGATTCTCGTATGGAAGTTTTCGAGGTTCACCCGCAAGCGGGAGCACGCCGTCGCCTTCAAGTCCATGCTGCGGCGCAAGGGTGTCCGGGTGGTCTCCATCACCGAGCAGGCCGACGACACCCCTACGGGCAAGCTGCTTGAGGGAATCATCGAGAGCGTGGACGAGTTCTACTCGGAGAACCTGGCCCAAGAGGTCACCAGGGGGATGCGGGAGGCCGCCTCTCGCGGCTTCTGGGTCGCCAGCAGAACCCCCTACGGCTACAACAGGGTGATGGTCCAGGACGGCGCCAAGAAGCGCCCCATTCTCGAACCCGACCCCGATGCTTCTGGCGTTGTCGAGCGCATCTTCGACATGGCCGAGGCCGGTACGGGGATGCTGCAAATCTCCAAGACCCTCAACGACGAGGGCATCGCCAGCCCCGCAGGGAAGCTCTGGTCCAAGAACGGCGTCCACTTCATACTCAGAAACGAGGTGTACACTGGCGCATTGGTATGGGGCACGTCCGGTAAGGGTAAGGACGACCCTGTCCGAGTGGAGAAGGCGTTCCCCGCCATCGTCTCCAAGACCAAGTTCCGGCGCGTCAAGAGACTGATGAAGACCCGCGCTCCAAAGGTCGTCCACCCCCGTCGGGTGGGAAGCACTTACCTGCTCAGCGGGCTGGTCAAGTGCAAGGCGTGCAACAGGGCGCTCAGCGGCCAGGACGCCAAGAGCGGCCAGTTCTCCTACTACGTCTGCCAGTCCATCATGAAGCACGGCAAGGACGCCTGCGCGACACCCAGGCTCAACGCCCGGCGCTTCGAGGAGATGGTCGTCGGCAAGATTCGCTCCAACGTCCTCACCGACGGCAATATCCGCGCCCTGGTGAAGGTCGTGGACGAGCAGATGGACGGCGTGGCCGCCGAGCAGCGCGAGAGGCTGGAGACCATCGAGGATGAGCTCGAAGACGTGAAGCGGAAGCTGGGCCGCATCTGGCACTTCATAGAGACCGCCGACGATATCGACATGGCCGACGCTTCAGCCCGCATCAGGGAGCACCGGGACCGGCAGGAGCGTCTTGAGGACTTGGCGGCGGACGCCAGGGCCATCCTCTCGCAGCGCAGGGTCGCCCTGGACGACATGGAAACCATCGCGGCCTACGCCCAGGACATGAGCGAGTTCCTGAACAAGAGCGAACTGACCGAGCGCAGGGCCTTCATCGAGACCTTCGTCAAGGAGATCGTGGTGGTGCCCGACAACGCCCTGATGCGCTACACCATCCCTATGCCTGAAGACAGCCGAATACCCGGCAGGAACGCCGAGGACATGGCGCTAAACGGCTCAGTTCTGTCTACCGTCAAAAATGGTGGGCCGGGGAAGATTCGAACTTCCGACCTCAGCTTTATCAGAGCTGCGCTCTAACCGACTGAGCTACCGGCCCAAGGAGGACGGCACATCAGGGGCGCGTAAGGTGATGCCGTATCTATCAGTATAGCTTTCAGGGAGATTCACCGTCAATTCCGCCGGTTCCCCCTTGAGCGCGCTCGCATTGACACTACCAGGTGCCGCCGATAGCATTCGTTACGACACTTGGCATCCGCTTCCAGACTCCGTCAAGCCTCCATTGAGGTGAATTCACCCGTGTCTCCCCCAGAGAGTCAACCTGGCCCCGCATCGTCGCCGGACTTCCTGGGCAAGTACCAGGCGCCCGTACAGGACGCCCTGCGCGACCGCCTCGCCGGCTCGCCCGCACCCATCGGCACCATGCTCCGCTACCACATGGGCTGGGAGTCGCCCGAGGGTGAGGCACAGGAGTTCGCCGCCGGCAAACGACTCCGTCCCGCCCTTTGCTTGTTCACCTGCGAGGCCGTCGGCGGCGGCATCGATGACGCCATCCCGGCAGCCGTCGCGCTCGAGCTCATCCACAATTTCTCCCTCATCCATGACGACATCCAGGACCTGGACCTGGAGCGCCACGGCCGCGGCACCGTCTGGTCCATCTGGGGCAAGGCCAGCGGCGTCGTTGCCGGAAACGCCCTCCGCACCGTCGCCGACGCCACCCTCTACCAACTCTTAGGCTCAGGCGCATCGACCGCCGCCTCCCTCGAGGTCGTGCAGACGCTTACAGGCCGCTGCCTGGAGCTCGTTGAGGGCCAGCGGATGGACCTCAACTTCGAGTCCCGCCGGGACGTCGGCCCGGACGAGTACCTCGACATGGTCTCGCGCAAGACGGGCGCCCTCGTCGAGGCTGCCATGCACATGGGCGCACTCCTCGGCAGCGCCTCGCCCGCACAGGCAGCGCGCCTCGCCCGATGCGGACGCCTCCTCGGGCTGACGTTCCAGGCCCGCGACGACGTCCTCGGCATCTGGGGCGACCCCGTCCTCATGGGCAAGGCCACCGGCGCCGATATCCGCCGACGCAAGAAGTCGCTCCCCGTCGTTTTCGGCTTCACCGGTGCGACCGGCGCCGAACGCCAGCGCCTCGACCAGCTCTACAGCTCCGATGACGAGATGGACGAGTCCGCAGTCGCTGACGTCATGGGGATCCTCGAACGCGTCGGCGCCGAGTCCTACGCGCAGTCAGTTGCCGAGGAGAAGGGCGCCTTGGCCCTCGACGAGGCCCGAGACGCCGGCATCACCGAGGAGGCCCTCCAGGACCTCCACGACCTCGCTCACTTCTTCGCCCACCGCGACCACTAACCACGGGTTCGCCACGCACCCCGACATAGCGTCGTTGCCCGGAAGCTACCAAGCTAAGGCGCCCCCTGGAATTGCCTTTGCGGGTGAGCGCCCTTCGTTCCACCACCCTCTAGCTGAAAACGGATCCCGCAGCTACAACTTTGGTGGGGCAAGTGGCGAAAGCAATTGCCTGCCTTGGCGCTCTGGTTGCACGTGCCGCCCCCTTGGGCCACACTGGTGCCATGAGCACTCGTCATTCGACGCGCGTCGTGAAGAATGCTGGGGTCTGCACGGGTTTCCTGACCGTGGAGACTACAAAGCCGTGCGAGTTCGTTGACATCACGGATACCGTGGAAGAGGCCGTCGGGAAATCAGGAATTTCGTCCGGCACAGCTCTCATCTTCTCCCGCCATACCACTGCCGCCATTGTCATCAGCGAGGCCGAGCCCGGGCTCCTGCGCGACATGGAATGCATGCTGGAGCGTCTCGCACCCGAGGACGCCGACTACGAGCACAACGCGATGGCCCGCACCATTCCGGACGAGCCCGAAAACGGCCACGCCCACCTGCACCACCTCCTGCTCGGTGCGTCGGAGACAGTCCCCGTCCTCGAAGGCTGTCTGTACCTCGGCACCTGGCAGCGCATCTTACTTGCCGAGTTGGATGGCCCCCGCCCACGCGAAATAATCGTGCAGATCACCGGGGTCACGGCGTAGTGATGGCGACAGCAGCCGCATACGACATCCCCCCGGAACTCGCCCCAGCCTACGAAGCGTGCATCACGCTCGCCAGGTCCCACTACGAGAACTTCACTGTCGTGGGCCGATTCCTTCCCAAGCGCCTGCTCCCCCACGTCGCGGCAATCTATGCCTACTGCCGCGGCGTCGATGACCTCGGTGACGAGGCCGCCGGCGACCGCCTAGCCCGGCTGGACGCGTGGGAAGCCGACTTGGAGCAGTGCTACACCGGCACCCCGACGGCGCCCCACTTGAAAGCGCTTCAGCACACCATCCACGCCTTCTCCATCCCGCCGGAACCCTTCCGCAAGCTCGTCACCGCCAACCGCATAGACCAGACGCAGCGCAGGTACCCCACCTTCGCCAACGTCCTCCACTACTGCGAGCACTCCGCCAATCCCGTCGGCTTCCTCTATCTCCTCCTCTTTGGCTACGACGACGAGGAGCGCCGCCGCCTCTCCGACTTCACCTGCACGGCTCTGCAACTCGCCAACTTCTGGCAGGACGTCCGCCGAGACTGGGACAAAGGCCGCGTCTACCTGCCGATGGAAGACATGGAACGCTTCGGCTACACGGAGGAAGAGCTGGCGGCAGGTGTCTGCAATCAGGCCTTCCGAGACCTCATGGCCTTCGAGGTGGACCGTGCCCAGGGACTCTTCGAGCAGGGCCTGCCCCTCGTCGAGATGCTGGAGGGCGTGGCGAGGCTGCACGTCAAGCTCTTCAGCCTCGGCGGCATGCGCGTGCTGGACGCCATCCGGGCGCAGGGCTACGATGTCCTCTCGAAGCGCCCGGTGGTCACGGGCCGACGAAAGGCGTGGCTGCTGGCCAAGACGTACCTAGGCATGAAGCTGACCCGGCAGATTTGAGCGGTCATCGCAACACGGAGCGGGGAATGGCGCGGACGACGGCACTCCAGGAGGCCTACGCCCACTGCCAGCGCGTCACCAAGACTGAGGCCAAGAACTTCTACTACGCCTTCGTGACGCTCCCGAAGCCCAAACGTCAAGCCATTTTCGCCGCCTACGCCTTCTGCCGCCTCTGCGACGACATCGCCGACGAGCCGCTCCCCCTCGACGAGAAGCGCCGCAAGCTCCGTGATGTCGACGCCGCGCTGCAACGCGCGCGTGACGGCAACCCCGACGGCCCCGTCTACAGCGCCCTCGCCCACGCAGTCCACGAGTACGGCATCCCGTGGGAGGACCTCTCGGAGATCGCCCGCGGCGTCGAGATGGACCTCACCCTGAATCGCTACGAGACCTTCGAAGACCTCGCCACCTACTGCTACCGCGTCGCCTCCGTCGTTGGCATCGTCTGCATCCACATCTTCGGCTTTTCGGACCCCGTCGCCCGCGACTACGCCATCGATCTCGGCCTCGGCATGCAGCTCACCAACATCCTCCGCGACATCAAGGAGGACGCCGAGATGGGGCGCGTCTACCTGCCGCAGGAAGAACTGCGTCGGTTCGGCTATCCTGAAGAGGCGCTCATGGCCGAGGAGATCAACGACGACTTCGTCCGGCTGATGCGGTTCCAGGTGGCCCGGGCCCGCGGCTTCTTCGACAGCGGTAAACGATTGCTGCCCCTGCTGCCGGTGCGCTCGCGGGCTTGTCCGGCAGTGCTCGGCGGCCTGTACAGCCGCGTCCTGGACCGAATAGAACAGCAGGGGTACGACGTCTACGAGCGCCGCATATCCCTCCCGACTCGAGAGAAGATTTTCTTGGCGGTGCGTATTTGGCTGCAGAGTTACCTGCCCCGGAGGGGGGCCGGCGCTGCGTGGTGATCGGCGGCGGGCTGGCGGGCCTTTCCGCCGCCTGCGCCCTCGCAGACCGCGGCGTCCCAGTCACCCTGCTCGAGAAGCGGCCCTACCTAGGCGGCCGCGCCTTCTCCTTCCCCGACGCCGAGTCCGGCCGCCACATCGACAACGGCCAGCATATCTACCTGGCCTGTTGCACGGCGTACACCGGCTTCCTGCGCAAACTTGGCGTCTTCGAGCGCACGACGCTCCAACGCCGCCTCCGCGCCGTCATCGTCGACAGAGCCGGCCGACGAGGAGCACTCAAAGCCGGGCCCTTGCTGCCCTCGCCCCTGCACCTGCTGCCGTCCTTCCTCGTCTACCCGCACGTCAGCATCGGCGACAAACTCCGCGCCGCCACAGCGATGCTCGCCATCAAGCGCACAGACCGCGCCAAACACCGCGAGGCGCTGGAATCGGAGACCTTCCGAAACTGGCTCGAGCGCCATGGTCAATCTGAACGAGCCATCACCGCCCTGTGGGACCTGCTGACCCTCCCAGTCTTCAACGACACCGTGGACGCCGTCAGCGCCTACATGGGCCTGATGTTCTTCCAGGACGGGATGCTCGCAAGCCGCCACAGCGCCGACATCGGCGTCTCCACCGTCGGCCTCACGCAGCTCGTCGAGGACGCCGCATCCGCCTACGTCCAAGCACGCGGCGGCGAGGTTCTCACAGGCCGCAGCGTGACGCGCATCGTCGCTGAGGACGGCGCAGTTACGGGCCTCATCGTGGACGGCGAGTTCACGCCGGTGGACGTCGTAATCGCAGCAGTGCCCTGGGACGTACTTGCACGCCTGCTGCCACCCGACATCGCAGGGGACGACCACATCAACGCATCCAACGCACTCAAGTGGGCGCCTATAATCAACGTCCACGTCTGGTACGACCGCCCCATCATAGACGAGCCCTTCCTCGCAGTGTTGGACAGCCCACTTCAGTGGGTGTTCAACAGGTCGCACATTGAGGGCCTGCCCGGCCCCGGACAGCACCTCTGCATCTCGGTCAGCGGCGCGTGGGAACACGCCGGCGTGGGTCGCGACATTCTGCGCGAACTCTTCCTCAGCGAGATGGCGAGCGTCTTTCCCGCCGCTGCCGATGCCGTTGTCGAGCGGTTCATGGTCGTGAGGCAGCCAAACGCCACCTTCCGCTGCACGCCCGGAGCGCAATCACAGCGGCCCGCGCAGGTCACCCCCATCACAGGCCTGACGCTGGCCGGTGACTGGACGCAGACCGGCTGGCCCGCCACGATGGAGTCCGCCGTCCGCAGCGGCGTCCTCGCCGTCGAGGCCCTAAACGCGGATCTCGAACGCTCCGGAACCTGGCGAATCGCGCCTTGACACGCCAATCGCCGCCATGACACGCTTCCCGTGTCCAATTCCCAGGGAGTGTGCACGATATTGGAGAGACACTTCACCGCCACCGGCTTCGTCGTGCAGGATGACGCGACGCTGCTGCACTGGCACGCAAAGCTGCAATGCTGGCTTCCCCCCGGCGGCCACATCGAGCCCAATGAAGACCCCGTGCAGGCTGTCTTACGCGAGGTCGCTGAGGAGACGGGCCTTGAAGCGGAAGTTGTCCCCACCGGTGGAGTCGAAAGCGATCTCGAGTATCCTAAAGAGGTGACTCCCCCGCTCACGATCATGGTCGAGGACATCAACGACCCGGTGCAGGGCTTTCACCAGCATATCGACTTCATCTACGTGTGCCGTCCTACGGCGCGCGTCGAGTCCGCCCCCGACGGCTGGCGTTGGGTGACGCGCGCAGAGCTCGCCGCCGGGTCCACGATTGCACGAAACGGCGACAAGGGTGCACCCCCGCCTGACGACGTTCGGTTGCTGGGGGCCAAGGCATTTGAGGTGGTCAAGTCCCACACTTCCTAAAGGGGGTCCATCAACGGTGAAGGCCCTCATACTCGCGCCCTTTGCACCCACCGCTCTGGAACGACTCCAGCGACGCATGACCGTCATCTACGAGCCGTGGACGGAGACCCGCGCGCTATGGGACCCCGCCGAGCTTGCAGTCCGTCTCGAGGAGGAGGCCATTGAGGCAGTCGTGGCCGAGGTGGACTTCTTCTTCGACGAGGTATTCGAGGACCCGTCCCCTCTGCGTTTCATTGGCCTGTGCAGGCAGGCCACCAACCAAATCGACATGGAGGCCGCAGCCGGGCGCGGCGTGACCGTCGCCAACACGCCTGGCCGCAACGCCAACGCCGTCGCCGAGTTGGTCATCGGCCTGACGCTGTCCCTTGCGCGGCACATTCCAACCGCGAACGTATACGTGCAAAGTGGCTTCTGGGACCACCCGATGGCGGGCTATACGGACATGCGGGGAGTCGAACTGGCCGGGCGGACGATGGGCATCGTCGGCATGGGCGTCATAGGCCGCCGCGTTGCGAGGCTGGCTCGCGCCCTCGGCATGCGGGTGCTTGGCCACGACCCCTACGTAACTGGACCCCGCTTCATGACTATGACCACGCTGGAGACACTCTTGTCGAGCAGCGACGTTGTGACCCTGCATGTGCCTGAAACACCAGAGACCGCCGGAATGCTCGATGCAAACCGCCTTGCGCTTATGCCGCAAGGCAGCTACCTCATCAACACCGCCTCTGCGGTGCTGGTGGACGATGCTGCCCTCGTGGACGCGCTGCGCTCTGGACACCTGGCCGGCGCGGGCCTGGACGTCTTTGAGACGCATCCCGTCATGCCCAACAGCCCGCTCCTCGCACTGGACAACATCGTCCTGACGCCCCACGTCGGCGGAGCGACAGCCGAGACGGTCGAACGCTACTCGCGCACCATAACCCAAGCCCTCCTGAAGTTCGAGCGGACAGCCCGCCAAGACCAGCGTGCAGCGGCGGCGGCGAGGCTGTCATGAGTGGCGTGAACGGTATCGTGTTCCTCGCCATTGACGTCGGCACGGGCACATTAAAAGCCGCTGTTTCGGCCCCCGGTGGCCACCTCTTGTCTAGGGCATCGGCGCCCGTACCCTACGAGCCTAAAGACTCTGACGCGCCTTTCAGCAGTTCCTTCGACACGGAGGCGCTGTGGCCTGCGATCACTGTCACAACCCGCCGTGCGTTGCACGAGGCCGGTGTGCGTAACGGTAGCGTGGCAGCGATAGGCATCACGAGCCAGCGGCAGAGTATCGGCGCTCTGGACGCTAAAGGTCAGGATCTCTTCCTCGGTCCAAACATGGACCTTCGCGCCCTCTTTGAGGGCCTAGCCTTTGACGAGGAACACGCTGATACGGTCTACCGCCTTACCGGCCACCTTCCCTCCTACATGCTCGCTCCGGTCAAGCTCCGATGGCGGCAACAGAACGACCCCGATACATTTGAGCGCATCGCCTCCGTGCTCACTATTGGCGACTGGGTCGGCTACCGGCTCACCGGCGAGCTCGGCCTGCAGGAAACGCTGGCAGGCGAGTCCGGGCTGCTCGACATCACGAGTGGAGGGCTAGCAGCACCGCTCCTGGACAGCCTCGGTCTGCGTGCTGACTGCTTCCCGCAAATAACTGGAACAGGAGACGCCCTCGGAAAACTCTCAATTGATGCTGCCAACCAACTGGGCGTGGCGCCTGGCATTCCGGTTGTCGTTGCCGGACCGGACACGCAATGCGGTCTGCTAGCAATGGGTGCGATCTCGCCCGGCAACACCGGCGTCGTTGCCGGCTGGAGCGTGACGGCGCAATCGGTCACGGCGGCTCCGCAACCCGACCCCATGCGCCGCACGTGGGTCGGCCGCCACGTCGTGCCCCAGCGCTGGCTGGCCGAGGCCAACGCCGGCGACGGCGGCAACGCATACCGCTGGCTGATGGAGCTGCTCCTCGGCGCCACGGACGACGGCTTCGAACGCATGGAATCGCTGGCCGCCGAGTCCCCTGCGGGCGCGGAGGGCGCCGTCGCCCTCATCGGCCCGGCGCCGCTGGACCTATCCCGTCCGGGCCTGCAGCCGGGCGGCCTACTGTTCCCGGTGCCCGTAACCTTCAGCGGCCTCGATCGAGCTCGGCTGGCGCGTGCCGCCCTTGAGAACGTGGTGTTCGCAGTACGCGGCGCTGCTGACCTGCTGGTCGACGTGACCGGCGCACAGCCTGACGCCCTCGCCATCGGCGGAGGCATGACGCGAACGGCGCTCTTCACGCGCATCCTCGCCGCCGTAATGTCGCGGCCGGTCCACATCGCGCCGACGCCCGAGGTGAGCCTGCAAGGCGCCGCGCTGGCAGCCGAGGCCTCCCTGGAAGGCGAAGGCGCCCTGGCGCAGCTCGCGCACGCCGCCCGCGACGGCTTGCGTGAAGTGACGCCGGACCCAATCTCCCAATCCGAGTACCAGGACCACTACGCTCGGTGGCTGGACGCGCAATCCCGTCTGAAGGGGTTCCTGTGATGGCAACGCAGAATGAGTTTGTTCTGAGTATGCACGCTGAAGAACGGTGCCAGCAGCGTGGGATTAGTCCGGAGCACGTGCGCATCATGCACTCCTACGGCATTTGGCGGCACACGTCCAGGGGCTTTAGCTGCTTTATGAACAAGCATGCGAGGGACAAGGTGAGGGCTGACTTTGGCGACGCCGTTTACCGGACCTTGGCAGAAAAGCTGGACTTCTACTTGGTCATGGATATGGACCGCACGACTGTCCTCACCGTCGCCCACCGTCTCAGGCGGCACAAGTCGGCATAGGGTTCGCCCCGGCGCCACTGGCGTATGCGGTACAATAGACCGCAGACCACCGAGGAGCGAGCGATGTCGTCAGAGCCCTGGAGCGCCGAGCGGGCAGCCGTCTGTGAGACCGCGCAAGAGCTCGACCGGTTGGGCCTCGTGGCCGGGGCCAGCGGCAACGTCAGCCGGCTCATTCCCGGCGACCCGCCGCTCGTGGCCATCACGCCCAGCCGGGTGAACTATCGCAACATGACGGCCGACGACGTCCCGGTCGTCGACTTTGAATACGAGCCGGTCTACGGCGACCTCCCGCCCTCGTCCGAGGCCGCGCTCCACCTCGCCGTCTACCGCGCTCGCCCGGACGCGAAGGCCGTCGTCCACACGCACTCGGTCTACGCGACCGTCTGCGCCGTCGCCGGCATCGAGGTCCCTGCCGTCATCGACGAGGTTGCCGTCATCGTCGGCGGCGCCGTCCGCGTCACCGACTACGCACCGCCGGGCACAGAGGAGCTCGCCGACAAGGCCGTAGAGGCGCTGGAAGGCCGGAGCGCCGCGCTCATCAGCAACCACGGGCTGGTGACGCTGGGCAGGGACCTCGAGACGGCAATGGACATCGCGGTTCTCGTGGAACGCGCTGCGCATATCTGCATCATCACGCGGTTGCTGGGGCTGCAGCGGCCCCTGCCTCCGGAGATGCTCGCCGTGGAAGAGGAGCTCTTCCGCATGCGGCTCTCCGTCGAGGGCAGCCTGTAGCCGCGCCAGGAGGGACCATGGTCTCCGTTCCCGGATTCTTGCTCCGCCGGCTCTACGTCAAGGGAAGCCTCTGCGCCACGGAAGACGGGCTGACCTTTGAGCTGAAAAACACCCTGGGGTCCGGATACGCCAAGGGAATGCACCCGCTCATCATCGACGGAGAGGAGGTGCCCATGGAGAACACTACGTTCACCGTGGACGATAGGACCGTGGCCTTCTCGGAGGTCAACGCAAACGTGCCCTTTACGCTCGCGATGAACCGGACGACGACCATTGCGGCGTCCGGCCTCACCCTGGCGACGGGCGCCCACAAGATCGGCATGGCCTTCGAGGTGCAGGGGCTCGGCGTCTTGCGGTTCGACTTCACAGACGCGGTGAGCGATGGCTAGCGGCCTTCGAGTCGCAGTCACCGGCGCTGCGGGCTCAGTTGGCGCCATGCTGGTCGAGCGGCTCGCGGCCTCGGACGACGTTGACAGCATTGTCGCATTCGACAACCGCCCTCTGACCGTCGAGCATCCCAAGGTCGCTCGCTTCCATCAGGACGTCCGCCAGCCATATGCCGACATCCTCCGCGAGTACGGCGTCGACGCCCTCGTCCACCTGGCCTTTCTGCTGCGCCCCGGCCGCAACCGCGAGCTTGTGCGCCGCGTCAACGTCGGCGGCACGGCCCAGACCCTTCGAGCATGCAAAGAGGCGGGCGTGCGGCAGCTCCTGTACTTCAGCAGCACCACCGTCTATGGCCCGCATCCTGGCGACCCGCTGCCTTACACGGAGCAGTCAGCGGTGCAGCCCGTGCGCGGCTTTCAGTACGCCGAGGACAAGGCGGCAACGGAGCTCATGTTGGAGGCATTCAGAGCGGACAACCCGGACATGTGCGTAACGGTGCTGCGGGGGTGCGTGATCATGGGCCCCCGCTCGGACAACTTCATCGCTCAGGCCTTCCGCAAGCCCGTACTCGTCAGCATTGCCGGTGCCGACCCGCACATGCAGTTCATGCACGAGGATGACGTACAGGAGGCGCTGGAGCTCTGCCTGCTCGAATGCGTTCCCGGCGTCTACAACATCACTGGCCAGGATACCGTCGCCTACAGCGAGATCGCGCGAGTCGCGGGACGCCGCTCCGTCGCCGTACCGGCGCCGATGCTCACCGTCCTTACACAGGCGAGTTGGGCCTTGCAGCTGCAGAGCGACTCGCAGGCCAGCGGCCTGACCATGGTGCGGTACCCATGGTTCGCTAGCAACGAGAAATTCACGCGTGAGACTGGCTTCCGTCCCCGCTACACCTCGCGGGAGGCGCTTGAGGCGTCGACCCTCGCACGTCGGACGCGGAGCGCCGCATGAGCGACCCCCGGCGCGTACAGCGCATGTTCGACGGCATCGCTCGCCGCTACGACGCCTTCAACACCGTCGCCTCCCTCGGCCGGGACGAGTCGTGGCGGCGGCTCACGGCTAGCATCGCGGCGCCGCAGCGCGTGGTGTGCGGGCTCGACGCGGCGGCGGGCACCGGCAAGCTCTCAGCTGCCCTCGCAGCGCGAGCCGAGCACGTCGTCGCCCTGGACTTCTCCGCCCCCATGCTCGTTCGTGGTGGGCCGGATCTCGCCGCACGCGGCCTGTCCGAACGCATCCACCGGGTTCAGGGAGACGTCCTCGCCCTACCCTTCCCCGACGAGACTTTCGACTGCGCAACCATCGGTTTCGGCCTCCGCAACCTCGCCGACATCCCCCTTGGGCTCCGTGAGTTCCGCCGAACCCTGAAGCCCGGCGGACGCCTCGCCGTGCTGGACATCGTGCGCCCCCGAAACGCCGTGGGGCGAGCGGCCTACGGCGTGGGCTTCCGCCGCCTAATGCCCCTCGTAGGCTGGGCCCTCTCCGGCGACCGCAGCGCCTACCAGTACCTCCCGGACTCCGTAGAGCGCCACCTGGACCCAGACGAGCTGGCCGAGGCCATGACACAAGCAGGCTTCGCGAAAGTCAGCTATCGTAGTCTCATGCTGGGAAGCATTGCCATTCACTGGGGCGTGGCCGGCTGATGGGATAGAGGGCAACTAGAAAGGCTCACGTGTGGGATTCTCGAAGCACAACGGCGTAGCAATGGATGCAGGCGATTAGTATTCCTGGAACAGCTGACCCCACGGTGTCTTCAGCGCCTCACGGATGCGGCGCTTGCCCTTGAGGTTACGCCAGTAGCCATTGTGGTAGATGTTCGACGCGAGGTACGCCAGCGGCACCAGCGGCGAGCGCAACCACACCATTTCCAGAAACTTGAGCGGCCCCCAGTAGATGAGCTTCTGCCCGCGGCTCGCGAAGGTGTTCTGGACCGCCTCGAAGTGGTAGTTCACGCCGGAGATGTCCTCGCCTACGACCTCGATCTCGTCCGGGTCGCCGCAGCCGAGGCCACGCTCGTGGGCGATGCGGATGAAGTCGATGCTCATCGGGTCGAGGCCCATCATCTTTGCGGCGATGGCGTCAATCGCCACCTGGTCCGCCGACGCCAGCATCACGCCCGGCGTGTGCCAACGCATCGCTCGCGGCCCCGGCCCGTCGCCCGCAAAGGTGCCGTCCATGACCGCGAAGAGTCCCGAATGGAGCTCCTTCTGGATAGTCAGCAGATCCACCAGAGTCTCGTGGATGACCGAGTGGGTCCAGTGGCGCTTGCGGTTGAGCAGCCCGCCAAAAGCGTTTTTCATCGCGCCCGTCATGGTCGTGAAGACGTGGGTCTTCATTGTGGGTAACTGGATGATGCTCTTGCCCGCAAAGCTCGCGGGCACGGTGATTCCCTCGGGGAAAATCTTGTCCAATACCAGCATCTCGCCCTTGGGCTCGTAGCGCACCCACTCGTTGGGCGGCACGTCGAGGTGCACCGTCGGCACCCCGAGCCGGTCGGTAACCGGCTTGTGCTTGTTGGCAACCTCACCCTCATACGAGTCGACAACAACGGTGCCGTTGTGCGCGCCGATGAGATCCTTGTAGCCGTCCTCCCGCAGCGTCTTGATCACTCCCTCCAGCTGCCACGGCGAGGTCGAGCAGGCGGGGTACCAGTGCTGCCAAGAGATGTTGATCTTGAGCAGGACAGGGTCCGCGATGGGCAGAACATCCTGGTACCCGGCCATGCGCATGGCCGCGCCGGTGTCGTCCAGCACGGTCTGAGGCGTCGTCCGCACCACCGCGACGACCGACTTCTGGGAAGTGGGGCTGGTCGGCGTGGAGTCTGATGCGGATGGTTGAGTCGTCATGGCTACAGTGTACCGCACGAATTGGTGACAACGCGCGGGATAACTGGGGCATTGAGAGTCAGGCTACCCACTGCTGAATACGGAGTCTAGCGCGCGGAAGCACCGTCCCTCGGCCGGCGTACCACCACCGTCGCCGCCAACCTGTGCCAGCAATTCCGCGCACCGTTCAAGGAAAGCATCGAGGTCGCCATCGCCGCGGTAGTCGTAAAGAGCCTCGCGGAAAGCGTCGACGGCCCCATTGGCGGCATCCGCGCCCACGAGCTCCAAGCGACCGTCGATCGCGCGGGCAAGGTCGTAGGCGTCGTGCATGTCGGCCATGGCGCTTCTCGCCTAATTGCAAGGATGGTGCCGAAGGAGGGAGTCGAACCCACACGCCCTCGCGGGCAGCGGATTTTGAGTCCGCCGCGTCTACCATTCCGCCACTTCGGCTAGGGTGTCATTCAATTGTACGGGAACCGGCACTGCCCCTCAACCGAGCGTATCGGGTGCTGACATGCTCTGACGCAGTGCGCTATACTTCAATTGGCAGACCTCATTGGCCGTATCCGCGTGGCGCATTCGTCTAGCGGCCAAGGACACCGCCCTCTCAAGGCGGAGACCACGGGTTCGAATCCCGTATGCGCCACCACCTTTCAACGGGCGGAGCAGAGAAATGCCTATGTCCAAGGATGCGGAAGAGGCCGAGGTGACGCAGCGCATCAGGGCTCTCATCTGCGACGCGTTGCCACTGGACACGAACCTCACGCCTTTGCCGGGCTTCAAGCTGAATCTCTCCGCCAATCCAGGCTTCAGGAAGGTCTTCTTCGCCGACCGGTGCTCTTGCGGCACCAGCGCCCTCCTCAGCGTTGAGGTCTCGAAAGAAAAGACTATACCCGAAATCCGGGAGGCGCTGCCTTCACTGGTTGACCGCCTTGTGCAGCAACAACGACAATTCGAAAGCATGCCGTGCGATCTGCACCTGCAGATGCGCTTGGGGCCTGCTTCGAGCCGGGTATAGGGGCTAACATGGCGAAGAGGGAAATGACTCCTGAGGAGGCGATGGAGCGCGCCGTCAAGTTCTCGGAACGCTACGTCGCGCGAGGGCCCTATGAGCTTTTCCCCGAGCGAGAGGTAGTTGAGCTCGTACAGCAGGGCTTGGCGGAAAACGAGCGCGTTCACGGTTATCGCTACTGCCCCTGAATGCCCCTCAGTGGCGATCCCGTAGAGGATCGCAAGAAAATCTGCCCCTGCGAACGACATCATGAGGACATCGAGCGCGACGGTTTCTGTATATGAATGTTCTTCGTAAGCGAAGAGTTTCTTCGCAAGTATCTGGAAGGTGAAAAGGCCGTTCAAACCATAGACGAGGCCGTGCCCCAGGGTCAGGAGCTCTTCGAAGAGACCGGAGGCAAGCGCGAGTTCAACGAGAAGCGACGGCAAGAAAGAGGCCGGGAAGGTTAGCAGGAGGAAACGTCCATGGAGACAAACATCCAGGTGTTTACATCAGCAGGCTGAGGCCCATGCCACATGGTGAAAGTGTACCTTTCACAAAAGGGCATTTCCTTTACGGAGCGCAACGTCTCTGAGGACCGTGAAGCGAGGGATACCCTCATTGAGAACGGTTTTCGGACCACGCCGGTCACGGTCATTGGCAGTGAGTGGATCGCCGGTTACAGCACCGACAAGATAGATGAGGCGCTCGCAGCAGCTGGGGCGGAATAGAAGTCACACATTTCCCCTGCACCTAAATCTCCAGGTTTCGACCAGGTGACGGGCTACGGCTGTACGCTCTCGCATGACCTTCCCGCCTGCTTACCGAGGAAGACAGTGTGACTCGTCCGCAAGCGACTTTGTTCATGCGAGCCCAGCGCAACGGGTTCAATCCCCTTTGCCACTCCCACGTTGTCATGCCTGACCTTAGGTAGCCTCTGCCCTCTTCCTCGCTAATCAGTGGGGCCCCATTCCCGACTCCCTCTTGGCAATCCCCTCGTGTCCGGCTCTTGGCGTGTCCAATCAAAATGTATGTAGAGTAGTGCCTTTGGCACATTGCGATTGGGTATACATGTTCATCGAACTGTACCAATTGATTTGTGCTATGTTCTATTGAGGCGCCTCCAATTAATATCGATTTGACGTCATTAGAGTTTGGTGTATCATATAAATGGGGAAGTGATGAGCGTTATTTGCTTGGGATTAGCGGTGTTTAAGGAGTTACATACACTTACAAGAGGAGCTATTCATGCCAACGTTTGAAACACTCCCAGTGAAACAGGCCAAGGCAAATAGTATATCTGGCAAGCGCGCAAAGCTCCTGAGAGAATACATGGACTTTATTGAGCAAGTGCCACACGGCCACGCAGGGAAACTTGAACCCGCCGAGGGCGAGACTACCAATGCCGTGCGGCGCAGGATCGGGGCCGCGGCCGCCGCCCTCGGCAAGTCGCTGACGATTCGCCGAGTCGAGAACGCCGTGTATTTTTGGATCGCTACCGGCAACGGTCGACGGCGAGGGCGGAGAGCCGACGCCAAGACCTAGGCTGGATGCGGTACGTGACGCCGAGGCTGTGCACGGGTTCGTTGTCTACGCCGGTTTGTGCTAATGTGTGAAGTGCCTTACCCGTAACGACAAGGTAAGCGGCGGAGGTATCTGTCACGGCTACGGCGTCCCGCAACCCGAAGTTTGAGGCGCACGAGAGGCCACCAGTCCTCACCTCTTTGGGCCTCGGCGCGCAGTTCAGCCTCATGGCCACGGCCACGCTGCTGGTCACCCCGGTCATCGTGGCAAATGAGTCTGGCCACGGCGAGGACTATCTGATCTGGATGGTCTTCGCCTCTCTCGTGGTCGTCGGGTTGTCCACGTTGGTGCAGGTCCGCCGCCTTGGCCCCATCGGCGCGGGGGCGGTGCTCCCCATGTTCACCGCCGCCGTCTCCATACCCTTCTGCATCACTGCCGCCTTCGAGGGTGGACCTGCCGCCCTCACCACGCTGGTCTTGGCGACGGCAGTGGTGCAGATCATCATCTCTCGTTGGCTTGTCATCCTGCGGCGCGTGGTCACTCCCACAGTGGGTGGGATTGTAATTCTCATCCTCTCAATCACCCTCGCGTCGGTGGTGTTCAAGCTCTTGGACGACGCGGCGCAGGAAGACCCCGTTGCGGCGCTCGTGCCTGCGTTGGTGACGCTTGCCGTGGTAGCTGCGGTCACCCTCCGGGGAGCGGCGCTGTTGCGGCTCTGGGGGCCCGTTGTCGGCATCGTCGCCGGCACGGCCGTTGCTGCGATAATGGGCGGCTACGACGCCACTCGGGTGCTCGATGCTGCCTGGATCGGCGTTCCAGCGTCGGCGCCCGGCCTGGCCTTCGACTTCGGCATCACCTTCTGGACGCTGCTGCCGTCCTTCCTGTTTCTTGGTGTCATCTTCTCCATTCACTCCAACGGCGAGTCCATCTCGATGCAGCGCGTTGCCTGGCGAGAGGACCGCGCCATTGACTTCAAGGAGGTTCAGGGAGCACTCGCAGGAAGCGGTGTGAGCAACGTCATGGCAGGCTTTGGCGCAACAGTTCCCAACATCATCAACTCAGGCATCATCTCCTTTGCACGGACCACAGGCGTGGCCTCACGGAGCGTCGGCTACAGCATCGGAATCATCCTGCTGGCTCTCGCCTTCACGCCAAAGCTCTCCTCCATATTCAGCACCATCCCCGGCCCGGTGATGGCTGGCTATCTCATGTTGGTGTGCGGCACCCTCTTCATCGACGGTGCGCGCACGATCATCCTGAACGAGCCCAACCGGGAGAAGGTGGTGGCGGGCGGCATCTGTTTCTGGATCGGCGCCGCCTTCCAGTTCGGGCTGATAACCCTGCCGGACGTCGGGCCGGTGCTGGGCGGGTTGTTCAAGAGCGGCATAACCACCGGCGGCTTTGCGGCCATCCTGATGATCCTGTACTTGGAGCTGACAAACCCCCGCCGGATGCGTTTCCAGTCCCGGTTGAACGTGGAATCGCTGCCCGAACTCAACGAGTTCATCGACAAGTTTGCGACTAGACGCAAATGGAACGCAGCCATGAAGAACCGGCTCAGCGCCGTGGCCGAAGAAACGCTCCTCACCCTGGCTCCGCTCGATCTGCAAGGGGAGCGCGACCCGAGTGAGCAGGAGAACGAGAAGGGATCCGAGGACGAGCGAAGTCTCGTCGTGGTGGCATCCAGCGAGGGACTCTCGGCCGACCTTGAGTTCATTGCGGGCCCCAGCGGTGACCTGAACATAGAAGACCGCATTCGGCAGTTGCAGCAGCACGACGCTGATTCGGTCGTGGAAGACGAGACCTCGTTGGTGCTGCTAAGGGCGTATGCCAGCTCGGTCCGCCACCAGCAGTTTCACGGCACGGACATCGTAACCGTTCGAGTGAATCCCCCTGCGCAGCAAGTCTAGGTCGACACCCGGCCTGGCTTAGCGCGGACAGGACAGAGAGGTGCATAGTGCGGTTCGTCCCCAAGGTTATGAGCACCCAGCATCCGGACAATGCCACGCCGGCGCCCTTCGCCGACGCAGAAGGCGTCCTGAAGGGCGAAGGCGAAGTCGACGAGGCTCATGACATCTTCGCCCTTGGCTGCAACGAGCAGATGTGGGACTCGGAGGGCAAAGAGGCGGACAATCACGTCGTCCAGAAGCTGCTGACCGGCTACCCCGACTTCTTCCAGCACGACCGCCGCCTCGGTCACGATGTCATCCTGACCCTGCGCGTACCCAACCCCTCGGTCGAGCGCGACATGCGCAAGTCCATGGTGGAGGCGCTCCAGAGCGTGCCATCGGCGTGGGACGTCGCCAGCGGCTTCTATGCCGGCATGGAGGAAGAAAACGCTCCCATACAGGAGGTTATCCTCCCGTTCACCACTAGCGCCCGGGAGCTCACGCTGGTGGAGGCCTATTACCGCCAGGTCATCGTGGGGCAGGAAGCCCACGCGTTGCCGGATGGCAGCACCATACGCGACTGGATCGGCGAGTTTTCCCCGAAGCGCATCCGCCTCATCCCGCTCGTCGAAGACCGCGACAACCTGCTCCGCATAGACAGTATCGTCGACGAGTACCTGCGTGGCCGCGACCTCCCCTACCAGCGCGTGTTTCTCGCCAGGAGCGATCCTGCCCTGAACTACGGCATCGTGGGCGCAGAGCTCATCCTCAAGGTGGCGCTGCAGCGGCTGCATAAGCTCGAGGGACAGCTCGGCATCCCGCTCTACCCCATCATCGGCGCGGGCTCCGCACCCTTCCGGGGCCACCTCACGCCGCTCAACATCGATCGCACATTCCTTGAGTATCCCAGCGCGCAGACAGTCACCGTCCAGTCCGCGTTCAAGTACGACTATGACAGGGAGACCGTCCGTGACTCCATTGCCCTGCTGCGTGCGCACACCCGCAGAGAGCCCCACCCGGTCGACGAGGAGCGGGCTCTGGCGCTCATTCGCAAAACGACCGCCGCGTACCAGGAGCGAGTTGTGCAGCTTACTGGCGTCATCGCCGCGGCATCCGCCCATGTTCCACGTCGCCGCGAGCGGAAGATGCACGTGGGTCTGTTCGGCTACGGGCGCACTCTCGACGGCGTCGGCGAAGCGACACTTCCGCGCGCCATCGGCTTCGCGGCATCCCTCTACTCCATAGGCGTTCCACCCGATCTCCTCGGCCTGAGCGCACTCGACGAGGAAGACTGGGCCTTCGTGCGCGAGAGCTACCCAAGCGTCGACGAGGATCTCCGGGCCGCGCTGCGCTACACCAACGAGCGGCACGTGCGCGAGCTCCTCGGCGAGGAGTCGCTGGGTGTGGTCGGGAAGTTCACGGACGAGGTGGACCGCATTCACGAGGGACTGACGAGCGCCATCTGGGCTGCTATCAAGGATGACGCGCCAGTCGAGGTTCGGCACTACGTCGAACAGGCCGCAAAGCTCAGGCGGTACCTGGGATAGCCTGCACGTCGACCTTCGAATCACTTAGGTCTACGTTATGTAGCTCCACTTGGTCTGCTACAATGCGTGTCACTTTGACATTCACCTGGAACACATCGCGCCAGCGAAACGGCGCCGGCGAGGACGGTCAGTGGCCAGAGGCACGGGAGGGAGACGCCAATGCTGACCGCAGAGGAGAACGAACTCTTTACCCGAGTGGGGCCCGGCACGCCGATGGGCAGGCTGATGCGCTGGTATTGGCATCCCATCGCGGCCGTGTCCCAACTGGACGAGAATCCCGTGCGTGCGGTCCGTCTCCTGGGTGAGGACCTGGTGCTCTTCCGAGACCGGTCAGGCAATTTGGGCCTCATCGATGGACGTTGCGCCCACCGGCGCGTCGACCTGCGCTTCGGCATCCCAGAGCCCCAGGGGCTCCGCTGCCCGTACCATGGCTGGCTGTACAGTCCCCAGGGGCAGTGCCTGCAAATGCCGGACGAGGCCGCCGACACCACCTTCCCCGGTCGCGTCAAGCTCCAGTCATACTCGGTGCGGGCTTTGGCGGGAGTAGTCTTTGCGTACCTCGGGCCGGAGCCAGCGCCGCTGCTCCCGAACTGGGACCTATTCGTCATGGAGGACGTGGCACGGGACGTGGGCTTCCAGGTGCTCAACTGCAACTGGCTGCAGGTTCAGGAGAATGACATGGACCCCGCGCACCTTGAGTGGTTGCACGGCCATTTCTCCAACTACGCCCTCGAGCGCATCGGCCGGAAGGACCTGCAGCGACCGCCTCGCAATCCCGAAGGAACGCGAACTCCGGTTGGCGAGCGCCGCGATTGGGCGGTGTACGACCAAGGGATCATGAACTACGCCAAGACGCCAAATGGCCTCCGCGAGGTGCGGCCCTCCATCTTCCCCAACGTCAACAGCTTCACCACAGATTTCATGTACCGAGTGCCCATGGATGACACCCACACCCTCCACGTCTTCTTCACTTCCTACGCCCAGGACCCGGGGGAGCCGCCGCAAGAGAGCGTGCCATACTACACCGTCCCACCGTCAATCGACGTCCACGGTAACCCAATCTGGGACGAGCTCGACAACAATGGCGGGCAGGACGCAATGATCTGGCTCGCGCAGGGGCCTATAGTCGACCGCACGAAGGAGCGCCTCGGCGAGTCCGACAGGGGCGTGCTCCTGTACCGGGAGCTCCTGCGACAGCAGCTTCGCATCGTCGAGGACGGCGGAGAGCCGATGAATGTCATCCGTGACCCCGCCAGGAACGTCTGCATAACCGTTCCTCCGCGGGATGGGTCGACAATCGAGTGGAACGGTCCGGACGAACACCTTATGCGCCGCGTCACCGGCCCGTACAAGCACTCGCCCGTGGCGCGTGACATGGTGGAGAAGTACAGGGGAAAGGACGCCCTCGACGGCCCCGTCCACTAACGCTCCAACTCCATCCCGCGGTCCTCATGCTCTTGGATTTCTATGACAGAATCATGATGAAATTGGACTTATAGTGTTGACACAGTGTGCACTTCGTATATACTTACAAGATTAGAGAATCCCTAATAACAACAACTCATGAGGTGCTACAAATGGTCTCAACTAACCCGACCGACAGCCAACCCGCCCGACGAAGGCGCCCGCCGCCCCGTGTCGTCGACGTGCTCGAAGTGGAGCGGATTACTCCCCGCATGGTGCGCATAACCCTCGGTGGCGAGCAAATGAAGGAGTTCCAGTCCAAGGGCCCCGCCGAGCATTTCCGCATCTACCTTCCCGATGCGGAGACCGGAGATCTTCCGCTCCCCGTCGATGGGCCCGACGGGCTAACCTTCCCGGAAGACCAGCCGCGCCCGATGAGTCGCGCCTACACCCCGCGGCGTTGGGACGCCGATGCAGGTGAGTTGGTCGTCGACATCGCCCTGCATGAACACGGCCCAGGCGCCGCGTGGGCGTCCACCATTAAGGCGGGTGATTCCGCCGTGATCTCTGGGCAGGCAGGCGGCACGTATTTCCCGGAAGCTGAGGTTGACTGGTACCTCATCGGCGGTGACGAGGCTGCGTTGCCGGCAATTGGCACCGTGCTGGAGGCTATGCCAAAGAACGTGCGCGCCCTTGTGTTTGCCGAAGTGCACGACGCGCAAGAACATCAAGAACTGACCTCGCCTGCGACCTTCGAAGTAACGTGGCTCCACCGCGAGGGAGGCAGCACTCCGGGCCGAAGGCTTGCCAACGCAATGAAGGCGGCTCCGCTGCCGGAGGGCAACGGACGCATTTGGGTGAGCTGTGAGGCTGACGTAATGCGGGAGATTCGCCGTTACTACCTGGAGGAACGCGGCGTGGATCGCTCCATGCTACGGACACAAGGCTACTGGAAGATGGGGGACATCAACCACCCTGACCATGACATGGGGGATGACGTCTAGCGCCCCTTTCGGCTGGAACTGGCGCCGTCGGGGGCTGCGCCCCCCGCTCCTCTCCTCAAGTGCGGAGCTTGTCCGCAGGCAAGGATGGAGTGTGGAGACCCCGGCGGCGCCAGCGAACCACGTTCGACGGCGTCCGCGGACCCGTCGCGACTTGCCGGATAGTATCCCCACCAATCCTCTAACTCCCAGAGGGTTCAATAGGCAGGCCCGAACCGGTCGCAATCTCCCACTGAAATCCATCAGGGTCAGCGAAGTAGCCCGAATAGCCGCCCCAGAACGTCGCCTCAGCCGGCTTGATGATGCGCGCACCGGCCGCCACAGCCTCCTCGAGGACAGCATCCACCTCCGCCCGCGACGCCACGTTATGCGCGATGGTGAAAGCGTGCCTGCCAAAATCCCCTCCCCCAGCCTGGCTTGGCACGGCATCGTCCGCCAGAGCGTCTCTCGGGTAGAGGGACAGCATCATGTTGGTAAGCAAGAAGAATGTGATGGACGCACTGCCCGCCTCATGGACGGGAAATCCGAGACCATCGCGATAGAATCGGGTTGACCGGTCCAGGTCAGTCACGCCGAGCGTGATGATGCTTATCCGAGGCTCCATGGTTTTCCCTCCCCCACAGGTGTCCAGTCAGTGTGGCCCGTCAGCACCTCAATTTCCAGCCCACCGACGCAATCCCTGTATGTCCTCCGGTTGACCATGTATCCCTTATCCATGACAAGCTGGCACGAGCGCTTTCGCGACAAGACCCGGGACACTCTCGCCGAGGCGTTGTCCGAACTCGGCGTGGCCGCCGAGATTGCCGAACGCGACCGGCCGGAAGAGTCGCTCGGCAAGCGGCTGTTCACCCGCTCGCTCGGCATCATAGACATCGCCAACGGGCCCATTTCCTGGGTAAATGTCATCAAGCAGGACGGCTCAAACAAGAGCCCGCCACAATGGTGGTTCGTCTTCGGCATTCCGGACAACCGGAAGATGCCAAAGGAGGGCACCATCAAACTGACAACCCTTCGCAAGAAGTCCTTCCCTCTGTTCGGTCAGGTGCTGGACGTCACGTGGCGCGGCAAGGATATGGGCACAGGACTCATCAACGTACTCTCGGAAGATGCCACCATCGACGAGATGGTCAAGCGGGTGAAGGACATGGAACTGCAGAACCGCACGACCATCTTCCAGGGGTGGACCCTTCGGACCGGCAAGAACTTCGAACTCACGACGGGCGACTGGGAGGCTCTACAGACCATCGCCTACTACGTCACATTGGCGCCAATGTGACCGCGCTGGCGGTTTTCAGGTCATAAACGATCCGTGGTGCTGCGATGTCGCGAGTTCGAGATGAGTGCGCGGGGACAGCATTTTCGAAGCTGAGCGAACGAAGTAGGGGCGCGCAATTGCCTCGCACCTAGAGGACTTGGAGGAGTAAGGGTACGTTACTTCTTGTCAGCGGATGGGCGCACGCTGTTGCCCATTCGTGCAATTGCGGCAAAGACGCCTACGGTGACCACAATCGCCACGACGGCTAAAGCGATCCCTGTGGAGGCGCTGATGAATTCCGCAATCTCACTGAAGGCCATAGCATACCTCCATGTATGGCAAGGCCTGTCGTTCGGTGATGCGGTATTGTACCCTCGGCGGTCAACCCCCGGCCAGCCAATTGGCGGGCGGGTTTAGGGCATTTCCGGGTTGCGGATCGGGAGCACACCCTTTGCTCCACAAGGCCAGTGCCTCTGTGCGGCATCCTTGAGGTCTTGTGTTAGTTTGCGATACAAACTAAGATCTGCAGTGGAACCCCGCTACGTATGTATACTCTTTAACGCACTCTATCCGGCTTCCCAACAAGGAGAACCATAGTTGACTACCTCCCAGCACCACGCGAACGCTGAATTGGCCATTGAGGTGCACGGTCTGCGAAAGACTTACGGCAGCCACGACGCCGTCCGCGGGATCGACCTGCAGGTGGCGTCCGGCGAGGTCTTTGCGCTGCTGGGGCCCAACGGCGCGGGCAAGACGACGACCGTCGAGATCCTCGAGGGTCACCGCACCAGGTCCAGTGGGCAGGTGTCCGTGCTGGGCCACGACCCGGGCCTGAACGACCGGGCTCACAAGCAGCGAGTCGGCATTGTCCTGCAGTCAACCAGCGTCGACCAGTACCTCTCCGTGGAAGAGACCATCAACCAGTTCCGCGGCTACTACCCTCAACCCCTCCCGCTGGAGGACCTGCTCGACCTCGTTGGATTGCGGGACCAGCGCCGGGAGCGCGTGAAGAAACTCTCCGGAGGACAACAACGGCGCCTAGACGTCGCCATCGGCCTGGCGGGCAACCCGGAGCTGCTCTTCCTCGACGAGCCTACGACGGGCTTCGACCCGGCCGCCCGGCGCGGGGCTTGGGAGATGGTGCGAGGGCTGAAGTCGCTGGGCAAGACCGTGCTCCTCACCACGCATTACATGGAGGAGGCTGAGTACCTGGCAGACCGCGTGGCCATCCTGGTGCAGGGGCAGATCGTCGCCGAGGGCGCGCCCGGCGATCTCGCCCTTCGCGACCGTACGACCACCGTTCGCTTCCGACTCCCCGACGACGCGCCGTCCTTGCCCAACGAGCTGCCGGCAACACCGGACGGGAGCGGCGCGTACTTGCTCGCAGCCGACAACCCTACACGCACTCTTCACTCCCTGACGGCGTGGGCTGTGGAGAACGGCATCGAGTTGGAAGAGCTCACCGTCACCCACCCCACGCTGGAGGACCTCTTCATCGAGCTGGTCGGCGAGACCGGCGGGAGCGAGGAGTAGCCATGAACTCCATCATGCTCGCGCTGAGGCAGGTCCGCTATGAGAACAGCGCATTCTGGCGCAACCCGGCCGCAGCCTTCTTCACTATTGTGTTCCCGCTCATGTTCATGGTGATCTTCAACCTCATCTTTGGCAGCCAGGAGGTCACGGACGAGAGCGGGAACACCTACAACCTGTCCACCTTTTATGTGCCCGGCATCATGGTGTTTGCCGTCGTGGGAGCCACGTACACCAACGTCGCGATGGGCATCTCATTCGCGCGGGACGGCGGGCTGCTGAAGCGGATGCGCGGCACCCCGCTGCCGAGCTGGTCGTACCTGGCCGGGAAGATCGTTCACTCGGTACTGCTGACGGTGCTGCTGGTCATCATCGTCGCGGGCGCCGGCTGGTTGGCCTTCGACGTCGACCTGCCGACGACCAAGCTACCGTCCGTTCTGCTCACGCTCGCCATCGCGGCGGCGACGTTCTGCACGCTGGGGTTGGCGGTCACCTCGATCATCCCAAACGCCGACGCGGCGCCCGCAATCGTAAACGCGTCCATCCTGCCGCTTCTGTTCATATCGGACGTGTTCATCCCGCTGGACGACGCGCCGGTGTGGCTCACCACGCTGGCCGACGTGTTCCCCGTGCGGCACATGGCGCTTGCCATGCACTCGGCCTTCAACCCATTCGAGGCTGGGGCAGGGTTCGAGTGGGCGCACCTGCTGGTGATGGCGGCGTGGCTCGTCGCCGGGGCGCTGTTCACGATACGATTCTTCCGGTGGGAGCCCCGCCGGTAGCGAAGATCTCGGCTATCGCTCGTACCAACCGGACCCGAATATCAGTCCGTCATGCTGCCTGGCCCACGTGTGCTTCTTCGACTCGTCCCCGGTCAACGGGTTCAGCAGCGTGTAGTTGACCCAGACCCCTTCCTCGGTTGCTGCAAGCAGAGGTTCGCCATAGTAATACCCTGTCGAATCCACGCGCTCTTCGGGGTCGCGATCAATGAAGATAGGGTTGTGATGAGCGATTGTCCGCCCCTCTTCATTGATGATGAACACGTACCACTCGCCGTCGACATTGGCGGGGTCACTGTAGTACTCGACCGACTCCTCGCGCCCAATGCGCTCATAGCGTTGGATCGCTTCGTCAACGAGGGCCCTCGTGTACAGGCTGGGCACGCTCTCAGTCGGCGGTGGCAGTGCGGGCGGTTCCTTCGTAAGCGCAAGGAAGGCAACCACGAGCGCCGCTACTGCGATCAAGACCGAGCCACCCGCAATGCCCAGCGACAAGCGTTCCGACATCCGATTCCTCCAATGCGCCCCAAGTACGGGCGCAATCTTCCAGCGATTATTCTGGCGCTCTGGGCGCGTTAGGCGCCCCGCTCTCCATCATTGTATAGCAACCTGCCTCCCACCCTGCAATTTACACGTGTCAGTACCCCACTAGGTTATCAATCGCCTCCACCTGCAAGCGGTCGCCCTCTGTAACGACATCCCTCGCATGAGCGGCTACACTGGGCAAACCAGCTATCCCGGCCATCCTGCGTCGGAGGATCCAGCCACCGCCATGGACCTACGCGATCTCATCGCGGGCATCACGCCCGCCGACGCCACGGCAATGGGCGCAGCCCAAGCTCGGCAAGCGGCGTTGACAAAGCCGCCGGGCAGCCTGGGCCGGTTGGAGGACTTGTCTGTCCGGCTCGCCGGCATCCAGAGCACCGACCGGCCCATCATCCGTGGAAAGGCCATCATCGTGGCGGCCGCCGACCACGGCGTCGTGGATCAGGGCGTGACAGCCTATCCGCAGGAGGTCACGGCACAGATGGTGCTGAACTTCCTTGCCGGAGGTGCGGCAATCAGCGTGCTGGCGCGCCAAGCGGGCATCGACCTAATCATCGTGGACGCCGGGGTCGCGACGGCGCTGCCCGCACACCCTGACCTGCGCGTCCTCGGCATTGGCCGTGGCACGGCCGACATCACCGCGGGGCCAGCAATGTCGCGGTCGCAGGCCGAGGCGTGCGTCACTGCGGGCATCGAGCTGACGCTGGAAGCGGCCGAGCGAGGGGCCGACGCCATCGGCACGGGCGACATGGGCATCGGCAACACCACGTCGTCGAGCGCGATCGTGGCGGCGCTGACGGGGCGGCCGCCGGGCGAGACCACGGGACGCGGCACTGGCCGCTCAGATGCCGAGCTCGCCGACAAGGCGGCGGTCGTCGAGCGAGCGCTGGCGGTCAACCAGCCCGATGCCAGTGACCCGCTAGACGTGCTGGCAAAGGTGGGTGGCTTCGAGATTGGCGTGCTGGCAGGCGTCGTGCTGGGCGGGGCGTGCGCGCGGCGCGCCGTGGTCATTGACGGTTTCATCTCAGGCACGGCAGCGCTCATCGCGCACCACCTTTGCCCGAACGTGCGGGACTACCTTGTGGCTGGACACCTCTCGGCGGAGGCGGGCCACCGCATAGTGCTCGAGGCGCTGGGGTTGCGACCGCTGCTGGAGCTCGAAATGCGGCTCGGCGAGGGCACGGGCGCGGCCCTCGCGATGGGCCTCCTGGAGGCCGCCGCGGCGACGCTGTCGGACATGGCCACCTTTGAGGAGGCCGGCGTGTCAGACCGGCCCTCAGATGAGGCGGGAGGAGCAGCATGAGGAGCCTGCTACAGTCTTTCGGCTTTCTGACCATACTGCCCGTCGGCGGCGGACGGGAGCAGGCTATGGGGCCGTCGCGAGCGTTCTTCCCGCTGGTTGGGCTGGCCCTCGGCGGCGTGCTGGCAGGCCTCGACTGGCTGATGGACACCGCGGTGCCGCCGCTGGTCGTCGACGCGATCCTGGTGGCGGTGCTGCTCGTGCTCACGCGGGCCATCCACACCGAAGGGTTCCTCGACGCCTGCGACGGCCTGTTTGGCGGGCACTCGCGGGAGGACCGGCTGCGCATCCTGCGGGACACCCACGTCGGCGCCTTCGCCGTTGCTGGGGGCGTCGCGCTGCTGCTGCTCAAGTGGTCGCTGCTGGTCAGCCTGCCGCTGGACGTGCGATGGGAGCTGCTCGTGCTGTTCCCGTGCCTGTCGCGGCTGGGGATGCTGGCCACGATGGCCGCCTTCCCCTATGCCCGCGCCGAAGGGTTGGGTACCGCCTTCCTCGAAGGCAAGGGGTGGTGGCAGGTCGTTGTCGGGCTTGCCATTGCGCTCTTCGCGGGGTGGGTGTTGCTCGGGAGCGGCGGGCTCGCGCTGGCGGGGGCGGTGGTCGTCGTGTCGCTGGCGCTGGGCTGGTGGATGTCGAGGATGCTGGGCGGCATGACGGGCGACACGTACGGCGCGGTCAACGAGCTGGCGGAAGTCGCCGCGCTGCTCATGGGCATCCTGGCAGTGTACTTCTGGCCGACGCTGTTCTTTGCTCCTCTCTGGGTCTAGAGTGGACGCGGACCCACCACCAAGGAGGCGGGCTTGGCCACATGGCGGCTGGTGCGGCACGGCGAGACGGTGTGGAACCTGGAGGGCCGCATCCAGGGACACCGGCACATCCCGCTCACGGAGCGCGGCAGAGCGCAGGCGCGACAGCTCGCCGAGCGACTCGACGGGCAGGTCGCCGGGCCGGTGTACAGCAGCGACCTGGCCCACGCCCTCGCTACGGCGCAGGCGATTGCGGCGGGTTCTGCTGCCGACGTGCGCCCCGACGCCCTCCTCCGCGAGTTCTCCTACGGCGAGTGGGAGGGTCTGACGATGGAGCAGGCCAAAGCCAATGACCCGGAGGTGTACGCCATCCGCATCACCGGCCGGAACACCGACTACGCCGCCCCCGGCGGCGAGACCACCATCGAACTGCTGGAGCGCACCAGGCGCTTCGCCGACGCCGCCCGCAAGCGGCACCCGGCCGACGACGTCACTATAGTGGCGCATGGCGGCTCCATCCGGGCCGTTGCGGTGTGCCTGCTGGGGCTGGACGCCGAGCACTTCTGGCGGCTGCGGCTCTCTCATGGCAGCCTCTCCGTCGTGACCGTGCAGCCGGACGCTTGCGTGCTGGAGCTCTGGAATGACACCAGCCACCTCGTGGACACCCAGTCGAGGACGATCCCGTGAGTAGCCTGACACTGGTGCTCGGCGGCGTGCGGGCGGGCAAGAGCGCCTTCGCGCAGCGGCTCGCGTCCAGCGGACGACGCGTGCTCTTCGTCGCAACGGCGGAGGCCGGGGACGCCGAGATGGCCGCTCGCATCGCAGCGCACCAGGCGAGCCGCCCGCCGGAGTGGACGACACTGGAGGAGCCGGTCAACCTCGTGAG
This sequence comes from uncultured Dehalococcoidia bacterium, assembly GCA_951812285.1. GTDB lineage: Bacteria > Chloroflexota > Dehalococcoidia > Lucifugimonadales > UBA1127 > UBA1127. Next base: position 912,769 of record OX638292.1, on the reverse strand, counting down.
TGCGCTCGCGCCGGTGGTGGACGGCTACGACACCGTATTGCTGGACTGCCTGACGATCTGGGTCAGCAACCTGCTGCTGCGGACGCCCGACCCGGCCGCAGCGGAGGTCATCGCCTCTGGCGCCGAGGAACTGCTGGCGTTGCAGCGTCGCAGCGCGGCGGCGTGGATCGTCGTCAGCAACGAGGTGGGCCTCGGCGTCATTCCGCCGACGGAGCTGGGGCGCGCCTACGAGGACGCGCTCGGGCGCGTGAACCAGCTCTTTGCATCGCAGGCGGACGAGGTCTACTTCATGGCCGCCGGGCTGCCGCTGCAGTTCAAGGGCGAGCCGGGGTCGCCGCCGGCGACGGCTTGATGTCTTCATAGTCCACGCTAGTCGGTCACAACAGCCTCGCGCAACGTGCCAATGTCAGTCGGGCCGTATTGCGTTACTTGGGCGGCAGCGCGAGGGCCGTCGTCGCGCCGTAGCGCACCCACTCGGCGAGGTGCTCGTCGGCGTCCGTGGCGTCGGAGCCGACGAGGACCCAGCCGCGCATGGGGCGGCCGGAGTAGTCCATCTCGCGGACGTGGGGAATATCCAGCGTGGCGGCGTACTCGTCCCTGGGCACGCGGACGATGAGGTCGTCGTTGAGGACGCAGCACGCGAGGTTGCCCTGCAGCATGAACGCCATCCCGCCGAACATGCGCTTCTGCTCGAGCGTGGGCTCGGGCCAGAGCATTCCAAGGACGCGGTTGGCGAGGTCCTGGTTGTAGGGCATGGTGGCCTTCCTCAATCGCATTTGCTGGTTATGTACAGACTTACCGCACTACTCCACGCGGCGGATGACGTCCGGGGTGTTGTTCTTGACGGAGTTCACCAGGGCGGAGACCTCGTAGGCCTGCATGTGCTCCGCCGGGTAGGGGGCGAGGATGTCCGCGAGGATGGCGGAGTCCTTCACTTCCGGGTCCAGCCAGAGGTCCTCCAGGTCCGGCGGGAGGATGACGGGCATGCGGTCGTGGATCGAGCTGACGAGGCCGTTGGGCGCGGTGGTGATGATGGTGCAGGACTGGATGCGCTCGCCCTCGGGGTCGCGCCAGGTCTCCCAGAGGCCGGCGAAGGCGAAGGGCTCGCCGGAGCGGAGGGTGATGCGCATGGGACGGCGCGCCTTGCCCTCGCGCTGCCACTCGTAGAAGCCGTCGGCAATGACGAGGCAGCGGCGGCGCTGGAGGGCGGTGCGGTAGCTGGGGCGCTCGGCGACGGTCTCTGCGCGGGCGTTGATCATGCGGTAGCCGATGGACTTGTCCTTGGCCCACGAGGGGATGAGGCCCCAGCGCATGAGGGCGGCCTCGCGGTGGGGGCCCTCGGCGGCGCGGACGGTGAGCACCGACTGGGTGGGCGCGACGTTGAAGTTGGGCGCGAGGTCGAGGCCGCCCGCGTCGAAGTCAAAGCGGAGGGCAAGCTGGTCCGCCCCCGCGACTAGGCTGTAGCGTCCGCACATGGTCGCGCTCCTTCCCTTGGGTGTGCGTATTTTCCTACGGCTGGACGGGTGATGTCACGGGCGCCGGGGGTGCGACACTCACCAATTTATTCATTTACATCCCTAGTGGCGGGGGAGGTTATTTTGTTGTCAGGCTTGTAGCGGATGCGGCACATCTTGGCTACAAGCCGAAAATTTTTTTCATGGGGGGCAACCGCCTGATTCTGTACTCTTCGTAGCTGTGCGCGAATATGCAGGCAACGATGTTCCTGGTAATGCTGAGGCGCCGGTTGGTGTGGTTGCGTCCCTCGATGTGTTCCATGAGGTGAGGGTAGCCGTGGGTTGGGCTTTCGGGCAACGTGGTTGTGGCAGGGTTGGGGGTGATGGGGTGGTCCATGCGGGGGCGCTCCTCCGCTGGATCCCGGCCTCCGCCGGGATAGAGGCGGAGGGGTTGGGGGATTGCGACGGAGGTTGGTTGTGGGGTTGGCTGCCGCATCGGCCCCTCTCCATTCCATTGTTTTGACATTCGTTGCGTTATGTCCGTAGCTGACGGGGAGGTTGTTTGCCCTTCGTTTTGAAGGGAAGGTGTCGCAAAACAGCTATGAGTCGGAATTTTTTGCAAAAGGGGCACCCTCTCACATAGTCGTGGCACGCCGTTCTGGTGGTGGATGGGTATGCATGTCATGGGAGGAGGGTAACGGAGGCTGGGGTGTTTGCGCGAGGGGCCCGTGTCATAGGTGGGACGCCACCCCGCTACACCCCTGCCCTGGGTTCCCGCTTTCGCGGGAACGACGGTGGGTGGGAACGAGGGTGGGGGTGGCGGTGAGCGCTTGCATGGGGATAGGGTAACGGGGGCTGCGGCTTTCGCGCGGGGGGTGCGTGTCAGGGTGGGGGGACGCCGCCCCGCTACACCCCTGCCCTGGGTTCCCGCTTTCGCGGGAACGACGGGGGGGTGGGAACGACGGTTGGGAGGCGCGGTCGGGGGTGGGGGCGCGTGGAGGGGGGACGCCGCCCCGCTACACCCCTGCCCTGGGTTCCCGTTTTCACGGGAACGACGGGTGGGTGGGAACGACGGTTGGGAGGCGCGGTCGGCGGTGGGGGCGCGTGGAGTGGGGACGGCCCCACGCGTCCGCCCGTGCCCTGGGTTCCCGTCCCCGTATCGGGGTACGGGGCAAGCTTCACGGGAACGACGGGGGGCTAGCGCCAGTTGTGGGAGGTGGGGAGGGGGGCTCGGGTGCGGATGGGGTCTACGCGGGTGACCATGATGTTGGTGGTGCCGTCGTGGCGGGAGACGGTGCCGTGGGCGAGGATGAGGTTGCCGGCGATCTCTCGGCGGTACTTGGCGAAGACGTGGGGCCAGACGATGAGCTGGACGTCGCCGGTCTCGTCCTCGACGGTGACGAAGACGGTGCCGGACTTGCCGCGGGGGTGCTGGCGGGCGACGGGCCACCCGGCCACCTGCACGGGCGCGTCGTCAGCGGCCCACTCGACCTCGGCCGTCGGGAGCACGTGGCGCGGCAGGCTGGGGCGCACGAACTGCATGACGTGGCCGCGCGGGTACATGCCCATCGCGCGGTACTCGCCCATCATCTTCTCCTCGTCAGAGAAGTCGGCGAGCGGGGGCGCGTTGCCGTCGTCGGGCATGGGGAAGGCGCGCTGGCCGCCGCGGGTCGGACGGATGGAGAGGCCGGCGTCCCAGAGGGCGCGTCGCCGGTTGGGGGTCACGGCGTCGAAGGCGCCGGCCATCGTGAGGGACAGCGCGGCCTGCGGCTTCAGGCCCGTGCGGCGGACGAGGTCGCCCGCGTCGGTGTACGGCCCGTGCAGATCGCGCTCGCGGACGATGGCCTTCGCCGACTCCTCGCCGACGTCCTTGATGAACTGCAGCCCTGCCAGCACGGAGCCGTTCGCAGGGGTGCAGCGCGCCTGGCTGCGGTTGACGCACGGGTTGAGCACGGGCACGCCGAAGCGTCGGGCGTCCTCCTTCAGCGTCTCCAGCGGGTAGAAGCCCATGGGCTGGTTATTCAGCAGCGCGGCAAAGAACTCGACGGGGTGATAGCGCTTGAGCCACGCCGCCTGGAACGCGGTGACGGCGAAGGCGTGGGAGTGGGACTCCGGGAACATGTAGTGGCCGTTGATCTTGGCGAAGATTTTTCGGGCGGCCTCCTCCGGCACGCCGTTGCGCCGCGCTCCCTCCCGGAACCGCTCCCAGTGCATGGCGATGAGGTGGGCGTTGTTGGGGCGGGCGAAGGCGCGGCGGAGCTCGTCCGCCTCCGCGGCGGTCATGCCGGCGACATCGACGACGAGCTGCACGACCTGCTCCTGCCAGACGATGATGCCGTAGCCGCGCTCCAGGGCGCGCCGCTCGAGGGGGTGGTCATAGTCCCAGGGCACGCCGTGGCGATAGCGCTCGACGAACTGGCTGACGGCGCTGCCCTGCACGCCGACGCCCGGGCGGATGAGAGCGACCTGGTAGGCGAGGTCGAGGAGGTTTCGCGACTTGAGGCGCTGGCCCATCTTGAGCTGCGCGGGGGACTGCAGCAGGAAGACGCCCCGGGAGTTGCCGGCATTGATCATGTCGTAGACGGCGGCGTCCTGCGGGTCGAGCTTGCTGATGTCGGGGCGGGCGCCCTCGCGTGCATCGATCATGTCGAGCGCCTCCTCGATCTGGTCGAGCACGGGCAGGGAGAGGATGTCGATCTTGGCGAAGTTGGCGTCCGCGACGCTGTCCTTGTTCCAGTCCATGATGTAGCGGCCGTCCATGGCGCCGGCGCGGATGGGCACCATCTCCGGGATGGGGGCGTCGCTGAGGATCATGCCGCCGACGTGCTGGCCGAGGCTGCGCGGTGCGTCCATGAGCTGCGGCGCCAGCTCGACGAACTCACGCCAGCCGGGGGCGTCGACGCGGTCGCGGAAGGCGGGCATCTCGAGCATCTCGGCGCGGAGGTCCTCGGCGTCCTGCGAGTAGAGCTGCTTCGAGAGGAGCCTCAGGTCCTCGCGCGGGAGCCCGAGCGCCTTGCCGAGATCCTGCACGATGCCCTTGACCGAGTACGTGGCGACGGCGCCCGCGAGCACGGCGTACTCGGGTCCGAAGTGGCGGTGCACGCGGCCGATGAGGTCGTCGCGGAGGGCGCGGGGGAAGTCGAGGTCAATGTCCGGGAGCATGCTCATGTCCTCTGAGATGAAGCGCTCCAGCGTCAGGTCCCAGCGCAGGGGATCGACGTGGCTGATGCCGATGAGGTAGCCCACCAGCAGGGCGACGGATGAGCCGCGGCCGCGGCCGGGCGGGCGCTCCTCCAGCGGGGTCTCCGGGTGGACCAGGCCCTTCTCCTCCATGATCCGCTGGGCCAGGAGGACGATCTCCCGGTAGAGGAGCAGGAAGCCGGCGAGGCCGTGCCGGTTGATGAGGCGAAACTCCTCCTCCAGCCGCTCGCGGACGCGGGGAGTAACGGCCCCGAAGCGGCGCTCGGCGGCCTCCAGGCAGAGGCGGCGCAGGAAGCTCTCGGCGGAGTAGCCCTCCGGGAACTGGGGCGCGGGCAGCGTGTAGCCAAGGTCGGCGCTGAGGTCGAATGCGCACCGCTCGGCGATGCAGAGGGTGTTCGCGAGGGCGTCCGGGCGCTCGCGGAAGAGGCGCTGCATCTGCGACGACGTCTTCAGGTGCAGGTGGTGGTTGGGGCGGATGAAGGGCAGCGCGCGGTCGATGGTGGTGTTGCGCCTGGCGGCGACGAGGGCGTGCTGCAGCCGGTAGCGCTCGGGCGCGTGGTAGTGGACGTCGTTGGTGGCGACGACGGGTGCGTCCACGGCGGCGGCGAGGCCGGCGAGCTCACGGCAGCGGCGGGTGTCGCCCTGCAGGAAGTTCTGCTGGAGCTCGACGTAGACGGCGCCGGGGCCGAACCACTCAAGGCAGTCGTGGAGGAGGCCGCGGGCCTCGGCGTGGCGGCCCTGCGCGAGCAGGGCGTCGAGGGGGCCGCCGCGGCCGCCGGTGAGGAGGACGAGCCCCTCGGCGTGGTCGGCGAGGCAGGCGGGGTCGAGGCGCGGCTCGCGGCGGTCGACGGCGTTGGCGAGGGTGAAGAGGCGCGAGAGGTTGGCGTAGCCCTGCCGGGTCGCGGCCAGCAGCACGATGCGCGAGCCGTCGCGCAGGGTGAGCTCGCCGCCGGTGACGGGCTGCACGCCGAGGCTGCGGGCCAGCCGCGCGAACTCCAGCGCGCCGCAGAGGTTGGCGTCGGTCAGCGCGAGGGCCGGGTAGCCGTACTCGCGGGCCTGCGCCAGGAGCTCGTGGGCGTGGGATGCCCCCTCCCCGAAGGAGTAGAAGCTCTTGGCGTGCAGCTCCACGTATCCGGCCTGCATGGGCCTCGCCTACGCGGACTGCTGGTACCAGCAAGCGTCGTGCTGGTCCCGGAAGAGGATGAGCTGCCCGCCGTCCTCACGGCTGACGCGGTAGTAGGTGCGGCGCACGGGCTGGGGCATCCACCAGAGGTCGAAGCTCCAGCGGTCCTCGACGCCGCCGAGGGGGTGCCACTGCCTGCCGAGGCGGACGGCCTCCGGCTCGCGGCCGGGGCCCTCGCGGACGGCGACGGAGACGGGCTCGGCGAGCGGCTTCATGCCGTCGCGGCCCGCCGGGTCGATGGGGACCTGCACGGCGCGCATCTCGGGCGCGGGGTGCCAGGGGGCGACGTCGACGACGCGGTAGAGGCCCTGGACGCCGCTGGAGCGGGTCTGGATCTGGCGCTCGGCCTCCATGAGCCGCTCGCGGCGGTCGCGCTTGACGTCGTGGAAGAGGCCGGACTGCACGCCGGCCTCGCCGGTGATGCCGGCGAGGGCGAGGGTCATCTCCTCGACGGGCGCCTCCGGCAGGCCGGTCTCGAGCTGGCGGCGCACGAGAAGGGAGGCGCGCTCCCAGCTCCCGACAGCTTGCTTGAAGTTGACGGGACGCTCCCAGGGCGCGGCGCGCTCCAGGATGCAGGCGAGCTCGGCGCGGCCGGCGTAGCGGCCCTGCATCTGCGGGCGGGAGTAGGCGCGCTTGAGCAGCGTGTCGACGGCCGTCAGGAGCAGCTCGACGGAGGTGGAGGCGAAGGGGAGCGCGGTGTGCTCGGTGACGGACTCCTCGCACGGGAGCGGCACGACGGGGTCGTCGTCGACGCCGTGGCAGAGCTCCCAGGCGCGGCGGCCCTCGGCGCCGAACTGCGCGGTGAAGGCGTCGGGGTGCATGGCGGCGACGTGGCCCATGGTGTGCAGGCCGAAGCGGTGGAGGCGCAGCCGGTCCTCGTCGGACAGGGGGAGCAGGTCGACGGAGTGCGGCGCGAGGAAGGCGGCGGCGGCGGGCGGGACCTGCGCCGCGCCGCCGGGCGCGCTGTTCAGCGCGGCCACGAAGGCGGGGAACTTGGCGTCGGCGACGCCCATGCGGGGGCGCAGGTAGGCGGGCAGGGCGTCGACGAGGGCGCAGACGAGGCGGGCCTCGCCGCGGTACATCTCCTGCAGGCCGTCGAGCTGCACGTAGGCCTCGCCGAGCTCCCCGGCCTCGACGCGGTCGCTGACGCTCTGGAGGACGGTCACGGCCTGCTGGAAGGCCTTGCGGTAGGCGGGCTCGTCGGCGTCGATGGCGACGGCGCCTGCGTGAAGGGAGAGGGCCTGCTCCAGCGTCATGCCGGCGGCGACGCCCGTCGCGGCGGGGAAGTGGTCGGCGACGGCGGGCCGGCCGTGGGAGCGGTCGACGATGACGACGGGCCGCTCGGCGAGGTGGGGGTGACGGCGCATCTCGACCTTGGCGCGGAGGTGGGTGATGACGACGCAGGCGACTCTCACAGGCGCTCCCAGATAGAGAAATCCCGCACAGGAGTGGGTGAGCGGATGGTATAGAACATGTGTTCTTTTGTCAAGAGGCGGGAACCGGGCCATTTGCTGCGTACGCCTTGTGGTAGGATAGTGCCGCATTCGTATTACAGGAAAGGCAGGAAGAATAGAATGACAGGCGCCCTCGCTCGCATGTGTGCCAACCACCCGCTCCGCACGATCATCGTGTGGGTCATCCTGCTCGTCGTCGCCCTTGGCGTCGCCGGGGAGCTGCTGCCGAGCGCCACGACGACCGACCTGCGGATCGGAGGGCAGTACGACTCGGAGAAGGGCGCCGCGCTGCTGGAGGAGAAGCTCCGCGGGCCGCAGAAGCTGGCGGAGATCGTCGTCGTGCAATCGCCGTCGCTGACGGTGGACGACGAGGCGTTCCGCGCGAAGGTGGAGGAAGTGCACGCAAACATTTCCTCGCTTGGTCCTGAGATAATCTCAGGCGGTCTTGGTGATAATCCTCTGCTGTATCACTACTACCATGCCGACCAGGTCCTACAGGGCGCGGCCGTGGTGCAACAGCTCGGCATCACGCCGCCGTTCTCGCCCGAGGAGATGCAGCAGCTGCAGGCGCTCGGCGCGGCGGCCGGGCAGGAGGAGCTGGTGGCAGGGCTGCTGGCGGCGCCGGAGCAGGCCGGGCAACTCCTCGCGCTCCTGTCCGACCCGCAGCAGGCGCAGCAGCTGCTGGCCATCATGGTCTCGCCGGCGCGAAACACGGTGCTGATGCACTACACGATGGCGGGCGACACCGAGGAAGCGACGGACAACGTCGCGGAGGTCCTCCACGTCGTCGAGGAGCTGAACGGAGTCGACGGCTTCCGCGTGCTCATCGGCGGGTCGGCGAGCACGGCGTACGAGAACAACGAGCTCTCCGAGCAAGACCTGCAGCAGGGCGAGCAGTTCGGCGTGCCGGTCGCGCTGCTGGTGCTGCTGCTGCTCTTCGGCGCGGTGGTAGCGACGCTGCTACCGCTGGGCCTGGCCATCCTCTCCATCGTGGTTGCGCTCGCGGTGGTTGCGGTCATCGGGCAGGCGTCGCCGCTGCTGTTCTTCGTGACCGTGATGGTCGTCATGTTGGGTCTGGCGGTGGGGATAGACTACTCGCTGGTCATCGTCTCTCGGTTCAAGGAGGAGCTGTTGCACGGGCTGTCGCCGAAGGAGGCCGTCGGGCGGACGGGCGACACGGCGAACCGCACGGTGCTGTTCAGCGGCGCGACGGTGGTGCTGGCGCTGCTTGGGCTGCTAGTTGTCCCAGCGTCCTTCTACCAGTCGCTGGCGCTCGGCGCGATCCTCGTCGTCATCGCGACGCTGGCTGCGACGCTGACGCTGCTGCCGGCGGTGCTCACGCTGCTTGGGCACCGGATCGACTTCCTGTCCATCGGCTTTCTCAAGCGGTTCTCGCTCAAGAGCCCGGAGGAGAACGAGCACGGCTTCTGGGACACCATCACGCGGGTGGTCACCAAGATGCCGGTGGTGAGCATCCTGCTGGTGGGCGTGCCGATGCTGGTGCTGTCCTCCTTCTACCTTGACATCCGCACCGGCCTGAACGACGTCAACTCCTACCCCGACAAGGCGGAGACCAAGCAGGCCTTCCTGGTGTTCGAGGAGGAGTTCTCCCTGGGCGAGGTGAACCCGGCGGGGTTCCTGACGCCCGCGGAGATCGTGATTTCCGGCAACATCAACGACCCGGCCGTGATGGGCGGCATCGAGCGGCTGCAGGCGGCGCTCGTCGCGGACGCCGGCTTCCCGGTGCCGCCGAACCCGCTGGTGGTCAACGATGCGGGCGACCTCGCGCTGCTGACGGTGCCGTACCCGGGCAAGACAGCGAGCCCGGAGGCGGCGGATGAGATGCGGCGGCTGCGCAGCGACATCGTGGCGCCGGCGTTCGAGGGCGTGGACGCCGAGGTCCTCGTGTCCGGCCTGACGGCTGAGGTCACGGACTTCTACGACATCGTGAGCGTGTACACGCCCATCGTCTTCGTCTTTGTGCTGGGGCTGAGCTTCATCATCCTGATGATGGTGTTCCGGTCGATCGTCATCCCGATCAAGGCCATCATCATGAACCTGCTCTCCGTGGGGGCGACCTACGGGCTGCTGGTGCTGGTCTTCCAGAAGGGCGTGGGCGCGGACCTGTTCGGGTTCCAGCAGGCAGACGTCATCGACGCGTGGTTGCCGCTCTTCCTGTTCACCATCCTCTTCGGGCTGTCGATGGACTACCACGTCTTCCTGCTGAGCCGAATCCGCGAGCGCTACGACGAAACGGGCAACAACACCGAGGCCGTCGCCTACGGGTTGCGCTCGACGGCGGGGCTGATCACGGGCGCGGCGCTCATCATGGTGGTGGTGTTCGGCGCATTCGCGTCCGGCGACACGGTGGTCAACCAGCTCATGGGCTTCGGCCTCGCGGTCGCCGTGCTCCTCGATGCGACGCTTGTGCGCTCAATCCTCGTGCCCGCGAGCATGGAGGTGCTGGGGCGCGGCAACTGGTACCTGCCCAAATGGCTGAACTGGCTGCCTGACCTGCGGGTCGAGGGGGACTGAGGCGCTCGCAGCGTCTTCAACCGGCAAACGAAGAAGGCCCCCGCTGACGGCGGGGGCCTTCTCTTCATGAACTACATCCCTGGGCCTAGCCGTCAGTGGCGGGCTCAGGCGTCGCGGCAACCGCTGGGGCTGAGGGCGCGCGGCGCATGATGCGGCCGAAGAGGCGCGGGATGCTTTCGTTGAAGAGCATGTACATGATTGGGAGCACCAGCAGCGTCAGCGCTGTCGAACTGGTCAGCCCGCCAATGACGACGGTCGCGAGCTCGGCGCTGATGATGCCGCCGCCCTCGGACTCGACGGCGAGGGGCAGCAGCGCGAAGCTCGTCGTGATGGCCGTCATGAGGATGGGGCGCAGCCGCACGCGCGCACCCGAAATGAGGGCGTCGTAGACGCCGAGGCCGCGCGCCCGCTGCTGCTCGACGAAGGAAATGAACACGATGGCGTTGGTGACAACGATGCCAATGAGCAGCAGGATGCCCATCATCGCCGCAAGCCCGAGCGCCCGGTCCGTGATGGCCAGCGACGCCATGACGCCGACGAGGGCGAGGGGCAGGGTCAGCACGATGATGAAGGGGTTCCTGAGGCTGCCCAGGCTGGCCACCATGACGAGGTAGACGAGCACAATGCCCACGCCCATGGAGATGAAGATGGCCTGGAAGCCCTCCGCGATGTCGGCGAATACGCCGCCGCTCTGGACGTTGACGCCCGGCGGCAGGTCGATGGCGTCGATCTTCTCGTCAACGAGGATGCCGACGGCCTGCGTGTTCTCGGCGACGATGTCGGCGGTGATGCTGGCGGAGCGCTGACCGTCCGTCCGGCTGATGGTCACGGGTCCCTCGCGGAGCTCGGGTGTCGCGAGCTCGATCAGGGACAGTGCACCGCCGGGGCCGACGATCTGAAGGGCCGCCAGGCCCTGGGAGCCTCCGGCGGCAAAGATGTCGCCGGAGAGGTACACGTCAACGGACTCGCCATCAATGTCGATGGACGTGACCTGCTCGCCGATGAGGAACTTGTTCAGCTGCGTGCCCACCTGCTGCGTCGTCAGCCCGATGCTGGCCGCCCGCTCCGGGTCGACCTGCACGGCCAGTTCCGGGCGCGCCTGCGTCACGTTGCTCTCGAGGTTGACGATGCCCTCGATGGAGCCGATGGAGTCCGCAAGCTCGCGGGTGACCTCGGTGATATCGTCGTAGTTCGGGCCAGTCACGAAAATCTCGACGCCGCCGGCCGGCGGTCCCGCTGATGCCTCGGAGACACGCACGGTCTGGCCGGGCTTGGCGAGCTCCTCCCTCAGTGTTTCTGAGATATCCTCGGGGGCCTCGTCCGAAAGCAGGGCAAAGAACCGGGCCTGCTGCAGGCCCGCCGGGCCGGTGCCGAAGTCGAAGTCCGTCCCGCCGATGCTGGCGCTATAGACCTCTGCAATACCGACGAGGCGGTTCTCGATTTGCTCCGTTTCCGCGATGGTCTGCTGGACGTCGGCGCTGGGCGGGAGGCTGAGCTCGATCTGCAGGAAGCGGTCGCCGCCGCCGCCGAAGAGGTTGACGGGGATAACGGCGAGGAGGCCAAGGCTGCCGAGGGTGATGACGACAGCGGCGAGAAGCGTCACGGCGCGGTGGCCGAGCACCCATCGAAGGATCCGAATGTAGAGGCGCTGGAGGGCAGTCTCCCGCATGGGGATGTCGCCCTCGTCGCCGGCGGCATCGGGGAGGTCACCGGGCCGCAGCAAGAGCGCGCCAAGCACCGGGACGGCGGTGAGCGCGACGAGCAGCGACGCCAGCAGGGCGAAGGTCACGGTGAGCGCGAAGGGAAGGAAGAAGGCGCCCACGAGGCCCTCGATGAAAGCGAGGGGGACGAAGACGACGACGGTGGTCATCGTCGAGGCGAAAATGGCGGGCCCCACCTCGGCCGTGGCCTCGAGGGCGGCGCGCCAACGCTCCCGGCCGCCCTGGATGTGGCGGTAGACGTTCTCAAGCACGACGATGGAGTCGTCAACGACGCGGCCCACCGAGATGGCTAGGCCGCCAAGGGTCATAAAGTTCAGGGTCATGTCCTGCCAGAACATCAGCAATATGCCCGTGAACACGCTGAGGGGGATGGAGAGGCCGATGACCACAGTGGGGCGGATGGTAGTGAACAGGCCGCGAATGAACGTCGGCCGGATGGTCAGCATGAAGGCAAAGACCACGGAGACCGCAAACAGGAAGCCGAACGTGCCCTCGCGGACGAGGTTGTCGATCTGCCGCTGAATATCCGGGCCCTGGTCGTTGACGATGATGATCTCAACGTCGTCGGGGAGGCCAGTGTCGCCGTCGAGGACCTCGTTGACGACGGTCGTCACGTCCAGGGTGTTGGCCTCGGCCTCCTTGGTGACGTAGACGGCCACGCCGGGCCGGCCGTTGACGCGCGTGAAGCTTGTCTGGCGGCCCTCGCCGAAGGAGACCGTCGCGACGTCGGAGAGGCGCACCGGGCTGCCGTCATTGGAGGCGACGACGAGGTTGCGCACGTCGTCGACGGAGTCGAGGGAGTGGGTGGTCTTGGCGATAACGGCCTGACCGCCCTGGAACAGGAGGCCAGCAGGGAGAGAGACGTTATTCTCTCGGAGGGCAGTCGCCACCTGGTCGAGGGTTACGCCGTTGGCGGTCATCTTCGCCAAGTCGGCCGAGACAGCCACCCGGCGCTCCACGCCGCCATCCAACGAGACTGTCAAGACGCCTTCGATCTTCTCAAGCTCGGGGACAAGGAGGTCCTCGACGAGGGCCTGGACCTCCGGCAGCGGCCGGTCGGAGACGACGCCGAACTGGATTACGGGGATCTCCTCCGGGTTGAAGCGGCCGATGAGGGGATCTTCGACGCCTGCGGGGAAGGTCAGGCTGCTCACGGCGTTTTGCACATGGGTCTCGGCGGCCGCCATATCGGTGCCGTAGCGGTACGACACGAAGATGGCGGCGCGGCCCTCGGAGGAGTTGGACTGGATGTTCTCGAGGCCGTCGGCGCCGGCGATTGCGCGCTCGATGGGCCCCGTGACGTCACGCACGACGGCCTCGGGGTCCGCCGAGGGGTAGGTGGCAAAGACCGTCACGAGGGGAAACTCAATCTGAGGGAATAACTCAACCTGAAGGGAGCGGTAGGCCGTTATGCCGGCGGCGAGGATGATGATGATGGCGAGAATGGCAACGGTCGGGCGGCGCAAGGCGATGGCCGTGAGGAACGTCACGTGGGTTACTCCACTTCTGCCCTCGGCAGGGAGGGCCTGCTGTAAAGGGGGCGGCAGTAATGAGTGGGAAGGAGTTGGCGGAAATTGTGAAATATTCCACCAATTAGCGTAACACAATTACTCCGGCAGCGTCATTGCTGCGGTCGCTTCCGAACAATAACGGCTGCGGATTGCGGGAGGTTAGGAGCGCCGTGGCCAGGCCTTCTCAAACGGGCCTAGAAGGTTGCCGCGTCTTCGCCAAACCACTTGAGGATGAGGGCGTTGAGCGTGCCGTCCGCCTTCATCGACGCGATGGCCTCATCGAGCTTTGCCTTGAGCTCGCTGTCCGTGCGAACGCCGATGCCGATGCCGCGGTCCAGCGGCACTTCCGGCCCGACGATGGCGAGCTGCCCGCTGAATTCCGTCAACTTCTCCACGGCGAACGCGTGGTCGACGAGGATAGCGTCGACTTCGCCGTTCAGGACGGCGTCCACCGGGTCCTGCGCGTCCCGGAACGTCTTGAAGAAGGTCCCGGAGTCCAGGAAGTAGTCGGAGTGGATGGTGTCAGCCTGGGCGCCCAGAATGCCATGGACGGCGTCGTCACCGGCGTCCGCCCTCGCCAGATACACCGAGGGCGTTGGCGGGTAATAGGGCTCGGTGAAGTCGATCCGCTCGTCGCGCTCGTCCGTGATGCTCATTCCCGCGACGATGGCGTCAAAATCCTCGGCACGCAGGTGCGGGATCATGGTGTCCCACTCGTTGATGACCCACTCGCATTCGAGATCCGCACGGCGGCAGAGTTCGTCGCCCATTTCGCGCTCAAGGCCGTCGATTTCACCAGCGTCGTTGACGAAGTTGAAGGGGTGGTACTCGCCGTCCGTGGCGATTACCACGGGCTCCGGGGCGCCGCAGGCGAGCGTCAGAGCAGCGAGGAACACCGCCAGGGCCAGACCCGCAACCACCCGTCCCCTCGCCGTCATCAACACGCCACTCCTCCCGCTCTCCCGTGCATTTCATGTCGTAGCCGTGCAAGCTGCGTCCCAAGCAGTCGAAGTCACCCATGCGTGGAAACTCTGTGCAAAAAGACGCTAAAGACTGAGTAACAAAAGAATAACACCAAGTGACTAGATTGACACGAAAGGAAGCGACAAAGCACACGGAGGCATTGTTGCCATCCGCGCCAGGCTTTCATTCTTGATTGTAGACGCTGTAATGTTCTTACCACGTGCCTTGAAGAAACCCCAATGTAGGGGCATACTGTTTTCACCCCATGTGGGGTTGGGCACGGCCGCAAGGCCAGGTGCAAGTGATGTGGGAAGAGGAGGCCGATATGAGAGCACTTTCTGCAAGAGCCATTCTCCTGTTTGTCCTCTTACCTGTAATGGTGATAGGGATCGTCGCGTGTGACGGGGATGACGACGACACGTACCGGATCGGCGTGATGGAGTCGCTTACCGGCCCGGGCGAGACGTACGGCACCGTGTCCAACCAGGCCAAGCAACTGGCGGTGGACGAGATAAACGCGGCGGGCGGCATCGACGGCAAGATGCTGGAGCTGGTGGTTGAGGACTCCAAGTGCAACGCACAGGACGCCATCACCGCGTACAACAAGCTGACGGACGTGGATGACATCAAGATCATCCTGGGCACGTCCTGCAGCGGAGCGATGCTCGGCGCCGCGCCATTGGCCGAGGCCGACGGCGTGATCATGTTCTCCGGGCTCGCGACGAACCCGGACATCGCGGAGGCTGGCGACTACATCTTCCGCACGTCCCTGAACGACGCGCAGTTGGGCGTCGACATGGGCAACACGATGTGGGATGACGGGGTACGCTCCATCGCCTCCATCGCCGAATCGACGGACTACGCGGAAGGCGTGCGGAGCGCGTCCACGGACCGCTTCCTGGAGCTCGGCGGCACGGTCGAGGCGGAGGAGAGCTTCCCCTCCGACACGACCGACTTCCGCAGCCAGCTCACGAAGCTCCTGGCCACCGACGCGGACGCCCTGCTGGTCGCGGCGCAGGCCGAGTTCACCGGCGGCACCATCGTCAAGCAAGCCCGCGAGCTCGGGTACGAGGGGCCCATCTACGGGGACATCGTGGTCGTGGGCACCACCGCGCTGGAAGTCGCCGGGGACGCTGCAACCGGCGTCAAGGCGATTATCACGGACCTCGACCCCAACAACACCAAGGCCACCGAGGTGGTCAACAACTTCCGCTCAAAGTACGACTACGTCACGCTCCAGTGGTACCTTGGTTCGGCGTATGACGACGTTTACATCACGGCCGAATGCCTCAAGCAGACCAAGGACGACCAGGACGCCGACGGCATGCGCGACTGCCTGTACGACATCACCTGGAGCGGCACCATCGGCGAGAACTACAGCTTCGACGAGAAGGGCGAGGTTGTGGGTCTGTCCAACGTCGTGATCGAGGTGCTGCCCGTCAGTGAGCGCAACGACGACAACCAGGGTTACAAGGTGTTGGGCCCGGCGCCAATCATCTAGAACTGAGTGGGTGGGACGGAGATTGCCGCAATCCTGGGCGGTCTCCGTCCCCGCTCTTATTCTGAAGCGCGGGGTGTAGATACGTGCGACGCCTCATAGCGTCCGGGAGCCGCCAGGGCAACATCCTTGCCATCGCTTTGGCGACCCTTGTGGTCGCATACCTCGCTTGGAAGGTCACGGAATCCCCCTCGCAGTCCGTCCAGTTTGCTTTCAACGGCCTCTCCGTGGGCGCGGTGTACGCGCTGCTCGCGATGGGGTTCACCCTCGTCTACAGCACCGTCTGGTTCTTTGACCTGTACTACGGCGCCGCCGCCGCCATAGGCGCGTACAGCGTCTTCTACCTGCGCTCCAAGGAGGCGATTGGCGGCCTGTACCAGGTGCAGAACCCCGTCGTGAACGTCCTCTTCGCCGCAGTGGTCGCCGGCGTTGTGGCGTGGGCGCTCTATGAGATCCTCTGGCCGCGCCTGCGCGGACGCGTCAGCCAGCGGGGCATGTACGGCATCGTCGCGGCGGCCGGGGCGGCCGCGGGCGTCTACTCCGGGCTGGTGTTCACCTACACCGACAACATCCACCTTCTCTTCGGCCCCGTGGCCGGGCTTGCAATCGGTGTCATTGTTGCGCTTGGGGTGCGCGAGGCGCTGCAGCGGCTCACCGGCGACGAGGGCGGCCGGGTTGCGGCCTACGTTTCCGCCGCCGTCGGGATGGCCGTGGCCGTCGTTGCGGCGGCGCTCATCGCGGGGACGCCGGAGACGAAGCTGTACCTGAGCTGGGCGGTGTCCTGCCTGCTGGCCGGGTGCGTCGGACTCGGGATCTACCGGGGCCTGTACGTCACGCTTCGGCAGCGCGCCCGCTCGCCGCTGGTCATGCTGGTGGCGTCCATGGGCATCCTGCTGGCGATCAGCGCGGCCATCACCATCGTGTTCGAGAGCGCGCCGCGCCCGCTGCCCGACGCCTTCGGCAGCCGGCCGCTGGAGATTGCCGGCGGCAACATCAAGGGCTTCAACTTCTTCACCGTCGGCGTGTCCCTGGTGGGGTTTGCCGGGTTGCTGTGGCTGCTGCAGCGGACGTCGTTCGGGCGCTCCGTGCGCGCCATCGGCGACGACGAGGACGTGTCCAAGGTGGTCGGCATCAACACCACAGTGGTCATCGCAATCGTGTTCTTCATCGGCGCGGTCTTCGCCGCGATGGCGGGCATCCTGAGCGGCCACGACACTGCGATTCAGCCTCGGATGGGCCTGCTGCTCCTGTTGAAGGGGTGGATTGCGTCCGTCGTGGGGGGCATTGGCAACCTGTACGGCGCGCTGGTCGGCGGCTTCGCGCTGGGCATGGTTGAACAGTTCGGCATCTGGGACCTGGCGGGCGAGTGGAAGGACGTGATCTCCTTCGTGGTGCTCATCCTCTTCCTCTCGTTCTGGCCCAAGGGCCTGCTGCCAAGAAAGTAGCGGAATGGCAACGAACACGCCGGAGACTACCGAAGAGGGACGCAGGCCCGGGTTGATCCCGCGGCTCGCCAACGGCAATGTCGAGCTGTGGGCGAACCTCATCGTGCTTGTGTGGGTCATTGCGTTCGTGCTGTGGCAGGGCGTCGGTTTCGCGATCACAATCGGCACAGTCTTCGCTATCTGGGCAATCCTTGCGGTGAGCCTGAACCTCGTCATCGGGTTCACCGGGCTGCTCTCCGTCGCGCATATCGGCTTCTTCGGCATCGGCGCGTACAGCGTGGCCATCCTCACCTCGAAGACCGACTACTCGCTGCTGCGGACCGAGGGCATCCCAACATATGAGCTGCCGTTCTTCGCGGCGCTGCCTGTCGGCATAGCGCTAGCGGGCCTGACGGCGCTCGTGGTGGGCGTCGTGTTCAACCGCTTCCGCGACGATGTCTTCGTGCTTGTCTCCTTCGGATTCGCCATCATTTCCTTCAACCTCTTCCTCAACGCTCGGGCTATTACCCGCGGCGCGTTCGGCATCCACGACGTCGCGAGGCCGGTGATTGGCACGCGCGTGCTGGACGGCGAGCTGGAGTTCCTCGTAATGGCTCTAGTATGCCTGGCGCTCGTCTCGGCATTGGCCTGGTTCATCGTGACGTCGTCGTTCGGGCGCGTGCTGACCGCCATTCGCGAGGACGAACAGGCGGCCTCGGTGTTCGGCTACCAGGTGACGCACTACAAGCTGGCCATCTGGGTGATCTCCGCCATGATGGCGGCTGTCGCGGGTGGGCTCTTCTCGAGCTGGACGTCCTTCATCGACCCCAACTCCTTCATCCTCCTCGAGTCGATCCTGCTGGTGTCCATCGTCATCCTAGGCGGGCTGGCGACCATCTGGGGCTCGCTGCTAGGCGCGATGACCTTTGTCCTCCTGGAGGAGGGCATGCGGTTCATTCCGTTCCTGCCCGACGTGTACGTGGGGCAGGCGCGGCAGGTGGTGCTGGGCGTGATGCTGGTGCTGCTCATGCTCTTCCGCCCGCAGGGGCTGCTGGGGAGGTACAGGCTATGACACAGGTCCCGGCCCGAGACGCAGAACACTACGCCCTCGGCACAGTGGGCGTGAGCAAGAACTTCGGCGGCGTGCAGGCGCTTCACCGGCTCTCGATCTCGATTCCGAAGGGGCAGATCACGTGCGTCATCGGCCCCAACGGCTCCGGCAAGTCGACGCTCATCAACATCCTGAGCGGCGTGCTGCCGATGGACAGCGGCATGGTCATCGTCGACGGCGTCGGCCTGCGCACGGTGCACCCGTACGAGACGCCGGACCTTGGCATCACGCGGACGTTCCAGGACGTACGCCTCTTCAACCAGATCAGCGTGATGGACAACATCATGGTCGTTCTGACCGAGCGCAAGCTGTGGCCATCGCTCTTTCAGCGGAGCAAGTCGGAGCACAGGCAGCGGGCGGAGCAGGTGCTGCGCGACGTGGGCATGTGGGACAAGCGGGATGCAATGGCGGAGGACCTCTCCTACGGTCAGCGGAAGCTGCTCGAGATGGCCCGGGCAATGGCGCTTGACGTCAACATCTACCTCTTCGACGAGCCGTTCGCCGGGCTCTTCCCGCAGATGCTGGTGCGGGTGAAGGACATCCTGAAGCAGCTGCGAGCGAGGGAGAAGAGCATCCTCTTCATCTCCCATAACATGGAGATCGTGCGCGAGCTCTCGGACCATCTCATCGTCATGGACAGCGGTGAGCTGCTCGTCGAGGGCGACGTGGACGAGGTCCTCGCGAAGCAAGAGGTCATCGAGGCGTACCTGGGCGCGTAACCGCGGCCCTCACGACGGAGACACATGGCGGAAGAGCACGAGGCACAACGACACCCGGAGCAAGCCGAGGCGACGAACGGCGCGGCGGCCGAGCCGTACATGCTGGAGATGGAGAGCGTCTCCGTGCATTACGGCGCCGTCGTCGCGCTGGAGCACGCGTCACTGGGCATCCGCAGGGGCGAGGTGGTCGCCGTGATGGGCCCGAACGGCGCCGGCAAGTCGACGGTGCTCAAAGCGATCATGGGCCTCGCGCCCGTCTCCGAGGGCCACGTGTACTGGCGCGACGCGCCGCTGACCACAGCCACCCACGAGATCGTCAAGCATGGCATCTCCTTCGTGCCGCAGGGCAGGCGGCTCTTCACGCACCTGACCATCGAGGAAAACCTCGAGATGGGCTGCCCCTACCTGCGCGACAAAGTCGAGCGGCGGCGGCGCATGGACACGGTGATGGACCTCTTCCCGGTGCTGGCCGACAAGCGCAAGGACCTCGCCAGCCAGATGTCGGGCGGGCAGCAGCAGATGCTCGCGCTGGGCCGCGGCCTGATGGCCAACCCCGAGGTGCTGCTGCTCGACGAGCCGACGCTGGGGCTCGCGCCAAACATCGTCGCCAGCGTCTTCTTCAACGTCTCTCTCATCAGCGAGCAGCTGGGCACGATGATCATGGTGGTGGAGCACAACATTAAGGGCGTACTGGACATCGTGGACCGGGCGTACATCCTCGACAACGGGCGTGTCGTGTTCGAAGGCACACCGGACGACGTGCGGGAGACCAACATCCTGACGGAGGTCTTCCTCGGCAAGGTGCAGCCGATGGATGAGGAGTAGCCACGATCGGACACATATTAGTCATTCGCGAGATTGCAGCCTATAGCTTTGAAGTGCTAGAGTGACGCTGCTTTTCGATATCTGAGCAAGAAGTAGACTTGTACGATTACGGCCTCATCGGCGACATGTCCTCGGCGGCGCTCGTCGGCACCGACGGCTCCATCGATTGGTGCTGCCTTCCCCGCTTTGACTCTCCCAGCGTCTTCGCCGCCATCCTCGACCAGGACATCGGCGGACGCTTCCGCATCCGACCCAACGGGGCATACTCCAGTACGTATCAGACTTACGTGCAGGACACCAACGTCCTCGAAACGGCCTTCTCCACACCCACCGGCGTCTTGTCCATCACGGACTTCATGCCGATCCGCGACAGCGACATGGACGGCAAGCCCGACACGGACCCAGCCGAACCGCCGGAGATTCACCGCATCGTCACCTGCTCGGCGGGCAGCGTAGAGGTCCGCTGCGACTACGAGCCCCGCCACGATTACGCGCGCGCAGTCCCGTCATTCCGCGGCGTGCGCAGCAGCGGCAACGGGACCGCCGTCGAGGCGCAGGGGGGCCGGCAGAGCATGACGCTGCTCGCCGACGTGCCCCTGCAGGTGAGCGACGACGGCGTATCCGGGGTCTTCACGCTGTCGCAGGGCGAGACGGCCACCTTCGTAATGGCCTACGGCAATGGGCGCCCCGTCAGCCTGGAGCGGTACCGCACGCAGGAGAAGCTGCGGCTGACGCAGCGCTACTGGCAGGACCTGGTAGCGGGGATGCACTATCAGGGCCTCTGGCGCGAGCAGGTGGTGCGCTCCTTCCTGCTGCTGCACCTGATGATGTACCGGGGCACCGGCGCCATCGTCGCGGCGCCCACGACGAGCCTGCCTGAGACTATCGGCGGCTCGCGGAACTGGGACTACCGCTACTCGTGGCTTCGCGACACGAGCTTCACCGTCGACATCCTCTACCGGCTCGGCGACGTCTACGGCGCCGACCACTACATCCGATGGCTGTTGGAGCAATGCCAGCTGAACACGCGCAGGACGCGCATCGTGTACGGCATCACGCAGAATTCCTCGCTCAAGGAGCAGATTCTCGACCACCTGCGCGGGTACGAGGACTCGCGGCCGGTGCGCATCGGAAACGGCGCCGCCGAGCACCTGCAGATGGACGTCTTCGGCGAGGTCATCGCCTCCATCCACTCGCTGCTCGTGCTGCACGGCGAGATCCCGGAGGAGGCGTGGGACCTGGTGGTGTCGCTGGCGGACACGGTGATCGACAACTGGCAGCGGCGCGACCGCGGGGTGTGGGAGGTGCGCGGGGAGCAGCAGCACTTCGTCTACTCCAAGGTGCTGTGCTGGACGGCGCTCGACACGGCGGCGTACATCGCGGCGGCCGTCGGGCACCGGCGGCACTACCGCCGGTGGGCGCAGGAGGCGTTCAACATCAAGACGGAGGTGCTCGACCTCGGCTGGAGCGACACCAAGGGCGCGTTCCGGCAGCGCTACGGCAGCGACGCCCTCGACGCCTCCAACCTGGCGATCCCCTTCTTCAGCCTCGTCCCCCGCGAGGACCCGCGCGTCCGGCAGAACGTCGACGCCATCGAGCGGGAGCTGACCGACGGCCCGCTGGTGTGGCGCTACATCCCCGAGGAGACGGACGACGGGCTGGAAGCGCAGCCGGAGGGGGCGTTCACGCTGCTGAGCTTCTGGCTCATGGGCAACCTGATCTACACGGGCCAGACGGACAGGGCCTTCGACTACTTCCATGAGATGATAACGCGTTGTTCCAACCACCTCGGCCTGTTCGCGGAGATGTTCGACCCGGCCGAGAACCGGCAGCTGGGCAACTTCCCGCAGGCATACTCGCACATCGGCCTCATCCACACGGCGCTCAACCTCTCGGGGTACATCGCGGACACGCCGACGCGGCTCATCCGGCGACGGCAGGGGTAGGGACGCTAGCCGCTTCCCTAGGTCAAATCTGCTTGACACTCCAGTTTATGGCAACTATGTTGCCCACACGTAATCTCGTTTCGCCTTAACAGGGGGCGGCGTGCAGCGATACATCCTCATCCGGCTGTTTCACGGGCTGATCGCCTTCCTTGGCGTGACCATCATCATCTTCTCCCTCGTGCGGCTCTCCGGCGACCCCCTCGACAACCTGCTGAGCGAGGAAGACGACGAGATTACCGCCCAGTACATCCGCGAGCTATGGGGGCTCGAGCGTCCGCTTGCCGTCCAGTACTTCACGTATATGGGCAATGTGCTACGAGGGGAGTTCGGCCCGTCCTTCAGCTTTGACGCCTCCGCGGGCGAGCTCATAAAACGGAGGCTGCCCAACACGCTCCTCCTCGGCGGCATCTCGCTGGCCATCAGCTTCCCGCTGTCGATCGCCATCGGCGTGCTCACTGCGGTCAGGCGAGACTCCGCCTTCGACTACGGCGGCAAGTCGCTTGCCATCGTCGGGCAGGCGACGCCCGACTTCTGGATCGCCATCATCCTCATCTGGATCTTCGCCGTGACGTTGGGGTGGTTGCCAACGTCGGGGAAGGGGGGCGTCGAGCACCTCGTGCTCCCCGTCATCGTTCTCGCGCTGCCCAGCGCGGCCACGCTGCGCCTGATGCGCTCGGCGATGCTCAACCAGCTGGACTCCGAGTACGTGAAGCTGGCGCGCATCAAGGGGCTGCCGGAGTGGAAGATCATCTGGAAGCATGCCTTCCGGAACGCGTCGATCGTGCCGCTGACGTTCATGAGCGTCGTCATCGCGCAGCTCGTGTCGGGGTCCATCGTGGTCGAGACCATCTTCTCTTGGCCGGGCATGGGCCAGCTCGCCATCCAGGCCATCAACGCCCGCGACTACCACGTCGTGCAGGCCCTGGCGCTCATGGGCTCGACCATCCTCATCATCATGCACCTGGTCACGGACATCGCCTACGTCTATGCCGACCCGCGCATTCGGTTCACGCGGATTAACAGGTAGCGGCCAGAAGGAGAGCCGAATGGCCACGTTTGCCGACAGGACTCAGGCCGGCGCCATGGAGCGGACGCAGTCCGGCTTCCAGCGGGCGATTGAGTTCCTGCGCAGCCTGCCGTTGCTGTGGGTCATCATTTTGCTGGTGGTGCTGGTCATCCCGGGCCTATTCGCGCCCATCATCGCGCCGCACGACCCGCTGGACGGCGACCTCACGAGACGGCTCGCCCCGCCCGTGTGGGACGCCGAGGGCAGCTGGGAACACATCCTCGGCACCGACCGGCAGGGCCGCGACCAGCTCAGCCGCCTGATCTACGGTTCCCGCATCGCGCTCTTCGTCTCGATGACGGCGCTGCTCATCTCCGCCACCGTCGGCACGACGCTGGGGCTGTTGTCCGGCTGGTACGGCGGTTGGGTCGACCACGTGGTGCAGCGGATCGTGGACATCAAGGCGTCAATTCCGGCCATCCTCATGGCGCTCATTTTCGTGAGCATCTTCGGGCAGAGCATCTTCGTCGCCATTGCCGTCATCGCCATATTCTTATGGAACCGGTATACGCGGCTGATCCGAGCGGAGACGCTGTCGCTGCGGAACATGGACTTCGTGGCGCGCGCCCGCGTCGCTGGCTGCTCGACGCCGCGAATCATCTTCAAGCACATCCTGCCGAACGTCGCCAACACGCTCATCGTGCTGGCGACGCTGGAAGTGGGCGTCGTTATCATCCTGGAGTCGACGCTCAGCTTCCTTGGCGTCGGCATCCCGCGGCCAACGCCGGCGTGGGGCGTCATGGTGGCCGACGGGCGCAACTACCTGGCCGTGGCATGGTGGGTTGCCGTCATTCCGGGCCTGGGCATCTTCCTGACGGTGCTGTCGCTGAACCTCTTCGGCGACTGGATGCGCGACCGTCTCGACCCGAAGCTGCGGCAGGTGCGGCGATGATCGTCGCCCTCGGCGGTATGCGGGAGGACTAGGCGATGAACGTCGTCTGGTGGGCGCTTGGCGGAGCGTTGGCCGGTGCAACACTCGTGGCGTTCGGCATCTTCATGTTCTGGGTGATGGCGTACCTCGGCGGCTTTGGCATCGCCATCGGCGCAGGCATCGGGCTCGGGCTGGGGGTGTGGAAGGGGATGATCGAACGGCGGAAGAAGCGGTCGGACCCGCCGCTCAAGTCGTGGGACCGGCCGTTCTACTAGAGGTCTATATCGACCAAAACAGCACGGAAGCAAAAGAGAGGGGCGCCTACCGGCGCCCCTTTCCCTATTGCCATCGAGATGCGGCTATTGTCTGGCTGCCTTGACGTTGTCGAAGTGGCTGTACAGGGCGATCATGCTGCCAGGGAACACCCATTCACCCACGATGTCAGGGTTGTAGACCATCACAGTGGGAATCCAGAGCAACGGAATTGCCTGGTTCTGGTTCACCATGATGTCTCCCACCTCGCGGAAGATCTTGGTGTGTTCGGCCTGGTTCAGGGTCGCCCGGGCCGCCAGGTGGAGCTCGTTCAATCGCGGGATGACGAAGACGCCGGGCGTCCTGCCCCACTGGCTACCGTAGATGAAGACGTTGGTGAACAGGTCTGACGACGTCTGCCGCAAGTTGAGGTGGTTGTCAAACTCCAGGTTCCTGGCGCGCGTCCCCTGCGTGCTGCTGTCCATGCTCTCGATGTTCACCTTAACCCCAACGTCCTGCAGCATGTCCACCGTGGCCAGCACGACGTCCTGTCCCTCGGGCAGGCCGCGGTAGCTGCTGAGCAGAATCATGCCCATCTCGTACGGGTTATTGGGGCCATAGCCGGCTTCCGCCAGCAACGCCTTCGCGCCCTCAGGGTCGTAGTTGAAGTTGGCCTCAAAGATTGCAGGCCACTCGGGGTTCCAGCCGTCGCTGCGGGGGTTGTAGCCCTGAACCTGCATGATGTCGGCGCCGCCGTTGAAGAGGGCCTGGTTGATGACATTGCGGTCAATGGCCTTACTCAGCGCCTGACGGATACGGATGTCCATCATGGGAACGTCCGGGTAGACGTAGCCCAACTCAGGCATCGTCCTGTCCTCCAGGAAGCAGCAGAGGTACTGGAAGTTTATCCGCTTGGCCGGGATTGTGCCCTTGACGGAGGACATCCCCTTGGAGAATGCGGTCTCGTGCAGGTCCGTGGCCAATGGCGAAATGTGCACTTCATCGGTCAGGAGCGCGGCCAGTCTTGTCGACTCCTCCGAGATGAAGCGCAGCTCCAGCTCCTCGAATTCCGGCGTGACGCGCCAGTGCTGGTAGGGCACGCGCTTGAATCGGACGTAACTGCCCTCGCTTCGCTCCACAAACTGGTACGGGCCAGTGCCGGCGACAGGGGGTTCGTCCAGGTTGGGATAGCGCCCAAGCTCGTCGAAGTTCTTGCTGCTCATCAACTCGAAACCACCAACGAACTGTGACATGTTCCTGAACAACGTCACGTTGATGGTCTTGAGGTTGACGACCGCCTGGCGGTCATTCAGCACCTGCACGTTTTCGATTGCCCTCTGGTACTGGGCTGCGCCAGTGTTGTCCTCGTGAGTAGCGTCACGGATAGAGTCTTCAAAATCGTAGGCGGTCAGTTCGCCCCAACCGTTGTGGAACTGCACCCCCTCGCGGAAGGTGAACGTGACGGACTTCTCAGCTATGGACCAGTCCTCAGCGAGCATCGGAGTGTACGCGCCCGTCTCCGGGTCGACAGAGGCGGTCCACTCGTACATTGGGCCGAGCTGCCAGCCCGATGTGCCACCGACGGAGATGGCGGAATTGGTCTCGTCGGTCGGCGCGGTCATAGCTATGACGAGGCGCTCGACCGGCGCGGGCCCCGGCATAGCAAGTTCGACGCTCCCCGTGGGCGCGGCCGCCGTGGGCGCGACCAGTGGAGCTATCGTCGAGGGTCGCGTCGGCGCGTCTGGAGCCGTCGCCGGAGCGGGCTGCACGGGCTGCTGGGGCGACTGCGGCTCGGTCATTGTGGCCGTCGTGGCCGTGTCGTCACTACTCGACCCGCCACACGCGGCCACGAACACAAGCGTGGCGAGTGCAAGCACCAGGGTTATCGCGAATCTCAATCGCTTGGTCATTGCTGCACCTCCGTCTAACCGTTTAGCTCTGTCTTCCTCCGGACACTCCGTGATTGATGTTGTGATGGACTCTTACCCACCTTGCGACGGCATCAGCAGCGCCGCCGCGCCCACCTCGAAGGGAACGCCGCCGGGCAGCACGGCCGACGCCGAGCGCACGCGGTACCAGTCGCCGTTGGCGGCCTCCGTCGGCTCGACGCCTTCCTGCAGGGCGAGCGCCATGCGCATGAGGCGGCGTCGGAACGCGATCACCGCGGCGTCGGTGGTGCCGAGGTGCTCGGCCGTCCGATCGACGACGCGGCCCATGCTCTCTTGCACGGCGCGGTCCTGCGTGTTGATGCCGACGATGCCGGTGTAGTTCACCGTCCGCTGCCTCTCGCGGTCCAGTCCGTAGTCATTGTCGATGTTGCGGAGGGGGCGGTACTTCGCGTCCAAGGCCTCCTCGAGGCCTCCGCCGCCCCGGTTCTCCTCGTACGCGCGGTGAGGGCTGGCGCTGAGATTCCACGTCCACGTGTTGTCGTCGTCGATGGGCACCCACGCGTGGCCGCCGTAGCCCATGTTTCGCGAGTCCGTGTCCCGCACGAGCACGGGCGGGATCATCGTGTAGAAGGGCGCCAGGAACTGGGTGATGCGCCAGTACCGCTGCCCCGCCTCGGCGTTGCGGCCCGCGCCGACCATGAAGCCATAGTCGGTCGGTTTGATGGTGAAGCTCGGCGAGCGGTCGCCGGCTGCGTACTTCTGGTGGAGGGTCTTGGGGGCGTCCGGGTTGAGATCGACCAGGTTGCGATGCAGGAAGGAGATGTGGCTAGAGTCGATGCCGCCCTCCACGGCCTGCGCCCAGTTGCACTCCTCCAGCCTCTTGGTCGCGACACGCTGGCCTTCGGGCAGCGCCGACCACTCGAACTCCGGGAGCTCGGGCTGCAGCTCCGGCGGGCCCATGTACAGCCACACGATGCCGCCCCTCGCTACGGCGGGGTAGGCGGTGATGCGCACCTTGTCCTTGAAGTTGCTCTCGGCGGGCTCCGACGGCATGTCAACGCAATGGCCCTCGACGTCGAACTTCCAGCCGTGGTAGACGCAACGGAGGCCACCCTCCTCGTTCCTGCCGAAGAAGAGGCTGGCGCGGCGGTGCGGGCAGTAGTTGTCGAGGACGCCGATGCGGCCCTCGGTGTCCTTGTACGCGACGAGGTCCTCGCCAAGGAGGCGCAGGCGGACCGGCGGGGAGTCGGGTTCGGGGATCTCCTCCTCGAGGAGGCCGGGGATCCAGAAGCGACGCAGCAATTCACCCATCGGCGTGCCGGGGCCGACTCTCGTGAGCAGCTCGTTGTCGCTCTGGCTCAGCATATCGAGCCTCCCTGTGCTGCACCAATCCGAATTCGTATCTGGTTAGGCTTGATACACCTGTTTTGGCGCACCTTACGGCTGTAAGCCAACCATGTCAATCGTTTCTGAAACGCCATCCAACGATTTGGGGTTCCGTTGGCTTGACAACCTCCTACGTTGGCGTACATTGGCGGCAAAGCGGACCTCGGCCGGGAGAGGCCCGGCATCAACGCCAGGGGTGAGGAGGGCGACATGCTGTCCGTAGAAGACAATGCCATGTTGACGCAAGTGGGGCCCGGCTCCCCGATGGGCGAGCTGTTCCGGCGGTTCTGGCTCCCCGCCATGCTGTCCAGCGAGCTGCCGGAGCCGGACTGCGAGCCGGTGCGCCTGACGCTGCTGGGCGAGGAGCTCATCGTGTTCCGCGACTCGCACGGGCGCGTGGGCTGCCTTGACGCCTACTGCCCGCACCGGGGCGCGCCGCTGTTCTTCGGCCGCAACGAGCTCGACGGTCTGCGCTGCATCTACCACGGCTGGAAGTTCGACGTGGACGGCGTCTGCATCGATATGCCGAACTGCGTCGAGGGGTCAAGCTACCGGGAGAAGATCCAGATCACGAGCTACGCGGCCACCGAAGGCGGCGGGTTGGTCTGGTTCTACCTGGGGCCGCAGGACAAGCGCCCGCCGGACCCGGGCTTCGAGTGGTTCCACAATCCCAGCAGTTGGACGCACTCCGCCAAGTACATCTACCACTCCAACTACATGCAGGCGCTAGAGGGCGACTTCGACCCGAGCCACGGCGCCTACCTCCACAGCACCCTGGACAGCAACATGAGCAATCCGGCCAACAAGTTCACCGGCACCACAAGCCGGCCCGTGGGGACGTCGCCGGAGTTCGTGCCGCCGCAACCGGAGCCCATGGACTACGATTGCGGCGTCGGCAACGTCGGCCGCGCGACGGGCCCGCTGGGCAGGACGTCGAACCTGGGGCGCGGGCCGAGCTGGCTCATGCCGTGCTTCGACCCCGTCGGGCTGGCGTCGGCGGGCACGTACCCGATGAACATCAAGGTGCCGGCGGACGACGAGCACACCATCTACTTCCGCGTCCGGTGGAGCCCGACGGGCCCCCTCACTGAGCAGCAGGTGTGGGACCTGCGCATCGGCGGGTACATCAACCCCCCGCAGCAACCGGGCACCTTCCTCTACAAGGACAACATCTTCAACGACTACAACATCGACCGTATCAAGCAGAAGCAGTTCAGCTTCAGCGGGATGTCGCAGACGGCGGTGCAGGACACTGCGATGCAGGAGAACCAGTGGGGCCCCATCTCCAAGCGCTGGAAGGAGCACCTGGTCAGCACGGACAAGATCATCATCCGTGTCCGCCAACGCCTCATCGAGACGGCTCGCGCGCTGAGGGAGGGGCAGGAGCCCGCCGAGCCGTGGAAGCCCGAGGGCTACCGCCAGTACCGCAGCGAGAGCTCGGAGGCGACGCCGTCGGGGTAGGCCGCGCGCTCGCCCCCAACGACGGCAGCGCAGCCACGTCGACAAACAGCGGCGGCGCGAGGGAGGGAAGAACCTCCTTCAGCGCCGCTGCTGCGTATGCGCTTGCTGTGCGAGGTCAGCAGCCCTACGTTGTCGCTGGCGTTCCGGACCCCATGTCCTCCATGGACGTCGTGAAGAACTCCTTCGCAATCTCCTGCATGTCCGCCTTGGCGAGCCGTCCGGCCAGGTAGTCCTGCAGGGCTGAGAGCACCTCGCCGCGGTCGATGACGCTATCCGAGTTGACGTCGTATTTGTCGATCATGCTCGGGAGGTTGTCGAAGTCGATGTCGCCAAAGTTCGTGTCGTAGTAGTACTTCATGATGAAGACCATCTCCAGCTGGGTGATGAGCCTCAGCCCATACGCCGCGGCGGCTGCCAAGACCTCTTCCTTGTCCAGCCATTCGTCGTGGTTGTTCTGCACGTCGAAGATGTCCGCCTTGCCCGGCAGCTTGACGTCGATCAGCTGCACCTCGATGTCCAGCGTCCGCTCCTCGCCGCCGGGGTCTGTCGCGACGACGGTGACCGTGTAGACGCTCTGCGCCTCGAAGTCGAGGCCCGCATCCGGCCCGACAAGGAGCTGTCCGCTGTAGCCGCCCTTCAGGGTCTCGATCTTGAACGGCGCCGCGTCATCGCCCCGGAGCGAGAACGTCAGCGGGTCGTTCTCCGGGTCCCACGCCATGATCACTTCGCCGACCTCCACGTCCTCCACGCTGTTCTCGGGCACGGTGCGCATCTTGCCGGCGCTGTCGCGGAAGCTGGGCGCCGTGTTGCGCGTAGTGACGCCACTGCCGAAGCCGCCGCCACCGCCGCCCCCATTGTTGTTGTTGACGGGGGTCTGGGTGAATCCGCCATCGTTGTTGTTATTGTTGGGGTCCAGCGTGCCCGGATTGTTTTCATTTGGGACCCGCGTGTCGCTGTTGTCGTCGTCGACTGGCTCCTGTGGAGTCGGAGTCTGCGGCGGCTGGTTGCCGCCGGCAGTGGTGTAGGGCGGGTTGCCCACCGTCAGGTACAGCGTCAGGGTCTCCGCCTGCGGGAAGGTCTGGTCCAGGGACGCCTCGAATTCGTGCACTGTGTTGTCGGTCAAAGAGGAAACGACGTATTGGGCCGTATCAGTTGACGTCGCTCGCCCCGCGCCCGCACCCCACTCCGTCGACGGATACTCCCTGTGCCTGAGATACACGTCGTTGTTGGTGCCGTCGGTGTTGACGAGGTCGATGGTGATGGTTGCAGCCCTGCCGGAGAGCGACGCCCGGATTTCCGACAGCGCCGTGCTCGAGCCGTCCAGCGTGTGCGTTGATTTCTCGCCCGACGCCCCTGTCCGGGAGAATTCCTTAAACTCCCCATGGTCATATGACAGGCTGCACCTGTATCGGTATGGCGAGTTCGCGGTTAACGACTGAAGCAGCGTCGCACCAACGAAGCCGGTCATGGATTCATCGGTGCGAACGTACGTCCAAGTCTTTTCGCGCAAATGGTACTGGCAGCCGAGGCCGTACGCTTTGCCGTTCGGATGGTCGATGATCGCCGTGACGGTCGCTTCCGTCTCCGTCACCTTGCGCACGCCAATGCGGACGACCTCTGGCTCCCGGGTCCACGCGGTCTCCGTATATGTTTCGCCTTCGGGGAAATTGGGGTCCAGCGACACCTCCAAAACGTACGGAGAGTGGGACACCAAGCCCGTCAACTCCGTATGGGTGTCTGTCTGGGGATTCCCCCAGGGAACGACGAATGAGCCAGTGTTCCATGTCGTCGCGTCCCCGGCGCGCCAACGGTAGTAGACCCTGTGGGGAGTGCCGCTGAGAGATGAGAGCGACGTCTGAATTCCCATGGTCGTTTTTGCCGAGTCAACCCAGGAACCCTCAGCCTCAGGCGGTAGCGTAGTAAAGGTTTGCGTCACGACGCCGGTATCAAAGGTGTCATCCAACGATGCTTCAACTTTCACTTCGTAAGAGGCCCACAAGGGCTGAACGCCATCAAACAGCCTGGATGCCGGCAAAGCGGAGTCAGGCAGGCTGAACGTTGCAGCGGCACTCAGGGAAGTGCTTTCGAGCGGGTCCGCATCTTCGTAGGCATACACCCATCGGCCATAGGTTGGGTTTACGCGTTCTGGATTGCCTACGTTGTACGCGGGTGGCTTGGGACTGGTGATGTACGTGTTCACCGGGCCGTACTTGAGGTAGACAGTGGTGCCGTCGGCGTCGTCATTGGCGAGGTTCACGGTGACGGTGGCGGTGGTCATGGTGATGTCGGTCACCGTGATGGAGGTGATGCTGGGATCGGGGTCCTGGGCGAGCGCGGTCGAGATGAGGAGCGTCGCCGTCAGCGCCGCGGCGGCTGCCAACGCCACCGACACGCCAATAGCGCGCCGTCTGAGCGCGAACATATCTACACGTCTCCTCGACAGTCGGCCCGAAACCGACTGGTATCAAGACGTGTAACGCAGCATAAGTTAAGGAAGTTCCATAATACTGGTCTGTTTGTGCACTATAGTGATACCTTTTGCACCACTTGTTTGGTCTTTATGCATCTCTTACTGGATACGGCTTTACTGCCCATCCTTACGCTCCTGCGACATGCGCGCCCTCCCACAATTGAAACCGGGGAGCGGCGGGCCCTGTCGCCCCGTCCGCTCCCCGGTCGAGTAGCCGGCGTTGTCTGAATGTGCTACGTCGACGTCGTCGCCTCGCTTTCCGTGCCGACCATTCCATCACTGTAGTAGGTCTTGACGACCTCCTGCATGTCCGCCTTGGAAATCTTGCCGTCCATGAAGTCATCGAGCGCCGCAAGCATTTCGGCCCGGTCGATGATGCTGTCCGCGTTGATGTCGTACTTTTCGATCATGCTCGGCAGGTTGTCGAAGTCCACGTCACCGAAGTTCGTGTCGTAGTAGTACTGCATGATGAAGATCATCTCAAGCTGCGTGATAAGCCTCAGCCCATACGCCGCGGCGGCTGCCAAGACCTCTTCCTGGTCCAGCCACTCGTCGTGGTTGTTCTGCACGTCGAAGATGTCGGCCTTGTCCGGCAGCTTGATGTCGGTCACCTGCACCTCGATGTCGAGGGTCTTCTCCTCGCCGCCCGGGTCCGTCGCGACGACGGTGACCGTGTAGACGCTCTGCGCCTCGTAGTCGAGGCCCGCATCCGGCCCGACCAGCAGCTGCCCGCTGTAACCGCCCTTCAGGGTCTCGATCTTGAAGGGCGCCGCGTCATCGCCGCGCAGCGAGAAGGTCAGCGGATCGTTCTCCGGGTCCCACGCCATGATCACTTCGCCGACCTTCACGTCCTCCACGCTGTTCTCGGGCACGGTGCGCATCTTGCCGGCGCTGTCGCGGAAGTTTGGCGCAGTGTTGCGCGTAACGACGCCACCGCCGAAGCCGCCTCCGCCCCCACCGCCGCTGGAGCTGCTACCACCGCCACCGCCATTGGTGTTGTTGTTCGGGTTCTGTGTGCCGCCTCCGCCGCCGTTGTTATTCGGGTCCTGCGGTTCGCCGTTGCTGTTCTGGTCGTTGGGGTCGGGCGGTGGCGGCGGGTCGGGCGGCGGCGGGTCGGGCGGTGGTGGAGTGGTCGGCCCGCCGGAGTTGCCGCTTGATGAGGAACTGGGCAGGCTTCCGACGAGCAGAAAGAGCGTGAGCGTCCTTTCTTGGAGGAAGTCCGACGCAAGAGACGCCTGAAACTCGTGGATTGAGTCGTCAGTCAAGCTGGCAACGGGAATGAGGGCGGTGGCAGCGTTCGTGGAGGCGGCAGAAACATCAGTCCAGGCCTCTGTGGGATATGCCCTGTGACGCAGATACACGTCATGGTACTGGCCGTCGATGTTGGCGAGGTCAACGGTGATGTTTGCACTCGTGCCGGTGAGACGCCCACTAATCTCTGTCAGCGCGAGGTCCGCCCCAAGCGTGCGGGCGTACTGGCCGCCCAGCCGGCTGCCGTACGGGCCAAAGCCACCAAAGTCCCACTTCAGCCGGCAACGGTACTCGTAGTCTTCAAGGCTCTCGAGCGAGTCCAGGGTAGTGGCCCCTATGTAGCCGTCCATCGGAGTGCTGAACGTGGAAGACCAATAGTCAACAGGGTCGTGCCGCGACTGGCACTGGAGATCGTAGTCCTTGCCGTTGGGCACGTCCATGAGTGCGGTTACCGTTGCCTCCGTCTCCGTTACCAAGCGCACACCCATGCGTACCAGCTCCGGTTCGAACGTCCAGGCGGTCTTTGTCATTGTCTTGTCAGCAGGGAAGTTGGGATCGAGGGAGGCCTCCGCCTCGTATTGGGTGTGAGACGAGAGACCCGTCATGGTATTGGACGTCGATACCTGCGGGTTGCCCCAGGGGACAACAATCGTTCCCGTGTTCCATGTCGCCGCACCGACTTCACGCCACCGGTAGTGGACCGTCTGGGGCACGCCGCTAAGGCTCGACAGCGACGCAGAGAGTGTCATCTCGGTGTGCGTCGCGTCGACCCAATGAATCTCGGCCTCGGGCGGCAGTGTGGTGAACGTCTCGGTGACGACACCCGTCGCGAACGTGTCGTCGAGAGAGGCCTCCACCTGGACATCGTAGGAGGCCCACAGGGGCTGGACACCCAAAGTAAGTTGTGACGAGCCCAACATGGAGTCGGGCAAGTCGAACGAAGCCTCGCCACTCGCTACGGTGGCCTCCAGGGGAGCCGCGTCTTCATAGATCCGTATCCACGTATGGTCAGTCCCTTCACTACCGACGTTGTAGGCAGGAGGCCTGGGGGAGGTACCGTAGTCGTTCACCGGGCCGTACTTCAGGTAAACGTAGGCGCCGTCGGTGGCGTTCGTGAGGTTCACGGTGACGGTGGCGGAGGTCATCGTGATGTCGCTCACCACGATGGAGTCGATGCTGGGGTCGGGAGGGCTCTGTGCCAGCGTGGTCGAAATGAGGAGCGTCGCCGTTAGCGCTCCGGCGGCAACCAACGCCACCGACACGCCAATAGCGCGCCGTCTTAGCGCGAACATATCTACTCGTCTCCTCGACAGCCGGCGTGCACCGACTGGTGTCATAGCATAGAACGGCTAGCACGTTCATATAGTTCCACACTCTCTTTATTACTACGTGTTGACACCTTACAACTATCGTTCGAAGGCTTCGGTTTGGTCGACGAGCTACATCGCCGTCGCCTATGCCAGCTAGGGACAATGGGACTCGACTCCGTCTAGAATTTGCAATGCGATTCACACCCTGACTGATGACGGCTCTCGGCGTTCCGGCAATGACGTTGACAATACAAACGATGTCCAGCGTGGGCGGCGAGAGGAGATGCGCCAACAAAGCAAGGTGACAAAGGGCGTGAGGCAACGAGCTCGTGTGGTCACGCGCGGCAGCAACAGCTTCAGGAAAGCGCCAAACGCCTAGACTGGAATATCAACGATCACGCAGAGGCGGCTTAGAGTTGCCGGCGGCTGTAGGCCACCAGGCCGATCAGAACGCCCAATACGATGACAACCAAAATGGCCAGGACCCACGGCGGGAATCCGCCTGATTCCTCCTCCACCACGGGCACTGCAGTCGCCGTAGGTGTGGGCGTCGGCACCGGCGTTGCGGTGGGAGTCGGAGTTGGCGACGGCGTCGCGGTCGGCACCGGCGTCGCCGTGGGCTCAGGCGTCGGTGTCGACGTCGGTTCCGGCGTTGGCGTGTTCGTCGGCGTGGGCGACGGCGTCGCGGTGGGGGTATTGGTGGGCAACGGAGTTGGTGTGTTCGTCGGCGTCGCCGTCGGTTCCGGCGTTGGCGCAGGGCCGACGCGGATGCTGGACTCGCCTGTGACGACCTGCTCGTCGCCGCTCAGGTCGCGGACGACCCCGGTCCAGCTGTACACGTTCTCCATATCGGGCGCCGTGAGGGTGTACGTCACACTGGGGTCCGCCACAATGAAGATGGTCAGCAACTGCCCGTCCAGCTCGACCACGTTGTCGCCCAGATCGGAGCTGACGTACGTGAAGCCCTCAGGCAACGACTCAGTGACCTGACCCACGCCAAGGTTCTCGAAAGTGAGGGTGACACTGAATTCACCGCCGGGCAGCACCCAGTCCGAGGAGAATGAACGCGTCGCGCTGTGGGTGGTCGCCTCGGTCGTGCTCGGCAGGCCGAGGAACGCAATCGCCAGCAGCCCGGCGAGCGCGGCGGCGGCAGCCACACGAGCAGGGGTCTGGTTGATGATCCTCGTAATAGCTTCCACCGGTTCCTTCGGCCCTCCTCGTTCCTTTGGGGCGCGACCGCTAACGAGCCAAGCCATTTCCATTCATCCAGCCGATCCGCCCGGCAAGGCCGACCGGCCGTGGCCCACTTTCTTCAGAACCCTAACGTCCGGGCGCTAATGAAAACGTATTATTTCTTCTATGTGCCGACTCTAATGTGGCCAAGCGAATTGATTCTAGCATAGGCCTGTTACAGCGTCACTACATACAACCCCGTTTTGCCCGACTTTTGGCGGTCTTGGCATCATGTCTCCGCCATATGATTCCCGTATCTGGCATCCTAGCTCTGAGGCTGTGACACAGCCAATTGTTTGAGTCGATGACTCAACAATATTGGCGGAATCCTATTTGCGTGCTAATTCAATTGCCAAGACAGTGGAGTTGCTTTCGCCGAGAGCCTCCACGAGAGCGCAACGCCGCGCCCCGCAGACGGCGCTAGCGGAACGCCGGAAGCACTCGCTCCCCAAAGAGCCGAAGGGTCTTCAGCGCCGTGTCGTCGTCCAGGTCCAGCCAGTGGTAGTCGATGATGAGGAGGTTGAACCCGAGCGCCTCGTACCGCCGGATCTCCTCGATGCACTCTTCCGGGTCGCCGAGAATGAACCGGCCCGCGGCCAGCTCGTCGAAGTCGTCCTCGAAGCGGTCGCCCGGCGGGAGCTGGAGGTCCTGCCCCTGCCGCGCGTACACGCGATAGCGCTCGTGCAGCGCCGGCCGCGCCACGCGCAACGCCTCGTCGTGCGTCTGCGCCACGAACAGCTCCCGGCTGACGACGACGTCCTCGGGCTGCTGTGTGCCGTACTCGGCGAGGGCTTCGCGGTAGATGCCCATCTGCTCGGCGAGGGTCTCGAACTTGGCGTGCGGGTTGGCGAACCAGACGTCGCCGAGGCGCGCAGCGCGTCGCACGGGCGCGTGTCCGTTCGCCGCGATCCACACCGGCGGGTACGGCTGCTGCAGCGGCCACGCCGAGGGCCGCGCGTGCAAGGTGAAGTGCTTCCCCTCGAAGTGCACCTCGTCCTCGGTCCAGAGGCGCTTGATGATGGCCAGCGACTCCTCGAAGCGGCTGGCCCGCTGCGACGCGTCGAGCCCAAACGCCTCGAACTCCTCCTTCTCGTACCCCAGGCCGACGCCGAAGATGAACTTGCCGCCGGTGATCTGGTCCAGCGTCGCAATCTGCTCCGCCATGTCGACCGGGTGTTGCAGCGGCAGCAGCACGATGCCCGTGCCGATTCGCATGTCGCCGGCCTCCGCCGCAAGCCGCCCCAGCAGCGGCGTGGGCTGCAGAATCTGCACGGGGTAGCTGAGGTAGTGCTGCCCCGCCAGCGCGCAGTCGAAACCAAGCGAGCTCGCAAGCCGCACCTGCTCGATGAGTGAATTGATGCGCGCCGTCATCGATTGGCGGGCGGGATACTCGGCGCCAAGAAACAGGCCAAACTTCATGTGCGTCTCCTTGGTGATTGTCTGCCTAGCCGTCGCCGTCCCGGCGCCACTGCAACAGCGTTAGCGCGAGCAGCAGCCCGGCGCCACCTCCGACGGCCGCCACGGCCCACGTCGAGCCGGAGAGGATCTCGTCGTAGCGGCCGAGGTACACCGCAGCGAGCACCGCCAGCAGCGCGAGCGACAGGCTTGCGGCAAGCAGCCCGGCCACCAGCAAGCTCTCGACTCGCAGGACTCGTCGCCCGTCCTCGGCAGCTATCGCGCGGACACGCATGCGCTCTGACAACGCGCGAAGTCCAATGACGCGATGGAGTATCACGATTCCCGTCAGGCTCGCCAGGAAGAGCGCGGCATCCCGGAGCGGCGCACGTTCGCCGACAAGCTCGGCCTCCAGGCCGACGAGCTCGTACCACTGGAGCTCGTTGTGACCCCAGATGGGCACAGCGTGAGGCAGGACGGTGACTCCGGCCATCAACCAGAATGAGACCTGCCCATAACCGATCGCCTTCAGCGCCCAGTACACGCCGATGAGCAGGATCGCCACCGCAACGGCTTGTATCGAGAATAGCCCGGGGAATAGTCCCGTCAGCCACGTCAGCCATCGTGACTCGGGCAGCCCAAGCGCGGGCCCCGCGTCCCACACGACGAAGCCGGCGAGCAACAGCAGGCCGGTGAGCAGCAGCGTCTCTGCCGCGGCGGCTCTCATGCGATGTCCGTCCCCTTTCCCCTATTGGTACGAATCGACGTGCCGCACCAGCACGGACGTGAACTCTTCCCTCGCGGGCTCCCACTCGATGACCGAGGCGCCCTTGCCCCGCAGCTCGCGTGCCACGTGCCGGGTCTCCCATCGCGTCAGCCCCAACCCGCTCGTTTCCGTTGCGGCCTCCTGCGGCTCGACGTGCACCACTTGTACGCGGCTTGTGCGGGTCGAGCGCGGCTTCAGCGAGATCAGCCGGCTGATGGCCGTCTGGAATCGGTCGAACTCCGTCGAGTCCTCGCCGGGGCGCGCGTAATGGACGTCCAGGCGCGTGATGACGAAGACGTCGGGCCGGATGCGGTACAGGAAGCTCTTGCACCGCTCGACCGATTGCAGGAGGTCCTGCTCCGCCGGGCCCGGTTTCAGCCCGGCCAGCATGTCCATGAGCCGGTTGAATTGCCGGTTGCCAGTCTCCGGCGTGAGGAGCTCGCTGCCGCCCCCGGCGCTGTTGTAGGCGTATGCTCCGAAGGTTGAGCCGCGCGACAGGTAGTACTGCGCCAGCGTGCCCGACGCCTCCACGGTGCTCTCCAGCGGGTTCGAGAGCGGTACACCCACGTCCATGTAGTGGGCGGTGTCCAGGAAGACCCACACCGCGCGCTTCGTCTCGGGTTCCAGCTCGTTCACCAACGGGAGACCGCCCGCGGCGGACGCACGCGCGCTTGCCTTCCAATTGATGCGCTTGAACGGGTCCCCCGGCTGGTATGGTCGCAACTCCTTGAACTCGTCGGTGGAGGCGCCCGTCTTCGCGAGGTCACCACTAAAGCGAGCGCCGCGCCGTACCGCCCGGACAAGGTTCAAGCGCGTTACGTTGCGAATCCTCGGGACGACGGCCACCTCGAAAACCGGACCACAAGATCCTGACGCTCCCGAGTTCGAGGCAAGCGGCGCCTGCGATTCCCAGCTCGACTCGGGTAGTGCGTACAGCCCGCGCTTTGGAAAGCGAAGTTGATACGAGAGGTCCACATCCAGCCTGCCGGGCCACTTCCAGACGACGCGCAGGTTGCTGCCCTCCACGACCTCAGCTTCCGGAGGCAGCTCGTCGTGCACGAAGATGGGGCCGACGCCGCTCAGCACGGTCAATTCCCGTCGCACCGTCACCATGTCGCCAACCCAGCACGTGGCCCGCGACAGCCCGCGCTCAACGACGACGCCTGCGGCGGGCGGCAGTGCCGTGGACAGCAGGGTGATCAGGAGCAGAAAGACCGCCCCCGTCAAGAGCACAAGGTTGCCCAGCGCAAGCCCGAGCAACAGCAACGCCAGCGCAATTGCTGCCCAGGCGAGTTGCGACTGCTGGAACATGGCTACTGCGCCATCCGGCCCATGTCGCTTGGCACAGGCACCTCGGCCAGGACCTCCTCCACAACCCCTTCCCCGCTTGCTCCTTCCAGCGTGTCCTCAATGTTGAGGATGACGCGGTGCGCGAGGACGTCGGGAACGACCATCTTCACGTCATCCGGCACAACGAAGTCGCGCCCGTGGATGAGCGCCATGGCCCGTGCGGCCCGCAGCAGCGCAAGGCCGCCGCGTGGGCTCGCGCCGACGGCCACCCGCGGGTGCTCCCGCGACAGCCTGACGATTCTCGTGATGTACTCGACGATGACCTTGTCCGTGTAGACGCCGGTCTCCACGAACTGTTGCAGCTCAACAAAGCGCTCCAATTCCACGGCGGGCTCCAGGTCCGCCGAGGGGTCGTCCTTCTGCCACTGGATGCGGCGCAGCAGTATGTCCTCCTCCAACTGGTCGTTGGCCGGGTAGCCCGTCGCGAGTTTGAGCAGAAATCGGTCGAGCTGCGCCTCCGGAAGCGGGTAGGTGCCCTCCTGTTCGATGGGGTTCTGCGTGGCGATGACGACGAACGGCGAGCCCAGCGGCATCGTATCGCCGTCGATGGTAACCTGCCGTTCCTCCATCGCCTCCAGCAATGCGGACTGCGTCTTTGGCGGCGCCCGGTTGATCTCGTCGGCGAGAAGCACGTTGGTGAAGACCGGCCCCTGCATCAGATGGAACGTGCCGTCGGTCTGGCGGTAGATGTTCATGCCCAGGATGTCGGAGGGCAGCAGGTCGGGCGTAAACTGCACCCGCTTGGTGTCCCCGCCGATGGCGCGCGAGAAGAGCTTGGCCAGCAGCGTCTTGCCCAAACCCGGGTAGTCCTCGAACAGCACATGGCCGTTGGCAAGCGCGGCGGCAAGCAGCTTGCGTAGCAGCAGGCGATTCCCCACGAAGGCCTCCGCCACGCGGTCGATGATCTGCTCGCAAGATAGGCGGGCCTCTTCAAGCTGTTGTTCGTTCATCTGCGGGTCGCCACCCTTTCATTGAGAGTTTAGGGCAGGAGATTGATGTCGCGGCCAGCCCCGTCAAGCGCCGGAGAAGCGGGACTCACTTGCTCCCACAAGCTCGGCCAGTCTCGCGGGGTCAGGGCTCTCGGAAGCAATCTCGCCCCCACCGAAAACCTCCGCCGAGGCGTTGGTCAGATGGCGCATGCGCTCGCGACGGTCACGCAGCCTCGCGCCCGAGCCAGCCCATGGCAACGAGATCCTCCCCGCCGCCGGGTCCGGCGCATCCAGCAACGGGAACCACTGGTCGATAGCGGCCTGCAGGTCGCGGCCCCGCTGGCCCTGCGCAACGATGAGCGCGATCGCCAGCCGCTCAATCCCGACGCCCGTGTCAACGTACTGCGCGGCGGCGCCGCGGAGTTCCTCTTCTGTGACCGGCTGCATCGCCGCTTCCGGCATCGCCAGCGTCTCGTCCACGCGCCGCAACGCCTCGTTCAGGGCGGACAGCCTGCCGAGCCTCCCCAGGTTGCTCCGCCGCAGGAACGGCAGCGCCGGTGATGAGACCGCGCTCATTCGCAGCGGGCGGCACACGGCCTGCATCCACGTCCGGGAAGCCCCGTTGCGGAGGAGCAGTCCCATCAGGTAGGTCCACAGCGGCTTCCACTCGCCGTACTCGACGAACTCCCGCCGCATCTCGGCTGTCAGCGACGAACGCGGGTCCTCCTTGCTCTCCAGCGTCTGCCGGTGGTGCGACCACTCGTTCCACTCCGGTTCGTGCGATGCCGGCGCCTCGGAGTCCCGTCCAAGCAGGTCAAGAACGAATATGAGCGCCAGCACAAGGAGGGCGAGCAGCGCGATGTACTCGTAGAGGGCCGCGAACCAGAGCGCCTCGTACACCACGGGCCGCAGCAGGAGCGCGTACGCGGCGGCGGCGGCCCCCAGCACAAAGGTCCTCACCCTCGATGCGGTGAGCCACCTCGCGATCGAGCCCAGCGTCGCGCTACGCGGGGTGACCAGGTGGCCCACCGCCTGCGCAATCGCAATGGCGAAGAAGCCCCCCGCACCGCCAGCACCCGCCAGCACAAACCCATGCCCCAGCGGCGAGAGGGTGGACCCGGCTGCCCACGCGAGGCAACCCGTCGCACCGTAGCAGACCGCGTTCAACATCGGTCGATGGCCGGCGGCAGTGCGGTCGTGTCTCGCCCACGGCAGGGACAGCACGAATGCCACTGCAACGGCGAGCGCCGCGACGGTCGCCCGAGCGTCAAAGAACACGTTGAAGTAGGGAAGCGCGTCGCGGCCAAAGGTGCGCGTAGACTCGTAATCGACGAGAGCGGCGTTGGCGACGGGCAGGTGGTTGAGAAGGACCCATACGGTCATCCCTGCGGCAAGAGCCGACACCGCCGCGCTCGCCAGCGAGAGCGCCACGGAAGCCGAGGCGCCCATGCGGCCCGGCAGCTCGAACGCCGCCGCGTTGTGGAGCACTGAGGCGGCGTAGGAGAGCGCCAGCGCGATCGGCAGGACCGTCACCAGCTGCGAGGTGGACACGGCAAACGCGGCCGGTAGAATGCCGTTCTCCGAGCACAACGCGTACACAGCGCCGAGGACGGCTAGCAGCCCAACAGGGAAGCCGAATATCCGCTCCACATTTGGCCAGAAAACGCCCCCAACGCGCACGATTGCCAGGGGAAGCATGACGAGGAATGCTTGCGGCGAAATCAGGCCGTGGAGGCCCGCAAGGTAGGCGTCCGCGGTGGCGGCGTCCTGGCCGAAGTGTCCGGTCATCACCTGCTCCACGGCCGAGGGCAACCCCGCAACCACACCCAGCGCGATGACAATCCACGCGGCCTCCCCCAGCAAGAGCGCCCCGCGGAGCGCCGGGAGCCGTCGTGGGCTGGGTTCCGCCCGGAGCGCGTTGCGGGCTACTTGCGCGAGGTACGAGAGGCCCAGCGCGCCCGTCAACGCCAGCAACTGCGCGGTGCCGTCGAAATCGAATGCCACGTCCAGCACGCCGCCGCCAGCCAGCAGCGCGAAACCGGCGCCGAGCGCGGCAATTCTCGACCACGGGGACGGCAGCAGCCCGCCAAGCTCAGGCCATGCATCAGCCAACGTGCGCACCACCGCGACGGGCAGCATCAACAGAATGCCCCACTGCGACATCGAATGGAGCACCTCCACATACGGCCTCAGCCAGGAGAGGTCCGGGCTGCCCGCTCGGGCTTCAACGGCGCCGACCAACGTGGGGACCATCGAAAGCGTCGCAAGCGCCAGCGCGAACCATGCCAGGTCAATCATCAGCTTCTTGCAGGATGACAGCGCATCGCCCAGCCGCAGCCTGTCGCTCGACCTCGTGGGCCGCCACGTCAGCGCGGCAAACCTGGTGCCGCCCGTAAAGTCTGCAAGCAGGCTCAGCAGCATGAAGAGCGCCCACAGCGCCAGTGGCGGGAAGAGGAAGTCCAAGTCAATGCCGACGAACTCCGAGAGCGGGCTGGAAGTTCTCCATAACAGCAGGAACCCTGCCAATGCGAAAGCCAGCAGGAACAGGGCCGACAACGGCAACTGCCGGGTGCGCGCTGCGTTCACCACGGCCTACTCCCCCACCACGGCGCGCCACGCGCGGTACATCGATTCGTAGTGCCGCCGGGCGATGGGGTGCTCGCTGTAGTCCGCCTCCTCGAATCGGGAAATCAGCTCGTCCAGCGATTTCTGCGGCACCGGGATCCCCCGGGAGACCACCAGGAGCTCAACCTCCCGCGGCGTCGCCTGTTCGAGACGCTCGCCGGTCCTGTCCCGCGCCCAGTCGAGGAAGTTGTTGTACAGCCGGACAATCTCCTCCCGGAAGTCGACGACGCGGTAGCTCCGCGATACGGTGCTCGGCAGGCGGTCCTCATCCCCCGCGAACTCCACCGACACCGCATACTCTCCGGCCTCGCCTGCAACCCAATCGAGGACACGCGCGCCGGCGCCGTCGGTCTCGATCTCCGCCACGCCCTCGCCGGTCACCCCGACGACGAGCGCCGCTCCCACGACGGCCTCTCCCTCCTCGTCGACTGCAGTCACGGTGGCCCTGATGCCCTCTCCGGTTGTCCAGACGTCCGGCAGGTCATCTGCTCGCGCTGCGAAATCAATCCCGAGCGTTACCGCTATCCGGAATTCGATTGCTTCCACGTCAACGTCGTCGCTCATCTCCTCCGCGGCTGGCGCCTCCATCGCGGCCCGCCGCCCGATCAGCGGCAGTGGCGCAAGGTTGAACCGGCGGCCCGCGTATCCGGCTGCCGCCAGTGCCACAACAACACTTGGCGCTCCCACCCAGAGGAGCCAGTTGAATCCCAACGGCGTGATCGGAATGCCGATGAAGTACGTCAGGGGCATGTGCTGACCGTCACCAGCGAACGTGAAGGTGAGCGGCGCCGTCAGCGCTTCCTCGTTGTCCGCCGGAGTGAGTTCGAGCAGGGTGATGCCTCGAGCGTCAGTGACGAGCTGCACGCCGTCGTCCGTGCGCAGCGTCGCGCCCCGGATGCCCTCCCACCGGTCGTTCAGCGCCGTTACTCGGAGCAACACCAGCTCGCCTGGCCTCACCTTGTCGAGGGGCGTTACAGTTATGTTGACTGCCGACTTCACTGCAAGCGGCACGCTCGCGCTGACGCCCAGGTCCGCGGCCTCGACGGTGACGTCGCGGGCGCCGAGCGTCGAGTCGGCAGGCACCGGGTAACGGTGGAGGAAAGCGCCGTCTGCGTCGGACCGCATCACGCCGACGCCATCCACCCCCAGCTCGACGCCTTGCAGCGGCCGGTTGCCGAGCAGCACCGTCCCCCGCACTTCCACGGCGCCGCCGCGCGCCACCGGCTCCAGCGGGTCCAGCAGGATGCGCGGCACGCCGACCACGAAGCCCGTCGCCGCCGAGCTCGCCGCCAGGTGGTCCGTGCCCGCGAAGGCGGCCTCCACGGACCGCGGCGATTCGTGGGGCGAGTCCTCCGTGGCGCCTTCAAACAGCGCGACCGCCTCCCATGTGAAGTTGCCTTCCGCGTCCGTGGTTAGCGTGCGGTCTCCCTGCCCCGTG
Organism: uncultured Dehalococcoidia bacterium; assembly: GCA_951812285.1. Classification (GTDB taxonomy): domain Bacteria; phylum Chloroflexota; class Dehalococcoidia; order Lucifugimonadales; family UBA1127; genus UBA1127. Next base: position 869,532 of record OX638292.1, on the reverse strand, counting down.
ACCGCAACCGTGGCGTCCGCTACGGGCTGCCCATTGACGTCTCGCAGCCTCCCGCGCAGCGCGTAGTCCTCGCCGTCTCGCACGATGTCCGGCGCCTCGAGGCTCAGGAACGTGGGCGCCAGCACCGTGAAATTGACCCTCGCCACGCTTGGCACCACAAAGTCCGCGCCGGGGTAGCTCGCGGAGAGCGACTGCGGCCCCGTCTCGAAGAATGCCGAATGCTCGTACTCGAACACCCCGTCGTCATCCGTGGTCACGACGGTGATCTCCGCGCCGTCAGCATCCACAATGCTCAATTCCGCCTGCCCGAGGGGCGCATCGGAGCCTGTCGTGAGCACACCCATAAACGTTCCGCCGCTGCCCAGTTCGATGCTGCCCGGTCCCTCGATGCGCAGGACAGACGCCTCCTGCACGGCCATCGCCGCCGACGCCCCGGACGCGAGGATGGGCCCATCGCCACCAAACGCCGCGCGAACGGTGAATGCGCCGGGGCTGTCGAGCGTTGCCGCGAAATCGAAGGCGCCGGACGCATCGGTAGCCACTCGCTGCGCCTCGCCCTCGCCGATGTGAATCACAACAGACCGGCCCGCAAGGGTCTCGCCTCGGGCGCCGAGGAGCGTGCCGGTGACGCTGAACTCCTTCCCCACCTGCACCGCGGCGGGGGTGACAAGGGTGGTCTGCGTTGGCAGAGTCACCTCCAGGTCGATGCGCGCGTTGTTGTCCAGCAGAAACGCCTGGCCTACGAGCTCCACCTCCACCCAATGAGGCCCGGGGTCTGTGAAGACCTGCGTGAACGAGAAGCGGCCGAAGTCGTCGGTCATCACGGAGTTCACCGCGCTGCCGTCAACTGCGACAGTAACCTCGCGGTCCGATGCTCCCCGGCCGTTGTCTTCGGAAATCCTGCCGCTGAAGACGGCTTCAACGTCAACGGGTATCTGCGATGGTCCGGTCAGCTGGAGGCCGCTCGCGGAGAAGACGCTGATGTCCGGGTCGCTCCATGACTCATTGAACCCCTCCATCTCCACCGCCCGCGCAAGCAGTTGATAAGCGCCAAGGACCATCGCTGAGGGCAGCTGCACCTCGATGTCGAAGCGTCCCTGGCGTGTAACCCCCTCGCCGATCTTCTCGCCGCCGTGCTCCTTGGTCTCATTGATGTAGATCTCAACCTTCATCCCATCGACAAACCGCCCGGTAACGGAGTTGACCCAGCCGCCGACGGTAAAAGGCTGCTGCCGCCGTATTTCCGACGGGGATTTGGTGATTGTGGTCACGGTATCCAGAGGCGGGGGCGGGGGCGGAGGTTCAAAGAAGGCGTCACGGTTGACTCGAGCAAGGGGCCCATCCGGACTCCCTGTAGGCTCGAACTCTACCCAACCAATTCCCGAAAACGCGACCTCCGCCCACTGGTGAGCCTGGTCCGTATGTACTGTCTGTACGTCGTTGGTCGCTCTGACGACGTAACCGGAAACGACCCTCGCGGGAATTCCCACCGACCTGGCCATAACGGCAAATGCGCTGCTGTATACGGCGCACGTGCCCTCACGGTGGTCAAAGAGGAACCAGTCCACAGGGTCCCGTCCGGGAGGCGGGAAATCATCAGGGGAATCGGCTAAGCGGTACGGATACGTGGTGGTAAGGTATGACTCCAAAGCCTTGGCCTTGGCATAGGGGGTCCTGTGGCTGGCCGTTACTCGTTCCGCCAACTCACGAACCCTGTCCGGTACGGTTGGAGGCAATTGAAGGTAGGTTGAATCAGGGGCAAGCATCGCCCTCTGGTATTGGTCCTGTGTGTAGGAAGCAATCCTGGAGTTATAGGAGTATTCCCACACCAAGTCCTTGATCTGGTACGTTCCGCTGAACGGAAAGTAGGTCCCGCCGACAACCGCGTTCTGGAGGTCGGGTGATATTGGCAATGTCCTCAATGGAAGGGTCTCATACCCATCCAATGCAAACACCCGAATCCTGTCGCCTCTTTGCCTGAAGACATCCTGCCGGATTCCGAATAGGGACCCGCTGCTTCGGCGCTCGAAGGGCAATGGAGCGAACTCACCTGTCCCGCTTGAGAATTGGCGCCAGACCTCGTCTGGAACGCTCTCTCCTTGGGAGATGTCAACGACAACTGGGTCGAGTTGCCGCCATCCTCCATTCTCATAGACGTCGCCCACGTTGGTTCGTATGTAACCTGTATTTGCCGCACCCTCAACATGAAACAAGGGTATCTTGACTAGCTCGCTTACCTGCGCGGTTGAAGTACCGCCTATCAGTCCAGCGGATGCACCGCCTCCGTTTCCTCCGCCGTCTACACCGCCTGACCGCTGTACGAGCGCCCCCCCGTTCTCCAGTCTGACAACCTCGGCGCCCGACTCCTCCAACGCCTCCAACGTTTCTTCCAGCTTCTCCGGGTCATTGGTTGGTGGCGACTCCAGGTCAGCCCGCACGCTTGGCCCGCCGCCGGCAGTCGGCTCGAACGAGACCCAACCCAGTTCCTCAAACGCAACCTCAGCCCACTGGTGCGCCCAGCCCGCCGTGACTGTCTGCCTCAGCGGCGTCTGGCTGACAGCCCAACCGGACACCACCCGGGCCGGAAGGCCAATCGACCGCGCTAGGAGCACAAAGGCGCTGCTGAAGGTTCCGCAGGTGCCCGTGCGATTGTCGAAGAGGAACCAGTCCACCGGGTCCTGCCCTTCCGGCGGTGTCGCGTCCTCGAGGGACTCGGCAAATTTGTACGTATATTCCGTACGGAGGTATCGTTCGATAGCCTTGGCCTGGGCATAGGGCGTCGTGTGGCCGGCCGTTATCTCTATTGCGAGGGAGTGAATGCGCCCGCGCAGGACCCACTCGGGCACCAGGGTGTACGCAGGGGTCGTGAAGCCCGTCATCCTCCGTGCGGCGTAGAGCTGCTCCTCTGAAAAGTCATCGATGTTCGACACCCACTCGTACGTTTCCAAGGGGAAGTCGACCGAGAACCTCGCATGTTCGGGCCAATAGTTGCCGGAGACGTCAATCTGCTCCAGCCGCTTCGACGTTGGCACAAATCCGGCGGGTATGCTCGAATCGCTCCCAAGGCTATGAACTCGTAAGGTGTCTTGCTTTGGGTATGCTGCGCGAACGGTGGGCAGGAAGCCGGCCTGAGGGACCTGAGACCCATCTGCCTCGTAGGGAATGGGTGTGTCGTCCGTAGGAAACCACCGGCCGGCCGCATAAACGGCGCCGGCGCCGGTGCGGAGATAGCTAGTGTGGCGCGACCCCTCCACCACAAAGACTGGCCGGTCCGACGGCTTCGTCGCCGAGAATGCCGACATGCCGGCGACCATCCCAACAACCTCTCCGCCGACAATCAGCAACGCCGAGCCGTTTTCGAGGGTGACGTATTCGCCCAGTTTCTTGAGCGCTTCAAGCGCGGCGACGCGAACGGTTTCGTGGGTGTCGTTCAGGGCCAAGGCAAGGACGGGCACGGCGAGTATGTCCCCAAGCTCTCCGAGAAGCTCGGCGGCGGCGGCCCGCTGGACTGGGTCTTCGGCAGTCCGCACGTCGCGCAGCAGGTCCGGCACGCTCCAGTTGGCGAGCGCCTCTGCGGCAGCCTCCATTACAGCCTCGTCAGGATCACTGGCACGGGCTTCGAAGAGTGGACGCAACGCGACGGCCTCGCCGAACTCCCCCAACGCCCACGCGGCAGCGGCCCGGACCGGCGCGTCCGGGTCGTTGACAAGCACCCCCACGAGGTCCTCCGCGGTCCATCGGGCCTTCCTCTTGCCCAGCCCAAGGACAGCCTCCTCCCGGACTGTGGCTTCCACGTCCTCAAGCGCCGCTCCAAGCAGACCCTGTTCAGCGCTTTCGCCACCAATCTTTCCCAGCGCTTTCGCCGACGCCTTCCGCACCCGCGCTTCCACGTCGGTCGAGAGCGCCTGCCGCAGCGCGTCCACGGCTTTGGAGCTACCCGCAACCCTGAGTCCGTCGGCCGCGGCCTCGCGCATTTCCGGGTCTTCGTGGTTCAGGAGCAGCCAGATCAGTTCCTCCACGCCGATCTTGTGGATGGAGGTCTCAGCGGCAAGCCGCACGGCGATGGACACGTCGTTCTCGGCGGCGTCCACCAGCGCCGGCAGGGCGTCCGACTCGCCCAGCTCGCCGAGGGCCTCCGCGGCCTCCTCGCGCTCAAGCGGCTCTTCGCCGCCGGACAGTGCCTCTATCAACTCCGGCAACGGCTGCTCTTCTTCCACCAGTGGGAACGCGTCATGGCGCGTTGGGTCGAACGTGACCCAACCGATGCCCTCGAGGGCAATCTCGGCCCACTGGTGGTTCTGGTCGCTGAACACCGTCTGAGGCTCCGGGCCCGTCTCGATTGCCCAGCCCGCCACAACCCTTGCCGGGATACCAGCCGCGCGCGCCAGCACGACGAAGGCGCTGCTGAAACTGTTGCTGCCGCCCCCGCGCCGCTCGAACAGGAACCAGTCCACGGGGTCGTGCCCCTCCGGCCGCTCGATGTACACCCTGCCCGGCTCAGGGGTGAAGAAGCCATACTTTTCACGCAGGAACCTGTGGATGGCATTGGCCCTGATGTAAGGGGAGTCCTCGCCCTTGAACTGCTCGGCAAGCTCGATAACGCGCCGCGGCAGGTCCTCCGGCAACTGGAGGTACACGGGGTCCGCGGCTGGCGCCGCGCTTACAATGTCGCGGGGCTCAAACCTGGGTATCAGCGTCTCGAGCTGATAGTTGGCCACAGCTTCGGGAATGTTAAGCGTGCCGCTAAACGGGTAATAGGCCGCAGGCCTGTCCACGGTTACGAGGTGGCTCGCGCTCGGCACCGAGCCCGCGTCGAAGACTTGACCTTCCAGATAGGGGGTCAGGATGATCACGTCGGGCGCCAGCTCAACGGGCTGTACCGTCGGGTAGGCGAGCAGCGCTGGGTTCAGGCGCTCTGGCGGCACGGCCACAGTCTCCGAGCGGCCAAGCTCGCTCAGGATGGCGAGGACGTTCTCAGGAACATTGACGCCCTTGTCTACGGGAATCTGCCCCAGGTCAAGCTGCGACCACTCCCCCTTCTCGTAAACGTCGCCAGTGGAGGTGCGGAGGTAGCGAGTGTAGAACGCGCCCGAGACCCAGAACACCGGCACAGCCAACGCCGGATCGGCCTCCGCCGCCCTTGCGTCGGGCGCAACCGTTATCTCCGTAATCGGCGGCGGCTCCTCGACCTCCTTCTGTTCGACGGGCGGGTCTTCCGTCTCATGCTCCAGCGAGGCGTCCGTTCGCTGGTATTGCTCCACCACGTCGGCGTAGTCGGCCGACGCCTCAAGTCGCGTCGGGCGTTCGAACAGATAGAGGCCATCGACCGGGCGCGTGTCCAGGAAGCCGAATGCCGATGCCGCCACCACCCACGCCACGACCGTGGCCCCCAGCGCGTAGCGGTTGATTGACCCTGCAATGATGAGGGTCAGGAATACCGCGGCGATTAGCGCCAGCCCGCTCGACTCCAGTATTGAGCGGTACACCGTGTGCTCACTGTACTCGACGCCCCTTCCCAGGACGCCGGAGGTTGCGAGATACCAGCCCGCGCCCGCCAGCGCGGCTGCGGCAACGACGCCCGCCGCGAGCGACAGCCTCGGCCGGAATGACTCTCTCGTCAGAGGCCAACCCAGCGAAGCGGCGAGCACTGCGGCGGCGAGTATCAGGGAAACGCCAAGTACCGAGGCCTCCAGCAGCCCCACGCCGTTGGGAAGGCCCACCTCATCTTCCTCGAATGGCGTAGTCGCGAGGATGTCCTGCGGGCCGGTCGCCAGAAGTGCATTGAGGAACTCAATGAGAAGGAAGAACCCCGCAAGCGCCGCCGTCAGCATGAGGAGCAGCCGCGCGTGGCGCGCCATGCTGCCCGACAACAGCGATGCAAGACCTGTGGTCAAACTTCGCATAGTGCAATTGTCTCATCGCCGGTTAGCGGCTGGAGTTTACGTTTCTCTAAGGGATTTCTAATGTGCGGGATTGGGCGCTTCAGGCAAAGGCGCCGGGAACCTGACTATCCTTGGCAACCAAAGACGATGCTAAAGGCCGTCATTCTACCACCCAGCTACGTCGAAGCCAAAGTTGACGTTCGCGGTGGCACAGAGGCTGATGGCCGAAGCGGACGCTCCTCGCTGCGTGCGCTTGGCGGGCAGGGGCGCAGGAGCAAAGCACGCAGTTTTGGCATCGCCATTGTGTGAACTAATGCGAGGAGTTTTGGCCGAGGGAAAATGCCGTAGCAGTTTGCGCGTCCCCTGGACCGCCAACGCCTGGTGCCGCCGTGGAGCCCTCGTCAGGCCAGGCGCTCGACAGTCTCGTGGCGGGGCGTCCACCCCTCGAACGTCGGCCCGTCAGGCGCGCTCCATTCCCGCAACGAGACCTCGTACCCCGACGGGTCGCGGATCACCGCCTGCCGGCCCCAGAAGGTCGTCGCGTCCCACGGCTCCCGCACCACCTCCACACCCTTGCTGGTCAGCTCGGCGAGCGCCGCGTCCATGTCCTCGACCCCAATGCCGATTCTCCGGATGGTGCGCTCTCCCGGCAGCTCGCTCAGGTCGGCAGGCACGCCGAACTCCAGCAGCACGCCGTCGAGCTCCACGTAGGCCGACAACCTGCCGTTCGTTAGGTACTTGCGAAGCAAGGTGAACCCAAGGTTCTTGGTGTAGAACTCGATGGATTCCTCGACGTCCCGCACGCGGTAGTAGATGTGGCTAACGCCCGTGAACATGGCAAACGCCCTCCTTCTTCGATTGGGGATATGCGGCCAACGCCGAGGACCGGCTGTTGCCCGAAAAACCAGCAGGAGTTGCGCGACAGGCGGCGCCGGGGCCGTGCACTCAGGAATTCCAGGTGCACAACCCCGTGCCACTCAACCGCGCAACTCCCACGCCGTCAAATAATAACCGGCTGGGCCGCCTGCCTAAGCCTTCGCTGGCTGCAGCGTGCTCGGGACCGTGATGGCGTCCATGGTGTCAGGGTCGTCGGTGAAGTGGACGCCCTTCGGCAGGATCGCCTGCCCCGACCGCACGCGGAACGTCTCCGGATGAGATGGGGCGTAGGGCTCAATCCCTTCCTGCAGGTCCCTTGCGCCCTGGATCAGCCTCCGTCGCATTCGGATGATGGCGCGGTCCGTTGTGCCCAGGTGCTCCCTCCAGCGGGTGGCCGTTGTGCTCGACCCCATGCTGTCGGTCATCGCCGAGTCCTGCGCCCGTCCGTTGTTGAAGGGGATGCCCGAGAAGCTGTAGGTCTTCTGCGCCTCCCGGTCGATCATGTAGTCGTTGTGCTTGTTTGCCTTCCCGTACCAGGTCCCAGGTATGAGCCCGTTCTTCCAGGGCTCGGGGGGAACGCCCCGGCTGGGGTTGCCGCGGCCCACCTTGTAGATGAGCTCTTCCTCCCGGTAGGGCCGGTAGGGGTGCCACGAGCACAGGTAGAACCAGCAGTTCTCGTCGTCGATGGGCACCAGGAACGCGGCGCGGATGGGCCCGCGCAGGGCGTTCTTACCCTCCGGCGGGGAGCCGTTGCCGCCGCCCGGGGGCATGGTCACCCAGGGGAACTGCCATCGAGAGATGCGCCAGTAATTGCTGTCCGCCTCCGCCTCGCGCACCGCGCCGATGAGGATGCCGCCGTCCGTGTCCTCGACGAAGAACTCCGGCGGCCTGCCCCGCAGGTGATACCGGTCGTTGATGCCGACGCCGTCCTTCTTGGCGACGTCGTGCTGGTCCAGTGTGCTGTGCAGGATGGACGAGTGGACCGTGTCGATCTCGCCCTCGATCACCTGCACCCAGTTGGACTCGTAGAGGATCTTGGTCGTGTCCATGTGCTCCGGCGGCAGCAGCAAGCACTCGAGCTCCGGCTTCGGCGGCTGCAGGTGCGGCGGCCCCATGTACGCCCAGACGCAGCCCGCTCCCTCAAAGGTGGGGTAGGCGGTCGCCCGGACCTTGTCCTTGAAGCTGCTTTCCACGGGCTCCGACATCATGTCCAGGCACTGCCCATCCGCATCGAACTTCCAGCCGTGGTAGATGCAGCGCAGCCCGTTGTCCTCATTGCGGCCGAAGAAGAGGCTGGAGAGCCGGTGGGGGCAGAATTCATCAAGCAATCCCACCCGGCCGCTGGTGTCCCGGAATGCGACCATGTACTCGCCGTAGATCTTCGTCCGCACGGGCGGGCAGTCCGGCTCCGGCAACTCCTCCGAGAGCAATACCGGCGTCCAGAACCGCCGGCAGAACTCCCCCATGGGCGTGCCTGGGCCCGTTTCACACATGAACTCGTTTTCTTCACGGGTTAGCATTGCCACTCTCCCTTCCTGTTCTATTGCGTTCGCGCCACTCGCGCACCGGCTCTAAGGCTAGTCACCGCCGTTGGTCAGCAGCCCGATGACCTCGGCCTGGATCAGCGGCGACCCCTGCGGCGCCACCTCGAGGACGATGCGCGCCGGCCGGAACCCGCCCTCAGGAAACATCTTTTGCCACTCGACGTCAATGGCCGGCCGGTGCATCTGCTTGCTCTGCACGAAGAACGTCACGCGCGCGATGTCGTCAATCGTGCCCCCGGCGTCCTCCATCAGCGTCGATATGTTCCGGAAAAGCACCTCGGCCTGCCCCTCCACGTTGGGCGGGAGTTCTCGCGTGCTGGGGTCCGTGCCCGTCAGGATTGACGACACGATCAGGCTCCCCACCCTGGCCCCCATCGGGATCGGGTGCACTCCCCGCTCCGAGTAGTCGATACCCTGGATTGTCAGCATCTTCCGTTCCGCCATCTCCGCCTCCTTCCTCCTGTTGATTTCCAGCTTCTTGGCTCGAGTGGATTGGCCGCGCGATTCCCGTTCCAGGCGCCGCCAAACTCATTGCCTTTGCCCTGTCAACTGACCTAAGCGCTCGCAGTCCTCGAGGAGCGTACGCTGCCCGCCGCGAGCTCCTCCACGCCCCTCGGCCACTCCCGCTTCAGCGGGTCCACAACCGGGTTGCTGAAGCTGCCGATGCCGTCGATCTCCATCTCGCCGACGTCGCCGTCCTGCAGCGGCCCCAGACCCTGGTGGTTGGTGCCGCACATGAAGAGGTCGCCCGGCTTCAGCGTCATAATACTCGACATCGTGGAAATGAGAACCGGAATCCTGTGCTCCATGTCAGAGGTGTAGTAATCGTGTCGGATTTCGCCGTTGACCCGGTACTGCACGTGCAGGTTGTGCGGGTCCGAGATCTCGTCCGCAGTCACAATCCATGGGCCGATGGGATTGAAGGTGTCGAACGACTTCCCGAAGTTGCCCGGCATCGGCGGACCATCTCCCTGCGTCGGTCCGGGCGTCGGGCCGCCGATCCACGGCGACCGCGCCGACACATCGACCCCCGCGAGGAAGCCGAAGATGTGGCCCATCGCCTCGTCCTCCGATACGTTGCTCGCCTCCGAGCCTATGACGAAGGCCAGCTCCGCCTCGTGGTGGAATATGCGCGCCTGGAACGGCGGCAACTTCACCGTGTCCCCCGGCCCGATGACCGCGTCCGGCGATTTGAAGAACATGCTCATCGGCCGCCGCACGGGGTTCTCCACGTTCTCCAGGTAGTTCCCCTGGCCCATGAGGATCTTGCCGGGCCGAGGCACCGGCGGCCGCAGCCGCACCTGGTCCAGCGGCGTCGCGGCTCCGCTCTCCGCCGCCGCCTCCAGCGCCCCTCGCAGGTCGCCGAAGTTCTGGATGATGCTCTCCAGCAGCAGCTGAGGCGTGCCGGCCGGAAGCCCGCTCACCACGTCGCTGACATCGACGGCCCCTCGGTCCGTAAAGACGCTCGGTACAAAGTCATTGATGAACCCAATCTTCATGCCTGCCTCCTTTCACCCAATTGCCAGTCCCGGAATCCATCACCGGCTGCCTTCACTGGCTCCTAGCGCGTTGCCGTGATGTTGTGGACGTGGCTCCACGTCCCGGTAAAGGCGCCGGGCCACACATAGTCGCTCACAATTTCAGGGTTGACCACAATTTCCGCCGGCACCCAGAAGAGCGGGTTGCTGGCGTGCAGATCGTAGTGCAGGTTACCCCACTCGCGAGCGATTTCGTTGCGCCTGACGTCGTCCACCTCACTGATGAGCCTGAAGTACGCGTCGTCCATTTCCGGCGTCGCGAAGCCATACAGCCGTCCGGGCTGGCCGGTCCCTGAGTTCTTCACCCTGATCGCAATGAACAGGTCCGAGGAAGTGATGTCAAGATTCAGGTGATTGTTGAATTCAAACGGAGGATTCCTCGTGCCCGGGGAAATGCCGCCACGCTCAATGGAGATGAGCTTTACGTTGGCGCCCACGTCACTGAGGTAGCCGCCGACAGCCTCGGTGAGGTCCAGAGACGCTGGGATACCACGCGTCTCCCGGATAACAAAGAGGTTGACTTCCACGGGGTTGTTGGGGCCAAAGCCCGCTTCCGCCAGAAGCGCCCTCGCCGCCGCTGGGTCGTATCCGTACTCATCAGGGAAGCGACTGACCCAGGTGGCATCCCATCCCTCACGGCTTGGGTTCTGGTGCGCGTTGTACATCGGCACCGCGGCGCCGCCGAAGTACGCCTCGTTCAGCTGCGGCCGGTCCACAGCCTTCGAGAATGCCTTGCGCACGCGCAGGTCCATCAAAGGGCTGTCCGGGTTTGTCCATGCCTGCGATTCACCATCGAAGTTGCAGCAGTAGTACCGGATGAATGTCCTCTGGCCGGGCACCTTGCCTTGAACGAGCTTCATGCCCTCGCCGGTCGCTGTGGCGACGTTGTCCTTGGGAATCGCTGCCAGGTGGACCTCGTCGGCAAGCAGCGCGGCGAGGCGCGTCGAAGCCTCAGCAAGCCATCGGTACTCGAACTCCTGGAAGTCGGGCGTGATCCGCCAGTGCTCATAGGGGACCCGTTCGAATATGAGGAATCTCTCCTGCTCCCGCTCCAGAAGCTGGTAGGGCCCCGTCCCGACAACCGAGTCGTCCAGATTGAGCGGCTCTCCGTCCGCTTCATGGTGGGCCTTGCTGACCTGATCACCCATGTTCCCTTGCTGTGCAGACATCACGGTTATGAACTCTGCGGCGGGCCTGCCCAGCCTGAAGACAACCTCGTAGTCGTTGACAATTTCAACGCTGTCGACCATCTCGCCGTAGCTCGTGGTCTGTCCATGGACGCTGTCTTCCAGAATGAATTGTTCGTGGGTAAAGAGCACGTCCTCGGCGGTAAACTCCCCGAAATCTCGCTGCCACTGCACACCCTCGCGCAGCTTGAACCTGAACGAAAGCCCATCGGGCTCCAGGTTCCATTCCGTCGCTAGTTCTGGGACGAACCCGCCTGTCTCCGCGTCGATGCCAATCAGGTACTCATAGATGGGGCGTACCTGGAACGCCTGTGGCTGTCCACCCATCCTCGGGGCCGAAAACTCGGACGACGGTGGGGTAACTGCCATGATTACCCGGTCAACCTTAGGCGCCGCCGGCTCCTCCATGACGGGAGCTGCCGTCGGGCTGACGGCCGTCGTGTCCTGCGGGGACGCCGTCGGCGACACAGCGGCATCCCCGCCAGACGCAGCAGTCGTCGCATCATCGTCGCCTCCGCATGCCGCCAGCAGCAGCGCCGCAAGCAACGCCATCGACATCCACCACGTTCTCCGTCTGATCAGGAAGCCTTGCATAGCGCCCTCCTCTCTCCCGTCACCGGGAGCCAAGAACCCTTCATCGGTGAACACACCGAGACCACACACCATCGACTAATGGACACAGTCGCTCAAGAACAGGGAAATATGAGGAATGCGTTCGGGGAAGGTAGGGACGCGGCGATCGGAGACTTGCTCGGAGCGAAGGGTCACGGGCGAGTGTGCATCCCGCAGCGCGATTCCGAGACGCAATCGCGTGCTCGTCGGAAACGGATTCTTAACCTGCCCGCCCATCTTGGACCCCGTTCTTCCGACCCTAACCTGCTGGAGGCTCCATGGGAGGTAGCATTGCTGCCCTTTGCCAAGCATCTTAGGCAGCTACAAGTCTGATTCTTTCTTCCCGGACCAATGAGTTGACCATTATTCTCATTGTCCGCAATATTGTATATCTTGCCAGTATTATTACTGCTTCTAACTTTGATTGTGAAAATAATTACGAATTAGTGGCCCTTTGGCTCTAACAATTGAAGGTTTTGCCCCAAGCGTGCAGGTAGATTAGGTGTCGTCACGCCGGAAGTCAAGCGTTGGCGTCCTCAGGCGGAAGAACTAGCCCTCTGCCGGGAGCCGTTCCAGGGACTCAATGTCGCACGCAATGGAGGGGAGGAGCTTGTGGCTCAATTGAGGGAGGCCGGCTCAGCTACGGTTAACGCAAAACAGCCGATATTTCTGGCAAATTCATATCACAACGTGTAGCAATTGCGGGGAGTCCAGGTCGTACAATCCCGGCATGAACCCCTTTTTGATTGTGGCTGCCGGCCTATTGGGGCTGTGGCTTGGCACAGTCTTGTTCAATGATTGGGTTGCCGGAGTTGCCGCCGGCGTCCTTGGACTCATCCTGGGAATCTTCGATGCAGCACGCAAAGCAAGATAGGGCGCAACCTTCAATCGCCGCCAAATGCAACCTGATTCTGCCTCGATTACTCCGCGCTCACCCTTGCCGAGGCAGTCACCCCTGCTAGCTCCGCGTGCGCATGTACGAGAAGACTGCCAGTATGAATCCGATGCCGCCAATCACAACGATCAACCACAGCAGGCCCGGTACGCCACCGCCACCTTCCGGCGGCCCGGCGGCCACCGTCGCCGTCGCCGTCGGTGTCGGCGACGGCACTTCGGTTGGCACCACGATGATTACCACCGGTTCCGGCGTCGCCGTCGGCTCTGGCGTCGGCGTAGGCTCCGGCGTGGCCGTCGGCTCCGGCGTCGGCGTATCCTCGGGCATGGGCGTCGCCGTCGGCTCGGGAGTCGCCGTCGCCTCGACTACGATGACAGTCGGCGTCGCCGTCGGCTCCGGCGTCGGCGTGTCCGCGGGCACGGGCGTGTGCGTCGCCGTCGGCTCCGGCGTCGGCGGCGGCCCGACGCGCAGCATCGTGTCCCCCGCGATAGTCCGCTCCTCGAGGTCGGCGTTCTTGACAACGCCGGAGAAGGTGTAGAGTCCCTCGGCGGCGGGGACCGTTACCACGTACGTGAAATTGGCATTGCCGAGCAGGTTGAACGCAATCTCCTGCCCGTCGACGTCAACCTGGAAGTCGTCGAGGCTTGACCGGACGTAGGTGAAGCCCGCCGGCAGCGTTTCAACCACCTGGCCAAACCCACCAAGGTTGCTGGTATCGATCGAGATCTCAAATTCGGCGCGGGGCGCGGACCAGTCCACGGCAAACGACCGCGTCGCGCTGTGCGACTGCGCCTCAACCCCACCGGACTGCCCCAGCAGCGCCACGGCGCCAAATACAGCGGCAATGGCCAGCGCCGCAAACGCACCCAGCGAAGTCCGGATCACTGCGTCCTCCTGTTGGTTGGTTCCAGGCAGCCGCCCCCCCTACTGCGCAAAGTAAGCGGATATGACTTCCAGGACCTCTTCCTTCTCAATGAGACCCGCAAAGTAGTCGGCCACCGCCTTGATTACCTCGCTCTTATCGAAACTGCCGTTCCGGTCCAGGTCGTAGCGGTGCGTCGTGGGCTCCGCCGCCTCGATCACCACGATGATGATCGCGCCGGTGCCCGTGCTGTCGGTGGCCGTCAGGTTAACAGTGTAAGTCTGCCCCAGCTCCAGTGTAACGGCCTGACCAAGCCGAATCTGCACGGTTTCCTCGTCCACCGTGAAGAGGCCGGCATTGGCCCCGCTCAGCGAGTACGTGACGTCGTCTTCGTTGGGGTGCGTCGCCGCGACGGGCTCGCCCACGGCATCGCCCACCCCCGCGTTCACCGCCAGCGGCCGCGAGACGCGGAACCCGTCGACGAAGCTCGGCGCGCTGAGCGCCGCCCCGAAGCCGCCTCCACCACCCCCGCCACCGCGCCGGCAGCACGCGCACCAACGCCCGTCGCAAGCGTCCTAGAGGGAGATCGGTCAGCGGTCCCCGGATTAGCTGAACAGGTGTGCCAAGTCGCACCCATTGGCCAGCCCTCTGGCGAGAGTTCCTGTTCGGAGATGCAGGCCCGGCCGGACAACTTGACGCCACCATACCAACCTCGCGAGTGGTACAGACGTCGGGGCAGGCCACTTTCCTATTGCAATGACACAACGCTGCCGTCAGGATGTGTGCCGGGAGAGATTGAACAAGAAATCTTTCTCAAGACGTCGCGTGAAGGAGGTTCAACATGGGCACCATTGCCGTCAACAAGCTTGCGGGACTGTCTCTCATATTCGGGCCGCTAATCGCCTTCGTCTTCTTTCTCCTGGAGCCGGGTGGACTGCTGATAGAAACCGCCAAGGTGTCGGACGCTGTCGGCTCCATTACGGCCAGAAGTTCCAACCCGGAGCTGACCAACATCACCAACATCGGCATAATCCTGGGCCTGACCCTGATCCTCTCGGGCCTCTATGCCCTGATGCGGAACGTGACCCTGCAGGGCAACGGCAAGGCGTTGGTCCAGATGGGCTTCTTCATGGTCCTCGTCGGCCTGACCGGTTGGATTCTGTCCGGCGGCATGGACTTCATCCTGGCCGACGCCCAGTCCGATGCGCAGATCATGGGAAGCGTTCCCGTCTACTACGCCGGCTCCGCACTGGTCTACGCCGGAGGGATTGCGCTTGGTTTCGGCGGCGCCATCTTCGCGCTGGGCCTCTCCACCCGTGACGACTTCAACCGGATCATCTCCCTGTTGGCTGCCCTTGTCAGCTTGGCAGTCATGGTCTTCTTCATGTTGGCCGTCCTCGACAACGACAACCGCGACACCTTCATCTCCCTTGCCCGCAGCTTCTACGTGCTGCTGGTCATCTGGTACGGCTACCTGGGTCTCGGCCTCATGAACCGGCCCGACCCCGACCTCTGGCAATAGCCGGAACCCAACACAAACCGGCGGCCGTCCCCAGCCCGAGGGACGGCCGCCAAACACAAGCACCCACCAATGCGAGCCCGGGCCCACGACAACCCCGCCGGCTCGAGTCGTCGCCCGCGTTCAACTAGAGGCCTGCGCAATCAGACTGCTTTTGGGTTGCCGCTTGGCAGACTCGGATTCGCGAAGACTCCATTGACTACACTTACCATACTTATCTACCAAGAACAGTGACTTACAGGGAGGCAGCCGCATGGCAACAGAAGCGAAAACGGAGTCCGGATCGATCAAGGATGCAGCAGGGGCGGCCATTCACACGAGTGGACTGACCAAGTACTACGGCAAGAAACGCGGCATCGAGAATCTCGACCTGGAAGTCCGGAAAGGCGAGGTCTTCGGTTTCCTCGGCCCCAACGGCGCAGGAAAGTCGACGACCATCAGAACGTTGCTGGACGAGATCAGACCCACTGCCGGCGTCGCCACGATCCTGGGCCTTTCCACGCACAGGGATGCTGTGGCCATACGAAGGCACATTGGGTATATCCCCGGAGACTTGGCTCTATACCCGAACCTTACGGGCCGCGACACCCTCGAGTACTTCGCGAACATGCGCGGCGGGGTCGATTGGTCCTTTGTCGACGAGCTTGCAGAGCGCCTCAATTCCGACCTGTCCAGAAAGGTGGGAGACCTTTCGACGGGCAACCGCCAGAAGGTGGGAGTCATTCAGGCCTTCATGAACCGACCCGAACTGCTGATCATGGACGAACCCACCTCGGGACTCGATCCATTGGTGCAACGGGAGTTTCAGACGATGGTGCGCGAGGTCACGGCGGAGGGGCGCACCGTCTTCCTGTCCAGCCATACGCTCTCTGAGGTCCAGCGGGTTGCTGACCGCGTCGGCATAGTCCGCGACGGCTTTCTCATAACTGTCGAGTCGGTCGCGGACCTGCGGTCGAAGGCCATCCGCCAGGTGGAGTTTGTGTTGGATTCCCCGGCAGACGCCGCCGTCTTTGCATCGGTCGCGGGAGTCCGCAACGTCATCGCCAACGACAGACAAGTCGAGATGTCCTTCGACGGAGACATGGGCGAGCTCCTGAAAGCGGCGACCGACCGCTACGGCGTTGCGGACATCAGGACCAGCGAAGCCGACCTCGAAGAGATCTTCCTCACGTATTACAAGAGCGACAGGGAGGACTGACGTGGCGTTTGCCGACATCTTCCTCAAAACCGCACGGGACCGCTGGTTGGGGTGGGCGATAGCTGCCGCCAGCCTGACGCTGCTCCTCTTATTGGGAATGTCCACCTACCGCGACATCGATCTCTCGGTCTACACCGAACTGCCCGAAGCGTTTCGGTCGCTGCTTGGCATCGGCGACAGTGTCGACGTGGGCGGGCTGGCCATAGGCTATGTCTTCGGGTCGATCGGCGCCATTGTCGTGGCGGTGATGGCCCTCGTGATGGGCGCGGCGTCCATTGCCGGCGAGGAGCGGAACGGCACGATGGGCATTCTCCTCGCCAATCCCAGGAGCCGCACACGCGTCCTGCTGTCCAAAACTGCAGCCCTCGTGCTGCTCACAGCCCTGACAGTCGTTGTCATGTGGCTCCCTGTGCATCCCATCGCCGGGTTGCTGAGCGTAGAGATCGGCGGCCTGGAGGTCGAGGCCCTGGCTCTTCACATGTTCTTCAATGCCGTCTTCTACGGGATGCTCGCTCTGGCCATCGGCGCCGTGACCGGCAACCGTGACACGGCGACGGGCGGGGCATCCGCCATCCTTGTGCTGTCCTTCTTCGCGGTCGGCCTCCTGCCCCTTGTTGAGGGACTGGAGGGACTGCGTAAGGCCCTTCCCTGGTACTACTTCGACGGCAGCGACCCCGTCTTCAACGGCATTGCCTGGGGCCATCTGGCTGTGCTGATTCTCGGGGCAGTCCTGTTCCTGATCGCGGCCGCCATCGGGTTCAATCGACGGGACCTGAGGGGCCAGTCCGTCGGCACGACCCTCCTGGACAGGGTCCGAGGCAACCCACGCCTGAACAGGTTGGTCGGGCGTCTTGCCGGCTCCGCAAGGGTCTCATCGATACGGGTCAAGACCGCGTCGGATTACCAGGTGCTTCTCCTGGTCACGGCTGCCGCGATGTTCCTGGTGATGGGTGTGCTGTTGGGCCCAATGTACGCGTCCCTTCCGGAAGAGACGTTGACCGCCTTCGAGAACTTCCCTGAAGAGTTGATCGCCCTCTTCGGCGGAGGCGACCTGAGCACACCGGAGGGGTGGTACATCCTGGAGACGTTCGGCTTGATGGCTCCGCTCTCGGTCATCCTGGTGACGGCCATCATGGGCGCGGGCGCCTTCGCCGGCGAGGAATCGCGCCGAACGATGGGACTCGTGCTTGCCAACCCGGTCAGCCGGCATCGCATCGTGCTTGAAAAGGCCGTGCCGATGGCCCTCTTCGGCATCCTCGTCGGTGTTGCGACCTTCGCGGGCGTGGCCCTCGGGTCCGTGCTCGGCGACCTCGGGATGGACGTCGGCAGCATCGCAGCCACCGCAGCGCTCCAGGTGCTGGTGGGTTTGGTTTTCGGGACCCTTGCACTGGCCCTCAGCGCGGGCACGGGGCGCACCGGCGTCGCGATTCTCGGCGCCGCGGGCGGGGCGCTCGTCTTCCACCTGCTGACTTCGTTGGCAAACATCAGCGAAAGCCTTGGGGTCATTGCGTGGCTGTCGCCGTTCCAATACTACCTGGGCAGCGACCCGCTCATCAACGGCATGGACTGGGGTGACGCCGCTGTATTGGCCGCGCTTTCCATCGTGCTGTTCGGCCTGTCGTTCGCTCTGTTCCAGCGGCGAGACATCAGGCAGCGGGGATAAGCCTAACCGTCCTGCGTTGTTGTCCACGCAGACATTCGCTCCCCATGCCCGAGCGCCCCATCAGCCAAACGGCAGCATGCGGTCGGACAAGGAGCACGATGCCCGAATCCGCAACGACGAGCATCTTGTACGCGTAGCGTAAATCGCTCGCCACGTTCTTCTACTAGGGCCAAAGGTAAACAGGACTCAGTTCGGTTGGAATCGGTCTGCAGGACCGTTGCCCGTTTCGGGCCCTTAGCTAACGAATTTGGTGGGCTAAGGCGTACCGACTTGCGAACTTCTAGCTGGGAGGTTTCGATATAGGGATCGGGGAGGTGATCGGCAATCTCGGTAGTCCCAGCAGCCTCAAGCCCATCTGAGTAGCCTGGCTGATTCAAGGCAGTCTACGGACTTGGAACTCAGCTATTGATCCCACACAATTAGGGAATCCCTGTTAACCACCATGGAAAGATAAATTAACCGGTTCACGGGGCTCTCGGTACGCAACTTGGCGATCAGTGTCCTGTCCTCATTCCAGACTTCGCTATGTGGAAACAGTTCGGCCCAAGGTTTGTTGGAATATATGGAGAACCCTTTGGCCAGATTATTTTCAAAGACCCCGGCATTGCGCTCGGCGACATCTTCGTTTTCATAGACAAAGACCAATGCCGTGTAAAAGCCATCCTCATCGTGCCCGACGCCCGTCCCAAGTAGGATATATTCGTCCAGCCCTCTGGATTCCTCTGGTGAGGCCATTCCAAGCTCCGCCACATCTCCAAAGAGCAATCCCGAATAGACCCCGAGGCCCTCTAGCGCCCCCGCCGCCAGCGCCAGGTCGGGGTTGTCCGCCAGGGAATCCCGATTGTCGAGGTGTGTGTCGATCAGATGCCTCATTCCCTCCGGCTCTACTGTCCTGAGGACAAGGGAGTCCAAGACCGCGATCCCGCCTCCCCTGCCCTGTGCGTCAAATGCCGGCGGCTGCAGCCTCCTTTCAAGGTACAACTCTAATCCCTCTCCCCAACTGTAGAATTCAATTCCGCCGTGTTCCTGTATCTCAGGCTCCGGGCACACGGCACAGGCGGCGAGCAACCTTCCGGCGGCGTCCGGGTCGAATCGGCCAGTCAAAACCTCATATGTCCGAGGCAGGTCCTCGGCCCAGATGCTGCCATCTACGTTGCCAATGTCAAAACGCAGGAATTCCTTGTCATCCCGTCCCGTCGCCTGGGGGTGATATCCGCTGAGCCACGGCCCGCTGGCCCCAGTTTCTTCGAATACTCTGCTGAGGTACTCCTCCAGGTCCGCGCCGGTAGCATCCTTCTCCGGGGCCTGAATGCCATGTGCCACTCGCATGCGCTTGTAATCGTTCAAATACACGGAATTCCAGTATCCCCCGTCGGATGGCATCGGGATGAGCCGCAACAAGCCCGCCAGTCCATTCTCTAATGTGGTTGGTGGCGGGATGAACACACTTGCTGTGGGCGTCGCAACGCCCCCGTTTCCCGCGCTCGCGGCCGTGGGCACGGATTCCGGCGAGGGCTCAACTGTGGCCCCCCCAACTTGCTCACGGATGGGAAGTTCCGAATCTCGCGGTCCTTCCAGCTGGTTGGACCCGCAGGCCGTCAGCAGCACTGACAGTGCCAGCGCCAAAGCCGTACGGGACAATAGTTGCAGCGTTGTGGCTAAAGACATCGCTATACTCCAAACTGGACATTTCGACGGCATGCGAGCTTCAAGTACGGCTTAGCGACAGCGGCATCCTAGACTTTCTTCCTATACCCCGTCCATTGATTGAGCTGGTCTAACTTAACCTGAAGGCAAGTGTCGACTTAGTTGTCAGTGAGGCAAGAAAGGTGGGTGCCCAGGCCGTCAAATATAGGGACCTGCTTCGCTCGGTTATATGTACTTCCTGAAGCACGTATAACCCCACCCTGGCAACGGAACTCAGTACAAGGAACAGTGACCGCACGTGTGGAGTTCGAGTTCCCGAAGGTCTCAGCTATGAACTGGTGGGCGGCACAGGACTCGAACCTATGACCCCTTGCGTGTAAAGCAAGTGCTCTAACCAACTGAGCTAGCCGCCCGTGAAGAATGAAGTGGCGCGCTTGGCGGGATTCGAACCCACGACCTCTGCCTCCGCAGGGCAGCGCTCTATCCTGCTGAGCTACAAGCGCACATTTGTGGTGCCGAAGGAGGGATTTGAACCCACACGGGCTGTTGCCCACTACGCCCTGAACGTAGCGCGTCTACCGTTCCGCCACTTCGGCATCTTTCGGGTCAAGCGCCCCTGAAACACCGGCCAATCCAGGAAATTGGCCCATAGCAGGCCCCTGCCCTCGCCGTATCCATCATACCCCGACGCCGACACGCCCGGCAACCCGCGACGACCCTCGACCGGCCCCCACGACGTGCTTTCCACCGCTCTGGCCACCGGGTAAAATGGACGCGAGCATCCCATCCCAACCGGCCACCTTCGAACTATGTCAAAGGAGCAGCAACCGTGACCGCAATCAACACCCGCATCGAACGTGACTCCATGGGCGAGATGGAAGTCCCCGAGGACGCATACTTCGGCGCCTCCACCATGCGCGCCGTCCTCAACTTCCCCATCAGCGACCTCCGCTTCTCCCGAGGCTTCATCCGCGCCCTCGGCCTCATCAAGCAGTCCGCCGCCCAGGCCAACGTCAAGCTCGGCCTCCTCGACTCCGCCCTCGGCCGCGCCATCGAGTACGCCGCCCAGGAGGTCATCGACGGCGACCTCGACGAGCACTTTGTCCTCGACATCTTCCAGACCGGCTCCGGCACCTCCACCAACACCAACGCCAACGAGGTCATCGCCAACCG
The DNA here is from genome assembly GCA_951812285.1 of uncultured Dehalococcoidia bacterium. Lineage (GTDB taxonomy): Bacteria > Chloroflexota > Dehalococcoidia > Lucifugimonadales > UBA1127 > UBA1127. The sequence goes on along the minus strand of OX638292.1, from coordinate 848,936 downwards.
CGCCACCGAGCTCCTCGGCGGCGACCGCGGCGACCGCCTCGTCCACCCCAACGACCACGTAAACATGTGCCAGTCCTCCAACGACGTCATCCCCACCGCCATCCACGTCGCGACCCTCGCCGCCATCAAGGAGGACCTCGCCCCCGCCCTCCGCGAGCTGCAGGCCGCGCTTGAGGCCAAGGCCGAGGAGTTCTGGCCCATCGTCAAGACCGGCCGCACGCACCTGCAGGACGCCACGCCCGTGCGCCTCGGCCAGGAGTTCCACGGCTACGCAGGCCAGGCCGAGCGGTCCCTCCGCCGTCTCGAGCACGCCGCCGTCGAGCTCTCCGAGGTCGCCCTCGGCGGCACCGCCGTCGGCACCGGCGTCAACGCTCACCCCGAGTTCTCCGCCAACGTCTGCGCCCTCCTCTCCCAGAAGCTCGGCGTAGACATCCGCGAGACCGACAACCACTTCCAGGCCCAGAACACCCTCGACTCCGTCGTGGAGGCCAGCGCCACCCTCCGCACCATCGCCATCAGCCTCTACAAGATCGCCAACGACATCCGCTGGCTCGGCTCCGGCCCCCGCGCCGGCATCGGCGAGATCATGCTGCCAGAGGTCCAGCCCGGCAGCTCCATCATGCCCGGCAAGGTGAACCCCGTCATCACCGAGTCCGTCATCCAGGTCGTCGCCCAGGTCATCGGCAACGACGCCGCCGTCGCCGTCGCCGGCCAGGGCGGCTACTTCGAGCTCAACATGATGTTCCCCGTCGCCGCGCACAACATCCTGCAGGCGTCCTCGCTCCTCGCCGCCTCCGCGCGCAATTTCTCGCGCCAGTGCGTCGTCGGCCTCGTCGCCACGACCGCCGGCCCCGACCTCGTCGAGAAGGGTCTCATGCTCGGCACCGCCCTCGCGCCCGCCATCGGCTACGACAAGGCCGCCACCATCGCCAAGACCGCCGCCGCTGACGGCCGCACCATCCGCGAAGTCGCCCGGGAGCAGTCTGGCCTCTCCGAAGAGGAGCTCGACACCCTCCTCAAGCCCGACGAAATGACCGAGCCCGGCCTCGGCAAGAGCGCTGGCGGCGGTGGCTAGTCCCGTGACCCTCAATCCGCGAAGCGGACGGCAGCCGGCATGACCCGCGCCGTCATCTTCGACTTCGACGGTCTCATCGTCGACACGGAGTCGCCCATCCTCCAGGCGTGGACGGAAGTCTTTCGCGAGCACGGCTGCGAGCTGCCCCTCGACGAGTGGCTGGCATCGGTCGGTGGCAACTACGTCCACCACCCCATGGACAGGCTGGAGGAGTGCGTCGGCCACCCCCTCGACCGGGCTGCGGTCGACGCCCGCCGACGCGCGCGCCAGCTCGCCCTCGTCGAGACCCAGCCCATCCTCCCCGGCGTCGAGGCCCGCATCGCCGAGGCCCACGCGCTCGGCCTCAAGCTCGCCGTCGCCTCCAGCTCGTCGAAGGGTTGGGTCGCCGGCCACCTCGAGCGCCTCGGCCTCATCCACCACTTTTACGCCGTCCGCGCGCGCACCGACCCCGACGTCGGCGTCCGGAAGCCGGACCCCACCGTCTACCTCGCCGCCCTGCGCGCCATCGGCGTCGCCGCCAACGAGGCCATCGCCATCGAGGACTCCGCGCCCGGCGTCCAGGCCGCAAGAACTGCCAGCATCTTCACCGTCGCCGTCCCCAACGACATCACCCGCCGCCTCGGCGTCCCCGGCGCGGACCTGACGCTCGACTCCCTGGCGGACATGACCCTGGAGCAAATCATCGAAGCCGCGGCTGACCGCAGGCAGACCCCCGCATGATCCGCGCCCTCATCTTCGACTTCGACGGCCTCATCGTCGACACGGAATCCCCGGCCCTCCAGAGCTGGCAGGAGATCTTCAGCGAGTACGGCCAGGAGCTGACCATGGATTGGTGGGCTCAGTTCGTGGGTCGAGGAGAGTCTGGCAGCACCACGGGATACCTCGAGCAGCTCGTCGGCCGCCCCCTGGACGCCGAAGACCTGCGCGCCCGGCGACGCGCAATCCACGTCGAGATGGTAGAGGCGCAGCCCATCCTCCCCGGCATCGAGGACCGCATCGCGGAGGCTGTTGAGCGGGGACTACGGCCGGGGGTGGCCTCCAGCTCCCCGCGAGCCTGGGTAACCGGCCACCTCGAGCGCATCGGCCTCCTGCACCACTTCCACGCAGTGCGCTGCCGGGACGACGCCGACGTCGGCACCCTCAAGCCCGACCCCACCGTCTACCTCGCCGCCCTCCGCGCACTGGACGTCGAAGCCGCCGAGGCCATCGCGTTCGAGGACTCCCCAAGGGGCGTCGAGGCCGCCACGAGAGCCGGCGTCTTCACCGTCGCCATCCCCAACGACGTCACCCGCCGCATGGGCGACGCCGGCGCCAACCTCACGCTGCACTCGCTCGCAGACATGACCCTGGACGATCTTATGCGCGCCGCCGAAGCGCGAGGGTAGCCAAAGGCGAATTGACGCCCCATTTAGTCCGCGGCCGCCCCGTCCCTCTCCCTGTCCGCAGAACGCCACAGCGCTATCGCCTCAAACGCCAGGATGACGATCGCGAGAGCCGTCAGGTGGCCCCACAATCCTGAGGTCGCCTCATGGTCGGGCGCGATCTTGTCGGCATACTGCATCAGGAAACGCACCCAGATGATGGCCACCAGCGCCGTCACCACGTCCCGCGGCCACTGCGCCAGATGGTCCCCGACGCCTGCACGAACGCGCAGCGAGTCCCGCACGTTCGCCAGAATGAACAAACCAATCACCAGAATCGCCGCGGGGTCGGCGATGTAGTCCCAGATGAACTGGCTCGCGGGTTTGTTGTACGGATAGAAGAGCTCGTTCGCCAGCACACCAACGCACGTGATCCCGCCCGCGACCGCGAGCGCTCTCCGCCACGTAACCATCGCAACCTCCTTGCGCGTTGCGTTCGGAGTTCCCTGCTGACTAGGCTCCCTCGATGACGATCACCGTCGCGTCGGCAGCCCATCGACGCAGTTCCGCCAGTTCCGCGTATTCCTCCGAGTCAAGCCAGCGCCTCGCACTCTCCGCGCTCTCAAACTCGACAATTGCTACGCGGACCGGCGACCAGTGGCCGTCCATAACGACGTGTTTGCCGCCCTTGGTCAGGTACTTCCCTCCGTAGGAGTCCATGTTCTCCCGCACCTTGCCGAGAAACTCGGCAAACAACTTCTCGTCCTTGATCTCGTGGTCCATCACCAACAGGTATCCCGCCATGTTTCCCTCCCTGTGTATACGCCCCTGCACAATACCAGCGATGCCACTATGGAACAAGCTGCGGATATGCAATGTCGGCAATTGGCGATGGAGGCTTGACTGGCCTCCGTGAACTCTATAATATAGAGTTATCGTTGGAGGGTGGAAATGGCTGCGAAGGGTCAGGTCTCAAGATGGGGAACAAGCCTGGCAGTCCGTATCCCCAAGGTCATTGCGCAACAGTGGGGAGTCACTGAGGGATCGGCCATCGAGCTCGTTCCGGACGGCGATGCTCTGATGCTCCGCAAGCGCTCTTTGGACTTGGAGGATCTTCTTGACCGGATCACGCCTGAGAACCTGCACCAGGAACAGGACTGGGGCGCCGCCCGGGGCGCTGAGGCGTGGTAAGGCGCTCTCCATCGCCGGACTACGTCCCGGAACGCGGCGACATTGTCTGGGTCAACTTTACCCCGCAAGCAGGCCACGAACAGGCCGGACATCGTCCCGCATTTGTGCTGAGCCCCTCGTCCTACAATGGAAGGACCGGGTTGGCTCTGTGCTGCCCAATTACCTCCCAGGTCAAGGACTATCCCTTTGAAGTCGTGCTGCCTGCCGGAGGCCCGGTCACGGGTGTAGTGCTGGCGGACCAGGTCAGGAGTCTGGACTGGCAAGCGAGAGGCGCGCGGTTTGCTGCCCGGGCAACCCCACAGACGATGGCAGACGTCTTGGCCTTGACTCTCACTCTCCTGGAATGAGCCCCGAGGCCCGCGTGCCCCACCAAATCGAAATTGGTAATCTGCGCCCGGAATCGTAGCTGAAAACACTTGCGTGACGCCGAGTTTTCGGAAATCTGCTTGACACATCACTGGTTTCATGGATAGAGTAGTAAGACGAAAGCGTTTCGGGCTGCCTCAGCACCGAAACCCAATTGGAGGGTTTAGCTATGCCAAGTAAGCGGTCGCGTTCTACCACTCAGGTCATTCCTCTTCCCAATATGCCTATGCCGCAAGCAGGCCCCGCGTCGATCTGCGCCATTGGCGTCGGTGGCGGGGGCTCCAACGCCATCATGCGGATGATGCGCGCCCGGCCCGTTCCCGGTGTCACCTACGCCTGCGTCAACACCGACCTCAAGGCCCTCGGCCAGGTCGACGGCGCGCACGTCATCCACATCGGTGAGAACCTCACCCGAGGCCTCGGCGCCGGCGGTGACCCCGAGATGGGCGCCAAGGCCGCCAGCGAGTCCAAGCAGGCCCTCAAGAACGTCGTTGCCGGGGCTGACCTCGTCTTCCTCGCCATCGGCATGGGCGGCGGCACCGGCACCGGCGCCGCTCCCATCGTCGCCGAGATCGCCCGGCAGTCCGGCGCCCTCGTCGTCGCCGTCGCCACCACGCCTTTCAGCTTTGAGGGCGCCCGGCGCCTTGAGACCGCCCACTCCGGCATCACCCAGCTCAAGCCCTACGTCGACAACCTCATCGTCATCCACAACGAGCGTCTTCTCAGCCTCTTCCACGGCGACACTTCCATGGAGGACGCCCTCCGCATGGCCGACGACGCCGTCATGCTCGGCGTGCTCTCCGTTGCAGAGCTGGTCAACCTCCCCGGCGAGATCAACGTAGACCTCGCCGACGTCAAGGCGATCATGAAGGTCCCCGGCCGCGCCATGATGGCCATCGGCGAGGGCCACGGCAAGGGCGGGCCGCTGCAGGCCGCCAAGCAGGCCGTCAACAACCCGCTCCTCGACCTCTCGCTCGAGGGCGCCAAGGGCGTGCTCTTCAACGTCACCGGCGGCGCGTCCATGACCCTCGGCGATGTCAACGAGGCCGGCGCCTACATCGCCTCCCAGGTCGACCACCGCGCCATGATCTTCTTCGGCATGGTCAACGGCGAGCCCGGCAGCGAGGTCGCCCGCGTGACGCTCATCGCCACCGGCATCTCGGACGACGAGGAGATGACGCGCTTCAAGTCTGACCCCGACTCCTTCAGCAGCCGTTTCCTCGGCAGCGCCCGCGAGTCGTCCTCGGACCTCGACCTGCCCCCGTTCCTCCGCAGGACGATCATTCGCTAGCTTCTCCAAGCTCATGGTGAGGGAAGGGCCCGCCGGTGACGGCGGGCCCTTCTAATTCTTGCGGACACCAGCTTTGTCGATTTCCGGGCCGTTACCCCGCCGACGGCTCCACGATGGGCTGCGCCAGGATCCACAGGCTCACCATCGTGTACGCCACCATCAGCGCCAGCATCGGGTACTGGCTCCGCAGCGCGTACCTCCGCTCCGGGATCTCCCGCAGCGCCGTCACGTGCGCCAGGTACACCGCTGCCACGTGCCCCACGACGATCGCCGCTACCGACAGCAGCCACACCGTCCGCGCCCCGATGATGGCGATGTTGATCTCGTACCCCGCCGTCCCGAACAGGTCCCACCCCAGGCCAAACGGGTCCGAGGCCAGCGGGATAATGTTCTGCCCCTGAATGAGCAGGAACGAGAAGAAATGCGCCAGGTGGTAGGCCAGCGCTATGGGGATGAGCGACATGACAAAGACCTGCGCGGACTCCGTCGAAAGCAGCCGGTAGCCGCTCGCCGTGGACATGAGCCCGGCAAACGTCATGTAGACCGCGATGACCGTTGCGAAGAACCCCAGCAGCCCGATCGTGCCCACGGTGTTGGCGTCGCGGAACACGTCGAACAGCACGTTGAACATGCGCCCCCACGCCGGCGTCGCCGAGAACCCGTCGAAGCTCACCGTCGAGAGCAGCAGCAGCACGAACACCATCACGGACGTCGAACGCCCCTCGCTCCGCAGCAGCCCCACCACGAACGGCCGCACGTTCAGCTCGCGCTGCTCCGGCGCCGCCGCCGTGAAACACTCGGCGCAGTCGACGCACCCGTCGTCCGCGTTGCAGCAGTCGACCGAGCACTCCCCGCACACCGAGTCGTCCGTCACCCGGATCTCCGTCGGCGAAAACCGCGCGAGGAACCCGAAGACCAGCGAGAACGCGTCGCCGTGCCGCAGCCACGCCTCGCGCCCGAACAGGAACATCCCGGCCCACATGTACACCGTGTACAGAAGCGCGAACTGCGTGATCCGCCCCGGCAGCGGCGACTCGATGTAGACGATTTCCACCCACGCGAAGACCAGAAACGCCACCACCCCGGGCCAGACTCCAAGCGATGCCGGATACCTCAACCCCAGGCCCAGCTCGCCGTCCCCGCAGATGGCCCGGTATGCCCGCTCTGCCCAGGCGAACGTCGCGTTCCACGGGTTTACCAGCCGCCAGACGTTGCCTACCAGCGCCGAGACGTACGCCATTCCCACCCACCAGATGACCCACACCAGCGTCGGCGAGATGTTCGTCGTCGCTTCCGGTGTGCCGGACAGCCCCGCGGCGATGGCAAACGACTCCAGCGCCGGCCCCCAGCTGTTCACCAGCCCCGCGACGACCACCAGCGCCAGCGCGCCCACCGACGCCACCTGCACCGCCGCCACGACCGCCGGGTGCGCGATCACGCGGACCGCTCGCCACCGCAGCAGGTTGTACCGCGGGTACCCGCCGCCGCCCTCCGCGCCGCGCACGAAGACGCCCATCATCACGAACGACAGCGCCACCGCCGCACCCGCGCCCACGATGTACAGGCTCAGCGGCACCGGCAGGTCGTACCGCTCTCCAAAGCCGTGCGCCGCCGCGGGGTAGACGGCCAGCGCCAACCCCGCGGCAACCACAATGAAAGACAGTCTGCTCAGTAGCCTCACAGCGCCCTCACTCCCGCCATCCTAGGGCCTCACCTCGAACCGGCCAAGCTCCGCCTCGACGGTCTCCGCCGCTTCATCGCCGTCACCGTCGCCGTGCCCGCCGTCGGCGGCGGCCATCCCGGGCACGACTACCGTCGTCGACGCCTCGACCACGTGCCCGCCGTCGGTGTACTCCGAGTGCGTGTTCGCGTTCAGCGTCACGCGCACCGTCCGCTCCCCCGGCTCGACGGGTGATGCGTGATAGTGCTCGCTGTACGGCCGGCCCACCTTCACCCCGTCGATGTAAATGTGCGCGTGCCCGTTGCCCTGCACGTGCTCGCCCCCGACCTGCTCCGGCGCGAAGGCAAAGTTCGTCGTCGAGATCCGCACGTTCAGCCCGGACACCGAGTCCGGCACGGCCTCAACCGACACGCTCATCCCCTCGGGCGCCTCGATCCCCTCGGCATGGCCCGCGCCATGGTCGTCCGACGCCATGCCCGGCGCGGCGTGGTGGATGGTGATGGGAAAGCTGCCCGTCGCGTTCGCTGTGAAGATGAACGTCGCCGGGTCTCCCGGCTCAATGTCCTCCTCGAAGTCGTACCCGTGCAGGTGGAAGTTCACCGGCTCGTCCGAGCGCACAATCATCGTGACCCGGTCGTCTGCCTTGACCTGCCACGTCGACATGTCGCCCGCCAGTTGCCCGCCCTCCAGCTCGATGTTGAACGTGTGCTCCTGCGGTTCGCCCCCGCCGCCGCACGCGGCCATCGCCAGCGCCAGTGCCAGCGCGACGCCCGCAACCAGCGAGGGAGCTCTCATTCGCTCCATTGCTCTCTCCCATTCAACCCTGTGGGCTGCGTCCGCGATTGCGTCGCCGCCGCCGCCCAAACATTCGATTGCCAAGCGTAAACCCAAGAATCGCCAGCGCCACGGCGATGAGCGCGAACAACGTCAGGCTCACGCCCCCTGTCTCCAGCACGGCCACCTCGAAGTCCACCTGCTCCCGCCCGAGCGCCGAGTCCACGGTCAGCGTGAACTCCCACAGCCCCTCCGTCTCGACCGGCAGGTCCGCCGCGTACCACAGCGGCCCTTCCTCGGTGCCGTACCCGGCGACCGGCCCCACTCCGAGGTTCTGACCATCGGGGAACGCGCCCTGCAACGTGATCTCGGCGTCCGCGATGGGCGTCTCCCCGTCCGCAGCCGAAATGAAGATGATGAAGTGCATCGGCCCCGTGACGGGTATGGTCGACACCGTCAGCCGGTACGCCCCGACGTCGCCCGCGAACACCTCGCGGCTCCCGACGTGCACGCCGTTCGCGTCCGCCGGCGCCGCCGAGCTCAGCAGCAACGCCGCGCCCAGCAAGACGCCGAGCGCCATGCGCATGCCGAGGACAAGTGCACCGGTCGAGGTCATTCTCCCACTCTCTCACCCGGCGCCGTTAACGGCGCCGCAAACGTTGATTCCGTCAGCCGTAGACGCGTTCAGAGAGCAGGCCGGGGCGGAGGCGTGTCGACGCCCGGCGAGAACCGCGAGAGCGTGTCTCGCCAGGGCAGCCGGACTAGCACGAAGAGGACCGGCGCAAGTAGGGCCAGCGTGGCCGCCTCGCCCAGCGAGACGAGGTTGAAGACGCTTGCGCCCGTTATGTCATTTGTCGCGGGCACGATGACGACGCCGTCCGCCGTAACAGGCATGCCGCCTGCGTGCGTGTGTTGGACTTGGTGCCCGTGGTCGTGGTCGATGGCGACGCCGCCGGGGAAGAGGTGGCCGTGCTGAGGGTGACGCTCGACGGCGTGGTGGTCCATCGCGGGAGCGAGCGCCGGAAAGAGCGCCGCCCACATGACCGCCATGAACAGCGCCATGTACACGGCGCTGGCGCTGCGGCGCGTGGCGATTCCGGGGAGTATCATACCTAGAGAATAGCTGTGGCCCAACACGAGCGTCAACGGCCTTGCCCCCGCATTGGGCGCGTGGAACAATTGAAGGCGAGGTGCGCATGCCCAAGCCTGACATGTCGGTCAACATCGCCCCCGGCCACGCGGACGGCCTGCGCCTCCGTTCCCCCGTGATGATCGCCTGCGGCACCTTCGGCCAGGACGGCTTCGGCGAGGGCATGCCCGCCGGCAGCGATTGGCAGACCCTCGGCGCCGTCGTCGCCAAGACCACCACCGTACACGAGCGCCTCGGCAACCCCCGACCCCGCATCGCCCACGGCCGCGCGTGGACCATGAACTCCATCGGCCTCGCGAACCCCGGCATCGACGCCGTCCTCCGCGACTACGCCCCCCGCTGGCCCGCCTGGCAGGTCCCCGTCATCCTCAGCATCGCCGGAGAGAGCGTCGACGACTTCCACGCCCTCGCCTCCGCCGTCGACGGCACGCCGGGCGTCGCCGCAATCGAGATCAACGTGAGCTGCCCCAACGTCGCCGGCGGCCTCGACTTCGCCCAGTCCCCGCAGCTCACCGGCGACGTCGTCCGCGCCGTCGTCGGCGCGACGTCCCTGCCCGTCCTCGCCAAGCTCTCCCCCAACGTCGCGGACATCGTCCCCATCGCCCAGGCCGCAGAGGCTGCGGGCGCCCACGCCCTCACCCTCACCAACACCCTCATCGGCATGGCCCTCGACCGCGGCTCCGGCGGCTCCGTCCTCGGCACCGTCACCGGCGGCGTCTCCGGCCCCGCCCTCAAGCCCGTCACCCTCGCGATGGTCTACAAGACCTACCGCGCCGTCGGCATCCCCATCATCGGCGTCGGCGGCATCGAGTCGACCGACGACGCCCTCGACTACCTCCACGCCGGCGCCGCAGCCGTCCAGGTCGGCACCGCGAACTTCACGAACCCCCGTGCCCCCGTCGAGGTCCAGTCCGGCCTCGAACGCCACCTCGCCCGCCGCAAGCTCGCGACCGTCGCGGCCCTCACCGGCCTCGCCCATCGCGACGCCCCCGCCCCCGCGCAGGCGCCCGTGCAGGCGTAGCTGTTTACACCACCGAATGCCTGTGCTATAGTCGGAAGGCATTTCGCAAGGAGTGGTAAAACATAGCGGGCAGAGACTACCGCATTAACCAACAAATACGTGTCCGTGAAGTCCGGCTAATCGGGGACGCCGGTGAGCAGATTGGCGTCATCCCCACGCTCGAGGCCATTAACATGGCGCGAGATCAGGGCTTGGACTTGGTAGAAGTGTCGCCCAACGCGACCCCTCCCGTCTGCCGCCTCCTCGACTACGGTCGGTTCCGCTACTCGCAGACCAAGCGGGAGCGAGAGGCGCGCAAGACCCAGAAGACGAACGTCGTACGAGAGGTGCGCTTCCGTCCCCGCATCGCGGAGCACGACCGTGCCTCCAAGGTCCGCCGGATCCAGGAACTCTTGGGTGACGGCAACAAGGTCAAGGTCAGCGTCCTCTTCCGTGGCCGGGAGATCTCCCACCCGGAGCTCGGCGTGACGCTCCTGCGGGGCGTCGCGGAGCAGTTGAAGGACGAGGCAAAGCTCGAGGCCCCTCCCGCGATGGAGGGTCGCAGATTGAACATCGTGCTGGTGCCCGGTGCGGCCCCGGCGCCCAAAGCCGCCAAGGCGGTAGTGGCAGAGGAGAGGCCCGTTGGCCAATAAGCAGCCCAAGAAGTACAAGCTCAAGACCCACAAGGCGTCGGCCTCCCGCATCCACGTGACCGCGGGCGGGCGGATGCTGCGCCTCCACGGCCAGCGGAGCCACCTCCGGCGCAAGAAGAACCAGTCCCTCAAGCAGGGCTACGACCAGAAGGAACCCGTCGCGACGGGCACGGCCAAGCGGCTCCGCAAGCTCCTCCCCTACTCCTAACGGCAGCGAGCGGTTCGTTCATCCCGACACCTTCTCCAACCGAACAGACAACCAGGCGCCGTGCGCAGCGCGCGGCCCACAACGAGGTAAGGCATGGCCAAGGCTAGCAACAGCGTCCCCAAGAAGCACCGGCACAAGAAGGTCCTGGCGATGGCCAAGGGCCACTACAGCGTGCGTCACAAGCACTACCGGCGCGCCAAAGAGTCCGTCATGCACGCGCTCGCCTACGCCTACGCCCACCGCCGCGAGCGCAAGGGCGACTTCCGCCGGCTGTGGATCCTCCGCATCGGCGCCGCCGCCCGGGGCCACGGCATCAGCTACAGCCGCCTCATCCAGGGCATCAACGCCGCCGGCATCTCCCTAGACCGCAAGGTCCTGGCCGACATGGCCGTCCGAGAACCCGCAGGCTTCGCCGCCGTAGTAGAGCAAGCCAAGTCTGCACTGCCTGTCAACGCCTAAACAGACCGCCCTCTAGAACCAAGAAGAGCAAGGTTGCAACCTTGCTCTTCCGCTTTTTCTGGGGTATGTGGACAAAAGAGCCGCAATGGGAAAAAGATAGACGATGGAAATTACAGGTGAGTAATACCCTCTACTTATTCCTCGATGAATCCGGTGATTTAGGCTTTGGCCCAAAGGCCTCCCGATTCTTTGCCTTAACTAGCGTTGCAATGTACAGGCCGTTCCAAGGTGGCGCTGCACTGGACGACCTCAGATACGATCTTCTTGAGAAGGGTGTGGCCCTGGAGCAATTCCACTGTGCCAACGACAATAGGCACGTCCGCTCACAGGTGTTCGAGGTCATAGCCGAGAATCTGGGAAACTGGCAGATTGACACCTGTGTCATTGAGAAGCGCAAGACGCACCCTTCGCTGCACCAACACTCCTCATTCTACACTGCCATGTTTGCTGCCTTCCTTAATTCAGTCTCGTGGCCGGACATGGTGCGGGATGCCCACGAGGTGATCATCATCACAGATGCACTGCCAGTACGGGGCAAGCGCAACGCAGTCCAGAAGGCCCTGCAAGGAGTAATGGCACATACCATGCCCAACACCATCAAGTACAACCTGCTGCACCACCGATCTAGCTCTCACTACGGGTTGCAGATTGCGGACTATTGTGGATGGGCGGTTTTTCGGAAGTTTGAGTATGGTGACCCAGAGGCGCACAACAAATTGCGCCATGCTGTCAACAGCGAGACTCTCATTCCATGAACCGGGGGGTTGCGCAAAAAACGACCCCCCCGACTACTCCCGTCGCCGGGAGAGGGCCCCTTGGGCCCTTGTCATCAGGGGGGAACCTTTAGGCACCAACCTCATTATAGGGCATCGGGGAAAGTCGTCAACACCACTACTAAGGTCACGCAAACACAAGAAATGACCCCCCCGACTACTCCCTTACGGGAGAGTGCCTCCTGGGGCACTTGTCATCGGGGGGGAACCTTTAAAAGCAACTCTATTTTGCTCCCTGCACGCAACCCCTGTCAAACCCGCACCTACAACGCCCCATCCCCCATGATCACCGCAAACAACAGCGCCAGGTACAGCAGCGAGTACCGGTAGATCGGCGCCGCTGCCCGCTCGCCCGTCTGCCGCAGCAGCCGCACCGCGTACGCGATGAACCCCAGCCCGAGCACTATCGCGCTCACGAGGTACACCGGCCCCAGGCTCTCCGTCGCCAGGTACAGCAGGACCGTGAGCATCATCAGCGCCAGCGTGTACAGCAGGATGTGCCGCCGGGTGCTCTCCTCGCCCGCGACCACCGGCAGCATCGGCACCCCCGCCTCGGCGTAGTCGCGCCGGATGAGCAGCGCCAGCGCCCAGAAGTGCGGCGGCGTCCAGAAGAAGATGATCGCGAACAGGTAGAACGCCGGCAGCGTCAGCCCGCCCGTCACCGCGGCCCACCCCACCAGCGGCGGCACCGCGCCCGCTGCTCCGCCGACCACGATGTTCTGCGTCGTCGTCCGCTTGAGCCACTTGGTGTACACCAGCACGTAGAAGACCGACCCCGCCATGGCCAGCGACGCCGCCAGCAGGTTCGCGCCCCACAACAGCAGCGCGAACGACAGCACGTTCAACACGAGCCCGAACACCAGCGCCTGTCGTCCCGACACCCGCTCGCTCGCGACCGGTCGCGACGCTGTCCGCCCCATCTTCCGGTCGATGTCCCGGTCGAGCCAGTGGTTGAGCGCGCTCGCGCCACCCGACGCCAGCGCGCCGCCGATGATCACCGTCGCGATGAGCCCCACCTCCGGCAGTCCCTCCGCCGCCAGCACCATGCCCCCGAACGCCGTAACCAGCAGCAGCGACATCACCCGCGGCTTCGTCAGTGCCACGTAGTCGCCGATCACCGCCCGCAGCGTGCCTCCCGGCGCCGCCGACGCCTCTGCGTCCGCCTCGCCTCCACCCTCATCCGCCGCCTCGACGCCCTCCTCGGGCGACAGCCGCGCCGCCACGACCGCCATCGCGATCAGGTGCCCCCACAGCGCCGACGCCAGGCTTAGGTGAATCACCCGCGCCGCCGCCGCGAACTGGAACCACGGGTTGGCCGCCCCCGCCAACACCTGCGCGACCACCAGCGCCGCCGCGCCTATGCCCATGCCCGCCAGCGCCCGCGACTTCCCCTTGAGCCGTCGCGCCTGCAGCGCCGCCACGATGATGTAGATCCCGCCCGCTCCCGCGATGACCCGGTGCGCCATGTGCTCCCACTGCAGCCCGAAGTTCGGCAGCCAGTCGCTCGTGCACAGCGGCCACGAGGGGCAGATCGTGCTCGCGCCGCTCCCCACGATGTACGTGCCCGACAGCAGGATGACCATCGACACCGTCGCCATCGCGAGGACCGTGTTGAAGTACGGGTGCCGCTGCCCCGGCGGCCCGCTCGCCGTCGCCGGCCGCGCAATGAGCAGCGCCACAATGAGCATCGCGAACAGCGTCTCCGCCGCAAACAGGTGCGCGGTCACAACCGGCGCGGGCAGCTCCGTCAGCACCGTGATCCCGCCCAGCACCACCTGCACTGCCAGCGCCCCCACCGCGACGGCCATCAGTCGCTTCAGCCCCGACGACTCGCGGTGCTTGGTCCACACCAGCACGGCGCACGCCACCACCAGCACGCCAACGACGCTCGCGACAAGCCGGTGGGAGTACTCGATGAGGACGTGGTACTCGAACGGGGGGATGATCTGCCCATGGCACAGGGGCCAGTCGGGGCAGCCGAGCCCGGACTCCGTCGCCCGCACCAGCCCGCCCAGCGTGATGAGGCCAAACGTCACCACAACGGTGACGGCAAGGAGGGCTCGCAAGCTGCGGAAGGACGAGGCGTTCACGGCACAATACCAGCAAGGCTGCGCATGGAAGATCCTTCGGAACGGAAGGCGTGCAAGGCTACTCTGCTAAATGATGATGCTGAAGAGTAACAGCAACGCCGCCATGATAAACGTCGCAAGCACGAGGCCGAAGATGAACAGGGTCTTGAATATCCTGGCGTCGAACTTGAGGTGCATATAGAACATGGCCACGTAGTAGAACTTGACCGCGGACAACACCAGGAAGATCCAGAGGAAGTAGTCCTGAAGTGCGTCCACGTAGTAGATCAGCACCTCAAAGATGGTGATCAACGTCAGGTACGTCGCTATGAGGATGTATTTTGCCGGCGACGGGTGCGCGCTCTCGTGCGCCTGCGCCGGGTGTAGTTCTTGCTCTGCCATGCGCCTCTCCCTGTGGTGTCGGCCGCTAGGTGGCCGCCGGCTCCAGGCTGCCGATCAGGTATACCACCGTGAAGATGACCACCCAGACAATGTCCACAAAGTGCCAGTACAGTCCGCACAGCTCGACGTCCAGGCTCCTCTCCGCAGGCAGCCCGTGCCTGAACGAGTAGAAGAAGAGCGACATCAGCCAGATGACACCGACGGTCACGTGCGCGCCGTGGAAGCCCGTCAGCGTGAAGAAGCTCGCCCCGAAGACGTTAGTTTTCGGCGTGAGCCCGTGAATCACGAACTCGTAGAACTCGTACACCTGGAACCCGAGGAACGTCGCTCCCAGGAACGCCGTCGCGAAGATCCAGAACCGCGCCGACACAACGTCGTTGCGCTGCACCGCCGCGAGCGCCAGCACCATCGCCAGCGAGCTCGTCAGCAGCACGAACGTGCTCGTGCTCGTCACTGGGATGTTCAGGATTTCGTGCGGCTGTGGCCCCACCACGCTCGCGTCCTTGTACAGCAGGAACGTCGCGATGAGCGAGCCGAAGAAGAGACACTCAGACGCCAGGAACAGCCACATCAGGAGCTTGCGATGGTCAAGCCCCGTCGTTGTGGCCAGGTGACTCTCGTGTGCCGTGGTGTTAGTTGTCACGACTTCCCCTCTAGTGGTGCTCGGGCCCTGCCGGCTCGAAGACCCATCCGTAGATGCCCAGCAGGCCGATGACTGCGCCGATGGACGCCAGCCACGGATTGACGATCACAAGTCCCGCCGCCAGCGCCGTCCCAAATCCCACGACGATCGGCCAGTACGACGGGTTCGGCATGTGGATGGACTCCTCCGCCTCTCCATCTGCGCCTCCAGCGATGACCGGCGGCGCGTCGTGCTTCAGCTCCGGGTGCTTCTGGTCCCAGAACGGCTCGTTGCTGTGCACAACCGGGATCCGCGCGAAGTTGTACTCCGGCGGCGGCGAGGAGATTGACCACTCCAGCGTGCGGCCGTCCCACGGGTCGTCCCCTGCCGGCTCGCCGCTCTTGACGCTCTTGAAGAAGTTCACCAGGAACACCGCCACGCTCAGCGCGATGATGAAGGCCCCCACCGTCTCGATCTGGTTCAGGAGCTCCCAGCCCATGCTCTCGTCGTACGTGTTGATGCGCCGCGGCATCCCGTCGATGCCCACCAGGTGCATCGGCCCAAACGTCACGTTCATGCCGATGAACATCAGCCAGAAGTGCAGTTTGCCCCAGCCCTCGCTCAGCAGCCGGCCTGTCATCTTCGGGAACCAGTAGTAGATGCCGCCGAACAGCCCCATGATGCTCCCGCCGAACAGCACGTAGTGCAGGTGCGCCACCACGAAGTACGTGTCCTGCTGCTGCGTGTCGACGGGCGGCGAGGCATGCATCACCCCGCTCAGTCCGCCGATGACGAACAGCGCCACGAACCCCAGCGCAAACAGCATCGCCGTAGTGAACTGAATCGAGCCGCCCCACAGCGTCGCGATCCAGTTGAAGATCTTGATGCCCGTCGGCACCGCGATCAGCATCGTGCTCGCCGAGAACGCCGCCAGCGCGATCGAGCCCAGCCCCACCGTGAACATGTGGTGCGCCCATACCGCGAAGCCCATGAAGCCGATGGCCACGCCCGCAAACACCACCGTTGAGTATCCGAACAGCGGCTTGCGCGAGTACGTAGGCAGGATCTCGGAGACGATGCCCATCGCCGGCAGGATGAGGATGTACACCTCGGGGTGCCCGAAGAGCCAGAAGATGTGCTGCCATAGCAGCGGGTCCGCGCCAGCTTCCGCCGAGAAGAACGGCATGCCGAACTCCCGCCAGAACAGGAGCTGCACCAGCCCCACCGTGAGAATGGGCAGCGCGAATACCAGCAGGAAGGACACCACCAGCGTCATCCACGTGAACACCGGCATCCGCATCAGCGTCATGCCCGGCGCCCGCAAGTTGAGAATGGTGATGATGAAGTTTAGCGCCGCGGCCAGCGAGGACACACCCAGCACCAGCATGCCGAGCGCGAAGAAGTCGACCGCGCTGCTCGGCGAGTACTCCAACGCCGTAAGGTTGGCGTACGCGAACCACCCCACGTCCGGCGCGCCGCCGAAGATGAAGCTCGAGTTAAGCAGGAGCGCGCCGAACAGGAACAGCCAGTAGCTCAGCGCGTTCAGCCGCGGGAACGCGACGTCCCGCGCGCCGATTTGCAGCGGCACGATGAAGTTGAAGAAGGCCGCCCCCAACGGCATGATCGCCAGGAAGATCATGGTCAGCGCGTGCATCGTGAAGAGCTGGTTGAACAACCCGGCGGCGATGAGCGTGCTCTCCGCCTCCGCCAGTTGCAGTCGAATCAGCAGCGCCTCGAAGCCACCAATAAGGAAGAAAGTGACGGCCGTCACCCCGTACAGGATGCCGATGCGCTTGTGGTCGACGGTGGTTATCCAGCTCCACACGCCGCTCTTGGAAGCGGCGTGGTCCGCTCCACCAAATGCGCCTACTGCCGTTGCCATGTATTCGCCTCCAAACGCCCGCCGGAACGCTCCGGCGCTACGCTCTCGAATGCGCTACTGCAATGTCTGAAGATACGCCACCAGCGCGCCGATGTCCGCATCCGTCAGTGCCAGGTCCGGGTTCTTGTAAGCCTCGGCTTCCTTGTACATGATGTTGCCGGGCTTGATCTCCTCCGGGTTGTCCAGCCACGCCGTCAGGTTCGTGGCGTTGTTCTCCATTATCGCCCCGGCCAGCGTCACCCGTGAACCGAAGCCCGTAAGGTTGGGCGCCGGGAACAGCCCCGCTGCGTCATACGCCCCGTTAATGCTGTGGCACACGGTGCAGCCCTTGCTCGAGAAGAGCTCGTGCCCCGTCGCCGCCACGCCCGACGGCTCCGGCGCCGGCGACTGCAGTCCCGCAGTCCACGCGGCGAAGTCATCAGGGCTGTCGACGAAGATGCGCATGCGCATGTTCGCATGTGAGAGTCCACAGAACTCCACGCATTGCCCAAGGAACATCTGCCCCTCAGTCTCCACGTCAGGCGTGAACCACACTGTGTTAGTCCTGCCCGGCACCAGGTCAATCTTGCCGAACAGCGCCGGCACCCAGAAGCTGTGCAGCACGTCCTCCGTCTCCAGGTGGAAGCCGATGGTGCGGTCGGAAGGCACGCGGATCTCGTTGGCCGTCACCAGGCCGACGTCCGGGTACTCGACTTCCCACCACCACTGGTGGCCCGTGACGTTGATGATGTACGAGCCCGCCGGTATGTCGTCCGTCCGGAAGATCGTGATCCACGTCGGCACCGCGATGGCGACCAGGATCAGCGCGGGAATGATGGTCCACGTGACCTCGAGGACCATGTTGCCCTCGGTCTGCTTCGGCATGCCGGAGTTCGGGCGGCGGCGGTAGCGGAACACCGCGTACACCAGCGCGCCCTCGACAACGACGAACACCACAACCGACACCCAGAAGATGAACGCGTACGTGCCCTGAATCTCCCGCGCGACGTCCGACTGCGGGTTGATGGTGGTCTGCGCCGAGTCGACGGTGCCGCAGGCTGCGAGGATGGGTAAAATTACTAGGGCGAGGAGTACGAGCAGGGACTTAGGGCGGATGTGTTTTCGGTTCGCCATGGTCCTCTCTCAATGTCGTTGTGACCGGTTGCTGCCGTCCCCATGAGCGCTGAGAGGCTGTTCGCGTCCGGGGCCTCGGGTTCCTCCCGTGCTGGCACGGGCGTGCAGACCCCTTTGCAGCAGCCACATTCTATAGGCGTGAAACTTTCGTAGTCAATGGGTTGGTGAAAAATCGCGCAAAGTTTTTCGCCCTCAACCCCTCGACGCCACCAAGGGGTTGAGTTGCTACCACCGTCTCGGCCCGCTCACCGGCCGCCCCTCCAGCCGACGCATGCGCTCGTCGTCCTTGTACAGCATGACGAAGAACAGTGCCGTCAACACCGTGAAGTAGATGCCCGCGCCCGGTACCCACATGATCAGCCCCGCGATCATCTGGTCCTCCCCCGGCGTCAGCCCCCAAAGCCGCGGCACGCTCTCGTAGTACGTGAACAGCACGTCCTCAGAGAGCGTGATGATCGCCGCCAGCGCCGTGCTCTGCAGCGTCGCGAGGAACAGGTACAGCAGCCGCAGCGCGTACGAGAGCCGCGGTTTCAGCGGCACCGGGTCGATGGCGATCCACCAGAAGAAGATGGCGGCGCTGACGAACATGACGTGCTGCAGAAAGTGCAGCGCCTCGTTGGTAATCGCCTCGTTGTACAGCGCCGGGATGTGCCAGATCCACACCGTGAACACGAAGACCAGCCACGCGATCAGTGGCGACGCCAGCAACCCGAGGACCTTGCGCACCCGCCGCATCTGGAACAGCGGTATCGCCAGGTTGTCGCGAAAGATGCGCGGCAGCCCCCGCAGCACCGGCACCACCGGCGCGCCGAGCAGGATGAGCGGCGGCCCCACCATCATCATCAGCATGTGCTGCACCATGTGCATCAGGAAGAGGTCGCCCGAGAGCCCGTCGATGGGCGACATCGCCCCCAGCAGCAGCGTCACCCAGCCGGCGTAGAACGAGGTGGGCCGCCACCACGGGAAGAGGTCGCCTGAGCGCCCGCGGCTGCGCCACAACCCGCGCGTATACAGCGCGAAGAGCACAGCCAGACCGGCAAGGGTCAGCGGGTCAAAGGTCCACGTGTTCCAAAACGTCATCGATTATGCGTTGGATGCCGTCCAATTGCAGGGGCCCGGCCGAGCTCAGTCACCGCTCTCGTCACGAGGGCGTCTCGCCGCTGGCGTAGCTGATCATCCAGTTGATCCCGAACTTGTCCGTGCACGCGCCGAAGTAGTCGCCCCAGAACATGTCCCCCAGCGGCATGGTGACGTCGCCGCCCTCGGAGATCTTGCTGAAGAACTCTTCTGTCTGCTCCCGATTCTCAGCGGTGACGCTGATCGAGAAGTTGTTGCCCATCTCGACGGGCGGGCCGAACACGCTCGGCACGTCGCTGCCCAACAGCGTCGTCCCGCCGATGTCGTACGAGACGTGCATCACGTTGTCCATCTCCGACTCGGCGATTCCCATGTCCTCGGGCATCTCGCGGAAGGTGGCGTAGAACGTGAACTCGCCCCCAAACACCGAGCGGTAGAACTCGAAGGCCTCGCGGCAGTTGTCGTTGAAGTGCAGGTAGACGTTGAGCGGCATGAAATACCTCCTGGCAATTCCTCGGAGCAAATCCAGTATACTCAAGCCCGCACGGCAACGGCCACAACCCGCCCGCCTCGAGCGGGCACGCCAAGCCGCGCCATCACCGGCAAGGGAGCGTTTCGACATGGAACTCGGTGCATTCTCCGTCAGCCTCGCCGTCAGCGACATCGAGGCCTCACGCGACTTCTACACCAAGCTCGGGTTCGTCATCATCGGCGGCGACCAGGCCGAGAACTGGCTCATCCTGCAGAACGGCGTGTCAACCATTGGCCTCTTCCAGGGCATGTTCGACAAGAACATCCTCACGTTCAATCCGGGCTGGGACGCCAACGCCCAGAAGCTCGACGCTTTCACCGACATCCGCAGCATCCAGCGTCAGATCAAGGGCAAGGGCATCGCCCTCATCAGCGAGGCCAACGAGACCACCGCCGGCCCGGACAGCTTCTTCCTCGAGGACCCGGACGGCAACCAAATCCTCTTTGACCAGCACGTCTAACCCGCAGTCCTCCCACAAACGGCACCCCGGTGACAGCGGATTCACCACGGTAGAGACACCCACGGACTTGCCGCCAAATTCCCGATGCGGCTGGTGTGGTTCCGGGAGCATTCGGGCTCGTCGTGGTCGGACATCGCCCGACGGTTGCGGACCTATCGACACACCGCATTGCGACGGGCCAGGGGTAGGGCCTGTCCCGGCAATCAGAGCCGCATGGCGCTCATGGAGATGGCCGACAGCATTGGGCTCGGACACTTGTTGACGGAATAAGATTGACCAAACACCAGAAAATTTGCATGAAAGTGCGCAAGCCGGGGATACAGGTTGCCAAATGCGTAAATTAGACTATGATAACTATCAGTTAGTAGGGCTAACTGCTCAGGAAGGTACAATTGTACCTCCATAAATCGGGGCGTCATTGTGGGAGGAGAAGCCGACGGTCCCTCTTATGAGCGGCAAAGGGGCCAGATAGGCGTCAGGCATGAGAATTGAAAGTGTCGATATCGCGATGGCCGTCCCTTCCTCCTTGAGTATGGCATTGGCAATAGCTGGATTCATGGGGCAGAAGGGGCGACTCTCACCGCGAAATACGGACGTGGAACAATGAAAGTGCCGTCTGACTACATTGCGGGCTACGAGAAGGCCCGTCTGATAGACCAGGAGACCGCGGACAACTACATCGCCCACACCCACATCGGCGACCCGGTCATGGACGCGATTGTGGACGAGTTGGCGCAGCTGCCGCAGGACCGGGTACACCGCTACATTCAGGCCGGGATGGAAGGGAACCAGGACGGGATGCGGGAAGCGCCCCAACTGCTGCGCGATTTTTTCTTCGACGCGCCGCCGCCTGACCCGGAGTGGCTTGATCACCACGTCTTCGCTCCGGGCGTCCGCGCCTTCCAGCGAAACTCCGTCGCCATCCTGTCAGCCTTCGTCACTGGTGTGCTAATAGACGGCTTCGCTACGCTGATAAGCAAGTCATTCGTGCAGACCGGGCGCATCTTTGACGACGGTGTCTGGCGGCTCAAGCAGAACAACCGGCACCAGATGGAGATATTCTGGCCCGGGGGGCTGCAACGGTACGGCGACGGGTGGAAGTTGTCCGTCCGCATCCGCTTCGTCCACGCCCAGGTCCGGCGGCTGCTGGCACAGACCGAGGAGTGGGAGCACGACGCCTGGGGCGTGCCGCTCAGCGCCGCGCACATGGGCTATTCGGTATCCTGTTTCGCCGCGCGCACCGTCCAGCACTCGGAGTCGCTGGGAGCTCGTTACAGCCCGGAGGAGCGCGCCGGCTTCCACGACGTCTGGCGCTACGCCGGCCACCTCATGGGCATTCCCGATTCCATCCTCTACACCGACGAGAGCCACGCCCTGAACATATACCGGATCGGCTCCTTGTGTGAGCCTCCTCCTACGCCGGACGCGATCCTCATGACAAACGCGCTGATCAACTCCGCTCCCCTGGTCGCGGGCATCACGGATCCTGACGAACGAAAGAAGTTGGTGAATGGTGTCATCTACCCTGTTTCTCGGGGCCTCATAGGGAACGACCTCGCCGGCCAGCTGAAATTTCCTGCCAGCAAATTGCCTTTCCCACTATTCTTTTACCGGCTGGATCAGCGCATCCAGAAACTGCGAGCGCAATTGCGGAAGGAACCCCCCAAGAACTTCGCGACGCTCCTGGAGGCGTCCGCCTACGACGACGCCGGCATATCGTACCGGCTGCCCGACCACGCGCACGCTGAACGTTCCAGCAGGTGGTGACCGCCGAACCGGAACGGCCTGAACCCCAGCCACAGTCCAACGGCTGAGGCAGCCCGGTCCGCTCGCTCCATCCGCGCATTCCGGCGCACGCCCAGACAAGCGCTTCCATCGTTTGCACCCCCCACCCCCGGTCCCCGCGAAGCTCGCCCCGTTCCCCGATACGGTGGCACGAACCCAGGGCACGGGTGCATGCGAGGGGCCGTGCCCACTCCACGCGCCCCCACCGCCGTCCCCGCCCCACCGCCGTTCCCACCCCCCGTCGTTCCCGCGAAAGCGGGAACCCAGGGCAGGGGCGGACGCGTGGGGCCGTTCCCACTCCACCCATCACCCCCGCGCCCCCACGCAGTCCCCGCCCTCCAACCGTCGTTCCCGCGAAGCTTGCCCCGTACCCCGATACGGGGGCGGGAACCCGGGGCACAGACGGACGCGCGGGGCATCCTCACCTCCGTCCGCCTCCGCTCCCCCTACCAACTCCCCACGCGTCATTCCTACGCAGGCAGGAATCCAGAGGGGCGGGGCGGCGGGGCCGTTCGCCCTGAGCTCACCAATGGGCCCCTACCCCACAACCCTCCATACCGGCGAAAGCCGGTATCCAGGGGCGGTGCGGGTGGTGGGGATGGGCGGGGAGGCCGTTCGCCCTGAGGGAACTCGAAGCTCGCCCTGTACCCCGATACAGGGGCGGAAACCCAGGGCACAGACGGACGCGGGGGCATCCCCACCACCGTCCGCCTCCGCTCCCCCTACCAACCCCCCACGCGTCATTCCTGCGCAGGCAGGAATCCAGAGGGGCCGAGGAGCGGGGCGTCCCCACTACCGCCCACAGCCGCAGTCCCCATCCACCTCGGTTCTCCATACCGGCGAAAGCCGGTATCCAGTGGCGGGGAATCCCCACCACCAACCACCTCCATCCCTCCACACCACCCCCAACCTTCGTTCCCGCGAAAGCGGGAACCCAGGGCAGAGGCGTAGCGGGGTGGCGTCCCCCCACCCTGACACAACCCCCTCGCGCGAAACCCGCACCCCCCGTTACCCTCTCCCCATGCAAGCACTCACCGCCACCGCCACGCAGACCACCACCATCGGCGCACGCGTCTCCACGACGGCGAGCCCCTCGTCCACCGTCACCGTCGTGGCTCACCCCGACGGCTCCGGTGAAGGGACTGCCGGCCCGAAAAAAGTAAAATACTTGACGTATAGCTGGAATGCGACAGATTCCCTACAAAACAAAGGCGAAACAACCTCGGCCGCAGCTACGGGCAAAATGAGGACAAATCCAAACGAATGGCGTGCGCTCCGTGCCCAACACCTGACGTGCGGACGTCCCCTATTCCCCCCGTCGTTCCCGCGAAGCTTGCCCCGTACCCCGATACGGGGGCGGGAACCCAGGGCAGGGGCGGACGCGCGGGGCATCCTCACCTCCGTTCGACTCCGCTCCCCCTACCAACCCCCCACGCGTCATTCCTGCGCAGGCAGGAATCCAGAGGGGCAGGGCGGCGGGGCATCCCCACCACCAACCACCTCCGTCCCTCCACACCACCCAACACCGTCGTTCCCGCGAAAGCGGGAACCCAGGGCACGGGCGGAGGGGCGGGGCGTCCCCCCACCCCCTTGACAAGAACGTAAGTTCTAAATTACCCTTCTCTCATCATCGAGGGAGGGGCCCATGTCCCATCACGCAAAGTACATGGACATCGAGAGCAAGAGCGCTCTCAACCGCGTCCGCGGCATGGGCTTCCGCTGGTCCCTCAACCCCTTCCGAGGCTGCGTCCACGGCTGCCACTACTGCTTCGCCCGTCGCTACAACGCCTTCCACGACCTCAACGCCTCCGAGGATTTCTCCGGCCTCGTCTTCGTCAAAACCAACATCGTCGACGTCCTCCGCGCCGAGCTCTCCCGCCCCTCGTGGCCCCGCGACGTCGTCGCCATCGGCACCGCCACCGACCCCTACCAGCCCATCGAGGGCGCCCGCCGCCTAACCCGCGGCTGCATCGAGGCCCTCGCCGAGCGCCGCACCCCGCTCCAGCTCGTCACCAAGGGCACCATGGTCCAGCGCGACGTCGACGTCCTCGCCGACGCCTGCCGCCGCGCGGGTGCGTCCGTCTCCTTCAGCATCACCACCCTCGACCCCGACCTCTGGCGCGATCTAGAGCCTGGCACCCCGCCGCCGTGGAAGCGCCTCCAGGTGATGGAGCGCCTCGTCACCGCCGGCGTCCGCGCCGGTGTGCTCCTCGCCCCCGTCGTGCCCGGCATCACCGACAGCCACGAGAGCCTCGCCGCCGTCGTCGAGGCCGCCGCAGCCCACGGCGCCCACTACCTCCACCCCAACGTCCTCCACCTCCAGCCCGGAACCCGCGAGCACTTCATGGACTACCTCTCCAGCCGCAACCCCCGCCTCCACTCCGCCTACCAGCGCCTCTACGTCGAGCCCTTCGCCCCCACCACCCTTCGCCGCGACGTCGAGGACCGCGTCTCGGAGCTCATGGACGCCCACGGCCTCAAGGAACGCCGCCACGATTGGTGGCAGCCGGCGCAACCCGCGCAACAGCTTGCGCTGGCCGGCGTGTAGCGGTTCCTCGCGGCCATCCAAAGGTGCGACGCACGCAACCTGTGGTACCCTGAACACTGGGCAGGTTCTCAGGGGACGGCATGCAGGGCCGCACATTGGACAACACATCCTTGGGGCGAGGCGCAGCAACGATGGCGCTGATGGCCTCCCTGCTGCTCCTCGTGACCCTCGCTGCGTGCCGGTCAGAGCCGCCCCAGCAGACGCCCGACGCCGTCCCGTCTCCCACCGCCGTGCCCGTCCCGACACCCGACGGCGAGCCGCCCGCTCCCTCCCAGGTCCCGCCGCCGCCCGTCGACGCCGACGCCGCCCCCGCACCTGCCGCCACCGGCGAGGCCCTCGCCCTCAAGCCGTCCCTCATGCCGACCGCCCCCGCCGAGTCGCAACCGCCGCCGGCCCACATCGCGCCGCCGCCCCCCAGCGACCTCATCGCCCTCGCCCGCCGCTTCCGGCCGGACCAGTTCGCCCAGATCGCAAAGGCTCCCATCCTCGGCCCCGAGGACGTCGGCCACGTCGAGGCCTTCTGGGTCGTGGATCTCACCCGCCAGCGCGTCGAGAAGGTGAAGGCCACCCTCCAGCTAGTGACCCCCCACGCCCTCTGGTACGCCGTCGACGGTGTGCTCGGCGGCCGCGCGCAGCTCGAGGAGCTCGCCAACCACTTCGAGGAGCGCGTCTACCCCTCCGTCTCCCAGGCGACGCTCGGCTACGTCCCGGATCGCGCCCACGAGGGCCTCGGCGCTCCGACCACCATGCTCATCACACCCCTGAGCGGCGCCGCGGGCTACTTCTCCTCCGGCGACTACTACACGCCGGGCGTCTTCCCCTACAGCAACGGCCGCCCCATGCTCTACCTTGACGCCCGCGTCGTCCGCGCAGGCCCCGGCGCGTTCCGCAGCCTCACCGGCCACGAGTACCAGCACCTGCTCCACCACCTCGTGGACCCCACGGAGCACACCTGGGTCAATGAGGGCATCTCGGAGATCACCGCCGGCCTCGTCGCCCGCGGACGCGCCCTCTCGCCCCCAGGCTTCCGTGATGAGGTATCCCTCACCAACTGGCCCAGCTTCGGCAGCGGCGTCGGCAGGCACTACAACGCCGCCCACCTCTTTTTCATCTACTTCACCCAGCGCTACGGCATCGACGCCCTCGCCCCACTCATCGCCCGCCCCGAGGACGGCGCCGCCGGCATCGAGGCCTACCTCCGCGACGCCGGCCACGACGTGCCCTTTGACGACCTCTACATGGACTGGTCGACGGCCAACCTCCTCGGCGGCAGCGCCCCTATGCCCTACGGCTACGTCGACGACTCCCCCCTGTCGCTCCAGTCCCCGGTTCGCGCGCTCCCCCCCGGCGAGCGCCTCAACGGCGACGTCGCCCCCTTCGCGACCGACTACGTCAGCCTCGACGTCTCCGCGTCCGGCGGCGTGCTGCACTTCGATGGCGACCCCGCCAACGTCATCCTCGACACGTCGCCCTACAGCGGTGAGGCCTGCTGGTGGAGCAACCGCGGAGACTCCTCCCACTCGCGCCTCACCCACGAGTTCGACCTGTCGCAGGTCACCTCCGCCACGCTCACCTTCCGCATGTGGCACAACCTGGAGGAGCTCTGGGACTACCTCTACGTGACGGCCTCCCCCGACGGAGGCGAGACCTGGAACGTCCTCCCCGGCACGCACACCGTCACCGACGACCCCATCGGCGCAACGTACGGCCCCGGCATCACCGGCAGGAGCGACGGTTGGGTGGAGGAGCAGGTTGACCTGACACCCTACACGGGCGCCAGTGTGCTCGTCGCCTTCGAGCAGG
This sequence comes from uncultured Dehalococcoidia bacterium, assembly GCA_951812285.1. Lineage (GTDB taxonomy): Bacteria > Chloroflexota > Dehalococcoidia > Lucifugimonadales > UBA1127 > UBA1127. Next base: position 822,661 of record OX638292.1, on the reverse strand, counting down.
TCCTCGATGCCGCCATCAGCCTCGACGGCGCATGCGTCGACGACGTCGCCGTCCCCGAGATCGGCTTCTTCGACGACGCCGAGACTGACGGCGAGTGGTCGGCCGACGGCTTCGTGCGCACGACCAACGTCCTCCCCCAGCGCTTCGGCGTCCGCGTCGTCGTCGACCGTGGCGAGGGCGCCCCCACCGTCCTCGACGTCCCCCTCGACGGCGCCAACGCCGGCAGCGTGACCGTCCCCGCCCTGGCCGCGGGCGAGACCGCCGTCGTCATCGTGGCCTCGCTCACGCGCCACACCCGGCAGCCCGCCGGTTACGCGCTGCGGCTTACGCCTGACGCCACATAGCAGCACAGCTGTAATACTGATATAATGCGGCGAGTCCTGCGGGGCAAGACGCCTCACAATGTGCCCTGCGGGACGCGAGGGAGGGTATGGCAAACAGTGAAGTCAGACTGACTGAACTTGCCCATTGCGCCGGCTGAGCTGCTAAGTTCAGCCCGGAGGATCTGGGCCAAGTCCTGAGTCAATTGCCCCGAATGACGGACCGCGATCTTCTCGTCGGTCCGGATACAGGGGACGATGCCGCTGTGTACAGAATTACCGAGGACCTCGCCATCATCCAGACCGTTGATTTCTTCCCGCCCATCGTGGATGACCCCTACGCATACGGCGCCATCGCCGCCGCCAACTCCCTCTCGGACGTCTACGCCATGGGCGGCATGCCCGTCATCGCCCTCAACATCGTTTGCTTCCCCGCATCGCTGGACAAGAGCATCCTCACCGAGGTGCTCAGGGGTGGCTACGACAAGACCGAGGAGGCCAACGCCCTCATCGCTGGCGGCCACACCATGGACGATGCCGAGCCCAAGTACGGCCTTGCCGTCACCGGTGTGGTCCGTCCCTACGACCACATTTCCAACGCCAATGCCCGCCCCGGTGACGTGCTGGTCCTCTCCAAGCCCATCGGCACCGGCATCATCACCACCGCTGGGAAGGCAGGCGTCGCCCCCGCCGAGGTCTTGGACAACGCCATCGAGGTCATGGCCAAGCTCAACGAGGGCGCCGCGTTGTCGATGAAACCGGCCGGCGTCAACGCCTGCACGGACATCACCGGCTTTGGTCTCATGGGCCACCTGCGAAGCATGGCCGCCGCCAGCGGCGTCGCGGCAAAGATCTCGTTTGGCGCGGTCCCCGTCCTGAACGGAACGTGGGACCTGTTGGAGCAGAACATCGTGCCCGGCGGCACGAGGAGAAATCTGGATTCAATGAACGGCGTGGCCCATTGGGACGAGGCAATCTCTGAGGCGGGGAAGCTCCTGCTCTGCGATGCCCAGACCTCCGGTGGGCTGCTCATGTCCGTGCCCCGCGGACGCGAGGCCGGCCTGATCGACTCCCTCCGCGCCCACGGCTCCAACGGCTACCGCATAGGCGAGATCGTCAAGTCCCGCGACACCTACATCGAGGTGACCGCCTAGGTCAGCCCCCGACCGAATGGGTCGGGCGGTGACCGCTCTAGCCCGCCCCTAGTGCCGCGCTCGAATGATCAGCGCCGGGTCACCGGCATGACGCACCAGCCGGTCCGTCACGCTCCCCATCACCGCTCTCCCCACGCCGCTGCGGCCGTGCGTGCACGCCACGATCATGCTGTCCGGCGTGGTCCTTGCAATCTCCTGGATCTCATCTGCCGGCCTGCCTCGCGTCACCGTCGTGCGGACCTCCGCCACGCCGGCCTCTCGCAGCGCGTCCGCCTTCTCGCCCAGGTATTCCGCCGCTTCCGCTTCCTCCCGCGTGGCCTCGCTGACGCCAGTTGCCGCCAGTTCTGAGACGTTCAGGGACGATCGCCCGGGTTCGTCCAGCACGCGGAAGAGATGCACCCTGGCCCCGGTCGCCGCCCCAATCTCTCCCGCTATGGGCAGCACCGTCTCGGCAAGGTCGGACCCGTCCAGCGGCACGATGAGCGTCGTAATGCCGGCTACGCTGTTTACGGCGGGCGTCTCCCGGTCGGGATGCACCACCAGCATCGGCGTCAACGTGGTGTGCAGCACTCGGTCGGTCACGCTACCCATAACCCACCGGCCGATGCCCGTGCGACCCCGCGTCGACATGGTGATGAGCGTGTCGTCATCCTTCTCGGCCTCCGCCACAATCTGCGTGGCCGGATTCCCGTACCGCACCAGTATCCGCGCCTCGACGCCCAGTCGCGCCAAGCTCTCCGCGATCCGCGAGAGATACGCCTCAGACTGGTTTTGTAGCCGCACGTTCAGGGGCTCAAGCGCCGCCGTTATCGACGCCTGCTCGGAGTCCGGCAGCTGTTCCAGTTCGTACGTCGCCTCGGTGTGCATCTGCAGCAGGTCAACGCGCGCCCCAAGCGCCGGAGCCAGCGCGCGAACAAACGGCAGGATGCCCTCGGAAAGCTGCGAGCCGTCCAGCGGCGTCAATATTCGCTTGAACATCCAACTCCTCCCCAACCCAATTCTTCAATCTCGCAAGAGAAAAGACGCCTCCAATCGGCGCCCGAGTTTGGTCCCTTTGTGGTCTGCCTTCCCACCAGTTTCAAGGAGTCCGAAACGTAAGGGCATGCCGCCATTACAAGCATGTCTTTCTCGGACAATGGGATTTATAGCGTCGCGGAACGCTGTTGTCTAGGGGTATTGCAGGTTGAGACCCGTGGGCTTCGGCGCTAGTTGGGCGCCCGCACGATGAGCGCCGGGTGCCCCGAGTGCCTCGCCAGCCGGTCCGTCACACTGCCGAGCACCGTCCGCCCCACGCCGGTCCGCCCGTGCGTGCACGCGATGATCATGCTGTCCGGCGTCGCCCGCGCCAGCTCCTCGATCTCCACCGCCGGCGTCCCGCGTGTCACGCGCGTGCGCACATTCCCCGCGCCGAGCCGGCGTAGCTCGTCCGCGCGCTCTCCCAGGTACTTCTCCGCTTGGTCCTCCAGGTGGCCGACGATGCTGACGCCGACGACTCCGCCGCTGTCCTCGTCCGGGTAGTAACCCGAGGGTACGCCTATCGTCTGCGTAAGCACGACGCCCGCCCCTGTCGCCTTGGCGGCCTCTACTGCCACCGGCAGCACCGTCTCCGCCAGGTCCGACCCGTCCAGCGGCACGATGAGTGTCCGGATCTCGGCCACGCTGTCCACGGACGGCGCCCCGCGCTCCGGGTGCACCACCAGCAGCGGCGCCAGCGCCGTGTGCAGCACCCGGTCCGTCACGCTGCCCATGATCCACCGCCCAAGCCCCGTGCGCCCGTGCGTCGACATCGCCACCAGCGTGTCGTCCACCTCCGCCGCCTCGCCGACGATGATGTCCGCAGCCGGCCCGGACCGTATCAACTGGTACGTTGGCACCCCGAGCGGTTCCAGAGAGGCCGCCACCCGGTCGAGGTAGTTCTCCGCCTGGTGGTGCAGCCGCTCCGCGATCGGCTCCAGCGCCGCAACGACCGACGCGCTGTCGATTTCATCCGAGGGCGCCAGCTCATACGCCAGGTCCTGGTACGACCTCAGCAGGTCCACCCTCGCGCCGAAGGCAGGCGCCAGCGCTCGCACGTACGGAAGGATGCCCTCGGAGAGCGTGGAGCCGTCCAGGGGAGTCAGGATTCGCTTGAACATGAGGGGCCCTCCCATCACATATGCGTTGAAACAGCGCAATTATACAGGACACGCGCCCCGTGCGGTTGCGGTCGAAAGTACGCCGCCCATCGTCGCCCAAACCCGGCGCATCCACGACGTCCCGGCCCGCCTTCTGAAGCCCCACAGTGCTACAATGCAAGGGGCAAAGACTCATCTGCCAGGTCGGCGGCTGCCGGAGGACAAAGGGCTCTATGACGCTGGAACACATCATCGTGAAGGGGGCGCGCGAGCACAACCTCAAGAACATCGACGTGATGATCCCCCGCAACAAGCTCGTTGTCGTCACCGGCGTTTCCGGCTCCGGCAAGAGTTCCCTCGCCTTCGACACCATCTACGCCGAGGGCCAGCGCCGCTACGTCGAGTCCCTCTCCGCCTACGCCCGCCAGTTCCTCGGCCGCATGGAGAAGCCCGACGTCGACTACATCGAGGGCCTCTCCCCCGCCATCTCCATCGACCAGAAGGGCGTCTCCCACAACCCCCGCTCGACCGTCGGCACCGTCACCGAGGTCTACGACTACCTCCGCCTGCTCTTCGCCCGCGTCGGCAAGCCACACTGCCCCCAGTGCGGCCGCGCCGTCGTCCGGCAGTCCGTCCAGCAGATCGCAGACGCCGTTTTCGACCTCCCCCGCGAGAGCCGCATCATGCTCATGGCCCCCGTCGTCCGCGACCGCAAGGGCGAGTACAAGGACGTCTTTGAGGACGCGCGCAAGAAGGGCTTTGTCCGCGTCCAAGTCGACGGCCAGGTGCGCGACCTCTCCGAAACCATCACCCTCGACAAGAACTACCGCCACACCATTCAGGTCGTCGTCGACCGCCTCGTCATCAACGATGACCTCGAGCAGTCCCGCGTCCACGAGTCCCTCGAGACCGCCATGCGCCTCGCCGAGGGCATGGTCACCGTCGCCGTCCTCCCCGACGCCTCTGCCGACAACGGCGCCGCCCCGCCCCCGCCGCCCACGACAGGCAGGCGCCGCAGGACGCAGCAGAGCGGCAACCAGGAGATCATCTTCTCGGAGCAGTTCGCCTGCCCCTACTGCCAGATAAGCTTCGGCGAGATCGAGCCGCGCACCTTCAGCTTCAACAACCCCCACGGCGCATGCCCCGAGTGCACCGGCCTCGGCTTCCGGCTTGAGGTGGACCCCGAACTCGTCGTGTCCAACCCGGCGCTCTCCCTCAACGAGGGCGCCATCGCGCCGTGGATGCGGCCGGGCACCGCTCACGGCGTCCACGCCAGCATGCTGAACTCCCTCGCCCGCGCCCACGACTTCTCCATGGCCACGCCCTTCCGCGACCTCCCCGAGGTCGTGCAGGACCTCCTCCTCCGGGGCGACCGCAACACGAAGTTCACCATGCGCCACCGCACCCACCGCGGCCGCGAGTTCACCTGGCAGACCACCTATGAGGGCGTCATCCCCAACCTCATGCGTCGCTACCGTGACACCGAGTCCGACTACGTGCGCACCGAGATCCAGCGCTTCATGGCCCAGCGCCCTTGCCCCTCCTGCAGCGGCCGCCGCCTCAAGCCGGAGGCCCTCTCCGTTACCGTCTGCGGCAAGGACATCATGCAGGTCTGCTCCCAGAACATCGAGCGCGCCCTCGAGTGGACTGAGGCCGTCCGCAGCGAGGACCCCAAACTCATCGCGCAGGACCTCGCCCTCAACGACCGCGACCGCTTCATCGGCCAGCAGATCCTGAAGGAAATCGACAACCGTCTGCGCTTCCTGACGGAGATCGGCCTGCACTACCTCACCCTTGAGCGCACCGCCTACACCCTCTCCGGCGGCGAGGCCCAGCGCATCCGCCTCGCCACCCAGATCGGCTCCGGTCTCATGGGCGTCCTCTACGTCTGCGACGAGCCCACCATCGGCCTGCACCCCGCCGACGACTACCGCCTCATCGCGACGCTCAAACGCCTCCGCGACCTCGGCAACACCGTCCTCCTCGTCGAGCACGACGAGGCCGTCATGCGCGCCGCCGACCACATCGTCGACCTCGGCCCCGGCGCCGGAGAGCACGGCGGCGAGATAGTCGCTGAGGGACCCTTGGACACCATACTTGCCAGCGCGGCGTCCATTACCGGCGCCTACCTCTCCGGCCGGAGGCAGATCCCTCTGCCCCGCGACAGGCGCACCGGCTCCGGCGAGGTCATCACCCTCGCGGGCGCCCGCGCCAACAACCTGAAGAACGTGGACGTCGAGTTCCCCCTCGGCAAGCTCGTCGTCATCACCGGCGTGTCCGGCTCCGGCAAGAGCACCCTCGTGAACGAGGTCCTCTATAAGCGGATCGCCCAGACCTTCTACCGCGCCAAGGACCGCCCCGGCGAGCACGACAGCCTCACCGGCCTCGACGCCATCGACAAGGTGGTCGACATCGACCAGTCGCCCATCGGCCGCACGCCGCGCAGCAACCCCGCCACCTACACAGGCGCCTTCACGCCCATCCGCGAGATGTTCGCCAAGCTGCCGGAGGCCCGCACCCGCGGCTACATGCCCGGCCGCTTCTCCTTCAACGTCAAGGGCGGCCGCTGCGAAGCCTGCGAGGGCGGCGGCTACATCCAGATCGAGATGCAGTTCCTCCCCGACGTCACCGTCCCCTGCGAGGTCTGCAACGGCGCCCGCTACAACCGGGAGGCCCTCGAGGTGAAGTTCCGCGAGAACTCCATCTCGGACGTGCTCAACATGACCGTGGAGGAGGCGCTGGAGCTTTTCCAAAACCTGCCGCGCGTCCGCTCCAAGCTGGAGACCCTCCGCGACGTCGGCCTCGGCTACATCCGCCTCGGGCAGCCCGCCACTACCCTCTCCGGCGGCGAGGCCCAGCGCATCAAGCTCTCCACCGAGCTCTCCAAGCGCGCCACCGGCCGCACCCTCTACATCCTCGACGAGCCCACGACCGGCCTCTCGTTCGAGGACGTTGCCGCCCTCATGCGCGTCCTCCACCGCCTCGTCGAGGCCGGCAACACCGTCATCGTCATCGAGCACCACCTCGACGTCATCAAGAACGCCGATTGGATCATCGACCTCGGCCCCGGCGCCGGCGAGCACGGCGGCGAGGTCATCGCCGTCGGCACCCCCGAGTCCGTCATGAACGTCGAGCGTTCCTACACCGGCGACTACCTCCGCCCCCTCCTCAACGGCCACGCCCCAACGGAAGCGCCGCCAAAGCCCTCCTCCCGCAGGAAGCGAGAGTCGCAACCCGTGGCCGCCAAGTAACCGCTCCCACCGCCTCCAGAACGCCAAGAGAAAAGGGCCCCGCAGGCATCAACCAATCCAGCGGGGCCCTACACTGTCTCCGGGCATGGCGAGTGTGGCTAAAGAGCCTTCACCTCATTTGTGCTCTTTCCTTAATTCTTCCAACTCTTCCAACTGTTCTTCGGTGATGATTTGCAGCTTGACCAGGTCTCTTAGGAGTATCTTGTGGCCTTCCTTAAGCCCATCCTTAAACCCGTCCCTAAACCCGTCCCGGAATCGCTTCTCCAAGTAGGACTCGGCAAACATCTTCGCACCGTCCACTCTGCACGCCGCAATCACCTTCGTTTGACGTTACGTCGGCAACTTCCTCTGCTCTTCAAGCTCCCTGCGCTGTTCCTCAGTGATGAGTTGCAGCTTGACCAGATCCTTCAGCATGTCTCTGCGCCCATCCTGGTATCGCTTTGCGAGGAAAGACTCGGCAAACATCTTCGTACCGTCCACACTAAGAATCGCTACAGCGGCCGAGACCACCACGACCGCATCCATCGCCTGAATGACATTGCCGGCAAGGGCAAAACTTGATGCCCCCTCCGCCGCCTGCCATATGACCAGGGCCAGCCCTGCAAGGAACAATACTGCGAAGACCGCCAAGTGCCAATATGATTGCGAAAAGTCCACGTCTGCAATAGTTCCTCATCGCAACTATAACAACTGTGATTCATCGAGTCAACCAATAACTGACACAATTGAAGCAGCTTCTCCCTAGCGACTCTTCCCAACTTGGCGCATCTCCTTCCACATATACGGGCGGCAGCCGGTCGCAGCCAAGTAAGTGCTATCGCCCGTTACGCTCCCCAAGCAAAAAGAAAAGACCCGGCTTTGCGGCCGGGTCTCGTTCCCTGTCCAGCGCGCCCTAAGTGTACGGCAGCGCCTCTCGCATGATCCGCAGGGTTTCTGGATGGCGTTCTCGGTCTCCTTGCACTTGTGGTCGGCCCCGACGTCCTCCGGGTTCAGGAGGTGCGCGTCCTTCCGACCGAGCGCCAGGAAGAACCTGGTCCGGTGAGTTGGGCCTTCAGTGAGGTTTCGCATGTGACCCTCCTTTCCTTGACCGTTCTCTCTATACATGAAAACGTCCCGGCATCGGATTTGGTTACTGGATTCGTCGGAATGCCGGCACCAGCGTCAGCGCCACGAACACCCCGGCCAGCACCACGCCCGCGAAGATGAGCTGCGCGAACTGCACCCCCAGCGCGTGCGCCGTGAACCCCGCCAGCGTCGCCCCGATCGTGATCACCGAGCGGTCGAGGCTGATGAGCGCCATCACCCGCCCCCGCATGTCGACGGGCGCCGAGTCCAGCAGCAGCGAGTTGGTCAGCGAGTTGAACGGCGTCTGGAACATGCCGATGAGAACGACCATCCCCAGCGATAGCGCCACGATGCCCGTGAACGTGCTCAGCGAAAAGAGGATCAGCATGGTCCCGAACGTCGCCATCACTCCCATAATTGCAAGGCCGCGGTGCCGCCGAGGGTTCAGCGACGCCAGCGTCAGCCCCCCAATGACGCCGCCCAGTCCCGTCAGCGACATCATGAACCCGAATCCGCGCTCGCCTATCTCGAGCACGTCCTTCGCAAAGAGCGGCGCGAACACCTGCATGTACGACATGCCGAACATGAAGTAGACCAGCGCCAGAATGATGACCCACCGTATCGATGGCGTGGCCCACCCGAACTTGATCCCCTCGCGGAAGCTCGAAAACGCGTTGCCTACGTTGCGCTTCCCGGACCTCACGTGCGTGGGCACATCCAGCATGTAGGTGAAGACCACGGCACCAAGGAATACGATGGCCGCCACAAGGAACGTCATCCCGAATCCCACGAACGCGACCATGAGGCCCGCCACGCTCGCGCCGACGATGCGCATGGTGTTCATGGACGCGCTGTTGAGCGCGACAGCGTTGGTGAGGTGCCGCGGCGGCACGATGCTGGGAATCATCGACTGCCGCGCGGGCTGGTCCATCGCGTTGAACATGCCTTTGACAAACGCCTGCACGTAGATGTGCCACAGCTCGATTTGGCCCGAGAGAATCAGGAAGGCAAGGGAGAAGTTCGCCAATGCAGAGCCCGTTTTGGCCACCAGGAGCACGCTGCGTCTGTCGTACCAGTCCGCGATGACCCCGGCAAACAAGCCTGCCGCAAGCTGCGGGACCGTCCTCGCCGCGAAGACCAGCCCCAGGTCCCGCGCGTCGCCGCCCACGAGCGTCGACAGCACCAGCAGCGGCCGGGCGATCTGCTCCATCCACAGGGCCAGCGCCTGCGAAATCTGCCCAAGCCAGAGAAAGCGGAAATTGCGGTACTGGAAGGAGGCAAAGGTGCCGTAGCGAAGGCGCCCGCGGCGTCGCAGCATCCGCTCCCGGCGCTCCAAAGCAGTCGCCGCGCCCGCCGATTCGGGGGGCGTCGGCTCTGGTGAGTCTCCGCGCCGGGACGATGCCACTCGGCCCCCCTCCTGCGGCAAACGCGTCAACCCATCATACTACGCCCAACCAAAGCGGCAAAAACGCCGCGCCAAGCCGGCCCCTCCCCCTCGTCATTCCTGCCTCCCCTTCGTCATTCCTGCCTCCCCCTGTCATTCCCGCCTCCCTTCTCGTCATTCCTGCGAAGGCAGGAATCCAGAGGAGCGGAGGAGAGGGGCCCGCCCTCCACCAACCACATCAGCCCCGACCAACCACCCCCAACCCCCATACCGCCGAAAGCCGGTATCCAGGGGCGGGGCCCGCCTTCCACCACCCAAATCAGCCCCGACCAACCTCCCCCATCCTCCATACCGGCGAAAGCCGGTATCCAGGGGCGGGGCAACCCCTCCACCGGCCACATGCGCGCGCCCAACCTCCTGCGCCCCATCACCCCCATACCCTGACATCAGCCCCTGTCGCCAGAGCCGCCCACAGCGATACATTCGATCCACCGCCGCCGAATCCCCCCTCGCAGCAGTCGCCACCAGCCCAAAAGAAGGAGCAAAAAAAATGCGCAAAAGTGAGCCCGTATTGGCCTCGAAAGCGGTCGTAACACGCCTGAATGGGGCAAACCCTGTTCAAACGAGTCGTATCTGAAATGCCCGGTTTTGTAGGAGGCTCGTCCCGCAGAAAAGCAAAAGGCACGACTCGAATCGAATCGAATGGAGGCCACCGGGCGCCCGTCCTGCGCCGCCCGGCCCCGACGCTACAGCCGCCGGATCCGCCCGGACAGCGCCCCAACGACCGCGATCATCGCCGATGCCGCTCCGCCCATGAGCATGAGCGCAATCGGCGCCGACAGCCAGTCCGACAGCGCGCCGCCGCCCGCCGAGCCCAGCGGCATCAGCCCCCGGTCCAGGTTGTACACGCTGATGATCCGGCCCCGCAGCTCCTCCGGCGCGTGCGCCATCAGCGCCACATTGCCCGCCGTCATGAAGATGGCCTGCCCCGCGCCAATGAACAGCATGACGAACATCGGCAGCAGCACCCCAAGCCCCAGGCTAGGCGACACGCCCAGTAGGAAGACCGAGATCGCGTACCCGAACGACGCCCCCAGGTACAGCAGTCCCTTGTGCCGCACGTCGCCGAACGCCGCCACGGTGAGCCCACCGATGAGCGCGCCGATGCCCGCGACAGACAGCAGCAACCCGAACCCCTGCGCGCCGATGTCCAGTACGTTGTCCGCCATGATGGGCATCAGCGTGTTGTAGGGCATGACGAAGGTGAACACCGCCAGTGCGATGATCATGATGACCAGGATGTTCTTGTCCGCCAGCACGTACGCGATGCCCTCTCGCAGCTGCCCTCCCGCGCTCTCCGTCTGGCTAACGCTCTTTGCCCCCGGTGCCCTCATCATGATGGTCGCCACGATCACCACCGCGAACAGCACGACGGCCCCCACAAACGCAGCCGCCACGGCGAACCAGCCGATGAGCAACCCGGCAATCCCCGGCGCCACGACGCGCATGAAGTTCATCGCCACCTGGTTCAGCGCGAAGCCGTTCAGCATGATGTGCTCCGGCACCAGGTTGGGGATGAGGGCGTTGCGTGCGGGCTGGTTGAACGCCATGGAAATGCCGAGGATGAAGGAGAAGAGGTAGATGTGCCAGAGCTGGATGAGTCCGGCGATCACCAGCCCCAGCATGCACACGTAGCAGGTCATCGTCACCGACTGACAGGCCATCAGCACGTACTTCTTGTTGAAGCGGTCCGCGGCCACGCCGGCGGGCAGCGACATCAGGAGCTGCGGCAGCGCGCGAAAGAGGTTTACCAGCCCCAGCGCGACGCCCGAGCCCGTCAGCTCCCACACCAGCCAGTTGCGGGCGACCTGCTCCATCCAGTTCGCGCCCGACCAGCCCAGTTGCCCAATCCACAGCAGCCGGAAGTCCGCGTAGTGGAAGGAGGCGAATAGGCCCGTGTGTACGACCCTGGCAGGAGGCTCGTAGTCCCTCGAGGTTGCTTGCATCGGCAGGTCGTCCGGCGGGCGGGGCGCGTCAGCGTCCGCGGATGGCGATGCCCCGCGGTCTCCTCTGCCGAATAACGCCAATGCGATCGCCCTTTCAGGTCGGGGTGGCATGCGCAAAGCGGGCGCATGATTCGTGGACGCAGCCCGGTCGACTGCGCCTCGGCGGTCCCGACCGCCCTCGGCGTGTGAGGCCGCCGTCAGTGGTAACTAAGCCTAAGCGTGCATGCGCGAGTGCGTCAACGTAGCCGCCTATCCCCCTTGTGTGCCGACATACGTTGTGATAGCGTCTATCTCAGTGGAAAGGAGGTGAGAGCCTATGGATAGTAGCAGTAGTACGTCCGCGGCTCCATCTCTGGAGGGGAAGGCCTAGTCCTTTTCCACAGAGGTGGGTGAGCCGATTGAAAGGGGGCCGGTGACGGCCCCCTTTCTCTTTGCCTCACGCAGCATAGCTCCCTACCGGTACGCGGCGATCGCCTCCCGGAAGCCGTGCATCGCCCCCTCCAGCACCCTGTCCTCCAGGCAGAACGAGATGCGGAAGTACCCCGGCGACCCGAACCCCGCCCCCGGCGTCACCAGCACGTTCCACTGCAGCAGCTCTTTTACGAAGGCCACGTCGTCGGGGTTTGGCGAGGCCGGAAAGGCGTAGAAGGCCCCCTGCGGCTTGACCATGCTGTAGCCCATGCCCGTTAGCTCGTTGTACAGGAAGTCCCGCTTCCGCTGGTACCACGAGATGTCGACGCTCGCCTGCAGCGCGTCCCGCACCAGCCACTGCATCAGCGCCGGCGCGTTCACGAACCCCAGCACCCGGTTGCAGTACGTCAGCGCGTCGACCAGCGGCCCCGCGTCGGGGCACCCCGGGTTGACCGCGACGTACCCGATGCGCTCCCCCGGCAGCGCCAGGTTCTTCGAGAACGACGTCGCCAGGATCGAGCGCGGGTGTGCGTTGAAGATCGGCGGCGTCTCTACACCGTCATACGTCAGTTGCGCGTACGGCTCGTCGCTGATGAGGTAGATGGAGCTCCCGAATTTCTCCTCCGCCTGCGCCAGCAGCCCGCCGAGCTGCGCCAGCAGGTCGGCCGGATACAGCGCCCCGCTCGGGTTGTTCGGCGAGTTCACCAGCACCGCCTTGGTCCGCGCCGAGAGCATCGGTGCCAGGGCTTCCAGGTCCGGGCAGAACGCCTCGTCCGTCGGCGCGACCGTCGTCGAGGCGCCGTGGTTGTCAGCGTAGAACGGGTACTCCGGGAAGAAGGGCGCGAAGATGATGACCTCTTCGCCCGGGTTCAGGATGGCCTTGAAGATGATGTTGAGCGCGCCGCCCGCCCCGCACGTCATCACCGTGTGCGCCCCCGTGAACGGCAGCCCGGTCCGAGCCGCCAGGTGCCCTGCGATGGCCGCCCGCGTCTCCGCGTACCCCGCATTTGGCATGTAGCGGTGCATGCCCGCCGGCGGGTCCGCCACGAGCCGCTTCAGCGCCTCGGCCACCTCTTCCGGCGGCTCCAGGATCGGGTTCCCCAGCGACAGGTCAAAGACGTTCTCGTCCCCGTGCTCCTGCTTCAGCTGTATGCCCAGCTCGAACATTTGGCGGATCCATGACTGGCTCTGCATGGCCTGCTGGATCTTGGCGGCAATGGTCATCCCAGGCTCCCTCTGCTAGCATCGATAGGCCAAAGGGCAGCATACGAGAGGGCGCGGGGCGTGTCCAGCGCGACGCACACGCCCCCGAGCGCATCATGCCGAACCTGTACGTCATCGCCACACCCATAGGAAACCTCGAGGACGTCTCCGCCCGCGCCCTGCGACTGCTCGGAGAGGTCGCCGTCATCGCCTCCGAGGACACCCGCACAACGCGCAAGCTGCTGACACACTTCGGCATCCGCACACGCCTCCTCAGCTTCCAGGAGCACAACGCCGCCGCCCGTATCCCGCAGCTCCTCGGCGCCCTCGTCGAGCACGACGTCGCCCTCGTCACCGAGGCCGGCACCCCCGGCGTCAGCGACCCCGGCGCAAGCCTCGTCGCCGCCGCGACGGCACAGGGCGCGACGGTCATTCCCGTGCCGGGGCCGTCGGCCGTGACGGCTGCGGTCTCGGTATCAGGCTTCTCCGGCGACCGCTTCCACTTCATCGGCTGGCCCCCGCGCCGCGCCGCCGACCGCCGTCGCGCCTTCGAGGCCCTCGCCGCCGAGCCCGACACCCTTGTCGCCTTGGAATCCCCCCGCCGCGTCCTCGCGACCCTCGCCGCCATGCAGGCGGCGTGGGGCGATCGCCGCGTCGCCGTCTGCCGCGAGCTCACCAAGCTCCACGAGGAGGTCTTCCACGGCACCCTGCAAGACGCCCTCGACCACTTCACCGAGCCCCGCGGCGAGTTCACCCTGGTCGTCGAGGGCGCGCCACCGAGCAAGCCCGTAGACACGGATGCCGCCACAGTCGAAGCCCGTAGCAAGCTCGCGCACCTCCACGCCGAGGGCAGCTTGGCGAGGGACGCCGTAGCCGCCGTCGTCCGCGCAACCGGCCTGCCGCGCCGCGCCGTCTACGCCCTCTGGCTGGAGATCGCCGGAGACCGGTAGGACATCGCCGCACTATGCCTTACGGGAATCACTAGCATCGATAGCTGGGGTCTTACACGAGGGTGCGATTTGGGTACTATGTCCGCAGACCATGACGGCGCAGGAAGCGTCAGTCCTCGAAGGAAGGGAACCGACCATGATTAGAAGCACTGACAGGATCATGACCATGCACGCTGGCACGCTGCCGAGGCCCCAGGAAATGCGGGAACGGGTCATGGCAAAGAGCCGCGGCGAGCAGGTGGACGATGCACAGCTGACCGCCGACATCCGGCGAGTCATCAAGGAGAACATTGGCCTCCAGCTCGAGAACGGCATCGACAGCATCAACGACGGCGAGCTGAGCAAGTCGAGCTTCAGCAACTACCTGCGCGAGCGTCTCGGCGGCATCGAGATTCGCCCCGCTGACGAGAACACGCCGCGCATGGGCGCCATCGGCGGCCGCGACCTCATGTACTTCCCGGAGTACTTCGAGGCCGGGCGGTACCGCGCAGGCGCCGCCACCGGACAGAACCGCGCGGACCAGACCGTGTGCGTCGGCCCCATCACCTACGTCGGCCACGCCGACGTCCAGGCCGACATCGACAACTTCAAGGCCGGCTTGGAGGGCGTCAGCGCGCCCGAGACCTTCCTCCCCGCCATCACCCCCGGCACCGTCGAGCACTGGCTCAAGAACGAGTACTACGCCACCGCGGAGGAGTTCCTCTACGCCATCGGCGACGCCCTCGCCATCGAGTACAAGGCCATCGTCGACGCCGGCTTCCTCCTCCAGATCGACGACCCTGACCTCCCCGACGCGTGGCAGATCCACCCGGAGATGGACGTGCCCCAGTACCGCGCCTTCGCCCAGCTTCGAGTTGAGGCCCTCAACCACGCCCTGCGGGACATCCCTGAGGAGAGCATCCGCTTCCACACCTGCTGGGGTAGCTACCACGGCCCGCACATGTTCGACATCGAATTGGCCGACATCGCCGACATCATCCTCAACGTCAAGGCCGCCGGCTATTCCATCGAGGCCTCCAACCCGCGCCACGACCACGATTGGGCCGTCTGGAAGGACATCGACTGGCCCGACGGCAAGGTCCTCATCCCTGGCGTCATCGGCCACGCCACAGACTTCATCGAGCACCCTGAGCTGGTCGCCCAGCGCCTCGTCCGCTACGCCAACATCGTCGGCAAGGAGAACGTCATGGCGGGCACGGACTGCGGCATCGGCTCCCGCGTCGGCCACCCCAACATCTGCTGGTCCAAGTTCAAGGCAATGTCTGACGGCGCCGCCATCGCCACAAGGGAGCTCTGGGGGCAATAGCGTGCAGCTACACTGTGCGGAACCATCAGGCTGCTCGCAGCGTTTTAGCGGCATATAGTGCCTCAGAACCGTTTCGCAATGGTGGCCGCGGGGCCAGACTCCAGGGGGGAATGGAGGATGGCCATGAAAAGAGTGCGCGCCTTTTCCCCCGCAGTGATGGTGCTCCTCGCGTTCCTCCTCGCGGCCTCCGTCGCCTGCGGTGGCGACGATGACGCCGACAACGGCGGTGACGCAGCCGCCGCCCCCACAGCAGCCCCGGCAGACACCGGCGGTGATGCCATGGGCGACGCAATGGGCGAGCCCGTCGTGACGCGAGTCGTCATTTCCAACCCCGGACCAAACACAGAGTCCAACAATGTCCAGAAGGACCTGAACCCCCCGGCCGGCGTCCAGCTCAAGCCGATTTATGAGTCGCTGGTCGGCTACAATCCGGACACCGCTGAGCTGGAACCCCAACTGGCGAAGTCCTGGGCATTCGAGCCGGACGGCTTCTCCTTCCGCTTCGTACTGCAGGAAGGTGTCGCCTTCCACAACGACAATGGTGAGTTCTCAGCCAAGGACGTCGTCTACTCCCACTCGCAGCACACTCGCGAGGACGCCACCCACTCGCACTCCCGCCACTACGGCCGCGGCGAGATGGAGACCGTCAGCGACTACGAGGTCGTCTTCCGCCTGAGCGCTCCCAACGCCGAGATGCTGCGCCTCATCTCAGAGCTCAACATGTCGTCATTGGACATTTCGAGCGCGGTTGATGCGGAGAAGATTGGCGAGATCACCCTTCTCACCGATCCACCGGCTGGGACCGGCGTCTACCAGTTTGTCTCGCGCGCACAAGGTGAGAACGTCATCTTCGAGCGTGTCCCCTACGAGCACTGGCGAGTCTCCGCGGACTTTCCGGAACTGGAGTTCCGTTGGGTTTCCGAGGCGTCCACCCGGATCGCGAGCATTATTGCCGGCGAGGTCCACATCACACAGCTCCCCCAGGACCAGACAGAGGAAGCCATTAGCGCCGGCATGGCCTTGTCAGTGGGCACCGTTGACGCGCAGCGGGTCTTCCTGGGCTACCAGGGCGTCTACGTTGACAGTGAATCGGCCTGCGGATACAAGTACTGCGACACCCCGTTCCTCGACCTCAACGTCCGTAAGGCCATGAACAAAGCCCTGGACAAACCCGCCATAAACGCGGCCTTCTTCGCCAACAAGGGCAAGACCATGTACATGAACCACATGGCGCCCAACAACCCCTACACGAACCCGGACTGGGAGCGCAACTTCCCGGCAGAGTACGGCTACGACCCCGACGCTTCCCGCGCGCTCTTGGCCGCGTCCGGTTACAACGCGAACAACCCGCTGGAGATCGACGTTCACTTGACCACCTCGGCGCAGTTCACCCAGTCAGCGGACGTATTGGAAGCGGCGGCTGGCTACTGGAACGACGTCGGGATCAAGACCAACCTCCTGCAGATTGACCCGGCCATTTCCCGCGCCACCAATCGGGAGCTCGGCTTCTCCAGGCAGGTCAACTTCCAGGGCACCCCGGACTTTGACATCCAGGGTTGGCGCGTCCGCCAGTCCAGCGTGACGCCGCGTGGCGGTGGCGTGGAGCACCTCGACACCGAGCCCATCGTCGCCCGGCTGCGCGCCACCATGGAGCCCGACATGCAGAACCAGATCATGCGGGAGCTGAGCGACGTCGCCTACGTTCTGCACGTCTGGATGCCCCTCTTCTGGGTGCCCGCGGAGCTGGTCTACGACCCTGAGGTGGTCGCATCCTATGACTTCCCGGGATCCCCGCCTGGACTCTACTCCCACTTCCACCGGATCAAGGCAGTCAAGAAGTAGTGCGTCAACACGTCATCAAGGAAGCCAGGGGGCGCCGGCCCACCGGTTCGTTGGCAAGCGAGCGATGGGTCCGGCGCCCCGTGCTGGTTGACCGCTCCATCTCGGAGTAGAATGACACGCAACAGCCTTCACGGGAGGTCGGCATGCTGACGAGGGAAGAGAACGAGCTCCTTTGCCGAGTGGGCCCCGGTACGCCCATGGGCGAGCTCATGCGCGAGTACTGGATGCCCGTCACATTCGACTGGGAGCTGGAGCGCGACGGCCAGCCCCAGCGCGTCCGCGTCCTCGGCGAGGACCTCCTCGCCTGGCGTGACTCCGATGGCCGGCCGGGCATTTCGCAGGAGCGTTGCCCCCACCGCGGCGCCGGCTTCTTCTTCGGCCGAAACGAGAAGGGCGGCCTCCGCTGCGCCTACCACGGTTGGAAGTTCGACGTGGACGGCAACTGCATGGAAATGCCCAACGAGCCGCCCAACAGCAACTTCAAGCACAAGGTGAAGATCACGGCCTACAAGGCCGTCGACTTCGGCGGCATGGTCTGGGCGTACATGGGTCAGGACCAGGACAACCCGCCGCAGGTCCCGCAGTTCGAGTTCGGCCTCGTGCCGGAGGAGCAGCGTGGCTACTCCCACAGGTTCATCTATGAGTGCAATTGGATGCAGGCGCTGGAAGGCGAGCTCGACTCCACGCACATCTACTTCCTCCACAGCCGCCTGAACAAGGAAGACTCCCCCAAGTACGGCCTGTACCACCCCGGCCAGACCGCCAGGTTCCACATCGCCAACAAGGAATACGGGATGATGTACGGCGCCGAACGGGATGAGGACGGGAACAAATACTGGCGCGTGGCCCACTTCCTCTTCCCCATCTACGGCATGTTCCCCGCGATCAACCGCGGGATCGTCCCCATGTCCATCTTCATGCCAATCGATGACAACTACACCATGCACTTCGGCGTCCACTGGCACCCCACGAAGCCGCTCGAAGGCTCCCGCCGCCCGAATTTCGAACTGTCGGATGAGCCCGGCGTGCTCGGTCCAACAGGGCCCATGAAGCCCGAGCAGAAGGGCAAGTTCTACGCCAACTGGTGGGCGGAGATAAGCCCCGAGACTGACTTCCACATGGACCTGTGGGCCAAGAAGAACCGCAACTTCACCGGCATCCCCAGCGTGCGCCAACAGGACGCCGCCCTCGAGTGGAGCATGGGCTCCATCATGGACCGCACCCGCGAGCACCTCGGCACCGCCGACGCCGCCATCATCCGCACGCGCCGCAAGCTCATCGCGTCGGCACGCGCCTTCGCCGAGGATGGCACGCCGCCGCCAGGCTCGCAGAACCCCGAGTGGTACACCGTGCGCTCGTGTGAAACGGTGCTCCCTCCCGAAGACGATTGGCAGAAGGCGCTTGAACCGTGGGTCACCGCCGCCACGACGGACTACCCGGACCCGTGCGACACGGGCCGCGCCGTCGCGGCCGGCTTGGGCGGCAGGGGACTCAG
Organism: uncultured Dehalococcoidia bacterium; assembly: GCA_951812285.1. GTDB lineage: Bacteria > Chloroflexota > Dehalococcoidia > Lucifugimonadales > UBA1127 > UBA1127. The sequence continues at coordinate 804,160 of OX638292.1, read as the reverse complement.
TTCGTCCTGATCTCGCTGATGAGTGGACTAAGTCAACTCTGCAGGGGCGGGCCATTGCTCGCCCCTGCGTGGTATAGTTCAGGACAATCGAGTCAAGGCCGAACGACTAGGAGGCACACATGCTGAGCCAGGCGGACAATGATGCGCTCTGCAGGGTTGGCCCGGGCACACTCATGGGCAACCTCTTCCGAGAATACTGGCTCCCCGCGCTGCAGTCGGGCGAGCTCCCGGAGCCGGACTGCGCGCCGGTCCGCATCATGCTTCTTGGTGAGGAGCTCATCGCCTTCCGCGACACCAACGGCGTTGTCGGCCTCGTCGACAACAACTGCCCGCACCGTCGCGCCAGCCTCTTCTTCGGCCGCAATGAGGAGTCCGGCATCCGCTGCGTCTACCACGGCTGGAAGTTCGACGTGAACGGCGATTGCATCGACATGCCCTCTGAGCCCGCCGAGTCCAACTTCAGGGACAAGGTCAAGATCAAGGCCTACCCCTGCCGCGAGCGCAATGGCGTCATCTGGGCCTACATGGGCCCGCGTGCCGTCCCGCCGGCCCTGCCGGAGCTCGAGGGCAACATGTACCCCAACCACTACATCAGCGTCCTGTTCCGCAACAACAACTGGATGCAGGGCATTGAGGGTGAGATTGACACCGTGCACGCGGCGTTCCTTCACGGCGGCGCCGCCCGTCCAGAGGACCTGCCGCCGCAGAGCTTCCGCTACTACATGAGCAAGCATCGCGCGGGCAAATTCAACGTCCGCGAAACCGACGTGGGCACCAGCTACGGCATGTACCGCATCGCGGAAGAGGACAGCTACTATTGGCGCATCGGCCACCTGCTCTTCCCCTGCTTCGCCATGCCGCCCGTGCCGACGCTCGGCGAGGAGTCGCGTTTCCTGGCCTACGTCCCCATGGACGACGAGCACACCCTCGAGTGGAGCATCGGCCCCGGCGCCAACGAGGGGCTGGGCGCGGGCTTCAATGCCGGCCGCGAGTACCTCGGCAACGGCACCGGCTGGTACGACCGCTACGTCATCGAGCAGAACTGGGACAACGACTTCCAGATCGATCGCGAGGCCCAGCGCACGTGGAAGAGTTGGTCGGGCATCGCGGGCGTCCGCCAGCAGGACATGGCGATGACCGAGGGCATGGGCCCCATCCTGGACCGCACCAGCGAGCACCTCGGCACCACCGACCAGATGATCATCCGCACCCGGCGCCGCTTCCTGCAGGCCGCCCGCGCGCTCGCCGAGGACGGCACGCCGCCTCCCGGCGTCGAGCAGCCCGCCGCGTACCACAAGCGCTCGGGACAGATAGTCATGCATCGCGACGCCGATTGGTGGGCCGACACGACCCACCTCATTGAGAGGTTTGAGGCCAAGGTGTAGGAGGAACACATGCTGAGTCAGGCCGACAACGATGCTCTTTGCCGCATAGGCCCCGGCACGCTCATGGGCAACTTCTTCCGCGAGTACTGGCTGCCCGCGCTCCAGACCTACGAGGTCCCGGAGCCCGACTGCCCGCCCGTCCGCATCAAGCTCCTTGGAGAGGAGCTCATCGCCTTCCGCGACACCACCGGCGCCGTCGGCCTCATCGACAACAACTGCCCGCACCGTCGCGCCAGCCTCTTCTTCGGCCGAAATGAGGAGTCCGGCATCCGCTGCGTCTACCACGGCTGGAAGTTCGACGTGAACGGCGATTGCGTCGACATGCCCTCGGAGCCCGCCGAGTCCAACTTCAAGGACAAGGTCAAGATCAAGTCCTACCCCACCCATGAGCGCAACGGCGTCATCTGGGCCTACATGGGCCCGCGCGAGATCCCACCTGCCTTGCCTGAGCTCGAGGGCAACATGCACGAGGCGTGCTTCATCACCGTCCTCTTCCGCAACAACAACTGGATGCAGGGCATTGAGGGCGAGATTGACACCATCCACGCCTCAATTCTTCACGGCGGCCACCTTCAGCCATCGCAGCTGCAACCCGGCTCCTTCGCCTACTACCAGGCCAAGAACAAAGACGGCAGGTTCAAGGTCAAGGAAACCCCCGTCGGCAACTCCTACGGCATGTACCGCGTCGCGGAAGAGGACAGCTACTACTGGCGCATCGGCCACTACCTCTTCCCCTGCTTCGCCATGCCGCCTGTGCCCACGCTCGGCAGGGAGGCCCGCTTCCTCGCCTACGTCCCCATGGACGACGAGCACACCCTCGAGTGGAGCATCGGCGTCCGCGAGGACGACGGCCTCGCAGTCGCCGCCCGCCAGGGCCGCGAGTACCACAACAACGGCACCGGCTGGTACGACCGCTACGTCATCGAGCAGAATTGGGACAACGACTTCGAAATCGATCGCGAAGCCCAGCGCACCATGAAGAGCTGGTCCGGCATCACCGGCATCCGCCAGCAGGACATGGCGATGACCGAGGGCATGGGCACCATCCTCGACCGCACCAGCGAGCACCTCGGCACCACCGACCAGATGATTATCCGCACCCGCCGCAAGCTCCTCGCCGCCGCCCGCGCCCTGGCCGAGGACGGCACCCCACCCCCCGGCGTAGAGAACCCCCAGGACTACCACCTCCGCTCCGGCCAGGTAATCCTCCCCCGCAAAGCAGACTGGTGGGAAGAAACCCGTGACCGCATAGAACGCTTTGAGGCGTGGAGGTAGGAAGTGTTGAGCGCGTGTCTAAACCCTTACATTCTGCGTAGCCTGTCTGACCAGTTCATATAGTCCATCGTGGATAACGTCATAACCCTCGATGAACTGTTCCATGGGCGCCTGTTCAGGGTGCCTGACTACCAACGCGGGTATGCTTGGGAAGAGGGTCAAGTAGGGGACTTCCTAGAAGACCTCGACTTACTCTCTCCTTCCAAGTGGCACTATACGGGTACCGTCGTTCTCCATGCCCTCGATTTTCCAACTCCCGAGCAGGATAAGGAGGGCCAGAATTATTCCTCTGCCGACATTGTGGACGGCCAACAGCGCCTCACTACCACCATCTTGGTTCTTGATGGGATTCAGAAGGCGCTCAAGGCCATCCCATCCAATAGAAGTGATCTGACGCAAGAAGCGCAGGGATGGGCACGGGAAGCACATGCCCTGTCCCGCGGTATCTATCGGAACTACATTGCTGCCGAAAGGACAACCGGACAGCCCCTATACAAGCTTTCGCTGAACACCGACACCGACACGTTCTTCAAGGACAGCGTCTTGGCTGTGCATCCCAGTATTGAGGGACCAAAGAATGTGCCACAAATACGACTGCAGGCGGCAAGCCAACAAATAGAGAACTTCTTGGCTTCTAGATATGAGAAAGAACCACTCATGAGAGTGCAATGGCTAAGGGAGTTATATACAAAGCTTACCCATCGCCTACGTTTCACGCTCTATCAAGTGAACGAGTCTGCCGAAGTCGGGAGGATTTTTGAATCCATGAACGACCGGGGTAAGCCTCTAACTGAATTAGAAAAGGTCAAGAATTATCTATTGTACGTTGCGAGCACGCTGGATAGCGCGGGTAACTTTGGTCAAATCGTCAACAATACTTGGGCAGCAATTCTTGTTCAGCTAGCCGCGGCGGGTCGGCTTGAACCCGACGACGAAAACCAGCTACTGAGAGTTCACTGGATTGCCTTCTATGATCACAATAGAAAAAGTTGGGAGGGCAGCAAGACGATACGGCATAGATTTAATCAACGCGCTTACCAAGGGAAGCAAAACGAACTACTCAGCCAGCTTGTCAATTACACCAAGTCTCTCAAAGAGGCATGCGTAGCATTCTGCGAAGCCTATTCTCCTCGCATGACCGAAGCTTTCCTCCTATTCAGGGGCAATGCTTCGCTTCCATCGATCATAGACTGGAGTACAAGGCTACGCCGACTTGGCACTATGGCCACATTTCTCCCGCTCCTTGTAGCTTGTCGGCAGCAGTGGCCAACAGATAGCGATAAGTATTTGAGATTGGTGAAGCTATGTGAAGCCTACGCATTCCGAGTTTACCGCCTAAAGGGCGCACGGGCAGATGCCGGCGAATCGACACTCTGCTGGATTGCCAACCAGGTCGTTAGTGGCAATGTTCCCTATGAGAAGGCGATCATAAGGCTCAAGGAGGACCTCGCTTATAGGTGTGACGACCTGACCTTTGCAAAACTGCTCAGTCCCGAGAGTGAGTTGGTGTACAACGCATTCAACAAATTGCGGGGACTGAAGTACTTGCTATACGAATATGAGACCCACTTGGCTACGCATAGGTACGGAAGTCCTAGGTTGACTTGGGGCCAAGTTGCAAATCTACCTCGCAAGAACACCATCGAACATGTTCTGCCGCAGACTATTTCCTATCCCTATTGGGAAGACCGATTCGGCGAAGACCAAGGTGAAAAACACAACAAATTTGTGCATGACTTGGGCAATTTGGCACTGACGATGTGGAACTCACACTATAGCAATAGGACCTTTCCTCAGAAAAAATACCAGCCCCATCCTGACGCGAAATGCTATGCAGAAGCGTTGTTTTTCCAAGAAAACGAATTGGTCCAATGGGATGAATGGACTGACAACTCAATAGAGAATCGCAGAAGAAAACTCTTGGAGTGGGCAAAGGATCGTTGGAGTGTTGACTTCAGCGACTCTCCAACCCAAATGATCGGGCAAGAGGTCGAAAGTGACAGAAGTGACGAAGGTGACGAAGAGGATGACGCTATGGACAATGAGCCTGCAATTACTGAAGATGCCGAGTAACCCCTACCCCCGCGCATGCGCCCCCTGCCCCGTCACGTAGTCGTACAAATTCGCCACGTTCAGCCGCATCACGAACGGCGCCATCCCGTCCTGCTCGACGTCCATCGGGTACCGCTCCGTCATGTCCGTCAGCTGGTCGAGCGCCTCCTCCTTCGTCATCCCCCGCTCCACCCCGCTGCGCACGTACGACACCCACTCCTGGATCCACGCCGCCTGATCGTCCAGGTACTCCTTGCCGCACAGCGGCCCGTGTCCCGGCACGAACAAGTCCTCCGGCAGCGCCCGCAGGCTCTCGAGCGCCTCCAGCCATTCGCCAGGGTCCGCCTCCTGGATCCACGTGTGTACTTTGCAGAAGATGTTGTCGCTCGTAAACGTCACGCCCTCCTCAACCACGCTCACCGCGGCCTGCGCCTTCGTGTGGCCGGGCATGTGCGTCATGCGGAAGGTGTGGTTCCCCACGTGCAGCGTCATCGCTCTGTCGAAGGTGATGATGGGCGTGTTCGGCGCGTACCCCTGCAGGTGCAGGTGCTCGTCCGGCCCCATCGCCGACACCCGCGACACGTGCTCCGCCATGTCCGTGTCGAGAATGCGCTGCCGCACCCCCGCCTGCGCGATGGCCGGCGCGTCGAAGTAAGCGTTCCCCGTCCAGTGGTCGCCGTGCGGCTCCGTGTTGATGATGTACCGCACGGGCCCGATCCCCTCGATCTCCGCCCGCAGCCGCAACGCGTCCGTCGGCTTGTGCGGCGTGTCGATGAGCACGACGCCGTCCGACGTCACGACGTACCCGTGGTTGGATCCCCTGCGCTCGTTGTCGACGAAGACGTTGTCGCTGATCTGTTTCATCGCGGACCCTCCTGCTGGCGTTGGCCCGCCGTCGCTAACGTCGATGGCGGCTCGGCCTAGACCTTACCCTGAGAGGGCGCGCTTGTCACGGCGAATGCGTGGGAATCCCGCTGCCCCGGCTGATGCGAGGTCGGAAGTGTCCGCCCGGGGCCCGAGCGGCGCGCGATTCAATCGCCTACGGCCACAGCGGCGCAAGGTGCGCAGGAATCGTCTCCCGCAGCATGTCGACGAACTGCTGCGACGACCGGGACATGGGCGCGTCTCGCACGGTGATGATGCCCACACTCTGGATGTCCACGATGTGCCCCAGCCCGACGATGCCCAGGGTGACTTCGTCGTCCGGCTCCAGGATGATGCGAGGGACCACGCTTATGCCCAGTCCCTTGCTCACGTAACGCTTGATTGCGTCGAAATGGTCCAGTCGCATGACGACGTTGTAGTCCAACCCTGCCTCGTTCAGCTTGCCCTCGATGTAGGTGGGGTTGTCCCGCGTGCCAATGTTGACGATGAGGGGCCACTGGGCGATCTGATGAAGGCTCTCGATGGGCTCGTCCAGCACCGGGTGGCCCTTGGCGGCCAGCAGCACACGCTCGTTAGTGAACAGTGGCTCCACGTTGAACTCGCTGAATCGCCCTGTCAGGGGCACGAATCCCAGGTCCGCGTCGCGGTCCCGCACCATGCGGAGCACCTCCGGCAGGCGGCCGCTGCGCACGGAGAGGCGAGTGTCCGGGTAGGTCTGCCGGTAGGCCACGATGCAGTCTACAAGCATGTTGCGCGTCATTTCCGTAGTGGACGCCACGGTAAGGCTGCCCTGCCTCGCGTATGAAGATGTCTCCACCGGAAGCGAATCAATCTGCCGCAGCAACGGCTTCGCCAATTCGGCAAGATGCACCCCCGCCGCCGTGAGCTGCACAGGCCGCTTGCTCCGGTCGAGCAGCGTGACCCCCGTCTCCCGCTCGAGCTCCTGTATGTGCAGGGTCACCGCGGGTTGGCGCAACGTGAGTTGCTCCGCGGCCTTGGTAATGCTGCCGAATTGGGCCACCGCGCAGAAGCTTCGCAACTCACGCAAGTCCATCCGGCGCCTCCTGCCTCAACGCAATATAACCTGCTGTTTCCATATGCCTGCGCGAATACTATAACGATTTACAACCTCAGTCAATAAGGAATACGCACACAAACGAATACTCTCTCACGGACGGGTCCCGATGCAGGTTGACCGGCCCCGGCGCCTCACCACGCCTTGGGGTCTTGCCCCCTAGCAGCGAGCGTGTTACAAAAGCTGAGATTCGGCGTCGAAACCCTGCGTATCCACACCTGCGGAGTGCAATCAGCCTATGAAAAACAAAGTGCTCTCAACGTTCGACGAGGCCGTCGCGGACATCCCGGACGGCGCCAGCATCATGGTCGGCGGCTTCGGCCCGCCCGGGCTCCCGCAGAACCTGCTCGCCGCCCTCATCCGGCAGGGCGCCACGGACCTCACCATCATCACCAACCGCGGCGACCAGACCAACGCCAAGGCCAACACCGGCCACCTCGTCGAGCTCCGCCGAGTGAAGAAGGTCTGTTGCGCATTCTCGGCCTCCCCGCACCCATCGCAGCGCAACCTGTTCGAGGAGCTGAACGAGTCCGGCGAGCTCGAGGCCGAGCTCATGCCCCAGGGCACCCTCGTCGAGCGAATGCGCGCCGCCGCCGCCGGCATCGGCGCCTTCTACACCCGCGCCAGCGTCGGCACGGAGCTGGCCGAGCACAAGGAGACCCGCGTCATCGACGGTAAGGAGTACGTCCTCGAGTACCCACTCCCCGCCGACTACGCCTTCATCCGCGCCCACACGTCGGACACCTACGGCAACCTCCAGTACGAGCTCACCCAGCGCAACTTCAACCCCATCATGGCCATGGCCGCCAAGTGCACCCTCGTCGAGATCGAGGGCGACATTGTCGAGCTAGGCGGCATGGACCCCAACCAGGTGCACACCCCCGGCATCTTCGTCGACCGGGTGGTCAAGATCCCGCCGCCGCCCGAGGGCCTCTGGACCCTCCCGTCGGACCGGCGAGCATAGGACATCGGAGGAGCCCCCGTTCGCCCTGAGGCTCTCGAAGGGCCTGTCGAAATATCGGAGGAGCCATGACGACCACTGAGAAGAAGAGGATTGACCGCCAGACAATGTGCAACCGCCTTGCGATGGAGTTCGAGGACGGCTGGGTCGCCAACCTTGGCGTCGGCATGCCCACCCTCTGCTCCAACTACGAGTACGCGGACAAGGACATTGTCTTCCAGTCAGAGAACGGCCTCATCGGCTACGGCCCACTGGCCGCCAAGGGCGAGGAGCACCCGAACTTGGTCAACGCCGGCGTCCAGTACGTCACCATGAAGCCCGGCGCGTCCATCCTCCACCACGCCGACTCCTTCACCGTCATCCGCGGCGGCTACGTCGACGTGACCGTCCTCGGCGCCTACGAGGTCGCCGAGAACGGCGACTTTGCCAACTGGAAGACCCTTGGCCGCAAGGGCGGCGGCATCGGCGGCGCCATGGACCTCGCCGTCGGCGCCAAGCGCGTCTGGCTCGCCCTCGAGCACACCACCCGCGACGGCCATCCGCGCCTGCTGAATCGCTGCAAGCTCCCCGTCACCGCCGTCAACGTCGTCTCACGCGTCGTCACCGACCTCGGCCTCTTCGACATCACCCCGGACGGCTTCCTGCTGCGAGAGATCGCCCCCGGCTTCACCCCGGAAGAAGTGCAGGAACTCACCGAGGCCAAGCTCACCATCTCCCCCGACCTCAAGGAGTTCTACGGGGCGTAGCCTCAACAACCGTTGACCCTGAGCCCGTCGAAGGGCAGAGAGGACACCATGCCTGACCTCCGCCGCACCGTCGCCATCGTCGGCGCCGCCGAGTCCGACGCCATCGGGGTCGTCGAGAACAGGTCGGCGCTCCAGCACCACGCCGAGGCCGCCCACAACGCCCTGGAGGACGCCGGGCTCTCCAAGGACGACGTTGACGGCCTCTTCACCGCGGGCTTCTCCACCCTCGCCACCGGCGAGTACCTCGGCATCCACCCGCGCTTCACCGACACGACGGCCGTCGGAGGCTCCTCCTTCGTCATTCATGTGGCCCACGCGATGGCCGCCATCAATGCCGGATACTGCGAGGTCGCCCTCATCACCCACGGCCAGGCCGGCCGCAGCATGCGCCTCCGGGGCGCCGGTGGCGGTGGCGGTTTCGCCGAGCCCAACGTCCCCGGCCAGCAGTACGAGTCGCCCTTCGGCCTCATCGGCCCGCCCGTCAACTACGCCCTCGCCTGCACCCGCTACATGCACCAGTACGGCGAGGACCGCACGCGGCAGGCCCTCGCGGAGATCGCCGTCTCCACCCGCAAGTGGGCCCAGCTCAACCCCAAGGCCATGATGCGCGACCCCATGTCCTTCGACGACTACCACAACTCGCGCTGGATCACCTGGCCCTTCCACCTGCTCGACTGCTGCCTCGTCACCGACGCCGGCGCCTCCGTCGTCGTTACCTCAGCCGAGCGCGCCCGCGACCTCCGCAAGCCGCCCGTCTGGGTCCTCTCCGGCGCCGAGAGCCATGACCACGCCATCGTCAGCCAGATGCCTGACCTCACCTCGACGGTCTCCCGCGTCACCGGCCCCGCCGCCCTCCAGGCTGCGGGCGTCACCCACGACGACATAGACCTGACGATGGTCTACGACTCCTTCACCTACACCACCCTCGTAACGCTCGAGGGGCTCGGCTTTTGCGGCCCGGGCGAGGGCCCGGACTTCGTCGCGGGGCAGCGCACCGCTCCCGGCGGCGGCTTCCCCCTCAACACCAGCGGCGGCGGCCTCAGCTACACCCACCCCGGCATGTACGGCATCTTCCTAATCGTCGAGGCCGTCCGCCAACTCCGAGGTGAGGCCGGCGACCGCCAGCTCGACAACCCAAGGCTCGCCCTCGTCAACGGCACCGGCGGCCTGCTCTCCTCCACCGGCACCATCGTGCTCGGCGCCGACTAGCGCCACGCCGCTCGCCCTTCGCCGGGTGCCAACCGTCCACCAGTCTCGTGAAATGGGGAAGTCATGGAAGGCAAGCACATAGTCGCGTTCGGTGGGACCCGGCCCGTCCCAGTCGGGATGCACCCGATGCACAAATATGTCCTGACTCTAACGGGCAAGGACCGCCCCAAAGTATGCTGCATACCCACCGCCACCGGGGACTCTTCTCCCCACCTCGTGCAGTTCTACAGCAACTTCCCGGCCTCCGCCTGTGAGCCGACTCACTTGGCCCTGTTCAACCGCACGGTGCGCGACATTCGAGAATTCCTCCTCAGCCAGGACGTCATCCTCGTCTTGGGCGGCAACACGGCCAACCTGCTCGCCGTTTGGCGGACGCACGGCGTTGACGTGGCGTTGAAGGAGGCATGGGAGGCTGGCATCGTGCTCTGCGGGGGAAGCGCGGGCTCCCTCTGCTGGTTCGAGTGCGGGACCACCGACTCCTTCGACGTGAACGAGCTCAAGTCCATCCACGACGGCCTGGGATTCCTGCCGGGCTCCCACTGCCCCCACTACGACGGCGAGGCCCAGCGCCGGCCCCTCTACCACAGCCTCATCGCAGCAGGCTTTCCGCCCGGCTACGCCATAGACGATGACGCCGCAATCCACTTCGAGGGCACAGAGCTGTCCGAGGCAGTCAGCGGAAGGGCAGGCGCGACAGCGTATCGCGTCGAGCTAGCGGGCGGGCAGGTAGAGGAAACCCCGTTAGACGCGCGACAGATTTCGTAGCGATGCTGGTCAACGGCACCGGCAGGCTGCTCTCGTCCGCTGGCATCGTCGTGCTGGGCGTGGACTAGCCCCCTAAGCGCCCCTCCCGGAAACCCTCACCAGCCTTGCAAGGTAATTTCCGTCAAGGCTTGACCCGCCCCGGAACGAGGGTAAGCCGAGAGAGGGCTTCGTCCTGTCCGCACATTGGCTTATCTGGAAAACAATTCGTATCTATTTGATCCAATTTCGGCTACGGATTGTTTTCCAAGTCAATTCGTAGCTGTTAGAGGCCCGCGCTTCACGAAAGACGCCCTGTCGACGCCGCCCCGCCGGATCCCGTGCAAGCCCACCGCACAAATGAAAGTAGCCGGAGAGGGGCGACGCACGCAAGAGGCGCGTGTCAGGGTCCATTGCGAAGCTGACAGTGGTTGCACGCACGACCGATGGGTACTGGCTGGATCACGTGTTCACAATAGCTGCACCCGAACCTCCCGAATACCCACAGAGCGGGGTCAAGCGCCGCAGACGTGTCGGCTATTTCGGGCGGACCTCCTATGCTCGTTCTAGCTACGGCTGCTCGCCAGGTGTCCTGAATCACTTCCCTGGCTTCTTTCCCGGGCATATCCTGAGTGTCCACGACCCCGAGGTTTTGTGTAACACGGCGAACATGCACGTCCACTGAAACAGGGATGATGTCCATGCCGTCTATCGTGGCCCCGCCTGAGGTCACAAGCATACGCACCCACATTGGCCCAATCCTCGGCCCCCTGAGCAAGGGGAACAGGGATCGCCCTCTGTCCTTGGTACGCAGGTAGCTAAGCAATTCCCCGGCGTTCCCAACGCCGGAATCCACTACCCGGCTTACAGGGTTTCCTCCTGCCGCAAGGCTGCGGGCAATGGTGTGCCAGCCGGAGGAGTCCGGGCCGTGACGTTGGCTCACTCCATAGTGAGCCAACGTCGCGCGGAGCGAGGAGGTCGGCATTGCTGATGCCTCAGCGGGTTCAAACAACCCCGGATAGGCTTGAATGAGCGTGAACCCGTCATTCCAAAGCCGCGTGGCGTTCCGAAAGCGATCCATCGCCGCAACGAATGTCAGGAAAAGGCGCACGGTTCGAAGAGATGCTCCTGACTTGCGGAGGCGCGTTGCTTGTTCGCTCCCCGGCAATTGCGACCACAATCCGCCCGGCGCCACACCCCTGGCGGACAGGTCGAAACGGTCATTGTAATAGTCGCTGGCGATTGCCTCAGCCATGATGGCCGCGTGGTGAATGTCCGGTTCGCGCATCGTGTATGTCCTTAACCCCGAAGAGGACACAAAGCCATATGTCCTTGATACCAGGCAGATTGCGGGCCTAGGCCTACCACATGTTGCAATGGACGGCGAACGACCGCACCGGCGTCGCGAAGACCCTTCTCCAAGCCGGATTCCACATAATGCTTGCCCGCGTGAATCTCAATGGTCTTCCCATCCAGCGTTGGAATCTGTGCCGCAAGGGCATCCAAGACTCCTTGCGACCACTCGCGACGCTCAGCGGCAGAGAGACTGTCCAACGCCAGGTCATACCGCTCAATCCAGGCGTCGGGAGCCAGGAGCCCGTACTTGGCGCTGAGAATGTACCAGGGGCAGCCGTGCAACTCCGCATATGTCCGCCGACCTTGCCAGAGTCTTGACGTGTAGATGTCCCGGGCAAGGCTGGCATAATGACGCTTGCTCGCGACGCAGCCGACGAGGATAAGGTCAACCTGTTCACAACTATTGTTCGTCATCGAGCGCTAATTTCTCCGATTCTTGGATCCTGCCAGCCCGTCACAGGTCAGGGCGGCCTTTGCATGGCGCCGCACAACTGGGACCACCTACAGGTCCAGCACGAGCGTCAAGGTCGAAGTTCTTGATTTCACCAAGTCGCGTGGGCCCTGACCTACACAAACTCCTCCATGTCCAGGTCCTCCATCGCCGCCGACACGCGCGAAATCAGCGTCTGCTGCAGCGCCAGCAGGTGCGCCCCGCCCATGTCCTCCCGCGGCCGTGCCGCGAACGACAACGTGATCCGCGACGGCCCGATGGCGCACAGCCGGTAGTCCCGCCAGCAATCCTCCAGCGAGTAGCCCTTCACGCCCTCCGCCGTGAGCGCGTCGTGGTACTGCTCCACCAGCTCACGCTCCCACGCGCGGCGCAGCTCAGGCGTCAGGCTCAGCACCGCGAAGAACGCCACGTCGACCGGCCCCCGCGCGATCGCCACCCGCTGCCAGTCGACCACCGTGATCTCCCGCGCATCCGGCGGCCCGCCGAACAGCATGTTCGTCAGCCGGTAGTCGCTGTGCGTGAGCGTCCGTGGGCTCGTGCACATGCTCAGGATGGTCTCAGTGAAGTTGGTGCAGTACCGCTCGATGATGCCCCGCACCTTCGGCGACAGCTCGTCGCCGTAGTTGCGCATCACGCCCGGCAGCACCTCGTTCGCGAACCGGGCGTCCGCAACGGCCAGGTTCGGCTCCCCGACGGGCAGCCACGCGAAGCTGTCGAGCTCCGGGTGCTCCCACCACGGCGCGTGCAGCTTGGGGATCTCCCGCACCGCCAGCACCGCCTCCTCCTTGGTGCAGCTCCCGATGTCGTCCCCCACGACGGCCGGTGTCATGTCCTGCATCAACAGCGCGTAGTGCTGCAGCTCGTCGTCGATGCCCCCGTAGTAGTACCCCGGGATGTTGACCGTCACCTTGTCCGAAATGTCGTCGTAGAAGTAGATCTCGTTGTGGTAGAACCGCTGCCGGATCGCAACGCCCTTGATCGTCTCCGACGTCGATGGCAACTTCACGACGAGCGACGACGGCGCGCCCTCACCCCCCCGCGCATACTCGAGGAACAGCCGGCACGTGATGCCGTTAACGCCCGAGCCCTCAGCGCCCACCTCCGGCGTCACCGACGCGACCTCCACGTCGAGCCCGCGCCCCTGCAGCACGGCCGTCATCCACTCAGCCGTTATGTCAGTCAGCCCGCCCGGCACCGCCACGTCTGCCATCAACGCTCCTCCTTAGACAAGTCCCGGCCGCGTCTCAAACTCGTTCATACTCAGCTTGCGGAAGCCTGTCCTGAGCTTGCCTTCAACCCGTTCGCCCTGAGCTTGTCGAAGCCTGTCCTGAGCTAGCCGAAGGGGGCGACTAAGACGCGGCCCTACAGGAACTCCTCCATGTCCAGGTCTTCCATCGCCGCTGCCGCCCGCTCCATCAGCGTCGCCTGCAGCAGCAACCCCGCCTCGCCATCGAGCTGCGACGGCGGCCGCGACCCGTGCGCCAGCGCGATTCGCGACGGCGCGAAGGCGCAGAGCCGGTAGTCGCGCTGGCACTCCTCCAGGCTGTAGCCTTGTACGCCCTGCTCCAGCAGCCCCTCGTGGTACCGCTCCACCAGCCCCCACTGCCACGCCCGTCGCGTCTCCGTTGGCAGGCTCAACACGGTGAAGAACGCGACGTCGATGGGCCCCTTCCCCAGCGCGACCCGCTGCCAGTCGAGCACCGTGACCCGCCGGCTCCCACCCGTCCCGCCCAGCAGCATGTTCACCAGACGGTAGTCGCTGTGCGTCAGCGTGTACGGCGCCGCCGTCATCTGCTTCACGATGTGTACCAGCCCCCGAGAGTACTTCTCCGCCACCCGGTACGCCGTCGGCGAAAGTGTGCTGCCGTAGTGCCCCATCGTCGCCGGAAAGATCACGTCTTGGAACCGCTGGTTCGCCGCCTCGATGTTCGGCTCCCCGATGGGCAGCCACCCGAGTTTCGGCAACCGTTCGCTGTTCCACCACGGCACGTGCAGCTTCGGAAGCTCGTCCACGATGAGCTGCGCATCCTCCAGCGAACAGCTCGCGATGTCGTCGCCGGGCACAGCGGGCGCCATGTCCTCCAGCAGCAGCGCGTAGTCCTGCCGCTCTTTGTCCATGCCCGTGTAGTAGTGTCGAGGCAGGTTGACCGACACGCCGCCCGCAAGCTCATTGTAGAAGCGTATCTCGTTCTCGTAGAACCCCAGCCGCAGCCCGATGGCCTTGCTCTCGGGCATCGTCGGCGGCAGTTTTATCACGAACGACGGCGGCCCGTCGCCCCCTGCGTATTCGACCCGCAGCCTCGCGGTCATCCCGTTGACGCCGAAACCCTCGCCGATGCTCTCCTCCGCCACCGAGGCCACCCGCACGTCGAGCCCGCTCCCGCGCAGCGCAGCCGTCAGCCACTCCGCCGTAACGTCCTCGATGCTGGCTGGAACCGCGACAGTCGCCAATGTCTTCCCTCCGTTCGCCCTGAGCCTGTCGAAGGGCGCGTGCTTCCAGTCCCTAAGACCCCGGCCCGCGCTCCATCGAGTACGGCTGCCACCGCCGCAGGTCCGTCTTCTCCAGCACCGACGGGTTCACGCACGACTTCGGCCACCGCCCTGTCAGCACCAGCGCGATCTCCGTGCCCACGCGCCGCCGCGACTCCGGCGCCATCCGCGCCGACGCCGACGCCACGTGCGGCGTCAGGATGACGTTGTCCATGTGCAGCAGCGGGTTCTCCGGGTCTGGCGGCTCCTTCTCGAGCACGTCCAGCCCCGCCGCGGCGATCTGCCCCTCCTGAAGCGCCTGGATGAGCGCCTCTTCGTGGACCGTCGGCCCGCGCCCGTTGTTGATGAAGAGCGCCGTCGGCTTCATCGCCTGAAAGTGCCGGTGCGTCAGCATCCCATCGGCCTCCGCCGTCGCCGGCGCATGCATCGAGACGATGTCCGACTTCTCCAGCAGCTCCATCAGCCCGACCGGCTCGACCCCGTACCCGCTCATCACCAGCTCCTCGATGTACGGGTCGTACGCCAGCATCCGCATGCCGAACCCCGACGCCCGGATCGCCGTAGCCCGCGGCACGTGCCCGAAGCCGATGAACCCCAGCGTCTGCCCCATCAGTCGAGGAAACTCCGACAGCAGCGGCCGCCCCTCGCGCCACCGCGACTCCCGCACCATGCGGTCCATCGTCGTCAGCCGCCGGAACGTCGAGAGAATCAGCATCATCGTGTGGTCGGCCACCTCCTCGATGAAGGTGTCCGGGCAGTTGGTGACGGGGATGTTTCGCGCCGTCGCCGCCTCGACGTCCACCGAGTCCGCCCCGACGCTCCCCAGCGCGATGACCTTGCACCGCTCCAGGCTGTCGATGATGTTCTTGGTCATCCGTCGCCCCCGAGCCATCACCGCGTCGGCGTCCCGCGCCCCCGCGATGAACTCATCCTCCGTCGCGGCCTCCAGCTCCACAATCTCCGCGTCAATGCCCGCCAGCGCCTCCATCTCGAGGTCGAAGTCCCCGGGCTGCATCGGCGTAGGGACAGCCGGCTTCTGCGCCACAACCTTGAACGTCGCCATAGTAGACCCCCCGTTCAGCTTGGAATTCGCATAGTGTACCCCACCCCGCAACACCTCGCAGGCTGACGCTCGTACGACCTGTGGAGTACAGTTGAGGCATGGCCACCACCCACACCGCCGCCGTCACCCGCCGCGTCCTGCCGAAGGACCGCATGCGCCGCTACCTCGACGCCCTCCTCGCGAGGCCCGGCGCGACGGCCCGCACCGCCTACCTCGCGCCCTGGAGCGCGCCGCCGCCGCTCGCCGACGTCTCCCCCACCCTCGCCGGCGCTGAGGGCCTCGACCGCGTGACCGCCGCCATCGCCACATCCGACGTCGGCGCAGCGCTCTTCTGGGACGGCCGCCTCCTCCGCGCCGTCCTCCCCCCGCTGCCGCTAGCTGTCGAGACGCAGTCGGAGGGCATAGACGCGACGCCGCTGCTAACCCTCTTGGACACCGAGCCCGTAATCGCCGCCTGCCTCGTCCGCCTCGGCCGCTACGGCATCGGCGTCTACCGCGGCGAGCGCCTCCTCGCGTCCAAGACCGACCGCCGCTTCGTGAAGGGACGCCACAAGAAGGGCGGCTCATCGTCCAACCGCTTCCGCCGCATTCGAGAGGGTCAAATGCACGAGCTCTACAAGGAAGTGTGTGAAGAACTGCAGGCCCGACTCGCCCCGTACGAGCGCGACGTCGAGCACTTCTTCCTCGGCGGCGAGGCCCACACCCTCGCGGGCTTCCGCGAGTGGTGCCCGTGGGCCGAGCGCTTCGCCAGCGTCGCCCGCAAGCGCGTCCTCGACGTCCGCGAGCCGGGCCACGACGCCCTCGTAGCCCTACCGAAAACGCTCTGGGAAAGCGTCGTATACGAGGTTGCGCCGCCAGTGTGACGGCGCCCAATCCGTTCGCCCTGAGCCTGTAGAAGGGCCTCGCCTCGGCTACGCCGACGGCCCGTCGCCCTCGGGATGCGTCACCGGCAGGCCCGCCTCCGGAAACACCAGGTGCCGCATCGGGTAGTTGATGGAGATCCCCTCCGCCCCGAACCGCTCGTGCAGCGCCTTGATCAGCTCGCTCTTGACGATGAAGGAGTCGATCCGGCTGTTCGCCTGCACCCACACCCAGAAGTCGATGTTGGAGTCGCCGAACGTCTCGAAGCCGAACCACGGCGCCATCCCTTTGTCCGCGCCATCCGTGTTGTCGACGACTGTCTGCGCCGCCTCCTTGGCCATCCGCTCGACATCTGCCAGCGCGCTGCTGTAGCTCACGCCGCACATGACGAGCACCCCGATCTGCTCCTGCGGGCTTGAGAAGTTCGTCAGCATGCTGTCCGCCAGCCGCGAGTTGGGCACCACCACGAGGTTGTTGTACGGCGTCCGCAGCCGCGTGCTCCGCCACCCCACGTCGACGACGTAGCCCTGAAACCCGTTCTCCAGCTCGACGAAGTCTCCCGAACTGATGACGCGGTCGCCCGAGAGGTAGCTCCCCGCGAAGAAGTTCGACAGCGTCGGCTGCACCGCCAGCGCGACGGCCAGGCCGCCGATGCCGAGTCCCGCCACCAGCGGCGTCACGCTGATGCCCACCAGCTCCAGCGCCAGCAGGATCGCGAGGATGTAGATGCCCAGCGTGGCAAAGCGGCGCAGGGGGTTGATGAGGCTCGGCGCGAGTATCGCGCCCTCGTCGTCCGCAAGGTTCTCGCCGTACCACGTCAGCACGACGCCCAACGCACGAGCGACGCCCGACGCCACCAGCAGCAGCGTCAGCACCGCCCACACCCGGAAGATGACGTTCAGCCAGTCGTCCAGCCCAATGGCGTTCTGCCACCGCTCCATGGTGCCGAGCAGCACCGCGACGGCCAGCAGCCCCTGCACCAGGAAGAACCACGTGATCGGCCGGTACGTCGCCTGGATTAGGTGCTCGATGACCTCCGCTCGCTGCCTGCGCTTGAGGGCGTCCGCAACCCGGTCGAGGATGAAGTGCACCAGGTAGGACAGCAGCACGAAGGAGAGGAAGGCCACCACCAGGACGGCAACGTCCCAGAATGTGGACCCCAGCGTGATCCCGCCGATGTCGAGCTCGCTCATGTCTGTCCTCTCCGGCAAACAGCATAGCACAGCCCACCGCGCGCCAACGCGAGCAGACTCCCCGCCGATTGCCCGTTCCCGCGCCCGACGACGACACCTGCGCTGCTATACTGCTAGCGTATGACGACAGACTCCCTCCTCGCAGGCCTCAACGACGCCCAACAGCGGGCCGTCCAGCACATAGATGGCCCGCTGCTCATCGTCGCCGGCCCCGGCAGCGGCAAGACCCGCGTCATCGTCCACCGCGTCGCCTACCTCGTCAAAACCGTCCGCGTCGGCCCGCGCGGCATCTGCGTCCTCACCTTCACCAACAAGGCCGCCCGCGAGCTCCGCGACCGACTCGCCCGCCTCCTCGGCGGCCCCATCGCCGAGCAGATCACCGCCGGCACCTTCCACGCCCTCTGCTCCCGCATCCTCCGCGAGTCCGGCGAGGCCATCAACATCGACCGCGGATTCACCATCTACGACCGCGAGGACCAGCTCAGCCTCCTCAAGAAGGCAATGGTCAGCGCCGGCATAGAGCCCAAGCAGTTCACCCCCGGCGCCATCCTCAGCGGCATCTCCGGCGCCAAGGCCCAACTCATGGACCCCGCGGTCTACCGCGCCAACGTCGGCTCCTACTTCGAGGAGGTGACCCTCCGCGCCTACGAGGAGTATCAGCGCATGCTCCGCGCCAACCAGGCCGTCGACTTCGACGACCTGCTCCTCATGACCTACTACCTCTTCGCCAGCCACTCGGACGTCCTGGAACGCTACCAGACTCGCTTCCGCCACCTCATGGTGGACGAGTTCCAGGACACCAACGTCGCCCAGTACGAGATCGCCAAGCAGCTCGCCGGCAAGTGGCGCAACATCGCCGTCGTCGGCGACCCCGACCAGTCCATCTACTCCTGGCGCCACGCGGACATTCGCAACATCCTCAGCTTCCGCAACGACTTCCACGACGCCGAGACCGTCCTCCTCGAGGAGAACTACCGCTCCTCCGCCAACATCCTCTCCGCCGCCGAGAAGGTCATCAGCGGCAACCGCCAGCGCGTCGAGAAGCGCCTCGTCCCCACGGCCCCCGCCGGCCTCCGCGTCTTCGTCCACGAGGCCTACGACGAGGGCGACGAGGCCCTCTGGGTCATCAAGGAGGTCGATCGTCTCCGCCGCGCCGGAGAGCTCAGCTTCGGTGACGCCGCCGTCGCCTACCGCGTCAACGCCCAGTCCCGCGCGCTTGAGGAGGCCTGCATCCGCCACGGCATCCCCTACCGCCTCGTCGGCGCCCTCCGCTTCTACCAGCGCAAGGAGATCAAGGACGTCATCTCCTACCTCCGCGTCCTCAACAACCCCGCCGACGACGTCAGCCTCGAGCGCATCCTGAACGTCCCGCCTCGAGGCATCGGCCAGCGTTCCGTCGACGAGCTCAATCGATGGGCCCGCACCCTCAACATCCCCATGCGCCGCGCCCTCGACATCCTCGCCGACGACCCCGAGGTCGACACCCCCATCCCGAGGGCGGGCAAGGCCTCCCTCTCCCGCCTCGGCGCCGTCCTCAAGGAGCTCCAGCAGGCCGTCACCGAGCTCGAGGCCGCCGAGCTCCTCGACCTCGTCCTCCAGCGCACCGGCTACCGCGACCACGTCCTCAGCGACGACGAGCAGGGCGAGGACCGCTGGGACAACATCCGCGAGCTCCGCACCGTCGCCGCCGACTTCGCCGGCGTCCCGCCCCCCAACGGCCTCGCCGCCTTCCTCGAGCAGGTCGCCCTCGTCTCCGACGCCGACAACGCGGACTCCAGCGACGGCGTCACCCTCATCACCCTCCACCAGGCCAAGGGCTTGGAGTTCCCCGCCATGTTCATGGTCGGCATGGAAGAGGGCATGCTCCCGCACATCCGCTCATTCGACGACCCCGGCGAGATGGAAGAGGAACGGCGACTCTGCTACGTCGGCATGACCCGCGCCAAGGAGCGCCTCTACCTCACACGCGCCTTCCGCCGCCGCCTCATGGGCAACTCCCTGCCCGGAATCCCCTCGCGCTTCCTCGCCGACATCCCCCGCGAGCTCATCGCCTCCCCCGACGGCGAGCGCGAGAGCCGCCAGGAAACCAGGGCAGCCACCCGCACCGGCAGCCGCGCCCTCGCCGGCATGCTGGGCGGCTCCCTCGACGTCGAAGGCGGCGACACCCCCATCGGCCCCCCGCCCTTCGACCCCGGCGACCGCGTCTCCCACGCCACCTTCGGCGAGGGCGTAGTGGTAAGCTGCAAATCAACCAAGGACGACTACGAGGTCACCGTCGCCTTCGACGGCACGGGCGTAAAACGCCTCCTCCACTCCCTAGCCAGGCTGGAACGCGGCGCATAACAGCCCCCAACGCCACCGTCATTCCCGCGAAAGCGGGAACCCAGAGGGGCGCAGTGAGGGGTAAGTCCTAGCCTTAGGCAACGACGAATAGCGAATCCAACGCCTACCCCGCAAACCCGAAACCCAGGAGGACACCGTGGCACGAGCCGCGCTAATCGGCACCGGCATCGCTCTCATAGGCCTCATCATCCCCGTAGTCCACTTCATCACCGGCCCCCTCGGCCCCCTGATCGGCGGCTTCCTCGCCGGCCAATCGCTCCCCGCTCCCGACGAGGGCAAAGCCATAGGCATAGGCATACTCATGGGTGCATTCATGGGACTGCTAGCGCTGCCGTTCGCGCTGGGGGTCTACGTCCTGGCAGACGTCCCCCTCATCGTCGCCTACATACCCGCATTCGTGATGCTGTACGTAGCCCTCCTAGGCACCGTCGGCGCCCTAGCGGGCGCCATGCGCGCAAAGTCCGCGTGAGGCTTGCGAGTGTGCGTTTGTCCCATTCACGCCGAACTTTCGAGGGCCTGGAGGGAGGTTCTTACCAGGCCTAGAATCAGCATGAGTAAGCGACAAGGAGATGCTATAGACTAGCTAGGGCTCTAACGGTCGGAGGGGAGTCTCCCATGCCAGGTGAGCGACTCTCCCGTTTGAGAGTCTTTGAGCCCCAACAATCTGGGCGGCAAATCAGGCCAAGCAACTGCGTCATCAAGCTGCTCTTGCGTTAACTGAGTCGCTGGTTCAATTGCACCACCTCCTTCAATGTATCCGAATGAGAACATTGACCCCGATAGATCAGAATCCAGAAAGGATGTCTCGGACAGTTTCGCGCCACAGAATATTGCCCGCCGAAGATCCACTCGCCAGATTCTTGCACCAGTCAAGTCTGCCGATCGAAAGTTCGCCTCAGATAGATATGCCTGGTCGCCCTCTCCGTAGAACTGTGCCCAATACAGATTGGCATTCTGGAAGAGAGCCTTCGAGAGGTTCGCGTCAAGAACCATCAAATAGCTAAGGTCGGCACCTCGCAAGTCCAAGCAATATTCAACCTCATATTCAATCGCAATGCCTTCTTCACTACGTGAGCCCAATGCCTCCATTACCGCCTGAACGTCATCGCGAAGTCTCTTCGTGGGTTGAGGGGAAACTAACACCGAATGCGCTTGCATAGAAGGTTCATCCGTAGGGTTGCGAACGAAAGCACAAAGGAGCTGCATTATCTGCAAGTGATACCGTTGAGGATATTCGGATGCTAGTCGCTGAAGTGCGTAGATGCCCCCCAACCGTACCGAGAGCACTGGGCTACCGAGCATTTCCGCACCTTGCTGATATCGCTCATTCAGCAGACTGCGTTCTGCGGTGTTTGCCTGCAAGTCGGAAGCCTTGGCTTGCTTGTCTGCTACTACACTCCGCCAGTAGGCAAATATCAGAGCAAGGAAACCCGCAATGATGAGGCCAACGTTTCTCAGCGTTGAACTGTTGCTCTCACCTTCGTTGCCGTTCTTGTCTCCTAACCAATCCCATGACTGGCTTCTCCATTCCGAAGGCCAGTCAATAGTGAGCATGACAGCAACAAATAAGAGGCCAACGATGGCAACCAAAGTGGGAATGGACTTCAACGGTGCGGGGATTCTATCCATACTGAGGTAAATTGTAGCGCGCCTATGGCCAGGCAACCACGCCTAGCCTCCGTCGGCGCCCTAGTGGGCGCCATGCGCGCGAAGTCCGCGTGAGCGACGCAGCAGCCCCCGCCCTCGCCCCATCACCGCGCCCTCGAGCGCCACGGCAGCCGAGCGCGTCTCGCCGAGCGCCCGCCGCAGGTCGCCGTACACGTCCCGCCACTTGAGGATGGTCTCCGCGTCCTGCCCGGCGGCAAAATGCTCCGCCAGTAGCCCGCCGTTGGCGCGCTCCATCGCCGCGGCCCGCGCCCGCACCGACGCCGTCAGCGCCAGGAGTTCCGAGTGCCGCTCCGTGCCGGCCTTCAGCAGCCCGACGCTCTTCTGCAGCTCGCCGCAGGACT
The DNA here is from genome assembly GCA_951812285.1 of uncultured Dehalococcoidia bacterium. Lineage (GTDB taxonomy): Bacteria > Chloroflexota > Dehalococcoidia > Lucifugimonadales > UBA1127 > UBA1127. Next base: position 782,065 of record OX638292.1, on the reverse strand, counting down.
GCGCGATGGCCTCCGCCATCCCCCGCGCGCGCTCCGACGGCGCGTCCAGCCCGTACGCCAGCATCGACGCCGCCACGCTCCCAGCGCCGTCAACGATGCCGTCCAGCGCATCGGTCAGCGCGGCGATGTCGCGGCGGTCGAGCGGCGCGTGCTTGGCCCTCTGCAGCGCGACGGCCGTCTGCTGCACAACCTCGTCCCCAAAGCGCTCCAGGGCCGCGATCTCCTCGACCTGCCCTTCAATGCCCTCGGTATGCTCCATCAGCCCTTGCAGCAGCCGCCCCGCCTTGCCGGCTGTCAACGCGTTCTGCTCCAGCAGGAAGAAGATGTGCTCACCCTTCTTTGAAGACCGGAAACGCACCGCCTTACTCTCCCGCTAATGATTCACTCGCCATACATTTATAGCTGTCAACCGCACTGTCGTCGGCACGTCTGACGCCAATGACGATGTCATGATGGCCAGCACACAGTTATGGAGTAAGTGTACACCAGAGGAACAAGGAATGGCGCACACGGCAGTAGTTCAGTCAGTGCGGAAGTTACCGGAGAGCAATACGCGCCCGTTCGCCCCGGGAGTGCATTGCTTCTCGGAGTGAACGGGCGCCGCGGCGACTAGTACTTGGAGACGTTGAGCTCCGTCAATTTGCCCGTGACCATGAACACCACCCGCTCCGCGATGTTCGTGGCCCGGTCCGCGATGCGCTCCAGGTCGTGCGCCACCCACAGCAGATACGTCGCCCGCTGCACGTTCGCCGGGTCCTGGATCATCAGCTCGATCAGGTCGCGGTACACGACGTCGTACAGCTCGTCGACCTCGTCGTCCTTGTTGCACACCGCGAGCGCCTCGGTCGTGTCGCGCCGCACCAGCGCGTCGAGGCTCCCTTTCAGCATGTCGCTCGCCTTCTCCGCCATCAGCGGGATGTCGACCAGCGGCTTGAGCGGCGGCTCGTCGCCCATCAAAAGGCTGATCTTTCCGATGCCCTCAGCGTAGTCCCCCATCCGCTCCAGCTCCACGGAGATGTGCAGGATCGTCACAAGGACCCGCAGGTCGACGGCCATCGGCTGCTGCGTCGCCATCAGCTCCAGGCAACGCTCCTCCATCTCCCAGCGTTTCTGGTCGATGAAGTCGTCCTCCTTGATGACCCGCTCGGAGGTCTTCAGGTCGCGGTCCTTCAGCGCCTGGAGAGACGTGGCGATGGCCTTCTCCACCATGCCGCCCAGTTGCATGAGCTCGTCCAGCAGGTGATGCAGGTGTATGTCGAAGCTTGCACGTGCCATCGCCGCCTCCTTGGCTAGCTGAACCGTCCCGTTATGTACGCCTCTGTGCGCTCGTTCCTCGGGTTGGTGAACATCTCTTTGGTGTCGCCGTACTCAACCAGGTAGCCGGCGCGGTCACCGCCCATCATCAGGAAGGCCGTCTGGTCCGACACCCGCGCCGCCTGCTGCATGTTGTGCGTCACGATGACGATCGACACCTCGACGCACAGCTCCCGGATCAGCTCCTCGATCGCCAGCGTCGCGATCGGGTCGAGCGCCGACGCGGGCTCGTCCATCAGGATGACCTCCGGCTCCACCGCCAGCGCCCGCGCGATGCAGAGCCGCTGCTGCTGTCCGCCCGAGAGCTGGAAGGCGCTCTTGTTGAGCCGGTCCTTGACCTCGTCCCACAGCGCCGCGCGCCGCAGCGACCGCTCGACCGCCTCTCCCATATTCCCCTGGTACCCGTTGATCTTCAGGCCGAATGCCACGTTCTCGTAGATGGTCTTTGGAAACGGGTTGGGCTTCTGAAAGACCATGCCGATTTCCGACCGGATCCGCGTCGCGTCCACCGTCGGCGCGTAGATGTCGTTGCCCCGGTACAGGACCTGCCCCTGCACCGACGAGCCCGCTATCAGGTCGTTCATCCGGTTGAAGCAGCGTAGGAACGTGCTCTTCCCGCACCCTGACGGCCCTATGAGCGCCGTCACCTGGTATCGCGGGATCTCCATGCTGATGTCGCGCAGCGCGTTGAAGGAGCCGTAGAAGACCCTGAGGTCCCGTACTTCCAGGACGACGTTTTGCTGCTCCAACGCACCCCTCCTCGGCTGTCTCGCTAGCTGGCGCGTATTGAAATGCTGCACAACCTCGGAGTTCGGGGAAGTGCGATGCGGCCGGCTAGGGCCATGGTAGGGAACCGCTATCCTTAAGACAATCAAGTAAGGATTAGCAGTTAGCTCGTAATATTAACACAACTGTGCAATATGTTAACAAGCGATTAAATCAGAATAGACTGCGCGACCGAATCTACCCCTCTCCCGGTTGCTGGGCTACAATGGAATTAGAACAATTCAACAGCAGGGTGGACTATGGAAGCAGAGTACGATGTCATAATCATTGGCGGAGGCGCCGCCGGCCTGAGCGCCGCGATCTACGCCACGCGAGCGCAGCTTAAGACGCTCATCGTCGAGCAGCTTGCCCCCGGCGGCCAGATCCTCAACACCTCCGACATTGAGAACTACCCCGGGTTCCCCGACGGCGTCCTCGGCCCCGATATCGGTGTGGCGATGCACAAGCAGGCCGAAAACACCGGCACCCTCTTCGCCTTCGACACCGTCATCGACCTCCACGTCGACGAAGACGTCAAGGTCGTCGTCGGTGAGGAGCGCGAGTACACGGCGAAGACCATCATCGTCACCGCCGGCGGCGCCCACAACAAGCTCGGCGTCCCCGGCGAGGACGAGTTCGCCGGCCGCGGCGTCACCTACTGCGCCACCTGCGACGGCAACTTCTTCGCCGGCGAGGACACCGTCGTCGTCGGCGGTGGCGACGCCGCCATCGACGAGGGCATGTACCTCAGCCGCATCGTCCGCAGCCTCACCCTTGTCCACCGCCGTGACGAACTCCGGGCCACCAAGGTGCTGCAGGAGCGTGCTTTCGCGACTGACAACTTCAACTTCAAGTTCTCCCACGTCGTCAAGGAAATCCGCGGCAACGGCGGCGTTGACCGCGTGCTTCTCGAGGACGTAAAGAGCGGCGAGGAGTACGAGTACCCCACCGCCGCCGTCTTCATCTACATCGGCTTCCACCCCAACTCCGGCTTCCTCCAGGGCAAGGTGCCGCTCGACAACGGCGGTCATGTCATCACCGACATCCGCATGCAGACCGATGTCCCCGGCGTCTTTGCCGCCGGCGACATCCGCCAGTTCTCCGACCGCCAGCTCGGCACCTCCGTCGGCGACGGCATCACCGCGGCCCTCTCCGCCTACCGCTACATCACCGAGGGCTAGCACACCACCCAACCTCGAGACGCAGGAACGCCGCTCCAAATGGAGCGGCGTTCTCATTTCCTTGCTTGGTTTTGGTGTCGGGGCTACCGGAACATCCGGATGACGCCCACCACGACGCCCTGGACCTCCACGTTGTCCGCGTCCTCGTAGATCGGCGACATCGCCGAGTTCGCTGGCTGCAGCCGGATGCGAGCGCCCTCGGGGTAATACCGCTTCAGCGTCGCCTCCCCCCGCTCCTTCAGCCACGCGGCCACCATCTCGCCCGGGCTCGCCGTCTGCCGTCGCTGGAAAAGCACGACGTCCCCGTCGTCGATCAGGTCCTCGATCATCGACTGCCCCTTCACCCGCAGCGCGTAGATGCCGTCCGTCCGCGCCGGCAGCATCGACGACGGCAACTCCAGCGTCTCCTCCGCCTCCGACGCATCCGGGAACGCCATCAGCGGCTCCCCCGCCGCAATCGCGCCGAAGACCGGCACCGAGACGGCGTTCGGGTGCCCCATCGCGCGGCCCGTGTCCTTGTCCAGGAGCTGTATCCCCCGCGAGATGTCCGGCGACCGCTTGATGTACCCCTCGCGCCGCAGGATGTGCAGGTTGTAGTCCACCACGGAGGTGGAGCTGATGCTGCAGCCAACCTGGATTTCGCGAACCGAGGGCGGGTACGGATGCTCCTTTACAAAGTCGGAAATGAACTCCAGCATCTTGTTCTGTCGCTCGGACAGTTTACCGTTCGATGGCGCCATGCCAGCCTCCCTGGATTTATGTATACAAACGAATGTTCGCTTCTATCCTATTGACCCCTGCGTAGCTGTGTCAAGGGGCAAGAGGGGGCAATTTCGCTGATTTGTTCGCCTCTGTGACGACTCATCCAGCCGTCGCAGCTTCGCCGGCCTCGCGATTCGCTGGCGCCGGCGGCCAGTGGTACACCCGCTCCTCGACCGCCTCCAGCGCCTGCTCGACCAGCTCCTGCACCGGCAGCTCCGCCTCCATCCGCTCGACGTCCTGGATGCGGCTCTTGATCACCGGGTGCTTCGGCACGAACAGCGAGCAGCAGTCCTGGTCCGGGATGATCGAGATCGGGAACGTCCCCAGCGGCCGCGCAATGTCGACGATCTCGCCCTTGTCCATCGTGAGCAGCGGCCGGAACAGTGGCAGCCGCTCCGCCGCCGCGCCGATCGTCGTCAGGTTCTCCAGCGTCTGCGAGCTCACCTGCCCCAGGCTGTCCCCCGTCACCAGCGCCGCAGCGCCGTGCTTCACCGCCAGCGCCTCCGCGATCCGCACCATGAACCGCCGGTACACCGCCACCCGGTACGCCGGCGGCACCGTCACGATGATCCGCTGCTGCGCCGCCGCGAAGGGCACCAGCAGCAGCCGCGAGCTCTGCTGGTAGTGCGTCAGCAGCTCCACCAGCTCCTCCGCCTTCTCCCGCGACGTCCCCTCGACCAGCGGGAAGCTGTGGAAGTGTACGAAGGTGACCTTGCACCCGCGCCGCATCATCTGGTACGCCGCCACCGGCGAGTCGATCCCCCCCGACAGCAGCGCCGCCACGTGCCCGCCGACGCCCACCGGCATCCCGCCGGGCCCCGGCAGGCTCTCGGCCGAGAGCAGCGCCTCGCGCTCCGTCGTTTGCACGTACAGCGTCAGTTCCGCCTGCTTCAGGTCGACGGGCCACCCCGTCAGCTCCTGCACGTGCCGGCCAAGCGCGTGGTTGATCTCCGGCGAGGTCATCGGGAACCGCTTGTCCGCTCGCCGCGCCGCAATCCGGAACGACGCCGCCGACTTGCCCTCCAGCAACCCCGGCATCGCTTCCTTCATCGCCTCCATCGTCGGCTTGACGCTCACTGCCCGCGAGAACCGCTCCACGCCGATGAGCTCCTCGAGCCTCTCGCGCACCAGCTCCCACTGCTCCTCGTCACGCAGCGGGAAGCTCGCCATCATCGCGTTCCACCGGATCCGCCCGACGCCCGTCCCTGCCAGCGCGCGCCGAAGGTTCGCGCCCATGTGCTTCAGGAACCACGGCCGGTTGCCCCCCTTCAGGGCGATCTCGTGGTAGAAGCGGACCAGGACGTGCTGTTCCATGCCCGTCACCGTGCCCGCGCCCCGTGGGACCGCAGTGCCAGCGCGCAGCACAGCGACCCGCGCTCGGCGCCCTCCACCAGCGACGACATCGGCGCCCAGCGCCAGTCGGCGTAGTAGGTTGCGCCGTCCTCCCCCGCGCTCGATTGCAGCGAGGGCTCGGGGGTGTCCATGACTGCGGAGTACAGCCGCATGTAGAGCTTGTTGTCGGGTTGGTTTTGCGTCCCGTCGGAGAGAAGGTTCCTGAGCGTCACCGCGCTGCCGAGCTTCGTCTCGCCCAGCCGCTGCGCCGCATCCCAGTCGGCCTCACCCTTGCGCACGGTCGTTGCGGGCAGTCCCCAGACTCCGGGGAGGTCATCGTCATCCTCTGGACGGCGCACGGATAGGACAAGGTTCACGTCGTGGGGTGCGCTGATGACGACGGCTATTGCCCTGACAGTGCTCATGGGAGCGGCCCGGGGAGGGCCTAGGCGTCGGCTTGCGCGGCGTTGAGCTTCCGGGCGAGCCTCGACTTCGTGCGGGCGGCCTTGTTCGCGTGAATGACGCCCTTCCGAGCGGCCACGTCGATGTCGCGGAGCGTACTGTGGACAGCCTGCTGCGCCGTCTCCGCGTCCCCGCCGCTGAGCGCGCGCGCCGCCTTCGTCCTCGACGTCCGCAGGCTCCGCCTCACCGACCGGTTTCGCAGGGACCGCTTCTCCGTTACTCGAGCAGACCGTTCACTGGGCACGTTTCAAGTCCTCCAATAGTGCTGCACGACAGTATACCTGAACCCGCATCCATCGCCTACCCCTGCCACCCCCCGTCGTTCCTGCGGAGGCAGAGCCTGCCCCTGCGAAGGCAGGGGAACCCCGACAAACACGACTCCCTACTGCCCCGGGGTTCGTAGGGGCGATTCGCGAATCGCCCGTCCCGCGCCAGCGGGAACCTCCGTCGTTCCTGCGGAGGCAGGAACCCCGACAAACGCGACTCCCAACTGCCCGGCAAATGTAGGGGCGACCCTTGTGGTCGCCCGCCGCCAACGATTGGCCTCACCCCCCACCTCCATTCCGGCGGAAGCCGGAATCCAGGGGAGGGGCAGCGTCACCTGCCGGCAATCTCAATCCTTCGCAGCAACTCGCCGTCCGTGATCCGCGAGTTAACCTCTTCGGACAACGACACGCGCACCATACGAGCAAGCGCGTCTCCGGACTCCCCGGACGACCCGCGCAAGATGTCCCGTATCGCCAAGTCCACCGCCCGGAACACCTCGTCCTGCGACAACGACAAATGCGGGAACAGCACCACCTCCCGCACCGTGCTCTGCCCGCTGAACAGCATCGCCAGCCGGTCGATCCCCACGCCGAGCCCGCCCGTCGGTGGCATCCCGTACTCCACCGCCGTCAGGAAGTCCTCGTCCAGCCGGTCGAAGTCCTCCAGCGCGTGCTCAAGCCGCAGCGCCTCCTGCTCCTCGAACCGCCGCCGCTGCTCGATCGGGTCGTTCAGCTCCGTGAACGCGTTGCAGACCTCCATGCCCGCCACGTACCCCTCGAACCGCTCCACGTACCCGTCCCGCCCCGGCTTCCGCTTCGCCAGCGGCGTCATCTCGACCGGGTAGTCGACGAGGAACGTCGGCTGCACCAGGTTCGGCTCCACCTTGTCCCCCAGCAGCTTGTCGACGAGCCGTCCCCAGCTGTCCTCCTGCGTCACCACGACGCCCATCGCCCGCATCTGCTCCGCCAGCGACGCCGCGTCCCGGTGCGCGTCGATGTCGATCTCCGCGTACCGCAGGATCGCCTCCCGCAGGTCCAGCCGTCGCCACGGCGCCTTCACGTCGATGACCTCGCCGCCGTACTCCAGCTCCGTCGTTCCCAGCAGCTCCGTCGCCACGCTCGACACCAGCGTCTCCACCAGCGACATGATGTCGTTGTAGTCCGCGTACGCCTCGTAGCTCTCCATCGACGTGAACTCCGGGTTGTGCGTCGTGTCGAGCCCCTCATTGCGGAAGATCCGCCCGATCTCGTACACCCGGTCCAGCCCGCCGATGATGCACCGCTTCAAGTGCAGTTCCGTCGCGATGCGCAGGTACAGCGTCCGGCTCAGCGCGTTGTGCTGCGTCACGAATGGCCGCGCGTTCGCCCCCGCCGCGACGTTCAGCAGGATGGGTGTCTCCACCTCCAGGTAGTCGCGCCCGTCCATGAATCGCCGGATCGCCGCCACCAGCTTGCTCCGCAGCACGAACCGCTCCCGCACCTCGTCGTTCGAGATCAGGTCCGCCTCCCGCTGTCGCAGCCGCTGCTGCACGTCCTGCAGCCCGTGCCACTTCTCCGGCGGCGGCCGCAGCGCCTTCCCCAGCATCGTCGCCGACCGCGCCTCCACCGTCGGCTCCCCCGTCCGCGTATGGATTAACCGCCCCCGAACACCGAGGAAGTCCCCAAGGTCCAACGACTTCAGCAGCTCGAAGTCCCCGCCCATGACGTCGCGACGGAACTGCGCCTGCATCGACCCCGTCCCGTCGCGAAGGTCCAGGAACGCGACGCGCCCCATGTTGCGCACGCCCGTCACCCGCCCAGTCACGCTCACCGAGCGCTCCCGTGCCGGCCGCCCCCGCTCCGACCACCGCGCCAGCAGCGCCCGAGCCGCCGCAATCGTATGCGTCCGCCCATACCGAGCCGGAAACGGGTCGATCCCCTGCTCACGCAGCCGCTCAACCTTCTCCGCCCGTATCAGAAAATACTCGTCCCGTTCAGTCACGAAATGCAGTCCTATCCGTCATCCCTGCCCTAACCGCCATTGCCGCCCCCGCTACAAACCCCTTCCCCCTCCAACTACCGTCATTCCCGCGAAAGCGGGAACCCACGCACCCCGCGGCAGGCCATTCCCGCCCCCGCCACAAACCCCTTCCCCCTCCAACTACCGTCGTTCCCGCGAAAGCGGGAATCCACGCACCCCGCGGCAGGCCATTCCCGCCCCCGCTACAAACCCCTTCCCCCTCAGGGGGAAGAGCCTGCCCCGTACTCGATACGGGGTTGGGATGGGGGAGTCCCCCAGCGCACGCAAGGCGCACCACGACAATTGTAGCGCACAAGAGTACTGCAAGTTGAAAGAGGAATTGGGCCGCGGAAGTGAAGCTACCGGATCTCCACAACAGTAAAAACCTGCTCGCCGCCCGGCGCGTGCACGTCGATCTCCTCGCCGACACGCTTGCCCAGCATCGCGCGCCCCACCGGCGATTCGTTCGAGATCCGCCCGTGCGCCGGGTCCGCCTCCATGCTCCCGACGATCGTGTACTCCACCGACTTCCCCGCCGGGTTCCGTATCACCACCGTCGAGCCCACCGTCACCGTCTCCGACGGCGTGTCGTGCCCGGGGATGACCTCCGCGTTGTTCAGCGTCGTCTCCAGGTCGAAAATGCGGCCCTCGACCGTCGCCTGGTCGCGCTTCGCCTCGTCGTACTCCGCGTTGTCCACCGTCCCGCCGACCTCGGACGCGCGCTTCAGCTCGTCCGCCACCTCGCGGCGGCGCACCGTCTTCAGCACGTCAAGCTCCTTGGAGAGCTTCTCGAACCCTTCGGGCGTCAGATACGATTGTTGTGCTGCCATCACTCCCGCCAAAATAGAAAAAGCTGAGAGGCGTTCACTTAACCCTCAGCGGCGAGAATATACACCCAGCGCAAAGCGGATGCAATAGAGATTTACGTTTTGAGACCGGGATTCCGCCGCAAGATGGTGAAATTGCAGCGAGCTACCCCAGCCCGCACACCTTCTTCAGCACCGCCGCAGCGTCCGCCGGCGCCTCGTCCTCCGCCCACACGCAGTACTGGTCCGGCCGCACGAGCACTAGCCGCGCCTCGTAGTTCTCGCGCCCGCCCTCGTACGTGTCCTCCACCACCGTGAACGGCACCCCGAGGCTCTCCGCAGCCTCGGAGAACGCCGCGACGCTCCCCGCCGGCGCGTCGAAGGCCAGCAGCGTGAACCCCAGCCCGTACTCCTCGTGCACTTCCTTGCCCGACGACAGCGGCTGCGGCGGCAGGTGGTGCCCCGGCCGCGCCTTGAACGAGTGCGATCCGTGCGCGCTGTTCACCCCGTCCGGCGGGCCGAAGACCACCTGCGACCCCTCGAAGTTCGGCTCGTACACCGTCGTCCGCCGGCCGCCCTCGGCGCCCAGCTTCGCGAACTCCGTCTTGAACTCCTCCTCGTCCTTCTCCGGCGAGTAGGTCTCAAAGAACTTCGCGTCCCGGCGAATGCCCGCGGCGATGTAGTCCTCGCCCGTCTCCCAGAACACCTGCCTCCGCTCGTCGCTGTACGACTCCAGCAGCGTGTCGCCGCCCCAGCCCTGCAGCCGCGCCGCGATCTTCCATCCCAGGTTCGCCACGTCCTCCAGCCCGTTGTTCAGCCCGAAGCCACCGTACGGCGGGTGGCTGTGCGCCGCATCCCCCGCGATGAACACCCGGCCCACCTGGTACTGGTCGGCCACCGACACCCGCAGGTTCCAGAAGCCCACGTGGTCGAAGTCCGCCTTGAACGGCACGCCCGCCGCCTTCTCCAGCAGTCCCTGGAAGTCGTAGTTCTCCGGCGTCGCGTCCTCCGGCACCGGCGCATGGAAGAACCAGCTCGTGCCGACCTCCACCCGCCCGAAGAACATCCAGTACCCATTGAGCTCCGGGTCCATGGCGCGAAACGTTGTCGATTCCGGGAAGCGGCTCAAATGATCGTGCAGCTCCGTCGACCGGAACACCGCCAGGCACATCTTCTGGTCGAAGTCCGACCCGTTCGCGCCGACGCCCATCCAGCCCCGCACCATCGACCGCGCCCCGTCGCACCCGACGACGTAGTCCGCCTCCAGCACCCGCGCGGTCCCCGTGACCGTCTCTCTGCCCGCATCGTCGATGTCGAGGAAGCCCTCCCACGAGTACCGTCCGCCCTTCTGCGCCGCGTCCTCCGTCTCCTCGATCGTCACCCGCACGCCGCCCTCATCCTGCTCGATGTTCTGCGCCGTCCAGCCGTAAAGCAGCGTGATGTTCGGAAAATCCTCGGCGCGCTTGCGGAGCACCTCTTCCGTCAGGTACTGCGGCAGCCGCTCGTTCTCGACGTAGTAGTACCGCCGCACCTGCTCCCGACCCGGCGGCGCCCACCAGTACTCGCTGTTCAGGTTCTTGTACGCCGTCACCCCGCCGATCGGGTAGCCCTTCGGCATCACCCGCGCGGCCCGCAGTTCGTCCTCGATGCCCCAGAAGTAGAAGTGCTCCAGCGTCCGCTGCGAGAGGTTCTGCCCCTTCGGAATCCGCTGCGGCAGCAGGTGCCGCCCGACGACGACCACGTCCACCCCGCGCATGCCCAGGTCGAGCCCCATGGCCACGCCGACCGGCCCGCCGCCGACTACGATTACCTGGTGTCGCTCCGCCATAGCGGCCCTCCAAACGCCGATTCCCCCTCAAGCGTCGTGAGTGTATTGCAGCGAGGGGGTCACGGCAAGGCGAACCCGCCGCCCAAAGAGAGCCATCCGTCCACCGATGGTCTACGATGGTGGGAACAAGCGCGGGAGTAACCACAATGACAGTGTCAAACCAACGCGCCGCCGGCCGCACCGTCCTCGTCACCGGCGCCTCCGCCGGCATCGGCAAGTCGACCGTCGAGCGCCTCCTCCGCGAGGGCTACACCGTCTACGCCGCCGCCCGCCGCGTCGAGAACATGCGCGACCTCGAGGACCTCGGCGCCGTCGCCCTCAGGATGGACGTCACCCGCGAGGAAGACCTCACCGCCGCCGTCGAGCGCATCACCGCCGAGCACGGCGGCGTCGACGTCCTCGTCAACAACGCCGGCTTCGGCCTCTTCGGCGCCATGGAGGACATCTCCCTCGACGACGCCCGCTACCAGTTCGAGGTCAACCTCTTTGGCCTCGCGCGTCTCACCCAGCTCGTCCTCCCCCACATGCGGGAGCAGCGAGCGGGCAGGATCGTGAACGTCTCCTCCGTCGCCGGCAAGGTCTACACCCCCCTCGGCTCCTGGTACCACGCCACCAAGCACGCCCTCGAGGGCTGGTCCGACTGCCTGAGGTGGGAGCTGAAGCGCTTCGGCATCGACGTCGTCATCGTCGAGCCCGGTCTCATACGCACGGAGTTCGGCGGCATCGCCTTCACCCCCATGGCCGAGCGTTCCGCCGGCTCCCCCTACGCCGAAATCGCGAGCAAGATGACCAGCCGCATGGACCGATCAGGCTCGCACGGCTCCCCGCCCACCGTCATCGCCAACGCCATCTCGAAGGCCCTCCGCGCCCGCCGCCCAAAGACCCGCTACGTCGCCGGCCAGTACGCCCGCCCAGTTCTCCTGGCCCGCAGCCTCTTCACCGACAGAATGTTCGACTGGCTGGCAGACCGCATGGCCGGCTAACTCCCCCCGTCCCACCATCCCACCATCCCACCGTCCCACCATCCCCTCCACCGCCCCCCGTCGTTCCCGCCCTCCCCTCGTCGTTCCCGCGAAGCTTGCCCCGTACCCCGATACGGGGGCGGGAACCCAGGGCCGGGGCGGACGCGAGGGGCCGTCCCCCTTCCCACCCCACCGTCATTCCCGCCCCCCTCGTCGTTCCCGTGAAAGCGGGAACCCAGGGCCGGGGCGGACGCGCGGGGCCGTCCCCCTTCCCACCCCACCGTCATTCCCGCCCCCCTCGTCGTTCCCGTGAAAGCGGGAACCCAGGGCCGGGGCGGACGCGCGGGGCCGTCCCCCTCAACCTCCGACATCGTCACCGCCCCCGCCCCCTCGTCCTCCATACCGGCGGAGGCCGGTATCCAGGGGCAGGGAGGGGCGTCCTCTCCACCATCCCCGCCCCCCTCGTCGTTCCCGTGAAAACGGGAACCCAGGGCACGGGCGGACGCGAGGGGCCGTCCCCCTCTCCGCACCAACCCTCGCGAAAATTCACCCAAAGCATTCCGCCCCCCGCAACAATCGCCGTCTCCAGCAATAACCATACATACCGCCTCCACCGGAGATCATTCCCCTACAAAACCCACCGTTCACGCCGTCAAGATCGTAATGTCTTTGCACTAAATGCAACCGATTGAGTACCGTTTCTGACGCCAATATTTGATTTTTTGCAAACACTTGATGTAGAATACTGTTTCGACACTCAGGGGGCGTCGTCGCAGCCGAAATGAACGTTATTTGGATTGTTGCTGACACCTTTCGCCGGGATCACATCGGAGCGTATGGGAACCCGAGGATCATGACGCCCTCGCTCGACGCCCTCGCAGCCCGCTCCATCAGGTTCGACAGCCACTACGCCGCCGGCTTCCCCACCATGCCCACCCGCGCAGACCACCTCACCGGCCGCTGGACCATGTCCTTCATGGGCTGGGAGCCCCTGCCCCCCAACGTCACCACCATCGCCGAGATCCTCGCCGACCGCGGCTTCCACACCGCCGCCTCCGTTGACACGCCCTACTACCTCCGTGGCGGGATGAACTACGACCGCGGTTTCCAGTCCTTCTACATGAACCGCGGCCAGGACACCATGTGGTCCCTCCTTCCCCTGCCCGGCTACCACAACGAGGCTCTCGACGTCAGGGCCGCGTGGCGCGAAGAGTCCGACCGCTGCGCCCCCCGCACCTTCACGACCGCGATGCAGTGGCTGGAGCGCCACTACAAGGATGACTTCTTCCTCTACATCGACACCTGGGACCCCCACGAGCCCTGGGACGCCCCGGACTACTACACCGAGCTCTATTGGCCCGACTACGACGGCGAGTTGATGCTCCCCGTCTACGGCAACTGGCACGACGTCCCCGGCTACACCAAGCACGAGCTCCGCAAGTCCCACGCCACCTATTGCGGCGAGATCACTATGGTCGACACCTGGGTCGGCCGCCTCGTCCGGACCGTCGAGAACATGGGGCTGATGGACAAGACCGCCATCATCTTCACCACCGACCACGGCTTCTACTTCGGCGAGCACGGCGGCCTCTTCGGCAAGATGGCCTCCGACAAGCGCCCGGACGGCACCCTCCACGAGTACGGCGAGCCCGGCTCCTCGTGGGCCTACTCCCCCCTCTACGAGGAGCTCGTCCACCTGCCGCTCCTGATTCACGCGCCGGGTGTGACACCGGGCGCCTACCGCGGCCTGTCCTCCGCCGTCGACGTCATGCCGACGGTGCTCGACCTCGTCGGCATGGAGATCCCCGCCTTCGTGCAGGGCAGGTCGCTCGCGCACAGCATGCGTGACCCTTCGCTCCCGGGCAGGGAGTTCGTCGTCAGCAGCATCCCCTTCGCCAACCCCGGCGACCCCGTGAACGCCGTCGACAACTTCCTCAGGACGCTCGCCGAGCATCCCGTCACCACCATCACCGCCGGCGATTGGAGTCTGCTCTACTCCCCGGAGGTGGGCGGCTCGCACCTCTACAACCTCGCCGCCGACCCGGCGCAGGAGCACGACCTCATCGACGCTAACCCCGATGAAGCGCGAGAGCTTCATCGCCTCCTCGTGCAGTTCCTGCGCGAGACCCGTGTCCCCGACCGGCTGCTGAAGCCGCGATTGCAACTGCTGTTGTAGCAAGTTGCCCAGATGAAACAAGGAGGGTACAAGCCAATGGTCGCACTGCCGGACTTCTCAACGGCCTTCTATACCCGCAACGCGCAGCGCTACGCAGAGGTGAGCCACAGCTTCCTGCAGTCCATGTACGTCAGGTCATCCCATCCGGGACTCAGGGGCGACTATGACCTCATGCAGCGCATGCAGGACTTGGTTCCCGAAGGCGCTCGCGGCCTCGACGCCGGCTGCGGCGCCGGCGCCCGCGACGTCTTCATGTACATGCACCGCGGCTACGACATCTACGGCGTCGACGTCGTCGAGGAAAACGTCGAAGAGGCCTGCCGCCTGCATCCCGAGATCGCCGGCAAGGTCTCCCTGGCAGACCTCCGCTTTCCCCTGCCCCTTCCCGACGCGTCATTCGACTTCATCCTCTGCAACGCCGTCATCCAGCACATCATCCCGGAAGTCGCCCTCGGAATAACCCTCCCCGACTTCGCCCGCCTCCTCGACCGCGGAGGCGTCCTCCAGCTCATGTTCAAGATTGGCAAGGGCATCACGACAGTCCACGACAAGGACTACGGCGTAGACAGAGCCTTCCAGCTCTACCCCGAAGACCAGGTCATCGCAGTCCTGGAGCGCCTCAACCTAACCCTGGTCCCCACCGAAGCCAACAACCTCGGCGGCATAATGTACTTCACAGACCCCAAAGGCTCCGACCACTGCGTCCTCTTCGCCAAGAAGAACAGCTAGCACCCCTCCGTCGTTCCCGCCCCACCGTCGTTCCCGCGAAAGCGGGAACCCAGGGCAGAGGCGGATGCGAGGGGCCGTCCCCCTCGCCACCCTCCGTCGTTCCCGCGACGCTAACCCCGTACCCCGATACGGGGCCGCGAACCCAGGGCACAAACGGACACGAGGGGCCGTCACCCCCCTCCGTCGTTCCCGTGAAAACGGGAACCCAGGGCAGGGGCGGACGCGCGGGGCCGTCCCCCTTCCCACCCCCCGTCATTCCCGCAAGAGCGCGACCCCAGGGCAAGGGCGGACGCGGGGTGGCGTCTCCCGGGCCGCGGACAGGGGTTTCCCTCACCACCAACAAACCCCATACTCCGCACCATGAAAAACCCCTGCGTCTACATCCTCGCCAGCAAAATCAACGGCACCCTCTACATCGGAGTCACCTCCAACCTCCCCCAGCGAGTATGGCAACACAAAAACGACCTCGTAGAAGGCTTCACCAAGCAATACGGCGTCCACCGCCTGGTGTGGTACGAACTCCACCCCACAGTTCATAGTGCCATCGCCAGGGAAAAGGCCATCAAGAAATGGCGCCGAAGTTGGAAAGTAGAGCTCATAGAGACCACAAACCCCCACTGGCGGGAACTCTACAGAGACCTCGCCTAACCGTCCCCCCGTCGTTCCCGCGAAAGCGGGAACCCAGGGCTGGGGCGGACGCGAGGGGCCGTCCCCATCGCCCCCCAACCGTCGTTCCCGCAACAACGAAAACCCAGACCACAGCCAGACGCGCGGC
Organism: uncultured Dehalococcoidia bacterium; assembly: GCA_951812285.1. GTDB lineage: Bacteria > Chloroflexota > Dehalococcoidia > Lucifugimonadales > UBA1127 > UBA1127. The sequence continues at coordinate 766,708 of OX638292.1, read as the reverse complement.
GCCGTCCCATTCCACCACCAACCGTCATTCGCGCAAGAGCGCGACCCCAGGGCAAGGGCGGACGCGGGGTGGCGTCTCCCGGGCCGCGGACAGGGGTTTCCCTCATCACCAACAAACCGCATACTCCGCACCATGAAAAACCCCTGCGTCTACATCCTCGCCAGCAAAATCAACGGCACCCTCTACATCGGAGTCACCTCCAACCTCGTCCAGCGAGTATGGCAACACAAGAACGACCTCGTAGAAGGCTTCACCAAGCAATACGGCGTCCACCGCCTGGTGTGGTACGAACTCCACCCCACAGTCCCCAGCGCCATCGCCAGAGAAAAGGCCATCAAGAAATGGCGCCGAAGTTGGAAAGTAGAGCTCATAGAGGCCACAAACCCCCACTGGCGGGAACTCTACAGAGACCTCGCCTAACCCCCCCTCGTCGTTCCCGCGAAAGCGGGAACCCAGGGCCGGGGCGGATGCGAGGGGCCGTCCCCCGCCACCCCAACCGTCGTTCCCGTGAAGCTTGCCCCGTACCCCGATACGGGGGCGGGAACCAATGTCTCGGGCGGACGCGCGGGGCCGCCCCCCCGCCGTTGACAACACCCTTGCGCGGGCATACCGTGCGCGCAAGGACGAACGCCCCGGGGGGCAACCGCCGTCGAGGAGGACGCGATGCTGACGCATGAAGAGAACGAACTGCTCTGCAGAGTAGGCCCCGGCACCCCCATGGGCGAGGTCCTGCGACGCTACTGGCTACCCGTGCTCACCACCGAGGAGCTGCCGGAGCCCGACTGCCCGCCCGTCCGCGCCAAGCTGCTCGGCGAGGAGCTCGTCGCCTTCCGCGACTCCGATGGCAACGTCGGCCTCGTCGACAACAACTGCCCCCACCGACGGGCCAGCCTCTTCTTTGGCCGCAATGAGGAGTCCGGCATCCGCTGCGTCTACCACGGCTGGAAGTTCAACGTGAACGGCGATTGCGTGGACATGCCCTCCGAGCCCGCCGAGTCCAACTTCAAGGACAAGGTCAAGATCAAGTCCTACCCCTGCGTCGACAAGGGCGGCACCATCTGGACCTACATGGGCCCCGCGGACCTGCAGCCCCCATTCCTGAACTTCCTGGCCCTCCAGCTCCCCGACGACCACCTCATCACCAACCGCGTGCTGTCAGACTGCAACTTCATCCAGTCGATGGAGGGCAACCTCGACACCTCCCACATCTCCTACCTCCACCGCAACCTCGCCGACCTCAAGATGGACGACTTCGACGACGGCACCGACGTCCTCGGATTCCCGTCGCCCCGCATGTCCACCAGGATCCGCGGCTACTCCCGCGACGCCAAGCTGATGGTGCAGCCCACCAGCTACGGCTGGCGCTACGTCGGCCAGCGGGAAACCCCCAACGGCCACCACCACCTGCGCATCACCACGGCCATCTTCCCCGTCTACCAGATGATCGCCCGCCTGCCCGACCAGGGCCCCGGCATCCTGATGATGGTCCCCCGCGACGACGAGACCTGCTGGCGCTGGAGCGTCGGCGCCCGCACGGACCGTCCCTTCACCGAGGAGGAGCGAGCCGACCGCGCCGGCCAGTCCGCCAACAAGACCGACATCCACGGCCGCGGCGAGAAGGGCAAGTGGAACGACTACATGATGTCCCGCGATGACCAGAAGAACCTCAGCTTCACCGGCATCAAGGGCATCGGCACCCAGGACCAGGCCGTCACCGAGAGCATGCAGCCCATCAGTGACAAGATGAACGAGCACCTCGGCACCTCCGACCGTGCCATCATCTTCAACCGCCGCATCCTCCTCAACGCCGCCCGCGCCATGATGGAGGGCCAGGAGCCCCTCCGCCACGACCCGGACGTCATGGGCCGCATCAACTCCCACGAGGAGATCATCCCCGCCGGCGACGACTGGCGGAAGTACGGCGCCTTCGCCGGAGAATCAGAAGGCCTCCCCGTCTAGACCCATCAAGCCTCGGCGGTGGGGACTCTTCCCCAAGCTAGGCACAAACGCAAGTTCCTTCCCCCTCAGGGGGAAGGTTAGAGCCTGCCCCGTACTTGATACGGGGATGGGGGAGTCCTCCCGCCTCTACGCGACTGCCGCCCCCCGTTCGCCCTGAGTAGGGGCGATTCGCGAATCGCCCGTCCGGCGGCAGCCGGAACCATGCCCGCGACCTGCGCCGCCCACTGACACGGCGCGGTTGACGACACGCACATCCCCTGCCTACCATTGCCCCGGCACAACCCGCGACACCAACCCACACCGCCATGCAAACAGGGAGGACACCGTGACCGAAGAACAGAAGGAACAGCAGGGGCCGGTGGGCTTCAACGGACACCGCAACTTCACCATGGACGAGCTCGCCGCCCTGCAGCCGGGCCTCGCCATTTTCATGCCAATGATCGGCGACCGCTGGTGGAACGTGTACTACGCCGCTAGGGAAGCAAACTGGGTCATGGCCAAGTTTGAGTTGGGCGAAGCAATTACCCTGATGCAGAAGGGCAACCAGACGCGCCCCCGCTACGCCGACGCCATCAACGCCTTCATCGAGAACAACCTAGGTCCCGTCGAAGCCGCCCTCGGCAACGAGGACTTCGAGTCCTTCGAGGCCGCCTACCACAACGCCACCCGCCGCGCCAACGAGTACCACGACGAGTTCCGCAAAGGCTACCTAGTCTGGAAGCTCCCGGACCACCCCAACCCCCAGCTAGACTTCACCCCGAAGAGCTAGCCGACCCGCAGAAAAGGAAGGAGCCCAGTCCGCCGAGACGGATTGGGCTCCTTCAAGTCATCGCACCAAGGCGCTACGGTGCCCGCAACCAAACATCGTCCCACCGAGACTGGTTGTACAGCATGAAGTCCCGCGGCGCCCACCCCTGCACCTCTTTGCGAACGCCGTACAGGTACACCGCGTAGTGCCCCACGACGGCCGGCACCACCTCCGTCAGCAGCCGCGTCTCCGCCGCGTGCGCCAGCTCCCGCCGCCGAGCCGGGTCCAGCTCGACGCGCTGCGCCGCCAGCAGCCGGTCCGCCTCCGCGTCCGTCGCGTACGAGAGGTTGTTGGGCCCGTCCGTCGTGAAGTGCGCCCACAGGTAGTGGTCAGGGTCCGTCGTGTTGAACGCGATCCCCCCGATGCGCACGTCGTAGTCGCCCTGCAGCATCCGCCCGATCGACGCCCCGAACTCCGCCTGGTCCACCTGCACGTCGAGCCCCATCTTCCGCCACTGGTCCTGGAAGAAGAGCGCGCTGTTCACCCACACCGGCACGTCGCTGCGCACCATGATCGCCGTCGAGAACCCCTCCGGGTACCCCGCCTCGGCGAGCAGCAACTTCGCCCGCTCGACGTCCCCCTCCCTGTCCGCGCCGTACCCCGGCAGCCCGAGCAGCTGCTCCGTCGAGAGCCCCAGCGGCGTGTTGGGCGGGCTGAACCCCGCCGTCATCCCGACGCCGCCCGCGCCGCCCGTGACCAGCGTCAGGTACGCCTCTCGGTCGACGGCCAGCGACAGCGCCTGCCGCACCCGCGCGTCGTCGAATGGCGACCGGTTGACGTTGAACGCCGCGCCCATCCAGAACGGCCCCCGCGCCTCCACCACGTCGATGGCCTCCCCATAGTCCTGCCGTGCCTGCCGCGCCTGCGTCGGCGTCAGGCTCGCCGTCCCCGAGGGCGTCGTATGCACCCGACCCGTCGCCAGCGCAGCAAACCGCGCCGCAGAGTCCTTCATGATGAAGAACTCGATGCCGTCCAGGTACGGCTTCCCCTCGTCCCAGTAATTCGGGTTCTTGTCCACGCGGAAGCTGCTGCCCTGCTTATACTCCGTGAACGTGAACGGCCCCGTGCCCACAAGCGCCTCCGGGTTGCTCCGAAGCCCACGCGGGTCCTCGGCCGTTTCCCGCTCCATCACGTGCTTGGACACCACCATGTAGTGCCCCCCAGCGAAGCTCCGCAGCAGCCCCGCGCTCGGGTTCCCCGTCTGGAACACGACCGTCCCCGCGTCCGGCGCCGTGATGTCCACGACGTCCAGGAACGGCGCCCGCTGGCTCGAGAACAGCCCCTGCGGCGGCGAGATCACCCGGTTGAAGTGCGACACCACGTCGTCCGCGATGAACGGCTGACCGTCGTGCCACTGCACCCCCTGCCGAAGGTGGAACGTGATCGACCTCCCGTCCGCGCCCACCTCCCACCCCTCGGCGAGCTCCGGCCGAAGCGCCCCGTCCGGCGCCGCCGGGTCCAGCCGCACCAGCTGCGAGTAGATCGGCGCGATCAGGTCCAGCGCCGCAATCGACGAGTCCTGCACCGGGTCGAAGCCGGCCGGGTCCGTCGCATGCGCCCGCACCAGCACCCCGCCGTACGCGATCGCGTCATCCTCGGAAGCCGCCTCGAACGCCGGAGCCGATGTCGCAGGCGACGCCGCCGCCGGCTCGGCCGACGGCACGGCTGCGCTCTCCGGCGCTTCGTCGTCGCCGCACGCCACGAACAGCGCGAGGGCGATTGCCGTCAAGACCAGAACAAGTGATGGCCGCACGGACTGTCTTCGGAAGATATGCACAGAGGCTCCTTGAACGCGTCAGTTGGGGGTGCTCTGGCTATGCCGCAAGAATAGGCTGTATTATATGACCCATAGTTTGGAAAGTCATGGCGGGCCCCGGAACCCACCAGTGGCCTGCCGGTAAGCGCGACGAGGTCCTGGAAGACAAGGGGGTATCCAATGACAACCATAACCAGGCGGCGCGCCACCGCGCACGACCGCATCTCCAACATCGCGGAGAACTACCTGCAGTCCCTCTACAAGCTCCGCGAGGAGGGCCTCCGCCCCAGCGCGGGCAACCTCACCGACTTCATCCGCCGCCTGCCGCGAGAGGAGGGCGTCGGCACGTCCCTCCCGTCCATCCTCGGCATGCTCCGGCGGATGGCCAAGGAAGGCCTCGTCACCATCAAGCCCAACAAGGAAGTCGAGCTCACCGAGCGAGGAGAGGCCGCCGCCGAGTCCATCGTCCGCCGTCACCGCCTCGCTGAGCGCCTCGTCGTCGACATCCTCGGCCTCGACGTCGCCCGCGCCCACATTGAGGCCCACCGGCTCGAGCACGCCATCTCCCCGGAGCTCGAGGAGTGCATCCAGCAGCGACTCGGCCGGCCCACCACCAATCCCTTCGGCCGCCCCATTCCGGGCAACGCCCCCAAATCGTTGAAAGGCACGGAAGTCTGCCTCGCCGACGCCGAAGTGGGCCGCGACTACGTCGTCGACCGAGTGCCCGAGGAAGACCCGCAGCTCCTCGCCTACCTCATCGGCTGCGGAGTCATGCCCGGCGCGAACCTGAGCGTGGCCGAGCAGAGCAAGTACCGCGGCGTCCTCGTATTCAAGACGGATTCGTGCGAGAGTTCCATGGGCCACGATGCGGCTCGGTTCGTCTGGCTCCGCACCGTATCATCGAATGGCGCACCAGTAGCGCAGTAGCAGTTCAGAAGGGGATCGTCACCGCCCGGACGTTCCCGGGCGAGGGGTTCCCACTACGCGTTGAAGTCCGGCAGGTCGTACTCCGGCCCGCGACGCCCCGCCTGGTGCAGGTAGTCCACGTACAGCGTGATCGATGACACGTCAGGCGGCTCCGACAGGTCGATCCCGTGCAGCTCCATGACCTGCTCCTTGAACCACACGTCGAAGGCGTGCGTTGACGAGGCCAGGATGGCCCTCGCCCGCTCCGGGTCCTCGCCCTCCTGCACCACCAGCGCCACCGGCCCCTCCGAGGTCTCCTGCAGCCACACGCGGTGGCGCACCAACCCCAGCCTGCGCTGCTGGTCCTCGAAGTCCCACCGGCGCAGCCCGTCGAGCTGGTCGTGGAATTCCTTCCACGCATCCAGCTTGCCCGGCAGCACCGGCGCGGTGAACGCTAGGCTGGCCACGATTGCCTCCTTGGCGATGCCCGGGGGACGTCCGGCGGACGACCCTGTTCCTGAAAGCTATTCGCGCATCGGCGGGGTGTCAAGCGCATACCCTGCCATTCTTCTCTTGAATGTTTCGTGCCTCATCCGTATCATTGGCCCATCCCGCTCAATAGGACTGCCCATGCTTGCCAAGGTCTACACCTGTGCGGTGGTGGGGCTGGAGGGGAGGATTATAGAAGTAGAGGTGGACATCTCTCCGGGGTTGCCCGCCGTCACTGTCGTCGGCCTCGGCGACAAGGCTGTCCAGGAATCGCGAGAGCGTGTTCGCGCAGCAATCCGAAACTGCGGCTGCGACTTCCCCATGCGCCGCGTCACCGTGAACCTCGCCCCCGCTGACCTCCGAAAGGAAGGCCCATCCTACGACCTCTCCATCGCCGTCGGCGTCCTCCTCAGCACCGGCCAGGTCTCCAGCGACCTCTCCGACACCGTCCTCCTCGGCGAGCTCGCCCTCGACGGCGCCCTCCGCCACACCAACGGCATCCTCCCGATGGTCGACCTCGCCCGCCAGCAGGGCTTCCGCCGCGTCGTCGTCCCCGAGGCCGACGCCCGCGAGGCCTCCCTCGTCGCCGGCATCGAGGTCCTCCCCGCCGCCTCCCTCGGCGAGCTCGTCGCCCACCTCTGGGGCGACGCCCCCATCGCGCCGGCCCGCGTCACCCTCAGCGATGAGATGCTGTCCGAGCACGCCGCCGCCTTCCCCGTCGACCTTCGTGACATTAAGGGACAGGAGCACGCCAAGTTCGCCCTTGAGGTCGCGGCCGCCGGCGGGCACAACGTGCTGATGATGGGCCCGCCCGGCAGCGGCAAGACCCTGCTCGCCCGCAGCCTCCCCTCCATCCTCCCCAGCGCGGCGCCCCATGAGGCGCTGGAGGTCACCAAGATCTACAGCATCTCCGGCCTCCTGCCCTCGGACGCGCCGCTCATCACCCAGCGGCCCTTCCGAGCGCCGCACTACACCACCTCCCACGCCGGCCTCGTCGGTGGCGGCAACTGGCCCCGCCCTGGCGAGGTCACCCTCGCCCACCGCGGCGTCCTCTTCCTCGACGAGCTCCCAGAGTTCGGCCAGAGCGTGCTTGAGGTGCTCCGGCAGCCGATAGAGGACAAGGCAGTCACCATCAGCCGCGCCCAGAGCCGCGTGACCTTCCCCGCCAACTTCATGCTCGTCGGCGCGATGAACCCCTGCCCCTGCGGCTACTACGGCGACCCCTTCCGCGCCTGCACCTGCGCACACAACGCCGTCGCCCGCTACCGGAACCGCATCTCCGGCCCCCTCCTTGACCGCATCGACATCATCCTCCCCGTCCCGCGCGTCGACTACGACAAGCTCACCGCAGACACCGCCATCGAGGGCTCGTCGGACGTGCGCCGCCGCGTCGAGACCGCTCGAGACCGCCAGCGCCGCCGTTTCGCCGAGTCCCCCATCCAGTGCAACGCCGACATGGGCCCCTCCGAGGTCTGGGCCCACTGCCGCCTCGACGACGCCACCCAGGCGATGGCCAGGGCCGCGATGGACAACCTCCACCTCTCCGCCCGCGCCTACCACCGCACTCTCAAGCTCGCCCGCACCATCGCCGACCTGTCCGGCGCGGACGACGTGGGCAGCGACCACTTCCTCCAGGCCATGAACTATCGGCAGCGCAGAGAGGAATAGAATCGTATGTCGGTCAGGTTGCCGTTGGCTGGCCGCGCAGCTATACTTTTCCCGTTAGTTGCGTTCGGTAAATCATTGCACTGCACGCCAAGGAGCCTGTCGCCCCATGTCCCTGATGCTGGAAGTCGAGGACAACGCCAACTGCGATGGCGTCCCGCAGCTCATCTTCAACACCATGGCGGAACCGCGGCAGGTGACGGAGGTCATCGCGGGTGACTTTGGCCAGGAGCCGTCGCCCCACCGCGTCACCGGCTGGTGCAGCGAGGGTGACGGCAGCCCCTGCCCCGCCTACGCTGTCCGCATTGAGGAGTCCGGCGCCGGCGAGGCAGTGTTGGTGTATGGCGGAGATTGGGGCCTGCGCTTCATGCCCCTGACCCTTGAAGAGGAATGGAGCCTGGACAGCCCCAACCAGTGGGGAGAGAACTTCCTCTCCCTGGACGATGAATCTCAAGTGAGGTTCCTCGATCCCAGCTAAGTCCAATCTTCGAGAGGAGCAGACCGTGACCAGTCTGAGATTCATCATCCCGGCGTTCCTGGCAGCCCTTGTCCTGGCGGCCGTCGCCTGCAACGGTGACGACACCACCACGTCTTCCGGCACAACGACCACCACCACCACGACCACGACGACGACCACCTCTACGTCGGAGATTCCGACGGCAACGGTCCCAACCTCGACGCCCCAACCTGACGCGACTGGAGATGCAATGAGCATGCAATACGACGGCCCCCCAGCCATGGTGATCGACGAGTCCAAGACCTACAAAGCAGTCATCACCACCACCCACGGCGCAATCAACGTTGACCTCTTCGCCTCTGAGACGCCCAACACCGTCAACAACTTCGTCTTCCTCGCCCGCGAGGGCTTCTACGACAACGTCGTCTTCCATCGGGTCATCCCGAACTTCATGATCCAGGGCGGCGACCCCACCGGCACCGGCACCGGCGGCCCCGGCTACCGCTTCGACGACGAGCCTGTCCGGCGCCAGTACATCCCCGGCACCCTGGCTATGGCCAACGCCGGCCCCAACACCAACGGCAGCCAGTTCTTTATCATGCACGGCGCCGTAGCCCTGCCCCCCAACTACACCATCTTCGGCTTCGCGACCGAGGGCCTGGAGACCGTTAACGCCATCGCCACCGTCCCCACGCAGCCCGGCGGCGAGGGCTCCCGGCCCATTGACCCGCCCCAGATTCTCTCGATCGAGATCATCGAAGAGTAGTCCCTTCCACCCCTGGAAAATGTCGACGGGCCCGGTCGTTGATTCGGCCGGGCCCGCCGCTTCTTGGTCGGGGCAAGAGGCTTTTGAGCCGTCGTTACCGCATCGGCAATAGGCCCCACCACTGCTTTTCATTTGTTTGCCTCTTACCATGCCGCGTCCTTTTATGTAAGTTTTCAAAACTGCCCAAGAATCACCTAGGGAGATCGCACGGACGTTCTCTTGACACCCCCTTAACCCCCTTTTAACGTCAAGGCACAGCGACAAAGCAACCCTGACTTGCGCCCGTCTGAGGGGGTGTGGCGCCCCAAGCGATCGGGCCCGGGGAATCCTGCCGAGGGCTGCTGTTACACGTACTCAATCGGCATTCGTCCTATAGCCGTTTGCCGTTGAGATTGATGGAGGCTGGCGATGCGCATGAAGGACCTCGAGATCTATCTCCTCAACGACGGCGCCGTCAAAGTTGACGGCGGTTCTACGTTCGGCAACGTCCCCCGAGAAGCATGGGAGACTATGGTGAAGCCGGACAGGCGGCATCGCGTCCGATTAGGCATCAACGCCCTCCTCATCAGGACCGGGGACGTCAACATCCTGGTTGACGACGGCGCGGGCGCCAAGCTTGACGAGGAGGAGCGGGAGAACAGGGGTCTCAACTGCAACCGGCTCAAGAAGGAGCTTCGCGAGCTCGACCTGTCCCCCCGCGACATCCACTACGTCGTCCTCACCCACCTGCACTACCTCCACGCGGGCGGCTCCACCCGCCGCACCCGCAACGGCGACGTCGTCGCGACGTTCCCCCAGGCGCGCTACCTGGTGCAGCGCAACGCTTGGGAGGACGCCCTCTCCCCCAACGAGCTCGGCAAGCGTTCCTTCAATTCGGAGGACTTCATGCCCCTCGAAAAGTCTGGCCACCTCGAGTTGATCGACGGCGACTACGAGATTCGTCCCGGCGTCAACATCAAGGTCACCGACGGCCACTGCCGCGGTCACCAGGTTGTCGTCGCCGAACATCTCGGCAACCGCTTCATCTACCTCGGAGACCTCGTGCCGACCGCCTACCACCTCGGTCTGCCCACCATCTCCTCGCAGGACCAGTTCCCGGAAGACACCCTCGAGCAGAAGCGCAAGTTCCTGACCAACGCGGAGCGCGACGGCTCGCTGCTCCTCTTCGCCCACGGCACGGACACCCGAGGCGGCTACCTCGAGCGTCGCCACGGCAAGCTCGCCCTCACCCCCGTCGCCGTCTAGCCCGTCCCACGCAGCACGCAACAGGAGCGGCGCCCCGATTCAGGGGCGCCGCTCCTCTCTTGTGTCGCAATGTCAACGCGTCGTTAGCGGCTACCGCCTCCCCGTCGTATACTAGTCCCGCGCCGTCGACCACGCGCGTAATCCGCTGACGAGGGCCCGCCATGCAGTACAGGCAGCTTGGGATGACCGACTTGACCGTATCGGAGGTAGGATTCGGCGTCTGGACCGTCGCCACCAACTGGTGGGGAAAGATAGACCCGGAGGAACGCGTCAAGCTGCTGCAGCAGGCCGTCACCCTCGGCGTCAATATGTTCGACACCGCCGACACCTACAGCGAGGGCTTCGGCGAGGAGATCCTGGCCAAGGCCATCGGCCCCAGCCGCCACGACGTCGTCTACGCCACCAAGTTCGGCTATGACATCTACAACGCCGTCCCCCGGGAGGGCCACCGCGAGCGCCCCCAGGACTTCTCCCCGGACTTCATCCGCTTCGCCTGCGAGCAGAGCCTCCGCCGCCTCAACACCGACTACATCGACCTCTACCAGCTCCACAACCCGCGTGTCACCACAATAGAGCGCGACGAGGTCTTCAGCACGCTGGAGGACCTGGTGCAGGAGGGCAAGATACGCTACTACGGCGCCGCCCTCGGCCCCGACATCGGCTGGTTCGAGGAAGGCGACACCATGATGCGGGAGCGCGACGGTGTCTCCCTCCAGATCATCTACAGCATCATTGAGCAGCAGCCCGCCCGGAACTTTTTCCCCATCGCGAAGGAAACCGGGACCGGCCTGCTCTCACGCGTGCCGCACGCCTCCGAGATCCTCACTGAAAAGTTCCGCAACACGCCGCCCGTCTTCGAGGCCGGCGACCACCGCGCCCACCGCAATCAGGCCTGGCTCGACGAGGCCGTCCGCAAGCTGGACGAACTGACTTTCCTGCAGGACCACCACCCCATAGAGATGGACCAACTCGCCATCACCTTCGCCCTCGCCGAGCCCGGCATCTCCACAGTCCTCCCCAACATCACGAGCAGGGAAACCCTGAAGACGTACACCGATGCGTCGGAGGCGGAACGCCCGTGCGAGGACTGTCGGGTGCGATTGCGTGAGGTCTTCGACGAGATATTCACCAGGGAGCTGGAGCCCCTGGACCGGGCAGGCAAGAGCCGCCCCTAGGAAGGCCAGCGCCTGCGCTTACGCGCCCTCTGGAGCAGGAGTTTGCGCGGGCGACTGCGCGACCGGCGCCCCCTCGCCCTGCCCCTGAACGTTGCGCCCGCCCCGAGGCCCGCGGTTGTTCCCCCGGCGGTTGAAGCCCCCCCGCTGCGGCCGGCTGTCGGGCGACGGCGGCCTCGGCGAGGGACGCCCCAGCAGCTTGCGCATCTCCTCCTCGATGAACTCGAAGTCCTTCCGCGGGAGCAGGTGCAGCTCCTCCATCAGCGCAAACGGCCACATCTCCGGCGGCCACCGCCGCACGTACTCCATCCGCGGCCCTATCTCGATGACCCGAAGGTGCTTGTCATCCGGCAGCGCGAAGTCCTCGGTGATGCGCACCCGGTACTTGAAGTGCTCGTTGCCTTGCTCCGAAGTCCACAGCGGCTCCTCGTCCTCGAACACCGTGGACGCGATGGTCGCCGTCGCCGGAAAGACCCGCAGCCCCCTGACGTAGAAGAGCAGCCGGTCCCCTTTGACCATCCTGTCCGTCTTGCGCCGCTGGCGGGTTCCGAATCCCTGCACCGTGAACCCCTGCGCCCGCGTAACTGCAAAGTTCTCTTCAGTGATGCTCAGCATCCAATAGTTCAATTTGCCCTCCAGGCCGCCGCGGCCCCGCGCTCCCCGCGCGGCCCCGCGCCTCCGCGCGGACATCCACCCCGGCGCGCCGTCATCGATGCCTCATTCGACGGCCTCTCCCGCGAGCCTCCCGGCTCGCGCCGCCGCTAGCCCATTTCCGGCAGCTCGCTCTGCCCGACTCGCACCTTCCGCACCACGTTCGCCATTTCGAGCCCCGCAACCGTCACGTCGTAGCCCCGGTTGCCCAGCATGCCGCCGCTCCGGTCCAGCGCCTGCTGCTCCGTGTACGCCGTCAGCACCCCGAACATCACCGGCACGCCGCTCTCCCGCGACACCGCCGCGATGCCTGCCGCCGCCTGCTCCGAGACGTGGTCGAAGTGTGCCGTCTCCCCCTTGATGACAACCCCCAGGCACACGATGACGTCGTGCCGTCCCGTCTTGGCCAGTTCGGCCGCAATCGTGGGCAGCTCGAAGGAGCCCGGCGCCCACACGATGGTAAGGTCGTCGTTCTGCACGTCGCCCTGCTGGCACGCCATGAGCGCGCCCTCCAGCAGCCGCAACGTCAGGTTCTCGTTGAATCGAGAGACCGCGATGGCAATCCGTACGCCCCTGCCGGTCTTCTCGCCCTCAAGCTCTGTCGCCAATATCCACGTCCTTGGCCCGATCGGGCCGTCGCGTTAACCGAGCGGGTCGTCGATCAGGTGTCCCAGCTTGGCCCGCTTGGTCGCCAGATAGTCCCGGTTCAGCGGGTTGGACGGCGCAACGATCGGCACCCGGTCCACCAGGTCCAGCCCGTACGCGTCCAGCCCGACAACCTTCTTCGGGTTGTTCGTGAGCAGCCGCAGCCGCCGCACGCCCAGCTCCGCCAGGATCTGCGCCCCGATGCCGTACCAGCGCAGGTCCGGCGCGAAGCCCAGCTCCACGTTCGCCTCAACCGTGTCCATGCCGTTGTCCTGCAGCGCGTACGCCCGGATCTTGTTGTGCAGCCCGATGCCGCGCCCTTCCTGCCGCATGTACAGGAACACGCCGCGCCCTTCCTTCGCGATAGCCTCCAGCGCGATGACCATCTGCTCCCCGCAATCGCACCGCAGGCTGCCGAAGATGTCCCCCGTCGTGCACTGGCTGTGCACCCGCACGAGGACCTCGTCCTCCGCGGTTATGTCGCCCATCACCAGCGCCAGGTGCTCGTCCGGATCCACCATGCTCCGGTACGCCACCACGGTGAAGTCCCCGAACCGCGTGGGCAGCTTCGCGTCCGCGACCCGCTCCACCATCCGCTCGTGCTGCCGCCGGTACGCGATGAGGTCCTGGATCGTCACAATCTTCAGGCCGTGCTCCTCCGCGAACTCCTCCAGGTACGGCATCCGCGCCATCGTGCCGTCCGGCGCCATGATCTCGCACAGCACCCCGGCGGGGTAGAAGCCCGCCAGCCGCGCCAGGTCGACGATGGCCTCCGTGTGCCCTGCCCGCACCAGCACGCCGCCGTTCGTGTACCGCAGCGGGAACAGGTGCCCCGGTCGCGCCAGGTCCTCAGCCCTCGTCCGCGGGTCGAGGATCGCCTTCACCGTCGCCGCCCGGTCGAACGCCGAGATCCCCGTCGTCGCGCCTTCCTTGACGTCGACGGGCACCGTAAACGGCGTCCCGTGCCGCGCCGTGTTCTCCGACACCATCTGCGGCAGATGCAAGTCGTCGAGCCGTTCGCCCGGAACGGGCATGCACACCAGCCCCCCGCCGTACTTCGCCATGAAGTTGATGTGCTCCGGCGTCACCGCCTCGGCCGCGACCATCAGGTCGCCCTCGTTCTCCCGGTCGGCGTCGTCCACCACGATGAGCGCCTTGCCCATCCGGATTTCGGCGATGCCCTCTTCTATGGTGCTGATTGGCATGGGACTCTCCCTTTCGGGCCATTGCGTCGGAACAGTCCGACGTTAGCCGCTGGGCGCCTGTGGCGGACCCGCCTGAGACGCCCCCTCTGACAGAAGCCGCTCGGTGTATTTGGCCAGAATGTCCGCCTCGAGATTGACGCGGTCGCCCGGCCCGCGCTCCCCCAGCGTCGTGTGCTGGTCTGTATATGGTATCACTGCGACGGTAAACCGCGCGTCCGTGAGCCCCGCGACGGTCAAACTGATGCCGTCCACGGCTACAAATCCCTTCTCCACCACGTAGCGCATGATCTCCCGAGGCGCCGCAAATGTTATCAGCCGGCTGTTTCCCTCCGGCGTTACATCGTCAACGACGCCTACCGCGTCCACGTGCCCCTGCACCAGGTGCCCGCCCACCTTGCCGCCGTACGCCAGCGAGGGCTCCAGGTTCACCGCCGAGCCCACCTGCAGGTCGCCGAGGTTCGTCCGCCGTAGCGTCTCCGGCGTCACGTCCACCGCGAACCGGCCCTCGCTCATCGTCGTGATCGTCAGGCACGCCCCGTTCACCGCGATGCTGTCGCCGATCGCCGCCCCCTCGAGCGCCAGCCATCCCTCGATGACGAGCGATTCCTCGCTCGCCTCCAGCACCTTCCCCTTCTCGACGACGATGCCCGTGAACACGCCTACTCCAACCCCCCGCGGCTCGTGGGTGTGTACCCGACCACGTGCACGTCCTCGCCGAGCCGTCCGACGCTGACGCGGCCCAGCCGCAGCGCGTCGCCGATGTGCGCGAATCCCTCGCCCTCCACCGGCGTGCGCGCGTTCTCCCCGCCGATGATCATCGGCGCAACAATCGCCTCCACCTTGCTCACCAGCCCGTCCCGGAACATAGACGCCAGCAGCACGCCGCCGCCCTCCACCAGCACGGAGTTCACGCCCCGCTCGACGAGGCAGCACATGAGCCCGTGCAGGTCCACGCGCCCGTCGTCACCCGGCAGGTGCGCCACGTCGGCGCCCACCGCGCGGTACGCCGCTTCCGTCGCCGCGTCGGCGCCCGCCGTCGCGACGAGCACGCTCCCCGGCCCGTGGAACACCTGCGACGCCACCGGCGACCGCCCCGTGCTGTCGACCACCACGCGCAGCGGCTGCCGCTCCAGCGGCTTTCCCTCCGCGTCCCGAGCGGTCAGTTGCGGGTTGTCGATGACCACCGTGCCCGCTCCGGCCATGATCGCGTCGCACGTCTGCCGCAGCTCGTGCGCCCGCCGTCGCCCCGCCTCGCCCGACACCCACCGCGACTCCCCCGTCGCCGTCGCGATCTTCCCGTCCAGGCTCATCGCAAACTTCGCCACCGCGAAGGGCAATCCCGTCCGCGCCCGGTGCAGGTACCCCTCGAGCGCCTCGACCGCCTCTTCGGCGCAATCGCCCACCGTGACGGCCACGCCCGCCGCCCGAAGCTCCTCGACCCCCTTGCCGTTCACCCGCTCGTCCGGGTCCACCACCGCCGAGTACACCTCCGCGATGCCCGCCTCCAGCAGCGCCCGCGTGCACGGCGGCGTCCTCCCGAAGTGGCAGCACGGCTCCAGCGTCGTGTAGACCGTCGCCCCCCGCGCCGCGTCGCCCGCCTGCCGCAGCGCGATGATCTCCGCGTGCGGCCCGCCCACCGGCTGCGTCCACCCCTCACCCACAACCCGGCCATCCTTCACGATGACCGCGCCAACCGAAGGGTTCGGGCTAGCCGTCCCCAGCGTGCTTCTCGCGAGCTCGATGGCCCGCTCCATGTATTCGGTGCTCATGCGTCTTCCGGCAGCAGGGTCCGGGTCGCGTACTCCGCCAGTCCCGTGACGCGGTGCAGCGCGGCCCACTGCCGCATCGATGGCCTCGCGCGGCCGTAGACCCATTCCTCGACCGTCCGCTGGTTGACCCCCAGCGCCTCCGCAAACGCCGCAACGTTCCCGTCGTACTCGCTGGCGTGGAACCACTCCCGCAGCCCGGGGTTCGCGTCGTGCCCGCGCTGCCGCGGCGTCCGGCCCGATGCCTCGGTGTCGTTGTAGTTCTGGTAGAAACGGCTCGGCACCGGCCCCATCTGCCCCTGGTACTTGCTGTTCAGTCCCGCCGAGCCGTACGGCCGCTCCGCCGGGCTGCTCAGCCACACAAAGGAGAGCTGAGAGCTCTTCATGCCCAGGTAGAGGTTGATGGGGATGCCCGAGAGGTTGCTCAGCTCCAGAGTCAGCCGCCCCTTCCAGCCCGGGTCGACGAACCCCGCCGTCGAGTGCACCACAAGACCCAGCCGTCCCAGCGAGCTCTTGCCGTCCAGCCGCCCGACGATGTCGTCCGGGATCTCGATGTTCTCCGCCGTGATGCCCAGCGCGAATTCGCCCGGCTGCAGCGGGTACGGCACGCTCTCGTCCAGCTCCACCGTCCGCCACTGCATGTCCGATTGCTGTCGCGGGTCGATGAGCGCAAGTTTCGCGGTTTCCTCGATAAGCAGCGGCGACCCCAGTCGCAGGTCGACGCTCGCGGGCTGCACCGCATCGTCGTCGTACGGGTCGACGACGATGCGCCCCTGCGCTATCTGGCGTCGGATGTCTCTGTCGCTCAGGACCATTGCACCAAAGCCTTGCCGGTAGGTTGGCCGTGATGCTCAATCATACCACGCGCGCCAACACCGTCCGGACAGGCGCGCCGTCCGGACACTCCCAAACCGTTTGCCCTGAGCTTGTCGAAGGCTGCCCTGAGCCCGGTCTTGGGCCTCGCGAGGAAATCGCCGTGACCCTGACACGGCGCCATTGCGCGTCTCACCACGCAATCGCTAACCTCGCAGCATGAATAACGAACTAAGCGCACTCGACCAACTGCGTTTCACGAACGTTGCCTACGATCTCCTGAAGGGTTGGGGTTTTTCGGCCGACGAAATGGGGGTTATGGGCGCTCCAGCTCCCGGACCCAAAGAGCCTGCTCGGAAGGGGAAGAAGCGGGGCGCGCCCCGGGGTAATCAGAACGCCCGCAAGAGCGGTCTCTACTCGAGGCTTGCCCCCGCCCCTCGCCCCGGCGATGTGAACAAAGCCCTCGCCATGCCAGACCTCACTGACGACATCGCCGTCGTGCGGCTGATGCTGGCCAACCTGATGCAGGATTCCGAAAAGAACATGAAGTACATCGTGCAGCTCTACAGGGTCCTTACCCTCTTGTATAGGGCGAACGCCGCGAGGGCCGCCGGGGAAGCGGAGGCGGAGGCACAGGCCATCCTGGAGAGGTGGCGATGAAGGGGGTTCAATTCAATCCCTATCTGGAGCGCCCACGGCCAGCTACGAATTGTTTCCGAAACAATGGGCCGCCGGCTACGGATTGTTTCGCAAACAATCCCCGTCTGTCAGCTTGGGAATTGATTGCAAACAATGTCCGCCGGGCAGCTTCGGAGCGGGAATTGATTCCCCCGGCCCTCCCCTCGGAACGCACCGCGCCCCCGGCGAACGCCTCAGGGCGAACGTCGGGGGCGCGAGGTTTCTCGTGCCTCTTCGCGCTACGACCAGTACCCGAAGGCCATCGCGCAGCCCGTGCCCGCCGGCGACCGGTAGCACGGCGCGTAGTCGATCAGCGTGAAGTCCATGTGCTCCGTCGCCCCGGACGTCGTGATCCAGTTCCGGATCTCCGACGATCCCGAGTTCAGGTGCTCGCGCGGCAGCCCGAACAGCCCCTCCGTGTCCCGGTCCTGCAGCCCCTTGATGACGCTGTGGTCCAGCTCCTCGTTGATCACGAAGTGGCTCAGCCCGCCCGACGCGATGACCGCCACCCGCGCGTCGCTGTCCCACTCCTCGACGGCGTTACGGATCGCCTGCCCCAGGTTGTACGAGCGCTTCGGCGTCGGCTGGTTCGGCGGGAAGTACGTGTTCAGCATCACCGGCACCATCGGGATCAGCTTGTCCTGCATGATCCGCGTGTAGATGAAGCTGAACGCGTGCCCCATGCCCTGCCCCTTGCGGAAGTACCGCGACCGCGCCACGTCGAACTCCTGCTCGATGAGCGAGCTCAGCATGTGGCTCGCCAGCTCCTTCGCGATGGGGTACTCCTTCTCCTCCAGCCCGTACGCCCAGGCGGCGCGCCGCAGTGGCGCCTGCAGGCTGTCCGGAATGTTCGAGATGGTGTCGCCCCAGTACACGGCCATCGCCGGGAAGTTGTCCTCCTGGAAGACCTCCTCCTGGTCGTCGCCGATGACGATGACCGCGTCGACGTTCGCCTCCGCCAGCTTCTGGCTCACCGTCGCGATCCCGTTCTGGCAGATGTCGTACCGCTTTTGCCACAGCTCCGGGTCGAGCTGCTTCTCGATGGACGCGTCCGCCATATCGAGGACTTCCTCGTACGTGTGGTGTATCCCGTCGAGTCCGTACAGGTGCGGGTTCCGCTTGTCGTTCTCCGCGTGGAGCGACCATGTCTCCGGCATCAGGCTAAGCTGCGGGCTGTGGGAAGTCCCCAGCCCAATGACGATCTCTGCCATAGGTATCCCCCTTGTTGTTGTGCGCGGCGGCACAGGGCCGCGTGTCGTGTGGTTTCCCCGCCGCGATTATACATGAATGACCAGCGTGACGGGTCTTGGTGTGTGCGCCTTCCATCCCGGTCTGCTCGTGCCGTTGACCGGGCATCGCCGCCCCTACTCGTGCCGCAGCGCCTCGATCGGGTGCAGCCGCGCCGCCTGCATCGCCGGGTAGATCCCGAAGAACAGCCCGATGGCCCCCGACACCCCCGTAGCGATGAGCGCGATGTCCCCGCTGAACACCATGTTCAGCGCCTGCCCGCCAAGCTCCACGTCGTCGAAGAAGTACGTGAATCCATACCCCAGCCCCACGCCGATGATACCGCCCGTCAGGCTCAGCAGGATGGCCTCCACCAGGAACTGCGAGAGGATGTCGCGCCGCTTGGCCCCCATCGCCTTCCGGATGCCGATCTCCCGCGTCCGCTCCGTCACCGACACCAGCATGATGTTCATGATCCCGATGCCGCCCACCAGCAGCGCGATGCTCGCGATCGCCCCAAGGAAGATGACAAAGGTCTGCGTGGTCTCCTCCAGCGTCTCGATGGTGTCCAGCTGGCTCGTGACCGAGAAGTCGTCCTCGTCGGTGATACGGTGCCGCAGGCGCAGGATGCTGCTGATCTGCTCAGTCGCCGCGTCGCTCACGTCCTCGTTGGCGATCTGCACGCTGATGGTCTGCACGGTGATCTCGCCCCCGGCCGTCCGCTGCGCCCCCAGTCGGTAGTACGCCGTCGAGACGGGCACGAGTATCCGGTCGTCCTGGTTCCCGAAACCCGTTCCGCCCTTTTCCTCGAGCAGCCCGACCACCTCGAACGGCCGCCCGCCGATCTTGATCGTGTGCCCCACCGGGTTCCGCAGTCCGAACAGCTCCTCCGCCGTCTCCGATGCGATGACCGCCACCTGCGACCGTTTGGCGATGTCCGCGTCCGATATCGTTCGGCCGTCCGCCAGTTCGTACGCCCGCACCGGCAGGTACGATGGCGTGACGCCTATCACCGTCGTGTTGGTGTTCTCCCGCTCGAAGACCACCTGCGACCGTGTGCTCGTCTCCGGCGCCACGTCCACCACGTGGGACGCCAGCACGGGGTCCATCAGCGCCTCAGAGTCCTCCAGCGTCAGCGTTGCCGCGCTGCCCGCCGCCCCCGCAAACCCGAACGCGCTCGTGCTCGCCCCCGGCCGCACGAACAGCAGGTTCGTGCCCAGCGATTGGATGCGCGCCGTGATCGTCTCCTGCGCCCCGTTGCCGATGGCCGTCAGCGCGATCACCGCCGTCACGCCGATGATGATGCCCAGCAGCGTCAGCCCCGACCGCAGCTTGTTCGAGTTCAGCGCGTCCAGCGCCGTCAGGAGCGTCGTCAGCGGCGTCATGCGTGTTGCCCCGCGAGGAGAGGTTGCGCCACCGGCGCGTCGTCCACCACAAGCCCGTCGCGGAATGACACGATGCGGTTGGTGTGCTGCGCGATGTCCGTCTCGTGCGTGACCAGCACGATGGTGAGGCCGTCGTTGCGGTTCAGCCCCTGGATGACGGACATGATCTCGTCGCTCGACCGCGTGTCGAGGTTCCCCGTCGGCTCGTCCGCCAGCAGGATCGACGGCTCCTTCACCAGTGCCCGCGCGATTCCCACACGCTGCTGTTCGCCGCCCGATAGCTCCGTCGGCATGTGCTTCGCCCGGTGCGCCAGCCCCACCCGGTCGAGCGCCTCCAGCGCCCGCGCCCGTCGGTTGCGCCCGTTCCCGTACATCAACGGCATCTCCACGTTCGCCAGCGCCGACGCCCGTGCCAGCAGGTTGTACGTCTGGAACACGAACCCAATCTTCCCCTGGCGGATCCCCGCCAGCTCGTTGTCGTTCATCTCCCGGACGTCCTCACCCTCCAGCAGGTACCGCCCGCCGGTCGGCACGTCCAGGCACCCGATGATGTTCATCATCGTCGACTTCCCGGACCCCGACGGTCCCATCACCGCAAGCATCTCGCCCCGGTCGACGGTCAGGTTCACCCCCTGCAGCGCCTTCACGAGGACACGGCCCATCTGGTACGTCTTGGTCACGTTGTGGATGGAGATGACCGGCATCGCCTGTTGCATGTCAGCCACCCCTACTGCCCCGCGCCCTGGCCGCGTTGACCGCCAGCCCCGGCGCCGGCCCCTGCGCCGGCCCCCCCTTGCGCCCGGATCCGGTCCCGGATTGCCTGCCGCTGCTCAGCGGTGAGGTTCGCCCCTCTGCCCTGACCGAGGCCAGGCGCGCCGCCCAGGCCGCCGAGCCCGCCAAGCTGCGGCGTCCGGATGTTCGCGAAGTTCGGCGCGTCGGCCCCGCCGCCCGTCGAGACGATGCTCTCGCCCTCGTTAATCCCGTCGGTCACGACGATCCAGAAGCCGTCCGATGCTCCAAGCGTCACCGCCCGCTCGGCCACCTCGCCGCCCACGTCCACCAGCACCGTAGGCTGCGCAATCGTGCCCGAGATCGACGTTGTGGGAATGAGCAGCACGTCAAGCTCCTGTTGCAACACGATGGTCGCCGTCGCGCTCAGCCCCTCCCGCAGTTGGAGCAGCGGAGGCGTCCGCATGGTGATCTGGATCGGATACGTCACAACCCCCGACTGGTTCTCCCCCGTGTCGGAGATCTCCCGCACCACACCCGGAAGCCCCGCGCCCGGCAGTCCGTCCAGCTCGATGACGACCTCCGCGCCCACCTGCACGTTCAGCACGTCGATCTCGTCCAGCCGCGCGTCCACCTCCGCCACCGACGTGTCCACGATCTCCAGCACCGCGCTGCCGACGTTGTTGGCGTTGACCGAGCGACCCGCCTCCGTGTACACCGCGCTCACCTCGCCCCCAAACGGCGCCGTAATGACAACCTCATCCAGCCGCGCCAGCGCCGCCGCCAGCTCCGCCTCGTTCGCCTTGATCTGCGCCTCCCGCAGCGCGATGGTCGTCGCGTCCGCCGCCTCGTTCAGCTCCTCCAGCTTGGCGACGGCGTCGTCCTGTCGCGCCTTCGCCACCGCGACGTCATGCACCTTCACCTGCACCTCGAGGTCGTCCGACGTCACGTAGACCTCCTCCAGCGCCTCCTCCGCCTTCTCGAGGGCCTCCTCCGCCCGCTCGATGGCGTCCGCAGCGTTGGACTCCGCAGTGAAGGCGTTGCTCTCCGCCGTGTCCACTGCCGACTGCGCCTTGTCCACTTGGTTCCACGCCCTATCCATCTCCTGGAGCACGCATACGGTCTGAGGGCCCGTGCTGATGCCCTCGCAATTGCCGTAGATGGCGCCCGGGTACAGCACGATCCACCGGTACACCGTGAACTCGTCCCAGGGCGTCTCCGGGTCGTCCAGCTCCGACTGTGGCCCCGGCGCCAGCGGCAGCACCGACGTCACGGCGTCCTCCAGCTGGTCGTCGGAGAAAAACGTGATGAGGTCGATGTCGTAGGAGGCGAAGAATTCCTCGGGCGTCAGCAGGTACTCCGATTCCGTCAGCGTCTGCCCCAGGAAGTTCGCCACCACCTCCTGGTAGCCCTCCCTGGCCGTGTCGAGCGAATCGACCGCCGCCTGAATCTTGTCGGCGTGGTCGTCGATCACGTCCTGCAGGTTGTCTTCGGCATCGGCCACCGACTCCTCGGCGGAGCTGACGTCATCCAGCGCGTCGTCGATCTCTTCCTGCGTAACCGGGTCCGCTACCTTCTCGAGCGCTTCCACCGCGTCCTGCAAAGCCAGCTCCGCCTTCGCGATGGCCGCCTTTGCCTCGACGACGTCCAGCTCCGAGGCTGGCTCGTTCAGCTCCTCGAGCGTGTCCATGGACCTCTGGAGGTCGAACTCCGCCTGCGCCACGTCCCTTTCCAGGTTCGTCACCGTCGCGCCATCGTAGCGCGCCAGCTCCTGCCCCTCCGCGACAATGTCCCCCTCGACAACGAGAATCTCCCCAATCGTCCCCGTCGTGCCGAAGGTGAGCTCAACGCGGTTCGGAAAGACGACGCTCCCGCTGCTCGTGATCTGGTTGACCAGATCGCCGCGGACCACCTGCACCAGCTGCTGCCCCTCCTCCAGGGCAGCCCCAGCGCTGGCCTCCTCGTCCCCTCTGTTCTGGATGAAGACAACGGCAGCAATGCCGAGAATGATGGCTATCACCAGCCAGATCGCGACCACTTGGCCGGTGCTCATGCTGTTCATTCGGGAGACCAGTCCCAACATTCTCTTCCTCCGACAACTTCATCCCGTGTAGTGCCGCAATTTGACCAACACCGTATGGAGAAACGCAGTGCAAAGGGAAAGGTTAGCGCACTCCAGGCACGCTAACAAAATTCCGGGTAGAAAGGTGAGGGAACCGGCCTAGCCTGCCCCCACGCCCTCCTGCAGCACCCGGTCCACAACCTGCTTGAAGAAGTCGTACGGGTGCGCGCCCGTGAAGAGGTACCGGCCGATGGTGAAGGCCGGAATGCCGTTGATGCCGTAGCTGATCGCCTGCTGGTAGCTCGCCTGCACGGCGTCGGCGTACGCGCGCTTCCGGAGCGCCTCCTCCAGCCCGCGCGGGTCCAGCCCGACCTCCTCCGCGACGGCCGCCAGCACCTCGGTCTTCTCGATGTCCTCGCCACGCTCCCACAGTGCGCGGAAGCATGCGTGGTGGAAGGGCATCTCCAGCCCCATCTCCTTCGCGTACTCCGTCGCCTCGAGCGCGGGCACCGTGTACGGCGTGTGCGGGCTGCGCCGCATGACGAAGCCGGCCTCCTCGGCGTACGTGCGAAGGGGCTCGTTCAGCTCGCCGCCCGGTTGCTCGCCCGGCCGCGGCTGCCGCTCCCTCCCGCCCGGCGGAATGTCCGGCCGAAGGAAGAACGCGCGCGTCTCTATCTCGACGGGATACTCATCCTGGAGCTTGGTCAGCCTGTCCAGGCCGATGTAGCACCACGGTCAGATGTAGTCCGTCCAGACCGTTACCGGAATCGTCTGTGCGTCGGTGGACATGGCCACCCCCCTCCAGCTTTCGCGCAAGTATAGCACGCGCCCCCGCGCGCGCAACCGCGTTTCTTGACACCTTCTCTACTCACTTGATAGGCTTGGTAGAGACGTATGCCTAGCATTGACTAGTTGAGGTTTGCTGTGCCCCTTTACGATTACTTGTGCCGAAGCTGCAACCATAAGTTTGAGCTCAGGCAGGGATTCGACGCTGACACCATGACCGATTGCCCCCTGTGCGGGCAGTTATCGGACCGACAGATCAGCTTGGTGCCCGTCATCTTCAAGGGCAGCGGCTGGTACGTGAACGACTACGGCAAGAAGAAGAGCACCCTCGGCAACGGCGACGCTCCGTCCTCTGACGACGGCCCTTCCACCAGCGACGACGGCCACGGCCACTCCCACGATCACGGCCATTCCCACAGCCACGGCGGCCACTCCCACGACCACGGCGCCCCTGCAGCCGCCTCCTCCGAGTCTTCCGGCTCGGACGGCTAGCCCTCCCCCATGCGGGCCCTGCTCCAGCGGGTGTCCTCCGCCTCCCTCACCGTCGATGGCCAGTTCACGGGCAGCATTGGCGTTGGCTTCGTCGTCCTCCTCGGCATCACCGACGGCGACACCCTCGACGACGCCCGCTACCTCGTCGAGAAGACCGTCAACATGCGCGTCTTCCCCGACGACGAGGGCCGCTTCAACCGCTCACTGTCAGACGTCGGCGGCGCCCTAATGGTGGTGAGCCAGTTCACCCTCTACGCCGACACCCGCAAGGGCCGCCGCCCCAGCTTCATCCGCGCCGCCCACCCCGACGTCGCAGAACCCCTCTACCAGCAGTCCGTCGCCCTCTTTCGAGAAGCATGCCCGGAAATCGTCACAGGCGTCTTCGGCGGCTACATGCAAGTGGAAATCCACAACGACGGCCCAGTCACCATCATGCTAGACAGCGCAGACCTGCAGGTGCCGCGAAGGCAGTCGTAGGGAATCTTCCCCAACCGTCATTCTCGCAGAGGCGGGAATCCAGCCCCCCACTCGTCATTCTCGCCCAGGCGGGAGTCCAGACCCTCCAACCGTCATTCACGCGCTGGCGGGAACCCAGACCCCCCACTCGTCATTCCTGCGAAGGCAGGAATCCAGAGGGGATTGGCGGGGAGGGGCAGCCACTCTGGATAACCCAGGCATAGGGTGCGTCCGACCCTGAAGTGGATGGCCTACCCCAAGTAGCTAACATCCATGCTGATGTCCAGCGCCGGCGCCGAGTGCGTCAGCGCCCCGACGGAGATCAGGTCCACGCCGCTCTCCGCCGCCGCTCGCACCGTGTCGAGGTTGATCCCCCCCGAGGCCTCCAACAGCGCCCGCCCGCGGTTCAGCTCGACGGCCCGCCCCATCAGCTCCGCCGGCATGTTGTCCAGGAGCAGCAGTTGCGCCCCCGCGTCGAGCGCCTCCTCGGCCTCCTCCAGCGTCGTGACCTCCACCTCCACCTTGATCGTGTGCGAGGCCCGCGCGTGCGCCATCCGCACCATGTCGCCCAGCGAAACGCCCTGCAGCTTCAGCGCCGCGATGTGGTTGTCCTTGATCAGCACCCCGTCGCCGAGGTTCTGCCGGTGGTTGTGCCCGCCGCCGCACCGTACCGCGTACTTCTCCAGCGACCGCAGCCCCGGGATCGTCTTGCGCGTGTCGATGAGCGTCGCGCCGGTGCCCTTGACCGCCTCCACGTAAGTCGCTGTCAGCGTCGCGACCCCGCTCAGGTGCTGCATGAAGTTAATCGCCGTCCGCTCCGCCGTCAGCAGGCTCGCCGCCGAGCCCCCGGCCCGCAGCGCGACGCTCCCCCGCTCCATGACGTCGCCGTCCCGCAGCACCTGCTCCACCAGCAGCGACGGGTCGACGCGCCGGAACACCGCCGCCGCCACCTCCACGCCGCACAACACGCCCGGCTGCTTGGCGAACAACGTCGCCGAGGCCTGCAGGTCCGGCGGCACCAGCGCCGACGTCGTAGCGTCGCCGATGCCCAGGTCCTCCTGCAGGGCCCGGTCGATCAGGTCGTGGACCTCCGGCGTCAGCAGCATGGCTCGCTACACCGTGAACTTCATCAGGTCTTCGCCGAACGTGAACGGGTTGCCGTAGTTCGCGCAGATGACCTCGCGCGACCACGCCTCGTCCACGTCCCCCATGTGCGTCGCGACCAGGTGCGGCACGCCCGACTTCTCGGCCACCTCCGCCAGCCCGTGCGGGCATGTGTGCGAGTTCGCAATCCGCCGCGCGAACTCCGTCAGCGACTCCCGGTCCACGTCATGGTAGTCGCGGCCGTCGGGCGCGGGCCCGCCCCGGTGCGGCTGTGTCTGCATCAGCTCGTGCACCAGCATGTTCGCCGTCGACGATTCCTCGATGATCGCCTCGCTCACCGCCGTGTCCCCCGAGATGACCAGCTTGCTCCGGTCCTCCTCGAACGCGAACCCCAGCGCCGGCTTCACGTACCCGTGCTCCACCTCGAGCGCCGTCGCGCGCCACCCGTCCCCCTCGAAGGTGTCCCCGTGGTCAACCTCGATGACCTGCACGTTCATGACGTCAGCGCCCACCCGGTCGTGCAGCCGTCGGATGCGGATGTCCTCCTCGAACGCATGGATCAGCCGGTCGACGAAGTCCTTCGTCCGCGCCGGCCCAATGATCGTGTAGGGCTTCTTTCGGTACCGGATCCACCCGGTGATGAGCACGTGCATCAGGTCGACGGTGTGGTCCGAGTGCATATGGGTCAGGAAGATGTAGTCCAGGTCCGTCATGTCCTGCCCAATCTGCACCATGCGCCGCACGCACCCGTTGCCCGTGTCCACCAGCACGGTGTTGCCGCCGATGCGCAGGTGGTTCGCGGGCCCCCAGCGGTTGGGGTCGGGCATCGGCGTGCCCGTGCCGAGCAGGGTAAGTTCCATCGAAAGCCTCCTGAGTTAGTCGGCCTGCTTCATGAACACCGTGTGGCGCAGCCACGCCTCCGATGTCTCCGGGAAATCCGTGCGAAAATGCGCGCCGCGGCTCTCCTGCCGCACCAGCGCCGATTCTGCCATCAGTCTACCCAGCGTCACCATGTTGGCAAGCTCCCGATCGCCCCGGTCGCCGCCCTCCGGCGCCGACGCCTCCCACGCCGCGAAGACTCCCGCGGCCTCCTCCAACCCCTCGCGCGAGCGGATGATGCCGACGTTGCTCCAGTTGAGCGCCTGCAGCCCCTCGATCGACGGCGCACCCGCTTCCTCCGAGGGCTCAGCCTCCAGCGGGAAGACACCCTCCGGCCAGGGCCCCGACCACCCGCCCTCCAGCGACCGTCGTACCACACGCTGCCCGAACACCACCGTCTCCAGCAACGAGTTGCTCGCCAGCCGGTTCGCCCCGTGCAGTCCCGTGCACGCGACCTCGCCGCACGCGTACAGCCCCGGCAGCGTCGTCTCGCCGTCCGTGTTCGTCAGCACGCCGCCCATCATGTAGTGCGCCGCCGGCGACACGGGAATCGGGTCGCGCGTGATGTCGAGCCCGTGGGTGAGGCAAAAGTTGTAAATGCTCGGGAATCGCGCCGCCAGCCGCTCCGACGGCATGTGCGTCGCGTCGAGGACCACGTTGCCCGCGCCCGTCCGCCGCATCTCCGTCAGCAGCGACCGCGACACCACGTCCCGCGGCGCCAGGTCCCCCTGCGGGTGGTAGCCCGTCATGAACGCCTCGCCGTGAGCGTTCCGCAGCACAGCCCCCTCGCCGCGCATCGCCTCCGTGATGAGGAACGGCGGCGCCCCCGGCAGCCGAAGCGCCGTCGGGTGGAATTGGTAGAACTCCATGTCCATGACCGCCGCGCCCGCCTGGTACGCCAGCGCGACGCCGTCACCCGTTGTCACTTCCGGGTTGGTCGTGTAGCGGTACAGCCGGCCCGCGCCGCCCGTCGCCAGTATCGTGTGCGTCGCTAGGTACTCGACCTCGTCCCCCTCGCCGTTCACGAGCCCCGCGACGCCGACGACCCGCCCACCCTCGACCAGCAGCCGCGACGTCGTCGTGTACTCCTGCACGTGTATCCGCGAGTGGTGCGCCAGCGACGACAGCGTCAGTTCGATGCGAGCCCCCGTCGCGTCGCCCCCCGCGTGCAGCACCCGGGGCATCCGGTGCGCTGCCTCGCGACCCAGCGCCACCTCCCCGTCCGCCGTGTCGAAGATGACCCCAAGCCGCACCAGCTCCGAGATCGCCTGCGGCCCCTGCTCTGCCAGAATGCGAGCCGCCTCCTCGTTGCAAAGCCCAGCCCCCGCCGCCAGCGTGTCCGCGAAGTGGTAGTTCGGCGAGTCCTCCGGCCCCACAGCCGCCGCAATCCCGCCCTGCGCATACTGCGTGTTGCAGTCAGCGATGCCGCCCTTCGTAAGAATCAGCACGCTCCCAAACTCCACAGCCAGCAGCGCCGAGTACAACCCAGCAATCCCGCTCCCAATCACAATGTAGTCATACTGCTGAGTGGTCATAACCCTCTTCTATCTCGAACGTCGTCGCAACGCTCTCCATACACATGAACGACGGCCTCATTCAGGAGACCCGAGCTCATTGCAGGCCGTTTGCCCTCTTCCACTCTTCATAACACGTCAGGCAAAGAGGCAAATCCGACACGGTGCTATGGTTTCGCGGCCTATTGGTCTTGCCGCAACGAGCGCAGAACGTCTTGGATGACGAGTTGTTCGCCATCAGGTTCTCTACTCGTTGTCTGATCCGATTCTGGCTGAAGGCATCAGTTATCTTGTAAGCCACTTCGCAATTCTCTAGTGAGGAGTTCGTCAAGTTCATAGAACTCAACAGCACCGAGTCTTCATTAAGGTAAATTTTGGCATGAAGATTTGGCACCCTGATGTAGTTCACCTTGTTGCTATCGAGCCAGTCAATGTCGAGACTTACCGTTTGTCTCTCCGCCTCGTCCTCGCGAAGGATTAGTGTGACGTTTACTTTTCTCTTTTTCGCCGCCCTTATGGCCTTCTTGGCGTCATCCCACAGTCGAAGGTAGGGACTAACAACAATAACAGTCTCTTTCGCTTCGTGAATGATCTGAAGAATCCCTGGAGCAACTTGGCCGTCCAGATAGAGTTCCCCTCCCTCGTCAACCACCACCACTACCTCCGCTAACCCGCGTCTAGTCCAACTCCACCACAAACGGCACCCGACCCCGAAGCTGCGGCTTCCCGTCCGGCCACTCCTCCTTCGGCAGCTCGTACACCACCTCGATCTCGTTCCCGTCCGGGTCGAGGAAGTAGATGCCGAAGCCCAACCCGTGCTCGCCGTACCCCACGATCGGCACCTCGAGCTCCCGCAGCCGCCGGTGAAACGCCCGCAGGTCCTCCAGCGTCTCCACCTGCCACGCCATGTGGTACATCCCGACGCGGTTCGGCTGCGGCCCCGGCGCCTCCATCCCGATCTCCTGCGTCGCGAGGTCGTGCGTCGACACCTCGTCGTCCGTCGCGTAGAACACCATGCCCGGGTACTTCGCCGTCACGTGGAACCCCATGACCTCCGTGTAGAACCGCTCCGAGCGTTCCACATCTCGCACCCGGATCACCAGGTGCGTCAGCCGCTTGATCTTCGCCTTGGTCGTCGTCACCGGCATTCCTCCTTGGCTCTCTGGCAGCCCCCACCGCAACTATGGAGCGGGGGCGTCCATCGCGCCCCCTTGCTCAGTCTCTTCGATTGTTCGCGACGGTGTCGCCCGTCGCCTACACCAGCGTCAGCATTCGCTCCAGCGCCAGCTTCGAGAAGTGCGCCGTCTCCTCGTCGACGGTCACCTGGTTCGGCACCCGACCCGCCAGCAGCTCGTCCGTCACCCACAGCAGGTACGCCGGGTGGATCCGGTACATCGTCGAGCACGGGCACACTACCGGGTCGAGGCAGAATACCGTCTTGTCCGGGTTCTCGTGCGCCAGCCGGCTCACGAGGTTGATCTCCGTCCCGACGCCCCACACGCTTCCCGGCGCCGCCTCGCCGATCGTCTTCGCGATCAGCTCCGTCGACCCAACGTAGTCCGCCAGCTCGACGGTCTCCATCGGGCACTCCGGGTGCACCAGGATGTTGACGTCCGGGTACGCCGCCTTCGCCTTCGCCACCTGCAGCGGCGTGAACCGCGTGTGCACCGAGCAGTGTCCCTTCCACAGGATCATCTTGCTCGCTTCCAGCGCCTCCGCCGTGTGCCCTCCCAGCGGCCGGAAGGGGTTCCAGACCAGCATCTCATCGAGCGGGATGCCCAGCTTCAGGCCCGTGTTGCGCCCCAGGTGCTGGTCCGGCAGGAACAGCACCCGCTTCCCCTGCTGGAACGCCCACGCGACCACCTTGCCGGCGTTCGAGGACGTGCACACCGCCCCGTTGTTCCGCCCGACGAGCGCCTTAATCTCCGCCGTCGAGTTCATGTACGTAACCGGAATGACCGACCCCTCGCCCAGCGTCTCCATCAGGTCGTCCCAGCAGTCCACCACGTCGCCCGTCGGCGCCATGTCCGCCATCGAGCACCCCGCGTTGATGTTCGGCAGCACCACACGCTGGTGCGCCCCGCCGAGCACCGCCGCCGTCTCCGCCATGAAGTGCACGCCGCAGAAGATGATGAAGTTCGACTCCTGCCGCTCCGCCGCAAACTGCGAGAGCTTCAGCGAGTCGCCCCGGAAGTCCGCAAACTGAATGATGTCCTCGCGCTGGTAGTGGTGCCCGAGGATCACCGTGCTGCTCCCCAGCGCCGCGCGGTTCGCGTCGATGCGCTCCGTCAGTTGCACGGGCGTGAGGTTGACGTACTCGTCCGGCAGTCGCTGCCAGCGGACGCCCGCGTTCAGCTCCTCCGCCAGCGGCTTCGTCTCCAGCGGCTCGACCTGACAGAAGGCCGACTGCTCCAGCTCCGTCAGGGGCACACGAGGGTTTCGCAGCTTACTGTCGGCAACCGGTAGTTCCAGGGCCATGTGCTTCCTCCCGCCTACACCGCTTCCGGCTCGCCCTGCAGCGACCACGGCGATGTCTTCGTAATGCGAACGCGGGCCAGCTTCCCGTGGAAGTCCCCCGCGTCCTCAAAGAACACCAGCTTGTCTGTGCGCGTTCGCCCGCGCCACTTGCCCTTGTCCCGGCCCTCGACGAGCACCTCGAGCGTCTCGCCGAGCAGCCGCTCGTTGATCTCCGTCGCCACCCGCTCCTGCAGCGCGTCGACGGCCTTCAGCCGGCGGCGCTTCTCCTCCTGCGGCACGTCGTCCGTCAGCGTTCGGTGCGCGATGGTCCCCTCCCGCGTCGAGTACTGCGCCACGTGCACCTTGTCGAAGCGCACCTGCTCCAGCAGCCGGTAGCTCGCCTCGAAGGCCTCCTCCGTCTCGCCGCAGAACCCGACGATGAGGTCCGTGCTCAGCGCCACGCCCGGCACCGTCGACCGGATGCGCTCGATCGTCGACAGGTACTCGTCCGCCGAGTACGTCCGCCGCATCGACGACAGCACCTCGTCGTCGCCCGCCTGCACGGGCAGGTTGATGTGCTCGCACACCTTGGGCAGCTCTGCGACCGCCCGGATGATGCGGTCGCTCATGTACATGGGGTGCGACGTCAGGAAGCGGATGCGTTCCAGCCCGCACACGTCGTTCAGCGCGTACAGCAGGTCCGCCAGGTCGTCGCCGCCCGGCAGGTCGTGCCCGTACGCGTCCACCGTCTGCCCCAGCAGCGTGACCTCGCGCACTCCCCGCGCCGACAGCAACTCCGCCTCGCGCACGATGTCCGGCAGCGTGCGGCTCACCTGCCGGCCGCGCCGGTACGGGATGATGCAGAAGCTGCAGAACAGGTCGCAGCCCTGGATGATCGGGATGTAGCTCGTCACGTCGGCGTGTACGTCCGTCAGCGGCCCGATGCACCCCTCGTAGTCGACGCCCAGCCGCTCGCCCACAAGCTCCAGCAGCGGAGCGTACTGCTGCGGCTGCATGAACACGTCGACGTGCCCGAAGCGCGCCTCCAGCGCGTCCTTCTTCGGCCCGACCATGCACCCCATCAGCGCCACGATGCGCTCCGGCCTGTGCCGCTTCAACGACTTCGCCATGCCGAGCGCGCCCACCACCTTGTCCTCCGCGCTCTGCCGCACCACGCACGAGTTGAAGACAACGACGTCTGCGTTCTGCGCCGTGGGGGCGGGCCGAAGGCCAAGCTGCTCCAGCGCGCTCGCCAGCCGGTCGGAGTCGGCCTTGTTCATCTGGCAGCCGATGGTCCAGATGTGATAGCTCGTGGGCGTCCCGTCTCCCGCGCCCGGCATCGGAGGCGCCACCGCCGATTTCGACTGCTGGATACGGGTAGCCGTCCACTGTGCTTCTTGAATTGCCATCACGCTGCCTGAAGGAGAATCGTGGGTGGCGGAGGGACAGGGATTCGAACCCTGGAGGGGCGGTTAGGCCCCCAAGCGCTTAGCAGGCGCCCGCACTAGACCACTATGCGATCCCTCCACGTATTTGAAACCGTATATCTATCGTATCAATGGCCTCTCATACCTACAATACGGATTTCGCCGCCAATTTCGTATCTACACTTGTGAAGGATTGCACAAACACCAGTTGTGCGGCGCCCCTGTGGTACACTTCCTGCATCCTGATTGGAGCGCCGAGTGGCTGACACCGTAGAGACTCCTTCCCGCCATCCCCGCATTTTCCACGGCTGGTATATCGTGGGGATCGCGGTCACGTCGTCCATGCTGCTCTCCGGCTTCCAGACCTACGCGTTCGGATTCTTCTTCAAGCCCATGAGCGAGGAGCTCGAGATTGGCCGCGGGGCCACCTCCGCCGTTCTCCTCATCCGCGCCGTCATCATGGGCGCCCTCGCCCTCCCTATCGGCATGGCCGTCGACCGCTACGGCCCGAAGGCGCTCATGGCCCTCGGCATCATCATCGCCAGCATGTCGACCATCGGCATGGCGTGGGTCGGCAGCCTCCTCAGCTTCTACCTCGTCTTCGGCGTCCTCCGCTCCCTCGCCCTCGCCTTCGCCGGCGGAGAGGTCACCAGCACCGTCGTCGCCAAGTGGTTCGTCCGCCACCGAGCCCTCGCACTCGCCATCACGAGCACCGGTATCCCTCTTGGCGGCATCCTCATGGCGCCGTTGGCCGCCCTCCTCATCTCCCAGTTCGACTGGCGCAGCGCCTTCGTCATTTTCGGGGTCATCACCATCGTCGTGCTCCTCGTGCCGTCGTGGCTCGTGATGCGCCGCATGCCCGAGGACATCGGCCTGCGCCCCGACGGCGAGCGCCCACGGCCCCCGCAACCCGAGTCGGACGCCCCCGGTCAGCCCGCGGCAACGCCCAGAGCGAACCCCGTGGAGCGCGACTGGACCATGGCCGAGGCCGTCCGCACGCCCTCGCTCTGGCTCATCACCCTCAGCCTCAACCTCACCATCTTCATGACCACCAGCATCACCCTGCACCAGGTGCCCTACCTGACCGACAAGGGCTTTTCAGCGGGGCTCGCCGCCGTCGCCATCATCCTGCTGACGACCGTCGCGTTGCTCGTGAAATTCTTCTGGGGGTGGATGGCCGCGCGAATACCCATTCGCTACTGCATTGCCATGAGCCAGACCCTCGACGTCGCCGCGCTGGTGCTGCTGCTGACCGTCTCGACGACGTGGAGCGTCATCGCCTACGCCTTCGTCTTCGGCCTCGGCCGCAGCGAGGGCCTCTTCGGCTCCCACGCCTACGCCGTCTACTTCGGCCGCCGCTTCCTCGGCAGCACCAGGGGCATCGTCGCGCCCATCCGCATCGCCGCCAGCGGTGGCGGCCCTGTCATCACCGGCATATTCTTCGACATCACCGGCGACTACAACACGATCATTCCCATCTTCATCGGGGTAACGGTGTTGGCCGTCGGCTGCTCGCTCCTCGCCAAGCCGCCCAAACTGTCGGCGGCAAAAGCGGCGGCCGAGGCCGGTGAGAGGTAGTTCGACCCGAGGCCCGAGCTAGCTAGCGGGCGCTTCCGAGCCGGTCCAGTCGGCGGGCGGCGCGGCGGATCCGAGGGCCACCCACACGGAGCCGTCCTCGAAGTGTTCCTTCTTCCAGATGGGCACGATCTCCTTGAGCCGGTCCACCATGTACATCGTCGCCGCGAAGGCCTCCCCCCGGTGCGCCGCGCCAACGGCCACCACGAGGCTCGCCTCGCCCAGTTCCAGTCGCCCGATGCGGTGCGCCAGCGCCACGTCCGTGATGCCCCAGCGCTCCTCCACCTCGTCGAAGATCTGCTGCAGCGTCTTGTACGCCATCTCCGGGTACGCCTCGTAGTCCAGCCGCACCACCGTGCGCCCGCCCGTCTCGTCCCGCGTCACACCCTGGAATGTGACGACGCCCCCGTTGGCCGTGTTCATCACCATCGCCGTCACCCTCTCGGCGTCCAGCGGCTCGTCAGTGATGAGGATGCGAGGGTTCGGGCTCGGGTAGTCGAGTCCTCCCGACACCGGCGGAATGAGCGCCACTTCGTCCCCGGCCCGCAACGGCTCCGAGCGCTCCACGTACGACTGGTTCACGGCCACCATCGTCGTCGGCAGCAACGGCACGGTCATGGGGTGCGACTCCGCGAGACAGCGCAGCGCATCCTCGACGATCGCCCCCGCAGGCAGCGTGGCCTCGATGCAGTCGCTCCCCACCCGCTCGCGGTACACCGCGAACAGCCGGATGGTGACGGTAAATTCATTGGTGGTCGCCATAGCCCGATTATACGCGCGAGGGCCGGAGTTTCATAACTCCGGCCCCTCGTATCCATTCGCCCTAGCCTGTCCTGAGGCTCTAGAAGGGCCTTTCGAAGGGAACTCCGTCTCTCGCCCGTTCACCCTGAGGGAAATCGAAGGGCGAACGCCCCCTACCCCACCTTCACCCCGGCCAGCCGCTCGTTGAACTCGTCCATCGTGAACCGGTACTCCTGCGTCCCCTGCACCTCGACCGCGAAGGACGCGCACACGCTGCCCATCAGCGCCGCCTCCGCCAGCGGCTTGCCCTCCAGCATGCCCTTGACCAGCCCGCCGCGATACGAGTCCCCGGCCCCCGTGGGGTCGAGCACCTGCCGCGGCGTCACGGCCGGAATCTGAGTGACCTCGTCGCCAACCCTCAGGGTCGAGCCGTGCTCGCCCTTGGTCACGATGACCGCCTTGGCTAGTCCCGCCAGCGCCGCCTCGTCAAGGCCCGTCATGTTGGCGATAAGCCCAATCTCGTAGTCGTTCGCGATGAGCACCGTCGCCCCGTCGATACACGCCCGGAGCCCGTCCGCCGTCCACGCGGGCAGGGATTGGCCCGGGTCGAAGACGTAGGGCACCCCGTTCTCCTTGTAGTACTGCGAGAAGTTGGCCATGTCCTCCAGGTTGCCGGGAGAGACCACGCCGAACGCGTTCGACATGTCGTAGAAGTCGAAGGAAAAGTCTGCGGAGTGGAGCATCGCGCCCATGTGGAAGCCCGTGATTTGGTTGTCGCCTTGGTCCGTCATGATATAGGCGCTCGCCGTCCGTTCCGGGTCGATCACCCGGACCCCGCTCACCCCCATCCCGTTCTCCTCCATCCAGTCCAGGTAGACGCGGCAGTCCCGCCCCAGCGTCGCCAGCGTCTGTGGCTGCTCGCCCAGCAGCACCAGGCAGTAAGAGATGTTCCCCGCGCACCCGCCCGGCCTCTCAACCATACTGTCCACGTTGAAGCTCACGTTGATGTTGTGGATGCGGTCCGGAAGAATGTGGTCGGAAAACCGCCCCGGAAAGTTCATGATGCGGTCATAGGCCAGGGACCCGGACACAAAGATAGTCATACACGCTCCCGTCAAGTTGGGGTTCAGGCAAAGGCTAGCCAGCTACGGGCGTGGTGTCAACGACACGGTGGCGTGGCAGAAACGTTTCCACCTTGCAAATGCCGCCGCATAAACATATGGTAGAATGAGTAGCACTTTTTCTACCCTGGGGAGAGACTGATGAGCCTGAACATCAAGAATGAGGAGACCTGCCGCATGGCAGGTGAATTGGCGCGCCTGACTGGCGAGACCATGACCGGCGCCATCACCATCGCCCTCCGAGAGCGCCTCGAACGCGTGCAACGAGAATCCCCCCCGAGGATGACCGTTGAGGAGATGATGGCCTATGGCCGCGAAACTGCTTCTATGCTGCACGACGGCCCATCTGCAGAGGAACACGGCGTCTATCTCTACGACGATGATGGGTTGCCCAAGTGATCGTGGACACGTCAGCCGTCTTGGCGGTGCTATTCGACGAAACGGACGCTGCCCGTTTCGCCACGTCTCTGTACACGGCGCCCAACCGGAGCATGTCCGTTGTCAGTTTCGTCGAGGCGGCTATGGTTCTTGAGAGCCGCCAAGGTGCTGAAGTCGGGGCCAGATTGGATGCCTTCCTCGTAGGCGCACAGATTGAACTCGCCCCCGTCACCCTCGAGCAGGCCGAGTTGGCCCGCGACGCTTGGCGGCAGTTCGGCAGGGGCAATCACCCAGCGAGACTGAACTTCGGCGACTGTTTTGCCTACGCATTGGCGAAAGACACCGGCGAGCCCCTGCTGTTCAAGGGCAACGACTTCACGCTTACGGACATCCCCGCCGCCTGACACGTTAGGAAACTTGGCGAGCCAAACTAGAAGGGGGCGCTCCCATGGGAGCGCCCCCTCTGTCATATCCCTTTGCTGACCCTACCCGCCCCGCGGCTGGAACGGCCACGTCCCGTTGTTCGGCTGGCTCTTCAGCGACTCCCGCCGCTCCGCCATCTCGTGCGGCAGCCGCACCACGTGCGGGTCCCACGAGCGCTTGTACTCGTCCGATACGCGCTGCCCCTGCCGCCCGAGCTTCTCGATCTCGATCTCCGCGTAGTCCCCGTCCTGCAGCGGCCCGAGCCCGCTGTGGTTCGTCCCCGCGAGGATCACATCCCCCGGCTTCAGCGACATCACGTGCGACAACGCCGCGATCACGTACTTGATGCTGTGCTCCATGTCGCTCGTGTTGTAGTTCTGCCGCAGCTCCTCGTTGACCCAGTACTGCACCTGCAGGTTGTTCGGGTCCTCGATCTCGTCCGCGGTCGTGATGGCCGGCCCGATGGGCAGGAACGTGTCGAAGCTCTTGCCGTAGTCGCCCGGCAGCTGCGACTCCCCCTCCGCCGGTGCCCGCGCGGACACGTCGACGGCCGTCATGTACCCGAAGACGTAGTCCAGCGCCTCGTCCTCCGAGACGTTGTGCGCCGTCTTGCCGATGACCACCGCCAGCTCCGCCTCGTGGTTGAAGATCACCGGGTTGTACGCCGGCAGCTCGACGGTGTCGCCCGGGCCGATGATCGCGTCCGGCGACTTGAAGAACGTCTTCAGCGGCCGCGGCGGGTCGATGTCCACGCCCTCCTTGTAGTTGGCGTTGCCCGCCAGCACCTTGCCCGGTCGAGGCACCGGCGCGCGCAGCCATGCCTTCTCCATCGGAATCGACTCGCCCTGCGCCAGCAGCTCCAGCGCCGGCCGAAGTTCGTCGAAGTTCGAGATGATGCGCTCCATGTAGCGCTGCGGCGACGATATTGCCAGATGCCCCACTGCCTCCGAAATGTCCACGACGCCGTCGTCCTTGACGATGCAGGGCTGGAAGTCGTTGTAGAACCCGATCTTCATGGCCTCTCTCCTCTTGCTGAATTGCCTGTTTTATTGTGCCCGCGCAGGCGCGGGCCCCAACGCTTGTCGTCCTCTGGTCGGTGACCTACGGGTTGTACGGCGCTTGGAACGGCCACGAGCCCGTGTTGGCCTGCCCCTTCTGCGCCTCGCGGTTGGCCGCGTTCAGCGCCGGGTCCCGCAGCGCGTCCGCGTCCCACGTGCGCTTCATGGAGTCGACGATGTTGTGGCCCTGCCGGCCGAGACCATCAATCTCCACCTCGCCGAAGTCGCCGTCCTGCAGCGGACCCAGGTTGCCGTGGTTCGTCCCGCCCATGATCAGGTCGCCCGGCTTCAGCGTCATGACGTGCGACAGCGTCGCAATCATGTTGGCGATCCCCGCCTCCATGTCGCTCGTGTTGTAGTCCTGCCGCAGCTTGCCGTTGACGTAGTACTTGATCTGCAGGTTGTTCGGGTCCGCGACCTCGTCCGCGGTGGTGATGGCCGGCCCCATCGGCAGGAATGTGTCGAAGCTCTTGTCGTAGTGCGAAGGCGGCGTCCCCGGCACCTCGGCCTCGTCCGCCTCCGGCGCCCGCGCCGAGACGTCGACGGTCGTCGTGTACCCGAAGACGTAGCTCAGCGCGTCCTCGGCCGACACCCGCTTGGCCTCCTTGCCGATGACCACGCCCAGCTCCGCCTCGTGGTTGAAGATGACCGGCCGGAACGTCGGCAACACCACCGTGTCGCCGGGGCCGATGACCGCGTCGGGCGACTTGAAGAATGTGCGCAGCGGCTTTGGCGGGTCGATGTCGACACCCTCCTTAAAATTCCCCTCCCCGCACAGGACCTTGCCCGGTCGCGGCAGTGGCGGCCGCAGCCGCACCTGGTCGAGCGGCGTCACCGAGCCCGAGGCAGCCGCCTCCTCCAGCGCCGGACGCAGCCCGTCGAACTCACGGATGATGCTCTCGATGTAGGTCTGCGGGTCACCCTCGTCCAGGTGCCCCACCTGCTCCGTGATGTCCACGACGCCGTCGTCTTTGACGATGCACGCCTTGAAGTCGTCGTAGAAACCGATCTTCATGCCTATCCTCCTGTTTTCGTGCAACAGCCATAGAAAGACCGCTGTCACGCATTGGTGCTCGCAGATATACGCCCTATTTGCGGGCATGTCAACCTTTGGAGCGTTAACGGGCTGCTCGCATGGTGCAACCCCCGCGCCGGCCCTGCTAGAATGGCTGCAATAGTTGGGCGCACAGGAGCCTATGGAAGAGCGGCTGGTCTCCAGCGCGGAGCAGATAGAGGACACGGGGCTGGACCGCACCCTGCGGCCTCGCCGCCTCGCGGAGTACGTCGGGCAGGGCCGCGTCAAGGAGAACCTCACCATCGGCATCACCGCCGCCCGCCAGCGCGGCGAAGCCCTCGAGCACGTCCTCCTCTACGGCCCCCCCGGTCTCGGCAAGACCACCCTCGCCCACATCATCGGCCACGAGATGGACGTCAACGTCCGGATCACCTCCGGCCCCGCCATCGAGCGCCCCGGCGACCTCGCCGCCGTCCTCACCGGCCTCCAGCCCAACGATATCCTCTTCATCGACGAGGTCCACCGCCTCAGCCGCGTCGTCGAGGAGGTCCTCTACCCCGCGATGGAGGAGTTCGCCATCGACATCGTCATCGGCAAGGGCCCCGGCGCGCGCAGCCTCCGCCTCAACCTCAAACCCTTCACCCTCATCGGCGCGACCACCCGGTACGCGATGGTCAGCGCTCCCCTGCGCGACCGTTTCGGCCTCGTCCACCGCCTCGAGTTTTACGAGACCGCCGACCTCCAGCAGATCATCTCCCGCTCAGCGAGCATCCTGCAGGTCGAGGCCGACGACGACGGCCTCGCCGAGATCGCCCGACGCTCCCGTGGCACCCCGCGCGTCGCCAACCGCCTCCTCCGCCGCGTCCGCGACTACGCGCAGGTCGCCGCCAACGGCGCCATCACGAAGGACGTCGCCCTCGAGTGCCTCGCGCGCTTGGAGGTCGACAGCCTCGGCCTCGACATGGTCGACCACCAGGTCCTCCGCTCTATCGTCGAGAAGTTCGGCGGCGGACCCGTCGGCCTCGACACCATCTCCGCCTCCATCAGCGAGGACGCCGACACCGTCATGGACGTCTACGAGCCCTTCCTCCTCCAGCTCGGCTTCCTCGAGCGCACTCCCCGCGGCCGCGTCGCCACCCGCCTCGCCTACGAGCACCTCGGCCTCGAGTACACCCCCGGCAAGGCCCCGCCCCCGTCTCCGCAGCTCACCATGGACGGGATGGAAGCCCAGTGAGCGACCTCCCGCGCGTCACCGTCCACACCGACGGCTCCGCCATCGGCAACCCCGGCCCCGGCGGCTACGGCGTCGTCATGTCCTCCGGCGATCACCGCAAGGAGATCTCCGGCGGCTACCGCCTGACCACCAACAACCGCATGGAGATCCTCGCCTGCATCGTGGCGCTGGAAGCCCTCAAGCAGCCCTGCCGCGTCACCCTCCACAGCGACTCCCGCTACGTCGTCGACGCCATGGCGAAGGGCTGGGCGCGCAAGTGGAAGGCCAACGGCTGGATGCGCAACAAGACCGAGCGCGCCCTCAACCCTGACCTCTGGGAGCGCCTCCTCGCCCTCGCCGCCGCGCACGACGTCGACTTTCGCTGGGTCCCCGGTCACGCCGGCGTCGCCGAGAACGAGCGCGCCGACCGCCTCGCCGTCGCCGCCGCCCAGGGACAAAACCTGCCCCCGGACGGCCCCTACGAGGCAGCGCCCGGCCCTAAGCAACGAGTGAAGGCGCGCCGATGATGCCCGGACTGCAACGCCTCCACCTGCCAGTCGTCGCCACCGCCCTCCTCCTCACGCTGACGCTCGCCGCCTGCGGCGACGAGGGCACCGCCGTCGAGGGCTCCACCGTCCCCTCCAGCGGCTACGCCGTCGAGACCGTCGTGCAGGGCCTCCGCGTCCCTTGGGACATCGCCTTCGCCCCTGACGGCCGCATGTTCGTCACCGAGCGCCCCGGCCGCATCCGCATCGTGCAGGACGACGCCCTCGCCGAGGAGCCCTTCGCCGAGCTCGACGTCTGGGCCCAGAGCGAGGCCGGTCTCATGGGCATCGCACTGCACCCCGACTTCGCCGAAAACGGCCACCTCTACGTCTGCTACACCTACATCGACGAGCAACGCGGCCCCACCAACCGCGTCGCCCGCCTCACGGACGCCAACGGCGCAGGCGTCAACCACACCGTCGTGTTCGACGGCATTCCCGGCGCCCGCAATCACAACGGCTGCCGCATCCGCTTCGGCCCGGACGCCAAGCTCTACGTCACCATGGGCGACGCCCAGAGCGCAGACACCGCGCAGGACCCCGCGTCGCCGTCCGGCAAGGTGCTCCGCCTCAACGACGACGGCTCCATCCCCGACGACAACCCCATCGCCGGCAACCCGCTCTTCACCCTCGGCCACCGCAACCCACAGGGCATCGATTGGCACCCGGACACCGCCGAGCCCTTCATCACGGAGCACGGCGCCTCGGACAATGACGAGATCAACCTGCTCGTGGCCGGCGCAAACTACGGCTGGCCGGAGGTGCGCGGCGAGTCCGACAACCCGGCCTTTGAGGAGCCGCTCACCACCTACACTCCGACAGTCGCCCTCGCGGGCGCGGCCTTCTACTCCGGCGGCCCGCTGCCCCTCCACTGGACCAACAGCTTCTTCTTCACGACGCTCAAGGAGCAGCACATCCGCCGCCTCACCTTCGCCGAGGGCCCCGATGGCGCGTGGGCAGTCGTCGGCGACGAGAAGCTGCTTGAGGACGAGTTCGGCCGCCTCCGCGCAATCGCGCAGGGCCCCGACGGCTACCTCTACTTCACCACCAGCAACCGCGACGGCCGAGGC
Source organism: uncultured Dehalococcoidia bacterium (assembly GCA_951812285.1). Taxonomy (GTDB): domain Bacteria; phylum Chloroflexota; class Dehalococcoidia; order Lucifugimonadales; family UBA1127; genus UBA1127. The sequence continues at coordinate 726,070 of OX638292.1, read as the reverse complement.
AGCCCCGCCCGCTTCGATGACAAGGTCCTCCGCATAGTCCCCGCCCCCCAGCCATAGTCCTAACACCCCACCGCATGGCGTTACCTTCCAGGGAATTGACATCTCCCACCATTTGCGGTGTAGTCCCTCTGTATCATCGAGCGTGGCCCAAGCCGTGTGGTGGATGGAGGGGATGCGGCCATGAACACAGACCCGACCCCCGGTACGCAAGCAAGCGTCGGCGCTGAGGGCGTCGGCCGGTCTAAGAGAGAGACCGCCGCCATCGTCGCCCGCGTGATCGCTGGCATTCTTGCGGTCATCGCCCTGGCCGAGGTCGTCGGCTCCTTCGCGGCGCTGGAAGAAGAGGGCAACTCCTGCTCGTGGGGGCTCGGCCTGGTGCTCGACGACGCATCGTGCAACTGGTCGACAGTCCTCGGCTACGCGGGCGTGATGGGCGCCGTGGTCGCGCTGACCGTCCCGCTGGCCGCCCTCGGTGTCCAGGGGGTGAGGGGAGCGCAGACCATCGTCGTAAGCGCCCCCTTCACGATTCTCACCGTGCTCGGCATCGGGATTCTCGTCCTGAACCTCGGCCCGCTGGCGGCGCTGTTGACCCATGAGAATGCAGCGGGCTTCCTCATCTCGGTCGGGATGCTGGTGGTGGGCATTCCCCCCACCGTGGTATTCGCCCGAAAGCTCTGGGCCATGCATAAAGCAAGAACGGGCGAAAGCGTCGAAAATACCGCCAAGTAGAGGAAATCGCAGAGGGTCTGAAGAAGTTGCCGGTCGGCGCCGAAGTAGCCCCTACCCCCCAGCCTCCTCGCGCACCCCGGCCCCCGCCGCGAAGTACGCGTTATACAGGTTCGCGTACGCCCCGCCCGCCGACATCAGCGAGTCGTGCGTCCCCTGCTCCAGCACCTGCCCGTGCCCCAGCACCACGATGCGGTCCGCGTTGCGGATCGTGCTCAGCCGGTGCGCGATGACGAAGGACGTGCGGTCCTTGAACACCTCCGTCAGCGCCTGTTGGATAAGGCTCTCGCTGTAGCTGTCGATGTTCGCCGTCGCCTCGTCGAGCACCAGGATTCGCGGGTCCGCCAGCAGCGCCCGCGCGAAGCTGATGAGCTGCCGCTGCCCGACGCTCAAACTCTGCCCCCGCTCCGACACCGGCGTGTCGTACCCCTCCGGCAGCTTCATGATGAACTCGTGCGCCCCGACCGCCCGCGCCGCCTCTTCCACCGTCTCCAGCGGCGCCTCCGCGTGGTTGTACGCGATGTTGTCCCGGATGCTGCCCGAGAACAGGAACGGCTCCTGCAGCACCATCGCCGTCTGCCGCGCCAGCGAGTCCTGCGTCACGTCCCGCAGGTCGTACCCATCGATCGTGATGCGCCCGCCCGTGACGTCGTAGAAGCGGTTGAGCAGCGCCACCAGCGTCGTCTTCCCCGCGCCCGTCTCGCCCACCAGCGCCACGGTCTCGCCCGCCTTGACGTCCAGGCTGACGCCGCGCACCACCTCGACGTCCGGCACGTAGTGGAACCGCACGTCGTCTAGCGCCACGTCGCCCCGCACCGGCGGCAGCTCGACGGCATCCTTCTTGTCCGCCACCTCAACCGGCGTGTCCAGCAGCGCGAAGATGCGCACGCCTGACGTCATCGCCCGCTGGAACTGCGTGTACTGCATCGTCAGGTTCCGGATGGGGTCGAAGAACCGCTGCACGTACAGCGCGAACGCCACAATGACGCTGACCTCCATCGTCCCGTTGATTGCCATGCTCCCGCCGAACACCACCACCAGCCCGATCGCCACCGCCGTCAGGATCTCCACCGTCGGCATCAGCGCCGCCGAGAGCCTGCTCGCGTGCAGGTTGGCGTCCAGGTGGCCGTTGTTGACCTGGTCGAACCGGCGCATGTTCGTCTCTTCCCGGTTCAGCGCCTGCACCACCCGCACGCCGGAGATGTTCTCCTGCAGGTTCGCGTTCACGATGGCGATGGCCTGCCGCACCCGCATGAACGTTCCCCACGCGATCCGCTGCCACACCACCATGATGCCGATGAGCACCGGCACCACCGTCAGCGTGATGAGCGCAAGCTGCACGTCCAGCAGGAACATGGCGAGGATGATCCCAAAGAGGCTCAGCATGTCCGCTAGGCTGCTGATGACCAGGTTCAGGAACTCCTGCAGCTGGTTCACGTCGTTCTGCCCGCGCGACATGATGCGCCCCACCTCGTTCTTGTCGTAGAACGAGGTCGACAGCCGCTGCAGGTGCGCGAATATGCGCGACCGCAGCGTGTACAGCACACCCTGGCTCACGCGCGCCAGCGTCGTCTGGTACATGTAGTTCGCCACGAACCGCACGCAGATGTTCGCGACGAAGAGCCCCATGACGAATGCCAGCGCGCCCACGTCGCCCCGGCTCGGCGCGTCCACCAGCTCGTCGATGCTCAACTTGATGATCCACGGCTGCACCACGATCGTCGCCGTGGTGATCAACATCGTCAGCAGGCTCAGGATCGCCAGTCCCTTGTGCGGCATGATGTAGGTGATCAGCCGCGAGACGACGCGGTGGTTGTAGAACGCCCCCAGCTCGCCTTCTTCGTCCAGCGCGCCCATGCGGCCGCCCATGCCGCGCCAGCCGCCGCCCCCGCCGAATCCGTGGCCGTGCCAGCCCATCATGGCCGCACGCCCTTCCCGCTATCCGCAGCGAGTTGGTCGATGGTCGGCTCAGCCGGCAGCAGCTGCAGCTCGTACAGCTTCCGGTACAGCCCATCCCGCTCGACGAGCTCGTCGTGCCGCCCCTGCTCCGCGATGCGCCCCTCGTCCAGCACGAGGATGACGTCGGCGCTCCGCACGGTGCTCAACCGGTGCGCGATCACGAACGTCGTCCGCCCCCGCATCACCTCCGTCAGCGCCGTCCGCAGCAGGTGCTCCGTGCTCGCGTCCACGCTCGACGTGGAGTCGTCCAGCACCAGCACCGGCGGGTCCAGCAGCACCGTCCGCGCGATGGCCAACCGCTGCCGCTGCCCCCCGCTCAGCGTGATGCCGCGCTCCCCAATCCACGTCTCGTACCCGTCCGGCTGCGAGACGATGAAGTCGTGCAGCTGCGCGATCTTCGCCGCTCGCTCGACCTCCTCGCGCGTCGTCCCCGGCCGCCCGTACGCGATATTGTCCGCCATCGTCGCCGAGAACAGGAACACGTCCTGCATCGCGATGCCGATGTTGCGCCGCAGCGACTCCAGCGTGAAGTCCCGCGTGTCCATCCCGTCGATGGTGACGCGCCCGTCGGTGGCGTCGTAGAAGCGAGGCAGCAGGTGCACGACGGTCGTCTTCCCGCTCCCCGGCATGCCCAGCAGCGCCACAACCTGCCCCGGCTCCGCCTCGAACGACACGTGGTCCAGCACCGGCTCCTTGGCGTACGCAAACGACACGTCCTCGAACCGCACGTGCCCCTTGACCCGCTCCACCGGCACGGCCCCCTCCTTGTCCGCCACCGGCGACGGCGAGTCCAGCACCTCGAAGATGCGCTGCCCCGCCGACACGGCCCGCGAGAAGTTGTTGAGGATCATGCCGGACATCCGCACGGGCCCTTGGATGAGTCCCAGGTAGAAGATGAACTGCGTCAGCTCGCCCGGCGTCAGCCGCCCGTTCACGATCTCCATGCCGCCGAACCAAAGGATGGCCACCGTCGCCGCCCCGAACATGATCTGGATGAACGACGAGTTGAACACTTGCCGCCGGTTCGCCTTCAGGTGCGACTCCGCGAGGTCCGTGATGACCACGTCGAACTTCTGCTTCTCGTGCTCCTGCGCCCCAAACGCCCGCACGACGCGCGCCCCGGCGAGGTTCTCCTGCATCACCGTCGTCATCTTGCCCGTGACCCGCAGGATGTACGTCCACACCTCCCGCAGCGAGAGGCTCACCACCGCCGACCGGTACGCCACGATGGGCACGAACAGCAGCCCAACCAGCGCCAGCCGCCAGTTCAGAAAGAACAACAGCCCCGCCGCGCCGAACACCAGGATGAAGATGTTGAGCGCCCGCAGCAGCCCGCCCTGCACGAAGTTCCGGATCGCCTCCACGTCCGCCGTCGCCCGCGACATCTGGTCGCCCGTCTGCTGCCCGTCGTGGTAGCTGAAGCTCAGCCGCTGCAGCTTGTTGAAGATCGAGTTCCGCAGGTCGTACGCAACAAGCTGCCCCGTCCACTCCGAGAGGTACGTCTGCCCGTACGCGAACACCCCGCGCCCCGCGCTCACGAGCAGGATGAGCAGCGCAAGCTGCACCACCTCGGAGAAGTTGCCCCCGCGCAGCACCTCGTCGACGGTATTGCCCAGCAGCCGCGGCACCACAAGCGCAAACCCGCTGCTGGCGATGAGCGCCACGTACGCCGATGTCATGTGCCGCGGCCGCCGCCACGCCAGCCCCAGAATTCGCAGCAGAATCCTCATGCCCCGCATTCTACGCTCGCACGCGCGCACAACGCTACTGTTATGTCCTTGGGTTACACGCAGTCTCTCCTGTACAATGGGAGCAATCATTGCATCGGAGCCCCGCGTGCCGGACTTCAAGGTCGTTTCCGACTTCGTGCCCACCGGCGACCAGCCGCAGGCCATCGACGCCCTCGCCGAGGGCGTCACCCGCGGCGATCGCTACCAGACCCTCATGGGCGTCACCGGCAGCGGCAAGACCTTCACCATGGCCAAGGTCGCCGAGCAGGTGCAGCGCCCCACCCTCGTCATCGCCCACAACAAGACCCTCGCCGCCCAGCTAGCCACGGAGTTCCGCGACTTCCTCCCGGACAACGCCGTCGAGTACTTCGTCTCCTACTACGACTACTACCAGCCCGAGGCCTACATCCCCCGCACGGACACCTACATCGAGAAGGACGCCTCCATCAACGACGAGATCGACCGCCTCCGCCACGCGGCGACCCGCGCCCTCCTCACCCGCCGCGACGTCCTCATCGTCGCCTCCGTCTCCTGCATCTACGGCCTCGGCGACCCCGAGGAGTACTACAGCTTCGTCGCCACCGTGACGCGCGGCGAGCGACGCAGCCTCCGCCTCCTCGTGCAGGGCCTCATCTCCATGCAGTACGACCGCAACGACATGGACCTCGCCCGCGGCCGCTTCCGCGTCCGTGGCGACACCCTCGACATCTTCCCCGCCTACGAGGAGCTCGCCCTCCGCATCTCCTTCTTCGGCGACGAGGTCGAGCGCATCCTCGAGGTCGATCCCCTCACCGGCGAGGTCCTCGCCGAGCGTGACGTCGTCGAGATCTACCCCGCCAAGCACTTCGTCACCTCCGAGGAGAAGCTCGAGGCCGCCATTCGCAGCATCAACGAGGAGCTTGACGAGCACCTCCGCTGGCTCAGGCAGCAAGAGCGCGTCCTCGAGGCCGCCCGCCTCGAGCAGCGCACCCGCTACGACATGGAAATGCTTCAGCAGGTCGGCTACTGCTCCGGCATCGAGAACTACGCCCGCCACCTCAGCGGCCGCGAGGTCGGCAGCACGCCGTGGACCCTTCTCGACTACTTCCCCGAGGACTACCTCCTCTTCATCGATGAGTCCCACATGAGCGTCCCCCAGGTGCGCGGCATGTACCACGGTGACATTGCGCGCAAGAAGACCCTCGTCGAGTACGGCTTCCGCCTCCCCTCCGCCCTCGACAACCGCCCCCTCGACTTCTCGGAGTTCACAGACCGCACCAACCAGATCGTTTTCGTCTCCGCGACGCCCGGCCCCTACGAGCGAGGCCTCGTGCCCCGCGCCGTCGAGCAGGTCATCCGCCCCACCGGACTCCTTGACCCCACAATCGAGGTCAAGCCCACCAACGGCCAGGTCGACGACCTCCTCGAACAGGTGCGCAAACGCGTCGAGATGGGCCACCGCTGCCTCGTCACCACCCTCACCAAGCGCATGGCCGAGGAGCTCGCCGACTACCTCCTCGAGATGGGCGTCCGCGTCCACTACCTCCACTCCGACATCGAGACCCTCGAGCGCAGCGAGATCCTCCGCGACCTCCGCCTCGGCGTCTACGACGTCGTTGTCGGCATCAACCTCCTCCGCGAGGGCCTCGACCTGCCGGAAGTCAGCCTCGTCGCCATCCTCGACGCCGACAAGGAGGGCTACCTGCGGTCGAGCTCCTCCCTCATCCAGACCATCGGCCGCGCCGCCCGCCACGAGGACGGCCACGTCATCATGTACGCAGACAGGGTCACCGACTCCATGCGCTTCGCCATCGACGAGACCTACCGCCGCCGGGGCCTCCAGGAGGCGCACAACACGGAGCACGGCATCATCCCCACCGGCATCAAGAAAGAAGTCCGCGACATCACGGAGCGCGTGAAGCAGATCGCTGACTCCCGCGCCGAGTACACTCCCGGCAGCCGCACCGCCCCCGCCGCGGGACAGGACCTCTCCCGCGACGAGATCGCCCGCCTCATCCGCGAATACGAGCGCCAGATGAAGGAAGCCTCCAAGCGCCTGGAGTTCGAGAAGGCCGCCATGCTCCGAGACCAGGTCATAGACCTCCGCCGCATCATGGCCCTCCAGGAAGACCCCCTCCTCCCTCTGGGTCGCTAGCAGGGCAACCACAATGGTCCCCCAGCCCCCTTCGCGTCGTCCCTGCCCCCCCATTCGTCGTTCCTGCGAAGGCAGGAACCCCGACAAACCAGCCGCGCCTGCCTCCCTGTCCCCCGCCCCCCAGTCGTCATTCCTGCCCCCCCATTCGTCATTCCTGCGAAGGCAGGAATCCAGAGGGGCGGCGAGGAGGGGCCCCTCCCTCAAAGCCCATCGCCACACCGGCCCCCTATAACCTCCATACCGGCGTAGGCCGGTATCCAGGGGTCGAGAGGGGAATCCTCTCCACCAACGCTCTTCGCCGCATCCGCTCCACCTCCGCGTCATTCCTGCCCCCCCATTCGTCATTCCTGCGAAGGCAGGAATCCAGAGGGGCAGGGGCGTGGAGGCGTTATCCACTGCCAACTCCAGCAACTCTACCTCTCCCCTGCCGCCCCTATCCCAGCTTCCGCCAAGATCTAGGGGCGCGGCGTCACTCAACAACTACCTTCGCGTCGTTCCTGCGAAAGCTGGAACCCCGACAAACGAACGGCGCCTGTTCCCCCGTTCCCTTGTCCCCCGCCGCCGCAATCCCTAACTTGACCAACCCAATCATCAATTGACACGGCCAACCGCCGTTACCTAGAATGACAGTGACTGCAAAGAATGGGGTGAAACAATGCGAAGTGCAACACAGCAGATGGTCATCGAGGCCCTCCGTGAGGTCTACGACCCCGAGATCCCCGTCAACGTCTACGACCTCGGCCTCATCTACGGCATCGAGATCGACCCGGAGAACAACGTCGGCGTCACCATGACGCTCACCGCCCCCGGCTGCTCCATGGGCCCTGCCATCGCCCAGAACGCCGAGTGGCGCATCGCCGAGATCGACGGCATCGGCGAGGTCTCGGTCGAGATGGTCTTCGACCCCCCGTGGTCGCCGGAGCTCATCACCGAGGAAGGCAAGAAGCTCCTCGGCATCGACTAGTCCGGAGCGGCCCCAACGGGCCGCTTCTAAGTTCGCAACCCGGACGCCAGGAGACGCATGGCAACCAGAGAACCTACGCCCCAGGAGAAGGCGCGCCTTGACGCCATACGGGCGCAGTGGCAGCAGCGCCGCAAGATCAACGACCGCTTCGGCAAGATTGCCCACAAGATAGCCGTCTACAGCGGCAAGGGCGGCGTCGGCAAGACCACCGTCTCCGTCAACATCGCCGCGACCCTCGCCGCCCAGGGCGAGCGCGTCGGCATCCTCGACGCCGACATCGACTGCCCCAACATCGTCAACGCCATGAAGGTGCAGTCCCAGCCCGACTACAGGAACGGCGAGTTCACCCCCGCCACCCAGTGGGGCGTCAAGGTCCTCTCCATGGGCTTCTTCCAGGAGAACCAGGAGGAGGCCATCATCTTCCGCGGCCCCATGATCCACAACACCCTCACCCAGTTCATGGAGAACACCGACTGGGGCGAGATGGACTACCTCGTCGTCGACATGCCCCCCGGCACATCGGACGCCGCCCTCACCATCATGCAGACCCTCCCCCTCGACGGCTTCGTCGTCGTGACCGGCCCCCAGGAGCTCGCCGCCCTTGACGCCAAGCGCTCCATCAACATGGTCCGCAAGCTCAACATGACCGTCCTCGGCGTCGTCGAGAACTTCTCCGGCGAGATCTTCGGCTCCGGCGCCGGCCAGTCCCTCGCGGACGACATCGGCGCCCCCTTCCTCGGCAACGTCGAGCTCCGCGCCGACTACCGTGACACCTCCCGTCCCAGCGTGCTCATAAGCCCCGCGGTCAAGGACGAGTACGAGGGCGTGGTCGGCCGTCTCAAGGACTCCCTGTCCAACTTGGAACCTGCTTCCTGAGGAACGCTTGCTGCCACAACAACAGATCGGCACAAGCCAATTGAAGGTGCGGAGGGGCGCCCACTAGATGTGTTGCTTCCACAACACCCTCCAACTGCATATGTCTCGCACCCCTTTCCCGGCATCGTCCCCCGGACTTCCGTGCCCCTTTGTGCAGCCTGTGGTCATTGGGAGCCCATTTGAAATTGCTCGGCCGTAGCCGAGCCGAAAGGCAGTCGATAGTGCACTACGTTGAAGAGACCGGCGTCCACTCGCTGCTCCACTATGCGGAGCTCCTCGACCACACCCTGCTCGAGGAATTGGAGTGGCTTGCGCGTCAGCTCAAGGGCGTGAACATTGCCCATGTGAACGCCACGGCCAACGGCGGCGGTGTCGCCGAGATCCTCCACTCCATGCTCCCCCTCTATCACGGCCTCGGCATCGACGCCTCATGGCTCGTCCTCCGCGGCGACGACTCCTTCTTCAACGTGACCAAGCAGATGCACAACTGCCTGCAGGGCGGTGCTTGCGGCCTTACTGATGCCGATTGGGACATGCACGCCGCGTGGAACAAGTACAACGCGGAGTTCCTCGATTCGACCTACGACGCCATCATCGTCCACGACCCGCAGCCTGTCGCCCTCCGCGAGTTCGCCCCCAACGCCGCCGAGAAGTGGGTATGGCGCAGCCACATCGACACGTCGGCCCCCGACCCGAATTCGTGGGCCCGTCTCAGCGGCCTCGTCCACAACTTCGACGCCGCTGTGTTCAGCCTCCCCGAGTTCGCCGGTCCCGGCCTGAACGGCCTCTTCATCGACGTCATGCCGCCGGCCATCGACCCGTTCGTCCCCAAGAACGTCGTCATGCCCGAATCCGAGGCCCTGTCGATCGTGGCCCGCTACGGCATCGACCCCCAGCGGCCCTTCATCACGCAGGTCTCCCGGTTCGACCCGTGGAAGGACCCCCTCGGCGTCATCGAGTGCTTCCGGCGTCTCAAGCCGGACAACCCCGAACTCCAGCTCGCCATGCTCGGCAACTTCGCCGACGACGACCCCGAGGGCCGTGTGATGTACGACAAGGTCGTCGTCGCCGCCCAGGGCACGCCAGACGTCCACATCATCCTTGGCCTGACGGACCTCGTCGGCCCCTTCCAGCAAATGAGCACAGTGGTGCTGCAGAAGTCGCTCAAGGAAGGGTTCGGCCTCACCGCAACCGAGGCGCTCTGGAAGTCCACGCCCGTCATCGCGGGCAACGTCGGCGGCCTCCGCCTCCAGGTGTCCGACGGCGTTGGCGGTTACCTCGTCGACAGCGTCGACGAGTGCGCGGAGCGAGTGGACTTCCTGATCAACCACAACGCAGAGCGTGAAGCGCTCGGCGCCGCGGGCAAGGAGCACGTCCGCACGCACTTCCTCCTGCCCCGCCTGCTTCGCGACGAGATGCGGCTGCTGCACCAGCTCCTGAACAGCAACGGCCACTCCGCCCGCCAGTGGACGCCGGACCAGACTAACTCGACAAGAGAGCTGGCCGGATAGCCGTTCACGGCGCCAGGTTTTCTGCCTGAGCCGCCTTCAAATCTCACTTTGCGTTGTGGTACAAGAGAAGACGGCCAATCACAAGCGGCCGTGACGATACAATTCCCGTGAGGTAACCCGCGGATGGCGTTGGAACTGAACCTGCTCGGCGCGATTCTCCTCTTCCTCGGCGCGTCCGCCGTCGTCGTGTTCTCCGCCATCGCCCTCGCCCGCGCCGGCGACGTCATCGCCGAGCGCACCGGCCTCGGCCACCTCTGGGTCGGCTCCCTCCTCATCGCCGGCGCCACGTCCCTGCCCGAGCTCGTAACCAACGTCACCGCCGTCCGCATCGATAACCCCGGCCTCGCCGCCGGCAACATCCTCGGCGCCAACATGCTCAACGTCAGCAACCTCGCCATCATCGCCGCCGTCTTCGGCGGCCGCGAGATCTACCGGCGCCTCTCCAAGGGCCAGGAGTACCTCGCCATAGAGGCCTTCATCCTGACAGCCCTCGCCGCCACCTACGTCATCATGGGCTCCGACTCCAACTGGTTCGGCGTCACCCCCGCGGCCATCTCCATCCTCGTCGTCTACCTCGTCGGCTCCCGCGTCCTCTACGTCGCCAGCAAGAGCGGCGGCGCCGCCACCGCCCAGGTGCAGGGCGACGCGCCCGGCAAATCGCTGCGGTGGGGCTGGACCGTCTTCATCATCAGCGCCGCCGTCGTCGCCGTCTCCGCCTGGGCCCTCGCCTTCAGCGCCGACGCCATCGCCGACGAGACCGGCATCTCCGCCAGCTTCATCGGCGTCCTCGCCGTCGCCATTGTCACCACCCTCCCAGAGCTCACCGTCGGCATCACCTCCATCCGAATCGGCGCGCCGGAGATGGCGATCGCCGGCCTCTACGGCAGCAACGCCTTCAACATCGCCATCCTCGCCGTCGCCGACCTCGCCTACGTCGAGGGTTCCCTCTTCGGCTCGCTCGACGAAAGCCACGTCTACGCCGGAGGTTTCGCGGTGCTGCTCATGGGGATCGGCCTCTTGCAGATGCGACTGCGCCAGACCCTCAAGTATTTCGCCCTCACGGAGCCCAGCACAGTGCTCATCGTGGCAATCTATCTGCTGGGCCTGTTCCTCGTGTTCCGAGCCGCGTAGGCACGCACGGGGGGAGTCCCGGCCGCCGAGCCTGCTGCGCCCGACTAGTCCAGCTGCGTCGGCTCGATGGGCCGTGAAGGTCGGCCCCGCTCCCGCGAAACGTTCTGCATCATCTCCACGCCCGGCAGCGGCTGCCGTGTGTCGTCGTCCCCCTCGTCGACCAGCGGGTTCCTGCGCCCCGTCCGCCCGCTGCGGAACGCCGAGACCAGCAACACCGGCGCGACCACCGTCGTCACCATCGTCATCATCAGCGCCACCCCGAAGAGGTCGTGTCCGATCACCCCGCGCGACAGCCCTATGCCCGCGATGATCAGCGCCACCTCACCCCGAGGCAGCATCCCGAGCCCAACGCGCCAGGCCCCCCGGCGGTTGAAGCCCACCGTAAGCGCCGGCCCTCCGGCGCCCAGGATCTTGCTGACCACCGCCAGCGCCGATAGCGTCAACCCGAATCCCAGCACCCCGGATAGCTGCGTCAGGTCGAACAGCATGCCCATGACGACGAAGAAGACGGGCACCACAAACTGGTACACCCCCATCAGTCGCTCATGGATGTTGCTTGCCAGCGGCGTCTGCGCGAGTCCCAGCCCAACCGAGTACGCGCCGATGATCATCGCCAGCCCGAATGTCTCCGCCAGCCCCGCGCCCAGCAGCGCCAGCCCCAGCGCCAGCGCCAGCGGCGCCCCAGGGTCCCGGAACCAGCCGAGCGTCTTCGATATCCAGCCCGACAGCAACAGCACGCTGGCCGTGAGCCCAATCCACACGCCGATCGCCTTCACGGCAATCACGCCCAGCTCCCCAACCGCCACCGCGCCCGTTTCCGCCATCGCCACCACGACCGCGAGGATGAGGATGCCCAGCACGTCGTCCACCACCGCCGCCCCGATGATGGTCACGCCCTCCGGCCCCCCCATGCGTCCGAGGTCGCGCAGCACCCGCGCCGTAATGCCGACGGACGTGGCCGTCATGACGGAGCCCATGAACAGCGCGGTCGGGTCGGTCCAGTGCTCGGCGTAGCCGAACCACACCGTCGCTCCCGTCCCCAGCGCGAACGGCAGCGCCACGCCGCCCAGCGCCACCGCGCTCGCGGGCACCGCAAACCGGACGAACTGCTTCAGGTCCGTTTCCATCCCCACTGCAAAGAGCAGCACGATGGACGCAATTTGAGCGACGAACCACAGCTCGGTGGAAATGCCCGGAGTGTCGACGCTGATGATGTGGGTTGCTTCGGCGAATATGGGGTCTATCCCGAGGAACGCAATGCCCCCAAGCGCGAAGGGGCCAATGATGACGCCCGCCCCAAGCTCGCCGAGCACTGGGGGTATCCGCAAGTAGCGTACTGAGACCTCTCCCGCAATCTTCGCTGCGACAAGGATGATTCCCAGCTGCAACGTGAGGCGCGTTATGAGGTGTACGAGATCTTCACCTTCCATGTGCGTAGCTCGACATGGATCTACCTGCCCCCATTGGTCTGGACTGGGCCGCTGGTCCGAAGGTGCGGCCCACCGACTCTCGAATTATAGCACCGCGGGTTTCCGGAATTGAACCTGCGCCCGGCAGTCGGCCTAGAAGCCGCACGCCACGTCGAGCTCCGCGCAGGTCGTCCGGAACCACTCCACCACCTCGTTGTGCAGCGGGATACCCTGCGCCGTCCGCTCCTCCGTGTTCTCCGCCTCGATCTGCCCCGGCACGAGCACCCGATCGTGCCCCGGCGCCGGCTTCGTCGACTTCAGCGTCCGCAGGAAGTCGTCCATCGTCAGCTTGAACTCCCCCACGTCGCTGAACGCGTCGATGTCGTACGCCGCGACGTAGTGCGCGAACCCCCCCGGCGCCGCCCGCGTGTTCCGCGCCGCAAACCCGAACCCGCCCATCACCGTGCTCAGGATCTCCACCACGCACGCCAGCCCGTACCCCTTGTGCGACCCCAGCTCCCGCAGCGACCCCGCCGGCAGCGAGAGGAACTCGTCCGGCACCGGCCCCGGCTCCATGATGGGCGTCCCCTCCATGTCGGCCACCATTCCGCCCGGCAGCACCGCACCCAGCCGCTTCGCGATGCGGAACTTGTTGACCGCCACCACGCTCGTCGCGATGTCCAGCACGAACGGCGCCTCGTCCTTCGCCGGCACCGCCACCGCGATGGGGTTCGTCCCCAGCCTCGGCTCTGCGCCAAACGTCGGCAGCACCTGCGGCGGCGCCGCCGACATGCACACCCCGACCATGTCGTGCGGCAGCGCCATCATCGCGTGGTACGCCGCCATCCCCACGTGTCCGCACCGCCCCATCGTGACGATGCCCATGCCCGTGTTCTTGGCCTTCTCGATGGCGATCTCCATCGCCTTGGGCGCGATGATGATCCCCAGCCCCTCGTCCGCGTCGATGTTTGCCGTCGACGGCCGGTCGCGCACCACGCGCCACTCCGGCTCCGGCTTGATCCGCCCCGTCTGGTAGCCCGTGATGTACGAGCGCAGCATGTTCGACACGCCGTGGCTGTCCACACCCCGCACGTCCGCGAGCACCAGCACGTCCGCCGCAAGCGCCGCATCGCCCTCGGGCACGCCCATCTTCTGGAACAGCGCCGTCGTCACGCCCCGAAGGTCCGCCTCCTGCACCCGGACGCAGTCCTCTTCCCGCAGAATGAAGCTCTCCAGCATCCCGCCCCTCCGGTCTTGTTATCGCCAGCGCGTCCAACCCCGCTCACCCTAAGCCCTAACCCCGACCTCCATTCCGGCGAAAGCCGGAATCCAGGGGCGGGGGCCGTCGCGAGCAACCCCGCTCGCCTATAACCCGTTCACCCTAACCCCTAACCCCTACCGTCATTCCCGCCCCCCTACCGTCGTTCCCGCGAAAGCGGGAACCCAGGGCAGGGGCGGAAGCGCGGGGCCGTCCCCGTTCGCCCGAACCCAACCTCCATTCCGGAGAAAGCCGGAATCCAGGGGCGGGGCCCTCGCGGACAACCCCGTTCGCCTTTAGCACCAACCCCCAACCGTCGTTCCCGCGAAAGCGGGAACCCAGGGCACGGGCGGACGAGCGGGGCCGCCCCCCCAACTCGTCATTCCTGCGAAGGCAGGAATCCAGAGGGGCGGTGCCGAGGGGCGTCCCCGGCGCACACCCCCCTACCCCCGCACCCGCTGCCGCTGCCCCGTCTCCGACGCCCGCTCCACCGCGTCCAGCAGTTGGTGCAAACTCGCAGCCTCCTCGAAGTCCGGCACCAGCCCCGACGGCCCTCCGGCGATCTGCTCGCCGAACCGGCGGTACATCTGCGCCACGTGGAAAGGCGCCCCCTGAGGCACGTCGTCCGGCGTCCAAACGTCGCCGGCCTCGATCGTGATGTCCTCCATCCGGTCGTCGCCCGCCCGCGCGCCCTGTATCCGCAGCGAGTTCGTGTTCGGCCCACCCGCCGCCGTCGCCAGCAGCACGCCGTCACGCCCCGTGATCTCCAGCCGGAAGCCCGTCCCGTGCTGCGGCGGGCTGCCCACGTACGCCGACGCGATCGCCCCGTTCTCCAGCGTCCCGCTCACCGCGATGGTGTCGATCGCCGTCACCTCGACCGTCCGCCCCGTGTCCGTCTCGTCCCACGTGGCGATCCGCGTCCCCACCTTGGCCGAGACCTCGGCGAAGGGGCTGACGCAGAACTCCAGCGCGTCGACGCAGTGCCCGAAGGTGATGGTGAAGGCGCTCGCTCCCGCCTCCTTGGCGGCCCGCCACGTGCCGTCAGCCGGCCGCGCCGTGATCCCGCCGCTCGCCGCCGACATGCTGGCCGACAGCACCTCGCCCACGTACCCGTCGCGCACCAGTTGTCGCAGCTTGAGCACCGTCGGCGAGCACCGTCCCTGCAGCCCAACCATCGTCTGCACGCCCCGCGACCGCGCCGTGTCGGCCATCTCCCGCGCCTCCGCCTGCGTCGCGCCCAGCGGCCACTCGGTGTACACGTGCTTGCCCGCCTCCAGCGCCGCCATCGTCAGCTCGTGGTGGTATGGCACCTTGACCGCGATCGACACCAGGTCGACGTCCGGGTGCGCGACCATCGCCTTGTGGTCGTGGAAGCTCAGCGGCACGTTGAACCGCTCCGCCGAGGCCGCCGCCGTCTCCGGCCTGCTCGTGCAGACCGCCGTCAGCGCCAGCTCCGGCAGCTTCTCCAGCGCCGGCACGTGGGCCCGGCTCCCCCATCCATAGTCGACGTTCACGCCAATGAGCCCCACGCGCAGGGGCCGAGTGCTCGTAGTCACAGTATCCTCCAGCTAAGAGATTGCGGGGGCATTGTACAACCCCGTCGAGGTCTAGGTCTGTTCCACCGGCGGCAGCACGCCGCGCAGCCACGTCGAGAGGTCGCCCACCAACTGCCGGCTGATCTCGTGCCCCATCGCGTACTCGTGGTACTCCGTCTTGTACCCCTCCGCCTCCAGGAAGCCGCGCATCATCCGCGCCTGCTCCACGGAGATCTGCGGGTCGAACTCCCCGTGCCCGACGAACACCGGCTGCGTCCGCTCCGTCGGCAGCAACCCGAGCAGGTGCTCCGTGTCGAACACCGCCGCCCCGAGCGCCACGACGCCCGCGAAGAGGTCCGGCTTGCTCAGCCCGCACAGGTAGGCCATCCGTCCGCCCTGCGAGAACCCCCCGAGCACCGCGTTCCCCGGCTCGACGCCATACGCTTCCATCACCTCGCCGAAGAAGCCCAGCAGCTTCTCCCGGCTCTTGGCGTCCTCCTCCGGGTCCCGCCGACGCTCGGGGTGCGTCCAGCTGTACCCCACGTACCCCGGCGCAAGCTCCAGCGACTCCGGCCCGTTGGGGAACGCATACACGTACCCCCGAGGGTCGATGACCGGCGAAAGCCCTGCCAGGTCCTCCATGTTGGCCCCAAAGCCATGGAGCATGATGACCATCGGGTACTTGCGGTTTGGGTCGTAGCCGTCCGGGTGGACGGTCAAATAGCGGAGGTGCGAGCCCGCAAACTCCTGCGCTTCCATCGGCATGATGACGGCGCCCTTTCTGCCGCTCCCCTGCGGCCAAGACCTCTTCCCCCTTGGGGGGAAGACTAAGATGGGGGCTATTCCATGTACATCCCGCCGCCCACGTGGAGCGTCTGCCCCGTCGTGTACCCGGCGTCGTCCGATGCGAGGAACACGCACGCCGCGGCAACCTCTTCCGGCATGCCCAGCCGCACCATCGGGATGTTCTGCCGCCGCGACCGGTCGTCCGGCACCACCCGCGGCGCCCCCGCTCCCGACGTGTACGCCGCCTGATCGTACCGTTCCGTGTCGATGGACCCCGGCGTCACCACGTTCGCCCGCACGCCCATCTTCCCGTAGTCGAACGCGATCCCCCGCATCAGCCCGATGAGCCCCGCCTTCGCTGCCGCCACCACCGCGCTGTCCTTCCGCACCCCGAACGCCGCCAGCCCCGAGATCGCAATGATGCTCCCGGACCCGGCCTCCACCATGTGCGGCAGCACCGCGCGAGAGAGGTAGAAGGCCGCGTCCAGGTCGACGCTCATGACCTTCCGCCACTCCTCGTTGCTGAACTCCGTCAGTGGCTTGTGCGGCCGTATCGCCGCGTTGCTCACGACCACGTCCACCGGCCCCAGCGCCGACGCAACCTCGCCCACCATCCGGTCGACTTGCTCCGGGTCCGACACATCCGCAAGCACGGGCAACGCCCGCCCGCCCCGGTCCTCAATCAGCCTGACAACTTCCTCGAGGTTCTCCCGATTCTGCAACCCATTGACCGCCACGCTCGCGCCCTCGGCCGCCAGCCCCAGCGCAATAGCCCGCCCAATATTCCGCCCAGCCCCGGTAACCAGCGCCACCCGACCCTCAAGCTTCAACACACCCCCCAATCACTCCACCGACCAACCCGCCCCATTATGCCCACACCCCCACCCCGCCTCAACCCGCCCCCACCCACACCAATCCAACCCGCGACCTTCTCGCTCTCCATACCGGCGGAAGCCGGTATCCAGTGGTGGGGCGGGGGCTCCCCACTCCCAACCAGTGTCGCGACCCCACCCACTCCCGCGTCGTTCCTGCGCAGGCAGGAACCCCGACAAAACCAACGCCCTGCGCCGCCCCCCACCGTCGTTCCCGCGAAAGCGGGAACCCAGGGCACGGGCGGACGCGAGGGGCCGTCCCCGCACTCCGCCGCCCAACACCCCCGCGCCACCACCGTCGTTCCCGCCCCCCTCGTCGTTCCCGCGAAAGCGGGAACCCAGGGCACGGGCGGACGAGAGGGGC
Source organism: uncultured Dehalococcoidia bacterium (assembly GCA_951812285.1). GTDB lineage: Bacteria > Chloroflexota > Dehalococcoidia > Lucifugimonadales > UBA1127 > UBA1127. Next base: position 708,815 of record OX638292.1, on the reverse strand, counting down.
CGTCCCCGCGCTCCGCCGCCCATCACCCCCGCTCGCCCACCGTCATTCCCGCGAAGCATGCCCCGTACCCCGATAAGGGGCCGGTATCCAGGGGCGGGGCAGGCGACCGTTCGTGCTGAGGGAAATCGAAGTATGAACGGTCGCCGAGCGGGGCGGGGGCTCCCCACTCCCAACCCGTGTCGCGATCCCCACCGACTCCCGAGTCGTTCCTGCGCAGGCAGGAACCCCGACAACACCAACGCCCTGCGCCGCCCCCTTCGTCGTTCCCGCCCGCCACCGTCGTTCCCGCGAAAGCGGGAACCCAGGGCAGGGGCGGCCGCGAGGGGCCGTCCCCGCGCTCCGCCGCCCATCACCCCCGCACCCCCTCCGTCGTTCTGCCCCCCGTCGTTCCCGCGGAAGCGGGAACCCAGGGCGCGGGAGGACGCGAGGGGCCGTCCCCTCCCACCCTGACACCAACCCCTCGCGCGAAACCCGCCGCCCCCGCTACCCTCACTCCATGACATACCCATCCAAGCGCATCCACGACGAGAACAACGGCCGCCCAACCGCCAAAAGAGCACACCAAAACTGCACAAGAACGCAGTCTTTTGTAACTCGTAGGCGGCTCGTCAAGGCTCAACACGCCCAGGGCGTGATCAATCCAGTCGTATCTGTAGAGGGCAGTTTCGTAGGGGATCGTTCTGCAAAACTTCACATGGAGCGACTCGAATCGAATCGAATGAGGCCGGCCGATGAGGTGCTGCAGCTAAGCCCGGGTACCCGCAGTCTCGGCCGTCGTGCGAGACACGTTGATGACGCCCTTGATCCCGTCCAGCCGAGTGAACAGCCGCGAGAGCTGCGCCACGCCCGTCGTGTACAGCGTCAGCGTGATGACCGCCGTGCCGTCGCCCGGCTCCCCCGTCACCACCCCCGCGATGTTCACCTTCTCGCCCGCCACCATGACGGTGATGTCCCGCAGCAGCCCCACGCGGTCCCACCCCGTGATCTCGACGCGTACCGGGTGCAGGTCCTCCGTCGGCCCCCACGTGACCTCCACCAGCCGCTCCTTCTCGTCCTCGTGGATGATGTTCGGGCAGTTGGTGCGGTGGACGGTCACGCCGCGAACTCGAGTGATGTAGCCGATGATTGCGTCTCCCGGCACCGGGTTGCAGCAGCGGGCAGTGCGCGTCAGCAGGTCGCCCGTGCCCAGCACCTTGATGCCCGTCGTCGGGCTCTCCGGCGGCTGCACGGGATGCGTCGCCGCGATGACCGCCGGCTCCTGGTGCGGCGCCAGCCGGGTCTCCACCTGCGCCGCCGTGATGTCGCCCCGGCCCAGCGCAACGTGCAGCGCCTCGACGCTGTCGTACTTCAGCGCCTTCGCCGCCGCGGCCTCCGTCAGCGAGCGTGGCAGCCGCCGCAGCGTCTTCATCAGGAGTTCGTGTCCCTGCTCCATGTGCTCGCTGCGCTCCAGCCGCCGGAACCACTGCCGGATCTTCTGGTGCGCCGACGCCGTGTTCACGTACCCCAGCGCAGAGTTCAACCAGTCCATGCTCGGCCCGCGCGTAACCTTGCTCGTGACGATCTCGACCGTGTCGCCGTTCTGCAGCGGCGTGTCCAGCGGCACGAGCCTCCCGTTCACCTTCGCTCCGATGCACTTGTGCCCCAGCTCCGTGTGGATCAGGTACGCAAAGTCGATGGGCGTCGAGTTCGTCGGCAGCTCCCGCACGTCACCCTTCGGCGTATACACGAAGACCTGGTCCTTCAGGATGTCCGTCTTCACCGACTCCAGGAACTCGTCCGTGGCCACCACCTCGCGCTGCCACTCCAGCAGCTGCCGCAGCCACGTCATCTTCTCCTCGAACTGCCCATTCTTGGAGTTGCCGCCCTTCTTCTTGGCGACCTCCTTGTACGACCAGTGCGCCGCGACCCCGTACTCCGCCAGCTCGTGCATCTCGTACGTTCGGACCTGCACCTCCATCGGGATGCCGCCCTCGCACATCACCGTCGTGTGCAGCGACTGGTACAGGTTCTCCTTCGGCGTCGCAATGTAGTCGTCGAACTGCCCCGGCACCGGGTGCCACAGTTGGTGTACGACGCCCAGGGTGTTGTAGCAATCGCCCTTGGTCTCGACGAGGATCCGGATGGCGTAGAGGTCGCGGATCTCGTCGTACTCCCGCCCGATTTCCGCGTACTTGTTCATCTTCTGGTAGATGCTGTAGATGCTCTTGGGCCGGCCGTAGACGCTCCCCTGGATCTCCGCAGCCTTCAGCTCGGAGCGCACCCGCTGGCACTGCCGGTTGAGGAACGCCTCGCGCTCCGCCCGGCGGATCGCCAGCTTGCGGGAGATCTCCTTGTACACGTCCGGGTTGAGCGTGCGGAAGGCCAGGTCTTCCAGCTGCCACTTGATATCCCACATGCCCAGTCTGTGGGCCAGCGGCGCGTAGATGTCGAGCGTCTCCTGCGCGATCGCCCGTTGCCGGTTCGGAGGCAGCGGTGCCAGCGTCTGCATGTTGTGCAGCCGGTCTGCCAGCTTGATGACGACGACCCGCACGTCCTCCGCCATCGCGACCAGCATCTTCCGAATGCTCTCCGCCTGCGCGTCCCTCTCGAGGACCTCCTCCGCCGACTTGTTCTCCGTCAGCAGGTCCAGCCGAGTCAGCTTGGTCACGCCGTCGACAAGCCGCGCCACCTCCGGCCCGAACATGCCGGACAGGTCGCCGTGCGTCATGCCGGTGTCTTCGATGACGTCGTGGAGGAGCGTGGCGGCCAGCGTGGCGGAATCCTGCCGGAGGTCTGCGAGGAAGAGGGCTGCGTTGAGGGGGTGCTCGATGTAGGGTTCGCCGGACTTGCGGAACTGGCCCTCATGCTGGGAGGCGGCAAACTCGTAGGCCTGCTCCACCAGGAGAAGCCGGTCTTCAGATAAGTACGTGCTTGCCTTGTCCAAAAGGTCGGACAGTTGAACGGCCATGTCACCCCTGCCCGTTGGCGCTATTGAATCCTAGTCTATCACGAAAGAGACATTTGACCAGTGCCCCGCACTGCGGTTTGCTTTACGCCTCCAGACCCGTTGGGTATCCTTGAAGCGCCTGAAATGCGTTGGGAACCGGAGGAAATCCCCGTGCAGTTCCGCCTTCCAAGAGGTACCCAGGATAGGCTCCCGGAGGACCAGCCCTACTGGGAGTACGTCACGTCCGTCGCCCGCGAGCAGGCCCGCCTCTTCGGCTACGGCCAGATCGACACCCCCGTCTTCGAGCACGCGGGCCTCTTCCAGCGCGGCGTCGGCGAGGGCACCGACATCGTCGAGAAGGAGACTTACACATTCCCCGACCGCAGCGGCGAGGACGTCACCCTCCGGCCCGAGGGCACCGCGCCCGTCTGCCGCGCCTACCTCGAGCACGGCATGCACACCCGGCCCCAGCCCGTGCGCATGCACTATTTCTGCCCAATCTTCCGCTACGAGCGCCCCCAGGCCGGCCGTCTCCGCCAGCACCACCAGTTCGGCGTCGAGGCAATCGGCGACGGCGATCCCTCCGTCGATGCGGAGGTCATCGACCTCGGCTGGCGCTTCACGACGGCCCTCGGCCTCCAGGGCCTCTCCCTCGCCATCAACAGCATCGGCGACCCATCCTGCCGCCCCCAGTACCTCGCGGCCCTCAAGGACTACTACGCGCCCCGCCTCGGCGAGGCCTGTCCCGACTGCCGCATGCGCTACGAGCGCAACCCGCTTCGCATGCTCGACTGCAAGCGCACAGACTTCGCCTGCCAGGACCTCGTCGCCGAGGCGCCCCGCATCACCGACTTCCTCTGCGCCGACTGCGACGTCCACTTCGCAACGCTGCGCCGTTACCTTGAAGCCCTCGACATACCCTTCTTCATCAACCCCACTCTCGTGCGCGGCCTCGACTACTACACCCGCACCGTCTTCGAAATCCTCCCGCCCGAGGAGGGCGCCCAGAGCGTCGTCCTCGGCGGCGGCCGCTACGACGGCCTCATCGAGCAGCTCGGCGGCCGCCCCACCCCCGGCATCGGCTTCGGGTCCGGCCTCGAGCGCCTCATCCTCAACGTCAAGCGCCAGGAGGCCGCCGCCCTCTCCGACGGCGCCCCCGTCGATGCCGTCGTCGTCAGCCTCGGCGAGGCCGCGGCGTCCGTCGCCGTCCGCCTCGCGTCTGACCTCCGGCAGGCCGGCCACCGCGCCGTGCTCGCGCAGCCCGGCCGCAGCCTCCGAGGCCAGATGCGCCACGCCTCGGCGCTCAACGCCCGCTACACCCTCGTCCTCGGCGACGCCGAGGTGGCCGCCGGCACCGTGCAGGTCAAGTCCATGGACACCGGAGAACAGCGCGAGGCGCCACTCGCCGAGGCGGCGTCGCTGGTGAGCCGGGCGTAACACGCACATGTCTGGCAGAACCGGACTAGCTATCCACGCTAGATGTGTTCGTGTATCCTAGTTTCAAATCCCCAAACACCTATCGGATAACTCTCTCAACCGTTTCGTGGGTAAGGAGTGCCTATGCAACGTCCCGGCGGAAGCTCAGGAGAAGAGTGGGAACGCCTCTTTAAACAGGGGCGCGAACGCTTTAGTAATTGGTCGTCACGCTTCGGTGGTGGCGGTGGTGGCGGCGGTGGTCTCGGCAGCGTCGGCGGCGGTATGCGCGCTACGTTCCTGTTCGGCGCGCTGATTATCGCCCTGCTGGTCTGGCTCGGCACCGGCTTCTACACTGTCGACCCCGACGAGCAGGCCCTCGTGCGCGTGTTCGGCCGGGTCACCAACGTCGCCGGCCAGGGTCTGCACTGGCACCCCCCGACTCCCATCGCCCGGCACGACACCGTCAAGGTCACCCAGGTCCGGCGCATGGAGGTCGGCTTCCGTAGCACGCCCGACGGCGGCATCCGCACCGACCCCGTCGAGGCGCTCATGATCACCGGCGACGAGAACATCGTCGACGTCGAGATGGTGGTGCTCTACCGCGTCTCCAGCATCAGTGACTACATCCTCAAGGTCCGCGACCCCGGTGACCCGGATCGCGCCATCGGCGATAGGCCGGATGGTCGCACCCTCAAGGACGTCGCGGAGGTCGCGCTGCGCGGCGTTGTCGGCAGCCGCCCCATTGACGACGTCCTCACAGCCGAGCGCGCCGTCATCGAGCAGGAAGTCAAGAACGGCATGACCCGGCTGCTCAACGCTTACGAGTCCGGCATCTTCATTGAGCAGGTGCAGTTGCAGCCGGTGAAGGCCCCGGAACAGGTCCAGGACGCCTTCGACGACGTGGTCCGCGCCCAGGAGGACAGGGTGCGGCTCCGCAACGAGGCCGAAGCCTACTCCAACGACATCATCCCCAGGGCCCGCGGTGACGCCGAGCGCATCCTGAACGAGGCCCGCGCCTTCGAGGCCCAGCGCATCAACGACGCACAGGGCCGCGCCGCCGAGTTCCTCGCCATCCTTGCTGAGTATTCCTTGGCGGAAGACGTCACTCGGGAGCGTCTCTACTTGGAGGCCATGGAGCGCATCCTGCCGGATGTCAAGAAGTTCATCATTGACAACGATACAGGAGGAGACCTGCTCCAATTCCTGCCCCTTGATACGCTTCAGTCTTCTCAGGCTTCCCAGTCTGCCTCTCAACCTCAGTCGCAAGGGGGGCCGCAGTAATGAAAGCAGGATTCTTCTACGGCTTCATCGCGTTTATCGCAGCAGCGCTCATCCTGATCTCGCAGAGTTTCTTCATCGTCGACGCCACGGAGTACGCCGTCGTCACGCAGTTCGGTGAGTTCCAACGGAGCTACACAAGCCCGGGGCTCAAGTCCAAGCTGCCGTTCATCCAGAACGCCGTGAAGTTCGACAACCGGCTCCAGCGTTTCGACGTCCCTCCGGCCAACTTCATCACCCTGGACAAGAAGAACCTCGTCATTGACGCCTACGCGCGGTACCGGATAACGGACCCGCTCCTCTTCCTCCAGAACCTCCTGGACCTCACCGAGGCCGGGCCAAAGGTCGGCGACATCGTCACCTCTGAGCTCAACAAGGAGGTCGCCCGCGACAACCAGACGGACATCATCTCCGAGACCCGCGAACAAGTCATGGAGCGCGTTACCGTCGCCTCCCAGCTCATCGCCTCCACAAGCGGCGAGGGAGGTCGCGGCCTCGGCATCGAGATCGTTGACGTCCGCATCAAGAGGGCCGATTTCCCCGCCACCATCGCCAACTCTGTCTTTGATCGCATGAACGCTGAACGGAGAAGGGTCGCCAACCAGGAGCGCGCCGAGGGCGAGCGCACCAAGCTGGAGATTCAATCGGGTGCCGACAGAGAAAGGGCCGAGATTCTCGCAAACGCCGAGCGTGAGGCGCTTGAGATTCGTGGTGAAGCGGAGGGTCAGTCAATTCAGATCTTCGCGGAAGCCCTTCAGCAGGACCCCGAATTCTACACCTTCCTCCGGAGTCTTGAGGCCTACGGGAAGCTCCTTGGCGAAAACGACACCATCGTCTTGGACTCTGAGGCCGCGCTGTTCCGGTTCTTGGCCACTGCCAGGGGAGAATAGAGGGAGTACGCGCACATCGTGACTTCAATGCCGAGCGCCAACGTGGCCACTGTCGCGGCGGCGGCCCAGCGGCTGCACACTCAGATCGAGCGGGTGATGGTCGGCAAGCGGGAGGCCACCGAGCTCCTGCTTGTCGCCGTCCTCTGCAACGGGCACGTCCTTATCGAGGACGTGCCCGGCATCGGCAAGACGATGCTGGCCCGCACAATGGCCCGTTCACTCGGGTGTACCTTCCGCCGCGTGCAGTTCACGCCGGACCTGCTCCCCTCGGACATCACCGGCTCCCACGTCTTCGATCAGCGCACGGCCGAGTTCTCCTTCCGCCCCGGCCCGGTCTTCACGCAGGTCCTGCTCGCGGACGAGATCAACCGCGCCACGCCGCGCACCCAGTCCGCGCTGTTGGAGGCCATGGAGGAGAGACAGGTGACGGCGGAGGGCGACACGCTCTCGCTGCCCAGGCCCTTCCTCGTGCTCGCCACCCAGAACCCCGTCGAGCTCGAGGGCACCTTCCCCCTGCCGGAGGCCCAGCTTGACCGCTTCCTCCTCCGCGTCCGCATGGGCTATCCCACCGAGGAGGAGGACGCCCTGATCCTCGACCGCTTCCTCCGCGACAACCCCATCGAGGACATCGAGCCGGTGGTCTCGGACACCGACCTCCTCGCCCTGCAGTCCGCCTGCCGCGACGTCGCCGTCGAGCCCGATGTCCGCGACTACATCAGCCGCGTCACCCAGGCCACCCGCGTTCACTCGGAGGTCGAGCTCGGCGCAAGTCCGCGCGCGATGCTGGGCCTCCTCCACGCGTCTCAAGCGCGGGCGGCCGTCAACGGCCGCGGCTACGTCATCCCTGACGACGTCAAGGCGCTGGCGTCCGCCGTCTTCGAGCACCGCATCAGCCTGCAGGCGCAGACCAATCTGCGCGGCGACTCGGCCTCCGCGGTGCTCGCCGGGATCATTGAGTCGGTCCCGACGCCGGTGGAGCAGGAGACAGCCGGCGCCGCCTCCGGAGACTGACCGTGGTCGGTGAGGCCTGGCTCCTCATCACCCTGACGCTCCTTATCATCTCCCTGATCACCGCTCAGGTGCCTCTTCTGCTGCTCACAACCCTCGTCTTCCTCTCCGGGATGCTCGTTAGAGTCTGGAGCCACTTCGCCCTCGCCCGCGTCTCCCACGAGCAGAGTCTCAGCCACGATCACGCCTTCTTCGGCGAAACCGTCGAGGTCGACGTGACAGTCTCCAACCGCAAAATGCTCCCCCTGCCCGTTGTGCAGGTCACCCTGGAGGCCCCCGACGAGCTCCGCGTCCTGCGCGGCTCCGTCACTCCCGCCGCCGGCAATCCCTTCCGCATCAACCTGACAAGCTTCCTCGCCGTCGGCTGGTACCGGCGCATCACTCGGCGCTACCTCGTCGAGTGCAACAAGCGCGGCTACTACACCTTCGGCCCGTCGACCCTCTCCGTGCGCGACCCCTTCGGCTTCACCAGTCGTGACACCGAGATAGCCGACACCACGCGCCTCGTCGTCTATCCGCGTGTCCTCCCGCTCCGAGCCCTCGGCTTGCCCTCGACAGAGATCCTCGGCGAGCGCCGCGTCAAGCGGCAGCTCTTCGAGGACCCCCTGCGCATTGTGACAAGTCGCGAGTACGTCCCCGGCGATCCGCTCAACCGCATCAACTGGCGCTCCACGGCCCGCCAGGGCAGCCTCCAGACCCGCGTGCTTGAGAGCACCTCGACACCCAACGTCGCCGTCTTCCTCGATGTCAACACCATGGAGTCGCGTTTCCAGGCGCCGTCGGAGCCACTGCTGGAGTCGGCCGTCTCCGTCGCCGCCTCCATTGCCAGCCACGCCATCACCTCCCGCTACGAGGTCGGCGTCTACGTCAACGAGGCATACCGCGGCACCCGCGAGATGATCCGTTTCGCCCCGTCGCGGAACCCGGGCCATCTGACGCGCGTGCTCACCGGCCTCGCCCACCCGCAGGGCTGGTCGCTCCACTCCATCGACCGCATGCTCTCGACGGAAGGCCGCTCCATTCCGTGGACGGCAAGCATCCTCGTCGTAACCGCCGTCCCGACGCCCGCGCTCCTCGGCACCCTGCGCCGTTTCGCGAGGGCCGGCCGGCGCGTCGCCCTCGCCCTCGTAGGCCCCGGAGCCGCCCGCGCCGTCCCCCACGACATCCCAACCTTCGTCGTCCCGCAGGCCGCCCTGCAGGGCCACGCCGCAACGCTGGAGGTGGTCACTCAATGAACCGCCTCTACGCCACCCTGCTCGCACCCCTACCGTCATTCCCGCGCAAGTATGCCCCGTACCCCGATACGGGGCGGGAATCCATCCCCCCGCGCCCAACGGAGCGCCAGCCATGAACCGTCTCTACGCCACCATGCTCGCACCCCTACCGTCATTCCCGCGTAAGCATGCCCCGTACCCCGATACGGGGCGGGAATCCAGGTCCCCGCACCCAGCGGAGCCCCTGCCATGAATCGCCTCTACGCCACCATGCTCGTCATGGCCGAGCTCCTCTGGAGCTACTCCGTCATCGTCGCGCTTACCGAGTGGGGCTGGATGGGCTGGGAGCGGCCGCCGGTCTCTCTTCCCGCCGCCACGCTCCTCGCCGCCGCGGCCCTGGTCCCGGTGCTCCTGCCCGACGACAGCGAGTCCATATTCGTGCGTTTTCGCGGGCTCTTCCTCCCCCTGCAGATCCTCCTCCTCGCATTCGTCGTCCGATCGCAGACCGCCGATGGCTTCGCCCTGTGGGATCTCGATTGGTTCAATGCCTTGTGGGACGCCCCGCAGCTCTTCCTCGGCGCCGTAGCCTACGGCACGTTCCTCCTCTGGCGCACCGGCACATGCACGTCACCGTTGCCCGTCCCTGAGCGGCTGCACACCCGCTTCCTCTTCGGCCTCGCCGTCTTCTTCTTCGCCCTGCTCTTCGCCTTCTTCGCCGACAATGAGTTCGACGACCGGAGTCCACTCCTCTCGTTGGGCATCTACGGCGTCACCTACTTCGGCGTCGGCATGGCCGCCATCGCCGTCGCCAACCTGCGCGACATCCGCCGCGAGATGGTCCGTCGCTCGGACACCGGCCTACCGTCTCTCCGCGAGTGGATGGCCGTACCATTGGCGACCATCGTCGGCATGCTCTTCACCTCGCTCGTCTTCTCCGCTTTCTTCTCCTTCGACCTCGCCCGGCTCCTGCTCATTCCGCTGGAGTACATCGCGAGAGGCATTGCCATCGCCATCCTCTACGGCATCATCTTCCCGCTGAGCTTCCTCGCGGGCGGCCTGACTTGGCTGCTGCAGCGACTCGTAGGCACGCAGATGGAAGAGGAGGAGACCGGCGAAGGCGCACAGCTCACGGACGAGCCCTTGCTGGTCGAGCAGGGAGAGGCCGTCCTCTTCTCCGAAACCGCGCTGCTCGTACTGCAATGGGGCGCCGGCGTCCTCGCCGCCCTCGTCGTCATCCTCATCCTCGCCAAGGCGCTCAAACGCATCCGTCGCGACCGCGACGACGGGGAGGAGGAGGTAAGTGAGTCCCTCGACCCATGGCGCAATTTCAAGCAGGACGTGAGCATGTTCGTGGCGTGGTTGATGGGGCTGTTCCGAAGGAAGGAGAGGCCAGCGCCCGCCGAGGAGATCACCCCCGTCGCCGTAACCGGAGACACCGGCGGCCTCCGGCGCGACTTCAGCATCCGCGAGATCTACCAGGGCCTCCTCTGGGAGGGGCGCACGGTCGGCCGCCCCCGCCTCGACGCCGAGACCCCGTTCGAGTACGGCACACGCATCCACCCACTGGACACCACGGAGGAGCACGCCCTCGAGGACATCACCCAGGCCTACGTCGAGGCCCGCTACGGAGGCGGAGACCCCTCCCCCGACCGCCTGCAATGGCTGAACCGCCAGTGGCTCCGCCTCCGCGCCGCCCTGACGCGCGACGAGAACAGCGGATAGCCCGCCACGGTGCAATCCCAGGTGGGTCTGCGCGGCGCTGGCAGTGGCGTGGAATTGAATGAGCTACATGCGTAGTACGCGGCGCGTCACGAGTTGCTGCCCGACGGGGTCCACCAACAAGGCCATTTGCTCCAGCGTTACCGCGCCCAGCAGTGGCAGGCAGTCGTCGGGTCCAAAAACGACGTTTGTTGCTCTCGAATAGCCTCTGATTGTTACTCTCGCTTCACCGACGTTGTAGGAGTTCATCCGCCGGTCGCCCAGCTCAAAATCCATGGTGCTGTCGGGCGTCACGCCCAGTTCGCGAAGCATGGATCCCGGTAGCACAGTGTACGTTGCCCCAGTATCTACAAGGGCTCTGACTTCAATTGATGGCCCGCCGTTGAGGCCGGACACCTGCATGGTTTGCAGAAACTCACCCATGGGGAATTGCCTCCAGCCCCATCGTATCAGCAAATATAGGCCAATTAAAGCCCAATTTTCCCCTACGGCAGATGCCGCACCCTCACCTCGACGTCCAGCTCCGTCTTCCCGCCCCCCTGCAGCACCCCCCGCGTGGGCGCGGCGTCCTGGTAGTCCCGGCCCGCTGCGATGCGGATGTGCCGGTGGTCCGCCAGGCACCGGTTCGTCGGGTCGAAGCCCACCCAGCCGAGCCCCGGCAGCTTGCACTCCACCCACGCGTGCGTCGCCCCCGAGCGCGTCTCGCCGATGTCCACGTACCCCGACACGTACCGTGACGGCACGCCCCACGTCCGCGCGACCGCCAGCATGACGTGCGCGTAGTCCTGGCACACGCCCTCGCCAGACTCCAGCATCTGGTCGATGGGCGAGCCCACGGTCGTGCTGCCCGGCACATACTTGAAGTTGCCGTGAATCGCCGACATCAGCGCCCGCAGCGCCGTCAGCGGGTCGCCGTCCGGCGCGTCGAGCCCGTGAGCGCCCGCGAAAGCCGCAAGCGCCTCCGTCGGCTGCGTCAGCGCCGTAGGATGCGTGAAGTCCCAGTCCGCAAAGGACTCCGCGCCTCCACGGATCTCGTCCCAAGCGCCGACGTCCAGCGCATCTGGCGCCTCTCCCACCGGCAGCGTTACGACGATCGAGTGCGCAGTGATCACAAGGCGCTCATGCTCGCGGTGGATGTTGAGCACATGCTTCGTGTTGCCGAAGGCGTCAGGCTCGGCGTTGTTCGGCCCGCGAGGGTCAGTGGCCAGCTCGAACCGCAGCAGTTGTTGCCGCTCGTCGTTCTGCGGCTGCAGGCATACGGCCATGACGCAATGGCGCACCGCCCACTCGTACAGGTAGCGTGATACGTGCTCGATCTCGTAGCGGACGGGTAGGCTCATGGCATCACCGTAGCGGCGCGTCTTGCAGCGGATAGTCGAAGTACGTTGCCTCCACCAGATCGTGCAGGTCTTGGCAGAGCCGGTAGGCCTCGTTCAGCAGCGGCTCCGGGTTGTGCCGTCCGTCCCACTCGTACTTCACCAGCGCCGAGACCCGTCCCGCCAGCCGGTGAAGCTCCTCGCTCGCCGTCGCGTCCGGCCCTGGCCCCAGTGCATCCAGCGCCTCCTCCACGTGTCCCAGCATGCGGCTCAGCGAGTTCGGCAGTTGGCTGTCCGTCGCCAGCAGGTCCAGCACCTGCCCCGGCTCAACCTGCACCGCGTACCGCACAAGGTACGCATCGAAGGCGTGGTACAACCGCAGCAACGTCTCCCAGTCCCCGTCGAAGGAGTCGTCCGCTTGCCGAGAGAGCTGTAGCTGCGTCAGGAACAGTGAGGTCGTCAACTGCGCCTTTTCGATGGCACGGCCAAGGCGCATGAAGGACCAGTTCTCGTCCCGGTACATCGTGTCCGCGGCCGCGCCCGTGAACGCCGAGATCGCCCCTGCTGTCTCGGTGTAGAACGTCTCCGGAGATGTCCGCCAGATGTCTCGTATGCCCATCCTCTGCAGGCGCAGGTAGGGCAGGTTCAGCCCCAGCCACATCTCGCCGGTGATGCACTGCCGCATCTGCCGCGCGTTCTCCCGCCCCATCGCGAAGCAGCTCCACACCGACTCCGGGTGCATCCGCTCGAACGTCATGTCCTCCGCCAGCGTGTACGAGTCGAACAGCAGTCCCTCGTCCGACTCCAGCAGACCGATGTCCCCCCACGGCGGCGTGCGCTCCATCGTGCCGTAGATGCGGCTCCACCCGAAATGCACCTCGCGGAACGGCCGGTCCACCATCGCCTCCATCTGCAGCGCCAGCATCCGGCACAGGTGTTCCGCCCGCGCCAGGTAGCGGCTCATCCAGTACAGCCCCTGCGCGCTTCTCACCAGTATCATCTCAGTCCTCCAGCACCCAAAGGTCCTTGCCCCCGCCGCCCTGGCTGCTGTTCACGACGAGGCTCCCCTCCCGCAGCGCGACTCGGCAGAACGCCCCCGGCACCGTCCGTGTCTCGCGCCCGGTCAGCATAAACGGTCGCAGGTCGACGTGCCGAGGCTCGAACCGTCCGTCGATCAGGCACGGCGCCCGCGACAGCGCCAGCGTCGGCTGCGAGATGAAGTCTGCCGGGTTCGCGCGCATCTCCTCCGCGTACGCCTCCCGCTCCCCAGCCGACGCGTGCGGCCCGACCAGCATCCCGTACCCGCCCGACCCGCCGACGCGCTTGACCACCAGCTTGTCCAGGTTGTCGAGCGTGTACTCCAGCCCCTCGGGCCGCCGGCAAAGCGTCGTCTCGACGTTCTGCAGCAAGGGCTCCTCCCCCAGGTAGTACCGAACCATGTCCGGCACGTACGCGTACACGCTCTTATCGTCCGCAACGCCCGTGCCCGGCGCGTTCGCGAGCGTCACGTTGCCCAGCCGGTACGCGTGCATCAGCCCCGGCACGCCCAGCAGCGAGTCCGGCCGGAACACAAGCGGGTCCAGGAAGTCGTCGTCCACGCGCCGGTAGATGACGTCGACGCGCCGCAGTCCCGACGTCGTCCGCGTATACACGAAGCCATCGTTCACCACCAGGTCGCGCCCCTCGACAAGCTGCGCCCCTAGCTCGCCCGCGAGGAACATGTGCTCGTAGAACGCAGAGTTGTAGATGCCCGGCGTCAGCAGCACCAGCGACGGGTCGGTCTGTCCCCGCGGCGCAAGCTCCCGCAGCGTCTCCCGCAGCAGTCGCCCGTAGTGCTCGACGTCCCGCACCCGCGAGCTCCGGTACACCCGGCGAAGGCCCGCCTTCACCGCCTTCCGGTTGGCGATCATGTACGACACACCCGACGGTACCCGCAGGTTGTCCTCCAGCACGAAGTAACCGTCGTTGGTGCGCACCATGTCCGTGCCGCAGATGGCCACCCACACGCCCAGCGGCGGCTCCATGCCCCGCATCTCGACGCGGTATTGCGGGCACCCGCGCACTACGTCGACGGGAATGACGCCGTCCCGCACGATGCGCCCCTCGCCGTACACGTCGCTCAGGAAGCGGTTCAGCGTCGTCACCCGTTGCGCCAGCCCCCGCTCGAGGAACTCCCACTCCGCCGCCGGGACGATACGCGGCACGCAGTCGACGGGGATGATGCGCTCCTCCGCCTCCTCATCGCCATACACCGTGAACGTGATGCCCTCCTGCGAGAACGAGTGCGTTACGCGCTCCTGTATCCCGCCCAGCTCCTCCTGTGAAAGCCGGAGCAACGCCTCATGCAGCGGCCGGGTCCCGTCCCGCGGTTCCCCGGTTTGGGTGAACATCTCGTCGAAGATTGCCGGTGCCAGATCGTAGTTGGCGAAGTCCATGCCAGTCTCGCTCTCCATTCGGGCAATGCCTATCGAAGCCCTTTTCTCTCTCACTTACGGCACAAGTATACCGATTGCTTACAATCATGTGCCACGCCGTTCGCCTCGGCCCGTCAATGGGCATCCCCGCTTGTCCACCCGCCGCCCTGACCCGTATCATGGGCCGTGCGCCACGTCGCAAACCTACAGTCGTACTATGGGAGGCCATCGTGGAATCGAAGGACTTTGTCGCCGAGCTCGTCGGCATGGTGGAAGACTTCTGCCGCACCTTGGACGACGCTCCACCCGCCTACAGCTACATCCCTCTCTCCACCGACGACCAGCGCGTCCTCGTCATGAAGAGTCGCCTCTACAACGAGCAGCGCGCCGCCGATCTCTACGGCTCGTGGCTCCGCTCGACGCCCGAGTTCGACGTGAAGTCCCTCATGGCGGAGTCCGCTCACGAGGAGATGGAGCACGCCGGCATCCTCTCCGAGCGCATCCGCGGCCTCGGCCACGACCCCTTCGACTACCGCCCGCTGCCCGCCCAGATGGCAATGTTCAACGCCATCGAGGGCCTCAGCGAAACATGCCAGCGCATCGCCGGGTTCGCCCTCGCGGGCGAGTCTGTCGCGACCTACCTCATCATGAAGTCGCTGGACTCCGACGCCGTCCCTGACTGGATCAAGGCCCCCTACCGCCGCATCGCCGAGGACGAGATCGGACACGGTAGCGCCCCGCGCCAGGTGCTCATCGATCACGCCACCACCCCCGAGCGCCAGGACGCCGCCCGCCGCGCCGTAGCCATGCGCCTGGTCCTCTTCCGCGAGTACCTCGCCAGCCTCGACAGGTGGGTGCTCGGCCACGGCCCGTGGTAGTCCAATAGTCCGTTCGCCCCGAGCATGTCGAAGGGCGCCCGAAATCAGCGCCCATACTAAAGGAGGAAACCATGAAGGCAATCCAGATGGCGGAGGTCGGTGGCCCAGAGGTCATGAAGTACGTGGAGCTGCCGGACCCTGAGCCGGGCCCCGGTCAGGCCCTCGTCGAGATAAAGGCCGCCGGCGTCAACTACACCGACGTCTACTCGCGCTCCGGGACCAACCACCCGCCGTCTCTGCCCGCGGTCCCCGGCATCGAGGCCTCCGGCGTCGTCCTCAAGCTCGGCGAGGGCGTCACTCAGGTGGCCGTCGGCGACCGCGTCGCCTACTCCAGCGGCCCCGGCTCCTACGCCGAGATCAACGCCGTCCCCGCGTGGCGCCTCATGCCCATCCCGGACGAGCTGACCTTCGAGGAGGGCGCCGCCGCCATGCTCCAGGGCATGACCGCCCAGTACCTCGTCTCTGACTGCTATGCCATCAAGCCCGGCGATGTCGCCCTCGTCCACTCCGGTGCGGGCGGCGTTGGCCGTCTCCTCATCCAGATGGCCAAGCTCAAGGGCGCAGAGGTCATCACCACCGTCTCCACCGGCGAGAAGGCGGAGATCGCCAAGGCGTGCGGCGCAGACCACGTCGTCATGTACACGCAGGAGAGCTTCTCCGAGGCAGTCAAGCGCATCACCGATGGGAAGGGCGTCCAGGTCGCCTACGACGCCGTCGGCGCCACGACGTTTGACGAGAGCATCGCGTCGCTGGCCGTCCGGGGGTACATGGTCGCATACGGGCAGGCCTCCGGCCCCGTCCCGCCCGTCCCCCTCGCGACGCTCAACCCTAAGTCGCTCTTCCTCACCCGCCCGACGCTCGTCAGCTACACGCTTAACCGCGACGAGATAGCCATGCGCTCAGGCCAGGTGTTCGAGTGGATTAGGTCCGGCGACCTCAAGCTCAGCATCTCGCAGACCTTCGCCCTCAGCGACGCCCCCGAGGCGCACCGCCAGCTAGAAGGCCGCCTCACGACGGGCAAGCTGCTGCTCAAGCCGTAAACCGGCCGCACAAGGAGTGCGTGAGAAGGGGGCAGGCCGCGCGGCCTGCCCCCTTCTGCGTTAGCCTCCGTTGCCAGAGGAAGTCGCGGCCGAATACGTGATGTAGATGATTCCGTAGATGATCGCGGAAGGAATAACCGCGAGCAGCACCACGAAGAACGCCCGCAATGAGGACGTGTAGTCCAACGTCTGGCGCACTGATATAATCACGCCGATGAACTGCCAGACGAAGACGACAAACGTGATGAGGCCGCCAACAGCCGGGAGAAACGAGAGGATGAGCAAGACTCCGGGCGACTGCGCAAAGGCGGTGCCTCGTGCAACCTGTCCCCAGTTGGCATGGGTCTCGGGAGTGCGGAGAATCGTGCCTCCGATCATGTAGATCAGAAGCGCCCAGATGGCCCAGAAGAGCAAGCCCCGGAATGCCGCAACGACAAGGGCGTCGAGGATGTCGCCCTCACCCGCGAAGAACTCGCCAAGCCCGCTGAGAATGGAGATGACCACCACCAGCAGCAGGGCTTGGGGCATTGCGCTGCTGTCGGCTTCCACCTCTTCATAGGTGTGTGGGTCCAACCGGGCAGCGCCAAACATCCGGGTCAGCATGTTCATCTACCTGCCTCCTCGTGCCCCATACCGGTGCGGGGCAAAGTATTTGCCGCGGCGGGAGTGCCCGGCAATTTCATACTATCACGAGTTGCCAACACGTTAGGACTGTCTGAACAGGATGTCGAGGTCATTTGGAGCAAATCGCCATTATCCTTGTATCGAGATATAGGCAAGGGCATGCAAATGGGAGGGCATGGATAGCGCAGGCGTGATTGGCATGCCCCAAAAAGGAAGAGCGGGCCCGGCCGGGCCCGCTCAAGCTCGTTCGCGGTATCGGAGTCTAGTACAGGTGCGGCTGCACCGCCGTCGCGATGGAGACCTCGATGTCGCGGATGGCCTGCGTCATCGCCTGCCCGATCAGGTCCAGCCTGCGCACCTGCTCGATGCGGTCGGCTACCCGCTCCAGCTCCTTTGAAGAGAGCATGTTCTTGAAGATGCCCGTCGCATCGGCAAGGCCGATGATGACGATGTCCCGCGGGTCCGGGATGTCTTCGCTGAGCAGCACGTCCATGATGCGGCGCCGCACCTCGCGCTCCTGCGTCGGGTCCACCGCCGGGTAGTGCTGCGACCGGAAGACCCACAGCGTGCGCTCTTCCCGCTCGTCCAGGATGCCCGCCGCCACCAGCCGCTTGAGACACTCCTCCCGTATGGCGACTGCCCTCTCGGCCTCCCGCTCCACCCAGTAGCGCGCGTCGCGCTCGCCGCCTGCCGCCGCGTCCGCCGCAATGTCGGCCAGCGCCGGGTCCAGCAGGGAGTCGCCCGTCGGCGTCCCGTCGATGAGGATCAACCGTTCAAGGTCCGTGTCAATGCGGTTTTCCAGCGCCAGGTCCATCAGGACCCCGCCCGCAAGCGCATAGTCCATGGACCAGCTGGGAATGTGGGAGAAGTTCCCCGACTCGTCATCTAGCAGGAGCAGGATCATCTCTTCCGCGAATCTCAGCATTTCGCTACCCTCACTTATCAATTGGGCCGCTTGTCACGCCCGCCCGGTCTGTCGAGACTCCCCCTTTGGCCGCATTATAGCACCCCGTGGCCGGGCATCGGTGGAATGACAAGGTCGTTGGCAGAGATTACGGCCAACGTCGAAAGGATGCAACCCATGTAGCCGGCATTTGTGGCTTACAATCAAATGCGGCGACTCGGTCCTCTGCGTTCATGGACCCCTGCTAATTGCTCCAGTGGAGGTCACGCACATGCCCTCATCCCTGAAGACCGCCTCACACATCTTGCTGTTCATCCTGGGCGTCGCCGTCTTCTACGTCGGGTTGGGTGTCGGCCTCACCGCGAACCCCACGGCCGGCACGCTCCTCTGGCTTGCCGCCGCCGCCATCATCCTCGCCAACATCGTCTGGATCGTGCGCTCCCGCCGCTGACCCCGTCACCGCTCGACGCCGTTTGACGCCCCGACTGCCTCCCAATAGAATCACCCCGTCACTCCAACTGGGAGGCTCGCCATGTACCTATTCCAGGAGCTCTTGCGCTTTGGCAATGGCCGAAACCGGGAGGCCGTCGCCCGCCTGAATTGGATCCACTCGCTCATGCAGCCGCAGCCCGGCTTCGTCGGTGCGCAGATTTGCGCCTACCTCGGCAACTCGTCCCGGCACCTCATCCTGCGCATGTGGGAGGACAAGGACGCCTTCCTCGCCTTCCGCGCCACGCCCAACGGCTCCGGCTACTCCGCCAGCCGTCCGCCCGGCATCTACGAGGCTGAGCCCTGCGGCCGCGAGTGGGACCTCGCCGCTGAGACCATCGGCCCCGCCACCGGCAACTGGCTCATGCGCGGCGAGTTCGACATCGCCGAGGGCCGCTGGGACGACTACATCAAGCTCCGCGGCATGCAGGACGAGATGCACCTCAAGTCCGGCGGCCTCGTCGTCTCCAGGCAGTTCAAGCAGCTCGACGCCGAAAACGCCGCCCTCATGCTCATCCGCAAAACGGGCCGCGAAGACCACCTCATGTACATGGAGAACGAAAACACGCCCGGCGCCAACGACGACCGCCCCCGCGGCACCTTCACCGCCCGCGGCAACCAGTACTACGAGATCATCGACGAGACCCTGCCCTAACCCTGCCCTCGCCTGTGCGCTGACGTACCGGCTGCGACGCAGTCTCAAGACGCGCACGTCGATTGACGCCAAATATGGCGCCACATACAATCGGCCTGTCTGACGGTCGTACAAGCGGGGTAGATTCGGAGGTAGATATGTTCCTGGTGCAAGAGATCCTTCAGGTTGCCAACGGCCGGAACAAGGAAGCCGTAAATCGCCTTAATTGGATTCACTCCCTCATGCAGCCCCAACCGGGCTTTGTCGGCGCACAAATATGCCAGTACTTGGGCAATTCCATGCGCCACCTCATTCTCCGCATCTGGGACGACAAGGAGTCCTACCAGGCCTTTCGCGAGACCCCTGACGGCTCCGGCTACTCCAAGAACCGCCCGCCCGGCCTCTACGAGGGACAGCCCTGCGGCCGAGAGTGGCGGCTCCTGCAAGAGACCACGGGCTTGGCACAGGGCAACTTCCTCATTCGCTGCGAGTTCGACGTCGCCGAGGGCCGCTGGGATGACTACCTGACCGTGAAGAAGGCACAGGACCGGATTCACCGCGAAGCGGGCGGCCTGCAATACGCGCGAAACTACCAGCAATTGGACGCCGACAACGGCGCGCTCCTCCTCGTGCGCAAGACCGGTCGTGAAGACCACATGAAGTACGTGGAGAGTCTGCTCAAGTCGGCGCTCCGCGAGACCGGCCCGCAGGGCACCTCTACCGCGCGCGGTGACTACATGGAGTACTACGAGATCATCGACGAGATGACGCCGTAGGAACGACCCCCGTGGTCGCCCTCTCCGGCCCTTCTAAGCCTGTCGAGGGGTTGCCCTGACTGTGCCATGGGTCTGCTGAAGGGCTCTCACGAACAGACGGCATTTCATCCAAAGGAGCAGCAATGGCCACGCGAATCGGCATCATGGGCGCGGGAGCCCTCGGCAGCTACGTCGGCGCCTTCCTCGCCCGCGCCGGTGAGGACGTCACCATGGTCGATATGTGGCCCGAGCACGTCGAGACCATGAAGCGGGACGGCCTCCGCGCCAGCGGCAGCCAGGGTGACTTCACCGTCCCCATCAACGCCCTACACCTGACCGAGGCCCAGAACATCACCGACCAGTTCGACTACGCCTTCATCGCCCTCAAGTCCTACGATACCGAGTGGGCGACCCACTTCATCAGGCGCTACGTCAAGCCCGATGGCTGCTTCATCTCCCTGCAAAACTGCTGGAATGACCCGACCGTCGGCGCCATCGTCGGCCCCGAGCGCGCGATGGGCTGCATCGCCTCCCACATCGAGGTCGCCCTGTGGGAGCCCGGCCACGTCCAGCGCGGGGGCGCCGTCGGCCGCGACTCCGGTCACGTCGTCTTCCGCGTCGGCGAACAGACCCTCCAGGTCACCGAGCGCTCCGAGTACGTCGCCTCGCTGCTCGACAACATCGACGCCGCCTACGCCACCGACAATCTCTGGGGTGAGCGATGGGCCAAGCTCTGCCAGAACTCCATGGGCAACGCCATCTCGGCCATGACCGCCATGGGCACCAACGAGCTCGCCGTCGACCAGCGGTGCCGCACCATCTCCATCAACCTCGCCAAGGAAGCCGCCAGGGTCGGGCTCGCCCTCGGCTACGACGTCGTCGACATCAACGGCAAACCCGCCCAGCTCTGGGCCGACGCGGAGCGCGGCGACGTCTATGAGGAGCTCGACAACTTCTTCGCTAATCGCCGCACGCGCGTGAACTGGCTCGCCTCCATGGCCCAGGACGTCCACAAAGGCCGGCGCTCAGAGGTCGCCTTCATGAACGGCCTCGTCTGCGCCAAGGGCCGCGAGGTCAGCATCCCAACCCCCTTCAACGACGCCATAGTCTCCGCAATGCAGCTAATCGACGACCACGTCAAAACCGCCGGCCCGGAACTCATAGACATAGTCCTGGACCGCGCAGGGACAGAGTAGGGGTCTCACCACACGGCAGGCTTGGTGATGACACCATTTCTATCTGCCAGCTTGTCGGGGAACTGACTCTGTCGCAGGTGGCTGTTCCACAGCCGTTTTACGTAGGTCGCTGCGCTGACCAGAGACGTAGGACTATTGGCGCCGGAGTCCGGGTTGACCAGCGTCACCCGAAGCCCCAGGCCATCCCGTATGTACTGAATCGCCCCGGCAAAGTCTGCGTCGTTGGAGACCACTACAGCCTGCTCGTACTTCCCATTGAACCCATCCACCAGCAGGCGAGTGGCCAAGTTCACATCCGATCCCTTCTCTTCCGAGTCCCTGACCAGAACGTGTGCAGGCAGTCCAGAAATAGGTGTCGCCAAGGGACGCCGCTTGATGCCGCTCCGGAAGGCGCCGTAGTGGACGTCCAGGCCGGGCAGCGTCGCTAGTGCCCGCAGGTATATGAGTTGACGTTGGGACTGCCCAGGGTTGGCGGGACGCACGTCAAGCCGCGCCGTGAAATAGCAGATCCGATGAATGATGTCCTGCGGGAAGAGGACCTCACTCCACTTTCTCAGGTCCAGCCACCTGAACGGTGTGTCCTTCAGGGCGCGATAGTAGAGGTTGAAGCCGTCGACATATACGTTGGTGATCAACCATCTCTCCCCGTACAAAGACAGAGACCGCCCGAATGGGCGGTCTCGACCCTACCGTCGAATCGGTAGGGGGTGTGCCTATAAGGTACCACACTCGTACTAGGGCGTCAACTACGCCCCGTTCGCCCTGAGCCTGTCCTGAGGCTCGCGAAGGGCCCCTCGAAGGGCGCCCCCCTACCCCCCCAGCAACCCCCGCAGCGCACGCACGTCGTCCAGCGACTCCAGCTCGCGCACTGCCGCGATGAGCCCGTCCGCCTTCGCCTCGCCGAGCACAGGCACGAGCAAGTCCCGCGCCTTCGCCTCGACCTCTTCCGTCGTCATCGGGTTCTCCATCGTCCCCCGCACGGCCACCACGTGGTCGCGGTACGTCGCCCCGTCCGTCGTCGTCACCTCGACGACCGCCTGCCGGGGGCTCTCAGGCGTCACCAGCGCGTCGTCCCCCACCAGCTCCACCTTCTCCCGGATCGCCAGCATCGCCGGGTCGAAGAAGCGCTCGTAGTCGTGCGCCGCCGCGAACGAAATCCCGCCGTCCACCAGGTACACCGCCATCATGTGCTGCAGGCAGATGTTCGGCATCTCGCGATTGTTCACCGTGCGCGCGCCGCCCACGCCCATCGTCACCTTGATGTGCTCCACCTCGTCCGGCCGCAGCGGGTGCTCGTCGAGGATGTGCCCCAGCGCGTCCGCCGCCGCCTGTATCGGCGAGCCAACACAGTGCTTCTTGATGTTCGTGCGCAAGACCTCGTACCGCTCGCCCAGCTCCGCCACGATCTCCCCCGGCTGCGGCGACGGCGAGAACGATCGGAAGAAGTTGCGCTCCCCCTCGAACACGTTCCACACGCCCGTGAACCCCATGTCGACCAGCACCGCCGCGGTCACACCGCTCCGCGCCGGCATTCCCGCGAAGTCAAACGCCTTCTCGATGTGGTCCGTGTCCCGCGCCCACGTCGGAATCCCCGACGTCTGCTGCGCCGTGTACGAGATCAGGTAGCGCATCTGCTCCTCGCTCGTATCCGTGCACGCACCCGCCGCCGTCGCGGCCCCGAACAGCCCGCCGAGGCTGTGGCTGCT
This sequence comes from uncultured Dehalococcoidia bacterium, assembly GCA_951812285.1. Lineage (GTDB taxonomy): Bacteria > Chloroflexota > Dehalococcoidia > Lucifugimonadales > UBA1127 > UBA1127. The sequence goes on along the minus strand of OX638292.1, from coordinate 686,408 downwards.
GAACCCCCGCTCCGCCTCCAGCGTGTACCGTTCGCCCAGCGAGTGCATGACTCGGGCGCACATGTCGTACCCCAGCACGACCGCGTTCAGCAGCCGCCGCCCGGACACCGCGTTCCGCTCGCCCATCGCCATGGCCGCCGGCACGATGCCGCACCCCGGGTGCGTCCCCGACGGCGCGTGCGAGTCGTCCGTCTCGTCGGCGTGCGCCAGGAAGCCGTTGGCCATCGCCGCCGTCACCGCCGTCGTCAGGAAGGGTGTCGAAAGCACCTGCGCCTCCTCGGTCCCGCCCTGGCTGCGCGCAAAATCAATCGCCATGCGCCCCGGCTCCAGCGCCGCTCCCGAGACCATCGCCGCGATGGTGTCGAGGATGTGGTGTTTGGCCTTTGCCGCCACCTCCGGCGGAAGCGTCGCATCCCGGGCCTCCACCATGTACCGCGCCAGGGTCTCCATCTCTCCGGCCATTACTCCTCCTTGCCGGCCGATTCCGCTGCCGGGCCTCGCGCCGCAGTATCAGACGAGGGCCACACAGCGTCAATGCGAGCCACCCTGACACGGACCCATTGCCCGGACGCCGCGCTCATCGCTACCCTTCTTCCATGCACTACCGCTTCATCACGCTCAAGCAGGCCGTCAGTCAAGAGAAGCGCCGCAACCGGATGGTAGCCGGCGACGTCTCCTACCCAGCGATGCGGGAATCGGCCAACAGAATACTTGGTAGGCTGGTCAAGACATTTTCTCATTCGTGTTGTAGCCAAAATGTGCCGCATCAGCTACAAGAAGAACACCGAAACAAGTGGGGTGCCCGCGTCCCCACCTGCACGAGGATGCGCGGTTTGGCCAACAGAATACTGGGTTGCGGGGCCAAGAGAGTTTTCCAGTCGTGTTGTAGCTAGAATGTGCCGTATCAGCTACAAAGTGAGTCAAGATCAACCTCCACGCGGCAAGGGCGCTTCCAGAATGGCTCGCCAGGGATGTGAGCGCCACTCGTGCCAGGAATCCGGCAGGCCCACGGTAGCCGCATGTGCCGAAGACAGTCCCTGCGTTTGGCAAAACTTGATCCCGCAGGTATCCTATCCGCACCCACAGGCGCAAAACGCGCAGGATTCATGGTGTGCATCACGCACTGCCAGGAAGGGAGGTAACTGTGGCAGACTACTTACTAGTGGAGTCCCGGGACCCGTTCGAGTACGCCGACACGTCCTACTTCTATCAGATGGCGGAAGACCTGTGTAAGGCTGGCAACAACGTCACCTTCTTCCTGGTGCAGAACGGCGTCATTATGGCCCGCAAGGGCATCTCCAACGACGCCATCGCCAGGCTCCAGAGCGCCGCGCCGGCCGTCAAGATCCTCGCCGACGACTTCTCCCTGCGCGAGCGCGCCATCACCGCTGACAAGCTCGCCGACGGCGTCGCCTCGTCCGACGTGGACGCCCTCGTTGACATGCTCGCCGTGCCCGGCGTCAAGGCCGTCTGGCACTAGGCCGGACTCTCATCCCGAAGGAGGACTAGCACAATGACTACGTCAGGTGACAAGACAATCACCATCGCCCTCATGGACCCGCCGTACGAGTCCGGCACGACCACCACCGCCCTCCGCATCGTCGACGCCGCCCTCCGCAAGGGCATCAACGTCAACGTCTTCGCCTACGAGGGTGCTGTCAACATGACCATGAAGGCCCAGGCCCCTCACCCAAACCCCGTCAAGGGCACCAGCATCGAGGAGCAGGACCACCCCAGCACGGCCCGGTTCATCGCCGGTCTGTTCGAGTTGTCGCAGTCCGGTCCCGCACTCGACTGGATAAACTGCGGCCTCTGCGTCGACGAGCGTGGCGCCGGTGACTGGATCGAGGGCCCGCGCCGCGGCGGCCCCGGCGACCTGTTCAAGATGTCTCAGGCAAGCACCAACACGCTGATTATCGGGACGCGCTAGCCACCTGAATCCCTTCCCCCACAGGGGGAAGGTTTAGATGGGGGAGCAAGCGCAACCCACGTCACAACTAGGAGGCAATCATGGCCGGAATTCTCTCTGTCGTGGAGCGCGCCTACCACGGCACCATTGAAGAGCAGGATGACACCATCCTGTGGGTGAGCCACATGCTCAAGAACGCGGGCGCGGACCTCTCCGTGCTTCTGCGCAGCAACGCAGTCAACTACGCCGTCAAGGGCCAGGACGCCAGCGGCCTGAGCATCGGCGGCGTCGAGCTCAGCGTGCCCCCGCGCCTCGACGATGACGTCATCGCGCTCGCAAATTCTGGCGCGCCCGTCTACGTCGTCGCCGAGGATCTCGCCGACCGTGGGATCTCTGCCGACGACCTCTGCGACGGCGTCCAGACTGTCTCCCGCGCGGACCTCGCCAGTCTCTTCGACGACCACGACGCCATCTGGCACTGGTAGGGGTGCAAGCGGAACGGTTTCGGGATCGCGGAATCGTTGCAGGGGACATGCAAGACCTTGGCTGGTGCCGGTCTGCACGTCCTGCATACTGAATTCACGGTAGGCTGGAGCGTTTGACAGTATTGAGAATGCCTACCTATAATACCTGTGACTATTAGCCCTTTAAGGAGTCTCTACATCTATGTTGCGAATCCGCCTCCGCCGAATGGGGAAGAAGAAGCAGCCCAGCTACCGCGTGGTCGTCATGGACGCCCGCTCCCCGCGCGACGGCGGCTACATTGACCAGGTCGGGCTCTACAACCCCCGCACGGAGCCCGCAACCGTGGAGATCGATACCGACAAGGCGCTGGCGTGGATGAAGAACGGCGCCCAACCTTCTCAGCCGGTGCAACGCCTGCTGCGGAACCTGGGAGTGCTGGAGAAGGCATAACCCATGCGTGAGCTCATCGAGTACATTGCCAAGTCCCTCGCGCACAACCCCGATGCCGTCAAGGTGACGCAGGTCGAGGAGGAAGGCGTTTACGTCATCCAGCTCGATGTCGACCCCGACGACAAGGGGCGCATCATCGGCAAGCAGGGCCGCGTCGCTGAGGCCATGCGCGTCCTGCTGCGCGTGGTCGCCATCAAACAGGGCGTCCGCGCGTCCCTCCAGATCCTGTAGCCCCCGCGGCAGGCCCGGAACCGCCCATGCCGTCGTCATCCGAAGAACGCTCACCGCAGCCTGACCGCTTGGTTGCCGCCCGTATCCTCGGCCCGTGGGGCCGCCACGGCCACCTCCGCATCGCCTCTCTCAGCGACGTTCCCGACCGCTTTGTCCCCGGCGCCCGCTTCCTCATCGGCGACGACACCTACGTCAGCGAGGGCGCGTCTCAGCAGGGCAAGTCCCTCCTCATCAAGCTCCGCGGCGTAGACACTCGCTGGGACGCCGACGACCTCCGCGGCGAGCTCCTTGAGACCCCCGTTGAGGAGGCCGCTGCCCTGCCCGAGGGCGCCTACTACCAGCACCAGGTCATCGGCCTCGCCGTGCGCACCACGGAGGGCCGCGAACTCGGCACCCTCTCGGACATCATCGAGACAGGCAGCAACGACGTCTACGTAATCCGCGGCGCAGACGGTGAACACCTCATCCCGGCCATCCCCGATATCGTGCAGGAGGTGGACATGGAGACCGGCGTGATCACCATCGAGACTGTGCCAGGACTGCTTTGACCTCACGTCAGCGACGCCTGTAGAATGCCCCCAGTAGGCCCGCCACAGTGGGCCAGCCCATGCACCGCAGAGGAGGTGGCCGTGAGCGGACACTCCAAATGGTCCACAATCAAACACCAGAAGGGCGCCGCTGACGCCAAGCGCGGCCAGTTATTCACCCGCCTGACCAAGGAAATCGCCGTAGCCGCCAAGGCCGGCGGTGGCGACCCCGACATGAATCCCCGCCTGCGTTTGGCCGTGCAGCAGGCAAAGCAGAACAACATGCCCCTCGACAACATCGAGCGCGCCATCAAGCGCGCCACCGGTCAGTTGGGCGACGATGTTGTGCTGGAAGAGCTGGTCTATGAGGGATTCAGCCCCGGCGGCGCCGCCATCATCGTCGTCGCCGTGACCGACAACCGAAACCGCGCATCCTCGGAGGTGCGCAACGTCTTTGACCGTAACAACGGCAAGATGGGGCAGATCGGCTCGGTAGGCTGGATGTTTGAGCAGAAGGGTGTCATCACCCTGCAGCTCTCCGAAGAGCAGATGGAAGAGGCCGAGCTCCTCGCCATCGAGCACGGCGCGGAGGACATCACCGACGACGAAACCAGCATTGAGGTCCGCACCGCCCCTGAAAACTTTGAGGCCGTCCGCCGTGCCTTGGAGGAGGCCGGCCTGGCTCCCTTCTCCGCCGAGGTCACCCTCGTCCCGACCACCCAGGCCGGCCTCGACGAGCGCGCCGCCGAGCAGACTCTCAAGCTGCTGGACCGCCTCGAGGGTCTGGACGACGTCCAGAAGGTCGTAACCAACGCAGACTTCCCTGAAGCCGTCCTGGAAAAGTACGCGACGGCGGCCTAGGCGCTCCATGGGCCAGCGCATCCTCGGCATCGACCCCGGCACCATCCAGTTCGGCTACGGCCTTCTGGAAGCCGAACGCGGCGATGCCACCTACGTCACCGCCGGCGTCATCAAGGCCCCACGCTCCCTGGAGATCGGCGAGCGCCTCCACCGCATCCACACGGAGCTTCTCTCGCTGCTGGAGACGTGGAGCCCGAACGTTGTCGCCGTCGAGGAGCCCTTCGTCCCACCGGAGGTCGCCAGCCGGGGCGGCCACCGCACCAGCATCCGCTCCGCGATGGCCGTAGGGCAGGCGCAAGCCGTAGCGCTGCTTGCGGCGGCCCACTACAGTCTGCCCGTCTTCCGCTACCCACCGACGCAGGTGAAGAACGCGGTATCGGGCTACGGTCAGGGCAGCAAGCAGCAGGTCGCCGCCATGGTCGGGCTGCTCCTCGGCCTGCAAAAGCCGCCAGAGCCCGCGGACGCCACCGACGCCCTCGCAGTGGCCCTATGCCACCTACAGCACGAGCGGCTCAACACCTTGGCATAGCACGTGACAGACAACCCACAAGTACGCGAGAGGACAAACCGTAGATGATTTCAGGTGTGCGGGGAACACTGGAGGCGGTCGGCGCCGATTGGGTGAACGTGGGCGTCCATGGGGTCACCTTCCGCGTCTCCGTGCCCTCCTCCGCCATCCCAACCCTCGGCGCCATAGGCGGCTCGGTCCACCTGCACACGCACCTCGTCGTCCGCGACGACGCCATGGAACTGCACGGCTTCCCATCAGACGACGCGCTCCGGCTCTTCACCCTGCTGATCGGCATCTCCGGCATCGGCCCCAGGCTGGCCCACTCGATGCTCTCCGCCATGTCGGCGGAAACCCTCGCCGCGGCCATCGCCGCCGGCGATACCAAGGCCCTTGCGCAAGCGCCAGGCCTCGGCCAGCGTACCGCCGCACGCGTCGTGATTGAGCTAAAGGACAAGCTGGACGTGGGCTTCACCGCCGGCGCCCCCGGCGTCCCCATGACCGGCGCGGCAGACGCCGTCACCGAGGCCCTCCAGGCCCTCGGCTACTCCCCCATCGAGGCCCGTCAGGCAGCCGCGGGTGGCGACACCGCCCTCCCCGTCGAGGAGCAGGTCCGCCAAGCCCTCCAGCGCATCGCCCAACGTTGAGTGACGCGATTCAACTCCGTAAGGCCATTCACGAATCGCCCTACCCGTCCCCAAGCAAGAACCCCTTCGTGAGCTTCTAGTTCAGCGGCGAGAAGTCCGTCGGCGCCAGCATCACGTTCTGGACGTCAGCCACGATGGGCCCGTCCTTCTCCGACTCCGCAAACACCCTGGCTCGGTCCGGGTCCTCTCGGAATGCTGCGAAGCAGCGACTGCGCTCCTCATAGCTCTCCCACGCCAGCATGTAGATAAGCTCATGGCTGGACCCGCCAACCTGCGGCGTCCAGAACCCGATGATGCGAAAGCCGTGCTCGGTGAACTTCGCCGCCGTGAAGTCGCGGAACCGCGCGACGACGTTGGGCAGCTTGCCGGGGCATGCGGTGTAGGTGCGGAGCTCGTACAACATGGCATCTCCTTGCGGTGCGGATTTCCCCGCCATCATACACCAGCAAGGGCATGCCCAACGGAAGAGAGGGCTAGTTGGAGGTGTCCTCGTCGCCCTCCGGGGGCGTTTGGTTGAAGCGGTTCATCGCGGCCTCGACGCCCTCCGCCACGAAGCACGCCGCCGCCTCGGCAGCCCGCGCCAGCAGCCGCTCGACGGCCGCAGCCTCCGAGTCCGTGAACCCGCCCAGCACATGCCGGATCGGGTCGTCCACCGGCGACCGCCCCACGCCGAGCCGCAGTCGTGGGATGTCCTGCTTCCCCAGCGTGTCGATGATGGAGCGCATCCCGTTGTGCCCGCCGTGGCCGCCCTCGGCGCGCACCCGCGTCACCCCAAGCGGCAGGTCCATGTCGTCATACACGATGAGCATGTCCTGCGGTTTCACCCTCAGGCGCGCCGTCAGGTACGCCACCGGCTCACCGCTCAGGTTCATGAACGAGCGGGGTTTCGCCAGCGCGATCTCCGCCCCATCAACCCACCCCTGCCCGAGCAGCACGTACCTGTTCTTGCGCTCCAGTGAGATCCCCCACTGCTTGCACAGCTGGTCCACCGTCATCGCCCCGACGTTGTGACGCGTATTGGCGTACTTGGGCGTGGGATTCCCCAAACCCACTATGACCTTCATTCTCACATTCCTGCTTGCATGGCCCTCATCGGACCGCACCGACGGCTGGGACTCAAGAGAAGACAGTCCCTACCCTGGCAGCATCGCGAGGAACTCCTCCTCGCCAAGCACCTGCGTGCCGTATTTGGCAGCCTGCGTGACCTTCGACGCCCCTGGCTCCGCTCCCACAACGAGGTGCGTAGTCTTCTTCGTCACCGACCCCGACGCCGCCCCACCAAGCGACCGCACGAGCTCCTCCCCCTGCGAGCGCGGCATGGCTGCGAGCGTCCCCGTAAAGCAGAAGACCATGCCGGACATCGGCAGTCCCTCCGCCGGCGCGGGCGCCTCGACCGCGTCCATCCGCACACCCGCCGCACGCAGCTTCTCCACGAGCCGCACGTTGCCCTCATCCGCGAAGAACCCCGCCACGCTAGCCGCAATCTTCGGCCCGACGCCCGGGATCGCCGTCAACTCCTCCTCCGACGCCTCCCGCAGCCGGTCCATGTCCCCGAACGCCGACGCCAGCAGCTCCGCCACCTCGCCGCCCACAAGCATAATGCCCAGCGCGACAAGCAGCCGGTGCAGCGGCCGCTCCTTGCTCTCCTCGATGTTCCGGAGCAGCTTTGCCGCCAGCAACTCCCCCATTCGGTCCAGCTGCACAAGGTCTTCCATCTGCAGCGAGTAGATGTCCGCTACGTCCGTAATCAGCCCGGACTCCAGCAACGACGTGGCGATCTTCGGCCCCATGCCGTCAATGTCCATGGCGCCCTTGGAGACGAAGTGGAAGATGTGCTCCGCCAACTGCGCCGGACACGAGGCGTTGGTGCAGTAGTGCGCTGCCTCCCCTTCCGCCCGCAGCACCCGGCTGCCGCACGTCGGGCACTCGACCGGCATCGCAAACGCCACCGAGTCCGCCGGGCGATGCTCCGGCAGGCTCCGCACCACCTGAGGTATCACCTCGCCCGCTCTCTCGACAACTACCGTGTCTCCCACCCGGATGTCCTTCTCCCCGATGTAGTCGGCGTTGTGCAGCGTCGCATGCTGCACCGTCACGCCCCCCACGAACACCGGCTCCAGCACTGCGAACGGGTTGATGCGTCCCGTGCGACCCACGTTGACCTCGATCCCCAGCACGCGCGTCGTCTTCTGCTGTGCCGGCCACTTGAACGCGATTGCCCACCGCGGCTCGCGGCCAACCACGCCCAGGGTCTCCCAGTGCGCGCGGCTGTTGACCTTCACCACCGCCCCATCGGTGTCGTAGTCCAGGTCCTCTCGACCCTCCAGCCACTCCCTGTAGTAGTCGAGCGCACGCTCAGGCGTTACGTAGTAGCGGTTGTTCGGGTTCGTGCGGATGCCCATGCTGTTGAGCCACTGCAGCAGCTCCCACTGTGTGTCCGGCACAGCGCCGCCCTCGACGTAGCCCAGCGCGTATACCCAGATGTTCAGGGGACGAGTGGCCGTCACGTTGGAGTCGAGCTGCCGCACGCTCCCCGCCGCGCTGTTCCGAGGGTTCGCGTACAGCGGCAGCCCCTCCGCCTCACGGGCCTCGTTCATGCGACGGAAGCCCTCGCGTCCCATGTAGATCTCGCCCCGCACCTCCAGCAGCTCCGGCGCCAAGCCCAGGAGTTGAAGCGGAATGCTGCGAATGGTGCGGATATTCGCGGTCACGTCCTCGCCCCGCTGCCCGTCTCCCCGCGTCGCGCCGCGCTCAAGCACCCCGTTGCGGTACGTTAGCGACACCGCAAGCCCATCGATCTTAAGCTCGCACGTAACGTCGAAGTCCTCGCCCCCTAAGAGCCGTCGTGTTCGCTGCACCCAAGCCATGTACTCGTCGTCATCGAAGGAATTCGCAAGGCTGAACATCTGCGCCCGGTGCACCACCTCTGCGAACCCCTGCGCCGGCGCTGCCCCCACCCGCTGCGTCGGCGAGTCCGCCGTCACCAGGTCCGGGTGCTCCGCCTCCAGCTGCCGCAGCTCGCGCATGAGCGTGTCGTAGGCGGCGTCCGAGATTGTCGGCGCATCGAGGACGTAGTAGCGGTAGTTGTGTTCTGCCAGCTCAGCCCGCAGTTCCAGTGCGCGAGAGAGGGATTCCGGTGAGGCCACGCTCGGTCTCCTTGGCATTCGTACAAGTCCGCACCCGCGCGGCCTGCCAAACTAGGCTACCATCTCGTGCTGTGCCTCGCCTATACTGTCCTCAGCAGCAACCGGAGGCTCTCTCTTGGCAGATGTGCGTCCATTCCGCGGAATGCGCTTCAACTCCGACCGTTCCGGCGCGCTCGGCGACATCCTGTGCCCGCCCTTCGACGAGATCAACCCCGAGCGCCGGGAAGACCTCCTCGCCCGCAGCGCTCACAACGTGGTCCGCCTCGAGTCGCCCAAGCCCGATTCTGACGGCGCGGACATCTATTCCCAGTCCGCCGCCCAGCTGAAGGCGTGGCTCGCCGAGGGTGTCCTCGCTCAGGACGGCCGACCCGCGTTCTACGTCATGCAGGAGGAGTACCCCACCGAGGCCGGTCCGAGGCAACGCGTCAGCGTTTTCGCAGCCGTCCACCTCGAAGAGTACGAGCGCGCCATAGTCCTCCCCCACGAATTCACCCGCCGGGGCCCCAAGGAAGACCGCTTGGCCATGATGGAGGCTTGCGGCGCCAACTTCAGCCCCATCATGGCCATGTACCGCGATCCCGGTGGCGTCCGAACACTCCTGTGGGAGGCCATTGCCAATCGCGACCCCAGTTGCACCGCCGAGGCCCCCGGCAACGTCAATTACAAGCTCTGGCTCATCGACGATGACGATGACGTTGGACGCCTGCGGGGCCTCCTCAAGTCGTCCCCAATCTACATTGCCGACGGTCACCACCGTTACGAGACCGCTCTTGCCTACCGTGACAATGTGCGAAGCCGAGAACGCGTGCGCCTTGACACGCAGGCGTCCGAGTTCGTGCTCATGTGCCTCGTGGAGTTCGACGACCCCGGAATGCAGCTCCATTCCTTCCACCGCGCCCTCTCTGGCCTGTCTCCGGACAAACTTTCCGCATTGCAAGAGCAGGTCTACGGCCTCTTCACCGTGGAGTCCCGCCCACTGGGCGGCATGAATCCGGAGAGAATGAGCGCATTCCTCGAGTCCACATGGAGCGCCCGCAAGGGCAAGCCGGCCCTTGGCCTTATCGAACCTGAGGAAGGCCGACTGTCGGTCCTTTCCCTGCGAGGCAATCTCGCTGCCGGCACGATTCCCCACGCTCCATCCTCTGAGATGTACCAGTGCGAGGCCTGGCTGCTTCACAGCGCCGTGTTGGATCCGGTCCTCGGCGGCAGCAGCGGCGACCAAGCCCAGGTCGATTTCATCCCGGAGCTCGAGGTTCTCCTTGCACAAATTGAGCGCGGCGACTGCCAGGCGGCCTTTCTCGTCCCGCCGTTGGACATGTCCGTCTTCGAATCCCTTGTCCGCGAAGGCCAGCGCCTCCCACCCAAGACCACCTATTTCCTCCCTAAGCTCCCCACGGGGCTGGTCATGAACCTTTTGACTGGCGACGTTTAACGCCGCCTGGTCCCTGCCCTCTCTGGGAACGGGTCAACTCAGGTGTCCATCTCCCCACTAGACTACGCTTTGACACCACTATCCTGCGCCGCTACGATGAATCTAAAGGCCCCAGAAAGGCACGCCCATGTTCAGATGGTTTACCAACATGCTCTCCGGCGCTTATGAGCCCGCATCCACCGCCACGGAGGTCGACCGCGCCATGCCTGAGGACGCCAAGCTACGCACCCCCGCAGGACAGTATCTTACCGATAAGTTCCCTGTATTGACCTTCGGCGGCACGCCGAGGATCGACATGGCAAAGTGGCGCTTCCGTGTCTTCGGCTTGGTCGAAGAGAAGCTGGAATGGACATGGGACGACTTCACCTCCATGCCGCCAACCGCCCTCACCGCGGACTTCCACTGCGTCACCACGTGGAGCCGCCTCGACAACACCTGGGAGGGCATCTCCATCCATGAGGTCATGAAGCACATCAACCCGTTGCCCAACGCTGGCTACGTCATGTTCCACTGTTACGGGGGCTACACATCGAACATCGCACTCGACGTGCTCTTGGACGACGATGTTCTCTTCGCCTACAGGCACGACGGCGCGCCGCTCGCCCCCGACCACGGAGGCCCGCTCCGCCTCGTGGTGCCCAAGCGCTACGCGTGGAAGAGTCCCAAGTGGGTTAACGGCATGGAATTCATGGAGCGCGACAAGCCCGGGTTCTGGGAACAACGTGGCTACCACATGGAGGGTGATCCGTGGAAGGAGCAGCGCTTCAGCTGGTAGCGCCGTGACACTCTCTCGCCCCGAGCAGGATGCCCTTTGGCTCGGTCGGCTCCAACGTGAGGGTCCCCCGGACGTCGATCACAACGAGCTCGCCCTGGCATTGAGCCCCAGCCTGGAACACTTGCGTGAAAGACGTTTCTGGGACGCCCACGAGTCGCTGGAGGACCTTTGGCGCGATGCCCCCTACCCGCTCCGCCTCTTCCACTACGCGCTGATCAAAGTGGCCGTTGGACTCTTGCATATGGAACGCCGGAATCCGCCACCCGCTGGACGGCAGCTTGCTCAAGCGGCTCTCTACCTCGAACCATTCACGCCAACCTTCGCCGGCCTCGACACCGACGCAATACTCGCGCAGGTCCAAGTCTGCCACAGTGCTCTGGCGGCAACCGCGAGTTCGTCGGTAAACTGGGACTCACTTCCAGAGTTCCGGTTCCCGGACTCTGCGCCTGATTAACACCGCCAATAGAGAAGGAGGCCCCGGTGACCGGGGCCTCCTAGATTCGTCCTACAGGGGGCCTTGCGGCCTATCCAGCCGAAACGTCAGGCAGCCTTTGCTCGCCGCATCTCTCGGGCTTTCGCAAGCAGATGAGGAGCAACGGCGCGCTCAAATCCGCACTGCAAGCAGTGAAGGGCATCGCCGGTGCCATCGTTCTGTAGCTGAATGTCACCCCTGCACTTAGGACAGGCCTTGAAGTAGATCATGTTGACCTCCCCTTTCCCAGAGCGTCTAGCGCTCTATGCCTTTGTTTAACGCTCTGTACATGTATAACGTTCCATCCGCCCGGAAGGATGCATGTTTTCGTATCGAATTTCGTAGCGATTTTGTTCTGACGCCCCTTTGCTCCCGACAGCATAATAACACTTGACACGGTGCGTATCAAGCATTATGATTCGATATGCAAGGAGACGCCGATGGAGCGCCGTACGCGCCGTATTCAACTCAGCACGAAAATTGTCTTCCCGCCGGCAACATCGGGCCGCGATGTGGAGGCTCGGCGGGCATCACAACTGCCCGTGCCGGCTGGTGCGCCAGCGCAAGAGCAACCTGTGGAGACACTCGGCGTTTACGTGATCAGCGTTACAGCGCGCATCCTGCGCATGCATCCACAGACCCTTCGCAAGTACGAGCGGCTGGGGCTCGTCCACCCGTCTCGCAGCGAGGGCATGGTGCGCTACTACTCAGACCGGGACCTCAACAGATTGCGGATGATCAAGTACCTGGTGGAGGAACGCGGCATGAATCTTGCCGGCGTGGAGATGGCGCTTGAGATGGTCGCGCGCCTGCAAGAAATGCAGCGTGCGCTTGAGAGTCAGCGTGAGACCGGCGCAGCTGTCGCGCTCGAGAGCCATGTGCAATCCGTCTTGGAGATGCTCCACTACGAGGAGCGCGACCAGGGCACCATCGGCCAAGCACAAACATAGTCACTGCCAAAGGGGGACCGATGCCAGACCGCAGTTACGGCGCCCATGATGGAGAGGAAACACCCGTCGACGGTGTCCTCCCACCCGCGCCGGAGGCAACCGAGAAGGAGCGGCTTCAAGCGCTCCTGGAAGAGTCGGACCGAGAGAAGGCGCAGTTCAGGGCCCTTGCCCAGCGGGCCCAGGCGGACCTCATCAACTATCGCAAACGCGCCGAAGAAGAGCGACAGGAGCTTGTGGGCAACGCTGGAGCACAGCTCATCCTCCGTATCCTGCCCGTCCTTGATGACGTGGAACGCGCTCTCGCCCACGCGGCCAATGATGCGCCGCAGTCCGAAACCGGCTGGCTCGTGGGGTTCCGGCTGATCGAGCGAAAGCTGCAGGGCATTCTCGCCGCCGAGGGGCTCCAGCGTATTGAGGCCGAGGACGCTGTATTCAATCCCTTCGAGCACGAGGTCGTCGGCCAGTTCGACGTCGTCGGCCGTCGGGAAGGTGAGATTCTGGAGGTGGCGCGCCAGGGCTACCGCATTAACGGCAAGGTCCTGCGACCTGCGCAGGTAGTGGTGCAATCAGGCAAGACCAACACGCCGGATCCTGAGAATTCATATCAAGCAAACCAAGGCAAGGAGGCATAACAAATGCCAAGGGTACTCGGAATAGACTTGGGCACCACCAACTCCGTGGCGGCATACGTGGAGGCTGGACAGCCCATCATCCTGGAGAACGCAGAAGGCTCCCGCCTGACGCCCTCCGTGGTCGCTGTCAACCCAAAGACCGGCGAGCGATACGTCGGACTCGCCGCCAAGCGGCAGAGCGTCGTCAACCCTGAGCACACCATTTACTCCGCCAAGCGCCTCATCGGCCGCACCATGAACGATCCCATTGTGCAGGACGACGTCAAACTCTTGCCCTACCAGATCCAAAAAGGCGGGAATGGAGACGCTCACGTCGTCATGGGGGACAAGACCTACTCTCCCACGGAGATCGCGTCCCAGGTATTGCAGAAGATCAAGCTGGACGCTGAGACCAAGCTCGGCGAGAAGATTACCGAGGCGGTCATCACCGTCCCGGCATACTTCAACAACTCCCAGCGCCAGGCCACGACCGACGCTGGCAAGATCGCCGGCCTTGAGGTACTTCGCATCATCAACGAGCCGACGGCCGCCGCGCTATCCTACGGCATGGACAAGCACGCCGAGGCGACAGTCGCGGTCTTCGACCTCGGTGGCGGCACGTTTGACATCTCCATTCTCCGCATCGGCGAGGGCGTCAATGAAGTGCTCTCCACTAACGGCAACACCCACCTCGGCGGCGACGACTTCGACCAGAAGACCGTCGATTGGCTTGTCCGAGACTTCAAGCAGGAGACTGGCATCGACCTGAGCGCTGACCGCATGGCCCTCCAGCGTCTCAAGGAGGCCGCTGAAAAGGCCAAGGTCGAGCTCTCCTCCGTCACGCAGACGGAGATCAACCTGCCCTTCATCTCCGCAGACTCTGCAGGACCCAAGCACCTAGTGCGCACTATGACTCGCGCGCAGCTCGAGCAGTTGACGGAGGAGCTACTCAACAGGGTGGACTCGCCCTGTCGCCAGGCCATGACCGACGCCAGCGTGAGTTCCGCCAACATCGACGAAGTCATCGTCGTGGGCGGCATGACCCGGATGCCCGCCGTCATCGAGAGGGTCAAGACCCTCTTCGGCAAGGAGCCCAACCGCTCGGTCAACCCGGACGAGGCCGTTGCCGTCGGCGCAGCGCTCCAGGCTGCCGTGCTCAAGGGCGAGGTTCAGGACATCCTGCTGCTCGACGTCACTCCGCTAACCATGGGCATCGAGACCGAGGGCGGCGTGCGGCACGCGCTCATCCAGCGCAACACCACGATTCCCACCTCCAAGTCGGAGGTCTTTACCACCGCGTCGGACAACCAGGGCAGCGTGGAGGTCCACGTACTGCAGGGCGAGCGCCCCATGGCCACCGACAACCGCTCCATCGGCCGCTTCATGCTCGACGGCATCCTGCCGGCCCCGCGCGGCATCCCAAAGATTGAGGTCACCTTTGACATCGACGTCAACGGCATCCTGAGTGTGTCCGCCAAGGACCAGGCCACAAACCGCGAGCAGAAGATCGTCATCAAGGAGAGCTCCGGTCTCTCCGATGACGAGATCCAACGCATGATGAGCGAGGCCGAGCAGAACGCCGAGGACGACGTCCGCAAGCGCGAAGAGGCCGACCTGCGCAACACAGCCAGTCAGCTCGCGTACAGCGCCCACAAGATGCTCAGCGAGCAGGGCGAGCAGATCCCGGAGGACCTGAAGACCGAGGTCCGCACCCAGGCCGACGCACTGCAGCAGGCTGCGCCGACAGAGGAGCCCGCCAAGCTGCGCACCATGGTCGACGAGCTCAGCGCGACGCTGCAGCGCGTTGGCTCGGCGGTGTACCAGCAGGCCGGCGGCCCCGCTGAGGGCGCTGAAGGCGCTGACGCTCCGGACGCCAACCCCGATGACACCGTGGAAGGCGAGTTCCGGGAGGTCTAACCCCCGACCGTCATATCAGCAAGAGCTCGGATAGGGGCCGCCAGATTGGCGGCCCCTTAACTTTGCTGGGGAAACCTCACGCCCCCGGCGACAACCCCTGCAGCGGGAACACCTCCCGCCGCAGTGCAGCGATGCTCTCCCTGGCGTAGCCCTGCACGCGCGCGGCCACCTCCGCCGGGAGCGGAGCCTGCTCATCGTCGTCAAGGCGCTGTACGCCGTGGGTTTGCGCGAAGGCTGGGGGGGCTGTGTCCGGCCACTCGTGGCCGAGCATGACGCCGTAGGCTCTCGTCCAGGCGCGCATGACGGCACCGATGTCGTACCCGCCGCCGCCCAGGGCCAGCCACCGCCCCGGCGAGAGCGCGGCCAGTTCCCTGACCACCTGCGTGTACCCCTGCACTGTCAGGCGGAGGTGCGTGATGGGGTCCAGGACGTGGGTGTCAATGCCCAGCTGGGTGACGAGGACGTCCGGCTTGAAGGCTTGCACCATTGGGGGCACCACCTCTCGGAAGGCCCAGAGGTAGGTCTCGTCGTCGGTGTAGGGGAAGAGGGGGACGTTTACGGCGTAGCCGCGGCCTGCGTCGATGCCAATCTCGTTGGTGAAGCCGGTGCCGGGGAAGAGGAACTCGCCGGACTCATGCAGGGAAATGGTGAGCACCTGGTCGGTGTCGAAGAAGCCTAGTTGGACGCCGTCGCCGTGGTGGCAGTCTATGTCCACGTAGGCGACGCGGGCGCCGGCCGCGACCATGTGCTTGATGGCGATGACCGGGTCGTCGAAAATGCAGAAGCCCGAGGCGTGGCCGGGCATGGCGTGGTGCAGGCCGCCGGAGAAGTTGACCGCCGCCGAGGCCCGGCCGCTCAGGAGCTCCTCCGCTGCTGTGAGCGATGCTCCAGTCGTCCAGAGGGCGGCGTCGTACATGCCCTCGTAGACGGGGTTGTCGCCGAGGCCGCCCGCGGCGAAGTTGAAGAGCGCCGCCTCCTCGAGACGCTCGCCGCGGCTCAGGGCCGCGACGGCCTCCACGTAGGCGGGCACGTGGTAGGTGTGCACCTCCTCGACGCGCGCTTGCCGGGGCTCCATGAGCGAGGCGTTGTCCAGCGAGAACGCTCCGAGCGCCTCCAGCAGCTCGTAGGTGTGGCGGAGGCGGTAGGGGCGGAAGACGTGGGTCTCGCTGAGGACGTGGCGCGTCAGCCGGTCGTGGTAGACGAAGGCTGCAGTGCGCGCGTCGTCGGACGGCGGCAGGCTCATGGCGCGGAGCATACGCGGCTGGCTATCGTCGACGCAAGGGCGCCGTGTCAGTGGACTATTGGGGTCAGGAGGGTGTATAGTAGTTGTTGACCCCTCACCACTGAGGACTACCGTCGCGGGGTGGAGCAGCGGCAGCTCGTTGGGCTCATAACCCAAAGGTCGGAGGTTCGAATCCTCCCCCCGCTACCAACAGGCCACCACAGGAAGCGCCCCTCACAAGAGGGGCGCTTCCCTTTTGTCCGCGCCCAACGGGACCACTAGCCCCAGAGCTCCGCGCTGGCGATGCGGGCGCCCTCTGACATTGCCTTGAACTTCTCCCAGCACACCTTTGCGTGGCCAACCCGCGAGCCGATGCCGCAGTCCGTGCCCGCCATGATGTTCTCCTTGCCGACGACGTCCGCGTAGCGCAGCAGCCGCTGGGCGACGAGCTGCGGGTGCTCTATGAAGTCACAGGCGTGGCCTATGACGCCGGGGATGAGGACCTTGCCGTCGGGCAGCTTTATGTCGCGCCATACGGCCCACTCGTGCTCGTGCGCGGGGTTGGAGGCCTCGATGGAGTAGCCGACGGCCTTCACCTTCAGGATGAGGTCCGCGATGTCGGCCAGCGGAATGTCGTACTTGTGGGGCCCTTTGTAGCTGCCCCAGCAGGTGTGGAAGCGGACCTTCTCCTCCGGGATGTCGCCGATGGCGTGGTTCAGGGCCTCTATGCGGAGGTCGGCGAACTTCTGGTATTCCGGAATGCTCATCTCCGGGAACATCTGGTACCCGTCCGGCAGGTCCGGGTCGTCGATCTGGAGCAAGAATCCGGCGTCAACGATGGCCTTGTACTCCTCGTGTAGCGCGTCGGCCAGGGCGAAGAGGAAGGCCTCGTCCGAGGGGTAGTACTCGTTGGCGAGCCAGTGTTCCATCGTGCCCGGCGTCACCGCGGGCAGGAAAGCCTCCTCCGGCGAGTGGCCCTGAAGCCCGGCTTTGAAGTTGTCTATGTCTGCCCTGATTGCGTCCTGCCCCGTGTAGGTGAGGGGCCCAACGCAGAAGAATGACGGGTGGGAACCGGTGCCCGTGAATCCGCCTCGCGCCGCGAAGTAGCCCGAGAACTCCTGCATGTCCCGTCCGTTGATGCCCGGAGGCGCCGGGCCGTCCTTGGGGGTACGCCGCTCAATGCCGCCCATGCGCTCACCGATGTAGCTGGTGAACGTGACCTTGCTCACCTCACCATCGTTGACGCTGTCGATGCCGGTCTCTATCTGCAGACCCACGTTCTCCGCGATGACCGAGCGGATCGTGTCGGTCAACACCGGCTCGTTCACCGATTCTCCGCGGCTCTTGGCCACGACCATGTCAAAGAGCTCGCGCGGCCTTGGCAGTGTACCCGCGTGCATCGTCCGGATGTGGTCTGTGCTACGGATCATGGCTCCTCCTCTATGGTGCAATTCCAGCGTCTACGCGGCTGGAAATGCCTGGCTGCATTGCAGTGGCCCGGTCCTAGCCCCAGAGTTTCGCGCTTGCAATGCGGGCGCCCTCGGACATTGCCTTGAACTTCTCCCAGCACACCTTGGCATGGCCCACGCGGGCGCCGATGCCGCAGTCCGTGCCGGCCATGATGTTCTCCTTGCCGACGACGTCCGCGTAGCGCAGGAGCCGTTGGGCCACGAGCTGCGGGTGCTCGATGAAGTCACAGGCGTGGCCGATGACGCCGGGGATGAGCACCTTGCCGTCGGGCAGCTTCACGTCGCGCCACACTGTCCACTCGTGCTCGTGCGCGGGGTTGGATGCCTCGATGGAGTAGCCGACGGCCTTCACCTTCAGGATGAGGTCGACGATGTCCACAAGGGGGATGTCGTGCTTGTGGGGCCCCTTGTAGCTGCCCCAGCAGGTGTGGAAGCGGATCTTCTCCTCCGGGATGTCGCCGATGGCGTGGTTCAGCGCGTCAATGCGCAACTCGGCGAACTTCTTGTACTCCGGAACGGTCATGTCCGGGAACATCTGCCACGCATCGGGCAGGTCGGGGTCGTCGATCTGCAGCAGGAAGCCCGCGTCGACGATGGCCTTGTACTCCTCATGCAGGACGTCGGCGAGGGCGTAGAGGTAGGCTTCGTCCGTGGGGTAGTACTCGTTCGCGAGCCAGTGCTCGACCGTGCCGGGCGTGACTGCTGGCAGGAAGGTCTCCTCAGGCGAGTGGCCCACCAGCCCCGCATTGAAGTTATCGATGTCCGTCTGAATGGCGGTCTGACCCGTGTACGTGAGCGGCCCCACCACGAAGACCGAGGGATTGGAACCGGACCCAGTGAAGCCGGGCTTGCCGTCGAAATAGCCGGGAAAGTCGATTTCGTCGCGCCCATTGACACCGGGAGGAGGGGGACCGTCCTTGGGCTTGCGCTGCTCGATTCCGCCCAGGCGTTCCATGATGTAGTGGGTAAAGCTGAACTTGTGCACCTCGCCATCGTTGACGCTGTCGATGCCGGTCTCAATCTGCAAACCGACGTTTTCACGGATGACGTCCCTGACCAGGCTGGTGAGAGCATCCTCGTCCACGGGTTGACCCAACATCTTGGAGAGGGTCATGTTGAAGAGCTCCTGCGGCCTGGGCAGGGTGCCGGCGTGCATTACGCGAATGCGGTCCGTGCTGCGAATCATGCGGTCCTCCGTGGCGGGCAAAGGCCCACCCATGGTGTGTTCCCGGGCGCCGATTGAAGGTACAACGGCTTGCCCATTGCGACAAGAGCCCCGTGGCAATACTGAACATTCCGGGCGAGCGATTTGGAGCTGCGCAAGCCGGCGTTACCATTCACGACCGACTCCGCTGTTCTCGTTGGCGATGATGCGGAGCTTGCCCACGAAGTTGTCGGCGCCCCAGTTGGGCAGCCGCCACAGTTGCTGTTCCGAGTCCGGAATGCGCGGCGAGACGACCTGGTGCCCCACCAGCTTGCCCCTGGACCCCATCACCAGCGCGGCCAGCCCGGCGATTATGGCAAGCCAGGCCGTGAACGGCGCCCACGTCAGCGTCAGAATCACGCCGCTCACCACGAGGACGACGCCAATCACCATGATACGGTGGTCGGTCACGTGGACACGCTCCACCGCCGTCATGCCGATGCGCGGGATCTCGCGGAAGACGCCGTCCGCATCGTCGTTGCGCAGCAGCCGATGGTTGGTCAGGTAGAACGGCGGGTGCTGCAACTCAATGCGCTCGCCGTCATGCAAGTGATCGTGGACGCTCATCCTTGCCTCTCGCGAATTGCGGTCCTTCAGCTAGTCGGGGATGCAGGCGGTGACCATAATCTCCACCACCAGGTCGGCGCCCATCAGCGTGGACTGCACCGTCGCGCGAGCGGGCTTGTCCTGGGTGAAGTACTCGTTGTAGACCTCGTTGAAGGCGGCGAAATCGCCGGCGTCCTTGAGCCAGCACGTCGCGGTGAGCACGTTGTCGAGCGACGTGCCCGCCTCCTCGAGGCAGATCTTGATGCGCTCCAGCACGTTGCGGGTCTGCTCCCGCACGTCGGCGCCGACCTCGCCGGTAACAGGGTTGCGACCGGTCTGCCCGGACACGTAGACCATGTTGCCGAACCGGGTGGCCGGCGACAGGCTGGGGTTTGTGCGCCCCAGGGCCTCGGGCGCGATTATCTCCTTCTGCGGCATTGCTCTCCTCCTTGCGGTGCTCCCGGAACCGTACCCGCTCAACGGGGAGGGCGCAAGTGGACGCGCTCGGGTAGCGACTCGAGTTTGGGCATTGGAAAGGGATTCGTCCTGGCGGCGGCAGATAGGGGAGAGGAGGTTGTTCCTGCTTCGTTTTGAAGGGAATGTGTCGCATTTCAGCTACAAGCCCATTGAAAAAGTTTTTTGGGGGCAGCATCCTCCCGACTTTGGGGGTCGCAGCAACGGCGATTGTCGATGCGGATCTTGACGGCGAGGTCTCGTGCAGCCAGGTGTGGATGCGGCCCAAAACAACCGCGCTCGCCTCGTAGCTAACACGGCACATTTCAGCTACAACGCGAAAAATTTTCTTCAGCAGCAACCCCGGAGGAAAAATCGCTACGGATGACGTGTGGACACACGCCGGTGAGACAAGTGGGCACATAGCGCTGGGCGCGATCGAGTGCACTTCCGGCGGAAGCGATGAGGTGGCAATACGCTGTTGGGGGAGCACGAGTCCGTCAAACATGAGGAAAGGGTATAGGCAGTTCATGGTTACGGGCAAAGGGTCTGTGTCAGGGGTGACTTTTCGGCAGGCCCGGGGCGAAATGCCCGTTTGACAGCCCTTCTGAGAGGCCCCTACAATCCCGATGCTTTCCCAAATCGCGAGCGTCAGGCTCAACTTGCGGCCTGAGGGCTGCGCAGCACAGACCATCGGCAACGGAGGCTATACATGGAAGCCACAGAGCTTGTCACCGACTCCCTGGGCAGGATCCAGAACGCCATCCGGCGGGTATTGAACGATCTCCCGGAGGAGTACCTTTACTACCGGCCGACGGCGGACGCGAACCCCATCTGCTGGCTCATCTGGCACCTGACCCGCGTGCAGGACCATCACATGTCCGACCTGCTGGGCAAAGAGCAGCTCTGGACGGCCGACGGGTGGCACGCCAAGTTCGGGCAGGCCGCGGACATCAGCAACACGGGCACGCGCCACACCGTCGAGCAGGTGGACTCCATCCGCGCCGACGCCGAGACGCTGCAGGGCTACTACGACGCGGTCTACGAGCGCTCCAGGGAGGTCCTCGGGTCGCTATCGGCGGAGGACCTGGAGAAGGAGATCAACGAACCGCAGTACACACCGCTGCCGACCATCGGCGTGCGGCTCGCGAGCATCATCAGCGACAACACGCAGCACGCGGGCCAGGCGATGTACGTCCGCGGGCTGATCCAGGGGCTCGGCTGGAGCGGGGGGCCGTAGGGCCGCATGTTCCCGCTTGACGAGAAGTATTACGTGCTGGGGTTCGACCCCGGCGGGCCCGACGGCTTTGGGTGGAGCATCTGCGAGGTCTTCGGCGACATCGTGCTCCCCGCACGGGGCGGCGCCGGCCACCACGTGGCCGAGGTCATGGGCAAGGTCATCAACTACATCCACGACCAGGCGAACATCCTCGGCATAGGCATCGCGGCGCCGCTGTTCTGGGCGCCCACGGGCACCCGGCGCGTCGACGGCATCGTCCGCGATGCGCTGGCGTCGAGCGGGCACCCCGACCCGGCGAGCGCCGTGCCGGAGCTCGGCTACGCGAGCGGCGAACGGCTGGTGCAGGGGCACCTGCTGGCCGCCGACATCTGGCAGCACTACCAGATACCCGTCACCGAGGTGAACCCCAAGGCGCTGCTGTGGCTGCTCGACGGGGAGACGAAGCGCGACCAGGAGATCAACGAGGACTCGCCGGACGCGTTTGTTGCGGCGTTCGCGGGGTACTGCATGCACGAACGGCTGCCGGGGTGGCGCAACATCTACCTGGACGAGCCGAACCCGATCCTGCCGCTGGACACGCCGGTGAGCTACTGGATGCCGCTGCCGTAGGGCTGCGTCGCGCCGCCGGCGATGGCGGGCAGGTAGTGGACCTCGTCATTCTCCCCGACGGGCTCGTAGAGGGCGTAGCCGACGGAGATGCCGTTGATGACGACGGTGACGCCGGCGCGGATGCGGTCGCGCTCGTCGTCGACGAGGCGCTCCCAGAAGCCGGGGTGTGCGGCGTCGAGGTTGCGGGTCACCTGCCGCACCGTGGCCCCGGGGACGACGACGGTCTGCGCGCCGCCCGCGAGGTCACGGTACGGACTGGGTATCCACACTGTTGCCACTGACTAGCCTGCTCCGTTGCTCTCCGATTCCTTGTCCCAGAGAGCCTTCACGATCTTGTGGGGCGCCATGGGGAGCTCCTGCATGCGGACGCCCACAGCGGCTTCGATGGCGTTGGCCAGCGCGCCGAGGGGCGGGACGATGCTGATCTCGGCGACGCCGCGGACGCCGAAGGGGTGGTCCGGGTTGGGGACCTGCACGAGGATGGCGTCGATGTCCGGCAGATCCAGGCTGGTGGGCATGCGGTAGTCGAGGTAGCTTGAGTTGACCATGCGGCCGTCGCCGTCGTAGAAGTACTCCTCGTTCAGCGCCCAGCCGATGCCCTGGGCAGCGCCGCCCTGCACCTGGCCCTCGACGTACGAGGGGTGGATGGCGACGCCGACGTCCTGGGCGGCTGTGTACTTGAGGACTTCGACCTTGCCGGTCTCGGGGTCGACCTCGACGTCGACCATGTGGGTGCTGAAGGACGGGCCCGCGCCGCGCGGGGCGACGGAGGCGGCGGTCGAGATGGGGCCGCCGGTCTCCATGAGCTTGCCGGCCATCTCCTTGAACGTCAGCTTGAGCTCGCTCTCGGCCTTGGAGAAGAAGACGCCGTCGGCGAAGTCGACGTTGTCGACGTCGGTCTCCCAGAGGCGGGCGGCGCGGGCGCGCATCAGGTCGACGGCCTGCTTGGCGACCTGCGCGATGGCCACGCCGTTGCGGAGCGTGGTGCTGCTGCCGGCGGTGAGGCCGTTGTAGCCGATGGAGTCCGTGTCCTTGATGCTGGGAATGACGTCCTCGGCAGGGATGCCGAATGATTCGGCGGTCATCATGGCGAGGGAGACGCGGGAGCCGCCGATGTCGGGCGAGCCCTCGGCGAGGCTAACAGTGCCGTCGGGGTTGATGCTGACGGCGCAGCTGGCGGGCATGCCGGCGTTGCCCCAGTAGCCGGAGGCGACGCCTCGGCCGCGGTTGGGGCCGCCGAGGTCGGACTTGTAGTGGTCGGTCGCCTTGAGGGCCTCCATGCACTCGGTATTGCCCATGATGGGGTGCTGGACGCCGTCGGCTCGGCGGTCGCCTTCCCTGGCGGCGTTCTTGATGCGGAACTCGAGCGGGTCGATGCCGAGCTTCTTCGCGAGCTCGTCGACGACGCTCTCGGCGGCGTAGCAGGTCTGCGGGGTGCCAGGCGAGCGGTAGGCCGCGGACTTGGGCTTGTTGACGACGACGTCGTAGGCGTGGATGAGGACGTTCTCGATGTTGTAGGTGGTGAACATGCCCTGCGCGCCCGCGCCGACGGCGGAGCCGGGGAATGCGCCGGCCTCGAAGACGAGCTCGGCGTAGGCGGCAGTGATCTTCCCGTCCCTGGTGGCGCCCATCTTGCAGACCATCTGCGAGCCGGAGGCGGGGCCGGTGCCCTCGAAGACCTCAGCGCGGGTCATCATCATCTTGACGGGGCGGCCCGATTTCTTGGACAGCACGGCGGCGGGAACCTCGAGGTAGACGGGGATCTTGCCGCCGAAGCCGCCGCCGATCTCCTGGGGGGTGATGCGGATCTTGGAGACGGGGTGCTTCAGGATCTCGGCCATGAGCTGACGCTGGTTGAAGGTGCCCTGGCTGCTGTTCCACACCTGGATGCTGTCGTCATTGTTCCAGAGGACGGTGGCGTTCTGGGCCTCGATGTAGCCCTGGTGCACCCAGTTGGTGGTGAACTCACGCTCGACGATGACGTCGGCGTTCTTGAAGCCCTCATCGACGTCGCCCAGGCGCATCTCGGTGCGGCCCGCGACGTTGCTCTTGTCGCCGGTGTCCGTGCCGGGGTCGAAGCGGTATGCCATGGTCTTGGTGGTCTGCTCCGGGTGAAGCAGCGGGGCATCGGGCTTCATCGCATCGCGACCGATGAGCACGGGCGGGAGGACCTCGTACTCGACCTCGATGAGGGCGAGGGCATCCTCGGCGATGTGCTGGTTGTCGGCAGCGACGGCGGCGACGGCGTGGCCGCGGTAGAGCGCCTTGCGGTGGGCCATGACGTTGTTGGAGAGGTGCATGGTGTTGAGGGAGGTCTCGCCGTCGTCGATTTCCATGTCGGCGGCAACGGGCAAGTCTCGGCCGGTGATGACGGCGCGGACGCCGGGGAGGGCTTCGGCCTTGCTGGTGTCGATGCGGACGATGTTGGCGTGGGCGTGCGGGCTGCGGAGGATCTTGCCCCAGAGCTCGCCGGTCAGGTGGAAGTCAATGCCGTAGATTGCGCGGCCGGTGACCTTGTCGGCGCCATCGTGGCGGATGGGCCGCGTGCCGATGACCTTGTAGTTGCGCTCTTCTACCGTCGTCATTAGCTCTTTCCTCCCATTTGCTGCGCCGCGTCCACGACGGCCCTGACGATCTTGTCGTAGCCCGTGCACCGGCAGAGGTTGCCGGCAAGCCAGTGGCGAATGCGGTACTCGGACGGGTTCGGCTCGCGTTCAAGGAGCGCCTTGGAGGCTACGATGAAACCAGGCGTGCAGATGCCGCACTGCAGCGCGGCGTTCTCAAGGAAGGCCTGCTGAATGGGGTGCAGGCCCTCGGGCGAGGCGACGCCCTCGATGGTCTCGACGGTGGCGCCGTCGGCCTCAACGCCGAGGACGAGGCAGGAGTCGACGATGCGGCCGTCGAGGTTGACGGTGCAGGCGCCGCAGTTGCCGTCGTTGCAGCCTTCCTTGGTGCCGGTCATGAACAGAACGTCCCGGAGCACCTCAAGGAGGCTCTGGTTGGCTTCGCAGAGGAAATCGGTGGCCTCACCGTTGACGGTGGACCGGACGTGAATCTTCTCGGATGGCATCTTCTTAGGCCTCCTTCGCGCGCTGAATGGCGTTTCGCAACGCCCGGGTGGTGAGCACGCCCACGAGGTGCGTGCGATATTCGGCTGTGCCCCGCATGTCGGAGATTGGCTTGGCGGCGGCCCGTGCGGCCTGCGCGGCCTCGGCGATGGCCTCATCCGAGGGGGCCTTGCCGACGAGGGCAGCGCCCGCTTCCTCGGCGAACACCGGTGTCGGCGCCACCGAGGCGAGGGCGACACGGCATTCGGTCACCGTGTCGCCGTCCATGACGACGGACGCGCCCGCGCCCGCGACGGCGATGTCCATCTCGTTTCGCGGGATGAAGCGGAGGTAGCTGGCCCCGAAATTGGCCGGCGGGGCCGGCATGCGCATTGCGACGAGGAACTCGCCGGGGCCAAGGACGGTGCGTCCGGGGGCGGTGCAGAAGTCCTCGACCGGCACGTCGCGGCGGCCGCCGGGTCCCGCGACCTCGGCGATGGCGTTGTGGGCGATGAGGGCCGGGATGCTGTCGCCGCTGGGGGCCGCGTTGCAGAGGTTACCGCCCAGTGATGCCCGCCCCTGGATCTGGATGCCGCCGATGAGCGTGGCTGCGTCCATGAGGCCGGGGTAGGCCTCGGCGATGGCGTCGTCCTCGTAGATGCGGTGGCACGGCACCGCTGCGCCGACGCGAAGGCCGGACTGCGGGTCGTAGGAGAGCTCGTTGAGCTCAGGGATCTTCTTTACGTCGACGATCCGGTCGACGGCTCTCCGGCCGCCTCGAAGCTGGACCAGGATGTCTGTGCCTCCCGCCAGGGGGCGCGCGGCCTCGCCCTTTTCCACAAGGGCCGCGACCGCCTCCTCAACGGTAGTCGGGGCTACGTATTCAATGGGGCGCAATCGTTTCCTCCCTCGTTTGATGGAGTAAGCCGGACAGACGCAAGTGGCCTGCGGAGGCATAGGTCATGGGCCGGAAAACTCTGTGGGCATGGTACCTATGCCAGATTGGCAATGTCAACCAACGGGAGGGCAGGCAAAGCCCACCAAGGATTAACAATTTTGTAACACGAATGAAATGCGCGTGAAACACCTGCGCGCGATTATAAGTGTTGACCTAAATTTGGCCGGAGACAAGCCGGTCGCAAGTGGAGGGGTTCATGGATAGCGGGAACACTGCGTGGATGCTAACGGCGTGTGCCTTGGTGTTGTTCATGACGCCGGGGCTCGCCTTCTTCTACGGAGGGCTTGTTCGCAACCGGAACGTACTCAGCACCATCATGTTCAGTTTCATGGCCATGGCGGTAGTGAGCATCGTCTGGGTGTTATGGGGGTACAGCCTGGCATTCGGAGACGGGAACGAATTGATCGGGGACTTCTCCGTGCTTGGGCTGGAAGGTCTGACAGGAGATGCCCTGCTCTTCGCGACGTTCCAGATGATGTTCGCCATCATCACCCCGGCCCTTATCACGGGCGCGATCGTAGAGCGGTTCAAGTTCACGACATACCTCATCTTCCTGGTACTGTGGGTCACGCTTGTGTACGCGCCGATCTGCCACTGGGTATGGGCAGAAAACGGCTGGATCTTCGGCATGGGCGCACTGGACTTCGCGGGCGGCACGGTGGTCCACATCAACGCGGGTGTTGCAGCCATCGCGGCGGCGTACCTGGTGGGCAAGCGGCGCAACCCGGCGCCCGAGCCCCACAACGTCCCCTACGTGGTCCTTGGCGCAGCCATCCTGTGGTTTGGGTGGTTCGGATTCAACGCCGGGTCAGGCCTGGCGGCCAACGAGACTGCGGTGAGCGCGTTCATCGTGACCAACATCGCGGCGGCGACGGCGGCCCTGACGTGGGGTGTTATCTCCCACATACAGACGGGCAGGATGAGCGCAATCGGCGTCGCGACAGGCGCGGTTGCGGGCCTCGTGGCCATCACGCCGGCGTCCGGTTTCGTGGGAGTCATGGGGGCGCTCGGCATCGGCTTCGGCGCGGGAATCTTCTGCTACTTCGCGGTGCTGCTGCGCGCGAAGACCAACCTTGACGACGCCCTGGAAGTGGCGGCAGTCCACGGAGTCGGCGGACTCTGGGGCGCGCTGGCCACGGGAATCTTCGCAGTCGAGGCCATCGGCGGCACGGCGGGCCTCATCGAGGGCAACGCCGAGATCATGGGCACGCAGGCGATTGCGGTCCTCGCCACCATCGGCTACTCGCTGGTTGTCACATTGATTATCCTGAAGGTGCTGGACCTGATTCCAGGACTGGGCCTGCGGGCGCCGGAGACGGTTGAAGACCAGGGACTCGACCTGGCGATGCACGGCGAGCGCGGATATGTCAGCGACGGCGCTGACTAGGCGAGCGGGCTGTCGAATCAAGCTCGAAACCAGCAAAGAGGGAAAGAAGCGATGATAAGTATTGAAGCATTGGTCAGGCCGGAGCGGATTGGACAGGTCACCCACGCGCTCGAGGAGGCCGGTGTCCCTGGGTTCTACTACTACAACGTGACGGGCCAGGGACGGCAGCGCGGCGTGGAAGTGTTCGTCGGCAGGGCGGGGCAGATTGCCACCCGGTCCGCCGTCCAGAAGACGTGCATCCGCACCGTGGTGAGCGACGACATGAAGGAAGCCGTAATCACCGCCATCACAGAGGCGGCCAAGAGCCCCGGCGAGGGTGAGATCGGCGACGGCAAGATCTTCGTGACGCAAGTAGCGGACCTGGCGCGGGTGCGCACAGGCGAGCGGGGTGACGCCGCCCTGTAACGGCAGACCCTGGAAACGTCGAAACGCGGGGCCCGTCCCAATTGTGGGGCGGGCCTCGCTGCGTAACTTGACTGATTGCCGCTCCCTGCCTAGCCTACTTGTGACGTTGCCACCCCGCATGCCAATCAACCCAGAGGAGCCAAACCCATGAAGGTCTTTGCCTTTGACCTCCTGCCATACGGCGAGCACCTGTCTCACCTTCGCGTCGGGTCGGAGCTGCCGTGGCCGCTGCCCAAGGAGCACTTCGACCCGGAGGTCGCCGCACGCACGTACGCCGAACACCTTGAGGCGTGGGAGCTCATGGACGAACTGGGCTACGACGGCATCGGCTTCAACGAGCACCATACGTCGCCCTACGGCCTGATGAACTCGCCCAACATCATGGCCGCGGCTGCGGCGCAGCGCACCAGCAGGCTCAAGCTGCTCATCTACGGCAACCTGCTGCCCATCCACGACCCGCTGCGGCTGGCCGAGGAGCTCTCGATGGTGGACTGCCTCTCCGGAGGGCGGCTCATCTCCGGGTTCGCGCGGGGCATCCCCCGCGAGCACAACGTCTACCAGGTGCCGATGCGGGAGTCGCGTCCGCGGTTCGAGGAGGCGTGGCAGATTATCAAGCGCGCGTGGACGGAGGAGGTATTCTCCTTCGAGGGGGACTTCTGGACGTACCGGGACGTCGCCATCTGGCCGAGGCCGTACCAGCAGCCGCACCCGCCGGTGTGGACGCCGGTGACGGGCAGCAAGGAGACCATCGAGTGGGCGGCGCGGGAGAACATCCCCATCACGCCGGGGCTTTCGCCGCACATGGGGGTGCGCCGCGACATCGTCAAATACTACGCGGGGAAGCTGAGCGAGAGCGGCTTCAGCGTCACGCCGGAGCACCTCATCATGCCGGCCAACGCCTTCGTGGCGGACAGCCGCGAGCAGGCGCTGGAGATGGCGGGGCCATACACGCTCTACTTCAACCAGACGCTCTTCAGCCACGGCAACATCACCGAGGCCTCGCTGCAGACGGAGCAGGGGTATCTGAACTCGGGCGCGTACGACTACGTGCAGCCGGATAACCGGCCGTTCATGTCCGGCAACCGCGAGGTCTACCGGAACATGACGATGGAGAACCTTGCCGACAACCGCGACCTCGCGTGGGGGCCCGCCGACGAGGTGCGCGACAAGCTCATCGCGGCGGCGGACGCCGTCGGGGCGGGCACGCTGCTGGTGAGCTTCAACCGCGGCGCGATGCCCAACGAGATGTTCATGGAGCAGCTCCGCCGCTTCGGCAAGGAGGTCCTGCCGGCGCTGCAGGCGCACCAGGTGACGGAGGTGCCGCTGGACTAGGGGAGTGGCGCCAGTGATGGGCAAAAGAAGAGGCGGCTGCCGAATCGGCAGCCGCCTCTTTCTCAGATACGCTCGGGTCTAGCGCCGCCCGCCAATTTGGCTGAAGCAGTCACTGCAGTAGACGGGGCGATCGCCACGGGGCAGGAACGGGACCATGGTGTCCTGGCCGCACTGCGCGCAGACAGCCGGGTACATCTGCCGGGGACCGCGGTCGTAGCCGCCGCTGGCGGCTCGCCGGGCTGAACGACAATTCGGGCAACGCCGCGGCTCGTTCGTGAATCCCTTCATGGCAAAGTACTCTTGCTCGCCAGCTTCAAAGGTGAAGTCGGCGCCGCACTCTACGCAGGTGAGCGTCTTGTCCTCAAATGCCATCGGTAACCTCCTTTCTTCCAGGATAGGAACGGACCGGTCACCGATGCATTGAGGGCCTTGCTTGACTTTGACACTTTGCATCATTGGATCGGGCCACCACCCTTGCACCATACCATACCCAGGGCAGGCGCGCCAGTGGCTTTCTTACTTTTCAACCCCTTGACCGTTACGGAAAACTCTATTTTCAGCGCACGCAGGGCTATCGGCATCACCGTGCCGTCGAGTTGGCGAGCAACTCCGCGAAGGCGTTGCGCCACCCCTGCGAGAGCGCGGGGAGCTCGGCGGCCCTGCGGAAGCCGTCCACGTTGCCGCGGTCGAAGTAGCGGAGGTAGGAGACCTCGCGCACGGTGAAGGCGTCGGCGTCCGACTTCACCCGCTCCACCGCGTCGCCGGCCTGGATTGCGCCCTCGCGGACGACGCGGAGGTAGAAGCCGATGCGGCCGCTGGCGAGGAACTGCTTGGCGAAATCCGGCAGGCCCATCTTGTGCGCCAGCTTGTAGCACGGCGTCCTCGGTTGCGACACCATCACCACCGCATCGCCTATGGCGAACTCGTCGCCGATGCGCACGTCGTCCTCGGAGACGCCGGCGATGGTGAGGTTCTCGCCGAACTGGCCGGGCGGCCACGCGGGCTGGGCGAGCTCCCTCGACCAGTAGGCGTAGTGCTCCGAGGGGTAAACGTACGCGGCCTGGTCGGGGCCGCCGTGGGCGATGGGGTCGCCTTGCGCGTCGCCATCGAAGTCGAGGGTGCGCAGCATGACGGGGCCGTCGACTGAGGTCTTGAAGATGGCGGTGGGGACCTCCTTGCCGTCGATGGTCTCAATCCTCGGCAAGGACACGTTTACGGAGATGACCTGCATGGGGCGCTCCTAGCGTCGAGATGACGGGTCGCCGGCGTTCAGCCGGACGCCGTCAATCATACACGGTGCGGGCGTAAGAGTCCGGGTCGATGTAGGCCTCGATGACGGAGGGGCCATCGAGCGACATGCCCCAGTCGAGCGCGGCCTGCAGCCCGGCCTCGTCGTGGACGGCGCGGGTTGGGACGCCGAAGTACTCCGGCGGCGTCGAGGGCGGCTCGCCGAGGAATGAGCCGTCTACGCCGTAGGTCTTGCCCTGCTGCTTGAGCTTGATGAGCGCCAGCCAGCCGTCGTTGAGGACGACGATGGGCAGCGGCAGCTCCAGCCGCCGCATGACGGCGAGCTCTCCGGCGGTCATCTGGAAGCAGCCGTCGCCGACGACGCCGACGACGCGGCGTTCGGGGTGCGCGAGCTTCGCGGCGATGGCGCCGGGGATGCCGTAGCCCATAGACGACCAGCCGTTGGTCGAGATGCAGGTGTTGGGCAGGTCCGTGCGCCACTGCGTCGCGATCTGGTGCGTGTGCGCGCCGACGTCGTAGACGAGGATGGCGTCGGCGGGGAGCTTCTCTCGCAGGTGGTCGAGCACGCGGTGGGCGCTCATGGTTGCCGTCTCGGGGCGCAGATCGGCGTCGAGCTGGGCGCGGTGCGTGGCCCACTCCTCGACAGACCAGTCGTTGGCGGCGGGCGCGAGGGCGGCGATACCGCGGAGGGCCTCGTCCATGTCTGTGGCCTCGTTGAAACGTACGTCGACGCTGCCGTCGACGTCGGCGGACTGGTTGGCGACGTGGACCACGGGGATGGAGC
The DNA here is from genome assembly GCA_951812285.1 of uncultured Dehalococcoidia bacterium. GTDB lineage: Bacteria > Chloroflexota > Dehalococcoidia > Lucifugimonadales > UBA1127 > UBA1127. The sequence continues at coordinate 655,603 of OX638292.1, read as the reverse complement.
CGACCCACTCCTCGTAGTTGATCTCGACCGGGTCGTAGCCGATAGCGATGACGAGGTCGGCGCCGTTGATGAAGCGCTGCACGTTGGTGCGCCGCGCTCGGCCAAGCACGCCCGCCCAGTTGGGGTGGCTCTCCGGCAGCCAGCCCTTGCCGTGCATGGTGGAGATGAACGGGATGCCCTGCCGCTCGACGAAGGCCTGGAGCGCGTCTGCGGCGCGGGTGCGCGTGAAGCCGAGGCCCGTCATGACGACGGGGCGCCGGCTCGCGGCGAGGGCGTCGGCGACGGTGGCGATGGCGGCGGATGCGTCCGTGGCGGCTGCCTCGACTGTGGCTCCGTTCGGCGCAGCGGCCGCGTTCGCAGGGGCCTCGGCGGTGCCGACGTCCTCCGGGAGGTCGAGGTGGACGGGGCCAGGGGGCTCGGCCTTCGCGATGGCGAGCGCCTCGGCCATGCGATCGGCGACGTTTGCGTGACGCAGGGGGAGCGAGGCCTTCGTGATTGACGCGAAGAGGGAGTGGTGGTCGATGCGCATCTGGATGCGGCGCTCGAGCCACCGTGTCGGCACGTTGCACGTGATGGCGATGAGGGGAGCGCAGTCGAGCCACGCGCAGCCGACGCCCGTCGACATGTTGGTCGCGCCGGGACCCAGCGTCGAGAGGCAGACGCCCGGCGTTCCCGTGAGGCTGCCGACAGCGCTGGCCATAAAGCCGGCCGAGGTCTCGCTCGCGGTCAGGACGTACCTGACGGACGTGCGCTCGAGCGCGTCGATGAGCGGCAGGACGGGCCCGCTGGGCACGCCAAACACCCACTTGACGCCCGCCGCCTCCAACGAGCGGGCAATGAGGTCAACGTTCTTCATCGCCGGGGCTACTCACCGTTGCCGAGTCCGCAGTCCTTGAGGAAGCGGTGCACGAGGAAGTTGAAGACGTCCGGCTTCTCGAAATACATGGAGTGCCCGCACTGCGGCACCTCAATGAGCGAGGCATTGGGGAAGAGGGCGCAGCACATCTCGAGCACGTCCGGGGGCTGCAGCACGTCGTCCTCACCGCCGATGAAGCGCGTGGGCATCGTGACGCGGGCCAGGTCGGCTTCGGTGATGTCGGCGACGCTGGGGCCGGAGACCTGGGACATGGTCGCGCCGCGGAGCCGCGCCTGCGTCGACGGGTTGAAGCCGCTGATCTTGAGGTAGAGCTCCGTCGCGACGGGGTCGCGCTCACGGAAGCTGGGCGAGAGGACGCGTTCGGCCTGCGCCATGGCGTCGGTCGCCTTGCGGACCTCCTCCTGCCGTGCGGCGAGGGCGCCGGTCGACTCGAAGAAGCCGGTGGTCGCAGCCATCACGAGCGCCTGCACGCGCTCGGGGCGCTTGACTGCGAAGCCGAGGCAGGTGCGGCCGCCCATCGACTGCGCGACGAGCGAGGCCTTCTCGATCTCGAGGTGGTCAAGGAGCGCCTCGAGGTCGTCCACGAACGCCGAGCGGCCGGGGCCGCCCTCGACTTCGTGGGAAATCCCGAAGCCGCGGTGGTCGAAGTTGATCACCCGGTACCACTGCGAGAAATACTTGACCTGTTTCCACCAGATGGCGTGATTCCCGCCTACCCCGTGGGCAAGGACGACGGCAGGGCCCGTCCCTGTGGACTCATAGAACATGTCTATTCCGTTAATCTTCGCGAAAGGCATGGCAGCCTCCTTTGACCCCGATTGGGGCGATTGAACATCAGCCGCAAGGGGGTGTCAAGGATATCAGCCAATTGCGCGGAAGCATGGAAGCCGTGCCGGACGGGAGACCTACGGAGCCGAGCCCTCCATGTGGAAGATCTCCCACAGGTGGCTGTCGAGGTCCTCGAAGGCGCCGCCGTACATGTGGCCGTGGTCTCGGGCCTCACGCGCAAGGGCCCCGCCGCCCTCGACGGCCGCCTGCAGGATGGCGTCGACGCCCTGCCGGCTGCCGGCGGACACGGCGATGACCACCTCGGTCGATTCGGCGGTGTCGAGGATGTCCTTGGTCGTGAAGGCCTGGAAGAAGCCCTCGGCCAGCATCATGACGTACGTGCCGGGCGACACGATCATGCACGCGCACCCCGCGTTGCTGAAGTTGGGGTCAAACTCGAAACCGAGGCTCTCGAAGAACTCCCGCGACTTGTCGATGTTCTGGACCGCAAGGTTGACGAACGCCTGCCTGTTCACATCGCCCTCCAATCCCGAACTTGAACGTGCCCGGACGCCGGAATCCTATGACTCGTCTGCCGTCGCCCTTCCCCACAGCAAGAGGCTCATCGCGTAGAGAAATCCCAGGGTTGGGCCGATGGCGAGGATTGCGGGAATCTCCCAGTCGCCCTTGACCGATCCCGTAGCGATGGACATCGCGAAGTAGCCATCGGCCAGCGCGGTGACCAGCAGCAGCGCCGCCACCAGCCCCACGAGGGGCACGGCAAGGGAACGCACGAACACGGCGGCCAGCAGCCCGACGGCGCTCAACGGGTGCAGCAGAGTGAGCAGAAAGCGGACGAAGGCATCGCCGCTGTCGGCAAATGAGCCAACCAGCGCCAGTAAGGCCGCAAGAAGACCATAGACTATCGCGAAGATCTGGGCCGGGAGGAGGAGTTTCTTCATATGTTTAGCGTAGACCCGTCGGAGCGGGAGGGTCAAGGAAATGGAGGGTGTTTCCTACTACGAGCACCAGTTGCTTCAGTCGCGGTCCGATAACCGGGAATCCCCTACACCGCAGCCATCGCGGCGCCAGCGAGCGCGGCAAGCACCACCACGAGCCACGGCGGGGTCTTCCAGAAGGCGAGCAGCACGAAGGCGACGGCGCCCAGCGCGAAGTCCTCGGGGGCGTCGACGGCGCTGGTCCACACGGGGTCGTAGAGGGCAGCGAGCAGGATGCCAACCACGGCGGCATTCACGCCCATGAGCGCTCGGCGCACCGAGACGAAGCCGCGGAGCCGCTCCCAGAATGGCATCACTCCCCAGACAAGCAGGAACGACGGCACGAAGATGGCCGCCAGCGCGAGCAGCCCGCCCAGCCACCACGGGTCCAGGATGCCCATGACCGTCCCGAGGTATGCGGAGAATGTGAAGAGCGGCCCCGGCACGGCCTGTGCGGCCCCGTAGCCCGCCAAAAACTCGTCCTTGGTCACCAACTCCGTCGGGACTACCTCGGCCTCCAGCAGCGGCAGCACCACGTGCCCGCCACCGAAGACCAGCGAACCCGAGCGGTAGAAGCTGTCGGCGACCTCCAGCGGTTGGTTGTCGACGGACCGAGCAACGAAGGGCAGCGCCAGCAGGGCGATTGCGAACAGCACTATCAGCAGCGCGCCAGTCTTCGCTCCCGTGCGCTGTCCGGCGTCGGCGACCGGCTGGGCCTCGGCGGGGCGGAGCAGGATGAGGCCCAGGACGCCGCCGCCGATGATGACGAGCACCTGCGCGGCAACGCCGCCGGTCAGCAGCAGCGCAGCGGCGGCAACCACCGCGATGGAGATTCGCGTCTTGTCGGGCGTCAGAGTGCGGCCCATGCCCCACAGCGCGAAGGCAACGACGGCCACCGCGGCGATCTTGAGGCCGTCGAGCCAGCCACCACCGTCGCCGCCAAACTCGTGGACGCCGTAGGCGAAGGCGGCGAGGGCCGCGGCGGAGGGCAGGGTGAAACCGAGCCATGCAAGGAAGCCGCCGAGGTAGCCCGCTCGCCCCGTGCCGATCGCGATGCCAAGCTGGCTGCTGGCCGGGCCGGGCAGGAACTGGCAGAGCGCGACGAGCTCGGCAAAGCGCTCGTCGGAGAGCCAGCCTCGCCGGACGACGTACTCCTCGCGGAAGTAGCCGATGTGGGCGACGGGCCCGCCGAAGGACGTGAGCCCAAGGCGCAGCGCGACAAGCAGGACTTCGAGCAAACGAGAGATTCCCATAGCGGCGACATTGTCGCCGAGCGAGGGCGCGATGTCAGCAGGGGAAGTGGTGATTCGCATTGACTGACAACAACGGCCTATGCTTCCATTGCGGCGAGTGGCCTCAGGGTCACTCGCAGTAGATAGGGAAAGGGGGAAACATGGAAGCGCTTCGGAAGCCGGTGTCCGTGTACCTGATGCTCAGCGCCCTTGCGGTGCTGCTCCACTTCTGGCTCAGCCCATTCTACCCGGGCTCGTGGGACGTGGGCGTGATATGGGAGTGGGCTGACGGCTTCATGGCCGTCGGCATAGTGGTCACGCTCGCGTATACCCTCTCGTACAAGCGCGGCGTGGGCTCGGACGACAGCTCGCTCGCCCACATCTGCGCGTACACGGCCTTTTACGCTTCCGTCGTGCTGGCCGTCCTCTTCTTCTGGAACTGGTTCGACGAGCTGGCTTCCGACGCCGACCAGAGCCAGACCCGCAACAATTACTGGGTAATCATCAACACGATGTACATCGTGCTCATGGGGACGGTCGGCTGGCACCTGTGGCGGAAGTAGACGGGGGGCGTTCGGCGGGGGAATACTAGTTGCCGCACGCCAAACAAAAGAGACGCCTCCTTGGAAGGAGGCGTCGGGCCAGCGATGCTATCGCTGGGGTGGTAGACAAAGGTTAACCCACAGGCATGTCAATTTCAAGCCGCTGGGGCGTGAATTGACGCCAAATTGCTGCGTGTGCTTCCATTGGGCCAGTGAGGCTTGACCACCGGTGGGAAGGGGGTCGTCATGGAGGATGCGCTCAAGAAACCAGGCTCCATCTACCTGGGGCTCACTGCACTCGTCGTGCTGCTCCACTTCTGGCTCAATCCGTTCTACCCCGAGGCGTGGGAAGTGGGCGCGATCTGGGATGTGCTCGCCGTGTTCATGGCGGTGGGCGCCGTCGCCGCACTGACCCACGGCTGGGTACACAAGAAGCGCCTCGCCGCGGACGCTCCCACCATGACGCAGTTGTGGGTCCACGCGGCCTTCTATGCCGCCGTGGTGCTTTCCGTCCTCTTCTTCTGGAACTGGTTTGACAACCTGGCCCAGGGCGCCGAGGGCCAGAGCCAAACGCACATCAACTTCTGGATTGTCATCAACACCCTCTACATCGTCCTGTCGGGCACGTTGTGCTACCACCTGTGGCGGGAGTGATCAGGGGAAGCGGGGTTTCGAGACCGGAAGGGTAAGCCATGACCAACGGCCTGCCGATGCTCAACAAGCTCCTCTACACCACCGACATGATCGGCGGGCAAGCGGTGGTGCAGACCCGCAACCTGTGGCTGCTGTTCTTCCTCGCGCCGCCGAAGGGCGAGGGCGACGCCGTCGTGCCGGGACTGGCGCTCGGCCCCATCGACGTGGACGCGCGGGTGTTCGTCGGCGCGCTGCTGACGGCCGGGCGGCTCATCGAGGCGTTCGACGACCCTATCATCGGCTGGTGGAGCGACCGCACGAAGAGCCGCTGGGGACGGCGCCTGCCCTTCGTCGTCCTGTCCACGCCCTTCTGGGCCATCTTCTTCATGATGCTCTGGTTCACGCCCGTCGAGGGCGCGAGCATCGTCAATGCCATCTGGGTCTTCGTCATCCTGGAGCTGTTCTTCCTGAGCAACACCATGTCGATCGGCCCGTACGAGTCGTTGCTGCCGGAGATCGCGAAAAGTCACCGCGACCGGATGAGCATCGTCGCGTGGCAGTTCTACTTCGGCATCCTTGGCGCGGTGCTGGGGTTGGTGCTGAGCGGCGTCGTGCAGGACACGTGGGGCTTCAAGGTCATGGGCGTGCTGATGGGCGTCATGGGCCTCGGCTTCCGGTTCCTCGGCGTCGGCGGCGTCTGGCGGCACGCGCCGCGCGACACGCCACCCGCGCAGATGCCGCTCAAGGGCGCGTTCCTCGCGACGCTGGCCAACAAGCAGTTCCTGTTCTTCCTGCCCACGTTCGTGCTGTACCAGCTCTCGACGACGATGACGCTGGGGTGGATGCCCTTCTTCGTCTCGGCCATACTCGACGCGGAGAACGAGGGCACGATGACGTCGGCGCTGACGGGCACGGCACTCGTGGGGATGATGGTTGCCGTGTTCGCGATGTGGAAGCTGAGCCACACAAAGGGCAAGCAATGGGTCTACTCGTTCTGCCTGCTGGGGACCGCGGTCATCCTGCCATTCATGTTCTTCGTAGGCCTGGTGCCGGGGGTGCCCATACTGGTGCAGGGGATTGTTGTTGCGTTCCTCGTCGGGCTGCCGATGGGGGGCGTTAACCTCATGCCGCGGGCCATCACCGCCGACATCACGGACTACGACGAGATTCGCACTGGCATGCGCCGGGAGGCGATGTTCTTCACGACGCAGAACCTCTTCGAGAAGGTGGGCTCGTCCTTCTCCGCGCTGTTGCTCGCGCTCATCCTGCTGCTGGGCGAGACGGCGGACGACCCGCTGGGCATCCGCCTGCTGGGGCCTGTCGCAGGCGCGATCGCATTCGTCGGCTACTGGGTGTTCCGCGGCTACCGGCTGCCGAGCACGGTAACGCCGGAGAGCGTGCGCGAGGCGGGGTTGTAGGGAAAGGAATAGGAGGGGCCTCTCGGCCCCTCCCTGAGTATCGAGCTAAACCTGAGAGCTACTCGAAGAACGGCACGTATGCTACCGGCTCGCCGCCGTCTACGTCTCGGACGACCTTGGTGGCCTCCTGCCAGTCGACGCTCTCGTTGAGGATCATGCCGACGGGGCGGACGCGCACGTGCTTGGGATTGTCGACGATTTCGGGCACGGAGCCGTCCTCCTGCAGCGCGCGGGCGCCGGACAAGAGCTGCTTGCGCACCTGGATGATCATGCGGTCACTGGTGCCGAGGTGCTCGCGGCGGCGGTCGTAGATTGCGCCCATGGTCTCGGTCATCGCGCGGTCCTGGAGGTTCACCAAGAAGGGGATGCCGGACATCATGTACTTGCTCTGCACGTCGTAGTCGATGCAGTAGTTGTTGGCCTTGCGCGCGTAGGACATGTAGCGAGTGCGCGGGTCCGGGGTCTCGGGGATGTAGCCGCCGGCGGTCTTGAACGGGTCCAGCAGGAACGCCTCAAGATCCGAGGAAGTCCCCTCGTCCGCCCTGCCGCTCATCATGAACAGCATGTGGTGGTTGTCGTCGATCGGCACCCAGGCGCGGAGGTTCACTGTCGCGTCGATGGTGATCATGCTGAAAAAGGGGTAGAGGTACTGGTTGACGCGGTGGTGGATGTCGCCCTGATCGTTTATGTGACGGAGGGCGGTGTAGTAGACGCCGTAGGGCGTGGGCACCACGTCGAGTGCGGGTGCGCGGTCGTTGGTCCAGACGCCGCGGAGCTGGCCCGGCGCGGCCGGGGCGTCCTCGTAGAGACGGCCGTGGATGAAGTAGACGTGGGAGGAGTCGAGGTCGCCCTCCAACCCCTGCATCCAGTTGCACTCCTCCGTCATTACGTGGGGCTCATACGACTGATCATAGGGAAGTGTCGTAACCTCAAACGGCGGGAAGGGTGGAGGCGTCTCGCGGGGGCCCATGTAGGTCCACAGGGCCTTGTTCACTTCCACGACGGGGTAGGCGGTGACGCGAACCTTGTCCTTGAAGTTGGACTCGGCGGGCTCGTTGGGCATTTCGAGGCAGGCGCCGGTGACGTCGTACTTCCAGCCGTGGTAGTTGCAGGCGAGGCCGCCATTCTCGTTGCGGCCGAAGAAGAGCGACGCGCCGCGGTGCGGGCAGTTCTCGGCGATGAGGCCGACGTCGCCGTTGGAGTCGCGGAAGGCGACGAGGTCCTCGCCAAGCAGGCGGACGCGCTTCATGGGGCCGTCACGCTCCGGCAGGTCGCGGGACGGCAGGAACGGGATCCAGAACTCTCGGATGAAGGAGCCCATCGGCGTTCCGGGCCCGACTCGCGTCAGCATCTCATTGTCGTAGGTCGTCAGCATGCATTTCCCCCTGATATGAATTATGCGGTTTCCCAATGCCGTAGGGTATGCAAACAGCCTTGGCGTCGTCAAGCGGAGACGCGGCGGAATTCGCCAAGCTTCGACTACCGGCCGTGCGCCGGCTGGCCATCTCGACTCGCGGCGCCGGACATCAGGACGCGATCATGCCTTGTTGCGGCTGCGTCCAGGCCACCCTGGGCAGGTGCGTCATGAACTTGGAACGCGGCAGGTCCAGGTGTCCCACCGGCACGTCGATGACGACCGGCGCATTGAGCGCCAGGGCTTCGGGCAGCAGCGTGGCGAGGTCCGAGGGGTCTTCCGTGCGCAGTCCAACCGCGCCAAAGGACTCGGCGAACTTGACCAGGTCCGGGTTGTGCAGGTCCGTCCCGTAGGAGCCGCCAAAGAAGTCCTCTAGGTCCCGGGCGACGTTGCCGTAGGCGTCGTCCCGGAACACCACGGTCACGGTGTTGATGCCGTACTTGACCGCCGTCGAGAGCTCGGACGCGTTGAACATGAAGCCGCCGTCGCCGGTAAAGCAGACCACGGGCGTGTCGGGCCTGCCAACCTTTGCGCCGAGGGCGGTGGGGAATGCGTGCCCGAGATTGAACGAGAAGCCGGAGTCAATGTACGTGCCGGGCAGGTTCACCTGGTAGTGGGTACGGGAGTAGTAGCCAAACTGCGTGACGTCCCAGACCGTTATGGTCTCCTCAGGGATGCTCTGCTTGATGGTCTCCAGGACGGCGTACTGCGGCTCCTGTTGCCGGATGTCGTAGTAGGCGATGAGGCGACGGGCGGCCTCGACCGCCTCCGCAGGTGATGGGCGGTTGTCTGCGCCCGCCTCCTTGAGGAAGGGAAGCAACGCCTCAAGCGTCGCCTTGGCGTCGCCGTGCAGGGGCAGGGTGTTGGCCTGAATTCTCGTGAGGTCCCTGTCGTCGATATTTATGTTAATGAGCGTGCACGCCTCGCCCGCGGGGTTGCCGATCGAGAAGCGCGCTCCGACGCCGATCATGCAGTCGGCCGACTGCATGACGTCGAGGAGCTGGTTCAACTCGAGCGTTTCCGCCGCCGGACTGAGGCAGGACCCGTAGGTCAGGGGATGGTTGTCGGGGATCGCTCCCTTGCCGCCGCTCGACGTGATGACGGGGATGTTGGTGATTTCCACAAGTTCCCTGAGGACATCCTCCGCGCCCGACTGCATAACGCCGCCGCCGGCGTATATCAACGGGAGCCTGGAATTGGCGATGATGTCCGCCGCGCGCCGAAGGTCGTCCGGGCTGGGCACGATGCGCGAGACGGGAGACGGGTCGCGCAACTGCACTTCCTCGCGCTCGACGGCCACTTCCGGCGGCATCTCGAGGTAGACGGGGCGGGGGCGTCCGGTGCGCATCTGCCGGAATGCCTCGGAGACCGCAGCCGGGATTTCGCGGGGGCGCATGGCCTGCCGTCGCCACTTGGTCACCGGCGCGAGGGTCTCCATCTGGTTGAACACCTCATGGATCGCGCCCAGGTCCTTGCCCATCTGCGGCCGCGAGATCTGCCCGGCTATAAGCAACACCGGCGTCGAGCGCGCGAAGGCGGTCGCCATGCCTGAGGCGGCGTTGTAGACGCCCGCGCCGGGGACGACCAACGCCACGCCCGGCTTACCAGACGCCCGGGCGTAGCCATAGGCCATGTTTGTCGCGCCGCCCTCATGCCGCGTGGTGATGTGCTCGATCGCCGCATCGTCGCGCATGGCGACGACGCTGCCGGACATGTGAATGCCGGGAATCCCGAAGACTACCTCGACCCCCTCTCGAATCAAGGACTGGGTCAAGGCCTCGCCACCGCTCATCTCTGCCATAAGTCCGGTCCTTTCGTTGAGAGACTTCCACAGCGCGCACGCTTGGTCGCAGGCTGCAGTCCCTCAAGGCGCTGGGCTGCCCTTGCCCCGAGTTGCCGGGAGTATAGCATCACGGCGAGGTAGAAATGCTTGCGCGGAGAGTCAGGAATACCAATTGATTCCAGCCGACAGCGTTCGCACAAAGTCACGCGCCATGCCCGCCGACCGAAGATGCGCCGTCCTAGTCCAACCCTGCACGCACTGCCGGCATCACGTCCGAAATGAAGAGCTCCAGCGAACGCTCGGCGCGCTCAGGCGCCAGGTCGCCGAACGAGAAGACGAGGATGCAGTAGTTGACGCCCGAGACCTCTATGGACTCGACCAAGCGCTCAGCAACCGTCTCTGGTGACCCAGCAATGACCTCGCGCGTGCTGCGGTCCGGTTGCGGCGCGGCCGTGAGCGAGGCGCTGTGCTTCCGGGAGAGGTGGCTGATGTGCGAGGCCCACTCGGCCATTGCCGGGCCTGCGACGGCCTCCGCCTCGGCGTCGGTCTCGGCGACGAAGACGTGCTGGTTGCGGCCGAGACGCGGCGCGCTGACGTGCGCGTTGTGGCGGCCCTCGTCGTCCTGGTGCTCCAACCAGGTCTCTCGGTATTGCTCCAGCATCGAGCGGACGTTCGCCGGCGGGCCGGGGATGGCGGTGTTATACCCGTGCCGCGCGACGAAGTCGATGATGTCCGGGCTGCTGCTGGGGAACCAGAGGGGCGGGTAGGGCTTCTGGTACGGCGCCGTGTGCAGCTCGACGTCGTGATAGTTGAAGTAGGCGCCCTCGTGCTCCAGCGTGTCCTTCCCGCAGGCGTTGAAGAAGATGTCGAGCGTCTCGCGGTAGCGGCCGCGCGACTCCTCCACGTCGTCGATGCCGTACACCGAGGACTCAAGGAGCGAAATGCCGCGGCCAACGCCGAGCTCCACGCGCCCGCGGCTCATCTGGTCCAGCATGCAGATCTCGTTGTAGAAGCGGTAGGGGTCGTACCAGGGCAGGCAGAACGTGAGCGCGCCCACATGCAGGTCGCGCGTACGCTGGATGGCGGCGGCGAGCAGGATGGACGGCGAAATGTTGAGGGAGAGGGGCGTCGCCTGGTGCTGCGCCGTGTGCCAGGCGAAGAAACCGGCGCGGTCAGCCATCTCCACCAGCCGCATTTTGTGCTCGACGATGTCGGCGACGGGGCGGCCGGAGTTCTCGATCCAGTCGAACATGGCGAACTCGAATGGCGCTTCGGGGAACGTGGTGACAGCCATGGCGCAGGGCTCCTCTGAGAGTGTTTCTACAGCACGGGGTTGAAAGACTGCGCCAGTATATCACCATGTCGCCGCAACCCTTGCCGCCCCCAAGCCGTGCGGATATGATGCGACAAACCCGCGACCCGACCCTGAACAAGGGGGCGTTATGCGATTCGGTTCCTTCGTGGAATTCTCCATGGCGGAGGGCGGTGACCCGGCGGAGGCCTATGCCAAGGCGTTCTCACACGTGGACATGGCGGAGGACCTCGGTCTCGACACCATCTGTCTCGCGGAGTTCCACTTCACGCCCAACCGCGTCATCTCGTCCCCCATGATGGTGGGCGCGGCCATCGCCGGGCGCACCAAGCGCATCACGATCGGCACGTCGGTCCTCGTGCTGCCGCTGTCGAACCCCCTTCGCGTCGCCGAGGAAGGCGCCACGCTCGACCACGTCAGCGACGGCCGTTTCGAGTTCGGCGTGGGCCGCAGCGGGTTTCAGGCGGCGTATCAGGGGTACGGGATCCCCTACTCGGAGAGCCGCGACCGGTTCCGGGAGGCCCTCGACGTCATCACGATGGCGTGGACCAACGAGCGGTTCAGCTACAGCGGCGAGTACTACAGCTACGAGGACGTCTGTGTCATCCCGAAGCCCGTGCAGTCTCCTCACCCGCCCATCCGCATCGCGGCGACCACCAACGAGACGTTTCCGGTGAACGGCAAGATGGGCTACCCACTCCTCGTCGGCCTGCGGACGGTGCCGCTCGACGGCGTGACCGAGCAGGTAGCGAGCTACAAGAAGGCGTACAAGGAGGCCGCCCACGAGGCGCCCATGGACGTCTCACTGCGCATCCCCGTGTACATCGCCGAGGACCGCGAGGCCGCGCTCACCGAGCCGGAGGAGAGTTTCATGCGGCAGTTCCGCCGGCTGCAGCGGCGGCTGGTCGAGGACGAGCAGGCCGGCGCCGGGACGGCGGCGGAAATGCGGTCGGAGCGCGCGGCAAGCATCGCCTCGATGACGTGGGAGGACGTGCAGCGAGAGAAGGTCGCCGTCGGCACGCCAGAGATGGTCGTCGAGCAGCTGAGCAAGCTCCGGGAGGCGTTGCACCTCACGGAGGTCGTGGCAGAGTTCAACGCAGGCGAAATGGTCCCGCCTGAGCGCATCGAGCGCTCCCTGAGGCTCTTCTGCGAGAAGGTCGCCCCCGAACTGCGATAGGGGCAAGGAGGTTGTCATGCCGGTGAAGCTGGAGCGGATTGGCCACTGCCTCATCAAGGTGCGCGACGTGGAGCGCTCCAAGAAGTTCTACACGGAAGTGCTGGGATTCCAGATGATGGAGCAGGACCCGGAGCACGGCGGCGTCTTCCTGAGCCTGCCCGGCGACGGCCACACCATCGACCTCTCGCAGGTCGGCGACCCCGAGAGCGCGACGCCGCCCGTGGGACAGCAGGACGGCGTCGGCGTGCTGCACATCGCCTTCAAGGTCGGCAGCTACGAGGCGCTGCGGGAGTCGTACGAGAGCCTCGTCGCGGACGGCGTCGAGGTGCGGCGCATGATCGACCATGTCAGCCAGCGCAGCCTCTACTTCCACGACCCCGACGGCAACACGCTGGAGGTCTATTACGAATACCCCCGCGCGCGGGAGTTGTTCCTGGCGGGCCGCGGCGACCTCGACTTCCCGTTCACCTTCGACGACCCGCTGCCGGAGCACGCGGGGGCGGTTTCGTAGGAGGGTGTCATGAGCACAAAGTATCGAGTGATGTCAGGCGACTCCCACCTCGAGGTGGCGCCGGAGCGATGGACGACCCGCGTACCGTCGGAGTACCAGGAGCTGGTGCCCCGGCTCGAGCGGCAGGTCACGGGCGGCGACGCGTGGGTGGTGCCCGGCGCGACACCGCGCGAGGTCGCATTCGACCTGTACGGCGGGAAGGGCCGCGACATCTGGCAGCCCTACGGGCAGACGTACGCCGACACCAACGGCACGGGCTCGCCGGAGCAGCGGCTGCAAGAGCAGGAGCGCGACGGGCTGGACGCCGAGGTGCTCTTCCCCAACCAGGCCGGCGGTCCGCGGCTCTGGCGCAGCATCGAGGACGATGCCGCATACTGCGCCGTCCTCCGCGCCTACAACGACTGGCTGGCCGAGGACTACTGCTCGCACGCCCCCGACCGGCTCATCGGCCTCGGCATCATCCCGTTCTGCGGCGTCGAGGAGGCGCTGGATGAGCTGAGGCATTGCCGGAGGCTGGGCCTGCGGGGCATCGTGCTCGGCGGCTTCCCGAGCGGGCTCGGCTACCCGACGCCGGAGGACGACCGCTTCTACGCGGAGGCCCTCGACATCGGCATGCCCATCACCGTCCACATCGACTTCGACCGGGGCAGGGGCCCAACGGGGCCGCTCCACAGCTTCAAGTACGCGCAGGAGCCGGCGGATGTCGTGCCGTATCTCGGCCCGACGGGCGGCATGGTCGAGCAGGTGAGCCGCTTCGGACGCGCGGGGTCGGTGAACATCGTGCAGATGGTGCTGTCCGGCGTCTTCGACCGCTTCCCGGACCTTAGGATCTTTTGGGCAGAGAACCAGATCGGCTGGGTGCCGTTCTTCATGGAGATGGCGGACGTGCGTTACGGGCGGCATGTGCACTGGGCCAGCAGGCTGCTCGGATTCCAGCCGTTGAAGCGGCCGCCGAGCGAGTACATTCGCGAGCACTGCATCTGGGGTTTCCAGCAGGACCGCTCCGGCGTGGAGTTGCGCCACCACATGGGCGTCGACCACCTCATCTGGGCGTCGGACTTCCCGCACCAGGAGTCGGACTGGCCGGACTCCAAGAACACGATGGACTGGAATTTCCGCGGCGTGCCGGACGAGGAGCGGCAGCTCATGGTGGCGGACAACGCGGTACGCTTCTTCCACCTGGACGACGACTAAACAACACCGGGAGGCCTCCATGACATCAGACCCCCGCCAGAACGGTCTTGCGCCCACCGAGTACGGCTCGGACGTCATCGTGGACACGCTGCGCGCCCTGGGCATCGAGTACGTCTCGATGAACCCGGGGGCCACATTCCGAGGCATCCACGACTCGGTGGTCAACCACCTCGGCAACGAGTGGCCGGAGTTCATCCTCTGCAACCACGAGGAGATCGCGGTCGCCCTCGCGCAGGGGTACGGGCGCGCGGCGGGCAAGCCGATGGCGGCATTCGTGCACGACATTGTCGGGCTGCTGCACGCGTCGATGGCAATGTTCAACGCGTGGATGGGGCGATCCGGCGTGCTGGTGCTCGGCGCGACGGGCCCCCTCGACGCGAACCACCGTCGGCCGTGGATCGACTGGATCCACACGGCCAACGTGCAGGGCGAAGCCGTCCGCAACTTCGTGAAGTGGGACGACCAGCCCTCCAGCGTCGAGGCCTCCGTCGAGTCGCTCATCCGCGCGTACAACCTCGTCACATCGGAGCCTCTGGGGCCCGTCTACGTCTGCTTTGACGCCGACGTGCAGGAGAAGAAGCTGACCGAGCCGTACCAGTTGCCCGACGTCTCGCGATTCCCCGCGCCGACGCGGATGCAGGCGGACCCGGCGGCGCTGGAGCAGGTGGCAAGCGCCCTCATGGCGGCGGAGCGACCTGTGGTGCTCGCGAACTTCCTCGGCCGCTCGGAGGAGGCCGCGCAGGGGCTGCTGCGGCTGGCCGAGAGCCTCGCGCTGCCGGTCATCAACGGCGGCGACTTCTTCAACTTCCCGACTCGCCACCCCCTCTACTCCTCCGAGAGCCGTGAGGAGCTGTTGTCCGAGGCCGACGTGGTCCTCGCGCTGGACGTGTACGACCTGCAGCAGGAGCTGACGCGGCTGGACCGGGCCACGCGGAAGACGGAGGACATCCTTCGCCCGGACGCCATGCTCATCGACATCTCGCTGCGGCAGCTCCAGGTGAAGAGCTGGGCCGACGACCACGGCAGCCTGTACCCGACGGCCATGTCAGTCGCGGCAGACACGTCGCTCGCAACGCCGGCGCTCGCCGACCTGGTGCAGCGGCGGCTGGACGACGCCGCGGGGAGCGCGGCCGCGATCACGGCGCGGCGCGAGCGCATCGCGCAGTTGAGCGAGGCGGCGCTGGCACGGAACCAGTCGACCGCACAGGCGCACTACGAGGACCACCCGCTGGCGCTCTCGACCATCGCGCAGGAGCTATGGGACGTCGTGAAGGACTACGACTGGGTCGTCGGCAACGGCGACCTGCGCGGGTGGGTGCAGCGGCTGTGGGACATCAAGCACCCGTACCAGGACGTGAGCGCGCGCGGGGGCGGCGGCCTCGGCGAGGGGCTGCCGCACGCGGTCGGCGTGGCGCTGGCCAACCGCGATAAGGGGCGGCTCACCATCAACATCCAATCGGACGGCGACATGCTCTTCACGCCCGCGGCAATCTGGACGGCCGTGCACCACCGCATTCCGCTGCTCATCGTCATGTACAACAACCGCACGTACGGCAACGACCTCGGCCACCAGGGCTCGATGGCGCAGGTGCGCGGCCGGCCCATGGAGCGGCGCACCATCGGCATCGACATCGACGACCCTGTGGTGGACTTCGCGGGGCTGGCCCGCTCTTTCGGCGCTTACGCGGAGGGCCCCATCGAGCGGGCGGAGGAGCTGCAGCCGGCGTTCCGCCGCGCAGTGGACGCCGTCGTCAACGAGGGCCGCGTGGCGCTGGTCGACATGTACACGCAGGTGGTCTAGGGGGGAGCTCTTCCCCGTTCCGTTGCCAACGGAATCGCATATTGCTATGCTTTCCGTGATGCTTTGCCCAGCGGTTGCGGGTGCGTTCGCGGGGCCAAGAATACCAAGGAGGACAGTGGATGCTCACCAAGGATGACAACGATCTGATCACGCAAGTTGGCCCCGGCACGCCTATGGGCGAGCTCTTTCGGCGCTTCTGGCTGCCCGTGATGTTGGCCGAGGAGGTCCCCAACGCCGACAGCACGCCGGTGCGGGTCACCGTCCTCAATGAGAAGCTCATCGGGTTCAGGGACACCGAGGGCCGCGTCGGACTCGTCGACTCCTACTGCCCGCACCGCGGCGCGCCCCTGTTCTTCGGGCGCAACGAGGAGTGCGGCATCCGCTGCGTGTACCACGGCTGGAAGTTCGACGTCGACGGCAACTGCGTCGACCTGCCCAACAGCCCTGAGGGCGAGACGTACAAGGACAAGGTGCAGATCAAGTCGTACCCGGCCGTCGAGCGCGGCGGGCTCGTCTGGGCCTACATGGGCCCCAAGGACAAGCAGCCCCCAATGCCCGGCTTCGACTGGCTGGACCAGCCGGAGGAGAACCGCTACCTGATGAAGTTCATCCTCCAGTGCAACTACCTGCAGGGCATGGAGGGCGACTACGACCCGAGCCACGCCGTCTACCTGCACTCGACTCTCGACAACAACGCGTCCAACCGGGCGCTGCAAGTGAGCCAGGTCGGCAACACCTTCCAGGACCCGCGACAGCTCTACGTGGACATCGAGGACACGGACGGCGGCATCGAGTTCGTCTCCAGCGGCAACGCGGAGCGCGGGAAGCTGTTGAGCCTCGGCCACTGGATGATGCCGATCTTCTGCACGGCGGGCATCGCCGGGCCGGGCATCATCTCGAGCAACATGCGCGTGCCCATCGACGACGAGAACTGCATGTTCTTCCGGCTGCGCTGGAGCTACGACCCCATCCCCGACTACGAGCTGGCCGAGTACAAGTACGGGCAGTTCACGCACCCGGAGCTCGTCCCCGGCTCGTTCTACCCCATCGCGAACATGCAGAACGACTACCAGGTCGACCGGATCGCGCAGAAGAACTACTCGTTCACGGGCATCAAGAACTTCCCGCTGCAGGACATCGCGATGATGGAGGACCAGTGGGGCCCCATCGCCGAGCGCGAAAAGGAGCACCTGGTGCGCTCCGACGAGGGCATCATTCGCGTCCGGCAGCGCCTCATCCGCACGGCGCGCAGGCTCATGGAGGGCGAGGACCCCACGGAGCCGACCAAGCCCGACGCCTACAAGGCCCGCACCGTTCGCAAGTTCTACCCCAGCGACTTCCCCGTCGACGAGGCGGTCAAGGAGCTGAAGGAGCACCGCATGACGTCCCGCCGCCCCGTTCTGGAGGCAGCGAACGCCTAGACTGAACGCTGATTGAAGCTGAGGGGCCCCGCCCGCCTGTGGCGGGGCCTCTTTGCATCACAGCCGTACATTGAATGGAATCCATGACCACAGGACCAACAACCGGACCCGCAGACTCCCCGCCGCCACAGACCGCCGCCGGCGCTTCCAACGGCCGGCCCCCATGGGGCGGCCCGCCGGGCATGGAGGCGGACCAGAGCGGGCCGTGGCTGCAGCGCACATTCCGGTCACTCGGCAATACGGAGTTCCGCTTCCTCTGGACCGGCTCGCTGCTGGCGATGGGCGCGATGCAGATGATGGCCTTCGCGCAGGGGTTCTACGTCTACGACCTCACCGGCGACCCCAAGCTGCTCGGCGTCGTGACCGCCGCCAACGGCGTGCCGGGGCTGGCGCTGAGCCTGTTCGGCGGAGTCTTCGTCGACCGGTGGGAGAAGCGCGGCATCATACAGGTCAGCCAGATCCTGTTCGCCATAATGGCGATGAGCATCGCCGCACTCATCTACACGGACGTCATTCACTGGACGCACCTGATGGTCGCCGCATTCATCCAGGGGTGCATCATGCCGTTCATGATGCCGGCGCGGCAGGCCATCGTGCCGCAGGTTGTGCCGCGGCACCTCATCATGAACGCGGCGGCGCTGAGCGCCCTCGTCATGAGCGTGACCACGATGGCGGCCCCCGCCATCGCCGGACCGCTGGCCGGGTGGCTGGGCATGGCCATGCTGTACGTGTTCATCGGGTGCATGAACATCGCGTCATTCGCCTTCACGACTCAGGTGAAGAAGCACTACCCCGAGGGCGAGAAGTCCGGCCGCAGCCCCGTCGGCGACATCGTCCTGGGCTTCCAGTACATCCGCCGCGACATGGTCATCATGCTGCTCCTGATCATGGGCATCGTGCAGGTGATGATGATGGCGCCCATCCGCTTTGTGATGCCCCTCTTCGCCAGGGACAACTTCAGCGTGGAGGAGGCGGGCCTCGGCTTCATGCTCGCGATCCTGGGGTTGGGCAGCATGGGCGGCGCCATCGCCGTCGCGGGGATGAAGAAGTCCGGCAACCGGGGCCGGTTGCTGGTGGGCTCCGCCATAGTTTCGGGAGTAACGCTCCTGGGGTTTGCGGCAATCGCGGAATTCCTGCAGGTATTTGCCCTGGGACTGGTGATGCTCGCTGTGGTCGGCCTCATTCAGTCGGCGCGAATGACGCTGCAGGCCTCCCTGACGCTCGAGTACGTGGACCCGACCTACCGGGGCCGCGTCATGAGCATCCAGGGGCTCATGTGGGGGCTCATGCCCATAGGCGTATTGCCGCTAACGCTCATCGCTGACTACTGGGGAGCGCCGGCGGGACTGTCCATCCTCGCGCTGGCGTTCATCGCCATCGCCACCATCGTGCTCATCTTCTCGCCGACGATGCGGCGGCTGCAGTAATACGCCCACGTCATCCCTTGACCCGCTCCCGCTTGCTTCGTATGGTGTAGCTGCGCACAGCGCCGCAAGTCCTTCCCCCGAAGAGTCATGCCATAGGAGCGTGGTTTGCCCCAGTTCGCTGTCGCGATGTCCAAGCAGGTTCTCGGCGCGCTGAGGGACCTCGCGCCCATCTTTGGCGTTATCGCCTTTTTCCAGATTGTCGTCCTGCAGCAGCCCTTTCCGGAACTGGTCAACGTCCTGGTCGGGCTTGTGTTTGTGGTCCTCGGGTTAGCGCTTTTTATCCAGGGGCTGGAGAGCGGCCTCTTCCCGCTCGGCGAGGCGCTGGCGCAGGGCATGGCGCGCAAGGGCAGCGTCACCGCGCTCCTGTCATTGGCCTTCTGCCTCGGCTTCGGCACGACCGTCGCCGAGCCCGCGCTCATCGCCGTCGCGGCCGAGGCCTCCGACGTCGCGGCCGAGGCAGGCTTCATCCAAGCCAGCCAAGCAGCGAGGGACACCTACGCCCTCGAGCTGCGGCTGGTCGTCGCGTTCTCCGTTGGGCTGGCCATCGTTCTCGGCGTGTTGCGCATCGTGAAGGGGTGGCCCATCCACCGCTTCATCATCGGCGGCTACGTTCTGGTCATGGTGATGACCATCTTCGCGCCGGAGGAGATAGTCGGCGTGGCGTACGACTCGGGTGGGGTGACTACGAGCACCATCACCGTCCCGCTCATCACGGCGCTCGGCGTGGGGCTCGCGACGACCATCCGCGGTCGCAACCCGATGCTGGACGGCTTCGGCCTCATCGCATTCGCGAGCCTGACGCCCATGATCTGCGTGCTCGGCTACGGGATGGTGACGTGATGGCCGAATTTCTCGAAGTCATCGTCACCACCACGCTGACGACGCTCCGCGACGTGATTCCCATCGTCGTCATCCTGGTCTTCTTCCAGGTGGCTGTACTGCGTCGCAGGCTGCCGAACTTGCGCGCCATCGCGGCCGGGTCCGTCATGGTGCTGCTGGGGCTGGCGCTTTTCCTCATCGGGCTGGAGGAGGCGCTCTTCCCCATCGGCGAGACTATGGCCAAGCAACTCGTCGAGAAGAGCGCCACGGGCGCCGGTGCGCTGGTGCAGGTCGTCCGTTGGGAGGACTACTGGCTCATCTACTGCTTCGCGGCGGCCATCGGCTTCGCGACAACGGTGGCCGAGCCGTCGCTCATCGCCGTTGCGCTGAAGGCGGAGGAAGTCTCGGCCGGCGCGGTGAACGCGCTCGGGCTGCGGATCGCGGTTGCCATCGGTGTCGCGGCCGGCGTGTCGCTGGGGTGCTTCCGCATAGTGACGGGGACGCCGCTGCCGTGGTACATCGTCGTCGCGTACGTCATCGTGATCATCCAGACGTACCTCAGCAATCGCACCATAGTGCCGCTGGCCTACGACAGCGGTGGGGTCACAACGTCCACGGTGACCGTGCCTGTCGTCACCGCGCTGGGGCTGGGCCTCGCCGCGAGCGTGCCCGGTCGCAGCCCGCTGATCGACGGGTTTGGTCTTATTGCATTTGCCAGCGTGTTTCCCATCATGTCCGTGCTCGGCTATGCAATAATTGCGGATAGAGTTGAACGCTGGCGGAAGAAGAGGCAGGCAAAGGAGGTCCGGCGATGAAGCTGTCACTTGTTGTTGCGATGGTCGATGACGACAAGACCGAGGCGGTCATCGATGCGGCGCGGGCCAGCGGGGCAACCGGCGCCACCATCATCAAGAGCGTGCGGGGAGAGGGGCTGCAACCTGGCAGGTCGTTCTTCGGCCTGCGATTCGGTGTGAACCGGGACGTGCTCCTCTTCCTTGTCACGGAACCGCGAGCCCGCGAAATCCTGGAGCGGATCCGCGACGCCGGACAAATGGAGTCGCAGGAAGGCGCCGGCATTGCAGTCCAGTTGGAAATTCTGGACGCCGTGGGGTTGAACTCCCAGATGACCGCCCTGTTGGCGGAGTTGGAGGGCGCTATATGACCCAGCCAAATACGATACGTATCTCCGATCTTATGGTGTCCGGCGTCAAGACAATTGACGGCCTAGCCACGGTGGCGCAGGCGATGGCCGCCATGAAGGAATACAACGTTAGCTCACTGGTGGTCGAGCGCCGGAGCGGCGACGACGAACTGGGCGTGATCACGGTAACGGACATCGCGCGCGAGGTAGTCGCCACCAACCGGGCCGCGGACCGTGTGAACGTGTACGAGATCATGTCGAAGCCGGTGCTGACCGTCCGCGGGCAGATGCAGGCCCGCTACGCCGCACGCCTGCTCGTGCACTTCGGCGTGTCGCGGACGCTGGTGGTTGACGAGGCGGGAGACCCCGTGGGCATCGTCACCCTTCGGGACATGGTCATGGGATTGGCGCCGGGGTAGGTGGAGGCGAGCGGTGACCTACGTGGTGCAAGCCGATTGAGCCGGCCGGCGTTCAATACCAGCAGAATGGTCACAGCGGCGGAGGCGGACTTGGCGCTCCGGCGCAATTGGAACCACCGCTTGTCTCATGTGCCGCGATTTGAGGCACTACATTGCAGCCAGAAGTGTTGCCGTAACCAACAACTACCGTCCAGAAGGGTTGTGTGACCTTGCAAAGCGATGTCCCGTACGAAGAAGGCGATACGATCTCCATTGCCACCTGGGGCCGCTTGAGCAATGGAGAGCTGGCTCAGCATGGTGTCGACGTGCTGGTGGGACTGATCAGGGCCTACCACGTGGATTGCCCGTTGCCCAATCACTTCTGGTGCGCCACTCCGGAGAACATGGTCCTCGCTATGGCCGACCTCTACCAGGCAAATGATGAGGAGGGTGGGCATTACATAGGCTGCTATCTGCATGGCGCCGATTTTGACAGCGACGGCATTCCAACAATTCACGAAGCTCCATCGTTGAAAGCGCTCATGCAGCTCCTGGACGACGGCCGGGTACTGGTCAAGTTCGGCCGTCTGACCAACGAGGGATCTGAGAGGTCGGCGGGCGGGCTCGGATTGTTGGACGAACAAACGGCGGAGTTCATCGTGGTCACGCCTGTTCCTGTTCCCAATGTCCCACCGGAGCCCGGCGACCGCGTCACATTTGTGCTACAGCGGTCCGAAGACTTTTGGCACATCGCCCACTACCCGCACGATGACGAGTCCCCAGAAAGCGCCCAGGTGCAGGTGTTTGTCTCCTTTCCCGTAGACCCCAACCCGACCCCGCTAACGGTGCTCAAGATCAATGAACCCCAGGCCGAGTAGCGGGAAGCGTTCTGGTTTGAGGGGCATCTCTTCCCAAGGCTCCGATGACGATCTTCACCTTTGCAGAGGGGGACCACCCACAAGCAGTGACCTCGAGAGGAGTGGCCGGGCAACCCAACGAAGTTGCGGTTGGTGCACCCGGCCACCCCTCTGCGCGCTTACTCGTACGTCCAGGTGTCGAAGAGGTCGTTGGCGCGTACGCCGTCGGCATCCAGGATTTCCGCGTCCATGCCGAATCCGATCCAGGCAATCTCGCTTTCGCCGGTCACCAGCGCAGGACTGCCCTCCGGCGCAGCGTCGAAGACGAGCGTGGCCGTGCCGCTTCCGCTGAGGAGCGGAAGCTCCCACCCGCCGGTCGATGGCTCCAGGACGTACAGGATCACCTCGCCCTCCACGAATACGGGCTTGCTGAACTGCACCTCCACGTGGCCGTCGGCGTTGCGCGCGAGCCCCAGCACCGTCGCCGGCTCCTGCGGGCCGCCGCCTGAGAACGCGTCGGGAGGGAGCTCCACGAAGCTCTCGGGCGCCTCGATGCTCAGGTCCTCGCCGAACCCGTGGTAGCGGACCGAGAACAGGTCACGGGTCTCGCCGTCGGTGCCCTCAACGGTGACGCGGACCTCCCTCGTCAGGAAGTCGTCCACGCCGACGAGTCGGGTGATCCCGCTCTCCGCGAGGCCGAACATGGCGGCCTCCTCGCCGAGGTCGCTCTCGTCCGAGAGGAGGACGTATGCCTTGCTGCCGTCTTCAAGCTCGATGACGCCATCCAGCGTGGTGGGGACGTCCTGGGGCAGGAACAGCATGCCGACCAGCTGCAGGGGCGCCAGCGACTGGTCGTCCCCCGGCGCGCCCTTCAACCACAACTGTGACGCCGGGTCCTGCGTGTAGAAGTCATCACCGATGAGGATGCCGCCCGTCTCGATCGTCTGACCCTCTGGGCCGAGCGTCAGCGTAAAGCTGGTCCTGTCCGGCTTGATCATGCCGCCGTTCAGCTTGATGGACGCGCCGCCGACTGGCGCACCCGGCACGGGGAACGCAGCCGTCAGGTCGAACGTGCCGTCAAACGAGAAGGTCGTGAACCCTTCCATCGCCTGGTGGTTGCATGAGATGACCGTCTCAACGTCGGTCAACCCGCCGCCGTCAAGGCAATCTATGGATAGCTGCAGGCCGCCCGACATCACGACCGTCGGCTCCGGCTCCGTGACGGTTTCAGGCTCGGGCGCCGGTGCGGGCTCCGTTACCGGAGCGGGTTCTGTCACCTGCGCTTCTTCCTCTTCGCCGCCGCAGGCAGCGAATGCGAACGTTGCCAACGCCAACAAAACTGCGAGTGCCAAGAATATCCGACTTCTCATATCTATCTCCTGGCTGTAACAGCCACGCCTCTTGAGACCGCCTTGTTGCCTATCTACTCGGGCATCGGAGAGTGACGTCGTGGGTTGCCGGCGCCGGTTCTCCAGTTTGTTTGCCCGCTGTTCAGTCGAGGCCCCTTACATTTATTGTCCACACGGCCTTATCTGAATTGCAAGACATTTGGTTGTTTTTGGGCCAATTGTGCTGGCAGCATTAGGCTAAGACTTTCGGTAGGGCGGTCTGACGGCCGGTAAACCCTTGCCCGCAAACCCTTCCCGCCATCTGCGGCCCTGAAAGCCCATTGGCGCCCGCAGCAGGCTGCGGACGCCACTGGAGAGAGGTGGGCTTCCTGAAGCCACCCATGTCGAGCGGCTAGTCGAGCCAGTCCCTGCAATGTCGCCGGGCCCGTACGGCCAACAGCGCGGCGGCAGCGCAACCGAGCGCCGCGATCGCCAAAACGGGCCGGACCCTGTTGAGTCGGTAGTCGCCTTTGAACGCGTACATATCTTCCTCCCTCTCAGCCTTAAAGCTTTTCCAAGCTCTTCTTTTCAACCTATTTTGCCGAACTCCTGTAACTGGATTCTCTAATTATTGAAACGAACTGGGTTTAATTTCGGTAGCGGCGGGGTTACGGAATTCGACAAATTGAGACTGGAGAGGGCTTTGCGGTGTTGCGATGCAACGGGGTGGGTGAGCTCTACGGCGGGGAAAAAGAGACAAGGGTCTCGAGAATGCCAATGGCGCTGGCGACGAGTTACCGGGGCCGTCGAATTGGGCTCCCTCCGGCCTCATTTCCCCCACGGGTTCCGGAGCCTGCCGCAGCCTGGGATAACCATCTCCTTTACATCGCAAGTGCTTAAGGCCTTTGTTGCTCACGGGAAGAACATTTACATCGATGTATTAATACTGGTATAAATGCTTAGTGAGTGTGGTTCCCTTGGGTTGGTGTGATGGAGTTACCATTCTCATGGTAAGTTCCCGTAATCTAATTCTGGTAATACTTGCATTGCTCCTCCTCTCCGGGGCGTTAACCGGGTTCCTTGGCTCTCCCGCGTACGCCCAAGACGGCGACGGTACCGCTGATGAGACGTGCCCGGGAGGCGGTCTTGACCCAACGCCGACTGCAGTTGAGGTTTCCGCCGTTCCCATCGTGGTCGATTCCACCACCTCCGACTACTTCGTCCTCTATGCGCGGCACGACATCGATGCGGACACCACAATTGAGATACCGATCCTGGTGAAGAGGGGCGCAGCTGGCTCAACCACCCTCGCCGAGAACGTGGCGGCGCTTCCCATGGAGCGTTACCGGGTGGAGAAGCACCTCATCTCCCACCCGGCAGATGTCGACGGTGACTGCATCGACGACATCACCGAGCTTGCGGACCCGGTGAGCAAGAACCCTGTGAACTCGGCTGCCGCCGTCCCCCTCAGCGACGGCGTAGTGGCCATCCCCGACCAACACACATTCGTGCAGCTTGCCAAGACTGGCCGGTACATCAAGTTCATTGTGTACGGACTGTACAGCGGTAATCCGCGCATTTACTTCATTAACACCAATACGCACCCGTACCACGGCACCTTTGAGACCGCCCTTGCTGCCCTGGGCGTCGAGGAGAGCGCGTCGGACGACAACTTCAACGGTTTGCTCACCTATCACCCCGAACTCCAGTCACCCGACGGCAATGAAGGACTCTACTCCATATGGATTCACCGCAGGGAACCCTATTCCGTAAATGATCTCCTCTACACGCTTATAGCCGCGAACATTCCGCTACTTGAGAACGACTTAGCACTGCATATGCGCGAGCAATTGCGGCTTGCACATGGTGGCTTGTCGCTGTATCAGGCGTCCCGGATTAACCTCCTGCGTGACAATGACGTCTTTTCTGACAGTGACTATGTCCCGATGAACAAGGCGGAGGGGTACGGGCTGCTGCGGTCCATGGATCCCGACGACTCGCCCAACCCCCGGGACGTAGTTATTTACGAGGCTCTGCCCAACGAGTTGCCGCGCGTTGCGGGCATCATCACGACGGTGCAGCAAACGCCGCTCTCCCACGTCAACCTCCGCGCCGTCCAGGACAGCGTTCCCAACGCCTTCATCCGCAATGCCCTCGACAAGTCCGCGATAAGTGCGCTTCTAGGCAGCTACGTTTACTACACGGTGTCAATGGACGGGTACACCGTGCGGGCGGCCACCAAGCGTGAGGTCGACAACCACTATGCGTCGTCCCGGCCTGCCAGGGCACAGACGCCGCAACGGGACCTCTCGGTCACGTCCATCACTCCGCTTGGGGATATCGGCTTCCACGACTGGGACGCGTTCGGCGTGAAGGCGGCTAATGTAGCGGAGCTTCGGAGGCTCGGTTTCCCGGCCGGCACCGTCCCGGACGGGTATGCTATCCCGTTTTATTTCTACGATGAGTTCATGAAGCACAACGGCTTTTATGAGGACATCAGAGAAATGTTGGCCGACTACGACTTTCAAACAGACTTCGACACCCAGAAATCCAAACTCAAGGAACTCCGCAAAGACATTGAGGATGGGGACACGCCTGCCTGGATCATCTCAGCAATCGAGACCATGAATGAGGGGTTCCCGGAGGGGATCAACCGCCGCTACCGTTCCAGCACCAACAACGAGGACCTGCCCGGCTTCAACGGTGCGGGGCTGTACGACTCCAAGAGCCAAAAGCCATCGGAAGACGAGGACGATCTCGCTAAGTCACTCAAGGAGGTGTACGCGAGTCTGTGGAACTTCCGCGCTTTTGTTGAACGTGACTTTCACCGCATCGACCACATGGCAGCCGCAATGGGAATCCTGGTCCACCCGAGCTATCAGGACGAAAGGGTCAACGGCGTCGCCGTCAGCTTCGATCCTATCGCAGGCAGGTTCGACTACTACTATTTGAACAGCCAGATTGGTGAGGACTTGGTCACGAATCCTGAAGCGCTGTCTATTCCGGAGGAAGTCCTGTTGGACAACTTCGCCAACTCCACCCTTCTTCGCTATTCCAATCAGGTGGATCCAGGGGTGCGCCTCTTGAGCAATGGGCAATTGACGCAGCTGCAGCAACACCTGTACGAAATTCACGGGCACTTCAAGGGCCTGTACGAGCCGGAATCCGGCGAACAGTTCGCCATGGAAATTGAGTTTAAGATCACCAGCGCATATAGCCTTGCGATCAAGCAGGCCCGGCCATGGGTCTCTAGCGATGTCTCGGCCAACTCGGCGGGTTACACGCCAGCGCCCCAGTCCACAGACCCGCCCTCGGAATCCTCGCCCTCAACCACGACCACGACCCCGGGCGGCGGCGGGGGTGGCTTTGGCCCAGCACCCGTCGCGCCCAAGTTCGCCGACGGTTTCCGCACAACGCGTAGCGTCTCTGAAAACGCGCGGCCCAATGCCGCAGTCGGCGACCCAGTGACGGCCACGCACCCGGATGACCTCGCCATCACCTACTCGTTGAGTGGGACCGATGCATTGCACTTTGCCGTCGACGAGGAGACCGGACAAATCAGCGTCAGGGAGGAGGTCGACCTCGCCCTGGGGGACACGTACACCGTCAACCTCACCGCTACGGACAGCGCAGGCTTTGGAGCCATCATCATGGTGACCATCGAGGTGACGGAAGCCTCCATGAGCCCATACGACCGTAACGGTAACGGCACAATTGAACGCGACGAGGTCATCGAGGCCGTGGCCGATTACTTCAGGGGGCTCATAGACAAACAAGCCGTGATGGAGCTCATCAAGCTGTATTTCGCAGGATGACCAGTCCGTCACCTTGACGAAGCCATGCCTCTCGGGGCTCCTCCGCAGCGCCCTGGTTGGCCTACTCCCCCTCGACTGGGTTGCGCAGTGTGCCGATGCCGGGGATCTCGATCTCCACGACGTCGCCGGAAACGATGTCCGGCGTGGCGCCGTCGCAGCCGAGCCACATGACGTCGCCGGCGTAGAGCGTGACGTACTTGGTGGTCTCCACCAGGAAGTCGACGAGCGAGTAGATTGCGTCGCCGGTGGAATACCGCGAGGCCTCGTCGCCGTTGATGCGAGTGATGACCGTCAGCGCCTCCGGGTCCAGACCCGGGGTGACCCACGGCCCCATGGGGTTGAAGGTGTCCGTGTTCTTCGCGCGCCACAGCGTGCGGTCGCCGCGCTGCCACGTGCGCTCGCTGACGTCGTTGCCGATGGTGTAGCCGAGCACGCAGTCGAGGGCGTTCTCGCGCGTCAGCCCCTTCGCCGTGCGGCCGATGACCGCGGCCAGCTCGCCCTCGACCTGCACGGGCCCCGTGGCGTCGCGCGGGATGACGATGGCTTCGTCGTGGGCGTTCAGGCTGTTGACCGCGCGGTAGCCGATGTCAGCGCGGGGTGGGGCCGCTCCGCTGCCGCCGAGGGCCTGCGCAGCCCACGCGAGGTGCGCGCGGTAGTTGGCGCCGGCTGCGTAGAAGGTCGGTGGCACGCAGGGGATGAGCAGCTTCACGCCGGCCAGCGGCCTTGTCTCGTCGCCCGGCTCGCCGCCGTCGAAGGGGCTGCCGCTCATGGCGCGGACCGTGTCGCCTTCGACGACGCCGTAGGTGGCTCCGTCGCCGTCCCGAAACCTGCACCAGTGCATGACGCCCTCCCTCTCCCGCGCCACAAGTAGCGTGGCCACGTCGGCTCCCGTATGATACGTTCACCGGACGAATGATTACGAGGGGGTATACCTGTATGGCCAAGAAACGGTTTCTGTTGGAGATGGGCATGGGCGTGGACTTGCACGGGCGCGACTACACCAAGGCGGCGCAGCGCGCCGTGCGCGAGGCCATCTGGCACAACAGCTTTGGCGCCGCCCGCCACCTCGGCAAGGGCGTCGACGAGATGCTGGTGGACGTAATCATCGCCGCGCCGGACCCGGACGCCGTCGACGGCCCGGCTGTGCTCGAGGCACTGCCCCACGGCAACAACAACACCATCAAGGTCGTCCAGGGCGGCCTCGAGATCCCCAACGAGGCGGGCGACGACTCCACGGTCATTGTCAACGCGGCAGTCGTCGTAAGCTTCGACATGTAGCAACCCGCCTCGTCGAACGCAAGAGTCGCCTTCGACGGGTTACGGGAGTGCGGAGCGCGCCACACCGGTGCAGCACGGCAACACCGCGTTAACAGCATCGCGGTTGCGGACGGCGGCAGGTTCAGTACAATACGGGCATACCCAAGATTCAGAGGAGGAACTATGGCTACTGTATCTGAGGAACTCGCCATCTCCACGGCGGATGGCACCATGACCGGCTATGCCTATGTCCCGGAGGGCGATGGCCCCCACCCGGCGGTCATTGTGATCCAGGAGATCTTCGGTGTTGACGACCACATCAAGGACGTCGCCAGCCGCTTCGCCGCCGAGGGCTACTACGCCGTGGCCCCCGACCTGTTCTACCGGCAGGGCGACGGCCTGACCGTCTCCTACGACAACCGTGAAGAGGCCTTCGCATTGCGCGCCACCACCACGCCTGAGGGCATCACCGCCGACCTGAACGCGCTGATGGCCCACCTGCAGGGCGACGCCCACGCCAACTCCAACGTCGGCATCGTGGGCTACTGCTTCGGCGGCGGCGTGGTCTACCTCGCCTCCCACGCGGTGCCCGGCATCTCCGCCGCGGCCATCTACTACGGCGGCGGCATCGTCCCCCGCGACGACGCCCCCGCGGGCGCTCCCAACGGCCTCGACAACGCCGGCGCGGTCGCGTGCCCGGTCATCGGCTTCTGGGGCTCCGAGGACGCAGGCATTCCCGTCGCACACGTCGAGCGCATCGAGCAGGCGTTAAAGGACGCGGGCAAGGACGTGGAGTTCCACGTCTACGATGGCGCCGGCCACGGCTTCTTCTGCGACGGCCGCGGCAGCTACCACAAGGAAGCGTCCGACGACGCCTGGCCGCGCACGCTGGCCTTCTTCAAGCGGAACCTGGGCACAGACTAGTCGATACAGCGTAGAATACGGGAGGGCGCTCCAACGGAGCGCCCTCTTGCTGTGCTAGCGTCGCTAGAGGTTGACGAGCACGCCGCCGGTCACCACCAGCGCCGCGCCCGCGACGATGGCCGGCGAGACTAGCTCGAGGCGCCGCAGGAAGAGTCTCGAGAGCACCACGGCAAAGAGCGGCTCCATGTTCTGCAGGGGCACCACGATCAGCAGATCGCCGTGCAGCAGCGCGCCGAGGACGCAGAGATGGGCCGTGATCGCCATCACGCCGCCGATCGTGAACATGACGAGCGTGCGGCCGCGCGGAATGGTGAGGGCCTGCCCCTTGAGGGCGCCCGTGCCCATCGACGTCAGGAGCGCCGTCGACGACATCACCGCCAGCCCGAGGAACACCTCGGGCGTAATCTGCAGCCCCCACTTGCGGAACACGTACGTGATGGCGATGAAGAACCCGGCGCCCAGCGGAAACAGCAGGTCCAGCGCGCGCCGCGGCCTGTCGCGATTGCCGCCTGAGGCGTCGAGGCCCAGCAGTGCGAGGCCCACCAGCATCGCCACAGTCCCGACGCCGATGAACGGCGTGAGCGTCTCGCTGAAGAACAGCACGCCCGCAACCGCGGTGAAGAGCACCTGCACGTTGTAGATGGGCGTGGTGACGGCCACTCCCACGCGCTGCAGGCCCGTAAACAGGAACAGCCTTCCCAGGAAGGGTCCGCAGAACCCCGCCGCAATGAAGGCGAGCACCGCCCAGCTTGATAGGCTCGTCCACGGGGCGAGCAGCATGAACAGGGGCCAGGACACGGCAACGGCGACCACCGCAGCCGTTCGCACCGCCCCGTCCGTGGTCCCCCGCTCGAGGCCCAGCCGGGTGAAGAACGATGCCAGCGCGAAGAACATGCCCGCGACGACGGCGAGGAGTGCGGGAGGCATTCGGACAGGCACCGCCCTTCGTGTATTGGCGCCGGCGTGCGGCGCTGCGCCCTACTGTAGCCGCCTCGTCACAGGTTAACCAGCACCGCTCCCGTCATCACGAGCGCCGCCCCCGCCACCACGGCGAGCGTTATCCGCTCGAGCCGGCGCAGGAACACCAGGGAGAGCAGCAGCGCGAAGAGCATTTCCGTGTTCTGCAGGGGGATGACCACCACAAGATTGCCATGCAGCAGCGCCGCCAGACTGGTGAGGTGGGCCACGTTGGTCATGAACCCCGCAATGACGAACATCATCAATGGCCGGCCCGTCGGAAAGCGGATCGTCTGCCGGTGGACAACGGCTGAGCCAAGGGAAATGATGAAAGCCGTCGACGTCATGATGGCAAGGCCAAGGTAGATGTCGGGGGTCTCCAGCAGCCCCCATTTCCGCAGCACAAACCCTGCCGCAATGCAAATGCCAGAGGCTACGGGAATCGCCAGTTCTCGAAGTTGGGCCCGTTGCTCTAAGCCCAGACTGAACTTGCCAAGGCAAAGCAGGCCGGCGCCGCCCACGGCCGCCACGGTGCCCAACCCTATGAGCGGTGAGACTGCTTCGCTGAACAGGATCACGCCGCCCATGACCGACAGGGGCGCCTGGACGTTGTACAGCGGAGTCGAGACGGCCACGCCAATCCTCTGCATGGCGGCAAACAGCAACGCCCGGCCCAGAAAGAGTCCCGTCACACCGGCTGCAATGAATGCAAACACAGCCCAGTTGGAAATGCCCAAATGAGGGGAGAAGAGCAGGTAGAGCGGCCAGGCAACGACCGCGCTGATCAGGTTGACGATCAGCACAGCAGCTCCGGGAGTACCGCGCTCCAGGCCCCAACGGATGTAGAGGGAGGCAAGGGCGAGGAACAGGCCGGTCAGGACGGCCAGTACGGCGGGGTTCATGCCCTCTATACCTCCCTTCTTGCAACAAGATGGAAAGCAGGGGCACTTTATGCTATATCATAAACCTGCCCCTACTGAGAAACCGTGCAACCAGCAGGAGACCGAAATGCCAGGGACTTCGTACGTTAAGGTGTCGCCGTCCATCCTCTCGGCCGACGCGGCTGCGTTCGGCGCCCAGGTGGCCGAGGCTGAGGCCGCCGGCGCCGACTACATTCACGTCGACGTCATGGACGGCCACTTTGTCCCCAACCTGACCTTTGGCCCCATGCTGGTGGACGCCCTGCGGTCCCGGACAACCTTGCCGCTTGACGTGCACCTGATGGTGGACTCGCCGGACCAGCTCATCCCGGAATTCGCGAAGGCTGGGGCGTCCATCCTCACCGTGCATGCTGAGGCCTGCGCACACTTGCACCGGACTGTCCATCTCATCAAGGAGTCGGGGGCCCGGTCTGGGGTCGCCCTTAATCCCTCAACGCCCGCCAGCGCCCTGGAGGAGATCGTCGACGACCTGGACCTGGTGCTGGTGATGACCGTGAACCCCGGCTTCGGCGGTCAGCGATTCATCTCGTCCGTAGTACCCAAGGTGCGAAGGGTACGCGCCATGCTGGACGAGCGCTCGCTGGAGACGGAGCTGGAGGTGGATGGCGGCATCAATGCTGAGACGGCGGATGAAGTGGTGAAGAACGGCGCGAGAGTCCTCGTCGCCGGGTCCGCCATCTTCAACAAGAGGGAGAGCGTTGCGGAGGCGATGACCCGGTTGCGCGGCAGCTTCCATGCCGGCTAGGTGACGCGGAGACGGCGCACCTCGACTGATGCGCAATCTCAGCAATGTAGCTGGCCAACTGGCCTACCTCACCCGAGAGGGCTTGTACTGGCTCCGGATGCACCGGGTGCAAGCCTTCACCCGCACTCGCTGGCCATTGATCACCATCGTTGCCCGCTGGACGTTGGGGAGCCAACGGGTGTTGGTGCGCCGCTTGGAGTGGCTAACGTTGTGGCCGCTGCCGCCAACCTTGCCGCATATTTGACAACTTGCCATGGTCTGCCTTTTGACGGCGTATTGCCGCTTGCTTACAATTTCTAAATTACATTAGCACAGCTTTGGCACATGGGCAAGCTGACAAATACCACGAGAGGAGGCGCGTCACAGTGACCGAAAGCACTCCGACACGACTGGACGCTGCGGGCCTCCTGACCCTGCTCTCCGGTGGCGCCGAGGCGCTCGAGGTGAACCTCGAGGCCGTGAACGCGCTCAACGTCTTCCCCGTGCCCGACGGCGACACAGGCACCAACATGCTCCTCACCCTGAAGACCGTCGTCGAGTCGGCGCAGCAGGCCGACGGCTCGACGCTCACGGACGTCGCGAGAGCCGCCGCGCACGGGGCGCTCATGGGCGCGCGCGGCAACAGCGGCGTCATCCTGTCGCAGTTCATCCGCGGTCTCGCGGAGGCTGTCGAAGGGCTGCCGCACGCCGAGACTACCCAACTCGCGGAGGCCTTCGCAGCAGGCGGCGCCGCCACCTACCGCGCCGTCAGCAACCCCGTCGAGGGCACGATGCTCACCGTGATGCGCCGCACCGGCGAGGCCATGCAGGACGCCGCCCCAGTCGCCGAGGACGCGCTGGCGCTGCTGGAAGCAGGGCTCGTTGTGTGCAAGGAGGCGGTGCTGGAGACGCCCGAGCAGCTCCAGGTGCTCCACGACGCCGGTGTTGTCGACGCAGGAGGGCAGGGGTTCTCCGTCCTCCTGGAGGGCGGCCTGCTGGCGCTCCGCGGCGAGGATCCAACCTCCATCCACATGGAGAACGTCGAAGGACTCGGCCACGTGTCCGACAGCTTCCTGCAGTCCGTCGAGCAGGACGTCTTCGGCTTCTGTACGCAGTTCATCATCACCGGCGAGGCCCTCGACCCGGAGGGCCTCCGAGCTGCCATCGACGCCCTGGCGCAGTCGACCGTCGTCATCGGCGACACGCGGACGGTGCGCGTCCACGCGCACACGCTGGAGCCCGACATGCTGCTCGAACTGGGCCGCGGTGTTGGCGTGGTGGACAAGATCAAGATCGAGAGCATGGACAATCAGCACCAGGACTTCCGCGCGGCCCGCACCGACGGTCCGCCCGCCGCGGTGGGTGTCGTGGCGGTGGTCCGCGGCGACGGCTTGGAGGGGGTCTACCGCAGCCTGGGCGTCGAGGTCATCGTCTCCGGCGGGCAGACCATGAACCCCAGCACGGAGGAGCTGCTGGAGGGGATCCGGTCGCTCCACGCGGAGTCGGCGGTGCTGCTGCCAAACAACAAGAACATCGTGGCGTCGGCGCGGCAGGCGGCGGACCTGTCCCCGGTCCCCGCGCGCGTCGTGCCGACGACGTCGCTGCCGCAGGGCATTGCGGCGATGCTCGCCTTCTCCCCTGTCGGCGACCTCGACGGCAACGCCGAGTCCATGGCGGAGGGCGCCGAATCGCTTATAGATGGCGAGGTCGTCACCGCCGTCCGCGACGCCGTCGTTGACGGCGCACAGGTGCGCGCAGGCGAGGTGATGGCGCTGCTGAGCGGCACACTCGCGGCGTCGGAGCCGACGGTGCAGGAGGCGGTTGTCGCGCTCGTGCGGGCAGCGGAGCCCGAAGAAGGCTCGCTGGTCACGCTGTACTGGGGCGGCGACGTCACCCACGGCGACGCCCTCATCGCCGCCGAAGCGCTCTCGGGCGTGACGGACGATCTCGAGGTGGAGGTGGTCTACGGCGGGCAGCCGCACTACCACTACCTGGTGTCCATAGAGTGAGGGCGACACCAGAATCAGAGGAAGCAAGAGGGCCCCGCTCTACGGAGCGGGGCCCTCTCTTCTTCAAGCGATGTATGCGCTACGACGCCTTCTTGGACCTCGTGCGCCGGGTCGTGGTGCTGGCGTTGTTTGTGCCCTCGTCGAGCGAGGGGCCGGCTGCTTTGCGGAACTCCTTGATCGCGGAGCCCATGGACTTCGCGAGCTGCGGCAGCCGCGTCGCGCCGAAGAGCAGCAGGACAATGAACAGGATCAGAATGATCTCGGGCAGGCCGAACCCGCCTCGGAATAGACCAAACACGTTGCACCTCTCCCCGGCCGGCTCCAATTCGCTTGGCCGAACTGTACCGTGTAGATTTTCTCAGATTGTCAATAGGGCCGCAACCTACGCCTCTGGTCGCACCATCGGCAGCAGCGCGACGGCCAGCACCTCGTCCATGTTCTCGACGGGCACGAAGGTCAGCGTGCGGCGCACCTGCGTCGGCACGTCCTCCAGGTCACGGTTGTTCTTCTTCGGCAACACGAAGGTCTTGATACCGGCCCTGTGCGCCGCCAGCACCTTCTCCTTGATGCCGCCCACCTCCAGTACGCGCCCGCGCAGCGTGACCTCGCCCGTCATGGCGACGTCCTTGCGCACGGGCATGCGCCCCAGCGCCGACACCAGCGCCGTCGCCAGCGTCACCCCCGCTGAGGGGCCGTCCTTGGGCACCGCGCCCGAGGGCACGTGGATGTGGATGTTGTTCTCCTCGAAGACCTTGGGCGGCAGCTTGAAGCTGTGCGAGCGCGCCCGCGCGTAGCTAAGCGCCGCCTGTGCAGACTCCTTCATCACGTCGCCGAGGGAGCCGGTGAGCGTCAGGTCGCCCTTGCCGTCGACCACGCTCACCTCGACGGAGAGCACGTCGCCGCCGACGGCCGTTCGCGCGACGCCCGTCGCGACGCCGACCTCGTCCTGCTCCTCGGCGGCGCCCCACGTGTACCGCGCCGGGCCGATTGCCTTGGCCAGGTAGCTCATCGTGATGCGGGTGGGCGGCTTGCCGCCGTCGGCGATGGTCTTGGCCACCTTGCGGTTCACGCCACCTATCTCCCGCTCCAGGTTCCGTACGCCGGCCTCGTGGGTGTAGCCGCGGATGAGCTGCAGCAGCGGCTCCTCGCCCCACGTAACAGGCCTCTCGCCCAGCCCGTTCTCCTCCGCCTGCTTGGGCGCCAAGAAGCGCTGTGCGATGTGGATCTTCTCGTCCTCCGTGTACCCCGGCAGCTCCAGCACCTCAAGCCGGTCACGCAGCGCCGGGATGATGGGGTCGAGCACGTTGGCCGTGGCGATGAAGAGCACCTTCGAGAGGTCGTAGGGGACCTCCAGGTAGTGGTCGCTGAACCCGTGGTTCTGCTCCGGATCCAGAACCTCCAGCAGCGCCGACGACGGGTCGCCGCGGAAGTCCGAACCCATCTTATCGAGCTCGTCCAGCATGAAGACCGGGTTGACGACGCCCGCCGTCTTCATCGCCTGCACGATGCGTCCCGGCAGCGCGCCGACGTACGTGCGACGGTGCCCGCGCACCTCCGCCTCGTCGCGGACGCCGCCCAGGCTGACGCGCACGAAGACGCGGCCGAGCGCCTCGGCGATGGAGCGCCCCAGCGAGGTCTTCCCGACGCCGGGTGGGCCCACGAGGCAGAGCACCGGCGACCGAAGCTTGCCCGCCGAGAGCTTTCGGACTGCCATGTACTCAAGCAATCGCTCTTTCACCTTCTGCAGGCCGTAGTGGTTCTTGTCCAGCACCTTCGCCGCGTGCACCGTGTCGAGGTTGTCCTCGGTCGACTTGCTCCACGGCAGCGAGACCAGCCAGTCCAGGTAGTTGCGCAGCACGGAGGACTCGGGGGAGATGCTGGGGATCATCGCGAGCCGGTCCATCTCCTCCAGCGCCTTCTGCTCGGCCGCCTCCGGCATGCCCGCCTCCTCGATGCGGGTCCGCAGGTCGTGGGCCTCCTTGTGCGTCGGATCGACGTCCCTGAGCTGTTCCTGGATCATGCGGAGGTGCTCGCGAAGGATGTGCTCGCGCTGCGTCTTCTCCACCTCTTCCTGCACCGCCGACTGCATGCGGCTCTGCAACCGGAGCACCTCCAGCTCGCGGGCCAGCAGTTTGTGCACGTGCTCGAGCCGCTCATCGGGGTCGAGCGTCTCCAGCACCTTTTGCGCCTCCTCGATGGGGAGTTGCAGCGAGTTGGCCACCTGGTCCGCGACCTCGCCGTTGTTGGTAGCGTTCAGGGCGGCGATGTAGTCTTCCTCGCCCAGGTGGTGCGACATCTTGACCGACTCGCCGAGCAGTTCCAGGACGGCGCGGCGGGTGGCCTCGGCCTCCATGGACTCGGTCGAGGACTCTTCCAGTGGCAGCACGGCGCCCCGGTAGTAGGGGTCCGTCTCTGTCACGGACTCAATTGAGACCCGGTTGAAGCCCTCGAGCACCACGCTCGCCGTGCCGTCGGGCATGCGCATGACGCGGCTGACCGTCGCCATCGTCCCGATCCCGTAGAGGTCGTCCGGCGTGAAGTCCCGCTCCTCGCGGTTCTTGCGGCCCACGACGATGATCTTCTGGTCGGCAGCCATCGCGGCGTCGATTGCCCGCTGAAAGATGGGGCGGAAGACCATGACCTGTCCCATGACCCGGGGAAAGACCACGACGTCCCGGCGAACCAGCATCGGGTACTCTTGAGGGATGGGCTTTCGGCGGCGAGGACTCACGGACGTGCCTCCTCTGGGGGGTGGGACGCCGGAGCGTCCAAAGTGAACTGCGTCAAACAGGGCGATACACCTTCAGTGTACCACGCCCGTTCGTATCAATGCGGCTGCACCAGCCCCGTCAGCTCAGTATCAGGTTCACCACTCCGAGCAGGGCGGCAAGGACAACTATGAGCGTGACGAACTTGCGATAGTGGTCCGGCTTCAATCTTCGCAGTGCGAGGGCCGAAAGCACTACTGAGAGGCCGAGGACCGGCAGCATGAAGAGGTCGGCCAGCAGGGACTCTGCGTTCACGACGCCATTGATGGCAAACACGGTGATGGTCACGACCTCCAGCACGACGAGGTATGCCGCCAACACCGCCCGCATCGTCTGGACCTGCCATCGCTGGTTCACCAGCAGGAGCGCGACTGGAGGGCCGGAGATGCCGGACAGGGGAAAGACAATTCCGCTGACTACGCCGCCCGCCACCATCGCCACTGACTCCCTCCGGATGCTGAGCTGCAGCCCCGCGAGGAGCGCGATGCCAATGACGATGATGATCGTGGAGATGGTGATCTGCAGCGCCTGCTGGTCAAGGATCGTCAGCAGTTGCGCGGAGAACGGCGCGACCACGCTGGCCGCGACAGCCAACAGCGCGGCGTGCTTCCATGGCACGTGCCGCCACGTCTGGCTCAGGATGATCAAGTCCTGCAGCAGAATCAGGGGAGCAATGAAGCCCACCACCTTGTCCGGGTCCATTACCAGCAGGAGAAGCGGGGTGCCAATGAGGGCAAAGCCGACACCAAAGGTGATCTTGATGGCGGCGGCAAAGAGAATGATCAGGCCAACGAGGACAAGAGTTTCGTCTAGCGGCATGGTTCAATATTCTACATGAGCATAACTGTGGGCGCGCCTTCCCCTATGGCACATTTGCGGCCCATTGCCGACGCGGATATACCTCAATGGTGTTGAGACTCGTTTCCCTTTACGGCCACATTGGCAAAGCGTATCCTATGAACTTGTATGCGGGGCGTCGGCCCGCATGATGGTGAATGCCGAAAAGGCAACGGCGCAAAGGCGCGGACGCACGTTCACGCCGTTCGAATCACGTGTCAATGTGAAGAGTGAGTTGCGATGAGTAGCGCGGTCATTGAACGAGTGACACTTCCCATCGTCGGGCTGACGGAAAGCGAGGGCGCCGCCGAGCTGCAGGACGCGCTGCGCGCCGTCCCCGGCGTCGCGGACGTCCGCCTGGACCTGGTGACCTCCGCGGCTGTCCTGGAGGTCTTCCCGAAGCACCCGCTGTCCCAGCAGGACCTGAGTGATGCCGTGGCCTCGGCGGGCTACACGATTCCCATCGAGACCACCAACCTCAGCATTGGCGGCATGACCTGTGGCTCCTGCGTCATGCACGTCGAGCACGCGCTGAACGGCATTCAGGGCGTACATCAGGCGCGGGTCAACCTTGCATCAGAGAAGGCGTCTGTGGACTTCATCGCGGGCTTGGTGTCCCTCGATGCGCTGAAGGATGCAGTGGAGGACGCCGGCTACCGCATGGAGGGCATCGCCGCAAACTCCCTCGACGAAGAGCGCGCGCGCCGGAGGGCACGCAACCTCGAGGTCAGGGGTCTGCGCATCAAGGCCTTGGTCGCATTGGTTCTGGGCGCCCTCGTGCTGATAGGCAGCCTCGAGACCATCTTCACGTGGGCCCCCGAGTTCCTGCAGTCCAAGTACGTGCTCTGGGGCCTCGCGACGCCGGTCGTCCTCTGGGCCGGCGGTGGCTTCTTTGTGTCAGGACTCGGCGTGCTCCGGTTCAAGACCGCCAACATGTTCACGCTCATCTCCATCGGTGTCGGCACCGCCTACCTGTACAGCGCATCCATCGTGCTATTCCCCGACTATTTCATCGCGCGGGACATGCCCACCACGCTCTTCTTTGACACGGCGGCGGTCATCGTTGCGCTTATCCTGGTAGGCCGGTACATGGAGGCGGCGAGCAGGCGCCGCACGTCGGAGGCCATCAACCGCCTCCTCGACATGCAGGTGCAGGTCGCCCGTGTCGTCCGGCATGACACGGAAGTTGAAATACCGATAGGGGAAGTGTTCGTCGGCGACATCGTGCTGGTGCTCCCGGGTGAGCGCATCCCGGTCGATGGCATCGTGACGGAGGGCCTCTCCGCTGTCGACGAGTCCATGCTCACCGGCGAGAGCCTGCCCATCGAGAAGGGCCCCGGCGACTCGGTCTACGGTGCGACCATCAACGGCACCGGGGCCTTCACCTTCCGCGCGGCCAAGGTGGGCGCCGAGACGCTACTGTCCAACATCATCCGAATGGTGGAAGAGGCGCAGGTGTCCAAGGCGCCGGTCCAGCGGACCGTGGACGTGGTGGCGTCCTACTTCGTCCCGGCGGTCCTGGCGGTCGGGTTCTCTGCCTTCCTGTTGTGGTACGCGTTGGGACCAGCGCCGTCACTTTCGTACGCCCTCATGACATTTGTGGCGGTGCTCATCGTGGCCTGTCCCTGCGCGCTCGGCCTGGCGACGCCGACGGCGGTCGTCGTCGGCACGGGCGTGGGCGCCTCGTACGGTGTGCTCATCCGCTCGGCCGAGGGCCTGGAGCGGGCGCGGTCAACCAACACCGTGGTCCTCGACAAGACGGGGACGCTCACCATGGGCAAGCCTGTGCTGACCGACCTGATGGCGTTCGGCGTTGGCGAGAGCGAGTCACTCCGGCTGGCGGCCTCGGTGGAGCGCAACTCGGAGCACCCGTTCGGCCGGGCGCTCGTCGAGGCCGCGCTGGAGCGGGGCCTAGAACTGGAGAACGTCACCGAGTTCGAGTACATCCCCGGCGAGGGCGTCATCGGAGCCGTCGGCAAGCGACGGGTGGCTGTGGGCAACGGCCGGCTGATGGCGTCCCTGGGCGTCGACGCGACCCAGGTGGCCTCACGGGCGGGCGCCATGGCGGCCAACGGCAAGACGCCCATTTTCGTGGCCATCGGCGACAGCCTCTCGGCGATCCTGACCGTGCAGGACACGATCAAGCCGGAGGCCTACGAGGTGGTGGCACGTCTCCGCCGCCTGGGCATGGAACCCGTCATGCTGAGCGGCGACAACAAGCGCACGGCGGAGGCCATCGCGCGACGGCTCGGCATCGTGCAGGTCATCGCGGGCGTGCACCCGGACGAGAAGGCGCTTAAGATCCGGCAGCTCCAGTACGAGAAGAAAGTCGTCGCCATGGTCGGCGACGGCATCAACGACGCACCCGCGCTCGCGCAGGCGGACGTCGGCATCGCGATGGGCAACGGCACCGACGTTGCCATCGAGTCGGCGCAGGTCACCCTCCTTCGCGGCGACCTTCGCGCGCTGCTCACGATGTTCGCCCTGAGCAACGCGACCGTGCGGGTGATCCGCCAGAACCTCTTCTGGGCGTTCATCTACAACATCCTGTTGATCCCCATCGCGGCCGGCGCCTTCCACCTGGTGTTCAACTCCGTGGGCAGCGTGCCCACCTACCTGGAATTTGCGTTCGGAGACGAAGGCTTCCTGAACCCCATGCTTGCCGCGGCCGCTATGGCCATCAGCTCGGTCACCGTCGTTGCGAACTCGCTGCGGCTCAACGGGTTTCGGCCGCCGAGGTAGGCGGCGCATCTGAGGCTGGGAGGGACGCATGAGCCCCGGATTCCTGGGACTGTTCGCCGGAAAGAAGGCTGAGGACCCCGTGTGCCACATGATGGTAGACATGAAGAAACCGCCGGGCGGCACACACGACTACAACGGCGTGACCTACTATTTCTGCGGGCCGGGGTGCAGGGTCGCCTTCTCCAAGGAGCCGGAGTCTTACCTGTCCGGCGAGAAACAGATGGACATGTAGGCCAGGCGGAACGCACGAGCTTCAAGGTCAGACAAGAGGGGCGCGACAGAATCTGTCGCGCCCCTCTGCATATCCTGCCGGAAGGCTGATGCCGTTCTCAGCTACTCCTTGTCGCCGGCCTCTTCGTCGCCGGTCAGCGTGATCTCCAGCACCTCGCGGATGCCGGCGTAGTTGATGCCCTTTTCGGAGAGCTCAGCGATGGTGCGGATGAGGTCGATGTCAGCGTCGGAATAGAGACGTGTGCCACCCTGTGTGCGCTGAGGCTCCAGCAACCCTGCGGCCTCGAAGGCCCGGAGCCGGTGCTCAGACACTTCAGTGAGGGTGGATGCCACGCTCACGGGGTATTTGCCAACATTCCGATCATCAATCATACGTTCAGCAGGCGTCGGCACACGAAAAGTACCTGAAATTACAGGCAATGGTGCCGAGGTCATGGGCATCCTACCGCTTCAATTAGCGGTGCGCAAGAGAATGCTGGACCTTCACGTGCTGCCGAATCGACTCAACGGAGCTATTCAGCGCAAACAGGTGGTTAACCACGATATTGTGAGGGCACCGGAGTCCGAACTGCCCCCAGTCAGTGGCCCACGATTCATTGGTGGCCTGCTCCAATTTTCGTGTTGCGCGGAGCAGGTCATCAGCCATGGAGGAAAGGACGTATGGCACTGCGTTCATCATTGGATCTGACCCGCCTCTCTCAAACCGGAAATTGTCGCTCAACCGTTTGTCTTGACTAAGACCATCCTAGCAAACCAGGCACATCTTGTCAAGTAATCTAGTGAGCAATCTTGGATTTTCGTTCAGTCAGGTTATCAATTTTCTTTCGTTGAGAATAACGACTTCTGGCCATGACTTCTGGGATTTCCACAATTGCAGCTTGAGAACATCTTACCAGAACACTCCTGATTACCAAAGTTGGATTGTTAGTTATGCTCATGCCGCTCCACGAGTTCTTCTGGCACGCCCGCAAAGAATTTCTGGCCAGGCCACGACCGCTGTCGCGTCATCCCGGCGAGCCTTGACGCTGGCGGGTATCATGTGCAGGAGACTCTCGCGAATCGAGGTGACAAGTGGCCCAGACGGCAACCGTCGTGATCTACACGCGCAAGGACTGCAGCTACTCCGACGCCGCCCTGTCCGAGATGAAGGACAACGGCACGCCCTTCAAGGAAATCGACATCGACGAGGTCCCCGGGGCCACGGAGGAGCTGCTGCGGCTCTCCAACGGTGAGGCCATCACCCCCGTCATGGTGGTGGACGGCGAGGTGGTCATCGGCTACCACGGCCTGGGCTGAGCGTTCTAGCTCGGGGCCGTGCGCCCCAACCAGCTCACATTGACACCCCCGGCCCATGCCAGCTACCATTGAAGTAACGCGGCCCGGTGGTGTAGCGGCCTAACATACCGCCCTGTCACGGCGGAGATCGGGGGTTCGAATCCCCTCCGGGTCGCCAGCAAAGACTCCCACAGGACTGTTCTTCCCCAAGCGGCGCTCAACCCCTCCTTCGCTGCGCGAGCAGGTCGCGTTCCCCAGCAAACCAAGAGGCCGCCCCGTTCTGGGGCGGCCTCTCTAATTCAGACTTGCTTGGCGCCGTTGTGGAAGCTACGCGGTGCCCTTCGCCAGGTGGCCGTCCGTGACCATCAGCTCCTTGAAGTCCGCGATGGTGTTGACCACGTCGACGGCGCGTACGTTGAAGGATGGCGCGTCCCTGACGGCGGCCGGCTCGACACCCTCCTGCAGCTCGCGCGCCATGCGCAGGAGCTGCCGCCGCGCGAAGATGATCGCCGTGTCGCTGGTGCCGAGGTGCTCCCGCGTCCGGTCCACGATGCGCCCCATGCTGTCCGTCATCGCCTCGTCCTGCGACCGGCCTACCGGGATGCCGGTGTAGTTGAACGTCCGCTGCATGTCGCGGTCGATCAGGAAGTCGTTCTCCATCCTGCGGACGTCGTGCCAGCCGTCGATGATCTGGCCGTCCATGGTCTTGTGCCGCACGCGCTCCATGTCCATCGTCGTCCTGCGGCGAAGTTCCCGCTGCTCGTCCGAGATCGGCTCGTACGGGTCGTAGGTGAAGGAGAAGACGGAGGTGTGGTCGTCGTCGATGGGGATCCACGCGTGTCCGGTCGTCGGGAAGAGAGGGCTGGGAATCAGGTTGTAGGCCGGCAGGATGAACTGGGTGCAGCGCCAGTAGTACTCGCCGTCGCCGATGTTGCGGCGGGAGCCGTAGATGAAGCCGTAGTCGGTCTCCTGCACTATCAGCTTCGGCGAGCCGTCGATGACGGTCATGTCCTTGCCGTTCTTTATGCGCCGCCCCACCACGCGCGGGCGGTTGTTCGGGTCGAACCAGCGGTGCAGGAAGGAGACGTGCGACGTGTCCAGGTCGCCCTCGATGGTCTGCATGTAGTTGGAGTCCTGGATCCAGCGCATGACGAGTCGATTCTCGGAGGGCACGCGCGTCCACTCCAGGTGCGGGAAGGGCGGCTGCACCTCCGGCGGGCCCATGTACACGAAGATGCAGTCCCCGGCCTCCACCGTGGGGTAGGCCCGGATCTTCACCTTGTCCTTGAAATTGCTCTCCACGGGTTCCGAGGGCATGTCGATGCAGGCGCCGCTGACATCGAACTTCCAGCCGTGGTACACGCACCGGAGACCTTGCTCCTCGTTCCGGCCGAAGAAGAGGCCGGCCCGGCGATGGGGGCAGAAGGCGTCGATCATGCCAACGTCGCCGTTGGAGTCGCGGAATGCGACGAGGTCCTCGCCGAGCAGGCGCACGCGCGTCGGCGGGCCGTCGCGGTCCGGCACCTCGTCCGAGAGCAGGATTGGCTGCCAGAAACGCCGCATGAGCTCGCCCATAGGCGTGCCGGGACCGACTCGTGACAGGAGTTCGTTTTCCTCAAACGACAGCATCGCGACCCTCCTTCGCGCCGCCACCTCGACGGCGTCGTAGGCGGATGATAGCGCGCGAGCGCGAGCGTGTCACGCGCGCTACGCGCAACGAGTGCAGTATTAGTGTCTTATGCTCGCGGCAGCATGCCCAATTGAACGCCTCCCAGCATTGCAGCAATGCTCGCCATTGGCTACAGTCTCGTCTGCAACCCAATTCACTCGCGAGGGAATACGCATGGACATCGAAAAGCACACGCCCGGGATGTTCAGTTGGGCGGACTTGGGGTCTCCGGACGCTGCAGCATCGAGGCGGTTCTACTCGGAGCTGCTGCAAGTGGACGCGATGGGGCATTGCGGCTTGCCAATGCTATCTGTTGTTTACGGAGTCTTGGGCCATATTCTGAACCGCGTCCTCCACTCGAATCAGCGCAAGCTGCACTAGCTTGAGTCCGTCTACGGACTCGCTCATTTGTGTGAGGTTGGTCTCGCTGATTGCCTGGTCCAGGGTCTCAAGCTGCCCCCCAAAATCCTGAAGAGTTGCCCCAATGTCCTTCATGCGCTGTCCCAACGTGGAATCACTGTTTGCGTGAAAATCACGGTAC
The DNA here is from genome assembly GCA_951812285.1 of uncultured Dehalococcoidia bacterium. Taxonomy (GTDB): domain Bacteria; phylum Chloroflexota; class Dehalococcoidia; order Lucifugimonadales; family UBA1127; genus UBA1127. The sequence goes on along the minus strand of OX638292.1, from coordinate 611,862 downwards.
AACTCGTTTAGGGCAGCTAGCTTCGCCTTGAGTTGCTCCGGCGCCTGCTTGACTGCATCACGCACCTTCTGAAGCGCCGGCAACGTCATGCTTTCGTCCGGCGCACCAATCGAATCTAGTATCCCCGCAAAGAACTCCCTGAGACCCACCTCCGCCAGCCGAGTCAAGAATTGTCTTTGGATGGGGGCCAGAGCCTCAGCGGGCATGACGGCAGAGTTTCCGAGTTTCCAAAGCGAGTCAGGATCCAAGTAACCACGTACGCGGAACTCTCTCGCCAGAAGGCTCCGCTTGGGCGCCTCAATCTCCACGAATTGGATCTCGCCAGGACTGAGAGGCCCGATATTCATGTCCTTGTTGGTGCGTTCCACTGCAAGGGTACTGGACAATCTCACTTCCTTGAATACCACTTGGGGAAGGTCATCACTAACTGGGGCGGCATTGAACACGGTGACGATGATCTTTGCCTTTCCATCCGGCGCATCATCGAGTGGCTCGACATGAACCCTAATCCGCAAACAGGACTGCAACTGATAAAGGAACTCCAAGGACACGGCCGCCTGCTCCAATGTTTCGGAGGCATCGGGATCCTCGGCAACGTCTTCAAGATCAGCGTTCGTGCCCTCGGTTGTCTTTTCGTGGCTAGAGTCTTGCAGCATTTCATCAATCCTCACTGCTTCCTCGCAATTCAACGAAGCCAAAATGTGCCGCATCAGCCCAGCGCCGTACATTGCTTGGCTCCAAGCCAGTTCCTGAGCGTGCGCCCACTGGTTGCGCAAACGCGCCACTGCCCCCAAGTCCACGGCGGCCATGTGGAGATCCGGAAAGGCGTCAGTAAGGGCCCTGTTATGTGTTATGACGTGGACGAAGTGGGACGGATCCAGAGAGGACTCCGGCGCAAGGTGGTCGCGCTTTCTGAGTAGGTCGCGAACGTTGGCCTTTTGTCCATCAGGCAGAAAAACGTCGACGCCCCACTCCCACCAATTCGCGCCAAGTTCGGCGGTCAGACGTTCCCGAATGGAACGCCTCACACCTTGGACATACAACACGAGACACTCCGTAAAGAACATGTAAGCGTCGTTGTGCATCACCCACCTCTCCGCAAGCCAACCCAATTGCGCAAGAGGGCAATGGTAGCACACGGTGTCAAGTGACCTAAGGGAGCGGTTGCCTCGTAGAACCCCATGCCACAAGGATGCGGTTTTCGTTCAACCCCGCTAACAGGCTTGTTTGGGGTAAACAAGCGCGCTCGCCTTGTAGCTGATACGACACATGGCAGATCCAAGACGAAAAATATCTCTTCCTGGGGGGACAACCGTCCAGGGCTGCGCGCCGGGGGAGAGGTACTTGGGACGGTGCGGGCGATTGCGTGTCGCATGGGGGGATGGTAGCGGATGGGGCGGGGCCCGCGCGAGGGATTGCTGTCAGGGAAGGTTCGACGGTCTCTCCACGAACGGGGGGTGACGGGGATTGGTTTTTCGGGGTTCCTGCCTCCGCAGGAACGACGATGGGGAAGGGCATTGCAGCAATGCTCGCCATTGGCTACAGTCTCGTCTGCAACCCAATTCACTCGCGAGGGAATACGCATGGACATCGAAAAGCACACGCCCGGGATGTTCAGTTGGGCGGACTTGGGGTCTCCGGACGCTGCAGCATCGAGGCGGTTCTACTCGGAGCTGCTGCAAGTGGACACGATGGACCTGGCTGACGGCCCGGACGCCGTCTACACCACGCTGAACAAGAATGGAAGGCTGTGCTTCGCCATCTACCATATGCCCGAGGAGATGAGTCAGGCGCTTGGCGGCCGGGCGTTCTGGCAGAGCTACTTCACGGTCGAGAACGCCGACGAGTCAGCCGCCCGCATCAAAGAACTCGGCGGAACCCTCGCGCAGGAGCCCTTTGACGTGTTCGACGCCGGGCGGGTCGTCGTCGCGCAGGACCCCACTGGCGCGGTCTTCGCGCTGTGGCAGCCGAAGAACGAGATCGGCGCGCAGGTTTTCGCGGAGCCAGGCGCCCTGTCCTGGAACGAGCTCTACACCAACGACCCGGCGGCGGCCTCAGCGTTCTACAGCGGCCTCTTCGGATGGCAGGTCACGACCGGGCCCATGGCCGACGGCACCGGTGAGTACACAGCGTTCCTGCTCGACGGCCAACCGGCCGCGGGGATGATGGAGATCCAAGAGGCGTGGGGCGAGTTCCCGCCCTACTGGTCCATCTACTTCGCCGTGCAGGACCTCGACGCCGCTCGTGAGCGGGCCCGGACGATGGGCGCCAAAGAGATCACGCCAGAGCTGGCGGTGCCGCAAGTCGGCCGCTTCATCTACATCGAGGACCCGCAGGGCGCACACCTGACGATCATCGAGCTTGCGAGCCCGGCGTAGCCCCGTTACCCCTGCGTCAGCGCCATCACCCCGGACACGTCGTCGACGGTGTCCAGCGACCAGAGCGTCGCGAGCAGCTCGTCCGCCTGCGCCTCGGAGAGGACGCGGTGTGCCAGGGTACGGAACTTGCGCTCCAGCATGGCGTCCGACATCGGGTTCTCCGGCGCGCCCGTTGCGTGCGTCACGCTCTCGGAGACCGTGCGGCCGTCGCGGAGGGTGACTGTGACCTCGCAGGCATCCTCCGCCACCGAGTCGTCAACCGTCGCGCGAATCTTGTCTCGTAGCGCGGCTACGGCCGGGTCGAGCACGCGGTCGTCGGTGTACTGCGCGGGGAAAGCTCCCCCGTCGATGAGTCCCACCGCCATGGAGTGCTGGTGGGAGAACTTTCCCTCCAGCCCCACGCGCGGGTTGGGGCGGTCCATGAGCTCCAGCACCAGCGGGTGCACCCTCGCGCCGACCGACACGACATCGTCCGCCGACACGCCGTGCTCGTTGCGCAGCGCGATCATAGCGTCGATGAGTGGGTGGCTGACGACGCCGCACGAGAAGGGCTTGAGGCCGTTGTTGGGCAGCTCCCACCGCTCGCCGAGGCCGTCGGAGATCTGCTCCATATCGGACGCCGTCGAGAGCACAGCGGCGAAACCCCGGCGGCCCTCCAGGATCTCGCGGGTGGAGGTGAAGCCGCGGCGTGCCAGCAGCCCGGCGAGCACCCCGCTCTGCGCGGCGCGGCCTGCGTGGAAGGGCTTGGACATCGAGCCGAAGACCTCGCGAACGCCCGCCGCCTGCGTCCCCGCGATGCCGAGCGCGTACGTCATCTGCAGCTCGTCGAGTCCGAGCAGCCGCCCCGCCGCGCCGGCCGCGCCGAAGACGCCGCAGGTGCCCGTGATGTGCCACCCGGCGTCGTAGTGGTTGGGATAGACCGAGAGACCGACGCGGCAACACGCCTCGACGCCGAGCACTGTCGCGGCAAGGACGTCGAGGCCCGTCGCGCCCTCGCGCTCGGCGACGGCCATGGCCGCCGGGATCGTCGGCGCCGAGGGGTGGATGACTGTCGGAAAGTGGGTGTCGTCGTAGTCCTCGAGGTGGGCCAGGTAGCCGTTCGCCAACGCGGCGTTCTGCAGGTTGGTCCGGCCGCCGACGCCGATGAGCGAGGCGCTCGCGGTGCCGCCCTCCTCCTCGAACAGCCCCGTGAGTATTTCCGCGGACGGGTCCGCCGAGGCGTACAGCGCCACGGCCATGTAGTTAATGATGCACCGCTTCCCTTCATGCAGGATGGGGGCAGGGATTGCCTCGGTCGGCGTATTGAGGATGAAGCGGGCCAGGGTTTCAGTCGCGCCCATGTGCGTAGCCTCTTTCGACAATGGATTTCGTCCGATTTGCGGACGGAGGCATTGTACTACGGCGCGTATCGGGCGGGTGGGGGAGTTGACCAATCCTGCCGCCGCCCGCACAATGGAACATAGTTACAAAGTGAGGATATCGTTATAGCTTCCAAGACTCCTACCACCACCCCGGCTCCCGATCAGGTTGAGCACAAGTTAGTTAGCTTATTCAAACGGTGGCGACGCAAGCCCAAGCAGGCCGAGCCGTTACAAGAGTCCCCGCACGTCGGCTCCGTCAACGCCATCGTCGCTGACTCTCCCGCCTTCGACGCGACCTCCCCCGCTTCTCCGGACGAGACTAAGTCCAAGCGCCGCCGTCGCCGCAAGGCCGCCAAGTCCCCCGAGATATCGCAAGCGCCACAGACCCTCCTTCAGGACGTACCTACCTCATTCGGCCCCATCTCCGTAAGCCGCGAAGTTGCTCAGGCCCTTCATGTCATTGGCTACCAGAGCCCGACACCCGTGCAGGAACAGTGCATCCCCCTGATGAAGTCCGGCGAGGACGTGGTCGCGCAGGCGATGACCGGTACCGGAAAGACCGCCGCATTCGGCATACCGCTGGTGGAGAAGGTGGACCCCGCGCGCAAGTCGGTGCAGGCGCTCGTGCTCGCGCCGACGCGGGAGCTGGCCGTCCAGGTTCGCGACGAGCTGCACCGGCTGGGGCAGTTCAGCGGCGTGCGGGTGCTCGCCTGCTACGGCGGGCAGGCCCTCAGTACGCAGATAACGGCGCTCAACGCGGGCGCACACATCGTCGTGGGCACGCCGGGACGGGTGCTCGACCACCTCCGCCGCCGCACGCTGTCGATCGCCGAGGTCCGCGCCGTCGTCCTGGACGAGGCCGACGAGATGCTCGACATCGGCTTCCTGCCGGACATCGAGCGCATCCTGCGCCAGACGCCGCGCGAGCGTCAGACGGCCCTCTTCTCGGCGACGATGCACGCCGCCGTGCGGGGCATCGTGCACCGGCACCTGCGGTCGCCCTCGTGGGTGAGCATCGGCGAGCAGCTCCAGACGGCGCCCAAGGTGCAGCAGGTCTACTACGAAGTGTGGGAGAAGGACAAGGTCCGCGGCCTCGCAGGCCTCCTTCACCAGGACCTCAACGGCGGCAAGGCGCTGCTCTTCCTGCGCACGCAGGCGGGCGTCGACCACCTGGTGCGCTCGCTGCAGCGGCACAACGTCACGGTGGCCGGCATCCACGGCGGCATGACGCAGCCACAGCGCAGCGGCGTCATGCGCTCCTTCAAGGAGGGCAGGCTGAAGGTGCTTGCCGCGACGAACGTGGCGGCGCGAGGGTTGGATATCCCCGAGGTCTCGCATGTCATCAACTACGACATGCCGCAGAACATAGAAGAGTACGTCCACCGCATCGGCAGGACGGCCCGCATGGAGGCCGACGGCACCGCCATCACCTTCGTCACCGAGTGGGACATCGACATGCTCGACACGCTCATCGACACCGTCGGCAACGACATCGAGCGCGGCACGCTTCCTCTGTACGTGTAGGCCCTTCGCGCCGCCCCTCCAAGGGATCCTCCACCTCGCCTACCCTGCCTGCCACAGATGTATTACCTTGCGTCGCATTTGCCCTTCAGGTAGCCTAGAAAGAGAAAGCCCCTCGCGGGGTCGAACGAAAGGAGAACGACATGGCGACACGCAGCAGCTTCTCCTGCACCAAGTGCGGCCACGACCAATTCGAGGCCGACGAGATAAGGGCCACCGGCAAGTTCTCGCGGTTCTTTGACGTCCAGAACAAGAAGTTCACCGCCCTGTGCTGCCTGAACTGCGGCTACACCGAGATCTACCGCGCGAAGTCCAAGGGCCTCGGCAACGTTCTGGACCTGTTTACCAGCTAGGCAGTCTGCCTCTACAATTGCAGCAATCAACATAGGGCCGTGGTGAGGATGGGCGCGGAGAGATGGCCCTGACGGAGCGCCCGAATGACAATGACCGCAGACGTGGCCCGCATCTTTGAAGACGCCCGGCTGATGCACAATGCCGCCTTGACCCTCATGAACACGGGCGACATCCGTGACGCCGCAGAAAAGGCGTGGTGCGCAACAAAGCGCGCGGCCGACGGGATGATCACTGCGCGAACGGGTGAGGAGCCCACAACATCAACAGGTACAAGTCGCGGATTGCGCAGTCTCAGGACCTCCAGCCCCGAAACTGACGACATTCAACAGCAATATTTCAGCCGTCAAGCTACCCTGCACGGCGCGTGCTTCTACTATGGCCTCTGCGACCCCATCGAAGAAATCATTCAACTCATTCGGGAGACTGAGGACTTCATCAAAGAAGCGGAGCGGCTCACCGACGCCTAGTCTAGTCCCTTGACGTTCACCTCCCTCCGCACTAGCCTCATGCCAGTTGAACGAGGGAGGTTGTCATGCTTACCCACGAGGAAAACGAGTTCATGTGCCGTGTCGGTCCCGGAACGCCTATGGGCGAGTACCTGCGGCGCTTCTGGGTCCCCGCGATGATGTCCGAGGAGCTGCCCGAACCCGACTGCCCGCCCGTCCGCGTGCGCCTCATGGGCGAGGACCTCGTCGCCTTCCGCGACACCGACGGCAACGTCGGCCTCGTCGACAACTACTGCCCTCACCGGCGCGCCAGCCTCTTCTTCGGCCGCAACGAGGAGTCGGGCATCCGGTGCGTTTACCACGGCTGGAAGTTTGACGTGCACGGCGACTGCGTCGACATGCCCTCGGAGCCCGCCGAGTCCAACTTCAAGGACAAGGTCAAGATCACCGCATACCCATGCCAGGAGCGCTCCGGCTTCGTCTGGACGTATATGGGCCCTGCGGACAAGACGCCGGATATGCCGGACTTCGAGTGGATGCATGTGCCGGAGGAGAACCGCGGCTTCGCCAAGTTCATCTACGAGTGCAACTTCGTGCAGTCCGTGGAGGGCGAGATCGACACCGTCCACGCCAGCTTCCTGCACAGCAACCTCGACGCTCGGACAGTTGCGCCCAGCGCCACTACCAGCGGCAGCCGCTACATGTACAACGAGCGCTGGGCCAACTTCTTCGTCCGCAACAAGGACTACGGCTTGCTCATCGGCGCGCGCCGACCCGCCGAGAACGACAGCTATTACTGGCGCATCTCGCAGTGGCTGCACCCGTTCTACACCATGACCCCGCGCGAGCCCGGCATCGGCGAGAACTCCTACGTGCGCTGCCGCATGTGGGTGCCCCGCGACGACGAGACCACGTGGGTCTACCTGAGCCACTGGCACCCCAGGCGCCCCATGTACGAGGCGGACCGCCGCGAAATCGCCTCGTGCCGCAACCTCATCCCGGGCACGTGGCGCGCCAAGGCGAACATCGAGAACGACTACCTCATCGACCGCGAGATGCAGAAGACGAAGACGTACGCGGGCTTGCCAAGGGGCACCGGACGCGTCGAGGATGCGGCGATGATCGAGACGATGGGCAAGGTGGTGGACCGCCGCGTCGAGCACCTCGGCACCAGCGACCTGGCGATCATCGCGATGCGACGCCGCCTCATCAAGGGCGCGCAGGAACTGCAGGAGGGCATCGAGCCGGTGCAGGCGCACCACCCCGAGTACTACCTCCAGCGCTCCAGCAGCGCCGTCCTCCCCCGCGACGTCATCTTCGACGAGGACCCGGAGGTCATCAAGGAGATTATCGCGGACCTGTAGCGGCAAGGGTCAAAAGCAAGTAGCCCAATCTTCTCCCGGCACGGATTGCCGGTGGATTGGGCTACTTGCTTGCTCTCGATTCTAACTGTCACGTTGCCGCTGGAAAGTCTGCCAATCAAGGCCCAGTTGGCGACCGTCGTCGTGGTAAATGTCCAACACAACCTGCCAAGCTTCCAGGACGTTGGCCATAACTTCGTCCAGGGTGTCCCCTTCAGTAATCAGCTCCGGAACCAGGGGTGACGTGACGGTATACCCACCTTCCGGCTGAGGTTCCAACACGAGCGGCAACCTGAGCGCGCGGCCGGAGTGGTCCTTTGCCGCCATGGTCAACCTACCTTTCCGAATTCAAAGGGGGTGAGGGCTTCCCAGTTCACCCTGACGCTAGCCTATGCCCAAAACACGAGGAAGGGCAAGCGCATTCCCTTCGCACTTGTCCTTCCTCACACTTCAATCTCTCGAAGATTGGCGCAATTGGACTCCGTCATTCACCCTAGGCCAGCCCAAGCACCTCGGCCGGCATATTGGCGGGGTCAGTGTCCTCGCCCATGCTGAGGACGTGGTTGCACAGGCACTTGTGCTCTTCCTGCGAGTACCGCTGTGCCTCGCTGGCCGCCACCCAGTCGCCGTCGATGTCGAGACCGACGCATGCGTGGCGCACGTGGTTGAGCTCGGCGTCATCGACGTTGGGGGGCACGGTGCCGTCCTCCAGGTGGGCGCTGGCGGCCCGGATGAGCTGCCGCCGGACGATGATGCACATGCCGTCAGTGGTGCCCAGGTGCTCACGGGTCCGGTCGTAGATCGGCTCACCCGCGGCGTTGGCCATGAGCTCCGTCATCGCCCTGTCCTGCAGGTTCATGACGAAGGGTACGCCGCTCATCATCTCCGTCTTCTCGACTTCCATGTCGCGGGCGTAGTCGGTGTCCTTGTTGGCGACGGTGTGGAAGTAGGTGAGCGGGTTGCTGGTGCGCTCGACGTAGCCGCCGGTTGGGTAGAAGGGGTCCTGGAAGATGCGGCTGTTGCGCTCTTCCTCCGTCATCGCGCGGTTCCGGTAGCCGCCCAGCGATATGAGCATCGAGTGCGTGTCGTCGACGGGCACGTGAGCGCGAAGGTGCGCCTGCTCGGCGTCGCCTCCCACCATCGTGAAGATGGGGAAGATGAACTGGTTAATGCGGTGCCAGTACCGGTCTGTGTCGCCGACCTTCCGCCTGGCAGTGTAGAAAGCGCCGTATTCCGCGGGCTTGGCCTGCACGAAGGGGTTCTTCATCGGGCTGAAGGTTCCCCGGATGTGACCGCGGCCGATCACCGGCACGTCGGCGCGAAGCCGGGCGTGTAGCCAGTCGAGGTGCACGGAGTCCGTGTCGCCCTCGAGGTTCTGGAACCAGTTGGCCTCCTCCATCATGATGATGGGCGGGAAGGCGTTCTCCTCGGGAATGAGGTTGACGTCGAAGGCCGGGAAGGGCGGCGGCGTCTCGCGCGGGCCCATGTAGATCCAGATCATGTGGTTGACGTCGCGGCAGGGGTAAGCGCGAATGCGCACCTTGTCCTTGTAGTTGCTGGTCTCCGGCTCCGAGGGCATCTCCAGGCACTGGCCGTCGACCTTGAACTTCCAGCCGTGGTAGATGCAGCGGAGTCCGCCCTCTTCCGAGCGGCCGAAGTAGAGGCTCGCGCCGCGATGCGGGCACGACTCCGGGAAACACCCGATGTTGCCGTCGCTGTCGCGGAACATCACAAGGTTTTCGCTGAGCAGCTTCATGCGCTTGGCGGGCGAGTCCGGCGTGGGAAACTCATTGGACGGGAGCACTGGAATCCAGAACTCGCGGATCAGGTTCCCCATGGGCGTACCCGGCCCAACCCTGGTTAGCAGCTCGTTCTCTTCCCTGGTGAGCATGACTCCTCCCGAGTGAATGTTGAATAGCGGTTGACCGTTGACGACTGTATCTGAGGGTATGGCTAGGCGTATCCAAAGTCAAGCGGAGTAGCTACCGTCCAAGGCCTACGACGCCTCCGCGGTGTCTGTCGACGAATCGCCCTCATCGCGGACCCACGTCGGCCGCGTGAACTGCGCGATGGCCACGAGCGCGGCAACGGCGATGATAACGACGAAGACGCCGAGCGGCTCGCCCGTGAAATAGGTCAGCGCCACCAGCAGTACCAGGCCAGCCCCCATCCCGACGATGGCGAACTTCTTGAGCGCCACAAGCAGGAGGATCGCGGGGACCAGCGCAGCAACCGCCACCAGCGGGATCAGCCCCAGCGCGACGCCGGTGGTCGTCGCCACGCCCTTGCCGCCGACGAACTTCAGCCACACAGGCCAGTTGTGGCCGGCGACGACCGCAATCGCTGCCGCATACGTCGCCTCGTCGGCCAGTCCGAGCCAGCCCGGCACAAGGACGGCGAACAAGCCCTTGCCTAAGTCGAAGAGGAAGACAAACGCGCCGCCGGTCTTGCCGAGGGCGTTGAATGCGTTGAGGGAGCCCGCGTTCAGCGTCCCCACCTTGCGGATGTCGACGCCCTTCACGTAGCGGGCAAGGATGTAGGACGGGGAGATGCTGCCCGCCAGGTAAGCGGCAACCGCCGTGACAGCCACAACCCAGAGGTCGTCAGTCATTTGCCCCGTCCCTCAGATCTGCAAACAACATGGGACGCCCGAACTGCCTCACATCTTGAACAGCTTGGCCGCCGTCTCGCCGAGCATGTCCGCCTTCTGCTCGTCGGACAGGTACTCCGGCTGGTTGATGAACGCCACTTGGTCGTAGTCGCCCATCCCAAAGGGGTAGTCCGTGCCCAGCATCACTCTGTCGTGGCCGAACGAGTCGATCAGGTAGTGCAGCGTCTGGTGGGAGTGCGTTAGCGCATCGAAGTAGAACATCTTCATGTACTCGCTCGGCAGCTTGGTGACCGACGACCCCGTCAGGCCCGAGCGAAAGGCGTGGTCCCACCGCCCGCGTATGTACGGGCAGCTTCCGCCGCCGTGGGCCAGATAGATCTTGAGGTTGGGGAACTCATGGAAGACGCCGCCGAAGATGATGCTCCCCGCCGCGACAGCCGTGTCCGTGACGTTGCCGATGATGTTGTTGAGGAACCAGCTCTCCAGCCGGTCCGGCCCCAGGACGTTGGCCGGGTGGATGAATACGGGCACGTCCAACTCCTGCACCTTGGCCCAGAACGGCCCGAATTCCTTGGCGTCGAGGTTCGTGCCGTTGACGTTGGACGCGATGCCGACGCCGACCATGCCAAGCTCCCTGACGGCGCGCTCGATCTCCGCCGGCGCCTTCTCCGGCTCGCCCATCGGCGCGATGCAAAGCCCAACGAAGCGGTCGGGGTTCGCTTCCACCACACGGGCAAGGGCGTCGTTGAAGCGCTGCGCCGCCTCGGTTCCCTTGCTCAGCAGCCCCAGCCACGCCGAGAGCGCCTGCACCTGCACGCCGTGGGAGTCCATGTCCTTCAGCCGCGCCCCAATGTCCGTGATGTTGCCCACCATATTGAACGTCCCAAACGGCTCCGGCAGCAGGTCGATTACCTCCTCAGGGACAATGTGGGCGTGGGTGTCGATGGTGCGCATGAGTTGCTCCTTCGTGTTTTGGGTTTGACCCCGGCTGGTTATGTCGACGCTTCCTTCTCCTTCGCCAGCAGCCCGAGGCTCTCGCCCGAGAACCCGCCGAGCCCGAGACCCTGGTGCACGTCCCACTCGATGATCTCGTACGTGCGGAGCCCGAGGGCGTGGAACGGCTCCGAGTCGAGCACTTCCTTCGCGTCGTCCAGCGAGCCGGCGCGGACGAGGATGATGCCCATCGTGCGGTCGCCTGAGGGGCCGGAGAAAAGCACCCGGCCGTTGTCGTGCATCCGGCGCTGCCAGTCCAGGTGCTCCTGCAGGTGCGGCGTGATCTGCTCGCGGGGCACGGCAGGTCGCGAGAACGTCAGGTACCACATTACGTCATTTCCTCTTGCGTGCGGACACAGGCCGCCCGCACGGCTTGAAACAGAACCCTGCGGGCGGTCGTATCGTCAAATTACCCTATCGGCCCCTGGAAGACCTGGTCCACGTACGTGTCGGACAACGGCTCCAGCGCCTCCGGCCAGTCCTCAACCCGGTGCGTCGACGCCGCCGGTCCGAGGGCGCGGCGCAGCTCCGCCGGACGAGGCTTGCCTTCCCAGCCCAGTTGCTCCATGTAGTAGTACAGCATGATGCCGTTGCCCTCGGGGTCGAGCGCATAGGCCGCGTAATCGATGCCGGGGTGAAGCTCGGCGGGCAGGTCAAGGAACCGCACGCCGTGCTCCTTCAGGAAGGCGACCGCGTCCCGGAGTTGCTGGTAGCTGCCCACCTCAATGCCGAAGGACATGCAGGTGGAGACGTCCGGCCAGCCGAGCTCGCCGCGCAGCTCCTCCGGGAAGAGCCCCAGCGTGTGGTGCTCGGCGCCGTTGCGCAGGAAGGCGACGCGGCGGCCCTTATACTCGACCTCCTCCGTCACCGTGAAGCCCAGGTCCTCCGTGTACATCTCGATGGACGCGCCCACGTTCTTGACGAAGAGGTTGACCGGCCCGATCTTCGTGATCTTGAACGGCCGCGCAATCATCACGCCGCCAACCTCGAACGTCTGCGACAGCATCTCCTTGCTGCGGTAACCGGAGTGGATGTCGATGCCCTTCTCGAGGGCCTCGTCGACCTCGTCCTCCTCGGACATCTGCGGCAGGCCGGGCTCCTCGCGGAAGCCGCGGTAGTACATGTCGCGGGGCTTGCTGCGGCCGTTCCAGCCCTCCTGCTCGATGCCGTAGTAGAGCTCGTTGACGTGCCCGTCGGGGTCGTAGCAGTAGACGTGCCAGTTGCTGCCGGGCATGTCGCGCCCGACGCGCATGATGGGGACTTCGCGCTCGTTGAAGTAGTGGTACGCGCCGATGACTTCGGAGAGCGCTCCGGTCTGCCACGTGATCTGGTTGATGTTGATGCCGTGCGCGCCGGTCATGCCCTCGGTCGACTTGCCCGATGCGGCGGCGCGGCCCGCGGCCATCGCGTCCATCACCTTCGCGTTGAACAGCACGAAGGCGTGGTGGTCGGCGCCGTACCGCATGAAGTAGCCCTTCCCGTTTTCGATGTCCTTGAGCCACTCCTGCACCTGCGGGCTCGGGTTGTTCTTGAAGTCGTTCTCGTCCGACACCTTGAAGCCGAGCAGGTCCCGGTAGAAGACGACGCACTCGTCCATGTTGTGCACGTTGTATCCGAAGTGGCCCAGACGGCGAATCTTGAAGGGCTGCTTCAGCATCACCCCGCCAACGTTGTAGAGCTTCCGACCCGTGTCCGTTGCCATCGCTCTCCTCCTGCCCCTGAAACACTCCCGGGTGTCGCATCCCACGACAACGCGCGTCGAACGCGTTGTGCCGCCAGTATATTCAAGCGACGTGAGTTTTGCCATTGCGCCTTGACCGCCTGCCGCACTCGCCCTAGCATCAGCCGAAACCGAGACAGGGGTGTCGCCATGCCGACCCGAGAGGACCTGAAGCGCAGCGTTGCCGAGGAGATCGACCGCCGCGGCGAGGAGCTGGTGCGCGTCGCGAAGACCATCCTGGAACACCCGGAGGCCGGCTTCCGCGAGCAGAAGACCGCCGCCGTCGTCGACCGCGTCATGGGCGAGATGGGCGTCGAGCGCCGCACGGGCATCGCCATTACCGGCGTCAAGGGCCACCTCGAGGGCGGCGCGGGCCCCGGGCCCACCGTCGGCGTCATGGGCGAGCTAGACTCGCTGCTCGTGCCGGGGCACCCCCACGCCGACCCCTCGACGGGCGCCGCGCATGCGTGCGGCCACCACGCGCAGATCGCGATGATGCTCGGCGTCGGCATGGGCCTGCAGGCGCCCGGCGTCCTCGACTCCCTGACCGGCCGCGTCGCCCTCATCGCCGTCCCGGCCGAGGAGTACATCGAGATCGAGTACCGCAACGAGCTGCGGCAACAGGGCAAGCTGGAGTTCCTCGCCGGCAAGGCGGAGTTCCTGCGGCTCGGCGAGTTCGACGACATCGACCTCGCGATGATGACCCACACGTCCAGCAACGCGCACGAGGGCAAGCTCGCGCTCTCGTCGACCAACAACGGCATGATCGCCAAGTTCATTCAGTACCAGGGCCGAGCCGCCCACGCCGGCGGCGCACCGCACATGGGCGTGAACGCGCTCAACGCCGCGATGCTCGCCCTCTCCGCCATCCACGCCCAGCGCGAGACCTTCCAGGACAAGGACACCGTGCGCGTCCACCCGATCATCACGCGGGGCGGCGCGTCCGTAAACTCCGTCCCCGCCGACGTCCGCATGGAGACCTTCGTCCGGGGCAACAACCTCGCAGCCATCGCCGACGCCGACATGAAGGTGGACCGCGCCCTCCGCGCCGCCGCGATGGCCATCGGCGCGACGGTGGAGATCACGACGCTCCCCGGCTACATGCCGCTGAACAACGACGACCGCATGATGTCGCTCTACGGCTCAAACGCCGCGCTGCTCGTGGGCGAGGACAACGTCGGCCGCGCCGGACACCGCACTGGCTCGACGGACATGGGTGACGTCGGCCAGGTCATGCCGACCATCCACCCGTACGTCAGCGGCGCCGTCGGCTCGGGCCACGGCGTGGACTACCTAATCGAGGACTGGGAGAACGCCGTCCTCACCGCGGCGAAGGCGATGGCGCTCACGGTCGTGGACCTGCTCGCCGACGGCGCGGTCGGCGCGAATGAGATCAAGGCAAACCACAAGTCCAACATGAGCATTGCCGAGTACCTGCAGGTGCAGGGCGCCACGCTGCGCCAGGAGACCTACAGCGGCTAGTCCTTCAGCATCGTCGCGACGAGCACCGCGGGCGTGCCGCCGTTCCACGGGCTCGTCGCCGTGCCGAATCCCGCGTCGAGCAGCCACTGCAGGTGCGCGTCGAGGCCGCCTGTGAAACTCACGAGGTCGTAATCGAGGAACGCTCCGCCGGCGCGCAGCACGCTGAACGTTTCCTTGTACATGTCCTGAAAATGCCGCTCGTTCGCGAGGTTGTGCAGCGCGAGCCCTGAAATCGCCAGGTCAAAGCGGTGCACCAGCCCCTCCGTCCACGCGGGAGTCGACAGGTCCGCCGTCACGAACGCCGTGCGGCCGGCGTACGCCGAGAGCCGTTGCCGCGCGTGCTCCAGCATCGGCGCCGAGTAGTCGAGCAGCGTGACCCGCGCGTTGGGAAGCGCCTTGAGCGCCTCCTCGGCCACAAGCCCGTAGCCCGCGCCGATGTCGATTACCTCGACCGCCGCGTCGGCCGGAAACGGCGCGTGTTGCATCATGTCGCGCAGTATGGGCCGCCGTTCGTCGTCGCGCGTCAGGTCGTGGTTGATCCAGTGGTCCACGTACTCCTGCGAGTGCCAGTCGTGGTGGCCGCCGGTCGGGTGGCGTTCTTCGTGCGTGGTCATGGGAATTCCTCCGTCAGTTCGCGTGCCCCCATGATACACCGTTCAGGCGACGGGCCTTTCAGCGCCTCGGCTTCGAGAGTACCATAGCGCCATTCCCGCCCGGAGGATGTCATGCCGAAGCCAAAGATTGCCGTCTTCTCCGGCCCGCGCGCCACCGTCACTAACTCGCCGCCGCTGGTCACGAGCAACAAGGCGCGGCTGCCCGGCGAGCCCCTGCTCCCCGGCCGCTTCGACCACCTCGTCGGCCAGCTCCTGCACGAGCCCGTCACGGTGCGCATCCAGAAGTGGACCGCCCACCCGCTCGAGGAGGACGCCCGAGGCCTCTACCACGACAACGGTCTCGACTACTACGAGGTCGAGCTGCGGCCCGAGGACGGCCCATACCTGCTGCCGTACATGGCCCGCCGCAACGACGACTCGCCGGACGGAGCGCCCTTCGGCAGCGGCCCCGGCGAGGACGGCCGGCAGCACCACTACCCTGACGCCTCCCGCGTGTTCGCCGACATCGACCGTACCATCAGCGGCCGCCACGACGGCGGCACCGGCAACGCCCTCGACACCCGCGCGGACTACGACTTCATCCGCGTGCTCCCGCCCTCCGGCTACACGCAGAAGGGCGAGGTCCCCGGCGTCGACTTCTTCGCCAGCGGCAGCCCGCCGTATAGCAAGTTCCCCACCAGCGCCGGCCTGGCGCGCGCCGCGAACATGGTCAACGCCGCCCTCGCGACGGGCGAGTACGCGGGCGGCCTCTGGCTGGAGGGCAGCCCGACCGTCGAGGAGACGCTCTACTGGCTCAACCTGCTCGTCGACACGGACCTGCCCATCGCGGGCGCGGCGTCGCAGCGGCCGCATGGCCAGCTCGCCAACGACGGCGACCGCAACCTCGTCGACGCCGTCGACTACATCCTCTCCGGACAGGGGAACGGCGTCGGCGCCGTGGGCGTGCTCGACGAGCAGCTCTTCGCCAGCCGCGAGTTCAAGAAGGCCGACGACCGCCCCGGCAACTACAAGGCGACGGGCGGACACGGCGGCATCCTCGGCAGCGTCGGCCCACCGGTGACGGTCTGGTATCGCCCCAACTACCGGCACACGTCGTCGTCCTCCGTCAAGCTGACGGCGTTGCCCTCGCGGCTCGAGTTCCTCGATGCCGCCGGTGACGCCGAGCCGACGGGCATCGACATCAAGGACGGGGACGGCGCGCTCCTCGGCCACGTGATTCCCAAGGTGCACATCGTCAAGTACGGCGCGTACATGCAGGCGGACGTAGAGGGGTCGGCGGACACGGAGGTCGACGTCCTCGCCCGCATCGAGCAGGGCGTCGCCGAGCGCAACAGCGCCGACGTTGCCTCGTGCAAGCTGCACGGCTTCGTGCTCGAGGGCGCGTCGCCGTACGGGTTCGGCACCGAGGGGCAGGTCGCCGCCCTCACCCTCGCAGCGTACAGCGGCATGCCCGTCGTCAAGGTCGGCCGCGCAGACCCCGGCGGGCGCGTGCCCAGCAACCCCAACGACGCCTTCATCGAGGGCAGCAACCTCGACGCCAACAAGGCGAGGCTGCTCCTGATCGCCGCGATGATGAAGCTCGGCCGGATGCCGCGCGCCGCCGACCCGCGCAACCCGACAGCGGCGGAGCGCGACGCGCTCGTCGCCAAGGTGGCGGAGTACCAGGAGATCTTCGAGACCCACTAGATGCCGGGCAAGCCGCCCTTCCGTATAATGGGCGCAGCCAAAGGCAAAGGAGCAAGTGAAATGGCGACAACGCGACTACTTATTGGCATGCACGACGGCGTGACCACCCTATCGAGCGACGGCGGCTCTTGGACACAGGGGCCGGTCTCGCCCCTCGACCACGCGGCGGCCAAGGTGGCAGTCGCGCAGTCCGACCCGCAGCGAGCGTACCTCGTCGCCTACGAGGCCGGCGTCCACCGCAGCGACGACGGCGGCCTGACGTGGCGGCAGCTCTCGGCCTACCCCACCGACCACGCGCACAGCGTCACCGTCCACCCCGGCGACCGGGACCGCGTCTACGTCGGCAGCGAGCCCGCGACAGTCTACCGCACGTCGGACGGCGGCGAGACGTGGGAGGAGTGCTCGGCCTTCCGCGAGGTGCCGGGTTCCGACGAGTGGACCTTCCACTGGGAGGGCCGCCACGCCCACGTCCGTTCGCTCTGCCTATCGCCTGAAGACCCCGACGTCCTGTACGCGGGCATTGAGGTCGGCGGCATCCTGCGCTCCTGCGACGGCGGTGACACGTGGGAGCACCTGCAGGGCGCGCACCCCGACGTGCACAAGCTCATCGCAAGCCCGTCGCTGCCGAGCACGGTCTACGCCGCCACGGCCCACGGCCCCTACCGCAGCGACGACGGCGGCGACACCTGGCTGGACATCGGCGAGGGCCTCGAGCGTCGCCACAACATCCCCATCGTGCCATCGCCCGACGACCACAACCTCGTCATTGCGGGCGTCGCCAGCAGCGCCCGCCGCAAGGAGGCGCAGGCCGTGCGATCCACCGACGGCGGGCAGTCGTGGACGCGGCTGGAAAACCTCGGCGCCGATGAGAACATGGTGGTGTCGCTGGCATGGGACCCCTCGGACACCAACCGCGTCTTCGCGGGCACGGACCACGGCGTGATCTACGCGAGCAACGACCGGGGCGAGTCTTGGCGCGTCATCTGCGACAGCCTGCCGACGGTCGCCGTCGGCGCAATGGCGGTGGCGTCACTGGAGTAGGCGCATCCCTGCCGGTCACGCCTCCATTGCGACCCTGCCACATCCTCCTTGCCCCTCCTTGGCGCTGACCGCTACGCTGGCATTTGCAACGGAATTGGAGTGTACCGGGAGGTTGAGAGGAGTTAGAGCGGGAGGCATGAAAAAGTGAAACAATTCAATGTGTATCTGAGTCTCCGCCATACAGCTACACATTGTTTCCCAAACAATCCTCCCTCAGCTAGGGATTGATTCAGGAACAATCCCTGGGGAACAGCTATGAATTGTTTCAGGAACAATGGCTGAGGGCTACCTACAAGGATGCCGTTTGTTTTGATGCCTTTCCATCCCCGCCGTCTGCGCCGATTCTGTATACTGGTACGGCAATGACACCCGCTGCGGAAAGCTCCAGGAGGGGCGGATGCGCCTACAGCCGGTAATCCTTGCCGGCGGTTCGGGCAGCCGGCTCTGGCCCCTGTCCCGCCAGGACATGCCAAAGCAGTTCCTCCCCCTCATGGGCGAGCGTTCCCTGCTCCAGGAGACCGCGCTCCGGCTCGTCGGCCTCGACGGCTGCGAGCCCCCCATCGTCGTCTGCAACGAGTCCCACCGCTTCCTCGTGCTGGACCAGCTCCGCGAAGCAGGGATCGAGCCGCTGGCCGTGGTCCTCGAGCCACAGGGGCGCAACACCGCGCCCGCGCTGGCGCTGGCGGCGCACGAGGCGGCACAAGCGTCGCCTGACGACCTCCCCCTGCTGCTGGCCATGCCCGCCGATCACGCCATCGGCGATGTCGAGGGTTTCCGTGCCGCGGTCCTTGCAGGGGCTGAAGTCGCGTCACGAGGCAGCCTTGTCACGTTCGGAGTGACGCCGGACTCGCCCGAGACCGGCTACGGCTACATCCGCACCGGCGCATCCGTCGAGGGCGCGGCACTCGAGCTTGTACAGTTCGTGGAGAAGCCGGACGCCAAGACTGCGCAGACCTTCCTCGACTCCGGCGACTACCTCTGGAACAGCGGCATGTTCCTCATGCCCGCGGCCCTGTGGCTTGAGGAGCTGGAGCGCAGTCGGCCCGACATCGCCGCCGCATGCGCCGGCGCCATGGCGGGCGCGCAGCGGGCCGCGCCATTCGTGCGGCCCGAGGGAGTCGCATGGACATCGTGCCCAAACGAGTCAATCGACTACGCCGTCATGGAACGCGCAGGTGGCGAGGCCACAGCCGAGCAGTCGCCCTACGCCGTAGTTCCGCTGGACGTCGGCTGGTCGGACGTGGGCGCGTGGACGGCCGTGTGGGAGATGGGCAGCCGTGACGCCCAGGGCAACCGGACGCAGGGAGACGTATTCCTGCGAGACACGAAGAACTCATTGCTGGTCTCACGACGGCGCCTGCTGGCGGGCGTGGGACTGGAGGACATCGTCGTCGTGGAGACGGCGGACGCCGTGCTCGTCGCACACAAAGACCGCGTACAGGAGGTCAAACAGGTGGTGGAATCGCTCGGAGAAGCCGGCCGTACGGAGCCGGAGTCATACCCGCACGTGCACCGGCCGTGGGGCACGTTCAGCGTCGTGGACAGCGGCCCCGGCTTCCAGGTGAAGCGGCTCACCGTGCACCCCGGCGCCGCAATGTCGCTGCAGTGGCACCACCATCGCGCCGAGCGGTGGGTGGTCGTGCGCGGCGAGGCAACGGTCACCCGCGGCGACGACGTGTTCACCCTCGGCGAGGGCGGTTCGGTCGACATACCCGTCCGCACCGTGCACCGGATCGAGAACCAGGGCAGCGGCCCCCTCGACATCATCGAGGTGCAACAGGGCGACTACCTCGGCGAGGACGACATCGTGCGCATCGACGACAAGTACGGCCGCCACGTGGACGGCTAGGCGCAACGGAGGAAGGTGTGACGGAAGCGCTCTACCACCAGGACAGCTACATCCAGACCTTTGAGGCCACGGTCACTGAGGTGCGCGACGATGGCGTAGTGCTCGACCGCACCGCCTTCTACCCCGGCGGCGGTGGTCAACCCAACGACGTTGGGACGCTGTCAGCGGGCGGGCAGACGTGGCAGGTTACCAAGGTGGGGCGTAAGGACGGCGCAGTCGTGCACCAGCTCGAGGGCGGCGCGCCCGCCGTCGGCGACGTCGTGACCGGCGTCATCGACTGGGAGCGGCGGCACAACCTCATGCGGACGCACACGGCGCTGCACGTGTTGTGCGGTGTCATCTGGCGCGACTATGGCGCGCAGGTCACGGGCGGCGACATGCAGCCCCTCGCCGCGCGCATGGACTTCGAGTTCGAGCACATGACGGCGACATTCGCCGAAGAGGTCGAGGAGCTCGTCAACAGGGAGGTCGCGGAGGGCCGACCCATCGGCACCCGCATCCTCCCCCGCGACGAGGCGATGTCCATCCCGGACCTCATTCGCACCAAGATCAACCTGCTCCCCGAGGGCATCACGGAAGTGCGCGTCGTGGAGATCGAGGGCCTCGACCTGCAGGCCGACGGCGGCACCCACCTCGCCAACACCCGCGACGTCGGCCGCATCCGCATCGTCGGCCACGAGAGCAAAGGCCGCATCAACAAGCGCCTGCGGATCCAGATAGAGGACTGACGCCCGCCTACCGTGCCCCCATGCGCTCCCGCACCTCGGACGCGCTGAACGGCGTCTGCATGGGCGCGATGACCTCGCGCGCGAGAAGCTCCGACTGCCGCATCCATACGTCCGGCGGTCCCGGCGGCCGCAGCACGAACTTGGTGACGCCCGCGTCCACGTACTCGCGCAGCTTGGCGACGATCTGCGCCGGCGTGCCCATCGCTGAGTAATCCTCGAGCGCAACGTTGTCGCGGCGGCGGGGCAGCGCCGATGCCGTCAGCTCCCGCGCCTCCTCCAGCGAGTCCGCCACCGCGCACGTGATGGACACGCCGAAGTGGTCGTCGGGGATCTCGCGGCCCGCCTCGGCGGCGTAGCCGTTGATGGCCGCGATGCCGACAGCGCACTCGTCCGGCGTGATGGCCGAGGGCAGCCAGCCGTCGCCGAGACGCCCGGTGCGGCGCATCGCGGCGTCACTCCGCCCGCCGATCCACACGGGCGGGCCGGGCTGCTGCACCGGCCTCGGCGTCACGGTCACGTCCGTAAAGCTGTAGTACCTCCCCTCGTAGGAGGCCTTGTCCTCCGTCCACAACAATCGCATGGCCTCCAGCGCCTCATCGGTGCGGCGGGCGCGCTGCGGCTTGCTCGTGCCGAGCGCCTCGTACTCCAGCGGGTCCTCGCCGCCGAGGCCGGCCACCAGCAGCAACCGGCCCTCTGAGAGGAAGTCGAGGGTGGCAAGCTCCTTCGCCATCAGCACGGGGTGGCGAACGGACATGATCAGCGCGTTGGTGCCGAACTTCATCATCCCCTTGCGGCCGCTCAGCGCCGCCATGGTGACCACCGGCTCCAGCGTGCCGCCCGGCCCGACGATGCGGTCGCTGAACCAGAGCGAGTCCACGCCCCACTCCTCGCACCGGTCGACGAAGTCGAAGAAGCGCCCGGCCGTGCGCTCCCCGAAGGGCCATGCGCCGAGGCCGAACCCGAGCCGTATCTTCACGTCCGCCATGTCCGCTCCCTTCCGCGCCTGTCGTGGCGCCATGATAGTCGACGGGCGATGCGCGGGCCAGCACGACGCGTTGCCCACAGCCGCCCAACTCCGCTACGATGACTGCAGCAATACATGGAGGCCAACAGTGCCGGAAGTCAGCGTGCGGCGCGCCGCCACCCCCGAGGACCTCGACGCCCTGCACGCCCTGCGCTGGCAGGTGTTCGTGGAGGAGCAAGGCGTGCCGCCGGAGCTGGAGAGCGACGAGCTTGATGCGACGGCCTGCCTGGCGCTCGCATGGGCGGAAGGCGCGGCCGTCGGCACCGGGCGGTTCGCGATGCTCGACGGCGGCGAGGCCCGCGTAGGCCGCATGGCCGTCCGCGCCGACCTCCGCCGGCAGGGCATCGGCGGCCAGGTGCTACGCTTCCTCGAAGACGCTGCCGCCGAGGTTGGCGCAGTCCAGGTGACGCTTCACGCGCAGCGCTACGTGTCGGCTTTCTACCTCGCGTACGGATACGCAGAGGAGGGTGAGCCCTTCGAGGAAGCCGGCATCGAGCACATCATGATGCGGAAGCCGCTCACCTCATCAGCGTGACGCCTCGTCCTTGAACGGCAAGGGGCGCGAAGATAGAATCGGACGAGTGAACTGCAAGGAGGCCACGTGACCCTCGACGCCAGAGGCCCCGGTTACGACAGGAAGGCGCGCCGCCAGCGCATGGGCGGTAACGGCAGCGAGCACTTCGACGAGGTGGACGGCTCCAGCGAGTTCTTCATCTACGTCGCGCCCAACATGTCGACCAAGGGCTATGACGGGCTGAAGAGCTTCCTGAACGGCCTCGGCTGCGAAGTTGAGTTCCCTGCCGTCGCGCCGCTCTCGCCAGGGCCGCGGCACCAGGCCGTCAAGATCACCAACGCCGGAGAACTCATCCCCAGCGCGGGCCTGAAGCGGGCCCACGCATGGGCGCACACGCACTCATTCCTGCACAGCTTCTTCAAGCCCCTCACGGCCAAGGAGTCCTAGCCCTTCACATTCCCCTCTAGTTGCACCTGCCTGAACACAAGAGAAGCCCCCGGCCCATCTGGGCCGGGGGCTTCCTTTAGCCCTGTTCAGCTATCCCAACTGTCTCCTTGGAGAACGCGTCTACTTGTAGACGGGGATGATCTGCTGAATGCTGTGCCACGGACCCAGCGGTACGCCGGACCGGTCGTAGGACTGCACGATGTCGGGGTTGTAGACGATGTCGTCAGGCGCCCAGAACATCGGGATGGCAATGTGCAACGGGAACGATACGTCACCCACGTTGCGGAGACCGTCGAGCGCCAACACCGGGTCCACTGTGGACCGCTGCTGGGTGATGGCTTCGTCCAGGCCCCTGAACTCAGGGCCACCGCGCGGCGTGGTGCCGGAGTGGTGGTGCACCCGGAATGCCTGCGTCTCGTAGATGTTGGAGGTCATGAACGTGATGCGGTTCGTGTGGCCGAACACCCGGCCAATGGCCCTGGTGGTGGCGGCATCACGCTGGTCCAGTTGGGCCTTGATTCCGATTTCGGAGAAGTAACCGAGAACCGTCTCAGCCTGGTCGGCCTTCTCAGCGACACCGCTGCTGGGCGTGCCGTCAATCAGCAGTTCCAGCGGGTTGTTCTCGTTGTAGCCGGCGTCAGCCAGCAACTGGCGAGCAGCCACCGGGTCGTAGCCGTACTCAGACTCGAAGTTGCGGTCCCACTCGGGGTTCCAGTAGCTGGCGGTCGGGATAAGGTGCGGGTTGTGTGCTTCCGTGCCCTCGCCGCCGTAGTACACCTCGTTGATCTCGTCCCTGTTGATGGACTTGCTCAAAGCCTTGCGTACGCGCACGTCACTGAACACGGAACTGCAGTGGACAAACCCACAAGGCGTGCCCGACGCCTCATAGCTGAAGTAGTCCTTGTCGAAGTTGTGGTTGTTGACAAACATGGCGCGCTCACGGGCGAGGGTCAGGGAGCGAGCAATGGCCATGCCCTGGGAGACTGCCTGTTCCTTCAGGTCCTGAGGGAACTGGCTCATGTGGATCTCACCGGTGACCAGGCCTGCCAGCTTGGTGGAGGCCTCACCGATGAACCGGTACTCAAGCTCGTTGAACTGCGGCTGGTAGCGCCAGTGGTCGATGCCGCTTGCGCGCATCACGAAGTTGACGCTCTGCTCACGCCCGACGAACTCGTAGGGGCCCGTGCCCGCAGGCAGACGGCTGGACAGGTCCGGCTGCTCACCGGGGATCTCATCCCCGCCAAGTGCCGTCATGTCCTTGCCGCTCAGGATCTCAAAGGAGATCACGTTGCGCTCGGACAGGTTGGGGACCAACTCTGGGTTGGGCTGGTCCGTCCGCAGCACCACTTCGTAGTCGCTGATGACCTCAGGGGTCACCTGGCGGTACTGGGAGCGGTGGGTGTGGGCGGCGTCCTCACGGGTCTGCTGCAGGTGGGTCGCGACCACGTCAGCGGCCGTGAACTCACCGTTGCCGCCGTGGAATTCCACGCCCTGGCGCAGCTTCAACCGGATGGACGTGCCGTCGGGCTCGACGCTGAAGGACTCAGCCAGACCGGGGATGAACGAGCCGTCAAGCGGGTCGACTGCAATCAGGGAGTCGTACATGGCGTTCATGAAGTAGGGGCCGCGCGGGCTCTCCAACTTCCAGGGGTTGTTCGACTCAACAGACGGCGGACCGTCAGCGATGATCAGCCGCTCTACCACGGCCTCCTTCTCTTCCATCATCGCGGCCGTTGGTTCCGGCGCAGGCGTGGTCGAGGAAGTGTCGGTGCTCGTGGACCCGGAGTCAGTCGTCGTCTGCTCGGGGACCGCGGTGGGTAGGGCACTGATGCTGCCAGTGTCGGCGACCGTCGGCACCGCTGCCGGCTCAGTCGTCGTGCTGCCGGATGTCGTGGCAGCGGAGTCGTCGTCGTCGCCGCCGCAAGCTGCGAAGACCAGCAGCATGCTCAGCAACAACATGGTTGTGGCGAGACCGCCACGGAACAAACCGCTCATGAAGGCACCCCCCTCAAATTTTGTCCTTTTCGGACGTTGTAAGCACAAAGCTCGCAGCATCTGCTGCAAGCGACCTTAGAGACGCTACACTACAGCTATACAGTTGTCAATACTTGTGCCTCCTTTCACATTCCTTTCATGCCTAAACGCAGTCATTCGCCGGTTGGTTCCCACACTCTGCCCGGATTCTTGCGAGTGGGCGTTGACCAGCCTCGACCGGGATTGTCGAGACATAGAGAAGCCCCCGGCTCAGTTGAGCCGGGGGCTTCAAATCGCTCTACGTCAGGGCAGTGATGTGACTACTTCCTGACCGCCCTGATCTGCTGGATGCTGTGGAACACCCCCAGCGGGACTCCGGACCGCTCGTACGATGCCACAATGTCCGGATTGAAGATGATGTCGTCCGGCACCCAGAACAGGGGCAGTGCGATGTGCAGCGGGAACGACACGTCCCCGACCTGCCGCAGGCCGTCTAGCGCCTTCACCGGGTCCACAGTCGAGCGCTGCTGGGTGATGGCTTCGTCCAGGCCCCTGAACTCGGGGCCGCCGCGCGGTGTTGTGCCGGAGTGGTGGTGCACCCGGAATGCCTGCGTCTCGTAGATGTTGCTGCCCATGAACGTCAGGCGGTTCGTGTGACCGAAAACCCGGCTGATCGCCCGGGTCGTGGCGGCGTCACGCGCGTCCAGCTCTGCGTCGATTCCGACGTCCCGGAAGTACCCAAGGAGCGTCTCTGCCTGGTCTGCCTTCTCGGCCAATCCGCCACTGGGCACCCCGTCAATCAGAATCTCCAGGGGGTTGTTGGGGCCGAAGCCGGCATCGGCAAGCAGTTGCCGCGCCGCAACGGGGTCGTAGCCGTACTCGGCATCGAAGTTCTGGTCCCACTCGGGGTTCCAGTAACTGGCCGTCGGGATGAGGTGCGGGTTGTGCACCTCTGTGCCCTCACCGCCGTAGTATACGTCGTTGATCTCGTCACGGTTGACGGCCTTGCTCAAAGCCCTCCGCACGCGAACGTCGCTGAAGACGGAGTCACAGTGGACAAACCCGCACGGTGTGCCCGTCGCTTCATAGCTGAAGTAGTCCTTGTCAAAGACGTGGTTATTGACGAAGAGCGCGCGCTCGCGCGCGAGCGTCAAGGGCCGGGCGACCCCCGCGCCCCCCGCCGCTGCCTGCAGCTTCAGGTCCTGCGGCAACTGCGCCATGTGGAGCTCGCCGGTGGCAAGGCCCGCAAGCTTGGTCGAAGCCTCACTAATCCACCGGTACTCGATCTCCTGGAACTCCGGCTGGTGGCGCCAGTGCTCGTAGTCCACCGCGCGCATGAGGAAGTTCACACTCTGCTCCCGCTCCACGAACTCATAGAAGCCCGTGCCTGCCGGAAGGCGGCTGGAGAGGTCCGGCTGGTCGCCGGGAATCTCATCCCCGCCAAGCGCCGTCATGTCCTTGCCGCTGAAGATTTCAAAGGAGATCACGTTGCGCTCTGACAGGTTGGGTATCAGCTCCGGGTTGGGCGTGTCCGTCCGCAGCACGACCTCGTAGTCGCTGACGACTTCAGGCGTCACCTGCCGGTACTGGGAACGGTGGGTGTGAGCGGCGTCCTCACGGGTCTGCTGCTTGTGTGTCGCCACCACATCGGCGGCGGTGAACTCGCCGTTGTCACCGTGGAAGCGGACACCCTGGCGGAGCTTCAGCCGTATAGACGTCCCGTCCGGCTCGACGCTGAACGACTCGGCTAGGCCGGGGATGAAGGAACCGTCGAGCGGGTCAACGGCGATGAGCGAGTCATAAATCGCGTTCATGTAGTAGGGGCCACGCGGGCTCTCCAGCTTCCAGGGGTTGCTGGACTCGCTGGAAGGAGGCGCGTCGCTGATGATCAGGCGCTCCACGACCGGCTCGCCCAGGGGCATCATCGTGTCCTCGGGCTTCGGTATGGAGGCAGCTGCGTCCGAACTGTCGCTGGCCGACGTGGACGTGTCCGCCGGCGCCGAGGTTGGGATGGCGCTGATGCTGCCCGTGTCCGAGACCGTCGGCACGACTACCGGCTCGGATGGCGCCGCGGCGCCGCCGGCATCGGTTGCCTCGTCATCATCGCTGCCGCACGCCGCGAACACGAGCAGCATGCTCAGCAACAATACCAGTGTGGCAAGTCCGCCACGATGCAAGATCCTCACGTAACACCCCCCATTCTCTCCGTGATGTATTCTGGACTACTTCCTGACCGCTATGAAGCGCTCAAAGTGACTGACTGTTCCCAGTGGCACCCCGGACCACTCGTAAGATGCCACGACGTTGGGGTTGTACAGGAGCTCCTCCGGCTTCCAAACAATCGGAATCGCGATGTGCAGATCGAAAGTAATGTCACCGGTCTCTCGCATCCGCCGGAACACCTCTTCGGTCTCGATCACCGCCCGGTGGTACGCAATCGTCTCATCCATCTCCTTCAACTCGAAACCGCTGCGGGGCGATTCGCACGAGCAGTGGTGCACGCGGAAGGCCTGGAGGTCGACGATGTTGCTGGTCATGTAGATGATCCGGTTGCCAAAGTCAAAGCGACGGGACGCTGCCCTCGTGATGGTCGGGTCCCGAACGTCGAGCTCGGTCTTGATGCCGACGTCGTTGAAGTAACCGGCCATCGCTTCCATGACGTCCTGCTTCTCAGGCAGTCCGCTGGAGCCCGTTACGTCAACCTGGAGGTGCAGAGGGTTGTCGGGCCCGTAGCCGGCCTCGGCCAGCAGGGCCATGGCGGCCTCCGGGTTGTAGCCGTACTCCTCATCGAACCGACGGTCCCACTCAGGGTTCCAGTAGGAGCGGGTGGGAACAAAGTGCGGGTTGTGGACCTCGACGCCCTTGCCTCCGAAGAAGGCATTGTTGATGGCGCCCCTGTCTACGGCCTTGGCCAGGGCTTTGCGGACGCGGACGTCCAGAAGAGCGTCTTCACAGTTCGCGTAGCCGCACGCGGTCCCCTGCGCTTCGTAATCAGCGTAATTCTTGTCGAGGATAGGCCCCTGGAACATGCCGGACCGCTCCCGGGTGAGCACCTGTCCTGTTGCGACTGCCATCCCCGCTTCCTCTGCCTGATTCTGCAGGTCCAGCGGCAGCACGGTGACGTGGATCTCCTCAGTCAGCAAGGACGCCAACCGAGTGGAGGCCTCGCTGGAGAACCGGATCTCCACTTCCTCCCAGTCCGGCTGGTAGCGCCAGTGCTCGTAGTCCACCCGTTCCACAACAAAGTCCACTCCCTGGTTGCGCTCGAGGAACTGGTAGGCGCCCGTTCCTGCTGGCGGCCGGGAAGTCAAATCGGGGTCGCCGCCCAGCGCTTCCATGTCCTTCGCGCTGTAGGGCTCTCCGGAAATCACGTTCCACGATGAGGAGTTGTTCAGGATCTCCGGGTTGCTCTTGGAAATGCGGTAGACGACCTCGTAGTCACTGACGACCTCCGGGGTGACGGCCCGGTACTGCGACCTGTGGCTGTGACGGGAGTCGTCAGCGCTGTGGTTCGCAATCATCGCGACCAGGTCCGCGGAGGTAAAGTCCCCGTTGTCTCCGTGGAACCGGACGCCCTCGCGCAACTTCCAGCGCACCGATACCCCGTCGGGCTCGATGGTCCACGATTCGGCGAGCTGCGGGACGTGTTCACCCGTGTCGGCGTCGCCGGCAAGAAGCGATTCGTTGGTCAACGCGAAGAACCATGGTCCACGCGGGCTCTCATAGCGCCACGGATTGTTGGTCTCAACCGTCGGAGCCGCCGTGGAAATGATCAGTCGCTCCACCACCGGATCGCCCATAGCTTCGACTGGAGCGGGGTCCGTGGCCGTGTCGGGCACGGCGGTCGGTGCGACGGTGCCGGAGTCAGGCACGTCGCCGGTCGGGGCTGCGGCGCCTTCGTCATCTCCGCCACAAGCCGAGAAGACCGTCGCAGCGGCCAGTATGAAGATGAGAAGTGGCAGAAGTGTGGTGCGGTCTCGCCTTTTCATGGCATCCCCCCTCCTTCTATGGACACATGCATACAAGGAACAGTTCCAAGCACGCCCGATTTGCACGATACCCTACACAGCTAGATTTGGAATGTCAATAACTCGTTGTTGTTGTTACGAATATCACAATTGTTCATCACGACGGCTTGCGGGTAGGTGTGATTTTCGTCACGTTGTGAAAAACCACTGCGCCAAGTCAACCGAGGGCTGCAATGCAAGACGGGGAGGGAGTGCAGGTAGCTACGGAAAGGGGGCATGCATAGGCTCAAATCGATCCCTGTCGTCAGTCGAAGAAGCGCCCCGGCCGTGAGTCGGTCGCTTCCGCGACGCGCATGCAGCGACCACGTGGCGACGCGAGTTCTCTAGTGGTCGATGTAGTCCGAAGGGTGCGCGCGGGTCAGCGTGCCAGCTGCCTCCAGCTTCGCGATGACCTTGGCGCCCAGCCGGTAGGCAGCGTGCAGCGGGTCGCTTTCCTGCACGAATTCGCCGCCATCGGTGTCCTCCGCCGACCAAACAACGTAGCCGTGCGGGCTGTAGGAGACGTTCAGCGTGAGCTTCCGGCGGTGGTGGGTGAGCGCCACCAGCAGCCGCTCCAGGTCGATGGCGCCCTGCCATCGGCGGCCCAGGCACTTGTCGCAGCGGACGGTCTTCGTGGAGTCGGAGGGCGCCATGACGTCGGCCACGTTGCCGCGGCCATGGCACGTGGAGCACCAGTCGCGCATGCCGAGAAGCCACATCGCCACGTAGTCGGCAAGCTCCGGCAGCTCCGCTCGATCAAAGTCCGGGTGTTCCACAGTACCCTCCCTCCCGCCGCGGACCGGCATCGCGCCCGCGGCAAGTCTCGAGTCTATCGTACCTTCACGGCAGCCCTAGCTCGTCGGCAAACTCGTTCAGCAGACGGATGACCTCCTGCGGCTGCTCCTCCGGGATGTAGTGCCCCGACCCCATCACCACCGAGCCGCGCACGTCCTCCGCGACGTTGCGCCACACGTCCAGTGCGGGCTCGTCGTTGATGTTGCCGAGCTCGCCCCACAGCACCTGCAGCGGCACCGTGATCTTATGGCCCGCGCCAACCTCCTCGATCCATCGCGGCCTGTCGACCTCGAAGGCAGTGCGGTAGTCGGACAAGATGGCCTCGACGCTTCCGGGCGTCGCAAAGGACTCGATGTAGTGGGCGACGTTCTCCGGATCCAGCACTTCGCCACGGCGGTGGAAGAGCTGCGTAAGGAATCCCGTCGGGTCCTGCTTGATGAGCCGTTCGGGGAGGCCGCGCTGGAGGAAGAAGTACCAGTGCCAGTATCGCCGTGCGTACCCGTCCCGACCCTGGTCGAACACGTACTCCATCGGGAGGATGTCCAGCAGCGACGCGCCCACAAGCGCCTCCGGGTGGTCCGCCGCCAATCTCCGCGACGCACGCCCGCCGCGGTCATGGCCGGCGATGAGGTAGCGCTCCCATCCGAGGCTCCGAGCCAAGGCGAATGCATCCTCGCCCATCTTGCGCTTGTCGTAGCCATCGGGGTCGTCGGGCCGGTCGGACTCGCCGTAGCCGCGCAGGTCCATGTTCACGACGTCGAAGCGCTCCGTGAGGGCGCTCGCAACGGTGCGCCACATGCGGCGAGTCTCGGGGTAGCCATGGAGGAGCAGAAGCGGGAAGCCGCTGCCGTCACGTTCGTAGGCGATGCGAATGCCGTTGACTTCCGCGTACTGGGTCTCAGTGTTCATAGGGGAATCATACAGCAGGACATGGCGCGGCTCAAAGGGTGGGTGAGGGGGACTACAGCGCCAGTGGCGCAGGAAGCTCCGTAGCGCCCATCAGGTACTTGTCGACGCCATGCGCCGCCTGCCGGCCCTCCGCGAGGGCCCAGACCACCAGCGACTGCCCCCGGTGCATGTCACCCGCCGCGAAGATGCCCGGGACGCTGGTCATCCGGTCACGGTTGGTGGCGACGTTGCCGCGCCCGTCCAGCTCGACGCCGAGTTGCGTCAGCATCGTCTCCCGCTCCGGGTACAGAAAGCCCAGCGCGAAGAGCACCAACTCCGTCTCAACCTCGAATTCAGAGCCCGGTATCTCCGTCATCGTGGGCCGGCCAGAGGCGTCCGGCGGGCCCCACTCGAGTCGGACGGCGTGCAGGCGCTCGACCTTGCCGTCGCTGCCGGAGAAGTGCTTGGTCTGGATGCTGTAGTCGCGGATGCCGCCTTCCTCGTGCGCCCCGGACGAACGCATGATGAGCGGCCACTGGGGCCACGGGTTGTTGGCGGCGCGCTCTTCCGGCGGCTCCGGCAGCAACTCGAACTGGTGGACCGACAGCGCTCCCTGCCGGTGCGCTGTGCCGAGGCAGTCCGCGCCGGTGTCGCCGCCGCCGAGGATGACCACGCGCTTGCCGTTGGCAGTGATGAACTCCTCCTCGGAGTACTCCACGCCCGCGTTGGCGCGGTTCTGCATGGTGAGGTAGTCCATCGCGAAGTGGATGCCGTCGAGCTCGCGGCCGGGGACCGGCAGGTCCCGCGCGACTGTCGAGCCGCCCGTCAGGACGATGGCGTCGAACTCGTTCAGCAGGTCTGTCGCCAGGATGTTCACACCGACGTGCGCGTTGGTGACGAAGGTGACGCCCTCCTCCGCCATCTGGTCGACGCGCCGTTGCACAACATGCTTCTCCAGCTTGAAGTCCGGAATGCCGAGGCGCAGCAACCCACCGATGACCTCCGCCCGCTCGTACACCGTGACCAGGTGGCCGGCGTGGTTGAGCTGCGCCGCCGCCGCCATGCCCGCCGGGCCAGAGCCAACGACTGCCACCCGCTTGCCTGTCCGCCTCTCAGGCGGCTGCGGCGTGACCCAGCCCTCATCCCATGCCTTGTCGGCGATCGCCTTCTCTATGTACTCGATGGTGACGGCATCGGCGTTTATTGCGAGGGTGCAGGCCGCCTCGCAAGGCGCGGGGCAGATGCGGCCCGTGAACTCCGGGAAGTTGTTGGTGGAATGCAGCGCCTCCAGCGCCTCGCGCCAGCGGCCCCGGTACACGAGGTCGTTCCAGTCAGGGATGAGGTTGCCGAGGGGGCAGCCGTTGTGGCAGAAGGGAATGGCGCAGTTCATGCACCGTGCTCCCTGCGTGCGGCTCTGCTCCTCAGCCCACGGCAGGTAGATCTCGCGGTAGTGCTTGACCCGCTCGGTGGTTGGCTCGCGTGGAGGACCTTGCCGGTTGAACTCCGTGAAGCCGGTCGGCTTACCCATGCGCCACCACGTCGGAGTGCGCGGACTGCTGCCGCTCCCGCTCCAGGATTTCCTTGTAGGCAAGCGGCATGACCCGCACGAACCGCTCGATGACCGTGTCCCACGTGTCGAGCACCATGCGCGCCCGGCTGCTGCCCGTCAACTGCGCCTGGTTTTCGACGAGCAGCCGCACCGTTGCCAGATCCGACTCCTCCTGCACGGGGCCAAGCTCGACCATGTCCATGTTGCAGCGGTCGGCAAAGTCGCCCTGCTCGTCGAGCACGTAGGCGATGCCGCCGCTCATGCCCGCGCCGAAGTTGCGCCCGGTGGGCCCGAGCACGACCACGCGCCCGCCCGTCATGTACTCGCACCCGTGGTCGCCGATGCCCTCGACAACCGCGTTGGCGCCGCTATTGCGCACGGCGAAGCGCTCGCCCGCAACGCCGCGGACGTAGATGTCGCCCCCCGTGGCGCCGTAGAGCAGCACGTTGCCCACGATGACGTTCTCCTCAGGCGTGAACGTCGACTGCGAGGGCGGCACCGCCACGATGCGCCCGCCGCACAGGCCCTTGCCTAGGTAGTCGTTGGAGTCTCCCTCCAGGTAGAGGGAGATTCCCCGGGAGAGGAATGCGCCGAAGCTCTGCCCCGCGGATCCCGTGAGGCGAATGGAAACGGTGTCCTGCGGCAGCCCCTCACCGCGGTACTTCTTCGTCACCTCGCCGGCAAGCATCGCACCGACGGCACGGTCGCTGTTGCTGACTGGCAACACGATCTCGACGGGCTCCTTGCGCAGGATCGCCTGCTGAGCCAGCCTAATGAGCTCGTGGTCGATGGAGAGGTCCAGTTTGTGGTCCTGCATCTCGCACTGGTACGTGCCCGTTCCCGGCCCCATGCTCGGAATGGTCTCTGCGCGGTGCAGGATGGCGCTCAGGTCTAGACCCTTGGCCTTCCAGTGCGCCTCCGCGCCGCTCCAGTCGAGTCTGTCGGTGCGCCCGATCATCTCGTTGACTGTGCGGAAGCCCATCTCCGCCATGACTTGGCGCATGTCCTCCGCCATGAAGGTGAAGTAGTTGACGACGTGCTGCGGGTTGCCCGCGAAACGCTTGCGCAGCTCCTCGTCCTGTGTGGCGATGCCGACTGAGCAGAGGTTCAGGTGGCACTTCCGCAGGTAGATGCAACCCAGCACGATGAGCGCGGCCGTCGCGACGCCAAACTCGTCCGCGCCGAGCAGCGCGGCGATGGCGACGTCGCGGCCCGTCTTGATCTGACCGTCCGTCTGCACGACGATGCGGCTGCGGAGGTCGTTGGCCACGAGTACCTGCTGCGTCTCAGCCAACCCCAGCTCCCACGCGACGCCCGCGTGCTTGATGGACGACTCGGGCGATGCGCCCGTGCCGCCGCTGTCGCCGCTGATGAGCACGACATCGGCCTTGGCCTTGGCGACGCCCGCCGCGACCGTGCCCACGCCAACCTCGGCGACGAGCTTCACGTGGATGCGCGCGTCCTGGTTCGCCGTCTTCAGGTCGTGGATGAGTTGCGCGATGTCCTCGATCGAGTAGATGTCGTGGTGCGGCGGCGGAGAGATGAGCTCCACGCCGGGCGTGGTATGCCGTATCGCGCCGATGTACTCGCTGACCTTGTGGCCGGGCAGCTGCCCGCCCTCGCCGGGCTTGGCGCCCTGCGCGATCTTGATCTGCAGGTCCTTGGCGTTGACCAGGTACTCCGTCGTGACGCCGAAGCGCCCCGAGGCCACCTGTTTGATAGCGCTGTTGCGCGAGTCGCCGTTGGGATCAAGGTCGTAGCGTGACGGGTCCTCGCCGCCCTCGCCGGTGTTGCTGCGCCCGCCCATGCGGTTCATCGCGATGGCGAGCGCCTCGTGCGCCTCGCGGCTGATGGAACCAAGCGAGATTCCGCCCGTCGCGAACCGCTTCAGGATCTCCTCAACCGGCTCAACCTCGTCAACGGAGATGGGACCGCCCTCGGCGGGCTTGAGCTTGAGCAGCCCGCGCAGCGTCTTGCGGTGCTCCTCCTCCTCGTTAGACATCTCCGCGAACTCGTCATACATCCGCCGCGAATTCAGGCGCGATGCGTGCTGCAGCTTGGAGATGGAGTCCGGGTTCCACATGTGCTCTTCGCCGTTGCGCCGCCAGTAGTAGACGCCGGGGTTGTCGAGGTCGAGCAGACCGACGGGCCGGTGCTCCGGGTAGGCGCGCCGGTGCCGCCGCACGACCTCTTCCTCCAGCGATTCAAGCGTGAGTCCGCCGATGCGCGAGGACGTCCAGGTGAAGTATTCGTCCACCAGTTCCTTGCTCAGCCCAATGGCCTCGAAGACCTGCGCGCCGCGGTAGCTCTGCACGGTGGAGATGCCCATCTTGGACATCACCTTGATGACGCCCTTGTGCACCGCCTTGATGTAGTTGCCCTGCGCCTTCTCCGCGGACAGGCCGTCAATGCGGCCCTCTTCCACGAGACCGGCGATGCTCTCAAGTGCGAGGTACGGGTTGATCGCGCCCGCCCCGTAGCCGATGAGCGACGCGTAGTGGTGCGTCTCCCGCGGCTCCCCCGTCTCGAGAACGAGGCCCACCTTGACGCGAGTGCCCTCGCGGATGAGGTGGTGGTGCACGGCTGACACGGCGAGCAGGCTCGGGATGGGCGCGTAGTCCCGGTTGACGCCGCGGTCGCTCAGGATGAGGACCGTGGCCCCGTCCTCGATGTCCCGCGTCGCCTGCCGGCGCACCCGTTCGATCGCCTCATGGAGACCACCGTCGCTGCCGTCGGCACGGAAGATGGTGGAGATGGTCGCGGACTTCACGCCCGGCTGGTCGGCCGCGCGGATCTTCTCCAGCTCCTCGTTGGTCAGGATCGGTTCCTGGATTCGCAGCTGCCGGCAGTGGAGCGGGGTCTCCTCGAAGAGGTTCTGCTCCGAGCCGACGAACGTCACGACTGAGGTGACCAGCTCCTCGCGTATGGCGTCGAGCGGCGGGTTGGTGACCTGCGCGAAGAGCTGCTTGAAGTAGTTGAACAGCGGCTGCGGGCGGTCCGACAGGATGGCCAGCGCGGCGTCGTTCCCCATTGAGCCGACGGGCTCCTGCCCTGTCTCGCCCATGGGCTGCATTAGAATGCCGAGCTCCTCGGTCGTGTAGCCGAAGGCGCGCTGCCGCTCGACCAGCGTGTCGAAGTCGTTGCCGTTGACGTGGCGCGGCTCCGGCAGGCTCTCCAGGTCGACGACGTTCTCGCGCAGCCACTCGCCGTAGGGCTGCCGGGTGGCCAGCGTGTGCTTGATCTCGGCGTCCTCAATGATGCGGCCCTGGTCGAAGTCGATGTAGAACATGTTGCCGGGCTGCAGCCGCGACTTGAAGCGGACCGAGTCCGGCGGTACGTCCAGCACGCCCGTCTCCGACGCCATCACCAGCAGGTCGTCGTTGGTGACGAGGTACCGCATCGGGCGCAGGCCGTTCCGGTCAAGAATCGCGCCAATGCTGTGGCCGTCGGTGAAGGCGACCATCGCTGGGCCGTCCCACGGCTCCATCAGGCAGGAGTGGTACTCGTAGAAGTCCCGCTTCTCCTGCGACATGGGGATGCGGTCGCTCCACGCCTCGGGGATGAGCATGAGCATCGCGTGGGGCAGCCAGCGGCCCGTGCTGCAGAGGAGCTCCAGCGCGTTGTCGAGGCTCGCGGTGTCGCTCTGCTTGTCGCCGATGATGGGCTTGAGCTTCTCCATGTCGTCGCCGAACAACGGCGATTCGAAGAAGGCAGAACGGGCGTGCATGAAATTGATGTTCCCCCGCAGCGTGTTGATCTCGCCGTTGTGGCAGATCATGCGGTAGGGGTGCGCCAGCGGCCATGCGCCAAGCGTGTTGGTACTGAACCGCGAGTGCACCATCGCGAAGGCGCTTGCCACTTCCGGTTCATTCATGTCCTGGTAGAACTGCGCTATCTGCGAGGCCTTCATCAGCCCCTTGTAGATGATGCGGTTGCAGGAAAGGCTGCAGATGTAGAAGTTCTCGCCGTCGCCAAGGTTGCGCTCAAAGCAGGTCTGCTCGATGACGCGGCGGACGACGTACAGCTTGCGCTCGAAGGCCGCGGAGTCCGGGATGTTGGGTGCGCTGCCAACGAAGAACTGGCGGATCACGGGTTGCCTCGTCCGCGCCAGCCAGCCGATCTGCGTGTCGTCGACCGGCACGTCGCGCCAGCCGAGGAAGCGCTGCCCCTCGGCCTCGACGGTCTCGCGGATGACGTTCTCGCACTCCGCCCGCTGATGTGCGTCCTGCGGGAGGAAGACCATGCCGACGCCGTACTCGCCCTCCTTCGGCAACGCGATGCCCAGCGAGTGGGCGTGGCGCTGGAAGAAGGCGTCGGGCACCTGGAACAGGATGCCTGAGCCGTCGCCCGTGTCCGGATCGCAGCACTCGGCGCCGCGGTGCTCCAGATTGATGAGCACCTCGATGCCCTGTTCGATGATTGTGTGCGTGCGATTGCCGCGGATGTTGGCGACCATGCCGACGCCGCAACTGTCGTGCTCATGGGCAGGGGAGTACAGCCCGCGCTCGGCGGCGGCTCGCTGTGCAGCCTCGAGTTGCTGCAAGTAGCGGCGCCGGTGGCTGCTGGTGTCCTTTGCCCTTACCATGAGGCCCCTTTCAGAAAATGGCGAGACCGATGCTTAACTGGTGGGTAAAACGTCCAGCGGTGAACGAATCCGACGCTGCATCCGTCCCCTGACCCTGAAATCCCGTGCCATTCCGTAGAAACTGCGATTCTACACGCGCGGAAACGCGTGGTCAACGCCCCCGCGAGCGCGCCGGGCGCCTAGAGGCCCATTATTCGTGAAAAAAGGCGCGAATGCAAGCCATTGGGCAAATTGCCCGAAAATTCGGCCCGTTCCGCCTTGACTCTCCATACGAAAACTGGTTGTCCAGCGTGCCAACAGGTGACTCGGTCACCCGGCAATCTTTGCAGCGCTTGCGTTTTCCAATCACGCCGCCGACAAGCGCGCCCACGCAGGGCACGAGGTTGTTCAGTCCCACCAAGAGGCCACCGGGAACAGCGGCCACCTCATCGCGCCGCCGCAAATGCTGTACTATGCACGGGCTATGCAGGAAAGCAACCCTCCGGCTGTTCGGCGTCGAAACAAGATCTACTACGGTTGGGTCCTCGTCGGCGTGGCTGTCATCACCGGCGGTTTCAACACCGGCGTCGGTACGTGGGCGCTCACCGTCTTCGCCAAGCCCATGACCGAGGAGCTCGAGTGGTCCCGCACCGCCTTCTTTGGCGCCCTGACCCTTTACACCGCCGTCGCCAGTTTCCTGTCGCCCATCGTCGGTCCGTGGCGTGACACCAAGAACGGGCCGAGAGCGCTCATGTTCTTCGGCGCCATCCTCATCGGCGTATCCCTGATCACGCTCAAGTGGGTGGACAGCCTCTGGGAGTACTACCTGTTCTACGGAGTGCTGGCCGCCATTGGCAGTCTCGGCATCGGCGAGGCGCTGACCCAGGCTATTCTCCCCAAGTGGTTTGTGCGCAGGCGGGGCAGGGCGCTGGGCTTTGCGGTCATGGGCGGCGGGTTGGGACCGCTCTTCGCCCCGCTGACGCTGCACACAATCATGACCGCCGTGGGTTGGCGCGATACGTGGCTCATCATGGGTATCTTCGTCATCGCCGTCCTCGTGCCGCTGTCCTTCCTGGTGCGGACGCGCCCCGAGGACATGGGCCTGCTGCCCGACGGCGAGCTCACCCCGCCCGAGGAGCCGTCGCAGCTCGCAGCGCCGGCGCGGGACCCGGACGAGCGCAGCCTCTCCCGTAGCGAGGCCATCCGCAGCCCGGCGTTCTGGCTTATCATCCTCGCCTATGCGCTGGGCGGCCTCGGCATGCGCGGGTTCCAGGTGAACTGGATTCCGTACCTGCAGGACGTCGGATTCAGGACGGGCGTGGGCGCGTTCGCCATCATGGTCTACGGCATCTTCTCCGTCAGCGTCCGACCCCTGTGGGGCTTGCTTGGCGAACGCTTCAACGTGAGGCTACTCATAGTCGTTCAGTCTTTCCTGACGGCGTCCAGCGTCCTGCTCCTCATCTACGTCGTCGGCCTGCCGATGCTGTTCGCCTTCATGATTCTCTTTGGCGTGACGATGGGCGGCTCCTTCATCCTGCGGCCGTTGATCGTCGCGAACTACTTCGGCAGGAACCACCTCGGGGCCATCACGGGCCTGATGCGGCCCTTCAACGGCTTCACGGGCGCCA
The DNA here is from genome assembly GCA_951812285.1 of uncultured Dehalococcoidia bacterium. GTDB lineage: Bacteria > Chloroflexota > Dehalococcoidia > Lucifugimonadales > UBA1127 > UBA1127. The sequence goes on along the minus strand of OX638292.1, from coordinate 574,327 downwards.
TTGGCCCCGTCTTCGTCGCCGCCGTCTACGACCTCCACGGCTCCTACTACTGGAGCTTCGTCATGGTGATGATCGGCTTCGCGGTGACGGGCGCCGTCATCATGCTCGCCAAGCCGCCGCGGCTGCGCGGGTCGTAGGGCGCCGGAGCGCGCTACACCGCGGGCCGGTCGCCCAGCGACAGCGGCCGGGGAGGCCTCGCCAGCAGGAACATCATGCCGGCCGCGAACCACATAATCATGACGAACACGAAGGCTAGCTCGTACGAGCCGTTGAGGTCATAGATCCCGGCGATGACCAGCGGCCCAGCTGCGGATGCAGTCGTGATGGCCGGGCGCATGGCGCCCCGAATGGATCCCAGGTGCGCGCGGCCGTAGTAGATGGGGTAGATGAGCCGCTGGAGTGGGACGTACCCGCCATACGCAAACCCCATGAGCACGGCAAACACCATGAGCAGCGTGTAGTTGCCGATGTACAGGAGCAGCACCACCAGCAGTCCCGTCAGGATGTGCTGGATCATCAGCAGATGCCGCACGGAGAAAGAGTCCGCCAGGGCCCCCCAGAAGAATCTTGCCGGCAGTACGGCAATCCCAAAGACTGTGAGCGCCAGGGCCCCCGTATTCGCGGAGAATCCAATGTCCTGGAAATACGGCAGCCAGTTGGAAATGAACCCTTGCACGCCCAACGACGTGAGGCTGAACGTGGCGATGAGGATCCAGAAGGTTCCGGTCCGCATCGCTTGGCTTCGGGTGTGGTCCACCTCAGGCGCGACGTTGCGTATCCGCCGCGCCGACGGTTGGGGCGAGGCCTCAGTGTCGCCGTCCGGACGGAGCCCCATGTCCTCGGGCTGGGTACGGACGAGGAATGCCAGCGGAAGCAGGATCACCACGGAGACTATCCCCATGGCAACCCATGCATCGCGCCAGCCGTAGGCCGAGATTGCCCACTGGATGGCCAGCGGAAAGACGGGGCCCAGCACTCCCCCCATGCTGGCGGCCGCGACGGCCCTACCCCGCTGTCGAATGAACCACTTGGGGACAACGGCTTCAATCAGCACGATGCCGCTGGTCACATTTGCGAGCGCACCCACGCCCCCAAAGAGGATGAAGTACTGCCAGACCTCGTCCACCCATCGAAGCCCAATGAGCGACACCCCAAGAATAATGGCCGAGCTGATGGTGAGGTACCTGGGACCGTTCCGGGTGTCGAAGACCGGGCCAATAAAGGGAGCCATGGCCCCGGCGGCGAGCGCACGAATCGTCAAGCCGGCGAAGAGGGTGGTGCGGTTCCACCCCAGCTCCTCCTCCATTGGAATGACGAAGGCGCCCAAGCTCCACAGGCCGGTTCCAAGAGTGAACACGCCGCCAGTGGCGGCAATCAACACGATGATCCAGCCGTAGAATATCCTTGGGCGTTTCAGTGGATTGCTCCTTGAAGTCGAAAGGGGAACCGCTGCCTTCGGTATGAATGTCAGCTCTCAGCCGTGCCCGTGACTGTACCAGAGTTAACCCGCCTACGGCTAACGGTCGCGGTACAATCCACTTAGCCTTGGGGCAAGACTCGAATCCGGGGCCACTGCAAATAGGAGTAAGGCAACATGTCTGATTGCAGCAGATTGGGCGACTTCATACTCGGACTACAGGGGGTTGCCATCCTCCGCCATCATTGGATTGACCCCGCAGCAGTGAGGGCTTGGACGCGCAGCATCGCGGAGGTCGCCGCCAGGATTGACGAAGAACCATGGTCGGAACCGTGGCACGCGGAAGAGCGCACGGTGCAAGCCCAGTATGCAGCGTGGGCCGCCGGATACGATGCGCCGGGGAATCCCATGGTGATGGCCGAGGAGCCGATCGTCCATAGCCTTCTCGCTTCCTACCCAGTGGGCATGGCACTCGATGCGGCGTGTGGAACGGGGAGACATGCTGCCTACTTGTCGTCTCTCGGTCACCAAGTCATCGGCATCGATTGCACATCCGAAATGCTGGATGTCGCGAAGGCCAAGACGCCAGCATCCTGCTTTGAGACTGCCGACCTCAGGGCGCTTCCCTTACCGGACAACGCCGTAGACCTCGCGGTCTGCTCCCTGGCGCTGACCCATTTCACTCACTTGGGACAGCCTCTTGCGGAACTAGCACGAGTCGTGCGGCCCGGCGGCCGCGTCGTTCTCTCAGATGTTCACCCGTTCATGGTGATGCTGGGTTCGCAGGCCGTGGACATGGAAGACGACACCAGCGGATTCACTCGCAACTACATCCACCTTCACTCCGAGTACCTTGCCGCATTCCGAACCGCTGGGCTCGACGTCGTCCAATGTGTGGAACCGTTGTGGAGCGATGAGGAGCAAACCGCATTCGCGGACATAGGCCGACACGTACCGGGACTGCTAGACGCCGCAGTCAGGGGCCTGCCCATCGTCATCATCTGGGAGCTGGTGAAGCGGGTATGAGGCTGATAGTCGCGTCGTTTATACCAAAGCTAGCGAAGTTATCAAATGTCAGTAACTTTGCTAACTTCTGTGTAACTCCCTTCGCGCCCTCTACTCCACCACGCGGTCCGACTCCGGCACGTAGCCCGGGCTGTTCATGACGACGTACGTCATGTGCCCCGTGAAGACGTAGGGAACGCCCTTCGGGATGTAGACGACGTCGCCGCCGGTCACGCTCCCCAACTCGCCGCCCACGTCGAAGTCCGCCTCGCCATCGATGATGTAGTACACGCGGTCGCTGATGTCGTTGACCACCTTCTCGTGGCGGCCGTAGAGAGAGACCCACGTCAGGCTGATGCTCGGCGTGACGCTCTGGTTGATGATGCGCTTCAGCACCAATGGCCGCTCGCCCTGCGTGTCGGTTTGAGTGTCGCTGAACTTGATGATCATGGCCTCACCTCCTAAGTCGTATCTGCCTGCAACGCATTCAGCCCCTCCGATGCTATTGCCCTCGTTCTGGCGGGCGGGCATGCGCTCTCGTCGGGCGTCCTGCCCGGCCAGGTGTGCCCACAGCACAGCCATGGTCTGGGCATCCATGGGAAGGTCTCGGTCCCCGTGTTCCGACCTGGGAGGGCCGGGGCTGATGCGATCGCCGTTGGTCGCGACGATCTGGCTTACTGCACGACGCCATAGGCAGCGTTGACATGCCGTCACTCCAGCCCCAACGACTCCCCTACCCGCGTCCAGTGTAGGCGAGGAGCCAGATCACGGGAAAGCACTTGTCGACGGCGGCGTGCTGCCGTGCCAAGCTGCCCCTGCCCTGTACATGCAAGCGGCGAATCGAGCAGAGTCGTGGTGCATCGCCGCCAACCCTGGAGAATCAGACGCGGGAAGGGAGGAGCCTCCCTTCCCGCGTCATCGTTGGACTCTTGGCGCTAACGTTGCCTTGGAGCCTAAGCAGGGACCATTTCTTCCCTATGGGATCCAGGCGCTCCAGACCGCCCCGTTTGCGTCAACCCACTCTTGTGCAGCCTGGCGAACCGTAAGGTCATTCTCCGTCAGGTTGAGCACGATCTCGTTTTGCTGTTCGTTGGTCATCTGGAAGTTCGAGAGGAAGTCAAAGGCCTCAGGAAACTCCTCTTGAAGACCAGGCCAGATCAGCTTGGCTACGGGATCGGTCGGGAAGCCGCAGTTGAAGCTCGATCCTTCTGGATAGCAGTCCGATGTCCACTCAGGCATTTCAATCTGCACGAGGTTGTACTTGGCGTGCGCCCAGTGGGGTTCCCAAAGGTACGTGAGTATGGGGTCGCCCCTCTGGAATGCAGCGTCCAGCTCGGCCAGCGCCGCGCCCTCGGACCCGGCGAACACCGCCTGGAAGTCCGCGCCGAAAGCTTCCAGCCGCTCCTCAGGCTTGGTGTCCCACGCCGGCGTAAACTCCAGGAGTCTCCCCTTCGTGCCGGTGTCGCTCGTGGCGAAGACCGACGCGTATTGGTTCAGGTCGCTCACGGTGCGCAGGTCCGGAGCAACAGGTGCAATGCCACGCTCGGCATCACCGTTGATGACGTAGGACGGCACATACCAGCCGGTCTCACCCGAGATTCCAACCGTCCCCATGCGCTCGACCACACCGCCACCGTCGGCGTCTACGTACTCGTCGAGAAGCTCGGCGCTGTACGACGGCCAGTTGCAGCATACGAAGTGGAAGTCGCCGGTCTCCAGGCCGATGAAGAGGGGGGCTGAATCGGCGGGCGCGAACTTGGTCGCGACTGTGTGTCCCATCTCCTGTTCCAACAGGATCTGCGCGACTGCCGTCGTTACGAGCTGCCCGTTCCAGTCCTGATCGACGAGGTACAGGGTCTGCGCATCGTCGCCGCCCTCTTCACAGGCCAACCCTGCTAGTAGGGTTAGGGCCAACACCGCTACCAACATAACCTTTGTCCACGTGCTCCTCGTTCTACTCATTGCACTTCTCCTTTCCAGGTTTGTGGAGCATGAGGCACACCCGAATGAATGCCCCATGTGGCAACATCACATATGAACCCTCCTTGCTCAGGCTCGTGCGGCCTGAATGAGACATCAGCTACCTGAATGACTCCAGTGGCGCTGTCGTTCTCCGTCTGCCCTGGGTCATTCGGTCGAGCACCATTGCCATGAAGACGATGGCCATTCCCGCAACCAGTCCATCGCCCATCTTTAACCAAATGGAGTTTATGAAGACTTCCTGCCCCAGGCCGCCGCCGCCGACAAGACCCGCGATGATTACCATGGCCAAGACCATGATGGTGGTCTGATTGACACCCAACATGATCGCCGGAAGGGCCAGGGGAATCTTCACCTGAATCATCGTCTGGAGACCGGTGGAGCCATGGGATTGGGCTGTTTCGATGACCTGGCCCGGCACATCCCTGATACCGAGGCATGTCAGGCGAATCACTGGAGGAAGCGCGTACACCGAGGTGGCTATGATGCCGACCAGCGGCCCAATGCCCCAGAGCATGATGACCGGGATCAGGTACACGAAGATGGGCATGGTCTGCATGGTGTCCAGAATGGGCCGCAACGCTGTCTCGAATGCCTTGCTCTGCGATGCAATTACGCCAAGCACAATCCCCACGACAACCGTGAACGTTCCCGCGGTCAGCACTTGGCTAAGCGTGTCCATGGTCAGGTCCCAGACGCCTCCGATTCCCGCGAACAGCAGCCCCATCACGGCGAGAAGCGCCACGCGCCACCCCGCGGCGAGGTAAGCCAGCCCCGCGGCGATCAACATGAGAGCAGGCCAGGGTAGCCAGAGGAGAAACGTATGAATGGGCGAGTAACCTAGCTCGCGGAAGAGCGTGTCGCGTATCCAGCTTGTTATGAAGTGGAGGTTGACGGCCATCCAGTCAAAGACTCGGTTGACCGGGTCCGCCATCGAGAATACCAATGCGTCGGGAAAGTCCCTCAGCGGTGAGACCAGGGCGCCAAGGACGAGCAGGACGGCCAGAAACAGCATGCTCCCAAAAGGAAGAATGTAGCTGGACGTCATGTTTCCCACCGTCCGGTTCGCCATTGCCACACCGCCGGGCGCGGCGCCCCTCCCGGTCGAAGAGTTTCCCGGCCTGGATTGGGCCAGGGCGTAGCTATACCTGTCCAGGATGATGGCGAGCAGGACAATGGCGATGCCGCTCTGCAGCCCCTCTCCCGCGTCCACTTCTCGCAGTGAGAGCCATACGTCACGGCCAAGGCCCTCGACTCCGACCAGTGCGGTGATGATCACCATCGCAACCGCCATCATGATGGTCTGGTTGACGCCCATCATGATGGAGCCCTTGGCCAATGGGAGCTGCACCTGAAGCAGCGTCTGGAATGTCGTCGACCCGTGAGAGTGTGCCGTTTCAATTACCGCTTGCGGGACTTGGCGGATGCCAAGGTTGGTAAGCCTGATGACGGGCGGAATGCAGTAGACCACCGTAAGGAAAACCCCCTGTGTGCCGCTGACGCCGAACAACACCAGTGCGGGTATGAGGTACACAAAGGCCGGCAGGACCTGCATGGTGTCGAGAATTGGGCGCACCAATGCTTCAAAGCGATTGTTGAAGGCTGCGAGAATGCCGATCGGCACGCCAAGTCCGACCGCAATGACGACTGACGCGCCCAACACGCTCAACGTAACCATCGCTGAGTCCCAGAAACCCATCAGACCGATGAACAGCACAGCGAATCCGCAAAACAGCCCCAGCCACCGGTTTCCGAGCTTGAGGCCTCCCATGAAGGCGGCCGCCACGACGAAGGTCCAGGGAAGCCAGAGAAGGAAGGCGTCTATTCCGGAGAGAACCGCGTCGATCACGCTGGAGATTGGGTTGAAGAACCAGGCGAAGGTGTCACCGATCCATTCGAAAGAAGAGTCGATAGGCTGCTGTATTCCGAGTTCCCAACTCTGCGGCCAATTCCCAATGTCCGTGTTCGCGTTGGTGGTCGCCAGCGAGTAAGCCAGGAGGTACGAGGCCGCGACGATAGTGGCCCACAGGACCCACTGGTACCGTGGTCGCCGGAAAAGGCGAAGCTGCGAAGTCTCCATTCGGATCAAGCAATGCCCTCATCACTCACCAGGGCGGCCATGGCCGCCTCGCGGCTTATTGTTCCGATGCATCGCCCGTCTTCCAGGACGGCAATGGGCGCACCGTCCTGGATCACGAGCGGAATGAGTCGCTCGAGGCGCGTGTCCGGGTCCGCGACGGGGCCGGAGTCTCGCATCGTCGATGCGACGCTCCGGCCCGCCGATGCACCGTTGTCGGGCACGTCAGCCAGGTGCACTGTTCCTACGAAGAGACCCCGTCCGTCGACCACCACCGCGCTTTCGCACTCCTGCAAGGCCAGTTCGTGCATTGCCTCGGCCAGTGCCTGGTCCGCGGCCACACAGACGCGCGGTTTGGTCATTACTGAACGAGCGGTAAGGACCTTGGACCGGGGAACGTCCCTCGTAAAGTCCCGCACGTAGTCGTTGATTGGATTGGAGACCAACTCCTCGGGTGTTCCCACCTGTACGAATTCGCCGTCCTTCATGATGGCCACTCGGTCGCCTAGCTTGATGGCCTCCAGGAAATCGTGGGTTATGAAGACCATCGTCTTCTTGACCAATTGCTGAAGCCCAATCAGCTGGTCCTGCATATCCCGCCGGATGAGGGGATCGAGCGCGCTGAACGGCTCGTCGAAGAGCAGGATCTCCGGGTCCACTGCGAGGGCACGCGCAAGGCCGACCCGCTGCTGCATGCCGCCGCTCAGTTCATGCGGGAACCGCTCTTCCCATCCCGACAACCCCACCAGGTCGATGACTTCCTCCGCACGCCTGCGCTGCGCGGCCTTTTCAATGCCCTGCACCTGCAGGCCGTACACAACGTTGTCCAGGACGCGCTTGTGGGGAAAGTTGCCGAAGTGCTGGAAGACCATGCCGATCTTGTGACGCCGAATGTCTCGCAGCTGCTGCTTGTTCATCGCGAGCAAGTCCTCACCATCGATTTGGACATGTCCGCGCGTGGGTTCAATGAGCCGTCCGAGACATCGGACGAGCGTCGACTTGCCGCTGCCGGAGAGGCCCATGATGACAAAGGTCTCTCCCTCGCGCACTTCAAAGGAAACGTCCCTGACGGCAAGCACGCACCCGGTCTGCGTCAGGACTTCCTCGCGGGTCAGGGCAGGGTCAATCGACGCGGCAAGCTCGCTGCCTCCGTCCCCATAGACCTTCCACAGGTTTTGGCAGAGAAGCCGTGTGCCGGCCTCCAATTCCTGTTGGCTGGTCGGCCGGATATGGTTGGCAGCATTGAATGCTGTTGAGCGGCCGTCGATATCGTACCCCCACCACGTTTATTCACGCGGGCAGGAGCAGGGCCGACGGAAGTATTGCCTCTGGCGCCGGTGACCGGCTACGCGGTTACGGCGGCGAGGCCCAAGCGTGTCAGCGTGTTTGAACGTGCTGAATCCAAGCCGACCCTGATACTGCCAGAGCGAAAAGCTCCGAAATGAAATGCGGAGCGCAGTGTACATGAATCAGTGGTGCCAGTAAACCTTTGTCAAGAGTTGCAACGGTTTCCATGGCTGGTGACAGCTATGCAAACGGATTCCCGCATGGCGCTTGACTTGCCGGATCTTACAGTGGGAACGTGCGGAAATCCTCAGCCATTTCCAAGACGAACCCGGAGCCTGCCTTGGCCGATGCCCCCGCCGGAATGCCTGGACAACGCCTACAACCCGTACGTCTCCAGCACGCCCTTCATCGCCATGTAGTACCCGTAGATGCCGAAGCCGTAGACCGAGCTCCTGCATACCGGCAGCACCACGGAATTGCCGCCCCGCGCCGTTGGGTTCGTCATGTGCACCTCGACGGCAGGCAGGCGCACCTGCCGCATCGCCGAGACAAGGATGTTAGCGTCACGCGTCCAGCCCGCCGGGTTGATGAGGATGGCGTTCGTGCCGTCGCCGTGGGCCTCGTAGATGGCGTTGGCCACCTCGCCCTCGATGTTCGAGTGGAAGCAGCGCGCCTCCACCTCGAGCTCCCTCGCGAATTCCCCGATTTTCTCGTCGTATTCCGGCAGCGTCATGGGCCCGAACGTCTCGACGTCCACCTTGCCCCGCATGTTCATACCGGCGCCGTGGATCACCAGAAGCTTAGCCATACCTTCCCCCTCGTCGATTTTCCCAGAGCATACAAAGCCCCCCTCCATTGGGGAAGGGGGGCATAGCGGACACACCTCGATTGCTGGCGGCCTCAGCAGGCCGAATTATGGGCTAGACCGGCTGGTCCGAGACGTGCGTGGAGTTGACGGTGATGCGGTTACCGCCGGGCTCCGTCAGCGTAAAGGAGTCGTGGATGCGGCCGCGGCTGATCTCCGACACGTTGAGCCCCTTGGCGCTGTACTCGGCGTGGGTCGCGTCGACGTCCTCCACCATCAGGTCGAACTCAGCGTCAGCGTCCCCCGCGCCCTCGTCCTGCCGGAGCACGATGTGCGTACCGCCGCGCATCTCCAGCACGGCCATGGCATCGCCCTGCACGATGGGCCGCATCCCGATGTCCAGCATGGCCGCGATGGACTCCGCGAGGGCGTTGGTGTTCATCCGGACGTGGCCGATCCAGACGGGGGGACGTGGGTCGGTGTGCTGCTCTGTGCTCATGACGCCTCCTCTACCCGCGGCCTCCCGGAGGCGGGAAGCCGCCCTGCCGTCGCTGCCCCTGCGGGTGACCCGATTATCCGTCGGCGAGGCGGCGAGCGCTAGATGTCCACGCGCCCCAGCATGGACAGGACATCATCGGAGCCGTTGGAGTGTGTCGTGATCGGCTCGCCGAAGTTCATCGCGTAGAGGGCCGCGTACAGGCCGCCCTTGTCCAGCAGCTCCCGGTGGTTGCCGGTCTCGATGATGTGCCCGTGGTCGAGCACGACGATGACGTCGGCGCTCGTGATGGTCGACAACCGGTGCGCGATGACCACCGACGTGCGGCCCCGCAGCACAGCCTTCAGGCTCTCCTGGATAATCTTCTCCGTCCGAGAGTCGATGTTGGCGGTCGCCTCGTCCAGCACGATGATGCGCGGGTCGGCGACCACGGCCCTGGCGAAGCTGATGAGTTGTCGCTGGCCCATGCTGAGGTTGTTGCCGCGCTGCTGCAGCATCGAGTCGTAGCCGTGTTCGAGCTCCATGATGAACTCGTGCGCGCCGACGGCCCGGGCGGCAGCCTCCACTTGCTCGTGGGTGGCCTCCGTGTGGGCGTAGCGGATGTTGTCCCGGATGCTCATCGAGTAGAGGTACGGCTCCTGCAGCACCATGCTCATCTGACCGGCCAGGCTCTCCCGTGTGACGTCACGCACGTCGTAGCCGTCGACGCGAATGGAGCCGCCGGTAACGTCGTAGAAGCGGTGCATCAGCGCCACGAGACTCGTCTTCCCGGCTCCCGTCAGGCCCACGAGGGCCACGTTCTGCCCGGGCTGAATGGTCAGGTTGATGTTGTGGAGCACCTGCTCCTCGGACGTGTAGCCAAAGCAGACGTCGTCAAAGACGATCTCGCCCCTGATCGGCGGCAGCGTATGGGCGTCCGGCTTGTCCTTCATCTCCGGCGAGATGTCCAGCATCTCGAAGATGCGTGCGCCGGAAGCCATGGCCCGCTGGAACATCGTGTACTGCAGCGTCAGCGTCCGGATTGGTTCGAAGAACCGCTGCACGTAGATGAGGAAGGCGACGAGGAATCCGATCTCGAGCGCGCCGTCGAAGACGCGTACGCCGCCGACCACCACCACGAGCCCCATCGACACGACCGTCAGCGTCTCCACCACCGGCATGAGCGAGGCGGAGAGGAAGGACGCACGAATGGTCCGGTTAAGGTGCGTCTGGTTCAGGGTGTTGAAGTTGGTGAGGTTCTTGTCCTGCCGGTTGGTGCTCTGCGTCACCCGCACGCCGGAGACGTTCTCCTGCAGATTCCCGTTCACCGCCGAAATGGCCACACGCACGCCAAGGAACGTGGGGCGCGATTTCTTCTGCCAGAAGATGAGGACGGCGCCCAGGAACGGGATGACCGAGAGCGTCACGATGCCCAGCAGCGGGTCCAGGTAGATCATTGTGCCCGCGATGAACAGCAGCATCATGATGTCGCCAATGGTGGTGATGCCGACGTCCATGAATTCCTGGAGCTGGAAGACGTCGTTCTGGATGCGCGACATGATGCGGCCGACCTCGTTGCGGTCGTAGAACGATGTGGCCTGGTTCTGCAGGTGCTCGAACATCGAGGTCCGCAGGTCATGCAGCACGTTCACCGTCAAGCGGGCCAGGGACACCAATTGCATGAAGTTGAACAACATGTTGAACAGCACGTTGATGATGAAGAGGATAGCGGCAATCTCGAGGTTGCCCCAGGCGGCTTCCGCCCCGGTGACTCCGTCGACGAAGTTGTTGATGGCCCAGCCAATGATGAGGGGCTGCATCACCATCGTGACGATGTGGCCGGCCATGCCGATGAAGGACGTCGCTACCCAGAACTTGTAGGGCAGCGCGTACTTGGCAAGGCGCATGACCACGCCGTGGTCATACAGGTTGCCCATGAGCACGTCGTCAAGCGCCGATCGCCCCAGGTGCCCGTAGCCGCTAACCCTGGTCGTCAATCCGAGCCCTCCAATTCGCCTGCCAGCTGGACTTCCTGCAGCGCCGCCTCTTCCATGGGCTTGAGCTGCGACTCGTAAAGGCTGAGGTACTCGCCGCCCTTGGCCAGCAACTCCTCATGCGTCCCCCGCTGCACGATGCTGCCGTCGCGGAAGACAAGGATGAAGTCGGCGTTGCGGATTGCGCTGAGCCGGTTCGTCACCACGATGGTGGTGCGGCCGCTCATGATCTCCTCCAGCCCCTCCTGCACCAGGTGCTCCGTGTGCGCGTCAACGCTGGAGGTGGAGTCGTCCAGGACGAGCACGGGCGGGTTCATCAGGATGGTGCGGGCAATGGAGAGCCGCTGCTTCTGCCCGCCCGACAGGCCGCCTCCGCGCTCGCCGACGATGGTGTCATACTGGTCCGGCAGGCCCGAAATGAATTCGTGCAGCTGCGCGACCGACGCCACCTCGCGGATGTCCCCCTCGGAGGCGTCGCCTCTGCCGTACGCGATGTTCTCCGCGATGGTCGCCGTGTGGATGAACACGTCCTGCTGCACGATGCCGATATTGCGCCGCAGCGACTCCAGCGTCGCCTCCCTGATGTCTATTCCGTCGATGGTAATCTCGCCCCCGGTGGGGTCGTAGAACCGCGGCAGCAGGTGCGCGAAGGTCGTCTTGCCGCTGCCCGGCCGGCCGACCAGCGCCACGATCTGGCCCGCGGCGATCGACACGTTGATTTCTTCGAGGGCGTGGGCGTCGCCCTCGTAGGACAACGACACGTTCTTGTACTCGATTGCGCCCCTGACGCGGCCCAGTTCCATCGCGTCCGGCTTCTCGTACACCGGCGACTCCCAATCGAGGATCTGGAACAGCCGCTGCCCGGAGGAGATTGCGCGCGAGAAGCTGTTGACCATCCACCCCATCATGCGTACGGGCATGGTCAGCAGACCCATGTAGAAGATGAACGCCGTCAGTTCGCCGGGCGTCAGCCCCGTGTATCGCGCCTCCCCGGTGAACGGGTCCACAACGCGGCCGTCGACGACCTGGTTCCCGCCCACGTAGAGGATGGCTGCCAGCGCGCCCAGGAAGAAGAAGTTCATCACGCTGAAGTTCCTGGCCCATACCCGCTGAGCGATGTAGGTTGCCTCTCGCACCAGAATCGCGCGCTCCTCGAACTTCTGCTGCTCGTACTTCTCCGCGGAGAAGGCCTTGACCACGCGCATGCCGGAGAGGTTCTCCTGCATCGTCGTGACCATCTCGCCCGTCAGCCGCTGGACCTCCATCCACTTCCGGCGCAGGCCCCTGCTCGTGTCGATTGCGCGCCATCCCAGCGGGGGCACGAAGGCGAGGCTCACCAGCGCGAGCGTCACGTCCGTCATAAACATGGCGACGGCAATGCCGACGATCATCGCGACGACGAAGCCGAACCGGACGGCGCCCATGTTCACGAACATGCGCACGCCCTCTACGTCGGCGGTGGCGCGCGACATCAGGTCGCCGGTGTTCTGCTTGTCGTGGAAGGCAAAGCTCAGGTGTTGCAGCTTGTTGTAGAAGCTGTTGCGGATATCGTATGCCACCTTCTGCGACGTGGACTCCGCAAAGTAGGTCTGTCCGAAGGCGAAGATACCCCTCGCCGCGCCGGCGAGCAGCAACGCAAGCGCCAGCAGCCAAAGGGCTTCAACGTTGCGTTCACCGGACCTGAGAACGCTGTCGACGCTTTCGCCGAGGATGCGCGGGACCGCCAGCGCCACCAACGCCGCGCCGAACACAGAGATATACCCCATGGTGAGACGGCGCTTGTATTTCTTGAGGACCAGGCCAACGATGCGAATGATTGTAGGCATGACAATATGTAAATTTAATACCTGTTCGTACTACGTGTCAAACGGGAAGACGCCTACGAAGTTGCGTTTTCCGCAACCGGGCGCCTTTGCGCGGCCGGCGCATGGCGTCGTCCCCTACAGCGGCTTGTCAGCCACCACAATCATACGACGAGTTTCGACGCCGTAACGTTCCAATTCGTAACCGCCATACACGGTGCGGTAGACCAGCCCCGCCGATTCCAGCATTCGCACCAGCTCCGTCAGCGAGTACAGCCGGATGGTGAGCCCGTCGGTGTGGTGGACCGTGCCGTCAGGGGCCGTCACCCAGAAGCTGTTGTTGATGCGGCTGGTGAGCAGGTCGATCTCGCGCCGCTCCTGGTAGACCGTGCCGTTGGGCGCCTCCTTGCGTTCGTCGCGAACGTAGTTGGAGACGACCCACTCGCGGTTGATGAGGTCGATGAGGAACTGGCCGCCCGGCTTGAGCGCCTTGACGACTTGGTGGAGCACCTTCATGTCCTCCTCGTCGGAGTTCAGGTAGCCGAAAGAGGTGAACAGGTTGATGACCGCGTCGAACCGGCCCTCGAACGGGATCTCCCGCATGTCGCTGCGCACCAGGGGCAGCTCGACGCCAACGCCCGCCGCGAGCGCCGCCGCGCGCTCCAGGTACACGTCGCTCAGGTCGAGGCCCGTCACCCGCAACCCCGTAAGCGCGAGGATGACCGCGTGCCGCCCATGCCCGCAGCAAAGGTCGAGCACCTCTGCGTCGCGCGCAAGCTGCAGCACGCGGTGCACGAATGCTGACTCCACCATGGCGTTCTCGGGGGAGATGGTCTCCCTGTACGCGCCAAGGTAGTCATCGCCAAAGAACTCCATGTAGGACGGGACGGGGAGGTCAGTCATTCTCGTAGTCTCTCTCTTGGGGTAACGCGTTTGTGGCTTGCCTTCCGGCTCCAGGCCGGATTGCCGGAAGGTCCCCTTTCGTTGGACTGGGGTGAAGCCACAACACCTCGGTGCAGTCTCCAATGGCACTTGACGCGGCACCCTGCCGCACCTGCTCTCAGCAGTAGTGTACACGTATGCCATCAAAGCTATCACGGGGCTTTGTTCAAGACTGTCAAGGGAAGGGTAAGTCCAGCCATGGCAACTGCAGACCAACCGGATCGCGCCGTCCGGTTGCCCCTGATTCTGGAGCCACAACCGGGTGGCGGCTACGCCGTGACCTCGCCGCTGTTGCCGGAGCTGCACACCGGCGGCGATACGCTTGATGAAGTGCTGGCAAACGTGCAGGACGCTTGGCAAGCTGTCCTTGAAGTCTATGAAGAAATGGGCTGGGACTTGCCGGAGGAACTCTTCGTAAACCCAGCTGCGGGACCGTTCACAATTGAGACGGTCTTTGCTGCGTGACCTCACGATAGGTCACGCGCAGGTTTGTGGATCTTGGCTGCCGGGAACTACGGAGGCGGTCGGGCGGCTCCCACCGGAAATGGCTGAACGATGCAACGGGGCAGGTCGCAATTCTGCGGGATTGGGGCGGCAAGGACCTGCCACCGGGAACAATCCGTTCTGCCGTGCGGCAACTCGGTTTTGACTGGCAGACATTCATCGGCCGGCAGGGTAGTGGCTAGTTCCCGACGCGCCCCCAGCGGGCGGTGAATCGCCGCAGTCGCATACCCACGGTTCCCCCCTATGCTACAATGCAGCCGTCATACCACAACTCTCCTCCCCCCTTGGAGCATGCCCGTTGATAACCCTACAGGGCAAAGGTGCGCTCATCGTGGGCGCGCGGCGCGTCGGCGCCGTGGTCGCGCGCCGCATGGCGCAGGAAGGCATCAACCTCGCCATCGGCTACCGGAGCTCCGCGTCCGAGGCCGAGGCCCTTCGTGATGCCCTGACAGGCACAGGATCGACAGCGCTTACCATACAGGGCGACCTGAGCCACGAGGCCGACGTGCAGGCGATGGTGGAACAGGCCGTCGCCAAGCTCGGGAACCTCAGTTTCGTCGTCAACCTCGCATCCGACTTCCCCCGCGTGCCGCTGCCGTTGCTGGACTCCGTCGCCTGGGACCACGCGATGAGCACAGCCAAGGGGAGCTACCTCCTCGCGGTGCACGCGGCTCGCGCCATGGCGCTCAACGCCGGCCCCACGCGCGGCCACGTCGTCCTCTTCGGCGACTGGGCCGCCGGCGAGACGCCCTACCGCGAATACCTCCCCTACCTCACGGCCAAGGCAGCCGTGCAGTTCATGACGAAGGCTTTTGCCACAGAGTTGGCATCGCACGGCATCCTCGTCAACGCACTCGCGCCTGGGCCGACAATGCGGCCGGCCGACATCACCGAGTCGGAGTGGCGTGACGATGTCGTTGCGCAGGCTCCCCTGCGCCGCGAGTCGTCCGCCGACGAGATTGCGGACCTGCTCATCACGCTGCTCAAGAGCGAGACCATCACCGGCGAGACCATCCGCGTCGACGCGGGGCGGCATCTGGCGGGCCCGGGTCCCCTGGCATAGGAGGCGGCATGGCGCGGCACAGGATCACCAAGACCATCGACTTTTGCTACGGCCACCGTCTGCTCGAGTACGACGGTAAGTGCAAGCAGCTCCACGGCCACAACGGCCTGCTCGAGGTCGACCTCGAGTCCGATACCCTCGACGGCCTCGGCATGGTGCGCGACTTCACGGAGGTCCGCGACATCGTCAAGGGCTGGGTCGACGAGCACCTCGACCACAAGATGCTCCTCCGCCGCGACGACCCGGTCATCCCCGCGCTGACGGAGTTGGGCGAGCCCCTGTATCTATTCGACGTCAACCCAACGGCCGAGAACATCGCCAAGCACGTGTACGAGCAGGCGCGGGAGAACGGCCTGCCCCTGACGGAGGTCCGCCTGTGGGAGACCCCGTCGAGCTATGCAGTCTACCGGGAGGATTAGACACTGGACGACGTAGCGGCCCTCGCAAGCGGCGGCCTCGACAGCTGTGTCCTCGTTGCGGACATGGCGGAGGACGCCATCGTCACCCCTATCTACGTGCGCAAGGGCCTCGCGTGGGAGGACGCCGAGCACGCGGCGCTCGTTGCCTTCGTCAAGGCGCTAGGCAACCCGAACGTGCGCCCCGTGACGACGCTTAGCGTTCCCGTTCGCAACGTCTACGGCCGCCACTGGAGCGTTACGGGCAAGGACGTCCCCGGCTACCAGGCGCCGGACGAAGCCGTCTTCCTGCCGGGACGCAACATCCTCCTGCTCGGGCTGGCCGCAGTCTGGTGCAGCACCCACAACGTCTCGCGAATCGCCATCGGTACGCTGGGCGGCAACCCCTTCCCCGACGCCACTCCGTCCTTCTTCGAGAGCTACGCCTCGGTGCTGTCGCAGGGTCTCGGGCACCGGGTCATCGTCGAGGCGCCGTACCGGGGCGGCAGCAAGTCGCAGCTCATCCGCACCCACAGCCACCTGCCGCTCGAGCTCAGCCTCACCTGCGTCGCCCCGGCCGAGGGCATGCACTGCGGCGACTGCAACAAGTGCCGCGAGCGCCGGGAAGCCTTCGCCGAGGCCGGCGTACCCGACAAGACTCCGTACGCAAAGGAATGACAATAACATGGAGCAACAGATTGACCGCCCAATGGACCGGCAGGAACGCATCGACTGCCTGAAGCCCCTGCTCCGGCAGGTGCTGGAGATCCTTGGCGAGGACCCGGAACGCGAGGGGCTGCGCCGCACGCCGGAACGCTGGGCGGACGCGCTGCTCACCTACACGCAGGGCGCCGAAGAGCTCGCCCACGACCACCTCAAGGTCATCTTCCAACTCGACGAGGACGACTTCCCCCAGGGCTCCGACGACATGATCATCCAGGACAACATCCAGTTCACGTCCACCTGCGAGCACCACATCGCGCCCTTCCGCGGCGTCGTCCACCTGGCCTACATCCCCAACGGGCGCAGCCGCGTCATCACGGGCCTCTCCAAGCTCTCCCGCGTCGTCGAGGTCTTTGCGCGGCGGCTGCAGGTGCAGGAGCGCATGACGCAGCAGATAGCCCGCGCCATCGACGACAACCTCGACCCCCTGGGCGTCATCGTCGTCGCCGAGGCCGTCCACTACTGCATGATTTCGAGGGGCGTGCAGCAGCGCTCAAGCACCACGATCACGACGGCCCGCCGGGGCGCCTTCCAGTCCAACCCGGGGCTGGAGTCCAAGTTCCAGGAGTACCTCCGGCTGCGGATGTCGGATCCCATCAACTAGCGCGGCGCTCGCGGCTCCTGCCATAGACGGCGAATGCCCTGTTCGCTGGAACAATCGTCGTTCCGTAGCTGGTTTTCCGGTATTGAATCGGAACAATCTGTACCTTGGACCGGGAAACAATCGGAAACAATCTCTAGCTGCGGCCGGGATTGTTTCCGAATCAATGCGTAGCTGACTATTGAACTCCCAGCTACGATTTGAATTGTTCCGAGAATTTGCCCCTCCCTCCCCCTGCTACCCGCAGCCGGCACGACGGCGTGAGGCCACGGTATCGGCGCCGGCCAGACTCGCGCAACAGGCCCGTGGCAGGGCCATCGCGGGCATATCTGTTACACTCGCGCTACAGGCAACCGATCCCTCCGGGAGGACCATGACCGCTCCAGCGACCACAACCGCCCCGCGCTTCTTCTTCGGCTGGTGGCAGGTGGTTGTGGCAGCCACGCAAGGCTTCTACGCCGTCGGCGGGGCCTCCTTCGCCGCGGGCATCTTCTACATCCCCATGCGTGACGACCTCGGGTGGAGCGCGTCGATCATCTTCGGCACGCTGTCGCTGAGGATGATGGCGGGCGGCATCGTCGGCGCCATGCTCGGCCCGCTCGCCGAACACCGATGGGCCCCGCGCGTCATCATGCCGCTGGGCGCCGTGCTGATGGCGTTCTCGTTCTTCATGGTCAAGTGGGCGGAGACGCCGTTCGACTTCGTCCTCTGGTACGGCATCGTCGGCGCCGCCGGCACCGCGCTGGCGAGCCCCGTCGTGCTCGAGGCCATCGCGGTCAAGTGGTTCGTGCGCCGCCGAGCCGCCGCGATGACGTGGTTCCAGGTCGGCCCGCCCATGGGGGTGCTGGCGTTTCCCGTCGTGCTGACGGCGCTCATCGCCTGGGTCGGCTGGCGCGACGCGTGGCTGTGGAGCGGCCTGAGCATCCTCGTCGTCATGCTGCCGTTGACGTTCCTGGTCCGCTCGCGACCGGAGGACGTGGGACTGCTGCCCGACGGCGACGCAGCCCCGCCGCCCACTCGAGGCCCCGCGCGGCCCGCCAACTACGACACCGGCTTGACGGCGAAGCAGGCGCTGCGCACACAGGCCTTCTGGCTCCTGACGATAGCCGCCTTCGTGGGGATGTTCGGCTTCCCGGGCTACCAGTCGCACTGGGTGCCCTACTTCCGCGAGATCGGCTTCAACGCCAGCACGGCGGCCTTCGGCGTCTTCGTCTTCGGCGTCTTCTCCGTCAGCTCGCGCTTCGTGTGGGGCTACCTCGCGTCGAGGTTCGAGGTGCGGCCCGTCTTCGCCGTGCAGATGCTGCTGTCGGCCGTGGGCGTCGTCATCATCCTGCTCATCAAGAACGAGGCGATGCTGCTGGTGTGGGCGGTGGCGCAGGGCCTGACCATGGGCTCCTTCTTCCAGCTCCAGGCCATCCTCGCGCCCATCTACTTCGGCCGCCAGCACATAGGCGCAATCCGAGGCATGATGTGGATGCCGATGAACTTCGCGGCGGGCATCGCCCCCCTCGCCCTGGAGCGCCTCCACGCCTGGCGCGGCGACTACAGCGCAGCCTTCCTCATGGTCCTAGTCTTCTGGCTAATCACCGCGCTCCTGGTCTACGTAAGCCGCTCCCCGCTGCGGGAGGCGCGGGGGTAGGAGGGGGTGCTCAGGGGGTCACAACGTATTGCACCTCAGCCACTTTGCGGTCACCGTCGTACACATAGACGTAGTAACGGCCAAGTGCCCAAGCCCGAGAAGGTGACGGGCCTACTGAGTAAGAGTACGTCCCGCCGATATACACGGCCTCGGCAGTAATCGTGACGCCTCGCCGCCGGAACTCCGTCCCGTCCTCATAGAATTCCACGATGTCCAAGTGAACATCTTCCCTTGGGCTGGACACCTGATATGAGATCTTCAGGACCAGCAAGGCCCAGTTGTTTCGGTTCTGGGAGGAGATTTCAGCTAGTGCGGGCGTGGCGGGCCCAAACGCGATATGTGCGGAAGCAATACGACCGTTGATGGACGGTAGTCTGGGGTCGACAGGCCTGGTATCAAGCCGGGAAAGGTCATAAGGCACACTCCCGTCATACCAGCGGGCAATGACGTCTAAAGCATTGCCGCCTACCTTGCTAAAGGCTGCACGGACATGCTCGATGCCAACTCTTGTGCCCGTAAATTCATTAGTGTCATCTTCTACCTCCGACGCCAAGTAAAGTTCTCTGAAGGCTTGCCTGAACTTCTCTTCTCCCAGTGTGCGGTACAGGTCCACAAAGAGTCGTTCACCAAGGGCGTAGTTGCACGTAAAGGCTGCTGCGGCTCTTGAAGTGTTCAGAGACCCCAGATCGGATATGTTGGCAGCATAGGCGCAGGGGTTGTTGGTGACCCTGACGGGAATGGCTGCCCGGCTTGCCTCATTGACGGATGCCATGAGATCAGCGGCGCCCTCATCAACCCAGTCTTCGTTGCCGCTCCAATAGTAGTGTGCTACCTCGTGCGCGATATTGGAGGCGGCAAACTCTGCTTCTTGACTACCGTCGTCTACATCATACTTGGGGCGAATGGCAATGTGGGTGCCGAAATTTGTGCCTGCAAAGGATCCGTGCACGGCATCCTCGTAGAGCAGCGCGACGAAGTCAGTAGGGAGGGGCGTTGCCATGAAGTCTTCGGCGGCGCGGACCGCGTGCTCAAGCAGCTCCATCGAACGCGTCACACCATGGCTTGTCCTCAGGATCACCAGTGTTGTCGCGCCAGCCAAGGGAAGTTCAATGATTCGACGCTCTATGCTTACCCGTGATGGGTCAAGCAACCTGTTAAGCGCAGCTGGGTTCGTGCGTGCGACTCCCCATAGCACAGCAATTATAGGGGCATGAACGTCAGCAATTCCCCCCGTCAATTCCATCCTATCGAGGACCTGTCCCAACAGGGCTAGATTTTCCCTAGCAAGTCGGCGAAGTGAGTCAACAGCAGCAACGTCGGCAGGCTCGACCGACTGCAAGAACGGCATGTCCACAGTCCGCTTTGCAGCACTCGCATTGCGGAACGCTAAGTAGGATAGGTAACGTATCACCTCGACCTCAGCGCCGTTGGGTCCATCCTGCAACCAAGGCTTGGCAATCAGGGCATTTACGGCAAGAGTGCCGCTTGAGGAGAAATTTGCAAGCCAGTCGATGGCGTCGGCTTCAAGCGGCTCTAAGCCATCTTGCAGCCAGTTGAGGTCTACTAAAGTCGCAGCGGCTACAGCGGAGTCATAAGCAATGAACTGAAGGTTCCTTAGGGCTTCTGTTTCAGTTGCGGTGATATCGTCTTTTACCCATCCCAAGGTGACGACAGACCTCACAAGCGGAATGCTTTCCACAGCCATGTACAAGAGTGACTGAACCGCCTGTTTCTCGTTACCATCGGTACCATCAATGGCCCAGTCCATTCGCGATATGTCCCCGGCTAGGATTGGGTCCCTTTGCAGCAGCCATGCGCCGTTCGCAAAACCACGCAAAGACAAGAGCGTCGGGGTCGCCGTTGGCGCCGCCGTCGGCACTGCCGTCGCTGTCGCCATCGGTTCAGTCGTCGGCGTCGGTGGCACAGCCGTCGGCGACGGCGTGCCCTCAGCCAGCGTCATCACCACTACTGGCAGCGCAGTAGCGGGCTGGGGCTGCGGCGTCGCAGTGGGGAGAGGCGCGGACGCAGGCGGCGCCGACGCCGGAGGTGCGGTCGCGGTCAACGACGTGCTTTGTCTGTCCCACCACGCGTCGACGTGCCCCCCCAGTTCGTCGTCACCAACGACCCAGCCGACCGCCGCCGCCAGCGCCATCAGCAAGAGCAACACGAGAATGCTTGGGCCTTGATTCGGACGTCGCACTAATCGCCGACCCTCATTGCAGATTTAAGGTTGCGTGACCCGAATTCCATCCTCTGCGCGACATTGCATTGCCCACTAGAGCGGCTCGACATGGCCCACCACCCTACTCCACAACAATCGACAACTCCACCAGCTTCTCTTCGAGTCGCTCATTGCTCCTGGCCCGCCAAACGACAATTGTGTAGATGCCGGGCTTCTGCATGAGAACTCCTACATCCGCGGAGAACGTGAAGGAGTCTGAGGAGTCCCTCCACTCCAGAGCAACGGCCTCATTCGCAACTAAGTCAGTATAGGATTGACCCGCCTCAAGTGTTGGGAGCACTCGCACAACAGGTCTTTCGCACTCAATGCTGGCGCCACTGCCGGTACAGTAGCTATTCCGCGCATTGATTGCGGCGGGCGAAATCGATTGCAGAGGCGGGTCGTAGAACACGCTGACCACGCCTCCCACGTGAATGCCCGGTTCCACTTTCTGCACGGTGAAGCTCAAGTACCGCTTGTTTATAAGGATTGGTGGCCCAAGCGCCTCCGCCGCACCCCCTTCAAAGTGCTGCACAAGAACCACACGGCGATCATTCCAGGCAATGCCTATGTTAACCATTCGATGACCTCGTCCCAGGATTCTGTCGCGCTGCGCCAGACCCGAGCCTTCATCGGGGTCAACCATGGACCGATGCAAGTCCTCAATTGCCGTCTCTGGCACCGGGACTTCACAATTCGCCTGTGTGCCGCCGCACCCTCCCGCGCTCCACTGCAGTTCCGTGTATCCCGCAGCCACGGCATTTTCTGAGACATAGCTTGTGCCGCCGTTCTGGGAATATACCATGTACGGTTTGCGGCCATTGACCCACCAATGGCCGACATAGTTGTGCTTGAGCATTTCTTCCGCGTGCATCTGCGCTGCCGGGTTGTCACTCAACGCGATGAGTTGCAGCCCATTGTCCCTGCGGTCCCCATTGATGAGGTCAAGAGCCAATTGACGGAGATGCGTCAGCCGGGCATCTCTAGTCATGGTAGGCACGACCGTCGGAGGTGCAGGGGCCGTCGCCGTGGGCGACGGCTCTGGCGTCGGTGGTGCAATGACGAGCGGAATAGGAGCTGGCGTGTGCGAGGGAGACGGCGTCGGCGCTGGCACCGGAGTTGCTTCCGGCGTGGACGCGGGAGATGGAGTCGGTGACGGCGTCGGCGTTGTCGACACGATTGCTACAGCCGCCGTATCCTCGCTTCCACCGCCCAACAGCCGTCCATCCGAAATGGCCCAACCGCCAAACCCTGCCAGCGCAATGAGCAGTATCCAAAGAACCGCACGGCCAAGGCCGAAGCCGCCGCCGACAGGACCCCCTGAGGCGGCAGAGGGCTGCGGCACAAGCGTTGGCCTCGGCGGCGCAGGCGGCGTTGGCGGGGGCGCGGGCGGCGCGACCGGTGGCGCAGGCGGCGGCGCAGGCGGCGCAGTTCGCGGCCCGGGCGTCGGTTCCGGCGGCGCACGCGTTGGCGCAGGAGGCGCGGGCGGCGGTGCAGGCGGCGGCGCGGGCGGCGGTGCAGGCGGGGGCAGCGTGGGTCGCGGCTGCCGTCGCGTCCGGAGATGCCTCTCAGCGTTTCTTACCGCCTCTTGCACGCTGGAGCCAACGCGGGGAGGGGCGGCTGGCTGCGAAACGTCGCGGCGCGGCGGTGGACTTGCGGGCGCTTGGCGCGGCGGATCGGGGTCATATCCCGTGCCCTGGCAATGGGGACAACGAAGCCACTGCACGGAGGCGCTACCGACAATCCCTGCCTGGGTCTGGACTTGCCCTGTCCCCCCGCACTGCCGGCACCGCGACCCATCAACGATGTAAACTTCCCAGCCTCGGCGCCTCTGTTCCAGCAAGTGAGGACCGCAGAGGAGCGCGGAGCCTCCGCTACTATAGAGAGTCTGGTCTGCTCCAAGAAGGTAGCCTGCGGTTGGGCGATCACACTGACGATCACCGCATCGAGATTGGTTGGGGTTGTGGCTATGGACGCGGAACTGCGTTCTGGTGTACTGCCGACTGCACTGGCGGCACCAGACCAGATCACTCCCGCCACGATTGTCAAAACGATTCATTACAGGCTGCCAAGATTAGTATGGTGTTCCCGTGAGGTACTTACCCAGCCCCAAACCCCACCGCCGCAACCCACCCCACGGCAACCGCCACCGCAATGACCACAGCCCACACGACGACCCGCCCGACGCCGCCCCCGTTCGTGCTCGTTGGCCTTGGCGACGGCCGGTCCTCCGTCGCGACGCCGCCCGACTCCTCGCCCGTCGGCTCTCCCAGCCCCTCCAGCACCCAGTCCGGCAGCGGCGTCGTGGGGCGTTGGCGGCGAATTGGCGCGAAGCGCCGCCAGAACGGTCGACGGTTTCCCGCCTTGCGCCGTCCCTCGTT
This sequence comes from uncultured Dehalococcoidia bacterium, assembly GCA_951812285.1. Lineage (GTDB taxonomy): Bacteria > Chloroflexota > Dehalococcoidia > Lucifugimonadales > UBA1127 > UBA1127. The sequence continues at coordinate 551,016 of OX638292.1, read as the reverse complement.
GCACCAGTAGCAGGTGCAGTGCAGCGGATGGTCCCTGTACCAGCCCGTCCTAGCCATCGCCACCCCCACTCTCCCCCAGCCGGCGCAGCGCCTCGCCCGTCATGCGGAAGAGGCGCCACTCCGAGAGCATTTCCGCGCCGAGGCCCTCGTAGAATCGATGGGCGTCCGTGTTCCAGTCCAGCGCCGCCCACTCGAAGCGGCCGCACCCACGCTCGACGGCGATGGCCGCCACGCGCCGCATCAGCAGCGACCCGAGCCCCTGTCGACGATGTTCGGGAGACACATAGATGTCCTCCAGGTAGAGCCCCGGCCTCGCGAGAAACGTCGAGTACGTGTGGAAGTATACGGCGAACCCCGCCGCGGCATCGTCGATGAAGCCCAGCAAGACTTCGGCGCTCGGCGCGTCGCCGAACAGCGTGTCGCGCACGCTCTCCTCCGTCGCCTCCACCAGGTGCGTCAGCCGCTCGTACTCCGCCAGCCCGCGGATGAACGCCAGGACCAGCGGCACGTCGTCGGGCGTGGCAGGCCGGGCCGAGAGCCTGGTCTGCGAGGACACCGTCACCTCCTGTGAAGCGTAGACCTCGAGCGGCTGCAGATCCTCCAGCCGCGACAGCAGGGCGCGGGCGCCCTCGACCCTCGCGCCCGTGGCCGTCGCCCGCTCGCGCAGGTTGCGGTCCGACGTGTAGAGCATGACATCCGAGCCCTCGGGCAGCTTTGCCAGCAGCCGGACGATGTGGTCGTCGGCGCCGTTTCGCCCCTGTCGCTCCGGGTACTCGACGGTCACGCCCTCGACGGGCTGCGCGGCGCCCTGCTTTGGCGCGCGTCCGTCGAACACCACCGTCCACTGGCCGCCGTCGGCCCGTGCAAGCTCGGCCACCTGCTCCAGCAGCCGCCGGGCCGCCCCGGTCCGGTCACGCCACCAGCCGTCCGGGCGCGCGCCCATGACGTTGTTGCCGTCAACGAAGAACAGCGCACTCTCTCCCACGCGGCCTCCCGACAATAGTACTCCCGTGCCACCCCGCTCGCTCGGTGGGATGGTAAAGTAGGGCAGCACACCTAGCAACCGGGGAGGAACTTCATGCAACTGGAAGGAAAGGCAGTCCTGGTGACCGGCGCAGCACGCGGGATGGGCCGCGCGACCGCCGAGCTCGCCGCCGCCGAGGGCGCGCGCGTCGCCGTCGCGGACCTCAACATCGACAGCGCGGAGGCCGTTGCGAAGGGCATCCGCGACCGCGGCGGCGAGGCCGTCGCCATCGGGGCCGACGTGGGCGACCTCGGATCCATCGACGCCATGGTCGACGCGGCGCTCGCGGCGTTCGGCGCAATTGACGTGCTCGTCAACAACGCGGGCATCACCCGCTACGCGCCGTTCATGGAGGTCACGGAGGAGGACTGGGACTCCTTCATGCGCGTCAACGCCAAGGGGTCATTCTTCACGCTGCAACGCGTGGCCAGGGAGATGATCGAGCGCGGGCAAGGCGGGCGCATCATCAACATGGCCTCCATCGCGGCCAAGGGCTTCCGCGGCACCTCCAACGCCGCCTACGCCTCCACCAAGGGCGCCGTCGTCGCCTTCACGTACCAGGCGTCGAGCGCCCTGGCGCAGCACAACATCTGCGTCAACGCCGTCTGCCCCGGCCCTGTCGACACCGACATGTCGCGGGGCGTCGGCAGGCAGCGTGCGGATGCAATGGGCCGCTCCTTTGAAGAGCAGCTCACGGCGGGCCTCGACAGCATCCCGCTGGGCCGCATGATCCCGCCGGAGGACGTCGCCTACATGGTGGTCTTCCTCATGGGTCCGGGCGGCTACAACATCACCGGCCAGACCATCCACGTCGACGCCGGAGTGCTGATGAGCTAAGCCCAAATCCCCGTTCGCCCTGAGCCTGTCGAAGGGCGGCCTGGGACGCAATTCGCACATTTGGAGGAATTCATGCAACTCGAAGGCAAGTCGGTCCTCGTGACCGGCGCCGCTCGCGGTTTCGGGCGCGCCATCGCCGAGCTGGCCGTCGAGGAGGGCGCGCGCGTCGCCGTGTCCGACGTCAACCTCGACGGCGTCGAAGCCGTCGCGCAGGCCATCCGCGACCGCGGCGGCGAGGCCGTCGCCATCGAGGCCGACGTCAGCGACATCGCGTCCATCGACGCCATGGTCGCGGTCGCAGTCGACGCCTTCAGCGGCATCGACATCCTCGCAAACAACGCGGGCATCACCCGCCTCGCGCCGCTGCTGGAGGTCTCGGAGGGCGACTGGGACTCCATCATGGGCGTGAACGCGAAGGGGGCATTCTTCGTGCTCCAGCGGGTGGCGCGGGAGATGGTCGCGCGAGGCCGGGGCGGGCGCATCATCAACATGGCATCCGTTGCCGGCAAGACCGGCCGGGCATCCAACGCAGCCTACGCCGCCAGCAAAGCGTCGGTCATCTCCATCACGTACCAGGCCGCCAGCGCCCTCGCCGGCCATGACATCAACGTGAACGCCATCTGTCCCGGCGCCGCCGAGACAGAGATGTTCGCCGGCATCCGGCGGCAGCGCGCGGAGGCCTTCGGCCAGACGTACGAGCAGAACACCCTGGAAACGCTCGCGAGCGTCCCCCTCGGCCGCATCATCGACCCGCAGGACATCGCGCGACTGGCAGTGTTCCTCGCGGGCCCCGGCGGCTACAACATCACCGGCCAGACCATCAACGTCGACGGCGGCGTGCTGATGGGGTAGGGGCGGGTTTGACACTCGGCAACAGACACAGTAAACTGTGAATCACATTTTCTGTGAGACTGTGAGCATGAAGAATATTACTGTGACCGTTGACGACAATACTTACCGGGTTGCTCGCGTGCGGGCGGCGGAGGCGGGAACCTCCGTTTCCGCGTTGGTCCGAGACTTCCTCGCAACCCTGGCCGACTCCGATGAGTACACCCAACACCACGAGCGAATGAACAGGCTGCGGGAAGACGTCCTGACCGCCTACATTGCTCGCACCGGCGGCTTGCGCATGTCTGACAACCTCCCCCGGGACGAATTGCACGATCGTGATGCGCTTCGTTGACACCAACGTCCTGCTGTATGCGGCAACGGTCAACTCTGGAGACTCCGCAAAACAGAGGATCGCCTTCACCTTGCTGGAAGAGACAGACCTTGCTCTATCTGTCCAGGTCTTGCAGGAGTTCTACGCCCAGGCAACCCGCCCAAATCGGCCGGGTGCGATGCACCACGACGAGGCCGCCATCTTCATCAGGACGTTGCTTCACCTGCCGGTCCAGCCCATCACGCTGCAGGTCTTCCAAATTGCCCTCGACTACCGGGAGCGCTACCGCCTGTCCTGTTGGGACAGTGCCATCATCGCGGCAGCCAAAGTCATCGGCTGCGACACACTGCTCACGGAAGACCTCAACAACGGCCAGGATTACGACGGGGTGAAAGTGATCAATCCGTTCGCCCCCTAAACGACTCGCGGTTGCGGAAGGCCCAACTCCCGAATCGCCCAGGGCAGAGCTGTCTTGAGTTGCTGAAGCTGAACGTCGCGTACCTTGGGGGCAAATCTCGGCGGGGGCTGTCCGGCCCAAGACGCAAAGTAACCGGCAATGGCGCTCGCTAACTCCGCCGCACCCGGAAAAATGACCCACGGCGCTGGCCCACCCTCCGCATGCAAGCTCGGTAGCCACGCTGCGATGTCAAATAGGCCATTACCCAAGTGGACATTGTTCCAATCGACTAGCACGGCTTTGTCGTCAAGTAGACAAATGTTGTCGCTGCGCACGTCCATGTGCAGCACCTCGTTGCCCTCAAGCAGGGCTGCCGCCTCTGCCTCAACGAGCGCGGGCAAAGACTCTTTCAGCCAGTCCTCTGAGACCAGCCCCAGTCGAAGGAAGGGTTCGGAATCATCCGCCACTCTTCGCCAACACTGAAAATCCTCACGGGGAAACGGACTCAGTCCCGGCGGCGGCTCAGTCTTGTGCAGGGCGTCTAGCGCCTCCAGAACCCTGTCCACGTCGCCGGACCGCCAGGGCGGAGGCCAGTACCCGGCGCTCAGGTCCTCCACGACGAGCAGGGGCTTCTCACTGTCGTCGTCCCATGCGAGCAACCGCGCCATGAAGTTTCCGGACAGTTCGGTGTATGCCCGATACTCGGACCGGAGCCACTTTGCCATCAGGGGCGTCGTTGCTGCCTTGCCGAACACAGTGGACCCGTTCTCAAGAGTGAAGACGAAGCGTTCGGCTGAGGTGTAGCCGCCAGTCGTTGCGCGCCAACCAACCACTCCCTTGCCGAGCAGCCGGGTGACGCGCGCTGCCAATTCATTTGCGGACATGCGTCAATTGTAGCCTTGAGACAGCCGCAACATCATCCCACGGCGCCACTGCGTCGTCTCAGGAAAGCCAATGAATTAGGCCCACCCCCAGCGTGCCAAGTTGCCAGGGAATGGGCCCAAATTCTGCGAGAGGAATCGAGGGCTACGCCTTGTCCCACACCCGCGTGTACTTGCTGATGCTCCGCAGCTCCTGCGGCGGGTTCATGTGGCTGCCTCGGATGGTGTAGCTGACCTCCGCCACGTACACGCTGCCCTCCGAGTCGACGGTGATGCCGTGCGGCGCGATGAACTGGCCGGGGCCCGTGCCCTCATCCGGGCTCCCGAACCGGCACACCAGGTTGCCGTCGAGGTCGTAGATGCCGACGCGGTGGCCGAGGCCCGGCGCGTCGTCGACGCCGCCGATGCCGTTCAACTCGCCGATGTAGATGTGGTCCTGCCACAGCATCATCGAGTCCGGGCGGTGGATGTTGTTCCACATCGTGATGAAGTTGCCCTCTGTGTCGAAGATCTGGACGCGGTGCGGCTCGCGGTCGACCACGTACACGCGGTCATTGTCGTCAATGGCAATGTTGTGCGGCCGGATGAACTGCCCCGCGTCGATGCCGGAGCTGCCCCACGAGAACTTGTACTGGCCATCGCCGGTGTAGACGTGGATGCGCGCGTTTCCGTAGCCGTCGGAGATGTAGATGTCGCCGTTGCTCGGGCGGATGGCGGCCGACGTGGGCCGGTTGAATGGCTGGCCGCTCCACTTCGGCGCCGGGTGGTCGCGCTCGCCGATCTCCATCAGCCGCGTGCCGTCCGACGCGAACTTCTGGATGGTGTGGATGCCGTCGTCGGCGACCAGCAGCGTGTCGTCGTAGGCGCAGTAGAGGCCGTGGGTGCGCGTCTTGCTGAACCACCCCTCTCCGAAGGTGCGCTGGAAGTTGCCGTCCTTGTCAAAGACGATGATCGGGTGCTCGCCGCGCGTAAGCACGTACACCGTGTCCTGCGAGTCCACCGCGACGCCCGGGCACTCGAGGAAGGTCATGCCGTCCGGAAGCTGTCCCCACCCGTCGACGTATTCGTAGAAAAAGCCGTTTTCGCCAAAGATCTCTGCCATGATTTACCCCTTTCCCCGTAGTTGCGGGCGCACGCGTAGAGCGCGTCCCTGTGGAGTTGGGCTATGCTATGCGCCAGCGATAGACGTGTCAACGAAAGGGGCAACATGGAATTCACGGACAAGCAGAAGGACTTCCTCGCGACGAATCACAACGCCGTCTTCTCCACCTTCCGGCGCAACGGCGCGGCGCAGCTCAGCATCGTCACGAGCGGCCTCTACGCCGACGGCGTCGCGTTCACGACGACGGCCGACCGCGCCAAGCACCGCAACCTCACTCGCGATCCGCGCTGCACGCTCCTCGTCTCGCACGACGAGTGGCGGCCGTTCCTGGTGGTCGAGGGCACTGCGACGGTGCTCACGCAAGACAACACCCCCGCCGACGAGCTGCGCACCGCCTTCCGCGACGTCTTTCGATCCGCCGCCGGCAAGGAGCACCCGGACTGGGACGAGTACGACCGCGTCATGGTGGAGGACCGGCGCGTCATCGTCATCGTCACGCCGGACCACGTCTACGGCACGCTGGGGTAGGGGCTAGGCGACGTCTTCTTCCTCGTCGTCGCCCGGAGGAAGGGCGACTTCAGCTTGCCTGAGCGGGGTCTGGACCTCAACCAAAGTCGGCAGAGAGTCGGCGCCCTTACCTGCCAGCTCGGCAAAAGGTTTGCCCTTCCGCTCTACTGAATTTGAGTACGAGCCTACAGATGCGTTATATGCCCGCACTGCGGACTCCAGGCCGCGTCCCACCTTTGCATAGTTGTCCGCAAACGTGTGAAGCCCCTTCACAAACTCGTCCGCAGCCTTGGCCACCTGGGCCGCATTCTCCGCTAGAGTGTGTTGCTGCCACCCCTTGGCCACGGCCCACAAGAGAGCGATGAGAGAGGCGGGGGTGGCGATGGCCACCTTCTTTTCCATGGCGTACCTGACGAGGTCAGGGTCCGACCGAAGGGCCGCCGCGAGAAACTGGTCGCCCGGAACGAACATGACTACGAAGTCCAAAGCGCTCTCGTCTTCACTCCCATACTTCTTGCGAGAGAGGCTGTCGATCTGCGTCTTCAATGCCCTTGCGTGGCGGCCGAGCGCCTCTTCCACGCCTTCGCTGGTGTCCGCCTCCTGGGCATCAAGGAACGCCGATGTGGAAGTCTTGGCATCAACGATAACCGTCCGTTTATCAGGCAAACGTACGATGAGGTCTGGGCGGTCCACAGTGCCAACCAAGGTGGACTGCTCGGCAAAATCACAATAGGCGGTCATGTCCGCCAACTCCACAACGCGGCGGAGTTGCACCTCGCCCCAGGAACCCACACGCCGGTTGTCCTTGAGTGCGCTCGTAAGGTCCGTCGCCTTCTCGGCAAGGAGAACGTTCTGCTCCATGAGGCTCTTGATGGTGGGGTCGAGCTTGCTGTAATTCTCCGTCAGCGGCTTCACCAGCTCCTGAAACTGCTGGTGGCGCTTTTCAAGTTCCCCCTTCGCGGTCTCCATGGTCTTTGCAAGGTTCTGGTCCGCCAATTGCAGAAACTGCTGGGAGTTCCTGGCAACCACGTCGCTGGCCGTGGCCTGAAAGGTGTCGCGTAGTTGCTCCCTGGCAGTCTCGATCAGTCTCTCACTGGTCCGAGCCCGCCCAGCAAGCGCGAACCACACCACCACGGCGCCCACCACGATACCCACAACGACGGCGACAATCAGTTCCACGTGCTCCCCCTTTGTCTATTCAGCGGCGCCTGGCCGCGACATGCAACGGTTGAACTGGGCAACCGCCCACTCAGTACAAGGATAGTGCTGCCGCCCACAGGGGAAGTCAAGGTAATTTGCGTTGTTATGTCCAGCGGCGGCTCCCGCTACCGCTGCACGTTGCGGTACGCGTTGCTCCCCGCGACGATTGCCGGCAGCCCGCCCATCAGGTACGCGACGCCCAGCGCCTCCGCGACCTCTTCCTCCGTCGCGCCCAGTCCGCGCGCCCGGTTGGCGAGGTTCGTCACGCCCTGCTCGTGGTTCAACAGCGCGTCGCACACCATCATCATCAACGTCTTCACGTGCGCCGGCAGCGCGCCGCCCTCGGTGATCGACGCGCGCGCGCCGCCGACCATCGCCGCCAGCTCCGGCGCGTTCTCCTCCAGGAGCTGCTGGAAGCCTGCGGGCTGTGCCTGTGTCATGGTCTGTCCTCCGATTTCGTATTTGGTGCGGGCGCAGCGTACCAAAGCGGTAGGGGAGCGTCCAGCGTTGCGCTCGCCCCTGCCAGCGGCTAGCATTGTCCCGCGCAAGACTGAGCATTGGAGGAGCGCATGGACTCCGAGGAACTGTTGAAGGACATCCTGGCCGTCACCCGCGACGCCGGTTTCGGCCGCATCCGATTCGTCGGGCAGATGATGCCGGACGAGGAGCAGGCCGCCTTCCTCAAGGGACTGTTCAACGAGGCCGTCCGCGCCCGCGAGGCCAACAACGCCGAGGCCCTCTACGATTTCCTGCACGAGTGGGAAGAGAAGGCCATGGACATCATGTTCACCCGCGCCCGCTCGCCCATCGAACTCGATGCGACGCCGTGGACGCCTCTGCGCGTGCCCGTACGAGAGGCGAAGCTCGCCCTCGTGACCACCGGCGGCTTCTACCTCAAGACCCAGGAGCCCTACGAGACCGACGGCCCCGAGAACCTCGGCGACTGGTCGTGGCGCGCCATCCCCCGCACGGCGTCGCCCGACGACTTGGAGGTCGCCCACATCCATTACGACGTCTCCGGCCCCCGCGAGGACCGCAACTGCGTCTTCCCCATCGACCGCGCCGCCGAGATGCACGCCGAGGGCCTCATCGGCAGCCTCAACGACACCTACTACTCCTTCATGGGCTTCATCCAGAAGCCCGAGCTCCTCGCGTCCGAAACCGCCCCCGAAGTCGCGCGCCTGCTGAAGAGCGATGGCGTCGACGCCGCCGTCATCACCGCGACCTGACCAATCTGCAATCGGTCCAGTGGACTGATAGCGCGCGCCCTGGAGGCGGAGGGGATCTCAACGGTCCTGGTGATGATGAACAGCGGCCTCGCCGAGGTGATGCAGCCGCCGCGGGTCTGCCGCGTCCGCTTCCCCTTCGGCCGGCCCATGGGCGAGCCCGGCAACGCCGACCAGAGCCGAGTGCTGCTCGAGGACGCCCTCAGCGTGCTCGAAACGGCGACGGAGCCCGGCACAGTCGTCCACCTGCCCTACCGCTGGCGCCGCGAGGACTACGCGCAGATCCGCCGCGACCGCGCCGCGCCCATCGCCGGCGGCTAGCGGCAACCGAGCACACGGAGGACGCCCTTGAACTTCGGATTCAGTGCGCCCACGAGGGGCCCGCAGGCGACACCTGACGCCCTTGCGAAGCTCGTCAAGCGCGGCGAGGACCTCGGCTTCGGCATCGTCACCGTAAGCGACCACGTCGTCTTTCCGCGCACCGCCAGCTCGACGTACCCGTACAGCGAGGACGGCTCGTACCGCGGCGGCGCCGAGTGCATGGAGCAACTCACTCTGCACGCGTACCTCGCGGCCTGCACCACGTCGCTGCGGCTGCTCACCTCCGTCATGGTCGTCCCCCACCGCCCGCCGGTGCTCACGGCGAAGGTGCTCGCGACCGTCGACGTGCTGTCAGGCGGGCGGCTCATCGTGGGCTGCGGCGCGGGCTGGCTCCGCGAGGAGTTTGAGGCCATCAGCGCACCCGACTTCGACCGACGCGGCGCCGTCACCAACGAGTACATCCGCGCCTTCAAGGAGCTCTGGACCAGCGACGATCCAACCTTCGACGGCGAGTTCTGCAGCTTCTCCAACCTCCACTTCGAGCCCAAGCCCGTGCAGAAGCCGCACCCGCCCATCTGGACCGGGGGCGAGAGCCCCGCAGCCCTCCGTCGAGCGGGACGCCTCGCCGACAAGTGGTTCCCCATCGGCACAAACCCCACCTACCCCGTCCGCACGCCGGAGCAGCTCACGCAGTCTCTCGATCGAGTGCGCCAGCACGCAGAAGAAGCCGGCCGCGACCCGTCGGACGTCGGCGTCGCCTACAGCGCGGGCATGCCCAGCCTCGGCGAGGCTGCCCAGCAGCCCGACGGCGCCCGCCGCCCCTTCACCGGCAACGGAGAGCAGGTCGCCGAGGACATTCGAGGGTTCGCGGACGCGGGCGTCGACGACATGGCGTTCCGCTTCGAGCGCGGCACACTTGAGGAGACCTTGGCAGCGATGGAGCAGTTTGCGGACGAGGTTATGGCGAAACTGTAGACTGATGTCACTCTTCCCTTGAGCCCTGAGAGTCCCAAGAATTGCTGGACTACGGCGGAACCTGCTCACCTTTCGGCTCCTCAATCCCTTTTGCATCGCCTCGTGAGAAACCCCAACACGCGAGTACTCGCGATGGGCGAATGCGCCTCATCAGTCGGGAACCAATTGGTTGCGAATCACGTCTCCTCCCGTAACCGCAAGAAGAGCGTGGGGCGGAAAGAAGTAACATGCGCAAAACTATTGCCATTGCCGCAATTGTTCTTAGTGGTGGAATTCTTTTCTATTATCTCGCTCTCGGTCTGCCGGAGATGGAACAAGTTACGGCTGACCAGGAACTTGCCCTTAGTTTGCCGGAGAAGGAACAAGATACGGCTGACCGGGAAGCTGACCAAGGACTTGCCCCCGGTTTGCCGGAGAAGGAACAAGATACGGCTGACCAAGAATCAGAAAGGTTCAACGCAGCTCGAGCGTTGTGGGAAGGAACGCGAGCAAGGGACTATACATTCGTCTATGACATTAAGTGCTATTGCTCACACAATTTCGGGCATCCCGTAAGAGTATCCGTTCGGGACGGGTCAAAAGTTGAGTCCATTCTATATGTCCACAATGATGCGCCACCCACAGGGCTGTTCCAAGGAGGCAAATTCTTCACCATCGACGATTTCTTCGACGAGATCGAAGGTTGGGTGTATAGAACTCCTGATAGTTTGCATATAGAGTATGATCCAGATGTTGGCTACCCCACTAGAGCCTCTATCGACAATGATATCTACACAGCGGACGACGAATTTGGTTTCATTGCATATGACTATGTGCCCAACTAGCTCTGGAGTGTCTGGATAAGGCATTCCGGTTGCCCGCCCCTTACCCCTGCGCCACCATGTCCTCAAACAGCTCAAAAAACTCCGGGCACGTCTTCTCCACGCACCGGTAGTCGTCGATGACCACGCCCGGCGTCACGAGCCCCATCACCGAGAACGCCATCGCGATGCGGTGGTCGCCGAAGGTGTCGATCGTCGCGCCGCGCGGCTTGGCCGGGTAGACCGTGATCGTGCTCTCCGTCTCCTCCACTCGCACGCCCATCGACTCCAGCCCCGCCGCGACGCTGTGTACGCGGTCCGACTCCTTGACCCGCACGTGCGCGATGTTGGTGATCGTCGTCGGCGAGTCCGCGAAGGGCGCCACGCACGCCAGCGTCATCATCGTGTCCGAGAAGTCGCCCATGTCGACGGTCACGCCGCGCAGCCCGCCCTGGCTCTCCACCGTCGTCGAGCCGCCCGCCTGCGTCAGCCGGCACCCCATCTCCTCCAGCACCCGCAGGAACTGCGTGTCGCCCTGCAGCGAGCCCACCAGCGGCAGGTGCTCGACGGTCACGCGACCGCCCGCGACTGCCGCCGCCGCCGCGAAGTACGACGCCGTCGACGCGTCCGGCTCGATGGCGACGTCGTTCGCGCTGTAGCCGCGGCCGTTGCCGACGAGGAAGAGGTCGTGGCGCGGGCGCTCGACCGCCACGCCGAACTGCTCCATCAGCCGCGTCGTCATGTCGATGTACGGGCGGCTGACCCGCACGTCGGCCTCCAGCTCCAGCGGCGCGAGGCACAGCGGCGCCGCCATCAGGAACGCCGAGGTGAACTGCGAGCTCTCACGGGCGTCCATCACCGCCGGGCCGCCGGCCAGCCCCCGCGTCGCCATGTCGAGCGGGAACGTGCCCGTCGGCGTCGTGATGCCGACGCCCTGCGCCTGCAGCGCCGAGATGAGCGTGTGCATCGGCCGCCGCTTCATCTGCGCCGTCGAGTCGAAGTGGTAGTCGCCCTCGCCCGCGGCCACCGACGCCAGCAGGAATCGCGCCGCCGTCCCCGCGCTGCCGCACCACACCGACGCGCTCGCGTTGGGCGCGCCGCCGCCCGCGCCGGTCACCGTGCAGACCGCGTCGCCCGTCTCCTCGACGCCGAACCCCAGCGCCTGCAGCGCCCGCACGAAGACCAGCGTGTCGTCGCTAATTTGCAGGTTGGTGAGCGTCGAGACGCCCTCGGCCAGCGCGGCAAGCAGCAGCACCCGGTTCGAGATGCTCTTGGAGCCCGGAATGACGACAGAGGCGGACAGTGGCCGCCCGGCCGTCGCGATTTCCTTCTGTTGTGTGCCCGCCATGCGTCCCGCCTTGGCTGAGCGTCATCGTCAGCCACTCATCATTGTGCGAGACGCGCGGGCCTGCCGCAAGCGAGGGCGCGGCGCTCGCCTAGACCGCACCCCGCGCTCGGGGTACACTTGCGCCAACCTGCAAGGACCTAAACAGGAGGCGAGCCATGTCGCTGACAGGGAAAGTAGTCGTGATCACGGGAGCCGCGCGCGGCATGGGCCGCGAGTACGTGCGGTGGTTCCTGCGCGAGGGCAGCAAGGTCGTCGCCCTCGACCAGTCATGGGAGGATGTCGACGACTTCTCCGAGGAGCTCGGCGGCTTCGAGGAAGCCCTCGTCGTTACCGGCAACATCACCAGCGACGCCGACCTCGACGCCGCCTACCAGGCGACGATGGACCGCTTCGGCACCGTGGACGTCCTCCTCAACAACGCATCCATGCGCATGCGCGATGTTCACCCGTCGGCGGTGCTCAATGTCCTCGACTCCACGGACGAGCAGTGGCAGTACGCCTTCGAGGCCAGCGTCCTCGGCCTGATTAAGGCCATCCGCCGCTTCGTGCGGCCCATGATCGAGAACAAGAGCGGCAGCATCATCAACGTCTACTCCGGCTCGGGCATCATTGGCCGCCCGGGCAACCAGCCCTACGGCGCCGTCAAAGCGGCGGTCCACAACTTCACCCAGTCGCTCTCCGGCGAGCTCGCCGAGTACAACATTGCCGTCAACTCCCTCATTCCCGGCGGCACCCGCAGCACCGGCTACGAGGAGCAGACGCGCCTGCAGGCGGAGATGGGGCGCGTGCGGGTGCGGAACCCCGTCGGGCCCGACCACACGGCGCCAGCAGCGGTGTGGCTCGCCCAGCAGGACTCCTCCACCTTCACGGGCGAGGCCGTCGACGCGCTGAAGTGGAACGAGGAGAACGGCTACGGCAGCTACGACGCATGGGCCTCACCCGACTAGGACGAGCCGTCCCGTGACGACGCTGCTCAAGGCGCTGACCGCTGCCGGCATCGGGCCGAGGCGCGCCTGCTTTCGCCTCATCACCGAGGGCAAGGTCACCGTCAACGACAAGCCCGCCACCAACGCCACGCTCGAGGTTGACCCGGCGTTAGACGCCATCGAGGCCGACGGCCGCCGAGTGTCCGCCGCACAGTCCTACGTCTACGTCAAGATGAACAAACCCGCGGGCGTCCTCTCGGCCGTGCACGACACCCGTGGCCGCCCGACCGTCTCCGGCCTCGTTCCGCCGCGATACCGCGACCTGCGTCTCTTCCCCGTCGGCCGCCTCGACATGGATTCCACGGGCCTCGTCCTCATGACCAACGACGGCGACCTCGCCTATCGCCTCATGCACCCCAGCTACGGCTACGAGAAGGAGTACCACGTCAGCCTGAAGGTGTCGCTGACGGACGCCGACGTCCGATCCCTGTCGCAGGGGGTGCTCCTCGAAGGCCAGCGCACCGCCCCGGCACGCATCGCGCGGCTGAACGATCGTGCGGGCATCAAGTACAGCGTCACGCTCGCGGAGGGCCGAAAGCGCCAGGTGCGCCGGATGCTCGCGTCGCTGGGCAAGCCGCCCACAACGCTCGAGCGCGTGCGCATCCACACCCTCCGCCTAGGCGCCCTCGCCCCCGGCGACGCCGTACCGCTAACCCAAGCCGAGCTGGCCGCGCTGCGGGGAAACGCGAGTCGCTAGCCCCCGTTCGTATCGCTAGTTGGCGGGAAAATCGCCCACCCAGTGCACCGGATAGCTCGCACCCGCGGCGACGCGGTGAAAGCGCTGGTCCGCGGTCCACATCTCGCAGCCAAGCGACTCGGCAAGTGCGAGGTAGTGGGCGTCGTACGCAGCGCCCTGGCGGAGCTCACTGGCAAGCTCCAGTGCGCGGGCGTGGAGGGGGGAGGCGTCCCGGAAATGGACTCCCGAATTCCTCAGGCCATTCAAACGCCTTATTGCGGCTTCTAAGGTGAGACTGCCGCGCCTGACGTGTTGGTGGAGGGTGTTTGCTACTTCCATTGGCAAGAGGTGAAGTGCCACCATCTGTGTGCTCTGGTCACTCCAGTGCCCAGCAAGCGCGTTGGCCTCCTTGGTCAACTCCTCGACAATTAGCCACTTCACAGCGAGGCTCGCATCTACGACTACGAAGCCCGCCACTACAAGGTCTCCATATGCCTCGTCCGCTCCTCCCGCGCCTCCCGAATAATCTCTGCACTGTCAGTAGGCAACACCCGGTCGCCAAAGATCTGCTTCCGTAGGGCAATGAGCCCCTCAATGTCATATTGCAACTTTGAGCTGACGTCGACGCTGATTCCGTGGTCCGTCAATATTTCGTCTATGGCTGAGCGGCAAAGATCCTGCACGCTCACTCCCTCTTCTTGGGCAACGACCTGCAGACTTTCCAGTACTTCAGGTTCGAGTTCAAGCACGAGTCTGCTCTTCTTGTTACCCATGTTTGGCTCCCGCGGTTTCAGGGATCCCAGTCGAACTACCCAGGGCAACTACAAGGTCCCCAAATGCCTCGCCCGCTCCTCCCGCGCCTCCCGAATCATCTCCGCGCTGTCAGTGGGCAGGACCCGGTCACCAAAAGCTTCCTTCTGCAGCGCGATTAGTCCTTCAATGTCGAAGTATGGCTTGGGAGCGTCCGGCCCGTCGCCGCCCTCATCCTCCGCCATCTCCCTGTCGATGGCCGCGCGGCAGTACTCCGCCACGCTCACACCCTTCCGGGCGGCAGCGTCCTTGAGCCGCTCCCGTTCCTCATTGGTCATTGCGAGCGTCACTCGCTCTTTTCTTGCACTCATAGCGCCTTTTCCCCGCAATAGTGGCTGCAATTGAGTCTAGCTTAACTACTTGCGCCGCGCAACTAATTGAGCCGAGTGCGCTCTGCCATTTGCGGCAATCGAGCCACCCTTACGGAGGAGTTGTCTGCGCTGAAAGGCTAGCCCGTCCTCGCCCCTACCGCCGCGACCACCGCGTCGCCGGCCGCTCCTGCAGCTCGCCGTCCACGTAGACGTCGACGCGCTCGTTGAAGAAGCACACCAGGTTGGCGATCTTGACCGATTCCGACGTCGGCAGCTGGTAGTACCACGCCAGGTCCTCGCCATCCTCGACGCCCTGCACCGAGTAGTAGTTCGCGGTGCCCTTGTACGGGCAGCGCGTCACCCTTTCGCTCTTGGCCAGCAGGCCCACCTTCACGTCCATGACCGGCAGGTAGTAGCGCACGGGCAATCCCGTCTCGAAGAGCAGCGTCGGCCGCGTGCTCTCCGCCAGCGTCACGCCGCCCTGCTCGACGCGCACGTGCCGCGTGCTTGGCAGGCAGTCGACGCGCTTGTGCGGGTCGCGGGCGTGGACGAAGACCTCCTCGTCCTCCTCGAACCAGTGGTCCACCTTGTTCCAGTAGAAGGCCACGTAGTCCGAGATGTCCGGGCACGTGTCCGCAAATGGCGACGTGTACGCCCACAGGACGTTCTCCACCGTCGAGTCCCCCACGGTCAGCGAGTAGTACTCGGCGTTGCCCTTGTACGGGCACTGCGTGACCAGCTCGGCATTGGCCATGAGGTCCATCCGCACGTCCTCGCGCGGGAAGTAGTAGGCGGGCACGTTCCGCGTCTCGAACAGCAGCAGCGCGCGCCGGCTGTCGGCGATGAACTCGCCGTTGTGCATGACGCGCACCCACTTTGCGCACGGCTCCACCGACACCGTGTGGTTCGGGTCGCGCCTGCCGATCAGTTCTTCCATTGATGCAAGCGTCGTCATCGTATGCCTCCCGGGAAGAGTTTGCCGGATTGTGGCACAGGCCCATCGCGCGGGCAAGGGCGCGCCCGCGCCGCCCCTTGACGTAGCGGCACGCTTGGGGCAACCTTGCCGCACAGCATCCCAGTCTTGTCTCAACTTGTGCGAAGGAGCGACACCATGAAGGCGGCTGTTCTCTGGGAACTCGGCCAACCCCTGTCCATTGAAGAAGTCGAGCTCGACCCGCCCAAGGCCGGCGAGGTCCGGGTGAAGATCGGCGCCGCCGGCATCTGCCGCAGCGACCACCACTATATGAAGAAGGAAGGCTCCATCGCGACCCCCGCCGTCCTAGGCCACGAGGGCTCCGGCACCGTCATCGAGCTTGGCGAGGGCGTCACGACGCTCAACGTCGGCGACCGCGTCATCCTCTCCTTCGTCCCTAACTGCGGCCGCTGCAAGTTCTGCCTGACCAACCGCGCCAACCTGTGCGCGGCCCACGCCGCCACCGGCGCCACCATGTTCGACGGCACCACCCGCCTCCACCAGGGCGACACCCGTATCAACCACATGGGCAAGGTGGCCTGCTTCGCGCAGGAGGCCGTAGTTCCGGAGAGCGGCTGCGTCAAGGTGCCCGACGACTTCCCCTTCCCGCAGGCCGCTTACATCGGCTGCTGCGTCACCACCGGCGTCGGCGGCGCGATCTTCAACGCGGGCGTGCACCCCGGCAGCGCCGTGGCCGTTGTCGGCTGCGGCGGCGTCGGCCTCAACGCGCTGATGGGCGCGCAGCTCAACGGCGCGACGAAGATCATCGCCGTCGACATCGACGACGGCCGCCTCGAGTTCTCCGGCCGCTTCGGCGCGACGCACTTCGTGAACCCGACCCACGGCGACCCCGTCGCCCGCATCAAGGAGCTGACGGACGGCGCCGGCGTGGACTACGCCTTCGAGGCCTTCGGCGCCTCGGAGACCATCGAGACCGCCTACCATTCCATCAAGCGCGGCGGCACCGCCACGATCCTCGGGCTCGCCCCAATCGGCGACGACCCCGTCATCCCCGGCATCGACCTCGTGCGCAACCAGAAGACGCTGAAGGGCAGCTACTACGGCTCCGCCCGACCACGCGTCGACTTCGACACGATGGTCGACCTCTACCTCAACGGCAAGCTTGACCTGGACTCCCTCGAGGGCAAGCACTACTCCCTCGACAACATCATGGAGGGCTACGCGGACCTGGAGAAGGGCGTCCCCGGCCGCGGCGTCATCACGGACTTCAGCTAGGCGAGCGGGAGGGACCTGCGCATGCCCGGTGATTTCACCGCCCTGGAACTGGTGCAGAACGGCAGCATGAGCGCCGAGATGGCCTCCGTGCTCTGGAGCGCGATGGACGATCGCCGGTCGTTCATCGTCGCCGCCGGGCCGCGCCAGGCCGGCAAGAGCACCACGACGGAGGCCATCCTCGACTTCCTCCCGGCCAGCGTGCCGCGCTACGACCTCACCGGCGATCGCGCGCAGATGGACGCCCTCGCGGCCTCGCCCGACGGCGGCTACCTCGTCGTCCCCGAGTTCAGCGACCACACGCCCTGGTACCTGCGCGGCGAGCAGGTCGTGCAGGTCTTCGACACCGCCGACCGCGGCTTCTCCATCGCCGGGACCCTCCACGCAGACACGCCGGAGGACACCTTCGCCGAGCTCCGCTCCCACGGCCCCATCACCGACAGCCAGCTCGAGCGCATCGCGTGCCTGGTCTTCCTCGGCGTCCGCGGCTACCCCGATAAACCCGTGCGCTGGGTGTCGAGCCTCTGGCAGGTCGACGGTGTCGCCCGCGGCGAGCCCCGAGGCCGCCTCCTCTGCCGCTGGGACGCCGCCGCAGCCCGCTTCGTCTGGGAATACGCCGCCGTCGGCCTGTCGGCGTCCGAGGCCCTCCGCGAGGAGCGCGCCGCCCGCATCCAGTCCCTCGCCGACGCAGGCCGCACCAGCCGCGCTGACTTCGCCGAGCTGCTGGCCGCGTAGCCGCCACTCGACAAATTAGTCGCCAGACTCACGGGCCTCGCGCTCCGTGGGCTTCTCGCGCACACGGAGGACCAACCATGACCACACTCGTATTCGGCGGCACCGGCTTCATCGGCCGCCGCACCGTCCCCCGCCTCGTCGCCGCCGGCGAGGACGTCGTCGCTGTCGACATCAACCCCGCGACGGCCGACTACTCCGCCCTCGGCGACAAGGTCCGGGTCCGCGCCGGCGACATCACCAACTTCGAGGACGTCGTCAAGGCCGTCATCGACGCCCAACCTGACCGCATCATCAACCTCGCCTACATGATCGGCGGCGGCGAGGACACCCCCCACTTCTCCTTTCGCCTTGACCTCCTCGGCATGGACAACTGCTTCGAGGCCGCCCGCCTGTGCGGCGTCAACCGCGTCGTCTACGCCAGCTCCTTCGCCGTCAGCGGCCTCCAGCGCTTCTTCGGCGACCGCGCGCTCAACGAGGACGACCCGGCCTACGGCAGCAACATCTACGCCATGAACAAGCGCTACAACGAGTTCCAGGCCGCCCAGTTCAACCGCGTCTACGGCATGAACATCATCGGCATCCGCCCGCCCATGGTCACCGGCTACGACAAGGAGCGCGGCTCCATGGCCCACGTCCGCATGGTCACGCTCCCCGCCCAGGGCCTGCCCGTCTCCTTCCCCCAGAGCGGTGTCATGCAGATCCCCCTCCACGTCGACGACATCGCCGAGACCTTCACGCGCATCACCCTCGCCGAGGCCCCGAAGCACACGCTCTACAACACCGGCGGCACGCCCGTCAGCCTCGCCGAGATTGCCGACATCGTCCGCGGCTACATCCCCGACGCCGACATCTCCTTCGACGGCGACGGCGGCCTCGAGGACTCCCCCAACTACCTCATCGACAACAGCCGCCTCATGAGCGAGTTCGAGCTGCAGTACGCCCCCTACCGCGACCGCGTCCTGCAGATGATCAACGAGGTCCGCGAGCACCACAACATGCCCCCCGTCGAGGCCACGCCATCACCGTAAACTCGTCATTCCTGCGCAGGCAGGAATCCAGAGGGGCGGGGAGGTGAGGCGCCCAATCCCGCACCATTCAGCGAACGCAACCCTTCCCGCCTCCATCCCGGCGAAAGCATGCCCCGTACCCCGATACGGGGCCGGGATCCAGAGGGGCGGCGCGGCGGGGCCGTTCGCCCTAAGGACATCTGCGAGCCCAACCAATCCCCTGCAAGAATCATTAGAATAGGGGCGGAACACACACCAACCGCAAAAGGAGCACACATGACCACACTCGTATTCGGCGGCACCGGCTTCATCGGCAGGCGCGCCATCCCGCTGCTCGTCGAGCGCGGCGAGGAGGTCGTCGTCGTCGACCTCAACCCCGCGTCGGCCGACTACTCCGCCTACGGCGGCGCCGTCCGCGTCACCGGCGGCGACATCACCAACTTCGAGGACGTCATCAAGGCGATCATGGCCGTCAAGCCGGACCGCATCATGAACCTCGCCTACCTCCTCGGCTCCGGCGAGGACACCCCCCACTTCTCCCTGCGCATCAACATCCTCGGCATGGACAACGTCTTCGAGGCCGCCCGCCTCTGCGGCGTCAACCGCGTCACCTACGCCAGCTCCATCGCCGTCAGCGGCCTGCAGACCAACTTCGGCGACCGCCTGACCACCGAGGACGACGCCCAGTTCGGCACGCGCCAGTACGCCAAGCACAAGATGTTCAACGAGTACCAGGCCGCCCAGTACAACCGCATCTACGGCATGAACATCACCGGCATCCGCCCCTCCAACGTCACCGGCTACGACAAGGTCCGCGGCTCCACCGACCACGTCAACTGCATCACCCTGCCCGCCGAGGGCCTGCCCGTCAACTTCCCCTACAAGTCCATCCGCCGCCTGCCCCTCCACGTCGACGAGATCGCCGAGATCTTCACCCGCGTCACCCTCGCCGACTCCTCCCGCTACGAGGTCTACAACTCCGGCGGCACCCCCATCAGCCTCGGCGAGATCGCCGACATCGTCCGCGAGTTCATCCCAGACGCCCAGATCACCTTCGACGACGAGGGCGGCCTCGAGCACTCCGACAACTACCTCGTAGACAACTCCCGCCTCCTCACAGAGTTCGAACTAGAGTACAAACCCTACCGGGACCGCATCCTCCAAATGATCAACGAGGTCCGCGAGCACCACGGAATGCCGCTCGTGGACGCGAAGTAGCCCAGAACCGTCATTCCCGCGAAAGCGGGAACCCAGAGGCGCGGGGCCACCTCCACCCGTCATTCCCGCGAAAGCGGGAACCCAGAGGGACGGGGCCCCCACTCTCGTCATTCCCGCGAAAGCGGGAACCCAGAGGGACGGGGCCCCCCACTCCCGTCATTCCCGCGAAAGCGGGAACCCAGAGGGACGGGGCCCCCCACTCCCGTCATTCCCGCGAAAGCGGGAACCCAGAGGGGTGGGGCCGCCTCCCACTCTCGTCATTCCTGCGGAGGCAGGAATCCAGAGGGGAGGGGCAGGGTGGCGTAAGGGCGATTCGCGAATCGCCCGTCCCGCCAGCAGGCGGGAACCCGCGCCCGCCAACAGATGAACGGAGCAAGGAAAGGAGCCCACCCATGATCGGACTCGTCGTCCAGGAACCCAGCGCAGCCGCAGCCGTCGCGCGCATCAAGCAGGCCGAGGACGCCGGCGTCCCCGCCGTGTGGATGACCATCATGGGCGCGGGCGGCGCCGACGCCATGACCACCTTCGCCGCCGCCGGCGCACAGACCAGCAGCGTCCTCATGGGCACCGCCATCGTGCCCAACTTGCCCCGACACCCCATCGTCATGGCGCAGCAGGCCATCGCCGTCGCCCAGCTCGCCCCCGGCCGCTTCCGCCTCGGCATCGGCCCCAGCCATCAGACGTCGATGCAGGCTACCTTCGGCTTCGACTTCCGCAAGCCCCTCACCCGCCTCGGCGAGTACCTCGACATCGTCTCCGCCCTGCTCACCGAGGGCCAGGTCGACGTCGACGGCGAGTTCTACACCGCCCACACGCGAACGCCCACCGCCCCCGACGTCTCCATCATGGCGTCGGCCCTCCGCTCGGCCAGCTACGAGTTCTGCGGCGCGCGCGGCATCCCCGCCCTCTCGTGGGTCTGCCCCTCGGCCTACCTCCGCGACTCCGCCCTCCCCGCCATGCAACGCGGCGCCGAGAAGGCCGGCGTCGAGACCCCACCCCTCATCGCCCACGTCCCCGTCTGCATCAGCGAGGACCGTGACGCCGTCCGCGACGCCGTCCGCGCGCAGCTCGCCAACTACCCCCGCGCGCCCTTCTACGTCCGCATGTTCGCCGACGCCGGCTACCCCGAGGCCGCCGAGGGCACATGGAGCGACGCCATGATCGACGGCACAGTAGTCTGGGGCAACCGTGAATCGGTCGCCACCGGCCTCCAAACCTGGCTATCCGAAGGCTTCGGAGAACTAATGGCCCACCCCGTCATCACCGGCGAAGACCGAGAAGCCGCCCTAGCAGACGTCATGCAGGTAATCGCCTCAGCGAATTAACGCCTAACGCTCGCAATCCCGGCGAAAGCATGCCCCGTACCCCGATACGGGGCCGGGATCCAGGGGAGCCGGTGTGGTGTCCCCTCTCCTACCGACTCCGTCGTACGTGCCCCACTCCGCGTCATTCCTGCGGAGGCAGGAATCCAGAGGGGCAGGGTAGCGGGGGTGTTCCATCCCTCGACCACTGTCGCCCCACCCCCACCGTCGTTCCCGTGAAAACGGGAACCCAGGGCAGGGGCGTAGCGGGGTGGCGTCCCCGCTCCCCCCATCACTCCCACACCCAACCGTCGTTCCCGCGAATGTGAGAACATCGCTATTCCCCGACCCCGCTATCACTAGAGGGATACATTTCGCACTCTACTCTCCCTTGCCTCAGCATCGGCACATTAGACACAATCTAGGAGAGACAAGACTCAAAGAATGGGGGGAATCGTGACTCTCGACGTGAAACGAATTGAATTGGACATTCTTGAAGCCGCACACACTGGAGGTAGGATTGGCTACTTCAATGGAGACTACTCACCCGCCACGAAGGCCCTAAATGAAAGATACAGCACCCTTGAAGATCAGCAGCAATTGACTGTAGTAATGGAGTTCCTTACAGAAGAGCGCTACACATTCCCAATCTTTGACACAACCGGAAAGCAGCAACCTGGGTACATTCGGGGCATTACGCCAAAGGGACAAGATCGGTTGCAGGAGTTGAAGCACCCGATCCGCACTTGGGCAAAGGCCAATTGGTTCGCAGTTGTAGTTGCCTTTACGACCGCGAGCATTGGCGTTGCTTCAGTCATCGCAAATGTGATAGTCAAGGGCGCTTGACTCACATCCGCAAACTTTCGCGTCACTCGCTGGATTGGCGGAGACATCACATAGCTGTGATTAGCGATGTTGCGAATGTGATCCCCCACCCCCAACCCTGACACAAGCCCCTCGCGCGAAAGCCGCACCC
Organism: uncultured Dehalococcoidia bacterium; assembly: GCA_951812285.1. GTDB lineage: Bacteria > Chloroflexota > Dehalococcoidia > Lucifugimonadales > UBA1127 > UBA1127. The sequence continues at coordinate 529,010 of OX638292.1, read as the reverse complement.
CCCGTTACCCTCTCCCCATGCAAGCACTCACCGCCACCCATCCCACCACCATCGCCGCACGCGTCTCCACGATGGCGAGCCCCTCGTCCACCGGAACCGTCGTGGCTCAGCCCGACGGTTCCGGTGAAGGGGCGGCCGGCCCAAAAAAAGCAAAATATCTGACTCATAGCTGGAATGCGACAGATTCCCTTCAAAACCAAGGCGAAACAACCTCGTCCGCAGCTACGGGCAAAGTGAGGACAAATCCAAACGAATGGCGGGCGCTCATAGCCCAACACGAGAAGAACGGTCGGACCGGACCCCTACCCCACCGCTACCGTCGTTCCCGCGAAAGCGGGCACCCAGGGCAGGGGCGGGGGAAGGGCGGTCGCTCGCTACCCCACCACGCTCGCCGCCGCGTGCGTCCCGGCAATCCGCCCGAACACCGCGCCGGCCATCATGCCGCCGACTACTGCTACCGTCGTTCCCGCGAAAGCGGGAACCCAGGGCAGGGGCGGGAGAAGGGCAGCCGCTCCCTACCCCACCACGCTCGCCGCCGCGTGCGTCCCGGCTATCCGCCCGAACACCGCGCCGGCCATCATCCCGCCGCCCGAGGGATAATTCCAGTGCCACAGCCCGCCCAGCATCTCGCCGACGGCGTACAGCCCGGGGATGGGCCGGTCCATCGTGTGAACAACCTCGCAGTTGGTCGACGTCTTCAGCCCGCCGAAGCAGAACGTCATGCCGCACACCACCGGGAAGCCCTCGTACGGCGGCGTGTCCAGCGGCAGCGCCCAGTTGCTCCGAGGCGGCTCCAGCCCCGGCGCGCCCAGCCCGTCGAGCCGGAACGCCCCGAACTCGCCCGGCTGCGTCGCGTCGTTGTAGTCGCGCACCGTCTGCATGAACGTCGGGATGTCCAGGATGCCAAGCTGCTCGGCCAGCTCCTCCAGCGTGTTCGCCGAGAAGCCCGTCGCCTTCTCGTACCCGCGAATGACGTCGAGCTGCCGGTGCTTCGCGTCGAACAGCTGGAACGCCGCCCCTCGAGGCTGCGCCAGGATGGCCCGCCCCATCTTCGCGTACGTCAGCCCGCGCCACGTCTCGCCCTCATCGACGAACCGCTTGCCGTACACGTTCACCATGACCGAGAACGGGTACGAGTACCGGCTCCAGAAGTCGCCCGTCTTGTTGTAGCCCGGGTAGTCGAAGGCCGGCCGCTCGGCGTCCTGCGGCGACGCGTGGCAGCTCGACCAGCTCCCGTTCGGCAGCGCGCCGATGTTCATCGCCATTTGCAGCCCCTCGCCCGTGTTGAAGGGCGTGCCGCGCAGCTTCACCGTGTCCCACAGCGGTCCCAGGTAGCGCGCCCGCATTTCGGCGTTGGACTCAAAGCTCCCCGCCGCCATGATGACCGCGCCCGCGTAGATGTTCATGAACCCGTCGAGCCCCAGCGCCCGCACGCCGATGACCCGCCCCTGATCATCCTGCAGCAGGTCGACAGCCTGCGTGTCGTACAGCACCGTGCCGCCCGCCCGGTCGAAGGCGTCGAACCACCGCGTCGACATCCCGTGCCCGCCGCCCTCCCACGAGACGACGTTCGCCGACACCGGGTTCTCGAAGGTCGGCTCCCAGAGGTGGCCGAGCCCCCGCATCCACTGCACCGTGTCGGTGGACCGCTCCACCAGGATCGTCGCCAGCTCGGCGTCGCTCTTGCCCTCCGTCACCCGCATGATGTTGTCGTAGTACTGGGCCTTGGTGTACCGCGTGACCCGCTCCTCCATCCGCCGCATGACGTCCGGCGGCAGGTCGCCCACCAGCGGCTTCACGTCCTCGACGCCCTCGTACGCGAAGAGCATGTGCACCGTCAGCGCGCTGTTGCCGCCGCGGTGCTCCTTGGGCGCCTTCTCCAGCACGACGACCTCGGCCCCGCGCTGCCGGGCCGCCACTGCCGCCGAGAGTCCCGCGTTGCCCGCGCCCACGACCAGCACCTGAGTACGCAGTTCAGCATCCATGTGAGTGTTCCTTCAAGGTGGGTTTGCGCGCCGCGATGGGGGTGCCGCAGCGCCCCGCCGAGTATATGGTCGCCGAATGGCAGGGTCAACGTGAGCCCCTCCAGCGCCCCCGTTCACCCTGAGCCTGTCGAAGGGCCTGTCCTGAGGCTCTCGAAGGGCAGTCTGGCCATGCGGTATACTGCAAGGCGCGGGAATCGCGGCCGCGCGGCATCCCCAACGCAACCATCCTGCACAGAGAGGACAACATGGCGTCCGAACCGGGGCCGGACCTCGTCTTTGAGGTCAGCGTCGACCCGCGCAACGGCAGCTACGTCGCCAACGCGCGCGCCTACGGCATCATCGCGAAGGGCGACACCATGAAGGAGCTCCGCATCAACGCCCTCGACGCCGTCGACGACTACTTCGACGACACCATGTCACAACCCGAGCGCATCCGCTTCCTCTACTCCGCCGGCGACATGCTCGTGGAGTAAGCCCTGGCCGGTATGACAGATGCCCCTGCGAGTTCCCAGGGGCGGTGGTGTATACTTGGCGGAGCAGCGCACCGTCGAGGAGGATGGCATGGAGACTCGGCGAACTTGGGAAATCGTCTTTGAGGTCAGTAAGGACGAATTCGAGGACGTTTTGGTGGCTCACGCCGTCGGCTACGGCATCCACACGCAAGCCACTACATTCGCGGAGTTGCGCCATAATTTGAAGGAAGCTGTCGAGTGTCACTTTGACGATGACGAGGAACGCCCCAACGTCATCCGCCTCCACTTTGTCCACGATGAAGCGCTCACTATATGAGAACGCCCCGCGACGTCGGCGGGCTGGAGCTCGCTCGTGCGTTGCGGCGTCTGGGATACGAAATTGTTCGACAGCGCGGCTCCCACATGCGAGTCTTCACTCAAGTCAATGGCGTTCACCGAGAAACCATACCTCGGCAAAGACACCTCAGCGTGGGTTTGCTCACCGGCCTCATCAAGAGCATCGCGGCCCACCACGGCATGACCGACGACGAACTCCTCGATCTCCTTGACCTCTAAACTATCGCCGGCTGGCTTGCGCCGGCCATTGGGAGAACATGGCCCACCAGCCAGGGGCTGAACAGGCCCCCATACGCCTCAGCGCGAGGGTCCACCCCCTGGCCTCTCTGGCGTTCCGCGACTACCGCCTGCTCTTCCTCGGCGGCTTCTTCTCGGGCTCCGCCAACCAGATGCGGCAGGCCTTCAACCTCTACCTCGTCTACGACCTCTCCGAGTCGGCCCTCCTCGTCGGCTTCACCGGCATCTTCATGGTCATCCCCGCCCTGACCCTCGGCCTCTTCGCCGGCGCCCTCGCCGACGTCTTCGACCGCCGAAAGCTGCTCATGATCGTCAACGGGTTCAGCATGATCCCGCCGCTGGCCATCGGCGCGCTGCTGCTGACCGGCAACCTGGAGGTCTGGCACGTCTTCGGATTCACCAGCCTGACCGCGCTCATCAACGTCGCGCAGGGCCCGGCCCGCAACTCGCTCGTGCCCAAGCTGGTGCCCTCCACCCACCTGATGAACGCCGTGACGCTCAACGGCAGCCTTCAGCAGGTCACCTTCTTCTTCGGACCGCTCCTCGGCGGCCTGATGTTCGAGACCTTGGGCGGCGGCACGACCTACATCATCAACGCCTTCTTCCTCCTTCCGGCGGCGATCATTCCGGTCCTTATCCGCACCTCCGGCAAGCCCGAGGGCGCCCGGCCGCGCGTGTCATTCGGCATGGTGCTCGAGGGGATGCAGTTCGTCTTCTCGCGGCGCATCCTCTTCGGGCTCTACGTCACAGACTTCGGCCTCTCCTCCGTCGGCTACTTCCGCCCCCTGCTCACCATCCTCGCCAGCGACGTCTTTCACGTCGGCCCCGCCGGCCTTGGCCTGCTGTTCTCCGCCCCGGCCGTCGGCGCGGTCCTGGGTTTCATCACCATGCTGCTCGTCGGCGAGGTGCGAAGGAAGGGGGCCCTCTTCCTCATCGCCGCGATGGGCTACGCGCTGGGGCTCGCGTTCCTGGGGCTGTCGCAGTGGTTCTGGATGGGCATGGCGGCGGGACTCATCCTCGGCTACACGGACTCGATTAGCCTGGTGCTGCGCCAAACGCTCACCCAGCTTCTCTCGCCCGACAACTTCCGGGGCCGCGCGACGGCGTTCACCAGGCTGTTCGCGCAGAGCGGCAACGCCATAGGCGCGACGGAAGCGGGCTTCGTGGCGCAGGCGATCGGCCCGGGAGGCGCGCTCGTCGTGGGCGGGGCGGTAGGAGCGGGCCTCATCCTGTCGGTGGGCCTGGCGTGGCGTAGCATGTGGCGTTACCGGTCGGACGTGCCGCAGCCCTGAGCTACGGTGGCCCCGGCGGCCTGACGCCCGGCGTCGTCACCCGCACCGAGTACACCGACGTCCGCGCCGTGAAGAAGAGCGTGCGGTAGTCGTCGCCCCCGAAGGCGCAATTGGCCGGGACCTCCGGCAGTACGATGGTGCCGAGGTGCTCGCCGTCGGGACTGTAGACCCAGACCCCGCCGGGCCCCGTGCAGAAGACGCGGCCCTCCGTGTCGACCTTCATGCCGTCCGGCGCACCCTCTGGCGCGTCCGAAACCATCTCGGCGAAGACCCGCCCGTTGGCGACCGTCCCGTCGGGCTGCACGTCGAAGGCGCGAATGTGCATGTCGGGCCGCGTGTTGGCCACGTACAGCGTCTTCTCGTCCGGCGACAGCGCAAGCCCGTTCGGAAACTCGAAGTCCCGGATGATGGGCTGCAGGTCGCCGTCGGGGCTCAGGCGGTACACGCCGAAGAAGTCCAGCTCCTTCTCGTGTTCCTCCATGCGGATGCCGGGGTCCGTGAAGTAGACGCTGCCGTCGGATGCGCAGATGACGTCGTTGGGCCTGTTCAGCCGCTTGCCGTCCCAGTGCGTCGCGATCGGCGTCAGCGAGCCATCACTCTCCCAGCGCTGCACCTGCCGGCTCTCCATCTCGCACACCAGGATGCGCCCCTGCATGTCGTAGGTCATCCCGTTCGACTGGTCGCTGTTCTCCCGGACCACCTCTGCCTCGCCGCCGGGCACGACCTTGTAGACGTGGCTCGTGCGGACGTCAACGAAGAGCCAATAGCCATCGGCGACCCACAGCGGCCCCTCCGTGAACACGAACCCGGTTGCCAGTCGCTGTGCTTCGCCTGCCTCAACAATCTCAACGAGTCCTGCGTCCATTCCGTAGCTCCTCTCACGCGGGCTTGACGCCCATGGTCTCCGCCAGCAACTGCAGCTGCTCCAGGTCCAGGTTGGAGATCTCAATCGCGAGCGTCACCTCGGACGCCTCCGCCTCGCCAAATTCCCAGAGCGCGGAGCCCACCTCTTCAGGCTCGCCGCAGATGGCCGAACGCTCAACGTTGAAGTTGGGTCCGTAGTAGTTGTTCCAGTGCGCCCGCGCCAACTCGAGGGCCCTATCCCGGCGCGGGTCGATGCTAACGTTGATGAGCTTGCCGAACCCCAGCGTGTCCGGGTCCCGGCCCTGCTCTGCAGCGAAGTCCCGCACGCGCTTGACCCCGTCGACGAAGGTGTCCGCCGGCATGCCCCCGGGCCCGACCCAGCCGTCGGCGATGCCCGCGAGCCGGCGGTGCATCGCCTCGCTGGCGCCGCCGAACCAGATGGGTACGCCGGGCTTCTGAGCGGGCCGCGGCGTCATCGTCCCGCCCTCGATGCGGTGGAAGTTGCCCTCGTACTCGACATCCTCCTCGGCCCACAGCCTGCGCATGATCGCGACGTTCTCACGAAGGTGCGTCACGCGTTTGTTCATCGGCACGCCGAGGCTGTTGAACTCGGCCTCCGAGCCGCCGATGGAGACGCCGAGCGTCAGCCGCCCGCCGGAGAGGTGGTCGAGCGAGGAGGCCGCCTTGGCCAGCAACACGGGGTTGCGGTACGCCGTCAGCATGACGGCAGTGCCCAGCCGGACGCGCGTCGTCTGCGCGGCCACCCACGTGAGCATGGTCAGCGGGTCAAGGATGTCGACGCGATAGAAGACGTGGTCGCCCACCCAGATGGAGTGGAAGCCAAGCGCCTCCGCCTCAAGCACATAGCTGCGCAGGGCGTCGGTGTCGCAGGGGTGAATGGACGGGATGCGTAGCCCGATGTTGACAGTGTCTGCCACAGGTTCCTCCCACTCCGCCGGCCGAGGCCCTCGGCGTCAGCGGCCTGAGGGAGGGCCATCCGCCTCCGGGATGTCATTTGCGCGAATGTCGTCGTCGGGAGGCAGGGCGCCTTCCGGCGACGGTTGGTCTTCATCGGACTCGGTGTCGGGCTCGTCCTCGGAGAAAGTCGGCTGCGCCATCATGTTCTGAATCGCGGGCGCCCCGGCGACGCTCAGCGCCGTCCATAGCTGCCCGACGAAGCCCTCCATGTCTTTCGGCCTGATGATGACGCCGGCCTTGTTGACCCGCCGAATGAAGATGCCGGACGTGAGCGGCACACGAACGATGTTGACATCGAAGATTGCGTCGAAGGGCACCACAAGTATCCGGGGCTGCCCGTACAGGACGACGAGGCTGTCTGACGTGATGTGGTAGTGCCGAGGCGTGGTGAACCAGTAGACTGCTCCTACCACTAAGCCCAGCGCTGCGAGGAATAGCTCCCCGGTCCAGAGTCCGAAGATGACAACGCCAATGGCGATGTAAAAGTTGATCATCTGGAAGAATGACCGGTCGTGGGGCGCGCTGAAACCAGGCGTATCTTGCTGCATGCGACAAGTGTACCACGTTCACGCAACAAATCGGGACTGGGTGGACGCCGGCGCTACAACCCCTGCGACGCCCTCCACCGGCGCACGTCCTCCGCGTGCAGCCGCCAGTGGCCGTAGGCGTCCAGCCGAAGCCGCTTGAGGAAGCGTCCCTCGCGGGCGTAGGCCGACTCCGGGACCCGGTCGAGCAGCGCGAGCAGCCGCTGGTGCGTCGCGTCCATCTCCAGCCGCAACCGCTCCAGGCTGAGCTGCCTCTTTGCCGCCTGCTGCCGCGCATTGAACGCGTCGATGCCGCCTTGACTCGCGTACCGAGGCAGCTTGCCGCCCTCGACGATGATGGGAAGCGCCTTGAGCGCCTCTTCCTCCCACGTGGCGATGTGGGCGATGACGTCCCGCACGGACCACTCACCCACGGCGCCGGGCTTGACCATCGCCTCGTCCGGCAGGCCGGTGATGGCGTCCTGCAGCTCCTGCCAGCTGGCATTCAGCCGCCGGAACAGTGCTTCCTTATACATCGCTGACGTCCCTCCGTCCGACGACCTGCGACGCCCCGCGTAGTTCATTCGCAAGGCCCACGAAGTACGACATCGCCTCCGGGTTCACCATCGATGCCTCAGCCGCGACGTACTCCATGGACGCGCCCTGCAGGATGCGCTTCACCGGCACCTCGACCTTCTTCCCGTTCAGCGTCCGAGGCACCGCGGGCGCGGCATAGACCGCGCTCGGCACGTGCCGAGGAGAAAGCGCTGACCGGATCCGGTCCTTGATTTGCGAAATCAGCGCCTCATCGAGCGAGAAGCCCTCCCGCATCAAGAGGAACAGCAGAAGCTGCCCCTCCTCGCCGAGCGCGCTCGTGTCGACCACCAGGCTGTCGGCCACCTCCGGAAACTCCTCCACGACGCTGTAAAACTCGCTGGTGCCCATGCGCACGCCGCCGCGGTTCAGCGTCGAGTCCGACCGCCCGTAGATGACGCAGCTTCCGCGCTCCGTCACCTTCATCCAGTCGCCATGCCGCCAGATGCCGGGGTACATGCCGAAGTAGCTCTCGTGGTGCTTGCTGCCGTCGGCGTCGCCCAACAGGAAGATGGGCATCGACGGCATCGGCGCCGTGACGACGAGCTCGCCCACGCGCCCGACGGCCGGCTGCCCCGCCTCGTCGAACGACTCAAGCGCCACGCCGAGCTCACGGCACTGCAGCTCACCCGCGTGTACAGGCAATATCGGACAAGGGCCCGCCTGCGCCGTGCAGACGTCGGTCCCGCCGCTCGCCGAGCCGAGCACGACGTCGCGCTTGACGTGCTCGTACACCCACGTGAATGACTCCGGCGGCAACGGCGACGCCGTCGAGCCAATGCCCCGCAGCGCGCTCAGGTCGAAGTCGCGCCCCGGCTCCACGCCCGATTTGGCGCATGCGGCGAGGAACGGCGCGCTTGTCCCGAAATAGGTGATGCCCGTGTCCTGCGCCAGCCGCCACAGCACGTTCATGTCGGGGTGGCCGGGGCTCCCGTCGTAGAGGACGCACGTCGCGCCCACTAGCAGGCCGCTGACCAGCACGTTCCACATCATCCACCCCGTCGTGCTGAACCAGAAGAATCGGTCGTCCTCAGTGAGGTCGAAGTGGAAGGCCAGCGTCTTAAAGTGCTCGACAAGAATGCCGCCGTGGCTCTGCACGATGGCCTTGGGCAGCCCCGTCGTCCCTGACGAGTACAGCACCCAGAGCGGGTGGCCGAAGGGCACCGGCTCGAAGAAAAGCTCCGCATCCTCGCCGAGCAGTTCCTCCCACCGCACCGCACCCGCCGGCAGCGCGCGCCCGCCGAGGTTCCCGACGACGACCATTGCCTTGAGCCCCGGCAGGCTCCGTCGCACATCCTCCGACACCGCGGCGCGGTCGAACTCGCGCCCGCCGTAGCGGTACCCGTCCACCGTGATGAGCACTGTCGGCTCGATCTGCTGGAAGCGGTCCACCACGCTGCGCTCGCCGAAGTCCGGCGAGCACGACGACCACACCGCCCCGATGCTTGCCGTCGCCAGAAATGCGATGACGGCCTCGGGAATGTTGGGAAGGTACGCTGCAACCCGGTCGCCGCGCCCAACGCCGAGCCGCCGCAACCCCGCCGCGACGGACGCCACCGCGCGGCAGAGCTCGTCGTAGCGCATCTCCCCGCCGGGGCCGTCCTCGTTGCGCCACAGCAGCGCGACATGCTCATCGCGCCGCGCGAGGGCGTGCTCGGCGTAGTTGAGCTCTGCGCCCGTAAACCACTTCGCGCCCGGCATGCTCCGGTCGGCGAGCACACGCTTGTACGGCCGGTGCGCCCTCACGCCGAAGTAGTCCCAGATGCTCGCCCAGAACGCCTCCAGGTCATCCACTGACCAGCGCCAGAGCTCGTCGTACGAGTCGAAGTCTAACCCGCGCGACTCCCGTAGCCACGCCATGTAGCGGGTAATGTTGGCCTGCGCCTTGCGCTCATCAGAGGGCGACCACAGCAGGTCGCCCTCCCGGATTTGGGTCATGTCGCCGCTCCGAAATAGAACAGTCGGCTAGTAGTGGATCGCCCGCCCCACGCCGCCACCCGCCGCGATGACGTCGCCCGTGATGGCCACGGCCTTGGGCGAGCACAGGAAGGCTACAACGTTGGCAACGTCCGCTGCGTCAATGACCCGGCGGAGCGTGTTGCCCGCCAGCCGCTCCTCAGCCTCGGGCGTCGTGCGCTCCGTGCGAGTGCCGCCCGGGTGCACCACGGTCACGTTGATGCCGTGCTCGCCCAGCTCGTCGGCGAGGTTCTTGGTCATCGCCACAACCGCCACGTTGCGCATGCTGCCGATGGTGGTGCCGCTCTGCCGTGCCGCCATGCCGCTCAGGTTGACGATGCGGCCCCAGCCCTGCGCGATCATGTGCGGCGCGACCGCCTGTGCGCAGCGGATGTAGCCCATGACCTTGACGTTCACGTCGTCCCACAGGGCCTCGACGGTGATTCCGTCCAGCTTTGGCGGCGGCGCGAATCCGCCGGGCATCGCCGCGCCGTTGATCAGGATGTCCACACCGCCGAGGTCGGCAACGGCGCGGCTCACCATGTCGCGCACCGAGTCGTCGTCGCCCGTGTCGACGGTGTAGGGCAGCACGCGCCGGCCCGTCTCCGTCGCCAGCTCCTCCGCGGTGGCCGCCAGCCGCTCAGCGTCCCGCGCCGCAATGGCGACATCCGCGCCCTCCTGACCAAGCACCCGCGCGATCTGCTTGCCGATGCCCCGGCTCCCGCCGGTGACGATTGCCCGCTTGCCTTCCAGTTCCAGGTCCATGCTCTTGGCTCCTTGCGATTGTGTTTCTGTCTACCCCGCGCTCGCGATTCGCCCCACGCGCTCCACGTTCTCCATGCCGACGGGGAACTCGCCGGACTCCACGCCCTTGATGACCGTGACCGCCGCCGCGCTCCACGGCGCCGCGACGCCGATCTCGTTGCCCTTCTTCACGATGAGGCCGTTGAGATAATCAACCTCCGTCTTCCGTCCCTTCATCACGTCCTGGTACAGCGACGGATAGCCCGCCACGGCCGGCGGCGGACCGGAGAACGTCGCCTCCAGCTCGGCGTTGCCCTCCCACGCCGCCGCCTCGATGTCGTCCAGGCTGAACCCCTTCATCGGCGACGGTATCGAGTGCCCCAGCGTGCGGCCCACGCGGATTGCCTCCGCGCCGAACTTCAGCATCATGCTCCGTGACGTCGGGTTGGCGCGCACCTCGTGGCTCGTGAGTCCCGTCATGCCCGCCGTTGGGTTCGCCATGCAGTTGATGGCCAGCTTGGACCACCGCTCGCCCCACAGGTTGTCGGTCACGGTGGTGTGGCCGGCGTGGTCCCAGAGCTCGCGCACCATCTGCACGCGCTCCGTGTCGCGCCCGTCCAGCTCGCCGACGGTGAAGGAGACGTTGCCCTTCAGCGCCTGGCTCATCGACCCGGTCTGGCGAACGTGCCCGGCCTCCATCAGCCACGCCGAGATCGTGCTGACGCAGCCTATCATTCGATTGGCGCCCACCAGCGGCGCGATCTGCTCCTCGTTGATGCTGTTCTGCGGGCTGACGAAGAAGCCGCCCTCGGCCAGGTGCGGCAGCATCAGGTCGATCGCCCACGGCGTGTCGTATGACTTGACCGCGCAGATGATGAGGTCGTACTTGTCCGACGCGCCCTCCAGCTCGCGGACGTGGCGAGCGTCCACCTGCACCAGGTGCTCGCCCTGCACGCCGTCGAGGAACAGCCCGTCGTTGCGCATCTTGTCGACGTGCTCCTGCCACGTGTCAAAGATGGTGACGTCCTCGCCGCCGCGGGTCATGTGCCCGCCCAGCGTTCCGCCAATGGCCCCCGCGCCTATCACTGCAATCTTCATGTCAGCCCCTCCAGTCGTTGTCTCCGTACTATGTGTCCCATCTAGCCGCTGGCGTATGCTCCCGCGGGCAAAGCGACCTGGTGTTCCAACGCAATCTCTTGCCGAGTCCGCGCCGACTCCAGGATGGCGAGGCTCACCTCCACCGTCGCCTTGCCCCAACGAGCATCGTGCACCAGCGGCGCGCCGTTGACGACGGCGTTGTACAGCTCGTCCATCACGTCGCCCCGCCCCGGCACGCCGCGACCCGGCGGGATCGACTCCTCGCGCATTCCCTCGGCCGTGTACACGGCGACGCCATTGGCCGTCGGCCGCAAATCGCCGCGCTCGCAGCTCACGACCATGACGCCGAAGCGCGGCTGGTTCTGCGGCCCGGACGCCGCCCGGTCGCCCAGCCCCTTGTACGCGTACACGGACGTCCGCAAGTCGATCTCCTCCTGGCCGTTCACCCCCGCCAGCGAGCGCCGAGACCGGCCGTGACTGTCGGGTGCGCTGGCGCCGCCGCCCTCGCCGATCCAGCCGTTGAACTCGTCGGTGCTGAAGTGGTCGTAGCCGCTGTACACCAGCGACGCCGCCGCACCGTCCTCGAACTGCAGAAACGTCAAGTGGCTGCCCTCCGTAGGCCGCGCCGGGTCCCAGATGCCCGTCGCAGCTCGCACGCTCTTCACGAGCCCGCCGCCAAGCACCCGCACGCTGTCCACCTGGTGCGGTACCTGGTTGAAGAGGATCCCGCCGCCCAGCGACGTGTCCAACTCCTCGGGCCGCCGAGGCCGGTAGAGGAAGTTGGTGTAATTCCAGGTGTTGATCATGCCGAGCCGACCGTAGTCGCCGCTCGCGATCATCTGCCGCATGACGCGGATGGCCGGGTCGTAGCTGTGTGTGTGCCCGACGATCACCTTGACGCCGGTCCGGTCGACGGCCTCGATGATCGCGTCGCAGTCCTCCATCGTCAGCGCGAGCGGCTTCTCGACGATGACGTGCTTGCCGTGCTCGGCCGCCATGATGACGTGTTCCTTGTGGAACTGGTGCGGCGTCGCGACGTAGACGAAGTCGACGTTGGGGCTCTCGCACAGCGCCTCCGCGTCCTCGTACACCTCCGCCTCGAAGTCCCGCGCGAAGGCCTCTCGCGGCTCGGCGTGCCGGTCTGCCGCCGCCGCAATGCTGACGTCCGGGTGCTCCACCATGCTCCGCACCATGCCGGACCCCGCCATCCCAAGCCCGATGAAGCCGATACGAAGTCGCTGTTGTTCTGTTGCCATTGTCTTACCCTCCCTGACTCGGGTTCGCCTGCGTGGTGGGACTGCCTGGCGCGACCGGCGGCGTGTCGGCAAACATGGGGCGCCGGACGGGGCGGACGATGAAGAGGAAGAAGGACGACGCCCACCAGCTCAGCGCCATGACGATAATGCCGACGCCGAAGCCGCCAAAGAAATCGGCCATCGCGGCCACAAGGAATGGCCCCGTGCCGCCGGACAGTGTGATGAGGGGCCTGACCCGGCCGGCAATCGCGCCGAGGTTCGCCCGCCCAAAGTAGGCCGCCCAGACCACCTGGTTGAGGCCCACCCAAGCGCCGATTCCGAACCCGGCAATCGCGCCCGCGGCAAGCACGCTGGTGCCGGGCATGAGCAGCAGAAGGGGCACGGTCAGACCGTTCCATGCGCAGACGATGAGCAGGGTCTTGCGAATGTGCATGCGGTCTGCAAGCCAGCCCCAGAAGAAGCGGCCAAAGAAACTAGTGAACCCGTATGCGCTGAAGGCAAATCCCGCCGTTGTAAGGTCGAAACCCTTGTCGCTGAACGTCGGCGTCAAGTTGGCGGGGTAGGCAGTGGGGGAGAAGCTGGCAAAGAATACGGCGCCGACAAGCAGCCACAGTGTGGTCGTGCGGAATGCCTCGCCGGCTGTGAGGCTCGTGTCCGCCGCCCGTGCCCGCGCCGCCGCCTCCGAGCCCTCCTTGTCACCGTCCGTCCGCAATCCCACGTCCTCTGGCCGCGTCCTGATGAGCATTGCGGGCAACACCGCGAATATCAGGGTCATGACGCCCAGCAACTGGAACGTGGTCCGCCAGTCCAGCGCCTCCACCACGTTGGCCACGGTGAAGGGCAGCAGAAACGCCGCCAACCCAGTGCCCATCGACGCCAGCGCCGTTGCGCGTCCGCGCTTCCGCACGAACCACTTGGGCACAATCGCGGCTTGCATCAGCGCGCCCGGCCCCGCGCCGAGCATGCCGCTCAACACGCCAAAGATGAGCCAGAACTGCCACACCTCGGTGACGAAGGACACGGCTATGATCCCAAAGCCGGACACGAAGGCGCTGCCCACGGCCAGGAATGGCGCGCCCCGCCGCGAGTCGAGGAAACGGCCGAGGAAGAACCCCCCAACAGCGGCGCCAAGTGTCCGCAGCGTGATGCCCAGGAAGATGGCAGACTGGCTCCAGCCCAGGTCCGCCTGCATGGGCACGGAGAGCACTGCGGTGGACCAAATGGCCCCGGCCGTCGTGAAAGCCCGCAGGAAAATGACCGCGACAATCACCCAACCGAAGAAGAAGGGCAGCCTCGCCTGCCACGGAAGTCGCTGTGAGAACTCGGTGTCAGATGTCGTCAAGGGCATGCCTTAGGTGCAGGATGTGTCCCGGGAGAGCAACCCACACAGTATACGGGAGAGGTAAAGAGGAATATACATCCCGGCCAAAGACACCCCCGTCTGGTCAATTTGGACGGAAGTGATACAATAGCGTCAAGCCGAGAGGCGGCAACCGTATCTCCGGGACCAATCGCCGGTGATGCGTCAGTTACTGCTAGGGCAGCGTCCAAGTGGCGCGCAGCCCGGGAGGTAGTTAGATGCGGAAACTGTTGTTTGTTCTACCCCTGCTCTTGACCGTCGCCCTGCTGCTCGCGTGCCAGGGCCCGGCGGGCGAAGCCGGCCCCGCGGGCGAGGACGGCCGCGACGGCCGCTCACCCACGCAGGCCGAGCTCGTCAGCCTCGTCAACGAGGCCCTCACCGACCGGCTCGCCGAGGTGCAGGGCCCGCCCGGGTCCGCCGGTCCGCTGGGCCCCAAGGGCGACCCCGGCGATGACGGCTCCCCGGGCGCAATGGGCGAGCGTGGCCCGCAGGGCCCCCAGGGCTCCCAGGGCGCGCAGGGCGGCGCGGGACCGCGCGGCCTTCCCGGCACCCAGGGCCCCGCAGGTGCGATGGGACTGCAGGGTATTCAAGGCCCTACCGGCGAGGACGGCAACCTCACCATCGTCGCGCCCACGGCCAACCTCAGCGGCATCGACTACGACCTGACCGTCAGCCGCAACAACTGGGTCAGCATCCTCTCCAACCCCATCACGCTGGAGAAGCCGGGCAAGGTCTTCGCCATCGTCAGCACGACGGCCTCCTTCGTCTGCGCCACGAATCTACAATGCAACCACGACTTTACCCTGGCGCTGAACACTGAGTTGGAAGACCCCGGTGACTCTCGGCAGGTTCAGTTGAGCAGAATCCTCCGCAGCTGGGACATTCCCGTCTCAATGGCCAAGACTTTCTCGCTGCCCGCGGGCGATCACACAATCCATCTCATCGGCTTCAACGACGGCACCATCGGCCCGCTGTTGAAGAACACCACGTTAACCGTCTTCTACGTCGAGGACCCGCCTGCCTCCACCGGCATCCTCTAGCGACATCGAGGCCCGGCGCCTCCGGAATCGAACCTGACCGGGAGCCTGCTAGCAGGCCCCGGCGGGTCGCTCCGAACGCGCCGGGCCTCCGCTTGCCCTTGCGTGTCGCGCCGCATTTGGTGCACACTTTCCCCAACGAAATCCGCCGCCCTCGCACTGCGTGTGCGGCCTTCACCGGGAGGAAGAGACCATGACCACCACGAAGCACGACGTGAAGCACATGAGCCGCATCGTCACGGACGGCCCGCACCGCGCGCCCGCCCGGGCGATGCTCCGCGCCGTCGGCATGAACGACGACGACATGGACCGCGCGTTCATCGCCGTCGCCAACCTCGCCAGTGACGTCACACCCTGCAACGTCCACCTCGACCGCGTCGCCCAGGCATGCAAGGAGGGCGTCCGGCGCGCCAACGGCTTCCCCTTCCTCTTCGGCACCATCACCGTCTCCGACGGCATCTCCATGGGCACAGAGGGCATGAAGGCCTCCCTCGTCAGCCGCGAGGTCATCGCCGACTCCATCGAGACCGTCTGCTTCGGCGAGAGCATGGACGGCCTCATCGCCGTCGCCGCCTGCGACAAGAACATGCCCGGCTCGCTGATGGCCATGGCCCGCCTCAACATCCCGTCCATCTTCGTCTACGGCGGCGCCATCCTGCCCGGCAACTACTTCGGCAAGGACATCAACATCCAGGACATGTTTGAGGCCGTCGGTTCCTGGTCCAAGGGCAACCTCACGGTGGGGGAGCTCTTCGCCATGGAGCGCATCGCGTGCCCCGGCGAGGGCGCGTGCGCCGGAATGTTCACCGCCAACACCATGTCCTCCGCCATCGAGGCGATGGGCATGTCCATCCCCGGCGCCGCTTCCGTGCCCGCCGTCGACCCCAAGAACGAGGGCATCGCCCACCAGGCCGCTGCAGCCGTCTACAACATGCTCGAGCTCGGCATCAAGCCCCGCGACATCATGACCAGGGAAGCCTTCGAGAACGCCATTATGGTCGTCCTCGCCATGGGCGGCTCCACCAACGCCGTCCTCCACCTCCTCGCCATCGCCCACGAGGCAAAGGTAGACCTGAAGATCGACGACTTCGACCGCCTCAGCCGCGTGACCCCCTACCTCACCGACCTCCGGCCCGCCGGCAAGTACGTCATGTCCGATCTCGACAGGGTCGGCGGTGTGCCCGTCGTCATGCGAGAGCTCCTGAACGCCGGCATGCTCCACCCCGACGTCATGACCTGCACCGGCAAGACCGTCGCCGAGAACCTTGACGACCTCGACATCCCCGCGGCAGACGGCGACGTGGTCCACCCCGTCACCGCCCCGCGCACGCCCACCGGCGGGCTCGTCATCCTCCGCGGCAACCTCTCGCCCGAGGGCTCGGTGATGAAGGTCTCCGGCACCAAGCACCAGCAGCACCGCGGTCCCGCCCGCGTCTACGACGGCGAGCGCGCCACCTTCGAGGCCGTCACCCGTGGCGAGATCAACGCCGGCGACGTCGTCGTCATCCGCTACGAGGGCCCCAGGGGCGGCCCCGGCATGCAGGAAATGCTGGCCGTCACCGGCGCCATCATGGGCGCGGGCCTCGGCAACGACGTCCTGCTCCTGACCGACGGCCGTTTCTCCGGCGCCACCCACGGCCCGATGATCGGCCACGTCGCCCCCGAGGCCGCGGTCGGCGGCCCCATCGCCCTCGTGCAGGAAGGCGACATCATCCACCTCGACGTGGAGAGCCGAGACCTCAGCGTGGAGATCTCGGACGAGGAGATGGCCCGCCGCCGCGCCGCGTGGCAGCCGCGCCCCATCCCCTACGAGGTCGGCGTCATGGCCAAGTATGCCAAGCTCGTCGGCACGGCCTCCGAGGGTGCAGTCACCAGCTAACGAAAGCCTGGAATATGGAAGAGGGGAGCGGCTCGCGAGCCGCTCCCCTCTTGTGTGTCCCCGCAGATTCCAGCGGTGTGTCCTACCCCGCCTCCAGCGCCGAGTCCACCTGCAGCCCGCCCTCCAGCATTCGCTGCACCGGGCACCGGTCGCCGATGCGGTGCAGCCGCTCGCGCTGCCCCTCATCGAGGTCTCCCGTGACGTGCACGCGCTTCTGCACGACCGACCCTGAGGTGCCTTTCGCCGCGTCATGCTCCATCGACACCTCGACGGTCACCTCGCCCAGCGGCCAGCCCTTGCGCTCGGCGTACAGCCGAAGGGTGGCGGCGGTTCAGGTCCCCAGCGCAGAGAGGAGCAGGCTGTGCGGGTCCGGCGCCGCGCCGTCACCGGTTGGCGGCGCCTCGTGCGCGGCGAAGCTCCCGTAGGCCGTCTCGACGGCGTACTGCGCCACGCCCTTTGATCGCACCGTGACTGTGGCCATCCCCGCCCTACCGCTTCACGCCGGAGATGGTCGCGCTGTACCAGAACTGCCCGTCCCACCCTTCGCCACCGGGCGGCGAGCCCTCCAGGGCGACCTCGGCAAACCCCGCCCGCCGCACGGTGTCCGCGTACTCCGTGTCGGGCAGCGAGCCGGAGATGCAGCCGCTCAGCAGCGCCATGTCGTCCATTTCGGCCTCCGTCACGGGCCGCGTCAGCACCATGTCTGACACCACCAGCCGCCCGCCGGGCCGCAGCACGCGAAAGGCCTCGCGGAAGACGGCGTCCTTGTCCGGCGCGAGGTTGATCACACAGTTGGACATGACCACGTCGACGATGGCGTCCTCCAGCGGTAGCGCCTCGATGTCTCCGTGCTTGAACGTCACGTTGCCGAGCCCGAGCTTCGCGGCGTTCTCCGTAGCCTTTTCGATCATGTCCTGCGTGAAGTCCACGCCGATGACCGCGCCCGTCTCGCCGACCTGCTCGGCAGCCAGGAAGCAGTCGAGCCCCGCGCCGCTTCCCAGGTCCAGCACCGTTTCGCCCGGCCGCATGCCCGCCAGCGCGACAGGGTTTCCGCACCCGAACGTCACGACGCTCCCCGGCAGCTTCTCCAGCGCCTCGGTAGGGTATGCCGCGAGAGATTCGGCATCGCCGGCACAGCACGCCGCATCGTCCTCGACCGCCTCACGGAGCCGGTCTGCGTACGACTGCGACACCACGACCTTGAGTTCAATTGGTGACTTCATATCGCCTCCTGATATAGAAAGTGGTTAGCGTACCCGAAACGGCCCGCCCAGCCCCTCGGCCGCCTGCCAGCTCTCCTCCACGACATCCACCCGCGAGCCCGGCGGCCCCTTGCGCAGTTGCTCAAGCAGCGAAACAAGCGACCCTCGCGGCCCCTCGGCCACCACCTCGACGGTCGAGCCGTCCGGCAGGTTGCGCGCCCAGCCGTGCAGTCCCAGCGACGCCGCGTGCCGCTGCACGAATGCCCGGAAGTACACTCCCTGCACCCGGCCCCGCACCTGCGCGTCCAGCCGTTCGGGGCCATCCCCCGTCATGCCGCGTTATGCCGGCCCGACGAGGATGTCGTCCCCCTCGACCTTGACCGCGAACTGCTGCACCGCCAGCACGGCCGGCCCGTTCACGACACCGCCCGTGGTCATGTCGAACTGGCTGCCGTGGTACTCGCACTCGACCACTTCGCCGTCCAGCTCCCCACGGTCCTCGATCATGGGCAACTCGGCGTGCGGGCAGGTGTTGCCCACCGCGAAGTAGCTGCCGTTCACGTTCCCGACAATCACGGGAGTCAGGCCCACCTCCACCTTGGCAACCTCGCCCGGTGGCAGGTCGGAAACCTTCAGTACCGCCTCAAAATCCGCCATTGGTCCCTCCGTAGTGTAGTGCGCCCATTAACTGTCTACGCGGGTCATTAAAGCACATCGCCGGCCCATGAAGGCCGGCGATGAATGGTCGGCCGATGTTTCGTCTATTCCCAGGCTCGGTTGTCCACGGTGCTCTCGTACGTCGCACCGGGCGTCACCAGGTCCGGGTAGCTCAGCATCCAGTTGTACGTGTAATCGAAGCGCTCCCGCGTGTAGGGCACGGGCGGCCCGTACAGCAGCCGCCACGACTGCAGCTCGCCGGGCTCCAGCAGGCCCTTGGCCTCGGCCAGGAAGTAGTGCTCGTACTTCTCCGGGTTGTTGTTGATCATCTCGGCGGCGGCGGCCTGCGCGCGGAACATCGCGGCAAGCGTCGGCCCGTCGAGCTCGTCGCCCGCCGCCTCGCTGCGGGTCGAGTGGCTCTCCATGATGATGCGGAAGCCCTGCTTCTGCGCCACGCTGATCCACGGCTCCATGAACGACCCTGCAGCCACGTCGCCGTTCGCGATTGCCGTCAGCCGCTCCTGCATCGTGCCCGCGTTGGTAATCATGATGCGGTCCTTGGCGACGAAGCCCTCCAGCAGCTTCAGCGTGGTGAAGTGCGAGCCGTTGTACGGGCTGACGGCGATCGGCACGTCCTTGAACTGCTCCGGCTCGTAGAAGTCGCTGTTGGGGGCCGCGATGATGGCGAAGGTGGACATCGCGGAGCCCAGAGCCACGATCTTCGCCGCGCGCTGACCCGCGTCCTCCGCCTCCACTGTGCGCTTCATGATGCCCCACTCGCACATGCGGAACTGGTCCACGTCGCCGGTGTTGTACAGCGATTCCATCGTGCGGTCGAAGATGACGTCGCGCATCGCCTGCCGGTCGGCGCCAACCTGCGCCGTCCCCGGCGTCGTCACAACCTCGACGTCCAGTCCCTGCTCGTTGAACAGTCCCTCGTCTCGGGCCACCAACACCGCCAGGTCATGGACGGCGTTCATCATGGAAACCCGGACCTTCTTGAGGTCTGCCTGCGTAGTCATGCCTTGCCTCCCTTGTTGTCTGGTGCTGCCGACAATTGTTCCATTTGCCGGGTGCGCCGTCAAATCATTCTCTGACCCAATAATCCACGACTTGTGTGCGACTCGACCCCTACCCCACGCCCTGCCGAACTCCCCACGGGTCGGCGGGCATCGCGACGCCGCGCTCGCTCGCTAGCGCCGAGGCCCGCTCCGCGCCGGCCGCTGCCCGCTCTAGCTGCCAGTCGCCCAGCTCCAGGCCGAGGCCGTCCACCATGCGGACGCGGAAGTTGAAGTACGCGCACACGTGGGCGATGTCCAGGATGTCGCGGTCGGACCAGCCTGCGTCCTTGAGGCCCTGGAAGTCCTGCTCCGTCATCATGCTCGGCGCGAGCGTGAGCTTCTCCACCCACTCCAGCATCGCCACCTCGGCCTCCGACAGGTCCGCCTTCCGCCAGTCGTCCTTGACCTGCTCGGTGGTCAGGTCGTCGCCGCCCTCTTGCCGCAGAAACTCTGCGTGAGCGACCGTTCAGAACCGGCAGTTCAGCGTCGCCGAGGTCACCGTCGCGATCATCTCACGCTGCGCCGTCGAGAGCCGGGACTCGCCCCGCATGACCTCCCACATCAGCTCAGCCGTGTGCCACATCGCTTTCGGGTTCAGGCTGTGCAGCATCGGCGGCGTGGCCGGCGGACTCGTCGTCGCCTCCCTCGCCTGATTGATTGCCTCGCCCGCCCGCTGCGCGGCGAGCCTCTGGTACACCTCTTTCAGTTCGCCTTCCGCCTCTTCCGGGCGGATGATCTTGATCCACGGCATACGCGCCTCCATCCATTGCGGCATGTAATTGGGGTTTGGCCCATGACAGCACCGCGCCGAACGCTTGTCAACAGCCTCACGACCCCGGAATCCTGTCCTGCCGTGACCATACCAGCCCGTCATGGTAGGCTGTGCGGGCTCAAACTACGCAGGAGGCACATCGTGGCAATCTGGATGAACATCTTCATGGAAGCTGTCGAGGGTCGTGGCGACGAGCTCGCAGCCAGCTACGCGGGCCGCTGCCCCGGCATTCGAGAGGAGCCCGGCTGCGTCAACTTCTCCTTCTACCGCAACGTCGAGAATCCGGACCAGTTCATCCTCCACGAGGAGTGGGAGAACGAGGCCGCCCTGGACGCCCACCGCATTCTCGTGCAGCAGCAGGGCGTCGACATCTCCCACCTCCGCAAGGGCGCCGGGCACCGCGAGTACGTCAGCATCATCTAGCGCCCCGCCGCCGTCGGCCCTGCCACGCGCGCGTTGCGCCTGTGACCCATGCGTCTGTAGGCTTGTCGCATGAGCCACAGAAACGCGCACGCCATGACCGAAGCCCGCTGGATTGACTGCCAAGGCGCCACAACCCGCCTTCCCGACGACTTGCCTCCTGCAACGCAATGCGGCTCAATGCAACACAACCCGTTTCCCCTACGACTTGCCTCCTGCAACGCAATGCGGCTTAATGCAACACAATCGGGCGCCAGCTACGGGCAGCTGCGATTTGCCATGTCCAATAGCGACATTCGAGTCAAGCTGGTCGCAGCGCTTTCAGATAGCATAGTCGCGCAGAACTTCACTCATGAACTCAACTCAATCCACCCTCTGACACCGTCCGCCCTGAGCCCGTGATGGGACGCTTCTGGCGGGCATGGGCAAACCCCGTGCTACAATGGTTCTCGTTCGTCATCAGATAGAGACTGGAAGGTGCGCTATGGCCTGGAACGGCTGGACCGTCGTCGACATGGACTCCCACGTGCGGGAGGAGCCCGCCAAGATCTACGGCGACTACATCGACGCCGACTACCGCGACAAGTTCGCCCGGATGAAGCACGCGCTGGACTCCAACGCCGAGAAGGGCGTCGGCGCCGCCATCGCCTCCAGCCGCTACGCCGTCGTCGCCCCCATCGTCTCCGACAACCCCATGGGCGACCATGACGGCTTCGGCAGCGTTGGCCGCGAGTTCATCCTGCAGCACACCGGCGGCCGCCGGAACTTCGGCCGCCCCGAGCGCGGCGAGCTCCGCGCCATCGACCAGTCCGTCAGCTGGGACTACAAGGCCCGCCTCCAGGGCATGGACGACTCACACGTCGACGTCGACGTCATCTTCCCCACCCACGTGTCCAGCTACTGCGCGCTCCACGACATCGGCTTCGAGAGCGCCCTCTACCGCGCCTACCACCGCTGGGTCCACGACTTCTCCGCCCAGGCGCCGGACCGCCTCAAGTGGACGGTTGTCGCCAGCATGCGCGACCCCCTCGAAGCGTGCGAGGAGATCCGCCGCTGGGCCGAGGACAAGACCATGGTCGGCATCTACATGCCCCCAAACGGCCCCAACAACATGCTCCTCGACGACCCCGCGCTGATGCCCATCTACCAGGTGGCGCAGGACCTGGACCTGCCCATCCTCATCCACGGCGGCACGGCGCGCCCGCCCTACCAGCCCGGCACTTTTGACCTGCAGGGCACCTGGTTCCTGCAGCACGGCCTCTCCAACCCCTGGGCCGGAATGGCCTCGATGGGCGCGCTGGTCGGCGGCGCCGTCCTCAGCCGCTTCCCCCGCCTCCGTGTCGCGGTGGTCGAGACTGCGGCCGGCTGGCTCCCGTCAGTGCTCGACCGGTTCGATGCCCACTACATCATGTCGCCCGGCCACGTGCCGATGCTCAAGCAGATGCCCAGCGAGATCGTCCGCAAGAGCGGCCAGTACTTCCACGGCATCGACACCTGGGAGTCGACGCTCGACTACGTCGTCCAACGCGTCGGTGAGGACGTCCTGCTCTTCGCCTCCGACTGGCCCCACGGCGACACCGCGTGGCCCGAGGCCGTCAGCCAGGTAGCCGAGTGGGAGACCATCACGGACACCGCCAAGCGCAAGATCCTGGGCGAGAATGCCCTCCGCCTCTGCAACCGGATCACGGTGTAGCGGGCCACGGTGAACGCCGCCGACTTCGAGCGGCTCCTCGGCCCCGCCGGAGACCCGGCGGTCGCGGCCGGCCTCGATGTCACCGACCCGCTCGCCGCCCTGCGCGAGGTCAACGCCGACGCCGCCGAGCGACTGTCCCTCTTCGCGAAGCTGGGCTTTGGCTGGCGCGACGACGACAGCCTCCCCATCCCCCAGGCCGCCATCAACTCAGCCGCCTGCCTGCTCCTCCTCGCCGACCGCCTCTATGGCAACCGCATCGGCGAGCCGTTCGTTGCGCCCGTGGTCGACGGCAGCGTTGAAGTAGACTGGGACGGCGCGTCCGGCGAGGAACTCGTGCTGATGGTCCCACCGGAAGGCGCTCCCATCCAGTTCGTCATGAACTTGCCCGACGGCTCCGGCGGCGTCACCGAGTGGGACGGCTTCCTCCCCGCCGACGCCAGCCTCGCTGATCTCCTGACGAGGCTCACGTAGTAAGAATCAGAAGACAGTAGTGCGCCGGTAATGGCTCCGCACCCAAGCGATAGGCCAATTCTCTCGCTGGCTGGTACGCTCATGCCATCTCCCTGTACCCTAGATAGGGGACATTGCTCCTTCGCACATTGACGCATTGGGGGTCGCGCCATGGAACTCGCGGACCGCATGGGCCGGTTGGGGACGGAGTCCGCCTTTGAGGTGCTCGCCAGGGCCAAGGCCCTCGAGGCCCAGGGCGTCGACGTCATCCACCTCGAGATCGGCGAGCCCGACTTCGAGACGGCGCCCCACATCAAGGCCGCCGCAATCGATGCCCTCAACGCCGGCTACACGCACTACGTCCCCTCCGCCGGCATCACCGAGGTCCGCCAGGCCGTCGCCCGCAACGCCGGCGAGCGCCGCGGTCTCGAGCACGACTGGCAGCAGGTCATCATCACGCCCGGCGCCAAGCCCATCATGTTCTTCACGCTCCTCGCCCTCGCGGAGCCCGGCGCCGAGGTCATCTACCCGGACCCCGGCTTCCCCATCTACGCATCCATGGTGAACTTCTGCGGCGCCAAACCCGTCCCCATGCCCCTGCGCGGCGAGCTAGACTACCACCCGGACCTCGACGAGTTCGCCTCGCTGGTCAACGAGAACACCCGCCTCGTCATCTTGAACTCGCCCCACAACCCGTGCGGCTCCGTCCTCTCGCCTGAGGAGATCGCCGCCATCACGGAGATCGTGCGTGACCGCTCGGACGCCTACGTGCTCTCGGACGAGGTCTACAAGGACCTGCTCTACACCGGCTCCCACGTCAGCATCGCGTCCATGCCCGGCATGCAGGACCGCACCATCATCCTGGACGGCCTCTCGAAGAGCTATGCGATGACCGGCTGGCGCCTCGGCTACGGCGTCTTCCCGCAGTCCCTCGTCGAAGGGGTGACGAAGCTTGCCGTGAACAGCGTCTCGTGCGCCAACGCCTTCTCCCAGATGGCAATCATCGCCGCTCTCGAGGGCCCACAGGACACCGTCAGCGCCATGCGGGAGGAGTTCCTGAAGCGCCGCGACGTCGTGGTGGAGGGCCTGCGCAGCATCCCCGGCGTCACCTGCCCGATGCCCGAGGGCGCCTTCTACGCCTTCCCCAGCATCAGTGGCACAGGCCTCAGCAGCGGCGAGTTCGAGGCGAGGGCGCTCCAGGAGGCGGGGGTGGCGGTGCTTTCGGGCAGCGCGTTCGGCGACTACGGCAACGATTGCGTGCGGCTCTCGTACGCCAACTCCATCGAGAACATCCAGAAGGCGATTGAGCGGCTGCGCGACATGGTGGAGTCGTTGTAGGCTAGACGGCCGCCTCGGCTCTGGCGCGCCACGCCCCCCTGCTGCCGACCCAGTAGTACACCGAGCCGGCCATGCCAGCCAGCAGGATGACGATGCCTGTCCAGGCGACGCGGTGGTAGGACTCGGCGACCTGCGCCGCGCCCACGGTTTCGATGTCGCCCGTGCTCATCAGGATGCCGCCCAGCGTCCCACCGACGGTCGCCGCCAGCATGATTAGCCCGATGAACAGCGCGGACGCCATGCCGATGTGCGCCGGCGGCACCGCGTTCATCTGCGCGGCGCCCGCCGAGGTCTGCAGGAATCCGGAACCCGCGCCCATGAGCCCCAGCGCCACGGCGATCAGATACGGCGCCGACGTCTCGTTCAGCATGAGCAGCACCACCGCCCCCGAGACCTGCCCCACCATGCCCAAAGCCATGATCGGGCCCGCACCAATGCGGTCGGACAGGCGTCCGGCCACGGTGCTCCCCGCGAACATGAAGGCAGGGGCTATCGCGAAGAGGATTCCGGATAACGTCGCGCTCATGCCAAGTGCGTGCACCATGAAGAAGGGCAGCACCAGCGTCGCAGCGCTCTGTCCCATGACCTGCAGCACTAGGCACAGGCTCGTCACGACGACCGCCGGGCTGCGGAAAATGCCAAGCTCCAGCACCGGCGTCGTGGCGCGCGCCTGCTGCCAGGCAAACAGGGCCACCCCGACCACGCCGGCAATCGCCAGCCCGACTACGCCCACCGAGGTGACGCCCCAGTCCGCCGTGCGGTTCAGCGCCACCATTAGCGAGGCCAGCCCGACAAAGACGAGCCCCGCGCCGAGGAAGTCGAAGTTCGCCAGCGGCAGACGCTGCTCCCGGCGCAGGAAGATGACAGCCAACAGAGTCGTCGCAACCGCGAGGGGCGCCACCGCAACGTAGATGGAGCGCCACCCGAATGTGTCGATCAGTTGGCCGCCCAGCAGGGGGCCAGTACCGGCGCCGATGCCTACGGCAGCGATGATGACGCCCAATGCCATCCCGCGCCGGTGCTCAGGAAAGCCACCCATACCGATGGCGTTGCGCGTCGAGAGAAAGAGCGCGCACCCCAGCCCCTGCACCGCCCGCCCCGCGATGAGCATTGGCAGGTTCGGCGACAGGTACGAGGCCACCAACCCAATGAGGAAGATGCCAAGCCCAATCGCGAACAGTCGACGCCGGCCGAACCCCGCCGACAGCGAGCCCACAGGCAGCGCCAGCCCAAGGATCATGAATTGGAGGACGACGGCCACCCACACCGCGCCGGCGGGGGAGGCATGGAACTCGGACGCGATGGCGGGCAGCGCGATGATGTTCATCGAGCCGTCCATCGTGAACACCAGCGTGCACATCGCCGCAAGGCCGAGCGGCAGCCACGTCGAGACGAAGCTCGCGCGGGGGCTCGTGGTGGCTGAGGCGTTCGGATTCGTAGCAGCCATACCCTCCGAGTTTACTCTCGCCCAGCGCCAGCGGCAAAGCGAGGCCTCTGGAACACCCCCGGACCCGAAGTGCAGGACGCAACTCTGGGGCATATCACGTCCCTTATGTGCCGTCATATAATGAAGGTAGGACATTGGAGGGTACGTAATGGACGCAACAACGCAGTCAGAATGGTACAAGGCCCCGTGGTTCCGAGGCGTGTTCCTTCCCATGCTGGTGGGCAGTGCCGCCGTTGGCATCGCCACCGTGGGCGCCTTCCTCTCCGGCTCGGGCGCCGAGGCAACGGGCGGCATTAACGGTTTCATTGAAGGTCTTTCCGGGATGTCCGGCGACAAGTTGGACAACGTCGGCATCTTTGGCTTCACCTTCGCGGCCGGCATGGTCTCGACCGTGAACCCGTGCGGATTCGCGATGCTGCCCGCGTACCTCGGCCTCTACATCGGCGCAGCCGATTCGGCCGAGGGTCCAGCCTCCATACCGAGCAAGTTGCGTCAGGCGTTCATCGTCGGCATGCTGGTCACCGCCGGCATGCTGCTTCTCTTCGGCTCGGTGGGCATCGTCCTCTCCGCCGGTCTGACCGCCATTCGGTCGGTCATTCCCTGGCTGGGGCTCATCATCGGCATCGTGCTCGCGTTCACGGGTGCGTGGATAATGCTGGGCGGCAAGATAAACATCGGCGCCTTCAGCCGAGCAGCCGCACACATGGGCGACGCGCGCCAGGTCAACTTCAAGAGCTTCTTCCTCTTCGGCCTCAGCTACGGCACGGCGTCCCTGAGCTGCACACTGCCCATCTTCATCGCCGTGGTGGGCTTCGGTACGACCACCAGCTTCACCACCGCCCTCGGGCAGTTCATCCTCTACGGCCTCGGCATGGGCTCCGTCATCCTCATCCTGACCCTCGGCATGGCGGTGTTCAAGGGAGCGATGGTCGGTGGGCTGCGCAAGGCCCTGCCGTACATCCAGCCGGTCAGCGCAGCCATCATGCTGCTGGCAGGCTCCTACATCGTCTTCTACTGGCTCACCCTCGGCCTCGACCTGCTCTAGCACTGACTCATTGGATACAGCCGGTCTGAGCGAGCGCTCGGACCGGCTGTTGACTCTCGCCCGACCAATGCTGGCCTGTTTGAGACAGTGGCTCGACGCGGCTACAATGCGCGCAAACCAGCGATTGCCAATTTCATCAAGAGTGAGGGCGACATGCGCTTGCAGGACAAGGTGATCATCATCACGGGGGCCGCCCACCACATCGGCCAGGCGTACGCCCTCCGCTGCGCCCAGGAGGGCGCCAAGCTCGTCATCTGCGACATCCGCGACTGCGGCAACACCGCCGAGATGTGCATCGAGGCCGGCGCAGAAGTCCTCGCCCTCCACACCGACGTCGCCAACGAGGAGGACACCCTCGAGATGGCCCGCAAGGCGGTCGAGCGCTTTGGCCGCATCGACTGCATCGTCAACAACGCCGGCATCTACGACGGCCTGACCGCCCGCTCCATGCTGGAAGTCGACCTTGACGAGTGGGACAGGGTCATGGACGTCAACGTGAAAGGCATCTTCCTCTGCTCCCGGGCCGTCATCCCCTACATGCGCGAGCAGGGCGGAGGCAAGATCATCAACATCGGCTCGTCCATCTGGTTCTTCGGCGGCTCCGGCATTCCCCACTACGTGGCCTCAAAGGCGGCCGTCACTGGCCTGACCCGGGCGTTGGCTCGCGAACTCGGCGCCGACAACATCAAGGTCAACACCATCGCGCCAGGCGGCACCAACAGCGGCGCCGTCGTCACCCGCGACGAGCGCGCCCCCCAGACTCCTCCTCCCTCTCCCAACGTCCTCGGCCGCCGCGAAGTCTCCGAGGACCTCACCGGCACAGTCGTCTTCCTCGCCTCGGAGGACAGCGACTACATCACCGGCCAGATGCTCACCGTCAACGGCGGCGCCGCCATGTACTAGGTCCTCGCCGGCATCCTTTCGCCCCAATCTCGTCGAAGGGCATCACACGCGCCCACGCGCGGGCTTGAGACTCGGCCTACCTGCGAGTACAATACGCGCAACCTCGCACCAGCCACTTGCCGCGAAAGAGAGGGCGACATGCGCTTGCAGGACAAGGTGGTCATCATCACGGGAGCCGCCCACCACATCGGCCAGGCCTATGCCGTCCGCGCCGCCCAGGAGGGCGCAAAGGTCGTCATCTGCGACGTCCGCGACTGCAGTGAGACCGCCGAGATGGTGGCGGAGGCCGGCGCAGACGTGCTGTCGCTGCGCACCGATGTCTCCAGCGAGGAGGACACGCTGGAGCTGGCCCGTCAGACCATCGAACGCTTCGGCCGCATTGACGCCATCGTCAACAACGCGGGCCTCTTTGACGGCCTGCACTCACGCACCATCCTCAACACGGACATGGAGGAGTGGGACCGCGTGATGAACGTCAACGTAAAGGGCATCTTCCTGTGCTGCCGCGCCGTCGTCCCACAGATGATGGAGCAGGGCTATGGCAAGATCATCAACATTGGCTCCGGCATCTGGCACTGGGGTGGCAGCGGCACACCCGCCTACGTCAGCAGCAAGGCTGCCGTCACCGGCCTGACCCGAGCCCTCGCTCGCGAGTTGGGGCAGTACGGCATCCGCGTGAACACCCTCGCCCCCGGCGGCACCGCCAGCGGCGCTGTCGTTGGGCGGGACGACGAGTCGCCGCAAGTCCCGCCCAACTCCGGCAACCTGCTCGGCCGCCGCGAGGTGCCCGACGACCTGACCGGCACGATGGTCTTTCTCGTCAGCGAGGACAGTGACTACATCACGGGGCAGAATCTTACCGTCAACGGCGGGACCAGCATGTGGTAGGCCTCCGCATAACCTTCCCATGAGCGGGATGAGGCGAGGCACGGATGTTCAGTTTTGAGGGGTGACGCAATGGCAACAACCACCGGCTACCAGGTAATCGACGCAGACGCCCACGTGGTCGAGACCCTGCGCACGTGGGAGTACATAGACGAATCCATGGCGCAGCTCCGTCCCAACCTCCTCTTCTCGCAGGAGTCGCCGCCCAAGCGCTACTGGCAGGTCGACGGCAAGATCCGCGGCCTCCAGCCGCAGAGCCTCTCGGAGATGGAGCTCGAGGAGCGCTCAAGAAAGTCCGGCAAGAACATCGTCACGCCCCAGGCAGCGCGTGAAATGGACGACGTCAACCTGCGGCTGAAGGACATGGACCGCCTCGGCATCGACGTTCAGGTGCTGCACAACACGCTCTGGATAGAGCAGGTCACCGAGCGCCCCGACATCGAGCGGGCCATGTGCCACAGCTGGAACCGCTGGCTGGGCGACATCTGGCAGCAGGGCCAGGGCCGGCTGCGCTGGTCGTGTGTGCCGCCGTGGATGAGCCTGGACGCCGCAGTCGAGGAGATGCAGTGGTCCAAGGAGCACGGCGCCGTCGCGGTCACTATGCGCCCCATCGAGGGCAACCGCACCATGATCGACCCCTACTTCTACCCCATCCTCGAGGAGGCCGTGCGGCTGGACATGGCCATCGTCGTGCACATCGCCAACGCCAACCCCGGCATCGTCGACGTGATGCGCTCGCCCTACGACCCGGGCACCGCTTTCGGCCTCTTCCGCATCCCGACGGTCGCTTCCTGCCACGCCCTCATCATGAGCGAGATACCGCGGAAATTCCCGACGTTGCGCTGGGGCTTCATCGAGGCCTCGGCCGGCTGGGTGCCGTGGGTCATCACTGAGGCCAAGAACCGCTACAATGGCGCTGGCCGGCCGTTCCCGGACAACGTTCTGAAGGAGTACAACATCTACGTCACCTGCCAGACGGATGACGACATCCCCTACATCCTGGAATGCGCCGGCGATGACAACATCGTCATCGGCACTGACTACGGCCACTTCGACCCGTCGAGTGAGGTGGACGCCATCTCCGTCTTCAAGGAGATGGGCGGCATGAGCGAAACCGCCATGCGCAAGATTCTTTCGGACAATCCCAAGGCCCTGTACGGCCTGTAGGGCTTGACGCAGCCAAGGGGGAAGGCATGACAACCAAGGTCGGCTACATGGTCATCGACTCCGACGCCCACGTGGTGGAGACGGAACGAACTTGGGACTTCATGGACGCGGAGGACGAGCAGTACCGCCCGAAGCTGGTGCAGGACCTGCACGACCCGACGCGCCAGCACTGGGTCATCGAGGGCGAGGTCCGCGGCTTCCGATTTCCAACGCTCACGGAAATGCAGCAGGAGGCCCGTTCCCAGCGCTGGCGCAACATCACGACGCCCCAAGCCGCCCGCGAGCTCGACGACGTTGCCCTGCGGCTCGAGGACATGGATCGCCTCGGCATCGACGTCCAGGTGCTGCACCACACGCTCTGGATTGAGCAGGTGGCGAAGCAGCCTGAGGTGGAGCTCGCCATCTGCAAGGGCTGGAACCGCTGGGTCGGCGATGTCTGGCAGAAGAGCGGCGGGCGGCTGCGATGGTCGTGCGTGCCGCCGTACAGCAACCTGGAAGCCGCGCTCGAGATCATGGAAGAGGCCAAGGCCCACGGCGCCGTCGCCGTAACCATGCGCCCCATTGAGGGGGAGCGCACCATCCTGGACCAGTACTTCTACCCGATCTACGAGCAGGCCATCAAACTGGACATGGCCGTCGCCGTACACATCGCCAACGCCAACCCCGGCATCGTCAACATCCTCCGCACGCCGGAGGACCCTGGCTCGGCATTCGGCATCTTCCGCATACCCACAGTCGCCAGTTGCCACGCCCTCATCATGAGCAAGATCCCGGAGCGCTTCCCGGAGCTCCGCTGGGGCTTCATCGAGGCCTCGGCCGGGTGGGTGCCGTGGATTATCACGGAATCCCGCAACCGCTACATGGGCGCGGGGCGAAGGTTCCCGGACAACGTCCTGAAGGAGTACAACATCTTCGTCACCTGCCAGACGGACGACGACGTGCCGTACATCCTGAGTTGCGCCGGCGACGACAACATCCTCATCGGCACCGACTACGGCCACTTCGACCCGTCCAGTGAGGTCGACGCCATCTCCGTCTTCAAGGAGATGGACGGCATTTCCGACGAGTCCATGAAGAAGATCATGTCGGACAATCCCAAGAAGCTCTACGGCATAGAGTAGGCCAGAACGGCTGCAAAGCAGCCACATCAACACAAAGGGGGAGACCCATGCTGTCCAGGGAAGAGAACGAACTGCTGACTCGTACGGCCCCAGGCACGCCGATGGGCGAGCTGTTCCGGCGATTCTGGCTCCCGGCCCTCATCCCCAACGAGCTCCCAGAGCCCGACTGCCCGCCCGTGCGCTTGCGCATCCTTCACGAGGACCTCGTCGCCTTCCGGGACACCAACGGCAGGGTCGGCATCCTCGACGCCCTATGCCCGCACAAGCTCGCGCCCCTCTTCTTCGGCCGCAACGAGGAGAATGGGCTCCGCTGCGTCTATCATGGTTGGAAGTATGACGTGGACGGCACCTGCGTCGAGATGGCCAACGAGCCGCCGGAGAGCGCCTTCCGGGAAAAGGTGAAGATCAAGGCCTACCCCGTCGAGGAGTGGGGCGGCCTGATCTGGGTCTACATGGGCCCGGCGCACCTCAAGCCGGAGCTCCCGCAGTTCGAGTGGGCGCGGGTCCCGGAGACCCATCGCCACCTCGCGCGCTGGCTGCAGACCACCAACTGGGCGCAGGGCATGGAGGGTGAGATCGACACCTCCCACATCTCCTTCCTGCACCGCTGGATGGACCAGAGTCAGGCGCCCCAGCGACGCAATGCGCAGCGCAACTTCACCATCGTTGACGGCGCGCCCATCCTGACGCTGAACCAGACCGATTACGGCTTCGTTTACGGCGCCCGCCGCAACACCGGCAACGGCGACTACTACTGGCGTGTCACCCAGTGGCTCTACCCCATGTGGAGCGTCATCGCCGCGCAGACCTGGCCCATCGGCGGCCGGGCGTGGGTGCCCATCGACGACGAGAACACCAACGTCTTCGGCTACAACTACAACGCCGAAGCCCCCCTGACCGAGGAGCAGATCGACATGATCGAGTCGGGCCGGGCCTTCCCGCCCCGCACGACGCGTGAGAAGTTCCAACTGGCTGACGGAACGGTCATCGACCACAACGTGGGTGTCGCCAACAAGACGAACGACTTCCTCATCGACCGCGACATGCAGCGCACCGTGAACTTCACGGGCATCTGGGGCGTCAACGAGCAGGACCGCGGGCTCCAGGAGGGCATGGGCCGCATCGTCGACCGCTCTCGCGAGCACCTCGGCACCGCCGACCAGGCAACCATCGCCGGCCGCCGCGGGCTGCTGCGCATGGCGCGCGACCTGCAGGAGGGCATCGAGCCGGCCATCGCGCACCAGGGCGACAAGTACGGCGTCCGCTCCATGGACATCGTCAGCCCGGAAGGCGACTTCCTAAAGTTCATGGAGCTTCACGGAGACGCAGGCAAGGCCAAGGTTTAGTCGGGGCCGCCCTCAACAGTCGAATAGAAGCGGGAGGAAGACATGCTGTCCAGAGAGGACAATGAGCTGCTGACCCAGACGGGTCCCGGCACGCCCATGGGCGAGTTTTTCCGCCGCTTCTGGATGCCCGCGCTCCTCTCCGACGAGCTCCCGGAGCCCGATTGCCCGCCCGTGCGCATCAAGGTGCTCAGCGAGGAGCTCGTCGCGTTCCGGGACACGAACGGCGATGTGGGAGTCGTCGACAACTACTGCCCGCACCGACGGGCCAGCCTCTTCTTCGGTCGGAACGAGGAGTGCGGCCTTCGTTGCGTCTACCACGGCTGGAAGTTCGACGTGAACGGCGACTGCGTCGACATGCCCTCGGAGCCGGCCGAGTCCAACTTCAAGGACAAGGTCAAGATCAAAGCCTACCCCGCCCGCGACTACGGAAGCTGCGTGTGGATCTACATGGGCCCGCGCGAGTTGCAGCCCGAGTTGCCGGCCTTTGAATGGGCTCGCGTGCCCGACGACCACCGCGTCGTGACCCGTTTCATCCAGCACTCCAACTACATGCAATGCACGGAGGGCGAGATCGACTCCAGCCACGTCTCCTTCCTGCACAGCGTCTTCGACCTGAGCATTGACTACCACCGCGACATGCGGACTGGCGAGCAGAAGGGCGGGCGTAACTCCGTGCTCAGCTACAAGTTCGGCGCTCCGCAGCTCACCGTGAAGGAGACCGACTACGGCTTCACCTACGGCTCGCGCCGCGGCCCGGAGGATGGCAACTACTACTGGCGCGTGACCCAGTGGATGCTGCCGATGTTCAGCCTCATCCCCGGCCCGGCCTGGCCCCGAGGCGGCCGCGGCTGGGTGCCCGTCGACGACGAGCACATCATCACCTTCCAGTACAGCTACAACGGCGAGCGCCCCCTCACGTCCGAGGAGCGCGCCCGCGCCGTCGACACGATGGAGCTGCAGCGCGTCAAATACACGCTCCCAGACGGCGGCATTATCGACACGTTCCGCAGCGTGCGCGCCCCGGAGAACGACTACCTCATCGACCGGGAGATGCAGCGCAAGCAGAACTACACGGGCATTCCCTTCGGGCGGCACCAGGACTTCGCCATGACGGACAGCATGGGAGGAGTCTCGGACCGCACGAGAGAGCACCTCGGCACCAGCGACACGGCAATCATCGCGGCGCGCCGCATACTGCTCCGGGCGGTCCGCGACCTGCAGGAAGGCATCGAACCCTACGCTGCCGGCCACCCGGAGGTTTTCCACGTCCGCGCGCTAGACGCCGTCTCCACGGAGGGCGACTTCCTCAAGCTATTGGAGGCGGAAGGCGAAAAGACAAGCGGAGTGCTATAGTCCCGCCAAACAACGAGGCGAGAACTCAGAGGCATTACGAAGGAGGAATGACATGGCAGAGGTAGTCATCGGGCTCGGAACGTCGCACAGCCCGCAGTTGAGCATGCTGCCGGAGGCGTGGGCCTCGCGCGCGGGCGCCAACGACCAGCGCAACCCCGCCCTCATCGGAACCGACGGCCTCGTGTCCAACTACGAGGACCTGCTGGCGCGCGTGGACACGAAGCGCCTCGAGCGTGAACTCGACCCGGAGTTGCAGATGCAGCGCCACGAGCGTAATCAGCGCGGCATCGCCCAGGTGGCGGAAGCCCTGAAAAACGCCAACGTCGATGTCCTCGTCATGTTCGGCGACGACCAGCAGGAGTACCTCACGGACGACAATATGCCGGCCTTCAGCATCTACTGGGGAAACGAGGTCAAGGTCCTCGGTCAGGGCGAGGCATACACTGCCGCCACCGGCTACCAGCCCCTCATCGGCTACCCGCCGGAGGACAACGTCGTGCCAACCCACGGCGCCCTCGGCAAGCACATGATTGAGTTCCTCACCGAGGCCGAGTACGACGTTGGCTACTCCCGCTTCCTCGACCCGGACCGTGGCGGGCGCTCTCGCGGCGGCATCGGCCACGCCTTCGCCTACGTCCACCACCGGATCATGGAGGGCCTCAACATCCCCACCGTGCCCATCATGGTCAACACCTATTACCCGCCGAACCAGCCGACGCCCAAGCGCTGCTACGACATCGGTCGCTCCGTCCGCGCCGCAATCGAGGCATGGTCGGGCAAGGAGCGCGTCGCCGTCCTCGCTTCCGGCGGCCTCAGCCACTTCGTCGTCGACGAGGAGCTCGACACGTGGACACTCGAGGGTCTGCAGGAAAAGAACATCGTCAAGCTGCAGCAGCTCCCGCGTGAGCGCCTGAACTCCGGCAACTCGGAGGCCCGCAACTGGATGTCCCTGGCGGGCGCGGCGGAGCACCTCGACATGGAGCTCTTCGACTACGTGCCCTGCTACCGGTCGCCTGCGGGCACCGGCTGCGCGATGGCCTTTGCCCAGTGGACATAGCCGCCCACGAGCGGATCAAGTAGGCAACCAAGAGGCGCCTCCGATTGGAGGCGCCTCTTCACGTTGCCCAAAGCCTCGCCTTCGCACCGAATAAACATCCCGTTAACAGAACTCGCAACGACAGCGGCCGAGGCCATGCGGTAGACTGCGCAAGATGAGCAGCCACCACAAGGACCACGACTAGCCATGGCACAGCGTCCGCCCTCCATTGCGCGCCGCTGCGTGGCCGAGTTCATCGGCACGTTCGGCCTTCTCTTCGCCGGCGCCGGCGCCATCATGATCAACGAGATCTCCGGCGGCGCGACCACTCACCTCGGCATCGGTCTCGTCTTCGGCCTGACCGTCGCCGCCATGATCTTCGCGACGGGCCACATCTCCGGCGCGCACATCAACCCCGCGGTGACCCTCGGATTCGCCCTCGCGCGGCACTTCCCGTGGAAGCTCGTTCCCATGTACTGGGGCTCGCAGCTTCTCGGCGCAACCGCCGCGTGCCTCATCCTCCGAGGCCTCTTCGGCAACGTCGCTGACATGGGCGCCACGCTCCCCGGCGCCGAGGAGTGGGTCGTCGTCTCCTTCGAGGCGCTGCTCACCTTCTTCCTGATGTTCGTCATCATGGCGATGGCCACCGACGTACGCGCCGTCGGAGCGGCCGCCGCGCTGGCCATCGGCGGAACTGTGGCCCTCGAGTCCATATTCGGCGGCCCCATCAGCGGCGCGTCCATGAACCCCGCCCGATCATTCGGCCCCGCGCTGGTCAGCGCCAACTGGACCGCCCACTGGGCGTACTGGATCGGCCCGATAGTCGGCGCAGCGGCCGCCGCCTTCACTTACGCCTGGCTGCGAGAGAGCAACACCAAGCCCAATGCAGAGGACCAATGAAGAGGGTGCTCTTCGTCTGCGTCCACAACGCCGGTCGGAGTCAGATGGCCGAGGCCTTCTTGAATGCGGCCGGTAGCGACCGGCTGGTCGGCGAATCAGCGGGAACAGTACCCACCGAGCACGTGAACCCCATCGTGGCAGAGGCGATGTGGGAGGTCGGCGTAGACATCAGCGTCAACGCGCCAAAGGTGATCACACAGGCGATGGCCGACAACGCAGACCTCATCTTCACCATGGGCTGCGCCATCGACGACGCCTGCCCCGCCACATTCCTGCCCGCCGAGGACTGGGGCCTCGACGACCCTGCAGGCCAGCCCCTCGAGACCGTGCGGCAAATCCGTGACCAGATTAGAATAAAGGTCGCAGAGCTGCTGGAACGGGAGGGCTAGTCCAACACCATGAGAATAGCGATATACGGGACCGGGGGCGTCGGTGGTTACTTCGGCGGCCGGCTCGCGCAGGCCGGCGAGGACGTCACCTTCATCGCGCGCGGCGCCCACCTCGAAGCCATACGCTCCAACGGTCTCCGTGTCAGCAGTGTCCACGGCGACTTCGCCGTCGCGGGCGCCAGGGCCACCGACTCGCCAGCCAACGTCGGCCCAGTCGACGCAGTCCTCGTGGCGGTCAAGGCGTGGCAGGTCGCCGAAATCGCCCCCCTGATTCGCCCGCTCATCGGCCCGGACACGGTCGTCGTGCCGCTCCAGAACGGCGTCGAGGCCGCGCCGCAACTGGTCGAGGGTCTCGGGCCCGACAACGTCGTCGGCGGCCTCTGCCGCGTCGTCGCCCTCATCGAGGGCCCCGGCCACATCCGGCACGGCGGCGGCGACGACTTCGTCGGCATCGCGGAGCTCGACAACCAGCCGAGCGAGCGCGTGGAGCGAGTCCGCGCCGCGTTGGCCGAGGCGGGTCTCAAGGCGGAGTCCCCGCCCGACATCCACGCAGCGCTATGGGCCAAGTTCCTCTTCATCTGCGCCTGGGGCGGCGTCGGCGCCGTCACCCGCTCCGCTGTCGGAGTCACCCGCTCGCTGCCACTGACGCGCGCCATGCTCGAGGGCGCTATGACCGAGACGCACAACGTCGCGCGCGCCCGTGGCATCAACCTGCCCGACACCGCCGTCGCCACCGGCATGGCCGCCATCGACCGCCAGCCGGAAGGTGGCGAGGCCTCCATGCAGCGCGACATCCAGGATGGCCGTCCCTCGGAGCTTGAGTCGCAGAACGGCGCCGTGGCCCGCCTCGGCCGCGAATCAGGCGTGCCAACACCCACCCATGACTTCATCTACGGAAGCCTGCTGCCCCAAGAGTTGCGCGCGAGAGGCTAGCCCCCTCTGCAACACGCTCCGCGGTCAGGTACACTTCCACGCAAGGACCCCACCACACCAAGGAGGCGCCGGATGGTGCGCATCGCGGTCATCGACGACTACCAGAACATAGCCAGCACCCTTGCGGAATGGGACTCGCTTCCGGAAGGCTCACAGATCGACTTCTACCAGGATCACCTGACGGACAAGGACGCCCTGGTGGATCGCCTCCAGCCCTATGACATCATCCAGCTCATGCGAGAGCGGACAGAGTTCAACGCCGAGCTTCTCGACGCCCTTCCAAACCTGAAGATGCTCTCAGGCACCGGCGGCGCCTACTACAACTCCATCGACATCCCCCACGCCACCGAGCGCGGCATCCTGCTTACAAGGACTGGCGGGTCCGCGGGAGGCAGCGTCGAGGAGTTGACGTGGGCCCTCATCCTCGGCCTGACCAAGCGCCTGCGGGAGGAGGACCGCGAGACCCGTTTGGGGCTTTGGCAGACCTCTCTCAGCCCAACCCTCTCTGGAAGGACGTTGGGCATCATCGGCCTCGGCCGACTGGGCAAGAGAGTGGCGCAGGTTGGCCAAGCCTTCAACATGAAGCTCGTCGCGTGGAGCCCATGGCAGACGGAGGAGCGAGCATCGGAGAGCGGCGCGCAGTTGTTGAGCCGCGAGGAGTTCTTCTCGACGTCCTACGTGATTAGCATCCACATTCCCCTGACGGCCGAGAGCCGGGGCCTCGTCAACGCGGCAGACTTCGCGATGATGCAGCCGAACGCCTTCATCATCAACACGTCCCGCGGCCCCATCATCGAAGAGGCCGCCCTGGTTGACGCCCTCCGTGAGGGAAGGATCGGCGGCGCGGGCCTGGACGTGTACGATGAAGAGCCGCTGCCAAAGGACCACCCCTTTCTGAGCCTGCCCAATACCCTCCTGACGCCGCACATTGGCTTTGTGACTGAGGAAGGCTACCAGTCCTTCTACCGCAGCGCGCTGGCCAACATCAAGGCGTTTCTCGCCGGGGAGCCCACCAACGCGATAAACCCGGAAGCCCTGGAGAAGCAGGGGTAGCCAGCTTGCCAGCCAGCTAGGGCCGTCATAAACTGCACCCACTCTGAACAGAACGAGGACCGCTATGCCCACCTTCTCTCACGAGTACCTGCGAAAGGTGTCCTACGAGATCTTCAAGGCCGCCGGTACGCCGGACGAGGCCGCACAGGACGTCGCCGAAGGCCTGATCAGCTCCAACCTCGCGGGGCATGACTCCCACGGAGTCGGACAAGTGCCCGTGTACGTCGACCGCATCAAGGCGGGGCACATCATCCCGGACGCGCCCTACGTCGTCGACAAAGAGACCCGCACCACCGCCGTCATTAACGGCAACTGGGGCTTTGGTTTCGCCGTGACCAAGCGGGCAACGCAGTTGCTCATCGAGAAGGCGCTGGAGCAGAACATCGCCGCGGTCACAATCTACCGCCAGAGCCACATCGGACGCCTGACCCCCTACGCCGCCATGTGCGCCGAGCAGGGCCTGGCCGCCATCATGTTCACCGACTCCGGCCGAGGCCCCAAGGCCGTCGCGCCCTTCGGTGGCCGCGGCCGCCGGCTTGGCACCAACCCCGTCTGCATCTGCGTCCCGTCCAACGAGGACAGCCCAGTCTTCATCGACATGGCGAGCAGCGCCGTGGCGGCCGGCAAGCTGGCGGTCTACCGCCGCCGCAATCTGCCGATTCCGACCGGCTGGATCATCGACAAGGACGGCAACGACACCACGGACCCCAACGCCTACAACGAGGGCGGCGCACTGCTCCCCGTTGGCGGCGACCTTGGTTATAAGGGCTACGGTCTCAGCTTTATGGGCGAGGTCTTTTCCGGCATCCTGACCACCCTTGGCTTCGGTCTTGACCCAGAGGGCAAGCACAACGACGGGAGCTTCATCGCGGCGTGGCGGGTTGACGCATTTGCCGACCTGGAATGGTTCAAGCAGCAGGTGTCGGACTTCATCGCCTTCATCAAGACTTCGCCCCTGGCTGCGGGCAGCCCCGGCATCCTCTATCCCGGAGAGGCGGAGAAGCACACCGAGGCAATGCTGCGAGCGGAAGGTATCGCGGTGGAGGACTCCGTGTGGAGCGACCTCACCGGGATTATGCAGGAGTACGGCATCGAGTCCCTAGTCGGCGAACCGACTTAGTTCCCGGCGACCCCGATGCCGAAGCATCCCCTCAGCATCGCCGCTGTCACGGAGCAACTGCGGGCATTGGGCGTCGAGCGCGGGCACACGCTACAAGTCCACACGTCATTCTCGCGCACCGGCCCCATGGAGGGCGGCCCTCTCGGCCTCATCGAAGCCCTCCGCGAAGCCATCGGCCCCGATGGCACCCTCGTCATGCCCAGCATGACCGATGACGACGACCACCCCTACGATGCGCTGAATACGCCCTGCCTCGGCATGGGCATCACCGCCGACACCTTCTGGAGGCTCCCAGGCGTCCTCCGCAGCAACAGTCCCCACGCCTTCGCCGCGGTGGGCAGGCACGCCGAGCCCATCACCGCTCCACATCCAATCGAGCCGCCGCACGGGCCCGACAGCCCCGTCGGCCGCGTGCTGCAGTTCGGCGGCCACGTCCTGCTCCTTGGTGTCGGACACGACGCCAACACCACCGTCCACCTCGCCGAGCTCCTCGCCGGAGTCCGCTACCGCCGTCGCAAGTACGTTACAGTGCTGAACGATGGCGGGCCGTTGCGATACGAGTACGAGGAGATTGACCACTGCTGCGAGCGCTTCGCGCTGGTGGACGGCTGGATGGAAGAGCGACGACTGCAACGTCGGGAATTTGTTGGTCACGCGGAGGCACGGCTCGTACCCGCAAGGGCCGTCGCCGACGTTGTGGTGGAGCGCCTCCGCGTTGACGATACGGTCTTTCTCCATCCCATCGGAACGGACGCAGAGTGCGACGACGCGTGGGCAAACATGCAGGGGTGACGGGCCTGCCCTACTGTAAGAACTCCTTCTGCCACCCATCGTAGTCTGCGTTTGCCAGCGCTTGCGCCATGACGTCGGCGGCGGGAACGCGATGGCTGAGCCCGGCAGGCTCTCCGCCCTCAGCGTGGTGCTTGAGCGCCTCGTAGATCCCCTGGATCATCGTCTGGAATGGCAAGTGGCCCTTGAGTGCAATGCGGACGCGGTGCGCCGCCAGCCAGGCGGCGTCCTGCAGCTCCGCCGGCGCCGACCCAAGCATCAGCGGCAGCGTTGTGGCCGCCTCGAGTGCCTCGACGTGGTCCTTGGTGGACAGGTTGGTGAAGAAGAGCGCGTCCACCCCTGCTGCCTCATACGCCGCCGCCCGGGCCACCACACCCTCGATGCCCTCGACGGGCATGGCCGCGCACCGCCCGATGACAATCGTCGCCGGGTCGCGCTTGGCCGCGACGGCCGCCTTCATCTTCCCGACCGATTCCTCCAGCGAGATCACCGTCGCGCTTGTTGCGCCGAACGGCGTCGGAAGCGCCGTGTCCTCGATTGACATGGCGCAGACCTCGGCGGCCTCCAGTTCGGACACGGTGCGCATCACGTTGAGCGCGTTCCCGTACCCATGGTCCGAGTCGACCATGAGGCTGATGTCGCTTGCGCGCGTGATGCGGCGCGCCTGGTCCACAAATTCGCTCAACGTAATGACCGTCAGGTCGGGCGCCCCCAGCACGACGCCGGAGGCGACAGAACCGGCGAACATCCCAATCTCGAAACCCAAATGCGTTGCCAGCCGCGAAGAGATGGGGTCAAAGATGGAGGCGGGCTGGATGCACTGCTCCCGCGCTAGGTTGCTGCGATACCGCTGACGACGCTCCGTGGGGTTCATGGCGCTCCTCATACGTTCATGATGTGGCTACAGCTCTGGCCCAACGCATCCTAGCCGACGATGACCGGTTTGGCTATGCAGTGTACGCCGCCGTTGCGCTGCCGCGCCCTGACACGGTGCCCTTGCCCGAACATCGCTTCAATCGTTAGCCTTTCGCCATGCACGTCCACATTGGCAAACTCAGCCGTCACAATGGTCCGTCTCCGCCGCAAGCACACTCCTTGAATTTGGGATCTCCGATGGATTCGCTTGCCTATTCTGGAGGGCTGCACCTGTTGAAGAAATCTTGTTGTCTTCTATCTGCAATATGCCAAACCAGCCATGAATCGAATCGCAAACAACCCCACGCTGCAACGGGTTGTCCCCTTCCTCGCAACCCATTGGTGACAGGATGTGCGCGGTAAGGCTTGCGGAAAGGCTAAGGCAAGGAGACAAGGCTTAAGGGCAATTTGGACCGGCAGTCAGAGGACGAGGCGGATGGTGGGCGGCTACGGCACCTGGAACGCTGGCTCGCCCCGCAGGCACGTCTGCTCGAGGCCGACGAGGAGCTGCTGCTCGATGTCCAGCCGCTCGCGAAAGGCGCGGGCCGCCGTGATCTGCCGCTCCGTCGTGCAGCACCAGTAGGCTAGCGCCTCTCGCTCCCACGGGATGTGCGAGTCCACGTCGCCAAGGTAGACGCGGAAGAATTCGAGCGCATGGTTCGGCACGCGATAGTGGTCGCGAAGAGCCTCGTGGGCGCGGCCCAGGAACTCCTTGCCGTAAAGGTCAGACGCATAGAAGGAGGCGACTCCGTCCAGCCACGTCCAGTCCCAGAATCGCGAGTAAGTGCGGAGGGTCTGGATGGCGAAATACGTGCGCGTGAACGGGTGCCACTCCAACGCCTCGCTCTGGCTCAGGCCGACGCCCGTGCCGAACCGCAGCCACAACTCCTCCCAGGAGGGGATGTCAGAGCCGGAGAGGTCGCCAACCACGTCCTCGCCCTCGATGTCCACGATGCGGCGGAGCATGTGGGTGCGCGTCGGTTCGTCGTTTGTCTTGATGAAGATGGCGCCGGTGCTGAAGACCAGCCCTTCGTCCCAGTAGGGGTACTGGTCCTTCACCCACATCTGCAGGTGCTCCTGGGACAGTTTCCCATCGTACAGCGCCTGCAGGAAGGGCGGCGGCTCTGGGCATCTAGCTCTGAACTGCTCGTCGAGCAGTGCCAGGAAGTCATCGCCGGAGAGCGGAGGAACGGAGAGCTCCTCCGGCCCAAGTGGAGGTTGGGCGCCCATGGCGTCCTCCTTGCGCGAAGCTGCGGTTTAACCGCCGGAGGTCATCTGCAGACGGAGAATGTAGGCCTTGCGAAGCTCCTCCTGGAGCTCCGGCGTATTCACGAAGCGCCGTGCGACTTCCTCGTTGAAGTCGGCGTGGTCGATGTCGATGCCCGCGTGCTCGTGGCGGTTCTCGAGAGCCTGGTCCGGGTTCTCGACACCCCACTCGACGAAGCGCTGCCGGTCACGCTCGATGGCGGCGAGGAGCTTGTCCGACTGGATCTTGTTCTCGCCCTCCATAACCATGCCGGAGCCAATGGCGACACCGAAAGCGCTGTCTCGCATCATGGCAACCCACCAGCCGCGCTTCACCAACTCGGCGGGGTCGCAGTCGCCCTTCTCCAACGCGTCGACCTCCTCCGGGGTCACGCCGTAGGCGCGGGACTCCCAGCGGGAGAGCATGGGGTGGCTCACCTGTGGGCCGCCGACCGTGTCCTGCCCGCCCTCGTCCACCAGCTTGCGGAGCTGCATGCGACGGGATGCCTTGTCGGTCGTGCTCAAGTAGCGCTCGCCCTCGAAGCGGTGGTTGATGTCGCCGCCCATGTGCGCTCGGCGCTTGGCCGCGGCAAGTCGTGGGAACTCCTCCTGGCTCATAATCTCGCGGATGCGGAAGGGGAAGCGTTCTCGCCACTCGGCGCGGATGCCCTCAAGCTCC
Source organism: uncultured Dehalococcoidia bacterium (assembly GCA_951812285.1). Taxonomy (GTDB): domain Bacteria; phylum Chloroflexota; class Dehalococcoidia; order Lucifugimonadales; family UBA1127; genus UBA1127. The sequence continues at coordinate 486,478 of OX638292.1, read as the reverse complement.
TCGATAAACTCGCCGGGCTGGAGCGCCTCTTGCTGATCGTTGGTCCTCGTCGCCATAGGTGCCTCCTCGCGCCACGCCACGCCCGCAACGGACGCGGGCCTGCCGAACACTATACCTTGATGCAAGCCGCCCAGTGACCGGGAGCATACTCCTTGAGGGGCGGCGTGACAACCTTGCAGTCGTCGACGGCGATGGGGCAACGGGTGTGAAAGACGCAGCCGGACGGCGCGTTCATGGGACTCGGGATAGTGCCCTGCAGCACGATGCGCTCGCGCTGCGCCTCGACGCGCGGATTGGGGACGGGCACAGCGGAGAGCAGCGCCCGCGTGTAGGGATGGAGCGGGTTCTCGTAGAGCTCGTTGCGGTCAGCCAGCTCCATGATCTTGCCCAGGTACATGACTGCCACGTTCTCGGACATGTGCCGCACCACGGAAAGGTCGTGGGCGATGAAGAGGAAGGTCAGGTTGAACTGCTCCTGGATGTCCTCCAACAGGTTGATGAGCTGGGCCTGAATGGAGACGTCGAGGGCCGACACCGGCTCGTCGGCAACGATGAATTCAGGCCGGACAGCGATGGCGCGGGCGATGCCGATTCGCTGCCGCTGACCGCCGCTGAATTCGTGGGGGTATCGGTCAGCCATCGAGGGGTTCAGCCCGACCACGTGCAGGAGCTCGGCTACCTGCTCTTGAAGCTCATTCTTGCCGTGGGTGATATTGTGGACCAGCATTGGCTCACCGATGATGCTGCCGATGCTCATGCGCGGGTTGAGGCTGGAGTAGGGGTCCTGGAAGACCATCTGCATGCGACGGCGCATGGCGCGCATCTGCTTTCCCTTGGCCGTCGTCAGTTCGACGCCGTCCAGCCACACCTCCCCGGAGGTGGGCGCGTTGAGCTGGATGATGCAGCGACCGACGGTCGTCTTGCCGGAGCCGCTTTCCCCTACAAGGCCAAGCGTCTCGCCCGGCCGGATGGTGAAGCTGACGCCGTCCACAGCCTTGATGTCCCCCACCCTGCGCTGAAGGATGACACCGGAGGTTACGGGGAAGTGCATCTTGAGGTCCTTCACCTCAAGGAGCGGCGCCACCTCCTGTCCCGGCGCGGGTGCGCGTTCTTCCATCTGCGTCATGCGCCGACCTCCGACGTTGAGCCGGCAGTCACCCAGCACGCGGCCGTGTGGCCGTCGCCGACGGTCAGGAGGGGCGGCGTCTCCTCAACGCAACGCTCGATGGCGTACTTGCAGCGCGGCTGGAAGGCGCACCCTGCCGGGAGATTCATCAGGTCAGGGGGCATCCCCTCAATGGACTCGAGCTTCCGCTTACGGTCTTCATCGAGCCTCGGCACGGAGTCCAGAAGCCCCTGGGTATACGGATGCTGCGGGTTCTCGTAGATATCGATGGCGGTGCCGCGCTCGATGATCTTGCCGGCGTACATCACGTTGACGCGGTCGGCATAGCGCGCCACGACGCCAAGGTTATGCGTGATGATGATCACGGCGGTGCCAAGCTGGGCGCTCAGGTTCTTGATGAGCTCAAGGATCTGTGCTTGAATCGTGACGTCCAGCGCCGTGGTCGGCTCGTCAGCGATGAGCAGCCTTGGGTTGCAGCTCATGGCCATCGCGATCATCACACGCTGGCGCATCCCGCCGCTGAACTGGTGCGGGTACTGCTTGAGGCGGCTGGGCGCGTCGGGGATGCCCACCATCTCCAGCAGTTCGACTGCGCGTTTCTGTGCCTCCGCGCCCTGCATCTTCAGGTGTAGCTCCAGCGACTCCGTGATCTGCTTGCCGATGGTCAGCACGGGGTTGAGCGACGTCATTGGCTCCTGGAAAATCATGGCGATGCGGTTGCCGCGAATGGTTCGCATCTGCGACTCGCTCACTTCCAGCAAGTCCGCTCCGTCAAAAAGGACGCGGCCGTCGACGATGCGGCCCGGCGGGCTGGAGACGAGGCGCATGATGGACAGCGCGCCGACGCTCTTGCCGCAGCCGCTCTCGCCCACGATGGCGAGGGTCTCGCCCTCGCGGACGTCGTAGGAGATTCCGTCAACAGCCTTGACGACGCCGCTACGGGAGAAGAAGTGCGTCTTCAGACCCTCAACGGTCAGCAGGTACTCAGGGACGTCGCCGAATTCCGTCATGCAGTCGGCACCACCGCTTCAAGCTCCGCGAGCACGTCGTCCGGCAGCGGACCCTTCTCCTCGGCAGCGCACGCCTCCTCAATGTGCTCCACCTCAGAAAAGCCGATGACTGACGTGGCGATGATGGGGTTGCTGATCACGTACCGCACCGCGCCCTCGACGGGGGCGATGCCGTGCCCGTCGAGTACCTCTCGGACACGTGCGGCCGCGGGATCATCGCCGGCGCCAGCCAGCAAGCCCGCGGCAAGAACGCGGATGACGATGATGCCCATGCCTAGATTGGCCGAACGGTCGAAGACCTGGCCAAAATCGCGGTCCACGGCCGCGGCCGGACGGACGGCGGAGGGGTTGATAATGTTGTATAGGCCGTTGATGCTGTGAAACTGTCCGCTGTCGATGAGCTGGTACACGCAGGAGAGCAATCCGCCATAGGCAGTGAACCCGAAGTAGCGCACCTTGCCCTGCTGCTGCAAGACCTGGAAGGCGTCGAGGACGCCTCCGGGCGCGAGGACATCGTCCACGGTCAGCTGCGCGCCTACGCCCATGTCGGAACGCTCCGCCCGCTCAAGACCAACGCGGTTGTGGAGCTGGATGAGGTCGATCGTCTCCACCCGGAGCCGCTCGAGGCTCTCCTCCACGGATCGGATTGTGTTGCCCTTCACGTCGTCCAGGTCTGGCAGCTCCAGCGCGACCTTGCTCCCGATGACCGGGCGTGCCTTGAGCTCCTGCAGGGTTTCGCCGAGGTGGCTCTCGGAAGCGCCGGCGCCGTAGATGGACGCCGTGTCGAACAGGTTGACGCCAAGGTCGAGCGCGCGGGACACGCCTCGGCGGCGCTCCTCCGGCGTGCCCTTCACGATCATGCCTGCCGTCGGTCCGCAGCCGAAGGCAATGGCCGAGACCTGTACTCCTGTGCCGCCCAACTCGTTGTACTGCATGTCTCCCCCTAGCGTTCGCCCAAGCTGCCGCGCATGGCTGGGTCCAGCAAGTCGCGCATGGCATCTCCGAACATGTTCCACCCGAAGATTGTGAGGCTCAGCGCAAGCCCGGGGGCAATGCCCAACCAAGGCGCCATGAGCATGTGCTGCCGCGCCTCTGCAGAGAGCATCCGACCCCAGGACGGCGCCGGCGGCGGGATGCCAAACCCCAAGAAGCTCAAGGACGCCTCAATGGTGATGGCCAAAGGGATCTCAATGGTCGCGAGAATGATGACCAGCGGGAGCACATTGGGGAACAGGTGGACAAGCATGAGCCGCAGGTCACCAACACCGACGGAGCGCGCAACTTCCATGTGTGGCCGTGCCATGACGGACAGGACTTGTCCACGGATCACGCGCGACCCCCTGATGCCGAAGAGCAGCCCCAGAATGATGATGAGTTGCCACAAACCAGGCCCGGCTATGGCCACCATAGCCAGCGCGATCACGATGCCAGGGAAGGTCATCCAGCCGTCGACAATTCGCTGAATTATCTTGTCCAACCATCCACCGTAGTAGCCGGTCAGCAGACCCAGAGAAATGGCGATGCACATAGCCCCCGCAACGGCTCCAAATCCAATGGAGACGGAGATGCGTGAGCCGTGAACGATACGACTGAAGAGGTCGCGGCCCAGATGGTCGGCGCCAATGAGGTGATTGAAGCTAGGCGGCGCGAATTGATCGTGCCGGTTCGTGTCGTTGTACTCATAGGGTGCGATGAAGTCCGCGAAGATGGCCGTGAACATCAGGAGCACCACGATAAAAAGGCCCGCCGCGCCAAGAGGCTTGTAGCGCACCATCGTGAACACAAACGACCAGAGGCCGCGCGCCCATCTCAGCGGAAACGGAACCCCTGTCGCCGCGCTGGGCCGGAGGACGATTTCATCGGCCATCGTGTATGCCCTCCGCATCCATTACCTGTACCGTACCCTTGGGTCGAGCCAGCCGTATGCAAGGTCGACGATCAAGTTCGCTATCAACACAGTGATAGCCGTGAACATCAAGGCGACCTGCAGCTGCGGATAGTCGCGAAAGTGGATGGCGTCGATGGTCCACCGGCCCAGTCCGGGTATGCCAAAGACTGCCTCCATGACCACCGAGCCGTTCAACGCGTTGGGGACACGCAGGCCGAAGACCGTGACTACAGGGATAAGGGCGTTCTTGAGGGCGTGCCGGTACATGATGGACCGCTCTGACAGCCCCTTGGACCAAGCTGTACGGATGTACTCCTGTCGAAGCACTTCCAACATCATCGTACGAGTGATGCGCACCAGAGATGCCGCCGAGCTTACGGAGATGATCGATGCGGGCAGCAGCAAGAGTAACAAGTGCTTGACGGGGTCCTCTGATAGGGAATGCCAGCCCACGGGAGGTGACCAGCCAATGTAAACGGCCGGAAGCACCAATATCAGAGTGGCAAGCCAGAAGTGGGGAACGGCGTCTGCGAGAACCACGGTGCTCCGGACGATGTAGTCGCTCTTAGTATCCTGCCGCATGGCGGAAAATACGCCGATGGGTATAGCCACAATGGCGCTGAGGAACAGGGAGAAGAAGGCCAATTCCAACGTTACCGGCAGCCGGCGCACCAGTTCATCAGCTGCCGGGCTGCCGTCCCAGAGGGAGCGTCCAAAGTCACCCCTGAAAAAGCCGCCCACCCATTTGAAGTACTGGATGTGAATTGGCTCCGTTAAGCCCAGACGCTCCTGCAGTTTCTCCAGGTTCGGAGCGTAGCCCAACTCCTCTGTCATGAGCAGCGCGGCGTCACCCGGGATGAAGCGTATGAGGGCAAAAGCAATGAAGCTCAGCACCAACAGTGTTGGTATTAGCAGAAGGACCCGTTGGATGGCGTACGTTCTCATGGCATTTGTTCAATGAAGGATGCTTGGCGGCCCATGATGGGCCGCCAAGCATCCCACTAGAGACTCCTAGGTTTCTAGGCTAGCCTTCTTCGATCCAAGCGATCTCCCAGTCGCGGCCTTCCGTGTTGCCCACGTGGGGCCGGAAGTTCTTGATCCGCGGCTGCCAGAAGAAGTCGGAGAACCGGTCCGGGATTCGGATGAGGTAGACCTGGTCCGCCAGGTAACGCTGGATTTGCCTGATCTGGTTGAACCGCTGGTTCGGGTCCTGTGTCAGGCGCTGGGCCTTGATCATCTCGGTCAGCAGCGCGTCGTCGATGTGGCTGTTGTTCTTGCTGTTGCCAGGCAGGAAGCTGACCAGGAGGTCGTCGACCTCAGCGGCCTTCAGGCGGGAGTGGGCAATGTCGTAGTCGCCCATGCCAATGTTGCTGGTCTTCAGGTGGACGGAGTGGTCAACCTCTTGGAGCGCCATCTTGATGCCCACTTCGTCCATCATGTCGGCCACCAGCTCCGGGTAGTAGGTGGCCTTGCAGCAACTGCTGAACTGGTAGGTGATCTCCAGGGGGTTGTTGGGGCCGTAGCCGGCTTCAGTCAGCAGTTCCGCGGCGGCCTGGGGGTTGTACTCCCACCACCGGGCGGATTCGCCCAACTCCGCGGGCGTAATAGCGTACTCCGGGAACACCAGAGCCGGGACGCCACCATAGGTGGGTTCAGTGATGGAACCCAGGAGCAGGTCCATGATGGCCTGCTGCTCAAACGCCATGGCAACGGCGCGCCGCACACGGATGTCGTTGAACGCCGGAGTCCGGTCCAGCCGGAAGTTCAGCGTGGGCGCCGTGCTCGGCAGGTCCTGCGCAAAGTTGGAGTCCGGGTTGCGCTCAATGAAGTCTGCAGTGCTGCCGGACGGCGGGCCAAAGGTGTCGATGTCGCCAGAGATGTAGGCCGCGCTACGTGCCTGGGTGTCCGGAATCACCACATATTCAAGCGTGTCGATGAAGGGGAGTTGGTTGCCGTGCGCGTCCGTCTTGAAGTAATCGGGGTTGCGGACGGCCGTCAAGCGCTTGTCCTTCTCCCACGAGTCAAACATCCATGGCCCGGTGCCGATAATGCCCTCTGGCGTGGAGAGGAACTCTTCATCCAGCACACCCTCCAGGGCTGGGCTCTGCGGCGGCGAACTGGCCGCTTCCTTTGGCGTGACATAGGCCAACGGTTCACCAACGTGAATCATAAAGGAGGCAACCGGTTCATGCAGGCGGAAGACTACCGTGTACTTGTCGGGTGCTTCAACCGCACTGATGTCAGCCAGTTGGAACTGGTAAGAGTCCGGCCCCTTCAGGAACCGCTCGTAGCTCCACTTGACGTCTGCGGATGTCATCTCGCGGCCGTTCACGGGGGCTCGGTTGTGGAACTTCACACCCTCGTGAAGCTTGAAGGTGTAGGTGAGGCCGCCGTCGGAGACTTCCCAGGACTCGGCGAGGTCCGGGTAGGACTCACGGGTGCCACCTGGTACGTCTACACCTACTGAGCGGGACATCAGGTTGTTGTACCACCAACTGTTGGTGTTCTGGTGCTGGGCCTGCCCACCACTGGTCCCGTGCGGGTCAAAGCCGGAACGGACGTCGCGCGAAGACGCAAACGTGATCTTGCCGCCGTAGACGGGCTTGGGGCCCTCCATCATGGCGTCATCGGCCATGGTCATTGAGTCGTCGCCGGCCGGCTCCGCCGCGGCAGTGGTGGTTGAGGTCGTAGTCGTGGTCGTGGTCGCGGTGCTTCCGCCGTCGTCTCCGTCGTCGTCACCGCCAGAGCAAGCGGCCACCACCAGTGCCATCGACACCAGTAGGGCCAACAGGAGATAGCCATACCTTAACCTGCCGTTCATTGCGCCCCTCCTTCTAGTCATGACCTTCTTTCCTTTGCTGTGACGGGGCCGCCTGTGCGCGCTCCCGTCGAAAACCCTATATTAAACGCCGGATCTGCTCCGGAGGTTCCCAGCAATCAGTCCTCAATCAGCGAGTTGCTCCGCTTCATGGGCGTGTCATAGTCGACGCCGTGGGAGCGGAACCACAAGTAGATGCCCTGCCAGAAGAGCTCCGGGTCTGCCTCGATGACCTCCCCGGTGGCGGCCCGAGAGATGACGAGTTCGCCCCAAGCCTCCGGTTCGCGCTTCTCGCCCTCGACGAGCGACTGCCCGCGCCAGCTGTCGAGGTCCGCCAGTTGCTCAGTGAGGAAGCGGGACAGGATGGCGTCGTCAGCGATAATTGCCTCACGAATGGCACCCTCGCCATCCAACACTAGGATGGCGTCGTTCTTGGCGCCCCTGGACCGCCACTCTGCGCTAAGGACCATTCCGGACATCTCCCCAAGTTTCTTGGACACTTTTGTGCCTTGTCATCTGGCGCACGCCTAAAAGAACGTGGAAAACACCTTGGCCAGAAGGACGTTCTGGTCAAGCAGAATGAGCCGCTTGGCGATCTTCCAGCCGGTTTCGCTGTCCCGGCGGAGTATGTCACTCCGAGTGCCAATGAACATCACACACTCATCGCGGAGTCGGTTCGACCACACGAAGAAGTTACTGCTGACCTCCACCTCATCGCCGTCCACCGACATGACGCGGACGTTGGTGACGATGTGCCGCACGCGCGAGAAGGGCTCCTCCGGCCAGTGGACGCCGGTATTGAGCTGCCGAACTCGGCCCATCAGTGTGCGCTTGCCCTCGTCAAACCAGGAAATCTCGGACTCGGTGTCGGTGTTCTCTCGGTGTTGCTCGCCGAACTTTACGTTGCGGCGGATCGGCATGTGGTAGTGGATGTCCTCGGCCAGCAGGTCGCCCCATTCGCTGAACCTGCGTTCGTCCAGCAGGGCGGCCTCATCGTACAGGAACCGCTCAATCTCCCGTTCGAGGAGCATCCGCTCCCATGCGGTGTCTGCGCTCTGGATAGTCACGGACTTCCTCCGTTGTAGGGTTTCCTAGGACTCTATCTCCGCGGCCACCTCGGCGAAGAAGATCCAGTCCTCCGAGCCGATCGATTCCGGCCGCTCGCTCTCGATGACCCGGCCCACGAGCCAGCCGCCGTCCTTGGCGTTGAGCGTGATCTCAACCAGGTCACCGTTCTTTAACTCCAGCTTCGTGCCTTCCGGCATGTCCCGAATGAACATGCCGTCGGGGGTATTCACCCGCTTGCGTTCCGATTTGTTGCCGCCCTCAGTTGTCATAGAGCGCCCTCCGATGATGCGTCAGGCAGCGCCTACCACGTCGGGTTGATGCCGTTGCCGCCCTTTGACCGCCCATTGGACTTGCCGTTCTTCCGCACGGGGAAGATGTCGTCCCAGCTGCCGGCCTCCATGAACTCCACCCAACGGCGGAGCCGTGCGCGCTGGTTCTCCTCCGACGGCCCGCGGTCGCCAATGGTCACGCCGGGAATGCGCTCGTCTTGGTGGTTGTGGTGCAAACCGAGCTGGAAGTTGTACGGGAACCTCTGCGCGACCATACCAAGGCTGGCCGGGTGCGCGTAGTTCCAGTTCTCCATGTCGTCGGACTCGGTGATGCCGGCGGGGCCGCAGTAACGCATCACATAGCGGCGCTTGGCGTCCTTGACGTGCTTGGGGGCGTTTTTGTCGACCTGATATTGGCGCCAGCTCTCCGTCATGCCAACGCCGTGAGGGTGCCACATGAGGATGCGCCAGTCGGACATGGTGGCGTTGGGCCAGATGTGAAACTGCCCATCGCTCTGCATGTGGAGGTATTCGTTAGCAAAGCGCTGCTGCTTGATCTCCCGCGTCTCGCGCCAGTAGTCGTCGACGCCGGGTTCGAGCAGCCACGTGTCGCGGTAGTCGGCGACGCCCGGCTGCTCGTAGATGGCGAGCTGACCGACGTGGCCGAGCTCTCGGCTCGACATGTAGCCGCGCTTGGACGGGAATGGCGCTGCCAGGGGGTGCCGTCCGCCGCCCTCCACTTCGCCCTGCGGGCCGATGGCCGCCGCGTTGACCGAGAGGTGTGTCATGGCGGCGTGGGCGCTGTCACCCGCAAAGCTGAATGCGCCGAACTTCCAGTTCGAGGGGAGGCGCCACCTCTGCGCCGGCTTGTAGAGCTCGACACCCGCGTCCGTGCCGTCCGAGGCCTGAAATGCCCAGCGAACCGTCCGCTGGAAGGGCCCGAGATAGTCCTCGAAGGACGGGGCCTTGGGGTCCCACGTTGCCCAGATGGAGCCGTAGTAATTGCACATCTGCGCAACTTCCGCTAGCCCCCACTGGCTCTTGTCCAGCTCCTCAAAGTAGGCGTCCCGGTGGTGAGGTACACCCACCAGCCGGCCGTCCGTGTCGTAGGTCCAAGCGTGGAATGGGCAGGTGAAGACGAGCGCGTTGCCGTCGTCGTAGCGGCACACCTTCATGCCGCGGTGGCGGCAGGTGTTCAGGAAGACGTGGATCTTGCCCTTGCGGTCGCGGGTGAGAATGACTTCTTCCTCGCCCATCCGGCCGAGCACAAAGTCGCCGGGGTTCTCGACCTGGCTCTCATGGCCTACGAGGAGCCAGGCACGCCCGTAGATCTGCTCGAGCTCCTGGGCGTAGATGTCCTCGTTGACGTAGACCTCCCGACTAATCACGCCGTTCTCAAGGTCCACCAACTCGCGAAGGTTTCGGTCACCTCTACCCTTGATATACGTGACCATGTCCTCGTCCTCCTTGCTCAATAGCCACACGCCACTAGTACGCGAGTCACTTCCCGCGTAGTTGCATAACCCTATGTTAACCGTGAATGTTTGTCAATTCCCCTAGTGACCAAATAGTTTCCATTCTGGAATGGGGCCAACACATCACCTTCTTTGCCCATGCCGTCGCCAAGCTGCCCTGGCGTCTTCACCGTAGCGCGGGCCGGCGCATGGGCCCGGGCAACTCCCTGATGCGGTTCAGCAATTTGGGGCACGATGGCAGGGTAGTCGACGGGTACAACGCAGCTTCTTCCTGAGCGGTGCGCATGGCGACTAGGAGCGGACGCGGCTTCTGAGTTTCCTTAAGGCCACGTCTATGGGCAGAATATTGATGGCGTCTAAGGCCTGAATCTGTGACTGTATGGTGTCCCGTTACGCGATCGTGATACTGCCGAAGGTGCATGAGCCGGTGACAGTGAGTGTTTCCGTGGACGCTGCAGGCTGTGCGCGCTTAAGCTCCACGCCGCCGAAGTTGCCGGAAGTCTGGATGTTGACCATCCAGTCGCTCGGCACAAAGATCTCGGCGCTGCCGAATATCGCGTCTACTTGCAGGGTGGCTGCTCCATCGGCGAGGGAGGCGCCACGAAGGTCAATCGTGACGCTCCCAAAGTTTGCCGACACGCTTCCGCCCCTGAAATTTTGGCTCGTCACCTGTTGTTCACTTCCGCCGAAGACACTGGACACATCCAGGATGTCCGCTGACGACGCCTTGCGCGGTTGTTTTCCCCTTGTGCGCCATTTAGCCCTCCCGCCAAAGATGACGAGAAGACCAGCGACCACCAGGAACACGGGCCAGAAGTCGCCAATGTCGAGGTCCAGGATGTCCAGGTTGTCAACGAGAAAAACCGCTCCCACTAACAGCAGGAGGCCGCCGACCCAGCGTGATGACGGTACATTCAAAACGCCCAAGCCAATCAGTATCACAGGCCACCAGTCGCCCCAAGCAATGTTGTAGTCAGTGAGATTCTCCACCAGGAATCCGACTCCAACGGCGATCAGTAGGGCACCGAAGAAGAGGCGATGCCAGAACCTTGAGCTACTCATCACTTCCTGCTTCGTTCGCACTCGCACGTGAGCACGACATCATATGATTGATGGTTGGGTATTTGGCCGGGGCCTCTACCGCTTACTGCTCGCAGTCGCGGAGCTCCAGCGCTCGCCACGCATCGAGGGGCTTCCGGCGCGGGAATAGCTCGGGGTGGATGATCTCCGCCATTACCTCGAGGCCGTCCACGGCGCGAGGACCCGGCCGGCTGAAGTATGCCGTCGCGTCGACGGCATACACCTGCCCGCGGCGCACGGCTTTCAGGTCGCCCCAGGCAGCGGGGAAGGGTGTCATGCGAAACTCCAGCTCCAGTGCGTCGAGGTGATACCCACAGGGCATGACCACGATGATCTCAGGATCGAAAGCAACGATCTCATCCCAGGTGACTTCCCGCGACGGCTGCCCCTCGGGCACAATGCCGGCCGTCCCGCCCGCAAGGCGCACCATCTCCGGTACCCAGTGCCCTCCGGCAAATGGCGGATCCATCCACTCCATGGTGAATACGTGGGGCCGCTCTGCCGCAGCCCTAGCCTGCTCCTCCACCGTCGCGATGCGCGTCTTGAGGTCGGCTACGACTTGCGTCGCCTGCGCCTCGGTCCCGGTGGCGCCTCCGACCTGTGCAATGGTATCAAGGATAGCCGCCAGCGACGTCGGCTCCAGAGAAAGGACAGTGTTGTCGCCTTGGAGGTGGCGCACGGCGTCCTGCACCGTGTCGTAGGAGACCGCGCAAACGTCGCACAGCTCTTGAGTAAGGATGAGGTCCGGGTTGAGCTTCTCCAGTAATGGCCGGTCGAGGGTATAGATGCTGCTGCCGCTATGGACGTTCTCGGTTACATGGTTGTGGATGTCCCTGTTCGACATGCTCGCCGGGTTGAAGCCAGCGCTGGTGACAGCGGGATGTGCTGCGGCGGCGGCGGGGTAGTCGCACTCGTGCGTGACGGCAACGAGGCGGTCACCAAGGCCAAGGGCGTAGACAATCTCCGTGGCGCTCGGCAGGAGCGAGCAGATGCGCTGTGCAGTCTGGGCCATGTCGGACTCCTTGTCGTCCGTCGTCGCCACTTGTTATGGCGGCTTCCTCGTAGCTGGCCTGAATCTATCGGCGAGGGGCGTCAGTGTCAAGGCGAACGCCAGGGCCGGACGGGTTCGCCGCCGGGTTCGCAGCAGCTACAGCGAGGGTTGACACCCCCCAGCCGCGTGCATATCCTACCGCCTACGCTGCACAGGTATGGACAACCTACGCCTCGCGCCTCGTGCGCTGTCAACTCAAGGGGGTATGCATGCTACTCATCATCGGCGGAATGGGCTTCATCGGAATGCACACGGTCCGCCACGTGCTGGACGCCGGCGAGGACGTGGTCATCGGGGTCCACAGTTCCCGCCGCGAGCCCGATCTGTTCAAGGACGAGATCGGCAAGCGTGTCCAGATTGCCACAGTTGATGTCACTAACCCGCTGTCTATCGTGGAAGCGGTCAGCAAGTACGGCGTCAACCGCATCGCCCATATGGTAGCGCCGCGGCTGGGTTCCCTCACGCCGGGTGACGAATACCGCACGAACATGGGCGGGCTCATCAATGTGATGGAGACCGCCCGCATCTGCGGCGTAGACCGCGTGCTCGTGGCCAGTTCGCAGTCCGTGTACCTCGGGCTGAAGCAGGGCCCATTCTCGGAGGAGTCGCCTCTGCCCGTTGCGACCGGTAACGCAACTGAGGCCTACAAGAAGAGTTTTGAGACCCTGGGCTCGCTCTACGCCAGCCAGACGGGGATCAGCGTCGTCTATATGCGCATCGGCAGCATTTACGGCCCCTTGTATTACAGCGGCTTCAATCTCCCCAGCCGCATGACCCGAGCGGCTGTGACCGGCAACCCGCCGGACTACGGCCGCGGCGGCGTCCCCTTTTCTGACGACCTTACCGACTGGACCTACGTGAAGGATGTCTCGAAGGGTGTGCAGCTCCTCTCAATGGCGGACACCCTGAGTCACACCACCTACAACATCGGCAGCGGACGCGGCACCGCCAATCAGGAGATTGCGGAAGCGATCTCCGCTACCGTCCCGGGCGTCAACTTCGAGTTGCAGCCGGGAAAGAGCCCGAATTACCGCCCGGACCCCTTCATGGATATAACGCGCATTGCCGAGGAACTCGGCTATGCGCCTCAGTACACCATCGGACCCGCCATCGCGGAGTACGCCGAGTGGATGCGGGCCACGCCTGACTGGCGGTAAGTTCGACTGCCCACAGGCGGAAAGGAGGCGCTGACGAGAGGTCGCGCAGTTCGCGATAGCAGCCACCAGGCGTCTCAGTTGTTGACTGTTGTGGTACCATGTGCGCCAGTCCAAACTGACACTTGGGGCAACTGGCGCCCAAACGAAGGAGGAGCACTATGTTCAACGGTACGAAAGTCCTGGATGTCCATGGTCACGTATCCGGCCCGCCCGGCACGGTGAGCTGGATCGACATGGGATTCGCTTCCGGCCACGTGGGCGAGAGCCCATTTCGCTCCGGCGGGAACAGGCCCGCCAACCTTAGCGATGAGCTGATGTACGAGCGGAACAAGTACCACGTGGACTTTATGGACGACCGCAACATCGACGTGCAGGTAATCGGCCCCCGGCCCTTCCGCATGATGGGCTGGATGCCCCGCCACCTGCTCAAGCGATGGTGCGAATTCACCAACGACACGATCCATCACCAGACCCAGAACTTCCCCGACCGCTTCCTGTCCACCACCATGCTGCCGCAGATCGCGGAGGCGCCGGACCTCGGCAACTGCGTGGACGAATTCGAGTACAACATCCAGGAGCGGGGTTTCGCGGGCACGTACCTGAGCCCAGACCCTGACGGCCGCCACAACTCTCCCGGCATGAACACCAGTTACTGGTTCCCGGTCTACGAAATTTGCCAGAAGTACGACGTACCCGTGTTCATCCACGGCACCAACTGCCTGGACGAGCGCATCGCGCACATCCCCGGCAACTACCAGGTCGGCTTCGTGGTAGAGACCTTCCTGGCCTCCCGGATCCTTTGCTATGACAGCAAGAACCTGTTTAGCCGGTTCCCCGGCCTGCGCATCTGCATCGCCCACGGCGGCGGCGCGCTTGACCGGTTCATCGACTCATCCCGGCACCGCGGTGACTGGGAAGGCGGCAACCTCTACTTTGACACCTGCCTGTACGACATCGACTACTTGGCCCTGTCAATTCGGCAGTGGGGCCCTGCAGCCACGGCGTTCGGCACTGAGGCTCCCGGTTCCGGTGGCGCAGTCCGCAAGGCGGGCGACCACAAGTCCGACGCCAACCTTGACAGGACCTCCGACGACCTGCTGCCCATCTTCCAGTACTACATCGACCAGGGCATTCTCTCGGCAGAGGATGTTGTTGACATCATCCACAACAACCCGCTGAAGGTGTTCCCGCAGTTCGCCAACGTGTAATCCACCGAGAAGTCGAGCTGGATCCAAACACGAATCTGGACAAAAGGAGAGGGGGCCGCTCACGCGGCCCCCTCTCCTTTTCTGTTAGCTAGAACGCTTCGAATTCTGCTGCTATTCTCCGCCGTCGTGGCTGTGCCCGTGACCGTGAGAGTCTCCCTTGTGGTTCGAGCCCATGTTGAGGTCCATGGCCTTTTCAACTGCCTCGCCGTATTCCAGCCGTTGGACCATCTCATCCATGTGCTCATTCGGCTCGTCCTGGAATGTCTCCTGCATGCGCTTGAACATGTTGGCCATAGAATGGGGATCCGTGTAGTTGACGCCGTCTAACAGTTCTTTCTTGTTGAAGTTGCTGATGTCGAACGGGGTGCGCAGCACACGGAAGCTAGAGAATATGCGGACAAGGTCCTCGCTTCCGCATCGCTCGCACGTGCCGGTCGCGTCTACCTTCATAGACTTAAAGAAGATAGAGACCCTGGCATTGCAGCTCTTGCATCGGAATTCATATATCGGCATAGTTCGGCAGTATAGCTGGGCACGGCCAATACGCCAACCCCTTGTTGTACACTAGTGACTGGCAGCGACCGTTTCCCACCTGACTCTAAGGAGGATGACCATGGCCAAGGCATTCATCATGGTCAACACGGAACCCACCGAGACGAACCGCATTGCCGAGCGTTTGAAGGCAATTCGCGGCGCCGTAGTCTACGAGGTCTTTGGTCCATTCGACTTCATCGTGGACTTGGAGGCAGACACTCCGGAGGACCTCGCGGCAACGCTTCGCAATAGCATCCGCTCGCTTCGCGGCGTCAACACGACGCTGACCTGCTCGGTCATGTAGCCGATCCAGAGACTACCAATGATGACAATTGCCGAGCACCGCGCCCTCATGGAGCGCGTCACTGCATGCCGGGCGTGTCCTCGACTGGTGGAACACAGGGAGCGTGCAGGAATCGAGAAGGTGCGTCGATACCGTGAATGGGACTATTGGGCGCGTCCCGTACCCGCATTTGGAACGCCGGACGCAGAACTGTGCATCGTGGGGCTGGCGCCCGCTGCCCACGGCGGCAATCGCACTGGGCGCATGTTCACCGGTGACCCATCAGCCGACTTCCTGGCGGCGGCGCTCCATGCTGGCGGCTTCGCAAGCCAATCAACCTCCCAGTACCGGGATGACGGACAGACGCTCATCAACGCCTGCATAACGTCTGCAGTGAAGTGCGCCCCGCCGGCCAATCAACCAACGGCCGAGGAACAGGCGCGCTGCCTGCCCTACCTCATCGAGGAACTGGAGCTCATGCCCAACGTCAAGTCGGTTCTCGGCCTGGGCAAGCTGGGTTTCGACGCGTACCTGCGAACTGCGCGGGCGATGGGACTGCAAAGGCCTCCAGACATCAAATTTGGACACGGCGTGCGGTACGAGTTGGGCCCAGGGTTCCCTACACTGTTCGGCTCATACCACCCCAGCCCGCACAACACCTACACCGGTCGCCTGACGCATCAGGGTCTGGTTTCAGTGCTCCTGGAGATCCAGCAGTTCCTGCGGCAGGGATAGCTACTCCCCAACGAATTCGGGGGCCCGCAAGCAATGCGGGACAGTACCCGAGAAGAGAAAGCGGCCCCGCCCGGAACCGGGCGGGGCCGCTCGCATTTGCTGAGAAATGTAATTTGGCTTAGCTGGTGCTCTCCATGGGTCCCGTGTGCTCGAGCGGCTGCGAGACAACCTCGCGAATGCGATCCATGATCTCGCTCTGGTCATAGCCGCGGTAGAGGTTGACACGGTTCCTGTTCGGGTCGCCGCCGTGCCAGTACTCGTACACCTCTTGCCTCATCGCGAAGGAAGAGGCCGCCAGGTCGTGCGCAAACCGGAATAGCCGAGACTTGTACTCGACGCCCACGTCCTTGCCCCTCATGTACCGGTCGAGGTACGGGCGAATCTCAGGGTTTACCAGGTCTCGCTCGCTCGGCTGCATCAGCACACCGGACCCTGCGATTTGCCGCAGCAGCTCGACCATGCGCTGAGAGTACTGAGCGAAGAACAGGTTCATGCCAGTGCCGCGGCCGATGGACATCAGCCCTCCCTGTGTCATGAAAGCGGTGTGTTCCAGGCCGTTCATGGCATGACGCCACAGCTCCGTGTACATGATCATTTCGCCCAGCTTGGCGGCGACCTCACGGAACTCGTTGACGCCAATGGCCTCCGCGATCATGGAGGCGACTGCAGTCATCGTCTTCATCCGCTCGTGGATGCGAACGTAGTTGCTCCAACCCATGAAGTTGGCGCCGCCGGCCAACCGCTGCACCATCGCCGAGGCGTCGTACAGCATAAAGACGCGGTCCCAGGGCACCAGCACGTTGTCGAAGAAGAGCATGCAGTCCTGCTCGTCGTACTTGATGCCGAACGGGTGGCCGTAGTGGCCGGGGTACTGGGAGACGGGCTCCCGGCAAAAGATCTTCAGCCCTTTGCTGCTGGAGGGGATAGAAAAGGCCTGGATGAACCGCGGGTCTGCCCGGCGGACGAACGTTGCGGACAGGGAGACGTAGGTGTCGTTGCTCATGTGGGCAGCCGTCGACACCTGCTTGCCGCCGGAGACGATGATGCCTTCATTCGTCTCCTCTACCACGTGCAGGGAGAGGTCTTCTTCCTTCACCTGCCGCGTCTCGTTTTGAGGCTGCAGGCTGCGGTCGACCTGCGGGTCGCCGAGGGCGTGTGTCAGGAAGATATCGTTCTCCTGGCAGAAGGTGTGGTAGTTGACAACGTTCTCGCCGAAGTCGCAGTGCGGGTTCTTGACCGCGCTGAGCGCCTCGCGGTTGTTGTACAGGCCCAGCACAAACTGCGGCAGGAGATCCGGGCCACGCCCGAACTGGCCCCAAGCTTGCTCGTTCCAGATCTCGCTGTTGCGGCGCTTCTTGCGCAGGTCCTCAGCGCTGCGTGGCAAGAGGTACGAAAGACTGCAGCGGATGCCGCTCTCCGGCGACACGAAAGTCATCTGGTCGCGGTACTCGTCGGTGTGCTGCAGCTGGTAGATGCGGGCAAGCTCGTCAATTGTGTCCTTGAAGGCGGGATGCGTCGTGACGTCCGCCACCCTCTCCCCGTCGACCCATACTTCTCGTCCGTCGCGCAGACTCTCCTTGAAGGTCTCAGCGGTATGCGCGCCGTGGGGTTTCGTCGTTTCGGTTACCATGGTTGCCTCCTCGTATCGGCCCCTGTCCGTAGCTGTTCAAGCGCCTGTACCTGAAATGAAGGATCCCTCCAATCCTCGGTTGCGTAGCATACGCCGATGCCGCTGGCTAAACAAGCGCATGCCGGGTCGCGCACGCGCTGCGCGTATGTTGACAGTTATATGATGCGGGAATAGCATAACGCCACTTATGTCGTGGTGTTCGATTTGAAAATAGTGGAGGAATGACATGGCGAAGACTGTCCAAGTCGAAACGGTTGCCGAGGCGTACCTGGAGCTATTGGCGGCCCGGGGTGTGGATTACTTCTTCGGCAACGGCGGCACGGACTTTGCGCCCATTGTCGAAGCCTATGCCAAGCGGTTCACACAGGAGCAGATGCTACCCAAGCCTATTCCTGTTCCTCACGAAATCACCGCCGTGGCCATGGCGCACGGCTACACGATGGTCACCGGCAAGCCGCAGGTCGTAATGGTCCACACCATTCCTGGAACCGCGAACGCCACCAGCGGCATCATCAACGCCAACCGCTCCAACACTCCCATGCTCTTCACTGCGGGCCGCACGCCGCTAACAGAAGGCGATCTGAGCGGCTCTCGAGACGGCGGTATTCACTGGGCGCAGGAGTCCTTCGACCAGGGTTCCATGGTGCGCGAGTGGGTGAAGTGGGACTACGAGCTCCGTTCCGACTCCGATGTCGAGGGAGTGGTGGACCGGGCCCTTGCGCTGACCCAGTCAGAGCCGGCCGGCCCCGTCTACCTGACGCTGCCACGCGAGGTTCTTGGCAGGCGCATAGAATCGTTCTCGTACGGTGAGAAGCCTCGAATGGCCCCCACCGGGGATCGCATGCCGGGACCGGATCTCATCGAGCAAGCCGCCAAGGCGCTGGCATCGGCCAAGAGCCCGATGTTGATCACCCGTGCTTCCGGCAGGGACCCTGAGGCGGTCGCGCCATTGGTTGCGCTGGCCGAGACGCTGGGAATGCCCGTCTTCGAGTCCGGCCTTTCCTTCGTTAACTTCCCGCAGGACCACCCGCTGCACGCAGGCGGCGACATCCCGGCGGCGCTGGCCGAGGCCGACGTCGTGGTCGTCTTGGAAGTCGATGTGCCCTGGACGCCAAAGCGCACCGGTCCGCTGGAGGAGGCAACGGTAATTCACATCGGCGAGGACCCGCTGTACGCCCGCTACCCAATCCGCGGTTACCGCTCCGACCTCAACCTAACTGGCAGCCCGCGCCTCACCCTCGGCGCGCTGAACGATGCCGTCAAGCGCATAGGCGTCGACGCCGGCGGCGTCCAGGAGCGCACGGCCAAGTGGGCAGAGGCCCGGCAAAAGAGGGCGGAAGCCACGGATGGCAGGGCCGAGGCAGGCAAGAGTGAGGTGCCCATCAACAAGGCGTACTTCAGCCGCGAGCTTGGCAAGCACCTGGACGAGAACACCATCTTGATGAACGAGCTCGGCATTGACGCATCCCAGATCGCCTTCACGTCTCCTGGCACAACCTACGGCATATCGCCGGCGGGCAGCCTCGGTTGGGCCGTCGGGGCCTCGCTTGGCGCGAAGCTTGCGGCGCCAGACAAGACGATTGTATGCTGCACCGGCGACGGCTCCTACATCTTCGGCTCCGGCACCTCTGGCCACATTGTTTCACAGGCACAGGACCTTCCCATTCTATTCATCGTGTGGAACAACGGTATTTGGAACGCCGTGAAGAGCTCGGCGCGAAACATGAACCCCAACGGCTACGCCGCGCAGACGGACACGTGGGCCGTAACCACCCTTTCGCAGGGCTTCAACTACGAGATGATTTGCCAAGCTTCCGGCGGCTACGGCGAGCGCGTCGAGGACCCAGCGGAGGTTCCCGCTGCCATCGAGCGGGCACTGCACGCTGTTCGCGTGGAAAAGCGCCAGGCCCTTCTGAACGTTGTAGGCGGGTAGTTCACTCAATACCAAGAGAGGAGCAGTACAAATGCTGACGGCTGAGGACAATGAACTTCTTACTCGAGTAGGCGCCGGTACGCCGATGGGCGAGCTCCTGCGCCAATTCTGGCACCCGTTTATGCCTTCCAGGGACGTCGAGGTCGACGGACCCATGAAGCGCGTGCGGCTATTGGGCGAAGACCTTGTGTGCTTCCGTGACTCCAACGGCGACATTGGCCTCTTCGCGGAGAACTGCCCCCACCGGGGCGCGTCGCTCTTCTTCGGCCGCAACGAGAACGCCGGCCTCGCCTGCAACTACCACGGCTGGAAGTTCGACACAACCGGCGCCTGCATCGACATGCCCAATGAGCCTGCAGAAAGCAACTTCAAGGACAAGGTGCGCGCCACCGCATACCCCGTGCGCGACGTCAACCACATGCTGTGGGCCTACATGGGACCGCGCGAAACGCCGCCGCCCTTCCCCGCGTTTGAAATAAACACCCTCCCGGAAGAAAACGTTCTGCCTCCTCACATCATGGTTGAGGAGTGCAACTGGGTGCAGGGACTCGAGGGAGACCTGGACTCCTCGCACGTCTTCTTCATCCACGGCCGGCTGCGCGAGGAACAGGTTGGACCAAAGGGAGTGATGCTGGGCGCGTGGGCGCACGATCTGGCTCCAACCCTGGAGGTGGTCCCGCAGCCGTACGGAGTCGTGTACTCCGCAAAGCGGCAGTGGAAGAGGGACAGCTCCGAGGTCTACCACCGGATCACGCAATACATCTACCCCTACTTCAGCATGATCGCTGCAGGCAGCCCGAACTCGGTCTCGGCAAGGGCATGGGTGCCCATCGATGACGAGTACCACATGCTGATCAGCATGCGCGGCAAGCTGGACGGCCCAGTCACCGAGGAAGAGCGGGCGAGGGCGCTCGACCCCTTCGTGCTATCGGGCGGCTACGTGGAGGAAACGCCGGACCCCCGAACGCGGTACCACACGGCGGCCAACAAGACCAACGACTTCCTGCTGGACTACGAAGTACAGAAGACGCTGAACAAGTCCGGCATACCCTTCGCAGGGAACCTGCAGGACCGGGCAATGACCGAAACGATGGGCCCCATCTATGACCGGCGAAAGGAACACTTGGGTACCAGCGATCGGATGATCATCATGGTGCGCAAGCAGCTGATGGCCGCGGCGCGCCAGTACATGGAGGATGGGTCAGTACCTGCCGTAGTGGACGACGAGAAGCTTTACCGCGTCCGTTCGGCGTCGATCATTCTGCCTCCGGGCGAGGACTGGAAGGCGCACACGGAAAAGGCCCGTAACGCAGACGCCGGCGTGCCGATCGCGGGCGTACCATTGGGCGGCTCGGATGAGTACGCACCCGCCATCGGCAAGGGCGTCAACCCATATTCATAGCGGACACGAGACCGCACCGGCTCCGTAAGGCCCAAGAGAGGAGGCATCGCGATGCTGACAAGGGAAGAAAACGAGCTCATGTGTCGAACAGACAAAGGCACGCCCATGGGGGAGTTCTGTCGGCGCTTCTGGACTCCGGTGCTCCTCTCAGAGGAATTGCCGGAGCCGGACTGCCCGCCGATGCAGAGCAAGATTTACGGCGAGGAGTTGGTGGTCTTTCGCACCACCAGCGGCAAAGTCGGCGTGCTGAAGGAGTTCTGCCCCCACCGACACGCCAGCCTCTTCTACGGCCGCAATGAGGAAGAGGGCCTCCGCTGTGCCTACCACGGCTGGAAGTTCGACATCGAGGGCAACTGCGTGGACATGATGTCGGAGCCCGAGGACAGCAACTTCGCCGGCAAAGTCAAGATCCTCGCCTACCCCGCGCAGGAGGCAGGGGGTTTCGTGTGGGCGTACATGGGCCCGCCGGAGCTGGAGCCTCCCATGCCGGACCTGGAGTACCTGAGTGTGCCTGAAAACCAGCGGAACACCAGCAAGGTGCTCTACGAGTCCAACTTCGTGCAGGTCATCGAGGGCGAGATCGACACCGTGCATGCATCCATTCTGCACAGCAGATTGGACGCGCTGGAGAAGTCGGCAACGGCGACGACGCTGGCCGGCCGCTACTCGTACCGGGACCGCGCGGCCCGATTCCATGTCGAGGACACCGAGGGCGGCATCCTCATCGGCGCCAAGCGCAATGCCGAAGAGGACTCGTCCTACTGGCGCATCTCGCGCTGGCTTTTCCCCTGGATCACCATGATTCCGCGCGAGCCGCACGGCCCCTGCCGCTCTGGCCTCATCGTCCCCATCGACGACGAGACCTGCTGGTTCTACCTCTGCCGCTGGAACCCCTACGGCCCGTTGGAAGGCAACTGGAATGAAGCGCCTCGCGACGGCATGGTCCCCGGCACGTGGCTCGGCAAGGCCAACTCCACCAACCACTACCTGATTGACCGGGAGGCGCAGAAGACCGAGACGTTCAGCGGCATTCCCAACAGCATGGGCCGCGCGCAGGACGCCGCAATGACGGACAGCATGGGTCGCATTGTCGACCGCACCGAGGAGCACCTCGGCACCACGGACACGGCAATCATTCGTATGAGGCGCCGTCTGATCGTGGCCGCCCGGGAGTTGGAAGACGGCATCGAGCCATACGCGCCCAGTCACCCCGAGGTCTTCAAGGTGCGATCCGGCGGCGCGCTGCTCCCGCGCGAGGTCTACTTCAAGGACGACCCGGTTGTGTGGGAGGACATTACGGTCCGGTAGCTAATGGCAGCTTTCGGTGGTAGGCTACCAGTCGAAGGCTACAGGCTTTCGCCAGTAGCATTTGCGATTTGTCTTCAGACGTAGCGCAACAACAAAGAGGAGGCAAGGGGATGCTGACCAGGGAAGAAAACGAATTCCTGTGTCGAACGGACAAAGGCACGCCCATGGGAGAGTTCTGTCGGCGCTTCTGGACTCCGGTGCTCCTCTCAGAGGAGTTGCCGGAACCGGATTGCCCGCCGGTGCAGAGCAAGATCTACGGCGAAGAGTTGGTGGTCTTTCGCACCACCAGCGGCAAGGTGGGCGTGTTGAAGGAGTTCTGCCCCCACCGGCACGCCAGTCTCTTCTACGGCCGAAACGAGGAAGAGGGCCTGCGTTGTGCCTACCACGGCTGGAAGTTCGACATCGAGGGCAACTGCGTCGACATGATGTCGGAGCCAGAGGACAGCAACTTCGCCGGCAAGGTGAAGATACTTGCCTACCCCGCGCAGGAGGCAGGGGGTTTCGTGTGGGCGTACATGGGCCCGCCGGAGCTTGAGCCGCCTTTGCCGGAGCTGGAGTACCTCACGATAGCGGAGAACCAGCGAGAGGCCCGAAAGGTGTGGTACGAGTCCAATTTCGTGCAGGTCATCGAGGGAGAGATTGACACGGTGCACGCCTCCATCCTGCACAGCCGATTGGACGCCCAAGAGAAGGCTGCAACAGCGACGACCATGGGTGGGCGCTACTCGTACAACGACCGCCCGGCCCGCTTCCACGTGGAAGACACGGACAGCGGCATCCTCATCGGCGCCAAGCGCAACGCGGAAGAGGACTCCTCTTACTGGCGCATCTCCCGCTGGCTCTTCCCGTGGGTCACCATGATCCCTCGTGAGCCGCACGGATACGCCCGGTCGGGCCTCATCGTACCCATTGACGATGAGAACTGTTGGTTCTACCTGTGCCGCTGGAACCCCTACGGGCCTCTGGAGGGACAATGGACTGAGGCGCCCAAGAGCGGGATGCTCCCCGGCACGTACAAGGGAATTGCGAACAAGAGCAACCACTATATGATTGACCGAACTGTGCAGAAGACAGAGACCTTTAGCGGAATTCCGGACAGCATGGGCCGCGCGCAGGACTCGGCAATGACGGACAGCATGGGCGCGATTGTGGACCGCACGGAAGAACACCTGGGCACCACGGACACAGCCATCATCCGCATGCGGCGGCGCCTCATCATCGGCGCGCGCGAATTGGAAGAGGGCATCGAGCCTTACGCGGCCAGCCACCCTGAGGTGTTCAAGGTGCGCTCCGGCGGCGCAGTGCTGCCTCGCGATGTCTACTTCAAGGACGACCCTGTGGTTTGGGAAGACATCACTGTGAAGTAAGTGGACCTGGCAAGGCAACGACGGCGGGAGGTCGCTCGAAAGCGGCTCCCGCCGTCGCATGTCAGGCAGGATTCGCCGTTGAATGCACCCGATTTCTAGGAATGGATGACACCATGCCCAATGAGCTTCCGCCCATCACCCACATCTACGCCGGCAACCCCCTTGATCGAGGCGACCAGGAACGTCGCGACGAGGGCTGGCTTCGGGACCG
The DNA here is from genome assembly GCA_951812285.1 of uncultured Dehalococcoidia bacterium. Classification (GTDB taxonomy): domain Bacteria; phylum Chloroflexota; class Dehalococcoidia; order Lucifugimonadales; family UBA1127; genus UBA1127. The sequence continues at coordinate 462,925 of OX638292.1, read as the reverse complement.
TGCACTGGATGCAACCAGCAAGTTTCTGCCGCTGTGGGAGAACACGGTGCTGGTCACCAACACGCCTGACCACGACCTCGGTTGGATTGGGCTGGACGACGTGCAACGGCTGGGCATCGAGGTGGAGGGCATCTTCCTTGGCCTGCGAGACGGCGCCGCGCACTTCACCGTGGACATCACCCGCAACCAGCCTGCCTCCGAGGCGTTGCGCACCGACGAAGCATGGTCCTTCGAGGACACGCGGGGCGTCACGGACCTCATCAGCCTGGCGGACTCCGGCATTGTGGCGCAGGCGCGAGCGCAGGTGAACTGGCACAACCGGCACGGCTACTGCGCAGTTTGCGGGCACCCGACGGAGATGCGGCGCGGCGGCCACATGCGATTCTGCACTAACTGCAACACACAGCACTTCCCGCGCACCGACCCCGTCGTCATCACTGTCGTCGCCGACGGCGACCGGTGCCTGCTAGGGCAGTCGCGAGGTCGACTGCAGGCGATGAACCGCTACTCGGCGCTTGCCGGCTTCATGGATCAGGGCGAGTCGATTGAGGAAGCCGTGGCACGTGAAATCAAGGAGGAGTCGGGCATTCAGGTCAAGAATGTGCGCTACCACTCGTCGCAGCCGTGGCCCTTCCCCTCGACGCTCATGATCGGCTGCCACGCGGACGCAGCAACGACGGAAATCCACATGGACACGGGAGAGATGTCGGACGTGCGCTGGTTCACCCGCGAAGACGTCGCCAGCGCCATGGCCGGCACCAACGAAAACCTCGCCCTCCCAGGCCCCATAGCCATCGCGCACCACCTGATCAAGGCATGGGTGACGGGAGAGGTGTAGTCCCTACTCCAGCTCCCCCCAATTGCCGCCACTCTTCGTCGCGACCTTCAGCGGCACCGCGAACTCGACTGGCTTCGGCGCCCACTCCATTGCCCGTGGCATCACATCCACCACCAGCGACTTGAGCTCCTCTATCTCGTCCGACGGTGTCTCGAAGATTAGCTCGTCGTGAACCTGAAGGAGCAGGTTGCTCCGCAGCCCCCGCTCCGACATCTCTCTCGCGACGCCCAGCATCGCCAGCTTGAGCGCCTCTGCCGCAGTGCCCTGCACCGGCATGTTGATGGCCTCACGCTCCGACGCTTGGCGGATCTGCGGGTTGGTCGATGCAATCTCAGGCATGTAGCGCCGCCGACCCAGCAACGTCTCAACGTAGCCCATGTCGCGTGCCATCTGCTTGGTGTTGTCGATGTACTCCCGTACCTTGGGGTAGCGGCCCAGATAACTCTCGATGAAGCCGCGGCCCTCCTCGACCGTGAGTTCAGTCTGCTGCGAGATGCCGAAGGCGCTGAGACCGTAGATGATGCCGAAGTTCAGCACCTTGGCAATGCGCCGCATGTCCGCAGTCACCTCGTCGAGAGCGACCCCATAGACCTGCGAGGCGGTGGCAGCGTGAATGTCTTGGTCCTCGCGGAAGGCCTCAAGTAGCCCCGGATCCTGCGACAGGTGCGCCAGCACCCGAAGCTCAATCTGCGAGTAGTCGGCAGCGAGCAGCATCCAGCCAGGCTGATTGGGCAGAAACGCGACTCGGATCTGCCGGCCAAGGTCCGTGCGGATGGGAATGTTCTGCAGGTTGGGGTCATTGGAAGAGAACCGGCCGGTGACGGATCCAGCCTGGTTGTACGTCGTGTGGAGCCGCCCCGTCTTGGGGTTGATCAGCGTGGGCAGGGCGTCGACGTAGGTTGACTTGAGCTTGGTAAGTTGCCGGTGCTCGAGGACCGTATCGACGAGTGGGTGTAAACCTCGCAGAGCCTCGAGCGCGGCGGCATCTGTGGAATACCCGCCAGTCTTGGTTTTCTTGGGCTTACCCACCTCCGCTAACTCGCCGAGCTTAAGTTCCTCGAAGAGAATGTCGCCAAGCTGCTTGGGAGAACCGAGGTTGAAGCGATGGCCCAGCGTCTCGTACGCGTCCACCTCCAACTGCGCAACGCGCTGTCCCAGGGCATCGGCCATTTGGTGCATCATGTCGACCTGCAGTGAAATTCCCGTGACCTGCATGTCAACTACGATGGGCAACAGCGCCGCCTCGATGCTTGTGAAGTAGTCAAGGAGACCCTCGCCGCGCAGCCGGTCCTCCAGCATGACCCACAAGCGATAGGTCATGTCTGCGTCGGCGCAGGCATACGGCGCCGCCTTGTCGACGGGGACGCGGTCCATCGTCGTCTGTGTACGGCCAGAGCCAATGAGGTCGCTAATGGGCGTCATTTCGATGCCCAACATGTCCAGCGACATGTTCTTCAGGCCAATGGCCTTGTGACCGAGCAAGTGAGCGGCCAGCATTGTGTCAAAGGCGAAGCCCCGAACGCTGACACCATGGTGGGCCAATACCGTGAGGTCATAGTTACCGTTGTGTGCAGCCTTCGGCAGCTCCGAGTCCTCGAGCACCGGACCAAGGGCCTCCAGCGCCCGCTCCTGCGTTAGCTGGCCACCCTCGGAGTGGCCGACAGGCACATACCAGGCCCGGCCGGCCTCTGTCGCGAAGGACAGGCCGACGAGCGTGGAGCGCATGGGCTGGACGCCCTTGACGTCAAGCCCGTCCGGCGCCGTCTCCGTATCGAATGCAAAGCCCTGCGATGCGTTCAGTGCGCCGACAAGCTCGCTTAGTGCCTCCGTGTCCCAAACGGTCGTGTAGTCAGTGTCAACCTCCGGTACGGCAGGCGCAGATGCCGAGCCGCCGACAGACTCCACAGGGCCGTCCTGTTCTCCGGAGGGAATTCGGTTGATGGTGCTAAAGAATTCCAGATCTTTCAGCACCTCCACTACCTCGGAGCGATTGTAGGTGCCCCACCGAGCTGCCTCAAGGTCGAGCTCGACGGGAGCGTCCCGAACAATGGTCACCAGTGTGCGCCCGCGGAGGACGCGCTCGCGGTGCTCCTCGAAGACGGTCGCCTGCCTCGCCGGAAGCTGGTCGAGGTGGTCGAGGATGCCCTGGATGTCTCCGAATTCGAGGAGGAGTTTGGAGGCCGTCTTAGGACCGACACCGGGTACGCCCGGAATATTGTCGGAGGTGTCTCCGCAGATGGCCTTGTAGTCGATGACCTGTTCGGGGGTCAGGCCGCCAAATCGTTCCCGGACCTCTGTCTCCCCGTAAATCGTCTGCTTCTGCGTCGAGTACTGCAGCAGAACGCGGACGCGCGGCCCTACGAGCTGCAAAGTGTCCGTGTCGCCGGTGATGATGACCGTATCGAGGCCCTGCTCGCTAGCCTGTGCGGAGAGAGTGCCAAGGAGGTCGTCGGCTTCGTAGCGATCCATCTCCATGATGGGTACCTGGAGGGCCTCAATGAGCCGGCGGATGTGCGGGAACTGGTTGCTCAGCTCCTGTGGCATGCTGGGCCGCTGAGCCTTGTAGTCCTCGAAGAGGTCATGCCGGAACGTGGGCGTGGGGTAGTCGAAGGTCAGGATGAGATGCGTCGGCCTCAGGGTCTCAATTGCGCGGAGCAGCATCTGCGTGAAGCCATAGACGCCGCGCACCTCTTCACCGGTACGGCGAAGCGTGAGTGGATTCTGGATAGCATGGAAGGCTCGGTGGACCATCGCATGCCCGTCCAGCAGCACCAGGAGCGGTGACTCCTCCACACCGAGTGTCGCCTGTCGCTCGCCGCTCATGGCGCCCCCTCAAACGTTGTGATGGGGTCATTATACAGCGCGGCGACGATGCCCTCGGTCTAGGCGCCAACCACCGCATGCGCCCAGGTCAACAACTCTACCGTTTCTTCCCATCCGATGCAGGCGTCGGTTATGGACACACCGTACTTGAGGGCTGAAGGGTCTGCTGGCACCTTTTGGTTGCCCGGATTCAGGTGACTCTCCAGCATGAAACCCATAATGTCGGCTTCGCCACCGAGCCGCTGCTCCACGGCGTCCTTGAATGCGAGGCTCTGCTTGGAGAATTCCTTGTTGGAGTTGCCGTGGCTGCAATCTACGAGTACACGCGTCGGCACCCCTGCCGCCTCCATGCGCTGGTGCGCCGCGGTGATTGCGTCCGAACCGAAATTTGTCCCCGAGTTGCCGCCGCGGAGGACCAGGTGACCCAGAGGGTTGCCTCGAGTATGCACGATACACGTACGGCCATCGTGGTCAATTCCCAGAAAAGCGTGGGGCGAGCGTGCAGAGACCATGGCGTCGACGGCGGGCTGCACCGCTCCTTCGGTCGAGTTCTTGAAGCCGATAGGCATGCTGAGGCCACTGGCCATCTGTCGGTGGGTCTGGCTTTCCACGGTACGCGCGCCGATGCAGGCCCAGGTGATGAACTCCGCCAGGTACTGTGGGACCACCGGGTCCAGGAACTCGGTGGCGGCGTATACGCCAATTTCATTGAGCTTGATGAGGAGGGCGCGAGCGCGGGTGATTCCCGTGTTGATGTCAAAGCTGTCGTCCAGGCCCGGATCGTAAATGAAGCCCTTCCATCCGACGGTTGTGCGAGGCTTTTCGAAGTACACGCGCATGACAATGAAGAGTCTATCGCTGAGCTTCTCCGCCAGCGCAGCCAGCAGGCCGGCGTACTCCAACGCTGCGGTATCGTCATGGATGGAGCACGGGCCGGCGATGACCAGCAACCGGTTGTCCGTGCCGTTGAGGATCGCCTCGATCTGAGCCCGGCCCCGAACGACGTGGTCCGCGATCTCCTCCGTGATGGGGAGCTTCGCTTCCAAGTCGTTGGGGCTGATTAGAGGCGCCGTGCCGACTACATTAAGATCTTCCACCTTGGTCTTCTGCATTTCTTCACATTCCCTTCTGGTCCGGTTCTGGCTCCAACTCGTCTCCCCGGAGCAGAGCGGGGGCCAACAAAAAACCGCCGGCGTCTGCTCGGCGGGGGGAAGTGTCAGTTGCTTACGCTGTCCTGGATGTCACATGGCAATTCCCCGGCCGACGTATGTGCCGGTAAAGAAATAGCCATAGCGATAGGACAACGTTACGCTCATACGCAGTTCATCCTACAGGAACATTCGAGCTTGTCAATAGTCAAGCAGAAATAGGCCCGCTTTGACGGGCACCGCTAAAGGGACCTGGTTGCTCGCTCTTGCTTGCAGCAATGCCGGTCGGAGCGCCATTTCGGAGGGGCCCCGTAGCCATGAGGCCCCTCCGGGAGGCGCTACGCGGCCTTGGTCGTGCTGTCCTCGAGGCTGTCCAGCCCGCGGCGAACGCTGTTCAACACGGTGGAGAGATGCATCTCCAGGTGGTAGAGCGTCTCCTGAGCGTACTGGTTGGCCTCTTCGAATCGCTGGTCGGCGAAGGACTGGGCGTCCTGCATCAAGCGGTGCGCCTTCTTCTGCGCGTCCATGACGATGCCGTCTGCCTGCTCCTGGGCCTCCCCAAGCATGTCCTCAGACTTCTTGTGGGCCTGCGACACGATCTCGCTGTCGTGCAACTTGTTCCGGCCCTCTTCCTCTGCGGAGCTTTTGATGCGCCGCGCGTCCAGCAGCGACTGGTTGATAATGGCCTCCCGACGCGCCATCAGCTCCTCAGCCTCGACGATGTCTCGGGGGATACCCAGTCGCATCTGGTCGACCAACTCCAGGAGCTTGTCTTGCTCGATCATGATCTTGCGGGTGCCCGGGAACTTGCCGCTGGCCGTGGCCATTGACTCCAACTTGTCTACCAGGTTCAACAGGTCCATTGCGCCTCCTTTATCTACCGGCCTCCCTTAGGCCTGATTGTTCAGCTTGGCCCTCAGCGCCTCGGCCACGTGCGTGGGCACGAAGTTTGAGACGTCTGCGCCAAGCGCGGCTACCTCTTTGATCCTCGACGAACTGAGGAATTGCCACTCGATGTTGGCCATCAGGAACATGGTCTCGATGTTGGGTGCAAGAGTCTTGTTCATCAGCGCCATGTCGAATTCGTGGTCGAAGTCCGCACCTGCCCGCAAGCCTCGGAGCATCACGGACGCGTTGATGGATTCCGCGTAAGAGACGACGAGCCCGGTGAAGGTGACCGCCTCCGCGTTGAACACGCCATCGATCGCCTTCTTGCATAGGTCCAGGCGCTCCTCCGTGGAGAACATCACGGACTTAAGCGAGCCGGCGTAGACGGCGACAATCACCTTATCGAAGAGAGCGGACGCCCTCTTGACCACGTCCATGTGGCCGTTAGTGATCGGGTCGAATGTGCCAGGATACAGCGCGATGGTCATTCGGCTTCCCCCCAATGGTAGAGGGTCACCATTGTCTCACCGTATCGACGCTGCTTGATGCAACGCAGACCATCAACCTCCATTGGGAGGTCTTGATGGCGCGAGTGCTCTACGGCGACCACGCTTCCATCGTCCGTAAGGCCCGATTCGCCGATGCGCTCCAGCAGCGGCTCAAGCTTCTTGTAGGAGTAGGGCGGGTCCATGAGGATCACGTTGTAGGGCCCCTCGAGCAGCTCGGGCGCGCGCTCCGCCTGCGTGCGATGCACGCGTCCTTGTTTCGCGTAGTCGAGTGATCGGAGGGTGCCGTTGATTGCTGCGCACTGACGGGCGTCGCGCTCCAGGAAGTCGACCCACCCGGCGCCACGGCTGAGGGCCTCGACGCCTAGCGCGCCGGTGCCGGAGAAGAGGTCGAGAACGCGAGCGCCGCCCAAGTACGGTTCGAGCATGGAGAAGATGGCGGACCGCACCATATTGGACGTAGGTCGAGTACGGGCCCCACCAGGGGACGACAATGCTCGGCCTTTGGCGTTCCCGCCAATGATGCGAAGGGCCACGTATCTTTCCTCCAGGCGGCCGCCGGACGGGCCTGGGCAGCCCGCTGCCCTCTACGGCTCACTTGGGTCTCCAGTAGCCCGCCCCGCGTACTGCCGGACGAGCCCAATCAGGCGGTCAGTGTACCACCAGCTAATGCCATTGTAAACCCTCTCCTGCAAAATTGGCCAACAAACTACTTGACAAGGTATGGAGTTTCCCCTATGCTGTGTTACCTGTAGAACTATGTCTTTATTTCAACCGGATGTTAGCAAGACTCACGGTTCCGCCCTCAAGGTCTGTCTCCATTTAGTCCCATTGTAGGACCCATCGCCGTTCAGTCCTCATGGCGTCGCCAGTTTGCATGAAGGAGCGCGTGCTGCATGACCCTAGCCACACCGTCTCGCCAGACAACCCCCACCGCCTCGAAGTCCTTCGCCAACATTTCCCGAGTTGTGGACGTCCCCAACCTGATTCAGACGCAGATCGATTCGTTTGACTGGTTCAAGACAGAGGGCATCGCCGAGCTGCTCAAGGAAGTCTCTCCCATCGACGACTTCACCGGCAACCGCTTCGACTTGACGTTCCTGGATCATGCATTCCGGGACCCCAAGTACGATATGAAGATCTGCCGCGAGAAGGAGATCACCTACTGCGCCCCACTTTACGTGACCGCGCAGTTGACGGTGAAGGAAACAGGGGAGATCAAAGAGCAGGAGATCTTCTTCGGTGATATCCCCATTATGACGCCTCACGGCACCTTCATTATCAATGGCGCCGAACGTGTTGTTGTGAGCCAGTTAGTGCGGTCTCCCGGCGCGTATTTCACTGTCGAGATTGACCCATCCACCGGCCGGGGCGTCTGCTCCACAAAGATCATTCCCTACCGCGGCGCGTGGCTAGAGTTCGAGACGGGCGCTCGTGACCTGCTGTCAGTGAAGGTCGACCGCAAGCGCAAGGCCAATGTGACCACGCTCCTGCGTGCGCTCGGGTACGTCACTGATGAGGAGATGCACGAGCTCTTCGCCGACGTGGACACCAACCCCGACCACCCGTACATCTCGGCAACGCTGGCCAAGGACCCCATTGACACGGACCGCACCGAGGGTTACCGCGAGGAGGAGCTGCAGCCCCTGTGGGAGTCGGTGCGAGGCTCAGACCCCTACTACCGGACGGGCGCCGCGACGCTCGCGCTGGCGCGGCTCGAGTTCTACCGCCGGCTACGGCCCGGCGAGCCCGCCAACCTGGAGAACGCCAATAACCTTCTGGACAGCCTGTTCTTCAACCCCCGGCGCTACGACCTCGGCAAGGTGGGACGCTACAAGCTCAACCGCCGCCTGGGGCTGCCCGCGGACCGCGAGCAGCGTGTCCTGTCCCGAGAGGATTTGGTGGCCGTCATCAAAGAGATGGTGCGCATCTCCAACGGCCAGGGTCGTGCTGACGACATCGACCACCTCGGCAGCAGGCGTGTCCGCGCAGTGGGCGAGCTGATCCAGAACCAGCTGCGCGTCGGAATCCTGCGCATGGAGCGCGTCATCAAGGAGCGCATGACCATCATCGAGCCGGAGAACGTGACGCCGGCGGCCTTGGTGAACATCCGGCCAGTTGTCGCGGCGGTGCGCGAGTTCTTCGGGGGCTCACAGCTCTCCCAGTTCATGGACCAGACGAACCCCTTGGCCGAGCTGACCCACAAGCGGAGGCTCTCGGCATTGGGCCCCGGCGGCCTGTCGCGGGAACGTGCCGGCTTCGAGGTTCGCGACGTCCACAACTCGCACTACGGCCGGATCTGTCCCATTGAGACTCCGGAAGGGCCAAACATCGGCCTGTTGGGTTCTCTGGCCACCTACGGCCACATCAACGAGTTCGGCTTCATCGAGACGCCCTATCGCGCCGTTTTCAAGCATCTGCCTTCCACGGACGCCGACCTTATCGGACGTACGCTGTGGGAAGATCTGAGGAACGAAGACGGAAAGGTCGTGGTCAAGGCAGGCAGGACGATCTCGAAGAAGCAGTGGGAGGCGCTGCAGCAGCGACCGGAGCGGCAGGTGCTGGTGCGCCCCTTCGTCACCATGCGGTCCGAGGACATCAAGCTGATGCCCGCCGACGACGAGGAGACCCATGTCATCGCGCAGGCGAACATTCCAGTGGACAACAAGGGGCAGTTCATCCCGGACAAGGTTGAAACGCGCACGAACGCACTGCCCGTCATCCAGCCGATTGAGGAGCTGGACTTGATGGACGTGTCCCCCATGCAGATCGTAAGCGTGTCCACGTCCCTCATTCCGTTCCTTGAGCATGACGACGCCAACCGCGCCCTGATGGGCTCCAACATGCAACGACAGGCCGTGCCACTGTTGAAGCCGGAGGCGCCCCTGGTGGGCACTGGCATGGAGCGGCGCGTGGCCCTCGACAGCGGGCAGGTGGTGCTGTCTGAGACCGAGGGCGTCGTCACTGGCGTCAGCGGTAATGAGGTCATCGTCCGCGACAATGACGGCAACGACGTGATCTACCACCTCGTCAAGTTCTTGAGGAGTAACCAGAGCACCTGCGTCAACCAGCGGCCGGTGGTGACGATGGGTCAGCGTGTGCGGGTCGGAGACCCGCTGGCGGACTCGTCTTCCACTGATCAGGGTGACCTGGCGCTTGGACACAACGTGTTGGTGGCCTTCATGAGCTGGGAGGGCTACAACTTCGAGGACGCCATCATCATCAGTGAATCGCTCGTGCAGGACGACAAGTTCACGTCCATCCACATCGAGAAGTACGAGTGCGAGGCCCGGCAGACCAAGTTGGGCGACGAGGACATCACCCGGGACATCCCCAACGTCGGTGAAGAGGCGCTCCGAGACCTCGACGAAGAGGGCGTAATCCGTGTCGGCGCAGAGGTGAACCCCGGCGACATCCTGGTCGGCAAGATCACGCCCAAGGGCGAGACAGAGTTGACGGCCGAGGAAAAGCTCTTGCGGGCCATCTTCGGTGAAAAGGCCAGGGACGTGAAGGACACGTCGCTGCGCGTACCCCACGGCGAGCGCGGCAAGGTCATCGATGTCCGCGTTTCCGACCGAAACAGCCGCGAGGAGCTCTCTCCGGGCGTGAACCGCATGGTCCGCGTCTGGATAGCCCAGACGCGAAAGCTCACCGTGGGGGACAAGATGGCGGGGCGTCACGGCAACAAGGGGGTCATCTCCCGTGTGCTCCCCATCGAGGACATGCCTTACCTGGACAACGGCACGCCGGGCCAGATCATCCTGAACCCCATCGGCGTGCCCTCGCGCATGAACTTGGGCCAGGTACTCGAAACGCACTTGGGCTGGGTCGCTAACTTCCTGGGCTTCCGTGCCGTTAGCCCCGTGTTCGACGGCGCAACCGACACCGCCATCGAGGATGGGCTGGGCCGCGTGTGGCTCATCCAGACCTCCGGCGGCGTTGACTGGCACGACCCCGAGACGCCCGCGGTCATGTGGGACCACGTCTACGAGTGGATACGGGAACGTGGCTACGATCCCGACCGCCTATTCGACGAGAAGGTCCACGGCGAGGCCCGCAGGGTCTGCCTGGAACTGTGGCTCAAGGAGGCAGCGGGGATCGATGCATCTGGCATGGAATACGCCGAGATGCAGCGCGAAGCGCAGCGCCTGAACCGGGAGCGGAACCTGGCGCCGCCCATCCTCGGCAAGATGCTGCTGCGCGACGGCCGCACCGGCGAGCAGTTCGCTCAGCCTGTGACGGTGGGCTATATCTACATGATGAAGCTCATCCACCTTGTCGAGGACAAGATCCACGCACGCTCGACAGGCCCATACTCGCTCATTACCCAGCAGCCCCTCGGCGGCAAGGCCCAATTCGGCGGGCAGCGGTTCGGCGAGATGGAAGTCTGGGCGTTGGAAGCATACAGCTTTGCGTACAACCTCCAGGAGATGCTCACGGTCAAGTCTGACGATGTCGTGGGCCGCCAGAAGACGTATGAGGCCATCGTGAAGGGCGAAGACGTCATTCACCCGGGCATTCCGGAATCGTTCCAGGTGCTCCTGAAGGAGATGCAGGCGCTGGGCCTGTCAATGGAGCTGCTCAGTGACGAGGAGGGCGCCTTCGACCTCGACGAGCCGCTTGCCCACCCACCGCTCGGCGACGTCTTGAGTGACGAAATCGACGACGACGACATTGCGGCAATCGTCGCCGAGCTGCAGGCCCCAACCCTCGAACCGACAGACACGGCGGAAGTGAGCGAGCCGGAGGTCTGGGACGACGGCGAGCAAGAGACCCAGAACCCTTAGCGGAGGGGCTGTCCCCGGAAGCCCCCCGCAACCAACTCGGTCGTAAGAACGAAGGGAGAGTGAGCGAATGGCACAGAGCGGCGCGGAATTCAACGCCATTCGGATTTCCTTGGCATCCCCGGAGCAGATTCGGGCGTGGTCCTACGGCGAGGTGACCAAGCCTGAGACGATCAATTACCGCACCCTGCGCCCTGAGCGGGACGGCTTGTTCTGCGAGCGCATCTTCGGCCCGACGAAGGACTGGGAGTGCGCCTGCGGCAAGTACAAGAAGATCCGGTTCAAGGGCATCAAGTGTGAGCGCTGCGGCGTGGAAGTTACCCGCGCCAAGGTCCGGCGTGAGCGCATGGGCAACATTGAGCTTGCCGCGCCGGTTGCGCACATTTGGTTCTCCAAGGGAATCCCCAGCCGCCTTGGGCTGCTGCTGGACCTCTCCCCCAGGAACCTTGAGCGCGTGCTCTACTTCGCGCAGTACATCATCACGGAAGTCGACACCGCCGGCCGCAACGTCGCCATCCAGGAACTCGAAGAACAGCTCGAGCAAAACCTGCAGATGCTGGACGAGCGCCACCAGGAGAAGGTGCGCCAGGTACGGGAGCAGGCCAATGCCGACCGCTCAGCAGCGCTGGCGCCGTTCGGCGAGCATGACGCCGCTCTGGCCACCAAGGACGCCGACCTCGCTTCTCGCGAGGCGGAGCTCTCCACGCGGCCGGCCCGCAAGTCGAAGGCCAAGGACGCCGCGGACGAGGCTGCGACAGCCGTAGCGGCAGAGGTCGCCGAACTGCGCGCGGCCATTGACTCGGAGCGAGAGGCCCTCGAGGCCGAGAAGGCCGCGTTGGAAGAGCAGAAGAACGCCGCAACCGAGGCGATCGATGCGTGGCTCGTCGAGCAGGAGACCGCGCTGGACAAGAGTCATTTTGACCAGCGCGAGATCCTGGATGAGGAGACCCAGACGCAGCTGGACGACCTGAATGAACTGCAGCCCATGAAGCTGCTTTTGGAGGCCCGGCAGCGCGAACTCTCTGACAAGTACCCGCACCTCTTCAGGTCCGGCATGGGCGCCGAGGCCATCCTGGCCATCCTGAAGAACATCGACCTGGACCACGAGCGAGAGGCGCTAACCCAGGAGATGCGGTCCACTTCGGGCCAGAGGCGTAAGAAGGCCGTGAAGCGGCTCCGGCTTGTGGAAGCCTTCAGGAAGAGCGGCAACCACCCGGAGTGGATGGTCCTTACCGCCCTGCCCGTGCTGCCTCCCGACCTGCGCCCAATGGTGCAGCTCGATGGCGGCCGTTTCGCAACCAGCGACCTCAACGACCTGTACCGGCGCGTCATCAACCGCAACAACCGGCTCAAGAGGCTGCTCGAGTTGGAGGCGCCGGAGATCATCATCCGCAACGAGAAGCGGATGCTCCAGGAAGCCGTCGACGCACTCATCGACAACGGCCGTCGCGGCCGCGCAATTTCCGGCAGTCACAACCACCGACTAAAGTCGCTGTCGGACCTGCTGCGTGGCAAGCAGGGAAGGTTTCGCCAGAACCTGCTTGGCAAGCGCGTCGATTACTCCGGGCGCTCCGTCATCGTCGTCGGCCCAACGCTGCAGCTCTACCAGTGCGGCCTGCCAAAGCGAATGGCGCTCGAACTCTTCAAGCCCTTCGTCATGCACCGGCTGGTGGTGCAGGGGCTCGCGCACAACATCAAGAGCGCCAAGCGCGCCGTGGAGCGCGTGAGGCCCGAGGTCTGGGATGTGTTGGAAGAGGTCATCAAGGACCGGCCGGTACTGATGAACCGCGCTCCGACGCTTCACCGCCTCGGCATTCAGGCGTTCATGCCCGTCCTCATCGAGGGCAGCGCACCGCAGCTGCACCCGCTGGTGTGCACGGCCTTCAACGCGGACTTTGACGGCGACCAGATGGCCATCCACGTCCCGCTCTCGCGGCGGGCAGTGCAAGAGGCCCGGCGAGTGATGCTGAGCATCTACAACATGCTCTCCCCGGCATCCGGCGAGCCAGTGGTCGCTCCAACGCTCGACATCGTGCTTGGGTGCTACTACCTGACCATGGAAAACGTCAACGCGCCGGGCGCCGGCAAGAAATTCTCCTCGGCTGAAGAAGCTGAGATGGCCCACCAGATGGGTTTGGTGAACATCCAGGCCCCGGTGCAGATCCTGCAGGGCAGCAACGGCCACGGTGCGTCGTGGCTCGAGACCACTGTCGGGCGCCTAGTTTTCCGCGACTTGCTGCCGGACTCAGTCGCCGAGAACCCCTCCAAGTGGAACAAGCTCATGGACAAGGGCGCCCTGAAGACCCTGGTTTCGGACGCCTACCGGATCTTGGGCAACGAAGAGACGGCGGACATGCTGGACAAGATCAAGAACGCCGGCTTCCACTACGCCACCGTTTCCGGCATCACAATCGGAATCTCCGACCTGGAAGTACCCGAGCAGAAGTCCGACGTCCTGGCCAATGCGGAGGGCCAGATACTGCAGCTGGAGGACCAGTTCCAGATGGGTCTGATCACGGAGCGTGAGCGCTACGACCAGACCATCCGCATTTGGACGGACGCCAGCGACGAGGTAACCGGCCTCATCGAGAAGGCGCTGCCCTCGTACGGCGGCGTCTACCTGATGGCCACTTCAGGCGCCAAGGGTAACATTAGCCAGATCAAGCAGATGGCGGGCATGCGCGGCCTCATGTCGGACCCCAAGGGCTTCCTCATCCCGCTGCCAGTTAAGTCGAGCTTCCGGGAAGGTCTCAGCGTGCTCGAGTACTTCATCTCCACGCACGGCGCCCGGAAGGGACTGGCGGACACGGCGCTGCGGACCGCCGACAGCGGCTACCTGACGCGCCGCATGATCGACGTGGCGCAGGATGTCATCATCCTCTCCGAGGACTGCGAAACGATGGCGGGCATCTGGGTCCGCCACGACTACGAAAAGGAGCGCAACAACTCCATCGCCAGCTTCGCCGAGAGGCTTGTCGGCCGAGTGGTGTGTTCGCCTATCGCCGACCCCAACACGGGCGAAGTGCTGACGGACAGGGATGAGATCATCAGCGCGGACTTGGCCAATGAGCTCTGGGAGGCCGGTGTGACTGAGGCCTATGTCCGGTCGCCGCTGGCCTGTGAGGCCGCCCGAGGCATCTGCCGCATGTGCTACGGCGTCATGCCCGCCACCGGCAAGATGGTCAACCTCGGCGACGCCGCCGGCATCATCGCTGCGCAGAGCATCGGTGAGCCGGGCACGCAGCTGACCATGCGCACCTTCCACACAGGCGGTATCGCCGGTGTCGACATCACGAGCGGAATCCCGCGAGTCGAGGAACTCTTTGAGGCGCGCGTCCCCAAGAACCACGCGATCCTCTCCCAAATCGACGGCACGGCCGAGGTCATCGACTCGCCGGAGGGCAAGCACATCCGTGTAGTAAGCACAGAGGAGTACCGAGAAGAGTACCCGGTCGAGGAAAACTACACAGTTGTCGTCCAGTCCGGCGACGTCGTCGAGCCCGGCGCGGCGCTGGCCCAGCCAACCGCGGCCGAAGGCGAAGCGTCGGAAGACGGCGAGTTGGTGCCTGTCGTCGCGCGAATGCCCGGCACGGTGTCCGTCAGCGACGGCAAGATCACGGTTGCCTGGGAGGAGCAGGAAGAGCGCACCTACCTGGCGCCGTTGACTGCACACGTGGTCGTCAGGACCGGTGACCCGGTCAAGGCAGGCCAGGAGCTCACCGCCGGCCAGAAGAACCCGCACGACATCCTGCTCATCCAGGGCCGCGACGCAGTGCACGATTACATCATTGAAGAGGTCCAGAAGGTCTACCGCTTCCAGGGTGTCAGCATGCACGACAAGCACATCGAGATTGTGATCCGGCAGATGATGCGAAAGGTGCGCGTAGACCACCAGGGCGACACCGAGTTGCTGCCCGGAGAGCCGGTGGACCGCGCCATTTTCGACGAGGCCAACCGCCGTGTGCTCGCCGAAGGCGGCGAGCCTGCCCGCGCCACGCCAATGCTGCTCGGAATCACGAGGGCGTCGTTGGGCACGGAGAGCTTCCTTGCGGCAGCCTCCTTCCAGGAGACCACCCGTGTGCTCACCGAAGCGGCAATCTCCGGTTCGGTCGACCACCTGGCCGGCCTCAAGGAGAACGTCATTATTGGACGGCTTATCCCGGCGCGCATGGACATGACGGAGGAAGGCCGGGAGCGTTTGGGCATCGTTGCGGAAGAGGAAGCGGCCCGCGAAATGGCTGCCCGGCTCGCCCTCGAAGACGCGCAGCATGACGCCGAACTGGAAGAGTTCTCTGCGCTGATGGCGATGGACCCGGTAGACGCCACGTTTACGGACGACTAGCCAGGCGTAGCTAGATTCCACAATCGAAAAAAGAGCAAACCCGCCCACGGCAGCGTGCCGTGGGCGGGTGCATGCGCCGCAATATTCGCGGCCGAACAATGGAGGGCACGTGCCGATCGTCTACATCGCAGGCGACGCACCCGGCGTAGGTGTCACCGCAGTCGCCACAGGCATCGCATCTCTCCTCGGTGACGCCGTAACCCTCCTGAAGGCTGCCTCTTTCCGGTCGCCAGACCCCGACGCCGACTTTCACCGCGCGCTCCGCCCTCACGCCTCAGAACCAACCGGCTTGCCTGTGACGCTCGACTCCTCTGTTGACCTCCCCACCGTGGCCAAGCAAATGTCAGCATTGCTGCTCCCCGACGGCCCTGCCATAGTTGAGGGCGTTAGCGGGTCGGGGACTGCCTCCGACAACCTGCGCGCCGACGCCGCAATCGCCGAGGCGCTCGACGCTCGAG
This sequence comes from uncultured Dehalococcoidia bacterium, assembly GCA_951812285.1. Taxonomy (GTDB): domain Bacteria; phylum Chloroflexota; class Dehalococcoidia; order Lucifugimonadales; family UBA1127; genus UBA1127. The sequence continues at coordinate 447,138 of OX638292.1, read as the reverse complement.
TAGTGCTCGTGAGCAGCCCGGCCTCGGCGGATCCGGCGCGGGCCACCGCAGCCTTCGGCGGAAGGCTGATTGGAGCCGTTGTAAATCGCGTTCCCGCTCACGGCTTGGCTGCGGCCCAGACTGAGACATCCACAGCCTTCGAGAATCAAGGTGTTCCCGTGATTGGCCTCGTGCCTGAAGACAGGCGAATGCTGGCGCCGTCAGTGCGGGACGTCGCCGCTCATCTCGGGGCGGAGTGCATCAACGACGGCGACCTGGAAGCGCCGGATGTGGCGTTGGACGCCCTCGTTGAGCACTTCATGCTGGGCGGCCTCTTTCTCGATACCGGCGTCTACGTCTTCGGCAAACGTGAGGAGAAGGCAGTGATCGTCAGGGGCGACAGGCCGGACCTGCAGATGGCCGCGCTGGAAACGTCTACGGTATGCTTGGTGCTGACGGAAGGCCGGCGGCCCGTGCAGTACATCGACCACCACGCTGAGCTCAATCAGGTCCCAATGCTGCTCGTGGACCGACCCACGCTGGAGACAATGGAGGCGCTGCACTCCGTCGGCGAACGCGCCACATTCCACAGCGCCCACAAGGCGAAGCGCTTTGCTGAGCTGCTCTCCGCCCACTGCGACCTCACGCAGCTAACCGCGACGTCGACGGCCTAGTTTTTCCTGCTGCGGCTGCGGGACACGGATGCACCTTGTGATGTGGTCATTCACCATGCCCGCCGACTGCATGAAGGCGTAGCAGATCACAGACCCCACGAACTTAAAGCCCCGGCGCTTCAGGTCCTCCGACATGGCATCCGACTCCAACGAGCGCGCAGGCGTATTCTCCCACGTGAGCACACCGTCCCTGCGCAGTGTCCGGTGCCCCGTGAATCCCCAGATGTACCCATCGAACGTGCCAAACTCGGTCTGCACTTCCAGGAAGCGCTTGGTGTTGTTGATGAAGGCGTCGATCTTGAGGCGGTTGCGCACAATGCCGGGGTTGGCTAGCAGCCTCTGGCGGTCCGCATCGGAATAGGCGGCAATCCTCTCCGCGTCGAAGCCGTCGAAAGCGACGCGGTAGGCCTCGCGCTTGTGGAGGATTGTGCGCCAGGAAAGTCCCGCTTGCGCGCCATCGAGCAAGAGGAATTCGAGGAGCTTCCCGTCGTCATGCAGGGGGACGCCCCATTCCTCATCGTGGTAACGCATCATGAGCGGGTCGTCCGGCCCGCCAAAGCAGCGAACGACCCGCTCGTCTCCGGACTGTGCCACGAAGAAGGACCTACTCCAGGGTAGCTTCGACGCTGAGCTCCACGTTGCCCTTAAGCGCCTGCGAAATCGGGCACCCGTCCTTGGCAGCCTCCGCGGTCTCCGCGAATGCCGCAGCCTCTATTCCCTCGACCTGCCCACTGACCTTGAGGGCGCTGGACACCACCTTGAAGCCCTCGTCCACACGGTCAAAGGTGACGGTAGCGCTGACCTCAAGTTTGGTGGGTGGTGTGCCGTTCAGGTTGAGCATGTGGGAAAAGGCCATGGCGTAACAACTCGCGTGTGCGGCGGCCACCAACTCCTCCGGGCTGGTCTTTCCCTCGGGACCCTCCGTCCGGGAAGCCCAGGTGACCGGCAGGCCATCGACGGCGCTGCTGGTGACCTGATTGATCGTGCCGTTGCCCTCAACAAGGTTGCCGTTCCAGGTTACTTGTGCCTCTCTGACCGCTGCCATTCGTGAATCCTCCGTCTGAAATTGCTCTCTGTTGACTCGGCACCCTGCCCTGCAAGCGCCCACAGTCCGACTGCAGAATGTGCCTGAGGGGCGATGCCAGCGCCATTATACCGCACCCAAAGCCACATCAAGTAAACGGTGTGCATCAAAGAGCGGCTATGGCTCTCAACTCTCTCTTGCTCGGAAGCGCAGAAGGGCAAAGGGGTGAGTACGGGACTCTAACAATCAGCGAGTGCGCATCTACTTCCGATCAAGGATGCCGAGGCGCATTGCCGTGAGCACGGCTTCGAGCTTGGTAGAGGCGTTCAGCCGTTGCCGAAGATTGCGAATGTGGTTCCGCACCGTGTGCCGGCTGATGGCGAGCTCGTTGGCGATTCGGGGTGTGTCCCAGCCAAGCGCCACGTGCTGAAGCACTTCAATCTCGCGCCGGCTTAGCACGGAAGCTACTTCCTGCGTCACCGTGCCGCCAGGCTGTGGCCCCACCACGCCAACACCGCTGGAAGAAAGAGCGCGGCGTACAGTGTCCTCGGCCTGCCCGCTCTCTCCCGCCTCTGGGTCCTCGAAGAGGTAAATGAGCAAGGGCCCATCCCTGAGCATTCCCGACGCCACCACGGGGGTCACGGTCAGCCACTTGCCCTCGCCTGAGGAGTTGAGTATGCGTAGCTGGACTGGCGCTGGCACCATTCCGGTACGCAGGTAGCGAATGAACGGGCACCCTCCCAGGCATTCTGCAGTCAGGCCAGCGCCCTGGATTCCCGTTGCAACCTCGTAGCAGCGGCGACCCACGACGTCTTGTGACGAATAACCCAGGATACGTTCAGCAGCATCGTTCCAGAACACAATTGTCTGGTCAATGGATACGGCATAGGCCCCGCATTCGGCATTGGCAAGCACCTTAAAGAGAGACTCCACCGTCAAGCTTCAACTCCCAATTGCTAAGATTGTTATAAGAAAAAACCCAGTCTCCAGCCAATCCAACCGGTAGCTCTGAGGCCCCCTTCAGTCCAAATGGCATGATTCATATGGAGTTGAAACATCTTAACGGGCATGTTTCAGCCGGTCTATGACATTATGTTACCATTTTACACTATCAAATGACTATAGTGTATTAGCATCCCTTGTGCCCAAAAGCAGCGATTAGTCACTTGAATTTGGATAAGCGCCTATGTCGCCGCCTAGAAGTCGCTACCCCCTCTCCCGGAATTATGGCCAGTGACACTTCGGGAGAACCAGAGAGCGATTGGTGGCGCTCTGAATCTAGTCGAGGCAGTCCGGGTTCAAGGTATTGCTTAACTCTCACTATGTGGTCGGAGAAGCTGGCGATTCGCCCCGCGTAGGCTCCAGGGAACACACGGACGGTCTGTGGTTACGCTGCATCCGCCCCGGCTCCAGTTTCTCCCTCGTGAACGCGAGTACTCTGTGCCCGTTACGGTCTGCCCTTGACAGCCACATGGCTTGCGACTATACAACTAGCCAATTGTCCGTACAGGAATCACATGCATTGGAGAGTCTGCTGCTCGCTTGGCCGCCCAATAGAGGGAGGGAATGGTGGTAGCTAACAAGGGCTACATTGACGCAGACGGTCACGTCATGGACGGCGCCGCGTACCGGCGGTACATCGAAGCTCCCTACGACAAGCGCTCAGCTTTCCAGGTCGGCAGCGACAGCTTTGACCGTAGGATGAACGGCGTCTTCCCGGACCTCGAAACTACCGCCGAGAACTGGCTGGACATGCTTGACCAGGGCGGCTTGGACAAAACCGTGCTCTTCCCGACGGTCGGGCTGAGCGTAGGGTTCATTCGAGAGCCTGACTTTGCGGCAGCCTTCTGCCGTGCCTACAACAACTACATGTCGGAAGAGTTTATCAAGGTGAGCCCTCGTCTGCATGCCGTCGCCCTGTTGCCGCTGCAGGATGTTGACGAAGCCGCCAAGGAGCTCCGGCGAGCCATCACCGAACTCAACATGGTCGGCGCGATGCTCGCCACGGACGGTCCGTGGGTTCTCGGCGATCCCCGGTTCGATCCCCTCTACGCCGAGGCCGAACGGCTCGGCACGATGGTCGGCCTCCACGCCGGCGGGTCCCTGCGTGGCCGCGGATTCGAGGAGTACCTGGTTAATCGCTTCGTGCAGAGCCATACATTGGCACACCCCGCGGCGCAGATGCGCCACATGACGAGCATGGTCCTTGAAGGTGTGCCGGAAAAGTTCCCCGGCCTCAAGATCGCCTACCTGGAGGCCGGCTGCACGTGGGTGCCCTACTGGATGGACCGCATGGACGAGAATTTCGAGTTCCGCGGGTATATGGAGGCCCCGCTGTTGAAGAAGAAGCCCAGCGAATATGTCGCGAGCCCCAACATCTTCGTCTCCTGCGAGCCCGAGGAGCGGCTCCTGCCCGAGACAATGCGCATCGTCGGCGAAGGGAGCATACTCTACGCGACCGACTGGCCGCACTGGGACGGCAGCTACCCTGAGTCGCTTTTCGAACTGGAGGCACGCGAGGACCTGACGCCGGAACAGAAGCAATTGATCCTCGCAGATAACCCCAGGCGGCTGTACGGACTGGAATAGCGAGCACAAACCAACACAGAGGAAGCTGGCATGAAGGTACTTGTGGCGAACCTCGCAGGCCCTGCGGAGGCCTATGTACCGCTTACTGACGCCGGCCACGAGCTTGTTTACGGCCGCACAGCGGAGCAGGCCCGAGAACCCTACACCGAGGGCGAGCTGCTGGAGCTGTGCAAGGATGTCAGCGCCGTAATCGGACCGCCGCCCCAATTGTCACGTGCTGTGATGCAGGCGTGCCCGCGACTCCACACGCTTGTCGTGCCGATCATCGGCTACGAGCGCGTCGACCTGCAGGCGGCCACTGAGCTGGGCGTCATGGTCTGCAACAGCCCGACGCCCGAGAATTTCGTAAGCGTGGCCGAGTCCTCCATCGCTCTGATGACCATGCTGGCCAAGCGCCTCAAGCGCAAGGAAGCGCGGGTCCGGAATGGCGAGTGGAGCCAGGGCTCCGACCGCGGTTTCCTGCTCTGGCAGAAGACCGTTGGCCTCGTAGGGTTGGGAAGGACCGGCTCAGAGGTGGCCAAGAGATTGGTGGGATGGGATGTCAATCTTCTTGCGTACGATCCCTACGCCCCGGCGGAACGGGCAGAGGCTCTCGGCGTGAAGATGGTGGACCTCAATACCCTGCTGGCCGAGTCGGACTTCGTGTCCATTCACGTCGTCGTTACGCCCGAGACCTACAACATGATTGGCGAGGAGCAGCTCCGGCTCATGAAGCCCGGCGCCTACATCGTCAACACCTCCCGCGGAGAGGCGATTGAGGAGACCGCGATGCAACGGGCCATCGAGGAGAACTGGATTGCCGGAGCGGCCCTCGACGTCTTCCACCAAGAGCCCCTTCCCGTCGACAGCCCGATGCGAACTCTGGACAGAGAGCGCGTGATCGTCACCCCCCACAACATCGCCCACACGGAGGCCAGCCTCCACGCCAACCGGAAGATGGCCGTGGACTCGACCCTGAAGGCATTGAACGGTGAAGTCCCCGAACCAGTCGTGAACCCCGACGTCCTGCCACAATGGCGACGGCTGGCGGCAAACGGGGAATAATCCTGTTCGGGTTGGCCGGAAGCCTGAGGCCAGGGACCGCCAAATCGCGCGGCCAATTCTAAGTTCGAGGAGACTCTCGCCCCGGTACATTGCCGATGGTAGGCTGGTGCGCATGACATCAGGCGGAAACAATCCAACCCCGCAGCGCATTGCCATCATCGGTGGGGGGATCTCTGGGCTCGCGGTGGCATGGGCGTTGAACCACCACCCCGACCGTTACGATTTCAGGCTATTTGAAGCACAGGACCGGATTGGCGGAAATGCCGTCACAATCGACATGCCGCAGGATGACGGCGGTTCCATCCCCTTCGACATTTCCGTCACTGCCCTGATTCCCTCGGTTTATCAGCACGTCCTCCTGTTGATGAAGCAATTCGGCATCGAGGCGGTGGACACCAGATTCAGCTACAGCGTGAAATACCGCGGCCGCGTCTACGCACACGACTTCGACTCCGACATTAGAGAGCAGCTTCAATCAGAGATTGCCAAGTTTCAGCGTGTGCTGAGGCGCCTGCGCAGGTTTGCGCCGCTGACCCACTCCAAGTCGAGGCTCGTAAACGCTATCAACCCGTTCAACTACATCAGCATGGGCACAGTATTGAATCTGGCTGGATTCTCAGGCGATTTCAGGTACAAGATCTTGAAGCCCATGTTCGTCAACTTCTTGATGGCCACAAACGTGTTCGACATGCCTGCATCCCTCTTCTCGAGGTATCTCGAGTTCTTTGACATCGAAACAGCGACACCCATGCAAACATGGGACCAGGGCACGCGACGCATCTACGAAAACTTGACCTCCGATTTTCGGGACAAGATCTACCTCAACCGGCCCGTACAAAAAGTGTACCGCCATCGGTCCGGCGTAGAGGTTGAGGACGAGGACGGCGTGACGGAGAGCTTTGACCAAGTGGTATTCGCATCCAATGCTAACCAGACACTCATGGTCCTAGACAAACCCACGCTGCTCGAGCGCCACATCCTGTCGTCAATACGCTACGAAAGCGAGCTACACAACCACACAATCGTCCACTCGGACTCCTCTATCCTCCCGGACAACGACTCAAGGCCACTGCAAACCCGGAGCAACCACATCGAACAATACGGTGCAAGACCCGACAATTACGAAATCACCTACATCATGCACAACCAGCAGCCATGGGCCCACACTTCCGACAAACCCTGTCTTGTGACCTACAACCCCATCAGCCAAATAGACAACGAGAAGATCATCGCAAGGTGGTGGTTCCAACACATCGTGCACGACGTCCGCCATGTGGCGTGGCTCGTTCAGTTGTTCCGCTTCATTCAAGGCAAGAAACGCACGTGGCACTGCGGCGCCCATACTTTGGTCAATAGCCAGGAAACCTGCTTCGTCAGCGGGCTTGCAGTCGCCAGGCAACTCGGCGCAGACTATCACTTCAACGACCCGGAAGCGAAAAAGACGTTCAACCACTACGGCAGCATCATGTTTGGTTGGGCCTTCAGGAAAGCCAGGCGCTAGACTGACGAACACGCTCATATACGCCTGCAATTCCTGTCGTGCAAACGGCGCTTCCAATTGGCTTGCTGATATCTCTAATTCGCCGGTTTCCAATACCTCGTATCACTTTGCGCATCCTGACCAAAGGATAGTTTGCTCTCCCCCCTTTTCGAGAGTTATACTTTCTTCCATAACGAATAGTTCTATGCATGATTGTGCATCGAGGTGATGCGGGGAGGCCCACGGTGACAATACAGTCTGAAAGGGATGTGGCGACCAGAACCCTAACGTTACCTGAAGAACTCGTCCTAATGCTCCTCAACGAGGAAAACGGGTACTTTCACCAGGTGCCCGGTTGGGATCTGAACTGCGCCATAATTGGCGCCGTCCTCGCAGAGCTTTCGCTCAGGGCGAAGATCGACATGGACACGCAGAGCCTGTTTGTTCTCGACAAAACGGAAACGGGGCTACAGACCCTTGACCCGCTCCTGAAGGAAATTGCCAATGAACCGAGGGCAAGAAACACGCAATACTGGATTGAGCGACTAGCGCACCACGCCGAGGGCATCATCGACGGGGCGCTCGAGAATCTGGTCACCATGGGAATCCTGGAGTTCCACGAGGGCGAATTCTGGACGCTGTCCCGCTCCGTTTGGCAGACTGAGCTGTACACGGGCACGCAGGAGGGGACGGCGGTCGAATTCGTCAAGACGCGCATCGGCAAAGTCATCCTGGCTGGCGACATCCCCGCCCCCAGAGACGCCATCATCATTGCCCTCATCAACACATGCGACATCTTCCGGTTCATATTTCCAATCGACTCTGAGGCGGAGGAGCGCATAGATCTCGTCAGCAAGATGGACGTAATCGGACGTTCCATTTCTGCGGCCGTTTCGGACAATCTGGCGGGGCCGATGCTTCGCCGGTCCGCGTTCTCAAAGACCATCCCAACCGCCTCGCTGCGCAAGGTTGTGACCAATCCACTTGTGCGAACAGGCAACCTGCCCGCGCTCTTTGCGGAACTGACGGAGGCCTACGGGCCGGTGTTCCAGCTCAAGCCTCCGCTGGCAAAACCCATGACTTTCGTGGGCGGGCCCAACGCCAACCGATGGGTGCACCGCAACGGGCGAATGTTCCTGCGGACCAAAGACTATTTCGCCGAGTTCGAGAAGGTCTACGGGGCGAACGGCGTGCTGCCCGCGCTAGACGGCGCCGACCACTTCCGCCTCCGGAAATCACTGGCGGGAGCGTATTCGCGCGGGCGGCTGGAAGGACGGTTGGACGACCTCTATCGGTATATCCGGGGATTCATGGCAAGCTGGTCAGTTGGGGACACGTTTCAGGCCACGACGCTCTGCCGCACGATGATCAACGCGCAAATTTCGCCGCTAATGATCAGCGTGGAATCGCAGGACCTCCTCGTGGATATGGCCAAGTACAAGGAGCGCGCGCTGCTGGTGAAGATCATGAAGGCGCTTCCCAACTTCATGCTGAACACGCCGGGGATGCGGCGCCGCGCCAAGCTGGTCGACGATCTGTTAGGCCGGGTACAGGATGGGCATACTACGGCGCAGCGGGAAGGCCAGAAGCGGGACCTGGCAGACGACCTGTTGAGCCTGCACGCCAGCGACCCGCAGTTCGTGCCGGAGACGAACCTGCGCTTCGCGCTTTCGGCGGCGTTAATCGCGAGCGTTTACCTCGGCGACTGCTTCAGCTTTGCGCTGTACGCAATGGCGTCGCAGCCGGAGATGTACGCGTTGCTCCAGCAGGAGGCGGACGCGCTCTTCGAGAACAGTGACCCGGAGGGTGACGACTTCAACCTCACCTCCCTGGACGTGACGCACCGCTTCCTGATGGAGTGCCTGCGGGTGTATCCCATCGTCCCAATGTCGATCCGCAACGTTATGAACACGTGCGTCGTGGAGGGCTACGAGATCCCGGTGGGCACGCGGCTCTTCATTGCGCAGACGGCGGCGCATTACATGCCTAGCGTCTTCCCGGACCCGTTTACATTCGACATCGACCGCTACCGGGCGCCGCGGAACGAGCACCTCAGCCCGGGGTATGCGCCATTCGGGTTGGGGACGCACACATGCTTGGGATCGCAGTGGATGCAGTTGCAGCTCACGATCAATGTGCTGATGGTGGCGCACTACTTCAACATCGAAGTTGCACCGGCTAACTACAAGCTCAAGATCAATCCGATACCGTCATTGAAGCCGAGCAAGAAGCTGCACTTCCGCGTCGCGGAAAGGCGGCGCGAAATACCCGCCTAAACCACCAGGTCATCGCCCGGGAGACCGGGAAAGAGAGCGCCTAAAGAGGTTTGCGGGCCAAGAAGCAGTACAGTGGGCTAAAGACCCCAGCCTTGCCGCCTGCGACGTAGGCTCGGGCTGTGCGGTCCATCAGCCCAACGACATCCGCAGAGCCCTTTGGGAATATCCTTAGCGCCTCGGCCAGCCTGGACATTACGATGTAGGCCTGGCGGCCCAGCGGAGTCCCGCGCAGGGCGTTGCCCCTCCTACTCTCCATTGGCTGATACCAGGGCGCAACTGTACCGTTCTCCTCCACGGCGCGATCCTTTGCCTCTATGATGTGAAACCCAGCCGCTTCAAGGTCCCGGTTCACCTCTCTCATGGTGGCGATGTCCTTGAGGGCGATGCCGTGCATCAGGTCCTCTTTCATGGCTTGGTGCCGGCTGTCGGCGGGATCAAACTTGTCCGTCATGCACATTTCCTGACCCCAGAAAAGGGCTCCGGGTTTCAGGACGCGGTAGATCTCGGCGAACGCACCGGCCTTATCCGGTGCATGGCAGGTGGACTCGATGGCGTAACCCCGGTCGAATGTATCGTCGGGGACGGCGCTCATATCCATGAAACTGCCCTCGAAATAGTCGACCATGTGATCGATACCCGCGGCGGCATTCAACCCCTTCGCCTTCTCCAACTGGACGTCACTGTTATTGACGCCGAGGACTCTGACGCCCGCCTCCTGGACGACGCGGCGCATGGGGCCGCCGATGCCGCAGCCGACGTCAATGACCTCCATACCCTCTTCCAACTCCAGCTTGGCAATCATCAGCCGCTGGTGCCGAATCTTGGATTCCTCCAGACTCTCCCGGGGCGACAATGGCGCGAAGTGGAGGGACTCGCCCCAACCGAACACCATGAACTCATTGCAGATGTTGTAGTATTCCTGGACGGTTCCAGCGTGGTCGTAGCCGTCCGGGCCGACATCATGCGGACTGACCCTGTCCATCCAACCATCGAGGTGTTTCACGCGGCTGCGGACGTCCGAGCCACGGTAGGCGGCCTTCAGACCCTTGGACAGGTCGCCGATTGACATAAAATGCCTCCTGGGGCAAATTCTATTGTCCCTCGTACCGCCGGTGCACCGCGTCGATCTCAGTGTCGAGCTCTTCTGCCCACCGCATCAGGTTCGACCGCAGCCGCATGTTCTGGTATGCGCCCCACACCGTCATGGCTGGCGGCACCAGCAGGATGGACACGATGAGCGCGTAGGCGATGGTGATTCCCGCCGTTATCCCGAACTGCGCGGACGCAGCCAGCGGCGACAAGACCAGCACGCCAAGTCCCAGCGCCGTCGTCATCGCGGAGCCCAGCAGCGCCGAGCCGGTGGTTCTGAGCGTCTGGATTGCCGCCCTTTCAGGCTCGCGCACCTGGGAGTATTCCTCGCGGTACCTATGGATAATGTGGATGGTGTAGTCCACCCCAATTCCTATCGACAATGCCGTGATGATCGACGTGATGATGGTGTAGGGAATGCCCAGCAGCGCCATCGTGCCGAGCACGCAGATGAGGACCAGAACGATGGGCCCCACAGCGATGAATGCCAGCGCAGGCTGGCGCACCGTCACCCAGAAGAAGACAGCCAGTACGGTGAGGGCCACCGCGACCGTCGCGGAAATCGACTCTGACTGGTTTTCGGTGATGGAGTCCGTCACGTTGACCGATATCACGGTGTTGGAGGTCACGGTAATCGCTTCGTCGTCGCCCTGCCAGATGGCTTCCACCTCTTCTTGGAGCAACTTGGTCTGGGCGGGGAAGTTGGTAAAGACTGGGAACTGGAGCAGCATCGCATCGATGCCATTCGGATCGTTGATCAGTAGGTGCCCAAGGGATGGGTCTCGCTCCCCAAGCTTGTCCAGGAACTCCTGCATCAGCACGGGGTCCAACTCGACTCCTGCCGAGGCCTCCTCAAAGATCGCGGCAAGCTCCGGGTCATACTTGTCGCCGGGTTCCCCGCTATCGTGGATCCAGTCTTCAAGAATTAGGTGGTACGAAACCTCGATTGGGCCGGAAGCAGCCGCCGGTCGCAACCGTTCTACTGCAAAGGCACTGGTCAGGTCCTGCAAGTTCAGGAGGGTGCGGGTCTCCGTCGCCTCTGCCTTCAGGAGCACACTGGCAAACTCGGTAGAACCCCCAACGGCCGCGTCTAGGGTCGCCATATCCTGGAATACATCGCCGTTCCTTGGCAGGATGTCGCGGATGTGGAACTCAGACTCAAGTCCCCTGGCTGAGTACCCCAGCACAGCCGTCACGGCCAGCACCGCGATAATGTAGGGCGCCGGGTGCCGTGTGACACTCCTCCCCAGCGTCTCCGCCAATCGATTCACGCCGGGCAGAGCGGTGGAAATCGGCCTGGCAGCCGGTAAGGTGCCGCGCCTCTCCCGCCGGCGATCGATAATCACCCTGCCCGCCGGAACAAGTGTCAGCATGACCAACAGCGCCATGCCCACGCCAAGTCCACCGATGACGCCAAAGTCGTTGACGATTTCAATGGGTGAGAAGAGGTTGGCCAACAAGCTAACGATCGTGGTTATGGCAGCCAGTAGCAATGGGACGCTAACGATTCGCATTCCCACGCGGACGGCCCCAAGCACCGGCTCGCCTGCGTTGCGTTGCTCCCTGTAGTGCGACACGATCTGAATGGCATAGTCCACCGTTAGGCCGATCATAATGATTGGCACCATTGTCGTGAGTGAGTTGGGAGGGCCGATGATCGCCAGTGCGTTTGGCCCGAGCCAACCCTCAACTCCGACGACCCATATGACCGCCATGAGGAGCCCGCCAAGGGTGAGCAGCAAATCCGTGAACGTGCGCATGAAGAGTATGAGCAGCGCCGCAATGAGCAGGAAAGCCAGCCCGATCAGGGGCCCCATCCCCTCCTCGGTGGCCTTGACGTACTCGTCTTCCACAACGATGAACGAGACTGTGCTCGCCTGCAGCGTTCCCTCGCTTGCAAGGGAGAGCTCGTGGATCTTTCGTTCGGCGTCGTTGATGCGTTCGTCGCCCGTTTCACGGAGGCGGACGGTGGCGACAGCGACGGGCGTACCGTCATCGTCATTGCCGGTCAGTGCGTCGAGCCCCAGCTGGAACTGCGGCGGAATCTGCACCGAGTCAATCTCCGCTTGGGAAACCGACTCGAAACTCTCCACTTGCAATAGGGCCTTGTACAGCGATGAGGGCCCAATGAGGGCGTCAGTGGGCGTCAGAAGCGTCCTTATGTCCGGGTCGGCTACGATGTCGTTGAGCAGCGCGTCCATCTGCGAGAGGCCCGCCGGAGTGATCGCGTCGCCCCGGAACAGAAGCGTCGTCACGCGTGCCTCACCCGAGTCCGAGAAGAGTCTGTCAATCTCATCCAGGGCCTCTCCGACGGCGTTGCCTCGCGGGAGCGTGTCCGCCGTCTCAGGAGGCGGCGCCCGGCGTTCTGCACCCGCGCCCAGCAGGACGGTGATGACCAGCAGCACAAGGATCGTCAACCAGGGACGCGCAGTGACCGCCCTGCTCAGCAAATCAAGTAACCTGCTCATCACATACCTTTCTGGCTTAGGTTGCCTTTCGAATAGGCGTGCTCTGCCTCATGGAGATCATTCAGGCATACCGTATCCCCTCTGCCAAGCCATATTCAACACGGACCCTCTGAATGCCGCAGCCCTTGGTCCCCCAAACCCTCCGAAGAACTATTGCACCGTCACGCTCGGCGCATCCGGGAGTCGTTGCTCCACTTCACCCCGTTCCGGATAGAACTGGGCGCAGTAGTATCGGAAAGGCATGATTTCCCCGTCAGAGCGGGCTAATCGAGGCCGGGTCATGTGCCGCTTGCGGCCCCAGATGACGACGTCCTGCAGCACGTCGTTGTGCTGAAAGGGCGCCAGAAACTTGTTCATGATGGGGGCGCGAAACTTGATCGGCAGAAACCCCAAACCGACCAGCCATCGCCCCGGACTGCGAATCTCCCCCACCTGCATTACTATCCACAGCTCAATCTCGACGCCATCGACGGGCACGGCGAGTATCCAGATTCGCATGTCTAGGCCGATGGTGTGCTCGTGGGTCTGGACGAATGAATACCCCAGGCCTCGGACGCAGGTGTCGGCGGTCAGGTCCAGCGTCAGCCTGCCGAATCTGGCAATCCTGCGGACTGTGCGGAAGTTAAAGCAACTCCACAAATAGGGCCCGTCGACCTTCATGCCGACGCGCTCCACGTTGTCGTAGCCGTGGATGTACCGCAAATGCGCCAGGTCCACGGAGTTTTCAGCCGTCTCCTGCGGATGGCCCGGAAACCTGGCCTTCCAGAATGACAGCCCACTCCAACCGGTCTGGTCAAGAGCATCTTCAGGCAATTGCCACTGCGGTTCTCGACCACCTATGCCCCACCACGCGAAGATGAGCCCGGCCTCCTCGTGCGTCTCGTAAACCTGCAGCTTCGCCGTCCGGGGAGGATCGGCATATGGTGTGGCGACACACTGCCCTGTCGTGTCGTACTCGAATCCGTGGAAAGGGCACACGAGCCTGCCGTCTCGTACGCAGCCCCCAGTGGCTGGCCCCATGTCGGACCCGAGGTGTGGACAGTAGGCGTCGGCGACGCAGACTCTCCCGCTGTCGTCACTCCACGCGACAATGTTCTCGCCCATCCACGTCTTCTGGATGAGCCTTTCCTTCTGGAGGGCTTTGCGGCTGGTTACGAAGTACCAGCCCTCAGGAAACGGAGAAGGCAATGCGTCCTTGGCAACGTTACCCTGCCTGGCAGTCATTGTATTGCCCGCCTCTTTGCCGCTCACGATTGCGGCCCCTACGCCGCTCTACCAACCGCCAATCGGCGCCATGTCCGCCTTTCAGTTGCGTCATAGCACAAGACAATCTACCACGTCATGACTCAGATACGCCATTCTATTTGTAGGTCTGCAATTCCGCAATTCGTAACTGCTCAGTCATTGGAGGTCAATTGTGAACTGATTAGCCAAACTTAAGCTCCATTCACTCCCCTGGAAACGGGCGCCAGTTTGAGCACCAAACACAGGCCCTCACCCTCAGAACAGACCCCCTGTATCCTCGACCTCCTCCACCCGCATCAACAGCGTCGGCACAATGGCAAACAGCGACAGAAAACCCGAAATCATGAACAGGTTTTGGAAGACGGTGACCCCCGCCGCGATCAGGGGTGCCTCCGTCTCCTCGTAGGTGGCGCCAAGCGTCACGTCGGCAGTCAGGCTGTAGAAGCGCTCGATTCCCCATGCGGACAGCGCGGCCAGCCCAAGCGCCATCCCCACCATACGCGACGCAGTAATCAGCGAGGCCGCGGCGCCCCAGTAGTGGCTGGGCGCGGCGCTTAACGCGCAGACGCCGATCGGCGGGATGACCAGCCCGAATCCCAGCCCCGCCATCGCCAGGGGCATGTTCAGCGCAAAACCCGAGACCTCAGTGTCCCAGCCGCTCATGAATAGCAGGCCCGTGCCGATGAAAGCCAGGCCCGTGATGCAAATGGGACGCACGCCCGTCCAGCGCAGGATGTAGCCTCCCACTATTGCGCCCACTGGAATCATGGCCGTCAGCCGGACCAGGTGCAGCGCGCTCTCCCACGCGGGCTTTTCCATGACCGTGCCCGCCATGAGGGGCACGGCCACCAGAGAGATGATCAGTGCGACGCCCACCATGAACTGGGTGATGTTGGAGGCAACAAACGTCTTGGAGGTGTACAGGAAGGAGGCGAACAGGGGCTGTGCCGTCCTGCGCTCGGTGGCAACCAGGAGGAGGACCAGCCCGACCCCAACGGCAATCATGAAGTACGGCGTAAGCGACTCACCCGAGAATATGCTCCGCTGCGACAGCGCAATGCTCAGGACAGTGAGGGCAACGCCCAGCATTATCGCGCCAAAGTAGTCCATCTTCGAATCGGGATTGGCCCGGTTGGGCAGTATGGCAATCACGCCCATGAGGATGAAGCTCTGGGGAATATCCAGCCAGAAGATCCAGCGCCATCCGATCAACTCGATGATCGCTCCGCCGTACAGCGGCCCCAGCACGGACCCGGCCTCTGCCGAGGCGGCGACGAGGCCAATCGCGAGTCCTCGTTTCTCCGGCGAAACGGCCGCCACTGCCATGGCCAGGCCGATTGGCACCGTGGCGCCGCCGCCGAAGGCCTGCACCACCCTCGCGGCCACAACCCACTCGAAATTGGGCGCAAGCGCAACAAACGCAGACCCGATGGCGAACAGCAACAGCGCCACCTGGAACATCTTCACGCGGCCGTACACGTCGGACAGGCGTCCCGCCAGCGGCATTGCAACGGTGTAGCTGATCAGGTACCCGGTGACGATCCAAGCCGCCCGGTCCAGGTCGGTGAGCGGGATCTCGAGGTCTACCATCACGCTGGGCAGCGCGGCCACTACAACGGTCTGGTCTAGTGCAGTCGAGAACACCCCGAGGCATATGATCCCCATGATCGCCGTTTCGGACGAACGCAGGGAAGCAAGGGCTGTCTTGGCTGCGCTCACGACCCTGTGGCCACTTCCGGGAGTTGGATATCGACGGGGACGTCGATGTCCATGGTCGCAAGCCGGCTAGTCTCGGGCGCGTCGTCGTTGAAGAGTTGGCCGACTATCTTAAACTTCCGAATCGTATAGTCCCCTTCATCAAACCACAGCCTCAACGTAATCGGGTGACCCGGGTCCACGGACGTGATGAGGTCGGACATCTCCTCAGACAAGACACTGCCTTTGACCTGGATAGCCTGGGAGCCCCCTATGGTCTCCTGGCCCGCGATGGAAGAATCTCTCATCACGTGCAGCAGTTCACTCAAGGCGACGCCGATTCCGCCAAAGTTAAATGGCACTTGCTCCAGTGGCAACGGGAGATATGGTGCATCCTTGGAGAACTTCATGAAGGCAAGTTCCCCCACTGCCACGATTTCGATCTCCACGAATCCCATACCCGGGGCTTCCACATCTACCAGCATCCTAACGGCGTCCGGCGAACGAATATCGCCTTCAACGGTCTTTAGTGTCGTCCCAAAGAATTTCTTGCCTGATTGCGTTTCGTCGACCATCTTGAATTTGGCAGTCGACATAGCCGCCAGCTTCGCTCCCGCACTAGCCAGCAGTTCATCCAAGGACAACTCTGGTTCCGGCGTGGGAGTCGGTTCTGGTTCAGAACCACATGCGACACCAAAGATCGCTAGGACAATGAACAACGAGATAATTGACCACTTGAGCCGTACTATCGAGGACAATTCCATATGTTTCTCTCCATTGCCCCGCAGTCAGAAATGTGCTGTAACCTTACGAGGAACAGAGCATTCTTCCAAGCCATTTACTCGCCCTTGCAGCTTTCGTCGAGCAAGTGACCATTCCGTAGTATCTCCATCTGTGCCATCTACGGCAAGTGCAACAAGAAGGGGGAGACCAAGTGATACAAAGTTCCATCATCTACCCTGCCTCAAAGCAGGCGTGGAGAATCGTCACCAATGGAGGCTGAAGGCCTGAACCTCTAGGTGGCTCATTTCGCGGTCACACCTTCACTGCATTGGATAAACAGGACCCACCGCGGACGTGAGCCAAGCCTGAAACAGGCCAAACGAGGCGGAGGCTGCAAAGCGGAATTGTCACTGATGGGAAATGGTGGGCCGAAGGGGACGGTAGATGGCACCATCTTCGAGATGTGGCTGGGGGCTGTGTGATCCCGATCAACTTGCATACCATGCGCCCATCACTACAAATCCTCTACGATATCAGGCATAGGGGTTTCCACTCCGCCATTGACGGAACAAAAGAGATAGGATTCCGAAGATGGCCAGGATGACAAACGCCCCAGCGAGATCCTGGGCGTGGGCAGCGGTCTTCGCTTCACCGAGCAGGGGTCGGACCGCGGCTGACCCTGCTATTCCCGCGAAGATTGAAATTGGAGCCACGAGTCCCAAAGGGATGTATTCGGCTCGGCCGATTCTAGCAACCCTGAAAAACGTTGCATTTGAAACTGCACCGAATAGAGCGACCACGTAGGAGATTCCACCCATGACACCTAGCTCCCGGAAAGCGTCTGGGACGAGGTAAAAGGCGATGACGAGCCCGAAGATCAGATAGAGTACTCTAAGGCCTAGCGCTGGCTCATTTGACGCGGACTCCCACGCCGCCCAGGACCTGCTCAAATGCCAGGCCACTAGCTTAGACAGAAGCCCGAAACCCATAGACCCTAGGTCTACGGCTAAGTCACGCATTGCTTTTACTCCTTGTAGCCGGGACTGCTCCATTGGCGCTTGGAGTGGCCCCGCATCTGATGACGTGTGAGAACTGGGCGGGTTCAGTTCTATCCGCTCAACTTATTTGCGCCTCTTCACTAGCGACAACAGATCACGCCATATACGTCCGAGCCATGAACTATGAGTTTTGCGGCTCGATGTAGCACCAAGCATCCGGTCCCGCTCGATGCTGGCATACTCCGAATGGCGACTTGGAGCGATCCTTCCCAACCAGGTAACGGCGTTGTTTTGAATGGTGTAGTGGCTGCCGCAGCCTGAGTAAGCCCACACAGACCCACCGGTTGGACCATCTAGCGAGACTGACTTCCCATCGAAGTAGACGTGCCATCGACTGGGGTGAAGGGACAGCACCGTCAATTCGCCACAGCCGCACGGACAGCGCAGGTTAACGGTTCGATGTTTGTGGCTGATCCATAGCTCGCCGTCCTTGATTGAGTCGAATGGGGGCATCACCTCTACGAAGATGGGACGGAGCTTGACCGCGGGCAACCGACTCAACTCATCACGCATAATAGGTGCGCCCCTTCTCGAGCCGGAACTTCTGGTAGAACGAAGGGGTCTCTGAGACATACTGCCCAGTACGTCGCCGCCACTCCATAACGGCAAACGTCGCCGCAGCCGCATTCACCTCCGGCAGTTGGACATTGCGATAGCCAGGGGCAGCCCCCTCCAGCCTAGCGTTCGGTATGGCATCCTTCCACGCGTCAGAGCCTGCATCATAGGCACTTGTTGTCACAGCTCCCCTGACAGCACAGTCCTCTAGCGATATGCTCACACCTGAATCAATGAACGGAACGCCAGCCTCCATGACAGCGCAGTAAACGGCATCCTGACGCGCCGAGTCGCCGTCGGTCAGCTGGTCTATGCACACGAAGGCAAAGTCGATGGGGTGATCCACCAGGAACTCGGCGAATACTGACGGGCTATCCACCCGTACAGGATGCGGATGGATGCCGTCCCGGAGGGCCGTATACTTGGCATGATAGTAATCGACCTTGAGCAGGGACCCTGCACGAATGAGCTCAATCTCCTCGGCAGTAGGCGCTCCAGGTGCTCGCTTGAGGGTGTGCCAGTCGACGCAGTCAGAATCCAGTAGATGGATTTTCGCGACGGGCGTTTTGCAAATGAGGTCAAGGAGGTAGGCACCCGTACCGCCCAAACCGATGATCGCGATGCGCTGACCGCGGATGCGGTTCTGAACTGGCGCAATGGCGGCCCGTGCCTCAAATGTGTTGGGTATGTGGAAGGGGTCAGACATCGCAAGAGCAGCAGGCTCGATGTAACCGGCGGCCGACACAGCGCCCACGATGTGCTTTGCATAGCGGTGGACCACGTCGCTCGCTGACTTGTCCTCCTCCGGGCTACCCTGGCTACCCTTGTGGATGGATATGTTGGACCAGGTCTTGCCATCACCGCCGACGAGGTTCCCAATAGGGGTCCCATCGGCGTTGTACACGAGACCATCATGCTCGGCGTGAGTGGTGATCTTCACCGCGTGGACGGCGTCACCTATTCGGCTATCCGGTTTTCCGCTGGCGGAGTCGAGCGACTTCTCAATGGTGCAGCTGCCGGCGACCCTGCCCGCAAGGAGGCAAGGAACTCCGACAGCCCGGACAACATCAGATTCAATCACGACGTCGAACCCGACCTGGTCACCGAACGCGGTGAGGCGGTCTTTAGGAGACATGCTCGGGGTCGACGGTGAAGCTCGTGCCGTCCTTGACCCTAAGGTCCTTGTCGGGTAAGAGAACACCGTCGTCACCCTTCGCGTCGTCTTCGTAGTCGATGCCGGGCGTGCCGATAATGTGCTTGCCCTCGGGCTCGTGCAGCTCGTTCCAGATCTTCACGATCTGGTCATAGGTCACGATGTCACCCGGAACCTTGTACTGTCGACCACTCACAAAGATCTCCGTGCCACCAATCATGGCTTTGCCTCCTTAGTGTTGTCCCACTAGCTATTGACAGTACCAACTCCGGTACTCAATATATAGAGTATTCGGCTGGCTATGCGCGTGTCAAGCCTTCAGTGGTACATTGTACCAAAGTACGCACAGGAGGGGTTATGAATGCTGGCAACCTTGAACTCGGCGACCTGGGGCGCCTCGTCCTGGCGGAGCGAAATCGCAGGGGCATGAGCCTACGGGAGGCGGCTCTTGCTATAGGAATCCCCTTCAATACTTTGGCACGCGTGGAGAAGGGGCACGTCCCCGACCTTCCTAAGTTCAAGAGGCTCGTCGAGTGGTGCGGTGCCGACATCACGCAGTTCTTTGAAGCCCAAGAGAAGGCGACAGCGACTACGGACATCATTGCCGAGCACCTTCGCGCAGACAGCAATCTCCCTTCTGGCGCAGCCGATCAGATTGCTGGAATCGTCAGCGAACTCTATCAGGCCCTGGCACGACCCCAAGAAATCGTTGCAGTGCATCTGAGGGCCGCCCGGACTTTCCGCCCGGACGCCGCTCACGTCTTGGGAGTGTTGCTCAACGATATGAATGAAGCACTTATCAAGGAGCTTGCTGATGGCCCTGCGGAGAGGGTTTAAGTCCGAAGCCGAAAGAATAGCCCGGGGGGTGAGAGAGAACCTGGGAATCAGTGGCACTCAGTCCGTCACTCCCGAAATGCTCGCCGACCTACTGGGCGTCGAGGTCCGAGCAGGAGACGAGTTGATTCCACGCAAGAGGTTCACCGAACTCGAAAGGGTGCAACCCGGCGCATTCTCGGCGTGCACGTTTCGACCTTCGGCCGACCGTGTGGTCGTCGTATATAACCCCCTTGCGGCAAAAACCCGTCAGAGGAGCGATATGGCGCATGAACTTGCACACACCCTTCTTAAGCACGAGTTGAGCCGGGTCGAGAAGCTCGGCGATGTCACCTTCCTATCTTGTGATCCCACTCAAGAGGAAGAGGCTGCCTGGCTCTCCGGGTGCCTCCTCCTACCACGTTCATTGCTCCTGGCGGAAGTCCGTAGGGGATCAGGCGCAAGAGACATCGCCCAAAAGTACGGCGTAAGTGAAAGGATGGCCCAGTATCGGCTGGACGTCACTGGTGTGGTGAGACAGAACCAGGCAGCCGTGAGTAGGAGACGCACACGGCGATAGAGGTAGCCGCGGGAACCCTGCCTCAAGAATGCCCTGCAATCGACCACCTCTCAAGCGATACTCATAAGTATGCCAAACATTGCCAATTTCATCGCCCTCGGAGAAGGATTCACTACCGAGTTCAAACGGTCGATGCCTTCCGACCTCGGCAGGGAGATATGCGCCTTCGCCAACGCCACTGGCGGAGTGATCCTGATCGGGGTTGACGACGCCGGAACCGTGGTCGGCGTGAGGGATCACAACCGGCTGAAGTCCCAGGTCCAGAGCATCTCGCGTTCGGCGGACCCGCCCTTAGCGGTTGAAGTGGAGAGCGAGGGAGACGTGTTGTGCGTCACGGTTCCGGAGCAGCACGGCAAGCCCTATTCCTTCGGAGGCAGATTCTACATCCGGGAGGGCGCGACCTGCCAGCAGATGTCTCGCGACGAGATTCGGGACTTCTTCTTCGAGGAAGGCCTTATCCGCCTGGATGAGACTCCCTGCAACGCCTTCGACCCATCCGTCGAGATCACGGCGGCGCGATGGGCCGACTTTGCGGAGCGCGCCGGCATAGACTCTGGGTTGGACCCGATGACAGTGTTAGAGAATCTGCATCTGGTCAAAGAGGCCGGTGTAACCCACGCCGGTGCTTGGCTGCTGGCCGACGACATAACCCGCTTCACCCTTCAGGCCGGAGTGACCTGCGCCGTCTTTCGCGGCAGCGCCAAGACCCATATCCTCGACCGCAAAGAGTTTCGCGGAAATCTGTACGCCATCTACCAAGACGTGATGGCTTACTTTCAAGCCAAACTGAACTCCGCGCTCATTCCACACGCCCAGGGACGAGACGAGCGATTGGAGTTGCCCGAGAGCGCCCTGCGGGAGGCTTTAGTGAACGCTATCGCTCATCGCGACTATCGGAGTACGGCCAACGTGCAGGTCTACATCTTCCAGAACAGGGTGGAGATCGTAACGCCGGGGGGACTGCCCGCCGGGATGCGTGAGGAAGACCTGGGCAGCAAGAGCGTCCCCCGAAACCCCTTGCTCTTCAGTATGCTCTACCGGATGAAGCTGGTAGAACAGATCGGCAGTGGCATCCGGCGTATTCACGACGCCTGCTTGGAACATGGCGTCGCAGAGCCGGCCATACAGGTGTCCCCCGATTGGCTTACGGTGACATTCCCGCGCCATGAAGCGGCAGTCGCCCCCCATGTGACCCCTCATGTGACGCCCCATGTGCCCCCCCATGTGGGACGGCTCATTGCAGCCCTGGAAGGGGAGATGAGCCGGGCGGAGCTCATGGAAGTTCTGGGTTTGGCGGACCGCAGACACTTCGCCAGGACGTACCTGCAGCCCAGTGTTGAAGCGGGCCTGGTCGAGATGACGCTCCCGGAAAGTCCACGAAGCAGGACGCAACGATACCGGTTGACGATTCTCGGCAGACAGGCGCGGACTTCCCAACAGTACACTAATGGCCCCTGACCTAGGAGGTCAGAAATCCATATTAGTGAATCGCTGGTTGAAGGCGTTGCGTTCCTCTTGTGTCTGTCTATGCCTACTTACAGAAAGTTCTGTGGTCGAATAGGCCACTCCCTTCATCACCATGACTTCAAGGCTCTCGATGTCCAACTTCAGCGTTCTTTCGCCTTCATTTTCAGTTTCTTCCGAATCATCCTCCACAAGAATCCGAATAGGACTGCGCCGCCCCTCGACATTCCCGGTTGCCGACCCCTCTTCAGTAGGATTAGTTGGCACGGTCTCAGTGATTAGGATGCCGCCAATCCAGTCGTCGGAGTCGTCTAGACCTTTGCGCGGTAGAAGAATTTCCACACTTGTCCCTTCTGGAAGGTGATGTGGTTCAACTCCACGGGCATGATTGAACAACACCACGTTGTGACCGTCGCCGCCAGTTTGGGACGAATGGAAGATGATCCCGTCTATGCGTGGGTCCACTTTGTGAGCCAAGTACTCAGCCACCGCTTGCGTGGGGAGATATTCTAGCGCTTCTTCTTGTGGCATCACTGGTCGACTTATCTCGCTAACCAAGTGCCTGAAAAACTCAATACGTCCTTCTTGCTCAGAATACTTAGGGTCAAAATAGCTGCCCCCAGCATAGATGTTCGACAGGGCGTCCAAAACAAGCAATCTCACCGATCGCAACAGATCGAACCTACCTATCACTACGTGCGCACCCACTGGGGCACGCACCTCGGAAACGCAAGTACGAGGATCCATGGCGCCGTAGAAGACTGGGATCCCCTGTGCATTCATTCGCCCTGGCTTCGCCAACCTTGATGGCGGGGAGCTCAACTCGCTGGCTGGAGACTCCAATATAGCCTTAAGCTCCTCGGTAGACAGGGCGGCGCGTGCGCGCCACACAGAAGCTTCAGGGTGGCCGGGACTAATCTCGCGTATGACCGGTCTGTCGTTGATGGCGGTATGAGCGCTTAGGTCTCCAAAAATAAAACGAAGCATCTCTTCGGACTCCGTGCTGAAGAACCTTGAGCGGAACCGGACCTCGCGCCGAAACTCTGCCCAGGTGTAGCGGAACCCCACGTCGTTCGGCCCTCGCGCCTCGTACTGAGCATCGTCGCCGTAGATATCTTCACCGCCTTCTCTTATTGCCCAATGGCCTCCGTACCGATCAGACAGCAGCGCAGTGACATCGTCAGCGACCTCTTCATCTAGGCCAGCAATCTCCGCGATCATGAACTTCGCAACCTCGCCTCTACGCTCCCATCTCCCCTCACTCGCCTCCATGTATTCGTATGCTTCGTCCGGATAATCAGGTGTGAGTTCGAAGTGTTCTTGCAGTACATCATGGGCACGTTCAGCAAGGCTCTCCAGCACGATCGCTTCTCTCGTTTCACCGCAGTAGGCACAAGGGGTTGGGGCGTATTGAACCTTCACTTCCGAAGCTAGGAACTGGTCGCCGATGCACTCATGGCAGACATGCTTGGAATGTTCATTATTCATAGGTAGTTAACGACCCTTCCCACCACTTGTATCTAACTTCGCAGAGTCTTCAAGCTAACGAGGAAACCCCCTTACCCTCCTCAACGTTCGGTCCTCGCATCCGGTTTACTCTATTTGCCATATCCTCTCTTGGCGTAGGTCATGTAGTGTCGGTACACCACCTAAGGAGCATGTGGCCTCTCACACTGCAGCCAATACCAACCCACCTTGCTGCTGATTGAGAAAATGCCTGAAAACCATGGTCGACTTTAGAGTGACCTCGTCTTCCGAATAGGACTCGGGCAGGCCCGTCTCGTCGCTATAGAGGAAGTCGAAGATGGTCTGCTTCACCAGGTCTCTGGTCCCTTCTTTCCACTGCCAGTCGCTGAGGCGTGCCAGCTCCTCTTGGAGCTTTGCATATAGGTCAACTGCTACTGTCTTGATTCGTTTGATATCGCCCGGCGTCAACTCATCCTTCTTTATCAGGTCGAACAACGCGAGCGTCGGCTCGTCTAGGCCTTCCCGGATAGCGCGCTCCTGTTCCTCGTCGAGGTCAGCAACGAATCTCAGGAG
Organism: uncultured Dehalococcoidia bacterium; assembly: GCA_951812285.1. Classification (GTDB taxonomy): domain Bacteria; phylum Chloroflexota; class Dehalococcoidia; order Lucifugimonadales; family UBA1127; genus UBA1127. The sequence continues at coordinate 423,189 of OX638292.1, read as the reverse complement.
CCCTTCGAATGTTCGCTCAATGGTGGGACGGTCCTTCTCCCGGTTGTAGTCGGCGACCAGGTGCTCGTAGTGCAGCTGATAATCAGTCCGTAGTGGATTTTGCGCGAGCATAGAGGCAAGGCGTTTCTCGATGGCGTCTTTGAGATTCTGCACCTGAGTATTCTTCTTTGGGCTCTTTGCAAACTCCTGGCGCAGTCTTTCGAAGTCGATTGCCGAGATGTCATAGAGGCGTTCATCCTCGTTATTCCCCGCAGCGGCGAGGTTGATGTTATCCCCCACGATCTCGTGCAGTTCCTTGATGATTTGGGAGATGTCAGCTTGATCTCGGTCCTCTCGAAGGCTCTTGAACATGATGTTGGTCGCGTCATAGGCCCCTCTGTGATCGTAGATGCCCGCGTTGTTCACGCAGGCCTTGAATTTCCGAAACACCGAGCGCGCCATAATCTCGAATCGCTTTCGAGTCTCGTCGCTCTCGTTGATGACCTCCTTCGCAGAGACGATGGCAGCATTCCGTTCGAAGCCCATCTTCTCGATAATGTCTTCAAGGCGAAAGTCCTTTGAGGCGAGGAACGAGCGGACCATTTCGATGGAGTCCTTGAGTTCCTGAAGCAATTCCTCCTGGGGCAACGCTGGAGGATCGGCTGTGCCACCTTCCTCTTCCCCTCCGGTGTGCCCGGCGAAGGTAGCAAGCGCGCCCCGGAGGTTCTTCAAGATTCCGCAATAGTCGACGATTAGGCCGTTGTTCTTTCCCTCGTGAACCCGGTTCGCCCGCGCAATGGCCTGCATCAGGGTGTGCGCCTTCAGTGGTTTGTCCAGATAGAGCGTGGCTAGGCTCTTCACATCGAAACCGGTTAGCCACATCGCACAGACGATTGCGACGCGAAATGGATGTCCGCTCCTTTTGAAGGCGTTCTCGACATCGATCCTCTCGCCGTTAGGGGTCTCAAATCCTTCCTTGATGAGCCTTCGATGTGGTGTGATGTCGAGGTCCCAATTGCGGAACTTCCCGACTTCGCCCTGTTCTTCGCTCACCACCACGGCCAACTTCGTTTCCTTCATCCAGGCGATCTGTTGCTCCAGCGTCGATCGATCTTCGTGGTCGGTAGCACGAGAAAGATTGTCCTCAAGTTCGGCAATTCGGCTTGCCCAGTGCTTCTCGATCAGCTCGTGCATCTTCACGGCCGTGACCTTGTCGATCGCAATGAACATCGACTTACCGCTTTCCCATGCGTTGGTGCAGTGGGTAACGAAATCCTTGGCGATGGCTTCGAGCCGTTCTGGAGATGTGACGATGTGGTAGTCGCGCCGTAGTTCGTGCTGCAAGCGCTGCTCGACATCCATATCGTTTGTCTCGAACTCTTCAAGCTTCTCGGCGATCTTCTCGTTGAGCTCTTCGGTAGCGATTCCAAGCTTCTCGCCCCGGGCGTCATAGAACAATGGAACGGTCGCACCGTCCTCCACGGCACGACGGAATCCGTATCTGGACACATAGTTGCCGAACACGCGTCGAGTGAGCTCATCGTCCCTCATGAGGGGCGTTCCTGTGAATGCGATGTAGAGGGCATTCGGGAGGGCGGCCCGTTGGTTGATAGCTAGTCGGCCGTACTGCGTACGGTGCGCCTCGTCTACGATGACGATGATGTCGTCCCGGTCCGAGTACGGTTCGTCGGGTAACACATCCTCATTGAATTTCTGAATGAGAGAGAAGACGTAGGCCTTGTGCTGTCCGAGCAGGTTCTTGAGATGCCTGCCGGTAGATGCGCGAGCATCTTCTTGCTCACCCACGACGCCGCAACCCGCGTAAGTTCGGTATATCTGATTGTCGAGATCGTCACGGTCGCACAACACCAGGAACGTGAAATTGCCGCCGAGCTTGCGATGCACCTTCCGGCTGAAGAAGACCATTGAGTATGACTTGCCGGCTCCCTGTGTGTGCCAAAAAACGCCGAGCTTGCCGCTACTGCCATGACGCTCCTCAACCGCCCGGATCGCTCGATTCACCCCAAGGTACTGTTGATTCTGAGCGACAACCTTGATCAGGCTCTCGCCGCTATCGTCGAACAGGACGAAGTTCTCGAAGAGGTCAAGGAAGTTCGACTTCGTGCATACGCCCTTGAGGAGTGTCTCCATATCTACGACCCCGGGCTCATCCTCGTCTAGACGTTTCCATTCCCGGAAGTATTCATACGGGGCTGTATAGCTACCGAGTTGGGCATCAACCCCGTTTCCGAGAACAACGAAGGCGTTGTGATGAAATATGTGAGCAATCGTGTCTTTGTAGTCGGCAAGATTCTCGTCATAGGCACGGCGAATGTTTCGATGAATGTTCTTCAGCTCCATGAACAGGAGCGGTAAGCCATTTACAAAACCGACGACATCGGCGCGCCTGCGGTACAGCGGTCCTCGGATCCAGAGCTCACGCACCGCTAAGAAGTGGTTCTTCTCTGGATTGTCGAAGTCGAACACACGCAGCGTGCGGGACTCCACATCCCCACGAGGACTTCGGAATGTGACCTTCACCCCGTTGCGCAGGAGCCCATATTTCTCTTGGTTGGTCTGGAGTGTCGACTGAGCGGTGGTCACCTGCACGATCTCACGGGTCGCATTGTCGTATGCTTCGCCAGGCAGGTCGGGATTGTGGTCTTCCAGCGCCTGGCGGAGATAGCGGGTTAGCACAACCTCGCCATCATTGGCCCGTCCGAGTGTCCCATCCGGCCCGAAGGTCTCGGAGTTGTAGGCATAGACCGATTCCCAGCCAAGCTGATGTTCGAGGTACTCGGCAGTCGTTACTTGGACGAGGTTCTCCTCGGTATAGGGCGACGGGCTCATTGTAGTTGCCTCACTGCCAACTCCCCTGACATTAGACGTGGGAGAAGCAGATCGCGGGCCTGAGTAAGCGACTCGATCATCAAGTGAAGCTTCTTGATTTTCGAATCCACGGGCTCAATGAGATCCATGAATCTATATGTAACTTCGTCGCTGGCCCGCGGAAGGCGGACGTCATATAGGTCTTGCTTCTTTATAGCGGCGAATATGGCGCCCACTCCCAGCATATCTTCCCGAAAAAAATGGCTCTTTAGGGCGTAGAAGAGAAGGCTTTGTTGATCTCTGTTGGAACGTATAGCGGCGATACCTCGCCCAATAACTACCTTGTCCAGAGTAATGTTGATTCTTCCAACCGGCGCACGGACACTGAAGAGGAGATCGCCGGGGGTGGCCATTCGGTTCTCCACGGTGCAGTAAACCCTTTGCGAAGGGAATCTGTTGCCAAAATCAGTGACGCCTTGGTGAAAAGGTAGACCGTCGCCTATCTCGTTGTAGTACGTAGACTTCGGACTTTGCCCCATCGTTATTTCTGCAATCTCGCCGAGTGCTCTCGCCGACCATCCTTCTGGAATGCCGTCGACGATCTTCGTCTTCTCATAACCCGGATACCGCAGACGCACAAACCACTCGCGGTACAGCTCCTGGGCCGCCCGCTCCAACAGCGCCATCCGCCGCCGATTGTTCTCGATCAGGTCGTCGTAGGAGGAGAGGATGTCAGCAAGCTCCTTCTGGTCTGCCAAGTCCGGCACCGAGAATCTGATCGACAAGAGCTTGGATTGGCTCAGGTTGTCCTGGGTTGCCCCTTGAGTAAACGATTGGTATCGCACCTTGAGAACAGCATCGAAAAGGTATTTCATGAACCTCACGTCTGCTTTTTCGGGGTCCGCACTAAAGCCGATAATGCTGTCGGGAAAGCAAGCCTTAATTCCGAGAATGGAGGTTTCCGCGATGTTCGCTGCAATGGTGATACACAGCGTGCCTTCCGGCCATAACTTGCTCTGCGCCAATCCGGCTTCACTGTAAGTTTGGTCGTATTCGCGCAGATAAAGACCGGCACGCTTCACGTCACCGGTTTGAACGAAGGGGTATGCTCCTCCATAGAGGAAGGCGGCATCCCTTGGGCGATGGCGAGATCGGCCACGTGAGACCGTTCCAAGTTGGTCGAGAGTAAACTCGTTGGTGTTCACGTCCCAAGCCTCTCGAAATTGCGGTCTATCTGCGTCGCCAGTCCGGCGGCCTCCTCATTCAGACCCTTTAGCTCAAGGTGAATTTCCCGTATGGTCTCCTCAAAGTCGAATTCCTCGTCCTCTTCCTCTGGGGCGACTCCGACGTAACGGCCAGGCGTCAGGCTCCAGTCGTTCTCCTCCAGTTCCTCAATGCCCACAACCTTCACAAGCCCCTCGATATCACGGAGTTCGGCCTGTGGAAATCGCTCCTGTAGCCAACGTGCCTGTCTCCGGAAGTAGCGCGGCGCCCTGAGGTGCTCGATCAGTTCTTTCCTGGCTTGGTCGGTGGACTTGAGCAGGCTCCCGCGGCTGTTCCTCCTCTTGGTCTCTGCGACAAGGTGGGACAGTAGCCGGTAGAGATGGTCTGCTTGCCGGATCAGGTCCTGGCTAGTGTCTGTCAGCGGCTCCGCTCGTACGGCGAACTCCTTGAGAGTGTCACTGTCGCGGCTCGTCAATGCCCAACCATCGGCAATCTCCTCCACCAGCTCCCTGAACTGACTCAGGTCACCTTCAAACGTAGCCTTCGCATTCTCAAGTTCCTCCACACCGTTCGTCAGGTGATCCGGAAATCCATCGTCAGCCCCGGTCGCCTCGGAAAGGGCCTCAAAGAATCTGCCAAGAGGCTCTACCGCTTCTCTCGCCGCAGCCATCATCCGGTCAAGATACTCGGCAACTAGCGCGACAAAGCGATCAGTCTGGCCCCGATAGAGCCAGACGATTGCCGAGAGATTCTTCTGTTGTTCGGGTGTGAAGTCGTAGATCCTGCGCGTCACTCTTCTGTAGACGCCGCGAGCGTCGATCATCAGCACCTTGTCGTGCCGCTCTTCTGGCTTGCCTTTGTCGAGGAACCAGAGTTCGCAGGGCACCGTCCGCGTGTAGAAGAATCCTGACCGGATCGCGATCATCACGTCCACGTGGTCGGCCTCGATCAATTTCCTCCGTACCTCCGCCTCTTGGCCACCAGCGGACGAAGCCTGCGAAGACATGACGAATCCAGCTCGGCCTTTGTCATTCAAGTAGCTGTCAAAGTATGAAATCCAGAGATAGTTCCCGTTCGACACCCTGCCTTGCTTGTTGACACCCGGGAGGGAATATGGGAGGCGCGGGTCGTTCTTGACCTTCTCTGCGTCGACCTCGTCCACGTTGAAGGGGGGATTGGCCATCACGAAATCACACTTGCCTAGAAGCTCGTGGGGGTCTTCGTAGTAGGTGATCGCCTTCAGGATGTTCCCTTCTAGACCATGGACTGCAAGGTTCATATTGGCGAGGCGGATCGTCGTAGGATTCTTCTCCATTCCGTAGAAGGTCGCCCGTTCCATCGGGTTCTGCTGCATACGTTCGATGAAGTGGGCGCTCTGCACGAACATCCCGCCCGAGCCGCAAGCAGGGTCGAGCACTCTGCCACTGTCTGGCTCAATAACGTTCACGATCATCTCTACGATTGATACAGGAGTAAAGAACTCGCCCCCATCGTGGGCCTTCTGATCGGCAAACTGAGTCAGGAAGTACTCGTAAATGCGCCCAAATACGTCTCCGTCAGCGCTCTTGAGCGCCGGGTCATTGAATGTGCGCAGAATCTGGGCAAGGACATCGTTGTCGAGTTCTTGGTACTCCGCCTTGGGCAGGGCGCCTCGCAAGGTCTCGTAGTCCGCTTCGATTCCTTCCATGGCGTTGATGATTGCCTGGGCTCGGTCGACGCTGTCAGGCAAGGAGACGAGATGATCGAACTGAGCCTGCTGGTGGAGGAAGATTGAGCCTTTCTGGGAAAAGTCCTCCTTCGTCAGCCCGCGCACGTTACCTCCCCGTTTCGGCAGAGTGACTTCGATCTCCTCCTTTATCCTGAGGAACCGACTGTGTGCGTGCCTGAGGAAGATCAGCCCCATTACCGGCAGGAAGTACTCGTTGCTGGCGAAGGGCGAATTGGCTCGCAGATTATCCGCGCTGGACCAGAGTCGTTTCTCGAGTTCGCCGATGTGTTCCAACTGTGCGTCTCCTATGCCTCTGGGTTCTAGAACCAGAGCTCCCCGACCAATTAGCCTCCGCTAGTGTGCCGACCTGCTTTCCTGCAGGCTTGCTGGGAGCGTGGGGGTACTGACCTGCTAAAGTCATCGATCTCCAGTCTCGTCGGCTCCTCCTGATCTCACCCATTCATCCACTTCTTCCCTGCGCAATTTCCAGAGGCGCCCCATCCGGTGTGCCGGCATCCCCTTTTCTGCGATCCACCTATAGACTGTGTCGCGCTTGATCCCGAGATAGGCCGCCATCTCGACTACAGAGAACCATCGGTCTTCCATCATTGCTCTTGCCATCTTCGTGAACCTAGCCGAACCCCTTCCGCGAGCAGGCTCGGTTCGGACCCGCTCAACTGGTACATTATGGCACAAACAAGGATAAAATAGGCGGCATCCTACCGAATTGTCAATGCCTCGCCAATGATGACGAGGTTGACACTCACGCCCCCTCCCCGCTTGCCTCCCCCTCCGGCATCCGGTAGCCGACGCGGGGCTCGGTGAAGATATAGGTGGGGTTGTCGGCATCGTCACCGAGCTTGCGGCGGAGTCTGCGGACGATGGTGCGGATGGGCCGCACGTCGCCGTCGCTCTCTCTTTTCTCCCATACCCGGTCCAGCAGGCGCTCGTAGGTCACCAGTCGCCCGGCGTTGGCCGATATCTCGGCCAGCACCCGGTATTCGGTCGGCGTGAGATGCACAGGTTGGCCGGCCAGGACCACCCTGCGCCCGGCGTAGTCGACGGTCAGGTCTCCCAGGACGTACGGCTCCGACGGCTCCGCGACCGCCCGCTTTCGCAGGGACGCCCTGATCCTTGCCGCAAGCTCCGTCGGGGAGAAGGGCTTGACCACGTAATCGGCGGCCCCCGTGTCGAAGGCCCTGGCGACGAGCTCCTCCCGCCCATAGGCGGACAGGAAGATCACCGGCACGTCCGCCACTTCGAGGATGTCCTTCATCAGCTCGATGCCGTCCGTTCCCGGAAGCATCAGGTCCAGCAGCACAAGCTCCGGCCTCTCGTCCGCCACGAGGCGGAGCGCCTCCTGCGGGTCCCCGGTCACCACCGGGTCGTAGCCCGACTTGGCGAGGGTGTCGCGGACGTACCGGAGATCGTTGGGGTCGTCGTCCACCGCGAGGATGCGCAGCCGCTCCTCCTCCGCCTTCTGCTCGCGCCGCGTCGATATGGACGAAATGGTGGTCGCCGCTGTTTCCTCGACCGAAGGCAGGGTGAAGGTGAAGCACGCCCCCATTCCCGGCCCGTCGCTCTCGGCCCAGATGCGTCCCCCGTGCGCTTCCACGATGCCCTTGCAGATGGCGAGGCCCAGCCCCGTGTCCCCGCCCTGCTCCTCGGACTGCGCCCCGGAGAACTTGCGGAACAGGTCGGGCAGGCTCTCGGCCGGGATGCCACGCCCCTCGTCGGCCACCGAGACCGCCACGTGAACGCCGTCCCGCACCGCTCTCACCCTGATGACGGACGATTCCGGGGAGTGCCGGGCCGCGTTGGACAGCAGGTTGCCGAGCACCTGCACGATGCGCCGCCGGTCCGCCATCACCAGTGGAAGTTCCGGCTCGACGTCGATGGCGAGGGTGTTCTTGCCCCCCGCGTTGCTGAACTCATTCCTCGCCCGGTCCACCAGCACGGCCACCTCCGCGGGTTCGGGGCCGACCGGCAGCGTGCCCGTCTCGATGCGGGCCACGTCCAGCAGGTCGGAGACCAGATCGTTCATGTGCTCGGCCTGATCCTTGATGATGCGGAAGAACTGGCGCACCACGGCGGGGTCCAGATCCTTCGCTGAGTCCAGCACCGTGGATGCGGAGCCCGTGATGGAGGTCAGGGGAGTCCTCAGCTCGTGGCTCACCATCCCCAGGAACTCGGCCCGCAGCCGCTCCAGCTCCTCCACGTCGGCCATGTCCTGTAGGGTGACGACCACCGACTCGACCGCGCCCTCTTCGGATTGGGTGGGTGTGGCGTTGAGCAGGACGGTGACGGAACGTCCATCGGGAACCCGCATGACGATCTCCTCGGCCCGCACCGTTTCCCCCGTGCTCAGGAGCTCGGCCATCGGGAACTCCCGCAGGGAGACCTCCCGCCCGTCGGCGCGCCTGCAGATCATTGTTTCCAGAAGCTCCTCCGGCGACTGGCCGGGATCGCGCAGGCTGTCCACGATCCTCCGCGCCTCCCGGTTGAAGGACACGGGCGCTCCCGTCCCGGCGTCGAAGACCGCAACGCCAACGGGGGAGGTGTCTATCAGGGTCTCCAGGTCGGCCCTGGCCCGCCGTTCCTCCCGGTGCCTGCGGGCGTTGGCGATGGCCATCGCCGCCTGGGAGGCGAACAGCACCAGCGTCTCCTCGTCCTCCCGCGTGAACTCCCGGTCGCCCGTGTCATGGGCCAGATAGATCGTCCCGACCCCGACCCCCTGGTGGCGGATGGGCGCCACCAGCAGGGACTTCACCGGCACCGAGGGCAGGAACTCGGGCATGTTCAGCGCTCTCAGGTGGCCGTCCACATTCGAGACCCGCAGGGGCTCGGTAAGGCCGCTGAGATACTCGAAGAACCCTCGTCCCTCGGGCATGTCCCACAGACCCTGGTGCTCCTCCCCGGTGAGGCCGGAGACGATGAAGTCGGGCGTCTGCCCGGCTTCGCCGAGAACGGTAATCGCCCCGTAGCGTGAGGCCGTCAGCGCCCTGGCCCCGTCCACCACCTCCTGGAGCACCGTGTCGAAGTCGAGGCTCTCGTTGATGCGGAGGCTGGCCCCGCTCAGGCGCGAGAGGCGCTCTTCCAGCTCCTGTATCCGTCGGTGCAGCTCGTCCGGTCGGTCCAACTTGTCACCTCGATGGCCTGCTGTTGGGGAGTGAATGGGCGTTTACGGGGTCAATTATGCCGCATTCTGCGAAACGTCACAAGGTGTCACGTAAATTGCCTCAAATCGTCACGGCTGCGTCACGCCTACGGTGGTAAAATCGCTAGGGAATATGCCCGTAACGTGGGAGGTGCTAGCTTGGCTATCGTACAGAGAGGACCTGAACAGGTATCGGCCGCAGGCGCGATAGCCCGTGCCAGGCGCGCCGATAATAGCGCATTAGTGCTACCCCCCCCCCCCCCCCCCCCCGATTTTCACCGCCTAAGTCCAATATCCCTGAGCCTTGCGCCCACCTCCTGCGGGAGGTGACGGCATGAGGCCCCCAACTTCCACTCTCGCTCCCGCCCCATCCCTGCGCCGGTGGCCCCTAGCCCGCCTCGCGGCCCTGTCCCTCGTTCTCCTCGCCGTCCTGGCCGTGTCCTGGTCGGGGATCTCTCCCGCCGGGGCCCAGGATGACTTCCAGCCCGATTCACAGGTCGTCGCCGACGTCTGGACTTACGCGAAGGAGACGGCGAACGGCCCCGACCACGTGCTGCGCTGGTTCCGGGTCCTGCACACCTTCGACACTCTTGACGACATGACCACCGCCGAGGCTCAGGGCTATGCCGACAGGGGCTGGACGCGATGGGAGCCTGTGGTAGCGGCTCTCAATAGCGGCGAACCGGATTCTCAGGTGATCGCCGACGTCCGGGGCTACGCGGCGGAGACGACAATCGGATACGACCACGTGCATCGCTGGTTCCGGGTGCTGCACACCTTCGACGCCCTTGACGACATGACCGCCGCCGAGGCCCAGGGCTATGCCGACAACGGCTGGCAGCGGTGGGACCCGGTGGCGGCTGAATTGGCCGCGATGGAGGCTCCGGCCTCTGAACCTGCCCCCACGCCGACGCCCGAACCTACTCCTGAGCCAACTCCCGAACCCACACAGGAGCCGGAGCAGAGCGCGCCCGGCAGCCCGGCCAACTTCGCGGTCACCGTCGAGGAGGGCGAGCTTGATATCTCGGCGACCTGGGACGCCCTGGACGGCGCGACTTCCTACCAGCTGGCCTGGCGGCATGACGGCGAGGAGTTCGAGGCGGACGACACCGCCACCGTGACCACCAACAGCGCGACCATCACCGTGTCCGGCTACGGCCGGTGGATAATTCACCTCAAGGGCTGCAACGCCGCCGGCTGCGGGGCCGCCGTCACCGGCCAGGTTGACGCGCTGCCCGCTCCCCAACATAGCCCGTTGGAGGTCTCCGTCACGGCCAACCCGGCCGAGCCCCTAGTGAACGAGGCTACGGAGCTGAAGGCGCTCCTCTCTGGCGGCCCGGGGGAGGGAACCCCCTCCTTCCAGTGGGAGATTGACTTCGGCGGCGACACCTGGCTTTCCTTCGGCCGGGACGCCACCCTCTCCTACCTGACCAAGAAACCCGAAACCCTGTCCTTCCGGGTGACGGTATCTTTCGACAACGGGGATTCGGCCACCTCGGACCCCCTCACCGTGGAGTGGACCGAAAAGCTCCGGGCGCCACAGACGACGGGGCCCACGGTCAATAGCGCGACCATGTCCGGGACTACGGTGAACATGTTATTCACCGAGAGCCTGGACAACGGCAGTAAACCGGCCACCAGCGCCTTCACGGTGAAGAAGACCCCGCCGGGCGAGATCGCGACCACGGTGAGCCTGAATAGTGTGAGTATCCCCTCCAGCAAGGCGGTGGTTCTCACCCTGTCGAGCGCCGTGGCGGCCTCCGACACGGTGACGGTGAGCTACGACAAGCCGGCGACCAACCCGCTCAGGTCAGCGCTTACGGGCAACGCGGAGGTGGCAAGCTTTGCCAACCGGGCGGTGATCAACAACACGCCGCCGGTGGTCACCAGCGCGTCGGTGGACGGGACCTCGCTGACGATTACGTTCGACTTCAACCTGGCCGCGGTGGCGGGACTGACGAACGCCCCCTTCACGGTGAAGGCGGATGGGAGCGAGGTGTCCCTGAGCTCGACGACGGCTCCGTCCATCAGCGGCAAGACGGTGACCCTCACCCTGGAGAACGCCGTCACGTCCATCAACACGGTGACGGTGAGCTACACCCAGCCCACCACGGGCAGCGACAACTTGCTCAGGAAGTCGGGTTCGTTCGGCATCGGCGGCAGGGTCGTGAACTTCACCGACAATAGCGTGACCAACGACACGCCGGCACCGCTGCCGACCCTCGGCCCGGTGGCCCTCGTCGATATCGGCGGCGGGTGCGGCGGGGCCAGCTGCGCGGACGCGCCCACCGGCTCCGCCCAAGGCGGCCCCGGGGACGGCAAGATCACGGTCACCTGGATGCCCGCCACGACCGGCGGCACGGCGACTGCCTGGGCCATCCAATGGCGGGAAACCGGTAGCACCGACACCCACTCTCAAACGATATTGAATGACGCCAGCCTCCGCAAGCACACCATCACGGGGCTGGACAGCAGCAAGGCATACAACGTCCAGGTTTTCGGACATACGGGCTCGGGCGCTGGCGACATCGCGCAGGCCAGCGGCGTCATTGCGAAGGGCTCGCCACCGACCTTCTCCAGTGCGGCGGTGAACCGGTCGAGCCTGTCCATGACCTTCAACGAGAACCTGGACACGGCATCGGCGCCGGCGGGCAGCGCGTTCACGGTGAGCGGCGGGCGGACCGGCACGGGCACGGCGGTCATCTCCGGCGCGACGGCGACGGTGACCCTGGACAGTGCGGTGGGAAGCGGCGAGACGGTGACGGTGAGCTACGCCAAGCCCTCGACCAACCCGCTTCAGGACGTCGTGGGCAACGCCGTGGCGACGTTCACCGGCAAGGCCGTGACCAACAACACCGTGCCGGACCCGAACGCGCCGGTCTTCTCCAGCGCGTGGGTGTTCGGGAGGACGCTCTGGGTGTTCTTCCACCCCGACCTGGACCCGGACTCCGCGACGGCGGGGAGCGCGTTCACGGCGACGGCGACGGCGCCTAATGGCGGGACCCGGACCATCGCCGGCAGGGGCACGGTGGACATCGACGGCGCGACGAACTTCAATAACGCGGTGGTGACGGTGACCCTGGAATCGTTGGTGAAATACGACGAGAGGGTGACGGTGAGCTACGCCCGGCTGGCCAGCGGCAACCCGCTGCGGAGCCCCGACGGCGTCGAAGTCGATAGTTTCTCCGGAAAGCAGAGGGTGCTCAACAAGACCCCGGCCGCGGCGGCGGTGTTCTTCACGGCGACGGTGCACAAGAACCCCCAATATCTGTGGATCGAGTTCACCGAGGTGCTCGATGACAACTCGGAGCCGGCGCACAGCGCCTTCACGGTGACGGCGACATCGCCGGACGGTCAGGCCCGGAGCATCCGCGGCGCGAGCACGGGCTCGGTGGGCGGCACCGGCTCGACCGTCCTCGTGAAGCTGGCCTCGGAGGTGCCGTCCGGCGCGAAGGTGACGGTGTCCTACAGCAAGCCGTCCGCGAACCCGCTCATCGACCGCGGCACGGAGACCGAGTTGGAGAGCTTCTCGGGCATGGGGGTGGCGAACGGGCCGCCAACGATCGAGAGGGTGGCGATCGTCTCGGACCCGGGCGCCGACAGGACCTATGTTGAGCGCGACACGATCCGGGTGCAGGTGACATTCACCGCTCCGGTGAATGTGTCGATGCGGGACGGCACGCCGCGGCTGATGATCAAGATGCTCCGCTTTGCCCAGAACGGGAACCACTGGATACAGAGCAGGTGGGCGGCCTACGAGTCCGGCTCGCGGTCGGACACGCTGACCTTCGCCTACGAGGTGGGCTCTTCGGATAACGGGGCGGAGGGCGTCGGGGTGCCGTGGCACTCGATCGAGCTGAACGGCGGCATGATCCGCACCGTGTGGGCGTGGCCGCCCGCGCAGGCTGACCTCGCGCATAGGGGCCTGGACCACGACACGAACCACAAGGTCGACGGGCAAGTTTCGCCGCCGAGGTTCCACAGCGCGTCGGTGGACGGGAAGACGCTCATCGTGGTCTTCGACGAGGCTCTGGACAGCGGCTTCGTGCCCACGCACAGCGCCTTCCGCGTCACCGTGAACGGGGCCCAGCGCAACGTCGCCTCGGGCGGCGTCGCCATCGGCGGCGCGACGGTGACGCTCACGCTCTCATCGGCGGTGCTCGATACCGACGAGGTGAAGGTGCGCTACACCATGCCGGCGACGAACGGGCTGCGGGATGCCGCCGGCCACCAGGTCGAGACCTTCGCCGACCAGGACGTGGCGGGAGACGAGACGGCGCCGGTCTTCTCCAGCGCGGCGGTGAACGGGACGGAGCTGACGCTGACCTTAAACGAGACCCTGGACACGGGCTCTGTGCCCCCGCCCGGCGCCTTCCACGTCACCGTGGGCAGCGACCGGCGCAACGTCGCCTCGGGCGGCGTGTCGATTTCCGGCAGGGATGTGATGCTCACCCTGGCATCGGCGGTCGAATACGGCGACACGCTCAAGGTGCGCTACACCAAGCCGGGGACCAACGGGCTGCGTGACCCGGCCGGCAACGTGGTTGCGACCTTCTCCGACAAGGCGGTGAGCAACGAGACGCCGGACCCGTTCGCGGGCGCCCTCTGGCGGGCGACGCTGACGGTGAAGGTAGTAACATCGGGGTTCGTTTATGGTTGCAACAACGACGAGGCAACAGCGTTATGCAGCAGTGCGCTCTCGAACGACTCTTTCACAAGCTATCGGGTCGAAAATATCAATGCGTTTAACAATCCTCACGGTCAGGTCACGCTATCGATTCAATTGAACAAAACATTTTCCCAAGACTGGACGCTGCATGTTGGCGATCAGACGTTCCCAGTTGCCAATGCAAGTCTTTCAAACAGCGACAAAACCGCGAGTTGGACCGGTTTGAACGAGTTGTGGTCGGTGGGCCAGAAGGTCCAGTTGGCGCTGACCGCGCCGACCGGCGACGGGAACTAGCGGGACCTAGACGACCGTTAGAGCAGGGGGCGTTTTCGTCCCCCGCTCCCGTGTCGCGCAGAGGTGTCGTCGGGCTTGGATTCCTCCAGGAGGGATCGCCGATTCGTGAAGGACCGGCTCGATGCCGAGACAGCGCACACACCACAGCAGAAGGGTCTACGTCTTCCCCGACGACTTTCCGGGGCGATTGAAGCGGTTCAGGGAGGAGTCGGGGCTGACGTGGGCGGAGATCGCTCGCCGCATCGAGACCTACCCCCTGACGATACGGCGGTGGAGGAGCGAGGGCGTCCGGCCCAACCAGCGGCATCTGACGGCAATGCTTGAGCTGGCGGACTCGCTGGACCTGGGTCACATCTTCATGGACTGGGAACCCCGGTGCGCAACGTGGCCCGCCACGACAGGCCGGGTCAGGAGAGCCCGCAGGCCGAGGGGGATTCTCAGGCCGAACGCGCCGCCTCGACACAGGGGCGTACGGGCCGGGATGCATGGCGATGAGGCGGTAACGGCCCAGGGGTGAAACGCAAAAGGGGTCACATACATGGCCTTGCCGGGCATCGGCGACCAATTCACCGGCTGAGACGATGCGGCGTGAGCGGCCGGAAACGCAAAAAAGCCGCACACATGGGCGCTCAGGTAAGGCCCTCCCCTGAAACGCAACAAAGGCCGCATACATGGATGGCGGGGGGAGGACACCGCCATGCGGCATCCTCCCCCCGTGAATCGCGCTCCTGCGGCCCGACCTAGAACAGCCTCAGCGTCTGCTGCTGCGTCTCGGCCTCCTGCGTCTCCGCCGTAGCGTTCTGAGCCGCCCCCTGCTGACGCCTGCCCCGACGCCTGGCCGGGGGAGCGGGCCGCTCGTAGGCGGGGTGCTTCGGCGTCTCCTCCCACCTAGCCCTCGCCCTCTCGATCACCGCCGGGACCTCCTGCGCCAGCGCGGGAAGGTCCGTGTCGTCGAAGGTCTCGATGTGCGGGTCCGACGAGGGCTGCTGCACCCCGATGACGGCCCTGCCACCCTTGATGGAGACGACGACCTTCAGTTCCTCCGCTGCGTCGTTCTCCGCCTCGGCGTCGGCGGGTTCCCCGGCGTCATCGGAGTCCTGGGAGTCCTTCGCGTCGGTCTCCCGCTCCTCGACGGCCTCAGCCACCGCGTCGTTCCCCGCGTCGCCGAAGATGCTCTCCTCGGCGCTCGGCGCGTCCGGGCGGGTTGCTTCCGTTCCGATCTCGTCTGGCATGGTCTTCTCCTTTCCTTCGTTCGTACTCCGGTTGCGTTCACGTGCACCGGGCCGCTAGGCTGCCACCCTTGATGACTCGCTCCTGATCTCGCCGATGGTCTTCGGCTTCCAGTAGAGGTCGCGCTCGATGGCGGGGACCCTGCCGAATACCGTCGCCTCCGCCAGCTCGGTCAGGTCGAAATATCCCAACTCCGTCTCGAACCCCTCGACGAGGCCGAAGCACTCTCCCGTCTGCGGGTTCCACTCGGTGACGTACCAGCGCCAGCCGTTGTAGGGGCAGAACAGCTTGGCCCGTGCGAGCACGTCGTCGCTGTTCTCGACCTTCTCGTTGGCGTAGAGGGCGGGAATCGTGTCCCCGAGCTCCTTGGTCATGAGCTTGTGCCTGCGGAGGCCGCTGTTCGGGTCCTGCCAGGTCAAAGTGGTGGTAGTTCCGTTCTTGTCAGGCATGGTTTCTCCCTTCTGGTTTCGTTTCTTGGATGGATTCACATGCGCCGTTTGCCGGGGCGAAAGCGCCCTCGGCAATGCGTCAGCTCGCCCGGTCTTCCGGGTCGGAGTCGTCACCCACCAGCCGCTCAACCGCCTCCGGCGTGACGTAGGTGGGGCTGACCGTGCCCTGGTCCATGTCCAGGTAGAGAGCCATGAAGGGGCAGGTTCCCGCCACCATGCGGCGCACCACCTGGAGCACCAGCGACGCCATCATCTGGTTGATGGTGGGGTCCTGGTCGGTGAGGTCGAGGGCCGCCGCGCAGTCCACGTCCGGCGGCCTGGTCGACACGGCGGTCAGCAGGTCGGGGCGCTGGAGCGTGGGCGCCGGGGCCAGGTGGAAGGTCTCCTCCGTGAAGGGGGGTTCCTCCAGTTCCACCCGCTGGGCGACGTTTCCGACGAGGACCTGCCCCCAGTTGGTGTCGTTGCCCGCGTCGATGAGCCAGCGTTGCGGGTCTCCCGGCAGGCACTCGGCCATGGCCCTGCGTGCGGCGGCGTTGTCGGCGCAGCCGATGATGAGGTTGCCGCCGTAGCCGGGGATGCCGGGATAGCCGTGCCCGTGGGGTTGGGACTCGTACTCCCGGAAGGGATACACCGAGTAGCCCACGGGCCGGTTGTAGGCTTTGGCCAGCCGGTCGGCGAGGGCCTTGCTCTTGAACTGCCCCACGTCGCCCGCGTAGAAATTCTGGCGGAGCAGGTTGTGGGGCTCCACCCGGTCGTGGTCGACCAGGACGATGGTGGCCTGCCTTCCCTGGAAGAGCCGGCAGAGGCCCTCGGCGACGAAGCCGCCGGTACCGCCGCATCCGACCACCGTTATCCAGGGGTTGTCCAGCAGAAAAGCGTTGTCCAGATGGTAGGGCATTCGATCACCTCCTTGTCTCTCGTTTCGTTTGAATCCGGCTCCTCGCCCACCAGCCGGAGACCCGGCGATGGGCCGTCGAAGACCTGCGGCCAGTCCACTGGTGCGAAGTGGCCGTAGACGCCGACCCGGAGATTCAGCTCGGGCCGGTCGGTGTCGAGGCGTCCTGCGACGCCGTAGATGCGGAAGCCCTGCTCGTCGCCGTCGTCGGTCTTCGAGAAGAAGGCGCGGGAGCTTCCGTGGGAGTGGAACTCGGCCACCACCCCTGCGGGCGGCGTGTATCTGAGGGACGAGGCCGTCCCCTCCTGTTCGGGCACCACCAGCCGGTAGGAGCGCCCGTCCCACCTGACGGCGAAGAACCGCTCGGTGTGCGGGTCGTCCTTGAACCAGCGCAGCCCGATCTTGAAGAGGCGGGCCGGGATGGGGCCGTGGGCAAGCTCCACCTTCCCTGCCACGGGAGCGAGCCCCCGCACCGTGCAGGGAGCGACCGGCACCCGCGCCGTCAGGTTTGCGCTCTCGGACTGGACGTAGAGGCCCCCCGCTCCGAGCACGTAGTCGAAGCCGATGCCGTGTGAGCCGGAGAGTCCGGCAGGGTGATTGACGAGGTAGCCCACCGGCTTCGGGGGGTCGGTCGCGGCATGTCCGCCGCTAGCGGTAGCCAACTCGCCTCCCCTCGGAGATCGCCATCGCCTGGGCCACGGTGCACTGGGGAACAAGGTCCTCAAGCGGGTACTCAGTCTTTCCATCAATCTCCTCCCATAGGGCGTGCAGGTCGTCGGGGTGCTTCTTCGAGCGGTTGCGGGAGTCGCCGGTCATCGAGAAGAAGGACCGGAAGAAGGACTCTGGTATCTGTCCCACCTCCTCGGGGAACGTGTGGCTTCCGGGGCAGACCCGCCCGTCCCGGAAGACGTTGAAGGCCGGCATCCGGTAGAGGTACTGGTCGGGGTCAGTCGGCCTGCTCGTCGCGGCGTAGACCCAGGGGGCGCGGCCCGGCGAGCAGACGAAGACCAGCCCCGGCATGGGGAGCCGGAGCCGTGCGGGGGGCTTGAACGCCTCCCGTTGCAGGGCCACAGGCCAGACCTGGGGCGGCCTCCAGAGGGCCACCACCTGCCCGGTCTCGCCCTGGTTCCACCAGAGCGCGTCCTGCGGCAGCAGGCCCGAGGAGAACCCCAGGTGCTGGATGAACACGTTGGCGATCTCGTCCGCCGAGATGGTCCTCACCCAGTCGGCGTCGCCCTCGAAGCCCCGCAGGAGAATGGTCTCCCCGTAGACCTCAAGCTGCATCTTCAGCGCGTCCGTGGGCACGTCCGTCGCGCCCGGCAGGGACCACTCCGTCCTTTCGGCGTCGTTGGTCATGGTCGTCGTCCTCCTTTCCTTGTTCTTGTTCGGGGAGCCGGGGCAGGATGAAATCCAGCATCTCGGCGAAGCGGGCCGGAAGGTCCTCCTCCAGCCGGTCGGTGAGCTTGCACACCGAGTCCATCAGTGCGCTGGCCCTGCGCCACTCCCGTGTGCCCTCGGCGATGATGTCGTCGTCCCAGGGGTCGGCGAAGCCGTCGTAGCAGCCATCGTCGTAGTTGTGGTCGAGGAACCAGTTGCCGGTCTCGGCGAAGACCCATGCGGCGGCCTGGGCCGCACCCTCGAACCGGGTGTCCTTCACCGCCTCGGTGAGGGCGTCGATGGGTATGCCGCCCTGGGGAATCCTCTCCAGGGTCTCCTGCGGTATGCGCCCGGCGGCCGACTCCAGCCAGGCTGTCCGCAGCCCGTCGGGGCCGTCGTGGAAGGCGTCCGAGGTCCTGACCAGCAGGGCCAGGGCCGAGAGGCCCTCCCGGTAGCCGTCCCACATCTCGTGGAGGCCGTCGTAGCCGAAGCCCATCAGGTCGAAGGGGATGCCCCTCCGCAGCCAGGTCCACGAGGGTTCGTCCCCGTCTTCGAGGAAGAACTCGAAGTAGGGGGCGTAGAGGGGGAAGTGGCGCTCGGAGAAGAGCCGGGCGAACCGCTCCACCCTGCTGCGCACGTCGGGGGCCGAGAGCGCCGCCTCCGCCTCATCGGGGATGAGGCGGCGCACCAGCCCCGCGAACCATGCGTAGTCGTCGGCGTAGCCGATGATGGTGACCAGCTCCCGCAGCGACGGCGGACGCCGCAGGAGCAGCCCCGAAAGCCCGCTCAGGAGCGGCGGGAACGCAGCTTCCATCGCATGGCCTCCAGGAGACGTCCGGTGGAGGAGGCGTAGTCCTGCGCCTGGACGCAGGCCGCCTCCACCTCCGGCTGCCGTGCGGCCGCGGCGTCCAGGTCGAGGGAGCCGTCGGGCCGTGTGAGCTCCGCCGTGAGCTCGATGATGCGCAGGTTTGCCGGGGGCACAGCCGCCAGCAGACCCGCGAAGGTGCGGTTGTCCATGTGACGCCCCCTTCTAGTCCTGGACGGAGGGAGAGGCGCCCTTGGTGCCCACCCGCCGCTGGAACTCGTAGATGGTGTCCTCGCCCCTGGTCGTCTCCTTGACCGAGGCGTTGGCGATCTCCCCGTAGAAGTCGGCGAGCGTTCCCTTCACCTGGTCGACGCTCATCTCGGGGTCGGGGTCCGGGAACTCGCGGTCGTCGTATACGAATACTCTTGCCATCTCGTGGTCTCCTTTCCTGACTCGTGCTATTTGCTGCGTTGCCGTGGGCGGGGGAGGCCGCCGCCAACGGAGCGGCGGCCCTCCCGTGAACTGCGGTCTAGCGTCCCGCGCCGACCGTCTCCTTCTCCCGTTCCTGCTCCAGCTCCATCGCCCACTCGAACATGGACATGGTGGCGGGCTGGGGCTTCCCGTTGCGGCGCTTCGGTTTGACCGGCTCCGCCATGAACTCGGCCCAGGAGAAGAGCGACTGCTGAGGCTCGTCGGCCTCTTCGTCGTGGTGGCCGTTGCCGTTGACCGGGACCGGAGCGTGGCCGTGACCGTTGCTGGGGACAAGCTCGACCGTCGGCCCGACGCCGAACAGGTCGTCGTGGCCGTTGGCGTGGTGTCCGTTCCCGTTCCCGTTGACCGCTACGGTCTCCGGCTCGATCTCGACGGCCTTCCAGCCATCGTCCACCAGGTACTCCTCGGCCTCGTTCTCGGCGTCCCTGGCCTGGGCGAACGCCTCCTCCAGCGTCTCGGCCTCGTCCTTCTCCTCGTCCCCGCTGACGATCTTGCGGGCCAGGGCCATCATCAGGTCGTCCCCGTCGTCGCCGTAGGCGGCCAGCCCGTCCTCCGGCAGCTCGCCCTCCACCGCCAGCGAGCTTTGCAGCTTCTTCGCCACCAGCTTCAAGGCGTCGGCCTGGAGCGTGTTCCGGTAGGACATGAACACGACCTTGACCGGGCGGGTCTGTCCGATGCGCCACGAGCGGCGGGAAGCCTGCCTCATGACGTAGGTGCTGTAGTCGATCTCATCCCAGACGATGGTCGGGAAGTCGATGAGGTCCAGGCCCGTCTGCACCAGCCGGGGGTGGCAGACCAGCACGTCGATGCCCTGCTTGACCTTCTCGGCCACCCACGCCTCCCGCTTGTCGGGAGCGACGGCGTCTGCCTTCATCACCGCCACCCTGAAGCCGTGCCGGGTCAGGAAGTCGTCCATGCGCCCGGTGATGTCCCGCGTCCCCGTGTGGGTGACGTAGACCAGCACCCTGCGTCCGGCCATGCGCTCCGCTGCCACCAGGTCGACGAGCGCCTTCTCCTTCGGGTACAGCTTCTCCTCGGAGAGAGGCGGCACGGCGACGATGACGTCGCCCGACCTGGGGTCGAAGACCGTCTCCCCCCTTGTGCAACCGTCCGGGTAGGCCAGCAGGGTTTGCAGGTAGGTCGCGAGCAGCCGCTTGGAGCCCGCCTTCAGCGCCTTGGACAGCTCCTTCTTCAGCTCCTCGAACACGTGGTTGTAGGCGCTGCGCTGGGAGTAGCCCGTGCCGTCCTCCTCCGAGTCCATCGAGGACAGGAGGATCTGCTCGTCGTAGTCGGGCAGGCCCGAGGCAACGTCGGCCAGCTTGAGGAAGATGGTGTTCCCGATGATGTGGAAGAGCGCCGATGGCACCAGGCCCGGCTTCTCCCTGACCACCTTGCGGTAGCTGCGGCGTCGGCTGTTGCGCCCGTCCTCCAGGGCGTCGTCGTCGGGCTTGCCGATGGAGACCTCCTCGAAGCCGTACCGCTGAATCCAGCGGTGCTCGTCGGAGCGCCCGAACTCCGTCCTGATCTCCGGCGAGAACCGGTAGAGGAGGTGGAACAACGTCGAGCTGTAGCCTCCCATCATGGTCCCCGTAAGGCTGAGGGACTTGCCGCAGGCTTCCGCGAGGGTGCCGGCGGCGATGCCCTGGGCCGAGCCGCGAGCCTTGTACTCGTGGACCTCGTCTCCGACCAGCAGGTCGAAGAAGCCCTTCATGTGGTGCTTCACGTAGTCGGCCAACGGGTAGCGGGCCGGGCCCGTCTTATCCGCCTGCCACAGGGGTTCGCCGCAGGCGTCGCAGGTGTGCTTCCTGCGGTTCAGGTCCTTGTGGGTAAGCGGCACCCCGTCCTTGTCCACGATCTGCGCCGTGCAGGTGGGGCAGCAGGGGACCCGGAAGGGCTCACCCGTCTCCTCTTCCCTGATGAGCCTTCCCTTGGACGTGGCCCACCTGTATATGACGGCGGGCATCCAGCGGTAGGACAGCTTGGCCCGCTCCCGGCTCATCACCGCGAACAGCGGACCGGGGCCGATGGAGAACCTGAGCCTTTCCAGGTCGGTGATGGACGTGACGATGACGCCCCGTGCGCCGGGCACCGTCATCTCCACCTCCCGCTTCCACTTGGAAACCAGGTGGGGCGGGCAGAGCACCAGCACCCTCTTGAAGCCCGCCATGTGCGCGGCGGCGGCCCCGATGAAGGTCTTGCCGGTGCCCATCTCCCCGACGACGGTGGTGCCCCGGTGGGCTTCGAGGGAGAGGGCCGCGCCTTTGATTGCGTCGGCCTGCGCCCCCAGGGGCCTGCGGAGCAGGCGGGGGAGAATGCCGCCGTTCTCCGAGGGCCGGTAGAGCGGCGGGTAGGACTCCACCACCCTCTTGGCGATGGCCTCCTTGAACTTGTCGATGAACTCTCCGAGGTTCATTTTCGACGTCTCCTTTCCATGCGTCTCTGGCGGACGCCGGGAACCGAGACGCACCACGTCCCCCGGAGGGGACGCTTCTGCTTCGGCTCCCTGGAAGCGTCCCCAGGCGGTAGTTGAATGTGCGGGGCCGCGCCGGTGGCGGGCCTCGTTTGGCGGCCCCGTGCGGGCGTCTATGCGGCTTTCAGGGCATCCCTGCGGGCTTTCTCGGCGGCCCTGTACTCCTCGTAGCAGCGTCCGCTGAGGTGGTACGCCTTCACCGGCGAGGACACCGCCCTGCCGTATTCGTCGAGGTCCACCGAGGCGGTCTGCATGGCGGGTTCGCCGGGGGCGATGGGCTGCCCGCACCGCGAGCAGGCTTCGAGCACCATGATGGTCTGGGTCTGCATGTTCCTTCTCCTTCCCTTATACGGATGTGTTGAATTGCGTCCGGGCTAGGCGGCGATGTCCTCGATCCCTCCGGCGTCCAGGTCGAGGGCCACCACCGTCGTCTTGAGCTTCTCGCGGTGGACCTCCTTCTCCGGTGAGTCCTCCACAAGCTCCATCTCCTTCGACGTGCGCCCCTTGACCAGGATGCGTCTGCCGTCGCCTTCGAGGACGAGGTTGTTGAGGAAGCCCGCCGCCACCAGCATGGCTATGTGGCCCCTGCGAAGGGGCATCAGCGGGCGGGTGCGGGCGTCCCCGGTGGGCCAGAGGGTGTCCGTGATGTCCGTGTTCGTCCACAGCCCCGTCCGGCGAGCCTCCGTCGCCGCGGCGACGGGATCGACGGTGCGGGTGGTGAACAGCACGTCGCCGCTGGGCGACGTGGCGGGGGTGTACTCCCCGTAGGAGTACGGGTCTCGCCGGGTGCGCAGCGGCTCCGGCTCCCCGATGGACCACTCGACCACCATGCTCTCGGCGGTCGCGTCGGGGACGGGATCGGCCTTCCGGTAGCCCATGAGCACGACCTGGTCGAAGACCTCACGCTCCGGGTCGGGAAAGGCCCAGCACCGCATCCGCCCGTAGTGGGTGGAGAGATACCGAGCCGAGACCGCCAGGCGCTGCCTGGGAACGATGAAGACCAGCAGGCCGCTCTCGGCCAGGTAGCGCGTGGTGTGCGTCAGGAAGGCGTGCTCCGTCCTCTTGTCCTCCGAGTCGTAGTCGTACGGAGGGTTCAATAGGAGCAGGCCGAAGGCCCCGTTCGCTATGGAGGTGGCGAACAGGTCCGAGGCCAGGGCGCGGTGGAGCCGCTTCTCGGCCTCCTCCGCCCGGTCGCGGTGCAACTCAACGCCGTAGGTCTCGATGGACATCGAGTTGGGCCGGTCGAGGTTCTCCGCCAGCCTCTGGAGCGCTTCCCCGGCCCCACAGCACGGGTCGAGGATGCGTATGGTCTCCCGCCCCCGGTTGTAGTAGCCGGAGGGGGTGTGAATAAGCTCGGCGATCAGGTCCACCACCCGCTCGGGAGTCGGGTAGAAGCCCCCTTTCGCCTGTGCAGCCAGTCTCATGTCGTCTCTCCTTTCTTGCTTAGTCTTGTGTCGCCCGAGGCCGCACCCAAACGGACTGGGCCTTGCGCTCGCGCGTCTCGATGTCCCACTCGTAGGTGCGCCCGTCGAATGTGTCCCGGAGGGCGCCGTCTACGATGGCCGCCACGTGCTTGGTGGTGCCGACGACGCAGTCGCCGAACCGGTGGTGTGCCTCCGTGAACGTGGGCCGCTCTCCCGCCGTCAGGCTGACCTTCCGGAAGCCGTAGGCTTCGAGAACGCTGTCCTGGATGCGCTTGGCGGGGCGCTGGCCCCTGCGGCGGGGCGCTTTGCGGTTGCGCTCCCGTGTGGCGTAGGCGTTGCCGCTGGCGGCGTAGCCGTTGCGCTTCATGTGCTCGGCCATCGTCACGTAGACGGCGCGGTAGTCCTCGCGGGCGCAGATGGCGATGGCGCGGACGACGCAGTCCCCGGTCTTGCCCCGGTATCCCGCCGCTTCGCGGCCACCGTCGTCGTAGCGGTAGTCGATCATGACGCCGCGCCTCCCGCCGCCGCGGTCTCCTCCCTGGGAAGCGTGAGACTGCCCGACGCAACGGCGGCGGACAGGTCTTCGCGGAGCTTCTGGGCCTTGGGGGAGCACCGGTAGCCGAAGACGCCCACCGATTGGAGGGGGACTATCTCCCCCTGGTCGATGCCCCGCTCCCAGAGCCATCCGGCCCAGGAGCCGTGGAGCGGCAGGGGGCTGCGCTTGTCGAGGAAGCGGTGGTGGAGCGCCGGGGCCTCCTCCGCGGACTGCGCCAGCAGGAGGAAGGAGTCCTTCTCGTAGCCGAACTCCGCCGTCTTGGTGTAGACGAGGGCGTGCCAGCCTCCGGTCGCCGGCAACCGGGCGATCTTGGTCGTCCAGGTTCCGATGGTCTCGTGGGGAATGACGCAGCGCTGGTAGCCGCCGCTGAGCGCCATGCCGTCCGCCCCTTTGATGATGTGGGCAACGTCCGGCGGCTGCTTGAGCAGCGACGCCCAGATCGCCTTGAGCGCCGTCTGGGAGCCGACCATCGAGACGAACCAGAGGCCGTCCGTCCGGTCGTCGCGGGCGAAGGCGTCGGCGGTGGCCGAGAAGCCGCCCGCCGAGATGGTGAACAGGTCCTCGGGGTCTATGGTGTGGGTCGCGAGCATAGCGAGTCTCCTTTCAGTGCATGGTTCGGTGAGCACGGGAGAACGAGCTTCCCCGTGTGAAGCCCCCGCAGGGGTCGCTGTAGTTACCGTGGAGCTAGGGCGCGTCCCCCGAGGGACGATCCTCCAGGAGCTCGCAGTCGCTCAGGTGGTAGGCGGCTCCGAGAAAACGGGACTCCACCAAGGACTGTCTCGCCTCCTCAAGCGTGTCGCCCTCCAGCGCCCAGGCGGTCTCCCAGGTCTCGGAGCACGTTCTCTCGTGGGCATCCCTGCCCTCTTCCGGGCCGTCGTAGACGAGGCAGGGGAACGGGTCCGGGTCTCTGTCAATGAGCGCCACGAAGCAGCCCGCTCCGACGAACCCGGCCCCGGGAACCTTCCACTTGATGGGGGCTTCCCGAATGTCTCTGTTTGTCATGGCTTCCTCCTCATCTATTGGCCTCTATACGTCGTGATGCTGCACGACCGTCAATCAGGTGTGCATCAGCCCTCGTTCCTTGAGGCTGACGAAGCGGTCCCCGCCGATGACGATGTGGTCCAGGAGCTCGACGCCCAGCAGCTTGGCGGCCTGGGACAGTGCCCTGGTGCAGGCCGTGTCATCCGGGCTGGGAGTGGGGTCTCCGGACGGGTGATTGTGGCTGACGATGATGCTGGGGACGGCCTCCACGACGGCAGGACGCAGCACCTCGGCGGGCCGGACCATCGAGGAGTTCACATTCCCCTGGTAGACGACGCGCTGGCCGACGACCACGTTCTTGGTGTTCAGGAGCAGCACCCGCAGCTGCTCCTGGGCGAGCCCGGACATCTCCGGGGCGAGCAGCTTGTGAACGTCATGGGGGGTGGTGATCGAGGGCGGGTCGTCCGCGCGTTCCGGCTGGGTCTCCACCCCGTATCGCAGGGCGATCTCGCCCAGCAGGTTCAGGTTGTTGCGCAGGGCGTCGAGTAGAGCCTGCCCCTCGGTCTGGAAGAGGGAGAGCTGGGAGCTTGTCGATGGGGTGTTGGCGTGTATCGCTGTGGCGGTCATGTCGGCCTCCTTCGCTATCGGCTAGAACAGAAAGCGGGGCCGCTCCCTGTAGATTGGAAGCGGCCCCGTATGCGCCCGGCGGATGCGGGCGTCGCTATGCGGTTGTAGGTCGGCGGGCTACTCGAAGGGGGAGTCGTCCTCCTCCTGGGCGCCGTTGCCGTTCCCACCGTCGAGGAACACGACCTCGGAGGCGTGGACCTCGGTGCGGTGGCGGCGCTGGCCGTCGTCGCCCTCCCAGGTGTTCTGCACCAGGCGGCCCTCGACGTAGACCCGCTGCCCCTTGCCGACGTAGTTGTTGACGGCTTCGGCCTGCTTGTCCCAGCAGACGATGTTGTGCCAGTCGGCCTCCGTGTCCCCGTTGGAGCGGTGGCGGTCGGTCGCCAGCCGCAGCTTGGTGAGGGCGGTGCCTCCCGGCGTGTACTGCATCTCGGGATCGGTCCCCACTCTGCCCAGAAGCGTTACCTTGTTGATGGTGCGTGACATTTCGTTTCTCCTTTGTGTGTGATGTAGCGCGGTGTCTCCGCGCCCGACTTGAATGAAGGCGGGGCCGCTCCCGGTAGAGGGAAAGACGGCCCCGTCCTGCGCTCCATTAGGGAGCGTCTAGCTGACCCTGACGTACTCCGACTCGTTCTCCGTGACGATCCCGGCCCTGGTCTCAGGGTCGAGCGCCTCGTTGAGCTTGCGGTGGTTGACCGAGTACCTGGTCGAGCTGACCAGCGTGACCGTCCGGCCTCCGACCGTCGCCTTGGAGTCTCCCTGGCGGCGCATCCACGCCTTCAGCGTGTCCAGCGCCGTGCGCTTGGCCTTCTCCGGCTCCCTGATGGACTCCTGGGCGTCGGCGTAGGCCGCCACTGCGTCCCGCGCCTCCTCGTCCGTCACCTCCTTTCCTTCGATCTCCGTCACTTCGTCCGTCCCGTCCTCGGCCGCTGTACCAGGCAGGCACACCGCAAGGAAGGGGCAGGAGCGGCACTGCCAGCTTGTGGCGGTGAAGTCCCGTTCGGGCAGCGCGTCGGGGTCCGGCCCGTTCTGGACGTGGTGAGCGCCCAGCTCGCCGAGCCATCCGCAGGCGTCCTGCAAGGCCCGCTCCAGCCGGTCGGCGGGGATGACCTCGTAGTCCCAGGTGCGGTTCCCCGTGTCCATCGTCGCGATGACCACAGGACGTATCTCGCCGAACTCGCCGAGGGTGTAGAAGGCGGCCTGGGCCACCGCTCCGGGGTGGCTGCGCTTCGCTCCGAGCGTCTGCCAGCGTTTGAACGCCTCCGGCCCCCGCGTCTTTATCTCGACGACCATCGAGTCGCCGTAGGCGGGAGTCTCCGGCTCCCCCTCGAAGAGGAACACCTGCGGCGCGGCCGCCTCGCCCTCCGATAGGGGCATCCGTACCGTGCCGTCCGGGTGGCCGGTGACCAGCAGGTTCGGACCTACCCTCACCGTCACAGACTGCGGGTCCAGGGGATCGGGGGCGTCCACCTTCCAGCCAGCCCGCTCCAACGCCCGCACCACCACCGGCTCCAGGGCGTTGCCCGCCTCCATAGCCGTCAGCGATTCCTCGCTTGGCGGATTCGTGCGTTCGTATCCGGTCGCGGAGTACCAGAGGGCGCGGCGGCAGCCCAGGGCCGACGACGCCCGCACCTCGATGTTGCCGTCTCCGTCGAACTGTGCAGAAGGGCGGGAGAAGACCTCCGCCCTGTCCATCGTCTCTGTCGTCATGTCGTCACCTCCTGAGTCCTGTAGATGAGAGAAGGGGCCGCCCCCGGAGGAGACAGCCCCTTTCGATGCCGTAGTGTGGGCCGTTCATGCGGCGGCCCTGATGTCCGTTTCCTGCTCCGTCTCCCGTTCCTCCTTGGCCTTCAGGTGGGCCTTGAGGATGTGGGCGATGCCGTCGCCGAGCCCGTGGACAGGCACGCTCCTGCCGTCGCCCAACTGGTTCCAGAAGGGCTGCATCTCCTGGATGCCCTGGCACTGGTCGATGATCTCGGCCAGAGGGGTTCCCCTGCGCAGGTGCAGGGAGATGAGGCGGCAGGCCAGCTCGGTGACGCCGTGCTGGAACGAGCCGCCCTTGCCGAGGAAGCCGAAGACCTCGAAGGGCCGGCCGTCCTCGTCCACGGAGACGGTGACGAAGAGGCTGCCAAACTCGGTCTGGAGCTTGGTCGTGGTGCTGGGTAGGCTGCGCGGCCTGTCCCTTGTCTTCGCGGTCATGGCCTTCTCCCTTCCGCCACGCAGAGGGGGCGGGTCCTGCTGCACTCGATATGCTCCATCCGCCCGTACTTCGCGACCATCTCCGGGTCGTTGGCGAAGGATTCGGCCTCGATGCGGGTGTCGAACCGCTCGAAGGGGTCTGACCCGTAGCCTCCCCAGTAGAAGAGGACGTGGTAGTGGTGGCCCGGCGGGTAGTGGCGGATGAAGGGCAGCGCGGGGCCGTAGCGGTCGAAGTAGTCCGCCACGATGAGGGCCATCTCCCGGTCGCGGTCGTCGCCGACTCCCAGGAGCAGCCGGACGATGGGCTCCTCGCAGTCCTCCTCGGCGAAGGTGGGTGTGAGCATGGTGTCGCGGACGGCGGCGGGAAGCTCGTCCCACCGCTCCCGGCTGAGCTTCAGCCCGCCGTGCGAGGGCGTCGTGACCCTCAGAATGCCCTCCGCCAACTCCACCGCGTCCTTCGTCCAGCCCCAGGGTGTGTAGGTTGCTGTCATGGTCGTCATCGGTCCTGTCCTCCCTTTCCTGTAGTGAAGGAGCGGGGCGGTCCCCGAAGGAGACGGCCCCGCTCCGTTGTGCCGGTCTGTCCGGTCGAACTAGGCGGCCTGCTGCGCCTGCTCCTGCTGCATCTGCCGGAGCTTGTTGGCGGCGGCCTCCACCAGCGGCCCGAGCTCGGCGGCCGTGAGGTCGTCGACGCTCTTGCCGGTGCGGTTGACGACGGCGGTGCGCACGCCGTCCTCGTCGAAGCCCTGCTCCAGGGCGATCTCGATGAGCCGCTTGCGCAGCTTCGCGGCCTGGGCGTCGTTGCCGCCCCTGGCCTGCGCCTGGGCAGGCTTCCCGTTGCCGTTGGCCTGGACGGGGACCCGCTGCGGCTGGCCCTGGGCGGCCACCGGCTGCTGGTCGCCGTAGAACGAGTTGCCGAACTGCCCCCCGAAGCTGCGGAAGGCCCGCTTCAATCCGTCGGTGACCGCGCCCTTGATGGCCGTGTCGTGCCCATCGAAGTTGTCATCGGTCACCGGGTGGACGCCCACGTCGGTGCGGGGCAGCGCGCCCGCCACGGTGACCCGCACCGGCGCGCTGTAGCCCTGTTCCACCTTCACCTCGCCGGTCTGGGGATTGACGGTCTCGATCCGGCGCAGGGTCACCTCGCCCACCAGCTCGTAACCCCAGCCGCCGTAGCCGAAGATGCGGTTGGCCTGGTCGATGACGGCGTGACCTTCGAGGTAGTCGAAGGACCTGCCGCCGCGCCCCTTGCGCTGGGAGACCAGCGCGGTGTCGATGGGCTGGCCGAGAGCCTGGGTGACGGCGGGCGAGAGCCCGTCCCAGAGCAGCTCGTGCTCGGTGACGATGGCGGGGTCGTTGTGCGCCCCGTTGTTGCCGTTCTTGGCCGCGCCGTTGACGTGGACGAGGCCGTTTCCGTTGTTGCTTCCGTTCCTGTTGACCATTTCGTGTCTCCTTCCTTGTGTTCGTTCCTGTAGCGAATGGGTTGGTGCGGGTTCCCTCTACGGGAATCCGTGAGCGGGCGAAGCCCGTCGTGAAATGGGCATAGGACCTCCTGGGCAGTGGGGATTGGGGATGGGGATGAGGCGGGAGCGAAGCCCGCTGGAGAGCGGCGGGGAGCCGCTAGCGGGCTGAGCGGGCGGCCTGCGAGAGCAGGCGGTGGAAGAGGGCGCGGCCCTGTGGAAGGGCCGCAAGCTCGGCCACGTCGCCGATGTCTTCGGGAAGGGCGACGGCGGCGGCCCTGCGCCCGAGCAGGGTCAGAAGCCCGTCCGTCGCCTCACGGCCCGCGTCGTCGTTGTCGAAGGCGAGGAAGACGCGGGGGCAGCCCCGGAGAGCAGAGGCGATGCGCTCCATGCCCTGGGTGCCCAGGGCAGCGCAGGCGGGAAGACCCCAGCCCGTGAGAAGGAGCCAGTCGAAGACGCCCTCCGTGACGACCGCCCAG
This sequence comes from uncultured Dehalococcoidia bacterium, assembly GCA_951812285.1. Lineage (GTDB taxonomy): Bacteria > Chloroflexota > Dehalococcoidia > Lucifugimonadales > UBA1127 > UBA1127. The sequence goes on along the minus strand of OX638292.1, from coordinate 393,891 downwards.
GGCGGCGTGGGGCCGAGCCTGCCGAGTCCGAGCACCGGCTTGGGGCCGGGAAGGGCCTGGAACCGGGGCTTTGCGCCGGAGTCCAGGGCCCGGCCCTTCAGCCAGCGGACGAGGCCGCCGCCAGCGGCCTGCCCCGTGCTCGACACGGGGTCTGGGACGACCACCATGCCGGCGAACCGCTCCGATCCACGCTCCATGAACAGCCCCGAGTCCCTGCTGCGCTTCTCGGAGAAGCCGAGGGACCCCAGGGCCTGCCGCAGCCCGCTGCCCGGCGCATAGCCGAGACCGAGGCGGGCTGCGGCGACGGGGCCGATGCCCCGTGAGGCCAGGTACTCCCGCGCTTCTGGCGAACGCCGGAGGCAACCGGCGTAGAAGCGCGCCGCCGCCGTCAGCAGGGCGGGGTCCCGGGGAGCAAGGGCGGCGGACGCTGGACGCCGCGTTCGGGCTGGACGATGAGCGGCCCTGGGCGCAAGCCCTGGGCTGCCGTCCAGCCGCGCGATGGCCTCCGGCAGCGTGAGACCCTCGGACTTCTGGATAAAGTCCAGCACGTCGCCGCCCTCGCCGCAGCCGAAGCAGTACCACCGCTCCGAGTCGGAGTACACCGTGAAGGAGCCCTCCGACTCATCGTGGAAGGGGCAGACGCCCTGGCGGACCCTGCCCCTTCCGCTGAGACGGACGCCCCCCGCCTCAACCGTGTCGCCCAGGTCGTGGCGAGCCTTCAGCGCGGGGATGTCCACGCTTGCCGTGACCATCACGCGCCTCCGGCCAGGGGCCTGAGCCCCCGGAGGCTGCGCTCCGAGACCAGCTTGCCCGGCCGCCAGCGCATCCCCAACGCGGCGACCACCTCCAGCGTCCCGTTGCCGTGGGGCGCCAGCGCGGCGGCCCGTCCCGCGCCCTGGGTGTAGAGCGCCGAGGCCCGGTCTCCGAACCGCCGCTTCACGAGGCCCTTCCACTCCGAGAAGGCCCACCGGACCTCTCTCTGCGTGGCCTGCGCCACGTCCACGCCGCCGAGCACCGCCAGCGCCGTGTCGACGTCCCCCACCTGCCTGAGCCGCCGCGCCTCGTGGATGCTCCGCGTCGCGCTCGGCTCCGCCGTCTCCGGCTCGTCCTTGAACCCCATCGCAGCGAAGAGCTGGTCGACCAGCTCCTCCAGGCTGCGCCGGGGCCTGTCCACTGTGTCCATCGTCCGATTGCCTGCTGCCAGTGTCGCCGTCGTCATTTCGCACCTCCTAAGTGCCTTTGTTTTGTTGCCGTGTCGATCCGCGCCCGCTTGCGGGCAAAGAAGAAGGGCCGTCCCCGGATGGAGACGACCCTTGCGTGTTGAGAATGGGTTGTGAGGGCCGTAGCCCGCGCCGTCAGCGGCGGAACCTTCGCCCCGGACGCTGGGGTATGAACCGCCTGAGCAGCAGCCAGCCGATGCCCAGCCCGACGAGGTTCAGGAAGACCAGCTCGCCGTCGCCGGTTATGAGCGGCGCCGCCACGACCAGGGCTATGACCCCAGCTCCAATGACCTTCGGGCGCTTCCACCAGGGCCGCTTCTCAGGAGCCTTGGCCGCCGCGTCAACCACTGGCTCGTAGGCCGTCCAGATGTCCAGCCCGACGAGCTCCTCCAGCTCGGTTATCACCACGCCGGCCGAGCAGCCCCCGGTGTGGCACCGAACGTCGATGCCGTTGCCGTCGGGCCGCTGCCGGAACGCCAGCCCGTCCGACTGCCCTCCGTGACAGAAGGTCGCCGTCCAGAACCAGCCCCGCTCGAAGCTGACCCGGTGCGGCAGCAGGTCGGCGATCCGCCTTGCGCTGGGTCCCGTGTATCGTTCCGTCCGTATCCGCGTGTCGTCCATGTGCGTTACCTCCTCTCGTTTGCTACGACAGCCGCCAGGTCATCGGGAGTGGACCAGTCGGCGGATACCCGCGTCCTCTGGTCGAACTGCCTGGCCAGTTCGTCATCGGGCTTCAGGTTGGGTAGACCCTCCCCGGCGCCCCTGGCCTTCGCCCCGTCAACCGTGTGGAGCTGACCACACCGCTTGCAGTACCAGCCGTGCGGCCCCGCGTAGCCAACCCCAGGCCGCGCCAACGAGTACCCGCAGCCGCAGACCTCCAGGGACAGCCTGACCGTGTCGAAGACGTTGCCTTTGGCGTCTCGCAGGTGACAGACGCGGGTGCGTGGGTTGATGACCGCCCGGTCGCCGATGACCTGCACTTCGCCCTTCCGATTCCGACCAACTTGGCTCTTCATGCGCGTTACCTCCTTGCTTGAATCTCGTGCCGTGCCGAAGACGCAGTTCGCCCAGGGCGCAAGACGTCCAGGGGGGAAAGCTGCGTGACGTGAAGCGGCCAGCCTGCTTTCATCGGCAGACCGGCGCGTGTCGAAGCTGCGGGACGGCTGCGTGCCGGCCATCCCGCAGACATGTCGAATCGGCCGGGGCGCAGGACGCACTCCGACCGACTGTGTCGATGTGTCCGGCGGATGAAGCGATCAACTCCAGGCGCCGGACGGGTGTCAAGCGACCAAAGCGATCCGCTCCAACCGCTGAACAGGTGCCCGACGGGAGGAGGACTTATCACTCCAACCGCCGGACGTGGACCTGGGACGAAGGGCTATATCACTCCGTCCGTCGGACCGCGCTGCGTGCGAAGGGCTATATCACTCCGCATCGGCAGCATTCCCTCGTGGGAGACCTCTCGGTACATCCCGGGCTGAGGGAAGGACCCCCAGGTTTCTAGGGCAGGAAACGCTGGAAAAGCCTGAAACTGCATCAATTATTACCGCAACCGCCACCCCTGCGGAAGGTCTTGTAAGACCCCCCGGATGAACTGTTCACAAAAGTTCACCGGCGCCCCAGACCGTACTACCACCGCCAGAAACCGAACGTCACCTTGCGCAGAAGCTCGGCCCTCGCCCGCGCCCTCCGCGTGTCGGAGAGCGCGGTCCTGCGCCAGCTGACCTGCCCGCTCCGATCAAGGCCCCGCAGCGGGAACGTCTCCGGGGGCAGGGTGAGGCCGTGCTCCTCCAAGAGCGTCAGTTCCAACGACAGGAACCGCTCCTCGGTCAGGAGCCACGCCAGGCCGCTACCCCGGTTCGGGTGCGACTCCTTCAACTCCCGCCACTCGACGATGAGCGGCCACGCCTCCCCGAACACCTCCTCGTCGTCCGGGGCAGGCTCGATGGTCACCAGATCGGGGAACTCTCGCCTGGCCGACCCGCTTCCCCCGGTCTTCCCGGCTTCGCCCGCCGAGTCCGCCGTTTCGTCCTGAGAGCTCCGGCCAGACTCGAACTGCGCCAGCCGCCGCATCCCCTTGTCGAGGTCCCCTCTGAGCGTCTTCACGTCACCCTGGACGGCTGCCAAGCCCTTGCTCACGTCCTTCTCCACGGCCTCGACGCGGCCCTCCACCGCCTCGACCCGTTCCCCCAGCTCGTCGTTGCGCTCCCGCTGCTCGGCTGCGGGGGAGCCGCCCCCTTCAAGCAGCGCCTTGTCCAGCGCCACCCGCATCCGCCTGGACAGCCGACCCCGCTCCATGCTGGAGGTCAACGTCCGGTGGTCCACTCCCAGCGCCTCCGCCGCCTTCATCACTCCCTTGTCCCGGACCAGCTCGCTGAGCAGCGCCATGAGTCTCATGTGCTGCATGTCCTCGACGCTCCGGCTCTTCTCGAAGACCTGCTTTCCCGCATTCATCGCTCGCCTCCTCTCGCAAAAACGCAGCTGGCCCGCGTGTTCATGTAACTCCCCGGCTCGACTTCGGGCCTGCAATGACGGAGCCTTTCCCCGTCGTCAGTGCAACCGCCGACCGGAACCAGCCCGCAAGACGAAGTGTTCACCGGATACGTCCTGTAGGGGGGCGTTTCCCCCTGTTCCAGCTTGCCCGCGACCCGACTTGCATTTCTGCAACCAACGTCATTTCTCTGTACACCCCCATCACACCACGAAGGAGGGCGTCTACAGAAGGGCTCATAGGGGCGTTCAGATGAACCTCCCTATGGGTAGTTATGCAGGCGATTTCGTCTGTTCACACTCTCTGGCGAGGGCCGCGACCCGATGAGGCGCGGCAATTCGCAGAGAGGTGAACGAGTTGGCGCTGAAATCGAAACTCCGGTCGCTACGGCGGCTGTTTCCGCTGGCAACCGCGCTGCTTCTGGCGGCGCTCCTGGCAATCCCGTCCTCCGGGACCGCCCTCGCCCAGACCCCCGGTGACGAGCTCACCCTGGTCAACGCCGACCGGGACTTCGTGGAGCGCAAGGGCGGCGGCGAGTTCGTCGCCCGGCCCGTCTTCGACCGGAAGATCGCCGTCCTCCACTACGCCGTGCGCGACGCCGACACCGGCGACTGGATCAGCGCCGTCTACCTGGTGAGCGGCGGGGAGAAGAAGCGCAGCGACGGCTGGGAGTATTCCTGGGAATACCCGGCCCTGGACGAGCAGCCCGACCTCGACCGCGACAAGGCGTACCTGCTGGTGATGCTGGCCCAGTCCGAGGACGGGCTGAGGGGGGACTTCTACGCCGTCGTCCCCATCCACCAGCCGGGGCGCATCTGGGACAAGGTGCTCGCCGCCCTCAACCCCGGACGCTGGGCGAGGGCCTTCGCCGGCTGGATGGTCGAGGGGGTCCATGGAACCCTCTGCGGGGTCGTCGAACGGGCGTCGGGCGAGGACGCCGACAATTGCAGGGACGGATAGCCGATGAGCGACATCCTCACCGGCACTCCTCCCGACCTCACCTACGCCCACGACCTGGTGCGCCAGGCGTGGATGGTCGTGTGGGCCATCACTTCCGGCGCGCTGATCGTCATCCTCGGCTGGATGGGACTGACCCTCGTCATGTCCGAGCACCTGGGCCGCCAGCAGACGGGGTGGCGGGAGATGGTCCCGCGCCTCGTCCTGGGCCTCGTGGCCGCCGCCTCGTCCCTCTGGTGGTGCGCCCTCGTCCTCGACGTGGCCGACGCCGTTTCCGGCTTCGTCGCCGCGTCGTTGAACGTCACCGCGGGCGACATGCTCCGCTCGACCCTCCGCACTCTCTTGACCGCCGTCAACGCCGGGAGCGTGGGCATGGCCCTGCTCCTCGCCGTCCTCTACCTGGTCTACGGCTTCTTCGTCCTCTACGTCATCGTGCAGATGGTCCTCCGTCTGGCCCTCATCGACATCCTGCTCGCCCTCGCGCCCATAGCACTGGGGTTGTGGATTCTGCCGCACACGGCGGGCTGGGGCCGCCACTGGCTCCGGCTCTTCATGACGACCACCTTCCAGCAGGCCATCCAGCTCATCGCCCTCGCCCTGGGGATCGGGTTCCTCAACGAGGTGGCGGCTATCGCCGCCTTCGAGCCGGTGCAGGACCTGATCTGGAAGCTGCTCATGTCACTGGCCTTCGTCTACATGGCGACCCGGGTCCCGTCGCTGCTCGGCAACGCCGGGACCTTCGATAGCTGGCTCTCGATGCTCTATTTCGGCATGAACCTGCCCGCCTCGATGGTGCGCTCGGCCAGGGTCATCGGTCTGATGGCGGGCGGAGCGGCGGGAGGGCCGGGAGGCGCAGCGGTGGGAGCGATGGCCGCGAGCGCGGGGATGTCTGCGGCTTCGTCCGGCCTCAGCTCGGCGGCTTCGTTGGCGACCCCCTCCGCAGGGGGCGGCGGCGGAGCGCCCAGGAGCAGCGGCGAGTAGCCGCAACACGACGAGGAGGAGCAGCGATGTGCAGTTGACGGAGTTTTCTGCAAGACCGGACCGGTAGAGACGAGCGGAAGCGCTCGAAAAGCAAAAGAGGAGAGACAACGAATGCAAGACCTTACACAGACCATATCGAACCTTGTGGGGATCGGGCTGGGGATCGTGGGCGCGGTGGGCGTCGGCTTCTTCATCTACGGCGCGTACCTGTACCTGACCGCCAGCGGAGCCCCCCACCAGATGGAGCGCGGCAAGAGCGCAATGATGACCGCCCTCGCGGGCGTCGTCCTGGCGATGGTCGCCTACGGCGTCGTGGAGCTGGTGATGAACGCCGTCGTCGGTACGCCGGTGGAGATCGACGTGCCCAACCCGGCCACCCCAACCCCCACGAGCGGTTAGACCGAGACAGGAAGGAGAGCGAGAGCATGAGAGAACACGAGGTCCCAACCCACGTGCAGGCCGAGGACAAGGTGCTGCTGTGGTTCACCTTCCCCCAGATCGTGGCGATCACGGCGGTGTGCGCCCTGTCCTACGGCGCATACCGCTACGCCCCGGTCGGCCCGTCAGAGGTGCGGATGGCGGTTGCCGTCCTGTTCGGCCTGGCGGGCATCGCGATGGTCGTGGGCAAGATAGGCGGGAGGCGGCTGCCGCTGGTGGCCGCCGACCTGCTCAAGTACCGGCTGGGGGCGCGGCTCTACGCCGGGCCGGTCTCCCAGCTTGTGCGGAGCGAGCCGCCCGCGCCGGTCCAGCCGGTCAAGTCCGGCCCCGGCCCCCTGCGCCTGATGGCCAAGCGGTCGAAGCGCGTCCTTCGCAGGATGCGCAAGAAGAACCGCAAGAACGGAGACCGGCGCGACGGGCGGATGCCCTTCCGCCCCCACACCTGGTTCGGCAAGCGGCGCAAACGCGGCGGACGCGGGCAGCGTTCTGGCCACATGGCCGAGACGCTGGAGAGCAGACGCCGCGGACCCGGCAGGGGCGGGATCGCGGTCGTGGCCGCCGTCCTGGTGGCGATGGCCGCGACCGTCCCCCAGGCCGTCGTCCTGGCCCAGAGCCCGGACGATGAGCGATGGCGTGACGAGATCGACTTCGAGCTGAACGAGCCGGTGGAGGGACGGCGGATATTCGTCGAGGGGCTGTACGTCTCCGGCGACCGCGCCTCCGTGACCCTGAAGGCGGCGGCGGACCTGGACATCCGGGTCCGCGCCTTCGGGGGAAGCGAGGGACGTTCCCTCCGCTTCTGGGGCTCGGCGACCCTGGCCCAGGGGGAGCGCATCGACTACTCCCTCCCCCTCCACGGACCCGTCCCGTCCTTCACCGTGTCGTGGGAGGACGGCATCGGCCAGGCCGGTGCGCTCACCGTCGAGCACGACCGGATACCGTACCCGCTCCCCGAGTCCGAGGGGGAGATCTGCGACCTGCGCATCACAACCCTGGGCTGGACGCCCGGCGCGGTCAGCGGCGTCGTCGAGTCGGAGTGCGCCGCGTCCATCGAGCACCCGGTCGAGCTCCAGACGGTGGCCGGGCACGAGAGCGTCAGCGAGACGGCGCTCCTGGACGCCGGGGTGACGGCCATAACCGGCACGGTGAACGCCGCCACCGGCGCGTCGAGCGCCAGCGTTGCGTTCGTCCCCAACGGCGAGACGACCTTCCGGCTGTCCGTTCCCACCGGCGATGCGGTCCACGACGTGAGCGTGGACGCGAGCTTCACGGCGAGCCTGAACATCCCCATCCCCCCGCTCACCGTGCTCACCCACCACCCGCAGCGCACGGAGGAGCGCACCGAAACGGTGAGCCTGTACCGCCCGGGGGCCAGCGACTCCGACTCCGACAGCGACACCATCACCGTCACCCACGACGACGGCACCACGACGGAGCACACAGTCTCCGCCTATGCCTACGCCTACGTGCCCGGCAGGACGATCGACAAGGAAGTCACTCTCACCATCGTCCATCCCGAACACGTGAAGGCCGAGGTGGTGGAGCGGGCGCCTGTGACCGGGAGCCGCGAGGAGTCCCTCGCCCTTGCGTCCTACGTCGGGTCCGACAACCCCTACGCGGCGCTGGTTGTGCCCGAACCCGAGCCGGAGGACCCGCCCGCAGAGCAGTCTCCCGCGGGCGGCCTCCGCGATTGGTTCGAGGGGCTGGGATGGGAGTGGCCCTGGTGAGGTGCTTCCTCTCGGCAATCCTCATGGCCGGGGCTGCGCTGGTCTCCACCGGCGCGGCCCCGGCCGAGGAGCGGGCGATGCTGGAAGCCTTCGACCGCGTACTCACCGCCATGTCCTACGCCGCCGCTGGCCTCGCCGTCTTCGCCATCGCCTGGGCGGGATTCGTCCTGATGGCCGAGGGAAGCGAGGAGCGCGGCGGGGGACGCGCCAAGTCCGCCGTCTTCCTGGCGGCGGTCGGCCTGGTCCTCGTGCTGTCGGCCAAGGGCGTCGCAACCCTGCTGAGGCACGGCCTCATCCCATCCATCCCAACCCCCTAGAGAAGAGGAATCCACGAAGTTGAAGAAGCTGCTTGAACGAATCACAGGACGAAGTATGGAGACCCGGCCCGGAGAGAACGAGACTCCCTGCGAGACGCCGGCAGGCGGTCTGACCGCCAACCCCGGACCCGTCGACGAGGCGCAGGCCCCGGCCCTCAAGCCCCCACCCGACCTGCCCCTGTTCTTCATGTTGTCCCATCTGGACGACGACGGCCCCGTGCGCCTGGACGGGGTGAAGCTCGGCGTCTGCGAGGCGATGGGACTGGAAATAGACGAGCCGAAGCTGGGGGCCTTCGCCGGGGCGCTCAACGCCCTCGACTTTCCCGTCCAACTCCTCGTCAGGCAGCACCCGCCCCGCCTGGGAACCCTCAGAGACAGGCTGCAAGAGGCCCAGCCCGAGGACCTGCCACCCCAGACGAAGTCGGCGGCGGAGTCGCTCCGGCGTCTCCTCACCGACCTTGAGACCCGCGACGGCATCCTCGACCGGCGCTTCTACGCCGTCTGCGAGTTCTCTCGCATCGACGACCTGCGCGGGCTGCTTGCCAGGGCCGGCCTGTCCGTCCACCCGCTCAGAGGCCGCCAGCTTCGCATGTTCCTCGTGTCGGCGCTCCTCGGCGGCTCCCCCGGAGAGTACGACGGGGACGAGACCGTCGAGGTGGAGATGGGCCGCCGCGAGATGCGCGTCGGAGACCGCCTCGTTCGCTCCCTCCACCTGGGCAAGTGGCCCAGGTCCCTGGCCCCCGGCTTCATCCAGGGGCTGATGGCGGCGGGAGCGCCCATGGACCTGTCCGTCCACATCGGCCCGATACCCGCTGAGCAGGCGGCCAGGACCCTGGAGTGGCAGAAGGTGCGCTTCGAGTCGGCCCAGTCCCTGTCCTTCAAGAAAGGCCGCACCATGTCGCCGGAGGCGGAGATCGCCCTGGAGGACGTGACCCGGCTCAGGGACGAGGTGCAACGCGGGCGCGAGCGGCTTTTCCACTCCTCCCTGTCCGTGACCCTTCACGCGAAGGACGAGGCGTCGCTGAAGGAGATGACCCAGCGGGCGAAGGCCCACTTCGGCGCCACGCTGGGGAAGCTCGACAACCTGGCCTTCCGCCAGCGCGAGGGGCTGCTATCGACCCTGCCCCTGGCCCTGAACGCCGTGGCCGAGTGGCGCACCCTGGACACATCCAGCCTTGCGCGGCTTTTCCCCTTCTCGCCGCCCGACCTCGACACCCGCTCCGGCACCCTCTACGGCATCGACATGCGGGCCTGCTCCCCAGTGGTCTACGACCCCTGGGACGGAACGCACCTCAACGCCAACACCGCCGTCCTCGCACGTTCGGGAAGCGGCAAGAGCTTCTCGACCAAGCTCGGGATGCTCAGGGGACTGACGCGAGGCATCACCGCCTATGTCATCGACCCCGAAGGCGAGTACGCGGACATGGCACGCGCAGCCGGGGGCCGTGTGCTGTCTCCCGGCGTGCCCGGCGAGGGCATGAACCCCTTCGTCATCGACAAGGGCGACTCCGAGGAGATGCTCCAGCGCATCGGCAGCCTCAGACGCCTCATTGAGGTCATGGTCGGGGAGAGCCTCGGCGCGGACCGCAGGGCATCGTTGGACCACGCCCTGGCGGGCTACTACGCCAAGCCCAGGCAGCGCACCGGCTTCCGCGATTTCTACAAGTACCTGCAGGAGAGCGAGGCGGGAGACCCCGATCTCGCAAGGCTGCTCAGGCCCTTCGCCACCGGCAGCCTCAGACATCTTCTCTCCGACGAGGGAGACGACCTTCTGGGCAACGAAGCCCTCATCACCGTCTTCGATCTGCGCCTGCTCGAACCCGAGCTGCGTCCCGCCGCCGCGATGGTCTGCACCGAGACCGTTTGGGCGGCCGCCGCCCAGGACCCCAAGCCCCGCCTGCTCGTCGTGGACGAGGTGTGGTCGATCATGCAGCACCCCGAAGGGGCCGCATTTATGGTCTCGATGGCTAAGCGTGCCCGTAAGCACCGCCTGGGGTTGCAGTTCATCACCCAAGACGTGCAGGACCTCCTCTCTGAGGACTCGTCCCGCACCATCACCGGCCATTCCGGTAGAGCGTTGCTCCAGAACGCCGCCTTCAAGCTCCTCCTCCAGCAGGACGCCGCCGCCATCAGCACGGTCGGCGACGCCTTCGACCTGCCCGAAGACCTCCAGCGCTGGCTTCTGTCATGTCCCAGGGGAGACGGGCTGCTCCTTGCGAGGGGCAACCGCTTCCCCGTGCGCATCGAGGCCACACCGGAGGAGGCGGAGGTCATCGAGTGGAGGCCGGGCCAGCACAGGTAGACAGGCGGGAACGCCTTGAAATCCCATTAGAGAAAGGATATTCACCCATGAGACTGAACCCGAAGAACCTGCTATTCGGGAACGACCGGGACAGGAAGAATCCGGTCCTGTTGGCGGTGACGCCGCCGCACACCGGGGAGCGCACCCTGCTGGGCGTGGAGAACCTGCTCCAGTCCATCGCGGTGCCGGAACCCTTCTCCCTGGAGCTGGCCGGAAACGCCGACGGCGTGACCCTCATGGCCCGGTGCATCGACGACCAGGTGGTGCGCGGCCAGATCGCCGCCCACTACCCCCAGGCCCGCATCCATGAGGTGTCCGAGGAGGCCGACCCGCTCCGCCTCGACGAGGGGGAGCAGGCATGGTCGATGACGCTGCGGGCCGACGGCCCGGAGTACGTCCCGCTGCGGACCTTCCGCGACGACGACCTGCTCGACCCCGGCTCCGACCCCCTCATCGCCCTGCTTGGCGCTCTGACGGCCCTGCGGCCCGGTGAGAGGACGGTTGCGCGGCTGCTGCTGCGCTCCCTCGGCCCCGACTGGTCGGAGGCCCATCTCGACAAGGCCCACAAGAGGCCGGGCATGGAAGCGAGGGAGCCCGCCTACACCTTCCAGACCAAGCCTCTGCAACTGGACGGCATCACGATGGCCGTGCTGGGCATCGGGGCCTTCGCCGCCCTCAAGGGCTACCTGTGGGTGCAGGACGGGGAGATATGGAAGGCGGCGCTCCTCGGCGTCGGCACGGCCCTGGGCCTGGCCGCGGGCGGCTGGGCGTGGCACCGGTGGAAGAAGGCCCGCAACCGCGTCGAGGACCCCATCCTGATACGGGAGAAGGTCTCCCGTATCGCCTTCGACGCCGAGCTCCAGGTCGTCGCCGTCCTGCCCGCAGACACCCGGCCCCAGCGGGCGCGTGAGCTGCTCGACCCCGTGGCCGCCGCCTACCGCCACTTCGACAACCCCGCAGGCGCGAGGTTCAAGGTCGGGAAGGTGACGCCCGTCGTCCCCGTCCCCGACGCCCTGCACCCCGCAGGCCCCGGCCTGTTCGGGAGGCGCAGCGTCCTCGGAGTCCGGGAGGTGGCGGCCCTGTGGCACCCGCCCGGAGCGGGCGACGAAACCCCACTGGTGGAGCGCTCCGGCGCCAGGGGGCTCACGCCCACGGCAAGAGGCGTCAGGGGCGGCGCGCTGGTGGGAGACACCACGGCGGGCAAGCCAATGCCCATCCGCTTCCCCGACGACCTCCTCAGGAGGCACCACCTCTACGTCGCCCGCACCCGCATGGGCAAGTCCACCCTCATGCACCACGTTGCCGTCCACAAGATGCGGGAGAAGGCGGCGGGCAGGGACCCCGACGCCATCGTCGTCATCGACCCCCACACCGACCTGGTGGAGGGGCTGATGGAGCACGTCCCCGACGAGATCGCCGACAGGGTGCGGCTCATCGACCTGTCCGACGACTCCCGCTCCCCCGGCATCAACCTCCTCGACACCAGGATATTCGCCGACCGCGACCGCACCGCCGACTCGGTGGTGCGCGTTGCGAAGGGGCTGTGGGAGCAGTGGGGGCCGAGGATGCAGTCCATCCTCGAACAGACCGTCAAGACGCTGCACGAGGCCAACGAGCACCCCACCACCGACGAGCACGAGCAGCACACCATCCTCGACGGCCTCAAGCTCCTGTCCAACGACCCCTACCGCAACGCCGTCCTGAAGAAGGTCTCCGACCCCTATCTCCTCGAATGGTGGGCCAGGGACTTCTCCTCCTGGCACCGGCAGTACAGGGCCGAGGCGCTGGCCCCCGTCCAGACCCGCCTCTCCTACTACTCGTCCTCCAAGCGGGCGCGGGCCATCCTCGGACAGCGCCGCTCCACCATCGACATGCGCCGCACCATCCACGACGGCGGCGTCCTGCTGGTCTCCACCTCCCAGGGGACGGTGGGCCGCGACGTGGCCGCCCTGGTGGGCGCGTCCCTCCTCAACCTGGTGGACGCGGTGATACGGGAGCAGGGAAGCCTGCGGCTGGACCAGCGCCGGGGCGCGCTGGTCGTCGTGGACGAAATGCAGTCCATGCCCGGCGTGGACTACGAGTCGATGCTCTCCGAGCTGGGCAAGTTCGGCGCGTCCTTCATCCTCGCCACCCAGAGCCTCGCCAAGCTCGACGACCTCTCCCGCACCATGCGGGACACCCTCCTCGCCAACGTCGGCTGCCTCGCCGTCTTCCAGGTGGCCGGGGCCGACGCCCGGACCCTGGTGTGGGAGCTGGGCAAGGAGCGCGTCACCGAGGACGACATCACGTCCCTCCCCGTGCACCACTGCTACGTCCGCGCCACCGTGGGCAAGGAGCGGATGCCCGCCTTCTCGATGATGGTCAGAAAGCCGGAGGAGGGAGACCCCGCCGTTTCCGCCCGTATCCGCACCGCAGCCGAGGAATACACCCTCACGGCCCAGGAGATCGCCCACGGCGACGCCGGAGCCGAGAAGAAGGTGGACGACTACCGGAGCGGAGTGGAGGGGATGGAACAGGCCAGGCAGGAGGGGAAGCGACAGGCGAAAGAGGAGGCCGGGGAATGAGGCCCGCAGGATGCGAACCAGACCTGCTCCGCGCCCTGGCGAGGATGCCCCTCCTCGACCGGCAGGAGATGGCGGCCGTCACCGGCAGGTCGAGGGGCGCGGTCTACGAGGCCGTCGAGAGGCTGGAGAGCGGAGGACTCGCCGCCTCCATACCCCACGCGTCCGACCTCATACCCCCGACCCGCCGCTACTGCCTCACCGCCGACGGGCTGCGACGCCTGGCGGAGGAGGGGAAGACAACCGTTGAGAGCCTGCTTCGCTCCCACCCCGTATCCGATCGGTGGCGGCGCCTGCTGCTCGATAGGCTCGACGCCGTCGCCGTCGTCTACCGCCTGGCCGCCGTCGTAGCCACCGTCGCCCGCCCGATAGGGCTGCGGCTGTACCGGGCCGGGCCTTTGGACGCCGCTCTGACCCTCTCCGGCGGGAGAACCCTCGGAGTGGTCAGGCAGGGTCACGCCGCCGACCGCACGGCTTTCTCCAAGCGGCTGTGGCGGCTCGGCGAGGGGCCGCTCCCCGGCGCCGTCCTCATCCTCGTCTCCGACCAAATCAGGCTGAGACACGCCCGGAGGACCCTTGCCCGCACCTCCGTCCCCGCCTTCCTCGCCCTGGAGAGGGACGCGGCGCTGGCCGAGGCCGACGCCCCGATATGGCGTCCGCCCAAGGTCTCCGCCGACCTGGACCTGCGATATGTGCTGAAACGCCTGCTTCCCGGAGACCCGCCGCCAACGGAGCCCCCGCTCTCGGGGGCGGCCCTCCCCGGCGACCTGGCCGCGGACGCGGGACGCGCCCTGCCGGCGCTCCTCAAGCCCGCCGAGAAGCGCACCCTCGACCTGCTCGCCGACTGGCCCTGGATGTTGCAGAGGGACATGGCGAGCCTGATGAACGTCTCCGAGTCCCGCATCTCCCGCTACGCGACCGCGCTGGAGGGCTTCGGCCTCGTGACCCGCGTTCCCGCCGCCGCGGGACGGCCGGCCCTCACCGACAAGGGTCTGGCGGTCTTGGCCCGCAGGGACCGCGCCTCCGTGGGCGTGGCGAGGAAGCGTTGGAGCGTCGCTCCCATCGACCCGGAAGGCCCGGCGGAGTGGCGCAACGTCTCGGGCGGCAGGACCCGGCAGCTGCTCAGGAACATCGAGCACACCGCCGCCGTCCATGCTTTCGTCGCGGCCCTCGCGAACCAGTGCCTCGCCCTGGGCTGGGAGCTTGCCCAGATCGACCCGCCCCACCGGGCGTCGAGGCGCTTCAGGCACGAGGACACGATGCGCTCGGTCAACCCCGACGCCTTCGGCGTCCTGCGCCGAGGCCCCGTGACCTGGCCCTTCTTCCTGGAGTGGGAACGAAGGGCGGTCCGCCCCGCAACCATGTCCCAGCGCCTCGCGCCCTACCTGCGCTACTACTCATCTCACAGACCCACCGACGACCACGGCGTGCGGCCCGCCGTCCTCATCGTCTTCGATGACGACATCGCCGCGACCAACTTCCTGCGCGTCGCCCGTGAGCAGACGGCGCGAGCGGGGGTGACGGTCCCGCTGTGGGTCTCCCACGGGGCAGCCATAGACGCCCTGGGGCCGCTGGGACGCGCCTGGCGCACCCCCGGCGACTGGGAGCCCGCCCACCTGTTGCGAAGCCTTCCACGTACCGGGTACGAAAACTGATGACGAACGAATGCCGGACGGGAGCGGCGTCCAGCTCGCCCTCCCTTCCGGTAGGGAGAACGAAAAGCCATGCCTTCCCAAACCGAAGAATCGAGAGGCCCCCGGAGGCGTCGAGGACGGACCGTCGTTCGGCTCGACACGGCGGCGCTCTGGAAGCGGCTGGCGGTGCTCAACCGCTCCCAGAACTGGCTCGCCAGGGAGATCGGGGTCAGCCCCGGCTACGTCTCCATGCTGGTCAACGCGGGGCGCACGCCCTCGGGACGCATCCGCAAAAGGATGCTCAAGGCCCTCGGCCTGAACGACTTTCACCAGCTTTTCAGATTGGAGGTACGAGATGACGAACCGCAACGCTGAACCCCGTTTCGACGGATACACCGACCGGACCGACGCCCGGGGACGCTTGCTGCCCTATGGGAGCGGCGTCCTCTCCGAGGACTTCCTGGACCGTCTCCGCAGGCTCAAGGAGGCCAGCGGCCTCACCTGGGCCGGCCTTGCCGACGCCATCGGCGTGGACAAGAAGCAACTGCGCAGGTGGCGCAGGAACGGCGTCGAGCCTTCAGGAGGACCCATGCTCTCCCTCGTCCGCTTCGCCGGCCGGATCCCCGGCGGCCTGGACATCCTCATGGGAGAGGGCTTCCAGATGACCCTCTTTGAGGAGGACGAGAAGGAGAGGGGATAACCCCCAACATCAAGGGCCGCCCGGCAACCGCCCCGCGTCCGTCCCGCGCCAGGCGGCCCTTTCCCAAACCTGTAGACGAGAGGCCAGCGGTTCCAACAGAGGCCGCTGCGACTGTGACCCATGAGAGACAGCGAAGGAAAAAAGAGGAGACGAGAGAGGCCCGGCGAGGACGGCTCCGACGACTCGCTGGATGCGCTGCTGTCGTCCTACACCCCCAGACAGCGGGAGAAGGTCCTGAAGGGCCTGCGCGTCCTGGCGCGCGTCGCCATCCGTTCCTACATGGAAGAGGAGGCGGCCCGGTCCCAGGACGAGAACGGCGGCGAGGAGGAGAGCCGATGAACTCCCCAACCCTGACGGTCCTGAGCCTAGGCGGAGGCGTGCAGTCCTCCGTCATGGCGCTCATGGCCGGGGAGGGTGCGGCACTATTTTCCACAACACTTCTACATTGCTT
This sequence comes from uncultured Dehalococcoidia bacterium, assembly GCA_951812285.1. Taxonomy (GTDB): domain Bacteria; phylum Chloroflexota; class Dehalococcoidia; order Lucifugimonadales; family UBA1127; genus UBA1127. The sequence continues at coordinate 378,112 of OX638292.1, read as the reverse complement.
TCACTATGGCACGAGCAATACAATGGCTAGCAGATCGTAGGGAGTCATCCAGAAGGCTTCACTCGAGAAAGGCTGGGCATCAGCGGGAGGGATCTTGTCTAGAGATAGTCTAGCCTTTGAACGTTTGGAATCTAGCGATGAGTTCATATGGACTTCAAGCGAGGCTGTGTAGCCTTCTGCTAATAGAACAAAGTATGGAATGTCTTGTTAACTTGCTATGAACTTAAGCGTGCTACATATATCGGACCTCCATCGTGACACCGCGAATCCTCTTCGCAATCCGATACTGCTAGATTCCCTAAAGAGAGATCGTGACCGATACACATCCGAGGAGTCTTCCCGCATCAGACCTCCCGATCTGATTGTCGTGAGTGGAGATCTCATTCAAGGTGTGAAGCATAATCAACCAGACGCAGAAGCGGCTCTTCGCACACAGTACGACGAAGCCTTGGATTTCTTGAACAATCTTGCAGAAGAGTTCGTTGATGCGGACAAGCGGCGAGTCATAGTCGTCCCTGGCAATCACGATGTCAGTGATTACCACTTTCGGCAGAGCCTCGATGCCATTGATTTGAACACAGGCGCAAATACCAAGAGCGAGTTAGTCGAGGAGTTCTTTACAGAGGAGTCACCTCTGCGGTGGTCCTGGCCCGATTTTGCCCTTTACAGAATCGCGGATTCCGAATTGTACAAGCAACGGTTCGTACCGTTCGTTAACTTTTATCAAGAGTTCTATGATGGCCTGCGTTCCTACTCAGTCGAACCTGAGAGCCAGTTTGATGTGTTCGATTTCCCGGATTGGGGCATTACCATCGTCGGGTTTTGTAGCTGTAACAATAACGATCTTCTAAATAGACAGGGGGCGATACACCCTGATTGCATCGCGGGTGCTGGAGAGACCCTTCGCACCTACTCAAATGTAGGACGTCTTCGTTTGGCGGTCTGGCACCACAATATTGAAGGCGCTCCATTGCACGTAGACTATATGGACCCAGATACGATTCAAAACTTCATTGACGGCGGCTTTAGCCTTGGTTTTCACGGTCATCAGCACAAACCCCAATACCTCAATACTCGTTTCCGATATGGGTCAGATAGACGAATCACGGTCGTCAGTGCGGGAACGCTCTGCGGTAGTGCGGCCTATGGTTTCAGGCGTGCCTACAACATTGTCGAACTGGATACGAAGGCAAGATCAGGATGCCTCCATGTCAGAGTAATGCAGAACGACAACTTGCAGATGCCTATCTGGGGACCAGGTTCGGTAGGCTCCGGCTCAGGAGGCAGTCTTGACTTCCAATTCGATGCACCTCCTCAGCCTTTCGTGAGTTCCAATCAAAATACCAGCTTTTTGGCGCAAGCTGCCGAGCATTTCGACAAAGAACAGTACGGCCAGGCGGCCGAATTGCTCCTACCCCTTGCCGAACGAGACAGCCTGGCGCGTCCACTCTTGCTTTCTTGCCTTACGGAGCTCCGAGACGCAGCGAAGATCAATTCCGTGTTTGACCCTCCAACAAGTGCGGCGGAGGCAATTGCTCTCATGGACGCTCTGTGGCAGGAAGGCAAACTTGAACGCCTGTCGGAGGTCTTGACAATCCCATTGGTGGCCGATTCTACAGATGGGTCGGTCATTGAGATGAAGACGAAATACACAGCGAGGCTAGGGATATGAGCGAGGCGACAAGGGAACGAATTGCGTTCGACGTCGAGACGAGCAGAGTTCTTCAGATATTAGCGTCTGAAATCTACGACTCCCCGAAGGCGTTTCTACGTGAAAACGTGCAAAATGCTTATGATGCCATCCTAATGCGTTCTGAGTCGCAAAGTCTTGCTGCTGAAGATCTCAGAATTGAAGTAACGGTAGTCGACAACAGGATAACTGTGCGGGATGACGGACTTGGTATGACCGAAGATGTCTTGAGAGACAACTTCTGGAGGGCTGGCGCTAGCGGCAAAAAGACAGAATTGGCGCAGCGCGCAGGCGTCATTGGCACGTTTGGCATTGGGGCGATGGCAAATTTCGGTGTCTGTGAGTATCTTCGGGTTGAAACCCGCCATATCGACTCGAATGTCACGTTGGTCAGTTGGGCCAATCGTGACGATCTAAGGATTGCCCAAGACTGTATTGACCTTGAGCGCGTCGATGATGAACGTGGGCCCGGGACTTTGATCGTGGCAGAACTTGATCCCTCGTTTGCTATCGACGCTTCGGGGGCCTGCGACTACCTTAGGCAATATGCCAGATTCCTACCCGTTCCTGTCTCAGTGAACGGCGAGATCATTAGTCAGGAGGACTTCGAGAGTACATTATCCGGACATGTGGAAGGGTTTAGTCAGATTGCACATCGGTCAGTATCACGAGGCGGCTACGGTGCCACCCTAGACGTGTCGGTCGATGATCGGAGCCGCTTGCTTGTGCGCATAAGCAATCTACTGCTGCAAGGCAATCCGATCGAAGGCCAAGCGTTTCTGGTACAGCAAGGTGGGTCCATCCAGGCCTACCGGAATTTCTTCGGCCTTGCCCCCGCCCCTGTTCCGACCAGTTATGGGCTGGCGGGCATTGTCAATCTTGACATTCTCAAACCCACAGCCGGACGCGAGGCACTCAGCCGAGAGAGCATACAGCACATCGCAAATTTGGTGGCACTGGTTGAAGCCGAGGCCTCCGCGGACCTAGCCACTACACCTGCAGCCGACAACAACCAGCAGTTTCAGCACTACATCCTGTCCAATGGACTTACGAACCTCGCCGGGAAGGTTGGTATCACTGTGCAACCTGGCGGTGACATGATCGCATTGGGCGAAGTCAAAGACTACGAACCAGACAAGACCAAACAGTACTATGCAGGTAAAGAGGCTTCAATTCTCAGTCGGTACGCTAACGAACGGGCTAATCTATTCCACGTTAGTCAGGCTAATCCACGTCGCAACCTGCAGCTGAGGTATTTGGGCCAGTTCACTGATGTACCGCAGGTACCCGATGAGCCGAGGGTTGATAAAGTGCCGCAGACTGAGCTATCGCTGGATGAGGCGATGTTTCTTGTGAGAGTACGCCAGGTGTTACTCGACGATTACCTGATGCCCGACACAGAGACCCACTTGGCTACAATAAGTCATGGCGTAGCTGTGGACGTCCAGTCTGAATCAGATGCTCTTCAGATTTCCATCGAACGTAGTCTACCTACCGTCAGTGTCGTCCTGGAGTACTATCGGACTGCTCGGGACGTGTTTGAGGGATTCGTCAAAGACTTTGTTAGGGAACAGCTTTACCCTCACATTCGCAATAGAGTTCCATCATCTCAAAAACAAGGACACGATGCTCTGTATCAACGGCTTAAGGCCAATAAGGAACTGTATCGGATACAAGAGGGCGACTACGGCGAGATTGAGACTTTACTTGCCGACGTTCTGTCCGGGAAAGTGGAGTTTTCCGAAGTGATCAGGTCCTCGGGGCGCAGGTCTTCGCGGCAACGGCAAGAAGTCAGCAACGAACAGGTTGGCACATTTGAGGACGAATTCCCCGACATTATCGAGTCCCCTGCGCACTCGGATCAGGCCGACGAGTCGAACGCTGCGCCACCCATATCACGTCCCAATCTTACTAGCGATATGAAAGTCCTGACCGTATCAACTGAACATCCGAGGCTGAACGGTTTCCGAATGTTTCTTGCAGTGTCGGACCGTATGGTGAAGCGTGACGGAGTGTTTCTACACCGACCCCATACAACGAGGCTTATATGGGGAGCGCATCGGATCACTTACATCTTTACGGAGGAGACAGGTCAGTTAAGCCTATATTATGACATAGAGTTGAAGACACAACTGGACACCAATACAACTGGGGGAGGGATGTTCCCCACGACCACGATAGTTACGCAGAACCGCATCTTTGTTCCGGTGCCAACAAGTCTTGAGCCAGCTTTTCAAGCCAGTGAGGGGACCAAGGAATTCTATGTGCGGTTCGACACGATTCCTTAGAACATCCACGGGATAGTAGCTCGCACTAATAGGGGCCTACGGACTCCGCACCCTTGAAACCGGTATCGCGGTTCGTTCATGATAAGGGTAAGACCATGTAATACCACAAGGACAAATGAGATGCCGAGGAACAGAAAGACCATCACTCTATCCCTGCCGCCCGAGATGGATCAGCAGCTCCGGCAGGTCGTGGAAGAGGAAGGCAGAACCGTGAGCGAGCTTCTGCGCGAGGCGTTCCGCCTCTACCTGGAGGAGAGGGAATGGCGCAGGCAGGAGAGGATGCAGATGCGGCGCTCACGCCAGACCGAACAGGAAGATACCAGGAGGAGCAACTGATGAGTGAACGACACGACTACACGCCGGTGGCCCTCTACGCCAGGGTGTCCAGCGAACGGCAGGACGTGGACCTGTCCGTGGCCGCCCAGCTGCGGGCGCTCAGGGACTATGCCGAGAAGAACGGCTACGCCGTCGCCCGAGAGTACGTGGACGAGGCCGAGAGCGGGCGCGTCGCCAACCGCCCCGAGTTCCGCAAGATGATCGACGAGGCCGGCAGGACCAACGCTCCGTTCCGGGAGATTCTGGTCTGGAAGTTCTCCAGGTTCACCCGCAAGCGCGAGCACGCCGTCGCCTTCAAGTCCATGCTCAGGCGCAAGGGCATCCGCGTGGTGTCCATCACCGAGCAGGCCGAGGACACGGCAACCGGAAGGCTGCTTGAGGGCATCATCGAGAGCGTGGACGAGTTCTACAGCGAGAACTTGGCCCAGGAGGTCTTGCGGGGAATGCGAGAGGCCGCCTCTCGTGGCTTCTGGGTCGGCAGCAAGGCGCCCTACGGCTACAGCCGCATCATGGTGCAGGACGGGCCGAAGAAGCGCCCCACCCTGGAGCTGGACCCGGATACGTCCCCCGTCGTCAAGCGCATCTTCGATATGTCGGAGGCGGGTAGCGGGATGGTGGACATCACCCGCGCCCTCAACGATGACGGCATCGCCAGCCCCGGAGGAAAGCTCTGGGGCAAGACTGGCGTCCACAAAGTCCTCGTCAACGAGGCTTACACGGGGACTCTCCTGTGGGGCGTGAACGCCCAGGACGGGGCCGACCCGGTGCGGGTGGAGAAGGCGTTCCCCGCCATCGTCTCCAAGACCCAGTTCCAGCGCGTCGGCAGGCAGCTGCGCCGCCGCGCCCCCAAGGTCGTGCATCCCCGAAGGGCCGGAAGCTCCTACCTGCTCAGCGGACTGATCAAGTGCAAGACCTGCAAGAGGGCGCTCAGCGGCCAGTATTCCAAGAGCGGCCAGTTCCCCTACTACGTCTGCCAGTCTCTGATGAAGCGCGGCAAGGAAGCCTGCAAGACTCCCAGGCTCGCAGCCCGGCGCTTCGAGGAGATGGTCGTCGGCAAGATTCGCTCCAACATACTCACCGACTCCAACATCCGCGCACTGGTCAAGGTCGTGGACGAGCAGATGGACGGCGTGGCGGGCGAGCAGCGCGAGAGGCTGGAGACCATCCAGTCGGAGCTCGCAGACGTGCGCCGCAGGCTCGACCGGCTCTACGACCTCGTGGAGACCACCGACATGGAGATCAACGATTTCAGGCCGCGCATACGCGACCACCGGGAGCGGCAGGAGCGTCTTGAGGCTGCGGAGGCGGAGGCGAGAGCGGCCCTGGGACAGCGCAGAAAAGTCTTGGACCAGGTGGAAACCATCACCGCCTACGCCCAGGACATGAGCAGGTTCCTGAAGAAGAGCGAGTTGACCGAGCGCAGGACTTTCATCGAGTCCTTCGTCAAGGAGGTCGTCGTCACCCCCGACAACGCCCTGATGCGCTACACGGTGCCTATGCCGGAGGATAGCTTGGTCCCCGGCATGAGCGCCGAGGATATGGCGCTAAACGGCTCGGTGCTATCTACCGTACCGGTTGGTGGGCGGCACAGGACTCGAACCTATGACCTCTTCCGTGTGAAGGAAGCGCTCTAACCTGCTGAGCTAGCCGCCCGAGAGTTGCGGAATGGTGGCAAGGATAGGATTCGAACCTATGACCTAGCGCTTATGAAGCGCCCGCTCTGCCGCTGAGCTACCTTGCCACGTCGCCCAAAGCAACGCAGTCTACGCTGCCATTCAGTGTATTCTCAATATAGCTTTTGCCCGCTTTGGGTGTCAACGAAATCCTCCTCCTGCGCAGCCGCGCTCCAAGCCGCAAGGCGCCTTCGCCTTGTCCGCCCCGTAGCTATGCGGTACGATGGAAAGCACAATTTCGTTTCCTTTCGACACCAGGAAAGGCAACCGAGGTACACCGCATGCCCGTCCGTTCCCCAAGTGCACAGGCGTCACCGGAACTCCTTGAGCTGCGCCACCGTATTCGCCACTCCGCCAGCCATATCATGGCCGACGCCGTGCTCCAGCTCTTTCCGGAGGCCAAGTACGCCATCGGTCCGCCCATCGAGGACGGCTTTTACTACGACTTCGACGTCGCCCGCCCGTTCACGCCCGAGGACCTCGAGCACATCGAGACCCTCATGCGCGAACGCATCGCGCAGGACGTGCCCTTCATTCGCACTGAGGTCAGCCGAAACGAAGCCAAGGCTGCTTTCCGCGAACAGCCGTACAAGCAAGAAATCATTGACGGCATCCCGGAAAGCGAATCCCTCTACACCCTGCGGCATGGCCCCTTCACGGACCTCTGCGGCGGGATCCACGTCGAGCAGTCGGGCCAGGTGGCGGCGTTCAAGCTCCTCTCCGTCGCGGGGGCCTACTGGCGCGGCGACGAGCGCAACCCCATGCTCCAGCGAATCTACGGCACCGCCTGGGAATCGCAGGAAGCCTTGGACAACTATCTTGAGCTGCTGGAAGAAGCGGAGCGCAGGGACCACCGCAGGCTGGGCCGGGAATTGGACTTATACAGCGTCCACGATGAGATCGGTCCGGGCCTGATTGTCTGGCATCCCAAAGGCGGAGTTTTGCGTACTATCGTGGAAAACTATTGGCGGGAGATTCACACCCGCCACGGCTACAACCTCGTCTACTCCCCGCACATAGGACGCTCGAACCTGTGGCGTACTAGCGGGCACTTGGACTTCTACCAGGAAAACATGTACGCCCCCATGGAGCTGGATGAGCAGGAGTACTTCCTCAAGCCAATGAATTGCCCGTTCCACATCATGATCTATCGCTCAGAACTGCGTAGTTATCGCGAGCTTCCCCTGAAGATTGGCGAGTTGGGCACCGTTTACCGCTATGAGCGAAGTGGCGTGCTTCACGGGCTGATGCGCGTTCGGGGGTTCACCCAAGATGACGCTCACATCTTCTGCATGCCGGAGCAGGTTGAGTCAGAGGTTGGAGGAGTCCTGGACCTGACCTTCGAAATCCTGCGGGCATTCGGGTTTGACGAGTACCAGATTATGCTGTCGACTCGGCCGGAGAAGTACGTCGGCGACCTCGAGATGTGGGACCACGCGACTGCGTCCCTCCGCAACGCCCTTGAACAGCGCGGATTGCATCATGATATTGACGAAGGCGGGGGCGCCTTCTACGGCCCGAAAATCGACATCAAGATCAAAGATGCCCTGGGGCGGGACTGGCAATGCACAACAGTGCAGTTCGACTTTAACCTGCCGGAACGCTTTGACCTTTCATTCCAGGACTCGGAGAGCCATCGCGCTCGCCCCTACATGGTGCACCGGGCAATCCTTGGGTCCATCGAGCGCTTCCTCGGCGTACTCATCGAACACTACGGCGGCGCATTCCCACTCTGGCTCGCCCCCGTGCAGGCTGTCGTAATCCCCATCGCCGACCGCCACCTGCCGTACGCCGACAGCGTCGCCTCAAGGCTGCGGGGAGCGGGCCTGCGTGCCGAGGTGAACGCCAAGTCTGACCGCATGAACGCGAAGATACGGCAGGCGCAGCTCCAGAAGGTGCCCTACATGCTCGTCGTTGGCGACCGCGAGAGCGAGGCTAACGCAGCCGCCGTCCGCCTGCGCGATGGCTCGGATCTTGGCCCCCTGCAGTTGGAGGACATCGTCGCGCGTATGACATCGGAGGTCGCTGCATACGCGTAGCCCGTCTGCAATGTTGGAAGGAGCTTCCGCCCACACCATGTTGGATAAGCTGTCAGCCCTGGAGAACCGCTACCACGCAATCGGCGACGAGATGACCCTGCCGTCGGTCCTCGGCGATTACACCAAACTGCAGGAGCTTGGGCGTGAGCGCGCGGGGTTGGAGAAGGTGGTCTCTCTCTCGAGCCGGTACCGCCAGGTGCTACGGGAGATCGATGACGCCCGCACGCTGCTCGCCGAGGAGTCCGACGCCGAGCTTCGGCAGCTCGCACAGGAGGACCTGACCTCCCTCGATGCGGAGCGCACGACGCTCGAGGCCGACATCCAGGTGGCGCTCCTGCCCTCCGACCCGGACGATGACCGCAACGTCATCGTCGAGGTCCGCGCCGGCACCGGCGGCGAAGAGGCCGCCCTGTTCGCGGCGGAGCTCGTGCGCCTGTACACCCGCTACGCCCAGCGCACCAACCGCCAAGCGTCAGTACTCTACGTGAACGACACAGGAATCGGCGGCATCAAGGAGGCCTCTGTCGAGATCAAGGGCAAGGACGCCTTCAGCCGCCTCAAGTTCGAGAGCGGCGTCCACCGCGTGCAGCGCGTTCCTGTCACAGAGGCCAGCGGACGCATCCACACCTCGACGGCCACGGTGGCCGTGCTCCCAGAGGCGGAAGAGGTGGACATCCAGATAAACACGGAGGATCTCCGCATCGACACGTTCCGCGCCGGGGGCCACGGCGGGCAAAACGTCCAGAAGCTGGAGACCGCCATTCGCATCACGCACCTGCCAACGAACCTCGTCGTCACCTGCCAGGACGAGCGCTCCCAGGGGCAGAACAAGCTCAAGGCGATGACCGTACTCCGTTCCCGCCTCTACGAGATGGAGCGGCAGCGAAAGGAGGCAGTCCTCACCTCCGAACGGCGCTCCCAGGTTGGCACCGGCGAGCGCTCGGAGAAGGTGCGCACCTACAACTACCCCCAGAATCGCGTGACCGACCACCGCATCAACTTCAGCTCCCACAACCTTGAAGCCTTCCTCGACGGCGACATCGACGACCTCGTCGACGCGCTGGTGCAGGACGAACGGGAGCAACGGCTGGACGCCGCACTGGCGACCTCATGACCCTGTCCGCAACCACCGGCCCCGACGTCGGCGAGCCGCCCGACCCCGAGCCCAACGACCTCCGCTCATGGGTTGCCGCGACCCGCAAAGCGCTGGAAGCCATCACCGACGAGGCCGCAGTTGAAGCCGAGTTGCTCGTACGCCACGCCACCGGCCTCGACCGCGCGGGAATCTACGCCAATCCTCACTGGGGGCTGACCAGCGAGCAGTCGCTAATGCTGCGCGAATTAACCCGGCGACGCCTGCACCGCGAGCCGCTGCCCTACATCCTGGGTGAGTGGCATTTCTGCGGCCTGCCATTCCGCGTGTCCCCCGCCGTCATGATCCCACGCTCGGAGACGGAGACCCTCGTCGAGGAATCGCTGGCATGGCGGCGACACCGCCGCGAGGAAGACGCCGGTCCGGTCACCATCGTCGACGTCGGGACCGGGAGCGGTTGCATCGCCATCACCCTCGCCACCAAGCTTCCCGCAGACAATGTCCTCGCACTTGACGTCTCCCCTGAAGCCCTCACCGTCGCAAGAGAGAACGCCGAGCGCCTACGCGTCGTCGACCGCATGCGGCTGTTGGAGAGCGACCTCCTGTCCGCTGTCTCAGGACCGGCGGACCTCATCGTCGCAAACCTGCCCTACATCCCCGGCGCCGAGGTGCCCTCGCTCCAGCCCGAGGTTCGCCTCCACGAGCCACAAATCGCCCTCGGCGGCGGTCCCGACGGACTCTCGCTCATCCGGCGGCTGTTGGCCCAGGCGCGATCCCTGCTATCGCCAAAGGGCGCCATCATGCTCGAGATAAACCCGCCGCAGAGCGCCACCCTGCCCAGTGAAGCGCTGGCGATTTTCCCGGGCGCCGACGTCCGCATCGTGCGCGACCTGGCGGGACTGGACCGCGTCGTGGTTATCGATCTCCTTGGGCGGCCAGCTGCGTGATCGTCCTCAACGTCTTCTTGGACATCGTCATGCCTGTCGTGCTGGTCATTCTATGTGGCATGGCGCTCTGCCACTTCAAGAAGACGTCCATCGAGCCCATAAGCCAGGCCGCCCTCTACATCTTCAGCCCCGCGCTGGTATTGCTGGGCATGGCCGACACAGACCTCCCGCTGGAAAGCATGGGCAAGATCGTGGCCTTCGGCGTACTGCTCACAGCCAGCATGTACGTGATCGCAAGGGTCGTGTGCTTTGCCTTGCGAATGAACAGCGCGGCCCGAAGCAGCGTTCTCCTCGCGGCACTTGTAATGAATGCGGGCAACCTCTCGTTGCCCATCGTCTCGCTTGCATTCGGCGACGCAGGCCTTGACCGGGCGCTCGTCCTCTTTGCCGTCATCGCACTGGCGGCAGCCACGTTGGGTGTCTTCATCGCGGCGCATGGGCAGCATGGGGGACTCGCCTCGCTGAAAGCAGTCTTGCAGCAACCCATCGCCTACGCGGCCGTTGGTGGCCTCGCCCTCAACCTGCTGGAAATTGACCTTCCGCCCATGGTGCTGAACGCGACGGAACTCCTCGCTACCGCGGCGTTTCCGGCCATGCTGATGGTGCTGGGCGGCAACCTGATGCAGCACCGCGGCATCACCGAGTGGCGGACCGTCGCCGTAGCAGTATCCCTGCGGCTGTGGGTGGGGCTGGCCGTCGGCTATGGCCTGCTCCTGCTCCTCGGCGTCGACGAGCTCACGCGCAACGCGCTTCTCGTGACCGCATCCGCGCCGACGGCCGTGGTCGTCATCGTCATCGCGACCGAGTTCAAGGCCCGGCCTGAGGTGACCACGGGCGCCGTGGTCGTCTCGACGGTGCTGGCCCTTCCCACCCTAACCGCGCTCCTGTCCGTCCTCACCCGATGACCGGCATGTGAACTCCTTGACCCTCTCCGGCCGCGCACCTAGACTAAATGCACACCCCATTGCTAGGGCGGTTAGCTCAGAGGCCTAGAGCACTGCGTTGACATCGCAGGGGTCAGAGGTTCAAATCCTCTACCGCCCACCACACCACTAACTGAGGCCACCCTTCCGTCCTGTTCCATTCCTCGCAGACCTTGTTCCCCTGCGGTCTCCCGGATAGAATGCCGCCACATGGATGTGGGCGCACCACAGTCGCAAGACTGCGCGTGAGGAGGCGGTATGACGGTTAGAATCGTAACGGACAGCACGGCGGACCTTCCGGCCGACGTCGTCGAGCGGCTTGGCATCACGGTGGTCGCCCAGAACGTGCACTTCGGCACTGACACGTACAAGGACAACGTCACCATCACCCCTGACACCTTCTTCAGCATGCTCGCGAGCAGCAAGGAGCTCCCCAAGACCTCGCAGGCGTCGCCCGGCGAGTTCAAGGAGGTCTATGACAGCGTCGGCGATGGCGCCGATGGAATCGTATCCATCCACGTTGCCGCGAAGCTGAGCGGCACGTACAACTCCGCGGTCCAGGCCACCGAGCTGACGAGCGCCACCTGCCCCATCGAGGTCGTCGACACCGCACAGGCGTCCATGGGCGAGGGCCTCGTGGTCATCGCCGCCGCCGAGGCCGCACAAGCCGGCGCGAGCACGGAAGAGGTGGCCACCCTTGCGAAAGAAGCCTCCGCGCGTGCCCGCTGCATGTGCCTGTTGGAGACGCTGGAGTTCCTGCAGAAGGGCGGACGCATCGGCAAGGCGCAGGCGATGCTCGGCTCAGTCCTGCAGATCAAGCCCATGATCACCGTGCGTGACGGCGAGGTCCATGAGCTGGGCAAGGCACGCACCTTCGCAAAGGCGCTTGCCAAGATGACGGAGATTGCGCAGGGGTTTGCCCCCGCAGACTCGCTGGCGGTCATCCACAGCACAACGCCGGACGCCGCGCAGACCATGGCAAACGAACTCGCAAGCATGCTTCCCTCGGGCGCGACACCCTACATCGCCCGCATGGGCCCCGCCCTTGGCGTCCACGTCGGCCCCGGCGCCATCGGCATCGCGCTGCTCCAGTCACAGGCGCAATAGTCAAGGGTCGACTCTCTCAACTTCCGACCGCTTTCTCCCTAGATACCATGCTGACTGTACTGTTAGCATGTTCGTGTTATTTCCCGAGTCTGCACCCGCGAGTGGTTGCCCACCACGTGCAAACGCCAAATGCATTGACCAAGGTGCAATCGACACACCGTTCTTTGCCACGGGCAGCTACTCCATCCACAGGACGCGCAGTCGCTCGGGAAGAACGCAGGTGGGAGGAAGTGGGTGGGGTGGTTGCGCAGCGGTCGAAGACCCTACATTCCCTTGGCGATCGCTGTTCACCTGGCTTTGGCTACCGCCGCAGCATTGGCTGCCACGGCAACCCTTGTACATTCTCAGTCATCGCCCGCCATTTCAATTGAATTCTCTCCCCACGCCAGCGTTCCAAAGAACACCGCCATCACTGGCATCGTCACGCTTACGGGCCTGGACCCTTCCGAGTATTCTTCCGTGACCTTTCGAGCGGATGCAACGCAGTACAAACCAGACAGTTACCCAGAGGGAAGTGACTTTCTTGGAGCCGACATCAATAGAGACATCACCATCCCGGTGGACAGCAGCAGAGAGGACTTCACCATCAGCGTCTTTGAGGCATGCGATCTCTCCATCTATGCCTACTTTGAACTGGACGTGTCTCTCTCCCGAGCGGATCCCAACTCCCCTGGCGACCGCATAACGCTGGCCACAACCAATGCGCGCTTTTCAATGTCCAGATACCTGGAGCAGGGCGTGCCTACGGCCACGCCACCCATTCCCGGCGCCGCAGCATGGATGGAGCCGGATCCAACAATGCTGGACTGGACCGTCCATGACGACTGGCAACAGTTCCGTTTTCGTGCAGATATTTCAAGGTACATCGATCACCATCTGGGCGTCGTGGATGCCAGCGACGTAGAAGGGTTGCTGTATGCTCCTGGCGCCAACATACCTTCCCTGACTGTCAAGGAAGCATGTGAACAGGCCGGTGGCGACCAAGTTGACTGGAGGCGCGCCATTAACCAGCCCTTGGCCATAGGATTATGCAAGGAAGGCCAGGCTACGATTCAGTTGCGGCCCTACAACGATGAGATTCACATGCTGGCGGAAATCTCGTTCCCAGTAGTCGAAGCTGATCCGCATCCACTACCCCCGCCGCCTCCACCTCCACCTCCATCGCCTACGCCCACTCCACGGCCTCAGTCTCAATCTCAGACTTCCACCACCTCAAGCGGCGGCGGTGGCGGCGGCTTCGGCCCCGCTCCCGTCGCACCCTCCTTCCGCGACGGCTTCCGCGCTACCCGCGAAGTCGCTGAGAACACCCTACCGAGCGCCCCCGTCGGCAATCCCATCGCCGCGACACACCCCGACGAACTCGCGATCGAGTACTCCCTCAGCGGCGCCGACAGAGCTCTCTTCACTGTCGACGCCGAGAACGGCCAAATCCGCGTCGGACAGGGCACAATTCTGGATTTCGAGAAAGGGCGAAACGCGTATACTGTCAACGTCACGGCCACCGACACGGCCGGCTTCGGCGCGTTGATCACCGTCGCCATTAGGGTCCTCGACGTTGACCTCGGCCCCTACGACCTCGATGACGACGGGAAAATCACTCGCGTTGAAGTGCTGGCCGCCGTGCGGGACTATTTCAAACAGCTCATCGGCAAGGACATGGTCATACAACTAATTCGCCTGTATTTCGCAGGCTGACGGAGGACGCGTTGTTCCGGATAACCCTGGGTGCGCTAGCGGCCCTCGCGCTCGCGGTCGTCGCCGCCTTCGCCTTCTTGGCCCAGCCCGCCACGGTCGACGCCCAGTCGCACAGCGCCAACAGGTCTTTCCCGGCGAATTGGGCCGCGCCGGGTTCCGAGGTCCGGGTCACTGTCTCCGTTAGGAACTATGGCCCCTTTGGCCAGCTCGTTGAGACCATACCCTCGGGATTCACCTACGTGAGCTCCAATCTCGCGGAAAACGAGGTGGAGGTCGAAGGACAGGACATCAGGTTCAGCCTCTTTGGTGTCAACAGCTTCTCCTACGTGGTGAGAGTGCCGATGGCTGAAGGCAACTACACCTTCCGGGGCCAGTTCGCGAACAGCGACCGCCAGAACCGGACCGTAGCTGGACACTCACAACTCCGCATCGGCGCCCCGCCCACGCCGACGCCCACGCGGGAGCCAACCTCTACCCCCACGCCCACCGCCACTCCGACACCGGAGCCCACGCCTTCGCCGACCCCGACGCTGACACCTGTGCCAACCTCGACTCCCTACCCGACATCGACGCCGTACCCCACCTCCACTCCCTACCCAACGTCAACGCCGTACCCCACGTCGACTCCCTACCCGACGCCGACGCCATACCCCACCCCCACTCCGGCGCCGACACCCACGCCAATCGTGCAAATCGTCGAGGAGGAATCGGGGCCGCCGGTCTGGGTGTGGGGGCTCCTTGCGCTCGCCGTACTTGAAGCGCTGGCAATCGTGGCCTTGGCTGTCCTGCTTCGGCGCCGCGGATAGGAGTAAACGGCAGGTCCCAGCCGTTCAGGGGCAAGCTTCAGCCGGTCGCCAACCGTGCTGGCCCTGGCGCCGGGCTTAGGAGCCTCCCCGAATCACCGCGCGGTGGTTATCGCCGCCACTCCGCGATGTTCCACAGCTCGCTGTCCCACGCGTTCATCCGCACGCCCTTCAGGGAGTTCGCGTGCGCCGACACCAGCCCGCGGCCCACCAGGAAAATCTCGAAGTGGCTCTGCACATAGGCGCTGTTGAGCTGCTTGACGAGTGCGTCACGCTCCGCGCCGATGGGCAGCCCGCCCAGTGATGGCAGCAAGGCGTCGTACTCTAGGTTGCAGCCCCGGGAGTTGTTGCCGTCCGCCCAGTTGTTCTCCCGCGCCTGAATGTGCTCGCATCCCAGGCTCTCCAGCGACAGCGCCGGGTCGATTCCCGTGCCCGTAGTGTACATTTGCACGTCGGCCAGGAACCGCCGGTAGGACGCCTCTTCCTCCGAGGGGTCTCCGCCGAAGAACACGGCAGCGTCGTGCTGGACAAGCGTCGTCTCGATGCCGATTTCCTCCCACCATGCCTTGATCATGGCCTGTGTGTCCTGCCTGACGGGATTCACCGTCGTCTGATAGGTGATCCGTAGCGGGACACCGTTGTACTCGCGGACACCGTCTCCGTCCGAGTCGACCACACCGTTCTCGTCGAGCAGCCGCCGCGCCCCGGCGATGTCCTGAGTAAGGCACGAGCTTGTCGCAGCCACGGCGTAGCGCGCGGGCGCCACGATCATGTCGCAAACGGGCTTGCCGGAGAAGCCGTACAGCTCCTCGGAAATCCGTTGACGGTCGATGGCCATGGACATGGCTTGCCGGATGGGCAGGAAGCTCAGAAACGGATGCGGGTTGGAGCCGTCCAGGTATTCCGACCGGTTGTCCCCCAGCGCCGGGTCGACGTTTGTCTGGTTCAGCACAAGACGCTCGGTATCGCCCGCGAATGCCGCTACCACGGTGCCCACGTCCAGTGCCTCCAGCGACGCCAGCGTCTCCGGCGCGATCTGCAGGTTCCACGCGTAGTCGATCTCCCCGGTCTCCAGCGCAGCGCGTGCTGCCGCCTCTGCGTCCCCGCCGCCGAGGATCACCACCCGGTCGAAATAAGGTTCATCGCCCCAGTAGTGTGGGTTGCGCTCGTACTCCGCCCGCTCCTCCGGGATGAACTCCACGATGTGGAATGGGCCAGAGCCAAGCGGCTTCCTGTTCTGCTCGTCGCAGCCCGAGGCCGCGACGCCGACGCAGTTACGGAACTGCGCCTCGCTGATGACGGGAGAGCTCTGGCCGACGAATGCGTTGTAGGGGTAGGGCGTCGGCCCGTCGAATTCGATGCGGACAGTCCGGTCGTCCACAGCTACGATATTCTCGACTCCAAGAAATGCGTCCTCGGCGACGCACCCGGTTGCCTCGTCCGTGCAATAGCTCCAGGTGAAGATGACGTCGTTGGCCGTGAGATCGCTACCGTCAGACCACTTCAGGTCCTCCCTGAGCCTCCAGGTTATGGACGTCAGGTCTGCCGAGACCCCGCCGTTCTCCACCGTGGGGATGTCCTCGGCCAGCCTCGGCGTGAGGTTGCCGTCGGGGTCATGGTTGGCCAGTGGTTCCAGCGTAAGGGCGGCGGCGTCTGTGTCCTTGTAACCGCTCGCCAGATAGGAGCTCGGCAGGGTCGCCGCCTGCCAGTATTGGAGGGTGAGCACCTTCTCCTCGCCGCAAGCCGGCATCAGGGAAAGGGCCAACAGCCCGATAAGTGCCACCAGGAGTGCACCGCTCTGCCTCAGCTTCATCTCTCACACCTCCACCGAATGAGTGTACGGAGACCGTTCGTGGGAATGCAATCACCGGCTGAAATTGTTGCGTTGCGGAATTCGTCGCCTAAGGGCGAATTTGGTACACACGGCATCACTTCCGGTGCTACACTGAATTAAGCGCATTCCCTCGGCGACTTGCCCCCGACAGCGCCCTCAACAACCCCAAATTCCGCCTTTCGCTCGTCACGAATTCTGGAGGTCACGCCCGTTGCTTCGGACTCTCATGCGGCGCAAGCTCCGCACCCTGCTCACGGTGCTCGGCATAACCGTGGGCATCTGGGCCCTGATGGTCATGGGCGCCATGGCCAACAAGCTGACGGCTCTCGTGGACGGCGGTTCCTCGTACTTCGACAACAAGATCGTCGTCACGGACGCCACAAACCCCGCCTTCGGTTTTGGCAATGTTCCCATGCCCGTCGAGGTGGTGGAGAGGGTCGGCCGGATACCCGACATTGCCGTCGCGGCGGCGCGGGTGTCGTTCCTCCTCGACCCCGACAACACCGGCTCCGGGTTCAGCGCGCCCGACTTTGTCATCGGGTTTCGCGCGGGCTTCGATCAGGGCTATGAGACCTTTCGTTCCGAACTCGCCCAGGGTCGTTATACCACGCTGGAAGATGAGGGCCGGCGCGTAGTCCTGCTGGGCGCGGACCTGGCGAGGAAATTCGACGCAGGCCCCGGCGACGCTTTCTCCATTCACGGCGAGGAGTTTGAGGTCATCGGCGTCCTAGAGCCGCTGCTGATGTTCTTTGACACAACGGCCATCATCCCGTGGACAGCCGCTCAGGAGCTCCTGGTCCAGAACGAGGCCCTGGAATTCGAGGGCGGCACGGACATCCCCGTCCTGACGTCCATGGTCATCGCCTACCCTGAACCCGGGGCGGACTTCCGCGCCATCATGCGGGACATTGGGGAGGCCCTTCCGCAAACACGCACCGTCACCGGAGAGGACTTCGATGACCAGTTCGGGTCCACCATCGCCATCTTCAACGCCATCATCCTCAGCGTCGCGCTGATCAGCATCGTGGTGGGCGGCCTCTCCGTCATCAACACCATGACCATGAGCGTCGCCGAGCGCACCCGCGAGATCGGCATCAAGCGGGCCATCGGCGCAAGCCGGGGCCTCATCATGCGCGAGCTCGTCCTGGAGGCCGGGCTCATGGGCTTCATTGGCGGGCTTGTCGGCCTGGGCCTCGCGGCCCTTGTCGTCTACTCCGCCAACGACGCCGGGAAGACCTCCGGAACCGTCCTCTTCCTCCTGACCCCGTGGATAGGCACGCTGGGCGTCGCCTTCTCGACCCTGTTGGGCGCGGTCGCAGGCGCGCTGCCGGCGTGGAATGCCGCGCGCCTCGACCCTGTCGAAGCCTTACGGTACGGCTAGGAGCGGACGATGGCCTTCCTGGAAGCGCACAATCTCCACAAGACGTACCGGCTCACCCGAAGTAACCATGTTCGTGCGATGCGCGGTGTCGACGTCACTGTCGAGGCCGGCGAGATGGTCGGCATCATGGGGCCTTCCGGCTGCGGCAAGAGCACTCTCATGCACATCCTTGGCCTGCTCCACGCTCCCGACCTCGACGCCGCGCCGCCGCCAAGCCTCGCCATCGACGGCCTCGACGTCACCACGCTGACCGACCGCAAGCGAACACAAATGCGTGCCGAGCGAATGGGCTTCGTATTCCAGGCGTTCAACCTCGTCTCAACGCTAACGACGGTGGAAAACGTCGCCCTGCCCGCCGAGTACGCTGGCCGCCGACGTCGCGATGCCCTGGCCGCAGCCCTCGAGGCTCTCAGACTTGTCGGCCTCGAGGACTGGGCCGAGCACCGGCCCATGGAGCTCTCCGGCGGGCAGCAGCAACGCGCCGCCATCGCCCGTGCGCTCGTGACCCAGCCCGATCTGCTGCTGGCCGACGAGCCCACCGGCAACCTCGACTCCGAGAACACGGCGGAGGTTATGGCCCTCCTCCACTGGTTCAACCGCGAGCGCGGCCAGACCATTGTCCTCGTCACCCACGACACCCGCGTCAGCGAGGCCTGCAGCCGCGTCCTAACCATGCAGGACGGCGTCATCATCAATGGGCGCCAGACCGAGGTTGCATAAGTTGGCTGCGCCAGAATCCGCTCGGGACCCCTTGCCCGTGCCGGCGCAATCAGCCTTGTCGCCCTTGCCGCCATGCTGCTATCGTGGAGACCGTGGACTGGGGGCTCGCCGTGGGGCGCATCGAGGAGGAGGGCAAGATGGAAGGACTGAGGAAGCCGGTAGGGGCCTACTTGGTGCTCGTGGCGATTGCGGTCGCCGTGTTCTTCATCATCAATCCGCTCCTGGCCGACTCGATAGAGGTGCCGGACGTTTGGTATATCCTCGACATCTTCATGGTCATCGCGCTGGCGCTCGGGCTGGTGTACGCCTACCTCGGCAAGCAGAGGGTCGACGCGGAGGAAGGCATTTCCCGGTCGTATCTGGAGGCGAACGTCATATTCTTCGCCGTCGCTGCCGTAACCGTGCTCTTCCTGCACAACTGGTTCTCGCTGCTGGCCAACGGGACCGACAGCCTGGACGGCAACCACCAGGCGTGGGTCATCTGGGCCTTCGTCGACACTGCGCTGCCGCTCTCATTGGGCGTGCTTGGGTGCAGGCTCTGGCGCGGCGCTTAGGGGCCGTCCATCCAAACTCACCCCCCGCCTCCAGGCGGCGAGGGACAAATTGAAATTGCGGGTGCAAAGGTAGATGTCGCGCATCCTTGCGTTCCTGTGGTCGCTGTGCCTCAAGTTCCCACCAATCATGCTCGTGTACCGCACGGTGCAGGAGATGAAGCATGACGACGCCACGCATATGGCCGCCGGCGTCGCTTACTATTCCATCCTCTCGCTGTTCCCGCTCACGATCGGCATCCTCGCCGTGTTCAGCCCGCTCCTCCCGTCCGACACCGTCGAGAGCGCGCTGCTCGACTTCCTCCGCACCTACTTGCCCGGCTCCGACGATGCCTTCCGCGAGAACCTCGAAGCCACCGGCGGCGTGCGCGGTGCCATCGGCCTCGTGAGCGTCCTCGGCATGTTCTGGTCTGCGAGCGCCATTTTCGGCGCCATCAGCAAGGCCGTGAACCGCGCATGGGACGTCCATGAAGACCGGCCCTTCTACATAGACAAGGTGCGCCACATCGCGATGGCCTTTAGCGTGGGCCTACTCTTCCTCCTGTCCGTCTCGACCACCACGCTTCTCCAGTTCGTGGACGACATAGTGGGCCAGAACGGCGGCGTCATGCAGGTGCTGGAGCAGGACACGGTAAACACCGTCGCCCGGGTGCTGCCCTTCCTGTTCAGCCTGTCGATCTTCCTCTTGATCTACAAGTACGTGCCCAACACGACGACCTACTGGCGGTACATCTGGCCCGGCGCGCTCCTTGCGGCCCTCGCATTCGAGGTCAGCAAGGGCTTCTTCATTCTCTACCTCGACAACTTCGCGGACTTCGAACGGGTCTACGGCTCCCTGGGCTCCGTCGTGGTCCTTCTACTGTGGACCTACGTCTCCTCGCTGACCCTCATCATCGGCGCCGAGTTCACCTCCGAGTACGAGCGCATGCTCCGCGGCGTCGAGCGTGGCCGGGCGATACCCCGAGACGAAAGGCACTGAAACCGGGGGCCTTGAAGGCATCGGCAAAGTAAAATAGTGATTGCGGGCAACGTCCGGCAACAATACCAGAGGTAAGATCGTGAGATCGGCCCCACCAAACGGCGATCGTGAGACCCATTCGGGCCTCGAACGGATTACAGGCCCGCTGAGCCGGGTCGTCGAGTCCCGCACCTTCGAGCTCTTCATCATCGGCGTCATCCTGGCCAACGCAGTCCTGCTCGGCCTCGGCACCTCGTCGTCCATCGAGAGCGACTACGGCGACCTGCTGCACCTGGGCAACCAGGTCGCCCTCGGCATCTTCATCGTCGAAGCGATCATGAAGCTGCTGGCCCTGGCGCCCCAATCGCACCGCTATTTCTCGTCTGGCTGGAACATCTTCGACTTCGCCGTCATCGTCTTCTCGCTCGTCCCCGCGACGGGCCAGTTCGCGATGGTGTCACGCTTGGCGCGGCTCCTCCGTGTGATGCGGCTCATAACCACTGTGAAGGAGCTCCGAGTCATCGTCGCCGCGTTGGTGCGGGCCATCCCAAGCGTAGGGCACGTGATGGTGCTCATGAGCATCATCGTCTACATCTACGCCATCATGGGCTACCACCTCTTCGCCGAGGAAGACCCACAGCACTGGCGCACCCTGGGAATCTCTGTCCTGACCCTCTTCAACATCGTCACGCTGGAGGGCTGGGTGGAAATCATGAACAACGTGATGGACACCTACCCCTGGGCGTGGATGTACTTCACCAGCTTCATCGTTATCGGCACCTTCGTGGTCATCAACATGTTCATTGCCATCATCGTGAACAGCCTCGACGAGGCCAAGGCCGACGCCCTCCGCTCCCTTCGCGAGCCTTCGACGGCTGACGAGTTGCTCCGCGAGATCCGCGAGACCCAGGCGGCCCTGCAACGGCTGCAAGAGCGCCTTGACGAACAAGCAGAGAAATAGGTGGGCTGGAGGGGATGGGATGCTTGCAGTGAATCACCGCCTTTTGAGTCTTCGAGCTCTGGCGTGCGCGCTCGTAGCCACGCTGGCGCTCGCCGCGATTGCAGCCTGCGAGGACTCCGACGTCAACACCCCCTACCGCGTTGGAGTCATGGAGTCACTGACCGGCCCCGGCGAGTCCTACGGCGTCGTGGCAAACCAGTCCAAGCAGATGGCTTTGGACGAGATCAACGCGGCCGGTGGCATCGACGGCCGTCCGCTTGAGTTCGTGGTGGAAGACTCCATGTGCAGCGCGCAGGGCGCGGTGTCAGCCTACAGGAAACTCACCACCGTCGATAATGTGAAGATCATCCTCGGCACGTCCTGCAGCGGTGCGATGCTCGGCGCAGCCCCCCTCGCCGAGGCTGACGGCGTCGTCCTCTTCTCCGGCATGGCCAGCAACGCCGACATCGCCAACGCCGGCGACTACATCTTCCGAACACAGATCAGCGACATCGAGGTTGGCCTCCTCACCGGCGACCTCCTCTGGGCCGACGGCGTTCGCAGGCTCGCGACAATCACCGAGGCCACGGACTACGCCGAGGGCGTGCGCCACAACACCGTCGAACGGTTCGAGGCGCACGGTGGCGAGGTGGTCGCAGCGGAGGTCTTTGCCTCGGACGTCACCGATTTCCGCTCGCAGCTCAGCAAGCTCTTCGCCGAGTCCCCTGACGCCTTGCACCTCGCCCCGCAGTCGGAGTTTTCCGCCGGCGCCATCATCAAGCAGGCCCGGGAGCTCGGCTACAACGGCCCCATCTACGCCGAGACCGTCTCGCTGGGCTCGACGGCGCTAGAGATCGCCGGTGATGCGGCTACCGGCATGAAGGCTATCGCCGCCGACATCCACCCGGACAACCGAAAGGGGCAGGAGGTCGTGGCCAGCTTCCGCGACCGCTACGGCTACGTGTCTCTCCCCTGGCACCTCAGCTCCACCTACGACGACGTCTACATCACCGCCGAGTGCCTGCGCCGCACCCGCGACGACCAGGACGCGGACGGCTTCCGCGACTGTCTCTACGACATCACTTGGAGTGGGGCCATCGGCGAGAACTACAGCTTCGACGAAAGGGGCGAGGTCGTCGGCCTCTCCCGCGTCGTGGTGCAGGTGCTCCCCCTCGACGAGCGGACGGCAGACAGGAACTACGTGGTCTTGGATCCGCCCGTCGTAGACGCGCCCTAGAAGCTGGCAGGCGTTAACACACACCGTCGCCCATTCCTTGCGCCCTCAACCCGCCGCGCCCGACAATGGAAGTGTGGGGTGCGGGAGGTGAAGCCATGGCAACGCACGTGGTCACCGGGGCGTTCAGCTACACCGGCAAGTACATCGCCCGTCGGCTCCTCGCCGACGGCCACACGCTCCGAACGCTGACGGGCCGCCCTCGCGCCGACGACCCTCTCGCGTCCGAGGTAGAGGCCTTCCCCCTCGACTTCAGCAACCACGCATCTCTCTCCTACGCGATGCGCGGCGCCGACACCCTCTACAACACCTACTGGATCCGTTTCGCCCGCGGCGCCATGACCTTTGAGCGGGCCATCGAGAACTCCCGCGCCCTCATCGCCGCCGCTGTCGACGCCGGAGTTCGCCGCATCGTCCATATCAGCGTTACAAACGCCTCCTCGTCCTCACCGCTCGCCTACTTCCGCGGCAAGGGCCTCGTGGAGGAGGCCATCCACGCCTCCGGCCTCTCCTACGGCATCGTCCGCCCGACGCTCGTGTTCGGTCTCGGGGACGTGCTCGTCAACAACATCGCGTGGACGCTCCGCCGCATGCCCGTCATGGCCGCGGCCAGCGGCGGCCGTTTCGAGTTCCAGCCGGTCTACGTCGACGACGTCGCCGACGTCGCCGTGGCCGCCGGCCGCGAGGACGCAAACGTGACGTGGGACGCCGTCGGCCCCGACCGAATCACGACACGCGAGCTCATCCACCTCGTCGCCGGCGCCATCGGCCGCCGCGCCCTCGTCATGCCGCTCCCGCCGCCGCTGTTCCGGCTGTCCTCGACCATGCTCGGCCTCATGCTCCGCGACGTCATCATGACCCGCGACGAACTCGCCTCACTAATGGGCGGCCTCCTCACTTCGCCGGATCCCCCACGCGGCCACACCTCACTGCGCGAGTGGGCGCGTGGGAACGCGGAACTGCTGGGACGCAGGTACGCCTCTGAAGTCGCCCGCCACTACCGCTGACCGCGAGCGTACGTACACGCCCTGCTCTGCTAGAATGAGCGGCAGGAGGACGTATGCCCAACCGACTTGCCCAGGAAACGAGCCCCTACCTGCAGCAGCACGCAAACAACCCCGTCGACTGGTACCCGTGGGGCCCCGAGGCCCTTGAGCTGGCCGCCCGTGAGGACAAGCCCATCTTCCTGAGCATCGGCTACTCCTCCTGCCACTGGTGCCACGTCATGGAGCGCGAGTCGTTCGAGGACCCGGCCATCGCGGAGGTAATGAACCGCCTATTCGTAAGCATCAAGGTTGACCGCGAGGAGCGCCCGGATCTGGACGCCATCTACATGAATGCCGTCGTCGCCGTCAGCGGCGCCGGTGGCTGGCCCATGAGCGTCTTCCTGACTCCGGACCTGAAGCCCTTCTACGGCGGCACCTACTACCCCCCGAACGACCGCGGCAACTTCCCCAGCTTCCGCCGTGTCCTGGAGGCGACGGCCAACGCCTACCACCAACGCCGAAACGAGGTCGTCGCGTCCGCCGATCAGATCGTCGAACACCTCCGCCACAACGCAGCCTTCCCCGGCGACGACGAGGAGCTGACCCCCGCGGTGCTCGATGTCGCCTTCAAACGCCTCGCGCCGCACATCGACGCCGAGTGGGGCGGGTTCGGCTCCAACATCAAGTTCCCGCAGCCCATGGTCCACGAGTTCATCCTCCGCTTCGGAGACCGCAGCGGCGAGCCCACCGCACAGGTGATGGTCGACCTGACCCTTGACCGCATGATGCGCGGCGGCATCTACGACCACCTCGGCGGCGGCTTTCACCGCTACTCCACCGACCGCGCATGGCTGGTGCCCCACTTCGAGAAGATGCTCTACGACAACGCCCTGCTCGTCCGCCTCTACGTCCACGCCTTCCAGGCGATGGGCCGGCCCGAGTACCGCCGTGTCGCCGAGGAGACCGTCGAGTTCATCCTCCGCGACATGCGCGATACGGCCGGTGGCTTCTACACCGCCCTCGACGCCGACAGCGAGGGTCACGAGGGCCTCTTCTACATCTGGAGCCGCGCCGAGATCCTCGAGCGCCTCGGCCAGGAGGCCGGCGAGCGCTTCTGCAGCGTCTACGGCGTAACGGAAGGCGGCAACTTCGAGGGATCCAACATCCTCTTCCTCCCGCAGGAGCTCGCCGCCGCGGCAGAACAGTTGGGCCTTCCCGTGGAGGAGCTCTCGGCCGAATTGGAAGAGGGCAAAGCAACTCTCCTCGCCGCGAGGGAGCATCGCGTGTGGCCTTTCCTCGACGACAAGGTGCTCACTGGCTGGAACGCCCTGATGCTAGGGGCGCTCGCTGAGGCCGCGGCAGTCTTTGACCGCAGCGACTACCTCGCGGCAGCCGAGGCCAACGCCGACTTCCTGCTGACCACAATGCGTGACGCCGACGGCCGCCTGCTCCGCTCCTACCGGGACGGCGACGCCAAGCTGAAGGGTTACCTGGAGGACTACGCCTTCCTCGCCGACGCCCTGCTCTCCCTCTACGAGGCCACCTTCGAGCCCCGCTGGCTCCGGGAGGCGCAGTCGCTCGCGGAATCCATGCTCACGCTGTTCTGGGACGAGGACGTAGTCGGCTTCTACAGCACCGGCAGCGACCACGAAGAGTTGCTGATGCGCCCGCAGGACTTCTACGACAACGCCATCCCCAGCGGCGCCTCATCGGCCGCGCTCGCCCTGCTGCGGCTCGGCACGCTCACCGGCGTGCCCAGGTACGCCGAGGTGGCGAACATCGCCCTGCGCTCCATGCGCACCTCCGTCACCAACCAGGCCATCGGCTACGGCCACTGGCTCTGCGCGATGGACTACGCCCTCTCGACGCCCAAGGAGGTCGTGGTCGTCGGCGACCGCGAGGACGCCGCGACAAAGGCCCTGCTCGAGGCGGTCCACAGCCGCTACATCCCCAACAAGGTAGTCGCCGGCATGGCGACCGAGGACGACCCCATCGCAGACGAACTCGCGCTCCTAGAGGGCCGCGGCCTCGTGGGCGGCCTGCCGACCGCCTACGTCTGCCAGAACTACGCCTGCCAGCTGCCGGTCACGGATCCCGAAGCCCTCCTCGAACAACTCGGCGCACCGGCGGGTGCCGCCGACCCGTCGCAGCTCGACAGCTACCTGCTCCCAGCCAAGTGGCGCCTAAACCCGACGTCAGAGGCGGGGGAATAGCTGCGTCGAGCTTTTAGAACGCGCCCTCGCGCACGCGGTCACGTCCAATCCTGCGTACTAACGCCTCGCGTATTGTCGGCATTGGAAGACCGCCTCGGCGACCCTCCATGACCTCTACACTCTCGAGTCTTGCCAGCTCCTTCGCGCCTTCTAGCGCCGTGAGTTCCGCGTCAAAATAGTCGAACCATGGGAGTCCGGCCTTCGTGTACTCCCATGCGGTCGGAGGCCGCAGTGGCGGCGACTGCCCCGTAACGTTGAAGAAGGCAACGCTGTTGAGGATGTGCACAAAGCAGCGGGAGAAAGCCTCGGTCTCCCAGGTGTCGATGCCGTAGTGATCCTCATAGATCTCCTGTCGCATGAGGCCCCCGGGTGCGAGCCCCATTTCTTGGGTCGCCTGCGAATACGATGCCATGATGGGATAGCCTGCTTCCTCGCAGATACTCCCCCGGCGGTTGATCATTTCCTCGTACAGGGAAGCCTTCATAGGGTAGACCGCCAGTTGGATTCCACCGTGTTCCGCCTTGCCGGTCAACTGCTCTTCCGCCGTGTACCCCTCGCCGAGTGGCATGGCGACGAACTGCCGGATCATCCCCTTGCGAACGTTGAATCCGTCCAGCCACGGCTGGTCGGGCGTCACGAGGTAGTCCTGCAACTTGGCAAGCCTGTTTCGCCATTGCCTTCCGGTGACTGCGTTGATCTTGCCCGCGCCTACTTTGACCGCCATCGGATAGTCGCCCTCGAAGTCGAGCCAAGTCGCCTCCGATTGGTGCATGGGGAAGAAGACGCCACCGTGGACGGCCCATTTGGAAGGTGTCGTCTCCCGATAGTCGTCTACGTGGTGCAGTGGGAAACTTCCCAGGCCCGGCGGCAGGAAGTGTGCAGTCCCGTCGTCGGGAATTCGCAGCGTGCGCTGGAAGTTGACGGAGAGGACCGCATCCCGGTGTACCTCTGGAAAGCGGAATACGAGTTCGTTGTCACGTAGTTCAATCATGGTGTCACCCCCAATGTTCAGTTTCGTGTCTACCAGGCGCCGTCGCGCACTTCCCGGACGATTCGAAGGATGGCCTGGTCCGGTGCATCCCTGAGCTGCCGGATGAGCTCGGCGAAGAGGAGTGGTCGGCTGAGGATGATGCGCTGCAGGTCTCCCGACACCTTCCCCGACATCGCCAGCAGCAGGTCCGCATCCTCCGACAACTCCTCGGCGATCCGGCGCGTCGTGGCCTCCGACGGCGGTGGCGCCAGGTCCCTCTCGATCTTGCTCAGGTACGCGGGTTCCACCCCCACCCGCTGCGCCACCTTGCGCACGGAGAATGACCTGTCCTCCCCATACCGTCGCTCACGAGCTTCCCTTATGTAGCTGCCGTATGTCATGTGTACTATATACTACACACTACACATGCATTGTCAAGTGGTTGCTGGCGATTGCATGGCTTTCCCCCACGCGTGCGGCATGTGTATTGCTTCATACGGGGGATTGTCCCATTTGGCTCTCATGTGCAAGGATGCGTAGACGGTCGCGCCGGTTCACTATCGGGGGAACCGATTTCGCCAAGGAGGCGTCTAAGCTTGTGACGAACACGGACCTCGCCATGGACGCGGCCCTCCTGGAGGAGGCCCAAGCAGTCCGACGCTGCCAGGCGGGGGACAAGGAGGCCTTTCGTTACGTCGTGGAACGGTACGGCAATTTGATGTATGGAACGGCGTACCAGATAACCCGCAACCACGCTCGCGCGCAGGAACTAACGCAAGACGCGCTGGTGCTGGCGTGGCGCGGCATCAACTCGTTTCAGGGCGGCTCCCTGAAGGCGTGGTTGGTCAAGATCCTGACCAACCGCGGCATCAGCCTCAGCCGCCGCCGCGAGCTCGACGCCGCAACGCTCGACGACCCGGAGTCGCCCATCACCGTCCCCGACGAGTCCCAGGACCCGGCGGCAGCGGCGATCTCGGCTCTGGAGCGCGAGCGCATTCAGGGCGCGCTCGCGACGCTGCCGGAGGACCAGAGGCAGGTGGTGACGCTCCGGTTCTTCTCGGAGCTGTCCGTCGCCGAGACCGCAGCCGCGCTCGGAGTGCGCGAGGGTACCGTGAAGTCGCGGCTCTCCCGGGCGTTGGGCAAGCTCCGGGATGTATTGGTGGAGGGTCAGGTCTAGACACGCATAGTGGATCGCTAGAGAGGGAAACGAATCTTGGTTGATGACAGGGGCCGCGACGACATCGAGCGTCAGCTGCAGGGCTACTTTGCAGCTGAGCGCGACGAATTGCGCGCGCCATCCGACCTCTGGGCCACTATCTCGGCCCGCCTCGGCGAGCAGGACCCCGCCCCGTGGTGGCGCAGGATGTTCGGCGGTGCGACGCAGGGCATGGGCCGCGTCTACGCCGGCGCCGCTGCCGCTCTCGCTGTTGCCGTCGTTGGCGCCGTCATGTACACCGCCCTCGTCGGCCTCGACGATTCGACCGTTTCCCAGGAGTCGATGGCCTCGGATGCCCCAAGCACGACTGCGGCAACCACGATGGCGGCCGCCGCGCCCGCTCTCCCGCCCACAGCTGCGCCCGCCGCTGCGCCGGTTGCTGCAGCAGCCGAAATGGCGCCCGCCGCGGCTATGATGGACGCTGCGGCCGTGCCGGAATCGGTGCCGCGGACCCCGGCTGAGTTGACGCAGAACGCCGCTGCCGCCATGCCACAGGCCGAAGAGCCGCCTTTCCGCCTTGAGATGTGGGGCCTGCAGAACGGCGTTAGGACCCACCTCTTCTGGGTCGACCTGCCAGACGGCTGGATATCTGGCGCGCCCATGCTCGTCAACGGAGAATGGACCGGTGCCTTCTCGGGTCGCGGCGTGACGCTCCACTACACATTTGGCGAGCGGGCACAGACGGAGATGCTCCGCACCAACACCCGGTCAGAGGCCGCGGCGCAGCAGAAGCGCATGTGGGACGAGTATGTCATCGGCAACCTCGCCTTCATCGTCGCGCCGCCGGAGGACACGGTGGGGGACATGCTCATGACGCTGCAACTGCCGTCGGGCACCCTGCGCCTCACCGGTGAAGCCCTTGCGCCCGAGCAGCAGGAGTGGGCCCTCGTCATCTTTCGCTCAATCATCGCCTGATGTCGGGGCGAGGCCGACCTGCCGTCTCGGGCGTGGTAGAATACTCAC
This sequence comes from uncultured Dehalococcoidia bacterium, assembly GCA_951812285.1. Taxonomy (GTDB): domain Bacteria; phylum Chloroflexota; class Dehalococcoidia; order Lucifugimonadales; family UBA1127; genus UBA1127. The sequence goes on along the minus strand of OX638292.1, from coordinate 349,552 downwards.
GCAAGTCCCCCGCTGGAGGCTTTCGGCCCAAGGACCCCTCCCCGCCTACGTGCACCCTTGTGGCCCTGTGGCATGAGCGCACCTGACGACAAAGAAACAGTAGCGGAGCGCAATGGGGATCCCGATGAGGATCCTCAATCATCAGTCGCCGTAAATGGCTCCGGCACTCGAGAGCGGCGCGGCGACGACACCATGCCTCACCACGTCGACCACGTCGAACGTAGCCGGGCCGCCCTCACCGGGCGAATGTTCGCCTCCCTCAGCAACCCGCACTTCCGTCTCTTCATGGCCGCCATGATGGGCCAGATGGGCGCCATGAACATGCAGATGGTCGCCCGCTCCTGGTACATGTATGAGCTCACCGGCTCCGCCGCCCTCCTCGGCGCCGTCGGACTGGCCAACGGGCTCCCGCTCCTGCTCCTCTCGCTCTATGGCGGCGTTATCGCCGACCGGGTGCCCAAGAAGCACGTGCTGATGGTAGGGCAGGTCGCCTCGGCCGCGCTGGCCTTGGCGGTCGCCGTCCTGATAACGACAAACATCATCAACTGGCAGCTGCTCATCGTCGCGTCCCTGATGCAGGGCGTCATCATGGCGCTGATGATGCCCTCGCGGCAGGCCGTCATCCCCGAGCTCGTCGGCGAGCAGGGGCTCACCAACGCCGTCGCCCTCAACACCGCCGGCATGAACCTCAATCGCCTCACCGCGCCCGGCGTCGCAGGCCTGATGATCGCGGTCATCGGCATCGAGTCCGTCTACTACGTCATGACCGTGCTCTACATCGTCGCGACGGCATTCGCCATGATGCTCCCCATCACTGGCACCACCGCCCTCGCGGGGATGAACGCGCTTGACAACGTGAAGGAGGGACTGCGATACATCAAGGACAGCCCCGTGCTGCCCGCCCTCCTCCTCGTGACCCTCGTCGCCGTCGTCCTCTCCATGCCCTACATGCAACTCCTGCCCATTTTCACCAAGGACATCATCACCGTGAACGCCGACGGCCTCGCGTGGGTAACTGGCATTCCCCTAATCGGCGGCCTGCTGGAGCCGCTGCCCGAGCTCTTCGAGAAGTCGAGCTTCCGGCTGGGCACGCTCATGACTGTGTCGGGCCTCGGCGCCCTGGCGGGATCTCTGTTCATCGCCGCGCTCCCGGCCGACCGGCGAGGCGTCTACTTCCTGGGCAGCCTGATGCTGACGGCGATCACCCTGCTGGCCTTCTCAATCTCGCCGTGGTACTTCCTCTCGCTGGCGCTGGTGATCCCGCTGGGGCTCGGACAGGCGGGCCGCATGGCGCTGAGCAACGCCCTCGTGCAGGCCAACTCGGACGACGTGCATCGCGGCCGCGTGATGAGCGTCTACATGATGGAGTTCGGCGTCACCAACTTCGGCATCTTCCTCATCGCCATCCTCGCCGATGTAATCGGCGTCCAGTGGGCCATCGGAGCCGGCGCAGCAATCCTCGGTGTCGTGACGGTCTACTTCTACCTGCGCACACCCATCGTCCGGCAGCTCGCGTAGGGACAGAGCCCAACCATCCGTTAACTCTGAGCCCGTCGAAGGGCCCCGCGCTCGTCCCCTACGTTACGTCCGACGGCGATGGCCCGCGGAAGCGCGCGGCCTGCAACTCCGCCGAGGTGACCGGCGGCGCGTCGACAAGCTCGTCGTACAGCGACATCGGCGGCTCCACGTCCTTCAGCGCCGGGAGCACGTGCTCGCCCATGAGCCTGATGGAGCGCATCACCTTCTCGTGCGGGATGTCGCCGAACATCATCCAGTTGCTGACGTGCGTCACGCCCAGCTCCGACGCCTTCTGGAACTTGGCGACAATCGTGTCCGGGTCGCCGAAGAAGAGCGACTCCTGCAGCTGCGTCTCGTCCAGTTCCCCCGCGAACGGCCCGGACGCCACGCGCCCGTCGGTGACCTCCAGCCGGTTCAACGCCCTGCCTGCGCGGATCTGCCAGCGAGCGTGATGCAGCTCCTCCAGCGCCTCCTCCATGGTCGGCGCCACCTGCGTAATCGACTGCAGCCCCAGGTCCGGCCGGTGGTAATCCTTGCCCTCCGCCTTCAGCGCATGCACCAGTGAGGTCAGGTGCGACCGCACGCCGCCCGCGCCGAGCAGCCCCGTGGTTATCGGCATCATGTCCCACTTGGCCGCAAGCTGCATCGTCTCGACGCTCGTTCCCGCCACCCACAGCTTCGGGTGCGGCTTCTGCAGCGGCTTCGGCCAGACGGTCGTCGGGTGGTTGACCTTGACGTACTCGCCGTCGTAGGTGAACGACTCGTCCTGCGTCCACGCCTTCACCATCACGTCCAGCGACTCCAGGAAGATCTGCCGCGAGTCCGGCAGTTCGATGTCGAAGCGCGACATCTCGTGCGGCTGATATCCACGCCCGATTCCGCAGATGAACCGACCGCCGCTCAGGTTGTCGAGCACCGCCACCTCCTCCGCGAGGCGCAGCGGGTTCCAAATCGGCAGCACCAGCACCGCAGTCGCGATCTGCAGCCGCTTGGTGCGCTCGGCGATCGCCATCGCCTGCAACAGCGGCGCCGGCGAGTTCCCATAGTTGGAGAAGTGGTGCTCCGCCACGAGCACGTAGTCGAAGCCCATCTCCTCCGACAGTTGTATCTGTTCCATCCCCTCTTCAAAGAGGGTCTTCCAGTCCCTGACCTCCGGGTTGGGCCACTCGTAGAACAGGCCGAATTTCATACCAAGACCCTTTCTGCGCAACGGAATTGTTCAAGTGTGGCCACCGCGAGCGGGGGTGTCAACGGGCGGCGGTCACGGAGGATTGGCCCTGCCCGGTCACACCCCTGCGCCGAGGTGCTATCATGCGCCCACAGCGCGAAAGGAGGGCATCGGCATGAGCACAGAGTTGGTGAACGTGCGCGCCAGTGACGGCGTGCGGTTGGATGGAGTCTGGCGAACGCCGGAGGCCTCGTCGGGCAATGGCCTGCCCGTCGATGTCATGTTGCTGCACCACGGCGTAGGCGGCAACTTCTACGGCTCCGGCCCCTTCGAGAGCTTCGTCCCCAAACTCCTGGAGAACGGCTGCGCCACCGTCCGCGTCAACAACCGCGGCCACGACGCCGTCAGCAACGCCGTCCGTGACGGCCAGCGCACCCGCTTCGGCGCCGCGTACGAGATCATCGACGACTGCCGCCAGGACTGGAACGCCTGGCTCGACTTTGCGCAAGAGCAGGGCTACGAGCGCATCGGCGTATGGGGCCACAGCCTCGGCGCCGTCAAGTCCATCTACCACGCCGCCGTCGAGCACGACCAGCGCGTCACATGCGTCATCGCCGGCTCCCCGCCGCGCTTCAGCTACAGCTTCTACTCGAACGTCGGTGCGTGGAGCACCGAGGAGGAGGCGGGCAAGCGTTACAACGAGACCTGCGCCCTCGCCCAGTCCTACGTCGACAAGGGCGACGCAGAGCAGCTCATCCAGGTCGAGTTCCCCGTGCCGCTCCTCGTCAGCGCCGGCACCTACGTCGACAAGTACGGCCCCGCCGAGCAGTACGACGTCGTCAAGCGCATCCCGGAGGTGACAGCCCCGCTCTTCTGCATTGTCGGCTCCGCCGAGCCTCTCGAGCAGTTCCCGTTTTGGGGCCTGCCGGAGGAGTTGCAGCGACTGGACGGCGAGGTCGAGAATTTCACCTTCGCCTACATCGAGGGCGCAAACCACGCCTACTCGGAACACCGCCAGGAGGTCTGGGACGTCACAGAGTCGTGGCTGCGCGGTATGTGACATTCGGATCGCAGGCAAACCGAAAGGGGAGCGGTGCGTCGCTCCCCTTTCCTTTTGACTTGGTGACAGTTGCGGACAACACCAGTGTCGTCACGCCTCCACGTAGTAGTCCATGCCCAGGTGCGTGATCTGCTCCTCCCCTGCCATCCAGCGAAGCGTGTTCTTCAGCTTGGTCTGCTGGATGAACAGGTCGTGCTCCGGGTACAGGTTGCGGGCGTGGTGCGGGCTCTTGAAGTAGAACGAGAGCCACTCCTGGATGCCCCCCATCCCCGCGCGCTTGGCCAGGTCGACGAACAGCGCCAGGTCCAGCACCAGCGGCGCCGCAAGGATCGAGTCCGAGCAGAGGAAATTTACCTTGATCTGCATCCGGCGCCCCAGCCACCCGAAGATGTCGATGTTGTCCCACCCCTCCTTGTTGTCGCCGCGGGGCGGGTAGTAGTTGATCCGCACCTTGTGGTACGCGTCGCCGTACAGCTCCGGGTACAGCTCAGGCTGCAGGATGTACTCCAGTACGCCGAGCTTCGACTCCTCCTTCGTGCGGAAGTTCTCAGGCTCGTCCAGCACCTCGCCGTCGCGGTTGCCAAGGATGTTGGTCGAGAACCAGCCCTCCATGCCCAGCATGCGCGCCTTCAGCATCGGCCCCAGCACCGTCTTGACCAGCGTCTGCCCCGTCTTGAAGTCCTTCCCGCCGATGGGCACGCCGTTCTCGACCGCCAGCCGCTCGATCACCGGCACGTCCACCGAGAGGCTGGGGCTGCCGTTGATGAAGGGCACGCCCTCCAGCATGGCCGCGTACGCGTACAGCATCGAGGGCGCGATGTTCTCGTCGTTCTCCTGCAGCCCGCCCAGGAAGTGCTCGATGTCCTGGTGGACCTCCGACTCGGTGATGAATTTCTCTGTCGAGGCCGCGTAGATGATGACGACCCGGTCGCAGCGGTTGGCCTTCTTGAAGTTGCGGATGTCTTCGCGAATGGCCTCGACGAGGTCGAGCTTGGTTTCGCCCGTCTTCACGTTCTCGCCCGAGATGCGCTTCACGTAGTCGATGTCGAAGGCGGCCGGCATCGGCTCGATGCTCTTGAGGAAGTCCGCAATGGGCTCGATGTCCTCGTACTGGTTCAGCACACCGGCCTTGAGCGCCGCCTCGTACGCATTGTCCGGGATGGGGTCCCACGCGCCGAAGACCAGTTGGTCGAGGCTCGCCAGCGGCACCAGGTCCTTCACCATCGGTGAGGTGCCGTCCGTCCGCTTGCCCACGCGCACCGTCGACATCTGCGTGATGGAGCCGATCGGCTGCCCCATACCGCGGCGCACGTGCTCCACGCCCGCGATGAGCGTCGACGCCACCGCGCCGAGGCCCACGAGCAGGACGCCGAGGCGGCCGTTTGCAGGCGCGATCTCTGGCGCATTGGTCGGCAGGAAGTCCTTGGCCTCCAACCCGATGCCCTTCCCGCGGGCCAGCGTCATCAGCGTCTCATGCCAGTGGGCCGGCACGCGGCCGGTCTTTGCCCAGTGCTGCACCGTGCTCTGCCGCTTGCCGATGAGGTTCGCCAGCGCCGTCTGCCCACCAAACCGGTGGATGATCTTTTCTGCGGAGTTCTGTTGTGTACTCATGTGCACCATGTTACCAATTATTTCGATGGAATTCAAGGCAAACTCGGCAGGCACGAAGAATTGATTGGGATTGATACTGCTGAGACAATCGGATCAAATGAGCGGCATGGCTACAGCTCAGGAATTGTTTCAGAATCAATTCTGTAGCTGTGGGCAGCTCCACCACCTACGGAATTGAATGGTTTGCCGAATTTTTCTTTTGCATTAACATATATTTTGTTAGAAAAACCTCAAGAACCTTGAGGGAGCGGTCGAATTGCCGTACGCGTACGGTAGTGAACACGAGCCTGTTGGAGCAACCACCCCGCGTCAGCCCTGACCCGCTCTTGGCCGCGTCAGCCGGACCCCGCCGAGTGTGCGTGGACCCCACCGAGGCCTATAATGCCGCTACACCGACGCAGGAGGCCCATCACATGCGGGGCATGCTCTTCCTCGGCGACAAGCGCGTGACGCTGCGTGAGTTCCCGACGCCCTCCGGCCCAAGCGGCCGCCAGGTGGTGGTCAAGATGCGCGCCTCCGGCATCTGCGGCAGCGACCTCTCCTCCTATCGCAATGTACCCGAGGGCCTCGGTATCCGCGCGCACATCATCGCCGGCCACGAGCCGTGCGGCGAGGTCGTCGAGGTCGGCCCCGAGGCCCGCAACGTCAGCGTCGGCGACCGCGTCATGGTCTACCACTACAGCGGCTGCGGCCAGTGCGCCCAGTGCCTCTCCGGCTGGTGGCACATGTGCATCCACGGCGAGGTCATCTACGGCGCACAGGCCCACGGCGGTTTCGCCGACTACCATCTTGCCGAGGACTACATGTGCATCCCCATGCCGGACGATCTCAGCTTTGAGGAGGGCGCCGCCTGCGCCTGCGGCACGGGCACGGCCTACCAGGCCATCAGGCGGCTCGACGTGAACGGCAGGGAGACACTCGCCGTCTTCGGCCAGGGCCCTGTGGGGCTGTCCGCCACCATGTTCGGCGCGGCGACCGGCGCCTACGTCATCGCCGTCGATCCCGTCCCCGAGCGCCGGGCACTCGCCGAGAAGCTCGGCGCCGCGCAGACCGTCGACCCCTTCGACGCTGACCCCATCGAGGTGGTCAAGGCCGCCACCCACGGCCTCGGCGCCGACGCCTCCATCGACGCCTCCGGCATCGCCGACGTGCGCACCGCCGCCGTCCGCTCCGTCCGCGACTGGGGCCGGAGCTGCTTCGTCGGCGAGGGCGGCACGGTCACCTTTGAGGTCACCAACGACATCATGCGCCGGCAACTCACCCTCATGGGGTCCCGCACCTTCAGCACCATCGTGCTCGAGGAGCTGGGCCGCTACGTCGCCGACCGCAACCTGCCCCTCCGTGACCTCATCACCGCGCGCTACTCCCTGGACCGGATCGATGAGGCCTTCGCGCAGTTCGAGGCCGGCGCCCCGGGCAAGTTTGTCGTGACGTGGGACTAGGCGTACGAGCAGTCAAGACGAAGGGCCTATAATAGCCCAATCAACCACAAGGAGGCCCGCAATGCAGGGCATGTTCTTCCTCGGCGACAAGCAGGTCGCGCTCCGCGACTGCCCCGCGCCGTCCGGCCCGACCGGCCGCCAGGTGGTTCTGAAGATGAAAGCGGCAGGCCTCTGCGGCAGCGACCTCCGCCCATATCGCTCGACGCTCGAGGGCCTCGGCCCGCGCGCCCACGTCATCGGCGGCCATGAGCCGTGCGGCGAGGTCGTCGAACTGGGCCCCGAGGCGCACAACGTCCGCATCGGCGACCGAGTCATGGTCCACCACTACAGCGGCTGCGGCCGCTGCGAGCACTGCCTCTCCGGGTGGTCGCAACTGTGCCCCAACGGCATGACGCTGTACGGATCCCAGGCCCACGGCGCCATGGCTCCCTACCAGTTGGTCGAGGACCACATGTGCGTCCCCATGCCCGACGGCCTCAGCTATGCGGAGGGCGCGGCCTGTTCCTGCGGGACCGGCACCGCCTACCAGGCCCTCAGGCGGCTCGGCGTGTCCGGCCGCGACACCTTCGCCGTGTTCGGCCAGGGGCCCGTCGGCCTCAGCGCCACCCTGTTCGGCGCGGCCAGCGGCTCCTACGTCATCGCAGTCGACCCCATCCCCGAGCGCCGCGCCCTCGCGATGAAGCTCGGCGCGTCCGAGACCATCGACCCCAACGAGGTTGACCCCATTGAGGTCATCAAGGCCGCCACCCACGGCCGCGGCGCCGACGCCACCCTCGACGCCACCGGCGTCGCCGAGGTCCGCGCCCAAGCCGTCCGCTCGACGCGGACGTGGGGCCGGAGCTGCCTCGTCGGCGAGGGCGGCACCGTCACCTTCGACGCCACCAACGACATCATCCACCGACAGGTAACGTTGATGGGCTCATGGACATTCAGCACGGTGGTGCTCGAGGAGTTGGGGCACTACGTAGTGGACCGGGGAATTCCCCTGCGCGACATGATCACAAGGACGTTCACGCTGGACCAGGTAGCGGAAGCCTTCGCAGACTTCGAGGCGGGCGCAGCGGGCAAGTACGTGGTGGCTTTCGACTAGAAGGGGAGGGTAGCGGCCGCCCCCTACTCCCGCGGCCGCGGCTTGACCCCGAGGCGGTTTGCCGCCTTGTTGAACGTCGTGACGCCGTGTATTAGCGGCTGCGCCCACCACGGCGGCGGGCTCGGATGTAGCGTCGCCTCCCGCAGCGCGTCGAGGAATCCCTGAGGTGTCCCGTCGAACTCCGGCATCTCCGTGTAAGTGCGCCCCAGCTCCCACACATGGTGCGAGTCGCTAACCGCCGTCACCGCGAGCCCATGCTCGGCCGCGGCCGCCCGCGCCCGCTCCTCGGCGCCCCGGAAGACGTTGCGCGCGTTGAACGCCTCGATGATGTCCGCGTGCGGCAGCACCTCGACCATCGCGTCCGCCGAGAGCACGCTGCTCCGCACGTTGTCGTACGGGTGCGGTATCGAGACCAGCCCACCCTGCGCCTTGATCCGATCCACCGTCTCCATCGGCGAGAGCCCTCGCGGCACCTCTTCCGTCAGGAACAGCCCCGTGATCTCCCCGTGCGTGGTCTTGACCTCCGACGCGACAATCACCGGGAACGGCGCAATCTTCGCGACAGCCTGCCCGCCGCGAATGGTGTTGTGGTCCGTCACCGCGATGCACCCGAGACCCATCTTCACCGCGCGTGCCACCAGCGTTGCCGGCGATGTCGCGCAGTCCCGCGAGTACCAGGTGTGCATGTGGAAGTCGCCGCGCATGGTTGTGGTTGCCCCTCTGTCACCGGCCAGGTAGGCCTAAGCCTCGTACTCTTCTTCCTCTTCCTTCTCGCCGGGATCATCCGACATGAACCGCATCTGCTCCCCCAGCGAGGTCTGCAGGCGAGTGATCCGGAGCTCCGCGGCGCTGAGCAATTCGTTGCAGACGCGCGCCAGCCGGGCGCCCTCGGCGTACAGCCCCGTCGCCTCGTCGAGCGTCAGCCCGCCGGCCTCCAGCGCCTGTACCGTCTCCTCCAGCCGCTGGTACGCCGCCTCGAAGGTCAGCTGCTCCTCGGGCTCTCCACCGTTCTTCTTGGACGTCATCATCCCCGCTCCCGGCCCTCGCGCCGAACGCACGTCGACACGCAACAAATACAGGGAAAGTGTAGCACAGGAGTACTTGAAGCCGGACTCTTGGACGACCCTATTGTGCCGCCGCTGGCTCCGCCGGCTCGTCGGTGAGAGTGAGCAGGTACGCGACCACCGCGTCGTAGTCGTCGCCGAGGACGTCATGCAGCCCCGCGGTCATGAGCGGCGTGTAGTCCGGAGCGATGAAAGCAGCGGGGTCCTCGATGGACTGCCGGATGTACTCCTCGGCGCTCAGGCTCGTGCGGGTGGCCGCCACCGTGCCGATGTTGCTGAGCTCCGGCCCGATGGTACCCGTCGTGCCGGCGTCCGCAACGGTGTGGCAGATGCCGCACGTCGTGACGAACGATGCGGGGACGCCCTCGGGCGCTGCGGTGGCGCCGTCTCCGGTGATGGGCGTAATCATGCCGAGCGGCGGAAGCGGGCCGGGCTGCGAAACAACGGTCGGTCCCGGGTTGAAGCACGCCGACAACACAAAAGCGGCCCCCACCACGAGGGCCAACAGGGTCACGATGGTGCGCGACGGCATGCCCGGTCTCCAGTCGAAATGCAGCATCTTGACACTATGTTACGACTTTCACACACGAGTGTCCAGATAGTCCAGAGGGGATTTTCGCCACAGCGCTTTCGCTACGTCGACGCCTGCCCAGACCCCCCGTCACCCTCCACGCGCGCGCCGAACCCGCCCCGGTGCAGCCGCACCCGCACGGCGTCCCCCGCCGCGACGTCCGCCGCGTCGAGCAGCGTCTCCCCCGTGTCCTCGCGGCTGACGACGGCGTACCCCCGCCGCAGCACGCCAGCCGGGTCCAGCGCGCCCAGCCGCTGGTCGAGCCCCGTCACCCGCTGCCGGTGCAACGCGAGGCTGTTCTCCAGCCGCATGACGAGCCCCGCCAGCAGGTCGTCCACCTGCTGCCGCCGCGACGCGGTGTCCGGCACGCGCCGTTCGATGACCGAGAGGCAGTCGCGGACGTCCGCCATCCGCAGCGCCAGCTCCTGCTGCACGCCTTGGTACAGCGTCTGCCCGTTCTGTGCGACGCGCGCCGCCAGGATGCGCGAGTCCGGCACCGCGAGCTCCGCCGCGGCTGAGGGTGTCGGCGCGCGCACGTCCGCCACCATGTCGGCGACGGTCGTGTTCGTCTCGTGCCCGACCGCGCTGATGACCGGCGGCCGGCTGCCGTACACGGCCCGCGCGACGGGCTCCTCGTTGAACGGCCACAGGTCCTCTGCCGAGCCCCCGCCGCGCGCCAGAATGACGGCGTCGATGCCCGGCTCCGCATTGATGACCTCAAACGCCTCGATGATCGACGGCGCTGCCGTGTCGCCCTGCACCAGGCACGGGGCGAGCACCAGTTCCGTCAGCGGGTAGCGCCGCTCCACGACCGTCTGGATGTCATGCCACACGGCGCCCGTCGGCGAGGTGATGACGCCGAGCCGCTGTGGGAAGACGGGCAGTTGCCGCTTGCGGCTCGGCTCGAATAGGCCCTCGCTCTCCAGCTTTACGAGCAGCCGCTCCAGCTCCAGGTACCGCTCGCCCATGCCCTCCGGCCGCGCCAGGTCGACGATGCACTGCAGGTCGCCGCGCGGCTCGTACACCGAGATCCGCCCGTGCGCCGACACCGCCGCGCCGCTGCCCAGGTGCTCGTGTCCGCTCCCGCCGCGGAACATGACGCACCGCAGGACGGTGTTCGCCTCCTTCAGCGAGAAGTAGCTGTGCCCCGCCGAGGAGCGCGTGTAGTTGGAGACCTCGCCGCTCACCCACAGGTCGGCCAGCAGCGCGTCACGCTCCAGCGACTCCTTGATGTACCGCGTGACCTGCGAGACGGTGTAGACGGCCATATCGCTCATCCCCCGTATAGCGCGAGGGGCGCCGTTTGCACCGGCGCCCCTTCGACAACCTCGATTCGTGTCCCCGATCGGCTACTTCACCAGCGACAGGTACTCGCCGGTGCGGGTGTCCACCTTGACGACCTGCCCGACGGTGACGTGCATCGGCACCCTGACCTGCGCGCCCGTCGCCAGCGTCGCCGGCTTGCGCCCCGACGACGCCGTGTCGCCCTTGAACGCCGGAGGCGTGTCGACTACCTCCAGGTCCACCGTCGTCGCCAGCTCGACGCTCAGCGGCTCTCCCTTGAACGCGACGATGGTGATGTTCTCGCCCTCCTTCAGGAACTTGGACTGGTCGCCGATCTGGTCCGGCGTCAGCGGGAACTGGTCGAACGACTCCATGTCCATGAAAATGAACGACGAGCCGTCGTTGTACAGGTACTGCGCCTCGCTCTCCTCCACGTCCGCGACGGTGAGGCGCTGGCTTCCCGGCAAGTTGCGCTCGAACACCTTGCCCGTGCGCAGCTGCCGCACCTTCAGCGTGAGCGTCGGCGCCCGCTGCTGCATGTAGACGTGCTTGAAGTCCACAATCTGGTACGCGTCGCCATCCATCTCAATGGTGAGGCCCCTGCGGATCTCGTTGAAGTTGACCGTGTCAGCCATGTGCTGCTCCTATCCCTGGGCGTGCTTCGGGTTCTCGTGCTTGTGCGACGTGGTCAGCGAGCGCACCTTGCCGTTCTCCATGACCACCGTGTCCTCGATTCGCACCCCGCCCCAGCCGGGGATGTAGATGCCCGGCTCGATGGTGAAGACCGTGCCGTCCACCAGCGGGTCGTCGCACCGCGGGCTCACCCGCGGGTACTCGTGCACCGCAAGCCCGATCCCGTGCCCGAGGCTGTGCCCGAACCGGTCCCCGTAGCCCGCCTTGTCGATGATGTCCCGCGCGATGCCGTCGGCGTCGCCCGAGTTCATGTCCGGCGTCACCGTGACCGACGCCGTCATCTGCGCGTTGAGCACCGTGTCGTACACGATGCGGAACATCTCGTCCGGCTCTCCCAGGCAGATGGTGCGCGTCATGTCGCTGTTGTAGCCCATGTACCGCGCGCCGAAGTCCATCACCACCGTCTCGCCCGCGCCGATGCGCCGCTCCGTCGGGTGGTGGTGCGGCTTCGCGGCGTTTGGCCCCGATGCGATGATGGTGTCGAAGGCCAGCGCCTCCGCGCCCGCCTCGCGCATCGCCCACTCCATCCGCCACGCGACCGACTCCTCGGTGTCGCCAATCTCGATCGTCGGCGACACGACGGCGAAGGCGTGGTCGGCGATCTCCATCGCCCGCGTCAGCAACGCGAGCTCGTCCGGCTCCTTGATGGCCCGCAGCGGGTCGATGAACTGCGACGTGGCGAGCAGGCTGACCTCTTTGGCCGCCTCGTCCTCCTTCAGCGCGTTGACGATGGCCGAGTGCAGCGCAACGGTCATGTGCCCCGCCTCGAACCCGACGCGCTTGACGCCAAGCTCCTTGAACAGCTCAGCTACCCAGCTCAAGCCGCCGCTGATGCGGTCGACGCGGAAGTCCGGCGCCTGCACCTCCGCCTGCTCCGTGTAGCGAAAGTCCGTCGCCAGCACGGCCGCGTCTTGGCTGATGACCAGGTACCCCGCAGAGCCAACAAACCCGGACAGATACCGCCGGTTCTCAGGCGAAGACACGAAGAACGCGTCCAGCTCCAGCGTGGAGAACTTCTCCCGCAGCCGTTCCAACCGAGTCTTCATGCTCCACTCTCCTTCAAGTGCTCCACCAGGTAGTCTATCGCATAGAGGTAGCCCCGCCAGCCCAGTCCCGCGATCGCGCCTCGGGCGACCTCAGCCGTCACCGACTGCCGCCGCCACCGCTCCCGAGCGTGGATGTTCGACAGGTGTACCTCGACGACCGGCAGCCCCGCATCTACAAGCGCGTCCCGCAGCGAAATCCCATAGTGCGTCAGCGCCCCGCCGTTCAGCACAACCCCATCCGACGACGACGCCTCAGCCTGCAAGAAGTCAACAATAGCGCCCTCGTGGTTCGACTGAAAGCAGACAACCTCCGCCCCCAGCTCCGCCCCACGAGCAGCCGCCGCCGTCTCAATCTCCGCCAGCGTAGTAGTCCCATACAGCGACGGGTCCCGACGCCCCAGCATATTGATATTCGGCCCGTTGACCAACAGAATCCGCAAAACCCAACTCCTCAGGCAATAAGCGCCAACATCCCCAGTCTACCTGAGGGACGCCCCAACCCGCCACCCGCCACCCCCGCAACCACCATACCGGCGAAAGCCGGTATCCAGGTGCGCAGGGTGGGGCCGTTCTCCCTAAGGGAAATTGAACGGAGGGGCAGAGCGCCAACCTAATTATATGGCTTGACCAGCAATAACAATATGGCTAGTATGGCACTATGAAAACAACGCTCAACATCCAGGACGAATTGCTGACGCGAGCAAAGCGGCACGCTCAGCGGACCGGACGTCCACTGCGTGCCGTTGTCGAAGAGGGTCTTCGCCAGGTGCTCTCTTCCGAATCCCCTGGAGGACACTATATTCTGCCCGATTGCAGCGTCGGCGAAGCTGGGAGTAGGGACCCCCTGGAGGCGTACTCCTGGCAGGACCTCCGGGAGGAGATGTACGGAGCGCCTGAACGCCGATGATCGCCGTCGACACCAACCTACTGGTGTATGCGCACCGGCGCGAATCACGGCTTCATGTGGCGGCCTCTTCGCTTTTGCGCGGATTGGCAGAGGGCAACGACGTCTGGGCTATTCCTTGGCCATGCTGCTACGAGTTCCTCAGCGTCGTGACCAACCCTCGAATCTGGAAGGATAGCGCGACCACGCCGGATCAGTCAGGGCGTCAACTCGCCGCTTGGACAACCTCCCCTTCCGTACGTCTGATAGGAGAGACAGAGGACTTTCCGGAGATCCTCGAGAGTTTAGTTCGACGCCCCCGGGTCATCGGCGGCGTTGTGCATGACGCCAGGATAGCGGCGATATGCGTGGCCCATGGAGTGGAAGCGCTCCTGACCAGGGACCGCGATTTCTCACTGTTCCCCGAACTCAAGACGCGGGACCCATTATCAGGGTGACCGCGGTTGGCAAGCCCTTCCCCGTCGTTCCTGCGCAGGCAGGAACCCCGAAGCACGCATCGTCCCCGTTCGCCTTAAGGGAAATCGCAGCCTGTCCTGAGGCTCTCGAAGTGGAGGAAGGTTTGCGCTGGGCAGCCCCGCACCTCCCTGACACCACCCCCTCGCGCGAAAGCCTCGCCCCTCGCTACCATTCCCCCATGCACATCGCGACGGCGCGCGCACTCAGCCATCTCGAAAATGCAGGGAACGCCGGAAAAGGGGACAGAAATGCAGTTCTCGACAGCTAGGAAGCCCATTCGCCGGACTATACGAGTCATATCTGTAGAGGGCAGTTTCCTAGGGGACTCGTCCTGCAGAAAAGCACATCAAGCGACTCGAATCGAATCGAATGCCGCGCAACCCGGCCAGCGACCACCCCTAGAACGACGACTCCATCATCCCCACCGGCACCTCTATCAGCGTCGGCGCCTCGACCGCGATGGACTCCCGGATCGCCGTCTCCAGCGCGTCCGCGTCGTGCACCCGAAGCCCCCGCGCGCCAAAGGACTCGGCCATCTTCACGAAGTCCGGGTTGTGCAGCTCCGCCCCGTACGGGTGGTCGTTGAACCGCCGCACCTGCTCCCGCAGCACGTTCCCGTACGCGTTGTCGTTGAACACAACGGTCACCGTGTTGATCCCGTAATGCACGGCGGTGGCCAGCTCCTGCACGTTGTACATGAAGCCGCCGTCGCCGGTCACGCAGACCACCGGCGTATCGGGCCGCGCCACTTTCGCACCCAGCGCCGTCGGAAACGCGAACCCCAGGTTCCCCGAGTACGACGACGTGATGTACGTCCCCGGCTTGTACACCGGGAAGTAGGCTCGGCTGAAGTACCCAATCTGCGTCATGCCGGAAATGAAGATGCCGTCATCGGGCAGCGCGTTGCGGATGGCCCGCATGAAAGACCCCTGCGGCTCCATCAGGTTCGCCGGGTCGTTGCGCGTGGCGCGGAAGGCCTCGTACTCCGCCTGCCTGCTCTCGCTCGGCGCGGCGAGCCCCGACACCGCCTCGTGCAGCCGCTCCAGCGACAGCGTCGCGTCGCCCACGACCGGCAGCGTATCCTTCCAGTTTCGCCCGATCTCCTCCGGGTCGACGTCGATCTGCACGACGCGGTGCCCCTCCGGCAGATTTGCAGCCGCGAGCCGCGTCCCCACCGCCACCACGACGGGGTGGTCGGCCACCACGCGCTGCATGGCTTCCTCGCGCCCCCGGGGCGAGCCCAGCGAGAGATAGTGGCGGTCCGAGATGGCCCCCTTCCCCTCGCCCGTCGTGAGCACCGGCGCCTGGATGTACTCGGCCAGCCGCGTCAGCGCCGCCGACGCCTCCTCCGAGTTCGCGCCCCCGCCGGCCCAGATGAGCACCTTGCCGTCCGACTCCGCGATCAGCCGCGCCGCCTCCGTGATCGAGTCCGACGGCGGCTCCGGCCGCGCGTACATGGCCGGCTCCAGCAGCTCCACCTCGAGCGCCTCCGCCAGCGTGTCCGGCGGGATTTCAATCTCGACGGGCCGCGGCCGGCCGGTGTTGAGCTGCCGGAACGCCTCGTGCACCGCCGAGGGCACCTCGTCTGCGTTCAGCACCCGCGCCGCCCACTTGGTCACCGACTTCACTGCCTCAAGCTGGTCGTCGATCTCGTGCAGCATGCCCCTGTTCACCCCGATGAGGTCCCGCGGGATCTGCCCCGCCACCAGCAGCACCGGCGACGACGCCGAATACGCCGTCGACAACCCCGACGTCGCGTTCAGCACGCCAGGCCCCGGCACCACCATCGCCGTGCCGATGCCGCCGCCCGCGCGAGCGTAACCGTCCGCCATGAACGTCGTCGCCTGCTCATTGCGAGTGCTGATCCACCGGATCCCCGGCTCATCGAACAGCGCGTCGGTCGCATAGTAAAGCTGCGCCCCCGGCAGTCCGAAGATGACGCGCACGCCCTCCCGGTACAACGACTTCGCCAGCGCCTGCCCGCCGGTCAACTCAGCCATGAACGCCTCCCGCACCGCCGTCAAATGGTCGTGCAGGCAAGCTATGGCAGGGGAACCGCGATGTCAAGGAAGCGGGGGTTAGCTTGACACCCCTTGGGGCACGTGCTGACAATGGCTAGCGCTGATACATGGATGTCAGATCCTCAAGGCTTACCCAGGCTTCCCAACTCCTTGGAGTAGATTTACATTCGAAACATTCGCTCAAGCTCCCCAAGCAGTCCGTCTACCAGAGCATCGACACCGCAGGCGGACGAGACTGCTTTGCGCCTCGTAGACCCCCAAGTCCCTTACAAGTGGTCCCCTTTCCTTGTCCAGATCCTCTTGGTCGTAGCCTTGACGGTAGTCCTATCCGCATGCACGACCCCTGGCAGCCCGACTGAAGGCGCTCCCCAGTCGACAGCACCGTCGATGACCGAATCCACTGAATCGATGACGCTGCCTGCTGAGCCCGACCCAGCCGCCTTGCCAGCGGATGCGCCGCCAACCGTCCTCGGGTCCTTCAGGAATGGCGCATGGCTAGAGCAGAACGCGCCGGAACTGGCCTCGGACATAGAGGGGCTCGCGTGGGTGCAGGACGGGCTGGATGAGCTTGAGCGAGCGGCCATCGTAAATCTGCTGTACATGGCAACCACGAGTCTCACCCTGTCATCATCCGTCCTGTCCCTCGACTGGGTCCGGGACGGCGTTGACGAAACCGAGGGCTCAGCCCTCGAGCACCTCCTGTATGCCGACCTGGACCGGCCGGCTGTCGCCGAGTTGATTGCCTCGCTCGGATGGGTGAAGGACGGTGTCTACGGCTCGGACGCGGAGGCATTGCGCCTGATCAGCAGCATGGGCGTCACCGGGGTAGCCGAGGCCCTCGCCGGTCTGGCGTGGGTACAGGACGGCGTCGACCCGGCCGAGATGGCTGCCTTGGAACGCCTGTCGGCGGTTGTCGCTGGTTGGCGGGCCGGCGGAGAGGTGAATGCGGAGGCCATCCGTCACATGGGCGCCACCGTCTCGCCTGGCCCAGCGGCGTCAATCGTCGCATTCGCGTGGGCGCGAGACGGCGTCGAGGACGTGGAACTGCGGGCCACGCGTAGCATAAACGAGTTCGCAGACCGGGATATTGCCATGTCCGTCGTGGCGTTCGCATGGATGGCAGACGCCGTCGATGAAGTGGAGGCTGCGGCGATCGCGGAACTTTCGCGCCTTTCCCGTAAGGATCTCGAAATCGCCGAGGCCGTGATCGGCTTCGGCTGGGTTCAGGACGCTGTCGACGTGGCAGAGGTGGACGCAATCCAGTGGTTGCGGGAGGTCGCCGTCCACGGACCTGCCGCCTCGCCTGCCACCCTTGGCTGGGCGCAGGACGGCATCACTGGTCTGGACATCCAGGCCGTTGAGTCGATCAATGAATACGAGAACGCGGATACTGCCAGCGCCGTCGTCAACTTTGGTTGGGTACGGGACGGGTTTACCCAGGCCGAGGTTCAGGCAGTCAAGGCGCTGGGAAGAATTCCAGCCAACCGGGCTGAATCCGCCGGACCCATCCTGGAACTTGCTTGGGTTCAAGACGGAGTCAACGACGCAGAAGCCTCGGTCATTCTATCGCTCGCCTTGCTGGAACCCATCGAACTCCAGAGAGACGTTATGGCCCTGGCATGGGTGACCGCCCCGGTTGGCTCGGTGGAAGCCGGTGCCTTGAAAGAATTCTTCGAAATATCGTACTTCCAGCCGGACTCAGCGCAATCCATACTTGCGCTCAACTGGTTCAGGGACGGCGTCACACAGTTGGAAATTGAAGCGCTTGACCTCTTGGGTGACATGGCAAGGCATGGATACATCAAGCCCTTTGTTGCCCTGGATTGGGTTGCGGACGGTTTCACCAGTGTCGAAATTGAATTTTCGAAACAGTTGGAGGTCGCGACCGGCGTCAAACCCTGGTTCGCCGGCGTCCTTCTCTCCTTTGCCTGGGTGCGAGACGGCATAGCAGAAGTCGATATTGAGGCCAACAAACTGTTGAGCTTCATTGAAGATCAGGGGCTGTTCATGGAGGTTACGGGCCTGGTCTGGGTTCAGGACGGCATTGACGATTTGGATAGCAAAGCCCTTCGCACAATTGGCACTTTTGATGACCCGAAACTCTCCGCGTCCATCCTTTCCCTTGCCTGGGTGCGGGACGGCATAGCCCAAGCAGAGTTACGCGGACTCGAGAGACTCTATACCCTCGCCTACTTCAAGCAGGAGGCCTTGCTTCGTATCCTTGCATTCGGCTGGCTGCGAGATGGCATCAACGGCGATGAGACAGAGGCAGTATATTGGGTTGGAAACACCCAGGACGCCCAGATTGTTGCCTCAATGCTTGACCTCGGCTGGGTTCAGGACAACATCACCGGTGCGGAAGCGGCAGCGATCAAGCAATTCTCGCAAATCGGCAACAAATGGCCGAATATTGTTACGACAATGCTTTCACTCGGCTGGCTGCGTGACGGAATCAACGAACGAGAGTCCGAGACGTTGGAATTCATCGCATTCCAGAAGAATCAGGAGATAGCCGCCACCGTAATCGCACTCCCCTGGGCGCAGGACGGCATCGACCCAAATGAATTCGTGGCGATTCGATCCCTGACCTTCATGGCTGACGAGGCGGTCGTCGCATCCGTCTTGAGTCTTTGGTGGGTGACGGATGGCGTGACAAGCCTGGAGGCAGACGCGCTGAGCCAGATTAGCAGAATTTCGGATCCGGGCGAGGCCGCAGGTGTCGTCGCCCAGGACTGGATGCAGGACGGCGTAAGTCAGGCAGAGGTAAATTGGCTCCGGGACAACTCCTGGGCCTCCTAAGAGCGGCGGCTGGGCCGGTAGGTCGGCCTTGGCCAAATTGCCATGTCCCGAGTCCCCGTCGCCCCATTTCCCGCCAGCCACACTTGGCCTTAGGCTCACGCCCCCAACACCCCTCCCATCCTTGACACCCCTTCCCACCCCTACACACAATGCGAGCACTGTTCCCATCCTGTCGCCGGAGGCCCCGGGTGCCCGGTAAGTTCCGTGACCTGCGCGAGTACATCGCCTTCCTCGAGGCGAGCGGCGACCTGCGCCGCGTGTCGACGCCCGTCAGCGCCCACCTCGAGATCACGGAGATCGCCGACCGCCTCGTCAAGTCCGGCGGCCCAGCCGTCCTCTTCGAGAACGTCGAGGGCCACGACATGCCCCTCCTCATCAACGCCTTCGGCACGATTCCCCGCGTCGCGTCCGCTCTCGGCGTCGAGCGCCTTGACGAGCTAACAGACCGCGCCCGAGGCCTCCTCGGCATGGTGAAGGAGCCGCACCAGGGGCTCTTCGCCAAGCTCAAGGCCCTCGGCCAGCTTGCGCAGATCGCGTCCTACCAGCCCAAGACCGTCCGCTCCGCCCCGTGCCAGGAGGTCTTCATCCCCGGCGAAGAGGTCGACCTGTCGACGCTCCCCGTGCTCACGTGCTGGCCCGGCGACGCCGGCCCCTTCATCACCCTGCCCCTCGTCGTCAGCCGCGACCCCTTCACCGGCGTCCGCAACATCGGCATCTACCGTATGCAGGTATACGACCGAAACACGACGGGCATGCACTGGCAGACCCACAAGATCGGCGCGCACCACCAGCGGCTCGCGCAGGACAAGGGCATGGAGCGCATGGAGGTCGCGGTGGCCCTCGGCGGTGACCCCGCGACGATCTGGGCCGGCTCCGCGCCCCTGCCGCCCGACCTCGATGAGTACCTCCTCGCCGGATTCATCCGCGGCGAGGGCATCGAGCTCGTGAAGTGCAAGACCGTCGACCTCGAGGTGCCCGCCCACGCCGAAATCGTGCTGGAGGGTTACGTCGACCCGGCGGAGAGCCGCCCTGAGGGCCCCTTCGGCGACCACACGGGCTACTACTCGCCCGCCGAGGACTACCCCGTCTTCCACGTCACGGCTATGACGCGCCGCCGGGACCCCATCTATCCCACCTCCATGGTGGGCCGCCCGCCCACGGAGGACTTCTTCTTCGGCAAGGCCACGGAGCGCCTCTTCCTGCCCGCCATCCAGATGGTCCTGCCGGAGATCGTGGACATCAACATGCCCGCGGAGGGCATCTTCCACAACCTCATCATCGTATCCATCAAGAAGTCGTACCGCGGCCAGGCGCAGAAGGTCGCGCACGGCATGTGGGGCCTCGGCCTGCTCGCCCTCGCCAAGACTATCGTCATCGTCGACGCCGACGTCAACGTGCAGGACCTGTCCGAGGTTGCGTGGCGCGTAACGGCGAACCTCGACCCCCAGCAGGACATCTTCTTCGCCAGCGGCCCCATCGACGACCTCGACCACGCCTCGAGCACCCCGCGAGTCGGCAGCAAGGTCGGCATCGACGCCACCGCCAAGGGCCCCCTCGACGGCCGCGAGCGCCCATGGCCCAATGACATCGTCATGAGCGACGAGGTCAAGGCCCTCGTCGACGGCAAGTGGTCGTCATACGGCATATAATTGAAGGTGCACAGACACGGATCCTGACGCACAACCAGTTGGACAGATGCAGAACGTAGCGCACGAAAACGCCGGACCCCTCAGGAAACTCAACTACGTCCTCGCGGCCGTGAAGTTCGAGCAGAGCCTCTTTGCGCTGCCCTTCGCCTACATCGGCATGCTCCTCGCCGCCGACGGCCTGCCGGAGCTCCAGCCGTTCATCTGGGTCACCCTCGCCATGGTCGGCGCGCGCAACGCCGGCATGGCCGTCAACCGCGTCTTCGACCGCAACATCGACGCCGTCAACCCGCGCACCGCCGACCGCCACCTGCCGCAGGGCCTCCTGCAGCCGTGGGAGCTCTCTGCGCTGGCCGTCGCCGGACTCGCGCTCTACTTCGTCGCCGCGTGGCAGCTCAACCCACTCGCCCTCGCGCTCTCGCCCATCGGCGCCCTCTTCGTCGTCGGCTACTCGACGGTCAAGCGGTTCTCCTGGCTTACGCACTTCACCCTCGGCATGACGCTCGCCATCGCGCCCGCCGGCGGCTGGGTCGGCGTCACCGGCGAGCTCGCGTGGGAGGCCGTCCTCCTCTACGCCGTCGTCGCCACCTTCGCCAGCGGCTTCGACATCTTCAACACCGTCGGCGACATGGAGTTCGACCGCACCCACGGCATCAGGGCGCTGCCCGCCCGGTTCGGCATCCACGCCGCCTTCTGGGTCTCCCGCGCCATGCACGTCCTGACCGCCTCCGCCCTGCTGGCCCTCGGCCTCTGGCTCGAGCTCCCGTGGCCCTACTTCATCGGCTGGGGCATCGCAGCCGTGCTGCTCGTGTACGAGCACATCGCCCTCAAGCCCGATGACATGTCCAAGCTCCGTTTCGTCTTTACGCAGGTCAACGCCGTCATCAGCCTCGCCGTGCTCGTCTTCACCTTCATCGCGGTCGTGGTCGTATGACGACGCACGACGCCCGCCCCGTCATCGTCGGCGTGACCGGCGCCAGCGGCGCCGTCATGGCGAAGGGCCTCGTCGACGCCCTCCTCCGCCGCGAGACCGACGTCGCGTTCGTCTGCTCCCCCGGCGGCCGTCTCGTCTGGGCCGAGGAGATGGACCGCAGCTACGCCGCCACGGTCGCCGGCTGGCAGGAGTCGCCCCACTTCACCGAGTACGCCATCGGCGACCTCCGCGCCCCCATCGCCAGCGGCTCCTACCCCACGCGAGGCATGGCCGTCATCCCCTGCAGCATGAACAGCCTCTCCGCCATCGCCCACGGTCGCTCCGACAACCTCCTCCTCCGCGCCGCCGACGTCTGCCTGAAGGAGCGCCGCACCCTCGTCATCACCCCCCGCGAGACGCCACTGCACTCCGGCCACCTCGAGAACATGCTCCGCGCGAGCCAGCTCGGCGCCGTTGTCCTCCCGCCCGAGCCGCCCTTTTACCTGCGCCCGCACACCGTCGACGAGGTGGTCGACTTCGTCGTCGACCGCGTCCTCGTGGCCCTCGGTGTCGAGGAGGCACTGGAGGACGAGCACCAGTACCGCCCCGACCGGGACGGGGGGCGGTAGCCCATGTCCACCTTCCCCTGCCGCGTGACAGTCTCCTCCCCCGACTGGCACGACCAGCGCGACGTCAGGGCAACCGTCAACATCGACCTCGCCTTCTCCATGCTCCCCGGCAGCCTCCTGCGCGGCCTCGGCCTCGCTCCCGACAGGCAGGCCCACTTCAACCTCCCCGGCGGCCGCCGAGAGCTCATGGACATCGGCGACGTCCGTCTCACCGTCGAGGGCTCCTCAGGCGTCACGCCCGTCGTGTTCGGCCCCGACGGCGCAGAGCCCCTGCTCGGCAGAGTCGCGCTGGCTTCGCTGCAGCTAAAGGCCGACCCCACGACGCAGCGGCTCTTGCCCACCCACGGCTGGATGCCCACACGCCGCCCCGTCCCCCCGCGTTCGGGATAACGATTGAAATCCTGATGGCCTTTTTGTGCTATACTTCCTGTGCATTCCCATAAAGGGGGCCTAATTTGGGCATGTTCACACGCCCCATGACAATTTCCACTCTTGACGGTGAAGTCTCCCGAGAGGTGGAGGGCTTGGTTGACACTGGGGCCAGCTATAGTCTGCTGCCCACCAGTTTGCTTAACGAAATGGGCGTGCTCCCGGAAACGGAGGCAAACTTCCGGCTCGCCAATGGAGGCCGCATTACTCTGTCGATGGGCGGCATGCGAGCACAGATAGATGGCGTTTCGGGAGTGATTCCTGTGGTATTCGGCCCCGAGGACGCAACTCCCCTCATTGGCATGGTCACGCTGGAAATCTTGCGGTTGGCCGTAGACCCGGTCAACCAAACGCTTAACCCCGTCGACCCGTACCTCACTTAGGTCCCGTGTCCCCCTGCGTTCCGGTTGACAACGCGAATCCCGCCTAGCTATGCTACCGCCCGAAGCGACTGCATCCGTGGGCGTTGTGCGCGCACGGCTCCCGGCAGCCGCGCAAATTGACTGGAGGACAACAATGATTCTGATTACAGGCGGCATGGGGTTCATTGGCCTGCACACCGCTCGCGCGATGCTCGACGCGGGCGAGGAAGAAGTGGCCATCACCTATTACCAGACCTGGCGTGAGCCCAGCTTCATCAAGGACGACTACGGCAGCCGCGTCCACGTCGAAAAGGTCGACGTGACCGACCGCGAGGGTCTCCTCGCCATTGGCGAGAAGCACAACATCACCAGCATCTGCCACCTCGCCGTCACCGGCCTCGGCGCCTACGACGCCATCGGTGACATGCGCGTCAACCTGAACGGCCTGATGAACGTCATGGAGGCCGGCGTGCAGTGGGGCGTCTCCCGCGTCTCCCTCGCCAGCTCCATCGCCATCTATTCCAGCGTCGCCGAGGGCCCGTTCAAGGAGGACATCGCCCTCCCCATCTACGGCACCGGCAACCCGACCGAGACCTACAAGAAGACCTTTGAGATCGTCGGCGGCCACGTCGGCGTCCGCTCCGGCATCGAGGTCGTCAACCTCCGCATCGGCGGCATCTGGGGCCCCCTCTACCACTCGATGGCCAACCTGCCGAGCCGTCTCGTGCACGCCGCCGTCAAGGGCGAGGAGCCCAACCTCGCAGCCGGCCGCGGCGGCGTCCCCTTCGCCGAGGACGAGGCCGACTTCTGCTACGTCAAGGACTGCGGCCTCGGCATCAGCATGGTCCACCGCGCCGAGTCGCTGCCCAACAAGACCTACAACATCAGCAGCGGCCGCACCCACCGCAACCAGGACCTCGTCGACGGCATCAAGGAGGTCATCCCCGACGCCAAGATCGAGCTCCAGCCGGGCAACGGCCCCAGCGCCCGCAAGGACCCCTACGGCGACCCGTCACAGATCAGGGCCGACGTCGGCTACGAGCCCCAGTTCACCCTCTACACCGGCATCGCCGACTACATCGGCTGGCTCCGCGCCGGCAACGAGCGGTAACACCGCGTACCCGCTGTAACGTAGAAAGGGGCCGGAATTCCGGCCCCTTTCCTCATTTCCGTCGTTCCCGCGCAGGCAGGAACCTCACCCTTCGCGAGGTACCCGCCCTAAGCGCTCGCGTCCATCACCACCTTGATGATCTCGTCCTGGTACCCCTCGTACATCTCGTACGCCCTCGGCGCCTCCGAGAACGGCAGCCGGTGCGTCACCAGCCACGACACGTCTAGCTGCCCGCTGTTCACCAGGTCCACCGTCTCCCTTATGCAGCCCGTCGGGTCGTTCGTCGACGCGCTCACGTTCGGGATGATGATCGCCTGTCGTCGCATGAGCCCGACGTAGTCCAGCTCCACCTTCGGCTCCTCCGGCAGCCCGAACAGGGAAATGGTGCCGAACATCTTCACCAGCCCTTTGATCATCTCCACCGTCTCGATCTGCCCGGCGGCCTCGATGACCACGTCGGCGCCCTCGCCGTCCGTCAGCTCGCGCACCACCGCGATGGGGTCCTCATTGTAGGAGTTGATCGTGTGCGTCGCCCCCAGCGACCGCGACTTCGCCAGACGGTAGTCGTGGTGGTCGACGGCGATGACCTTCCCCGCGCCCATCTGCACGGCAAGCCGCGTAAAGGTCAGTCCGATAACCCCCTGCCCCAGCACGACCACCGACTGCCCGATGACGTTGGGCAGCCGCTTGGCCGCGTACAGCACTGTTCCGACGGGCTGGCACATCATGTAGGTGAACGGGTCCGCGCCCTCCGGCAGCGGGATGACAAGGTCCGGCGCCGAGAGCACGTACTGCGCCCCCATGCCGTAGTTGCCTCCGCGCCCACCGCGCCCGATGTTCAGCGCGATGACCCGCGTCCCCGCCGGTACCTCCGCCGAGTCGCTCTCCTCCACGATGCCCACGCACTCGTGGCACGGCATGCACGGCGCAAGCGGGTACTGCTCCTCCGGAAACGCGAACCGGAAAGAGCGCATGTCGCTGCCGCAGATGGAGAGTACCTCGCTGCGGATGAGCAGCTGCCCGCTCTCCCGCTGCGGCTCCGGGACGTCCACCATTCGCATGTGCTTGGGCCCGAAGACCTGTATCGCCTTCATGTTTCCTCCTCGACTGTCTGGGAGATGTGTGGGACTAGAGCGCCGGCCGCTGGTCGTGCCATCGCGCCTGCTGCTGGTAGGCGTGCCCCGCCTTCAGCACCGTGTCCTCGCGGAACGGCGCAGCGGCCAGCTGCATGCCGATGGGCAGCCCGTCCGAAGAGAACCCCACCGGCACCGACATCGACGGCAACCCGGTTTCGTTGAAAGGCGCCATCAGGCTGGGCGTCATCATCATGCCGAGCGGGTCAAAGTCCGCAAGCGACGCCGCCGGCTTCGGCATAACCGTCGCCGCGATCAGGTCCACGCTCCCCAGCGCCTCCGCGAACTCCCGGCGGAGCCGGCTCCGTGCCCGCTGCGCCTGCACGTAGTCGCCTGCCGTGTACACCGCACCGAGGATGAACCGCGTCCGCACGATGTCGCCGTAGTTCTCCGGCTGCGAGAGCAGGTTCTTCCGGTGGTACGCGTGCGCCTCGCTGATCATGATGACGTTGTTGGCGATGCTCGCATACTGCAAACTCGGAATCTCGATGTCCCGCACTGTCGCCCCCAGCTCGCCCAGCGTGTCGATGGCCTTGTTCACCGCGTCGGCCACCTCCGGATCGAGGGCCACGTCGTCGCCGAAGAAGTAGTGGCGCGGCACCCCGACCGTCAGCCCGCGCAGGTCGCCGCCCAGCGCCGCCGCGTAGTCCGGCACCGGCTCCGTGCTCGACGTCGGGTCCTTCGGGTCGTGCCCCGCGATGGCCTGCAGCATGAGCGCCGCGTCTTCCACCGTCCACGTCATTGGCCCGCAGTGGTCCAGCGACCAGCTCAGCGGCAGCACGCCGTACCGGCTGACCCGCCCATACGTCGGCTTCATCCCGACGATGCCGCACAGCGCCGCCGGCCCGCGGATGGAGCCGCCCGTGTCCGACCCCAGCGTCCCCATCGCAAGTCCCGCCGCCATCGCCGCGCCGGAGCCGCTGCTCGATCCCCCCGTCACGTGGTCCAGGTTCCACGGGTTGCACGCCTGGTCGAACAGGCTCGTCTTCGGCCCGCCCAGCGCGAACTCGTGCATCGCCAGCTTGCCCAGTGTGACCGCCCCGGCCTCCCGCAACTTCACGATCGCGGTGCAGTCCTCCGCCGGCACTCGGTGCTCCAGTACCTTCGACTGCCCCGTCGTGCGGACGCCCTCCGTGTCGTACAGGTCCTTGTAGGCCACGGGCACGCCGTGCATCGGTCCGCGGTACTCGCCCCGAACGATCTCGTCCTCCGCCGTGCGCGCCTGCTGCAGCGCGGCTTCCGGCAGCAGCGTCACGTACGACTTCACCCGGTCGTCCAGCGCCTCGATGCGGTCGAGGTACGCCTGCGTCAGCTCCACCGGCGACAGCTCGCGGTCGCGCAGCAGTCCGCTCGCCTCGCCGATGCTCATGAAGCAAAGTTCGTCGCGTGTCATCTGCGCCATGGCTACGCCCCCTTCCACACCGGCGTGAAGCTACCGGCAACCTCTTCGTCGTCGAGCTCGGCCTCGTGGAGCCGCCGCAGCCGCTCCTTGTTCACGCGAAAGACCCTCAGCATCTCCTCCATCTCTTCGTCAGAGAAGCTGAACCCGGAGTGGGCCAGCAGCGCAAACAGTTCTTCCCTGTCGTCGTCCGCCATGGTGCGCCTTCCTTCCACCCGTCCATAGCGACGCTACGGACAGGCAATTGCTGCGCCGTGATTCTACCACCATTGCCGTCGTCACGGGCATCGCGCGCCTCGCGCGCGTGTTGACACTGGCAACCGTGCGGCGTAGATTGAACCGGTATCCCAACGAATAGAATCGTGGAGGGTGTAAATGCTGACGGCCAAAGACAACGCACTCTTGACCCAGGTGGGCCCCGGGACCCCCATGGGTGACCTCATGCGGGAATTCTGGATCCCCGCGGTCCAGTCGATTGAGCTTCCCGAGCCCGACTGCCCGCCCGTCCGCATCAAGCTGCTGAGCGAGGAGCTCGTCGCCTTCCGCGACACCAACGGCGACGTCGGCATCCTCGACAACTACTGCCCGCACCGTCGCGCCAGCCTCTTCTTCGGCCGGAACGAGGAGTGCGGTCTCCGCTGCGTCTACCACGGCTGGAAGTTTGACGTGAACGGCGAATGCGTCGACATGCCCTCGGAACCCGCCGAGTCCAACTTCAAGGAAAAGGTCAAGATCAAGTCCTACCCCTGCCGTGAGCGCGGCGGCGTTATCTGGACCTACATGGGCCCCCGCAAGGAGCTCCCGCCCCTCCCGGACCTCGAGGCCAACATGGTCCCCGAGGGCGAGTGGGCCGTCGCGACCGTCATGCGCAGCTGCAACTTCGTGCAGGCCCTTGAGGGCGACATCGACACCTCCCACCTCGGCTTCCTGCACCTCGGCGCTGTTGACCCCGGAAACGCGGCCCCCGGCTCCTTCGACTACTACACCGTCAACGTCCGCAACCCGCGCTACAAGATCATTGACACGGACTACGGCACCAGCTACGCCGCCTACCGTGACGCCTCGGAGGGCAACTACTACTGGCGCTTCGCCCACTTCCTGCTGCCCTTCTACTCGATGATCCCCACCGGCGTCCTCGGCGTTCAGATCCTCGCAAGGGCGTGGGTGCCCGTCGACGACGAGCACACCATGTTTTGGAACATGATGGTCCCCAGCACTCGCCAGGGTAACTCGGCGGGACAGGGAGGCTCCGCACCGCCGCGCAGGGGCGTCAACATCGACGGCAAGTCCGGCTCCTCCTCCTACATCCCCAACGGCACCGGCTGGTACGACCGCTGGAACCTGACCCAGAACGCGGACAACGACTACATGATCGACCGCGAGGCCCAGAAGAGCGGCCAGAACTTCACCGGCATCGACGGTATCTACCTGCAGGACCAGGTGGTCACGGAGGCCATGGGCGCCGTCGTTGACCGCACCAAGGAGCACCTCGGCACCAGCGACACCATGGTCATCAAGACCCGACGCCGCCTGATGAGCGCCGCCCGCGACCTGCAGGAGGGCATCATCCCCGATCCTGTTGACCACCCCGAGCTCTACGCCCTCCGCTCCGGCGGCGTCGTCCTCCCCAAGGAGACCGACTGGCTCGAGGGCACGTCCGAGCTGCGAAAGGCCTTCGTCAAGCACCCCGGCCTGTCGACGGTGCAATAGGCCAATACAACCCGGCAGTTTGGAAGGGCTCCTGCACCGCAGGGGCCCTTCTACTTGGAAGTCCCTTCCCCCTCAGGAGGAAGGTTAGGATGGGGGTGACGCGCAGCCCTCGCGGGACTATCCTGTACCCGCGCCTCGCCATGAGACGAATCGGCAGCCCAGGAGGACCATGAAGTTCGGCGTTTTCCTGCTACTGCACTCACCCGACATGAAGCCCGCGGCCGATGTCTACCGCAACGCCCTTGAGCAGGCCCGGCTCGCGGACGAGCTCGGCTTTGACGCCGTCTGGCTGGCCGAGCACCACTTCTCCAGCTACGGCTACGGCCCCAACCCGCTGACCTTCGCCGTCAAGGTGGCGGAGCAGACAAAGCGCGTTCGCATCGGCACCGCCGTCGTCGTGCTCCCCCTCTACCACCCCCTGCGCCTCGCCGAGGACATCGCCCTCGCCGACCACCTCACCGAAGGCCGCCTGGACGTCGGCCTCGGCCGCGGCTACCAACGCTACGAGTTCGAGCGCCTCGGCCTCGAGCTCAGCGAGAACCGCGCCATGTTCGACGAGGCTCTTGAGGTCATGCTCGCCGCGTGGACACAGGACATCTCCAGCTACGAGGGCGCCCACTTCTCCTTCCCGGAGACCACTATCTTCCCCCGGCCCCTCCAGCAGCCCCACCCGCCGCTGTGGATCGCGGCCCAGTCTCCGGGCAGCATCGTCGACGCCGTGCAGCGCGGCTACAAGTGCATCACCGGCGGCTCCAGCGCCCCCTCGGACCGCGTCCTCCAGAGCTGGAACGTCTTCCGCGACGCCGTCAACGAGTCCGGCCTTGGCTGGCCCCAGGAGTTCGTCATCCAGTCGCAGGTGCACGTCGGCGAGAATGACGCTGCCGCTCGCGCGCAGACCCAGAACGCCCTCTGGCACCTGCGCTCCGCCGGCGCACTGCGCGCCAACACCCAGATCGTCCGCAACGGCCTCGCCGTCGAGCAACCCCAGCCCAACGAGCCGCCGCCGGACCTCATGTACGACGAGTGGGTCCTCTTCGGCGACTCCGACACCGTTGAATTCAAGGTACAGCGTCTCCTCGACAACACCGGCATCACCTACCTCAACTGCGTCTTCGCCATCGGCCGGCTGGACCACAAGGAAGTTATGAAGTCCATGGAGCGCTTCGCCCGGGACGTCATGCCGCAGTTCCGCGACAAGGTCGGCCTATCCGGAGCCGTGGAAGCGCCCGTATAGCGCGAGAAAGGGGAGCGTCATGGGCTTTGGAGCCCCGCATCTCCCACAACATGACCCGTTCAACCGCTCGAACATTGAGCGCAACATGCAGCAGTCGCCCGGTCACCGCGACCACGGCCTCGGCGGCCACCTCCATGCGCTCAATCTCCTGGAGGTCGCGATCATCGCCGCGGTGCTGGTCGGCATAGCGCTGGCGGTCCTGTTCTTCGTCATGCTCTAGCCGAGTTCGCGCGAGAGGAGGACCCCATGGGAGCCATAGGCGAGCCCCAGCGAAAAGTGGAGTACTGGCCTATCCGCACGCCGGTGCCCGAGCGCCGCTCCACACCCGCCGCACCCCCCGCGACGCCGGCGCAACCAAGGGAGCCCGCGCCCGTGCGATAATGGAACGCAGTGGTAGAGAAGATGGGTGGTGGAGGAACCTAACATAGGAGCAAGAAAGGCAATGGACCGCCCGTTACACCAGCAACAGAGCAGAGTATTCTTGGCGCAGGCAACGGAGGAATTGGCGAAGGACGACTTGCGGCAAGCCTCGGAGAAGGGTTGGGGCGCCGCTTCACAGATCGTCAAGGCGGTAGCAGACTCCCGCGGATGGGACCACAAGGGCCACTCCCAGTTGTTCAGCGCTGTGGGCACGATCGCCAACGAACTTGAGGACAGGGCGCTAAGGCTCATGTTCTCTTCCGCCAACGACCTGCACATCAATTTCTACGACGGTTACCTCAGCAACAACGAGGTTGCGGTGCGCCTGGCTGACGTAGCCGACTTCGTGGACAAGATGGAAGCAATCCTGGCGGAAGCCTAGCCCTTTGCGGCCGGAGGCGCGATTCGCATGGCGGAAGCCTCCCCCATAGCCCGCCTCGGCTACGTGACCGCGTGGCGAGTGTGGTCGTAGCCCGAGGGCCTGTCGCTCCAAAGCGTCGCCGCCGCTCCCCCCGCACCGCCAGCGCCAACAAGGGAGCCCGCGCCCGTGCGATAATGGTAGTCAGTAGCAGAGAAGATGGGTGGTGGAGGATCACGAAACAGGAGAAAGACAATGGACCGCCCGTCACACCAGCAACAGAGCAGAGTGTTCTTGGCCCAGGCAACGGAGGAGCTGGCGAAGGACGACTTGCGGCAGGCATCAGAGAAGGGGTGGGGAGCGGCGTCGCAAATCGTGAAGGCCCTGGCGGATGTCCGTGGGTGGGACCACAAAGGACACGCCCTCCTGTTCAGGGCCGTCGGCATGATCGCCGACGAGCATCACGATGATGAATTCCGTTCCCTCTTCGCCTTTGCCAATGACTTGCACATCAACTTCTACGACGGATACCTGGACGGCCACGAGATCGCAGTCCGCCTTAATCACGTGTCTCGGTTCGTGGACAAGATGGACGCAGTCCTCTCGGAAGCCTAACCCTTCGCCCACGGAGGCCCGATTCGCATGGCGGAAGCCTCCCCCGTAGAGACCCGCCTCGGCTACGTGACCGCGTGGCGCACGTGGCGCGTCTGGTCGTCGCCCGACGGCCTGTCGCTCCACAGCGTCGCCGCCGCGCCCACCATCGGCGAGTGGCAGCCCCTGCAGCCGATGGAGGCTCGCTGCGGCTACCGCGAGATGCGCCCGCCCGCCTGTCAGTGCGAGTCCTGTCCCGGCGACGGCAACCATTGCGGCATCTACGCCTACCGCGAGGCCCCCAGCGCCGTCACCCACGCCATGGGCGTCGTCGGGCGCGTCGCGCTATGGGGCACCGTCATCGAGCACGTTACCGGCTACCGCGGCCAATTCGCCTACCCCATTGACGTCGCCTACGGCCACTGCACATGGTGTGGTTCGCCGGAGAGTCCGACGCTCCTGCCCTTCGAGGAGTCGGTGGTGCTCTCGCCAGAGGGTGGAGAGGGTTGGGTCATCTGGGTGTGCACGGCGCACGCAGAGGCGGCGCTGGCCCGCGCCCGTTCCCTGGAGACTGGCAAACCTTCGATGGGCTGGGCGCCGGTACCCGGTCTCGACATTGCGCGCGCCATCGCGGAGACGTACAACGTTCACGTAGTCGAGAGGTAGCAGCCGCGGAAACAGGAGGCCGTTCGCATGGGCCATCTTGGGTCCTTGCAAGCGGCTTCTCTCTTTGCCCGGAAACTGTTGCGGCCTATGCCTGCGGCACCGCCCGCTTGGGCGCTTCCACGAACGCAGGACCTGGCGGCGTCACAAGGTCCGCGATGGTCGTCCCTTCGAGGATCGTGTTGATCGCGTCCTCCACCGTCTGCCACACGTTCCGCTGCGCACAGCAGTCGGACAGCGTGCACGCATTCTCGTCGTCCAGGCAGCCCACGAGCGCGTTGGACTCGTCAAACGCCGACATGACCATGCTGAGGTTGATGTCCGCCGGCGCCTTCGCCAGCATGTGCCCGCCCAGGGGCCCTCGCAGCGTGGTGGTGAAGCCGTGCTTGGAGAGGGTGTTGAGGATGTGGTTTAGGTAGGGTTCCGGCATCGCCATCGTCTTGGCCACCTGCGTCGCGTGCACCGGTCCCTTCCCCTGCTGCTGCGCGAGCGCGACGAGCGCCCGGACCGCGTAGTCCACCTTGATTGGTATATGCATTGCCCCCTCCTTGCTTCGGGCGCCATGCCGAGTGCCCCGGCTACTCCGTCGTCACCTGCTCCGACTTCTTGGGGTTGAGTGAGGCCACCATAGTGTGCCACGCCAGGCTGGCGCACTTGATGCGGTTGGGGAAGGCGCAGACACCGGCCAGCGCCTCAAGCTCGCCGAGACTGCCGGACTCGAATTCCGCGCCCGGTTCGCGCGTGACCATGCTGTGGAAGACCTCGAACAGCTCCCCTGCCTCCTCCACAGACTTGCCCTTCACGTTCTGCGTCATCATCGACGCCGACGATTGCGAGATGGCGCACCCGACGCCCTGAAAGGAAACGTCGGCTATCACGCCGTCCTCCACCTTCATGAAGACGGACACCTGGTCGCCGCACAGCGGGTTGTACCCGTCGGCGGTGTTGCTGGCGTCCTCCATCGACCGCTTGTTTCGCGGCCGGTTGTTGTGGTCCAGCACCAACTCCTGGTATAGCTCGACTAGGTCACTCACTAGCTGAACACCTCAAAGGTCTTGTGGATGCCCTCCACCAGCGCGTCGATCTCGCCCCTGGTGTTGTAGAAGGCGAACGACGCCCGGGCGGTCGCCGGTACCTGAAAGCGCTGCATCAGCGGCTGCGTGCAGTGGTGCCCCGTGCGGATCGCGATCCCCTGCGTGTCGAGCACCGTGCCGATGTCGTGGGGGTGGATTCCGTCGAGGACGAACGACAGCACCCCAGCCTTCTCCCGCGCCGTGCCGATGAGCCGCAGCCCCTCGATCGCCTGGAGCTGTTCCGTGCCGTACTCCAGCAGCTCGTGCTCGTACGCCGCCGCGCGCTCCAGCCCGACGCCGTTGACGTAGTCGATCGCCGCTCCGAGCCCGATGACGCCCGCGATGTGCGGCGTGCCTGCCTCGAACTTGTACGGCAGGTCGTTGTAGATGGTCTTCTCGAACGTCACCGACTTGATCTGCTCGCCGCCGCCCTGGTACGGGGGCATCGATTCTAGCCACTCGCGCTTGCCGTACAGCACACCGATGCCCGTCGGCCCGAAAAGCTTATGCCCCGAGAAGGCGTAGAAGTCGCAGTCCAGTTCCCGCACGTCCACCGGCAGGTGCGGCGTCGCTTGCGCGCCGTCCAGCAACACCGGAATGCCGCGCGAGTGCGCCATCGCGACGATGTCCTTCACCGGGTTGATCGTGCCCAGCGCGTTGCTCATGTGCACAATGGACACCAACGCCGTCTGCGGTCCCAGCAAGCTCTCGTACTCGTCCATGAGCAGCTCGCCGTCGTCGTTGATCGGCACGACCCGCAGTCGGCCGCCCGTCTGCTCGCACAGGATCTGCCACGGCACGACGTTCGAGTGGTGCTCCATGTTGGAGATGACCACCTCGCCGCCCTGCCCGAGGCGCTGCGCCCCAAGCGTCTGCGCGACCAGGTTGATGCCCTCCGTCGTGCCCCGAGTGAACACGATCTCCGCATCCTCTGCCGCATTGATGAGCTGCCGCACCTTGCCGCGCGCGCCCTCGTAGGCCTCCGTGGCCTCCTGGCTGAGCGTGTGCACGCCGCGATGGATGTTCGCGTTCATGCCGCTGTAGTACGCCGACAGCGCGTCGATGACCACCTGCGGCTTCTGGCTCGTGGCCGCGCTGTCGAGGTACACGAGCGGCTTGCCCCCGATCTCACGGCTGAGGATGGGAAAGTCCCTGCGGACGGCCTCGACGTCGAATGACATGGAGGTCATGAGGGCCTCCGCGATGACCGCAGTGAGGCTGTAATGAGCTGCTCCAGGTGCACACGCAACGGCGTCAGCTCAACGTGCTCGAGCACCTCGTTGGCGAAGCCGTGCACCAGCATGCGCCGCGCCGCCGCCTCGTCGATGCCCCGGCTCTGCAGGTAGAACAGCGCCCCGTCGTCGAGCTTGCCGCACGCCGCCCCGTGGCCGCAGCGTACGTCGTCGGCGTAGATCCACAGCGCGGGCTTGGTGTCCACCTCCGCCTCGTCCGACAGGAGCAGGTTCTTGTCGCTCTGCTTGGCGTTCGTCTTCTGCGCCGCCTGCTGCACAGTGATGCTGCCGTGGAATACCCCGCGCGAGCGCCCGTCCAGCACGCCCTTGTACACCTGCTCGCTCGTCGTGTGTGGCGCGATGTGGTCGACCAGCACCTGGTTGTCGACGTGCTGGCCGTGGTTGGTCATGTAGAGGCCGTAGAGCGTGCACTCGCTCCCCTCGCCCTCAAGCGCGACGCTAAGCGTGTGGCGCGCGATGGCGCCGCCGAAGTCGAATGCGCCGGACGTGAACCTGCTGTCCCGTCCGAGCCGCACTTGCGCCGACCCGACGTGGTACGCCGAGCCTGAATGCTGCTGCAGCCGGCACGCGTCGAGCTGCGCCCCCTCGGCGAGGACGTACTCCGATACGGCGTTCGTCAGCGACAGGGTGTCCGTCAGCGCGCCGTAGCTCTCGATGACCGACGCCTTCGCGTTCCGCCCCATCGACACCAGCGTCCGCGGCTGCGTCACGGAGGACTGCCCTTCCGACGACGTCAGGTAGATAAAGTGGATGGGCTCCTCGACAACGGTGTCGTGCGGCACGATGAGCACAGCGCCGTCGCGCAGGAACGCAGTGTTGAGCGCCGTAAAGCCGCTTTCGTCGTAGGGAGCGTAGCGCCCGAGCAGGTCGCGCACGAGGTGCGGGTGCAGCGCCATCGCCTTCGCGAGGCTCGTGACCGTCACCTGCGGCGGCAGCGTCGGCATCGAGGTCAGCGACGGCACCCAGTGCCCGTCCACGAACACCATGCGGTTCCACACGGACCCGCCCATGATGTGCTGGTCGAGCGCCTCCGTTGCCACGCGCACCGGCGCCGCCGGCGCCAGGTCCTCGAAGGCGGCGTTGGCAATGGGGGCGACATCCGTGTACTTCCACGCCTCGTTGCCGCGCCGGGCCGTCGGAAACCCAACCTCCTCGAACTTCGCGATGGCCGACTCCCGCAGCGCGTGCAGCTCGGCGGGGACGTCAGACGACGACGGCGCGATGGCGGCGTTCCACGCCTCCACGTACCGTCGCTCGATCGTTGCAGCCTGCTGCGTCATGCCTTTCCGGTCTCCCGTTTCTAGCCCTGCGCCTGCAGGACCTCGTCCTGCCCCTCGTAGCCCTCGGCCTCGATCTCCTCCGCCAGCTCCACGCCGCCCGTCCGCACGATGCGCCCGCCCATCAGCACGTTCACCACGTCCGGCACGACGAGGTTCAGGATGCGCTGGTAGTGCGTGATGAGGATGACCGCCCGCTCCGGGCTTCGCAGCTGGTTTATGCCGTCTGCCACCAGCCGCAGTGAGTCCACGTCGAGACCCGAGTCCGGCTCGTCCAGAATGGAGAGTCGAGGCTCCAGCATCGCCATTTGCAGGATCTCGTTGCGCTTCTTTTCGCCGCCGGAGAAGCCGTCGTTGACGCTGCGCTTCAGCATTGTCGGCTCCATGTTCACGATGCCGGCCTTCTGCTGCAGCAGCCGATCGAACTGGAGCGGGTCAAGCTCCTCCAACCCCTTGCTCTTGTGGATGGCGTTGTAGCCGGCACGGAGAAACTGGTCCAACCGCACGCCAGGCACCTCGACGGGGTGCTGGAATTGGAGGAAGACGCCCGCGCGAGCGCGCTCCTCCGCCGGCATCGCCAGCAGGTCCTCGCCGTCCAGGATCGCTTCGCCGGACTCCACGACGTACTGCGGGTGCCCCGCGAGCACGTAGGACAGCGTGCTCTTGCCGGAGCCGTTGGGCCCCATGATGGCGTGCACCTCGCCCTGCTCGACCGTGAGGTTGATCCCATTCAGGACTCTGTTGCCCCCAACGGAGGCGCTCAGGTTGCGAATCTCCAGCATGATGCTCTTTCAGTCCTCGATGTTCGATTCGAATCGTGACGTGTCGGGAATTCTCCGTCGGAACAACCGCACGCTACCCGACGGACCCCTCCAGGCTGACCTCCAGCAGTCGCGTCGCCTCGATGGCGAACTCGAACGGAAGCTGCTGGAAGACCTCCTTGCAGAAGCCGTTGATGATGAGCGAGTTGGCGTCCTCCGACGACATTCCCCGCTGTTGGCAGTAGAAGAGTTGCTCCTCGCTCACCCGGGACGTGAAGGCCTCATGCTCCAGGTGCGCGGAGCTGTTCTGCACCTCGACGTAGGGCGTCGTGTGCGCCCCGCACTGGTCGCCGATGAGCAGCGAGTCGCACTGCGTGAAGTTGCGGGCGTCCGCCGCGCGGGGCATCACCTTGACCAGCCCGCGATACGTGTTCTGGCCGTGCCCCGCCGAGATGCCCTTGGAGATGATCTTGCTGCGGGTGTTCTTGCCCAGGTGCACCATCTTCGTGCCCGTGTCCGCCTGCTGATAGCCGCGGGTCAGCGCGACCGAGTAGAACTCGCCGATCGAGTTGTCGCCCTGCAGCAGCACGCTCGGGTACTTCCACGTGATCGCCGAGCCGGTCTCCACCTGCGTCCACGAGATCTTCGAGTTATCGCCCGCGCACTTGCCGCGCTTGGTCACGAAGTTGTAGATGCCGCCGACGCCGTTCTCGTCGCCCGGGTACCAGTTCTGAATGGTCGAGTACTTGATCTCGGCGTTTTCCATCGCGACGAGCTCCACGACGGCCGCGTGGAGCTGGTTTGTGTCGCGCATCGGTGCACTGCACCCCTCGAGGTAGCTGACGTAGGAGCCCTCCTCCGCGATGATGAGCGTCCGCTCAAACTGCCCCGCCTCGGCGGCGTTGATGCGGAAGTAGGTGGAGAGCTCCAGTGGACACCGCACGCCCTTGGGGATGAAGCAGAACGAGCCGTCGGAGAAGACAGCCGAGTTGAGTGCGGCGTAGAAGTTGTCCGTGTACGGAACGACTGAGCCCAGGTACTTCCGCACGAGATCCGGGTGCTCCTGCACTGCCTCGTTGAACGAGCCGAAGATGATCCCCTGCTTGCTCAGCGTCTCCTTGAACGTCGTCGCGACGGAAACGCTGTCGAACACCGCGTCCACCGCGACGCCCGCCAGCCGCTTCTGCTCCTCCAGCGGGATCCCCAGCTTCTCATACGTCGCCAGCAACTCCTTGTCGACGTCCTCGAGGCTGGCCGGCTGGTCCTTCTTTGGCGCGGCATAGTAAACGCCGTCCGCGAAGTTGATGGGCGGGTAGTGGACGTTTGCCCACTTTGGCGACTGCTCCTTCTCCACCAGCGTGAGGAAGTGCCGGAAGGCCCGGAGCCGCCACTCCAACATGAACTCCGGCTCCTGCTTCTTGGCCGAGATCCAGCGGATGGTGTCCTCGGTGAGCCCGCGGGGAGCGGTCTCCTCCTCGATGTCCGTGACGAACCCGTACTTGTACTCGGTCTGCGCCAACTGCTTGGGCGTTACCATAGGCAGGACCCCTTCAATGGCAGTAGTAGACCAAAGTGGTCAAGAATCTACAGGTAGTGTACGGCGGGCAAAATCAGCGTGTCAACTTGAGCGGCCTCACAAGCCAGCTACAGCCCCTTGACCTCGCTCACCAACGACGTCACAGACCGCCGCGCGTCGCCGAACAGCATCCGCGTGTTGTCCTTGAAGAACAGGTCGTTGTCGATGCCCGCGAAGCCCGGGCTCATGCTGCGCTTCAGGACGATCACGTGCTGTGCTTGGTCGACGTTCAGGATCGGCATGCCGTACACGGGGCTGTCCGGCTGGTCGCGCGCCGCCGGGTTTGTCACGTCGTTCGCGCCGATGACCACCGCGACGTCGGTGTTGCGGAAGTCGTCATTGATCTCATCGAGGTCGTAGAGCTCGTCGTAGGGGACGTTCGCCTCGGCCAGCAGCACGTTCATGTGCCCCGGCATGCGTCCCGCGACAGGGTGGATGGCGTACTTGACCCGCACGCCCTTGCCCTCCAGCAGGTCCGCCAGCTCCCGCACCTGGTGCTGCGCCTGCGCCACCGCGAGCCCGTAGCCCGGCACGAAGATGACCGAGCGCGCGTACGCCAGCATGACGGCCGCGTCCTCCGCGCCGACGGAGCGCGCCGTGCGCGTCTCGACGGCAACCGGCCCGCTCGATGTCACCGCCCCGAACGCTCCGAAGACCACGTTCGCCAGCGAGCGGTTCATCGCCTTGGTCATGATGTTCGTCAGGATCAGGCCCGCCGCCCCCACCAGCGCGCCGCTCACGATGAGCGCCAGGTTGCCCAGCGCGAACCCTGCCGCGGCCGCTGCCACGCCCGAGTACGAGTTCAGCAGCGAGATCACCACCGGCATGTCCGCCCCGCCGATGGGTATGACAAGCTGAATTCCCAAGATCAGGCTCAGGGCCACCAGCGCATAGAAGACGTAGATGTTGAACTCAAATCCCACGAGGTACACGATCATGCCCAGAATCGCCAGGAACATGAGCCCGCTGACAATGTTCTGCAGCGGGTACGTGACGGGCCGTGTCGTCATCAGGTCCTGCAGCTTCGCGAACGCGATGAGGCTGCCGGTCAGCGTCACGAAGCCGATGAGCACGCCAAGCATGATCGTCAGCTTGATGTAGCCCTCAACGCTGATGTCCCCGTCGGAGATACGCGCGAACTCCGACACCGCGATGACCGCCGAGGCGCCGCCGCCCACGCCGTTGAAGATCGCCACCATCTGCGGCATCGCCGTCATCTTGATCGTCCGCGCCAGCACCGCGCCGATGACCGCGCCGATGGCGATGCCGATCGCGATCATCTCGTAGTTCAGGACCTCTTCGTTCACCAGCGTCGCAACGATGGCGATGAACATGCCCAGCGCCGCCAGGAAGTTCCCGCGCCGCGCCGTCGCGGGCGAGCCCAGCAGCTTGATGCCGAAGATAAACAGCACCGCTGACGCCAGGTAGACGTACTGGATGTAGAGGTTGATGCCCTCGAATAGCTCCATTACGCCCCCTCGCCCGGCCGGCGGCGGAACATCTGCAGCATCCGGTCCGTCACCATGAATCCGCCCACGACGTTGATCGTCGCCAGCACCAGCGCCACGAACCCGAGCACAACCGCGAGGTTCGCATCCCGCGGCCCCACCACGACCATCGCGCCGATGATGGTGATGCCGGAAATGGCGTTTGCCCCCGACATGAGCGGCGTGTGCAGCGTCGGCGGCACCTTGGTGATCACCTCAAAGCCCACAAAAATGGCCAGCACGAAGATGTACAACGCGATGACCAGCGGAATCCCTATGAGTGCACTTTCTACCATCTTTCCTACGCCTTCTATCCGGATCCTGAAAGCAGTCCCAGCGTCGGTGCGTGAATGACCTCGCCACCGTACGTGATGCAGCAGTCCTTGGTGATGGCGTCCTCCCAGTCCAAGGTCAGCTCGCCGTCGCGGACCAGGTGCTGCAACAGCGTCAGCATGTTGCGCGAGTACATTTGGCTCGACACCACCGGCACCGACGAGGGCACGTCCAGCGGGCCCAGAATGGTGACGCCGTTCTGGACGACCGTCTCGCCCGGCTTCGTCAACTCGCAGTTGCCGCCCGTCTCCGCCGCAAGGTCGACGATGACGGCGCCCGGCCGCATGTCCCGCACCATCGCCGCAGTGACCAGCTTGGGGGCGGGTTGCCCCGGGATTGCGGCGGTCGCGATGATGAAGTCCGCCGCCTGCGCGTGCTTGTGGATGAGGTCCTGCTCCAGGTTCTGGGCCTCCTCATTGAGCTGCTTTGCGTAGCCGCCCTCGTCCTCGATGTCCTCCGTGTGAATGGCCTCCTGGATGAATGTCGCGCCAAGGCTCTCCACCTGTTCCTTCACCACCGGCCGCACGTCGAATGCCGAGACGACGGCGCCCATCCGGCGCGACGTCGCGATCGCCTGCAGGCCCGCCACGCCCGCCCCAAGCACGAGTCCCTTGGCCGGCGGCGTTGTGCCCGCGGCGGTCACCATCATCGGCAGGTAGATGCCCAGGGCCTCGGCCGCCATGATGGCCGCCTTGTACCCGGCGATGGAACTCATGGAGCTGAGCGCGTCCATGGACTGCGCCCGCGCGATGCGGGGAATGGCGTCCATGCTGAAGCTGGTGACGCCCATTTCCGCCAGACCCTTTGCCATCGCGGGGTGGTAAAGGGGCTGCAGCAAGCCGATGAGGACCTCGCCTGAACGGAGCATGGCCGTCTCCGGCGGCTCATCCTCTCCGCCGAATGTTGGCCGTTGCACCTTCACCAGGATGTCCGCCGACTCGTAGACCGCCGAGGCGCTGGAGACGACGGTTGCGCCGGCGTTGCGGTACGCCTCATCCGAGTAGTGGGCGCTCAGCCCGGCACCCTCCTGCACGATGACTTCCATGTCTGCGGCGGTCAGCTTGGAAACCGATTCCGGCACCAGCGCCACCCGCCGCTCGTTGGCCCGGACCTCCTTGGGAACGCCTACCTTCATGCAACTCCCTTGCGCGCCTGACGCCCCTGGGCGCACTTATCCAATGTCTCGTGTGGGGGCCACCAGCATTTTAGCCAATCATGTGGTGCATGTGAAGAGTTGCACAAGCCCAGTCTCACGCCATGCTCTCGATGGGAAGCGCATTGGCGCCTCTGGCAGCGATTCCTGCGCCTCGGGCCGCAGTCCCAGTCGCCCCGACGATGGCCGTCGTTGACACGCTAATGGCGAGGCCCGTACCCTGTCTGGCACTTACCACGACCTC
The DNA here is from genome assembly GCA_951812285.1 of uncultured Dehalococcoidia bacterium. GTDB lineage: Bacteria > Chloroflexota > Dehalococcoidia > Lucifugimonadales > UBA1127 > UBA1127. The sequence goes on along the minus strand of OX638292.1, from coordinate 309,070 downwards.
TTTCGCTGTACTGAACAGCCCGCCCGCCTTGCCCGGCAAACGGGCTCAATCGACGCCAGAAAGGCGGCGGATGCGCACCGCACCAGATACGCAAAGACGTCCAAGGATCTTCTACGGCTGGTACATCGTCGCCGCCAGCTTCACGTGCAACGTCTTCACCTCCGGCGCCTACTGGCAGGGCTTCCAGGTCTTCTTTCTCCCCATCCTGCGAGAGTTCGGTTGGTCGCGCGCGGCCCTCTCCGGCGCATTCGCCCTCCGCCAGATCGAGACCGGCGCCTTCGCCCCCATCCTCGGCTTCGTCGTGGACAGGATCGGCCCCAAGCCCGTCATCATGGCGGGCGCCGTGTCCCTCGGACTCGGCATGGTGCTGATCTCCTACACCTTCTCCATTTGGAGCTTCTACCTCTTCTTCGCGGTCGCCTCCATCGGCGCCAGCGGAACCTCCCACGCCATCGGGTGGACCGTCGTCATCGTCCGATGGTTCCGCCGCCTCCGAGGTACCGCGCTCGGCATCGGTGTCTCCGGCCCCATCCTCACCGGCGCCGTCCTCTTCGTCCTCGCGTGGTTCCTCGGCGAGGTCGGCTGGCGATGGACGATCCGCGGCACCGGCGTCGCCCTCATCCTCATCATCATTCCCCTGGCGATGCTCATCCGCATGAACCCCCTGCAGCAAGGCTGGCTCCCCGACGGCGACCGCCCCCGCAGACCCGGCGATCCCGACATTTCGCCGGACGACGTCGAGGGCCTACGGCAAGCGCGTCGTGCCCACCGTGCCGCTCTGGAGGACGACCAGGGCATGTCCGCTGGCGTCGCCCTGCGCACGCGCTCCTTCTGGTTGGCCTCATCCGTATTCATGGCGATGTTCCTCGGCACCAGCGCTCTGCAGGTGCACCAGGTGCCGCTGTTCGAGAGCAAGGGTTTCTCCACCGCCGAGGCCGCCGTCACCGTATCGCTCGTCTTCCTCGCCAGCGGCGTCGGCCGCATCGGCGCGGGCTTTCTCGCCGACCTGTTCGAGGTCCGCTACGTGCTGGCAATCATGGTGGGGATGCAGTCCCTCTCCTGGCTCTACCTGTTCATGTACGGGACCACCGCGCTCTGGGCCTCAGTGCCCTTCACCATCTTCTACGGCATAGCATTCGGCGCGATGGTGTCCGTGCGCCCCGTGCTCCTCGCCCAGCTCTTCGGCACGCGGGCCCTCGGCTCCCTCGCCGGCATGCTCCAGGCGACCGCCCTCGCGTCGGGCACCGTTGGTCCCGTCTTCATGGGTTGGATTTTCGACATCAATCAGTCGTACGATGTTGCTGTCTTCACCTTCATCGTCACCACCGCCGTCGGGCTCCCGCTGGCGTGGGCCATCCGGCCCACCGGCTCGCCGGCCGAACGCCGCAGGCGCGCCCGCCGCCTCGGCGCCAGAATGCGAGGTTCACCATGAGCGGCGTAGTGGTCCAGGTCAATCGAAAGCCCGAGACTCCCGGCCAGCACGGCTTGCCCAAAATCCCCGCCGAGTCCGTTCGCGTGACCACAGACGGCCTCGAGGGCGATTACAACCGCTTCCGCACGCACGCGAAGGGCGGCGACCCCGCTCGCGCCGTCATGATCATGCCCATCGAGATGCTCCGCGAGCTCAACGCCGAGGGATGGCCCGTCCAGCCCGGCGACATGGGCGAGAACATTACCTCCCAGGGCATCCCCTACAACGACTTCACCATCGGCGCCCGCTACCAGGTTGGCGAGGCCGTCATCGAGATCGCCGAGCCCTGCCTCGCGTGCATGAACCTCGCCTCGCTCCCCTTCATCGGTGAAGAGCGCGGCCCTGCCTTCATCAAGACACTCACCCGCATGGAGGGCAACGCCCTCTTCAACCGACGCGGCTGGTACGCCACCGTCGTCCGCGAGGGCGCCGTCTCCCCCGGCGACGCCATCACGTCCCTCCCCGCGCCCGCGCGCGCTTGACGCCCTTCCCCCTCGGTGCAATCATGCCTGACACCAGCCAACAAGGCAGTTCCGCAGCCATTGGAAGGAGGTCAGTCATGGGTGGCTTCACTATCAGCAGGGTTGGACACGTGGGTGTGCAGGTCACGGACATGGACCGCTCCCTCGACTTCTACTGCAACAAGCTCGGCCTCACCCTCACCGGCCGATGGCCAAGGGGCGAGATGGGGGACATGGCCTTCATCCGTTTTGGCGAGATGCACCATGACATCGTGCTCTTCACGCATCCGGATCACCCGCAGTCCGACAACCGCAAGATCGGCTATAACGCCCTCCAGCACATCGCCATGGAGATCGACTCCCGCGACGAGTGGCTCAAGGCCCTCTACGACCTCAAGCAGAAGGGCGTCGAGATCGTCAGCGGCCCTCTCGTCCACGGCGCCGAGGGCGACCCCCGCAACATCGGCGGCAGCGGCACTCGCTCCTTCTACTTCGAGGACCCCGACGGCAACTCCCTCGAGCTCTACTGCGATATGATGCGCGTCCCCAACGGCGAGCCCTTCCCCCGCCCCGAGTACGCAGACGTCTGGACTCTCTAACCCACTCCCGCACACAAGAAAGACCCCCGGCGATAACTCGCCGGGGGTCTCTTGTTCTCGGTTGCCACAGGGTCCGTCGACCCCGTACCCCAACTCGTCATTCCTGCGAAGGCAGGAATCCAGAGGGGCGGGGTGCGGGGCGCGTCCCCCTCCGCCCTACAACAGCGCCCGCGCGTGGCTCTCGAGCTGCGCCAGCGCCTCGTCTCGTCCCGCCGTGTCCACCTGAATGACGACCCTGTCCGCGCCGGCCTCTCCCAGCGCCCGCACATGCTCCGGGTCCGGCGGCACCTGGTAGCAGGTCACCTCCAGCGACTCTGGGTCCCGTCCCGCCTCCTCCGCCAGCCGGTTGAGTTCCTTGCGGCCCGCCGCAACCCACTCCGGCTGCGCCCGAAGCGGCAGCCACCCGTCGCCGTACTCGATGACCCGCTTGAACACGTACTTCGACCACCCGCCGAGGATGACCGGCGGGTGCGGCCGCTGCACCGGCCTCGGAAACGAAACCACTTGCGGAAAGTCGTAGAACTCCCCGTGGTACTCGCTGTACACCGTCGTCCACAGCTGCTTCATGGCCAGCACGGACTCGCGGCACTGCGCCCAACGCCGAGGGAAGTTGCCGCCCATGATCTCCGTCTCCTCGGTGATCCACCCCGCGCCAATGCCCATGATGAAGCGCCCGCCCGAGATCAGGTCGAGCGTCGCCGCCTCCTTCGCGAGCAGCAGCGGGTTCCGCTCCGGCAGCAGCGTAACTCCCGTCGCGACCTTGAGCGTCGTCGTCACCGCTGCGGCCGCCGCCAGCGTCACGTACGGGTCGACGACGTCGAAGTACTTCTTCGGCAGCTCATCGTCGGTGCTGTCCGCCGGCACCCTCTGAGTCCGCTCCACCGGGATGACCGGGTGTTCCGGCACCCACAACGAGTCGAACCCCATCTCCTCCGCTCGCGTCGCCAGCTTCACCACGTCAATCGAGTAGTCGGTCAAGAACGAAGAAACGCCTATCTTCATGCCCGGCAGCCCAGCCTTTCCGAGAGTGGATGCCACAAGACTGCGCCACTATAGCAGGAAGCGCCGGCCGCCGCAGTGCGGGTATGCGGCGCTGGAACATAAACAGGCCCCGCCCCCTGCAAGAGGGGATGGGGCCCGTGTTATCGCCGGTCAGAATCTACTTCTTGACGGCCTCGATGTTCTCCAAGTGGGTCCAGGTGCCGGTGATCGACCCTGGCCACGTGTGCGCGGCGATGACCTCCGGGTTGATCACCGCTTCAGCGGGCAGCCAGAAGAGCGGGATGGAGATGAACTCGTCGAAGAAGATGTCGCCCATCTCACGTGCCAGAGCGTCAGCCTTCACCGGGTCCAGCGTCTGGATGAACTCGCCCATGAGTTTGCTGCTCTCCAGGATCTCAACACCGCCGCCCCGTGGCGGGAAGGAGGTGTTGTAGACCTTCGGGCCGATGGTGATGTTGGAGCTCGTGCCGCCCATGGCAATCTCACGCGTGTACTCGAAGTTGCGGCCGCGGGCGCGCCGTGTGGCCGTGTCCTCCGTGTACTGGTTGACTACCACGCCGATGTCCCGCCAGTAGTTCGCCATGGTCTCGATGATGTCATCGGCGCCGGCGTAGCGGGAGAGGGGAGCGACGTTGATGTCGATCTCCAGCGGGTTGCTTGCGCTGTAGCCGGCCTCAGCCAGCAGAGCCGAGGCGGCGTCAGGGTCAAAGCCGTACTTCGACTCGAACTCGTCGACCCAGCGCTGGTTCCAGCCGGGGCGGCCCGGGTTCAGGTGGTTGACCCGCATAACTTCGCCCTTGCCGCCGAAGAACGCGTCGTTAATCTCGGTCCGGTTGATGGCCCGGTTCAGCGCCTGCCGAACGCGAACGTCCAGGAAGGGGCTGCCGGTGTCCATGTAGGAGTCGCCCAGAGCCGAGGCCTCGTTCTCGTACTGGCCCCGGAACTGCGCGAAGGCCCGCAGCGCCTGCACGTGGCCAACGACCACAGCGTAGCCGTCAGCCACGGCCTGCTGCAGGTTGTCCTCAGGAAGGTTCGTCAGGTGGACTTCGTCGTTGAACAGCGCCGCCAACCGGGTGGAGGCCTCGTTGATGAACTTGATCTCCAGCTCCGGGAAGTCCGGCGTGAAGCGCCAGTGGTCCGGCGTCCGCTCGAAGACGATGTTCTGCCCCTGCGCCCGCTCCAGGTACTGGTAGGAGCCGGTGCCCGCGATCGGCGCGTCCTCGCCAATCACCACCGGGTCCCCCTCGGCGTCGTGGTGGGCCTTGGAGATGATCTCCACGCCACCCTGCAGTCGGGAGATCTGGGCGAAGAAGTTGCTGTCTGGGCGGGACAGCTTGAATACGACCTCGTAGTCGTTCTCCGCGATGGTCTCGTACGTCACGTCCTGGAAGTAGACCAGCTCACCGTGGAGGCCGCCCTCGCGCTGGTGGTTCCACATGGTGTGGAGCACGTCAGCGGCAGTGAACTCACCCCAGTCGTCGTGGAACTGGACGCCCTCTCGAAGGTGGAATCGGACCTGCGGGCCCTCCGGCCCTTCCTCAGCAGCCCATTCCGTTGCGAGTCCGGGGATCATCTCGTCCGTGATCGGGTCCGAGTCGATCAGGTACTCGTACATCGGCTTCATCTGCCAAACGGTCGTCTGGCCGATGTGGCGCGTCTCGTTGCCCTCCGTTGACGGGGCCTCGAAGGCGGTGACCACGCGGTCCACCACCGGCTCCATCATGGCCGCTGGCTCTTCCGCGGTCATCGCGGGTTCGGCGGTGGGCGCCGCCGCTGCGGTCGTACTCGTGTCCGTCGTCGTCGTGGTGGTCGTGGTGCTCGTCGTGCCCGAAGTGGACCCGCCGTCGTCGTCGTCATCGCCCCCGCACGCCACCGCCATCAACATGGCTGCAATCAGCAGAACGATGAGCGGCAACATGAGACGGGGAAATCGCCTTGCGTTCATGCGCAAACTCCCTTCTCCCCCCTGGAAGTCGGCGCAGTTATTGTCGAGTGCTAGCTATGCACTGTCAACGGGTTAACGTGCCGATAATGTATCACAATACATACTATTCCTCCACACACCATTCCAGCGACGCCTGATGGCGGCGCCGTTGCATGAAGGACGCTTCGAATCATGTGAAGGTTCCCTGAAAGGAATTCCCACTTCACCGGCTGTTGGCTAAAGCGCTTTGCGGAGCTACCAGAGCTGCTCTGACGCCAGCCGCGCCCCCTCGGCTAGCGACGCCAGCTTCGCCCAGACGATGTCCGGCTGCACGTTCGGCGCCGTGCTCGCAAACGTGCCGAAGCCGCAGTCCGACCCCGCGATGACCCGCTCCTTGCCCACCACCTCGGCGTACGCGACGATGCGCTGCGCCACCAGCTCCGGGTGCTCGATGAAGTTGGTGGTCGAGTCTATGACGCCCGGGATGACGACCATGTCGTCCGGCAGCGGCACATCCCTGAAGACGGCCCACTCGTGTGCGTGCCGTGGGTTCGCGCCCTCCATGGAGATCGCCCCGACGTTGGCCTTCAGCACCACCGGCAGAATGTCGCGAAGCGGCACGTCGCGGTGGTGTGGGCCCTCGTAGTTGCCCCAGCACAGGTGCAGCCGCACCCGGTCCGCCGGGATGCCGCTGATGGCGTGGTTCAACGCCTCGACGTTGCCCCCGGCAATCTTGAGGAATTCGGCAATGTCCAGGTCCGAGAATCGCATGTGGCGGCTCATCGCCAGATCCGGACAATCGAGCTGCAACACGAACCCGGCCTCGACGATGGCCTCAAACTCCTGCTTCATCACGTCCGAAAGCGTCGCCAGGTACTCCTCCCGCGTCGGGTAGTACTGGTTGCCGAGGAAGTGCGCGATGACGCCCGGCGACGCCGCCGTCAGGAAGCCCTCTTCCGCGGGGCTGGCTTCAAGCGCCGAGTTGAACGTCGTGACGTCCCCCTGCACCGCATCCGGGTCCTTCCACGCGACGGGGCCGTTGCATGCCGGCCGCTTCACCCTCGCGGCCAGCGGGACCGAGGCGTTGGGGAAGTCCGCCCAGTCCGCGCGGACGTTGACCGTCGCCTCGCCCTCGAAGCCCGTGAGCCGGTCTTTCACGTAGGTCGAGTAGCCGATCTTGCCCTGCTCGCCGTCGCTGACCACGTCAACGCCCGCCTCGACCTGCTTCCGCACAGTCTCAGCCACGGCCGCCTTCACGGCCGCCGCCAGCGCCTCCGGGTCCGTCTCTTCCCCGTCGTCCTTCTTAAGCAGCATCTCCGCGAGCTCCATCGGCCGCGGCAGACTGCCGGTGTGCGTCGTCAGGATCCGGTCGACGCTGCGCTTCATGGCTCCCCCTAGAGCTGCTCGCCGTGAGGCAGCGGCTTCGAGATCAGTTCCTCGATGCGCTCGATCATTTCGCTCTGGTCGTACGCCCGCAGCATGTTCACGCGGTTGCGCGTGGGGTCGCCCGCGTGCCAGTACTCGTAGATGTCCTGTCGCATGCCGAAGGAGCTGGCCGCCAGCTCATGCGCGATGCGGTAGAGCCGCGACTTGTACTCCACGTCGACGTCCTTGCCGCGCATGTACAGGTCCAGGTACTTGCGGATCTCCGGGTTGGCCAGGTCCGCCTCGCTGGGCTGCATGATCATGCCCGAGCCGGAAACCTCCCGCATCAGCTGCACCATCCGCTGCGACGTGAACGCAAACCAGTTCTGCAACGCCGCGGCGCTGCCGACGGGCTGCGCGCCGTCCTTGATGTACGTGGTCTCCTCCACGCCCGCCATCGCGTAGCGCCAGAGCTCGCAGTACGAGACCATCTCGCCCAGCTTTGCGCCCACCTCGCGGAAGTCGTACACGCCGATCGCCTTCGCGATCATCGTCGTGACCGCCGTCATGAGTTTCATGCGGAAGTGGACACGGGTCATGTTGGACCAGCCGAGCAGGTTTAGCCCTCCGCCAAGTCCGGGCCCAAGGCCCGCCGGCGGCGGCTCGTAGAGCATGAACACCCGGTCCCACGGCACCAGCACGTTGTCGAAGAACAGCATCGCGTCCTGCTCATCGAGCGCGAGGAAGGGGTGGCCGTAGGTGCCTTGCCACATCCCCAGGGGCTCCCGCACCAGCGTCTTCAGCCCCGGCGTGCCGCTCGCGATCGAGAACGCCATGTAGAACTTCGGGTCCGCCCGCCGCGCAAACGTCGCCGAAAGGGAAACGTAGGTCTCATTCGTCATGTGGGCGGCCGTCGAAAGCTGCTTGCCGCCCGTGACGATGATGCCCTCCTTGGTCTCCTCGACCACGTGCAGCGCCAGGTCCTCTTCCTTCACCGTCCGCCGCTCGTTCTGCGGCTGCAGGCTCCGGTCGACTTGCGGGTCGCCCAGCGCGTGGGTCAGGAAGAGGTCGTTCTCCCGGCAGAGATTCGTGTAGTTGATGATGTTCTCTTTGAAGTCGCAGTTGGGGTTCTTGATCTGCCCCAACGCCTCCCGGCGGTTGTACAGCATCAGGATGTAGGGCGCCAGGATGTCCGGGCCCCTGCCAAGCTGTCCCCAGAGCTGCTCGTTCCAGATCTCGCTGTTGCGCCGCTTCGCCCGCGTCTGCTCCAGCGACTCCGGGATCATCCACGAGAGGCTCACCCGGTTCCCCGTCTCCGGCGACTCGTACGTCATCAGGTCCCGGTACTCGTCCGTGTGCTGCAGGTCGTAGATCCGGGCCAGCTCATTGATCATGGGCGCGAACGCCGGCTCCGTCGTAACGTCGGCAACCTGCCTCCCGTCGAGGAACACCTCGCGCCCGTCCTGGATACTCTTGATATACCGCTCCCCCGTCATCGCGCCTTCCGGCCGTTGCGTGTCAAGTACCATGGTTTTCTCCTTTGGTTTGGGGCAGTCTCTAGTGTCGAAAGCATACGCCAGCGGGACGCAGTTGTCACCGCGCGATTATGGGACGGACATGCCCCGGCGGCGCAGGGTAATGAGGGTGAGTACCGAGCCGCGGACGCCCCCTACGCGTTCACCTTCGGCAGCACCTCGTTCACGAGCATCTCCATCGACGCCCGCCACTGCTCCTCCGGCTGCCACTCGTGCCCCATCACCAGCAGCACCCCGAAGCCGCCCACGTACTCGTTGAGTTCGCTCAACTTCTCCGCCACCTCGTCCGGCCCGCCGACGAGCCAGACGTTGTCCGCCATGTACTCCGCGTCGATCTCGCTGTCGGGCATGTCGGGGTCCGACTTCAGCCCGTTCAGCCCGCGGAGCTTCGGCAGCAGCCGCCGGAAGTAGTCCGTGAAGTCGCGCCCCAGCACCCCGTCGATGGCCTCCCGCCGCGCCTTCTTGCTGTTCTCCCCAACGTACACCTCGCGCGCGATCCGCCACGTCGAGCGGTCCGCCGTCCGACCGGTCTCCGCCGCGCCGGTCTCGACGCCGTCCCAGTGCGTCTTGAGGATGCGCTGGTGCGCCAGGTTTATGCTCATGGGGATGTAGCCGCGCGCCCCCGCCAGCGTCAGCGTGTCGCTCTTCTCCGAGACCCCCGCCATGCCGATGGGCGGGTGCGGCTGCTGGTACGGCTTCACGTGGAATCGCAGCGCGATGTCCTCCTGCGGCTCCGGCACCGTAAAGCGCCAGTACTTCGACTCGTACAGTCCCGGCTTCGGGTCGTCCCACAACTGCAGCACGAGGTCGACGGCCTCGCGCGTCATCCCCCGGTGCTCGCCCGTCGCCGGCACGAAGCCGAATACGTCGAAGTCCCCCGGAAACCCGCCGGACCCGACGCCCCAGTGGAAGCGCCCCTTCGCCATGTGGTCCAACTGCGCCACCCGGTGCGCGATCACAAACGGGTTGTGGTTGGGCATGCACGTGACGCCCGTGCCGAGCACGATGTTCTCCGTCAGCGGCAGCGCCTGCGCGATGAACAGGTCCGGCGCCGGGATGTTCTCCCACGCCGTCGTGAAGTGCTCACCGATCCACGCCTCCCGGTACCCCAGCTTGTCGAGGGCGACGATCTGCTCCAGGTCGTCCTCCAGGGTCAACGTCATGTTGGACCCCGGCGGGTGCATGGGCATGGTGAAGTACCCGATATCCATCGCGCCTGTCCTCCGTCTTGCGTGCTACAACGAGTCCGGCAAGCGACAGGGAGCCCGTTCGCCCTGAGCCTGTCGATGGGCCGTTCGAACGGGCTCCCCGATAGTCCTTGCCTGAGTTTGCCTTGTCTTACGAGGTGAAGAAGTCCAGCACCAGCTTGTTGAACTCGTCCGCCTTCTCCGTCGGCACCGCGTGCCCGCACTCCAGCACCACCAGCTGTGCGCCGGGGATGTTGGCCGCCGTCGTCTCGCCCATCTCGAGCGCGTTCACCTGGTCGTCCCTGCCCCAGATCACCAGCGTCGGCGCCTTGATGTGCTTCATGCGCCGGACGGTGTTGTACCGAGGTCGCGTCATCGGGTCCGTCATGTGCTTCATGACCTTCGCAAACGCCTCGCCGTGCTCCGGCAGCTCGATCTTCTTGATGAACGTCGCCGCCATCTCCTCCGGGTCCACAGTTCCCTCCGGGTAGCGCCGCGTCATCTGCTCGCGGATCGCCTCGGGCGCGGGCACCTTGAACTCGACCATGTTCTGCAGAGGCCGCGTCGCCGTCCCGCCGCCCGCCACGTTGACGAGCTTGTTGACCCGGTCCGGGCTCTCGTACGCCATTAGCGTGACGATCCACCCGCCCATCGAGTGCCCGACGAAGTTCGCCTTGTCGATCTCCAGCACGTCCATGAACTCCCGCACGTGGTCGACCAGGTACGCGAACGACATCTCCTGGTTGAAGACATCGCCCAGACCCCAGTTAAGGCAGTCGATGGCGTAGACGTGCAGCTTCTCCGAGAGCGGCCCCATGGCCAGCGCCCAGTTCTCGCAGCCGCTCACCCAGCCCGCGCCGTGGAGCAGGATGGTGGGGTAGCCCTCACCCGCCTCCCAGTAGCGCGACTTCCCGTGGCTCATTTCCAGATACTTTTCCGTCCATACCTTGGACACGGTGGTCATAGCATCCTCCCGATATGTTCTCCCATTGGACAAGCGCCATGATACCCGGACTTGGCGCGACTGCAAACCTACGCCCCGAACCACCCCTTCCCCGTGATCAACCCCCGCAGGTACTCGATCTGCCCCGTGTGCTTCATCGTGTCCGAGCACACCCCGAGTATCGACCGCCACTTCGGCCGAAGATCGCCGCGCCCCGGGATGTAGTGCACCATCTCCTCCAGCTGCTCCTGCGACAGCGAGTTCACCCGCTCGATGAACGTCGTGTGCGCGGCCTCCGTGTACCCCCACAACAGCTCCAGAGGCGGGCGAAACTCGGCCACCTGCTCCGTCGAGTCGCCGATGCCCGTCCGCTCGGCCGGGATGCCGAAGCGCTCGCACCAGCCGTCGCGGATCCACACCTGCTCCTCGCCCGTCACCAGGCTCCCCTGCCAGTCCTTCCACCGGTTCATGTGCCACGCCAGCCACGCGATGTTGTTCGTGTCGCCCGTCGGCTGGTGGAACACCTGCTCGTCCGTCAGCCCGTCGACCGCGCGCTTGAGAGACCCGTTGGCGTAGTCCAACAGGATCGTCACGAAGTTCTGGACCGTCCCCGCGTTCTCGTCCGCCATGCCTTCCTCCCACCTGCAGCGGTATAGCCGCAGCCGATGTTAGCCGTTCGCCCAGAGCCTGTCGAAGGGCGCAGGAAGTTGGGCGCGATTGTGGGTTGAGACAGACCGAAGAGCTATCCGGCGAGCGTATTGTCGCGTTCCGGACTGGAGGTGTCCACAAGCTCAGCCTGCCCCTCAAACTCCCTGATGCGCAGGACCGCGGAGCGGCGCCAGACCGAGTTCACGATGATGCCCGCCCCCGCAGCCGCCAGCATCACCGGCACGGTCACCACGCTGCCCAGTCCGCCGATGAAGAATCCGCCGACCGCCGTGAACGAGATCGCCAGGCTGTGCAGGCTCACCGCCCGACCGCGCATGTTCGACGGCGCCGCCAGTTGCAGCAGGACCCCCAGCGTCAGGTCGTAGACGTTCAGGAAGCCCATCACCGCTGCGGCGAAAACCACCGCAAACGCCAGCGAGTAGGGAAGCGCGGGCGAGAGCGCAAATCCGATGAGCGCCAGGCCGGCCAGGAACGCGTAGTAGACGATGATGCGCTGCTTGTTGTGCCGGTCGCCGACCGCCGCCATCAGCAGCGTCGCCACGAACATGCCGACGCCGACGCCCGCGTTGATATAGCCCAGGCCAAGGCCGCCCGCGTCCAGCACGTTCTTGGCCATCACCGGCACCATCACCAGGAAGGAGAAACCCAGGAACTCCATGACAATGCTCACGGTGAACAGCGTCCGCAGCGACGCGTTGGACGATGCGTATTTCAGCCCGTCAATCGTCTGCCGGATGAGCCGCCCGCCGGTCTCCTCCGTCACCCCCTTGACGCCGATGATCAACAGGAAGGGGAGCGAGACAATCAGGCTGCACGCGATGAGCGTATACGCGGCCCAGATGCCCACCCAGTCGATCATCGCGCCCGCCAGAATGCTGCCCGCGATCATGACCGGCGTGTTCGCGATCCGCCACAGCGACACCCCGTTCACCAGCCGCTCCGGCCCCACCAGGTCGTAGACGAAGCGGTTGGTCGCTGTGAACCGCGTCGCCCGCAGGCAGCCCACGAAGAAGGCCATGCCGATGGCCATCCACAGCTCCATGACGTCGAAGTAGACGGCGAATGCGGCAAACACGGCCAGCGACGCGCCAAGTACGCCCTCGATCAGCAGCACGTCGCGACGCTGAAAGCGGTCGACCAGCGCCCCGGCAAACGACGAGAACAGCAGCTGCCCCCCGCCGAGCACAAGCGCGTAGATGCCCACCCAGAACTCGGAGTCGCCGGAGAGCTCCAGCACCAACCAACCATGAACGGCCATCCGCACGTTCATGTCGACGGCCGCAAAGGCGCTGTGTACGTAGAAGGGCTTGAAGCCCGGCTGCTTGAACGAGGCAAACGTTGACCGATGCGAGAAGAATCTCAGAAGAACCCCCCGGTGACACGTCTGCCTTCCATGCTAGCAGAAAACCCGCCGCGCCACGGGAACGTCATCCCTCCATACCGGCAGAAGCCGGTATCCAGGGGCGGGGAATGCCATCTCCCAGCCGCCGTTGCCCTCCCGCCCTATCTCGCGTCGTTCCTGCGAAGGCAGAGCCTGCCCCCGCGAAGGCGGGGGAACCCCGACGAACCGCCCACCCCTGCGCCAAGTCACCGCCAACCACCGTCACCCAACCCACCACTATCCCGCGCCACCCCCCGCCGGCCACTTCCCCTCCACCGCGAACGCCTCCTCAGCCCCCTGCCAAGGCGGCATCGTCGCGATGAGAAGCGTCAGCGGCTCCGGCCCCGTGTTGCGAAACTGAAACCCCACCCCCGTCGCGATGTCCACGCACACCCCCGGCCCGACGGCCAGCGTCTCCTCCGACGCCCCGTCGCTCCGCCACATCTCCCCCGCGCCGCTCAGGAAGTACCAGATCTCCTCGACGGCCCGGTGCGCCACCGCCCCCGACGTCGCTCCCGGCGGCAGCGTAAAGTGGTTCATCTCCCCCCGCTCCCCTCGCAGCAGGTACCGCACCTCGGACCCGTCCGGCGCCACCGTATCGACACCCTCCCCCACCCGCTTGTGCCGCAACTCCGCCATGACCCGCCTCCCTGACAAAACTGAATCGCCCTAATCCCTGTAGAGGCGACCCTCGTGGTCGCCCTCGTCTCTGCCTGCACCCCAATTCCCAAAACCCTGACACAAGCCCTTTGCGCGTAACTCTAAGACCCCTCTACCCTCATCCTTGAACACCAAACAAGGAGCGTGAACATGGTAGACCCATTCAAGAAACTCGAAAGCGACCTCACCAGCATGTTTCTAACCGCCGCCCAGAGCGCCGAGATCCGGAAGCAGCCGCCCGGTGCCGGTGAGAACAATGAAGGAATCGAGGAGGCCCAGCCAACCCGTAGGCGGCGAAGGGGGAAGCGCCGTCGCGGCGCCCCGTTGGGCAACCAGAACGCCCGCACGCACGGACTCTATGCCAAGGCATTGACCCGGGAACAACTTGAGCTCCTCCCGCTGGCCAGGAAGGCCTATTGCCTCTATGAAGAGGTTGCGGTCTGGCGCCTCAAGGTTCTGGACATCTTGGCTGATCGCAAAGCCGATCCGGAATTCCAGCTGCGTGCCATGCGGGTCCTCGTCCAGCTGGCGCGCACCGACGACCGGATGCGTTTCGGCCCTTAACAGATACGAATTGTTTCCCAGATCACGATGATATTATCGTAGCTGAAATCGCCCTTATCAGCTACCAATTGATAATCGAAAACAATGTCGCCGCCGGACGGCCGCCCTACAGGTCCAGAATGTTGCCCTTCGCGTCCACGTCCAGCGCCCGCGGCGACCCCGGCAGCCCCGGCATCGTGACGATGCTCCCGGCGATTGGGTAGATGAACCCCGCGCCCACGGACGCGCGTACGTCGTTCACCTCGAACGTGTACCCCGACGGCCGCCCGCGCAGCGACGCCTGGTGCGAGATCGACGCGTTGGTCTTCGCCATGCACACCGGCAGCCCGCCCCAGCCGTTGGCCTCGAAGCCGCGCAACGTCCGCTGCGACGCCGCGCTCCAGCTCACATCGGCCGCGTTGTAGACGGTCTTGGCCAGCGCCAGCACCTTGTCCTGGATGGAGGCGTCCTCCGGGTAAAAGTAGGAGATCTCCGGCTGCGGCCCCTCCGTCGCCTGGACGATCGCCTCCGCCAGCTCGATGCCGCCCGCGCCGCCCTCGGCGAACACCCGGCTCTCGACGGCCGCAAACGCCCCGGCGTCCTCGCAGCCGCGCTTGACGATGTCCATCTCGGCCTGCGTGTCCGTCGGGAAGTGGTTGACCGCCACCACCACCGGCAGCCCCGTCGCCTTCACCACGCCGATGAGGTGGGTCAGGTTCTCCATGCCCCGGCGCACCGCGTCCTCGTCCGGCGTCGCCAGCTCGCGGACCGCCACGCCGCCGTGGTACTTCACCGCGCGCACCGTCGCGACGAGCACCGCCGCGCTCGGCTCCAGCCCGTTGAAGCGCGCCTTGATGTGCATGAACTTCTCGAAGCCCAGGTCGGCCCCGAAGCCCGCCTCGGACAGCACGAAGTCCGCGTACCCCAGCGCCAGCCGGTCGCCGACCACCGAGCTGCACCCGTGCGCGATGTTGCCGAAGGGCCCCGCGTGTACGATGACCGGCTGCCCCTCGGTGGTCTGAACAAGATTGGGGAGGATGGCATGGCGCAGCAACGACATCATGGAGCCAACGGCGTTCACGTCCTCTGCCGTCACCGGCGCGTTCTCATCCGTGTACCCGACTACGATGCGGCCGAGCCGCTCGCGAAGGTTATCCAGGTCGCGGGCCAGCGCCAGAATCGCCATGATCTCGGACGCAGTCACAATGTCGACGCCCGTCTCGCGCAGGGGAGCGTTGGCCGAACCTCCCAGCCCCGTGACGATGCTCCGCAGCGCGCGGTCCTCCACGTCGGTGACCCGCCTCCACGTGATGCGCTCGGGGCGGAAGCCGGGCACCTGCCCCCGTTGCGCCGCGTTGTCCGTCAACGCCGCCAGCAGGTTGTTCGCCGAGCCCACCGCGTGTGCGTCGCCGGTGAAGTGGATGTTCACCTCGTCCTGCGGCTCCACCAGCGAGAGCCCTCCGCCGGTCCCGCCGCCCTTGATGCCGAAGATCGGCCCCAGCGACGGCTCACGCAGCGTCGCGACCACGTTCTTGCCCAGCCGGCCCATCGCCTGCGTCAATCCGACGGTCGTCGTGGTCTTCCCCTCGCCCGCCGGCGTCGGCGTGATGCCCGTGACCACCACCAGCTTGCCCCGAGGCCCGTCCTCGCGGATGGCGTCCAGCGGGATCTTCGCCTTGTAGTGTCCCTGCGGGATGATGGCGGCCGTGTCCAGCCCCAGCCCCTCGGCGATTTCCGCGATCGGCTTCATGCAACTCCTCCATCTCGGTGGCAAACGCTGCCACGCGCGAACTTGGTGCCCTATGTAAGGCCTATGCTCAGGTTTACTGCCAAATCCCTCTTGACGAGGGTGCAAGCAGGCCCCATGATATGGCCTCAGTCATTATTCGTAAATCCGGCAGTAAGATTTTGCTATCATTCCGATTTGAAGATGTTACAATGCCCTCGTAAAGGCGGCGCAGGCGCGGCCCGCGTCGCAAAATCATGCTAAACGAGGGGGAGCGCATGAGCAATCTTAAGGAAACGCTGGCCAACGGGCGCTTCGCCGTTACCGCGGAGTTGAGCCCTCCCAAGGGCACCAACCTTGACTCCCTCTATGAGAAGGCGGACCTGCTCAAGGACAAGGTCAACGCGTTCAACCTCACGGACTCCTACACCGCCAAGATGGCCATGGTCCCCCTCGCCGCGGCCAGGCTCCTCCTCGACCGCGGGGTCGAGAGCATCCTGCAGCTCACCTGCCGTGACCGCAATCGCATCGCGCTGCAGGGCGACCTCCTTGGCGCCGCCGCCCTCGGCATTGGCAACGTCGTGTGCATGGGCGGTGACCCGCCCACCATCGGCGACCACCCCGAGGCCAAGCCCGTCTTCGACTTCGATGCCGTCGGACTTCTCGGCGCCGTCAAGGCGCTCACGGAAGGCCACGACATCAACGGCAACGCCCTGCGCGGCACGCCCGAGTTCTTCGCCGGCGCAGTCGCCAACCCCGGCGCCGACGACCTCGACTTCGAGCTCGGCCGCGTGCAGATGAAGGTGGACGCCGGCGCCCAGTTCTTCCAGACCCAGGCCGTCTATGACCCGGCCGACTACGAGCGCTATGCCGAGGCCACGGCGTCCATGGGCGTCCCCATGCTACCCAGCATCATCATGCTAAAGTCGGCGGACATGGCCCGCTTCCTGAACGAGAAGGTGCCCGGCATCACCGTCCCGGAAGCCCTCATCAATGACATGGAGAAAGCCACCACCGCCGAGGAGCGGTCCGCCGTCAGCATCCAGATCGCGGCCCGCACCATACGGGGATTGCAGGGCATGGCCCAGGGCGTGCACCTCATCGCGGCAGGCTGGGAATCCAGGCTGCCCCAGGTGCTGGAGGAAGCGGGCCTCTAACGGGGAGGAGAGGGAGGACATTGGCTGCAATGGAAAACCAGGCCCCATCGCTCCGCTTCTTCGACAACCGCGAAAAGTACCTGCAGTTCGTCTCCACCTGCAACGAGAAGCAGCTCATCGCCCGCCGCGTCGCCATGGACATCCGCCACCTCCAGCCCGTCCAACCCGCCCTCCGCGTTTTCGACGCCGGCATGGGCGACGCCACCGTCATCACGCGGCTCATGCGTCACCTCCACCAGCGCTTCCCCACTGTGCCCTTACTCATCGTCGGCAAGGAGATCAGCCACGAGGATGTGCGCCTCAGCCTCGAGCGCATGGGCGACCGCCTGAGCGAGCACCCCCAGACCGTCATTGTCGTCACCAACATGCTCTACACCGAAGCCCCCTATCTCTGGCCCTCGACGGAGGAGAAGCAGGCGAAGCTGAATTGGCGGGAATTCGCCTTCGAAGGCAACACCGCGTACGACTTCGACGAGCAGATACGCGACCTCCTCCCGCTAGTAAGAGAGTGGTGGCAGACCAAGCCCAGCGAGCGCACCGGCAACCCGGTCTACGCCGCCCCCTCGGTCCTCGTCATCTACCGCAAGGACCAGCAGTGGCCCCTTGCGCCCGTCATTCCCGTCCGCGGCCGGGGCAATCTCGCCTACGACCTCATGCTCGCAGCGCAGCCCTTTCGCGCAACGCAACCGGCTACCGCCAAGGTTAGGACGGTCCTGGCTCCGCTGGCCAAGGCCCTGGCGCCCGGGGGCAACATGGTCATCGTGCAGTCAACGGGCAAGGACCCCGGCATGGAGATCATTCGCACCCTCTGGCCCGACGAGGACCCTTTCCAAACTCCGCGTTTCGACCTGCTCCGTGAGTTGCGCGCCCAGCTTGGCGAGTCCAACCCGGACCTTCGCTTCCTCAGCTATCCGGACTCCCGTGCCGAGTTCCGCTACGAACTCCAGCTCCAACCGGAGGAGGTCGCGAGCAACATCGGCACTTCAGCCCTGCTGGCCGCTTGGAACGCCGCCACCTACGTCGCGCAGACAGACGACGACCGCCTCCGCGATGCCATGACCCGGGGTGACTACCTGGATGTGACGCAGTCCGTGCTGCACAAGTACAACGGCCTCTGGTTCACCGACGAGTCCTTCCTGATTTCAAGGACCCCCACGGAGGCGGTGTCATGATGAGCGGATCTGCAAAGGCCCAGTCCCTCATGGAGCGTCTCGCGACGGGCCGCGTCATGGTGTCGGACGGCGCCACGTGGACCTACCTGCAGCAGCACGGCCTGGAGTCCTGGCAATGCGCGGAGGAGTTTAACGTCACCAACGGCGACGTTGTGAAGGGCATGGCCTCAGCCTACTTTGACGCCGGCGCGGAGATGGTGCTGACCAACACCTTCGGAGGCAACCGCTACAGCCTCGCCAAGTACGACCTCGGTGACAGGGTGACCGAGTTCAACCGGGAGGCGGTTCTCCTCGCGAAGTCTCAGGCGGGACCGGGTCGTTACGTCGTCGGCTCCGTGGGCCCCCTCGGCGAGTTCCCGCTGCCCCTTGGTCGCGTGCATCAGGACGACATGCGCGCCGCATACGTCGAGCAGGTGAAGGCGCTCGCTGAGGGTGGCGCAGACGCCCTCCTGTTCGAAACGCTTCGGGTCATCGAGGAAGCGGTCATCGCGATCAAGGCTGCGAAGGAGCACACAGACCTGCCGGTCATGGCCAGCATGGTTTTCGACCGGAGCGTTGACGGCTTCATCACCATCATGGGAGTCTCGCCCGCACAGGCCATGGAGGCGCTGCAGCAGGCGGGCGCGGACGTCGTCGGGGCAAACTGCGGCAACGGCATTGAAGACATGGTGGCCGTTGCGAGGGAGATCCAGAGCGCATCCAGCGCCTACACCATCATCCACTCCAACGCCGGCATCCCCTCCATAAAGGACGCGGATATCGTCTACCCGGAGTCGCCGGAGTACATGGCTCCGCAATTTGCGGAGTTGGCGCAGATGGGCATCAGCATCATCGGCGGGTGCTGCGGCACCGGCCCAGAGCACATTAGGGCGCTCAGGGCCGCGCTATAGGGAAGGGGGCCCTAAACGCCCCTAGAACTCTACAATGGCCCTGCCCGCGATCTCGCCGTTGCGCAGCGCATCGCACGCCTCGTTGATCTGCTCCAACCGGTACCGCTGCGTCACCATCAGGTCCAGCGGAAGCTTCCCCTCCTGGTACCACCGGACCAGCATGGGGAAGTCCCGGTCGGGAACGCTGCACCCGCCCGGCGCGCCCCGGTAGACGTTGCCGCGGAAGAGGTGGAAGGGCGATATCTGCGGCGCCGCGCCGTGAGGCACGCCGACAAGCACCGCCGTGCCGCCCTCGCGCTCGCCGAGCCGGCGGGGACGCGCCATCAGCAGCGCCTGTTCGATGGTCTTGCCGATGCCGATGGCGTCAAAGGCAAACTCGACGCCGCCGCTCGTCATCGCGGCCACCTCGGCCACGGCGTCAGTCTCAGACGCAAGCACGCCGTGCGTCGCGCCAAACTGCTTGGCGAAGGCCAGCTTCTCCGCCGTCAGGTCCACCGCGATGATGGGGTACGCCCCCAAATTGGCGCACGCCTGGATGATGCTCAGGCCCACGCCGCCTGCGCCGATGATGGCGCAGGAAGAGTTCGGTCGCACCATCGCCGCGTTGACGGCGGCGCCGCAGCCTGTCATCACCGCGCAGCCGATGACCGACGTCACATCGGTCGCAACGTCAGACTCGAGTTTCACCACCATCTGCTCGTCCACCGCCACCGTCTCGGCCCACGTGAATGTGCCAGTTGCTGCTGGCGCGCCGTAGTTGAGCTGTGTACCCTTGTAGGTGATCGCGGCAGGCGTAGGAGGCGGAATCAGGGGAGATGCGCCCCGCGGCACCCACGTTACCATGACGTTGTCGCCCTCTTTGACGTGCGTGACGTCACTGCCCACCGCTGTCACGACCCCGGTGGACTCATGGCCCAGCACCAATGGCACATTGGCGTTCGGTCGGTCGAGTTCGTGCAGTTGCGAGTGGCACACGCCCGTGGCGTACTGCTTAACAATGACGTGTGTAGGGCCCGGGTCCGGCAGGTCGATGTCGTCGATGACCATGGGCTTGCCAGCCTCCAGGTAGATGGCTGCGGGTGTCTTCATCACGGCCTCCATACTGCAGTATTGAGTGAAATCAAAGCCGCCCCGCGGCTGTGTGCCGGACAGGGCGGCTTTGCATGGTTGCGAAGGAGAGACTACCGGCGGAAGCGCACTCGGCCGTCGGGTGTGGCGCCGTCCGCGGTGTCCAAATCGATAATGACCGCCGCGCCGGAGGTCCATGACTCGTGGTTGCGCTCAACCTCGGGCGTCTCATCGAAGATGCGCTTGCGCTCGCCGTCGTCCTCCTCGATTCGCGCCTTGCCGGTGAAGATCAGCGTCGAGCGCGTCGGGTTGTCGCGGTAGAGCAGCGACATGTTGGGGTTGGCCTTGATGGCGTCGGCCAAGCCGGACTCCTTCCGTGCCCAGATGCTCAGCGCCTGGTCGCCGTAGGCCCGCACGCTGCCGCGCAGGGAGAGCTTCGGCTTTCCATCCGCGTCCACGTAGCTCACGGAGAGCGGGGTGTCGTTGAACAGGGCGTTGTTGACCGCGTCGCAGACGAAGCCTGGGAGCTCGTTGACCTCGAACAACTCGGTGCCAATGACGTTCTCTTGGTCAACCCGGCTGATCTGGTCGTCGTCGTTGAAGGCGAAGGTGAGGTTAACCTGCGCTGGGCCTGCGCCAACGGGCGCCATCGTGCCGCGGACGACCACGCCGCCGTTTTCCTCGGCGGGGTCGGCCCAGGTGCCCTTGCGGTACACGGGGGTCAGGGGCCAAATGCCGGTGATGTGCTCGAGCGCCTCATCGTAGCCATCGAACGTGCGGTTGCCCACCTGCACCACGATGTCCTGGGCGAGGTGCGGGGCCGCCGCGTCCGCCGCCGCGCGGTCTCCGGTCGCCAGCGCCTTGGTGTAGGCGCCTGCCGCTGCCAATCGTTCCTGCGTTGCCATGTTGCATCTCCTCTTCTGTAACTTCGCCGTGCAGCCGGGCAGCCGATAGAGACACCACGGCTGAATGCGTTCCGAATTAAGGCGATGCTACCCAAAGCAGCGTAGGGGGTCAAGACCTGGGAGCGGATAGTGAGTATACGACTTGCCCCGGCCGAGTGGCGTTTCCCTCGCTGCTTGCTCTGCTATGGTCGACTCTCGACTACGCGAGGCTCCTTGCCGATAGCGCGGATCTGCGGGTCGCGACCAACGCCGAGGAGTGAGATTGCACATGCGACACCTCCGCTGATAGCAACGGCAAGGGGCGCCGTAATGGCGCTCGCCAGGAAACCAACCTGCATTGACCCCATGGGCTGCGCCAGCGTGTACGTCATGCCCCAGATGCCCATGACGCGGCCGCGGTACTCGTTGGGCACTTCCAGGTGAAGGATGCTCTGCCCTACCACGACGAAGAGCTCGTTGCCGGCAGCCGACAGGAACTCCATCGCCAACAATAGTGCGTACCATGGGGACAGGGCGAATGCGACGACGGCGCCGCCGAAGGTGAGCGCGCTGCCGACCAGCACGCCTCCCTTATTCCGAATGGTGCCCAGCGATCCGCCGAGGAGCGCGCCAGTCATGCCGCCAACTCCACCCGCCGCGAAGATGTAGCCGATAGCCGACCCGGACGCCTCGCCAAAGAGCTTATCGGCGAAGACAGGGGCCAGAATGACATGGGATCCCGCGAAAAATGCGTTGGCCATGCTGGTTCCGATGATGAGGAAGAAGATCCGGTGGCTTCGCACATACCGCAGGCCATCCATGAGGTCTTGGAGCCCGTTGGCGCCCTGCGCTCGCTTGATGTCGCGCGGCTTGGTCAGAAACACCATGAAGCAGTAGATGAAGCTGCCGACTGCCACGAGGTACATGGCAATGCCCGCGCCCTCCATAGGAACTCCAAGGTAGTCAATGAGGTAGCCCGCCAACACGGGTGCGAAGATGCGCGCACCGGGATGGATGGCGGAGTTTAAACCCACTGCGCTCGACATGTGGCGATGGTCTATGAGGCTTGGGAAGATGGCCTGCCGGGACGCCTGCTGGAATGACTGCACCGCGCCGACGGCAAACACCAGCGCCAGCACCTGCCACACCTGGATGCTGCCGGAGTACGTAAGCGTGGCAAAGATGGTCCAGATGATGCCGACGATGGCAATGGTTATGGTCAGTAGCTTGCGCTGACTGAACTTGTCCGCCGCGATGCCCCCGAGGAGTCCCAGCACTACGGCAGGCGCCGCCCTTGCAAGGCCAAGCAGGCCCAACTGCAGCGCCGAGCCGGTCAGCTCGAAGATGAGCCATGCCTGCACCGTGATAGAAATCTGCTGGCCGATGACCGACATGAAGTTGCCGGTCCAGTAGAGGCGAAAATCCCGATGCTGGAGCGCATGGATGACGGCCAGCTTTTCGGCGATGGTGTTGACGTTCATGTGCGGGTATTGTTACTCCGCTAGGCCTCCCCTGAGTGGCGAGAATCCTACTCTCTTTGGGCGAATCCGTCCATGTACCGACGGCTATCGGCGCCTCAACTGGACTGGCACTTGGGATTCCAGTCCTGGAGCTACTCCGCAAATACCGAGGCGAAGTCCTCTGTTTCATAAAGCGGCCGGATCTCGACCATGCTGGGACCGGGCATTGGGTTGGGTGCCCCCTTCAACCACTCGATGGCCTCGTCCATGTCGTTGACCTGCCAGATCCAGTAGCCAGCTACGAGCTCGTTGGGGTTGCCGAAAGGGTCGTCGACGACTGTGCGGCTGTCGCCGTCGAAGGTGACGCGGACGCCCTGTGACGTCGGCTTGAAGCCGCCGCCATCAATCATGATGCCCGCGTTTGCCAGCTCATCGTTGTAGGCGGCCATGGCCATAATGAGCTCCTTGGAGGGCAAGGCGCCTGCCTCACTGTCCACAGTTCCCTTAATCAGGACAACGACGCACATATCGACTCTCCACCATGCTTTAGACAAGTAAATGGGCCGCTCATCCCCGGAAACCGTTGGACGAACGACCCGTCTACAAGGTTACGAAAGAAACCAAGGGTTGCCTTACACCAGAGTTGGGTGGCCCGGGTTCTTGACCCTGGGCACCGTTTCGTCAAAGGTGATGCTACGGTCCTGGATTAGCGAGACCGAGCGGAGCCGGTAGACGGAGCCTTCCCTTGGCACGAAAGGCTCAGAGCCCTCCATGATTTCTCTCGCGCCGCGGAGGAAGACCTTGCGCAGGTTGATGATAGCCGCATCGGAGGTGCCAAGGTGCTCCTTCGTGCGATCGCAGATTGCGCCCATGCTCTCCTGAATGCCAGCGTCCTGCACGGAGCCGTTTTCGATGCCGGTGAAGTTGAAGTACTTCTGCATCTCCCGGTCAATGCCGTAGTCGTTGTCCTTGTTGACTGTGGCGCGCTTGGTGCGCGGGTCCAGCTTCAGGTCGCTAGCCGGGTGGTTCTCTCCCGGGCGCAGCGGTCGGCTCGCGTTCCAGCTGTAGGTGAACATCCAGCAGTTGTCGTCGTCCATGGGCACCCAGCCGTGGCCGCTGTAGGTCAGCTCGTCCTGGTTGCCGATGCCGCCCGGAATGATGGTGAAGAACGGCATCATGAATGGCGTAATGCGCCAGTAGTACTCATCGTCGCCAGAGTTGCGCTGTGCGCCGTACACGAAGCCGTACTCGGTTTCCTTGACGATGAAGCGGGGCGAGCTGTCGTTTACCATCGCCGACGGCTGAACGCCACTGTTGCGGCGCCGCGGCGCGTCTGGGTTGTCGCGCTGGTAGGGCGTCAGCCCCGAGTGCAGGAAGGAGACGTGGCTGGAGTCGATGCCCCCCTCGATGCCCTGCACGTAGTTGTTCTCTTGCACGCGGCGGGAGACCACGCGGTGGTCCTCGGGCACCATTGCCCAGCCGACCTCGGGTAGCTCGGGCTTCAATTCGGTCGGGCCCATGTAGACCCAGATGTAGCCGCCCCAGTCCGCCGCCGGGTATGACTTGATCTTGACCTTGTCCTTAAAGTTGCTCTCGGCGGGCTCAGAGGGCATGTCGACGCAGTCACCGTTTACGTCGAACTTCCAGCCGTGGTACACACAGCGGAGGCCGCACTCCTCGTTTCGCCCAAAGAAGAGGCTCGCACGGCGGTGCGGGCAGTAGTTGTCGAGGATGCCCACGTCGCCGTTGGTGTCGCGGAAGGCCACCAACTCCTCCGACATGATCTTCACGCGCACGGGCGGGCAGTCGGGTTCCGGGATCTCACGGGAAAGCACGGCAGGAATCCAGAATCGCCGCAGGTACTCACCCATTGGCGTTCCCGGGCCTGTTCGGCAGATCAAATCGTTGTCGTGTTGAGTCAGCATCTTCGCTCTCCTTACGGGCCGATTGGCCCTATCCTACACCACTCTCACCGCAAGTGTACTCCTACAGCTTGACCTTTGACGCCCGGATGAGGTCGAAGTGGCTCCACAATCCTGAGACGTTGCCTGGCCACGCCCAGCTTTCGACGAACTCCGGGTTCAGCACGATCTGCGGCGGCACCCAGAAGAGGTTGATTGCCACATGCCTTGGGTGGGCGATATCACCGATTTCCCGCAGCAACTCGTCTTGCCTGCCCGTGTCCATCGTCCCCTGGAGATCCGTGATCAGGTCGCGGATCTCCAACAACTCGAAACCGCCCCCTCTCGGAGAAATTGCCGCGTGGTGGACGCGCCAGCTCTGGACATCAAAGGAGGCGGTGGCGGTCAGGTTGACCCAATTGGTCAACTCAAGCGCCCTGGAACGCGGCCGCATCACGGCGGCGTCGACAGTCTCCAGATTGGTCTTGATGCCGATGTCGTTCCACATGCCCGCCATAGACTCCTTGACGTCACGGGCCTGCGGGTAAGCGGCAACGACACCCATGTTGACGTTGATTTCCAGTGGGTTGTCTTGGCCGTAGCCGGCCATCTCCAGCAACGTGTGCGCCGCAGCGGGGTCGTACCCATACTCCTCGTCAAATGCTTCCCGCCATGCGGGGTTGAAGGCCGGGCTTGTTTCCGGAATGGCCTGGATGATCATCTCCTGTGCAGCGCTGCGGAAGAAGGCGACATTGAGGGCATCCTTGTCAATGGCCTTGTTCATGGCCTTTCGGACGCGAGGATCCAGGAACGGCGAGTCGCAATGCACGTATTCGCACGGAGTACCCTGCGCCTCATAGTTGCTGTCGCCAATGTCCAAATAGCCGCCCTGGAAGGCGCCGAAGATGCGGGCGCCCGGTAGGGTTCCAGTCTCGACCTTCATTCCCTCATTGGCCGCCTGCTCGGTGCTGTCGGCTCCGAGCTGAGTAACGTGAATCTCATCCGTCAGCAGCCCGGCCAAACGAGTGGACTCCTCGTCCATCCATCGGATCTCCAACTCGGGGAAGTCCGGGTTGTGGCGCCAGTGGTCATATTCCACTGCCTTGAAGGTGACGCCTCGAGTCTGTTCGCGTTCGAGAAACTCGTACCCACCAGTGCCCGCCGTGGGTCCAGTCTCGAAGTCCGGCGCCCCGTCGGTGTCATAGTCGGTTGCGCTCATGATCTCAAGACCGCCGACCTGCTCTGAGAACCTCCGCACTTGCTCTGCCAGTGGGTTCGGCAGCTTCCATATGAACTCGAGCTCACTCACCGCTTCGATGGTGACGGGGCGGTAGAACCTGGCGTGTGCGTGCTCCGAGTCCTCGGCGCCCAGTTCCATAACGGTCCGCTCAACGTCGCGCCAAGAGACGGTGCCGTTGTCGCCATGGAATGGGATGCCCTCGCGCAGCTTGATGCGAAAGTCCTGCCCATTGGGTTCGACCGACCACTCGGTCGCCAGCTGCGGTACGAGTGCGCCAGTCTGAGCTTCTGTGCCGATAAGGTACTCGTACATTGCCACAAGCTGAATCTGTGACTGAGGGGAGAGCCCCCTGCCCACGTTGTTGGAGAGCAGGCTTGGCGTTTGTGTGCCGACAACCACCCGCGCGATCCTTGGCATCATCGCGGAGTCGTCTTCAGTCGCCATGGCTTCGGCTGTCGGATCGGGTGCCGCAGATCCCGTGTCGGTCGACGTCGAAGTTGTCGATGCCGCCGCGCCACTGCCGTCATCGTCATCATCGCCACAGGCCACTGCCACAGCCATGAAGAGCGCAAACACCATTATGACGGCCAATGGCCTAACCAAGAATGTGACCGAACTACGCTGTTTCAACGTCGCCCCCTTCTCATTTCTGGTGCAAAGGACCTGCGCTTTCCGACGGCATTTTGAGCTCTCGACTGCGCCTAAACTCCCAAATCGCCTATTTCTTTACCGCGCGTATCTGATCGAAGTGGCTCCACAGGCCGGCGATGTTGCCCGGCCAATTCCAACTCTCAACGACCTCAGGGTTCAGGACGAGCTGCGGCGGGATGTAGAACAGGTTGACCGCGATATGCGCTGGGAAGGCGATGTCGCCAATCTGCCGCAGGATGACGTCCTGAGCCTCCTCACCCATCGTCGCCTGCACCTGGTGAATCAGGTCCGATATCTCCATGTACTCGAAGCCTCCGCCCCGCGGGGCGATGTTGCTGTTGTGTACGCGGAAACTCTGGATGTTGATGGGCGCACCGCTAAAGAGGCCAATCCAGTTCTTAAACTCCAGTGCCAGCTGCAAAGCGCGCAGCGTAGACGCCGGCCTCTGCTCGATGGTCGTCGAGATGCCGATGTCGTTCCAATAGCCAGCCATTGCTTCCATCACGTCCGGAGCCTGTGGGTAACCGGCCACCGGGATCACCTGCACGGTGATTTCCAGCGGATTGTTCGGGCCGTAGCCCGCGTCGGAAAGCAGGCCTCGGGCTGCATCCGGGTCGTAGCCGTACTCGGCAGGATAGGCTGCAAGCCAGTCCGGGTTGAAGGCTGGGCTGTCCTCCGGGATGCCCGACATGACCATGTTCATGCCTGCGCCGCGGAAGAAGGCGTCGTTAAGGGCATCCTTGTCGACGGCCTTGTTCATGGCTTTACGCACGTTGGGATTCAGGTAGGGCGAATCGCAATGGACATAGCCGCAGGGGGTCCCCTGTGCCTCATAGCGCGGGTCCGTCGTGTCGAGATAACCACCCTTGAAGGCGCCGAAGATGCGTTGGCCGGGGAGCCCGCCCTGCTGTACGCGGAAGCCATCGCTTTGGGCAAGCTCCGTCGAGTCGGCGCCGAGCTGCGTGATGTGGATTTCTCCCGTAAGTATCGCTGCGAGGCGCGTCGACTCCTCATTCATCCACCGATACTCAAGGCCAGCGAAATCGGGGGTGTGGCGCCAGTGCTCGCCGGGTATGCGGTCAAAGCGGATGTAGCTCTCCTGCTCACGGCTCTCGAACTGGTAGCCGTTGGTGCCGGCGAGCGGCCGTGAGACGACATTCTCCTCACCGAGCGCCTCGTAATCGGCGACGCTCATGATCTCCATGCCGCCGATGTGCTCCGACATCCGACGCTCCTGCTCGGCAAGAGGGCGGGGAAGCTTCCAAATGAACTCAACGTCGGAGATTGGCTCAATCTCCACGGTGCGGTAGTTGCGCGAGTGGGGGTGGACGGCTTCCTCATTGCCGAACTCAGCGACCGTGAACTCGACGTCGCGGTAGGATACGGTGCCATTGCCGTTGTGGAAGGGGATGCCCTCCCGCAGTTTGATTCGGAAGTCCTGTCCGTTGGGCTCGATGCTCCACGACTCGGCGAGTTGCGGAACAAGGGCGCCGGACACCGGATCCGTTCCGATCATGTACTCGTACATCGGCTTGATCTGGATGTGTTGCTGAACGCCAAGACCTCGGCCGACGTTGTTGGAAATCATGGAGGGTGGAATCGCGCCGATGACGACCACGTCGACGACGGGCTCCATCATCGCGTCGTCTGCCGGCATGGCGTCGGTGGTCGTTGAGGCCGCCGCGGTAGGCTCCGGCGCAGCCGCAGTCGAGCTGCTAGACGACGTGTCAGTGGTCGTCGTAGTCGTCGACCCCGAGGACGTGGTCGTCTCCTCGTCATCGCTGCCGCACGCCACAAAGGCGGAGAGTGTTAGGACCAAGACCACCATGAACGCCGCGAACCGTAACAGTGCACTGAACCTCACTAGACTGTCCTCCCTTCCAAGATGTACCGCCATTTGGCGTCTCAATCTCGGCCCCCCAGTAAAGGACCCGGAAACCCCCAACTCTATCCTATGTCTTCACGCCTGCCAGCCTTCCCGCCTCCAGGTACGCCTCGCCAAGGGTCTTAAAGGTCTCTGATACCTGCCCCTTGAAATGGATATTGTAGAAGAGGGGCTGGTAGTCCTCGTATAGCTCGTAAATCTCGGCCTCTCCGTTGGGCCCAGCGATTACCTCAATCTTGGTCTCTTCCGCCATATGCGGTCTCCAGGTCATGGAATTGGTTCACTTCTAGGCATAACGGTCGTTCCAGAACGCAAAGCCTCGCACGTCAAGGTTGGGCGCGCCACCAATCTCGCTTATCCTCCGGCCATCTCCACCCCGCGAAGGTTGGCCCACTGGTGGTCCAGCGTGGCCTCAATGCCGTTAACGTCGTTGGGCAGCAGTGTAGAGATGGACTGCACCATGTACAGCTCAGGCTGGTCCACACCGGGTGGCGGTGTGCCGTCTTCCCGAAGCGCCATGGCTGCCCGGGCGAGGCGGCGGCGCATGCGGATGATGCCTGCGTCAGTTACACCCAGATGCTCTTGGTCGCGCTTGTAGATGACGCCCATGCTCTCCGTCATGCCGTTGTCCTGTCCGCGACCGGGGAGACCGCTGAAGCCAAGGCCACCTTGGCGTCGACGCTGGGCCTCACGGTCGATCAGGTAATCGTTGCGGGCGTTGCCGGCGATCTTAAAGCGATCGTACCACCCGGTGCCGTTGCGGGAAGCGTCGCGGTGGAAGGACGTCGGCAGCCCATCGACTTCGGTCGGCCCTCCGAAGCCGGGTCGCGGAGGCTCGCTGCGATCGCGGCAACTGACGTGCCATCGCATGGAATTCTCGTCGTCCATTGGGACCACGGCGATGAAGGACTTCTCGCGGAAGCTGGCGGGGATCATGGCGTAGAAGGGGAAGAGGAAGTGGGCGACGCGCCAGTAGGTGCTATCCTCTTCAGCGGGCCGGTTATTGCCTGAAGTGCAGCCAAATTCCGTGTCCTTGACGAAGTGGCGGGCCCAGCGGGTCTTAAGGGCGTACTTCTCAAAGGTGACGTCCGGTTCCTCTATGTCCTCAGGCTTGCGAGCGCCAGCATGGAGAAAGCTGACATGGCTCGTATCGTAGTCGCCCTCCAGGGACTGCATCCAGTTGCACTCCGTATAGTAGGCGTTGATTGTGTAGGCGCCTTCAGGTTGCAAGTTAGCCACCAACGAGGGAAGCGGGGGAGGAATTTCACGCGGGCCCATGTAGACCCACACAAAGCCTCCACGTTCCGTCGTCCGGTACGTGGTTGCCCTGACTTTGTCGATGAAGCGGCTCTCAGGCGGCTCGGACGGCATTTCGACGCAGTTGCCCTCATTGTCGAACTTCCAGCCGTGGTAGACACAGCGAATGCCGCCTTCTTCGTTCCGACCATAGAAGAGCGATGCTCCTCGGTGCGGGCAAGAGTTGGCGATGACGCCCACAACGCCGTTGGTTGCGCGGAAGGCGATGAGGTCCTCGCCGAGCAACTTGAGCCGAACCTGTTCGCAATCTGGGGCGGGTAACTCCTCCGACATCATCGCGGGCATCCAGTATTCCCGCATGAGATCTCCCATAGGCGTTCCGGGGCCTACCCTGGTCAGTAGTTCATTCTCTTCCTTGCTCAGCATTTCCCCGCCCTCCTTAGCTGCCCCCCGGCTCTGGCCAATGAACCTAGGCGCCTACAGGCACTCTCTCTGTGGTCTCGTCGAACGAGACGCTCTTGTCCAGCACCTCCGCAACCGAGCGAACCCTAAACGTGGCCCCATCTCTGGGTACATCGGGTTCGACGCCCTCCATGAGGTCTCGACAGGCCTCTAGGAATATGCGACGCATGGCGATGATGGGAGCGTCCGTCGTGCCTAGGTGCTCTTTGGTGCGATCGCAAATCGGGCCCATGCTCTCCTGGATACTGGCGTCCTGGACAGAGATGTCTTTAATCCCCGTGAAGGTCTGCGTGCGCTGAACCTCGCGGTCGATGCCGTAATCGTTGTCCTTGTTCACGACGGAACGCATGGTACGCGGGTCCAGCTCGAGGAAGCTGGCGCTATGGCCCTCGTCTTCCCGCAGCGGCCTGCTAGCGTTCCAGCTGTAGGTGAACATCCAGCAGTTCTCGTCGTCTGAGGGAACCCAGCCATGGCCGCTGTAGGTGCGCTCATCCGGGTTGCCCGTGCCGCCGGGGATGATCGTGAAGAATGGCAGCATGAAGGGCGTCAGTCGCCAATAATACTTGTCGTCTTCCGCCTCACGGTTGGCGCCGTAGACGAACCCGTAGTCCGTGGTCTTCACCGTGAAATGGGGCGCGCCGTCCCGATTGGAAAGGCTCTGGTTTTCCGGGTCGTCACGTCTGGTAGGTGTAAGCCCGAAGTGGAGGTAGGAGATGTGGCTGGAATCAATTCCGCCCTCAATGCCTTGCACAAAGTTGCTCTCCTGCAGACGGCGGGACACTCTCCGGTTTTCCTCCTCCACAAGCGCGAATCCAACCTCAGGCAGCTCAGGCATAAGTTCCGCCGGGCCCATGTAAGTCCAGATGAAGCCGCCCCAGTCGCGAGCGGGGTATGCCTTGATCTTCACTTTGACCTTGAAGTTGGACTCCACCGGTTCCGAGGGCATGTCGACGCAGTCCCCGTTTACGTCGAATTTCCAACCATGGTACACGCAGCGGATGCCGCATTCCTCGGTGCGGCCGAAGAACAGGCTGGCACGGCGGTGCGGGCAATAGTTGTCGACGAGGCCAACGTCGCCGTTAGTGTCGCGGAATGCCACGAGTTCCTCGGACATGATCTTGACGCGCACGGGAGGGCAATCGGGTCCAGGAAGTTCCCGGGTCAAGAGAGCAGGTATCCAGAAGCGCCTGAGATACTCGCCCATCGGCGTACCTGGGCCGGTCTGGGTGATGAGCACATTGTCCTGCTGACTCAGCATGAGCCTACTCCTTCAACGTTGAGACTAGCCCGCCGTTGGAACGTCCTCCGGATACATCTCAGGCAGCAGCACCTCGCGCCAGGGCCGCTTTGCGTCGAAGACCTTCTCGATGGCGCGGGCGGCGTGGTAGGTTGTCGTACGGGCGCCCCTCGGGTCTTCGCCCTCGGCTACGTTGCGAGCGGCCTCCATGACCAGCTTGCGCATGGCGATGACGGCGGCGTCGGCGGGACCGAGGTGCTCGCGCGACCTGTCGACTATGGGGCCCATGCTCTCCTGCACCGCCCTGTCCTGCGCGTTGATGCCCGTAATCCCGGTGAAGGTCTCGGTCTTCTGGACGGCGCGGTCGATCAGCCAGTTGTTGCGGATATTGCCCGCCGCTCGGAAGGTAACCTGGTCCACGTTGGGCCAGCCGTTTGCAGAGCCCTCCATGGTCCGTTCCTTCTCCGACATCGCCTCGTTTCCGAAGCTGTAGTGGAAGTTCCAGACCATTACGTTGTTGTCGTCGATGGGCACCCAGTGGTGGCCGGCGACCATCTCTCGGTCAGGGGCGCCGGCGCGGCCGATTTGCTGCGGACGAAGCTGCGTGAAGGGCATGATGAAATGGTAGCCGCGGACGTACTGCTCGTCCTCACCCAGCGGGCGAATGCCGGTGTAGCGATAGCCGTAGTCGGTCACGTCCACCTCCAGGGTGGGCGCACCGCCGCGGACAAAGGGCGTGGAGGGTTGGATGCCCTCTGCGCTTGCGTTCTCCTTGAGCTGGCGGTGCAGGATGGGCGCGTGGGACGAGTCGATGCCCCCTTCCAGCGCCTGCAGCCAGTTGCACTCTTGGACTACCTTGGTGACGCCGCGGTGTGTCTCGGGCACCCGCGTGTACTCAAAGTTAGGCAACGGGGGCCTTTTGTCGGCGGGGCCCATGTAGACCCAGATTACTTCGCCCATCTCCACGGCCGGGTATGACTTGACCTTTATCTTGTCTTTGAAGTCAACCGGCTCGTTCATCTGCTCCACGCAGTTGCCATGGACGTCGAATTTCCAGCCGTGATAGACACAGCGCAGGCCAGCTTCCTCGTTGCGGCCCAGCCACAGAGAGGCGAGTCGGTGGGGACACTGCTCGTCCAAAATGCCAATCTCGCCGTTGGTGTCCCTGAAGGCCACCAAGTCCTCGCCGAGTAATCGCAGACGGACGGGGGTGCAGTCCGGTTCTGGCAGTTCGCGCCCGAGTAGCGCCGGGAGCCAGTAGCGACGAAGCGCTTCACCCATGGGCGTGCTGGGAGTTACCTTCGTTACCTGTTCGTTTTCTTCCCTCGTGAGCATTCCTTTTCCTCCTGCTGGTTGCCACTGTGGCAGGAAGGCACCACAAACCTGCCGGACATCAACCTATTGCGCATACTGTGCCAGTCTGCACCATGAGCCAATCAACGCCTATTGTCAAGGAGTTCTGAGCTTACTTGAACGAGGACTGCAATTGGAGCACCAGGAGACGGTATGCAGCAGGCTTCTACAAAGAAAGAGCCGCCTCAATGAGACGGCCTAGAGAAGCATTCTTGTTGGTCGGGGCGATTGGATTTGAACCAACGACCCCCTGCACCCCATGCAGGTGCGCTACCGGTCTGCGCCACGCCCCGACGGTCACTCCAGTATAGCAGCGGCGGCGTCTACCTTCAATGAACTGTAGGATTACTGACGCATTAATTGCTGCAAGGCGCCCATCCGCTTGATCTTCCCACCGGAGAATTGCTTCATCATTCGTTGCATCTGCTTGAATTGATTCAGAAGCTGGTTGACCTCCTGCACGCTTGTTCCGCTGCCCAGTGCGATTCGGCGGCGCCGGGAGGCGTTGAGCACATTGGGTTCACGCCGCTCCCGAGGTGTCATTGAAAGTACGATTGCCTCGACACTCTTCAAGTGGTCGTCATCAACGTCATCGGCCTTTATCCGACCCTTCATCCCGGGAACCATCTCCAGAACCTGTCCCAATGGTCCCATCTTCTGCACGGCCCGCAGCTGGTCGAGAAAGTCCTGCAAGTCGAACGTGGCCTTGCGAAGCTTCCGCTCCATCTCCTCGGCCTGCCTGGTGTCCACCACCTCTTGAGCCTTCTCGATCAGGGTGAGGATGTCGCCCATTCCCAAGATGCGGGAGGCGAGGCGGTCCGGGTAGAAGGGCTCAAGTGCGTCGATCTTCTCGCCCACTCCCATAAATTTTATGGGAACGCCGGTCACCGCACTGATGGAGAGGGCCGCGCCACCGCGGGCATCGCCGTCCATCTTGGTGAGAATGAGTCCCGTCAGACCGACCTGCTCGTTGAAAGCGGTCGCGGCGTTGACGGCCTCCTGGCCAGTCATAGCGTCGACGACCAGGACTACCTCCTCCGGATTGAGGGCCTTCTTGGTCTCGGCGAGTTCCTCCATGAGCTCGTCATCTATCTGTAGGCGGCCGCCAGTGTCGATGATGGCCCAAGGGCAACCCTGCCGTGCCGCTTCAGCCGCGCCATTTCTTGCGGTGAGGACCGCCGTCGAAGACGTCCGGGGTTCGGAATAGACAGGCACATCGAGCTGTCTGCCGAGGGCGGTAATCTGCTCGATGGCTGCGGGGCGGCGGAGGTCGGCCGCGACGAGCATCGGCTTGGCGCGACTACCTGTAGCGAGATTTAGTGCGAGCTTCGCCGCAGTGGTTGTCTTGCCGGAGCCCTGCAAACCCACAAGCATAAGGACGGCAGTTGCATTGGTGCCGTGGTGGAGGCGATGGTCACCAGCGCTGAGGATGGCCGTCAGTTCCTCGTTGACCACTTTGACTACTTGCTGCCCGGGGTTGAGCCCCTGAAGCAGGTCGACGTCGAGGCAGCGCGCCTTGACCCTCGCGACAAATTCCCTCGCGACTCGAAAGTTGACATCAGCTTCCAGCAATGCGACACGCACTTCCTTAAGCGCTTCGTCGATGTCTCTTTCAGTCAAACGGCCCTTGCCCCCAAGCCGCTGAAACAAGGTGGATAGCTTTTCGCCAAGTGCGTCAAACATACGTTTCCTCCACGGTCATTGTAGGGGTGCAGCAGACGCGCGGTAAACAGGACTCCAAGTGAGGATTCAGCGGCGACCCTGATGGCTCTCGCTGTGCTACGATTCTCCCACCACCCCGGAGGTCCCTACCGATGGTCCCGCTACATCTTCGACTGTACAACTTCCTCAGCTACCGTGGAGAGACGGAGCTTGACCTGCGGGACATTCACGTTTGTTGCCTTTCTGGAGACAACGGAAACGGCAAGTCGGCACTGCTGGACGCGGTCACCTGGTCGCTTTGGGGATGGGCCCGCGGACGCAAGTTCGGCACGGGCGGTGCTTCTCCCGACGAACTGGTATACCAGGGACAATCGGACATGGAGGTGGCCCTCACATTTGCAGCGGCAGAGGCCACGTACCGCATGGTGCGTAAACATTCGAAGGGCGGCGGACGGCGCGGCGCCGCGCGTATGGTCGACCTTCAGGTCGCTGCTGGCGACGGCTTCCGGTCGTTGACGGAGGGCTCGGTTGCCGAAACAGAGGCGCATGTGCAACGCCTGCTCCGAATGAGCTACAACACTTTCGTCAATAGCGCTTTCTTACTGCAGGGCGAGGCAGACAGGTTCACCACGAGAACGCCTGCCCAGAGGAAGGAGACGCTCGCGGAGATTCTTGGACTCTCGCTCTACGAACGGCTCCAGGACCGAGCCCGAGAGCGCGTGCGGGAGCAAGATGCGTTACTGCTGCGTAACCAGTTAGACCGCGAACGGGCAGAGCAAGACCTCGCTTCCCGTTCCACAACTGAGCAGGCGCTGAATGAGGCCCTTAGAATGCTCGAGGGACATGCCCCGCTGCTAGTCGCCGCCAGGGCCGAAGAGGCGGCATTGGAGACTCGTGTCATGGCGCTGGACAGGGTGCAGGAAGAGGCTGACCGATTGCGAGGTTCCACGGACAAACGCCTCGAGGAGGCCGGGCGACTAGAGGCACAGGCCGAGCAGGCACTCGCTCGTATTGAACGGCTCGAGGCCGCGCAGGCCCGACGAGAAGAGGTTCACCACGGGATCTCCTTGCTCACGGATGCAAAGGAGCAGTTGCAGGAACTGGACAACGAGCAGCAACGGGACACCCTTCTGGAACGGCAGGCCATGGAGTTGGAACACGCGATCGCGCAAGCGGCTGCTCGGTTGGCTGCCGAAGCCGAGCAGCTGCGAGGCCGCGCGGAACGCGAGTTGCGACCGCGCGTCGAACGGGGCCAGTCGGCTGAGGCAGTCCTGGCAAACGCCACAACTAAAGAATCCGTCGTGGACGAGCAACGCGACGCGATTCAGGCACTGCGTGTCGATCTCGACGGCACGCGTCGCGCCATTGCGCAGATGGAGGCCGCCAATCAACAGCTGGACGCCGAATTGGCTGAACTGCGCAGCAACTACCGAATGCTTCGGGAGGGCGAAACACACTGCCCTCTATGCGGAACTCGCCTCGGCGCCGACGGACTTACGCACCTGCGAGAAGAACTAGAGCAGAAGGGCCGCGAGCGGCGTTCTCAGTTTGATCGCAACGTCCAGCAGCTGGCACTCCTAGTGCCCAAGCAAGCGCAAGATGAGGCCAAGCTCTCGAAGGCGGAGGCCGGCCTTGAAGAGACCCAGAAACGCCACGCCGCGCGCCTCGCCGAGCTGCAACGCGAGGTAAAGGAGGGTGCGGCCGCGGAGGCAGAACTTGCCTCGGTTACGAAGGAGATTGAAGCAATCACGAGGCGCATCGACGCGGATAGCTTTGCCCAAGAGGAGAGGCAGAAACTGGCCGCAGTTGAGGCGCGTAGGTCGGCAGTAGCCTATGACGCCGACTACCACACCGAGGTGCGGCAAACTGTCCGGGAGTTTGAACGCTTTGCCGATCTTGCCCGGGACCTGCGGGATGCAGAGGTGCGGTTGCCGCAAGAGCGTAAGGCCCTAGCGGAATTTACCTCGTTGGCGCTTGCTACGCGAAGCGAAGCGGAGGAGGCGAGTCAGAGACTCTCAGAGTTCGCAACACAGCTGGAAGGAGAATCTGTCCTCCGCACCGAACTGCAAGCTAGGAGAGATGAGCGGCAGTCACTGGAGTCGCGGGTCGCGAAGCTGCAGGGTGAGGAGCGGCTGCATTCGATGCGAATCGAGCAGTTGGCTACTAGAGAGGCTGAGCTCGCCGAGTTCCAGCAAGAGCATGATGAGTTGCAGGCCATGCGGACGTCGTACAGCGTACTTGTGGACGCATTTGGCAGGGGTGGAATCCAAGCGCTGCTAATCGAGGCTGCACTCCCGGAGTTGGAATCGCAGGCCAACGACCTGCTTGCGAGACTCACAGACCATCGCATGACGCT
Source organism: uncultured Dehalococcoidia bacterium (assembly GCA_951812285.1). Classification (GTDB taxonomy): domain Bacteria; phylum Chloroflexota; class Dehalococcoidia; order Lucifugimonadales; family UBA1127; genus UBA1127. The sequence continues at coordinate 272,969 of OX638292.1, read as the reverse complement.
CTCTCTGGAGACACAGCGGCAGAACCGAAGCGGTAACGTCTCAGAGACGCTGGAGATCCGCATCGCCGACGAGCTCGGCACGCGCAGCTACGAGCTGTTCAGCGGGGGCGAAGCCTTCCGAATTGACTTCGCGTTGCGGGTGGCACTGGCAAAGCTGCTGGCCTCGCGCACGGGCGCACCCCTACGTACCCTCTTTCTTGACGAAGGTTTCGGCACGCAGGACCCCGGTGGACGCGAGCGGCTTGTGGAAGCCATCCAGACCATACAGGATGAGTTTGACCTAATCCTAGTGGTCACGCACATCGAGGAGATGAAAGAAGCCTTCCCAGTGCGGATCGACGTCAGCAAAGACGAAAGTGGCTCATCGCTGCAGGTCGTGTGGGCGTGAAGGAAATGGAGTCGTTCATCGGGAAACGCATAGGCGTGTCCGTGCCGACGGGATGCGGGAAACCCAGCCTCGGAACTGAAGCCGCGCACCGGTTGGGCCTTTCACACATTGACCTGGACGTCCCGCATTGAATCCCTGGGTGGCGGGGGAACACTCGGGGCCAATTCCGCGCCGATGTCGTCGACTGCCTAGACGCCCGTCCGGGCAGATGGGTCTGCACCGGCAACTACGCCAGCGTTGTATGCGATTTGGTTATGGCGCGGGCTGACACTATCCTCTGGCTGCGGCTACTCTTCCGAATCGTGTTCTGGCGGCTGCTTTGGCGCACGCTTCGCCGTTCATTCACTGGGGGCTGATATGGGGCACCAATCGCGAGACCCTTCGCTAGGGATTCATGAGCCGCGATTCCATTCTTCTATGGTGCATCACGCACTGGCGTGCGCACCATCGACATGTCGGCGGCGCTATTGCAGAGGACGCCCGTCACGCCAAGGTGTTCGACCCGCGATCGCCCAAGCAGGTGCGCGATTGGCGGGCGCAAGTACCTCGCCTTGACCCCCCACTTCGAGCGGCGATAAACTGAGGATACCCTTTGCCGAGTGGTGCAGCGGTAGCACGCGTGGCTCTGGACCACGTAACCCTGGTTCGAATCCAGGCTCGGCAGCCACTATTGCCTCTAGTGAAGTGACGTCACATTTCCCCCGCCTGCAACCTACAATCGCTATTTCCCAGGAACGTTCACTTTTCATTCGCATCCGCGCCATCTCCCGCGATGGTTCCGGAATAGTTGACTGCAAGGAGGCGACCACGGATGTCAAACGGTAAACTCTCAAGAGTAATTATGGTGCAGGGAACGTCGTCCCACGCGGGCAAGTCAGTGTTCGCCGCCGCACTTTGCCGCATTTTCGCGCGAGCCGGTTACTCAGTCGCCCCGTTCAAGGCACAGAACATGTCGCTCAACTCCTTCGCCACCCCCGACGGTGGAGAGATCGGCCGCTCACAGGCTGTGCAGGCGGCTGCAGCCATGACGACGCCGCGCGTCGAAATGAACCCAGTGCTCCTCAAGCCCGAGTCCGACAACCTATCCCAGGTGGTGGTGCTTGGCCGTCCGCAGAGGGCACTTGCCGCTCGCGACTACTACGACCGAAAGGAGGAACTCTGGCGTACCGTAACGGCCTCGCTGGATGCCTTGCGCCGGGAATTTGACGTCGTTGTCATCGAGGGGGCAGGCAGTCCAGCGGAGATAAACCTAAGGCACGTCGATATCGTCAACATGGCTGTGGCCCGCTACGCCAACTCCCCGGTGCTCCTTGTTGGGGACATTGAGCGTGGGGGCGTCTTCGCGCAGCTTGTCGGCACTATGGCCTTGTTAGAGCCCGAGGAGCGGGAGTTGGTCAAGGGTTTTGTCATCAACAAGTTCCGCGGGGACTCCACGCTGCTCGCGCCCGGCATCGACGTGCTGCGAGAGCGCACTGGCGTTTCGGTCGCGGGTGTGCTGCCGTATTACTTCGACATCCACATCCCGGAAGAGGATGTGCTGGGCCTGCCAGAGGGCGCAGCACGAGAAGACGGCCCTGATATCGACGTCGCCGTCTTGCGCCTCCCTCACATCGCCAACTTCGACGATTTTGATCCATTGCACCGCGAACCCGGCGTGCGGGTACACTACGTCACCCGGGCGGAAGAATTTGGTGAGCCGGACTTAGTTGTCATTCCGGGCAGCAAGACCACTGCAGCGGACCTTGACTGGTTGCGAGGGCGTGGATTGGCCGGCCTCCTTCTTGATGCCCGCGCCAGGGGCACACCAATCGTAGGCATTTGTGCAGGTTACCAGATGCTAGGAATGGAACTCCTAGACCCCGACAGTGTGGAATCGCCACGGCTGCGGACGCCCGGGTTAGGATTGTTGCCCTGTTCCACTACGTTTCTGACCGCAAAGGTCACGCATCAGGTTCGGGCCAGAGTTACTGAGGAACGCGGACTGCTCAGCGGCTGCTCTGGCGCAGAGCTCACCGGCTACGAAATCCACTTGGGTGTGACCTCTGGCGCGGGTCTAACTCATCCTCTTGTACTGGAAACACGCTCAGGTGAGCGCGTCAACCAGCCAGACGGTGCCTTGGATGCCGAAGGGCTGACGCTCGGGACGTACATGCACGGTCTGTTCCACAATCGAGCCGCGCGCCAGTCCATTTTGGCGTGTGTGGCGAATCGAAAGGGCATCACGCTTACGCAGCAATCAACGGATGCGGACCAAGACGAGGAATTCGACAAGTTGGCCGCCTTCGTTTGCGAGCATGTAGACATGGACCTTGTTTACCGCTCGGCGGGGCTATGGGGCAAATAGGCTTTCCCGTGTGAATCCCCCAGTGTTAACCCGCTTGTACTGATGGTGCTATACGCTTGGTATTGGTGGGGGCGACGCAGTCTAGACGCAAGCGCTGCGCCCGTTTGCCTTGGGTTTGTGCGCTTCCGCGGGGCCAATGAGGCTGATTGCCAACGATCCTGTATTGGGGTCGCGATAGACGGCAGCTTCGACGCCGAATGCAGCGGCAATCCTATCGGTCGTCAGGATCTCATTCGGCTGCCCCGCTGCCAGCACCCGGCCCTCGCTCAGCAGCACAAGGCGATCGCAGAAGCGCGCCGCCAAGGTCAAATCGTGAATGGCCGCGATGGCTGTGAGCCCTTCATCCACCAGCTCTCGAACAAGGCCCAGAACCTTCAGCTGTTGCAACACGTCCAAGTTGGCCGTAGGTTCGTCGAGCAATAGGATTCGGGGTAGCTGCGCCAAGGCACGCGAAACAATCACGCGCTGCCGTTCGCCTCCGGACAGCGTGTCGAGTCTCCGATCCGAAAACTGCTCAGTCTCAGTCAACCGCATTGCGTCCCAGGCAATGCGAGCGTCCTCCTTACCCTCGATCTGGAAGCGGCCTAAATGGGGGTACCGCCCCATGAGCACCAACTCCATCACCGTGAATCCGTGCGTGTACGGCAGTATCTGCGGCACAATTGCCATGTCCGCGGCCACTTCCCTAGACGTCAAGGACTGCATGTCTCTGCCGTCAAGGTGGATGCTCCCACCCTGCAATCGAAGCACGCCTGAAATTGCCCGCAGGAACGTGGACTTGCCAGCACCGTTAGGTCCAATGAGGCCCACCATCCGCCCATGGTCCGCGTGCAGGTCAACGCCATCCAACAGTGTCTTGGCTTCCACCTTGAAGAAGAGTTCCTGTGCATCTATCGCTGGTGGCCGTCGGTTTTGCATAAACTGCTACTCCGCAAGGCTGAATGCAGGCGATGGATTAGCCGAAAAGTCATCCGGCCACAGCATCCTAGCAAGGTCTTCCGCACCGCGAATGTTCCAGTAAGACAGCGTAGTAAAGTGTTTGCTCTCCACCACAAAGACCCTGCCGCTCTTGATGGCTGGAACTTCTGCCAAGGTCTCGTTGTTCAAGAGGCTCTCACGGAACTCATTTGCTCCAAAAGCTACAGGCTGAGGGATAATGATCACCTCGGGCGCCATCGCGATGACTCCCTCGAGGCTCGTTGTCTGGTTGCCCTCAATCCCGGCCTCATCGGCGGCGTTGACGCCGCCTGCAGCGACGATTACCCCACCTTCAGTCGAGTTACTGCCCGCGACCCAAAGCTTATCGGAGTACTGCGTAACGGCAAGCACCCGCGGCTGTGGCGCGGCTTTGCTGGTCACCCCTACCAGGGACTCATACCGTTCACGCACTTCCATGGCAAACTGAAGAGCCCTCTCCTCCTCGCCGAGGATATAGCCGATGAAGAGGATGTTGTTGATTCGCGCCTCCGGATCGTGCTTCAACTCCGTCTGCACGACGGGGATGCCGACCCTCGTCAGCGCGTCGATGCCATCCGCTGTGAAGAACGGGCTGGTTACCACAACGTCAGGAGATTGCGCAATGATTGTTTCAGGATCCCGGGTAATCTCTGGCCTGTCCTTCACAAACTCGGCAATGTTTGAGAATGTCTCATCCTTCGTGAAAGCCCCAACGGCTACCAGACGTTCCGCCGGGACCAGGGCTAGTACGGATTCGTCGTGGCCAACGGAGGCCGTGATGATGCGCTCCGGCTTTGCCGGGATAGTCACGAAACCATTGAGTCCTTCTACCTCTCGGGGCCAGCTAAAGTTGGTCGGGTCCACGATCCCGCGCACACCCATCAACGACGACATGGGCGTTGGCGTCGGTGCCGGCATTGGCGTCGGCGTGGCAGACGGTAATTGGGTTGGCGCATGTACCGGTGGTTCGGCGGTCAAGTCTGGGACTTTAGCGGGTTCAGGTGTAACGACAACCGGTGTCGGGTCGGGTACGGGGACAGCCGCAGGTTCGCCTGTCGAGCATGCCGCGATAGGAATCGCAAGCAGCAAGATTATGGGTAGGAACAGGCAGCAAAACCCACGTTTGATCATCATGTCTCCTTTCGGTGCTCGCGGACTAAAGCGAATACGCCTGCCGCTTGTTCTTTATGAGCAGCAGGATAAAGAAGGGTGCGCCGACAAAGGCAGTCAGCACGCCGACGCGAAACTCGGCAGGTTGAATGACTGTGCGGGCGAAGGTGTCGGCGACAACGACGAAGATGGCGCCACCGATGGCACTCATGGGAATGAGTACACGGTGGTCCGGACCAAGCACGAGCCGCAAGATGTGCGGAGTCACCAACCCCACGAATGCAATGGTCCCGCTGACCGCAACTGCAGCGCCCGTCGCCAACGCTGCCGCCGTCATCAGGACGGTTCGCATGTATCCCACACGCACGCCCATCGAACGCGCCTCGTCGTCGCCTAACGTCAGCAGGTTAAGGTCGCGCGCCATGAGGGTAATCACAGCGGCGCCTCCGAAGATAAGCGGCACCGAGATTCGTACATGTTCCCACGAACGGGAATCGAGGCCACCGGCAAGCCAGAATAGAATCTCCCTAAGGGCCTCGTTGTCGGGCAGCAGGATGATAATGGCGGAGACGATGGCTCCGAGGAACGCGTTTACAGCAACGCCCGCCAGCAACAGCGTGGCCATCGAGAAGTGTCCGCCTACTGCTGCAATACCATACACGAGGAAGGTCGCCGAAATGGCGCCCACAAACGCAAAGGTGGGCAGCGCAAGGAAGAAGAGCCCTGTCGCGCCCAACGCGATTGCGGCTACCGCGCCAACGGCGCCACCTGCGGAAACGCCAATGATGCCCGGGTCCGCCATGGGGTTGCGGAATAACCCTTGCATCGTGGCCCCAGAAACCCCAAGCGCCATGCCGACCGCCGCGCCTACGACGATTCGGGGCAAACGGATCTGCTCGATAACAAGCTGCTCAGTGCGAGAAAACTCACCGCCGTCAATGCCCAAGAGCGCCAGAATGACGGACGCAACATGGCTGACGGGAATGCCAACGGGGCCGAGACTGAGTGAAACCAGCGCACAGGCGAGAATCAGCAAGGAGAGTACGCCGCCCCCGAGCACGAGCCGAACACTCACTCCGGCCCGACGATAAACCTCGATCCTTGACAAGGCCGCGACACGCAACAAGAAGACCTCCAGCAACTCTCCGCTGGAGGTCGGTTCGTCGCGCTCAATGTGTCCAAGCGCGCGGCGTGCCAGGGACCCTCTCTGGTGCGGAGAGTGGTCACCTCCCGATCAGGCAGGTCTCCTGGCTCGCGGGCAGACTATTTGGCTGCCGGGGCCCTTCCCATCGCGACTGCGACAGTGGGCACCGGCCCCGTTCCCGCTTACAGTGGCGCTACCGCGGCGGACTTACACCGCCTTCCCTATTCTCCCGAGTGGGCACCTGAACGGGCTGTGAACATATGTGAACGATGGCTCCGATAATATGGGGCGCTCCAAGGAGTGTCAACAAAGAAGGCCTTCAGTCACCTCCTCAAGGAGAGTGGAGGAGGGCAAGACTAGATTTTCCTAACTCTGGCGAGCCCTCGGTGACTCAACAAGAGTGGAATCGGAACAAGCTAGCAGTTTCATTGATTGGCTCAACGGACTCGATCTAGATGCAACAAAGCCTGCACAGTAGTCGAGCCAGTCCATTTCAGTTCGACGAGGAAGCTCATACCCCATGGAACACACAGTGCCCAACGAGGGCTGAATCTGCGAACTGCCCACTCGCATCAAACACCGCTTAGACAGAAGTGTTGCGCCTTTGTAAGTGGGCTTGCTAGAAATATGTTTCAACTGGGGGAAGCTTTTCAAATGCTCTAGGATCTGGGACTGTCGTCTTAGCTACCCCTTGGACCCTCCAAGGCGGCGAAATTGGACAAGATCTTAGCCGCTGTCGACACGAAGCAAGCGCGCTCCGTGTCGCTAATGCCCTGATACAGTTGAGCGTCATATACCTGTGCGCGCTGCTGAATGTCGTTAGCTAGTTCACGGCCCTGTGCAGTCAAAGTCAACCGAACTACTCGCCGGTCGCTCCGAAGCCTTCGGCGGCGCAACATTCCTAGCCCAACCAGCCGCGACACGACTCTGCTGACACGAGAAGGGCTCACTCCAAGGGCCAGCGCCATTTCGGAGATAGTCCATTCTTCGTTACCCAGAAAGCCGCGTAGTATCGCGAATTCCAACGGAGCCAGGTTCTGTGATGCAACTAGCTCGGCCGTGCCCTTCGATACAACATTTACAAGACTTACAACCGACATCCCCAAGTCGGTATAGCTGTCCTCGAGTTCCTTGCCGATCCTCTCCGTTCTTGCCACCACTCAACCACCTCTTCCCCACCTAGTTGGCCATATCGGGTAACAATGTACACTGAGAATATGAGATGTGCATGAATAATGGCGCGATTCTATGAAAATATTGTGAAGAACTCCACCCCGACATCTTCTTATGTCTCATTTGACCTAGGAATTGACTCAAATCCGTGCGCCCTCATCTTGTACCTGCAAGACTAAAGAATCCTTGTTGTTAGTTCGGTTGCTCTGGATAGGAAATGATGCAGAGTATGTGCATATTGTGAAGAAACGTGCCTAGCTGGTACAGTGGCCGCATGGAACGAACTCACATTGAGTCGCCCGAGTCCTCCTCTCGCGGGGGTAGCGCTGAACTGGATCTTGCACAGGAGAACGCTGAACTCCGGGAACGACTTTCAAAGTTCACCGAGGCGAGTCTCTACGCTACGCAAAGTCTAGATCTGACGACCGTTCTGGAGAATTGCCTTCAGGCGGCCTGCACGCTCACTGGCGCTCAGCACGGAGCCATCGTTTCGGTCAATGACGCAGGAGTAACGGAACATGCCGTAACGGTAGGCATTTCACTGGACTTAAAGGACTCGTGGAAGTCGCTTCCCAAGATGCGCGAGTTTTACTCTCACCTAAACGGCCTAACTGCTCCCCTTAGACTAGCTGACTTTCCAGGTTACGCATCCTCACTGGGATTTCCCGGGGAACACTTGTCAGTATGCACCTTTCTGGGAATGCCCGTAGAGTTTCGCGGCTCACGTGTGGGAAGCATCTATCTGGCCGATAAGGAAGGCGAGCGGAAATTTACCCCTTCGGACGAAGAGACTCTGGTTACCTTCGCGTCGCAGGCCGCAGCCGCAATCGCCAATGCCAGGCGATACGAGGAGGAACAGCGTGCTAAGGCCGACCTAGAAGCGCTCATCAACATTTCCCCAGTAGGGGTGCTAGTCTTCGACGCCCTCAACGCGGAACTTGTATCCCTCAACCAGGAAGCCAAGAAGTTGGTTGGTGATTTCAGCCCGCAGGATCGGGATCTTCGGCAGATAATTGGCAGATTTACAATTCGACGAGCAAGTGGTCAGGAGTTTTCCTTAGACCTCCCAAGTCTATTAGAGCAATTGAAGAGTGGCGAAACGGTCCGCGCGGAGGAGATGACTTTGACTCTGCCGGATGGCTCCACAGTGTCCGCGCTCGTTAACGCCGTTCCCATTCGCTCGGATGGCGGCGAAGTCACCTCTGTTGTGGTGACTCTGCAGGACATGGCCCCACTAGAGGATCTGGATCGATTGCGCGCCCAATTCCTCGTAACCATCGGCAATGAACTCCGCACTCCCCTAAGCGCGATCAAGGGTTCCGTTGCGTCGCTCTTGGATCCGATAGCCCCACTCAATCCAACAGAGTCGAGCTACCTCCTGCACATCATTGACGACCAAGCAGACCTCATGCGCTCCCAATTGAACGGCTTGATCGAACTCACCCAAATCGAAGCCGGGTTACTTGCCGTGCAAACGAAGAGTGTGAACGTCGCTGCACTGGTAGATGAGGCAATAGACCAGCATCAAGGCTTAAAGGGCAGGTTCGCCATCGAGCGGGCCATCCCCGCAGCGTTGCCGCAGATCATGGCGGACAAAGAACGCCTGAATCAGGTCGTTCAGAACTTGCTCAACCACGCTCACCGATATTGCACGGACACAACAGCCATCCGGATATCTGCATCGAGGGATGACATCTTCGTCGCAATTAGCATTTCAACCAATGGCTTTGGCGTTCCTGGGACCGGCCTCTCCTATCTCTTCAGGAGACTGTCCCCTTCAGGACCGGACTTCACTCGGCAGGCCTTCAACGGCGACGGACTGGATCTGGCCATTTGCAAGGGCATAGTGGAGGCCCACGGTGGCCGCATCTGGGCAGGGTTTGGCGCGGGCGGACGCGGGATGTCCTTCACCTTCACCATCCCAGTTGCAGATGAACCCGCCACCCTCACTTCAAACGACTCGTTTCTGTCCGGTGCCCCTTTTTCATCTCCGTCGAAAGAGCGAATCCGCGTACTTGTAGCAGTCGACGATGCTGCCGCCCTGAGGTCAGTTCGCAACTCACTATTCGGGGCCGGCTACACTCCGATCTCTACATTTGATTTGGACGACGTAGAACGACTCTTGAACGTTGACCGACCGGATGTCCTTCTCTTGGACCTATCGACGGCGGGTGTTCGGGGCTACGATCTGATGAGACGAGTCTCGACAGAATACGGCATCCCTGTTGTTGTGCTTTCGCGCCAGGACTCCGACGACCACATAGTTCGCGCCTTTGAGATGGGAGCCGCCGACTACATCGTGAAGCCGTTCTCTCCATCTGAGCTAGTAGCAAGAATCAAGGCCTCGCTTCGAAAGCGAGGCAACCCGCACAGAGCTGAATACCTAGAGTCCTATCAAGTTGACGGCCTCAACGTTGACTTCGCCGCGCGTTCGGTAATTGTTCAAGGGAACCCTGTCAAGCTGACCCCCACGGAATTCAAACTGTTGAGCGAACTCAGTACTAGCGCCGGGCGAGTATTAACTCAAAACGAACTGCTCCAGCGCGTTTGGGGACCCGAGTACTCCGGAGAGTCCCAACTGCTCCGCGCCTACGTCAAATCCCTTAGGCAGAAACTGGGCGACGATGCTCGCAACCCAAAGTACATTTTCACGGAGCATGGCGTTGGCTACTGCGTTCCGAAACCATAGGCGTGATTATTCGGCACTGCCTGCTTCGAACCACCTTTCCAACGAATCCATTCCCAATCCATGTACCGGCAGAATCCACTGAAATGCGTTATGTTGTTTCCTAGTTTGTGCTGCCAAAGATGAATTGCATTGACGGCCGTGGGTGCGGTTGCTACCCTTTGTTCACTTGTGATGCATTTCCCAAGACTTACCCGCAATGAGGTGTGCCATGCCCTCCGGCCCCGTTGAGGAGCTCAATCCGCCGCGACGTACCCTCCTGGGTCCAGGCCCCAGCGATGTGGACCCGCGCGTGCTCCGTGCCATGTCTGCTCCCATCTTGGGTTACTTGGACCCGGAGTTCATCAAGATTATGGACGGCGTCTCGCAGATGCTGCGCGAAGTCTTTGGCACCGAAGAGGCATTCACCTTGCCTGTCTCCGGTACTGGCTCAGCCGGCATGGAGGCAGCTCTCGCCAACTTGCTCGAGCCCGGAGACGTAGCAGTCGTCGTTGAGAATGGCTTCTTTGGTCTGCGCCTGGAAGAGATCGCCTCGCGGCAGGGCGCAACGGTTGTCCCAGTTCCCGTCGAGTGGGGCAAGACTGCCGATCCGGACGCGGTCGAAGCGGTACTCAAGCAACAGCCGAAGGTGAAGCTGCTTGGGGCAGTACACGCCGAGACGTCGACAGGCGTCCTTCAGCCCCTCGACAAGCTTGCCCAGCTGGCCCATGAATATGATGCCCTCTTCCTTGTGGACGCCGTGACCTCTCTTGGCGGCGCCCGCGTGGACTTTGACGAGATTGACATCGACTTTGCTTACAGCGCGACGCAGAAGTGCCTGGGCGCACCTCCCGGAATGTCACCCGTAGCCGTCAGCCCCAGGGGTCTCGACGCCATCCGCAACCGGACGGAAAAGGCCCGTAGTTGGTATCTGGACTTGGGCTTGCTGCTTCAGTACTGGGCGGGGGGAACCCGCGTGTACCACCATACAGCGCCAATGAGCATGATCTACGCCCTACGCGAGGCTCTGCGGCTCGTGCTTCAGGAGGGGCTAGACAACCGAATTGCTCGACACCGACGCAACGGCCGTGCCCTGCGAGCCGGGCTTTCGGCCCTCGGCCTCGAGCTGTTGGTGCCCGAAGAATTCTGCACATACCAACTCACCAGCGTCCACGTGCCTGAGGGCGTCGATGACGCGGGCCTGCGCCGACGCCTACTCACCGAGTACAACATCGAGATCGGTGGCGGGTTGGGACAGTTCGCGAGCAAGATGTGGCGCATTGGGCTCATGGGCGAGTCTTCAACGTCCAGCAACGTGCTCATCCTTCTTTCATCGCTGGAAGCGCTGCTGCCGCAGTTCGGGTACGAAGTGGCATCCGGAGCGGGCGTTGCCGCCGCGAGCCAGAGCCTCGCTTCCGAGTAGGCCCTAAGCTGCGAGGAATCTGACAAAGGCCTCGTTGGCGAGGAACCTGCCCAGATCTGTGAGCCTCAGCACAGCATCCGGCCCGTCGCCGTTGAAACGCAAGAGACCGAGCGCCACGTTCTGAGCGATGACCTCACCATAGGCTTCGTTCAGGCCGACGCCAAAGCGCTTACGGAAGGTCAGATCCGAGACTCCCTCAGCAAGCCGCAAGCCCAGGATGACGCTGTCCGCCATTTCCGTGCGCGCGTTCATGGGGTCAATATCTGCCACTGGCCCTGGATACTCGCGGAGCAACACGTCGACGACACCATCCAGCGCCTCCCATAGTCGTACCTTGGTCATGTATCCCACTGGCGACTTCATGTTCGCAAACCGGTAGCCCCCAATGAAGGAGTGCGCCCCTGGACCAACGCCGAGGTATGGCACGTTGTGCCAATACGTTGTGTTGTGACGGCTTGCCATGCCTTGCCTCGCCCAGTTGGAAATCTCATAGTTCCTGAGGCCGGCCCTGGCGAAGGCATCATCCGCCCACCAGTACATGTCGGCCGCGAGGTCGGTGTCTTGCTCTGGCAGCTGCCCGTCGGCTGCCTGCTTGCCGAAAGGAGTTCCTTCTTCCATCGTTAGCGCGTACGCCGAGACGTGCGGCGGTCCCGCCGCGATGACGCGTTCTACGGTGCTCCTCCAAGTGTCCATGCCCTGGTGCGGAAGTCCGTACATCAGGTCGGCACTGAAGTTAGTGTAGCCCGCATCCCATATGGCTGCGAGTGCCTCCAGCGCCTCGGCCGCACCGTGCCGCCGGCCCAGTTTTTGCAGCTCGCCGTCGTCAAGTGACTGCACACCCAGGCTGATGCGGTTCACACCCGCTTCCCGGAACGCCGACAAGCGCTCAACTGATGCGTCGTCCGGGTTCACCTCCGCTGTAACCTCGGCACCGACGGCGATGGTGAAAGTCTCTCGTATAGTCGACAGTAAGGTGGCAATCTGCGCTGGTGAAAGCATCGACGGCGTACCGCCACCCAAGAAGACCGAGTTGACCGTTGGGTGTCCGAGAGTAGCCCCCCACACCTGTATCTCACGATCCAGTGCGGTGAGGTAAGGCGGGAGCAAATGATTGATGCCCGCATAGGTGTTGAAGTCACAGTACGGGCACTTAGTCTCGCAGAAGGGGATGTGGACGTAGAGCCCGATTCCGCCGCTCAGACTGCGCGCGGTCTCGCTGACGTCGGGATGAGCGAGTGGTTGCACATTCATGGTGTTAGCAGCCTATACGCTGAAGAGGAAGTTGACGACGTCGCCATCCTGAACCGGGTAGGTCTTGCCTTCGGACCGCAGGTGCCCCGCTTTGCGGGCTGCCGCCAGCCCTCCCGCCGTCATCAGGTCTTCGTAGGTTACGACTTCCGCGCGGATGAACCCCCGCTCAATGTCCGAATGCACCTTGCCCGCCGCACGCCGCGCCGGCGTCTCGCGGGCAATGGTCCACGCGCGCACCTCGTCTGGGCCAACTGTCAGGAAGGACACCAGCCCCAGCAACGCGTATGACGCCTCAGCCACACGGTCGCGTCCAGGCTGACCCGCGCCAAGCGAGGCGCGGAACTCCGCCTCGTCATCCTCAGGCAATTGGGCGAGTTCCTCCTCCAGGCTGGCGCACAGCGCGACGACTTCACGACTTCCCTGTGAGATCCTGGACCGCCATTCGGCCTCCAGAACCTGAACTTCGGCCACATCTTCCTCGGCGACATTGAACACTACCATCATGGGCTTGGCCGTCGTCAGATTGAAGTTTGCCAAGGCCGACCTGTCCTCCGGCGCGAGCTCCTGTCTATAGACAGGAATCTCCTGTTCCAGACCGCTCTTCACCCGCTCGACCATCGACGACTCGTACTCGATGGCACCGCGATCCGCTGTTCTTGCACCCTTAAGTGACGATTGGAGCCGCTCAAGGCGCCGCTCAAGGATGCCGAGGTCAATCATAGCGAGTTCGAGGTCCATCGAAATGACCGCGTCTTCCGGCGGCGATCCTCCGTCGTCGAAGGCGCGGACCACGTGCACGAAGGCGTCGGCTCTCTGCATAAGGTTCAGGAGCTCGCCGCTCAAACCGGCACCCCGGCTGCGACCCCCACCCATCGCCGGGGTGTCGATGTACTGGATTTCCGCAGGCACTACACGCTGGGGGTTGAACATCTCCGCCAGCGGGCCCAGCCGAGCATCCGGGACCTTGGCGACGCCGATACTACCGCCTATCCTCCCGCCCGGCGCAGCCTGCCGGTGTGTAAGTGCGTTGAACAACGAGGTCTTCCCACTCTGGGCGAAGCCAATAATCAGGAGATCCATGGCAACTCGTCTGGAAGTTGTTGTAGTGCGTCCTTGGCAATGCCGGGACATTTCTTCATACTCAGCACAAACCCATTATAGCTTGGGAGCGGCGTTCACATGAACATGCTCCCGGAGGCTTCCAATCCGTGATCTACCTGCTACACGGACAGGACACCTACTCGCTGCGGATGTTTCTCGACACGCTGCGCGACGCTGTAGGCATGCCGGACGTGCGGGACGCCAACATCACAACGCTCATGGCGGCCGAGGTGGTGCCGGACGCGCTGGTCAACATGTGCCAAGCAATGCCCTTCCTCGCTGAGCGCCGACTCGTCATCGTCGAGGGGCTGTTGGGCTCGCTGACGGGCGAGGGGCGCGCCGGACGAGGGCGCGGCGGCGGTCAACGAATGACGGAGTGGGGTGAGCGCATCGCAACCTTTGGGGAGACGCTGCCGCCCACGACGGACCTGGCCTTCGTCGATGGCCCGCTCCGGCCCAACCACCCTCTGTTGCGCGACCTGGGAGCCGTCGCGGAGGTCCGGGAGTTCCTGCCGCTGAACGCCAATGAACTGCGAGGCTGGGTGCAGAACCGAGTCATGGCGGGCGGGGGCAGCATGACCACGCAGGCGGTTCATCTTCTTGTGGACCTGGTCGGGTCAGACCTCTGGGCGCTCGCTGGAGAGGTGGAGAAACTCACCCTCTACGCCGCGGGCAAAGCTGTAACGGCCGAGGACGTGGAGGAGCTGGTGGTTTCCGCCAGGGAAGTAAGCGTATTTGCAATGGTCGACGCCGTGCTGGAGGGCAACCGGACCGTCGCCATGAGCAGTCTGACGCGGCTGCTGGAGGGCGAAGCGACAGTCGCTTACCTATTCGCGATGCTGGCACGCCAAGTACGCCTCACGGTGCTAGCCAAGGACTTACTGGCGAAACAGGTTCCGCAGGGCGAGCTTGGGACCCGCCTGGGCATCACGTCAGCGTACCCGCTAAGGAAAACGCTGGAGATGGCGCGGCGGTTCTCGGCAAGTGCCCTTCAGCGCCTGCACCGAGGACTGCTCGACACGGACGTCTCCATCAAGACGGGCGCGTTGCCGGAACGCGTGGCACTGGAGTACTTCGTGGCGGAAGTCTGTCAACCAGCCGGGCGCGCTGGAGCGGCTACTCGCCGTTAGCGGCTGGGCGGCGTGAGTAGGCCCCTTTCGATACGTATCTTTGCGTTCACATGCGATTTGGGAAAACAAATCAGATTTAGAGCCGCTCACTGCAGATACGATTTGAATTTCCAATTCAAATCGGACTCAGCCAGTAACTGGGCTTCTGCGAATCTCCTCTGCACAAGTCCCAACACCCCTGGACGGTAGCATTGGGCGCACTCAGCGGAGGTAGGGCAAGCGGGGGCGTTGCCTGGGTGTAGTCTGTCCCGGTGTGCGCAGTCCATGGGTAGAGGATAGAGGGGTCTACGGCGTTGGGCAACGTAGTGATGTCAGGGTGCTGCCATACCTTGACGGCGCCCCACCTTTGTCCCCGGCATGTGGCCCATTCGACACCCTTCAGCTACCGTTGGCCCGTCCCTGCGCGAGGGGCGCCACCTGTAGTGTCAACGGCAGCTGCGGAGCCGTCCCACCACGAGGTTATGGCGTCCACCTCGGTGCGCTCCTCCGCGGAGAGCACCCACTCGGACGCCTTCACGTTAGCGATGATGTGCTCTGGCCTGTCGCAGCCGTTGATGATGACGGGAATCTCAGGGTGGGAGAGCAGCCACGCCAAAGCAAGCTCCGACACGGTGTGACCGTGTTCCTGCGCGAAGGCTTCCAGCCTCAGCAGCATGTGCTCCGTGCGCTCGTTGCGCACGTTGGCCGTCATTCCCGTCGGCACCAGGTCGGCACGAGATCCCTGAGGCGGCGGCTGCCCGGGCCGGTACGTGCCCGTCAGGAAACCGCCGGCAAGCGGGAAGTAGGGGATGAAGGCCGTGTCATACTTGCGGCAGAAGGGCAGGATCTCCAGCTCAACGTGCCGGTACAGCATGTTGTAGTGGTTCTGGGTGGACACAAACCATGAGAGGTCGTTGGCCTCCGCAACCTGCAGCGCCTCCATCTGTCTCCACGACGCATAGTTGCAATTGCCGACGTAGCGGACCTTGCCCGCCTTCACCAGTTCGTCCAGAGGCTCCAGTATGTACTCAGCAGGCACGTCCGGGTTCACGTGGTGGATTTGGTAGAGGTCGATGTAGTCCGTGCGGAGCTTGGTCAGACTCTCGTCGATCTTGCGCATGATGCGCTGCCGGGGCGTCTCGTCGCCGAGGTTGGAGAGGTTGAACTTGGTCGCGAGGATGAAGTCGTCACGGTGGTCCGCCAAGTAGGCACCGATGTTCGTCTCGCTCTCGCCTTGCGCGTACATGTCCGCAGTATCGATGTAGTTGACTCCGAGTTCACGTGCCTGGTCCAGCACCCGAGCGGTCATCTCCTGATCGCACAAGGGTGGGCCGAATGGATAGCCGCCCAGTCCGATGACAGAGGGCATGAGGTCCGTTGATCCCAGCTTCCTGTGCTCCATGTTGCTTCTCCTTGCGGTGTCTGGACCCCTGAGCGGCGTTTCCCTAGCTCTTGATCTGCTCGGCGATAAACTGCTTTACCACTTCAATCATGCGGTCCGCCGCCGGGCCCGGCTCGTTGGCGAAACCGTGTGGCTCACCCTCGAACTTCTCGAGGCGCACACTACCGCCGGCCGACGCGTACGATGACGCGAAGCGCTCGGCATGTTCGACGGGAACGTTCTCGTCGGCGGTGCCATGGATGACAAGGGTTGGGGGCATGGCCACGATGTCGCCCCGGTCCAGCAGCTCCTGCGGGTTGCCCTCGTGCATGGCTGCCTCGGTGAGGAAATAGCCCTCAGTATTGGTGACAAGGCGCTCACTGTTGTTGACCCTGGCGACCTCGTACCGCGCGTGGGAGTCTATAACGGGCCAACAGACGATCATCCAGTCGAGCTTGGCGGGCGTGGTCGATGGGATCGGCATGGCCAGATCGGCGTACTTCGGGTCGACGAGCTCGTGGGCGGAGTAGCGGGAATCGTCGGGGCGCATGCCGGCGAGGGGAAGCGTGTGCCCGCCGCTGGAGTAGCCGATGCCGCCCACCGCGCCCGGGTCGCCGTTGTACTTCTCGGCATGCATCCGTGCCCAGCGAATGGCGAGGTTGGCGTCCTGCACCTGCGCAGGGTAGGGGAACTCAGGAGCGACGCGCAGGCCGATGGTCATCACGACCACGCCACTGGCCGCGATGGGGCCGCTGGTAACGGTGTTGTTGGTGTGGTCGCCGCCGCTCCACGCGCCGCCGTGGACGCTGACGAGGACCGGGAACGGACCCGGGCCGTCAGGCTGGTACACGCGTGCGTAGCGCACAGCGCCATCCGTGCTCAGGTAGACGACGTCCTTCTCCGTGACCGAGTACGTCGCCAAGGGGTCGTAGCGAAGTCCTGACTGCGTTGCCATGGCGGTGTTCCTCCCTTTGTGTTCTGACGAACGGGCGGCGGGGCGGTCGTCGACCGTCACCGGCGGGTTGTGCCGCGATTGTACACGAAACAGTGGACGCTAGCCCCCGGGCTCTGCAACGAGCGCCGGCACTTGCGCACTCCTGCCGAACGCGCCGCTCAGGTTCCTAACCCGTCCGTCCCTGGCTATGCCCAGCGTGGTCACGACAAGAAGGCAACTCGCGCTGATGACGACGGCAGCGGTAACACCAATGGCGTTCGCCACGCTTCCCATCTGCAGGCCGCCCATTGGCTGCGCCACGGAGTGCATCATGCTCCTCAGGCCCATCACCCTGCCGCGGAACTCATCCGGCACCAGGGCATGCAACGTCGCCTGGGTGGTGACGTTAAACAGCTGGTTGCTCGCGGAGGCCACCCACTCCATCATGACGAGCAGCCAGAACCACGGCGCAAGCGCGAACACGATCAATGCGCACCCAAAGCTCCAGGCACCTCCCACGATGAGCCAACCGTGCCGTCGAAAGCGCCCGAGCGAGCCGCCGACAACTGCCCCCGTCAGTCCGCCGACGCCGCCCGCCGACGAAAGCACCGCCAGCGAGACGCCCGTAGCCTCACCGAGGAGCTTGTCGGCGAATACGGGGAGGAGGATCATGTGTCCTCCACCGAAGAAGGCATTGGAGAAACTCGTCAGAATGATGAGCAGGAAGATGCGGTTGTTCCCCACATAGCTCAGTCCCTCCACAAGGCTCTGCAACCCTCCACCCGCGGCTGCGCGGCGGATGAGAGGCACCCGCACAAAGAGCAGGGCGAAGGTGAAGACGAGCGTGAGCCCCGACATGACGTATAGCGCGGTTGCCGCACCTTCCATCCCCATGCCGACCCGGTCGATGAGGACCCCGGCAATGATAGGAGCGAACATCCGCGTCCCAGGGTGAACGGCGGAGTTGAGGCCCACGGCGCTCATCATATGTTGCCTGTCGATGAGATTGGGGAAGAGGGCCTGCCGAGAAGGCTGCATGAACGCTTCGCACGCTCCCGTGCCGAAGACCACGGCCAGCACGTGCCACACCTCGACGGTGCCACTGAAGGTGAGCGTCGCGAGCGTGGCGAAGAGAGCGGCGGTGAGCGTCGAGGCCCCGATGAGCAGCTTGCGCTGGTCCAGCTTGTCGGCTAGCACGCCGCCCACCAGATTCATGATGACACCGGGCACGGCCCGGGCAAGACCAAGCAACCCCAATTGAAGCGCCGACCCAGTCAGGTCGAAGATGAGCCACATCTGGGTGACGATGGCCATCTGCTGGCCGGCCACGGCGACCGCATGACCACTCCAGTACAACCGGAAGTCCCGGTGCACCAACGCGGTCAGGAGCGGAAACCGCCTCAGAATGAGGTTGAGCACAGGCCGTCACCCTTCAGCTGTGGGGTACCGTCACTATACGCCCAAAGTCGCTGCACGCAACTGTCTCGAGGTCGCAGCCAGATCGGACACTTGCCAACAGAGAAGCCCCCCGACCGAGGCCGGGGGGCTTCCTTCACGTCAGGTCGTGTTGACGCAGGTGGCTCCTGGGTTATCGGGTGCCCCGGATGTTCCAGAAGTGAGTCCAGGTGCCGGAAACGGTGCCCGGGAAGACCCAGTCCTCCACCACCTCTGGATTGACAGTTGCGTGTACGGGCACCCAGAAAAGCGGCATTGCCAAGTATTCATCGTAGATGCGGTTAGTCGCCGCCTGGATGAACTGGTTCTGAACGTCCAAGTCCAGTGACGTGCGGGCCTTCTGGAAGACCTCTTCCACGATGAAGTCCTCGGCGCCGCCGCCGCGAGGCGGTGAAGTGTGGTGACCGAGGCGCAACGCCAAGATCGGTGGTGCAATCAGCACACCAAGGGTGATGTGGTTGTCGTAGTCCAACGCGCGGCCGCGGTTGAGGCGCTGGGCACGGTCGACGGTCAGCAGATTGACCTTGACGCCGACGTCAGTCCACATCTGGGCAACCGACTCGATCACGTCCGGTCCGCCGGAGTACTGCTGCATCTCCAGGATGAACATGTTGGTCTCCAGCGGGTTGTTGGAGTCGTAGCCGGCCGCGCGAAGGTGGTTACGAGCAGCCACCGGGTCGTAGCCGTACTTCTCGTCAAACTCGTCCTTCCACCGCTGGTTAAAGGCGCCGTGTGTCTCGGCTACGTGGATGGCGTGCATCTTTTGTCCGAGGTTGAAGAAGAAGGCATCGTTCAGGGCGTCACGGTTGATTGCGCGGTTGAGGGCCGCCCGGACGTCCCTGTTCAACAACGGGGTGTCGAACTTGTAACCGGCGCTCGGGTTATCAGGTTCATTCAGGTAGACGCCCTGCATCTGGAAGAACGTCCGCATGGTGTTGACCCTGCCCGTAATTACCTTGTAGCCCCGCTCGATAGCGGAGGGTTCCTGCTCAAAGGGGATGTTAGTGATGTGGATCTCGTTGCTGAGCAGGCCCGCCAGGCGGGTGGAGTTTTCCGTGATCCAGCGAACCTCAATCTCTTCAAAGTCCGCGTCCAGCCGCCAGTGCGGTTGGGGGAGTTTCTTGTAGACGATGTTCTGGTCCTGTTCACGGGAGACAAAGGTGTACGGGCCAGTTCCATTGATGGGCCGTGAAATCCGATTGTCCTTGTCGTCATCGGGGAAGGTGTTGAGGTCGGCGCGGCTGCTGATCTCCATGCCGCCCACCTGGTTGGCGATGAAGTCCAAGGCGTCGGCGTCAGGCTCTTCCCACCGGAATACCACCTCGTGGTCGCTGACAATCTCAAAATCGGCTCTTCGCATCAAGGAGCGGATACTGCTGGTAGAGGACTCGTGAATGAGGTCCTCGCGCGTCCACGCAACGTCATCCGCCGTCATCACACCGGCCTCATTACCGTCCACGTCGTGGAAGGCGATGCCCTCCTCCAGGAAGAAACGGAGTCCCGCGCCGTTCGGCTCAACCTCCCAACTCCTGGCCAGGCCCGGGATGAGCTGACGGGTCTCCGCGTGGGTGTCCATCAGGTACTCATACATGGGCTTCAACTGGAATGCGGAAGTGGAGCCCATGTGGCGCGGGGCGTTGGTCAATGCCGACGGCGGAATGAGGCCCAGGACCACCCGGGTGGTCTTGGGACCTTCCTTGTCCATCATAGCGTCGTCCGAAGACGGAGCGGGGTCCGCCGCTGCCGGCGCCGGAGTTGCCGGCGACGTCAGGTTGGCGTCGGGGAATTGCACCGGCGCCGGAGTCGGCACAGCGGCCACGGAGTCCGCAGTGGCGCCAGTGTCCTCGTCGTCACCGTTGCCGCATGCCACCACCAGGGCGACTGCAGTCAATGCGGCGAACACAAGGAGTAGGCGTCTCCAGAGTAAGCCTTGTGACATACTTCCCTCCCTCATATTGTGCTTCGCTCTGCGCAGCACAAGCAGAGAGCCACCCCGCCAGATTCCCAGTACCAGGAGTGATGATGTCCTTTAGGTATGTCAGGGAACCTGAACTGGCGCCGCTCCCTTAGCGAATGGTGGCAGTATATAGGGAAATCCGTAGCTGTCAAGGATATTGGCATGGTGAATGAGCATCATGGGGTTCCTCACCCATACAGAAGAGGGAACCCCCAGCGCCTTGGCTTGGGGTTCCCTCCTTCAGACAACGGTTGTCGCCCGGCTCACCCTAGCGGGTGCCGCGGATGTTCCAGAAGTGGGTCCATGTACCCGACACCGTGCCGGGGAATACCCAGTCTTCTACCACCTCCGGGTCGACTGTGGCATGGACGGGGACCCAGAAGAGAGGAATCGACATGTATTCATCGTAGATCCGGTTTGTTGCCGCCTGGAGCCATTGGTTCTGTACGTCCAAGTCCAAGGACCGGCGAGCCTTCTCGAAGACCTCTTCCACGACAAAGTCCTCCACGCCGCCGCCGCGCGGAGGTGAAGTATGGTGGCCGAGGCGAAGCGCCAAGATTGGCGGCGCAATCAGCACGCTCAGCGTGATGTGGTTATTCAGTTCAAGCGCGCGCGACCTAGCCGACCGCTGCGCGTTGTCCCATGTCAAGAGGTTGACCTTTACCCCTACGTCGGACCACATCTGGGCGACCGATTCAATGACGTCCTCGCCACCCGAGTATTGCGTGACTCCCAAGACGAACAGGTTAGTCTCGACGGGATTGTTGCTGTCGTAGCCTGCGGCACGGAGCATATCTCTGGCCGCCGTTGGGTTGTAACCGTACCTCTCATCGAATTCATCCTTCCAGCGCTGGCTAAATGCGCCATGCGTCTCCGCCACGTGGATGGCGTGCATAGGCTGGCCAAGACTGAAGAAGAATGCCTCGTTCAGTGCGTCGCGATTGATGGCCCTATTGAGGGCACCGCGAACGTTCCTGCTGAGCAGCGGAGTGTCAGGGAATTTGTACCCAGAGCTGGCGTCGCCGGGGTCGTTGAGGTAGACGCCCTGCATTTGAAAGAAGGTGCGCATGGTGTTGACCTTGCCGGTGATGATCTTCATGCCATCAGCCAAGGCAGTGGGCTCCTGCTCAAATGGAACGTTCGTGATGTGAACCTCTCTGGCAAGCAGGGCCGCCAGCCGAGTAGAACTCTCCGGGATCCAGCGGATCTGGATTTCCTCAAAGTCGGCATCCAGCCGCCAGTGCGGCGTAGGAAGTTTCTTGTAGACGATGTCCTGTTCCTGTGCACGGGAGACGAAGGTGTAAGGGCCCGTACCGTTAATGGGCCTGTCCTTCAGGACGCCTACATCTAGCGTGTCGGCATCTGCGCGGCTGTTGATCTCCATGCCGCCGACCTGGTTGCCAATGAAGTCAAGTGCGTCAGCGTCCGGCTTTTCCCAACGAAAGACGATTTCGTGATCGCTTACGATTTCCACTTCGGCGGCGCGCATGAGGCCGCGAATACTGTTGGTTGAATCCTCGGCAACGATATCCTCACGCGTCCATGCCACATCGTCGGCGGTCATGACGCCAGCTTCATTACCGTCAGTGTCGTGGAAGGGGATTCCCTCCTCCAAGAAGAAGCGTAAGCCAGCGCCGTTTGGCTCAACTTCCCAGCTCTTTGCCAGGCCGGGTATGAGCTGACGGGTCTCCGGGTGGGTGTCCATCAGGTACTCATACATTGGCTTCAGCTGGAAGGCCGACGTCGAGCCAAGGCTTCGCAGCGAGTTGCTCAATGCTCGTGCCGGAATCAGACCCAACACCACCCGTGTAGTTTTGGGGCCCTTGTCCATCATGGCGTCGTCCGCCGGGGCGGGCGAAGTGTCTGCGGCAGACGGCGCAGGAGTGGCGGGGGACGTGAGGTTGGCATCGGGAAACTGGACTGGGGCAGGCGTGGGCACGGCGGCGACGGAGTCGGCAGTCGTGCCAGTGGCCTCCTCATCGCCGCTGCCGCAGGCAACAAATATGCTCGCTGCGACAAGAGCGGCTAACACAAGGAGCAGGCGTCTTCCAAGCAGGTCTCTAGACATACTTCCCTCCTTACCCGATTCGTGCCGCACCCTAACCGGCAGTCTTCAGGAGCGGCATCTGCCAGGCTTCCCAGGCACTGGAGGTGAAGCAGATAAGAAAGGGAGAGGAAGTAAGGCCCGCAGCTCCCTTTGTGAATAAGGGGAGTATAGTTCGGTTTCCATCAGTGTCAAGCGCTAGATTGCCCTGTTCTTATGACGAGTGCTGTATCTGGCGCTCTCATGACTGGCGAATGCTGCAATCACAACGAGGGCCTCTCGGCCAAGGTGCGCCGAAAGGCCCTTGTGCAGCCTAAGATTAGCCTAGCCGGGAAGGGTCTGGAGTATGGTGCGGGCGGTGTGGACTAGATCACCCAACTGCGGGTCCGAGCAGTCTCGCCCATCGAATTCCTCGAAGAGTTCGAGGCCACGCTCAAGGTTGGCGCGGCCTTCGTCCCGTTCTCCCAACGCGATTTGCGTCAGGCCGTAGCCGAGGTAAGCGTAGAGGTTCTCAAAGCCCAAATCCAAGGCAAGCTCGTAGTCGGCCTTTGCCTCGGCATACCTGCCTCCCTTGTAGTAAATGTAGGCGCGGGTGTCGAGGTGGTGATGCTCATCAGGTTCCAACTCCACCGCAATGTTCGCGTCGTCAAGAGCTTCGCCTATTTGCCCCAAGCCAGCATAAATCAGTGCACGCAAGTTGTGGTAAATGGGCTTACGGAGGTCATAATACCGCTGTTCTCGCGCGGTCTCGCGGGGCCGCGCTTCCAAGAGCGCCAGGGCCGTATGGTAGTCTGCCAGCGCCAATTGGTAATCAAAGGCGTACCAGTAAGCGTGTCCTCTTGTCGCCACAGTGACGGGGTTGTCCGGCAGCAGCCTGACGGCCTGGGAGTGATCTTCTATAGCAGGACGGATCTTGCACTGCTCTTCATAGGCCTCAGCGCGCCAAATGTAGGACTGGGCCTCCTCGGGATTCAGTTCAATGGACTTGGTCGCTGCGTAGACCGCACGGTCGAAGTCACCAACACTCAGCATGAATGCGGCCCAGTCTTCATACGACACTGCGTCCTCAAACTCCGCTCCTTCTTCGATTATCACCGTGTAAGGCATGTAGGCCGCGAATGCGTCGTCCACGAAGATGGCCACCAAGTAGAAGCCCAAGTCCAAACCGTCGTCCGGCGCATACGTTGACCAGTGGACGTCGCCTTCGAACTCCGATGAGGTAGGGCTCAGCAAGCCTTCGACCCTGGCAAAGCGGTCGACTCTCACCCAAACAAATTCAACCTGACTGTCCACACGCGGCAAGTCGAATTGCACGACGGCGTAAAGGGCTTCGGTGTCACGCTTGAAGACGGTGTTCTCGCCGATGACTATGCCAAGACCCCTGGAGAACCCTGTGCCCACAGCCTGTTTCTCGATCGTGGCCTCCGGAATTTCCAACGACCCGCTGGGGAAACGGGAGCTGTCAGCAAGGGCGTCAAACCGTTCTTCGGCGTTCCGAACGTCATCCTCATCTCCGCGCAGGACAAAGGTGACTCCCACCCGGCCGATGGCGGCGGTGTATATCTTGAAGTAAGTCACCGTGCCGCCGTCTGATGTTGACTGCGCGCGATTCACCAAGCCGGGGACCTCGCCCACCTGGCGGCCGGCCGTAGAACGGACTGAGAACGACGGATATTCCTCCTCCAGGGACTCAATCACGACTTCCGTGTACTCATGAACTGTCTGCGGCGACGTGAGTATGTGGATACTGACGCCAACGTTCGCGGAGGTGCCCGGCACGTTGCCGGTAATCTCCCGGCCTTCCTCCCTAAGGCGCCAACTCTCCGGATATTCGAAGGAGAAGTCAAAGGCCTCGCTCTCGAAGGTCGCCAGAACTTCGACTGGCTCAGCTGTTGGCTCGGGTGTGGGCGTTGGAGGCACTGGTGTAGGCGTCGAGGGTGGCGGTGCCACGAAGGTGGGCGTGGGTGTGGGCTGCGGCTTCGGTGTGGGCGTGGGTGGCCTCGGTGTAGGCTCGGCCGTAGGCTCAGCAGTAGGCGCCGCAGTGGGCACCGGTGTCGGCTGGACCGTTGCGACCGGCTCCGGTTCGGGCTCGTCTGTACAAGCCGAAAGCAAGAATGCGCCAGCAAGCGCCACCAGCGCCGCCAAGAAGAACAGCTTCGCCTTAGTTGAATTCACCATGGTACTCCGTCGTCTTGATTCCAGGTCCGACGCCCTAGGGGGCTGGCGAGGGTTCGTGATATGGGCAACCACCAACTTATTGTAAAACGTGAAAGGGCCGAAGGGGTTAGATATGTGGTATCAATTAGGCGCAAGCAGAATGGAGGCTGCGACCAAGGGACGTGGGTTGCAAATTCGGGAGTTTTCTGGCACCATTCGGCCATGAAGATTGGCGCGTTCGAGTTCAATGAACCCATCCCCCACCTTGAAGAGCCTCATGTCATCGCCATGCTCTACCCTTGGCTCGATGCCGGCAGCGTGGGCACACTCACCCTGCGCCGTCTTGAGCGTTACTTCGGCTCCCAGGAGCTGGGCCGGTTGGAGAAGCCGGGAGCGTTCTTCGATTTCACGCGCTACCGCCCGACTACGCGGTTCCGCAATGGGCAGCGCGTGCAGCGTGTCCCCAATACTCGCGTCAGCCAGCTGACAGGCCACACGGACCCACCCATTGTCTTGATGCAGGTACGTGAACCACACGCCAACGCCGAGGACTACATCGCCTCCATCCTCGAGGTGTTGAAAGCGTTGCAGGTCAAGCGGTACAGCCGCATCGGGGCGATGTACGACGCCGCGCCACACACGCGACCGCTTCAGGTCACAGGCACTCTCAACGGCGAGCCTATGACGGGCCTACGGGGCCTCGTCTCGCGACGTCGCAGCAATTACGAGGGCCCTACGTCAATCATGAACCTCCTCTCGCAGGAGCTGCCAAAGATCGGCGTAGAGGACGTCAGCTTTATGGTGAGATTGCCTCAGTACGCGCAGCTGGAGCACGACTACGCTGGCACAGCGCGGTTGCTGGAAATCCTCGCCACGGTCTACAGCATGCCGGCGGATCTCCCGCAGACCGAGGCTGGACGCAAACAGTACGCGGAGCTCGACTCCGAGATTAAGAACAATCCGGCGGCGCAGGAGTTGGTTAAGCGACTGGAATCCTACTACGACTCGCGCCACCCCAACTCGGCGGAGGAACGGTCAGCCGAAGAAGAAGCCGCGTCTGATCTTCCGGCGGACATCCAGAGCTTCCTCGCGGACATGAGCCAGCGCCTAGACAACCCAAACTAGGCGGTCAGGCCCCCAACCGGCGGCTCGTGCCTCATCAACCCCCAAGCCGACAGACTGCTTCGTTTTCCGCTCGCGCACGTCGTCTCCCTCGTCCTGCCCTTTCGCACCCTGGCGCTGAATTCCGTCCTTTGCGTCAATCGCCAAGCATTGACGCGGAATCCCCCCAATACTACACTCCGCTCTAGCCTATACATTCTCAATTGGGGGGAGAGAAGCATGCTATCCGCCAGCGACAATGCACTCATGTGTCAGGTGGGGCCAGGAACACCCACCGGCGAGATGATTCGACAACACTGGATCCCTGCCATCATGTCGAGGGAGCTGCCTAATCCGGACAGCGACCCCGTCCGCGTGCGGCTGCTCAGCGAGGACCTCGTCGCTTTCCGCGACACGAACGGCAACGTCGGGCTCATCGACAGTTTCTGCCCGCATCGCCGGGCGAGCCTGTTCTTCGGCCGCAACGAGGAGTGCGGACTGCGCTGCGTTTACCACGGATGGAAGTTCGACGTAAACGGTGACTGCGTCGACATGCCATCAGAGCCGGCGGAGTCCAACTTCAGGGACAAGGTCAAGATTAAGGCGTACCCCTGCCAGGAGCGGAACGGCATCGTCTGGACTTACATGGGCCCACGCAGTGAACTCCCGCCGCTGCCGGACATCGAGCCAAATATGCTGCCCGACGACGCCGAGCAGTCTGTCTGGACCGCCATGCGTGACTGCAACTTCGTGCAGGCCCTCGAGGGCGACATCGACACGTCGCACTTGGGCTTCCTGCACCTTGGCAGCGTGACGGCTGACAAGCTGTCGCCCGGCTCCTACGACTTCTACACGGTGAGGGACCGTGCACCCCTCGGTTATGACGTGGTCGACACGGACTACGGCACCTCGTATGGGGCTTGGCGCCCGGCGGAGGAGGACTCCATCTATTGGCGCGTCGCTCACTTCCTGCTGCCCTTTTACACCATGATTCCCACCAGCGTGCTGGGCTGGCAGATCTTGGTTCGGGCGTGGGTGCCAATAGACGACGAACACACGATGTTCTGGAACATCTCCGGCCCCAACCCCTTCGCTCGCGGCATCGGCAGCGCCGGTCGGGGGAACAACGTTCCGGGCGCCAGCCTGCTTCCCGAATTCCTTCCGCAGGGCACTGGCTTCCTCGGGCGCTGGCGCCTGGCCTCCCGCGCGGAGAACGACTACCTAATCGACCGAGAGGCACAGAAGACGAACAAGATCTTTACGGGCATCAGCGGCATCCACCTGCAGGACCAGTCGGTGACGGAGCAGATGGGCGCCATTGCGGACCGCACCAAGGAGCACTTGGGCTCAAGCGACTCCATGGTCATCAAGACTCGGCGGCGCATCATCAGCGCCTCCATCAACCTACAGGAGGGCATGGTTCCTGCCACAGTGGACCGCCCCGAGCTGTACCAGGAGCGTTCCGGCGGCACCATCTTGCCCAAGGGGCAGGGCTGGTTCGAGGCGACGCGCGAGCTGCGGAAGGCGTTTGTCGACCGCCCCGAGCTCGAGGGAGCAGATCGCGGCCCGAACCGGTAGGAAATTTCTACCAGGCATAGAGAGACGGGGGCCTCCTTTGAGGCCCCCGTTCTGTTTGGAGGAAGCTGTGAGACTCCATTCAAGGGTTTGCCTCCGGTGCGGGGCAATGCAGCCGTGGCTGCATAGGTGCCGTGCCGACATCATGGTGGTCGACCCCGTGTTGCTCCGGGCTGACTGGCAACGAACCAACCCATTAGACCGATTGTCCATGGGGGATTGGATGCAAATACAAGGCCGGGACGTAGAAGAGGAAAGGCAAAAGGCGGAAGCAGACATGCAGGCTGCCAACGATGCCTACTTTAGCGGGCCCCTTACGTACAGGGTAGAGCTTCACAACCTCTTCGGTATGGGCTTCCAGGGAGGGTTCGACTATTGGTCAATTCAAGTTGAGGGCCCCAGAGACACACAAATGTTCCGGGCGTTGGATTTCCTCAATTCCGATGGTCCTTCTCCAATTGCCCTTGAAGAAGGCGACAAGTATTTGTGCAAGTTAGTCTCGTTGGACAAAGGCGGGATCAAGTACGTGTGGCTCGTCAAGTGGCTTACATATGACAACGGGTGGAAGTTTCCTGAAGACATTGTGTAATCACTCAGAGTGCCGCAAGAATGAGTTTGACGAGGAACACACGACAGTCATCCCCCTAGAGTCAGCGTACACGCCTTAGCGGCCCGATTCCACGAGCCGCGCGGGCCGGGGAAGCTCGTCTGGGTCGACAGGGATTTCGATGACGGCCGGCTGGTTGGACTCGATGGCCTCCGTCACGACGTCGCGGACGTCCTCGGCTCGCTCTACGTAGTAACCGCGGGCGCCAAAGAGCTCAGCGAGCTTGTCGAAACGCGGGTTGGTTATGCGCGCGCCGATCTCGCGGCCGGGGTACAGCGCCTGCTGGTACGCCATCTCCGAGCCCCAGACGTTGTTGTTCATCACAATGGTCACCACGGGTATGCCTTCGCGAACTGCGGTTTCGAGCTCCTGAACATTGAAGAGAAAGCCGCCGTCGCCGTGGATGGCGATCACCGGGACCTCGGGCCGACCCAGCTTCGCGCCGAGGGCCTCCGGGAAGGCGAATCCAAGGCCACCGAAATCAAGCGGGGTTATGAGCGTGCCGGGGTGGTGGAAGTCGAGGCGGTCGTAGCCAAATGCTGGGCAGGCGCCGGCGTCCAAGACCATGATGGCCTCCGGCGGCAGCGCCTTTCGCAGCTCGCCGTAGACGCGCTGCGGCTTGATGGGTGTACCTGACCACGTTGACTCGTTGTCAAGCCTTGCGCGGCGCTTGGCCCTCAGGTCCGCGCCCTCGGCCGCCCACGCCGCGCGATCGGGTCGAGTGTCCAAGGACTGCAGGTCCTCCAAAATGCTCATCAGTGCAGCGCCAGCGTCAGCCTGGATGCCGACGGCCACAGGGTAGTTGCGGCCGAGCTCCCGCTCGTCAATCTCAATTTGGATAATCTTTGCGCCCGCCGAGATGTATCGGTTGTCATAGAAGGAGGTGAAGTTTGAGAGACGGGTCCCGGCGGCGAGGATGACGTCGGCTCGGGCGCAGACCTGCCCGGCCTCCGCCGCTCCGGCGCGGCCGAGGGGGCCTACGTAGAGCTTGTGGCCGTTAGGGACGGCGTCGTTGCGGCCGTAACTGGTTATCATCGGCGCCGAGAGGAGCTCCGCAAGCAGCACAACTGTCTCCGAGGCGCCACTCTGAATCACGCCGCCGCCGGCTACGATGACCGGCCGCTCCGCCGCTGCCAGCAAAGACGCGGCGTGCGCCACCAGTTCGGGGTCCGCAGGCAACCGCTGGTGGACGCGGTACGACGGCGGGGGAGCATCCGGGTGCTCAATGGGGGCGCCGTCCAGAAGGTCTCGAGGGATGTCGATGAAGACCGGGCCTTTTTTGCCGGTCATGGCCATGCGAAAGGCGTGTCGGAAGAGCTCCGGAATGCGCTCGGAGGTGTTCACGGTTACTGCCTGCTTGGTGACGGGCCTGAAGAGGGAGACGTGGTCGGCCTCCTGGAAGGCGTCACGGTATACAACGTCGCGTGCCGGCGCGCCGGAGATGGCGATCACTGGGGAATGGCCGGTATGGGCGGCATAGACGCCGGTGATGAGGTTTGTCGCACCTGGGCCGTTGGTTGCAATGCAGACCGCCGGCTGCCCAGACGCACGGGCGAAGCCATCGGCCATCAAGGCTGCTCCCTGCTCGTGGCGGGTGCTGACGAACTTGATGTCCTCGGCGTCATAGAGCGCGTCGAGGATCTCGAGAAATGTGCCGCCGACTATGCCGAAGACGTACGAGATGCCTTCCGCGCGCAGAGCCTCCACCACCGACTGACCGGGTGACAATCGTGTCATGTCCTGTTCCTCAAGTTGTCTAGAAGACGGCTACGGGGTTTGCGGGGGAACCGGTACCTCCCTCTATGCGCAGGGGATTGATGGTGAGCATGAACTCCCAGCGTCCACGCTCCTGGCAGGCCTCGGCCAGCGTTTCCAGGTCAGCGTTATCAAGGATCCAGAGACCCATGGCTACGATGCCGACCTGGTGAACCGGGTTCCCCAAACGGTCGAACCCGGGGTGAATCAGACTGTTGCCCGTGTCCGAGCCGAGCATGGCGATGGAGCGCTCGTGGTAAAAGGGGAGGCAGTTGGCGTGAGTCCCGGTCCCGCCCACCGCCGCGATGTTCCACGGCCCCAACTCGGCCCGGCGACGCAGCTGTCCGGTGCGCACCAACAGGACATCGCCGGGTTCCACATGCACGCCCTGTGCCTCCTCGGCGGCTTCAAGATCCTCGCGGAGGATGCCCTCGCCGGGGTTGAACCAAGGGACGCCGCGCAGTCGCGGGATGTCGAGCAGGACACCTCGGGCCAAGATACCTCCCTGCAACACCTCGATCGATTCCCATGTGGCGCCGTAGCGGGTGGACACGAGGCTGGAGGGTTTGCCGTTGTACATTTTCCCGTCGAAGAAGAAGTGCGCCAAGCTGTCGACGTGGGTGACGGTGTGCCCGTGGAAGGCCACACCGATAAAGTCCGATGACGTCTGGTAGGGCCGGGGCGGCCCCGCCTTCTCGTCGTGTGCGTAACCCTCGCCGGACTCGATCATGTAGTGCACGGGCTGTGCAACGACGTCGGGTCCGGGGGCGTTGTTCAGCGTTCGGGAACACGAGATCGTCACGCCCTCCCGCACCAACGACACGGCGCGGCGGCGCGTTTCCGGCGTGATGTGGTTCATGGTGCCTAGCTGGTCGTCGTCGCCCCAGCGGCCCCAGTTGCTCAACGACTCGAAGTAGGCGAGCACCTCATCTTGCGTCGGCAGGTCCGGCATGGCTCCACCTCACTGGCCCACAGGCACGAATCGGCCGCTGCACTATGCATCGGCAGGGGCAAGGATACCCGTGAGGCCCAACCGGGGCAAGCAAATCGAGGCGGGACCGGCTTCTCGACTGCCTGCACCTCGCCTCAACGAACTCGGGGTTCACTCTAGGCAGCCACAACGGACTCCGCTGTAGCGGCTGTCGCAGCGAACGACAGGCCCTCGCCGTCGGCGTCCACGTCCACGTCCACATGGACCGTACCGGCGCGATCAAAGGCTCCGTTCAGAATGCGGTTGGCCAGCGGGTTCTCGATGTAGCGTTGCACGGCCCGTCTCAGCGGTCGCGCACCGTACACTGGATCATATCCCTCCTTCACCAACCAGTCCTTCGCGGCATCGGACACCTGCAACGTGATGGCCTGTTCTTCCAGCCGCGCCTGAACAGTGTCCGTCATCAACTCGACAATGCGGTGCAGGTCATCGCTGGTCAGCGGGTCGAAGATGATGGCCTCGTCCAACCGGTTGAGGAACTCCGGGCGAAACTCGCGCTTCAGGGCGTCTCCAATTGCCGCGCGCGTGCGATGGCGCTGGGCTTCGTAGGTTGCGTCGCCACGGCGGAATCCGATGGCGCTGCTGCGGCCTATGTCTCCGGTGCCCAAGTTACTCGTCAAGATTATGACTGTATTGCGGAAGTCGACGGCGTTTCCGTGACCGTCAGTCAAGCGGCCGTCCTCCAGGAGCTGAAGCAGGATGTTGAACACCTGCGGGTGTGCCTTCTCGATTTCGTCGAACAGCACGACACGGAACGGGCGACGACGCACCTGCTCCGTGAGCTGGCCGCCCTCGTCGTAGCCGACATAACCTGGGGGTGCTCCAACCAACCGGGAGACTGTGTGGTACTCCATGTACTCCGACATGTCGATGCGGATGAGCGCGTCCTCGTCATCAAACAAGAACTCCGCCAGAGTCCGCGCCAACTCGGTCTTACCGACTCCAGTAGGCCCAAGAAATATGAAGGCACCGATGGGCCGCTTTGGGTCCTTCAGGCCCGCCCGTGCACGCCGGATAGCATCGGATATCACCGTGACCGCCTCGTCCTGGCCGACGACCCGCGCGTGAAGTTCCTCCTCCATATGCACGAGTCGGTCCGCCTCCGATTGCAACAAACGACTGACGGGCACGCCAGTCCACACCGCTATCAACGTCGCAATCTCACCCTCCCTGACGGTCATGTCCAGCTTTTCATCTGCTAACCAAGCGTCACGCTGGGTGACGGCCTCGTGCTCCACCTGGATTCGCTCAGCGCGCAGCTCTGACGCGAGCTGGTATTCCGCGCGATTGGCTGCGGCTTCCTCCTCGTCCTGCAACTCAGATGCGCGGCGCTGCAGGTCCTTGATCTCCTCCGGCATGCTGGACATGTGGAGCCGCAGCTTGGCCGCGGCCTCGTCAATCAGGTCGATTGCCTTGTCCGGCAGGTGGCGCTCCGTTACGTAGCGCTTGCCGAGGCGCACAGCGGCCTCGACTGCACTGTCGTCGATGGTGACACTGTGGTGGGCTTCATAGCGAGGGCGAAGCGCCCTGACCATGAGGATGGCGTCCTCCTCAGAAGGCTCTTCAACCCACACGGGCCGGAAGCGTCGCTCCAGCGCTGAATCCCGCTCGATGTACCTGCGGTACTCGTCGGGGGTCGTTGCGCCGATGACCTGAAGTTCACCACGAGCCAGTGTCGGCTTCATCATGTTGGAGGCGTCAATGGCGCCCTCCGCGCCGCCCGCACCCACGACGGTGTGGATCTCGTCTATGAAGAGGATGACCTCACCCCTAGCAGCGAGGACTTCGTCCATGACGGCCTTCAGGCGCTCCTCAAACTCGCCCCGAAACTTGGACCCTGCCACGAGCCCCGGCATGTCCAGCCACAAGACGCGCTTGCCCTTGATGGCGTCCGGCACTCCGCCCGCTGCGATGGCTTGCGCCAGCCCCTCGACGACGGCGGTCTTTCCTACTCCCGCTTCGCCGAGCAAGACCGGATTGTTCTTGGTACGCCGAGCGAGCGTTTGGACGGCCTGCTGCACGACTTTATCTCGCGCCACGACGGGGTCCAAACGGCCCTCACGTGCAAGCTGCGTGAGGTCGCGGCTAAACTTCTCCAGCGAGCGATAGCGGTCGTCCGCGTGGGGGTCCGTAACGCGCTGCGAGCCACGCACTTTACTTAGAGCCTGATAGATTGTCTCCGTGTCGACCCGGCGCGCGCGTAGTATTTCAGCCGATTCCCCCGTCCGCTCATCGCTGATGGCGATGAGCAGATGCTCGGTGCCAATGAAGTCATCCCGGAGTCTCTCGGCTTCAACGGACGCATCGTGCATGATGCGCTGCACCCGCGGCGTTGGGTAGATCTGTTGAGACTCGTATTCGAGCCTAGGGGAACGCTGCAGCGAGGAGGCGACGTCCGCTCGGAGCGCCGCCGTGTCAACGCCGATCTCGCGTAACACCTGCACCGGCACGCCGTCCTGTTGCTCCAACAAGGCCATCAGAACATGTTCCACGTCCCACTGGGAATGCCGGTAATGCCGCACAAGTTCCTGCGAGTGCCTGATGGCCTGTACAGCCGATTGTGTAAAGTTTTCGGGATTCATCGTCATGAGCCTGCCTCCGAATATAGCGGCACTAGCCTTCGCGCACGGTACCCTCGACCGTCTGCGTCTCAGCGTCTCTCTCGGCCTCCTCAACCATTCGGTCAAGTTCGTCGCGAAGGAAGTCCACATGTCCCTCCAATTGTTGGATGCGATCAGTCAGGCGGAGGATGACCTCAACCCCCGCCGCGTTGACGCCCATGTCGTAAATTAGTGTCTTGATTCGTCGAAGCCTCTCGATGTCCCGTGGCGAGTACAGGCGGATATTGCCGCCGGACCGCGAGGGCTCCACCAATTCGATGCGCTCGAAATAGCGCAGGGACTGTGCCGTAACGCCCACCATGCGGGACACCACGCTTATCACGTAGCAGGGTTCGTCCCAGCCCGGCTGCTCTCTCGTCGTCATCACTCGCCTCCCGAGTTGCCGCGAATCTCCCTGAGCCGTTCGAACATCCCGCGCTCTTCGTCTGAAAGGTCCGTCGGCAGCTCCGTCCTGATCGTCACAAAGAGGTTTCCCCGCTCCGAGGGAGCGCCAAGCTTGGGCATGCCCTGCCGTCCCAACCGGAAGACGCGGCCGTTCTGCGACTCCGGGGGCAGCTTCAGCGCCACCTGCCCCGTCAGTGTCGGCACGACAGCCTCCGCGCCGAGGATGGCGTCGTAGACAGGCACCGTAATCTCCGTGGAGAGGTCTTCTCCCTTGCGTTCGAATCGCAGGTGCGGTTGCACGGTCACGACGAGCACCACCTGCTGCCCGCCGGGCGACACGCGCACGCGTGAACCATTGTCAACGCCCGCCGGGATGGAGACCTCACCGCGAACCGGTTGGTAGGAATAGCCCTGCCCCAGGCATGCCCGGCATGCCTGCCTGCTGATCACGCCCACGCCATTGCAGGCGGAGCACGGCATTTGGCCGGCTACCTGAAGAGCCCGGGTAGTACCGTGGAAAGCCTCCTCCAACGTCAGTTCAACAGGCTGTTCGATCGCCAAAGGACGCTGGGCAGAAGGACCACGCTGCCGAGTACCACGGGCGGTGCGGAAAAAGGAGTCAAAGAAGCCACCCGACCCGCTACTGAAGAAATCCTCGAATGCCTCGGGGTCGATGGTCTCGGTGCGCCACCTGCGACCACCCTGGAACGGCGCTCCGCCGCGCTGCGCATCGCGCCAGTTGTCCCCGTAGCGGTCATAGAGGCGCCTTGAGTCGGGGTTAGAGAGCACCTCATGCGCCTCATTGATTTCCTTGAAGCGCTCGGTGGCATTGGCCTCGCCGCGGTTGATGTCGGGGTGGTACTTGCGCGCGAGCTTACGGAACGCTGCGCGCACTTCCTTCTCACCCGCGTTCCGGTCGATGCCAAGAACATTGTAGTAGTCGGACGCCATATCTGCTTCTCCAAGTCAAGACTATAAACTGTGACACGTATCATGTCAAGTTACTTGAATTTTGTTTCAATAATCTTATTGACTAATGGAAACAACAGTGGTATGCTATCCCTTGAGGCAATGCCAGTCCCAAGCCAGACATTAGGTGTTGGGGCCTCGGCCACTATGGTACATATGAGTGCCCACGCGCAAGAACAAGGAGGTGCACGATGTACGGTTTGCTTTACGATCTATTTCGGGAGCCGCGAAGGTTTCACAGCCAGCGCAACTGCGGCTGGCGTGGGTTCAGCCGCCAGGCGGAGAATCCTGACACCGCCGAGTGGCTCCTACCGCTCGACGTTACGGAGCGCGAGGAGGGAGTCGTCGTGACGGCATCTGTCCCGGGCATCAAGCCGGAGGACATTGACGTCACCATCGAGGACAACGTCCTCTCAATCCATGCCAAGGCAGAGTTCGCCAAGGAGAACGAAGACGAGCGTTTCATCGTCAGGGAGCGACGCACCGGAGCATTCCACCGCTCTCTCAGCCTGCCAGAGTCGGTCGACGCGGACGAGGCGGCCACCAACTACGAGCTCGGCGTGCTAACTGTCACGCTGCCGAAGTCTGAGGAGAAGAAGGCTCGCAAGCTCACGGTCAACGCCGGCAGCTAATCACGGCAGTATTCCCACGGCATAAGGAACGGGACGCTTGAAGCGTCCCGTTCCTTATGCTTCAGAATGGTTGACCGTCACCGTAAATTGCCCGCCGGGTCCATGGGGTTGAAGCAGGCTACGAAGTGGTTGTCGTACATCTCCACAAGTTCCGGCTTGGGGTTGACGCGACAAGTGGCGAGCGCCTTGCCGCACCGGGGCAGGAACGGGCACTCGTCGGGAAGGTCCATCAGGTCCGGAGGCTGTCCCTGAATCGATTCGAGCCGTTGCTGTTTGACGTCGATGCGCGGCAGGCTTTGGAGCAGCGCGTGTGAGTATGGGTTCGTCGGCCGATCGAAAAGATTCCGCGCCGACGCCCGCTCCATGATGGAGCCCGCGTAAATGACGGCGATCTCGTCGGCGACACGGCTCACGACGCCCAAGTCGTGCGTGATGTAGAGGATGGCGGCGCCGTTCTGTTTCTGCAGCCGCCGCAGCCTGGCCAGAATCTCCGCCTGAATGGTGACATCAAGGTTGGCCGTGGGTTCGTCGGCGACGATGATCTTGGGGTTGAGCGCGAGCGCCATGGCGAGCATGATGCGTTGTGCCTGCCCACCGCTAACCTGGTACGGGTATCGTTTCATCATCTCCCGGGCGTCCGGCAGCCCCATGTCGCGCAGGAGGTCAACAGCAAGGCGCTCAGCCTGCTTGCGGCCCATCGCAAAGTGCCCTTCCAGGGCCTCGACCATCTGATTGTCGATGCGCAGCGTGGGGTTTAGTGCGGCGTTGGCATCCTGCAGCACGATGCCGATCTCTCTGCCCCGGATCTGCTGCAACTCGATCTCTGTCATCTGCATCAGGTCACGGCCATTCAGCAGGACTTCGCCGCCAACGACCTCGCCGGGGAACGGCGTGAGCCGCACCAACGACAGCGCAAGGGTGCTCTTGCCGGACCCGCTCTCCCCCACCAAGCCGAGGACCTGTCCTTCTTCCAGCGTGAAACTCACACCATTGACAGCCTTCACCGTCCCCATGCGAGTGACGAAGTGGGCGTGCAGGTCGCGGACTTCCAGCAACGGGGGCATGGCGCGCCGATACCTCTCTCAACGGCTGGCATATATGCCTATGACTAGGGGGCGGAACGTCGGCTAAGTCTTGCAGCACCCCCTATCAAAGTCAAGGCGGCATGTCAGGTGGGGAAAGCCCCACCTCGACCGCCCCGCGACAACCCGCGCTCCTTTACTGTGACTAGGGCCGTCCATATAATGGATTAGTTGTAATCGACACACTCTCGTGAGGGCGGGCTTGGACGTTCGACCCATCTGCCAGTTTCCGGAGCCGGTGCTGACGCGGAAGACTCTGAAGGTGACCACTTTCGATGCATCGCTGCCCGCGCTGGTTGAGGAGATGATCGAGGCTATGCGAGGCGCCAACGGCGTCGGCCTGGCGGCAAACCAGATTGGCGTGCCGCTCATGCTCTGCGTTATCGAGATCCCGGAGGAGGACGTTCGCGTATTCGTGAACCCGGAACTGATCTCGCACGAGGGCGAACGCAAGCTATACGAGGGTTGCCTGAGCGTCACCGGGTATCAGGGGCTGGTCAGCCGCTCGGAGCGAGTGAAGGTCCGTTACCAAGACCTGCAAGGCCGCAAACACCGGTTGACGGCGAAGGACAACTTGCTGGCGCAGGCGCTAGAGCACGAGATCGGCCACCTGAACGGCCATCTATACCTGGAGCACCTGGTGGCAAGGGACGCCATCTGGAAGCTGTCCGAGGGGCCACCGCCGCAGTACGCCCGAGAACACACCGATGAGCCGGACGATGACGAGGCACCGGACGACGGCCCATCAACAGAGAAATAATCTGCAATACCGTCGAGAAAGGATTTCCTTGGACCTGCTGCCGCGTCTTCGTGCGCATTGCGCCGCCACCGGAGCACAGCCGTGCCTCATTGGCGGTTACGTTCGCGACGCCCTGCTGGGCCGCGCTTGTCACGACGTTGACCTCGCCGTGCACGAGGGCGCTGAGGCGCTGGCGGCGAGCATTGCGCGGGCCCTCGGCGGCACGCAGGTGGCCCTAGACACCGATCGCGGCATCCATCGTGTTGACGGCGTACCGGCCGACGGCGCAACTTGGCGCGTCGACGTTTCCACCCTGCAGGGCGGTGGCATTGCCGCCGACCTGCGCCTCCGCGACTTCACCGTTGACGCCATTGCCGTCCCGCTGTCGGACACGGGCGGCCCTGTAGACGAATGGCCTCTCGTCGACCCTACGGGAGGCATAGCGGACCTGCGCGATGGCGTGGTTCGCATGACCTGTCCCGGTGTTTTCGCCGACGACCCCCTGCGGCTGCTGCGCGCCGTGCGAATCGCGGCGCAAGCCGGCTTCGCCATTGACGAGGACACAGCAAGCGCCGTCATGGAGCAGGCTCCGTTGCTGACAAATGTATCGGTGGAGCGCGTGCGCGAGGAGCTGCTCACCATTCTGTCCTTGCCGAGCGTGGGTCGCTCGCTGGAGTTACTTGACGATCTTGGCCTACTGGACGTGGCGCTTCCTGAACTCTCGCCCGCCCGGGGCGTCGCGCAGCCGGTGGAGCACCACTGGGATGTTTTCCACCACACGTTGCACTGCGTAGATTTCGCGGAGAAGTTGCTCGACGCCGGGTACCGCGCCAGCGACCCAGCAGGTATGCATATCCCATGGCCCGACTGGGCGGACGACTACTTCGCGGAGGAGTACGCGGACGGACACACGCGGGCGACGTTCCTGAAGCTCGCCTGTTTGCTTCACGATGTTGCCAAACCCGAGACCAAATCGGTCCAGCCCAACGGGCGCGTGCGGTTCCTGGGCCATCCGGTTAAGGGCGCGACGACGGCCCGCAACGTGCTTCGCCGTCTGAGGGCCAGCGGCAAGGCTCGCGAGGCGGTCGCGATCATGGTCGAGCAGCACCTGCGCCCCAGCCAATTGGCCCAGAAGGGCGATTTGCCGACTGCCCGCGCTGTATACAGGTACTACCGCGACCTACAGGACGTGGCGGTCGACACCCTCTACCTCAGTTTGGCCGACTATCTGGCGGCCCGTGGGCCAGAGTTGGAGTTGGACAACTGGGCCATGCAGTGCGAGCGGATCCGTTACACGCTGGACGAGGGGAGCGCACAAAAGACACCACAGCGCCGCGAGCGGCTGCTGACCGGCCACGACCTGATGACGCTGTTCAATTTGCCCTCCGGCCCGGAGCTGCGCCCTCTGCTTGAGATGGTGCAGGAATCCAGCGCGGCGGGCGAGGTGAAATCTCGAGAAGAGGCGGTGACCCTGGTGAGCCAAGTGTTGGGAAGAGCGCCTGCCAAAGCGGAGGCGCGGCATGGTTAACAAGGACGTTAGGAGGCTGGCCCTCATAGTTATCCTCGTCGCGGTTGCGGTGTGGGGCCTCGCCGTACAGACCTACGACATCAACGTCTTCACGTTTAACTTCTCCCGAGGCGACGATGATGGCCCTCTGGGACTGACGCTCGGGCTGGACCTGCAGGGCGGCGTCCAGCTCATCTATGAGGCCGTCGAGGACGGCGTCACGGCGTCGCAGATGGCGGGTGTGCAGGAGAAGATCGAGAGGCGCACCAACGCCTTTGGCGTTACGGAGCCGTCCATCCAGCTTCTCGGTGAGAACCGCGTACTCATCCAGCTCCCCGGCGTAGAGGACGTGGAGGAGGCCAAGCGGCTCATCGGCTCTACAGGCAAGCTCGAGTTCAAGGAGCGGATTTGCGCCGACTCCCTATGCACGGACTTCTCTGATCAGGACATCGGCCTCACCGGCGAGCTCCTTGCCCGCGCTTACGCCGGCACTCACCCGACAACCAACAACCCTATCGTCAACCTTGAGTTCAATGCAGAGGGCGCCCGGCTCTTCGCAGAATCGACCTCACGCATTTCCGGCACCAATGACCGTACAGCCATCTTCCTCGACGACGAGTTGATCGTCGCGCCGGTTGCACGGCAGCCGATCTTGGGCGGGCAGGCATTCATCGAAGGGCCGGACTTCACTTTCGAACGGGTTCGGACCATCTCCATTCAGCTTGAGGAAGGGCGGCTAGACACCCCCATCGCGGTCATCTCCGAGCAGAACGTGGATGCGACGCTCGGTGAGGAGTCGCTTAACCGAAGCCTGGTGGCTGGCATCATCGGCTTTGCACTCGTAGTGCTCTTCATGATCCTGTACTACCGCGTGCCGGGCATCATGGCGAGCCTTGCACTTATCTGCTACATCGTCCTCGTCATGTTCATCGTCAAGCTGGTGCCCGTGACGCTGACGCTTGCGGGCATTGCGGGGTTCATCCTGTCCATCGGCGTTGCGGTGGACGCCAATATCCTCATATCTGAACGCACCAAAGAGGAGCTCAGAACGGGGCGGGCGCTGCTCGGGGCCATCAGTACGGGCTTCAGCCGAGCGTGGCCGGCCATTCTCAACAGCAACGTCGCGACAATGATCACGTGCGCCATCCTCTTCTGGTTCGGATCCCGGTTTGGCGCGTCCGCGGTGACCGGATTTGCGGTCACGCTCTTCATCGGCGTTGCGACGAGCATGTTCACCGCCGTCATCATCAGCCAAACGCTACTGCGTATCCTTGCGATGACTCCGCTCTCCCGGTTCACCGGCCTCTTTACGCCGGTGCCCGGCAGGCGTGCGGCCGTCACGGGTCCTGGCCGACGATCCCAGGCCCAGGGAGGGAGGGGGTAGGCCATGGACTTTGTAGGCAAGCGCAAGTTCTTCTTCATGCTCTCCGCAATCATCATTCTGGTGGGCATCGTCAGTATGGCGATCCAGCCCCGCTTCCAGGTGGGCATCGAGTTTGAGGGCGGGTCAGCCCTCTCCATCACCTTTGCCGAGGCCATCGACGAGGCCCGCATCCGTGAGGTCATGGCCGAACTGGACCACCCACAGGCCGTAGTGCAGCGTGTCGGCGAAACGGGCGTCCTCATCAGAACACGCACGCTGCAGAGCCCCATGACCGAGGCCGACGTCTCCGAGCGGGAGAACATCGAGGACCGCCTGCAACTGGAGTTCGGCGCAATCGAGACTTCCGAGCTGTCCGCTGTGTCCGAGGTGGTCGCCAAGGAGACCATCCGCAACGCGGGCATCGCCGTGGGCGTGGCGTCGGTATTCATCATGCTTTACATCTCGTTCGCCTTCCGGCTGATGCCAAACTCGATGCGGCTGGGCGCCGCGGCGATCATTGCGGGCATCCATGACGTGCTCATCACGCTTGGACTGTTCTCCATCCTCGGCAAGGTGATCGACCTCGAGGTGAACGCCATGTTCATCACGGGCATCCTGACCGTGGTGGGCTATAGCGTGCATGACACTATTGTGGTGTTCGACCGCATCCGGGAGAACACGGCGCGCCGCATCTCACGCGACTTTGCGACGACCATCAACGTCAGCATCATGGAGACGCTGGGGCGGTCGCTGACGACCAGCATTACGACGCTGACGGTGATACTGGCACTGCTGCTCATGGGCGGCGGCACCATCCAGAGCCTGCTCTTCACGTTGCTCATCGGCGTCATTGTGGGGACGTACAGCTCCATTGGCATCGCGAGCCAGCTGCTGCTCGTGTGGGAGCAGCGGGGCTGGCTGCCATTCCGACGCAGTACACCGACGGAGGCGACGACCAGGGGGTAGCGCGCCTCGAGACTCCAAGACCCGCCTGATATTGAAGGGCCCCGCTCCGGCGTTGGAGCGGGGCCCTTCACATTCTCGCCAGTGTTCCCTAGAGGTCCATCCATGGGTCGATGCTGACGTGGATGGCGCCGGGGGCGCCGACGCCACCGACGGAGTCGATGGCGTACTTGAGGTCCTTCAGCCCAAAGTGGTGGGTGACGATCTCCTTGATGGGGTAGCGCCCGGAGGCAATGGTGCTGATGGCGCGCTCCACCGACCGGTAGGAGTGGCCATGGCACCACTTCATGGTGAGGTTCTTGCGGCCGGTGCCACCTACAGAGATGGTCTCGTTGCCGGCGGCGGGCAGGCAGACCACGGCGTTGAACGCGGCCATGTCGATGCCTTCCTTGACCGTCTCGCGGCCACCGCCGGTCACGTTCACGACTACGTCCGCGCCGTGGCCACCGGTGTAGTGCATAACCTTCTCGACGAGATCCTCGGCCTCTACGTCCACTGTGTAGTCAGCGCCCATGCGGCGGGCGATCTCGAGGCGGTGCTCGTCACGGCCCATGCCGCTGACGATGATCATGGACGCGCCGGCCTCCCGCGCCGCGATGACAGCGGCGAGGCCCTGCTGGCCGGGCCCCTGCACGACGACGGTCTTGCCAATGGAGGCGCCACCGTACTCGACGGCCCACTCGTAGCCATTGCTGAACGGCAGGAAGAAGGCGGCCTCCGAGGCGTCGACATGGTCCGGGACCTTGTGCACCATGGCGCCCGGATGCATGTACATGTACTGGCTGTAACCGCCCCAGAGGGCGGGCTCCACGTCGATGGGCGTGGAGCCGTACCAGAGGCGCGGGTTCTCGCCGGTGTGACCGAAGGAGCTGGTCTGGGGGCAGAACCGCGGATACCCTGTGCGGCACAGCTCACAGGAGCCGCAGGGCACGTACTCTTCCACCGCAACCCGGTCGCCTTCCTTCACGCCCCAGCGCTTGGACGCCTCCGAGCCGATCTTGGCGACCCAGCCGAGGTTCTCGTGGCCCATGATGCGCACGCCCTCGCCCATGCGGTCGTAGCCGTGGACGTCACTGCCGCAAATGCCGCAGCGCTCGATGCGCAGGAGCCCGCCGTCGGGCGGGATGTCCGGCAGGTCGAATTCCCGGATCTCGAACTCCCTTGGCGCAATAATGACTGCCGCCGCTGATTTCTCTGCCATGACGTCCCTCCATCTTCAGTTAATGCGCACCTTTCCGGCGCACACGTCCCGCCCGTTCACACTGTTCCATTCAGGAAGCCAAACGGACGGGACGGCTTTGAACTGCTCTAGATCCGGCCTGCCAGCCGATCCGCGGCTGCCACGCGGTAGTCCTCGCTTCGGTTGATGAGCACCGAGGCGGAACGCACCTTGTAGCACTCCGGGTGAGTGGCCGCGTATGACTCGATGCCCTCCTGCAGGTTGCGGGCCTCCTTCAGCAGCCGGCGCCTGTAGGCGATGATAGCCGAGTCGCTGGAGCCGAGGTGCTCGCCTGCGCGCCAGGTCATGGCACCCATGGACTCCTGCGTGCCCATGTCCTGCTCGCCGATGCCGCGGATGCCGGTGAAGGTACGGTAGCGCTGGTCCTCGCGGTCAATCATGTAGTCGTTTGCGCTGTTGCTGAGCGGCCGGTACTTGTAGTCCGTCAGCGCGTGGATGCCGGACCCGCTCCAGTGCTCGTCGATCTCCTCCTGGGTGAAGGGGCGGTAGGGGTTCCATGAAATGCTGAAGTTCCAACAGCTGTAGTCGTCGATGGGCACCCATGCGTGACCGCCGATCTGCCGTCCGGGCTCAACGGAGCCGGGGATCATGGTGTAGAAGGGCATCAGCATCTGGGTGATTCGGAAGTAGTAGCGGTCCTGGTCGGCGTTTCGGCGGGCGGAGATCAGGAGGCCGTACTCAGTCTCATCGACGACGAAGCGCGGCGAGGTGTCGGTGGTGGTGAAGTTCACCGTCTGGCTTCCGACGCGGGCCGGAGGACGCTTGTCCGGGTTGTCGCGCATGAAGGGCGTGACGCCGCTGTGGAGGAAGGAGATGTGGCTGGAGTCGATGCCGCCCTCGACGGACTGCACCCAGTTGCTCTCCTGTACGCGCTTGGAGATGACGCGCTGGCTGTCGGGCAGAGTCGCCCAGTCAATGAGCGGCAGCTCCGGCATGTACTCAGCGGGGCCCATATAGGCCCAGATGAGGCCGCCGTACTCGCGCGCCGGGTAGGCCTTGATCTTGACTTTGTCCTTGAAGTTGGACTCCGCCGGCTCCGACGGCATGTCGACGCAGTCGCCGTTCACGTCGTACTTCCAGCCGTGGTACACGCAGCGCAACCCGGACTCCTCGTTGCGGCCGAAGAACAGGCTGGCGCGGCGGTGCGGGCAGTAGTTGTCCACAAGGCCAATCTCGCCGTTGGAGTCCTTGAACGCGACGAGATCTTCACCCATCAGCGTGGTGCGCACCGGCGGGCAGTCCGGCTCCGGCAACTCCTCCGGCAGCAGAAACGGGACCCAAAACCGGCGAACGTACTCGCCCATGGGCGTGCCGGGGCCAACTCGACACATGTATTCGTTGTCAGCGTCGCTCAGCATCTTGCACTCTCCTCCATCCACAAGCCGGAGCGCCCCACGGCACCCCGTGCGGTTGCGGTATGATACTCCTCCCCGCGCGACGTGTCACGCACA
Source organism: uncultured Dehalococcoidia bacterium (assembly GCA_951812285.1). Lineage (GTDB taxonomy): Bacteria > Chloroflexota > Dehalococcoidia > Lucifugimonadales > UBA1127 > UBA1127. The sequence continues at coordinate 229,396 of OX638292.1, read as the reverse complement.
GCGCGCGCCGTTCACGCGCGCAAGCAAGCAGGATGGCTCAGGGCATTCGGGAGCACGAAGCTCCGAGGGTCTCCGGGCAACGGACCAAGCGAGGGTTGCGGAAGGCCCTTTCTGCACGGGAACTACGGGGCAACCACCATTCGTTTGGCATTCGTGCATGATTCTTCCCTAGCTGCAGCAGAGGTTGTTTCGCATTCGATTCGTAGGGGGCGTGTCGCATTTCAGATTCGAGGCTAATTATTTCTGCAAAACACTCCCTCCGCCTATCCAACCCCTGACAGGGACGCCGGCGCCAAGCCAGTCATTGGCAGCCTTGCGGGCCGGGCGTTGAGGATGCGCCGGTTGCGACGGATGGTTGCGGTTTCCATGGGGAGACGGTAGCGGAGAGAACGGCGTCAGGGCAACAGGTCCGTGTCAGGGTTGGAGTCCGGTGGATGGCGGCGCCGCCCCGCCTCACCTCTGGATTCCTGCCTCCGCAGGAATGACGTGAGGGGGCTGGGGAAATTGAGAGGGGTTGGTGGATGGCATGCCCCGCGCCCCTGGATACCGGCGTCCGCCGGTATGGAGGGTGGGGGTGGTTGGGTAGGGCTGATGTGGCTGGTGGTAGGGACGCCCCGCCCCGCCTCACCTTTGGATTCCGTCCGCCACAAACGCTGCGGGGCATTCGCAGGAATGGCGGTTGGGGAGGTTTCCGTCCCGAAAGCGGGCGCGGGGCGGGCTTTCGCGGAGAAGACGGTTATGGGGAAGGTCCCTGCACCCGCATTGCCACTATCGCTATGGCCTGCGTATGCTAAGGCCTCACGCTGAGCCCGAATTCCGCCCGATGGAGGAAGGCCCCTTGCCCACGCTGCTCACCGTCAATGACCTGCGGACATACTTCACCACCCGGGAGGGCACGGTGAAGGCCGTCGATGGAATCAGCTACGACATCCAAGAGGGCGAGACGGTCGGGCTCGTGGGGGAGAGCGGCTGCGGCAAGAGCGTCAGCGCCCTTTCGCTACTCCGGCTCGTTCAAAGCCCGCCGGGCCGCATCGTCGGGGGCTCAGTCGAGTTCGAGGGACGCGACCTGCTGCAGCTCAGCGACGCAGACATGCGAGAGGTGCGCGGCAACGACATTGCCATGGTGTTCCAGGAGCCCATGTCGTCGCTGAACCCGGTGCTGACCGTCGAACGGCAGATCACAGAGGCTCTTGAGGTCCACTTGCGGATAGGCAAGCGGGAGGCGACTTCCCGCGCCGCAGAGCTCCTGCACATGGTCGGGATCCCCGACGCCGCAGACCGGCTGAAGAGCTACCCGCACCAGTTCAGCGGCGGCATGCGCCAGCGTGTGATGATTGCGATGGCGCTGAGCTGCAACCCGAAGCTGCTCATAGCGGACGAGCCCACCACGGCCCTCGACGTGACCATCCAAGCGCAGATCCTGGAACTGCTGCAACGGCTCTCTGCGGAGACGGGGACGGCGGTGCTCATCATCACGCACAACCTCGGCGTCATTGCCCGGTACGCCAGCCGCGTCAACGTCATGTACGCGGGCAAGATCGTGGAGAACGGGAGGGCCGTGGACCTCTTCCAGAATCCCCAGCACCCCTACACCAAGGGGCTGCTGCAGTCCGTGCCGCGCTTCAGCCAGGGCCGTGGCACCAAGCTCTCCACCATTGAGGGGACACCGCCTGACCTTGCGCACCTCCCCACCGGTTGCGCCTTTCATCCCCGCTGCACCTATGCGATCGACCAGTGCCGGGCGGATACGCCGACGCTGACGGTGCGCGAGCCCGACCACGCGGCGGCATGTTGGGTGGAGGCGTAGGCATGTCCCTGTCTCCCGTGCGCCTTCACCATGTCGACTTTGCCGCGATTGATGTTACGGCGCGGACCGAGTGGGTGTTCGCGCGGTTCTGGGACACGGAAGGCGCCGCGGCCGAGGTGGAGATCACCGCGGCGGGCATCACAGAGGGCGTCGTTGGGCAGATTGACCACGCTGTCTCGCTGTTAAGAGGCACGCCCATTTCCTCCGAGGACGACGTTCCCATCATGTTGGACGTCGACGACCAATCGCTTGGGGCGGACCTGACCAACGCCACGGCGGTGAGTGCACTTCGTACAGCGGTGAGCATTATCCAGGCGCTCAAGAGCGGCGTCAGCTTGGCCGAGGCGCTAGGGGGCGCACCAGCCGTCGTGCCGCTGTACGCCAACATCAACCGAGGCCTCTTCGCGTCGGGACGGACGCCAGCGGAGTTTGCGGCAGCCGCGGAGCGAGCTGTGAGCGAGGGTTTCCGTGCCGTGAAGTGTGCTCCTTTCGACGAGGTGGCGCCGGGAACGCCAACTGCTGAGGCGGTGCGCCTCGCCGTAACCGGCATTGAGCGGGTGGCGGCGATCAGGGAAGCCGTCGGACCGGGCGTGGCGCTTATGGTGGACTGCCACAGCCGCTTCGACGTGGAGTCCGCTGTTAAGGTGGCCGGTGAGCTTGGAGAGCTTGGGGTCGTCTGGTTTGAAGAACCGCTCGATCCTAGCAAGGACCCCGCTGGACTGAAACTAATCGCTGAACGCATTTCCTTGCCCCTCGCGGGAGGCGAACACGGCTATGGCGAGGCCTCGTTTGAGAGTCTTGTTTCAAGCGGCACACTTGAGATTGTTATGCCGGACGTAAAGTTTTGCGGAGGAGCCGCTGCTGCTGTAAGGGCCGGCAGAGCGGCCATCGCTGCGGGAGGCGGCGTGTCGCTTCACTGCCCGTCCGGTCCACTGTCGTTGCTGACGAGCGGGCACGTCAACGCCGCCGTGGCAGGGTCGCTGCGGCTAGAGCACGCGGTCTACGAGGCGGACTGGCGTTCGACGCTGCTGGCGCCAGCTGAACGCATCGTTGACGGCAGTTTGCACTTCACCGGAGGCCCGGGGCTTGGCGTGGAACTCGACTGGGGAATGTTGCAGTGGACGGGCCGCGTCTGGCGCGTGTCATGACGCCTCCCGCTATCGTTGGGTGTCGCGCCACAGCCGCACCCCGTCGGTGGTGAACCCCACGCGGCCGTGCTCCGCCGTCACGTACAGGTCTTCCTCACCGACCATTGCGGTCAGCCGCTCGACCACTTCCGGCGCTGGGTGGCCGAACTTGTTGTCGGCACCGGCGCTCACCACCACGTACTCAGGTTGAACGGCGTCCAAGAACACTTGAGAGGATGACGTCGCGGAGCCGTGGTGGGCTGCCTTAAGCACCGTCGCCCGCAGCGGCGCGCCGGAGGCGACGAGGGTCTCCTCGGCGTAGCGGTGGATGTCGGCGGGCAGCAGGAAGGACACCTCGCCGTAGGACACGCGCAGGGTGATTCCACTGTTGTTGCGGAGGTCGGGCGTCCATGCGGGCACGTCCACGGCTGGGTGTAGGACGCGGATAACGACGCCGTCGCCGGTGCGGAGCTCTTGCCCCGCGAACGCGTCCAGTGTCTGGGCGTCATGTCGGTTGGCGAGCAGGCGCTGCCAGGATGCGTACTGGGCGGACGTTGACGCGACGCCGTTCTCGGCGACGAGGGCGACGTCGTAGCGTTCGAGGACGGAGACCAGGCCGTTAAGGTGGTCGGCGTCGGGGTGGGTCAGGACGATCATGTCGAGGCTGCGGTCCCAGAAGGGCATGACGCTGCCAAGCTCGCGCTGGAGGACATCCGGGTCAGGGCCACCGTCGATGAGGAGCTGCTTTCCCGACGGGGTCTCGATGAAGATGGCGTCGCCCTGGTCGACGTCGAGGAAGGTGACGGTTAGGCGGCTGTCGGGTGCGGTTGCCGCGGCGGTCCAGATGAGGGCGCAGGCCAGGAGCATGGCGAGAGCGGCCAATCGCAGGCGGCCTACTCGGAGCGAGGGCGCTGGCGAGTTCGCCGGGACTGCCTCGGCCGCGTCGCTGTTCCAGCGGCGCAGGCCGTAGGCGGCGCCGGCCAGCAGCGCGTAGTAGCCCCAGACCATCGCGGGGGTCATGCCGCCGAGCTCGAGGAGGCCGCCGGGGAGTCGAGCAGCGGCGCCAATGATGGCCAGCAGGTAGGTGAGTGGCGCCCAAGCGACCCACCCGGCGGCGATGCCCAGCGGCGTCCAGATCGCGCCCGCTACCGCAGTGATGCCTGACGCAGCGAGGGCGAGGGGGAGCGCGGGCAAGGCGAGCAGTGTTGCGGGGATGCCGAGGTAGGAGACTCGCTCGAAGACGAGGGCTACGAGGGGGAGTGTGCCGAGCGTCGCGGCGATGCCTGCGGCGAGGGCGCTCGCGGTGGCGCGGCCGAGGGCGGCGGTCGCGCCTTCGGCGCCGGTGAGGCGCTCGGCGGCGCGCGAGAGGCGGGCCTCCAGAGGGGGCGCGAGGAGGAGGAGGCCGGCCACTGCGGTGAAGCTGAGCTGGAAGGAGACGTTGCCGAGCAGGCGCGGGTCGAGGGCGGTCATGGTTGCCGCGGCTGCAGCGAGGGCGGGGAGGCTGGCGCCCTCGCGGCCGAGGGCTCGGGCGAGGAGGAAGACGCTGCCCATGAGGGCGGCCCTGGTCACGGAGGGGGACATGCCGCTGACGAGGGCGTAGACCCATATGGCGGCGAGAGCCAGCAGGAGGGCCCATCGCGCGCCGCCGAAGGCGAGGCGGCCGAGAGCGAGGGCCGCGCCGAGCATGATGGCGACGTGGAGGCCGGAAATGGCAAGCAGGTGGCTCGTGCCGGTCTCGATGAAGTGTTGGCGGGTCTCGTCGGGGAGGCCTCGGCGCTGGCCGAGGAGCAGGGAGCGGGCGAGGGCGGAGGCGGGCTCCGGTATGCTGCGCTGGAGGCTCTCGGAAAGGGTGGCGCGCAGGGTGTAGACGCGCTGGAGGAGGGGGTTGCCGTTGCCCTCGGCGGTCAGCGACAGCGCGGGAAAGCGGGAGACTGCGCCGACGCCCTGGCGGGCGAGGTAGTCGCGGTAGTCAAAGTCGTCAAAGACGGGCGGGGACTCTATGGCGCCGGTCAGGGTGAGGCGGTCGCCGTAGCGGACGTGGGGGGCGGATCGCTCGAGGGCCATGGCCGCGCCGGGCTGGGCGGTGACCTGAATGCGGCCGTCGACGGGCTGCGGGCCGTCGACGGTGTCCCACTCAAGGTTGCCTAGCTGGAATCGGTAGGATGTACCGTCGCGCTGCGGGTCTGTGAGGACTTGGCCTCGGAGGGTGACGGTCTCCTCGACGAAGAGGGGCGCGAGGTCGGTGGCGACGTCTTCGGCCGCCGTGCGGTCGCCCCACCAGGCACCGACGGCCAGGAGCACGGCGACAGCGCAGGCCGTCGCACCGAGGCCTCGGCGGTTGGTGCGCCAGGCGGCGGCCGACCAGAGGGCCGCGGCGGCGATGCTCCAGAGCGCGAGGGCCTCGACGGGGAGCGCGGCGTGCTGGCCGAGGAGGAGGCCGGCTACCCATGCGGCGGCGAGCGCCGTCAGCGTCATGCGTCGGGGCTACCGGACGACGTGCGTCGAGCGCACGGGCGCGCCGGAGATTGTCACCACCACTTCACCGTTGCCCTTGCCCAAGTACTGGAAGATGCGGAAGTCCTTGTCGCCGCCGAGGTACTCGACCGTGCCGTCATCGTGGAGGCGGAAGGGGCGGTCGTGGCCGGGGTAGAAGATGGTGGCGTTGTCGAGGAGACGGCGGACGCTCTGAGCGGCGGACTCCTCGTCCCAGAAGACGAGGAAGGGCACCCCGGTCTCGACGCAGTCCGCGGCGGTTAGGGCGTCGCCGGTGAGGGCGACGGAGCCGGCGGGGGTCTCGGCGACGACGGAGACGTGGCCGCGCGAGTGGCCGGGGGTGCCGAGGATGCGGACGCCGGGGTCTAGCTCCTGGCCGTCGGTGACGGCGAGGACGTCGCGGCGGCTGAGCATGTCGAGGAAGTAGCCGGACGTGGCCCAGTCGGTAGGGAGCGGGTCCTTGACGTACTCGAGCTCGTCGGCGCCTACGGCGACCTGGGCGTTCTTGAAGACGTCGACGTTCTGGACGTGGTCCCAGTGGGCGTGGGTGAGCACGACCATGTCGATGTCGTTGGGGGAGACGCCGCGGTCGGCGAGTGCGCTTGTGAGCATCATGCGGCGGCCGTGGTGGGCGGTGTCGACGAGGATGGTCTTGTCGCCGCGGATGAGGCCGACGGTGCAGAAGCCGAGACGCCCCTGGTCCGTGTGTGACGTGAACCCGGTCAGAATGAGCTCAACTTCCGGCATGTCTGCCTCCTCTCGTGTCCTGCTAGCGGACTGTGACATGATCCTTGATGCCGTTCAGCGTGGCGGGTCCGATGCCGGCCACCTGGAGCACCTCCTCGACGGTGGCGAAGCGGCCGACGGTCTCGCGGTGGTCGACGATGGCCTTTGCTTTGACGGCGCCGATGCCGGGGAGCGTCTCGAGTTCCTGCGGCGTCGCGGCGTTCAGGTCGATGACATCGCCGGATGCGGCTGGCCCGCCGGGTGACGTCACGGGCGGTGTCTCGCCGGCTGTCGGGACGTAGTAGTGGCCCTCGTCACGGAGGCGGAGGGCCATATTGAGGCCCGCGGTGTCGGCGTCATCGACGGGGCCGCCGGCCATGCGGAGGAGGTCTACGAGGCGGTCGCCGTCGGAGAACGTATAGACGCCGGGGCGGCTCACCGCTCCGGCCATATACGCCTGCAGGGTGGGCGTCGGCGTGGCCTCCGGCAGCGACACCTCCACGCCACCACCATTCCCTCGCTGCACCAGCAACGCGATGCCGCCCGCAAGGGCCAGCATGAAGAGGAGGGCCAAGGCGAGGGGCATCCACCGGTCGATGCCCTGGGCGCCCGGGCCGCCCTCTGGCGTTTCCCGTGCCAATTTCGCGCTCCCTAGTTGCGAGGGGCATTGTACCCCGGAGATGGGGCTACACCCAAGGGCCGCGAGGGCGAGTTTTCGGCTACACTTGGGCCAATCTGATGCTTTGGAGGAACCATGACGACCGATGCAACGCCGCCGATGGAGGACCGAGGAAAGCTGCTCTCGCAGGCCATAGACGCGATACGCGCCGTGGCCGCGAACGTTAGCGGCGACCAGTGGGACGCGCAGTCGCCGTGCACGGAGTGGAAGGCCCGGGACGTGGTCAACCACGTAGTGGGGGGCTCGTCCATGCTGGCCGCGCTGTTCGAGGGGAAGAGTTGGGAGGAGGCCTCGGGCGGGAGCGCGAGCATACCGGAGGGCGGCGACCCGTTGGCAGTGCTCGACGCGGTGACGGGGGCGGCCAAAGAGGCCGTCGCCAAGCCGGGGGCGATGGAGCAAGAGGTGCAGTTCGCTCGAGGGCCGATGCCGGGGGCGGGCTTCGCGACGTTGATGTTCACGGACATCCTGATCCACGTCTGGGACCTGGCGAAGGCCACAGGGCAAGACGCGACGCTGCCCTCTGACCTGGTGGAGGCGTCGTACGCCATCGTGCTGCCGCGGAGGGGGCAGATGCCGTCGCCGGCGTTCGCGGCGGAGGTGGACGTGCCGGAGGACGCCGACACGCAGACCAAGCTGCTGGCAATGCTGGGGCGGGACGCGAGCTGGTCGGGGTAGGGCTCGCCGTGCCCTCCCTTGGCGTTTGGCGGTGCAATGCCAAGGCGAAAAACAACCTGTCTCGGCTTGTAGCTGATACGGCACATTTCAGATACAACACGAAATTTTTTTCTACAGGGGCAGCCGGGGTCCTGTCGCTGTCCGGCTGGCGGTCGGCGGCGCAGGGCATGCGCTGGAGCGGCCGCTGGGTGGCAGGTTGTTTTTCGAGCCAGCCATAGGTGATAGAGGTTGTTTTCGGCGGTTGCTTCCCTGCAGGCCGTAGCTGGGAGAGGGTTGTTTCGGGTGGTCGTTTTGTAGCTGCTCTGGCACATTGCAGATACGAGACGAAGGTTGTTTCCCCGTGAGGAATTTTCGCGAGCCTGACGCGGGGGCGCGGCGCAGTCGGTCGACGATGCAGGCCGCGGGGGCGAGGACGTCATTGGGGTGACGCTCAGGGTGGCGCGCGGGGTGCTGCGAGTGCGTTCGTGTTCCATGGGGGGAGAGTAGCGGGGGCGTCGGGTTTCGCGCTAGGAGCTTGTGTCAGGGTGGGGGGCTCGGGTGGAGGCAGGAGGGGGCGCGCATGTCGGGGTTTCTGCCTTCGCAGGAACGACGGTGGCTTGGGCGTGGGGTTTGGCGCGAGGAGTTGGTGTCAAAGGGTGGGGCTCCCCCATCCTAACCTTCCCCCTGAGGGGGAAGGGATACCCCGCTTCCCCTCACTTCTGGATTCCTGCCTCCGCAGGAATGACGGGTTGGGAGGCAGGAATGACGTGAGGGGGCTGGGGAGATGGAGGGGGTTGGTGGACGGCTTGCCCCGCGCCCCTGGATACCGGCGTCCGCCGGTATGGAGGATGGGGGTGGTTGGATTGGGCTGATGTGGCTGGTGGTGGGGATGCCCCGCACAGCCTCCCCTCTGGATTCCTGCCTTCGCAGGAATGACGAGGTGGGGGGCAGGAATGACGCGAGGGGGAGGCCGGCAATGGCGCGAGGAGGATGGGGAGATTGAGAGGGGTTGGTGGATGGCTTGCCCCGCGCCCCTGGATACCGGCGTCCGCCGGTATGGAGAGCGGGAGTGGTTGGGTAGGGCTGCTGTGGCTGGTAGTGGGGGTGCCCCGCGCTGCCTCCCCTCTGGATTCCTGCCTTCGCAGGAATGACGAGGTGGAGGGCAGGAATGACGAGGTGGGGGGAGAGGGGTTCCCGTTCTTGCGGGACGGGCGCTTCTCGAAGCGCGCCTACGGGGGTTTGGTGGCTATGATGCGGAGGCGAACGTAGTCGGCTACCCATTGGCCGTCGTGGTAGAGGGTGGGTTGGAGTTCTTCCACTATTGCGTTGACGATTGTGGGCTTTGCGTGGGGCGGGACTCTTTCGAAGAAGGCGCCGGCGAACATGTCGAGCCAGAGGGCGAGGCCATCTGGGCCTCCGTTCAAGGGAGTGGGCCGCGCGAAGAGCGTGGCCATGGCGGTGTTGAGGCCGTGGCGTTTCAAGAGAGTCGTGTACGAGGGGATGTCGGGGAAGTACCACGGGCTTCGGGATCCCGGGTCGCCGTAGCCCGCGGCGGCGACGCAACGTCGGATGGAGGCTACGATAGACCGAATGTTGCCCTGCCCGCCCATCTCGGCGACGAGCCTCCCTCCCGGCTTCAGGGCTCGGCTGATGCCGACAACGACGGGCGTCGGGGGGCGCATCCAGTGCAGGGAGGCGTTGGAGAACACGGCATCGAATTCGTTGGCGTAGGTCAGGGCCCGGGCGTCCATCACCGCAAAGTCGACGCCGGGGAAGTTCTGGCGGGCGCGGCTCACCATGGCCTCGTCATTGTCGATGCCTGTTACCGTGCTGCCCGCTTCCGCAATGGCCGCCGTCAACTGCCCCGTGCCGCAGCCGATGTCCAAGACCCTCTCTCCATACTGGGGCGCGAGTACTGACAACAGGTCCGTGGCGAACTCCCAGACGAAGGAAAAGTGGGTGTTGTAGGTTGCGGCATCCCACCTGCCTTGTTGGAGGTTGTCCGTCAACCCCGAACCCGTGGCGGTGCGCTCTTCAGTCACTGGGGGCTTTCCACCTTTACTTTCGGTAGTTAGACGCGATCAGCGGTAGCGCGGCGATGCGCTATGCGGGTGCGGCGCACTGGTTTCAGGGGCAGGACTCGCGGAGGGCGTCGAAGGGGTAGATGCCGGTGTAATGGCCGTCGCTCCAGAGGAACTGGAGGGCGTAGCGGCCGACGGGCATGTACTCGAGGGCGACGACGTCCTCGGGGACGGTGTTTGGGTCGATCGCGTGCCTGCCCATTCCCTCGCCTACGCAGGTGGCGCAGTGGCAGCGCAGCCGCAGGTAGCGGTGGGGGTAGACGCACCGGCGGCCGTCGTTCCAGACGATGGTGATGGCGTCGTCGCCGATGTCGACGCTGGCGGGGGTGGGCTTCGCGCCGCCGACGGGGGCGGGCTGCGGGGACTCGTCGCGGGGGTGCGGCATCGCTAGGCCTCGGAGGCGACGGTGGACCGGTTGTCCTTCATCCGGCTGCCGGCGACGGTGAGCAGGAAGGCGACCGCCGCGGGAATCGCCGCGTACAGGAACACGAACTCCACGCCGTAGGTGTCGGCCACGCGACCGGAGATCCACCCGGAGACGGCGGCAAGGACGACGGACACGCCGAAGACGAAGGAAACCGTCGTGCCCTGCACCACGCTGCCGACGACGTCCATGGCGGCGGCGAGCAGGATGGCCATCATGGGAAAGAGGAAGAGGCCGGTGAAGGCCACGGCGACAAAGAAGGCGGGGCCGCTGCCGGCGGTGAAGAGCCCGAGGGTCCCCATGGTGAGCCCCGCGAATCCAATGGCGAGCACCACTCGACGACCGAAGAGGTCGGAGAGGTAGCCAAGGAGGGGCTGGGAGCCGATGCCGGCGACCTGCAGGAGGGAGACGAGGGCGCCGGTGGCGGTCGTGGACATTGCCAGGTCCTCGCGGGCGTAGATGGGGAGGAAGCTCATGATGCCGATCTGCGAGCCGCTGAAACAGGCGGTCGTCGCGAGCACGAGCAGCAACCGCGGATTGCTCAGGGCGGCCCTCACACCGCCGAAGTAGCCCCTGGTCGTGGTCTCCGCGGACAGGGACGGGATGGACCTGAGCAGGAGGTAGGTGCCGACGCCCATGAGGACGGCGGGGATGAGGCTCAACTGCAGGACCGTCTGCCAGGCGAGGAAACCGATGAGGAAACCGGTCAGGATGGGGCCGACGGCCTCGCCGATGCTGCCGCCGGTGCCGTGCATGGCGACGGCGAAGCCGCGCTTATCAGGGTAGCGGACGGAGAGGGCGGCGAGGGCGGGCGGGTGCCAGAAGGTGATGGCCATGCTGAGGAGGGTCATGGAGACGACGGCCATCCAGAAGGCAGTCGAAATGCCGACGAGGAACATGGAGCCGCCGACCGCGATCAGGGTCAGGGCGAGGACGGCGGCCCACCTGCCGGAGTAGCGGTCGGAGACGAAACCGGCAGGGAGGTTGATCAGGCCGCCGAAGACGCTGCGCGTCGTGGTGAGCAGACCGATGCTGGTGTTGGAGACGCCGAGGGTAGACTTGAGCTCTGGGAGGATGAGCATGGAGCCGGCGTTGAAGACGTGCTTGACGGCGTGACCTGCCACCACGGCAATGAGCACGAGCAGGCGGTTGTCGACCTGGACGCTCAGCGGACGAGGGGCGGCGGTGGTCTGGGCCATTCTTCACCTAGCCAGAGATTCTGAGACGGAATGCGCATCGAGGCATTTGGACGATTGGCAGTCGCGTCGCGGCTCGAGGCGCACCTGCAAATATAGCGGTATGGCGCGTGCGGCGTCAATTGAAGTGAGAGGCGAGGGTAAGCACGAGGGTTGCCCCTACGGGCTGGGGCGGGGGACTCGGACGCCGCCGCCGAGGACGGTGAAGAGCAGCGACAGGGAGGCGGGGATGGCGGCGTAGAGGAAGACCGCATCGACGCCGTAGGTGTCGGCGACGCGGCCGGCCGTCCAGCCCGAGAAGGCCGCGAGGATGATGCCGACACCGAAGATGATGGAGGCTGTCGTGCCCTGCATCGTGCGGCCGACGACGTCCATGCCGAGGGCGAGGATGATGGCCATCATCGGGAACAGGAAGAGGCCGGTAAGGGCCACTGACGCGAAGAATGCGAGACCCTCGCCTGAAACGTAGAGGGAGAGTGTGCCAAGGGTGAGCCCCAGGAAGCCGAAGGACAGCACAACGCGGCGGCCGATGCGGTCGGAGAGGTAGCCGAGCACGGGCTGGGAGCCGATTCCGGCGACCTGAAGCATCGAGAGCATGAGGCCCGTGGCGGTGGTCGACAGGCCGAGATCCTCGCGGGCGTAGATGGGGAGGAAACTCATGATGGCGATCTGGGTGCCGCTGAAGCAGGCAGCCGTCGCGAGGACGAGCAGCAGCCGGACGTTGCGGAGCAAGTCGCCGATGCCAGTGAAGTACCGGCGGGCGCTCGTCTCGGCCGTGAGCGCGGGGGCGGCGCGAATGAGCAGGTAGACGCCGACGCCCATGAGGAGGGCGGGGATGATGCTCAGCTGGAGGGCCGATCGCCAGAGCATGACGCTGAGGAGGAGACCGAGGAGGACCGGGCCGATGGCCTCGCCGATGCTTCCGCCCATACCGTGCATGCCGATGGCGAAGCCGCGCCTGTCGGGGTATTGAACGGATATGGCGGCGAGCGCGGGCGGGTGCCAGAAGACAATCGCGAAACCGAGGAGGGTCATGAAGAGGAGGACCATCCAGAACGTCGTGGACACGCCCACGAGGAACATGAAGACGCCGAGGGAGGCGATGGAGATGCCGAGGATGGCCGCCATCAGGCTGGCGTAGCGGTCGGCAACGAAGCCGGCGGGGAAGCTGATGAGGCCGCTCAAGCCGTCGCGGGCGGCGGCGAGCAGGCCGACGTTCGTGTTGGTCAGGCCCAGCGCGGTCTTGATCTCGGGGAGGACGAGGACGGAGCCGGAGAGGAAGACGTGGACCATCGCGTGGCCGGCGACGGCGGCGGCGAGGGAGGGTGTGCGGCTCTGGACCCGGAAACCGAGGAGGTTCACGGTGGAGGTTGTTCGGGCCATATCACCCCCTCGATGGATGCAGGCGATTACAAGAAGCGGTCGAGGCCAAGCGGGGCGATGGGGAGGTCGGTCGCGCCGGTGGTGACGAGGTCGGCCGTGGCCTTGCCGAGCGCGGGGGCCGCGAGGATGCCCTTTCGGCCGGCGCCGGTGGCGATGTAGACGCCCTGCATTCCGGGGACGGCGCCGAGGATGGGGGCGTTGTCTGGTGAGACGGGGCGCAGGCAGGCAGTGTGAAGCTCGACGACGCCCTCGGTGATGGCGGGGAAGACGCGGCTGGCGCCCTGCATGATGCGCTCGGCGGCGGAGGCCGATGGGTCACGGTCGAAGCCGGCCTCGTCCTCGGTGGTGCCTGTCCAGAGCAGGCCGTCGGGCTTCTTGACCATGTAGCTGTGCTGCCAGCCGAGGTGGGCCATGGCGGGCATGGTGTTCGTGCGGATGCGGAGGATCTCGCCCTTGATGGGGAGGACGGGGATGTCGACGCCGAGCCACTCGCGGAGGAAGGCGGACCACGGGCCCATGGCGAGGACGACGTTTGCGCACGCGATGGAGTCGCCATCGGCGAGCTCAACGCCGGTGACGCGGCCGCCGTCCCACCGGAGGCCGGTGACGCCGGCGATGCGGAGCTCTGCGCCGTTGCTCTCGGCGGCGAGCATGAGGGACTTGGTGAGGGTATCGCTGTCGAGGAGCCAGGTGTGGCGGGTGAGCATGCCGCCGAGGACGCCGGGGCCAATGCCGGGCTCGAGCTCTCGCACCTGGCGGTCGTCGAGGTAGTCGACGGTGAAGCCGTTGGCCTCCTGCTGGGCACGGAGCGCGCGGAGCGTCGCGAGGTCATCGTGCTCGAGGGAGACGGTGAGGATGTCCTTCTCGGCGAGGCGGCTGTCGAGGCCGGTGGCGTCCGTGAGGACGGGGTAGAGCTCGCGGTGCAGGCGGAGGCTCTCACGGACGAGGGGGAGGAACGGGCCGTCCATGCCAGCGCCGGACATGGTGTAGAGGCCGCCCTGGGCGAAGCCGGATGCGGCGCCGGCCACCTGCTCGCGCTCGACGACGACGGGGCGAGCGCCCATGGTGGTGAGGTAGTAGGCGACGGCGCAGCCAGCGACGCCACCGCCCACGATGACCACGTCAGCCGAAGAGCTGTTCTGCACGCTGCCTCCTTGCGCAATGCATCGCTTGCGGGTTGATGATAGCAGATTCCCTTTCAATCAACGGTTGGTTCTGGCACACTAGCGTCGCATCAGCAGCCGTGAGGAGTGCCATGCTGCGTCTTGGGTGGTTCAGCACCGGCAGGGGAGAAGGTTCAAGGGGGCTCTACTCTTGCGTGAAGGACGCCATCGACCGGGGGGAGCTTGCGGCCGCGATTTCGTTCCTCTTCTGCAACCGGGAGCCGGGCGAGCACGAGGGCAGCGACGGCTTCATGGAGATGGTGCGGTCGCACGGCATCCCGGTGGTCGCGCTGTCTTCGCAGGGGTTCCGGCGCGAGCGGGGCGCGGCGCGGTTCGCGGACGTACGGGAGGCGTACGACGACGCGGCGATGGGGCTGCTTGCGGGACACTCAGCGGACTACCACATAGCGGCGGGTTACGGGCTGATCTTCGGGCCGGCGATGGCGCGGAGCAGACCGGCGCTGAACCTGCACCCGGCGGCGCCGGACGGGCCGGTCGGCACGTGGCAGCAGGTAATCTGGCAGCTCATCGAGACGCGGGCGACGGAGTCTGGGGCGTTTGTGCACCTGGCAACGGATGACCTGGACCGGGGGCCGGTGGTCACGTACGTTACCTACACTGTACGAGGCGCGGGCTTCGACGAGTTGTGGGCGGAGGTTGAGGGGGCGACCGTCGCAGAACTGCAAGCTAAGCACGGCGAGGAGCTGCCGCTGCTGCAGGCTATCCGACGGCAGATGGTGCTTCGTGAGCGGCCGCTGTTGCTGGAGACGCTGAAGGCAGTGGCCGAGGGCCGGGTCCGTGTCGACAGGGGCGCGGTTGTGGACGCGGCGGGCAATCCGGCTGGACCGGTCTGCCTGAACGACGAGGTGGAGCGGGCCGTCGCGGCCGCGGAGCAACCGGCGCCGGGACAGCAGGCGTGAGGCGGCCCCGGTACGCGCTGGGGCTCGCTGTGGCGGGCACGCTCGCCCTGCTATGCCTCGCGGCGTGCGGGACATCTGAAGAGGATGTTGACGCGAAGATAGCGACGGCGGTCGCCGACCTGTCGCCGGGGGCGAGCGTGCCGACGGCGACGCCCATCGTGTTCCCCACGCCGCTGCCAACTGCCACGCCCATCGCATTGCCCCCACCGCTGCCGACTGCTACACCCATCGCTCTGCCCACGCCTTTGCCGACCGCGACGCCCATTGTGCTGCCCACACCGCTGCCGACTGCGACGCCGGTCGAGTTCCCGACGCCGCTGCCCACTGCAACGCCCGTCGAGTTCCCGACGCCGTTGCCGACGGCGACGCCGGTGACGCTGCCGCCGGACGGAGACGTTGACGTAGCGGCGCTGTACCAGGACGTGGCGGACTCGGTGGTGTACATCGAGACGCCGGACGGGCTCGGAACGGGATGGGTGGTCGGCGAGGGGCTGATCGCGACCAACGAGCACGTCGTGAGGGACCAGGAGGCGGTGACCGTCCGGCATGCCTTCCTGCCGCCGTTCCGGGCGGACGTCGTGTTTGCGGACGCCGTCCTCGATGTGGCCTTCGTGGCCTACAACGCCGAGGCCACTGCGCTGGAGCCGCTCCCGCGGCGGGCTGTCACCTCCGACAACCTGGGGGAGACGCTCTTTGTGATGGGGTATTCCTCCATCGGGGTGCAGGAGAACGGAACCGTCGGCGGGGCGGCGGTAAAGCGGGGCGTCCTCTCACAGATCGTAGGGTTTGGCGACCAGGGGGGACGGCAGCTCCGCGTCGACGCGGTCGTGGACCCGGGGGACAGCGGCGGGCCGGTGCTGGACACGCTGGGGCGCGTTGTCGGGATGAGCAAGGGCGTGGTGGAGATTGACGAGACGGGCCGGCGCATCGTGGGGATCTTCTACGCGGTGCACACGGAGGAGATCGAGGCGCTGCTGACGCAATACGAGGCGGAGGCTACTTCGCCGTAAAGTCCCCACTCCGGCCGCCGCTCTTGTGGACGAGGCGCACACCCTCGAATCGGATCGCGCGGTCTACGGCCTTGCACATGTCGTAGACCGTCAGGGCAGCTACGCAGACCGCGGTCATCGCCTCCATTTCGACGCCGGTCTGCGCCGTCGTGGCGACGGTGGCGGTGATGCGGACGGCGGAGGCGGACTCGTCCGGCTCGAGGTCGACGGCGACCTGGCTGAGAGGGATGGGGTGGCAGAGGGGGATGAGGGTCGGGGTCTGCTTGGCGGCCATGATGCCGGCGATGCGGGCCGTCGCGAGGGCGTCCCCCTTCTCAATCTCCCCGGCGACGATGAGGGCGAGGGTCTCGGGCTGCATGACGACGCTGCCGACAGCGGTCGCCTCGCGGCGGGTGGCGGGCTTGGCGCCGACGTCGACCATGCGGGCGTGGCCGGACTCGTCGAGGTGGGTGAGTTGCGCGTCCTGGTCCGCGGTGGCGTCGTTGGGTTGGGATTCTGGGGTCATGGCCGTCCTACCCGCCTATCTTGTACATCTCGACCTTGCGGGGGCCGCTGTCCTTGGCGGTGACGCTCAGGGCGCGGCGGAGGGAGGCGCGGAGCTCCGAGTAGCGGTCCTCGCGGCGGTTCCAGACGCCGTCGATGATGGCGGTGAGCTCGGTGTCGGTGGCGCCGTCACGCATGGGGCCCATGAGGTCCGCTCCGTCAGTGCCGAAGAGGCAGGTGTAGAGTTTGCCGTCGGTAGAGAGGCGTGCCCGGGTGCAGTCGCCGCAGAAGGGGGCGGTCACGGAGGCGATGACGCCCATCTCGCCGTCGCCGTCGGTGTAGCGCCAGCGCTGGGCGACCTCGCCGGTGTAGTTGGGGGTGGCGGGCTCGATGGGCAGCTCCTCATTGATGCGGTCGAGGATCTCACGGGCGGGAACCACCTGTGACTCGTCCCAGCCGTTTAGGCTGCCCACGTCCATGAACTCGATGAAACGGGCGATGTAGCCGCGCTCCTTGCACCAGCGGGCGAGGTCGACGACGGTGTGGTCGTTGACGCCGCGGACGACGACGGAGTTGACCTTGATGGGCGTCAGCCCGGCGTCATTGGCCGCCTGGATGCCTTCCAGTACGCGGTCGACGCTGTGGCCGAGGCCGTTGAGCTCGCCGAAGATCTTCTCGTCCAGGGAGTCGAGGCTGACAGTGACGCGCGAGAGTCCGGCGTCCTTCAGCGGCTGCGCGTGGCCGGCCAGAATGTAGCCGTTGGTGGTCATCGCCATGTCCTCGACGCCGGGGATACCGGCGAGCATGGCGATGAGCTTCTCGAGGTCGGCGCGGACGAGGGGCTCGCCGCCGGTGATGCGGAGTTTGGTGACGCCGAGGCCGACGAAGACGGAGGCGAGGCGGGTTATCTCCTCGAAGCTGAGCATCTGCGCCTTGGAAAGGAACTTGTAGCGCTCGCCGAAGACCTCGGCGGGCATGCAGTACGGGCACCGGAAGTTGCACCGGTCGGTGACGGAGATGCGGAGGTCCCTGAGGGGCCTCTTCAGCGTGTCCAGCGGCATCAAACGCTCCTGTTAGCCCCAGTGCGGACTACGGCTCCCTGGCGGCTCGCGCCATCAGCACGGCGACGGCCTCTCTGGCGGCTCTTGCGCGATGGCTGACCCGATTCTTCTCCTCCAGGGAGAGCTCCGCCACGGTCTTGCCGTAGTCCGGCAGATAGAAGACGGGGTCATAGCCAAAACCGCCGTCTCCACGGGGTCCATAGTCAATGATACCAGAACAGGCCCCTTCACACGTGACGGTGGGCTCGCCGGGGGCCGCGAGGGCGAGCACGCAGCGGTAGCGGGCGGTGCGGCGCTCCCACGGGACGCCGTCGAGCCGCGCGAGCACGAGGGCGGTGCGGTCGTCGTCGGAGGCGTCCTCGCCGGCGAAGCGGCGGGAGTGGACGCCGGGGGCGCCGTCGAGGGCGTCGACCTCAAGGCCGGAGTCGTCCGCCAACGTGAGGAGGCCGCTCATGCGGGCGTAGGTCTCTGCCTTGATGACGGCGTTGCCCTCGAATGTGTCGGCGGGCTCCTCTATCTCGGTCGGGAGGCCGAGATCACGGAGGGAGACAAGGGTGAAGGGCGCGCCGCGCAGGAGCTGGGCGAGCTCAACTACCTTGCCTGGGTTGCCCGTGGCCACGAGCAGCCTGCGTTCCATGCGGTCCTCCCGCATTTACCATAGCCCGCGATGGCCGCGAGTCAATAGGAGTGACACGCTTCACATCCCTTGCATTGGCGTAGAGCGGAGTCCACAATCGATACGCGGGTCCCAACGCGAGAGACGGGCCCACAGGGAGCGATGCGTGCAACGCAGCTGGCAGCCCAAACCGGGCGAACAGGTTGTAAGGCGTCCCAGACCCCAAGAGACCCGCCCCGTCACTGTACGAATCCCCCTGCGCACCCCTCGACTGCGTCCCATCAACTCGCCGACAACGCTTATCGGCGGCCTCACGATCCTCATCGCGATTGGCACGGCGCTGCTCATGTTTCCCTTCGCCAGCACGACCGGCGAGTGGACGTCGCTGATGGACGCGCTGTTCACGGCCACGTCCGCGGCGACGGTGACGGGGTTGGTGGTGGTGGACACGCCGACGCACTGGAGCTATGCGGGGCAGGCGGTCATCTGGCTGCTGATCCTCGTCGGAGGGCTGGGCTGGATGACGATGGCGGGGTTCATCTACATCCTGCTTGGACAGCGCATCACGCTGCCGCAGCGGATGGCCTTCCGCGAGGGGCTCGGCGACACGCGCATCGGGGGGATACTGCGGGCCATCCGCAATCTCATGGTGACGGCGCTGGTGCTGCAGCTCATCGGGGGCGTGCTGCTGACGGTGCGATTTGCCGGGAGTTTGGACGTCAGCTTCCCGGAGGCGGCGTGGCTGGGGCTGTTTCAGGCGGTGAGCGGATTCAACAACGCGGGGTTCACCACGCTGCCGGACTCTCACAGCCTGAGCGCGTTCCGCGAGGACCTGTTCACGCTGGGGGTCATGGCCTTCCTCATCATGCTCGGCGGGTTGAGCTTCGCGGTCATGTCCGAGCTGGTGCGGGTGCGGCGGTTCACGCGCTTCAGCCTGGACACCAAGATCATCGTGGTGGCGAGCGTCGTGCTGTGGGCGCTGGGGGCGCTTGTGGTATTCGGGTTCGAGTACGACAGGCCGGAGACGCTTGGGTCGATGTCTCTCGGGCAGAAAATCGTGCACTCGGTATTCGAATCGATCACGGCGCGGGCAGCGGGGTTCAGCACCATCGACACAGGGGTGCTCAACTCGGCGACGATCTTCTTCATCATGGGGCTCATGTTCATCGGCACGGCGTCGGCGTCGGCGGGCGGCGGGATACGACTGAACACGCTGGGCGTGCTGGTGGCGACGATCCTGGCGTCGATGAGGGGCAGCGACCACGTGACGGCGTTCGGGCGCGAGGTTTCGCCGTTCCAGGTGCACCGGGCGATCGCGGTCGTTTCGCTGGGGTTGCTGCTGGTCTTCGTGGTGGCGTTCATCCTGACGGGCACGGAGGGGGGCCACACGTCATTCATCAACGTGCTTTTCGAGGCGTTCTCCGCGGTTGGCACCGTGGGGCTGAGCACGGGGGTGACGCCGGACCTGAGCGTCGTGGGGCAGCTCTTGATCATCGTGACAATGGTGGTGGGGCGCATAGGGCCGCTGGCACTGGGGCTCGCGCTGGTACACCACGAGGGCAAGACGCCGCTTTACCGGTTTCCCAGGGAGAGGGTTAGAATAGGCTAGAGGTGGCTATGGCAAACAGACAAATCGTTGTCATCGGGCTCGGCAGGTTCGGCTCAAGCGTGGCATTCACGCTGTACCAGATGGGCCACGACGTCCTGGCGCTGGAGACGGACGAGGCGCTGGTGCAGGAGGCGATGGGGCGCGTCACGTACTCGGTGCGGGCAGACGCGACGCAGGAGAACGTCCTGCGCGAGCTGGGCGTCCCGAATTTCGACATGGCCGTGGTGGCGATCGGGTCGAACGTGGAGGCGAGCATCATGGCGACGGTGCTGCTCAAGAGCATGGGCATCCCGTACATCGTCGCCCGGGCGCGCACCCCGCTGCACGGGCGGACGCTGGACCGCGTGGGGGCGGACGTCGTCGTGCACCCGGAGCAGGAGACGGGGCAGCACGTGGCGCGCAGCCTCTTCCACCCGGAGGTGCAGGACTACATGGAGGTGGGCCCCAACTTCGTCATCAGCATGGTCCGCTCGTCCGCGCAGGCGGTGAACCGCACGCTGAAGGACATGGGGCTAACCGGGGCGCGAGACAAGTACGGGCTGGCGGTGCTGGCCATCCGCAGGGGGCAGGACGTCATCCTGCTGCCCGCGGAGGACGAGCGCATCCAACCGGAGGACACGCTGGTACTGGCGAGCCGGGAGGAACTGCTCGACCGGCTGCGGGAGTCGGGCGTGGCGCAGCTGACCGGCGGGCGCGTGGATTGAGGCTGCCGGCGGCCATTCCATTCGCATTGTGAAAGACCGTGATATCCCCTTGCATTACCGGCTTGCGCAACCGTTGAGCAGAGTCCATAATCCACTTTCGGGCAGAAGGCGGGCACCAGGGCCCCAACTCTGAAACGAGAAAACGCTCCGGATGCACATCAAGCGGCTGCTACTCCCCATCAAAGGGCAGCGCGTCGACGAACATGCGTTGGAGTTCGCCTGTAGCCTCGTGCGGCAAGAGCACGGGTGCGTCTGCCTCCTCTCCGTAATCGAAGTACCCCGAGAGTATGCCGTCGACGCGGAGATTCCCGGCGCCGTCGCGCAGAGCGAGGAGCTGCTCCGCCACGGCGAGAGTTTCCTCAAGGCGCGCAAGGTGAAGGTGCAGGCCGACCTGCTGCAGGCGCGGGACTCGGGCCCGGCCATCGTGCGGGAGGCGCAGGAGGAGCGGGTGGACGCCATCCTGCTGGGCCTGCCGTACCGTCGGAAGCAGGACGGGCTCACACCGCAGAGCGACACCGCGTACATCCTCGAACACTCGCCGTGCCCCGTGCTCATCTACCGCGAGCCCATGCCGGCAGAGCCCGCCCGGCAGGTCGGTGCGGCCGCGGAGACAGCGCCTGAAGGCCGACGATGAACGTCATCGTGATGGGGTGCGGGCGCATAGGCACGCAGATCGCCACGACCCTGTGGCGGGAGGGCCACAGCGTCACCGTCCTCGACACCGTGCCGGAGAGCTTTCTCAGCCTGCCCAAGGAGCTCCGCGAGACGGAGGGCGCGACCATCGTGTGCGACGGGATCCTGGAGGAGGAGCTGATCGACGCGGGGATCCTAGACACGGACGTGTTCGTCGCGGTCTCCAACCGGGACAACCGCAACGCCATGGCCGCGCAACGGGCCAAGCACATCTTCAACGTGCCGCAGGTGGTTTGCCGCGTCGGGGACCTGGAGCGGCAGGAGATGTACAACAAGCTGGGCCTAGCGGCCATCAGCCCCACCAAGATCACGTCCGCCCTCATCCTGGAGGCGGTGTTCACGTAAGCCATGTACATCGTAGTGGTCGGGGGCGGCAGAGTTGGCTATTTCCTTGTGCGCGCGCTCTTCAACGCGGGTCACGAGGTCTTCATCATTGAGCGGAACAGCAGGCGCGTCGAAGAGCTTGTGTCGCACTTCGGCAACGTCGCGATCAAGGGCGACGGCTCGGAGCCGATCATCCAGATGGAGGCGGGCGTCGCGCGGGCCGACATCCTGATCGCCACGACGGGGGCGGACGAGGACAACCTTGCGGCGTGCCAGCTCGCCAAGCACCGCTTCAACGTGCCAAAGACGGTCACGCTCATCAACAGCCCTGAGGACGAACGGCTCTTCGGGCTGCTGGGCGTGGACGTCGTGGTGAGCAGTACGCAGCTGCTGCTCGGCGCGATCGAGGAGGAGCTGCCGGCGCACTCTCCGGCGCATGTGCTGCCGGTGCAGGGGAACCGCGAGGCGGCTACAATCGGGGTGCCG
Source organism: uncultured Dehalococcoidia bacterium (assembly GCA_951812285.1). Lineage (GTDB taxonomy): Bacteria > Chloroflexota > Dehalococcoidia > Lucifugimonadales > UBA1127 > UBA1127. The sequence goes on along the minus strand of OX638292.1, from coordinate 207,757 downwards.
CAGGGTTCGCCCGTCATCGGCAAGCGTCTCTACGACATCGCGCTGCCGCCGGAGACGTTCATCGTGGCGGTTGTGGACCGGGACGGCGAGCTGAAGCAACTCAACGAGGAAACGTATATCGAACTACACGATGAGATCGTCGCAATCACAGTGGCTGACCAGGCGGAAGCCCTCCTGGAAGTCCTGAGCACCAGGAGGTAACGATGCCAAAGCGAATCGCATACCTGGGCCCGCCGGGGACCTATACGGAGGACGCCACCGAGCGGTACGACCCGACTGCCGAGCGGTACCCGTGCGCGACCATCTCTGCAACGGCCGACGCCGTGCGGTCCGGGGAGGCTGACGAGGGGGTCGCGCCGATCGAGAACAGCCTCGAGGGGGCGGTCAACGATACGCTTGATCTGCTCATCCGCGAGCAGATGCTGATGGTGCGGCAGGAGGTGCTGGTGCCCATCCGGCACTGCCTGCTGGTGAAGCCGGGCACGAATGCTTCGGACATCCAGGTGGTGTATTCGCACCCGCAGGCGCTGGGACAGTGCCGGCGACATCTGGAGGAAACGCTGCCCGGCGCGACGCCACAGGCCGCGCTGTCGACGGCGGCGTCAGTGGAGCAGATGCTGGCGAGCGACACCCCGGCGGCGGCCATCGCGTCGCGGCGCGCGGGGGAGCTCTACGGTGCGGAGGTGCTCGAGGAGGACATCCAGGACGTCGCGGGGAACACAACGCGGTTCGTGGTGCTGGCGAAGGAGGACCACGAGCCTACGGGCGACGACAAGACGTCGATATGCTTCGACTTCGACGAGGACACGGGGCCGCTCGTGGGGGACACACCGGGGTTGCTGTACAACGTGATCGGGGAGTTCGCCCACCGCAACATCAGCATGACCAAGATCGAGTCACGCCCTGCCAAGAGCGAGATGGGGCGGTACGTCTTCCTCATTGACCTCATCGGGCACAGGACAGATGCAATCATGGTCGAGGCACTCAAGGCCGTGGAGCTGCGGGCATCGAGCATCAAGGTGTTCGGCAGCTACCCGCGCTCCCACTAGGGCAAGGCTTGCGTTACGCCTCGACGCGGTAGATTTTCACCTCGGGGTTCTCGTAGGCCACTGACAGCTCGCCGCTTTCCGCCATCGCCACGAACTTCTCAAGCCCGTCCTCCGGGTAGTACTGCCGCTCCGTCTGGCCCACGTACACATAATCGACGTCGTACTGTGCGAGCAGGACCAGGGTGTCGGCTTCGTTGGCGCCCGAGTAGATGCGGATGACGTCTGCGACGCGGTTGTGGACGGCGGGGCACGGGTCGAGGCCGCAGCGTTGCTGCGTCTGGTGCCAGTCCCATCCGAGGACCGTCGGGAGGCCGGTATAGACCGAGACGCGGCTGCCCCAGCGGTAAAGGGGCGTCCGGCCGTCCAGGACGACGGGGGTGCCATCGATGTTGTCGCGCAGCCAGTTGATGGCGTCGAGGTCATGCTTGAGGTGGGTCTCGTCCACGTCAAAGTAGACGGCGTTCTCCATGAAGGCCGTGCCGTCGAGGGTCAAGGGCGTCGTGGCGAAACGGTTGTCGAGGCGGGCATTCGTGCCGAGCACGGGGTAGACGGCGGAGGCGGCCAGCAGGATGAGGAGGCCGGCCGTCCACACGCCGGTCCACAGTCGCGGGCGCGTGAACCAGCCTCGCACAATGCCGAGGTGCCAGAGAGCGTAGGCGGCGGCGAGGGAAAAGAAGAGCCACGCCTGCAGGTAGAGCTTGAAGACCGTGTTCTGCCGTTCGATGTCGCCCTTGAGGACGAGCACGTCTACCGCGGCGCCGATAGCGAAGGCGATTGCCAGCAGCCCTAGCGGGAGCAGGTGGTAGGGCGCGGAAGCCCTCGCATCGGACGGCTCGCGGCCCCAGCGCCAGCGGAGGACGAAGAGCCAGCCGAGCAGCGGGACGGCGGCGACGAGCAGCAGCGCGCCCAAGACTGAGAACGTGCCGTATCCGACGACGGCAAGGGCCATGCCCAGCGAGACCAGGACGCCAGTCGTGAAACCGAGGGCTAACTGCCACGGGCCCTGGCTGCGCACCATCCAGCGCCAGATGCGGGGCAAGGCCTCGACCGCCAGAAGGGTGACGGCTATGTACATGAACAGGCCGTGTATGGCGAGGTACTGGCCGAAGGGCGTCGTGGTGGGGGCGGCGCCGATGCCGGGGAAGCCGTTGACGAGGCGCAGGTGGAAGGGGAGCCAGAAGGCGAAGGCCATAACGGCGAACAGGAGCAGGAGGCCGGCCGTCTTGTACAGAAGCGCTCGGCTGATGCGGCGGGCCGCCAGCCACTGGCCGATGGCGATGCTCACGGCACCGAGGCCGAAATAGGTTGGGAAGTCCCAGGTGTTGGTCACGGCCAGCGCACCGGCTGTTAGCGCCAGGAGTGCGACGGAGAGGGGGAGGCGCCATCTCGCGATGCGGCGGCGGGAGAGGAGGACTGTATTGAGGCAGAGGCCGACGGCAAGCAGGGCAAGGGGCATCGCCATGAGGTGGGCATGGAGGTCGGCGAACAGGAAGGTGAAGAAGGGGAACTCGGTAATCTCGAAGCCGGGCGGGTCCGGGGGCATCATGCGCGTGGGGTCCCAGAAGTTGAAATCGCTGATCTTGCCGCGAAGGAACTGCCCGCCGCCGTGCAGATTGCCGAGCACGACGGCCATCGCCATGGCGGCCGCGCCGGCGGCGACGGCGGTCCACCCAGCTGGGCGGAGGGTTCCGCGCAGCCAGCGTCGCGCACCTTCGGTGAGGTTGTAGCCAAGGGAGAAGGCGGCGCCGGCGGTGAGGGCGAAGAAGAGGGGCACGGCGAGGTTGTAGGCGACGGCAGAGGGGATGGCCGTTACACGGATGAGGGTGGCGACCATGAACTGGCCGAAGTAGTAGTAGTTCAGGGCGCCACCAGCGAACCACGGGTCCATCGGGGGCATCGTCGTGGAGCGGAGGACGGCGTTGAGGTAGGCGAAGTCCATGGGCTTCTCGCCGCCGAGGTAGGGGTGCCAGAGGTCGGGGTTGGCGACGCGCACGAGCACGAAGGCGAGGAAGGCGGTTAGGAAGAGGGCCTCCTCGGCGAGGAGCAGGCGCCATCGACGGCGTACGAAGGACCACAAGGACTCGCGGAAGCGATACGCCAGCCAGCCGGAGACCGCTGCAAGGAGCAGGAAGCCGAGGGCGATGCTGACGCGCCCGAATCCGATCCAGCCGAGGCTCGCGAGGAGCCAGGGGACGTAGGCCAGCAGCAGGAAGCCGAGCGGGCGGGCGAGGAGGTAGCCGCGGTCAGGGAGGGCGCGAAAGACGACGAGGCCGAGGGGCAGCGCCACGATGGTCCCGGCGTACACAGCAAGCAGCCAGACGGGCAGGGGCCATCGCGCGCCGATGCCGTCAGGGGGAGTGATGTCTCGGAGGGCGCCGCCGGACTGCTGGCGGTCCCATTCGGCATCGGAGACGAGCATGGGGTCGAAGGCGGGAGGGGCATCCCGCGCGGCCTTCGCGAGAAGCCCCATGAGCTGTGCGGCGTTTCGGTTGCCGGTGTTCTCGAATATAAGCACCTGCGGGTGGTCATAGACGCTGAAGCTCTCGTCGGCGAAGCCCATGTGGATGCGGAGGCCGCCGGGGGTGAAGGCGCCGATGCCGTCGGGCGGGGTCAGGTTGGCGCGGCCGTAGACGTCGTTGACGAGGCTAACGCCCAGCAGCGACGGGTATTCTTGCTCGACGCGGACGAGCTCGTAGCCAAGCGCACCGGCGAAGAGGAGAGGATAGAACTCGCGGGTCATGCCGTAGGGGATGGGGTAGTCCTCGGGCAGACGGGGGATCGTGCCGAACAGGCGGCTGCTGTAGAAGAGGAGGTAGTCGCCGTCGGCGAGGTCGGTGGCCACCTGCGCGATCTTCTCGGGCGTGTCCGCGTTGTAGAGGGGCAGCTCGCGGTGCTGGTAGCGTTCGAGGCTGCGGATGCCCTCCTCCCAGTGCTCCTTGAGCATGAGGGAGCCCTCGGGCGCGTTTGCGTTGAGCCAGTCTGAGGCGCGGTCGGCGGGGTGTGGGACGGCGTAGAGGGCGGCGAAGGAGAGGGCGTAGAGGGCGGTCGTTGCGACGACGACGGCGATGGCGGCGGCGGCCCAGCGGCTGAGGGACGGGGCGCGCTCGCGCAGCCAGTCGAGGCCCTCGAAAAGCATTGCGGCGCCCAGGAGGATGGCGAGCGGTGTTGCGGGGAGGAGGTAGCGGAGGAACTTGACCTCCAGCAGGCCGGTGATGATGAGCAGGGGCACGAGCCAGGCGAGGAGCAGCGTCAGCTCGGCGCCTCCGCGCCAGAGCACCTTCACGCCGGCCCACCCGAGGCCGGCCATCGCGAGGAGCCCGAGGGGCGGGCCGAGGCCGAAGAGGGCGAGCTGCCATGCGTGGTAGACGAAGGGGATGGTGTCCACGTACTGGCGCGTGTAGGGGTAGTCGCGGATGCGGCGCACGACTTCGCTCTGCTCCATGACGTCGGCGATGTAGCGGCCGTAGTCGAGGAGGGCGTAGGGCTCGGTGACGATGAATGCGGCGGCGGCCACGGCGACGGAGGCCGCCGCGGCAAGCGCCATGCGCCACCATGCCGTCGGTACGTGGAAGGGGACGGCGTAGACGGGGGCCTGCCGCCACGCGGCGAAGACGTGCGCGAGGGCGAGGGGCAGCAGGATGGGTGCGGAGCTCACCTTGGTCGCCAACGCGAGGCCGACGAAGAGGCCCGCGAGGAGAGAGTCGCGCGGGAGGCCCCGGCGGACGATCTGCACCATGAAGTAGAGGCTTGAGACGATGAAGAGGGTCTGGAAGGTCTCGGCGGCGAAGAAGTGGCTGAGCTGGATGTGCAGCACGGCGAGGGCCGTCAGCCCGGCGGCGAGGAGGCCGACTCGGCGGGAGAAGAGCAGCCGCCCCAGCGCGTACACGACCGCGACGGTCGCGGTGTCAGCGAGGGCGGAGAGGACGCGGCCGACCTTGCTGAGCTCGACGAGGTCGAGATCGGTGATGGGAGAAAGGGCGACCTGGATTGCCTTCAGCGCGTAGATGGGGAGCGTGCCGTAGGGGAACCAGCGGGGGTTGAGGGGACTCTCGTCGGCGTCGAAGAGGACGGCGAGGTTGCCGAGCTCGGGGAGACCGAGGTCGTAGGTGTGGGTGAGGATGGCGCGCTCGTCGGGGTGGTAGAGGTTGCCGCCGTCCCAGTCGATGCCGTAAAGGCGAAAGGCGAGCGCCGCCGCCAGCAAGAGCGGCAGCGCCAGCCGATTCAGCCAGTACCAGAGCGTCTGGCGCACAGGCCGCGCCGCGTCCGCGTGGACGCTCATCTCAGCGTCCGCCATCGTACGCCGCCGCGGCAGCCCGGGCCCTGTGAGGCGCCACGGACGTCGGCCCGGCTACAGCCCCTTGGCCGCGAGGAACGCACACAGGTCCGACGTCCGGCACGAGTAACCCCACTCGTTGTCGTACCAGCCCATGACCTTCACCATGTTGCCGCCAAGGGACATGGTGATGGAGGAGTCGATGCTGCAGGAGTGGGGGTCTTCCTTGAAGTCGCTGCTGACCAGGGGCTCGTCGCAGACCTGCAGAATGCCCGCTAGGGGGCCGTCAGCTGCGGCCTGGAAGGCTGCGTTGATGTCCTCGACGGAGGCGTCGACGGCGAGCGTGGCCGTCAGGTCGATGATGGAGCCGGTGGCCACGGGGACGCGGTAGGCGAGGCCGTGGATCTTGCCGTTGAGCTCGGGCAGCACCACGCCCACCGCGCGGGCCGCGCCGGTGGTGGTGGGGATGATGTTCTCGGCGGCGGCGCGCGCCCGGCGGAGGTCCGAGTGGACGACGTCGAGGGTGCGCTGGTCGTTGGTGTAGGCGTGGACGGTGGACATGAGGGCCTTCTCGATGCCGAAGGACTCGTGCAGCACCTTGGCCATCGGCGCGACGCAGTTTGTGGTACAGGAGGCGTTGGAAAGCACGTTGTGGACCGCCGGGTCGTACTGATCCTCGTTCACGCCGAGCACGACCGTCAGGTCCTCGCCAGTGGCGGGGGCGGAGATGACGACCTTGCGAACGGTGTCGTGGATGTGGGCGGCGGCGCGCTCGGCCTGGGTGAAGATGCCGGTGGACTCGATGACCATCTCGGCGCCGACCTCGCCCCAGGGGATCTGCGCGGGGTCGCGCTCCGAGAAGACGCGGACGGCGCGCTCGTTGACGACCAGGTTGCCATTGCTCACCTCGACGGTGCCGGGGAAGCGGCCGTAGTTGGTGTCGTACTTGAGCAGGTGGGCGTTAGTCTTACTGTCCGCGAGGTCATTGATTGCGACGACTTCCAGGTCGGACGAATGCCGGTCCAGAATCGCCTTGAACACCTGCCGGCCGATGCGGCCGAACCCGTTGATGCCAATCTTGGTCGCCATGCTCTCCTCCGTTTTGCTTGGTGTGCTTAGGCTTGTGACAGGGTCTTGAATGCGCCGACGCCGCCGTAGCGGGCGTCGGCGCCCAACTCCTCTTCGATGCGGAGCAGGCGGTTGTACTTGGCCACGCGCTCGGAGCGCGCGGGGGCGCCGGTCTTGATCTGGCCCGCGTCCAGCGCGACGGCGAGGTCCGCGATGGTGGTGTCCTCGGTCTCGCCGGAGCGGTGGCTGATGACGTTGGTCCAGCCGGCGTTCGCGGACATGCGAATCGCGGCCAGGGTCTCCGACAGGGTGCCGATCTGGTTGAGCTTGATGAGGACGGAGTTGGCCGCGGCGGTATCGATGCCGCGCTGGATGCGCTGGGTGTTGGTGGTGAACAGGTCGTCGCCGACAATCTGGACGCGATTGCCGAGCCTGGCGGTCAGGGCAGCCCAGCCATCCCAATCGTCTTCGGCCATGCCGTCTTCGAGGCTGATGATGGGGAAGTCGGCGCAGAGGCCCTCCCAGAATGCGACCATCTCCTCCGAGGTGAGGGACGCGCCCTCGCGTGCGAGCACGTACTTGCCGTCATGGTAGAACTCGGACGCGGCGGGGTCGAGGGCGAGGAAGATGTCGACGCCTGGGCGGTAGCCGGCCGCGGAGATGGCCTCGTGGACCACCTCGAGCGCCTGGCGGTTGGTGAGCGACGACGGGGCGAAACCGCCCTCGTCGCCGACGTTGGTGCCGTGGCCGCCGGAGCGGAGGAGCTTCTTGAGCGCCTGGTAGACCTCGGCGCCGGCGCGGAGGGCATCGGAGAAGCGGTCAATGCCGGCGGGCGCGACCATAAACTCCTGGATGTCGGTGGAGTCCTGCGCGTGCTTTCCGCCGTTGAGGATGTTGAGCATGGGCACGGGCAGGGTGACTCCTTCGCCGAGGTGGCGGTAGAGTGGCACGCCGCTGGATGCCGCAGCTGCGTGGGCGACGGCAAGGGAGACGCCGAGGATTGCGTTGGCTCCCATCTCCGACTTGTCAGCAGTCCCATCCGCGTCGAGAAGGCGGTGGTCAACGGTCTCCTGGTCGTGGGCGGGGAGGCCGGCGATCGCGAGGGCCAAGCGGCGGTTAACGTTCTCGACGGCGGTGCGGACGCCCGCGCCACCGTACCGGGCGGTGTCACCGTCGCGGACCTCGACGGCCTCGTACTGGCCGGTGCTGGCGCCCGAGGGGACGGCAGCGCGGCCGAATGCGCCGTCGGAGAGACGCACGTCGACCTCGACCGTGGGGTTGCCCCGGGAGTCGAGGACTTCTCGTGCGCGGACGTCGCTGATTGTGGCTGTCATACTGCCGCCTGCTTCGTCGTCGCGACGGCTATCGCCTTGTCGACGGCGTCGACGGGGGAGTCGGCGCGGATGATGGCGGTGTCCTCGACGCCGTCGACGCTCATGTGCCAGGTGTTGAGGCCGATGACCGTGGCGCCTTCGCCGAGGGCGTGGCCAATCTCGGAGAGCGTGCCGTAGGCGCCGTCAATGGCGATGACGGCTCGCCCGGCCTTCGCGACGATGGCGTTGCGCATGTAGCCCATGCCGGTGGCGATGGGGTAGTCGACGTAGGAGTTGGCATCGTCGGGGATGTGGCCGGGGAGAATGCCGATGGTGGTGCCGCCGCCGTCCTTGGCGCCCTTGCAGACGGCCTCCATGACGCCGGTCAGCCCGCCGCAAATGACGACGGCGCCACGGCGGGCAAGCTCCAACCCGACCTGATAGGCGTCTTCCAATGCGGGGGGTGCGGCGGCGCTGCCGCCGATGACCGTGATGAGCATGGGGCGTTGGTTCATAGTCATGGCTGCAGCCATGATACCATCCCGCATCCTACAGTCCAACGGGAAGCCGGACCCCAAAACGGCGTACCAGAGAGGGTGCAAGCCTCAGGCTTGGGGGCGTTCCAAGATCAGGGCTCTGTTGCTTTTGGCGGGGGAGCGCTCCCCCGCCCGTGGGCCGCTCTCTCTTTGCCGCCCGGCCAGGGGCCTGTCCACGGGCCTGCTCTTCCGCGCCTCGCTGTAGCTGCGGGGGTTTCGGAATTGTTTCCGGATATCAATTCATAGCTGTTAAGGGTGTCTGCAGCTACGACAACGCACCCCTTATCTGGGAAACAATTTGTATCTGAACGGGGCGCAAACGCGCACCTGTCGAGGACTGCGCCGGCGCCCCCCGTGCCGCCCTGCTTTCGCTGTTCATGACAAGAGGGTAGCGAGGGGAGAGGGCCAAGCGCAAGGGAGTTGTGTCATGGTCCCGCGAAGGCCGGAATCCAGAGGTGGGTCGTGGCAAGACAGGCCCGCCACGAACGGAGGCCGGGCCGGCCGCAGGCTACCCCGCGAAATGCAACAGAACCAGAATTAGAGATTTTTCCGGCATTCCTCCCTTGCTCCGAGGGCAACCTCGGTGCTACGCTTGGTAGAACATCGTTGGGTGGCTCCCCGAAAGGGGAGGGGCCTTTAAGGGCAGCCCCGTGAGGCTGGCAAGGCGCTCCACTCCGTGGCGATGGCGTGCATGAGGCATGCCATGGGCCATACCCGCGCGAGCCCCTTGCCAACTGGGCAAGGGGTATTTTCTTGCCCCGCCCCACGCTGCCCGCAGAACTCAAGCTGAGGGTGTAGCTGTGCCCGATTCCGGGGAAAAATCCGTCCTGACCGCGGAGCAGATGCGCCGGGCGCTGAACCGCATCGCGCACGAGATCCTCGAGCGCAACGGCGGCGCGCGGGAGCTGGTGCTGGTGGGCGTTCGCACTCGTGGTGTGCCGCTGGCGCAGCGATTGGGTGAGCTGGTGTCGGCAATCGAGGGGGAGGCCACGCCCGTGGGGTCGCTGGACGTGACGCTTTACCGGGACGACGTACACCTGCGGGGACTGCTGCCGCTCGAGGCGACCGACCTGCCGGTTTCGGTGACGGACCGCCGCGTCGTGCTCGTCGACGACGTGCTGTTCACGGGGCGGACGGTGCGGGCGGCGATGGACGCCGTGATGGACATCGGACGGCCGACCAAGGTGCAGCTGGCCGCGCTCATCGACCGGGGGCACCGGGACCTGCCGATACGGGCCGACTACGTGGGCAAGAACATCCCAAGCTCGCTATCGGAGGACATTCGAGTGCGGCTGGTCGAGACGGACGGTGTGGATGAGGTGGTCATCCTTCGGCGCGAAGGGGCGTCCTTGCGGACGCCGGGGAGGTAGGCCATGACGAGCATCAGACCCGCGCGACGAGAGCAGACGGCGGTTGCGCCCGTCGCGACGCAGATTGCCGAGCCGACGCCGCCGGCCGTGTGGCGGCAGCGCCACCTGCTAGACCTGGACGCGGTCTCGCCGGAGGAGATCACGACCGTGCTCCGGTCGTCCAAGGCAATGAAGGCGATGCTGAGGCGCGAGGTCAAGAAGGCGCCGACGCTGCGAGGCCGCACGATCATGACGCTGTTCAGTGAGCCAAGCACGCGCACGCGGGTGTCGTTCGAGACGGCGGGGAAGCTGCTGTCGGCAGACGTCATCAACCTCTCGTCCAACGGCAGCAGCACGGAGAAGGGCGAATCGCTGGTGGACACGGTGCTCACCCTGCAGGCCTCGGCGGCGGACGTGCTGGTGATGCGGCACAGCCACTCAGGCGCGCCATACCTGGCAGCCAAGTCGCTGGACCGTACGTCGGTCATCAACGCCGGCGACGGGGCGCACGCGCACCCGACGCAGGCGCTCCTCGACATGTTCACGATCCAAGAGCGGCTCGGGGAACTGGAGGGGAAGCGGGTGGTCATCGTGGGCGACATCTCCCACAGCCGCGTGGCGCGGTCAGACCTGTGGGGGCTGTGCAAGATGGGGGCTACCCCAGTGCTGTGCGGGCCGCCGACGCTGATGCCGTGGGACCTGCTCAACCGCCGGCGTATAGACGAAGGGCACCCATTCACCGGGGTGGAGGTGGAGACGGACATCGAGCGGGCGCTCGACGGGGCCGACGTGGTGATGCCGCTGCGACTGCAGAAGGAGCGGATGGCGGCGGGACTACTGCCGAGCGTCCGCGAGTACGCGCGGATGTGGCAGGTGAACCAGGAGCGGCTGTCGCGGCACTGCCCGCAGGCGGTCGTGATGCACCCTGGGCCGATGAACGAGGGCGTGGAGATCAGCCCGGACGTGGCCCATGGCGCCGCATCCGCCGTCGAGGAGCAGGTGACGAATGGGCTCGCCGTCAGGATGGCGCTGTTGCTCATCCTCGCCGCGCCGCACGGAGGGGACCATGACTGACGCGATACTGGTCACAGGCGGGCGGATCATTGACCCCGCGCAGGGCATCGATGCGGTGGGCGACGTGCTGATCGCCGACGGCGTGGTCGTGTCGGCGGGTCCCGTCGTTGGCGGGCCGGTGGACTGCCCCGTTGTCGACGCTACGGGGCTGGTGGTGACGCCGGGGTTCATCGACCTGCACGTGCACCTGCGGGAGCCGGGTCAGGAGGACAAGGAGACGATCGCGACGGGAGCGCTCGCCGCCGTTCGGGGCGGGTTCACGACCGTCTGCGCCATGCCGAACACCGAGCCGGCGATGGACAACGCGGCGGTCATCCGCCATGTGATGGACGCCGCCCAGCAGGCGGGGCTCGCCCGCGTGCTGCCGATCGGGTGCGTATCGAGAGGCCGGGCCGGCAAGGAGCTGGCCGACATGGGCGAGATGGCGGAGGCCGGGGCGATCGGGTTCAGCGACGACGGGGCGCCGGTGGCGGACCCTACGTTGATGCGGAACGCGCTGACGTACAGCACGACGACGGGGCTGCCGGTCATCAACCACTGCGAGGAGCCGTCGCTAGCCAAGGACGGGGTCCTGCACGAGGGCTGGGTTGCCAGCCGATTGGGGCTGCCGGGGCAACCGGCGGCCGCAGAGGAGACTATGGTGGCGCGGGACATCGATCTCGCGGGGCTGACCGGCGGGAAGGTGCACATCGCGCACATCAGCACGGAGGGAACGCTCGCGCTGCTGCGGCAGGCCAAGGCCGCGGGCAAGGCAAACGTCACTTCGGAGGTGACGCCACATCACCTGCTGCTGACGGAGGAGTGGGCGCTCGGGGGCATCGAGGGCGGCGCGGGCGAGCTCACCGCGCCCGACCCGTACGGCCCGCTGACGCGCACGGCCTATGACACTCGCGCGAAGGTCAACCCGCCACTTCGCACGGAGGACGACACGCTCGCGCTGGTAGAGGGGCTCAAGGACGGGACCATCGACGCCATCGCTACGGACCATGCGCCCCACACGGCGACGGACAAGTGCTGCACCATGCACGAGGCGGCTTTCGGCATCTCGGGGCTGGAGACGGCATTCGGGCTGTGCTACTCGCTGGTGGAACGCGGCGACCTGGACCTGCCAACGCTCATTGCGCGGATGACGACGGGGCCGGCACGGGTGCTGGGGGCTGACACGTCTGAGTCAGCCGCAGCCTCCGGTTTGCCGTTGCTCGGAACGCTGCAGGCGGGGGCGGCCGGTGACGTCACATTGCTGGATCCGGATGCCGAGTGGGCGGTCGACACGTCGGGGTTTGCATCGAAGGGACGGAACACGCCGCTGGAGGGCATCACCCTTCAGGGCCGGGTGATCAAGACTATCGTCGGCGGGCGCCTGGTACATGACGCGCTGGCCGATGACACAGGAGAAGCCAATGGCAAGTAGCTGTCCTCTCCGGGCAGGGCGCCCATGACCACACCCGCATTCGTGGTGCTGGAAGACGGCACGGTCTACCGCGGCGAGTCGTTCGGCGCTCCGGTGACGGTCTACGGCGAGGTTGTGTTCACGACGGCCATGACCGGCTACCAGGAGATGCTCACGGACCCGTCGTTTGCGGGGCAGATCGTCGTGCCGACGTACCCGCTGCAGGGCAACTACGGCATCAACGAGGGTGACGTGGAGTCGCGGCGCATACAGGCGGCGGCGTTTGTCGTGCGCGGGCACTCGTCGACGCCGAGCCACGCGCTCAGCGACCGCACGCTGCACGACTACCTGAACTCGCAGGACATTCCCGGCGTGAGCGGCATCGACACACGTGCGCTGACGCGGCGGTTGCGGGTGAGCGGCGTGATGATGGGGGCCGTCGCGGTCGACGTCTCGCCGGAAGAAGCACTGGCGCACCTGCGGCAGGGGCCGCGCTACGAGGCCATCGACCTGGTGCAGCAAGTTTCCACGAATGCGCTCTTCGCGTGGGAGGGGGGCAGCCGGCCCTTCGAGGGGCAGGAGCACGGCGACCGCAAGCGGATCGTCGTGACGGACTACGGCGTGAAGTACAACATCATGCGCATCCTAGAGCGGAACGGGTGCGAGGTCATCGCAGCGCCGCCGGGGGCGACGGCGGAGGAGGTTCTTGGGCTAAGGCCGGACGGCGTGCTGCTCTCGCCGGGGCCGGGCGACCCGGTGCATCTCGACTACGGCGTGCAGACGGCGCGGGCGCTCATCGGCAAGACGCCCATCATGGGCATCTGCCTGGGGCACCAAGTGGTCGCACGGGCGCTGGGCGGGAACACGTACAAGCTGAAGTTCGGGCACCGGGGCGCGAACCATCCCGTGAAGGAGCTCCATACGGACACGGTGCACATCACGGCACAGAACCACGGCTTCGCCGTCGACGCGGACGGGCTGCCGTCGGAGCTCGAAATCACGCACGTGAGCCTGAACGACGGGACGGTGGAGGGGCTGCGGCACCGTTCGGCGCCCGTCATCACCATCCAATACCACTCGGAGGCCTCGCCGGGGCCTCGCGACAACGAGTACCTGTTTGACGCATTCATGCGCATGGTGTGGGACGGGCGCACCTAGGCAACGACTAGACTTCGACGCCGGGGCGGGACGACGCGGCGCGACGGAAGGACAACGGATGACCGAGAAGCCACAGAAGGTCCTCGTCATAGGCAGCGGGCCGATCGTGATTGGGCAGGCGGCCGAGTTCGACTACGCCGGGGCGCAGGCGTGCAAGGCGCTGCGGGAGGAAGGAGTCACCACCGTCCTCGTCAACTCCAACCCGGCGACAATCATGACGGACGAGGGCATCGCGGACATCGTGCACATCGAGCCGCTGACTCCGGAGGCGGTGGAGCGAATCATCGCTCGGGAGCGGCCGGACGGCGTCCTGCCGACGCTGGGCGGGCAGACGGGGCTGAACCTGGCGGTGCAGCTCGCGGAGCGGGGAATCCTCGAGAAGTACAACGTGCGGCTGCTGGGGACGCCGCTCGACGCAATCCAGCACGCCGAGGACCGGGAGCTGTTCCGGCAACTGCTGCTGGACATCGGCGAGCCGACGCCGCCGAGCGAGACGGTGACGACAATCGAGGAGGCGCTCGAGGTCAAGGGACGGATGGGGTTGCCGCTGGTCATCCGGCCAGCGTACACGCTGGGCGGGACGGGCGGCGGCGTCGTGCGGACAGAGGAGGAGTTCGAGGAGTCTGTGCGCACGGGTATCGCCGCGAGCCCGATCAACCAGGTGCTGCTGGAACGGTCGCTGGAGGGCTGGAAGGAAATCGAATACGAGGTGATGCGGGATGCGAACGACACCTGCATCACGGTCTGCAACATGGAGAACCTGGACCCGATGGGCGTACATACGGGCGACAGCATCGTCGTGGCGCCGTCGCAGACTCTGAACGACAAGGAGTACCAGCTGCTGCGGAGCGCGAGCCTGAAGATCATCCGCGCACTGGGAATCGAGGGCGGGTGCAACGTGCAGCTTGCGCTTGCGCCGCACCCGGACGTCGCGGCGGCGCTACCTGAGGCGGCACGGCCTGAGAGCAACCTGGAGTACTACGTTATCGAGGTGAATCCCCGTGTCAGCCGCTCGTCGGCGCTGGCGTCAAAGGCGACGGGGTACCCCATCGCGCGGGTGGCGGCGAAGATTGCCGTGGGACGCAGGCTGGACGAGATCCCGAACGCCGTCACGCAGAAGACCGTCGCGGCCTTCGAGCCGGCGTTGGACTACTGCGTGGTCAAGATACCGCGGTGGCCGTTCGACAAGTTCCCGACGGGGGACCGGGGCATCAACACGCAGATGAAGGCGACGGGCGAGGTCATGGCCATCGACCGCTCCTTCGAGGCGGCTTTCTCCAAGGCCGTCCGCTCGCTCGAGATAAGCGGGCAGTCGATGCTGTGGGAGGCGCAGGAGTGGCGGAACCTGGACGACTGGCGCGACCTGCCGCTGTTCCCGGCGACAGACCTGCGGATATGGGCGCTGATGGCGGCGTTGCGCCGGGGCGCGACTGTTGACGAACTCCTGGCTCATACGCACGTCGACGGTTGGTTCCTGCAGGCGATGGAGCGTATCGTCGGCATGGAGCGCCGGTTGCTGGAGGCCGCCCAGCCGACTCGGGAACTCTTGTGGGACGCCAAGCGCCTCGGGTTCTCCGACAGGCAGATCGCGGCGTTCGGCATCGCGGAGGGGCTGCCGGAGCGCGTGCGCACCCTGCGACAGTCGATGGGCATACGTCCGGTGTTCAAGATGGTGGACACGTGCGCGGCCGAGTTCGAGGCGGTCACTCCGTACTACTACAGCACGTACGAGGAAGAGAACGAGGCGATCCCGCTCGAGGGCGAGCGCGCGTTGGTCATCGGCAGCGGGCCGATCCGCATTGGGCAGGGTATCGAGTTTGACTACTGCTCGGTACACGCCGCGTGGGCGCTCCAGGAGGAGGGGCTGCAGAGCATCATGGTCAACTCCAATCCGGAGACGGTGTCGACAGACTTCGACACGAGCCAGCGGCTGTACTTCGAGCCGCTGGACGAAGAGAGCGTCCGCGACGTCATCGAGAACGAGGGGGGCGACTCGGGCGACCTGCCGGCGTCCGTGGTGCAGTTCGGGGGGCAGACGGCTATCAACCTCTCGCAGGCGCTGGACCGGGTGGGACTGCCCATCCTCGGCTCGACGGCGGAGGCCATCGACATCGCGTCGGACAGGCGGCGGTTCGAGGAGTTCATGGCGGGGATCGGGGTGCCGCAGCCGCCGGGGACCGGCGTCACAACCGTCGAGGAAGCGATACAGGTGGCAGACACGATCGGCTATCCGGTGCTGGTGCGGCCGAGCTACGTGCTCGGCGGGCGGGCGATGCAGATCGTGCAAGCCCCTGACGAACTGGTCGGCTATTTCGCTGCCGGGGTCGAGGCGAGCCCCGACAAACCGATACTGGTCGACAAGTACCTGGAGGGCAAGGAGTGCGAGGTCGACGCGGTGTGCGACGGGGAGACCGTCGTGATTCCCGGCATCATGGAGCACGTGGAGCGCGCGGGGGTGCACAGCGGGGACTCCATGGCCATCTACCCGGGCATCACCATGACCACGGAAGAGGTCGACGTCCTTGTTGACTACACGGTACGCATCGCGCGGGGGCTGGGGGTCAAGGGGCTGATGAACATCCAATTCGTGGTCATGGGCGGCGGGCACTACCGCAGCCCGGGCGACCCTCGCGGGACGCACGCGGCAGACGTGTACGTGCTCGAGGTGAACCCACGGGCGAGCCGGACCATCCCGTTCATCAGCAAGGTCACGGGTGTGCCGATGGTGCAGCTCGCGACCAAGGTCATGCTGGGGCGGACGCTGAAGGAGCTGGGCTACGAGACCGGGCTGTGGCCGCGGCAATCGCTGGTGGCGGTAAAGGCGCCAGTGTTCTCGATGTCAAAGCTGGCGGGCGTCGACACGCACCTTGGGCCGGAGATGAAGTCGACGGGCGAGGTGATGGGCGTCGACTACAACTACTCGGCCGCGATGGCGAAGGCGCTGATCGCGTCGAACATGGCGCTGCGGCCGTCGTGCCCGGTGCTGCTGAGCATCTCCGACAAGGACAAGCGTGAGGCAGGAAGCCTCATCGCCTCACTCGCCAGCGCCGGGCACCGGTTGTATGCGACGGAGGGGACGGCGAATCTCATTCGGAACCTGGGTTACTCCAATGTCGTGGAGGTGTCCAAGCTGTGGGAGGGGAGCCCCAACGTCGTGGACGTCGTGCAGCAGGGCATGGTGGACGCGGTCGTCAACACGCTATCCGGGAGCGAAGAGGCGCCCATGCGGGACGGGTTCTACATCCGTCGCGCCGCGGTGGAGCGGCGCATCCCGTGCTTCACGTCGCTGGACACGGCGCGCACGGCGCTGGAGGCGGTGCAGGGCGGCGGGCTGCAGTATACGATTCAGCGGCACCAGGACTATTTGGAGAAAGCGCCAGGTTAGAGTCGACGCAAAGGCACACACCTGACGTGCAAACAAGGAAGGGCCCCTCAACTGAGGGGCCCTTCCGTTCAAGCCTGCTTCAAGTTACTTGCGGGTGGCGATTACCGTGAGCCAGTTGCGGGGGACCTTGTCCAACTGGAGCTCCTCGAATGCCTGACGGGCGCCGTTCTGGAGGGCTTCCGAGCCGTACTCGAGCGGGATGCCGGGCATGGCGCCCTCGATGAAGGCCTCGTACTGGCTGATGGCGAGGAAGCCGGCGAGGTCCATGGGCGCGGGGCAGAGGTGGGTGCGCGCCACGGAGAAGCCGTTCTTCAGCAGCAACTCCTCGTACTCTTCGGGAGTGAGTTGCATGCGCGCCGCGACTTTATCCGACTTCGGGAACATGCCATAGTTGGACTTGAGAGATCGGAGCGACTTGGACATCCACCGACGGTAGAACTGCTCGGACTCGGGCGGGACGCTGCCCTGGAAGAAGGTGGTGTTAAAGGCGAATGTGCCGCCGGGGCGCAGGGTGGCCGCCACTTCCGCCACGAGCGTCTGCTTGTCGGGCACCATGTGGATGCCGTTGCAGAACACAACGCCGTCGACGGGGTTCTTGACGATGGTGGAGAGGTGTTCGGCGCGGCTGTGGATGAACTCGAGCGCCACGTCGCGGGCGGAGCCGAGCTGTGCCATGGCCTCCTTGATGGCGGAGGCGGACATATCGATGCCGATGACAAGGCTGTCGCGGGCGCCCTTGATGCGATCGACGATGAGGCGGGTGACAGCGCCGGTGCCACAGGCAAGGTCAACGATTCTCTGGCCAGGGTGGAAGTCCACCATATCAACCAGTTGCCGGTTGACCACCTGATAGAACCCCTGCGACGCAAAGGGAGCGTACGAGAATCGGGATTCGGTCATGTGCACACCTCAGGCCTACGCCTCGTTTCGGTCACCCTGGTTGACAAGCGCCATTACAACCATGAATGAAAGCTTTTCAACCGTCCACATTGTAAAGGCCTTGTCCAGCGATTGATAGGGGAAGCGTCAAACCCGTGCGTTGACACGTTCCAACCCCGTTCCTACACTGGATTTTCACTGTCCGAGAGGCCGATTGGCCCAATACCGCATTTCCGCTGCCACAACCCAGAAATCGGAGGACGAAGCGTCGAAAATGCTCGACCCGCGTTACCGGTTCTACCGAGCGTCGCTCAGCACGGGCAGCAAGATCGCCCTGGGGATAGTGATATTCGCATTTGGGCTGTTTCTCATCTCGCCGGTCGCGGAGTGGCTGCTGAACCTCGTCGGGTGGATCGCGATGATCGGGGGGGCCGTTGTGTTCGCGGCCGGTGTCTGGGGCGCGCTTCGGGGCAGGGGTTAACGCTCGCATGGCAGACGCTGGGCGCAACGAAGGCCGGACCGACACGCTTGCTCGCATTGCGGTAAACCTCGACGGGCCCGCGGAGTACCGGGGCACGGAAATCATCGGCGACCTGCGGGTGATAGCCGAGACGCTCTACTATCCGTTCAAGTTTGTCGCATTCTGGGACGGGCAGACCGGCAACCACCTCTGCCCGCAGACGCAGGCCGGGGGGGCGTGCACGCATTCGCCCGACGACGCGGGACGGGCGGCATACGCCGTTGCGGTCGAGGGCGAGATGAAGGGGGAGCTCGAGGTCTTCTTCCCCCATGCAGACCTGTCGATCTTCCTCGGCTAGGTCTCCCGGGAGCCCTCCAAGATTGCCCGTACCCTTCCCTATGCTATAATTGAAGGAACCCTCCTGTGAGGCTGCCGTTTGAAGATTACCCGTGAAGAAGAAGCCGTCCGCCAAACTGTGCTCAATATTGAGATGGAAGAGGCGGATGTTGAAGTCTACCTGCAACGCGCGTACCAGCGCGTCGTTCAGAAGGTCAAGGTGCCCGGATTCCGCCCCGGCAAGGCCCCGCGAAGGGTTGTGGAGCGGATGGTTGGGCGCGAGTCGCTGCTGAACGAGGCGCTGGACTTCATGGTGCCGGAGATCACGGCCAAGGCCCTCGAACAAGAGGACATCGAGGCCGGGGCACAGCCGGACGTGGAACTGGTCGAGACCGAGCCGGTCACCATCAAGGCAACCGTTCCTCTGACTCCGCTGGTGGAAGCCGGTGACTACGCCTCCATGCGCGTGCCGTGGGAGCCCCCCGTCGTTACGGACGAGCAGATTGCGGAGGCGCTGGAGGAGGCGCGACGTAAGGAGGCCGTCTGGGAGCCCGTCGAGCGAGCTGCGGAGATGGGCGACGACGTCACCATGTCGTTCAAGGGCGTCGTGGACGGCGAGACCATTGTGGAGCAGGAGGACGCAGCGTTCATCCTCGACGCCGAGGCGCCCATCGAGGGCTTTGGCGCCGCACTCACGGGGGTGACGGCCGGCGAGACCCGCGAGTTCGAGTTGCCCTTCCCCGAGGACTACTTCAACGAAACCCTTGCCGGCAAGCCGTGCACTTTCACCATCACCGCCAAGGAGATCAAGGCGCAGGTTGTGCCGGAGCTGGACGACGAGTTCGCGAAGGGCGTGGACGACGGTTATGACTCGCTGGACGCCCTCAAGGACCACCTGAGGCAGCAGCTGCAGGATGAGATGGAACACGAGGACGAGCACAAGTACGAAGACGCCGTCATGACGGAGCTGGTAAACGTTGGCTCGGTGGAGTTGCCGCCCATCATGATCGAGCGGGCCATCGACAGCCACCTGCAGGAGATCCAAGAGACAATTGGCCGCCGCATCGGGCGGTCAATTTCTCTTGACGAGTACATGGACATCATGAAGAAGTCGGAGGATGACCTCCGGGAGGAGACCCGCGTCACGGTGGAGGAGCAGCTGCGGCGCTCGTATCTGCTGACGCAGGTGGCCGAGAATGAGGGCATCGACGCGACGGACGAGGACGTCGAGACGGAGATTGAGGAGATGGCGACGCGCGCCGGCGAGCAGGGGGAGCAGGTACGGGAGCTCTTCATGAGCCAGGAGAACCGGGATTCCGTCGCGCGCTCAATTCGATCGCGCCGCACGGTGCAGCGCCTCGTCGACATCGCGAAGAGCGAGGCCACGGAGCAGCCATCGAACGAGGCAGAGACATCCGAGGTCACCGTCGAAGAGACGACGGACTCCACAGAAGCGTCGGGCGACTCCTCCGAAGAGTCGGGGCAAACAGAGGAGTCCACTGAACAGGCCACCTAATCCGGGTGGCCTGCTGGATGATACGGACGGAATAGCACGCAGGAGGAACGTCAATGGCACGCAGGAACATACACAGCGAGGCGGAGCTTGTCAGCGCGGCTGGTAAGCTGCTCGGCCCGCCTCCGCAGGGCATCATCCCGACGGTCATCGAGACCGGCTCTCGCGGCGAGCGCGGTTTCGACATCTACTCGCTCCTCCTGCGAGAGCGCATCATCTTCCTTGGCACGGGCATCAATGACTACGTCGCGAACCTCATCGTGGCGGAGATGCTGTACCTGGAGCGCGAGGACCCGGAGAAGGACATCAACCTGTACGTCAACTCGCCGGGCGGCGTGGTCACGTCCGGACTGGCGATCCTCGACACGATGAACCTCATCGCACCCGACGTGTCCACCATCTGCGTCGGTCTGGCGGCCAGCATGGGCACTGTGCTGCTGTGCTCGGGCGCCAAGGGCAAGCGCTACAGCCTCGTCAACTCAACGATCCACATGCACCAGCCACTGGGCGGCGCGCAGGGTCAGGCGACGGACATCGAGATTGCCGCGAGGGAGATCCTGCGGCTGCAGGACAAGATCCGGGTGATCATCTCCGAGCAGACGGGGCAGCCCTACGAGCAGGTGGCGAGGGACACCGACCGCGACTTCTACCTGACGGCAGAGCAGGCCGTGGAGTACGGCCTCATCGATGAAGTGCTGACCAGAGAGCAGACAGCGGCGCGGAGCTAGGGAGAGGGCGGTATGGCCGGCAAGGGCAAGGGCGGCATCGACTACACGTGCTCGTTCTGCGGGAAGCCGCAGGGGCAGGTGAAGCGGCTGGTAGCGGGACCGGGCAAGGTCTTCATCTGCGACGAGTGCGTCGCGCTGTGCCAGCAGATCATGGGCGACTACGCAGCGGCCGAGGCGCCCGCCGACGAGGATGCCGCTCAGACCGCCGTCGCCTCAAGCCGTGCCGAATTCCTGCCGCCACGCGTCATCTACGAGAAGCTCGACGAGTACGTAGTCGGGCAGGAGCATGCCAAGAAGGTCCTGAGCGTCGCCGTCTACAATCACTTCAAGCGCATTTGGAACTCCGCCGACAATTTCAGCAACGTAGAGCTCCAGAAGAGCAACATCCTCCTCATTGGCCCGACGGGCAGCGGCAAGACCCTCCTGGCACAGACCCTCGCAAAGATCCTCGACGTTCCCTCCGCCATCGCAGACGCGACCTCGCTGACGGAGGCGGGGTATGTCGGTGAGGACGTGGAGCACATCCTACTCCGACTCATCCAGGCGGCGGACTGGGACCTGAGCCGCGCCGAGCACGGCATCCTCTACATCGACGAGATAGACAAGATCGCCCGCAAGAGCCCCAACCCCTCTATCACGCGCGACGTCTCCGGTGAGGGCGTGCAGCAGGGGCTGCTGAAGATCATCGAGGGCACGCAGGCGGCCATTCCACCGAACGGCGGCCGCAAGCACCCGCACCAGGAGTTCCTGCAATTCAAGACGGACAACATTCTCTTCGTGTGCGGGGGCGCGTTCGATGGGTTGGAGCAGGTGGTGGAGAAGCGCGTGCTGAAGGACCGCCGCAGCATGGGCCTGGTGCGAGACAACCGAGGCCAGGTTGAGGGCGACGAGCCGGAGAGCATCCTGCAACGCGTAAACAGCGACGACCTGCTACAGTACGGCTTCATTCCGGAGCTGGTGGGCCGATTCCCGGTTGTGGTGTCCCTCGACCCGCTGACGAAGGGCGACCTGGTCCGCGTCCTCACGGAGCCGAAGAACGCCGTGGTCAAGCAGTACCAACACCTCTTCTCGCTGGATAACGTTGAGCTGGTCTTCCAGGTCGACGCGCTGGAGGCGGCCGCAGAGGAGGCGATGGTGCACAAGACGGGCGCCCGCGGCCTGCGCACCATCATCGAGCGGACGCTGCTCGACGTCATGTACGAGCTGCCGTCGCTTCAAGGCGTGAACCGCTGCCTGGTGGACGCCGAGGTGGTGGAAGGCAAGAAGCAGCCGGCGCTCCTCACCTCGGCCGGCGACACGGTGGACTTGCCGCGAGCCGCGTAGGGGCTAGGCCGGCGCTCGAAGCAGCGGCACGACGTCCGCGGCGATGCGCTCAAGGTGGTCTACGTCGAGGGACGGCACACCCAGCATGAACGTCCTCGCGCCGACGTCCACGAACGCCTGCAACTGCGCCGCCACCTCTTCCGCCGGACCGTACACTGCGAACGTCCTGGGGTCCCTCGCGGCCCCGTAGTAGGCTTGGAGGAATGGGGTTAGCGTCGCCAACGCACGGTCACGGTCGTTGTCCACTGCCACGTAGATGAGCTTCCCCGCCTCGATCCGCTCTGGATCGCGCCCAAAGCTGCGGGCGTGCTCCAATACCCCTTGCCAGCACGCGCCGAAGTCCTCGGGCGGCGTGAAGGGTCCGCCGATCCAGCCGTCGGCGAGCTCCCCCGTTCGGCGCAGCACCGGCTCGACGTGGCCGCCCATGTGGAGGGGGATGCCGCCCTCGCGCAGGGCGGCGGGGCGGACGACGGCGTCGTCCAGGTCGTAGAAGCGTCCTTCATGCGACACCGGCTCGCCGCGGAGCAGCGCGCGCAGGACGAGCATGTTCTCTCGAAGGCGCGGCACTCGCTCGGATTGCTTGAGGCCGAGGCCCGGGTACTCGCCGGGACGTCCGCCCAATGAGACGCCGAGCTCCACGCGCCCTCCGGAGAGGTAGTCGAGCGAGGATAGCCTCCGCGCCAATTCGGGGGCGTTGCGCATGGACAGGAGCAGCACCGCCGTGCCGAGGACCATGCGCTCTGTCGCGCCGGCGGCGAGGGTTAGGAGGGTCAGCGGCTCGAGGAGGTTGGCGTCGTGGAAGAGGCGGTCCTCCGTCCACAGGCCATGGAAGCCGAGCCGCTCCGCGTGCCGGAAGAACTCGACGTACTGCGCCTTCAAAGGGAGCGGCCCGTCCGAAGCCGCGGGGATGTGCAGTCCGACTTTGACCTCGCCCGCCACAGCCATGCCTCCTACGCGCCAGCCCGCGCTTTGGCATCACGGAGGGCGGCGGTGAGGGCGGGAACGACCTCGGCCGCGTCGCCTACGATGCCGTAGTCGCAGGAGCGGAAGATGAATGCGCGGGCCCGCTGATTGATCGCTACGACGATGCCGGCGCGCAGCACGCCGACCATGTGGTTCAGGTTGCCACTGACGCCGACGGCAACGTAGAGCTTCGGCGAGATGGCCTTGCCGGTAATGCCGACTTGCTGCTGCTTGGGCATCCAGCCAAGGTCGGTGACGTTCCGGGTCGCGGCGACGGCCGCGCCCAGCGCGTCTGCGAGCTCGTAGACGGGGCCGTAATTCCCGGGCTCGCCGACGCCCATGCCGATGCCTACGACGATGTCGGCGTCGTACAGGCGGGCGCCCTCGCCACCGGCCTCGTTTTCAACGGAGACCACCGAGACCGGGTCCTCCAGTGCGTCGGCGGTTACCTCGAGCTCGTCCGTGACCGCGGTGCGGGAGTCGTCGCGGGGGGCGCGGGCGAGCATGCCGGGGCGGACGGTCGCCATTTGCGGCGTCGTGCGCGATAGGATGGGCGAGACGATGTTGCCGCCGAAAGCGGGTTTGTACTGCACGAGCTGGCCCTCGCTGTTGATGGCGAGGTCGATGCAGTCGCCTGTCAGGCCGAGGCCGAGGCGGGCGGCGAGGCGGGCGGCGAGGTCTCGGCCGTTCACTGTTGCGGGCAGCAGGAGGGCGAAGGGGCGCTTGCCCGCGACGGCGTCGGCGAGGACGCGCGTGTAGGGGAAGGTTGCGTACTGCGCGAGCGAAGGGTCGTCTGCGACGAAGGCGAGGTCCGCGCCGTGGGCGGCAAGCTCGGGGACGTGGCGCTCGACATTGCTGCCGATGAGCACGGCGGCGACGGCGCGGTCAGACTGCGCCGCGAGCTTACCCGCGACGCCAAGCAGCTCATACGTGACGGGACGGAGAGCACCCTCGGCGTCCTGCTCGGCGATAACCCAGATGGCGTCGTAGGGGTTCTTGGGGAAGCGGGCCTGTCCCTCCTGAGCGTCCTCTCCGGCTTCGCCCCAGCCGGAGAAGAGGCCCCGTGCCTCCAGCGCCTCGACAAGTTGGCGCACGTTGACCTGCACGTCCTCGTCGTCAAAGACCTCCGGTTGGCGTGTGCCCTCGAAGCTCTCGATGGCGTCCACCCAGGTGGGGGAGCCGGCGAAGCCGAAGATGGAGGTGTCTTGCGACAGGTCCGTCGCCGTGACCTCCTCTATCTGCTTCTCCTTGGCGGCCTCGAGTTGCTCTGGGCCGGGCCACTCCTCCTCCGCGATGCCGTCGCCGCAGGCCAGCAGGACGGGCAAAGGGGATTCCACTGTCTCGAGGCCGTCATCGGTCTCACGGCGCGCCGAAATGACATTGCGGACCGCGTCGAAGCTCAAGCCGGAAACGCTGGTGACCTGCGGGATGGACAGCAACTCTGCCACCTCCGGGCCGACCTGGCCGGTCTCGGCGTCGAGGCTGTGTTTGCCGCAGAGGATGAGGTCGTAGTTGCCGCGGCCGAGCTGGAGGGCGAGGGCGCGGGCGGTTGCGAGGGTGTCGGCGCCGGCGAATGCGCGGTCGGTGAGCAGCACGGCGCGATCGGCGCCGAGGGCGAGGCACTGGACGAGGGCGTCGCGGGCCTGCGGCGGGCCCATGGTGATCGCCGTCACATCGCCGCCGTGCTCCTTCACGAGCTCGACCGCCGCGGTCACTGCGAGGAGGTCGTAGGAATTGACCTCAAGCGGCACGCCTTCGCGCACGATGGTGCGGGTCTCGGGATCGAAGCGGACGCGGGCGATGACGGGGATCTGCTTGATGCAAACGGCAATCTTCATCTGGGCCCCCTGTGGTGTTGTGAGCACCGTATTCTACCGCAGCCGGGGGTCGCTTCGCCTGCCTTTCCCGACGACTTGGGAATTCACAACGGGTGCTCGAAATGTTGGAAGCGATGTGGAGTTAAGCTCAGGATTCAGGATGTTCATGCGTCGAATTTCTGCGATTACTTGTGAATATTTGCACATTCTTGACAATATTCGTTTTTGACCTACTATCACTACTATTCAGGGAATATATGTCGTCTATCGACAGGGGGGTGAATAATGCGGGTTCGAACCAAGCATTCAACATGGTACCTAGTGGTGCTTGCCGCCCTGGGGGCTGCATTGCTGAGCTTCGCCGCCTGCGGGGGCGATGACGACGGCGCTGCGGCCCCGGTCGCTGATCCTGCGACGGGGCAGACGACGGCTCCGGCTGCCGCTGACACACCCATTGCGGCGGTGGTGGCGGCGCCTGAGTCCGCGCCTGTCGCAGAACCGACAAAGGCTCCCGAAACAATGGCTATGACCGACCCCAAGGTGAAACGCCTGGTCTTCGGGACAAACATGCCTCAGGAGACCACTTCTCCGCCGTTGGGCGGCGGCGGCATCGCCGGCTTCATCTCCATGCGGCCCATGTATGAGTTCCTGGTTGACATCACGGCTGACAAAGGCCAATTCGTTCCCATGCTGGCGACCGAGTGGTCGATCGAAGGCGACGACAAGATTCGCTACAAGCTGCGGGAGGGCGTACTCTTCCACAAGGATAAGGGCGAGTTCACTGCTCAGGACGTCGTCCACACGTGGGAACAGGTGACCCGCGAGGACGCCGAGCACGGCAACACCACGCTGTTCAGGAGTTCAACTGACCACATTGAAATCGTGAACGACCACGAGGTCCTGTGGCACCTGACCAGCCCTGAGGCGGAACTCTTCTGGATCATTTCCCAGATGTCCGCAGGAGGGCTGGAGATCCAGAGTAAAGACCACTTCGACGAAATGGCCGGGGGAGACCCGAATTTCCGCCCGTCCTATGAGGGCGAAGCGGTCGCGGGCACGGGACCCTACCAGTTCCAGAGCCGCTCTCAGGCGCAGAACATTCGGTTTGAGCGGGTGCCGTATGAGCACTGGCAGATTCGCACCGACTTCCCAGAGTTCGAGTGGCGCATCATAAACGAGAACTCCACCCGCCTAGCAGCGCTGCTGGCCAAGGAGATTCACATCGCCACACTGCCCGAGGACTTGAAGGAGCAGGCGGCCTCAGAAGGGATGCGTAACATCGCCGGCAAGGTCAAGGGGCTTCGCACCTTCATGAGCTTTAACTGTTGCTACATGGTGGACGGCAACAGGGCCGCTGACGCAGCGTACCTCTACCCGGACAGCCGTCTTTTGGACCCCCGCGTGCGCAAGGCTTTCAACAAGGCCGTTAACAAGCAGGCCCTGAACGACAATTTCTTCAATGGTAAGGGCTTCCCCATGTACCACACGCACCTGAATGAGAACACACTGGGGTGGGACCCCAGCTGGGAGACTCGTTACGCAGATGAGTACGGCTACGACCCCGCAGCTGCGAGGCAGTTGCTGCGTGAAGCCGGATACACGGAGAACAACCCGTTCGAGGTCACGACGTACTCAGAGGAGGTTTCGGCCTACTCCGGAGGCGCCGACCTCGTGGACATCATCGTTGGCTACTGGGCGGATGTGGGCGTCAAGGTGACCCTGGAGCAGTACGACCCAACCCGCTTCCGGTCCGCGGAGCGTGGATTCGAGGTCTACAATGACATCGACCTCGTGGGCACATCTTCCTACCCCTTCGTGGCCCAGCGCATCTACAACTGGGCATACCGTGCCACGAGCAACAACTTCACGTCTCCAGAGATCAATGTGCTGGGCACGACGGTCCGGGGCATTCTGGACCTGGAGGAGCAGGCCAAGGCATGGAGGGTATGGGGCGAGGCAATCTACAGCAGCCACGCCAACCTCAACCTCTTCTGGCTGCCCGCAGAGGCCACAGTCAACCCTGATGTTGTTGAGGATTGGGTCTTCTCCAGCAACGTCACCGGAACATGGACCCACATTCCATACATAAAGGGCGTCCGGTAGGCTCCAGAGGTCCAACCACAAGCGAACCCCTACGGGAGGGGCCCCGGCGCTCGCCGGGGCCCCTCCTCTTGTGCTGCGCATCGAGTTCGGATGTTCAAGGCAGTGGGGCGGTATGGTCGCGAGACACACTTCGCATCTGTCCGGGTTACAATGGAATGGGTCCACATTCGGGCAGGAGCAAGCATGGTCATCAAGGCAGTGGTGTTTGACGCCTTCGACACGCTATTCGTGAACACACGCGACCTGTGGCGGGACTGCTTCGAGCGGATCTGCAGGGACCAGGGGCTGTCCGTGGACGCCGGCGCACTGTATGACGCGTGGGCCGCGGCGGAGATGGACTTTCGGAAACGCCGGAATGACGTGGAGACGATGACTGCGCGGGAGCCGTTCGAGACCTACTACGAGGTGTGGCACGACGCCTTCTTTCGGTCCTTTAGCAACCTGGGCGTCGATGGCGACGCGGACGCCGCGGTGGGGTACTTCCTCGAGGACCTTGGAACGCGGGAGGCATTCCCGGAGACGGGCCGGGCGCTCGCAAGGCTGGGGGAGCTCGTGCCAATCGCCATTCTCTCGAACGCCGACGACGGGTTCCTGTATCCCGTCATCGAGCGCAACGGACTCTCGGACGCCTTCGTCGCCGTGCTGTCGTCGGAAGAGGCGCGGCTGTACAAGCCACATCCGGGCATCTTCGCGCAGATGCTGGAGCGCCTTGGCACACAGGCCGGGGAGACGCTCATGGTGGGGGACACGTTGCTAGACGACATTTATGGGGCCCGCCTTTCGGGCATGCCGGGCGCGTGGGTCAACCGCTACGGGGCGCCGATGGATGGGCGCGTTGCGCCAGACTATGAGATTCGCAGCCTTGAGGACTTGCTCCCCATCGTGGCCGGCGAGCCGGTGGGCGGGTAAGGAGGGACAGCAATGACCGTGCCGCTGAAACGCAACGAGAACGGCCTCATCCCGGCGATCGCGCAGCACCACGAGACGGGTGAGGTGCTCATGCTGGCGTACGTGTCGGCGGAGTCGTTGGCGCGGACGCTGCAGGACGGCGACGCGTGGTTCTACAGTCGCAGCAGACAGTCGCTCTGGCACAAGGGCGAGGAGTCGGGCAACTTCATGCGCGTGAAATCGCTGCTCGTTGATTGCGACGGCGATACGCTGCTGATGAAGGTCGACCCCGTCGGGCCCGCCTGCCACACAGGCGCCGTTTCGTGCTTCTTCAACGATCTGGACGCGGAGCCCTCGTACGAGGCGAGCGAGGCGAACGTCGGCGTGCTGGAGGAGCTGTTTGGGGTCATCAAGGACCGGCAGGCGAACCCCACCGCCGAGAGCTACACGGCGAAGCTGCTGCAATCGGGCATCGGCCGCGTGTCACAGAAGGTGGTGGAGGAGGCAGGCGAGTCGGCCATCGCCGCCGTGCAGGGCGAGAATGAAGCGCTGGCGGGAGAGGTGGCTGACCTGCTGTACCACACGCTGACAATGCTGGCGGCGGCCGATGTCTCGCCGCGCGACGTTTGGGCGGAACTCGCCAAACGACGCAAGTAGATGCCGCCTGGCCGCGGCCCTCGAATTGCGCGGGGCGAGCGCGGCTAACGTCAATCGCCAATGGAGGAAATCGGGTGTTGTCCTACGCGGAAGTGCGGGTGCCTGCCACGTCGGCGAACCTGGGTCCCGGGTTCGACTGCCTTGGCATCGCGCTGGAGATCTGGAACACGGTGCGGCTCGAGGCGGGGAGCTCCGGGGTCACGGTGTCCGGCGAGGGCGAGGGATCGCTGAGCCTCGGGCGGGACAACCTTGTTTTTCGGGCGGCCGAGTCGCTCTTCCGCGCGATCGGCAAGCCGACACCGCAGCTCTCGCTGACGTGCGACAACGCCATCCCGCTGGGACGGGGGCTCGGCAGCAGCTCGGCGGCGGCGGTCGGCGGGCTAGTGGCGGCGAATGCGCTGTGCGAGAACCCGCTGACGCAGGACGAGGTGCTGGCGCTGGCCGTCGAAATTGAGGGGCACCCGGACAACGTGACTCCCGCGCTGCTGGGCGGGTGCCAGATCGTCGTCCAGGACGGCGAGGAGCTGGTGACCTCGGCGGTGCCGCTGGCGAGCGACCTGTGGGCGGTGCTGTACATCCCGTCGCAGCAGATGCCGACGCAGCAGGCGCGGGGACTGCTGGGGCCGACTGTCAGCCGGGCCGACGCGGTGTTCAACATGGGCCGGGCCGCGCTGCTGGTGAATGCGCTCTCTACGGGCGACGTCTCGCTGCTGCGGACGGCGACGCAGGACCGACTGCATCAGCCCGCTCGCGGCGTGCTCTTCCCGGCGATGGCGCGGATCATTCGCGCTGCGCTGGACGCGGGGGCCGTCGGGGCGTTCCTGTCGGGCGCCGGTTCGACGATTCTCGCGCTGACCGTCGACCGGGAGATGACGGTCGGGTACGAGATGGCGGACATGGCGGACAAGGCTGGCGTGCCGGGCGACGTAAAGGTCACGAAGGTGAGCCCGCAGGGCGCGCACGTGGTGTCGGAAGGGTAGCCTCGACGGAGAACAGAAGAACACCATTCGGAGAAGAGTTGGGAATGGCGGTCATCGTTCAGAAATACGGCGGGAGCTCGCTGGCCGACGCGGAGAGAGTGCGGGGCGTCGCACAGCGGATTGCGGCGTCCCGAGGCGCAGACACCGGCGTCGTGGTGGTGTGCTCGGCGATGGGCGACTCCACGGACGACCTGTTGGCGCTGTCGCGGAGCGTGGCCAAGGCGCCTGTGGAGCGCGAGGTGGACCTGCTGCTGTCGACGGGCGAGATCGTATCGTGCGCGCTCGTAGCCATGGCCCTCAACGACATGGACTGCCCTGCGGTGAGCCTGACGGGCTTGCAGGCGGGAATTCAGACGGAATCGTTGCACGGGAAGGCGCGCATCTCCGAGGTCGCGCCGGACCGCATCCGGACCGAGCTGGACGCGGGGCGCGTGGCCGTGGTCTGCGGCTTCCAGGGTGTCACGGAGGAGCAGGAGGTCACGACACTGGGCCGCGGCGGCTCCGACACCACCGCCGTTGCGCTGGCGGCGGCGCTGGGCGCAGAGCGGTGCGAGATCTACACGGATGTGGAGGGCATCTTCACGGCCGACCCTCGCATCGTGCCGGACGCGCGGAAGCTGGACGAGATCGACTACGAGGAGATGCTGGAGCTGGCGGCGAGCGGGGCGAAGATGCAGCCACGGTCCATCGAGCTTGGCGAGCTTTACAACATTCCGATCCTGGTGGCCTCGACGTTCAGCGAGGCCCCCGGCACACTGATTCACCGGGAGGCAGGCATGGAGGTCCGCAGCAAAGTACGCGGCGTGGCGAGCGACACGAATGTCGCGAAGGTGACGGTGCTCGGTGTGCCGGACCGGCCGGGCATCGCGGCGGCGTTCTTCGAGCCGCTCGCGGTGGCGGGGGTCAGCGTCGACACGATTGTGCAGAACACGAGCGTGGACAACCTGACGGACCTCTCGTTCACGGTCGCGCGGACTGATGTGGAGAAGACGCTGCCGCTCGTGCGGCCGGTGGCGCAGGAGATTGGCGCGCGGGGCGTGACGCACGACGAGGCGCTGGCGAAGGTCAGCGTGGTGGGGACGGGGATGCAGAACTCGCCGGGCTACGCCTCGACGATGTTCCGGGCGCTGGCCGCCGCGGGGGTGAACATCGAGATGATCACGACGTCGGAGATACGGATCACCTGCATCGTGTCGGACGAACAGAGCGCGGAGGCGGTGCGGGCGCTGCACCGGGCGTTCGAGTTGGACCTGCCCTAGCCGGGGCCGCTCCACTCCGCCCAGGGGTCGTAGCTGCCGACGTTCCAGAGCTGGCCCTCGGGGTCGCGGACGGCGAAGAGGCTTCCGCCGTAGTGCTGCTCGTCGAGCTCCATGACGATGCTGGCGCCCGCGGCCTTCACACGCTCGTAGAGGGCCTTGATGTCCTCGACGACGATGTAGGCGGCCTGCGTCAGGACGCCGTCCGGCGTGGACGGGCCAACGGCGCCGTCGAATTCGCTCCCCTGGGACGAGCCGAGCATGATCATGCCGTTGCCGAGGGTGAGTTGCGCGTGGGCGATGGTGCCGTCCTCGTTGGGGACGACGAGGTGGCGTTCGAAACCGAGGACGTCGCAGAGCCAGTCGATGGCCGCAGGGGCGTCGCGGTAGCGCATACCGGGGATGATGTTGCCCTTTGATGTCGAGTCAGCCATGGTGCTCCCCTTCCAATGGCACCGCCCCCTCCATGCCGCCGGGCTTGGAAAGCCTGGGAGCATCTGGAGGGGGCAGCAGGATGTACGTGAGTGCGTTGGCCTAGACGCCGAGACTAGCCATTGTGTCCTTGATTGCAACGCGCGTGGGCTTCAGGCCCGACGCCGGGCGCAGACCGATGGGCTCGTTCTGCACCTCTGGGGTCGTCTTGAAGCAGATGAACACGGGCCCTTCAACCTCGAGCACTTCGTCGGCACGGGATGCGAAGTCCTCCAGGTCGTCGAACTCGAAGGCGGCAGCGTAGCCGGCCTCGCGGGCCATGCCGGCGAAGGAGAGCTTGTTGGCGCCGGGGATCGGCTGGCCGCCGGTCACCGCGTAGACGCCGTTCTCGAGGACAAAGTGGTAGAGGTTCTTTGGCGACTTTTCCGCAATGGTGACCAAGGTTCCAAGGTTCATGAGCAAGCTGCCGTCGCCGTCAAAGACGATGACCTTGACGTCCGGCTGCGCCAGGGCGAGCCCCAGGGCGAAGGAGGATGCCTTGCCCATGGCGCCGCCAATAGGAATGTCCCGGTCCTTGTTGTTGCTGACCTCGTTCCAGCCCCGGCTGCCGGTCATGGTTGGCACCACTACGCCGTTGTCACGGTGCTTCTCCACCACGGCCATCAGGTCCATCTGGTTAATCATGTCAACTCCTCGATGTGTTAGCGATTGAAGCCGTGGTACTCGTCTCCCACAAGGACGGCGATGGGGCCGCTGGTGCTGGCGGCTTGCTCGAAGGCGGCGGAGATGCGGTCGGCATCGCCGTCGTGCTCCACGAGGTAGTAGGGCACGTTCCACGCCCGGAGCGTCGGCTCGGTGAGACGCGCCGCCGAGTCGGGGGTTGGCCCGTGGCGGGTCCAGCCGCGGTAGCCTATGAGCATAACGACGGGGATCTGGCAGTCCTGGGCGAGGCCGCGAATGGAATCGCCGGACTCAAACATGCCGGTGTTCTGGATGAGCACCACGGGCTTCTTGCCGCCGGCGATGATCCCCGCCGCAATCGCGATGCTCTCGCCTTCCCTGGAAACCGGGATCAGGTCCAAGGTGGGGTCCGCCTCCATGAGCTGGTACATCCAGTTAGTCTCGCTGTCGGGCAGGTAGACCACGTGGGTCACGCCGTTCTTGTTGAACTCCTCAATGACCGCTTCCGGACTGAGGAGCGCCTGCTGGGCCATGTTGCCTCCTTCTCTTGCGGGTTTACCACCTGCCAAGCCCGCCAATGATACCAGACGCCTTGCGTTGGCGTTTCGCGTTAGCCGATGTTGTAGAGCCTTGAGCAGTTCTCCCAGAGGATGCGCTTCTTGCTGTCGTTGGTGACGTCCGGCATCTTGAGGAACTCGTCTGTTGCGTAGGGGAACTCCGAGTCGTGGTGGGGGTAGTCGGTCGAGAATACGATGTTGCCGTCGCCGAACGCATCGATCGTGTACTTGAGCTCGGCTTCATCGGCTTCAGTGCCGACATAGCAGTTTGAGCGGAAGTAGTCGCTGGGCTTGCGGGTGAGGATGCGCGCGTCCCACTGGCCGTAGAGCTCGTAGTCGCGGTCCATGCGCGCGAGCCAGAAGGGGACCCAGCCGGCGTTGGCCTCGAGGTAGGCGGCGCGGAGGCGCGGGAAGAGCTCGAATACGCCACCGCAGACCATGCTCATTACGGCCTTCATCATGCCGATGGGGTGCGAGGCGGCATGGCGCATGAGACGGTTGTCGCCGAACTCCGAGCCGTCCTGGAAGTAGACGGAGCCGGTGCCCTCGTGGAATCCGACAGGGACGTCGAGCTCCTGCAGCGTGCTCCAGAGCGGGTGCCAGTAGCCGCTGTGCAGCGTCCGGCCGTTGACGAAGTTGGGGCGCATGTAGACGCCCACGGCGCCGAGCTCCTTGACGGCGCGCTCGGCCTCCTTAACCGCCTCGCCGGTGTCGTGCTGGGGGAGCATGGCGCAGACCTTCATGCGCGCCGGGTCGGCCTGGCAGAAATCGTAGAGCCAGTTATTGTAGGCGCGGCAAACGGCAGCGGAGAGGCCGGGGTCGACGTCGTGCATGCCGTTGGGGATGTAGAGGGCCACGGTGGGGAACATGATGGCAATGTCGATTCCCTCCATGTCCATGGCTTCCAACTGCGACTCGCCGGAATATCCCTTGTCGCGCATGGGCTTGGAGGCGGCGTCTGCGCGGCTGGCCATGCCGACGTTGCGGACGGGGTGCTCCACGTCGACCGTCGGGAAGGCGTGCCCCTGGAATAGGAAGATGCCGACGCGCTGGCCGCGGACGCGGGTGATCTTGGGCGCCTGGTGGCTATAGGGGGCATCAAGGTAGCGCTCGAAGAGATCATTGGGCTCCACAATGTGCATGTCGGAGTCCATGACGGAGAAGCCGTTCTTGGCCATGGGCAGTCACTTTCTCGCGCGGCTGGGCGCTTGCGGGATGCCGGGATGGTGCCATTTCGGGGCGCCGCATGTCAATGCAGCCCGTGTGAGCCGCGGCGGTGTGCTACCGTAGGCTCAGACTCATACGGGGGCTGCAGTTGACGGAAACACCGATGCCCAGAGGGCTGCACAAGCGAATCGAGGCGCTGGAGCGCCGGGTGGCCGAGTTGGAGGCGTCGATTGCCGCGCTGCTGTCGGAGTACGCTATTGCCACCTCCCCATTGAACGAGGGCGGTGAGGAGCTTGGACTGGCGGAACGGCTTGCGGCGACGCAAGTGACGTATGACGAGGCTCTGCTAGATCTGCGGGGGCTGCGGTCGATGGCACGCCGACTGCGAGACTGGGGATTGGCCCCTGCAGACACCGCATCGTGGGCGAACGTGTGCAGAGCCATCGGGTTGCCCTCGGCGAGCGGGGCGCACCGCGCAGTTCGCAACAGAGAGCCAGTGCTGCATGTGTTGCTGCACCGTTGCGCAATGCCATCCCACTGTTCGCTCGACGGCGTTTCTTACTCAGCGTAGCCGCCAGCCGCCAAGCAGGGAACAACAGCCAGCAGTCTGCTACCGGGACTTTCTATGGGAGCTATAGTCAATTATAATTAGTGCAGAATTAAGCATTCCTGCGGAATTGGAGCTGCCAAAATTCAGGAGGGAACAGTGGAAATTGCTCAACTGAAGGCATTTCTGGCAGCGGCTGAGCGTGGGAGTTTCGTCCGGGCGGCGCAGTCGCTCATTCTGACGCAGCCTTCACTGAGCGCTCGCATTCAGGCGCTGGAAACGGAGCTGAAAGTAACGCTCTTCCACCGCATGGGGCGGGGCGTCCGGCTGACGGAAGCGGGCAAGTCCTTCCTGCCGTACGCCCAGCGGGCACTCGAGACTCTTGAGCAGGGACGCTCCACGCTGAATGCCCTGCAGGAGGCCACCAGCGGCACCTTGCTAGTCGGCACGGCGCGGGCCATCGGCGCGTACGTACTTCCCGACATCCTGGCGCAGTTTCGCATCGAGTATCCGGGCATTGAGGTCCATATTCGCACAGGGCGCTCCTCCGAGGTGCTCAAGATGGTGGCAGACGAGGAAGTCCAAGTAGGTCTCGCCCGGACGCTCCGCCACCCCGATGTGCTTGCGGTCAATCTCTACGATGAAGAACTGGCGCTCACCTTCCACCCAAAGCACCCCTTCGCCGGGCGCGGCGAGGTTAGCATCTACGACGTCGCCAAGGAGCCGCTCATTCTGTACGACCGCGAATCGTCCTACTTCCAGTTGATCGACCGGGTGTGCCGCGAGGCGGGCATCATCCCGAACGTCGGGATGGTGCTGGACAGCATCGAGGCGACCAAGCGCATGATTGAGCGGGGGCTCGGCGTTTCCTTCCTGCCGGTCCACGGCATCACGCGGGAAATCGAAACAGGCTCACTGGCACAGGCGAGAATACAAGAGGGCCACGAGGTGGCGCTACCAACCTCTGTCATGATCAGGCGCGGCCGACTCTACAGTCCGGCAATGCGTGCCTTCCTTGGAACACTCGCCCGCCGCTACGCCGCCGTCATTCCCTCCATCGAGTCCGACCGGGCCGTCGCGTAGCATCCCTCTCGGAGGGCGTGGTTACGCCAGGTGGAAGCGCTGCGCCACGCGCAGCAGCAGCGTGGGCGCGGGCTCGATCCGGCGCACGACACACACGACGGTCGCTGTGATGGCGAGGGCGATGGCGACTCCTGCCAGGACGTCCGAGGGATAGGCCACCCCGGCATAGACTCGGGCCAACGACCACGCCGTCGCGACGCTGAAGGCGGCGTATCCGAGCCGGTGGTTCCCAGTCCAAAGCCCCGCCGCCAGCGCCGCCCCAACGACGGCGGGGTTGGAAGGGAAAGATGGGTCGCTGGGGGTGTAGAAGAGGAGCTGCAGGTTTTCTTCTACAAAGGGACGCGGGCGGGCGACGAGCTCGTCGAGGATCTCCACCGCCCAGTTGCCGAATGCCATTGCGATCAGCGCGGCCAGGCACGCCTTCTGGTGCACCATGCGCGACTCCGCAGTCCTCGAACCGAACCAGGCGCCAAACAGCAGCAGGGAGATGACGACGGGGCAGAAGTAGTCGCCCACGACGATGCGGATAACATCGTCGAAGGGCGGCACCGCGCCGACGCCGCCGTTGAGCCACCGGACTATCGCCGCATCCACCGGCGACCCTCGCTCCATAGCACCTTCATGCTGTGCGTCAGCGCCTGCGCGTACGTTCGATGGCGGAAGGCCTCAAATCCCTCGGCGTTCGGCGGCGACGCCTCCTCCCCACTCTGGCGGTTCAAGAGCGAGGAGAGAGTGAAGGTGAAGGCGCCCACGGCGAGACACGTGAGGGTGAACCGGGCGGACTGCTCGTTGCCGTTGATGCCGTTGCCGGTGTCGGGAATGTGGCGGGCGCCGTCGCGGAAGAACCAGGCGAAGCCGGCTATGACGAGCAGCATGCCGAGGGTGTAGGCCCACGGCTTGGCACGGATGAAGAGCAGCTTGGTCAGGCCGGCGTGGGCAGCGGCAATCTGAATGACGCCCGTGGCCGCGAGGAAGACCCAGATGACGTAGTCGCGGGAGAGGTCATCCACAGTCGGCGCTCCGGTCTTGCGCGGCAGCTATTCGGCGGTACTACACCTTTGCGAGAGGCGCGGGGACGGCCTCGACGCACCAGTGGCGGTACTTGGGCAATTGCCCACGGATGGCCTTGAAGTAGATCTCCTGCAGCGCCTTGGTGATGGGGCCGATGTGGCCGTCGGCGATGGGCCGGTGGTCGAGCTCGCCCATGGGCGTGACGTGGGCGGCGGTGCCTGTGAGGAAGACCTCATCCGCCAGATAGAGTTCGGCGCGGCCGATAGGGCGCTCGACGGTGTCGATGCCGAGCTCCTCGCGGGCGATCTGCATGATGCAGGTGCGCGTAATGCCGGGGAGGATGTTGGCCGTCAACGGCGGGGTCACCAACTCCCCGTCCTTCACGACGAAGAGGTTCTCGCCGCTGCCCTCGGCCACCTTGCCGTCGTAGTTAAGGAGGACGGCCTCGTCGAACCCGGACAGGACGGCGTCGGTCTTGGCGAGAATGCTGTTGACGTAGGTGGCACTCAGCTTCACTCGCGGGGGCATCATCGTTTCGTCGATGCGGCGCCAGCTTGCCGTGACGCAGCGCGCGACCTGCACGTCGATGTACTGGCCGAAGGGTACGGCGATGATGGTCAACCCGTCATCGAGCTCGTGGAGCTTCAGGTTTGCGACGCGCTCCGCGCTCTTGAATGCGAGGGGGCGGATGTACATGTCCTGGCGGTAGCCGGTGCGCTCGACAAGGTCGACAGTGAGATCGACCAACTCCTCGGGCGAAAGGGGGAGCTCCATACGCAGCACCTTCGCGCCGTTCACCAGCCTCTGGTAGTGCTCAAGCGGGCGGAAGATGAGGAGCTTCTCCTCCTCCTCGTTCCAGTTGCAGCGGATACCCTCGAAGCATGCGGTGCCGTAGTGGAGGGCGTGGGTCATGACGCCGACCTTGGCCTCCGACGCGGGAACAAACTCTCCGCGGAACCAGGCTAAGGGTGTAGGCTCCATGACAGTCTCCTTCCACTTTGAGAATTGGCCTAACCGCCATTATAGGCGCAGCTACAATCCGCAATCAAGTTTGATTGTCACCCCTGACGGCCGTTGGCCGTTCACAATATCCGCCCCGTCAACGCCTCACAACACGAGGTACGCATAGAACATGGCGAGACCGGGCACCACGATGAAGATAAGCCCGAGCATGACGATGCGGAAGATCATTCGGGAACCGACAGGCCGTAGAGTCTGGCGACGTTGTCCACGGTGGTGGTGCGGCGGACGTCGTCGGGCATGCCCTCGAAGACCATGTCCAGAGCTTCCTGCGAGTGCGGCCAGACGGAGTCGTGGTGGGGGAAGTCGGAGCCCCACATGAGGGTTTCCACACCGATAGCCTCACGGGTGAGCATGCCGGGGCGGTCGTCCTCGAAGGTGGCGTAGAACTGGCGGCGCCAGTACTCGCTGGGCTTGAGGTCGAGGTATTCGGGCACGAACCGGCGGCTGCGGTAGACGGAGTGGTCCATGCGCTCCAGCCAGTTGGCGAG
This sequence comes from uncultured Dehalococcoidia bacterium, assembly GCA_951812285.1. Lineage (GTDB taxonomy): Bacteria > Chloroflexota > Dehalococcoidia > Lucifugimonadales > UBA1127 > UBA1127. The sequence goes on along the minus strand of OX638292.1, from coordinate 170,270 downwards.
CCAGCCGGTGTTGAACTCGGCCGCGACGAATTTCAAGTCGGGGAAGCGATGGGCCACGCCGCCTGCGGTGAGGTCCGCCAGGGTGAACTGGATGGTGTTGGGGGCGCTGGAGTAGGCCTGGATGAGGTCCGCCCCCGCCAGGCCGGTGTTGGCTGCGTGGCCGTCGGTGAAGATGTGCATGTTGACGGTGATCCCGGCCTCCTGCGCCGTGGCCCAGAGTGGGTCGTAGACGGGGTCCGAGTAGCGGGTGCCGTGGGGGGCCGCGCAGGGGATGCAGACGCCGACGTAGCCCTTGGCGATGACGCGCTGGAGCTCGAGGTGCGCGGCCGCTGGGTCGTGCATGACGAGCAGGGCGAGGCCGCGCAGCCGGTTAGGGACGGTGTTGCAGAAGTCCCAGAGAAAGTCGTTGTAATTCTGGAAGGCGGCGGCAAGGACCTCGGCGTCCTGGGTGCCGAAGAGGCGCATGAAGAGGCTGGGGAAGATGACCTCGCCCCAGACGCCGTCACCGTCCATCTCCTTCATGCGCTCGACGGGGTCCTTGAGGGCGGGGCGAAGGCCGTCGTAGCCGAGGGCTATGATGCGGTGGGTCTCCGGATCGTCAAGGCTCATGCCGGCGATGCCGAGGCGGCCGACGCCGCCGATAGTAGCGTTGAGGCGAGTTCCGGTGGCCGGGATCTCGATAAAGTCGCCCTTGCCCTCGTCGCGGACGACGCGGGGGGCGCGGTCGCCGAAGCGCTCAGCGAGGCCCGCGAACACGTCACGGGGCTCAAGGATGTGGGAGTCCGCCGAAATGGCCAGCTTCGCCATGTCACCCTCCTGTGCGGTCCTCGTTAGCGCGGGTCGCGGGGTGGGAAAGGGGCTGGCCGGCACTCTGGGACGGGACCGGAACGGGGCAATCGAGCACCTGCTCGCGCTAGCCGCCGGCCACCGCCGGCACGATGCTGACCTCGTCCGATGCCTTGATGGCGGTTTCGAGGCCCTGGAGGAACTGGACGTCCTCGCCGTTAACGTAGATGTTCACGAAGTGCCGGAGGCTGCCGGTCTCGTCGATCAGGCGCTCCTTGATGCCGGGAAACTGTTCCTCCATGGCGTCGACCATGTCCGCGAGGTTCTCCGCGTCGACTTCGACGCGGTCCTGGTCGTTGGTTACCCGCCGAAGCGGGGCCGGAATCCGCACTGTGACACCCATTTGCCGTCCTCCTCTTGCAGTACCCTGATTTTCGGCCGCTGCGGGACCACCAGCAGACGTGCCGTCGATTAGGCCGACTCCCCGGTGAGCGCGGCTACTCGATCACGTCACCCGTGACGAGCTCCACCTCGATGCCGGTGGAACGCACCCACTCTATGCCCTGGTTGATCTGGTCTTCCTCGCCCTCCAGCTCCAGCAGGGCCCAGCCGAAGGCCTGGCGCACATCAGCGCCCCGGATGTTGGTAATAATCGGGAATTTTTGACCAAGCTGCCAGATGACCGGTTCCTGGATCAGCTCCGGGGTGAAGGTGAAGCGTACTCTGAGTTTCGCCATTACGGCCTTGCCACTCCTGCCCTTTAGGCGTTCAGCACTTGTTCCTCGAAGGACGACGTGGTCGGGTCGATGGTGACGGACCGCACGGTGTCCTCCACCGCCTCCAGCGTCTTGAGGCCGTTGCCAGTGATGTAGGCGACGGTGACCTCGTCGCGCTTGATGGCGCCGCGCTCAACGAGGCGCTTGAGGCCGGAGATGACGACCCCGCCTGCGGTTTCGGTGAAGATGCCCTCGTTCTCCGCGAGCATCTGGATGCCAGCGACAACCTCGTCTTCTGGAACGATGGTGGCGTCGCCGTCCGACTCCTGAATGGTCTTGAGCGAGTAGTAGCCATCGGCAGGGTTGCCGATGGCGAGCGACTTGGCGATGGAGTTGGGCTTGACCGGGCGGACGCGCGTCACGCCGGCCTCGTAGGCCTCGGCGATGGGGGCGCAGCCGGCCGCCTGAGTCATGTGCATGTGCGTGTGGACCTTGGGGATGAGCTCCAAGTCCTCAAACTCCTTCAGACCCTTCCAGATCTTGGTGAACATCGAGCCGGAAGCCGAGGGCACGATGCAGTGCGCGGGGGCCTGCCAGCCGAGTTGCTCGGCGACCTCGTAGCCGAGGGTCTTGCTGCCCTCGGCGTAGTAAGGGCGCATGTTGATGTTCACGAAGGCCCACGGGTAGGTGTCCGCCAGCTCGCTGCAGAGGCGGTTGACGTCGTCGTAGCTGCCATTGATGGCCACGAGCGTCGGCCCGTAGATGGCGGCGCCCACAACCTTTCCTCGCTCCAAGTCCGCGGGGATGAAGATGTAGGCGTTCATGCCTGCCCTCGCGGCGTGGGCGGCGACGCTGCCGGCGAGGTTGCCCGTGGAAGCGCAGGCGAGGGTCTTGAACTCGTACTCGAGCGCCTTGGTGGAGGCGACCGAGACCACGCGGTCCTTGAAGGAGTTGGTGGGGTTGACCGCGTCGTTCTTGATGTACAGGTGGTCGAGACCGAGCAAGCGGCCGAGGTTTGGCGCCTTCATCAACGGGGTAAACCCGGTCTGCAGATCAACGGCGTGGTCGCCATCGACGGGCAGGAGGTCCTGGTAGCGCCACATGGTCAGCGGGCCGTTCTGGATGCGCTCCCTGCTGATTGCGCGGGAAATGGCCTCGTAATCGTAGGCCACTTCCAGCGGGCCAAAGCAGAACTCGCAGACGTTTAGCGGGTCCGTGGGGTACTCACGGCCGCATTCCCTGCACTTCAAGGCGCTTGCGAATGCCAAGGCTGCTCTCCCTCACCTCCGGCGTACCGGCCAAACTGAACACACAACACGACAAGGTAGCTGTCAATAGCAGAATCATGGTAGCAGTGGGCCATAGCTGCGTCAATCTGAGATCCGGGTGCGGGGCTACGCGCAGCGCCTTGGCCGTCTGCCTTGGAGTATACTTGAACTATAGCGGGGAGAGGTGTGGGAAGAGCGCTTGGGCTCATCTGAGCGAAAGGGGCGCCTCGAATGCCAGCACTACGTACGGCGATGCGCGCGTTCTGCGCCACGCTCATCGTCCTCGGCATGCTCGGGCTGCTCGTGCCGACCGTGCTGGGGCAGTCCAGCAGCGGCGGGACCGTGTACGTCGCCACCATTGACGGCACCATCGACCTCGGCATGACGCCATACGTGAAGCGGGTGCTCAGCACCGCAGCGGAGGAGGGCGCCGACGCCGTCCTCCTCGACATCAACACCCCGGGCGGACGGTTGGACGCCGCCCTCTCCATCAAGGACGCTCTCCTCGACGCCGAGGTCCCGGTAATCGCGTACGTCAACCGCGAGGCGTTTTCCGCCGGGGCGCTCATCGCCATCTCCGCCGACAAGATATACATGGACGAGGGTGGCGTTATCGGCGCGGCCACGCCCGTCGACCAAGAGGGCGAGACGGCCACCGAGAAGGTGGTGTCCGCCGTCCGCAGCGACTTCCGCGCCGTCGCCGAGGTGCGGGGGCGCGACCCGCGCATCGCGGAGGCGATGGTGGACGAGAGCGTGGCCATCGACGGGCTGGTGGCTGAGGGCAAGCTCCTCACGATGACCACCAGCGAGGCGCTCCAGTGGGGGTACGCGGACGGCGAGGCGTCCAGCATCACCGAGGTCCTGGAGCTCGAGGGGATCACGGGCGCGGAGCTGGTGCAAGTCGAGTACAGCCTTGCGGAGCGCTTCGTACGCTTCCTGACCAACCCGGTCGTCGCGTCGCTGCTTATCTCGCTCGGGTTCCTGGGATTGCTGGCGGAGCTGACCTCGCCAGGCTTTGGCGTGCCGGGCATCGCGGGGATTTTGCTGCTGGCGCTGTTCTTCTGGGGCGGCTTCCTCGCGGAGCTCTCCGGGTGGGAGGGCGTCGTTCTGGTGGCGATCGGAATAGCGCTCATCGCGGTAGAGCTTGTGCTGATCCCGGGGTTTGGTGTTGCGGGCCTCCTGGGGGGCATTGCGTTCTTTGCCGGGCTGTACATATCGCTAATCGGGCAGGGCGCGACCACGGGCGACTTCTTGCGTGCGGGGCTGGTGCTGCTCAGCTCATTGGTCACCATCGTCATCGGAGCCGCGGCGATCCTGACGCTGCTGCCCAACCGGCGGGGGTTCGGCGGGCTCGCGCTGCAGACCTCGCTGCCGCGGGGCAGCGGGCTGTTGACGCGATTCGGCGGGGCGACGGCCGCAGAGGTGCAGACTGCGCCGCAGGGGTACGTCTCGATGCTCGGCAAGCGGGGCGTGGCACTCACGGTGCTGCACCCGGCGGGGGTCGCGCAAATTGACACCCAACGAGTGGACGTGGTATCAGAGGGGGGCTTCATCGACGCCGGGACCTCAGTCGTCGTCATTGCGGACGAGGAGTACCGGCGCGTCGTGCGGGCGGTGGCGCCCGGCGAGGGCGAATAAGATCCCCCCAGCGAGGACAGCGCACCACCACAAGAATAGGCACCTTAGGAGATGCAACCATGGCATGGATCGGACGAATCATAGTCCTGCTCCTTCTCATTCTTCCCATCATCTTCACGCTAGGACTCATCCTCTTCTTCATCCCGGTCGGGTTGTGGTTGAGCGCCATCTTCGCGGGTGTGCCGGTCAGCCTGCTGAGCCTCATCGGCATGCGGCTGCGGAAGGTGAACCCGAACGCCATCGTCGAGCCGCTCATTTCCGCGACCAAGGCGGGGCTTGACCTGGACATCAACGACATGGAAGCCCACTACCTGGCAGGCGGAAACGTGGGCCGCGTGGTCTCTGCCATGATCTCCGCAGACAAGGCGAACATCGACCTGACGTGGCAGCGGGCGACGGCCATCGACCTTGCGGGCCGCGACGTGCTGCAGGCGGTGCAGACGAGCGTCAACCCGCGCGTCATCAACACGCCGCGGGTTTCGGCAGTGGCCAAGGACGGGATCCAGCTCATCGCCGTCGCGCGGGTGACGGTGCGGGCGAACCTGGACCGCCTCGTGGGAGGCGCCGGCGAGGAGACCATCCTTGCCCGCGTGGGCGAGGGCACGGTGTCGGCGATCGGCTCGGCCGACGCGCACAAGGCCGTGCTGGAGAACCCGGACCAGATCTCGCGGAAGGTGCTGTCGGGCGGGTTGGACGCCGGGACCGCCTTCGAGATCCTGTCCATCGACATTGCAGACGTGGACGTGGGGCGCAACATCGGAGCGCAACTGCAGATCGACCAGGCCGAGGCGGACAAGCAGATCGCTCAGGCACGGGCAGAGCAGCGGCGCGCCATGGCCGTCGCGCAGGAGCAGGAGATGGTGGCGCGGACGCAGGAGATGCGGGCCCGCGTCGTGGAGGCCGAGGCGGAGGTGCCCCGCGCGATGGCGGAGGCCTTCCGGGCAGGCAACCTCGGCATCATGGACTACTACCGCATGCGCAACGTCCAGGCGGACACCTCCATGCGCGAGAGTCTGGGCGACCAGCCGGAAGAGGGCACCCAGCCGTAGAGCATCGGCGGCAGGAGCGGACCGGATATGGCCAACAGCAGGCTTGAAGAGCTTCGGCGGCGGGCGCAGGAGCGCATCCAGGAGGTGCGTGAGGCGATGGAGCGCGGCGAGGACGTGTCTCCGGCCGAACCACCGCCCCCGCCGGAGCCGCCGCGCGCCCCGCAGCGTCCGACGTCCACCACGGCTGAAGCTTACCGTGTGGGGTCTGACCCGCGGTCGCTGGAAGGGCCGTCGCTGGAGGGGCCCGGCTATGAAGTCGAGCGACCACAGCCGGAGGCCCCGCGCCAGCAGGCGCCTCGGGCAACCTCCGCCACGCAGGCAGCGCCTCCGCAGGCGGCGCAGCGGCGACCGGCCGCGGCCGTCGCGGGCCAGCGAGCGCGCCGCTCGGGGGCGGCCAAGGTGCTGAACAAGAACACGCTCCGGCAGGCCATGCTCGCGCAGGAGATCCTCGGCAAGCCGGTGGCGGAGCGGCCGCCGCAGGGGCTCGGGGACCTGTAGCGCCCCAAGCGCCGCGGTCGCGTTCGCTTCACCTCCACGACTGAACTTCTTCGAAACGCCTTCTGAAAGTCTCTCTTCCAAATTATCTTGATGTCTCCTTGCGGGGCACTGCGTCAGTCGTCATGGGGTGAGGGTAGCGAGGGGCTGCGCTTCGGGGCAACGGCGCTGTGTCAGGGTTTGGGGTTTCGCGGAGGACTGCGTGTCGCGTACCCTGTGCGCGTCCAAGGTCATGCTGTACTCCTGGAGGGGCTATGAAGATTGTCAGCTATGAGACGCGGGCCGTGTGTGTGCCTCGCGAGCCGGGGCCGCCGGTGGGCGGGGCGAACGTGGCGCCCTTCGTGACGCTGACGCTGCGGACCGACGAGGGCATCGAGGGGATTGGGTACGCGGGGTTCGTGAGCGACGTGATCCTGAAGCCGCTGCAGGAGCTGGTGAACGCGCTGACGGAGCTGGTCATCGGCAGCGACCCGATGGACATCGAGGCCATCGGGAAGCGGCTGCGGGCCGTGGGCGGCGGGTCGCCGGAGGGGATGGTGACGCGGGCATCGGCGGCCATCGACGTGGCGCTGTGGGACATCAAGGGGAAGGCGCTGGGGCAGCCGGTGCACAAGCTGCTGGGCGGCTACCGGGACAGGATGCCGTGCTACGCGAGCGGCTTCCTGTGGCGCACCTACGACCTGGAGGCGCTGGCTACGACGGGCGCTCGTCTGGTGGAGGAGGGGTACACCTCCATGAAGTTCCGGCTCGGCGGGGAGAAGACGCCGGCCGCGGAGCTGGAGCGGGCCCGGGTGATGCGGGAGGCCGTCGGGGACGGCGTGGACATCATGGTGGACATCAACCAGGGGTGGGACGTCAACCAGTCGATCAGCATCGGGCGGCGGTTGGAGGAGTACGGGCTGTACTGGTTCGAGGACCCGACCGACCACCTCGACTACCCGGGTTTGGCGCGAATCGCGGACGCGCTGACGATGCCGGTGGCGGCGGGCGAGTACCACTACGGCATCGCGCCGTTCCGGCACATGCTGGAGCACCGGAGCATCGACATCGTGATGATCGACCTGTTGCGGGCCGGGGGCATCACGCAGTGGATGAAGGCGGCGCACATGGCGGAGGCGTTCAACCTGCCGGTGGTGAGCCACCTGGCGCCGGAGATCCTGGCGCACACAATGGTGGCGATCCCGAACGGGTTGACCGTCGAGAACATGCCCTGGAGCGCGGCGCTGTTCCAGGAGGTCCCAGCCATCGAGAACGGGGAGATCATCCTGACGGACAAGCCGGGGCTGGGGCTGGCGTGGGACCTGGAGGCACTGGACGCGTTTGCGGCGTAGGGCGTGGTCGCGACCGTCGGGCCTGTACTTCCGTGTAAGCTCTTGGGCTTCGAGGTACCCCACCCCCCACACCCCTCTGGATTCCTGCCCCCGTATCGGGGTACGGGGCATGCTTCGCAGGAATGACGAAAGGGGGGCAGGAATGACGCCAGGGGGTAGGGATAACGCAAGCAGGAGTAGGGATAACGCAAGCGGGGGCAGGGGTGGCGTACCGGGCTTTGGCAACAAGATAGTTGGTGGCGGGTTATGAGGTTGAATGGCAAAACAACCTGCCATGTCTTGTAGCGGATGCGGCACATTTTAGCTACAACACGAGAATTTTCTTGCAGGGGGATCCTCCGCCCTCCCTGCTTACGGACCGGCTCAACGCGATTGATGCGGGACGTGCTTGCAACGAAAACGTTGATGTCGCCGGCGGCGTGGGGGCGCCCCTCGATGTGGTTGCGGTGGTGGATTGCTATTACCATGGGAGGACGGTAGCGGGGAGCGTGGGTTGAGGGCAATGGGGTAGTGTCAGGGTTTGCCCCTCCTCGCCCTGGATGCCGGCCAGGTATCGGGGTTCGGGGCAAGCTCTACGCGGGTATGGAGGCGAAGTTTGCAGGGCAGCGATGCAGGACGGGAGGGCCTCTTCAATCCGACCGCATTTCCCCGCTCGGCCAAGTATGACGCCGAATGGGTGATGGACAACATGATGGGCCCGAATGCCCTTCTGCTGACGGAGTGGCTGGCGGAGAGCATGGACCTCAAACCCGGAATGCGGGTCCTGGACATGGGTTGCGGCAAGGCGTTGAGCTCCATATTCCTTGCGAAGGAGTACGGGGTGCAGGTATGGGCGACGGACCTGTGGATTGACGCCAGCGCCAACTTCGGGCGCATACGCGACGCCGGTGTTGAAGACAGCGTGTACCCCATTCATGCCGATGCGCATGCGCTGCCGTTCGCCGACGAGTTTTTCGATGCGATGGTGTGCGTCGACGCGTACCAATACTTCGGGACGGACGACCTCTACCTGGAGGCGTACATGGCCCGACTGGTCAAGCCGGGTGGGCAGATGGGAATCGTCGTGGCCGGGCTGGTCGAGGAAATGACCTCGGACGAGCCGCCGGAACACCTCCGGCCATACTGGGAGCCGGCGTTCTACTGCCTCCACAGCCCGGCATGGTGGAGGCGCCACTGGGAACGGAGCGGGTTGGTGACGCTGGAGCGCAGCGACATGCTCGTCGACGGCTGGAAGTACTGGATGGCGTCGGCGCTGGTGACCTCGGAACGGCGCGGCACGCCCATGGACGAGGCGGACATGCTGAGGCTGGACGCGGGGCGAACCCTGGGACTGGCTCGCATGGTGGCCCGCAGGAATGAACGGGCAGTGAAGCGGTTGGACGAGCCGTAGCGACGGGGCTTCGTGGTTGTGGGAGCGTTGGTTGGGGGGATGTGCTCCGCGCGGGAAGGACGGTTTAGGGGTTCGGGTTTCGCGATGGGGGTTGTTGAGGGGGCCCCGCCCATGGATCCCGGCTTCTGCCGGGATGGAGGCGGAGGGGGTTGGAGTTCCTTTACGACGTTGCGTGGAGGGGATGCCCCACATCCCCGGCCCCTCTGGATTCCCCCGCTTTCGCGGGGGCAGGCTCTGCTTTCGCAGGAATGACGCGGATGAGGGACGGGAGTGGCGGCGGTGGTTGGTAGAGGGCATCCCCCTCCCCTGGATCCCGGCTTCCGCCGGGATGGAGGCGAAGAGGCAGGGTAAAGTTACTAGGGTTGGTGGTGTGGATTGCCGCCACGCCCCTGTCCCTCTGGATTCCTGCCTTCGCAGGAATGACGAAAGGGGGGGCAGGAATGACGATGGGGAAGGGGCAGGAGTGACGCAGAGGGGATAGGGAACGTCGCGGAGGGGGTAGGTTGGTGGTTGGTAAGGGTGAGGTTCCCGCCCCTGCATTGGTGTACGGGGCAGGCTGCTGGGTGATGACGAATTTGTGGCAGGAGAGAGGCAGAGATGTACGGACTTGAGGGAAAGGTTGCGCTGGTTACGGGGGCGGGCGGTGAGAATGGGATGGGCCGGGGGATTGCGACCCGGCTGGCAAGTGAGGGCGCGGACGTGATCGTCAATGACTTCACGGCGATACCGTACCCGGACCGGCCGTGGCAGGGCGTGTCGTCGGTGGTGGAGGAGATCGAGGCGATGGGGCGCCGATCGAAGGCGATCATCGCGGACGTATCGGACTCGGCGCAGGTGCAGGCGATGTACGCCGAGGCGGTGGCGGAGTTCGGCAAGATCGACATCGTCGTATCGAACGCGGGCTCGCGGCCCGGCGGGGACCGGAAACCGGTGGTCGAGGTGACGGAAGAGGACTTCGACCTGGTGCAGCGGGTGAACGTGAAGGGGACATGGCTGGTGTGCCAGGCGGCGGCGCGGCACATGATTGCGCGCGGCGGGGGAGGCCGGATCATCACGATGTCATCACGCGCGGGGAAGACGGGGACGGCGACGTACGCGGCGTACTGCGCGAGCAAGTTTGCGGTGATTGGGTTCACGCAAAGCCTAGCGCTGGAGATTGCGCAGTACGGGATCACGGTGAACGCGATTTGCCCGGGGCTGGTGGACACGGAGCGGGTGGACTACATCGCGGCGGCGACGGCGCCGGAGGGGCAGTCCGCGATGGAGCACAGGGCGTTCATGGTGCGCGACCGGTCGGCGACGATCCCGCTGGGACGGCTGGCGGTGGCGGCGGACATCGCGCGGCTGGCGGCGTTCCTGTCGAGCGACGAGGCAGACTACGTGACGGGGCAGGCGATCAACATGGCCGGCGGGCACGAAGTACACTAGCAACGGGCATGTATCTCCATCTGGAGCGCAACAGGTGATGGACCAATTTGCACGGTGGGTGAGGGGGTTTCAGGGACCCTCCAGCCTGGTGAAGGCGCTGCGGGTACCCGTCCAGAACTTCATCCACACGGAGGAGTTGGGGGCGTTTGTGCTCCTGGCGGGCGCGGTGGCGGCGTTGGTGTGGGCGAACACGCCGTGGTCGGACGGCTACTTCACGTTCTGGCACAACCATGTCTCGTTCGACATCGCAATCTTTCACCCGGACGAGGACCTCGAGCACCTGGTCAACGACGGACTGATGGCGATCTTCTTCTTCGTGGTGGGGCTGGAGATCAAACGCGAGCTGTTGCACGGGGAGCTGTCGAGCGTGCGGCGGGCGCTGCTGCCGGCGACGGCGGCGGTGGGCGGCATGGCGGGACCGGCGCTCATCTACTTCGCATTCAACGGCACGGGCGAAGGGGCCGCCGGGTGGGGCATTCCGATGGCGACGGACATCGCGTTCGCGCTGGGGGTGCTGGCGCTGCTAGGGCGGCGGATTCCCGGCGAACTGCGAGTGTTCCTGCTGGGGCTTGCGGTGGCGGACGACCTGGGGGCCATAACGGTCATCGCGCTGTTCTACTCGGATGCCATCAGCTGGACGGACCTTGGGCTGGCGCTGGCGGTCTTTGCGGTCATGGCGCTGTGCATCCGCATCGGGATACGTTCCGTTGCTTTCTACGCCATCCTGGCGGTCATCGTTTGGCTCTTCCTGCTGGAGTCAGGGATCCACGCGACGCTGGCTGGGGTGGCGATCGCGGCACTGGTGCCGTCGACGCCGCAGGTACGGCGGCAGGACTATGCGGGGTCGGTAGACCAACTCCTCACGGAATTCAGGTCGGAGATTGCGCAGGGGAACGAGGAGGAGGCAGAGGCGATTGTCGGGGAAATCGAGCGGCTGAGCGGGGAAACGGAGGGGCCGCTGGAGCGGCTGGAACGGCAGGTGCACCCGTGGGTGAGCTTCGCCATCCTGCCGCTCTTCGCGCTGGCGAACGCGGGGATCGTCTTCACGACGGGCACGATTTCGGCGGCGGTGGAGAGCCCGATCACGCTGGGGGTCTTTCTGGGGCTGACGGCAGGCAAGGTCATCGGCGTGTTTGGGATGGCGTGGCTGGCGGTGAAGGTGGGCATCGGGCGGCTGCCGGCGAACGTCACGTGGGCGCATGTGTTCGGGGTCTCGCTGCTGGCGGGGATTGGGTTCACGGTGTCCATCTTCATCTCGGGCATAGCGTTCGACGAACGGGAGCTCGTGGACCTGGCGAAGATGGGGGTGTTCTCGGCGTCGGTGGTGGCGGGGATTGTGGGGTACGTGGTGTTGCGGTGGGTTGGGGGGCGTGGGGCTGGGGCGGAGTAGGGGGATGAGGAGTCGAGGATGCTATAATCCAACTCTGAGGGTGCATCAGTGATAACGAACATTTCCCTGCAAAACTTCAAGTGCTTCCGCAAGGTCAGCTTGGACTCTAAGCTGATTACGGTGTTAATCGGCCCAAACGGAACCGGTAAAACGGCCGTCCTACAAGCACTACTTCTGCTAAAGCAATCAAGACTTGATACCACCCGCCTTAGTTTGGATGATGAATTAATCCGGTTTGCGCCAGAAGCATTAGTGCTGCGAGGCACTGACCTCTACCCCAAGAATGTTCGTCTAACATTGTCAATGCATTCGCATATTGACTCTGAAGAAATCCATGGGCCTGTCAACTTTTACATTGACCTAGAGTATTCTGAACAAGCCACTTTAGTAGCCAACCGTGGATCAACAGAGTTTATTGTCAATAACCAAGTATACTTCATTACTTTTGACTCCAATAGCCGCCGCCATGAAGTACGAACGCCGGAAGGCCGATATGCGTATATCCCAGAATACGCTGTGAACAGCTTTCATGTCGGCCCACGTCAGGGCGAGATTGAACCGTCACTATCAACATTGGACCAATTGTCTCATGCCCCTGCAGAAGCGCTTGCAAGATTGAAGGTGGTTCCGGCGGCAAGGGGATTAACGCGAGGGGTTTACGCGTTGGGGCCCGTGTCTCACGACGACATCTTTGGGACTAGGGGCTTAGGCGAACAGGAAGAAAACACTGTAACAACACTAGCTTATTCTCGCAATCTAGTGGAGACTGTTTCAATATTGATGAGACAGATTACTGGTGTCGGCTTCAGAGTAGACACCGTTCCTCCTCAATCTGCAAAGCCCGTGTCCGAGAGTCTTGCCGGTGACATTAGCCTATCAGCGGAGGGTTTCGGTACCAATGCGCTTGTCCACCTTTTGTTCGAGCTAATCAGGACTGTCCCCGGAGCAACGACGTTAATAGAAGAACCTGAGATTCACTTACACCCCAGAGCACAGGCCGAATTGGCGTCGGTGTTGGCTGAAGAGGCCAAAGCCGGACGTAAACAATTGATCCTTACTACACACAGTGAGCACATTGCCGGACGACTGCTAACCTTGGTTGCAGAGGGAAAGCTATCTGCTGACGAACTCTCGATCTACTCATTTGAGAAGGACAAACAGGGGGTTTGCACGGCCAACAAGATTGAGGTCACGGATAAGGGTCAAGTTCGTGGGGGACTGAGGGGCTTCTTTGAGACCGACCTAGACGAAATGCGGCGGTACGTTGAAGCTCTGCGCGCCAAGGCATGACTCCCGGAATGAACCCGAGATTCATACTTGATGAGAACGTGGTGATCTTGGCACAGCAGGGGCAGGACGAATTTGGGAACACCGACCCTGTGTATGCTGATCTAATTCTTCAGATAATTCAGATTTGTCATACTATCGTGGTAGATGACATTCTCTGGGACAAATATTATAGACAACTGTACTCACCCGGTTATCGCCATCCCGACCTAGGTCCGTTCCTCATTAATTTGCTACGAAACACCCTCTCAATTCATGGGAAGGTGGATGGGATTGGTCACGCTGCGCCGATTCTGGACGACGAAGGATCGATTCCGAGTGGTAGCCAGGACGACACCTTTCTTGTCCGGATTGCAGCGGAAACGGGTGCGATTCTAGTGACGACAGACGGTGCACTCCGGGACGACTTAGCTTCCTGCGGCTTCATGGAAAAGTATGACCTAAAAGTAGTTTCTCCAGGACAAGCGTTTAGTCTGTTGTAGTCCGTCCGCCCTAATGCCCCCGATCTCACTCCAAGCGCTTAGCACCCGTGACTGTTCAGTGAGCAACAGATGCTGGGTTGATCGCTGGGAACAAGTGCAAACCAATCTTCAAAAGTCTGCGTTGACGGATTGGCGAAAGTCTTCTGCGGCTTTGCGGAGGAGGGCCTAGTCGGAGACTGTTACGACGTTGGCGCCTTGGCGGGCGAAGTCTGCTAGGCGGCTGTGCGGTTGGGGTTGTTGCCGCGTGCGCCTACGTGTGCCCCGCCGGCCCGGATGCGGGGGACGCCGGGCCGGGTGAAGCTATTGGGCTAGGCTGCGTCCGTCGTCCTGCTTCGTCGAAGGGTTACGTAGGTGACTACCGTTGACGTTATGAGGCTTAGGAGGCCGCCGATTAGTATGTCTACGGGGACCAGGATTGCGGGCCACATTGCAAAGGTGACGAAGATCGGCACGATGTACGTGGCGTAGGCCGCGCAGCCCAGCACGAAACTGTTCTGCATCGCCTTGCGGAGGTTGCCCTCCTTCACCGCTGGTTCTATCGCCAAGACGCTGTTCGCGAGTGCAATCAACAGGAGGAACGCGAGCAGGGACAGGGCTTCAAGGCCACCCCACGTATCAGGCATCTTCCCAAAGGTGTCGAGAATTGCATCACTGCCGCTCGACTCGTGCAGCTTCTCGTACATGCCCGTCGCGATGGGCGAGACGTTCCAGCCGATGTCGATCACCGCGTACACCACGAATGCCGCAATGAAACGTATGTAGTGCGCCTTCATCTCGATCGCCTTTCACAATGGGCTGCCTGTTTTCGTCAAATCTAGCACGCTCTTGTGCCACCTTACAAGCACGGAAAGGGGATTCTTTGGGTAGAAAACGGTGAGCGATGCGGAATTCGCAACCACGGACTCCCCTGGCGTCCGCTCCTATGGATTCCCCTGCCTTCGCGGGGGCAGGCCCTGCCTGCGCAGGAATGACGCGGGGGTTGGGGTTAGATGTGGTCGTTGACGGATTGGCGGAAGTCTTCTGCGGCCTTGCGGAGGAGGGCCCAGGCTGAGACTGTTACGAAGTTTGCGCCCTGGGTGATGAAGTCTGCTACGGCGGCGGTGTCGTTGGGGTTGTTGCCGCCTACGCCCACGTGTACCCCACCGGCTCGGATGCGGGGGATGACGTCGCTCATGACGCGGCGGACCTCGGCGGGGCCGGGGTTGCCGAGGCTCTGGCCGAGGTCGGAGGGGGCGACGTGGAGGACGTCGGCGCCGGCGACCTGGAGGATGTCGTCGAGGTTGTTGACGGCCTCGATGTCCTCGACCATGGGGATGACGAGGAGCTCGGCGTTGATGCGGGCCGTGGCCTCGGGCATGGAGACGCCGACGCCGTAGTTGTGGGCGCGGCCGCCGGCGACGCCGCGGTAGCCCTCGGGGTAGTAGCGGGCGGCGCGGGCGACGGCGGCGGCCTGCTCGGCGTTGTTGACGTGGGGGACGATGATGCCCTGGAGGCCGCGGTCGAGGTAGCGGAGGATGGTCTGCTCCGAGTGGTCGGGAATGCGGGCGATAGGGGTGATGCCGAAGGACTCGGCGGCGCGGACCATGTGCTCGACCTGGTCAAGGTCTGCGGGGCCGTGCTCGCAGTCGATCATGACGAAGTCGTAGCCGAGGGCGCCGAGGATCTCGACCATGTCGGGGGCGTAGCGGGTGACGATGCCGCCGAAGACGACGTTGCCCTCGTTGAGTTTGGCTTTCGTGGTGTTGGTGCGCATTTTCTTTCCCCTTTTGGTTTCGTGCGGGGTGGTGTGCGTATGCTAGCGTGCCGGCGCGAGCGGGGGAAGGGACGCCCCCTCCCCGCCCCTCTGGATTCCCCCGCTTTCGCGGGGGCAGGCTCTGCCCCCGTATCGGGGTACGGGGCATGCTTCGCAGGAATGACGCGAGGGGGGTTGGGGATGCGGGGTGTGTTGGGGGTTGGCGCGCCTGCCCCGCACCCCTGGGTTCCCGCTTTCGCGGGAACGACGGTGGGGTTGGGGATGCGCGGCGTGTTGGGGCGGAGGCGCCCCGCCCCTGGATCCCGGCGTCCGCCGGGATGGAGGCGGAAGAGGTGGGAAGGGCGACGGTGGTCGGTTGTGGGGTGGGCCGACGGCCCGGCCCCTCTCCTTTCCATTGGATTGACATTCGTTGCGTTATGTCCGTAGCTGACGGGGAGGTTGTTTGCCCTTTGTTTTGTAGGGAGAGTGTCGCAAAACAGCTATGAGTCGAAATATTTTGCAAAAGGCCCACCCGCTCACGTAGTTGTCGTACGTCGTTCTGGTGGTGGATGGGGACGCATGTCATGGGAGGAGGGTAACGGAGGCTGGGGTGTTTGCGCGAGGGGCCCGTGTCATAGGGGGTGCGCGGGTCGCTGCGGGTGGGGTTCACGGATGTGCGGGCACGACGGGTGGGGGGTGTTGGCGATGCGACGGGGGTTGGTTGTGGGGGTGCCCCGCCCCCCGCCCCTCTGGATTCCCCCGCTTTCGCGGGGGCAGGCTCTGCCTTCGCAGGAATGACGAGAGAGGGGGAGGGGGCACTCCCCCATCCTAACCTTCCCCCTGAGGGGGAAGGGACTTTGGCGGCGGTGTTCGCTTACTACAAGGAGCCGTCTATGACTACGTCGAGGAGGGCGGGGCGGTTGGAGGATAGGGCTCGGTCTATGGCGGGTTTTATTTGGGCGGGGTCTGTGATGCGCTCGCCGTGGACGCCCATGCTGTTGGCGATTGCGGCCATGTCGAAGGGGGCGGCGAAGTCGGAGTAGGGCAAGCGGCCGCCTGAGGTCTCCGGCATGCCGAGGACCTCGCCCTGGTAGACGTTGAAGTTGACCTTGAGGACGCGGTACATGCCGTTGTTGCAGATGACGAAGACGCAGGGAATGTTGTCGTTGGCGGCGGTCCAGAGGCCCTGGACGGTCATCATGGCGCTGCCGTCGCCGAGGATGCCGAAGACGGGGCGGTCCGGGTAGGCGACCTGCGTGCCCATCGTGGCGCCGGTGCCGCCGCCGATGGACTGGCCGCGGACGGCGCGGATGTCAGGGCGTCGGGCGGCGTGGATGTAGTGGCGGAGCGGGCCGCGGTTGCTGATGGCGTCGTCGACGACGATGGCGTTGGGCGGGAGGGCGTCGGCGAGCTCGGACATCATGCGGGCCGGGCTCATGGGGCGGTTGTCCCAGCGCTCGGCGACGGAGGCCTCGTAGGCCTCACGGGTGCGGCGGGCCTCCGCGACGGCGGCGCGGCGGCGCTCCTCGATGGCGGGCAGGGCGGCGGGAGACAGCCGCTCCTTCACGAGCGCGGTCAGCTCGGCGAGGGCGAGGCCGCAGTGGGCGACGATGCCGACGTCGGTTGGCTCGGAGCGGCCGATGCGGCCGGGGACGGGATCGATGTGCACGAGGCCGGCCTCGGGGGGCAGGATGACGTCGCCCCAGTAGAAGAGCTCCTCGAAGGGGTCAGCGCCGACGGCGAGGACGAGGTCGGCGCGCTGGACGGCGGCGCGGGAGGCGGCGACGCGCAGGGAGAGGCTGCCGTGGAACTGGGGGTGGGTGGTTGGGAAGGCCACCTCCGCGCCCCGGACCTGGTAGACGGGAAGGCCCATGAGCTCCGCCAACTCGACCGCGTGCTCGTTGGCGCCGTCGTCGGAGGCGCGGTCGCCCACGAGCATGATGGGGCGGTCGGCGTCGAGGAGCAGGGAGGCGGCGCGAGCGATGCCTTCCGGGCTGGGGCGCGTGGCGTCATAGGCGGGCTTGGAGGGGACGATGTTCATCTCGGCGATGCCCTCGAGGGCGTTAGAGGCGAACCCGACGTAGACGGGGCCCTTCGGGTGGGTGTTGGCCTCGATGAAGGCACGGCGGAGGGCACTGGGGACCTGCTCGGCGTGGGTGAGCTCGACGGCCCACTTGGTGACGGGCCGGACGAGCTGCGCGAGGTCGGTCATGGACTCGTTGACCTTGCGGACATCGTAATTGGCGGAGGTGACGACCATGGGCGTGCCGGTGTTGAGGGCGTCTAGCATGAGGGCGATGCCGTTGGCGAGGCCGCTGTCGACGTGGAGGCTGACGAATGAGGGGCGTCCGGTGGCGCGGGCGTAGGACTCGGCCATGCCCATGGCGACGCTCTCCTGGAGGGTCAGGAAGTAGCGGATCTCTGGGTAGTCGCCGAGCAGGTCGATGAAGGGGGCCTCGCTGGTGCCGGGGTTGCCGAAGATGTACTCGACGCCCTCGGCCTTGAGCATTTCGAGGAGCGCTTGCTTGCCGGTCATGGTTTCTGGCATGGGGGCCTCCGGTGTGGTTGTCGCGGGGCGGGATGGTGGAATGCGGGGGGATTGTACACCACGCGACGGGGGTGGGGATTGGTTGGGGTGGGCGCGCCCGCCCCGCCCTTCTGGATACCGGCCCCGTATCGGGGTACGGGGCATGCTTTCGCCGGTATGGAGGTGTGGGTGGTCAGGGGAAGGGATACCCCGCGACCCCGCCCCTCTGGATTCCTGCCTGCGCAGGAATGACGCGGAGGGGGGCGCGTGAGTCGGGGTTCCTGCCTTCGCAGGAATGACGCGGAGGGGGGCGCGTGTGTCGGGGTTCCTGCCTTCGCAGGAACGACGGTTGGGGGGGGGGGTGCGTCGCAGGAATAGCGGGCGCGGGGGAGGGAGACTCCCCCATCCTAACCTTCCCCCTGAGGGGGAAGGGATACCCCGCCCCTCTGGATACCGGCTTTCGCCGGTATGGAGGAGGTCAGGCGGGTTTGCCCCAGCCTCCGCCGCCGGGGGTGCGGATGCTCAGGATGTCTCCGGGGGCGACGTCGAGGGTTACTTTGGGGGGGAGGTGGACTTCTTCTACGCCGTCCTTGAGGAGGACCGTTTCGCCGGGGGTGGCGTTGGCGCCGCCCTGGAGGCCGTAGGGGGCGGAGCGACGGCGTTCGGCGAGGACGGTGACGACGGCGGGGGCGAGGAACTCGGTGTCGCGGACGACGCCGTCGCCGCCGCGGAACTGGCCGTCGCCGCCGGAGCCGCGGCGGACGCGGTAGCTGCGAACGCGCATGGGGTGGTAGAGCTCGAGGGCCTCTATGGGCGTGTTCATGGTGTTGGTCATGTGGGTGTGGACGGCGGAGAGGCCGTCGGCGCCGGGACGGGCGCCCATACCGCCGGCGATGGTCTCGTAGTAGGCGAACCCGCGGTTGGCGGCGTCCTGGTGGCCGCCGACGAGTACGTTGTTCATGGTGCCCTGGCTGGCGGCGGGGACAACGTCCGGCAGCGCCTTTGCGAGAGCGCCGAGGAGGACGTCTGTGATTCGCTGGGAGGTCTCGACGTTGCCGCCGGCGACGGCAGCGGGCGGACGCGGGTTGACCAGGCTGCCTTCGGGCGCGACGACGGTGACGGGGCGGAGGATGCCCTGGTTGGAGGGGGCGGCCTCGCCGACGATGCAGCGGAGGACGTAGAGGGCGGCGGAGAGCGTCACGGCAAGGGGCGCGTTGACGCAGCCGCGGCGCTGGCCGGCGGTCTCGGTAAAGTCGAGGGTCATGGCGTCGTCTCGGACGGAGACGGTGACGGCGAGGGGGACGGGCTCGTCCGTGAGGCCGTCGTCGTCGAGGACGTCGGAGAAGGAGTAGTCGCCGTCGGGGAGCGCGCGAATGGCGGCGCGGGTGAGGCGCTCCGAGTAGTCGAGGAGGGCGGACTCGTGCTCGCGGACGGTGGCCCAGCCGTAGCGTTCGACCATCTCCTGGAGTCGGCGCTCGCCGGTGCGGCAGGCGGCGATCTGGGCGGCGAGGTCGCCGCGGCGCTCGTCGGGCGTGCGGGAGTTGCGGCAGAAGAGTGCGACGACCTCGGCGTTGACCTCGCCGGCGCGGACGAGCTTCAGGGGAGGGATGATGAAACCCTCCTGGAAGAGCTCTGTGGAGCGCGGGAGGGAGCCGGGGGTCATGCCGCCGATGTCGGCGTGGTGGGCGCGGTTGGCGACGAAGCCGACGAGGGCGGGCACCCCCTTCCTCGTATCAAGAACGGGGCGGGCTCTAGCCTTCCTCTTCGAGGGGGAAGTGAGTGCTTTGGTGGTGGCGAATACGGGGGAGACGAGGGTGACGTCGTTGAGATGGGTGCCGCCGAGGTAGGGGTCGTTGAGGGCGATGATGTCGCCGGGGTCAAAGTCGAAGCCCTCGAGGGCGGCGGCGACGGAGGCGGGCATGGCGCCGAGGTGGACGGGGATGTGGGAGGCCTGGGCGACCATGTGGCCGTGCGGGTCAAAGAGGGCGCAGGAGTAGTCCTTGCGCTCCTTGATGTTCGGGGAGAAGCCGGTCCGGCCGAGGGCGACGCCCATCTCCTCTGCCACGGAGGCGAGGAGGTTCTTGAAGACCTCGAGGGATACGGCGTCTACGGGCATTGGCGGGGTCACCCCTACGAACGTGTAGTTAGATTGTAACACCTTGCACGTCGGGTCGGCCTTTCGACGGATCTCTGGACAAACGGATGAGGTGTACGATATTGCGGAGACGAGGCAGTCAGGAGGTGTGCACTATGGCCGACGTTCTTTCTCGAACTTACGGGCGTCCCGGCATGCCCGGCAATGTTGAAGTAGTCTACTTAAATGGCTTGCGCCAAGGTCACAAGATTCATGTGAAAGTAGGCTTCCCAGGCAAGGGTGGTGCAGGTGGGCCGCCGTCAGAACCTTCCAATGATGACGACAACCAATTTGTTGATCGTGGCGGAGCTGGAGGTGGCCGCGAGAATAGTCCTATCGTTGACGCCTTCTTGGCGTACACGGAGATCACTAAGGGTACCAAAGACGAACCCCTGTGCTTCTTGGAATCAGGAGAATGCGAGGTAGAGTGGCCGTACAACACACCTACAGCAACTCTAGTGCACATTCACTCGGGGGGTGGTGGAGGCGGCGGTGCGGGTGATACTCTGGCGGGAGAAAATGGGGAGGATGGTCTACCAGGAGCGGCATTCCTCTTCCCAACTTACCTTCCTGTGCAACGCCCACGTTAGAGAGGAGTCACCCGCGCATGAAGTTCTACGGCTTCGATGAGTTCACGTACCCGGGCGTTCCGGACGAGGTGGGGCCCGAGACGCTGCAGACGAACCGCTTCTGCGACCCCGGCCTGGCGGCGGAGACGTACCACGAGCACCTGGAGGAGTTCCTGCTCTGCGAGGAGCTGGGGTTCGAGGGGGTGTTCGTCAACGAGCACCACTTCACGTACTTCAGCCTGAACCCGTCGAGCACGCCGCTGGCGTCGGCGCTGATCGCGCTGACGAAGCGGATGAAGGTGGGCGTGATGGGCCACGTGCTGCCGCTGCGCCACCCGGTGCACACGGCAGAGGAATTCGCGCAGCTCGACTGCCTGTCGGGCGGGCGATTCATCGGCGGGATCGTGCGGGGCGTGCCGCAGGAGCTGATCTCGTACAACGTGGACCCGTTCACGAGCCGGGAGCGGTTCGCGGAGTCGTACGACATCGTGAAGAAGTGCCTGTCGGAGGAGCTGTTCGACTACGAGGGAAAGTTCTACAACCTGCGGGCGGTCTCGGTGTGGCCGAAGCCGATCCAGAACCCGCTGCCGATCTGGATGCCGGCGGGGTCGGCGGAGACGATCGAGTTTGCGGCGGAGCGGCGCATCCCCATCGCGCGGGTGTGGAATCCGACGGCGGTATTCCAGGACGCCTTCGAGTACTACAAGAACGTGGCGCGGGACCAGTTCGGGTGGGAGGCGACGCCGGACTACTGCATCGGGTCGCGGTACCTGCACGTGGCGGAGACGAACGAGCAGGCGATCGAGGAGTGCCGCGAGGCGGTGATGTACGTGCGGCGGCTGACGGCGTTCAGCCGGCCGGTGCCGATGCCGGCGCCGCTGCCGGGCGTGCAGACGGACCGGAGCTTCGACTACCGGAAGCGGTCACGGGGGTCGGAGATGCCGGCGCCGGGTACGCCGTTCGAGAAGCTGCGGGAGTCGGGCTACATCGTGTGCGGCGACCCGGATTACGTGACGGAGTGGCTGCGGAACGACATGGAGACGGCGGGCTACGGCAACTTCCTGGGGATGTTCCGGTGCGGGAAGCTGAAGCACGAGCACGTCATGAAGTCCAAGAGGCTGTTCGCGGAACACGTCATGCCCGCGCTGGCGGGAGTGAACGCCAGCTAACCAATACCAACACCGGCCGGTGGAGCGCTTGAGGCGAGCCGCGGCCACGGAGGCGATCGCGATGCCCCTGCCCCTGTACAACGGTGCGAACCATGTCCTCGACGAGAACTCGCCGGAGATAACGAAGTTCATCCAGGAGACCCGCGACGGGATGGCGGTGGGGGGCTGGGAGCTGGCGGTGCCGGAGCCTGGGCCGGACGGGAACCCGTTCCTGTTCATCTTCGTGGGGCCGACGGCTGAGCACCGGGGCAGCGGGCTCCGGCTGCACATGGCGGCGAAGGACGGCGCGGCTTTGCCGGACGATGCGCAGGTGCTCATCGAGAGCTTCTACAAGTCGGGCTCCGAGCGGCAGGCCATCTACTCCGGCGCGTACGGGGACTTCAGCGCCATCGCCGACCAGACGGACCCTGACGCGTCGCTCTCGGCGCAGCGGCGGGTGGAGTCAGGCGAGGACTACCTGGTGCGCGTCGAGGTGGCGGCGCCGGAGGGCGGGCCGGTGCCGGATCCCGCGGCGCCGGGGTCCGGGTTTCACATTGACTGCGTGAAGATCTGGTGGACGGAGTCGGCGTAGGGGCTTCCCCGTCCGGCAGTTGGGTTCTTGGACAACCTACGGGTGAACGGATTGGCGAAGACCCGCCAACCCCGCCCCTCTGGATTCCCGCCTTCGCGGGAATGACGATTCGATGAACGGGTTGGCGAACATCCTCAACGCATAGCATTTCAGGAGCGGACTCATGGGTGCAGCAGACGGCTCTGTCTACGGCCGGCACACGGCGCAGGTTGACGGCGTTGACGTTCCATACTTCAGGGGCGGGCGGCTGGAGCGGTACGCGCCGGTGGTGTACCTGCATGGCATGGGGCCGTCGGGGCGGTGGGAGAGCTACCACATCGCGATGGGCACTGTGACGGACATCTGGGCGCCGCAGCTGCCGGGCTGGGCCGACGGGGCGCCACCGGAAGGGGTCTCGAGCGTCGACGACTACGCGCGGCTCATCGCCGGGCTGCTCAGCGACGCGGGAATCGAGGAGGCGACGCTGATAGGCCACTGCGTCGGCGGATGGCTGGCGATGCGCATGGCGGCGGCGCAACCGGAGCGGTTCCGTCGGCTGGCGCTCGTCGATCCGCTGGGGCTCTCGTGGGACGACGCGCCCGCGGTGGACATGGCGGCGTTGGACGACGAGGCGTTTGCGACGGGGATGTTCGCGCGGCTGGGGATGGTGGCGACGGCGGACCGCACTGGCTTCGGCACGCAGTGGGAGAACGTGCGGCAGGGGCCGGAGTTCATGCGTCAGTCGAAGGGGCGGGAGACGCTGTCGAGGGTCGCGGACGGCATCGGCGACGCGGAGCTGACGGCTGCCGTCGAGGCGCTGACGGGAGAGACGCTGCTGGTGTGGGGCGTCATGGACGGCATCGCGCCGTTGTCGCAGGCGGAGCGGCTGCGGGAGCGGATGGCGAACGCGCGACTGGCGGTGGTCGACGGCGCGGGGCACCTGCCGATGGCGGAGCGACCGGAGGGGTTCAACCGCATCGTTCGGAACTTCATCATCGGG
Organism: uncultured Dehalococcoidia bacterium; assembly: GCA_951812285.1. Lineage (GTDB taxonomy): Bacteria > Chloroflexota > Dehalococcoidia > Lucifugimonadales > UBA1127 > UBA1127. Next base: position 147,329 of record OX638292.1, on the reverse strand, counting down.
CTGGACGAGGACGTGCCGAACGTGACTGTGCGGTAGGGGCATCACTGGAAATTGGCGCCCAGTTATGGGACAATTTCCGGCAACATGCCAAAGGTCAGAGAAGCCATCCGAATGGTGGAGGAGGATGGGTGGCGGTTAGTCCGAATGACAGGAAGTCATCGGCATTATAGACATTCGGAGAAGCCGGGAACCGTGACAATCCCCGGACATCCAGGCGAGGACCTCAAGCCGGGCACTTGGGCATCGATCCAACGCCAGGCCGGAATTCGGAAGGAACAACGATGAGAGTACAGTGCGTGGTTGTCTACGAGCAGACGCCAAACAACTACTGTGCATACATTCCTGACTTCCCTGGTTGCGTGAGCACGGGCAAGACGTGGGAGGACATCCAGCGCAACATCAAAGAGGCGATTGACGGTCACGTTGGAGCCATGGCGGAGTTCGGCGACCCGCTCCCTGAGAGGTTCATGACGATGGAGGAGGCCGTTGCCTACTACAACAAGCCTCTGACCGAAGAGGAACAGGCGGAGTGGGACCGATTGACCGAAGGAGAGCGGTCACATCCAGAATTTCCTCCGACCTTTGGCTGGATTGAGGTTGAGATTCCGTCGCCAGCGGCGGCACCCTAGCGCTTGGAGGTTACGGCGGCTAGCGCGTGCCACAGGAACTTACACAACGCCCTGTCCGGCCTTTCTGTTGAGGCCTTCCCAACATCAAAGCACCCAAACCGAACCTTTGATCCCGTTTCTTCGTCCCCGCGATTCCCACTACACTGGCGCTATGAAGCTCGCTATTCCTCGACCGCGTAAGCGGCCCGTGGCCCCGCCGCCTCCGCCTGAGCTCGACGCCATCGAGTGGCGAGGACGCCGCATCGACTTCACCGTTATTCGCAGCCCTCGACGCAAGCGGACGATGGGACTCCGCGTGCTGGGCGGGATAGTGGAGGTGCGGGCGCCGGTGCGGATCTCGCAGAGGCGCGTTCGAGAGTTCGTGCAGGCCAAGGGCAGCTGGGTGGTGGACAAGCTGATCGAGCACCGAGAGCGGCCCAAGATCTCGCCATTCGGGTACGGCGAGAGCGTGCCGTACCTCGGTCGAAAGGCCGCGATAACCATCGAGCCAGGACCGGTTGAGGCAGTGGCGGTGAGCCTTCACGACGAGGACTGCAACGTCTTCGTCGAGGAGCCCGACCTCATCTACCTCGGCAGATGGCACTTTCATGTGACGGCGCCACTGGGGATAGAGGGCGATTCCCTCAGGGAAAGCGTCCGAGAGGCGCTAGTGGCGTGGTACCGGGCGCAGGCGACAGAGGTCATTCAACAAGCGGTGGACGAGTGCAAGCCCCTCGTGGCGCCGAGGGCCAAGCCGGTGGTGCGCATCAGCAACGCGCGGGCGCAATGGGGGAGTTGCTCCAGCGATGGGGTGCTGCGGTTCAGCTGGCGGTGCTTGATGCTGGACCCATACGAGATCGAGTACATCGCGGTGCACGAGCTGGCGCACCTGAAGGTGCGGAACCACTCGAAGGCGTTTTGGCGCGTGGTGACGAAGGCGATGCCGAGCGCGCTCGACATTCGTCGGGGCATCACGCGGGCGTCGCGGACGCTGCCTCGGTAGGAGGGTCATCCCTTGACCTACCCTGCCCGCTCAGTCAAGCATTGTGACCATGGTCATGACTATGGTAATATCGAGCGCAAGACAATACCAGGAGCTGCGCCTTGGCAACAATAGACTCATCAATCAGCGGTATCCGAACCGTCAAGGCGTCGGAGTTCAAGGCGAAGTGCCTGCAACTCATGGACGAGGTAGCGGAGAGCGGCGAGGAGATCGTGATCACGAAGTTCGGGAAGCCGGTGGCCAAGCTGGCGCCGCACCGTCAGAAGCCAACGGCCTTCTTCGGCATCGACCGCGGTCGTATCGAAATCCTAGGCGATATCGTGTCACCCATGCCCGCCGAGTGGTTTCAAGAACCGGACGCCTCCGAAAAGGACCTGTTTTGATACTCCTGGACACTCACGTCATCATCTGGCATTGGCACGGAGACAGCAGAACGGGTCCGTCAACGCGACGCACGGTTGAGACGGCATTGAACAGGGGTGAAGCAGTCGTTTCAGCAGTGTCATTTTGGGAAGTCGGCATGCGTCTCCAAAAGGGCCAGTTGCACATTGACATCCCTTTGGATGCGTGGCGCCGAGAACTCCTGCGGACCGGCCTGGTTGAGATTCCCATTGACGGCTCAATTGCCGCTCGAGCCGGGCTCTTGCCCGACTTTCACGGTGATCCAGCCGATCGATTCATTGTGGCGACGGCACTTGCCGGTCACCAGTTGATGACGGCGGACCAGCTTGTCCTCGGCTGGCCGGGCGAGCTCTCCCGGTTGGACGCTCGGGTCTAGGGATTCGGCGGGGCCTACACGCCGCGGCTGCGGGGGGAGTAGGAGGTTATGCGACGGCGGGAGCGCCGGGCTACGCCGGTGCGCTGGGCGGCGGCGGCGACCTCCCGGGCTACGCGGCGGACGACACCCTTGTCGAAGATGCTGGGGATGATGTAGTCCTCGTTCAGGTCGCTGTTGGGGACGCCGGCGGCGATGGCCTGGGCGGCGGCGAGCTTCATCTCCTCGTTGATCTCACGGGCGCGGACGTCCAGGGCACCCCGGAAGATTCCGGGGAAGCAGAGGGCGTTGTTGATCTGGTTGGGGTAGTCGGAGCGGCCGGTGGCCATGACCCTCGCAATGCCCTGAGCCTCCTCTGGCCAAATCTCCGGGTCCGGGTTGGCCATGGCGAAGATGATGGGCTCGTCGTTCATTTCCCTTGCCATAGCGGGGGTGACGGTGTTGGGGCCGGAGAGGCCGAGGAAGACGTCGGCGCCCTGCATCGCCTTGGCGAGGTCGCCCTCGATGTTGTCCGGGTTGCTGATCTCCGCGAAATCGTCCTTGGCCTTGTTGCCGCGGTTGTCGCGGCCGCGGTAGACGATGCCCTGGGTGTCACAGCCGATGATGTTGTAGCAGCCGGCGGTCATGAGGATCTTGGCGCAGGCAATGCCGCTGGCGCCCACGCCGTTGACCACCACCTTCAGGTCCTCCATCTTCTTGCCGGTGATCTTGACGGCGTTGATAAGGCCGGCCAGCACCACGACGGCAGTGCCGTGCTGGTCGTCGTGGAATATTGGGATGTCCAACTCGTCCTTCAGGCGCTCCTCAACATAGAAGCAGCGGGGGGCAGAGATGTCCTCCAGGTTGACGCCGCCGAAGCCGGGGCTGATGGCCTTCACGATCTCAACGATCTCGTCGGCGTCCTTGGTGTCGAGGCAGATGGGGTAGGCGTCGACGCCGGCGAGCTCCTTGAAGAGGACGGCCTTGCCCTCCATGACGGGCATGGCGCCGCCGGGGCCGATGTCGCCGAGGCCGAGGACGGCGGTGCCGTCGGTGACGACGGCGACGGTGTTGCCCTTGCCCGTCAGCGTCCAGAGGGCCTGCGGGTCGTGGTAGATAGCCATGCTGACGCGGCCGACGCCGGGGGTGTAGACGATGGACATGTCGTTGCGGGTTGTGACGGGCGAGCGGCTGTTGACCTCAATCTTGCCGCCGAGGTGCCGCAGGAAGACGGGGTCAGAGACGCTGGCCACCTTGACGCCGGGCACCTTGCGGACGCGGTTGGCGATGCGCTCGCCGTGAGCGACGTCGCGGGCGTTGATGGTGATGTCGCGGGTCATGGAGGTGCGGCTGGAGCTGACGGTGTCGATGGCGCCGATGTCGCCCTCGACTTCGCCGATTGCAGCGGAGATGGCGGCCAGCATGCCGACACGGTTGGGGTACTGCGCCCGCACCGTGATGCTATAGGCGATACTAGGGTTGTTCCTCGTGGTCATTGCTGGATCCCTCCCCGGCGGTGTTGGGTGCGGGGGGCGGCCCCGTCTCCCGTCGACTGCGACAGCAAGACCGTAGCAAAGCCAGCGCAGATTGCAGCCATAGTACCCAACTTTGGCTTGTATGGGCAAGCGGAAGCGAGGGGAACTACACGTTTGGAGGTGGCGTTTCGTATAGATTGAGACGGCGTGAGCCAAAGGATTGGTCTATATCTTTGTCCATGCCGCCTCCGCGATGAAGCGCCACGACGGCCGAGGTCTACAATGAGAAAAGAGGCCGCTGTGGAGGCGACAATGATTGACGGACGGGTGTTTGTCACGCGGGAAATTGCGCCCGACGCGCTGGCCCGGCTGCGGGAGGAGTTCGCCGAGGTGGACGTGTGGGATGGGTACGACCCTCCGCCGCCGGAGAAGCTCGCCGAGCGGGCCGCGGGGTGCGTCGCCATCGTGACGATGATCTCGGACCGGGTAGACGCGGAGCTGCTGAACGCGGCGCCGACGCTCAGGGTCGTCGCGAACATGGCCGTCGGGTACAACAACGTGGACGTGGCGACATGCTCCGGGCGGAACGTGCTGGTCGGCAACACGCCCGACGTGCTGGAGGAGACGACGGCGGACCTGGCCTTCGCGCTGATGCTAGCGGCGGCGCGGCACGTTGTGGCGTCCGACGCGGATACGCGGGCGGGGAACTGGGGGTTGTGGCACCCGGCGCTGTGGCTGGGGACGGACGTGTACGGGGCGACGCTGGGCATCGTGGGCATGGGGGCCATCGGGAGTGCGGTGGCGCGGCGGGCGCGGGGGTTCGACATGCGCATCCGGTACACGGCGAACAACCGCCGCGTGGAGGCGGAGGCCGCGCTTGGGGCCACGTTCGTGCCGGACCTGAAGGAGCTGCTGGCGCAGAGCGACTTTGTGTCGCTGCACGTGCCGCTGACGGCCTCTACGCACAACCTCATTGGCGCGGCGGAGCTGGCGGCGATGCGGCCGACGGCGTTCCTCATCAACACCTCCCGGGGCGACGTGGTGGACACGGAGGCGCTGGTGGGGGCGCTGCGCGAGGGGCGCATCGCGGGCGCGGGGCTGGACGTGACGGCGCCGGAGCCGATCCCGGCGGCCCACCCGCTGCTGTCGCTGCCGAACGTGGTGGTGACGCCGCACATCGGGAGCGCGAGCTTCGCGACGCGGCGGCGGATGGCGATGATGGCCGTCGAGAATGCGATCGCTGCGTGCAAGGGGGAGCCGATGCCGAGCCGGGTGGTTGGGTAGGGGCAGGCGTTCACCCTACGATTTTCTCCGGGCGAATGGATAGTCTGCGGTTGACCGGTGGGCGGCTGGATTCCTATAATGAATGCCTACCTGAGCGGAAGTAGTTCAGTGGTAGAACGCCTCCTTGCCAAGGAGGAGGTCGGGGGTTCGAATCCCCTCTTCCGCTCCAGTTTTCCCCTCTACTGAGCCGGTTCGTGGCGTTTAACGCGCCGCTCCAGCTCGCTTCTTGGGAGCATGACTCGGCGGTTGCAGGTCTGGCAGACGATGCCGATGTCCATGCCTACCCGCACGACCTCCCACGTCGAGCCGCCGCAGGGGTGCTGCTTCTTCAGCGTGAGGATGTCTCCGAGGTGCAGGTCGAGGATTGGCGGCAACTTTGCTTCCTTTCGGCTTTGCCCCCCGCCTCTTCCCCTCTGGATTCCCGCTTTCGCGGGAATGACGGTAGCGAGGGGGGTGGGCACTCCCCCATCCTGTCCTTCCCCCACGGGGGGAAGGTATACGGGTTAGGCGGCCCAACCGAGGCCGCGGTCTTCGAGGACGCGGTTGATGGTGTCGCGAAGGTGTTGGGCGGCGTTGCGGGCGGCCTGGGGGTAGGTGGCGGGGTCGTCGCCGGCGTAGATGACGCCGCGGCTGGCGTTGACGATGGCGTTGCGGCCGCGCTCGTCGATGCCGGCGGCGACGGAGCGCTCGAGGGCGCCCTCCTGCGCGCCGACGCCGGGGATGAGGATGGGCATGTCGGTGCAGAGGTCGCGGACGCGCTCGAGCTCGTCGGGGTAGGTGGCGCCGACGACGAGGCCGACGTTGCCGTTGTCGTTCCACTTGGCGGCGGTCATCGCGACGTACTCGTACATGGGGCGGGTGTCGCCGCCGGTCATGGGCGTAACCTGCAGGTCCTGGAACTCGCGGGCGCTGGGGTTGGAGGTGCGGCAGAGGACGAGGATGCCGCGCTCCGGGCGGGCGAGGAAGGGCGCGAGGGAGTCGCGGCCCATGTAGGGATGGAAGGTGGCGGCGTCAAAGTCCCACACGTCAAAGAGGGCCCTGGCGTAGCCGGCGGAGGAGTTGTCGAGGTCGCCGCGCTTGGCGTCGGCGATGACGGGGATCCAATCGGGGATGGCGTCGAGGGTGGCGCGGAGGGCGTCGAGGCCGGCGGGGCCGAACGCCTCGTAGAAGGCGAGGTTGGGCTTGTAGGCGCAGACAAGGTCCGCCGTGGCCTCGATGATGGCGCGGTTGAACTCGGCGACGTCGGCGACGGGCATGCGCGCGGGGTCGGGGTCGAGGCCGACGCAGAGGAGGCTGCGGTTGCGCTCGGCGGCGGCGAGGAGTTTGTCGGCGAAGGCGGGCATGGGCGGCTCCTGTGGGGGGTGTGGGGGCTGCTAGTGAGTATAGCAGAGGGGGCGGGGGGAAGAGGGCGCTTGGCTACTCCTCTCGGCAGGGTTTTCTACCCCGCGTCGCGGAGGGCGATGACTAAGACGCCTACGGCGATGAAGACGACGGCGAGGAAGCGTTGGGAGACGTTGGGGGGGAGTTTGGCCTGGAGTCGGGCGCCGAACTGGGCGCCGGTGAGTGCGCCGGGCATGGACCAAACGACGACGTGCCACGGGGGCTCGCCGCCGATGGCGTGGATGAGGGCGGCGAAGAAGACGGTAACGGTGAGCGTCGTGACGGACGTGGCGACGGCGATGCGTGGCGGGAGCTTGCCTCGGAGGACGAGCTGGGTGGTGGTGACCTCGGGGAGGCCGGCGCCCATGAGACCCTGCAGGAATGCGCCGCCGGCGCCCATCGCCTGGCTTCCGGTGCGGCCGGGGCGGATGTAGCGGTACTCGCGGCCGTCGCGGGCGTGGACGACAGCCGAGGCGGGGACGGGGGCGGCGGTCTGGTCTAGTTCGTCGGGGTTCCCGCCTTCGCGGGAACGATCAGCGGATGGTCGGCGGAGGTTGGTCCAGAGGAGGAAGCCGGCGAGGGCGATGAGGCCTGCGCCCAAGGCGGCTCGGAGGGCGTCGGCGTCGACGATGAGGGCAACGACGGCGCCGGCCATGGCGAAGGGGACGGTCACGAGCAGCAGGGAGCGGACGATGGTGAAGTCGACGACGCCCTGCCGGTTGTAGCTGAAGGCGCCGGAGCCCGTGCCGGCGATCATCGTCATGAGGCCGCCGCCGATGGCCTGGGCGGGCGGGAGGCCGACGATGAGGAGGAAGAAGGGTGCGAAGAAGAGGCCGCCGCTGATGCCCGTCGAGATGGCGAGGGTCGCGATGCAGACGGCGGCGGGGTAGACCCACCAGAGGGAGAGGACTTCTGCCATGTCCATGTGTCGCGCCTAGCTCTGGCCCGAGGGGTCGTTGGCAGGGTGAGAGCGCGCGTTGTCGGGCTGCCCCTCCCCTGGATTCCGGCTTTCGCCGGAATGGAGGAGTGAGGCGGCGGCGTCATCGGTCAGGTGCCAGACTACGGCTGAGTCTGCAGGGATGACGAGGGCTATGGGCGGCGTGGCGTCGGACGGGCGGGGGGCGAGGGCGCGGCGGACGGCGTCGGCTTTGTCCGCGCCGGTGGTGAGGACGGCGACGTGGCGGGCCCGGTTGAGGGCCAGCAGGGTGAGTGTTATGCGATGGGCGTTCAGGTGAGGGACCCAGGCGGCGGCGACTGAGCGCTCGGTTTCGGCGAGGGCTGTAGTGCCGGGGAAGAGGGAGGCGGTGTGGCCGTCATCGCCGACGCCGAGGAGGGCGAGGTCGAGGCGGCCGTCGGGAGCGAGGACGTCGGCGAGGGTGGCGGCATAGGCGTCGGCGGCCTGCTGCGGCGGGGCTTCGCCCGCCATGCGATGGACGTGCGATTCGGGGATGGGGACGTGGTCGATTAGGGTGCGCTTGGCCATGCCGTAGTTGCTGTCGGGGTGGTCCGGCGGGACGCAGCGCTCGTCGCCCCAGAGGACGTGCCAGCGCGACCAATCGATCTCGGAGGCGTACGGCGGCTCGGCCAGAAGGCGGTAGAGGGCGGCGGGGGTGCTGCCGCCGGCGAGGGCTATCGTGAAGCGGCCACGCTCGGCGATGGCGTCGGCGGAAAGGCGGGAGACCTCGTGGGCGAGGGCCTCGGCGGCTTCTTGGGGCGTCGAGTGGATGCAGACGTCAGGGGGATGGGGCATACCGCTGTCCGCAGACCGTGATCCAGTGGTGGCCGTGCTCGGCGAGGAGGCGGTTGGCGGCCTGGGGACCCCAGGTGCCGGGGACGTAGCGCTCAGGGCGCGGCGCGTTGGGGCTTGCCCACGCTTCCAGGAGGGGGTCGACGACGCGCCATGCCTCCTCGATGTGGTCGCTGCGGATGAAGAGGGAGGGGTCGCCGTTGATGGCGTCCTGCAGGAGGCGCTCGTAGGCGTCGGGGATGGCCTGCTGGCCGAACGCCCACTCGTACTGGAACTCCATGTGCTCAGAGCGCATGGTGAGGCCCTGGCCGGGAACCTTGACCTCGAAGCGAAGGTGGGCGCCCTCGTCGGGCTGGAGGCACATGGCGAGGAGGTTGGGGTTGCCGGGGATCTCGGTGTCGGGGCCGGCGATGACGGAGGGCGGACGGCGGAACTGGACGACAACCTCCGAGATCTTGCCAGCCATGGACTTGCCGGAGCGGAGGTAGAAGGGGACGCCGCTCCAGCGCCAGGTCTCGACGAAGAGGCGCATGGCGGCGTAGGTGGGCGTGCGGGAGCCGGGCGGGACGTCGGGCTCGCCGAGGTAGCCGTCGTACTGGCCGGCGACGGCGTTGAGGGCGGCCTCCTGCGGCGACCAGTTACGGATGGCCTTGAGGACGTCGACCTTTCGGTCGCGGAGGGAGTCGGCGTCGACGCCGGAGGGGGGCTCCATGGCGATGATGGTGAGGATCTGGAGCAGGTGGTTCTGGACCATGTCGCGGACGACGCCTGAGGCGTCGTAGTAGCCGGCGCGGTCGCCGACGGAGAGCTCCTCGGCGACGGTGATCTGCACGTTGTCGACGTAGTGGCTGTTCCAGAGGGGCTCAAAGAGGATATTGCCGAAGCGGAAGACCATGAGGTTCTGCACAGTCTCCTTGCCGAGGTAGTGGTCAATGCGGTAGACCTGCTCCTCTCGGAAGAGGGAGTGGACGGTGCGGTTGAGGGCCTGCGCGGTGGCGAGGTCGCTGCCGAAGGGCTTCTCGATGACGACGCGACGCCAGCCGTTGCCCTCGTCTGTCATGCCGCTTGCGCCCATGTTGCGCAGGGTGACCTCGTAAAGCGCGGGGGAGATGGAGAGGTAGTAGAGGCGGTTGGCGACGCCCTCAAAGCCGCGCTCGAACTCGTTGAGGAGCTCGGTGAGGAGCTCCAGGTCCTCGAGACTGTCGAGGTCGCCGGTGACGTAGTGGAGGTGCTTGGCGAAGTCCTCCCACTCGTCCGTGCGGAGGGCGAGGGGGCCGAACTCGCGGACGCTCTCCCATACGAGCTGCCGGAAGCCCTCGTGGGTGAGGGGGGTGCGGGAGAAGCCGACGAGGTTCATCTCGAGGGGGCACCCGCCGTTGCAGCGCAACTCGAAGAGGGCAGGGATGAGCTTGCGGCGCGCAAGGTCGCCGGTTGCGCCCATGATGACGATGGTGATGGCCTCTCCGGGCATTACTCGGCCTTCCTGACCGCGTGGCCGCCGAACTGGTTGCGCATGGCGGCGAGGAGCTTCGCGCCGTAGGAGTCGTCCTGGCGTGAGCGGAAGCGCATCTGCAGGGCGAGGGTGATGACGGGCGTAGGCACGGCGAGGGCTACGGACTCGTCGACGGTCCAGCGGCCCTCGCCGGAGTCCTCGACGTAGGGGGCGAGGCTGGACATGTCAGGGTCGTTCTGGAGGGCCTCGGCGGTGAGGTCGAGGAGCCAGGAGCGGACGACGCTACCGTGGCGCCAGATCTCGGCAATGTGCGGGAGGTCGAGGCCGAACTCCTCCTTGGCCTTCATCAGCTCAAAGCCCTCGGCGTAGGCCTGCATCATGCCGTACTCGATGCCGTTGTGGACCATCTTCGCGTAGTGGCCCGCACCGGCGGGGCCGACGTGGCCGTAGCCGCGGTCAGGGCCGGGCGCGAGGGTCTGGAAGATGGGCTCGACGAGGTCAAAGGCTTCCTTCTCGCCACCGACCATGAGGCTGTAGCCCTCAGTGAGACCCCAAACACCGCCGCTGGTGCCGGCGTCCAGGAAGTAGATGCCCTGCTCCTTGAGGGCGGCGGCGCGGCGCATGCTGTCCTTGTAGTTGGCGTTGCCGCCATCGATGACGACGTCGCCGGGCGACAGGGCGCCGCAGACTGCGTTGATGGTGCGCTCCGTGACCTCGCCGGCTGGGGTCATCACCCATGCGGCGCGCGGGGGCGTTAACTGGGCAGCAAGCTCGGCGAGGGAGCCGGCGCCGGCGGCGCCCTGGCCCTCGACCTCGCGGACGGCTTCAGCGCGGACGTCGTATGCGACGACGCGGTGGCCGCCGCGCAGGAGCCGGAGAACCATGTTGGCGCCCATGCGCCCCAGGCCTATCATCCCGAGTTCCATGGCACGCTCCTTTCAGGACCCAAGGGGCTAGAGGGCTGCGATGCCCTCGGCGACGGCGTTGGCGGAGAGGCGGACCCGCGCGGAGCGGAGGCCCGCGGCCTGCAGGGCCTGCAGGTCGCCGAGGGACTGGGCGTCGGCCAGCGTGCCGAAGCTGTAGCCCTGCCCCGGTATGTCGATGTCGTTGGGGTGGTCCGTGGTTATCTGCAGGAACAGGCCGGTGGCGGGGCCCCCCTTGTGGAGCTGTCCCGTCGAGTGGAGGAAGCGCGGGCCGTAGCCGGACGTGGTCGCGATGCCGTGCCGCCGCATAACGCGCAGGCGCAGGGCTTCCAGCGCGGCATCGACCTCCGGCGTTTGGCGTACGTAGGCCATGACGCAGAGGTAGTCGCCGGGGGAGGCCTGCGCGAGGAGTTCCTCGAAGGTGCAGGATTCGGCAGCATCCGGCAGGGCGCCGTCACGGGCGTAGGCGTCGAGGACCTCGGCGGTCTTGTCCTTGGCGCCCTGCACGTTGGGCTGGTCGAATGGGTTCACGCCGAGGACGGCGCCGGCGACAGCCGTGGCGAACTCCCAGCGGTACATCTCGGCGGCAAGGTCGTTGCGGTCGCGGAGAGTGAAGCGGAGGACGGGGTGGCCGGCGGCCTCTAGGGCGGCGATGGCGTCGTCCGTGGCCTGCGTGTCGTCGCCGTCGAGGCGGAGGTAGGCGAAGACGCGGTCGGCGCCGTAGTGCTCGGGGGCGAGGAGCGGCTCGTTGGCGACGGGGACGATGCCGACGCCCTCCTTGCCGAGGCTCTCGGCGATGAGTTGCTCGGCCCAGAGGCCGAAGCAGCCGAGGGCGGGCGTGGTGACGAAGGTGAGCTTGTCCCGGCCGGCCCTGGCGAGGGCGCCGATGGCGGCTCCGAGCTGCAGGCCGGGATGCTCGCCGGCCGGGACGCCGGGGGCGCAGGCGCACTGCATGAGGGCGGCGCGGTCGAGGAGGGCGGCGACGTCGATGCCGGTCAGGACGGCGGGGACGAGGCCGAAGTAGGAGAGGACGGAGTAGCGTCCGCCGATGGTCTCTGGGTTGAGGAAGGTGCGCAGGAAGCCTTCGTCGCGGCTGAGGCGTTCGAGGCCGCTGCCCTCGTCCGTGATGGCGACGAAGCGGCTGCCAGCGTCGGCACCAAGGGCGTCGTCTGCCAGCTTGCGGAAGTAGCGGTAGCCGGTGAGGGTCTCAAGGGTGCCGCCGGACTTGGAGGACACGAGGAAGAGGGTGCGGCGAATGTCGATGGCGTCTCGGACGGCGGCGGTCCACTCGGGGACGGTGGTGTCGAGCACGGTGAGGCGCGGGCGAGCCGGGGCCTCGCCGAATACGCTGCGAAGGGCCTCGGCGCCGAGGCTGCTGCCGCCCATGCCGAGGAGGACGACGTCGTCGATGCCCATGCCGGAGACCTCGTCAGCGAAGGCCTGCAGGGCCTCGGCGTGTGGGCGCATGTCAGTGGGGAGGGTGAGCCATCCGAGGCGGTTGGTGATCTCCGTGGGGTCGGGCTTCCAGAGGGTGTGGTCGGCGTCCCAGATGCGGCGGACGGCGTCGCGCTCGACGAGGTCGGCGACGGCGTCGTCGACGGCGGGCTGGGACTCGCCGAGGGCGGCGGTCGCGGCGTAGTGGGTCGCGAGGAGGGCGGCCTTCTTCTCCTCGACGTTGGCGAGGAGAGTGACGAAGGAGTCGGCGAAGGCCTTGACGCCGGCGGCGAGGAGCTTGTCGGTGACCGCGGCCATGCTGACGCCGTTGGCCTCGAGGGCCTCCATGACGCGGCCGGCCTCGGGGATAGAGGGCTCGAGGGTGAGGGCGACGTTGCCGTGGTCGAGGTAGCTCTCCAGCGTGGCTGGGGGCATGGTGTTGACGGTGTCGGGAGCGATGAGGGAGTCGATGTACAGGACGTCGCTGTAGGCGGCGTTCTTGGTGCCGGTGCTGGCCCACAGGGGGCGCTGGGCGCGGGCGCCCTTCGCCTTCAGGGACTGGAAGCGCTGGGTGGCGACGGTCTCCTGGAAATCGCGGTAGGCGAGGGCGGCGTTGGCGATGGCCGCCTTGCCGAGCAGGTCAGCGAGCTCCTCCTCGCCAGCCTGAACGCGGGGCTCGAGCTCGCCGTCGACGGCGGTATCGACGCGGCTGACGAAGAAGGAGGCGACGGAGGCGACGCGGGAGAGGTCGCCGCCGGCAGCGGCGAGGCGCTCGAGGCCGGCGATGTAGGCGTCGCGGACGCGGCTGTAGGCGTCGCGGTGGAAGAGCAGGGTCACGTTGACGTTGATGCCCTGCCCGATGAGTCGCTCGACGGCGGGAACGCCCTCGGGGGTGCCGGGGACCTTGATCATGACGTTGGGGCGATCGAGGGCCGCGAAGAGACGCTCGGCCTCGGAGACGGTGGCCTCAGTGTCGTGGGCGAGGGTTGGGCTGACCTCGAGCGAAGCGAAGCCGTCGGCGCCGCCGGTGGCGTCGAAGACGGGACGGAGGAGGTCGGCGACGGCCTGGATGTCCTCGATGGCGAGGCCCTCAAAGGCCTCGGTGGCGGTTGCGCCGGCGAGGGCGAGGGCGAGAAGCTGCTCGTCGTAGTCGGCGCCCGCGGCAATGGCCTTCTCGAAGATGGTTGGGTTAGAGGTCAGGCCGGTGATGCCTGCCTCGACGAGGGCGGCCATTGTGCCGGAGGCGATGAGGCCGCGGCTTACGTTGTCATACCAGATGGACTGACCGAGCTTCCGGGTTTCCTGCAAGGGGTTAACCACGTTCACCTCCGTTTGCGCTTTCGACAGCCTGACGCAGGGCGCGCTGCTCCATGGCGTTCACCTTCTGAAGCCGCCGGTGATAGCGCTCGCCGGGGAGCATCTCGGCGGAGAGGAAGGCCGCGGCAAGCTCCTTGGCCACTTCAATGCCGACCACCCGCGCGCCGATGCAGAGGACGTTCATGTCGTCGTGCTCCACGCCCTGGTGGGCGGAGTAGACGTCGTGGCAGATGGCGGCGCGGACGCCGGGGACCTTGTTGGCGGCAACGCTGGCGCCGACACCGCTGCCGCACAGGATGATGGCGCGCTCGGCGTCGCCAGAGACGATGGCCTGGGCGGCGGCGTCCGCGAAGTCGGGGAAGTCGTCGTTGGGGTCAAGCTCGTGGGCACCGAGGTCGATGACCTCGTGGCCCTGTGCGGCGACCCACGCCGACAGGTCGGCCTTCAGCGGGAACCCACCGTGGTCGGCAGCGATGGCGACTCGCCTGCTCATGCCGTCACCTGCTGCAAGAGGGCGGCGGCCTCGCCGGCGACGCGCTCGGCGGTGAAGCCGAACTGCTTGAAGAGCTCGCCGCCGGGGGCCGACGCGCCGTAGTGGTCAATGCCGACGATGCGGCCGCGGGCGCCGACGTAGCGTTCCCAGCCGAAGGAGGAGGCCGCCTCGACAGAGACACGGGCGGTGACATCCGGCGGCAGGACGCTGTCGCGGTAGTCCTGCGGCTGGGCGTCGAATAGCTCCCATGAGGGGAGGGAGACTACGCGGACGGCGGCGCCGCGCTCGGCTACCAGACGGCCGGCGTCGAGGGCAACGTGCACCTCCGAGCCGGTGCCGATGATGATGACGTCGGGCGAAGATCCGCTCTCCCAGAGGACGTAGCCACCGCGCTGGAGGCCGGCCGCGGGGGCGAGCTCGCCGCGGTCGAGGACGGGCAGGTTCTGGCGGCTGAAGACGAGGAGCGACGGGCCGTCCCTGCGCTCGATGGCGGCCTTCCACGCTTCAACGGTCTCCGTGGCGTCCGAGGGGCGCACGACGGTGAGGTTGGGGACGGCACGCAGGGCCGCGAGGTGCTCAATGGGCTGGTGCGTGGGACCGTCCTCGCCGAGGCCGATGGAGTCGTGGGTAAAGACGTACACCACGCGGATGCCCATGAGAGCAGCGAGCCGCATGGGCGGCCGCATGTAGTCGGAGAAGGTGAGGAAGGTGCCGGTGTAGGGCACCAACCCGCCGTGGATGGCCATGCCGTTGGCTACGGCGCCCATGGCGTGCTCTCGAACGCCGAAGTGGAGGTTATTGGCGGTGCGCTCGGCGGCGGAGAAGTCGCCGCGGTCGCCGAGGCGGGTGTTGTTGGAGGGCGCGAGGTCGGCAGAGCCGCCGACGAGGCCGTGGACGTGCGGCACGAGGGCGTTCAGGGTTCGGCCGGAGGCCTCGCGCGTCGAGACGGGCTTGTCGCCGGGACTGAAGAGGGCGTCGGCGTCGGCGCTCCAGCCCTCGGGAAGCTCGCCGGACCACGCCCGCTCGAGCTCGGCGACGAGGTCGGGGTAGGCCTCGCGGTAGGCGGAGAATCGCTCCTCCCACTCGCGCTGGGACTGCTGGCCGCGGGGGACGGCCTGACGGTAGACGTCGAGGGCCTCCTGCGGCGTCGCGAAGGGTTCCTCGTAGGTCCAGCCGAGGGCTTCCTTGGTCAGCGTGACCTCGTCCGCGCCGAGGGCGGCTCCGTGGGCGGCCGCGGTGCCGCCCTTGTTGGGGCTGCCGAAGCCGATGACGGTGTGGCAGACGACCATGCTGGGGCGATCGGTGACGGCGAGTGCCTCGCGGAGGCCGGTGTGGACGGCGTCGGGCTCCATGCCCTGCTCGACGTCGACGACGTGCCAGCCGTAGGCGCGGAAGCGGGCGGGCACGTCCTCGGTGAAGGCAAGGTCGGTGGAGCCCTCGATGGAGATCTCGTTGTCGTCGTAGAGGACGATGAGCTTGCCGAGGCCGAGGTGGCCGGCGAGGGATGCGGCCTCGGCGGCGACGCCCTCCATGAGGTCGCCGTCGGAGGCGATGACGTAGGTGTTGTGGTCGATGACGGTGTGGCCGGGGCGATTGTAGTGGCCGGCGAGCCACTGCTCAGCGATGGCGAGGCCGACGGCGTGGGCGAAGCCCTGGCCGAGGGGCCCGGTGGTGACCTCGACGCCGGGGGTGAGGCCGCGCTCCGGGTGGCCGGGGGTGAGGCTGCCCCACTGCCGGAGGCGCTTGATCTCGTCGAGGGGGAGGTCGTAGCCGGTGAGGTGGAGGAGGCCGTAGAGGAGCATGGAGGCGTGGCCGGCGGAGAGGACGAAGCGGTCGCGGTCGTGCCAATTCGGGTCCGTGGGATTGTGCTTGAGGAAGCGGTCCCAGAGGGTGTAGGCCATGGCGGCCTGGCCCATGGGTCCGCCGGGGTGACCGTTGCCCGCCTGCTGCACCGCGTCGGCGGCGAGCAGGCGCAGGGTGTTGATGCAGAGGGTGTCCAGGTTGCCGTCCGGCATAGAGCGCTCCTCACGCGGCCGGCGTCGCGGGCGGGGTGGAGGGGCGGCGCGGCCGGCCCTTGGGCGAATGTACCGCGCACCTGCCGAGGGCATCGGCGGGCGCGCAGGTCTTACACCCTAATGTTACCAAGGCAAGGTTTGGACTGCTAGGCGGAAACTAGGCGGGTTGGTTAAGGGAAGGCGTCCGCGGGCCGCCCTCGTGCAGACGTTAGTGGGCCGCCCTGGTGTGCAGGGGCGTCCGCGGGCCGCCCTCGTGCTGACGTTAGCGGGCCGCCCTGGTGTGCAGGGCGGCCCGGTGGCGAGGGAGGGGCCCGAAGAATCGGGCTATTGAGAGGGGTGGAGGTTATAGCCCGTTGATCCGGGATGTGACCCGGTTACGAGCTAGGGAGGGGGCGTTCCGCAAGAACGGCGGTAGATCAATGTCAAAGTCCTGGCCCTCTGCGCCGGCCATGTCCTCCGAGCGGCCGGGTACCAGGACGTCCGGGGTTGGGAAGCCCGTGGCGATGATGGTGAGCCGGACATCGTCTTCCATGCTGGGGTCCGTAGCCATGCCGAAGAAGATGTTCGCGTCCGGGTCCACGACTTCGCTGATGGCATCGGCAGCGCTCTGAACCTCGGCCAGGGTGAGGTTCGTGCCACCGGTAATGTTGAACAGGACGCCGCGCGCGCCCTCGATGGAGACCTCGAGGAGCGGGCAGGACACGGCTGCGCGGGCGGCCAAGATGGCGCGGCGCTCGCCGGAGCCGGTGCCGATGCCGAGCCAGGAGGGACCGGCGTGGGACATGACGGTCTTCACGTCAGCGAAGTCCAGGTTAATCTCGCCGGGGACGGTCACCAGCTCGGCGATGGACTGGACGGCCTGCAGGAGGACGTCGTCGGCCATAGAGAAGGCGTTGGAGATGGTGACCTCCTCGCCGCTGATGGCACTGAGGCGGTCGTTGGGGATGACGATGAGGGAGTCGACCTTGTCGCGCAGCCGCTGGATGCCCTCCTCGGCGTGGCGGCGGCGGTGGGCGCCCTCAAATGAGAAGGGCTTGGTGACGACAGCGACGGTGAGCGCGCCGGCCTCGCGGGCGAGCTCTGCGACGACGGGAGCGGAGCCGGTGCCGGTGCCACCACCCATGCCCGCGGCGACGAAGACCATGTCAGCGCCCTTGATGAGCTCTGTGAGGTGCTCACGGCTCTCCTCCGCGGCGAGACGGCCGGTCTCGGGGTCGCCGCCGACGCCGAGGCCGCGGGTGAGGCGCTCGCCCATCTGGACACGCATGGGGACGTCGCAGCGCTGGAGGGCCTGCGAGTCGGTGTTGACGACGACGTAGTCGACGCCGGGGATGGGCGTGCGGAACATGCGGTTGACGGCATTGGAGCCGCCGCCGCCCGCGCCAACCACCTTGATCAGCGGCGCGTTGTTGCTGTTCGCGAACTCGTTGGGCTGGTAGTGGAACTCAGGCATCGGGATCTCCTTCCTTTCACTCTTTGCCGGCGGCCTCTTACGAGGCGACCTTGGTCATTCGACCCTTGAGCCAGCTCAGGGGGCCGGCGTTGGCCTGAGCGTAGCTGTCGTTGAACTTCTGTCGCCTGTCGCTTTCCCGCGTGGACTTCACCGGCTGACGGGAGGCCCAGTGCAGGGCGCCGACGCCGGCGGAGAAGGCGGGGTCGCGCAGGTCATAGGGCAGGCCCGGGTCCTCCGGGAAGGCGAACTTCACCGGAGCGCCAAGCTGCTGACGCGCCACGCGCTCAATACCACGCAGGGTGGACCCGCCGCCGGTGAGCACGAGGCCGGCCGGGGGCAGGTTGGGGAAGCCGAACTCGTTCAGCTTCCGGTCGGCGAGGCGGAAGAGCTCGCCGGCGCGCTCGTGGAGGTAGCGGGCGATGACGCGCCGCTCGACGCGGACGAGACGCCCGTCGGCGGGGGACTCGATCTCGACCGACTCATCGCCCGTCACGTCGAGGGCGGCCTGGCCGTAGCGGACCTTCAACTCCTCGGCGGTCTCGGGCGCGATGTTGAGGGCGAGCGAAAGGTCCGTGGTGAACTGGTTGCCGCCCAGGGGCAGGACGCCGGCGTTCCAGAGGGCACCGTTGCGGAAGACGGACACGGTGGTGACGCCGCCGCCGATGTCCATGAGGACGACCCCGCGGTCCATCTCGTCAGGGGAGAGAACGGCCTCGGCGGTGGCAACGGGGACGGCGACGGTGCCATCGACGTGGACGCGGGCGCTCTCGACCGCGCCGACGAGGGCGTTGACGGAGCTGGACTCCGCGGTCACGCACACGGTCTCGACGTCGATTCGGAGGGCGTGCATGCCGATGGGGTTGCGCACGCCCCTCAGGCCGTCGACGGCGAAGGAGCGCGGCAGCTTATGCAGGACTTCCTTGCGAGGTGAGAGGCCCTCGGGCCGGGCAGCCTCGATGGCGCGGGCGAGTTCGGCGGAGGTGATCGCCGCGTCCTCGCCGACGGAGTGGAGCGTGCCCCAGCAGGAGTGGGCCTCGAGGTGACCGCCGGAGATAGTGATGAAGGCGGAGGCTGCGGGAATGTTGGCGGCAGCGCGCGCGTCCTCCATGGACTCGCGGATGCTCTCGCGGGCTGCTCCGGCATCGAAGACGACGCCCTTGCGGATGCCTGCTGCGGGGGCAAGGCCTGCTCCGAGGACCTCGGCGCCGCCCATGCCGTCGCGGCGACCGATGAGGGTGAGCACCTTGGAGGTACCCACGTCTATTGCTGCAATCGTGACGTCCTTTGCCATATCGCGTCCCTTTCCCCGTATCCGCGGCGCGATGCGGATACGACGGCTCATGAGTCTCAGTCCTGCCCTGAGGGGCGGCTGAGCAATTCCTTTCAGTTGACTGACCCGGTTACCAGAGGTACAGGGGCACCGGCCGAGGGGAGGACGGTTTGAACATGGGCAGGCATTTGCCGTCCGCGTGGCCAGGCCTATTTTGAGGGGCGCCTGAAGGGAGGAGGCCGGCACCCCTGTACAACCGGTTCCCATCTACTTGAAGGCGTTGCCTTCATCCAACCGCTCGGCCGCCCGCATGCGGGCGGACCGACTTCGCGCGTTTAACGCGACCTCCTCAGCGGAGGGGGTAATTGGCTTCTTGGTCAGCACCTTTAGCACCCTGGACTCCCTGAGCGTTGTCTTGACCAACCTGTCCTCGATCGAGTGGTAGCTGATGACCACCAACCGGCCGCCGGGGTGGAGCGTCTGCTCCGCCTCTGCGAGGGCAGTCCTGATCGCGTCGACCTCGTGGTTCACCTCCATTCGGATGCCCTGGAAGGTTCGGGTGGCCGGGTGAATCCGGCCCCGTCGACCCAAGGCTCCCTGCACGACCTCCGCCAGGTGGGCTGTACCCCTGATGAGGCGCCGCTGGACGATGGCCTTGGCGACCCGCCGTGACTGGCGCTCCTCGCCGAACTGGTAGAGAACCCAGGCGAGGTCGCGCTCCGTGTAGCGGTTGACCACGTCATCGGCGGTGAGGCTGTCGTCCGGTCCGAAACGCATGTCGAGAGGAGCGTCCCGCTGGAAACTGAACCCTCGATCATCGCTCTCCAACTGCAGGCTGGAGAGGCCCAGATCCAGGAGGACGCCCATAACCGGGACGTCAGCGAGGAACCGCGCCTGCTCAGCAAGCGTCGTATACGATGCGTTGACCAAACGGACGCGGTCACCGTGGTCTGCCAACCGCTCGGTGGCGGTGGCCAGGGCCGACGGATCCCGGTCAAGGCCGATGACAACGCAGTCCGGTGCGGCGTTGAGGATGGCCTCGGTGTGGCCGCCCTCGCCGACCGTACAGTCTATAATCGCGCCCGCTGCCGCCCCGGCCAGCGCCTCCACCACCTCCCTGACGAGGACCGGGGTGTGCACCGGCTGGGGCCCAACGTTATGAGGCGTCACTGTTAACGACTCTAAAACAGAAATGCCCAACCTCTGGGCTATAGCGTTATTAGAGTACCCGTCACACAATTTGTCAACCCCTAATCTGAGACACGTTTAAAACTCCAATTAGACAGTTGATAAACCCCATTCCCTTCAACTTTCCACTATGGAATCTATCGTGCTGCTATCCTATCACAGTCCGAATGTACCTGGAAGCGCCAAAAGCGCGCTCCACGAGTTTGGCCGGAAATCAGCTTTTGTCCCGTCTTCTGAGCATTTGTCACACCATCGATGTCGAACGGCGGGAGGCCCTGTGTCCCAAGCTGAACGTATCCCTGTGCTATCATTGGGAGCAGCCGCCCGGTAATGGAGGACAGCCGTGTACACGGTAGCAATTCTTACTTCGAGTGACGCCGGTTCGCAGGGAGAACGTGACGACACAAGCGGGCAGGCCGCGATAGAGCTCGCGGCGGCGGCGGGCTTCGAGGTGACCATCCGCGAGGTAGTGCCGGACGACTACGACACCATCGTCGACCGGCTGACGCGGTGGTCGCAGCAGGTGAACGTCATCCTGACGACGGGCGGGACAGGGTTCGGGCCGCGAGACGTGACCCCCGAGGCAACGCGGGCGGTAATCGACCGGGTGGCGCCCGGAATCTCAGAGTACATGCGGGCCAAGACCTCCGAGTTCACGACGCTGTCGTATCTCAGCCGGGGCGTATCGGGGACGCGGGGCGGATGTCTCATCGTCAACCTCCCGGGCAGTCCGCGCGGGGTGCGTCAGTGCCTGGACATCCTGCTGCCGCTGCTGCCGCACGCACTGCAGACCATGGAGGGCCCAACGCAACAGCACCCAACGGACTCGTTGTAGCTGCAGCAGGGCGTTGTTTGGAGCGCCGCCGTGGTTGCTCGTAGCTGAGGGGGCCCAAAGCGCGCGTTTTGCAGGGTTAAGCGGTCTCCAGTCCACCGGCGGCGCCAAGAGGCCCATTTTGAAACGGGCCACAATCGGAGCGAAATGGACATTTCCGTCCTCACCCTCTTTCCCGGCATGTTCGCCGGGCCGATGGACCAAAGCATCCTGGGCCGCGCCCAGGAACGTGGTCTGGTGTCCATCGCGCTGTACAACATCCGCGACTTCGCGCAGGACCGGCACCACGTCGTGGATGACACGCCTTTCGGCGGCGGGCCGGGGATGGTGATGAAGCCTGAGCCGCTCTTCCTCGCCGTAGAGGCCGTACGGGCCGAGCTGGCGGAGCGGCGGGGCGCTGTGGCGGCCGACGACTCGCCCGTCATCCTGCTCTCGCCGCAGGGGCGGCCATTTACCCAGGTGGTCGCGCGCGAGCTTGCGGCGCACGACGCACTCGTCTTCATCTGCGGGAGGTACGAGGGCGTCGACGCGCGGGCCGAGGATGTGCTGGCGACCGACGTTATCTCCATCGGCGACTACGTCCTTACCGGCGGCGAGATTCCCGCGATGGCGGTCATCGACGCGGTGGTGCGGCTGCTGCCGGGCGTGCTGGGCGACGACGCGTCGGCCGTGGAGGAATCGTTCAGCGACGGCCTGCTCGAGGGGCCGACGTACACGCGGCCCGCCGAGTACCGGGGCATGACTGCGCCAGAGATCCTGCTGTCGGGCGACCACGGGGCCGTCGCGCGGTGGCGGCGCCGGCAGGCGTTGTTGCGGACGTGGCAGCGGCGGCCGGATCTGCTTGCGAGCGCGGATCTCTCGGACGAGGACCGCGCGTACTTGCGGGAGCTGGAGTCTGGCGGAGAGCCGCAGTAGAGACGCCTTCGCAGCCTTCCTCCATCCAGAGGAAATAGGCCTCCCGCCACCCCCTGGATCCCGGCTTTCGCCGGGATTGCGAACGGTGGAACGCATAGAATCCCCCACCCCTTCCGGGTATGATGCTTTCACTCTCCTCAACAGGACGGCGTGCTTCTTATGGCTCGTGCTGGGGGCAAGGTCCGCGACAAAAAGGCGAAAGACGACGCCGTGAACGGCGACGGCGGGGCTGCCGCGCGCGGCATGACGCCGCTGCGGCGGCAGTACCTGGAGGTCAAGGCGCGGCACCCTGACGCCATCGTGCTGTTCAGACTCGGCGACTTTTACGAGACCTTCGACGAGGACGCTCGGACGGCGGCAGCGGAGCTCGATATCGTGCTGACGGGCCGCGACATGGGCAAGGGACAGCGTGTGCCGATGGCGGGCGTGCCCGCGCACTCGCTGGAGGGGTACCTGGCGCGGCTCATCCGGCGGGGCTACAAGGTGGCCATCTGCGAGCAGATCACCGAACCCTCGGCGGGGACGGGACTGGTTGAGCGCGACGTCGTGCGCATCGTCACGCCAGGGACAGTCGTCGAGCCGGGGCTGCTGGACGAGCGGGCCAACAACTTCATCGCGGCGGTGGCTTTGCAGGGCGACGTCGCGGGGCTGGCGTACGCGGACATCACGACGGCAGAGTTCGCGACGGCACAGGTGCCGCTGTTGACGCTGCCGCTGGAGCTGGAACGACTGGGGCCGGCGGAGCTGCTAGTGCCGGAGGAGCTGGACGCCGCGAGCATCGTCGCGGCGCTGCGGCCGCCGCAGGGGGACGACGGCGGGCCGACGGTGACGGCGATGGCGGACGCACAGTTCCGGCTCGGGACGGCGCGGCGGACGCTGCTGCAGCACTTCGGCGTGAGCACGCTCGAGGCGTACGGGTGCGAGAACGCGCCGCTGGCCGTGCAGGCAGCGGGCGGGCTGCTGGCCTACCTGCAGGACACGCAGAAGGGCAAGGTGGGGCAGCTTACCTCGCTGCGGACGTACTCGCCCGAGCGGTTCATGGTGCTGGACTACCAGACTCGGCGAAACCTGGAGCTGTTCCGGGCGGGGCGGTTCGGCGGCGGGACGGCGCTGCTGGACGTGCTCGACTACACCAAGACGCCGATGGGCGGGCGGCTGCTGCGCCGGTGGCTGGGGCAGCCGCTGCTGGACCGCGACGACCTGGAGCGGCGGCTGGACGCCGTCGCGTGGTTCCACGCAAGCAGCATCCGGCGCGAGAACGCGGCGGCGATGCTCGGGGGCATGAGCGACCTGGAGCGGCTGGTGAACCGCGTCACGGCGGGCACAGCGACGCCGAGGGAGGTGGTCTCGCTGCGGCGGAGCCTGGAGGCTGTGCCGGCGATGCTCGAGCTGCTGGCGGAGGGCGGCGACGCCGTCGGATGGCTGCGCGCAGACCTGCACCCATGCGAGGACGTCGTGGCGGTCATCGCGCAGGCGGTGAACGACGACGCGCCGGCGCTGAGCGGGCACGGGGGCGTCGTGCGGCCGGGGTTCTCGCCGGAGCTGGACAACCTGCGGTCGGCGTCGCGGGACGCGAAGGAGTACATCGCGGGGCTGGAGCGGCAGGAGCGAGAGCGGTCGGGCATCGGCACGCTCAAGGTCGGGTACAACCGGGTCTTCGGGTACTACCTGGAGGTCTCGAATTCCAATTTGGCGCGGGTGCCGGAGGAGTACATCCGACGGCAGACGCTGGTCAACGCCGAGCGTTTCATTACGCCGGAGCTGAAGGAGTTCGAGGCGCTGATCCTGAACGCCGAGGAGCGGCTGGAGGAGCTGGAGAGCGCCATCTTCCGGCAGGTGTGCAGACAGGTGGCGGACGAGGCCTCGCGCATCTTGGAGACGGCGTCGGCCATCGCGCAGGCGGACCTGTTCCGCGGACTGGCGGAGGCGGCGTCGCGGAACGGGTACGTGCGTCCGACGTTCGCCGGGGAGGGCGTGCTGGAGATCACGGCGGGGCGGCACCCCGTCGTGGAACACGTGCTGCCGGCGGGGGCGTTCGTGCCGAACGACACATCGATGGGGCAGGCGGGGGCATCGCTGATGGTGCTGACGGGGCCGAACATGGCGGGGAAGTCGACGTACATCCGGCAGGTGGCGCTGATTGTGCTGATGGCGCAGGTGGGCAGCTTCGTGCCGGCGGACTCGGCGCGCATGGGCATCGTCGACCGCATCTTCACGCGCGTCGGGCTGCAGGACGACCTGGCGACGGGGCAGTCGACGTTCATGGTGGAAATGGTGGAGACGGCGGCCATCCTGCACCACGCGACGACGCAGTCGCTGGTCGTGCTGGACGAGATCGGACGCGGGACGAGCACGTACGACGGGCTGGCCATCGCGCGGGCGGTGGCCGAGTACCTACACAGCCACCCGCGGCTTGGGTGCAAGACGCTCTTCGCGACGCACTACCACGAGCTGACGGCGCTGGCCGACCATTTGCCCAACGTGGTGAACTACAACGTCTCGGCGGTGGAGGCCGACGGGCAGGTGACGTTCCTGCACCGCATCGTACCTGGCGGGGCTGACCGCAGCTACGGCGTGCACGTCGCGCGGCTGGCTGGACTGCCGCCGCCGCTGCTGAGCCGGGCGACCGAGCTGTTGTCGGAGCTGGAGGCGACGGACGCGCCCCGGAGCGGCGGCCGGTCGCGAGCGGCGGCAGCGCAGGGTGCGCAGCTGCCGCTGATGGCGTCGGCGGACGACGGGCTGCGGGACGCGGTGCTGGGGCTCGACATTACGGAGATGACGCCGCTGGAAGCGCTGAACAAGCTGTACGCGCTGCAGCAACAGGCGCGGGAGTCACGAGAGGGGACTCCGTAGGGGCGAACCACGAGCCGCCTGACCCCGCTCTTGTCGTCGCAGCCAAGAGCAGTGAACATGTCTAGCAGAACGGAGAAGGAGTGAACTATGCCTGAATACCTACCCTCGACCTCGGACTGGGTGCGCGAGCAGGTTGATCTGTACGAGAGCAGCGGCGGGACGCAGGGAACGACGCTGCGGGAGACTGGGCTGCCGGTCATCATCGTCACGAACGTCGGGAACAAGACGGGCGGCATCCGCAAGACGCCGCTAATGCGCGTCAAGGACGGCGACAGCTACGTGCTGGTGGGCTCTCGGGGCGGGGCGCCGAAGCACCCGGAGTGGGTTTACAACCTGCGGGCGAATGGGAGCGTCGAGGTGCGCGACCTGACCGAGGTGTACAGCATGCGGGTGCGCGAGGTCGAGGACGACACGGAGCGGGAGCGGCTGTGGGCGCTCGCGGTGGAGGCGTTCCCGCCGTACGCGGAGTACCAGACGCGGACCGAGCGGAAGATCCCGGTGTTCCTCGCGGAGCCGGCGTAGGCGGAAACCAGGGAAGGCGCCAGAACGATACCGGGAAGTCAGCTAACTTTGAGGTTGGGTGACGAATTGCCCTACAGGAGAACCGGGTCTGCGGTGGTGTGGGGCTTGTCGGCGGCCCTTTTCCTTGCATTGCTGACCTTTGCATGCCAACCTCCTGTGGAATCTCAGCCCGTAGTGCCAACCACGGCGCCAATCAATGGGGTTCCCTCTCCCACACAGGCTGTGCCGCCTACACGGAGCCCGGCGCCAACTACGCCGCCGGCCCACGAACCTGAAGCCACGCCAGCACCATCGGCGACGCCCGCGCTCAACATCTTTGCGCTGCCGACTCCCGCTCCGACGCCCATTCCGGCAGCGGCTCCCACCGCGGTTGCTACGCCGACGCCAACTCCCTCGCCTACGGCTACACCCAGGCCTACCCCAACCCCCTCGCCAACGCCACTCCCCTTGACCCTTTCGGGCTTTGCCGTGTCGCCAGCAATGATTGAATTGCGGTGGACGACAAACTTCGATGATGTAGAGCGATTCGGGGTATTCCGGGACGACGTCCTGATAGCGACCCCCTCGCTTGAAGATCGGTCCTACAGTGACGCGGACCTCAGTCCCAACACTCGGTACGCATACCGGCTCGAGGTGCAGCGGTCGAACGGAGCGGAAGTGTCAGCTCAGCTTAGCAAAGCCACGCTTGCCCATGCGCCCAGGGTCGCAAGGCAGATGGCAACCCATGGGACGGGGCTGCAGTTGCCCATCATTGACGAGGTGAATCCCGACTACACGGAGTATCAAGTAAGGTTGCAGGATTTCAGGGGAGGAGGCGTTTCCACGTCTGAATGGAGCTCCAGCAAATGCAGGACGCTTGAGGGCCTTCAACCCGGGACGGTCTATTCAGTGACAGTCGAAGTGCGGAATCTTGACGGCGTCACCGAGACGGCAATCGACTTCTTCGCCGAGGACGGTGGGCCCGAGGTCCTTCGCGGGCGTACCGCTCACGCGTGGGGACACGCGGGCACACAAGACTCGTGGGTGCAGGCGCGAATTCGTGACACCGCTGGGGCCCATGGGCTCACGCAGGCCGCCGAGGACTGGATGAACGACGGCATTCTCATCGAACGGAAGCGCGGCGAACCCTGGTTCAGGAGATCTCACGAAGGGTACGTCGGGATGGGACACAGCAACATCGGCCACCTGATGGCAGACGTTATGCGGGCCTACTGGGAGTACTGGGACGGCTTCCCCGAGCCGTGCGACAAGATGAACTTCTACACGTTCAGACGCGACGTCGCACAGTTCGCACTCGACTTTCGTGACCTCGACAGAGCAGGATCCGGACACCACCTGGAGCCCTGGAGGCCTTACTACAATCTGATCAAGGCGAATCTCGCCCGCCACGACTTGGGCGGCGAAGACTACTGGGAAGTGTTGGCCAGAGGGGAGTATGGCAGGTTCGGCGGTCTTTGGTGGGAGATGGATTCTCTCATACCCGGCTTCAACCCCCATCACCCATCCCTAATCCCTCCCCGCCTCAGAAAGTACTTTGACGGTTTCATGAGGGCGGGAGAAGACAGGACTTGGGACGAGGAGTTGGACTGGTACATCAGCCTCGAAGACGAAGACCGGCAACTCTGGTTTCCGCTCGTGACCCATGCAATCCTGCACAATTCGCCGCGAGAGCCGAACTACGCTGCCAGAACACGGATACCCGAGCCGCTACGGACTACGCTCAGGAATGCGGACAAGCAGATGCTTGTGGATTTCATCAACACGATGGAAGACCACACTCCCTGGGGGTGGTGGGAGGATTCGCCGGGGGGCTGGACGCTCTACCTGGAAATCCATTTTCGTCTACTGCCGCTATATGCCGCTGAGTTGGGAGCTACTCAAGGGATCGAGCTGGAGCCGTCCAATCTGAGCGCCGTCATAGAGGCATTGCAGTTGCTGCGGGACTACCACTGTCGATTGGGCGAACTGAGGTGCGCGTACGAGCACGGCACCAACGTGGACGTCGCAACCGAACGGGTCCGCACCTCAATCGAGAGAATCGAGCCACTATTTGACCTGCAGCGGGAGCTCCTCCTAGAGATGGTCGACCTTCGGCGCTAGAGGGTGAGCTCCAGGATGTAGAGGCCGCCCTTAATGCGGTCCACCACGTAGAGGATGCCGTTCTCGTCCACGTAGACGTCGTTGATGCCGTTGGCTGTTGCGCCCTCAGGGATGGGCGGGACGAAGTAGGCTACTTCCTCGGGCCGGAACGGGTTGCTGGTGTCGTAGACGCGGATGCCGCCGTTGAAGAAGGTGCCGTAGACCAGCGTGTCCGACTGGGAGCAAGTGGGGGCTGGCTGGTTCTCGTGGATGTTGTGGGCTCCATAGCGGCCGGGGCGGCTGAAGAAGTCGTCGAGGTCCGGCGTCGGGAATGTGCTGATGATAACCGGGTTGGTCTCGTCCTTGATGTCCACCATCCAGACGAGCTTGGGGTGGTCCTCGCCGTTGGTGCGGACGGACTCCTGGGTGACGACCATCAGGTCCCGGCTAAACAGGGGCATCGCGGTGTGGGTGAAGCCGGGGAAGTTGGGGGCGAAGTTGAAGGCACTTATCTCTCTCGGGTTTGCGACGTCGGAGATGTCGAGGATGTTGGCGCCGCCGTCGATCCACGCGCAGTAGGCGCGGTCCGGTCGCTGGGGGTAGACGTTGGCGTTGTGGAGGCGGTGGCCGGCGTCGAAGTAGGGGTTGCGCTGCGGCGGGGGCGCGTCGTCGCCCTCGCGGGTGCCGGGGAGCCACCACCGGCCGGCCTCGACGGGGTTCGTCGGGTCGGAGACGTCGACGATCATGTAGAGCTGGTCGTCCTTCTGGTCGCGCGGTTGGAAGTCGGCGGCGCCGGTAGAGAGGTGGGCGTAGGGGCCGTCGACCCACCAGAGCACATGGCAGCCGCGGGAGTAGGGGCCGCTGGTGTCGAGGAAGCCGATGCGGCGGGGCTCCTCGACGTTGCTGATGTCGTAGACGCCCATGCCGACGCCGGGCTGGCCCGGCTGCTGCGACTGGTAGGCGACGAGCATGGTGTCACCGACGATGGACAGCGAGTTGGAGCGCAGGTGGGGGTAGTCGAGGTCGGTCTGGACGATAACCTTCGGGTTGGCGATGTCCGTGACGTCGACGCCGGTGATGTCCTTGGGCGCGCTCTCGTGCGCGAGGTAGAGCACTCGGCGGCCCGAGCGGTCCTGGTAGAGGTGGATGCCCTCGCCAATGTTGCCGAATCCGTTGAGCAGGTCGTGAGAGATGAGCCGCATGTTGCGGATTTCCTGTGTCTGCGTCGCCATAGCGCCTCCTTGACGGTGGGCCTAAGTTGGAGGGTCCAAGTGACGCGTAATCTACACCAAGTTGGCGGGGAACCCAACGGGTCTCAATTCGGAATCAGGCCCGTTGTTGGCGCCCCATGTACGCCGAAATTCGGGCGCGCGGTGGTATAATCTGCTCGCCCCAAATCGGTGGAGGTGTGCTATGGCGATGCAGCGTGCCCGCCAACCTATCGAGCGCAACCTGGCGATGGAACTAGCCCGGGTGACAGAAGCTGCGGCGATGGCGGCCGTGCGCCACATGGGGATGGGCGACAAGGAGCTGGTGGACCAGGCCGCGGTGGACGCGATGCGCTACACGCTGGGCTACGTCTCGATGGACGGCGTAGTGGTCATCGGCGAGGGGGAGAAGGACGAGGCGCCGATGCTGTACAACGGCGAGCGCATCGGGAACGGGGAGCCGCCGGAGGTGGACATCGCCGTCGACCCGATTGACGGGACGACGCTGCTGTCGAAGGGGCTGCCGGGTGCGGTCGCGGTGGTCGCGCTGTCGGCTCGGGGCACCATGAACGTGCCGGGCAACGTCTTCTACATGAACAAGATCGCCGTGGGACCGGAGGCGCGGGAGGCCATCGACATCGAGGCGAGCGTGCCGCAGAACCTACGAAACGTGGCGGAGGCGAAGGGGTGCAGCGTCACCGACCTGACGGTGATCATGCTGGACCGGCCCCGGCACAACGAGTTGCTGGCGGAAGTACGGGCGGCGGGCGCGCGCGTCAAGCTGATCACGGACGGCGACATTGTGGCGGGCATACAGGCCGCGCTGCCGGGGACGGGCGTCGACATGCTGCTAGGCATTGGCGGGTCGCCCGAGGCGGTGCTGACGGCGGCGGCGATCCGGTGCATCGGCGGGGAGATCATCTGCAAGGCGTGGCCGCGCGACGACGCCGAGCGCCAGCAGGCAATCGCCGACGGCGTGGACCTGGAGAAGATCTACGACACCAACGACCTAGTGGGCGGGGAAGACGTTTTCTTCTCGGCGACGGGGGCGAGCACGGGGGACCTGCTCAAGGGCGTGCTGATGCAGGACGGCGGCGCGCGGACGCAGACGCTGGTGATGCGGTCGCGGTCGGGGACGGTGCGGTGGATAGACTCCGTCCACGACTTTTCGAGGCTGGACAAGATACGGTTTATGGAGTAGGGGGTTACCCCCCATCCCACACCCTGGATTCCCGCCTTCGCGGGAATGACGAAGATGAAGAGAAGCGGGCCGCAATTGCGGCCCGCTTCTCTTTGCGTCCCTAGACTATTGCCTAAACGGCGGCGGCAGCACCCTCCATGGCGGCGGAGTACTTGCCCTGCTGGGCGGCGCTGGTTAGCTGGGCGCGGTGGTGGAAGGCGGCCTGGGCGGCGGAGACGTTGGCGGCCTGGCCGGCCCATGCCTTGAGCGGCGCGCTCTGAAGGCCTCGACCGAAGGAGTAGCTGATGGTCCACGGTGCGCCCGCCCTGGCGGCGTAGACGTTGATGGCGTTCAGGTTGACCGTTGCCTCGTCGTCGCTCTGGCCGCCGGAGAGGAAGACGATGCCGGGCATCATGGCGGGGATAGTGCGCTTGAAGCAGTCGACGGTGTACTCCGCGACGGCCTCGGCCGGGGCGCGGTTGGAGGCGGAGGCGCCGGAGAGGACCATGTTCGGCTTGAGGAGCATGGCTTCGAGGACAACGCCCTGGCGGTCCAACTGCGCGAAGGTCTCGAGAAGGGTGGCCCTGGTGGCGTCGTAGCAGGCGTCGATGTCGTGGTCGCCGTCCATGAGGACCTCGGGCTCCACGATGGGGACGAGGTCGGCGGCCTGGCTGAGGGCTGCGTAGCGGGCGAGGGCGTGGGCATTGACGTCGATACAGCGGGCCGTTGGGATGCCCGGGCCGACGTTGATGACAGCACGCCACTTGGCGAAGCGGGCGCCGAGCTCGCGGTACTCGGCCAGGCGCGCGGCGAGGCCATCGAGGCCCTCGGTCACGAGCTCGTTGGGCGAGAAGGAGAGGGGCTGGGTGCCCTTGTCGACCTTGATGCCGGGGATGATGCCGCGGCCGGAAAGCACCTGCACAAGCGGGGTTCCGTCGGCGCCGGGCTGACGGATGGTCTCGTCGTAGAGGATGACGCCGCTGATGTAGGCGTCGACGCCGATGGTGCGGAAGAGCATCTCGCGGTAGTCTCGGCGGCTCTCCTCAGTGCTCTCGACGTTGATGGAGTCGAAGCGGCGCTTGATGGTGCCGGAGCTTTCGTCGGCGGCGAGGATGCCCTTGCCGGGGGCGACGAGAGCCTTGGCGGTAGCGGCGAGCTTGGCAATGTCCATGTTCACCCTCCTATACGGTAGTTGCGTGCGAATACGCGGGTGGATGGAAGTCGCCCCTATCATACCCCAAAAGCGCCGGACGCGCCCCTGCTTGTGGCAGGATTTTCGGGGTATCGGACGCTCACCGAAGGGGCGGAATCTGGTACGCTTTGGACACCAATCGCGAGTGGAGGGCGTGTGACGACCACGGAAGAGACGCTGTACTACTACCGCTACGAGAGCCCGCTAGGCACCTACGTGCTGGTGAGCTCCAACGAGGGCCTAGCGTGCGTGAAGCCGGAGGAGCAGTCCTTTCCCGACCTCGACAAGTGGGAGCGGGAGGGCGCCCGGTTCGAGGAGGGCGACGCGTACAACGCACAGGCGGCGGCGCAACTCGACGCCTACTTCGCGGGGGAACTGACGGACTTCGACGTGCCGCTGGACATGCGGGGGACGCCGTTCCAGCGCCGCGTATGGGAGGAGCTGCGCAACATCCCCTACGGCGAGACGTGGTCTTACGGCCAAGTGGCGGCGGCAATCGGGAGGCCCTCGGCGAGCCGGGCGGTCGGGAGCGCGAACGGGAGCAACCCCGTGTCGATCATCGTGCCGTGCCACCGGGTCATCGGCTCGAGCGGCAAGCTCGTCGGGTACGGCGGCGGGCTGCACCGCAAGGACGCGCTGCTGGCGCTGGAGACGGGTGCGCAGCGGTTGCTGTAGGGGGCGTGGAGCCCTTCCCTCCCCTGGATACCGGCTCTCGCCGGTAATTCGACGTTGCTAGCACGGCAGGCGCGCGCCGAGGAGGTCCGGGCGGCCACGGAGGAAGGCGTCTGCGTCGGCGGCGCGACGGCCCTCGAGCTGGAGCTCGCGCAGGGCGAGAACGCCTTCGCGTGTGACGACGCCTGCGGGGGCCGGGGCATCCTGGATTGCGATTACCGTGCCGGGCGGGTCGGCAGCGGCCACCGACGGCAGCGCTGTCGAGCTGAGCACCTTAAGTGTTGCGCCCTTGAACGTCGTGTAGGCGCCCGGCCACGGGTGCATGGCGCGGACCTGGTTGTGGAGTTGCGCGGCCGCGCGCGTGAAGTCGAGCTCCCCATCCGCCTTTTCAAGCTTGCGGCTGTAGGTGGCCAGGGTTGCGTCCTGGGGGATGGCGTCGACGCGGCCCTCCGACCAGGCGTGGAGTGTGCGGGCCATGAGGTCGCCTCCGCGGGCAAAGAGGCTCGCGGTGAGGGCGCCCGCGGTATCGTCGGGGCCGATGGCGACCTCTTCCTGCGCGACGATCGGGCCCGTGTCCATGCCCTCGTCGAGCAGCATGATCGTGACGCCGGTGACGGCGTCGCCCTCCAGGATGGCCTCGGCGACGGGGGAGGGGCCGCGGTGGCGGGGGAGCAGCGACGGGTGGACGTTCAGGCAGCCCATGGGGGCAATCGCGAGTAGCGGTGGCGGCAGGATCCGGCCGTAGGACGCGACCACCATTGCGTCGGGGGCGAGGGCGGCGAGCTGCCCGGCGACCTCCGGCGGGCGCAGCGACGGGGACTGGAGGACGGGGACGGCGTGCTCGCGGGCCCAGAGCGCGACGGGGGGCGACGCGAGCGCTCGACCGCGGCCGGCGGGGCGGTCAGGTTGGGTGACCACCGCCGCGACCTCATAACCGGCTTCAAAGAGGGTTGACAACACCGGTACGGCGTAATCGGGCGTCCCAAGGAAAACTATGCGCACGGGAATTTCCACCCAAAGGCATTTTTGGGGCGAAGCGATGCGACGCCCAAGGATGAAGGTCTGTCGGCGGCCCGGATAATCTCCCTAGCCTGAATGTGTCTGCTAATAGGGAACATTGTACCTCGCCGTCATTGCCTAGTCCTGAAATTCATGAGCCTTTGCTTGATTCGCTATTTAGAAACGGCCCTGTTGGTTTCCAGAAAAATATGTTTTAGACGGGTGTAGAACACCTCTGCACCTAGCCGTAGAACGCGCACGTCGGGGCAAAACCGTCGAAAATCCACTAATCATTGTCCTAGAAGGCCCCTCCGCCCCGATGGTAGATTCTATCTTTAGTCCAACCACTTACTTCCCGCAAGCGGCTTGTGTCATAGGCCGCGTGCGGGCCAGGGAGACGACGGCTTTGAGCTCCAGAGACCCTCGAAAGCTTTGGGATGCTGTGCTCGGCGACCTGCAGGTGCAGGTGGCCCGGCCAAGCTATGATACCTTCCTGAAGCAGACCGTGGGTATCTCCGTGGACGGCGAGTGCCTCGTGGTGGCGGCGCCGACGGCATTTGTCGCGGAGTACCTGCAGAAGCGCATGCGAGGCGTGGTGCAGCGGGCCGTCGAGCGGGTGGCGCGCGTGCCGCTCGACGTGCGGTTCGAGGTTGTGGTGGCGGCCGCGCAGGCGGCGACGGCGCCTGAGGCCGAGGCAGCCGCGGAAGCCGCACCAATGCCTGCGCCAAAGGTCGTTGGGCCGGGGGCGGCGCAGCTCGCGCTGGACCCTCGATACGTCTTCGAGCGGTTCACCGTCGGGACGTCGAACGAGATGGCGGTTGCGGCGGCGCGGGTCGCGGCGGAGGCGCCGGGCGAGAAGTACAACCCCGTCTTCCTGTACTCGCCGCCGGGGCTGGGCAAGACGCACCTGCTGCACGCCATCGGGCACCGGGCGCGGGAGCGGGGGCTGCAGGCGCTGTACGTCAGCAGCGACCGGTTCGTGACGGAGTTCGTGACGAGCATCCGCGAGGGGAAGGCGGCCGAGTTCCGGGAGCGGTACCGGCGGCCTGACGTGCTGCTGATGGACGACGTGCAGTTCCTCAGCGGCAAGGAACAGACGCAGGAGGGGCTCTTCCACATCTTCAACGAGCTGCACCACTCGGGCCGGCAGGTGGTGCTGGCGTGCGACCGCCCGCCGCGGGCGCTGAAGCCGCTGGACGACCGGCTGCGGTCGCGCTTCGAGTGGGGGCTGACGGCGGACATCCAGCCGCCGGATCTGGAGACGCGCATGGCGATCCTTCGCGCCAAGGCGGCGTCGCTGGGCGCGGCAGTGCCCGACGACGTGCTGGAGGCGCTGGCGCGGCGCGAGTACCGCAGCGTCCGCGAGCTGGAGGGGAACCTGAACCGGCTCTCGGCGTACGCGGACCTGACGGGCAGGCCGGTGACGATGGAGTTGGTGCAGCAGGCGCTCGGGGTGCTGGAGGAGGCGCCGGAGCCCGTCGTGCACACGGCGGAAGGGGTCATCGAGCAGGCGGCGCGGTTGTTCGGCACGACTGCTGCGGGGCTGCGGAGCCCGAAGCGCGAGCGCACCGTCTCCCATGCGCGACACCTCGCCATGTACGTGATGCGGGAGGACATGGGTCTGGCGCTGACGGAGATCGGCCGGGCGCTCGGCGGGCGCGACCACAGCACAGTCTTCCAGGCCGTCGCGAAGGTGGCGTCGCGGCTGCGGGCGGACGCGACGCTGCAGCGGGACGTCGCGGCGCTGCGGGCGCGGCTGGGGAGCCGGGCGGCGTAGCGCTCCGCGAGGCCCTGACACCTCCTCCAACCCTTGCCCCGGCACACCCCCTCCATTACAGTGTTTCCGGCCCGCTGCGACGTGTATCGCGGTGCGCCAACTCCACACTCGAACGGAGGACCACGCATGATTGGCACCAACACCCTTAAGGCGAAGCTGCGCAACGGGGAGGGCGTCATCGGCGCCTTCAACTCGATCCCGTCTGCGGACGCCGTGGAGATCCTGGGGTTTCTGGGGATGGACTTCGTCATCATCGACGCGGAGCACGGCGTGTCGGACCTGGAGTCTTGCGAGCACCAGGTGCGGGCGGCGGAGGCCGTCGGGATATCGACGATGTGCCGGATCGCGCTGAACTCGCCACAGAACATCCTGCGGTACCTGGACACGGGCGTCATGGGGGCGCAGATCCCGCAGGTGAACTCGGCGGCGGAGGCGCGGGCGACCGTCGACGCGGTGCGATACCCGCCGGTGGGACTGCGCGGGCTGGCTGGCGTTCGGGCCGCGGGCTACGGCGTCGGGATGCCGCTGGGCGAGTACGTCAAGCTCGCGAACGAGGAGATCATCCTGTGCGTGCAGATCGAGACCACGCGGGCCGTCGAGGCGGCGGCGGAGATCGTGTCGACGGAGGGCGTCGACCTGGTGTTCGTTGGGCCGACGGACCTGTCGATCTCGATGGGGTACCCGGGGCAGCCGGAGCACCCGGCGGTGATGGAGGCGATAGAGCACGTGGGCAAGGCCGCGGTGGCCGCGGGCAAGTGGGCTGGCACCATCGCGCGGGACGCCGACGCGTACGAGCACTGGCGGAACGTGGGGTACCAGTACCTGGCGACGGGCACGCCGGCGTTTCTCGCTGCCGGGGCACGCAACTACATCAGCAGCTGCCGCGAGCGGGAGAAGGCCGGGGCTTAGGGGTTCCCCGCTCCCCTCCCCTCTGGATTCCTGCCTTCGCAGGAATGACGAAGAGGGGCGCAGGAATGACGAGTTGGTGGCGCGGGTATGACGAGTTGGTGCGCGGGCATGACGCCGAAAGAGGTCGGGGGCGGAGAGTAGGGGCGACCAGAGCCACTGGAGTCCGTTCGGGCGGTCCTTCGACGGGCTCAGGGCGCGCGGGCTTGACGGGCGATTTGCCATTCGCCATTCGGGCGGCCCCTCCCCTGGATACCGGCGTTCGCCGGTATGGAGAGCCGGACGGCGGGAGTGACCCCGAAAGAGTACGAGGGCGGAGCGCAGGGGTTCCCCACTCCACTCCCCTCTGGATTCCTGCCTTCGCAGGAATGACGAAGAGGGGCGCAGGAATGACGAAGAGGGACGCGGGAATGACGAGCCGGGGGGCGCGGGAATGACGAGCTGGTACGCAAAGGAGACCGTGTCCTGACGTAAGGAGACATTGCATGAAGGTTGGATTCGTTGGGCTGGGGCTGATGGGGGCGCCCATGAGCCGGAACCTGGTGAAGGCCGGGCACAGCGTTCGGGCGTGGAACCGGACGTCGGCCAAGGTGGATGCGTTTGTTGCGGACGGCGGCGAGGCTGCGACGTCGCCGGCGGACGCGGCGGCGGGAGCGGATGTCGTCATCACGATGGTGACGGACTCGCCGGACGTGCAGGCCGTCATTCTGGGCGAGGGGGGCGTCATCGAGGGCGTCGCGCCGGGGACGGTGGTGATCGACATGAGCACCATCTCGCCGGAAGTGACGCGCGACGTGGGCGCGCGGCTGGCCGAGCGGGGCGTGCCGATGCTGGACGCGCCGGTGAGCGGCGGCGTGCTGGGGGCACAGAACGCGGCGCTGTCCATCATGCTGGGCGGCGACAAGGACGCCTTCGAGGGGGCTCGGCCTGTTTTGGAGGCGATGGGCACTCGGATCACCTACTGCGGCGAGCTCGGCATGGGGCAGGTGACCAAGCTGGTGAACCAGGTCATCGTCGCGGGCACGATGGCGGCGGTGTGCGAGGGGCTGGTGTTCGGCGCGAAGGCGGGCGCGGACCTGCAGGCCGTGTTCTCGGCGGTCACGGGGGGCGCGGCGAACTCGTGGCAGCTGGAGAACCTGGGCGCGCGGCTGCTGAAGGACGACTTTGCGCCGGGATTCATGGTGAAGCTGCAGCAGAAGGACCTGCGGTTAATCATGCAGTCGGCGCAGGCGATGAACCTGCCGCTGTTCACGACGCCGCTGGTGCACCACCTGTACCGTGCCGTCGAGGGGCAGGGGCACGGCGACGAGGGGACGCAGGCGTACGTGAAGGCGCTGGAGGCGCTCGCCGGGGTGCAGGCGCGGTTCGCGGACGCGTAGCCGAGGGCCTTCGCAGTGAAGCTGAGCTTCCACACGACGGTGCCGGGGCCCATCGAGGAGGTCTACGAGCACGTGACCGCGGTGGGGCCGGACGGGCCCCTCGACCGGGTGCTCTTCTCGCAGAAGTACGGCGAGACGGTCGAGGAGACTGAGGGCGCCGTGCTGACCCGCGACACGGACGAGGGCGACGAGGTGCTGTGGCTGTGCGCCTTCGAGTACCCGAGGCGGCGGACGATGGAGGCCGTCGAGTCGACGTGGGCGGACCGCGAGGACGTGTTCGAGATTGTTAAGGGCGGGACCCGCTGGACGGTGACCTTCAACCCCAAGACGGGCGGGCTGCAGGGACTGGTGCAGTACCTGTACTTCCTGGCCGTCGGGAAGTACCGCGTCGGGGTGCCGGTGCTGTCGCCGGTGGTGCAGCACTTCCGGCGGAAGGCGCGGGGGGAACTGGACTCGGCGGAGGACTCGGCGGACCAAGGGTCCGGGGACGGGGAGCCGCCGACCGCGCCGGTCTCGTAGGACAAGCTCGCCTGGAGATTTCTCCCCCAACACCGCGGCCGCGGAGAAAAACAACCGTGTCCGCCCTGTAGCCGATGCGGCACATTTCAGCTACAACACGAAAGTTTTTCTGCATCACCCCCACCTCTCGCGTTCCGAGCGTTTCCTGCTCTCGATCCGCAGCATGCGCGTCAACATCCGGTTGAGGCGGATGAGCCGATCGAGGTCGGCATGGGGATCGGAGAGCAAAGCCACGAGCTTGATGCGGACGACGTTTACCACATCGGGGAGCTTGCGGGCGCGCCGGGCAGCTTTAAGGGCGTTTCGCTGCTCCGGGGTGAGCGTCCTGTCGAAGAGGCCACGCTTGCGGCCGTTCTGGTTGCCGGGCTGGCCGCCGGGCTTTCGCTTCTTCCTCCGTGGGTTGTCGTCGTGGTGGTCGGGGGCTGCGTTGTTGTTGTTCATGGGGAGAGGGTAGCGGGGTGGTTGGGTTTCGCGCGAGGGGCTTGTGTCAGGGTTTGGCGGCTGGGATTGCGGGCGTTGGCTGTTTGTCGGGGTTCCTGCCTCCGCAGGAACGACGGGGTGGGGACTGTGCGGGGGCGCGGGAGTGGGGACGGCCCCGCGAGGCCGCCCCTGCCCTGGGTTCCCGTTTTCACGGGAACGACGGGGGGGCGGGAACGACGGGGGTGGGCGGGGGCGGCAGTGGGGGCGCGGGAGTGGGGACGGCCCCTCGCTTCCGCCCCTGCCCTGGGTTCCCGTTTTCACGGGAACGACGAGGGGGGGAACGACGGTTGGAGGGCGGGGACGGTGGTGGGGGCGCGTGGAGGGGGGACGGCCCCTCACTTCCTCCCCTGCCCTGGGTTCCCGCTTTCGCGGGAATGACGGTAGCAGTGTGGAGCGGGTACGGCGTAGGCGGGGCTAGCCCAGGAGGGTGATGTTGTCTATCAGGCGGGTCTGGCCTATTCGGACGGCGAGGGAGGCGAGGGCTGGGCCGCTTAGGGTGGTTAGTTCTTTGAGGGTTTGTGGGTGGGCGATGCTGATGTAGTCGATGGTGACGAGGGGTTCTTCCGCGAGGGTGGCGTGGATGGCGGCGCGGAGGGTGTTGGCGTTGCGTTCGCCTTCGGCGGCGAGGTCACGGGCAGCGGTGAGGGCGCGGTGGAGGACGCGGGCGGCGCGGCGTTCCTGGGTGGTGAGGTTGCCGTTGCGGCTGGACATGGCGAGGCCGTCGCGCTCGCGGACGGTGGGGACGGGGACGATGTCGATGGGCAGGGCGAGGTGATCGACCATCCGGCGGATGACGAGCACCTGCTGGGCGTCCTTCTGGCCGAAATAGCTGCGGTCGGGTGAGAGGATGTTGAAGAGCTTGAGGACGACGGTGCAGACGCCGCGGAAGTGGCCGGGGCGGTGCTCGCCCTCAAGGCGCTCGCCTATTTCGCCGGGCTCGATCCATGCACTGAAGCCCTCGGGGTAGATCTCGGCGTCGGAAGGGACGAGGAGGACGTCGACGCCCTCTCGGCGGAGGACGCGGAGGTCGTCCTGCATGGGTCGGGGGTAGGTGTCGAGGTCGCTGGCGTCGCCGAACTGGGTGGGGTTCACGTAGATGGTGGCCACCACCGTTTTGCACTCGGCGCGGGCGCGGCGGATGAGGGCGAGGTGGCCGGCGTGGAGGGCGCCCATGGTGAGGACCGCACCGAGGGGGCGCTCGACGCCGCGCAGGGCGTCACGGGCCTCGGCGATGGTAGTGCAGACAATCATGGGGGTTAGCCGCCGTTGGGGAAGTCGCCCGAGCGGACTTCTCCTGCGTAGCGGGCGACGGCGTCGCGGATGACGTCGCCGACGTCGGCGAAGCGGCGGGCGTGCTTGGGAATGTAGGAGGTGCCGAAGCCCAGCAAGTCGTGGACCACCTGCACCTGCCCGTCGCAGTGGGGACCGGCGCCTATGCCGACGGTGGGGACATCGAGGCGCTCGGTGACGGCCTTCGCGAGTTCGTCGGGGACGAGCTCGAGGACGACGGAGTAGGCGCCGGCCTGCTGGAGGGCGATGGCGTCATCCATGAGGGCGACGGCTTCGGCCTCGGTCTTGCCCTGGATGCGGTAGCCACCGATCTGGTTGACGGACTGGGGGGTGAGGCCGATGTGGCCCATGACGGGGATGCCGGCCTGGGTCACGCGGCGGACGGTCTCGGCGACGCGGACGCCGCCCTCGAGCTTGACCGCCTGCGCGCCGGCCTCCTGCAGGAAGCGGCCGGCGTTCTGGAGGGCTTGCTCGTCGCTCAAGTTGTAGGAGAGGAAGGGCATGTCGGCGATCACCATCGCGCGCTCGGTGCCGCGGACGACGGCGGCGGTGTGGTGGAGCATGACATCCATGGTCACGGGGATAGTGGAGGAGTGGCCGAGCACCACCTGGCCGAGGCTGTCGCCGACGAGGATGACGGGGACACCGGCCTCCTCGACGAGCCGGGCGGTGGGGAAGTCGTAGGCGGTCAGCACGGGGAAGCGCTCCCCTTGCGTCTTGAACCGCTGCACGTCACGGGTAGTTACGCGCATGGCGCTCCTTCAGTCCTGGATTCGGTCAGGGATGCGGTGAGCAGCTCACGGAGCTGGGCTTCCTGCGGCCCGGCGAGGGTGCCCTTGTCGCGGGCGATGGGGAGCAGGGCGAGCGACAGGGCGGCGTACAGCGGCAGGAAGCCCGGGGCGCGCTCACCGAGGGCGTCGAGGTGCATGCGGACGACGCCGACGTCGCCGCGGGCGGCGGGGCCGGTGAGGGCGTCAGGGAGGCCCTGGCGTTCGATGTTGTCGAGGGTGCTGCGAGTCAGGGGCAGCAGGGCGCGCATGCCGTTGCCGTCGAGACCGGGAATGCCCCGCCAGAGGTCGCCTGCCTGCTTCAGGAGCGTGGCGACGAGGCCGCAGGCAGCGATGGCGCTGGCGTGGTAGACGGCGCGGTCGGTGGAATCGAGGGGGAGCAGCCAGCCTCCGAGGGCTGTCGCGAGCGCTTCGAGGGACTCGCGCAGGGGCGAGTAGGCCTCGACTGCGTAGGCGATGCCGCGGAGGGATGCCTCGGGGTCGACGCCGGCGGTGAAGGTCTGCAGCGGGTGCAGTCCGCCTGTCTGGGCACCGGATCTAGCGGCAGGAGAGAGGACATCGATGTCGAGGGCGCCGGAGCAGTGGATGACAAATTGGTTGTTGCGCCAGCGCAGGGTCGCAGCAACGTGCGCGATGGCGTCATCGGGGACGGTGAGGAAGACGGTGTCGGAGCGGTCGGCGACGGCTTGCGGCGAGAGGGGATCGCAGCCGGGGATCCCGGCGGCGAGGCGCTCGGCGGAGGCTTCGGTGCGGCTGGCGACGGCGCGGACGGCGTAGCCGCGGCGGTGCATGGCGATCGCGAGGGTCGAGGCCATTGCGCCCGCACCGATGAAGCCGATGTTTCCGAGGGTTTGCGCGCCGGTCATGTCGCTCGTCCCGATGCACAGGCAACGGGACGGGCAGAGCACGCAATCGGACGCACACGGCTAGCGTATTGGAAGAACGCGAGTCTTGAAGGCGCCGTCGCGGTCATGCTGATCCCCGCGGCCGAAGATTGAGGTTGCCGGAACCCGTTCGCCTCCTGTTACGGTTGGCGACGCGACAATGATAGCGCATAGGGCGGGGGTGTCAACGGGGATGGGGGCTGGTGGTTAGCTTTTCCTTTGCGCCTCGAACATCTCCACCCACTTGGCGATGATTCGGTCGTCTTGGGGGAAGGCTAGTGGGGGGAGGTTGTCGACGGAGAAGTAGCCGGCGCCGTCAATCTCCCAGGAGTCTGTCGTGAGGGCGCCGCCGACGGCTGTGGCACCGTAGGCGGCGACGACGATGGAGCGGCCGGGGGCGGAGAAGAGCCCAACGAGGCCGGTGATGGTCACCTCGATGCCCGTCTCCTCGATGGCCTCGCGGGCGGCGGCCTCCTCGACGACCTCGCCCTGCTCGACGTAGCCGCCGGGAAGGGCCCATCGACCCTTCTCCTCGCCGTAGCTGCGTTGGACCATGAGGAGGCTGGAGGGGTCGCCGACGAGGACCGTCGCGACGAGCTTGGGGCCGAGCTGGATGATGAGCTGGCAGCGGGCGCAGTAGGGGCGCCACTGGCCGTCGACGGTGCGGATGGTGACCGCGCCGCGGCAGCCTGGGCAGCTTTCAAAGTCTGTGAACATGGACACCCCTAACACAAATGGGGGTATGCTATATGCCGTTGTTTTGCTGGACTCCCGTATGGTACACCACCGCAGGAGGTTCCCCAACTCATGACCACGCTGACCGGCACCATCACGCAAGAGACCGCGCGCTTCATCGTCGAGACGACGTACGACGACCTGCCCGACGACCTGCGGGCTGAGTCGCTGCGGTGCATCGTCGACGGGCTGGGCGTCATGCTGGCGGGGGTGCCGGAGGAGTGCACGCAGATCATCCACCGGTACGTGGGAACGCTGGGGGTGTCGGGCAAGGCGCGGGTGCCGGGTGTCGCGGTGGCGTACCCGGCGGAGTTTGCGGCGCTGGCGTCGGGGGTGAGCGGGCACGCGCACGACTTCGACGACACGCAGCTTGCGTCGACACCGGACCGGGTGTACGGGCTGCTGACGCACCCGACGGTGCCGGCGCTCTCGGCGGCGCTGGCCGTCGGGCAGGAGACGGGCGCGACGGGGAGGGACCTAGTGCGGGCGTTCAGCATCGGGCTTGAGGTGGAGTGCAAGCTGGCGGAGGCGGTGAACCCGCAGCACTACCAGCGAGGGTTCCACAGCACGGGAACGTTCGGGGTGTTTGCGGCCGCGGCGGCTGCGGCGTCGCTGATGGGGCTCGACGAGGAGCACACGCGGACGGCGCTGAGCATCGCGGGGAGCAAGAGCGCGGGGCTGCGGGTGAACTTCGGGACCATGACGAAGCCGTACCACTCGGGCGCGGCGGCGCAGAACGGCGTCGTGGCGGCGAAGCTGGCGTCGATGGGGTACAGCGCGGACCCGTCGGGGCTCGACGGGCAGTGGGGGTTCTTCGCGGTAGCAGGGGGTGGGGTGGACGAGGAGTACGTGCTCGGCAAGCTGGGCAGGCCGTGGGCGCTGCTGGACCCGGGGGTGTCGGTGAAGCCGTACCCGTGCGGGTCACTGCTGCACCCGGCGATGGACGCGCTGCGGGGGCTGCTGATCGAGCACGACGTCGCGCCGGGGCGCATCCGCGAGGTGCGGCTGGGGACGGCGTCGAACGTGCTGAACGCGCTGCGGTACGCGGAGCCGGAGAACGCGCTGCAGGCGAAGTTCAGCATGCAGTTCATGCTCGGCGTGCTGGCGCTGCGGCGTCGGGCGGGCATAGCGGAGTTCCGCGACGAGGTGGTGCGGGACCCGGAGGTGCGGGCGATGATGGCGCGGGTGAAGCCGTACCTGGACGAGGAGATCGAGGCGCGGGGGTTCGAGCGCATCCGGAGCCGCGTCGAGGTAGAGCTCGAGGACGGTAGCGTGCTGTCGCGGGAGGCTGCGGTGTCGCGAGGGACGCCGGAGTGGCCGATGTCGCGGGAGGACCTGGCGGAGAAGTTCACGGACTGCGCGACGGGGGTGCTGGCGGACTCGGCGATACCGGGGGCGATCGCGACGGCGTGGGGGGTTGAGGGGCTGGGGAGCGTGTCGGCGCTGCTGGACGCGGTGATTTCCCCTTAAATCTGACTGCACACAATCTTGTTTCTTAGCAATAGTTGCGCAATAATGTCAATGTGCCTGAAACGAACACCGCGCGAATTGTCAGCCGACTAGTGGGAGATGGCTGGTTCTTAGCTAGGCATGGCGGCAACCACGATATCTATAAGCACCCTCGAATCCCTGGTATAATCACGGTGCCTCGACACCGCACCGTCTCAATTGATGCGGCGCGGAGCATAGTCAATAAGGCCCGTTGGAAGGATTGATCGATGAGCAACAAGCTGATATACCCGGCCCTCATTGATGGTGAACCTGGAGCCTTTGGAGTCGTGTTTCCGGACATCGACGGGGTTGTTGCTATGGGCGAGACGGTGGAAGAGGCCCTGGAGAACGCGAAGGATGTTCTCATCGACTACGCCATCGAATCGGAGCGGGACGGGTTGCCGCTGGCCGTGCCGAGCAGGCCGGACGCTGTCGAGGTGCCGGAGGGCAGTCAACTGACCTCGGTGACGCTGGACTTTGCCCCTGCCACGTCGTAGCCGCGCTTTCCCCGATTCGCGTTGACACCCCCGTAGGCGCCGCCTACAATATTGATTTGTCGCACATTTGCGTGAGAGGCCTGACCATCGTGTCCAGCTATGCAGTTATCCAGACCGGCGGGAAGCAGTACCGCGTGCAGCCGGGCGACGTCATCGACGTTGAGAAGCTCGAGCAAGAGGTTGGCGCGCGGATTGACCTGGCTGACGTGCTGCTTGTAGGCGGGGACGACGCGGTGTCCGTGGGGACGCCGACCGTCGACGGGGCCAAGGTGACGGCGGAGGTCGCCGACCAGTTCCGGGGCCCCAAGATCATCGTGTACAAGTACAAGGCGAAGACGCACTACCGCCGCAAGAACGGCCATCGCCAAAGCTACACCCGGCTGCGCATACGGCACATCCTGACGGACGGCGCCGAGGAGCCCGAGGAAGTGGTGGAAGCGGTCGTCGAGGAGGCGGTGGAGGAAGCGCCGGCGCCGGCACCACGCCGCAGGCGTCGCTCGACGGCGGCAGCGGCAACCGAGGAGCCGGTGGCGGAAGAGGCGGCAGCAGACGAGGCTGCGGCTGAGGAGCCCGTCGCGGCGGCTGAGGAAGCGGAGGCGGCTGAGGTCGTCGAGGCGGAGGCTAGCGTCGAGGCGGAAGCTGAGGCTGAGGTAGTTGCGGAGGAGGCTCCGGCGGAGGAAGCTCCGGCGGAGGAAGCTCCAGTGGAGGAGGCCTCTGAGGAGGCTCCTGCAGAGGAGACCGCGGAGGAAGAGAAGAAGGCAGAGTAGGCGCACCGAATCGTCGGTGCGGGAGAGCAAGGGAGCAGAGATATGGCCCACAAGAAGGGCGGCGGGTCCAGCCGCAACGGGAGAGACAGCAAGGGGCAGCGCCTGGGCGTCAAGGTGTACGGCGGACAGGTGGTCCGGACCGGCGCGGTGCTCGTCCGGCAGCGGGGCACGCGGATATTCCCCGGCAAGAACGTGGGCGTCGGGCGCGACTTCACGCTGTTCGCGCTAGCGGACGGCGAGGTGAAGTACGAGTGGGCCATCAAGAACCGGAAGATGGCCTGCATCTACCCGCAGAACTAGAATAGAGACAGGTCCAAGAGGGTCAGGAGAACAAGGACAGTGAAGACAGACATTCATCCACAGTGGCATGCAGAGGCGGTTGTGCACTGCGTGTGCGGCAACACCTTCACCACCGGCTCGACGAAGGCGGAACTGCGCGTGGAGATCTGCAATCGATGCCACCCGTACTTTACGGGCGAGCAGCGAATTGTGGACACCGAGGGCCGGGTGGAGCGCATCAAGCGGAGGTACAACCTCAAGTAGGCGCAAGACCGGGCCTCGGGGTGGTGCAAGCCACCCCGATTTCTTTAGGGGGGACGGCCCCGCCTCTGGATCCCGGCCTCCGCCGGGATGGAGGGTCGTGGGCTTGGATGACGGGAAGGGGATAGCCCTTCGACAGGCTCAGGGCGAACGGGCTAGAGGAACAACCGGGAGGACAGCA
This sequence comes from uncultured Dehalococcoidia bacterium, assembly GCA_951812285.1. Taxonomy (GTDB): domain Bacteria; phylum Chloroflexota; class Dehalococcoidia; order Lucifugimonadales; family UBA1127; genus UBA1127. Next base: position 102,846 of record OX638292.1, on the reverse strand, counting down.
GGATGCCACAGCCGTTCTACTACGGCGGTCAGGCCCTGATTGAGGGGGTGCTCATCAGGGGTCAGCGCAACGTGCGCATGGCCGTGCGCCGGCCGGACGGGGGCATCTGGACGGGACCGCTGCCGCTGAGTCCGATCACGAGCGGGGCGCTGCGACGCATCCCGCTGGTGCGCGGGGTGCTCGTCCTCATCGAGGCGCTGCTGATGGGCATGCGCGGGCTGAACCGGTCGGCGGAGATTGCGATGGCCGACCCGGACGAGCCGCCGGTGCCCGACGGGGAGTTGCCAAAGGTCGGCAAGACTGAGCGGGTCAGCATGGCCTTGACCATGGCCATCGCGCTGGTGTTCGGCATCGGCATCTTCTTTCTGCTACCACTGTTTGGGGCGCGGTCGCTGGACAGCTACGTTGATTCGTCGATCGTGAGCAACCTCATTGAGGGCATCATCCGGTTGGCGCTGCTGGTGGGGTACATCTGGCTAATCGGGAACCTGCGGGACATCAAGCGGGTTTTCGCGTACCACGGCGCGGAGCACATGACGATCCACGCGTACGAGCACGGGCGGCCGCTTGAGGCAGAGGAGATCGAGAAGTTCCCGACAGCGCACCCGCGCTGCGGCACCGCCTTCCTGTTGACCGTGGTCCTGGTTTCGGTGGTGGTCTTCACGATGGTGGGAAGGCCTGCGCTGGTGTGGGCGGTTGCATCGCGGATCGCGCTGTTGCCGGTCATCGCGGCGGTGAGCTACGAGTTCCTGCGGTTCAGCGGGGCGCACAGCGAACGCGCGTGGGCGCAGGCGCTAGCATTCCCGGGCCTCATGCTGCAGAAGCTGACGACGCGGTGGCCGGACCGCTCGCAGATCGAGGTTGCGGTGGCGGCGATGAACAGCACGCTGGCGGCGGACGGCGTCATCGAGCCGAGCGCGCCCCCGGCCGACCTCCGGGCCGTCGAGGATGCGGCCCCCAAGGAGGATGCGTCCCCTAGAGAGGACGTGTCCTCTCCCGCATATGGGTCCTCGCTGGAAGACGGGCCGTTGCGACACGGGCCCCCAGAGGAGGGGCAGGCGGCCGCTGAGGGTGAAGCCAGATAGGGCTTGTGCTATACTCCACAGGGTTGTTTGCCGGACACCTCCACAACGGAATTTCCACCTATTCAGCCCTAATCGTTGTGCGCAGGAACGAAGGAGCACCCAAAGGAGACACAAATGTCACATGAAATTACGGTAGTCCCAGACGGATCGGTTACGAGCCCGCTGGGATTCACCGCCGGCGCCACGTACGCCGGCATCCGCACCTACGCCCCGGGCAAAGTGGACCTGGGCATGCTCTTCTCGGAGGCGCCGGCAACGGCGGCGGGGACATTTACGAAGAACAAGGTTGTCTCAGCGTGCGTAACCGTCAGCCGGCGGGCTGCCGAACGGGGCGCGTCACGCGGGGTCATCGTGAACAGCGGGTGCGCCAACTGCTCGGTCGGGGACCAGGGGCTAATTGACGCCGAGGAGATGGCGTCGCTGGCGGCCGGAGCGCTAGGCGTGGAAATGGCGGACATCGCCGTCAGCAGCACGGGGATCATCGGCGTGGAGCTGCCCATGGGATTGATCCGCAACGCCGTCGGAAAGATCGAGATGACGCGGGACGGCGGACACGACTTCGCGCGGTCGATCATGACGACGGACACGGTCAGCAAGGAGATTGCAGTCTCGTTCCAAGCGAGCGACAAAACGGTGACCGTCGCCGGGTGCTGCAAGGGCTCCGGCATGATCCACCCAAACATGGCGACGATGCTGGCCTATCTGACCACGGACGCACAGGTGGACGCCGCACTGCTGCAGGAAACGCTGAGTGAGGTGGTCGACTCCAGTTTCAACATGGTGGACGTCGACGGCGACACGAGCACCAACGACACGGTGCTCGTCTTCGCGAATGGGGCATCGGGGGCAGCGATCGCCAAGGGCACGCCGGAGGCCGAAGCGCTGTCGGCGGCGCTGCTGCAGGTGTGCACGCACCTCTCCCGCGAGATGGTCATGGACGGCGAGGGGGCCTCCAAGCTCATCGAGGTCACGGTGGACGGCGCCGAGAGCGTGGCGGACGCGCGGCTGGCGGCCCGCTCGGTGGCGAGCTCCATCCTGGTCAAGACGGCCGTCCACGGCAACGACCCCAACTGGGGGCGCATCATGATGGCGGTCGGCAAGAGCGGCGCGGAGGTGGTGGAGGAGAAGCTCACCCTCCACATCAACGACATCTGCATCATGGAGGCGGGGCTTCCCATCCCGTACCTGAAGGACTCTCTGGTGGCTTCCATGCACGGAGACGAGGTGCGCATTCGCGTGAGCCTCAACATCGGCGACGGAGTGGCAATCGGCTGGGGCTGCAACATGAGCGAGGAGTTCGTCACGTTCAACAGCGCGTACACGACGTAAGCGCGCGCCGCGCCGCCCGTTCGTGAGACCCCCACGGCAGGCTCAGGGCGAACGGATGGAACGGCGAGCCGTAGCAACACAACAGGGGAAACGGTGAGCGAGGGGAGCACACAAAAGCCCATCGTCATCAAGATCGGCGGCAGCACCCTCGGCAGCGGGGACACGACGCTGGAGGACGTTGTCGCGATGCAGCGGCAGGGGCATGCCCCCGTGGTCGTGCACGGCGGCGGGCAGGTCATCAGCCGGTGGATGGAGCGGACGGGCGCGGCGCCGCAGTTCGTGCGGGGCATGCGCGTGACCGACGAGGCGGCGCTGGACATCGTGCTGGCGGTGCTGACGGGGCTGGTGAACAAGCAGCTTGTGGCGTCGGTGTTGGCGCTGGGCGGGAAGGCGATGGGCTTCAGCGGGGCCGACGGCGGCATCCTGCAGGCGAGGACGCTGGACCCGGACCTGGGCTACGTCGGCGACATCACGGACGTCGACGCGGGGCCGGTGCGGGAGATGTCCGCGCTGGGGTGGATCCCGGTAATCGCGCCGGTGGCCATCGGGTTGAACGGCGGGCCGGGAGCGACGCTGTACAACATCAACGGCGACGTAGCCGCGGGGGAGCTTGCCGCTGCGCTGGAGGCGGAGCGGCTCATCTACCTGACGGACGTCGACGGGGTGATGGATGCCTCGCGGCGGACGATACCGCGGCTGCTGCCGGCACAGGCGCAGTCACTCATCGAGAACGGCGTGGCAGCCGGGGGGATGATCCCCAAGCTGGAGGCATGTCTGAAGGCGCTGCCCCACGTGGGCTCGGCGCAGATACTGGACGGCAGAGAACCCCACGCGCTCCTGGAGAGCCTGGAGGGCAGGGGCAAAGGCACACGCATCGGATAGGGCAAGGAGAAGCTGATGGCAGGCAACTTTGGCGGAGGCTTCGGTGGCGGCGGTTTCCCGAACTTCGGGCAGCCGGGGCAGATTGGTACGCCCGACATCCCCTGGAGGAGCGTCATCCTCTGGGGAGGCGGCCTTGGGCTGATCATTGGCCTGTTCATCCTGGCGTTCTGGCTGCTGGACGTGTACACGAATTTCCTGTGGTTCGGAAACCTGGGATTCGAGGGCGTGTACCGCACCATCCTGGTGCAACGCATCTGGCTGTTCTTCACGGGCTCGGCGCTCTTCGCGGCGATTGCGTCGGTGAGCGTGTGGCTGACGTACAGGTACGGCCGCGGGCAGCAGGTGACGCCGGTGCCGGAGGAGACGCTGGAGTTGCTGCGGCCGCTGACGCTGGCGGGCGCCATCTTCGTGATCGTGGTGGCGGCGCTCATCTTCGGCGGTGTGGCGGGCGGCGGCTGGAACGTCGTGCTGGGCTTCATCCACGCGACGCCGTTCGGCATCGAGGACCCGCAGTTCGGTAGGGACGTGTCCTTCTACGTCTTCACGCTGCCGCTGCACGAACTGGTGCAGGGATGGCTGCTGGGGGCGTTTGTGGTGACGCTGCTGCTGAGCCTGGGCATGTATTTCGTTCACTTCAGCCTGCGGGGGGCCGTCTTCACGCTGACGCCGCAGGTGCGGACCCACCTATCTGTGCTGGGGGCGCTGCTGCTCTTCACCTTCGGCTACGGGTACTGGATCGACATCTACAGCCTGGTATTCTCCGACAACGGCGCGGTCGTGGGCGCAACGTACGCCGACGTCAACGCGCGCATCCCCGGCCTGACCATCCTGATTTTCATCGTCTCCGCGGGTGGCATCCTATTGCTGCTCAACGCCTTCTGGCTGAAGGGCACACGGCTCATGGTCGGTATCGGTCTGCTGTGGATCGGCGGGCTCATCCTCCTGCAATTCGCGTGGCCGAATGCGGTGCAGCGCTTTCAGGTCATCCCCTCGGAGCTGGAGCGGGAGCGGCCGTTCATCGCCAGGAACATCGACGCGACGCGGGACGCCTTCGGGCTGAACCGCATCGCCGAGTCGGCGTACCCAATACGGGACAACCCCCGGGTGACCGGGGAGATCGTCGACACGAACCCGGGCATCATCTCTAACCTGCGGCTGTGGGACCACCGGCCGTTCCTGGATACCCTGAACCAGATCCAGTTCATTCGGCTGTACTACGACTTCCAGGACGTGGACGTCGACCGGTATACGCTGGACGGCGAGTATACGCAGCTTATGGTGAGCGCGCGGGAGCTCTCGCCGGAGCGGCTGCCGCAGGAGGCGCAGAACTGGGTCAACCGGACGCTGCAGTTCACCCACGGCTTCGGTGCGGTTGCGGCGCCGGTGACGGAGTTCACGGACGACGGCAAGCCCGAGTTCGTGCTGCAGGACGTGCCGCCAACGGGCAAGATCGCCGTCGACCGGCCGGAGGTGTACTACGGCGAGAACACGCGCGACTACGTGGTGGTGAACTCGGCCGTCGAGGAGTTCTCGTACCCGACGGAGACGGACATCCCCGTTCGTGCGCGGTACCAGGGAAACGGTGGGGTACCAATCAGCGGGTTCCTGCGCCAGCTTGCCTATGCGTGGAAATTCCGGGACCTGAACCTGATGATCAGCGGGGAGATCACGCCGGGCAGCAGGATCCAATACACCCGCAACATCCAGGAACGGGTGGCGGACGTCGCGCCGTTCCTGGTGCTGGACGACGACCCGTACGTCACGGTGGTGAACGGCGAGCTGCTGTGGATCCAGGACGCGTACACGGTTACGAGCCGCTACCCGTACTCGACGCCGTTCGCGGGTGAGCTGGGCGAGTTCAACTACATTCGCAACAGCGTGAAGGTGGTCATGAGCGCCTACGGGGGGGACCTGACCTTCTACGTCATCGAGCAGGACGACCCGCTTGTGCGGACGTACCAGAAGATGTTCCCCAAGCTCTTCATGTCCATCGACGACATCGACACGAAGCACCCCGGGCTGCAGGAGCACATCCGGTATCCGGAGGGGCTCTTCCAGGCGCAGGCACAGCAATACCTGCAGTACCACATGACGGACACCACGGTCTTCTTCAACAAGGAGGACCAGTGGAGCATCCCGCAGGAGACCTACTTCGGGCAGAACAACCTGGTGATGCAGCCGTACTACCTGATCATGAAGCTGCCGGACTCGGTGCAGGAGGAGTTCGTGCTGCTGATGCCCTTCACGCCGGCGGAACGGCCGAACATGGTGTCGTGGCTGGCGGCGCTCAACGACGGAGACCGGTACGGACAACTGGTGAACTTCGTGTTCCCGCGGGGCAAGCAGCTTGACGGCCCGCAGCAAGTCGAGGCGCGCATCGACAACGACCCCGACATCTCGCAGCAGTTCACGCTCTGGGGGCAGGTGGGATCGACGGTGCTCAGGGGGAACCTGCTGGTGGTGCCCATCGACAACACGATCCTGTACGTGGAGCCGGTGTTCCTGCAGGCGGACAACCTGGCGTTCCCGGAGTTGAAGCAGATCATCGTGGCGGACGCGGGCGAGGTGGTGATGCGGCCGACGCTGCGGTCGGCTCTCGACGCGCTGACGGGGTCGAGCACGCAGGCGCCGTCGCTGGACCTCGACGAGCCGTCGCCCATTGCTGACACGACAGCGCCAGCGCCTCCGGAGTCGGAGTCGATCTCGGAGGCGCTGGGAGGCGCGTCGGACGCCATTGACGCGCTGGACATGGCGCTGGAGGAGTTGAGACGGTCGCTGGAGGAACTAAACCGGCTGGCGGAGGAGCAGAACTAGTGAACCAGTACATCGAGACGGAAAAGCAGTACTACATGGGCACGGTGCGCCGTCAGCCCGTCGTCATCGAGCGGGGGCAGGGGAGCCGCGTGTGGGACACGGACGGCAAGGAGTACCTGGACTTCACCGCGGGGTGGGCGGTCGACTGCCTGGGGCACTGCCCGCCGGTGATGGTGCAGGCCATCGCGGAGCAGGCGTCGACGCTGATCCAGACGTCGAACCAGTTCTACACGCTGCCGCAGCTCCAGCTGGTGCAGCTCCTGGTGGAGAACAGCTGCCTGGACAAGGTCTTCGTGTGCAACAGCGGCGCGGAGGCCAACGAGGGCGCCATCAAGCTGGCGCGGAAGTACGGCCGCGAGCACCTGAACGGCGCGGTGGAGATCATCACCGCCGTCGACTCCTTCCACGGGCGGACGCTGGGCGCGCTGGCGGCGACAGGGAACCCGAACTACCAGGCGAACTTCCTGCCGTTGATGACCGGCTTCGTGAACGTGCCATTCGGGGACATCGAGGCTATCAAGAAGGCGACGAACCAGAACACGTGCGCCGTCATGCTGGAGCCCGTTCAGGGCGAGGGCGGCGTCAACGTGCCGCCGGACGACTACCTGAAGGAAGTCCGGGCGTGGTGCGACGAGAAGGGACTGCTGCTCATCCTTGACGAGATCCAGACTGGCATCGGGCGGCTGGGGACGCTCTTCGGGTACGAGCAGTACGGCGTTGAGCCGGACGTGATGACGCTGGCGAAGGCCATGGGCGGCGGCGTGCCGATCGGCGCATTCATGTGCAAGGACTCTTGCGACGTGCTGCGGCCGGGCGACCACGGGAGCACCTACGGCGGCAACGCGCTGACGACCGCGGCGGCCTATGCCGTCGTGAAGGAGGTCATCGACGGCGGCTGGGTGGAGCATGGCAAGGTCATGGGCGAGCGGCTGAAGGCGGGGCTCGAGCGGGTGAAGGCCGCGCACGAGGACTCCGTGAAGGAAGTGCGGGGCATGGGCCTGCTGCTGGCCGTCGAGTTCCACGAGGCAATCGCGGGCGAGGTGGTCACGTCCTGCAACGCGGGCGGGCTGCTGCTCAACCCGGTGCGGCCGACGGCGGTGCGTTTCATGCCGGCGCTGAACATCTCGGACGCCGAGGTGGACATCGCGGTGGACCGCTTCGAGCGGGCGCTGGTGGACGCGGTGGAGCGCGTGGCCAACGCCAAGTAGCAGACTGAACACTAGCGACAAGGACATAAGGACGGGACATGGCAAAGCAGAAGGTGGTCTTGGCATATAGCGGCGGGTTGGACACGTCGGTGGCCATTCCGTGGATCAAGGAGCACTACGACGCCGAGGTCATCACTGTGACGGCCGAGCTGGGGCAGGGGCGCGACCTGGAGGAGGTGCGGCTGAAGGCCCTGGCGACGGGCGCGGAGAAAGCCATCGTGCTCGACGGGCAGGAGGCCTTCGTCGAGCGGTTCGTTTGGCCGGCGCTTCGCGCGGGGGCCATCTACGAGGCGCAGTACCCGCTGGCGACGGCGCTCGCGCGCCCGCTCATCGCGGAGTACCTGGCCAGCGTTGCGCTGGAGGAGGGGGCGGAGTTTGTCGCACACGGGTGCACGGGGAAGGGCAACGACCAGGTGCGGTTCGACGTGAGCGTGGGGGCGCTGGCGCCGGACCTGCGGGTCATCGCGCCGGCGCGGGAGTGGGGCATGAGCCGCGACGAGGAGATCGAGTACGCGGCGGCGCACAACGTGCCGGTGCCCAATACCAAGGACAGCCCCTTCTCCGTCGACGAGAACCTGTGGGGGCGCTCCATCGAGGCGGGGGTGCTGGAGGACCCGTGGCACGAGCCGCCGGAGGAGATCTACGCGTGGACGCGCTCGGTCGAGGGTTCCCCGGACGCGCCTTTGTACCTGGAGATTGGGTTCGAGCAGGGCGTGCCTGTGTCGGTGAACGGCGAGACGCTGGGCGGCAAGGCGCTGGTGCTGCACCTGAACGCGCTGGCGGGCGAGCACGGCGTGGGGCGCATCGACCACCTGGAGAACCGACTGGTGGGCATCAAATCGCGGGAGATCTACGAGGCGCCGGCGGGCATCGTGCTGCACGCGGCGCACCGGTCGCTGGAGACGCTGACGCTGAGCAAGGAGCAGGTGCGCTTCAAGGAGATTGTGGCGCAGCAGTACGCGGACATCGTGTACAACGGTCTCTGGTTCACCAAGCACCGCGAGGACCTGGACGCGTACGTGGACAGCACGCAGGAGTTCGTGTCGGGCACGGTGCGGGTGCGGCTGCACAAGGGCTCGTGCACAGTCGTCGGGCGGCAGTCGCCGCACGCGCTGTACGACTACGGACTCGCGACGTACGACGAGGCCGACAAGTTCGACCACAAGGCGTCGGTGGGGTTCATCAACGTCTTCGGGCTGCCGGTGCGGACGCAGTCGAGGCGGCAACCGCGGCAGGGGTAAACGCCGCGGCACACCGGAGTCGGAGCAGCACAATGGGTGAGGTTTCCGCCTGCGCGGGAACGACGGTTCAGGATGGAGGGCGACATGGCGGACAAGTACATCTACATCGCGGCGATGGACGTCGACCCCGAGAAGGAGGCCGACTTCAACGACTGCTACGAGAACGAGCACATCCCCGCCCTGCTGCAGGTGCCCGGCGTCCAGAGCGCGAAGCGCTATGTGGCGGAGGAGGGCTCGCCGAAGTACCTTGCCGTGTACGAGATCGACAACCCGGGCGTGGTGACGAGCGACGCGTGGGTGGCCGCGGCGGACTCGGGGCGCTGGCCGACGGAGATCCGGCCCTTCTGCCGGAACCGCAACCGCATCGTGTACAAGGTGATCGGCGGCGAGTAGGGCGACGCGATGATCCACGAGGGCAAAGACCGCTACGGGCGCTACCTGGAGGACTTCCAGGTGGGCGACGTCTACCGCCACTGGCCGGGCAAGACGATCACGGAGAGCGACAACAACCTCTTCTGTTTGCTGACCATGAACCACAACCCGCTGCATCTGGACGAGAACTACATGCAGGAACACCAACACGGGCGCATCCTCGTAGCGGGGCCGCTGGTGCTGAGCGTGGCGGTCGGGATGAGCGTCATCGACACGTCCGGGAAGGCCATCGCAAACCTCGAGTACGAGAGGGTGACGCACGACGGCCCGGTGTTCGCGGGGGACACCATCTACGCCGAGAGCGAGGTGCTGGAGGTGCGGGAGTCGGCGTCGCGGCCGGACCGCGGGCTCGTGTACATCGAGACGCGGGCGCACAACCAGCGTGACGAGCGCGTGCTGACGTACCGGCGCCGGTTCCTCGCGCCCAAGAGGCCGGCGTGATGGCGGACGAATATACCTCGCTGGACTACACCGTCTCACTGCACTACGACTGGCGTCTCTACCACGAAGACATCGCGGGGTCGCAGGCGCATGCGCGGATGCTGGCGCGGCAGGGGATCATCACGGACGACGAGGCGGAGCGCATGTGCGCGGGCCTCGACGCCATCCGCGGCGAGATCGAGGGCGGCACGTTTCCGTGGCGGCGGGAACTGGAAGACCTGCACATGAACGTGGAGGCGCGGCTCCACGACCTCATCGGCGAGACGGCGGGCAAGCTGCACACTGCGCGCTCGCGCAACGACCAGATCGCGACGGACATGCGGCTCTTCGTGCGGCGCGCGGCGGAGGAGACGGCGGAGGCGCTGCGCGGCTTGCAGCGGGCACTGGCGTCGGCGGCGGGCGAGCACGTAGAGACGGCGATGCCGGGGTACACGCATCTGCAGCGGGCGCAGCCCGTGGTGCTGGCGCACCACCTGCTGGCGTACTTGGAGATGTTCGAGCGGGACGTGGAGCGGTTCCGGCAGGCGGGGGCTCGGGCCAACGTGCTGCCGCTGGGCAGCGGCGCGCTGGCAGGGTCGCCGTACCCGCTCGACCGGGAGTCGGTCGCGAAGGAGCTGGGATTCGACGGGGTCACGGCGAACAGCATGGACGCCGTGGCGGACCGGGACTTCGTGCTGGACTACTTGTATGCGGCCTCGGCGTGCATGGGACACCTCTCGCGCATGGGGGAGGAGTTCGTGCTGTGGTCGACGGAGGAGTTCGGGTTCCTGCGGCTGGCGGACGAAGACACGACGGGCAGCAGCATCATGCCGCAGAAGCGCAACCCGGACCTGGCGGAGCTTGCTCGGGGACGCACGGGGCGCGTGTACGGGCACCTGATGGCTGCGCTGACGACGGTCAAGGGGCTGCCGCTGACGTACAACCGCGACCTGCAAGAGGACAAGGAAGGGCTCTTCGACACGGTGGACACGCTGCTGCCGACGGTCGCGGCGTTCACGCGGATGCTCTGGGGCGCGACGTTCAACCGCGAGCGGATGGCGCAGGCGGCAGAGGGCGGCGGGTACAGCCTGGCGACGGACCTGGCCGACTACCTGGTGCGCAAGGGGCTGCCCTTCCGGCTGGCGCACGGGGTCGTCGCGCAGCTCACGCGCTTAGCGGAGGACAAGGGCGCGGGCTTCCACGAGCTCTCGCTGGAGGACTACCGGGCGTTTTCGCCGCTCTTCGACGAGGACGTGCTGGGCACGACGGTGGCGACGGCGCTGGAGTCACGCAACGTGCCGGGCGGGACCGCGCCGTCGCAGGTTGAGGCGGCGCTCGAACGCGTACGCGCGCGGCTGGGGATGTAGCGGCGTCGTTCGACGAAACACGTTTTCGGCTACGGCGGGAACGGCGGCGCGCGTTGGGCCGTTCAATTTAGGGGCAACCAAGCAACTCAGGTCCTTCCGAGGCCAGCTTCCCTCGCAAGATTCACGGTTTTCGATGGAATGCCGCTCGCTGGGCGGCCGACAATTTTCGGAAGAATGTAGAGAACGTTGACACAGATAGCGCCGGACATAGTGCGGAGGAACGCCGGAAGGGTGTTCTTTGGGTGGTGGATTGTCGGGGCGGCAGTCTTCATCCAATTCCTGCACGGCGGGCTGCTGTTCCAAGCGTTCGGCGCGTACTTCGTGCGGCTGCAGCAGGAGTTCGGGTGGAGCAGCGCGTCGCTCTCGTGGTCGTTCTCGCTGCTGCGCATCGAGAGCGGGCTGCTGGGGCCGTTTCAGGGCTGGCTCATCGACAAGTTCGGACCTCGCGCTGTCCTTGCAGTCGGACTGGTCATTTTTGCCATAGGCTTCATGATGCTGAGCTGGGTGGACTCGCTGCTCGAGTTCTACCTGGCTTTCGTGGTCATTGCGATCGGGAGCGGGCTTGGCGGGTTCTTGACGCTGTTCGTGACGGTGTCCAACTGGTTCCGGCGCAGGCGAGCGACGGCACTGGCACTCTCGCAGACGGGGGCGAGCATCGGCGGGATCTTCGTGCCGGTGGTGGCGCTGTCGCTGATCCACTTCGGGTGGCAGACGACGGCCTTTGCCTCGGGGGTCATCATCCTGGTGGTTGGGCTGCCGCTGGTGCCCATCTTCCGAACGAGGCCGCAGCAGTACGGGATGATCCCGGACGGAAGACGGTATGAGCCTCCGCCGGCAGGTTCCCGGGCGGCAATAATGCAGGTTGAGCCCGAGCGGGAGTTCACGGCGCGAGAGGCGATGCGGACGCCTGCCTTCTGGTTCATCTCCCTGGGGCACGGGAGCGCGCTATTCGTTGTGGGAGCGATCATGGTGCACGTGATCCCCCACATCGTGCAGAAACTGGACGTCTCGCTGGAGTCGGCGTCCGCGGTGATCACGGTGATCACGACGGCGCAGATAGCGGGACTGGTGAGCGGCGGGATCCTGGGCGACCGGATGGACAAGCGGCTCATCGCGGCTGCCTGCATGCTGGGCCACACCGTAGCGCTAATGGGGATTGCATTCGCTGGCTCGCTCTGGCTGATCTACTTCTTCTCGGTGATACACGGCCTGTCGTGGGGCGCACGCGGGCCGCTGATGGGGGCAATCCGGGCGGACTACTTCGGGTTGAAGGCAATCGGCACAATCATGGGGCTCTCGTCCCTGATCGTGACTATCGGCAACGTGTTCGGGCCGGTGTTTGCGGGGTTCATGCGTGATACGCAGGGCGACTATCAACTGGGGTTCGTAATCCTGGCGGCGATGACGGGCGTCGGGACCATCTTCTTCCTCGCGGCGAAACGGCCGTCGATGCCCGAGAGCACGTGGGCGCGCGGGCGGCGGCTGGTCGCGCAGCGACGAGCGCGGGGGCGGGGCTAGGGCCGCGGTCACGGCGCTCGGGTAACCCGATTCGGGCCGCGAGCAGCGGGGCCAACGGGGGTTCTCGCAACGGCAGTGAGAGTCGGCGGGCGAACTATGTCCGCAGCCTTCGCGTTCTAGGAAAGTGGGCATTTCGGGTTTGAACACTCCGGACATACTCAGGAGAAACGCGGGCCGCCTGTTCTACGGGTGGTGGATCGTCGCGGCGGCGATCGCCATCCAGGGACTGCAGGGCGGCCTGCTGCTGCAGGCGTTCGGCGCGTACTTCCTCCGGTTGCAGGAGGAGTTCGGGTGGAGCAGCGCGGCGCTGGCGTGGTCGTTCTCCATCCTGCAGCTCCAGAACGGCTTGCTGGGGCCAGTACAGGGCATGCTGGTCGACCGGTTTGGGCCGCGACTGGTGCTCACGGCCGGGGTAATCGTCCTTGCCGTTGGGTTTCTCTTTTTCAGCCAGATCCAATCGCTGCTGACCTTCTACCTGGCCTTCGTTGTGCTGTCGGTGGGGTTTGGGTTGAGCGGGTACCTGACGCTCATCGTGGCCGTGGCCAACTGGTTCCAGCGACGCCGGTCACTGGCGCTGGCGCTCTCGACGACGGGGCTGGGGCTCGGCGGGATGCTGGTGCCGGTGGTGGCCGTTGCGCTGACGACGTTCGGGTGGCGGAACACGGCGATCGCGTCGGGCGTCATCATCCTCGCGATTGGGCTGCCGCTCATGCCGATCATCCGCGGCAGGCCGGAGCGCTACGGCATGCGGCCGGACGGCGGGCCCGACCCGAGGGCGACCACGAGCGCCTCACGGGCGGCGCAGGCCGGGCGGGACTTCACCGTCGGCGAGGCGGTGCGCACGCCCGCGTTCTGGCTGATCTCCCTCGGCCACGGCAGCGCGTTGCTGGTGGTCGGCGCGATCATGGTGCACCTGATCCCCCACGTAGTGCAGCGCCTCGACGTGTCGCTGGAATCGGCGGCGCTCGTGGTGACGGTGATGACGATGACGTCCATGGTGGGGCAGATAGGCGGGGGGCTGCTCGGCGACAGGATGGACAAGCGGCTCATCTGCGCGGCGGGGATGGTGGCGCACTGCGTGGCGCTCCTGGGCATCACGTTCGCCACGTCGCTGGGCATGGTCTACGTCTTCGCGATCATCCACGGGCTGGCGTGGGGCGGGCGGGGGCCGTTGATGGGCGCGATCCGGGCGGACTACTTCGGCCGGCGGGCGCTCGGGACGATCATGGGGCTATCGTCGGTCATCGTGACGATGGGGATCATGTTCGGACCGGTGTTTGCGGGGTGGATGAAGGACCTGCAGGGCGATTACGAGGTGGGGTTCGTGGTGCTGGCCGTCATGACGGGGTTGGCGTCGGTGTTCTTCCTGGCTGCGAAGAGGCCGCCACAGCCCACGCGGCGGCTGGCGGATATGCGGCGTCGGGTGCGGGAACGGCGAGAACGGGACCTCGAGCGGCGGGCGACGGACCGAACCCGGGGGCTGGGCTAGCCGGGACGGCCGCCAGCCCCCGCGCGTGGTCGAGCTAGGTGGGCGTGCCGGACATGACGCCGGCCTCGATGTAGGCCTCTCCCATGCTCTTGAACGTGGTGCTCGTGCCGCCGAAGTCCACCTCGTAGCTGGGCTGCGCCTGGCCGGGGCTCACCACCTCGTACAGAGCGGCGCTGCCGTTGGGGCCCTCGATGGTGTGGAGCAGGGTGCGGGTGTTGCCAGAGGTCATAGCTACCTCCTGAAAGTCTTGTAGCTAGGAAAGGATACGGCATTTTGAGGCAGGCTTCAACGGTGCCGGAGACACAATGCTAGCCCTCGATACAGCTACGGTGGAAAGGCTGGACAAAGAAGAGAGGCCTCTTATGCGGAGGCCTCTCTTCTTGTGATTCGAACGGTCTTGCGGCTAGGCTTTGGCGGGCTCCAGCTGGCCGAGGATCTCGCCGGCGTTCTGGTGGGACATGGTTTCGATCTCGGTGGGGGTGAAGCCGTTGTCGAGCAGGTTGCTGATGAACATGCCAAGGCCCTCCTCGACCCAGGGAGCAGTGCTCTGTCCGAGGTCCGTGGAGAGGATGGTGGAATTGGGGCCGATCTTGCGGATGTTGTCGTAGACCGTCTCCCACTCGACCTTCTTGGTGTAGGGCTGGGTGAAGCAGCGCTCGAACATGACGTCGTACTTGCCGAGGGCGCGCTGCTGGTCCTGGTCAAGGTAGGTGGCCGGGAACTCGGGGTGGGTGATGATGACGCGGTTGACCTTGGCCTCGCGGGCGGCCTTGACGACGGGGAGCATCTCCTCCGGCGAGATGTGGCCGGTGGCGAGGATCATGTCGTACTCGGCGATGACTTCCATGCACTGGATGGCGGCATGGGTCACCTTGCCGTCGACGACGACCTTAACGGGGTCGCCGGCGATGCCCTTCTCGCGCATGGCGCGGGCGATGGTCATCCAGTAGGGCTGCGGCTTGCCGTCGACGTTCTCGCCAGTGATGTTCTTGACCTCGTTCTCGGCGTCGACAGTAGGGAACCAGACGACCTTGTTGCCGAGGCGACCGGCGACGTCTACGGCGAGGGGGTTCATGCCGCCCATGGAGTTGTTGAGGACGAGGCCGCCGAAGGCCCTAATCTGCGGGAACATCTGGTTGATGAGGCTGGCGCGGTCCGCCGTGCAGATGTAGTGGGACTTGAGCACGACGCCTGCCATGCCGGCCTCAATGGCATGCTCGGCCAGCACGATGTCGTTGAACTTGCGCGGGAGCACGTCTGGCTCGCTGTGGATGTGCATGTCGTACGCGCCGCGGACCAACTCCTTGACTGCTGCCTCGTCGGCCATGGGTGTCTCCTCTCAATGCGCAGCTCGGCTGCTGTGAATGTGTGGCGATGGTAGCTAGTTGAGACAGGGGATGTCAACTGAGGGGGCAGGGTCGGGTACGACAGGGCAACTCACTGGTCAAATACGTGGGAAGGGTCGCAGGCTGCAAATGAGAGGCCTCGTTGCGTGTTCTCTAGTCTTCCGCGACGGGCTCCGGCTTGAGAGGCTCAGGTAGCGGCTTTCCCTGTTTGGCCTCGGCTTTGACAGTCTCGTACCAATCCCTCCACCTCTTGTATTCGATAGCACGCCCTTGTTGAATGCGCATCTTCCTCAAGCGCCGAGCAAATGATTCGTATAGCATTGCGAACCCCTCAATCATGACTACTGTTGTGACTGCCGTGACGACTACGAACGAGGTCAAGCTTGTCCCTATGGCGATTGTAGTCTCAGCGAATCCATCCTTCACCACTTGGTGGGTTTCATGCCATATGACCAAGGAGGTCAAGGGAATCATCTGAAGAAGGAAGAGAGTGAGCCCCAAGAGCTCGCGTCCTTTCGCCAACGTCAGAATCATCAGAGGCCAGCAGCTCGGCCCATCCCTCTCCCTTCATCCACGCTTAGAATTATGCCTTCAGCATAGGTGAAATCAGCCAAGTTGCAAAGCACTTGCGTCGGGCAACTTTTAATGATTACAGATTTATTCCTCATGTCCGCTCTTCAGAAGCAAGCACTTCTTGCACTTGCTGATGGTATGCTAGCCCTCGGAGGCGCGCATGAACCCCGACGAGGCCGTCCAAGCCATCCTCGACTACCACAAGAAGACCAACCATTCCGTGCAGAGCGTACGGGAGGGCAACGTCAGGCTCGACTTCTCCATCCTGCCGCGGCTGTACAAGCTGTACCGGCGGGCGGAGACGGTGGCGTTGCCCGAGGACGTCGAGCCCTCGGATGTGGGGGCGCTGGCGGCCATCGCGGGGGACGCGCCTACCAGTAGCGGCGTGCCCAGGATCGAGGACGTGGCGGCGTTGCTGAAGCTCTCGGCGGGGATCACGAAGTGGCTCAAGGTGCCGAACGGGCGGATGGCGTTCCGGGCGGCATCGTGCACCGGCGCGCTCTACCACATCGAGTTGTACCTCGTGTGCGGCGACTTGTCGGGGCTTCCCGCCGGGGTGTACCAGTACGGGGCGCAGGACAACGCGCTAAGGCGTGTACGTTCGGGCGACTACCGCGGCGCGCTTGTGGGCGCGACGGCCGGGCACGCCGGTGTGGCATCAGCGCCAGCGTGTATCGTGTATACGAGCGTGTTCTGGCGGAACGCATGGAAGTACCAGAGCCGCGCGTACCGGCACTCGTACTGGGACTGCGGCACGATCCTCTCGAACACGCTGTCGGTGGCGGGGTCGCGGGGGCTGTCCGCGGAGCTCGTCACGGGCTTCGTGGACGACGAAGTTAACCGAGTGGTCGACGTGGACGGCGTGCGCGAGGCGGCCGTCGCCATCGTTCCTTTCGGCGGCGGGTCTGGGGCGGTTGCGGCGACTGAGGCGCCCGCGCGGCTAAACCTCGAGACAATGCCGTACTCGCCAAAGGAGATTGACTACCCACTCATCCGCGAGGCGCACGCGGCGACGTCGCTGGACGAGGCAGGCACCGCCGTGTGGCGGGCGCTCGACGGCGGGGCGCAGGCGGAGGTTGGGGCGCCGGTGACGACAGAGGGGCCGGCGGAGTCGGTCGAGAGGGTGATACTGCGGCGGGGGTCTACGCGGCGGTTCCAGCTTGCACCAATCGGCGAGGACGCGCTGCGCACGATGCTGACGGCGGCGGCGCGGCCGGTGCCGGGCGATTGGCCTTGCATCGTCAGCAGGCCGCTGAACACGTTGTACGTCATCGTAAACGCGGTGGACGGGCTGGAGCCGGGCGCGTACGTGTACCACACGGAGGGCGGGGAACTCGAGCTGCTGCACGCCGGCGACCATCGCTTCATGGCCGGGCACCTGGGGCTGAACCAGGAACTGGCACACGACGC
The DNA here is from genome assembly GCA_951812285.1 of uncultured Dehalococcoidia bacterium. Taxonomy (GTDB): domain Bacteria; phylum Chloroflexota; class Dehalococcoidia; order Lucifugimonadales; family UBA1127; genus UBA1127. Next base: position 85,732 of record OX638292.1, on the reverse strand, counting down.
GGCGGTTAACGTCTACTTCCTGACGGACCTCGACGCCGTGACGGGGGCGATGGGCGCTCGCGGCTACCGAGCGGCGCAACTGGACGCGAGCATACGCGCGGGACGGCTCTACCTCTCGGCGTACGCGATGGGCCTCGGCGCGACGGGGCTCACGTTCTTCGACGAGGAGGTGACGCAGTTCTTCTCGCCACACGCGGCAGGGAAGAACGTCATGTTCCTGACGCTGCTGGGGGTGCCGCAGAAGCGGCGGCGGGTGATGCCGGAGTAGAGGATGTTAGGGCTACCCTACTCCACCAACGCCGTCGTGACCGTCAAGCTGCGCAACTCCTCAATGAAGTCCTGCGCGGCCTGCGACAGCGGCCGGCCACGAAGGGTGACCACGCAGACCACGTCGTCCGGCAGAAGGTTGCGGAGCGGGAGGATCTCGAGCTCGTGGGAATCGCCGGGTGAGAGCGAGATGTCCGGCAGGATGGAGATGCCCTCGCCGCCCGCGACGTACTGCTTGATAGCCTCGGCGCTGTCCGTTTCCACGGCGAGCTCGTAGCTGATGCCACGGCGTCGGAAGGCGTCGTCGAGGAGGCGGCGGGTTCGGGATCGCGCGCCCAGCATGACGAGGGGCCATCGCGCGAGGGCGCTGTAGGTGAGCTCCGGGAGGTCGCTCACGGGGTGGCCCTTCGGGGCGACCAACACGCGGCGGATGTTGAACAGCGGAGTGAAGTCAAAGCCCACGGGCACGTCGGCGGTCGGCACGACGCCCAAATCCGCCTCTCCCGACGACACCATCGACAGGATCTCGGACTCGGCACGCGGCCAGAGGCGCAGCAGGATCCCGGGGTACCTGTTTCGGAAGCTCCGCACGGGTATCGGCAGCAGCTGGGCGATGAGAATCGCTGTGCTGGCGATGGTCACCGGGCGGTTGCCGTCCAGGTCGAAGCGGAATGACTCCAGCGCCACAATGCCCTCGACGAGGGGGCTGGCCATCTCCAACAGGACGGTGCCGGCGGCGGTGAGCTGGATTGGGCGCTTGCCCCTAAGAAGCAGGTCGACGCCCACCTCCTCCTCCAGCTTCTTGAGGTGTTTGGTGGCCGCGGGCTGTCCAAGGTCCAAGGCGCGCGCAGCCGCGGAGATGCTGCCCATCCTAGCGACCGTGCAGAACGTGCGAAGCTCCCGGAAATCCATAGTAACCCCTAATGCGACATTCCCGTTTGGAATAGATAGTACATATTCATATGCCTTGACACAAGACTTGGCGATGTTGATACTCGCAGGCAACCAGCGAGATTGTGTCCAAACCAAAGGAGGACCGTCATGGCGAAATTCAGAATTATGCCCCACAGCCGCCTGCAGGAGTGGGTGGCCGAGGAGAAGGGGTACTTTACCGACGAAGGTCTGGACTACGAGTTCATTCGAGGCCGGCAGCAGTCGGCGCAGCCCTCCGTCACGTCCACGGACCAAGCGCCCGTCGAGGTAAAGCGGGGCGCATTTGAGGGCATGAGCGAAGGCCGCGCGTGCGAGATCAGCTCGGCGTGCCACTGGGCCGTCAACATGGCCGCCCACGGCCAGTCCGGCCGCATGTGGGGCCATGCCTATTCCGTGACGCCCTCCGGCATCTGGGTCGCTCCTGAGTCCGACATCCGGGAGCCCGAGGACCTGGCCGGTGTGCCGGTCGCCGTCGGCTACCACTCCGGCAGCCACTTCTCCGCAATCCAGGCGCTGGAGCCCTTCCTGTCCAAGGAAGACATCAACCTGCAGTTTGTCGGCGGCCCCGTGGACCGCGCCCAGCTCTCGCTTGACCGCAGGGTGCAGGCCGCCAACGTCTTCGGGACGCCGTCGTACGTGCTCGAACAACAGGGTTTCCGCAAGGTTGTGGACACCTCCTTCATGATCGGCTTCCTGATCAACGGCGACGCAACTGATGAGCAGCTCTGGGGATACTTCAACGCCCTGCAGCGCGCGCAGCGGGAGATCGACGTTGCCAAGGAGCAGTACCAGCATTACTTCCTCACGGAGCTCCCGGAGAAGTTCAAGCCATTCTTCGACTACCGGAAGGCGGGCATCGGCGAGCGGCTGGTCTTTGAGCCGTACACGCAGGAGACCTTCGAGCGGACGCACCGCTGGATGGTCGAGTGGGGCATCTTCGGCGAGGACCAGGTGGGCCACGCCTCGTACGCAGAGGCCGTCCACGCCTAAGCGTCCCAACACTCCAACACTTGAACAGGCGCCCGCGGGCCCCGGGAATTCCCGGGGCCCGTGTTGTTGCTGCGACCACCCCGAGGCGACATTCCGAAGGGGAATGGACGGTGCTTCATCACGTACCTTGACGAGCCAAAAGGACGCCAACGATACTGGGCTGTAACCAGCGAAAATTGCACAACGCCAAGGAGGACTGCAATGGCCAAGTTTCGCGTGATGCCCCACGGGCGCCTGCAGGAGTGGGTGGCCGAAGAGAAGGGGTACTTTGCCGATGAGGGTCTCGACTACGAGTTTGTGCGCGCGGATGCGAGCGCGTTCTTCGCCCAGCCGACGGTCTCGACCACGGACCAGGCGCCGGTCGAGGTGAAGCGCGGCGCGTTCGAGCACATGGAGTCAGGACGGGCCTGCGAGATCAGCTCGGCGTGCCACTGGGCCGTCAACATGGCCGCCCACGGGCAGTCAGGGCGCATGTGGGGCCACGCCTACTCAGTGACGCCATCGGGCATCTGGGTTGCGCCGGAGTCCGACATCAAGGAGCCCGAGCAGCTGGCGGGGGTGCCCGTCGCGGTTGGCTACCACTCCGGCAGCCACTTCTCCGCCATCCAGGCGCTGGAGCAGTTCCTGCCCAAGGACCAGATCAACCTCCAGTTCGTCGGCGGGCCTCAGGACCGGTGCCAGCTCTCGCTCGACCGGCGGGTGCAGGCGGCCAACGTCTTCGGCACGCCGGGCTACGTGCTGGAGCAGCAGGGCTTCCGCAAGGTCGTCGACACCGGCTTCATGATCGGCTTCCTGATCAACGGAGACGCCACCGACGACCAGCTCTGGGCGTACTTCAACGCGCTGCAGCGTGCGCAGCGGGAGATCGACGTCGCGAAAGAGCTCTACCAGCACTACTTCCTAGACGAGCTGCCGGAAAAGTTCCACCAGTACTTTGACTACCGGAAGGCGGGCGTCGGCGAGCGGCTGGTCTTCGAGCCGTACACGCAGGAGACCTTCGAGCGGACGCACCGCTGGATGGTGGAGTGGGGCATCTTCGGCGAGGACCAGGTGGGCACCGCCACGTACGCAGATGCCGTCCACGCGTAGCAAGTTCTCTCGAACGAGCGCTGCAAGGGCCCCGGGTGCACCCGGGGCCCTTGTTGTTTGCGGCACTCGGTGGCGCGCGGCGGCGGCTTTCATTAGACTGCGGCCATCCGGCCACTCCCTACACAGCCCAATTTGCATGAGGAGGAGCAGCAGCCATGGCGGAAAAGGCAAGCACCAGACTCCGAAGGTCGATCAACGACGAGAAGCTCCTCATCATGCCAGGCGGATTCAGTCCGCTGGCTGCCCGGATGGCGGAGACACTCGGCTATGAGTCCTTCTTCCTCGCGGGCTCACAGACTAACGCGCACATCTACGGACAGCCGGACATCGGGCTGATTGGGCTCCAGGAAATGGCGGCGGCGGCTCGCAACATCGCGGCGGTGTCATCGATCCCCGTGCTGGCGGACTCGGACACGGGCTTCGGCAACGCGGTCAGCGTCTTCCATGCGGTGGAGACCTACCTGCGGGCCGGGGCGGCCGGGCTGCACATCGAGGACCAGGAGTTTCCAAAGCTCTCGGGGACCGCCGCGGGACGGCGCTGCATCTCGACCGAGGAGGCCGTCGGCAAGTACAAGGCTGCGGTGGCGGCGCGAGACGCGCTCGACCCAGACTTCGTCATATGCGCGCGCTGCGACTTCATCGGCGCGGAGGGCGGCGACTTCGAGGGCGCCATCGAGCGGTGCCTGAGGTACCAGGAGGCGGGGGCCGACCTCATCTGGCTGAACAACGTCCAGCACAAGGAGCAGGTACACGAAGCCGCAGAGCGAATCCCCGGCGCCGTCATGCCCACCTTCGGAGGCGCTCCGCCTGCGCCGACGCTGGAGGAGCTGCAGGAATGGGGCGTCGCGGTGGCCATCTTCCCGGCGATGACGAGCTCCGTGGGCCTGCAGGCGGTGTGGGAGCTGCTGAACGACTTCAAGGACAAGGGGCCCGCCGCGATGGACGAGCGACGGCGGCAGGCGGCCGCGGGCAAGTGGGGCGCTGCTAATTTCCACGACTTCGTCTACCCCGGTGGCGCGCTCGTGCGGGACATCGAGGACAACTTCCTGCCGGCGGACGTCCAGCGAGACTACGGCTCCACCTTCGGGCACTACAGGCCGCCGACGTAGGGTTGCGTATAGCTTCGCGCGTACGGAAGGGCGGGCGCAATGCTATAATGGCAGGTACGGTCGTGATTTCTGTCACGTACACCGCAAACCCTGTTATTGCATGAGGTCCCAGCGATGCAACCCCGCTCTTCCGCTCGACGACTCCTCAGCTTTCCGATGGCTGCCGTGTTACTGGCGCTCGCGCTTGTGGCGCTGGCTGCGTGCTCGGATGACGCGCCTACGGCAGATTGCGCGGCCGGCGACGTGGAGTTCACGTCGGCGGACGGGATTCCGCTTTGCGGGCGGCACTACGGCAGCGGCGAGGTGACCGTCGTGCTTGCGCACATGCGGCCCTCCGATCAGGAGAGCTGGGCGCCCTTCGCGAAGACGCTGGCCGACGAGGGCTACGCGGCCTTCACCTTCAACTTCCGCGGCTACGAGCCATCGGGAGGCGACAAGGAGCTGGGGTTGATCGACCTTGACCTCGGCGGGGCGCTGGACTACCTGGCGATAGGGGGCGTCGAGCGGCCGGTGCTCGTCGGGGCGAGCATGGGCGGCACGGCGGCGGTCAAGGTGGCGGCGAACCGGGACGTGGCGGGGGTCGTCGCGCTCTCGGCGCCGGCGGCCATCGACGGACTGTCGGCGGCGGAGTACGTGTCCAGCGTGGACGAGCCCAAGTTCTTCATGGTTGCGGAGGACGACACCAGCGCGAGGCTGGACGGCGCGGCGCTGTACGACGCCTCCAGCGGCGAGCGGTTCTTCGAGGTCTTCACGGGCGGCGAGCACGGGACGGACCTGGTCTACGGCCGACACAGCGAGCTGGTGCAGGGCAGGATCCTGGAGCTATTGGAGCTGTTCACGCAATGAGCGGGCCCAACATTGCCATCATCAACTACGGGGCGGGCAACCTCCGGAGCGTCGCGAAGGCGCTGGAGAGCCTGGGCGCGAACGTGCACGTGACGGCCGACCCCGCGGAGATCGCGGCGGCGGACGGGCTGGTGCTGCCCGGGCAGGGCGCGTGCGACTCGGCGATGGTGGCGCTGGAGGCGCAGAGCCTGACGGAGTCGGTCAAGCGGGCCATCGTCGACGAGAAGCCGTTCTTCGGCGTGTGCCTGGGGCTGCAACTGCTCTTCGACTACACGGAGGAGGGCGGCGGCACCGAGTGCTTGGGCGTCATCCCCGGCAAGGTGCGAAAGTTCCCGCCGGGGCTGAAGGTGCCGCACATGGGCTGGAACACCATCGAGTTGCTGCAGCCGGACCACCCGGTGTTCGAGGACGTGCCGGAGGGCAGCCACTTCTACTTCGTGCACAGCTACTACCCGGACCCGGAGTCGCCGGAATCGACGGCGGCGGTGACCGACTACGGCCTGCGGTTCTGCTGCGCCGTGGCGCAAGGGAACGTCGTCGCGACGCAGTTCCACCCGGAGAAGAGCGGCCCCGTGGGGCTGCGGCTCTACGCGAACTTCTTGCGCATGGTACGGTCTATGGCGTAACCTCTGCCAACCAGGAGAGGTTTCTTTGGAGGATGACCTATGGGAAAGTTTCAGAAGGGGGACCTGGTGCAGGTCCCCAGCACCATCCGCGGGATCCAGGAAGAGATCATCGGCCAGAAGGGGCGTGTGATCACGGAAGTGCCTGAGCGCACGATGCCCTCCACGTACGGCGAGGGCGACCCCGTGTACCTCATCCGCTTCGATGGCGTGCGCGATTCCTACTTTGTGGAAGAGCACAACCTGGAATCGTCGTAGCTTGGGGCGCATGCGCAGCTTGAGGGCGGCAGCGCCGCCACAAGGCGGCAGCGCCCATACCTTTCCAAGGACGGTCCCGGCATGGACGTGATCCCGGCAATTGACCTGCGGGGAGGGCGTTGCGTCCGTCTTTACCAGGGCGACTACGACCAGGAAGAGGTCTACGGAACAGACCCGCTGGCCGTGGCGCTGCGTTGGCAGGACGAGGGCGCAACGCTGATTCACGTCGTCGATCTCGACGGGGCGGCGTCGGGCGAGTTTGCGAACCTGGACGCCATCCGCGCCATCGCGGCGGGGGTGAGCGTGCCCATCGAGGTTGGCGGCGGCATCCGGGACATGGACAAGGCCGACACGCTGGCGGAGTCGGGCGTAGACCGGCTGGTCCTTGGGACGTCTGCCGTGGAGGACCCGGACTTCGTCGGCGCGCTGATCGAGCGGTTCGGGGCGAGCCGCATCGTCGTCTCGGTTGACGCGCGGGATGGATGGGCGGCGCTGCGGGGGTGGAAGCAGCCATCGCAACTGCGGGCGCTGGACCTGATGCGGCAGATGATTGCGGTGGGCGTAGAGCACCTGGAGTACACGGACATCAGCCGGGACGGCACACTGACGGAGCCGAACTTCGAGGCGATGACGGAGGCGGTGCAGAACCTGTCCTCGCCCATCATTGCCGCGGGCGGCGTCGCGAGTGTGCGGCACCTGGAGCGGCTGGCGGGGCTCGGCGTCAGCGGAGCAATCGTCGGCAAGGCGCTGTACACGGGCGCCGTTGACCTGCGAGAGGCGCTGCGGCTGGTGGGCAGCATGCCCGCGTCGGGGTAGCCTTCGCGCCAACCCAGGAACTTGAGTGCGGCTGCGGGAACGCACACCGGTGAGAGAACCTTCGACATGGAAAGGACCACGATGACCACAAAGCCAGACCAAGCCGTCCCCTCGCAGACGCTGGCGGAGCAGATTGACCCGCTTCGCATCCTGGCGCAGCTTCCCCTGCGGCCGTACCAGCTGCTGGGCGATTTCCGCTGCGGCAAGGGAGCGCTGACCATCCCCCTCGCCAAGCACACGTTCGACGGCAAGGTGTACGCCACGGACGAGTCCCAGGCGAGCCGCGAGGAGCTGGAGACGAGGCTGGCGCAGACGCGCCTGTCCAACACCATCGTCTACGACCCCAAGGATGAGGACTCCACTGTTGACGCTGACTCGCTGGACGGGGCGGTGGTGGCGCTGAACCTCTCCACGCTCAAGACGAGCAAGCCGGCGATGCTGAAGCGCGTATCCAAGGCGCTCAAGCGCGGCGGCTGGGCGGCGATCATCGAGTGGACCAAGTCGGACGCCGACGAGGGGCCCGCGCTGGACAAGCGGCTGACGGAGGCGGAGCTGGTCGAAGTCGGCAAGCAGGCGGGGTTCCGGTTCGCGGAGAAGCGCGACCTGTCGAGCCGGTACTACATGGTGATGCTGAGGAAGTAGCCGCGTGGGAGGCCAATGCCTTCCCGATTTACGAGCGGCTGCAACGCAATGCTGACGAAACGCATCATCCCCTGCCTGGACGTGAAGCGCGGACGCGTGGTGAAGGGCGTCCGCTTCCTGGACCACCGCGACGCGGGCGACCCCGTCGAAATGGCCTCGATGTACAACGAGGCGGGGGCCGACGAGCTGGTCTTCTACGACATCACCGCATCCTCCGACGGGCGCTCCATCATGCTGGACGTCGTGTCGCAGGTGGCGGAGCAGGTGTTCATCCCGCTGGCCGTGGGCGGCGGGCTGCGCTCCGTCGAGGACATGCACACGATGCTGCTGGCGGGGGCAGACAAGGTCTCCATCAACACGGCGGCGGTCGAGAACCCGGACCTCATCCGGCAGGGCGCCGACCGGTTCGGCTCGCAATGTATCGTGCTGGGGCTGGACGCCATGCGGCTGCCGGGCACGGACCCCGTTCGCTGGGAGGTGCGGGTACGCACCGGGGCGGACGGCGGGCACACGACGCACCTCGACGCCATCGAGTGGGCGGCGCGGGCCGTCGAACTGGGCGCGGGGGAGATCGTCGTGAACAGCATGGACGCCGACGGCACGAGGGCGGGGTACGACATCGAGCTGCTGCGAAGGCTGTCGGAGGTGGTGACGGTGCCGGTGGTGGCGAGCGGCGGCGCGGGGAACCCGGAGCACATGCTGCACGCGCTGCAGGAGGGCCGCGCCGACGCGGGCCTGGCGGCGAGCATCTTCCACTACGGCACCTACTCCATCGCCGAGGTCAAGGCGTACCTCTCGGAGCACGGGGTGCCGATCCGGCCGATGTAGGGCCTGCGCGCGGTCCGACTGCCATTGCGCATATCCTCTCAATTCTTCCCGGACATTTCTCCAACGAGGAACTCGCATTTCCCAAGGTCTGCTTGCCACTCGATTGCGGCGGGCAATTCGTAGCACTTCAGCTACGAAAACATAAGGCCTTTTGGGGGAAACGAGTCCCATTGCTTATGGGACGTTCCGAAGTTGGGTCTGAACGGAAATCAGGCGAGCAAGGGTCCTCACCGAACGCAGAATAAGATCCTGGTCAGCGTCGGGGTCGGCCATGATATCCCTGACGATCAGTCGCATTATGGCGATCTCCGGAGTGAGCAAGGGACCATACTTGACCGCACGATATGCATCCCGCTGCTCCTGCGTAAGGTACCTGGAGTAGAAGCCGTGCTTGCGAGCGTTCTGGTTGCCGGGCTGGCCGCCGCTCTTCCTGCGAGGCCGGGAAACCCTCTCAGCGCGAGCCTTCGCCTCCACCGGGATGGCGGCGTGGGGCTGGCCACTGGAGTTCCGGGGGATGTTCCGGGTGGTGTCAGTCTTCTTTGCCATGTGTTTTCCTCCTTGAAGAGACGGTAGCGAAGGGCGGAGGTTACGGGCAAGGAGCTTGTGTCAGGGTCCGGGGGAATGAAGGACGGTTCAAGGCAAGTGGGGTTGTGATTGTCGGGGCCCCTGCCTTCGCAGGGGCGACGGCGAGGGGGCCTCATGACGGATGCGCGGGCGGGGTGCTATTATTGCTTGGCCCCAATTTCGGGACACCCTTAGGTGGAAGAGGTTAACGCTATGCCTGGAAAGACCATGTTCGAGAAGATCTGGGACGCGCACGTTGTGGCGGAGGAGCCGGGGAAGCCGGCGCTGCTGTACGTCGACCTGCACCTGGTGCACGAGGTCACGTCGCCGCAGGCCTTCGACGGGCTGCGGATGGCGGGCCGGCGCGTGCGGCGCCCGGACCTGACGGTGGCGACGGCGGACCATGACGTGCCAACGACGGACCGCTCACTGCCCATCGAGGACCCCATCGCGGTGCAGCAGCTGGAGCACCTTTCAAACGACGCGCGGGAGTTCAACATCCCGCTTGCGGACATCCACAGCCCGCTGCAGGGCATCGTGCACGTCATCGGGCCGGAGCAAGGGTACACGCAGCCGGGCAAGGTCATCGTGTGCGGCGACAGCCACACGGCGACGCACGGGGCGTTCGGTGCGTTTGCGCTGGGCGTGGGGACGTCGGAGGTGGAGCACGTGCTGGCGACGCAGACGCTGCGGCAGGCGAAGCAGAAGACGATGCAGGTGGACGTGAACGGCCCGCTGCCCTTCGGCGTGACGGCCAAGGACCTGATCCTGGCCATCATCGGGCAGATCGGCATCGACGGCGGGACGGGGCACGTCATCGAGTACACGGGGCAGGGCATCCGCGACCTGTCGATGGCGGGGCGGATGACGGTGTGCAACATGAGCATCGAGGGCGGCGCGCGGGCGGGGATGGTCGCGCCGGACGAGAAGACGTTTGACTACCTTCGCGGCAGGGCGAACGCGCCGCAGGGCGACGCCTTCGACGAGGCGGTCGAGCGGTGGAAGCAGCTTCCGACGGACCCGGACGCGGCGTACGACACGACGGTTGTCATCGACGCGGCGTCGCTGACGCCGATGGTGTCGTGGGGCACGAACCCGGGGCAGGTGACGCAGGTGACGGGGCGCGTGCCGGACCCGGCGAGCTTCGGGAACCCGGCGGACCGCGAGAGCGCGGAGCGGGCGCTGCGGTACATGGGACTGGAACCCAACACGCCCATGGAGGAGATCCCGATCGACCGCGTGTTCATCGGCTCGTGCACGAACTCGCGCATCGAGGACCTGCGGGACGCGGCGGCGGTGGTGCAGGGGCTGCGGGTGAGCGACCGCGTCGGCGCAATGGTGGTGCCGGGCTCGTACGCTATCAAGCAGCAGGCGGAGGCCGAGGGTCTCGACCGCATCTTCCTGGACGCGGGCTTCGAGTGGCGCAACGCGGGCTGCTCGATGTGCCTCGCGATGAACCCGGACCAACTGCTGCCGGGCGAGCGGTGCGCGTCGACGTCCAACCGCAACTTCGAGGGGCGGCAGGGCAAGGACGGGCGCACGCACCTGGTGAGTCCGCAGATGGCGGCCGCGGCGGCCATCGCGGGGCACTTTGTGGACATTCGGGAGTGGAAGAACTAAGGCGCGAGGCACGAACGCGGGCCGCGCTACCTCGACGCGAGCGAACTCACAAGGAGGGAACACATGGACGCATTCACGGTGCACACCGGCGTGGTGATGCCGATGGACCGGGTGAACGTCGACACGGACCAGATCATCCCGAAGCAGTTCCTGAAGCGGGTGGAGCGCACGGGGTACGAGGACTTTTTGTTCTTCGACTGGCGGTTCCATGCGGACGGGTCGCCGAACGAGGAGTTCGTGCTGAACTTTCCGGGATACAAAGAAGCGTCGGTGATGGTGGCGGGCCGGAACTTCGGGTGCGGGTCGTCGCGGGAGCACGCGCCGTGGGCGCTGCAGCAGTACGGGTTCCGGACGATCATCGCGTCGAGCTTCGCCGACATCTTCTACAACAACTGCCTGCAGAACGGGCTGTTGCCGGTGCGGCTGAGTGAAAAGGACGTGGACCACATCATGATCCAGGCCAAGGAGGTCCCGGGCTACCAGGTGACCGTGGACCTCGCGAGCTGCACCGTATCGGACGGGCAGGGGTTCAGCGCGGCGTTCAGCCTGGACGAGTTCAAGCGATACTGCCTTCTGAACGGCCTCGACGACATCGGCCTTACGCTTCAGGAGGAGGGCGCCATCACGACCTTCGAGTCGCAGCGGGCGTAGGTCTCAGAAGACAGACACAGCAAAGGCCCCATCCTCGCGTGGCGAGCGGATGGGGCCTTTTGTATGCAATTTGCTCGGCGAACTGCTTGGGGACGGGCAACCACCAAGGTTGCCCCTACTGATTGAAGTCCTTGACCAGACCGATGCAGTTGCCGTCGGGGTCGGCGAACATGGCGACGAGGATCGGCATGCCCGGCACTTCCGTCACGGGGATAATCTCCTTTGCCCCCATGGCGACGGCCTTGTCCAAGTAGGCCTGCGGGTCGTCGACCTGGGCGTACACGGCGACGTAGACGCCTCCGCCCTGGTCTGCGCCGCCGATGCCGCCGTTGATGCCGAGGCCGTCGTCGTCCTGGGTGAACGCGAGGCCGTAGTTCGCCGGGTTGTCGGAGCTTATAGTCCAGCCAAAGAGATCCGTGTAGAACTGCTGTGTCTTCGCGGAGTCTGACCCCATGATCTCAAAGTGTACAATCGGGTTTGGCATTGCTGTCTCCTTGTTCAATTGTGTTGTTCCCAAACGTGGCGCATCGCATGGTACGTAGGCCCTTCACCCAGTGTAATGGACTACGTGTCTGGCGACGCCACCCCGGCGTCGCCTCGCTTGACGGGTGGGCTGAGGGGTTCCTATGCTGCGTGTGACTCCACGGAGGTGCATACGATGGCTGACAACGATCAGGGTCTGCCGACCGCGGGCGAGGTGGTGGACATCACCACAACGGGCCGGAAGTCAGGAGAAGCCCGGCGGATTGAGATACGGATTCACGTGCTGGACGGGCGGCTCTACCTGACCGGGCGGCCGGGGACGCCGCGAAGCTGGCTGGCCAACATGGCCGCCAACCCGGAAATGACGCTCCACATGAAGCAGTCGATCGTGCGGGACGTTCCCTCGACGGCGACCGTGATCACGGACATGGACGAACGCCGCCGGGTGTTCGCGCTGATGCTGCAGCGCGAGGAGCGGATGTCTCACGTCGACGTGGACGTGTGGGCGGCGACGGCGCCGCTGGCCGAACTGACGCCGGTGTAGGGGGGACGCCCGATGCCGAGAGGGCCGTTGCCGGAGGGACTCGTTGCGAGCGGCAACCCGCTCGAGTTCACGGACGCCGACATGCCGAACGCGCTCCTGCGCGAGCACGCGCTGGGACAGGGTCACTGGGGAGTGCTGCGGGTGCTCGAGGGCGCGATGACGTTTGTGGACATGGGCACCAATGAGGAATTTCCGGTGCCGGCCGGGGAGTCCGTGCCCATCCATCCGCAGGAACCGCATCGCGTTGTTGTTAACGGGCCCGTCCGTTGCCGGCTGGAGTTTTACGCTGAGCGTAATCCCAGCTAGACGCACGATGTTGCCGGGAGGGCATTGCCCCTTCCTGGAGTCCCTAGAACAGGCTGCCGGTGACTGCCAAGGCCGAGTCCATCGGCACGGTTGCCACTTCGAGGGAGATGCGGGCGCCGCGCTCGCGGCCTCGGCTGTAGAGCTGGCCCACCATGCGGGCGGCCTCCTCGGCGTCGACGCACAGCGACTTGCCGCTGGCGACGCCATCACCCTCGTCGAGGACGCTGACGCGGACCTGGTCATCGAAGCCATCGAGCCGCTGGAGCCGGATCTGGATGCGCTCTTCCGTCATGGTTGCCATGTCGTTTCCCTCCGTTTCGAGTGACTGGAGGTAGTTTAGAACAAAGTTTCTTAGTTTGTCAAACATTCGTTCTGAAACGGGGCGCAGAAGCGCCCTTTCGTATTTGATGCGGCCCTTCGAGAGGGGTCAGGGCGAACGGACTTGGTTAGGTTGTTTTGCGGCGGGAGCCGGGCTGGAGGGACGGGACGAGGGAGCGGAAGTACTCGTAGGCGTGGGAGGCGCGGCGTTCCCAGTCGGGGCCGAACTCGGCGACGTACTCGGGCGTGAGCGGGACGGGGGTGCCGACGATGCTGGCGACGACCTGCATGATGGCGGCGCGCTCGAGGTAGATCGTGTTGCTGACGGAGTGGTCGACGGTGGCGCCGACGACCACGACGCCGTGGCCTCGGAGGAGGGCGGCGGTGCGGTCGCCGAGGCAGTCGGCGACCGCTACCCCGTCGTCCCACGAGGTGATGAGCTTCGGCTCAGGGAAGATGGGCGTCTCCGGCGCGAAAGGGAGCGACTGGTTGTAGAGCGCCTGGATGGGCACGTTGCCGGCGCCGATGGACGTGGCGATGAGCTGGTGCGTGTGGACGACGGAGCCGACGTCGGGGCGAGCGAGCATGATGGCGACGTGCAGCATGGTCTCGCGGGGCGGGACCGGCGCGTCGATGACGCGGCCACGCTGCAGGCTGGGGTTCCACTGGCTGCCCGTGCCGGCGGCGTAGGCCTCGAGGTCAACCTCTACTATGTCGCGGGCGGTGACCTGGTTGTGGGCCTTGAGGACGGGCTTGATGAGCATCCGGCTGGTGCCGGGGATGCGGGCGCTGACGTGGCCGTGGAAGTCGACGAGGCCCTGGTGGTCGAGGATGTGGGAGCTCTCGGCGACCTGCTGCTTGAGTCGGCGGACTTCGGCTTGGGAGGGCATGGCGGTCCTTTCCGGCGGATGTGTTGGCGCGTAGGGTAGCGCATTTTGGGCGCGTGCGCCGGGTCGTCAGCGTGCGCTCCTCCCTGCCCGGTAGAGGTAGTGGCCGAAGAGGAGGATGAAGCTGGCGAGGACGACGTGGAAGAGGGCGGGCAGGGCGCTGGCGAACCACTCGACGTCGGAGAGGAGGGTGAGGCCGGCGACGAGGCGGACGGCCATGACGGCGAAGTAGACGCCGCCGAGGATGAAACAGGCGTTGTGCTTCCACGGGGCGGGGCGGGCGGCGCCGGCGCGGACGAGGAAGAGCACGCGGACCAGCAGGGCGATGATCACCACGTGCGAGGCGAAGAGCGCGGGGTACGGAAGGCCGGAGCCCTGCCACGCGTCGAACTCGGGCAGGAAGGGGACCGGGCCGGCCCACTGCACCGCCTGCGCGAGCACTCGCGCGACGAAGAGCGCGGTGAGCGCGAGCATCCAGGGGAGGTAGCGTCGGTGGAGTGGGGACATGTCTTTGTTCATCAGTGCAACATTACATCAGCGTTGTAAACGAAAGCGCCACGTTTGTAATGCACGTTACAATACTGGGCGCATTCGCAGGTTTCCGCTCCGATAGGAATGTGTGATGTGAAACGTAAACCTCCGTTGTGGTTGATCGTGACCGGCCCGCCCGCTTCGGGGAAGACTACCCTGGCGAGAAGGTTGGCACGGGATCTAAACATGCCCTTGTACGAAAAGGACGTCTTCAAGGATACCCTCTTTCAAGTATTGGCGTCGGAGACAAAGAGTGGTCTCAGCAAGTCGGGAGAGGCGCGATTGACTTGCTCTTTGTGATGGCCGAGCAAGCGTTGGGTTCAGGGGCATCGCTGGTCACAGAATGCAACTTCGCAACACGGCTATCCTCCGAGCGTGTTGGGGAAATTGCGGCCAACGCCAGAGCAAGGGTCGTTCAAGTCCATTGCTCGGCCTCTCTGGAACTCTTGGTGGAACGAAACGCGGCGCGGTTGGCGCCGCCGAATATGCGCCCCGGTCATTACGTCATGACCAGCCAAGAAATGCTGGAAGGAGTCCGCTCCGGAGTTTGGGAGCCGCTGGACGTTCATTCAAAGATTGTTCGCGTGGATACCTCTGGCTCTTTCAACTATGCGAGCGTCCTAGGGGACGTAGCCCAAGACGCGCCGCGTCCAATCCGCGGCAGATAGCGCAGGGGGGCCCGGTCCACATCCCCGCCCCTCTGGATCCCGGCCTTCGCCGGGATGACGAACGGAGGTTAGGATCCCGGCCTTCGCCGGGATGACGAACGGAGGTTAGGATCCCGGCCTTCGCCGGGATGACGTACGGAGGTTAGGATCCCGGCCTCCGCCGGGATGACGTACGGAGGTTAGGGTCCCGGCCTTCGCCGGGATGACGTACGGAGGTTAGGGTCCCGGCCTTCGCCGGGATGACGTACGGGAGTTAGCCGGAGGCTGGGATCTCCTCCGGTTCCGTGACCTTGGCTACCTTGACGGCGCAGGCTTTGAACTCGGCTGTTTCCGTTACCGGGTCGTGGGCGTCGGTGGTCAGGATGTTGGTGAGGACGCCCTCCGGGAAGTGGAAGGTCATGAAGACGACGCCCTCGGGCGACTTGTCGGTGATGATGGCGTTCAGTTGCAGACTGCCGCGGCGCGAGGAGATTTCGACGAGGTCGCCGTCAGCGATGCCGAGGGCGTCGGCGTCGTCCGGGTGCACCTCGAGGCCCTCGCGGGGGACGAGCAGCTCGAAGCCGTCGACGCGGCCGGTCTGGGTGCCTGTGTGGTACGTCGGGCGGCGGCGGCCGGTCGTGAGGATGAGCGGGTACTCCGCGTCGGGCGGCTCCGCGAGGTCGACGTGGGGGACGGGCTGGAAGTAGCCCTTCTCGGAGAAGAACTCCTCCTTGTGCAGGTACGGCGTGCCGGGGTGGTCGGTCGTCGGGCACGGCCACTGGATGCCCTGCATCCGGATGCGGTCGTAGTTGATGCCGGCCAGGATGGGGGAGTTGCGCGCCTGCTCGTCCCAGACCTCGCTGGCGTGGTTGTAGTGGAGCGGGTAGCCCATGCGGTTGATGATGTCGAGGAAGATCTCCCAGTCTGCGCGGGCCTCGCCCGGGGGCTCGACGGCCTTGTTGAGGAGCTGCACGCGGCGCTCGGTGTTCGAGAAGGTACCGTCGACCTCGGCGAAGGCGGCGGCGGGCAGGACGATGTCGGCCATCTTGGCGGTGTCGGTCAGGAACATGTCCTGCACGACGAGGAACTCGACGCGGTCGAGGGCCGCGCGGGTCTTGAGCACGTTGGCGTCGGACACGGCGGTGTTCTCGCCCATGATGTACACGCAGCGGACCTTGTCCTCCATGATCTCGTCGAGGATGGAGATCTTGGTCTTGCCGGGGTTCGGGTCGATGGGCACGCCCCACTCGCGCTCCCACGCTTCACGGGCCTCGCGGTTGCTGATGCGCTGGTAGCCGGGGAGGTAGTTGGGGGTGCAGCCCGCGTCGCCGGCGCCCTGCACGTTGTTCTGGCCGCGCAGGGGGTTTACGCCGGCGCTCTCCATGCCGAAGTAGCCGCACAGCAGGCCTAGGTTGGCCAGCGACTGCACGTTGTGGACGCCGCAGGAGTGCTCTGTGATGCCGAGGGTGTAGATGATGGCGGCGTTGCCGGCGGTGGCATACTCTCGGGCGGTGGCGATGATGTCCTCCGCGGGGACGCCGGAGATCTTCTCGGCAACCTGCGGGGTGTAGCCCTTCACGAAGTCGGCGAGCTCCTCAATGCCCTCAGTGCGCCGCTCCACGTACTCCTTGTTGTACAGCCCCTCCTTGATGATGACGTGGGCCATGGCGTTGTAGAGGGGGATGTCCGTGCCGATGCGCAGGCGCAGCCATCTGTCAGCCAAGCCGGTGAGCTCGATGCGGCGGGGGTCGGCGACGATGAGCTTCGCGCCCCGGGCGACGGCGCGCTTGACGCGGAGCGCGAGCACGGGGTGGGTCTCCGTGGTATTGGTGCCCGTCGCGAAGATGAGCTTGGCGTTCTCAAGCTCGGCGATGGAGTTGGTCATCGCGCCGCGCCCGACCATGACCGCCATACCGGCGATCGTGGGGGCGTGTCAGGTACGCGAACAGTTGTCGATGTTGTTGGTGCCGAGGACGGCGCGCGCCAGCTTCTGCATGAGGAAGTTGCCCTCGGACGGGGCGCGGGCCGAGCTCCACAGGGCGAATGCGCCGGGGCCGGACTCGGCCCTCACCGTCTGGAACTTGTCGACGAGGAGGGTGAGGGCCTCGTCCCAGGTGGCGGGCTGCAGGACGCCGTCGCGGCGGACGAGGGGCGTCGTGAGGCGGTCGGGGCTGCGGATGAAGTCGATGCCGAACTGGCCCTTGACGCACAGCGAACCGGCGCTGGCGGGGGCGTCCCAGTCGGGCGTCACGCCGATGAACTCGCCCTTCGCGACGTTGAGCTCGATGCCGCAGCCGGTGCCGCAGAAGGGGCAGATAGAACGGACCTTGGTCACGTCCTCGGCCACGGCCTTGCCGAGCATCTTCTTGTCCATGAGCGCGCCGGTTGGGCACGTCTGGATGCACTGGCCGCAGAAGGTGCAGTTGCTGCCAAGCAGGCTCTCGTGGAAGGGCGCAACGATGTTGGTGCCGAAGCCGCGGCCCTCCGGGATGATGGCGTGGGCCTGCTCAAGCTCGTTGCAGACGCGCGTGCAGCGATAGCAGAGGATGCACTGCGAGTAGTCGCGGGCGATGAAGGGGTTACTGTCCTCCGGGATGCGGCCGCTGATGGCGCCGTCGTAGTAGTCCGACTCGACGCCGTAGTCGGTCGCCAGCGAGTGAAGCTCGCAGGGGCCCCGCTCGATGCAGGAGCGGCATTCCTCCGTGGGGTTCTCGGAGAGGACGAGCTTCAGGATGGTCTTGCGGTTCTCCTCGAGCTCGTCGTCGCTGGTGGTGACGTTCATGTCGGCTGTAAGGGCGTGGGCGCAGGAGGCGACGGGGAGGCGGCGGCCGTCGACCTTGACGACGCACAAGCGGCAGCTCGCCGACGGGTCTACGCGGGAGTCGTAGCAGAGCGTCGGCACCTCCGCACCGCAGCGGCGGGCCGCCTCCAGGATGGACTCGCCCTCCCGGATGTCGACTGACTTTCCGTCGATGGTTGCGGTGACGCTCATTGCCCGTCCCTCCGATCCCGCACATGCGGGACGCAGCGGCTACAGGAAGTGGCAGACCCCCGCCGGGCACACACCCTGACGGTGGGCTTCCAACTCCTCGCCGAAGAATCGTACCAGACCGTGCAATACCAGGGGAGCCGCCTGCCCCAACCCGCACGCGGAGTTCGCCGACATGGCGGCGCCGATCTCGTTGAATTCGTCAATCAGGTTCGCGGATGGCTCCGCGCGGCCCGTCAGCGCGTCGAGGCGCTCGCGGAGGCGGACGGTGCCGACGCGGCAGGGGAAGCATTTGCCGCAGCTCTCGGCTTCGTAGAAGAGCATGCAGGTGCGCACGAGGTCGACCACGCAGCAGGCGTCGTCGAAAACGACGACGCCACCGGAGCCGAGGGCGAAGCCGTGCTGGCGCGGCGCGGCGTAGTCGAGCGGCATATCGAGGTGCTCGGCGGCGAGAAGACCGCCGGAGATGCCGCCGATGGTGTAGCCCTTGATCGCGCGGCCGGGCAGGGGGCCGCCGCCCGCGACTTCGATGAGCTCGCGGGCGGTTGCGCCGAGGGGGAGCTCGTAGGGGCCCGGGCGTGCGACGCGGCCGCTGACGGAGTAGAGCTTGGTGCCCGCGCTCTCGTCGCGGCCGAGGTGGCGGTACCAATCGGCGCCGCGCTCGAGGATGGCGGGGACAGAGCAGAAGGTCTCGACGTTGTTGATGACGGTGGGGAGGCCCCACAGCCCCTTCTGTGTCGGGAAGGGCGGGCGTTCGCGCGGCCAGGGGACGAGGCCCTCGAGCGAGTTCAGCAGCGACGTCTCCTCGCCGCAGACGTAGGAGCCGAGACCCCTCGCGACCTGCAGATCGAAATCGCCGAGGACTCCTGCGGCCTCCGCCTCGGCGATGGCCTCGTTGAGAACGTCGTAGGCCTCCGGGTACTCGTAGCGGAGGTATATGACGCCGGCCGTCGCGCCGACGACGTGGCCGGCGATGGCCATGGACTCGATGAGCAGGTGCGGGTTGAGGTGGAGGAGGGGGCGGTCCTTGAAGGTGCCGGGCTCGCCCTCGTCGGCGTTGCAGACGACGTACTTCCGGTCGCCGGGGGTCTCGCGGACAGCCTGCCACTTGGCGGCGAGGGGGAAGCCCGCGCCGCCGCGGCCGAGGAGGCCGCTTGCGCGCAGGTTCACGATGACTTCTTCGGCGTCGTCCTGTTCGACGACGCGGCGGAGTTGCTCGTAGCCGCCGTTGGCACGGTAGACGTCGAGCGAGCGCAGGCCGGGGATGCGGATGTCGTGGAAGAGGACCTCCTCGACGCCGTCGACGCTCGCGGGCGGTGGGGGTGGGAGGAAGGGGTCGGCGGCTGTGCCGCGGAACACACCGCCGGCGAGCGCGGCGGGGGCCTGGTCGCAGAGGCCGGGGCAGGCGATGCCCTCGCCGGGCGTGCCCCGGCGGACGCCGACGCCGGGGAGGCAGCAGGTGGGGCCGCCGCACGTGCCCTCGCGCAGGACGTGGTCCTTGCCGAGGTTGGAGTAGTGATAGAAGGAGGCGGCCTGGTGAATGTAGCTCGCGGGGATGCGAAGGGCGTTGGAGAGAGCGTTCAGGGTCTCTTCGGACATCGTCTCAGTATGCTCCATGGCGTCATGGAGCATCGGGAGGAACGGCGCATGGGACCCTGTGCGGTCGGCCATAGCTCTATTGTACTAATGGGGGTTTCATTCCCACAATCAGCAATTTGCGCGGTGACACTATTGCTCACTCGAATAACAACACGGACCCCGCAAGCTGCGGGGCCCGTGCGAGGCAGGTGTTCGGCGCCTCACGAGATCCCGTGAAGCGCCGAACGTCCTATCTGCTGTAACCGGAGTCGGTCTCCGGGTACGTGGGGAAGCCACCGGTCAGACGCTCCAACAGGAAGCGGAAGTCCTGGTAGGACTGCAGGTGTCCGAGGCTCTGGTCCAGGGGCACGAGCCGGTGGTACAGGTCCGCGAGGTCGCGCTGCACGTCGGAGGCGCCGCGGCTGTCGAGGCTGGGCAGGCTGGCGTAGCGGTCAGCGGCGAGGGCGACGAGGGCGCCGAAGTCGAGGAGGGCTGCGGACTGCGCGTTGTTCAGCTGGCCTGAGCTTGCGGCCAGGGTCTCGGTCTGCCGGTTCGACAGGCCGCTGCCGGGCTCGACCCACCGGAGCTGCACGTCGCCGAGGTGCTGCCTCACCGTGGGGTTCAGCTGCGCGCTGGGACGGAGCTGGACCTCGTAGAAGACGGTGGTTGCTGCGCCCATCGGGATCTCCGCGAACTCCCTGCGGTCCTGCGTGAAGGACTCGTCGGACGTCACGCGATTCTCGTAGCCCACCAGCCGCCAGTACTCGACGACAGCGGGGTTCCAGCGCACCTGCGCGCGGGTCTGGTCGGCGAAGGGGATGGAGAGCGGGAGCCAGCTGTCGCGGCTGAAGGTGGCGCGCGCCTGGTCCACGTTGCTCAGGTAGCGGTACCAGCCGTTGCCGTGCTGGGCCAGCTGCTCCAGCAGCACGTCATTGTAGTTGTTGATGCCGACGCCGATGGTGATGAGGCGCAGGGGGTTGGTGGCGTCGCGGTCATAGGCGGACTCCAGGATGGCGAAGGGGTCCGTGGCGTCGACGTTGGCCACGCCGTCGGACATGAGGATGATGTAGTTGTAGGCGTCGGGTCGGTCGCGGCGGACCCGGTCTGCGAGCCGCACACCCTGGTCGAGGCCCGCCTGGACGTTGGTGGATCCACGCGGGATGAGCTGGTCGATGGAGCGACGGACGTCGCGGTCGTCGGCGCGTGTGTGGGAGACCGTGAGGTCACGGACGACGTTGTTGGTGAAGTGGACGACGGCGATGCGGTCGTCGCGGCCAAGGCTGTTGCGGATGGACTCGGCGGCCTCGCGGGCGATGGCGACGCGATTGCCGTCGGCCATGGAGCCGGAGGCGTCGAGCACGAGGGTCACGTTCAGCGGAACGTCGTCACGGAACTCGGGCGCCTGGAAGCCGACGCGCACCAGGTGCAGCCCGCCCTGGAGCGGGTGCGGGATGGCCTCTGTGGTGATGGCGAAGCTGTCGTCGTGGGCCGGGAGGTCGTAGCCGTAGTTGAAGGCGTTGATCCATTCCTCTGCGCGGACGGAGTCGGGGTCGACCTGGTGGTTGGCCCGCGCCCAGTTGAGGGCAAGCTGGAAGGACGTGCGGTCCGTGTCGAGGCTGAAAGTGGAGACGCTGTCGTCCACGGAGGCCTCGAAGCCGGACTGCCGGTAGTCCTGGAAGTTGGTTGCGGAGGGCGGCGCGGCCTGGGATGCCGGGGGAGCGGCTGCGATGGCGTCGAACAACAGCGCATCAGACTGGCTGGTTGGGGGAGCCGCGGCGGCAGGTGCTCCTGAAAGTGCGACGGCCGAGGACGACTGGCTGCTTGGAGCCGCCGTCGGCGCGGCTATCGCCGGCGCGGGCTGCTGTGGCGAAGTGGTTGTCGTGGTAGTTGAGGAACTTGGGTACGTCGCAGTGCTTTCTTCAGCAAAAGTGCTGGACCCTTCGTCTCCGCCGCAGGCGACGGCGGCGAGCAGGAGCGCGGCGGCGCATGTGGCCGTCGCGGCAAGTCGGATTTTTCTAGCAAATGAACTGTTCATGGGAACCCCACCTCTTTCGTCGTTCTGGGACGGGACCTGCACCCGTGGTCCCCTGTGGCCTCCGCGGCGCTAGCAACCGCGTCACAGACTTATACGCCCGCACAGAAACTTCGGTTCCGGGCGATCCGGGGCGAGAGGAGTGGTCGTTGGCTACGTCACAGATACCGAAAAAATTGGCGGGAAATCGATGGGGCAGAGGTGGGGCGAGGAGGGGCCGGGGGGCTACCAGCGAGGAAGCGACTCGCCGGTGAGGGCGAATGTCGAGCCGAGGCCCTGGGAGACGGCCCACTCGTAGCCCCAGGTGGCGACGAAGAGGTCGTGGACGTTGCCGCCGGTGAGGTCGTAGATGACGCGGTCATCGGGCGAGCGTCGCGGGTCGGCGTCGCCGTCCATGATGGGGCCGAGCTCGGTGACGTCGTCCTGGGAGAAGAGGCCCTTCTCGATGAGGCCGTCGTAGGGCGGGCGGGGCCGGGGCTCGTTGGCGAGGCTGTTCCAGTTGACCGTGGCGACGCGGCAGGCCAGCACAAACTCCTCACTGAGCTGCTTGGCCGCCATGGAGATGACCAGCGCGCCCGGCTTCACCCACTCGAGGTCCACCAGAGGCTCGTGAACGTCGAAGTGGCCGGGGGCGCACAGATCGACGATGTCCGCGCCGTCAACGGCGGCCTCGATGGACTCCACGGGCACCACCTCAATGTTGTGGGCCTCCGACATCATGTCGGCAAACGTCTCGCGGTTGGCCTTCGTGGGGCTGTAGACCTGGATGCGCTGGAGGCCGGGCACGGCGCGGGTGATGGACTGCACCTGCGGCGGGGCCTGCCACCCGGTGCCGAGCAGCCCCAGGACCTTCGCGCCGCTGGGTGCGAGGTACTTGGATGCGACGCCCGCGATGGCGCCCACACGCAGCGAGTTGAGCACCCCGTAGTCCATGAGCGCCATCATTGCGCGTGTGGTGCCGTCGAAGAGCATAAAGGCGCGGGTGTGCGGCGGGTTGCCGAAGAGGCGCAGGCCGGTCAGCGTGCCGTCGCCGGCGGCCATCGCGACCCGGAGGCCCTCGAACTCGCCGGGGTTGCGGTCGACGATGCCCTGGAACCGGGTGACTCCCTCGTTGTGGGCGCGGATGGCGCGCTCAACGGCGTCGAGGGGTCCGTCGGCGTAGGTGGGATCGGCCCTGAGGGGCCAGAAGTCCTTGTCAGAGAGCAGCAGTACGTCAGGCATAGCGGCAGGAGTATAGCATCCCTGCGGCATGCGGGGGGCGCGTGCTCCACCGATAGCCGAAAACCCTGCTACACTGCCGGCACTACGATGGAGACTACCGAGCGGGCCGCCACGAGAAGACCGGCGTTGTTTCACGGCTGGTGGATCGTCATCACGTCGATGATGGGCGCGGGCGTGGGGATGGGCATCGGCGGTGTGGGCATCGGGGTGTTCGTGGAGCCCATGACGGGCGACCTGGGGTGGTCGCGGGCAGCTATGGGCGGGGTGTTCATCATCCGCGCCGTCGTCATGGCGGTTCTCGGCCCGCTGATGGGCCCCATCGTCGACCGCAAACTGGGCGCGCCCGTGCTGTACGTCGGCGGCGGCTTCATCGCCGGCGGCAGCATCATGCTCCTCTCGATGGCCTCCGAGGTCTGGCAATTCTACGTGCTCTTCGGGCTCGGATGGAGCGTGGGGCAGCTTGCGTTCGCGGGCAATGTGCTCACCGGGCCCATCGTCGCCAAGTGGTTCGTCCGCAAGCGCGGCCGGGCCATGGGCATCTACACCATGGGCATTCCCATCGGCAGCATCATCTTCGTTCCGCTGAACGCCGTGTTGGTGACGACGTTTGGGTGGCAGTCGTCGTGGGTTATCCTGGGCATCGCGACGTGGCTGCTGACGATCCCCATCGCGGCGCTCACCATGCGGCGGCAGCCCGAGGACATGGGCCTGCACCCTGACGGCGCGCCCTCGGCGGATGTTGCCCGGTCCGACGGCGCTTCGGCCTCGAGGCAGTCGGGCGGCGGGCAGAGCCCCATCGACTGGACGCTGACGCAGGCGCTGCGGACGCCGGCGCTGTACCTGCTGATGTTCTCCTTCCTGATGATGGGGCTGGCGATGGGCATCTTCACCATCCACCAGGTGCCGGCCATCACCGATAAGGGCTTCGACCTGGCCGTGGCGAGCATCGTCAGCGTGACGCTTTCCGTGTGCTCTTTCATCGTGAAGCCGACTGTGGGATTCCTCTCGGAGCGGTTCTCGCCGAGGTACCTGTGCACGCTGTGCATGGCCGTGGGTGCGGTGGGCGTGGTGACGCTGGGGCTGGCCGAGACGATGGTGTTCCTGTTCGTGTTCGCGGCGTGCTACGGCTTCGGCGCAGGAGCAACGCCGGTGTTCCAGAACGTCATCTGGGCCGACTACTTCGGGCGGCGCTACCTCGGCTCCATCCGGGGCATGATCGCACCCGTTGCGGCGCTGGGCGGCGGCATCAGCCCGTTCATCGCGGGGTGGATGTTCGACACGACGGGCAGCTACGACTCCGTCCTGGTGACCATGGGCCTCGGCGCGTTCCTCGCGGCGGGTTTGATGTTCATTGCGCGGCCGCCGCGGTTCCGGGCGCCGGCGTCGCCTGCGGCCCCGGCTGCGTCGGGATAGAACGCCGAACGCAACAGTTGCCGACGGTTCACGACGACCCTAGAATTGGCAGCCGACGGGCGGCGGCAAACAGGCTCGCCAAGAATCGACATTCGGCCCGCCAAAGGAGTAACGGGAAATGGAGCTGGCGTTTGGCGACCTCAACTATCTGGCCGTGGTGGCGGCAGCGGTCCTGAACATGGTCCTCGGGGCGCTATGGTACTCGCCCATCCTGTTCGCCAAGCCGTGGATGGCGCTGAACAACCTCACTGAAGAGCTGATCAAGGAGCAGGGCGGCGCGACCAAGGGCTACATCGTGGCGGTCATCGTCTCCATCATCATCGCGTTTACGATTGCGCTGCTGGCCGAGGCGATTGGCGTAGACAACGCAGGCGAGGGCGCGACGCTTGGCGCAATTGCAGCCGTCGGAATCTCGGCGACCACCTTCGGCGTGTCCTACGTCTTCGAGTCCAAGCCGCTCAAGCACTACCTGATCAATGCGGGGTACCCGGTGGTCTCCATCACGCTGATCGGCACGCTCATCGGCGCCTGGCAGTAGCGGGAGCCGCGCCGACTACCCGGCGGGCCGCTGGATGACGCGAAAGTGGATGGCATGGACCTCCATGCCGTCCATGATCCAGCTCACCTGGTAGTCGCCGAACTTCTGGAAATTCAGCCCGTACATGCCGTGCACGATGCGATGCGTTCGGTAGGTCATGCCCTCAGCGGGCGCGGGCACCTCGGTCGACGTGGAGATGGGCGGGATTACGTTCTGCCCGTCGGCGTCCTGCAGGAACATCTCGAAGGACTTGGTGCGTCGCGTCTCGTTCAGGCTGAAGCGCAGGCAGAGGACGGCGAAGAGCTGGGGGTGCTGGGCAGGGACGCTCGGGGCGTAGATGGAGTCAATGCCGATGCCCACGGCGGTGAGCTTCGGGCCGGGGTCGGCGTAGTCGCAGAGGAAGGCGTACTCGACGTTCATGGGGTGGCAGGGAACCGATCGGGCTTCGACATTGACGGCAGGCTACGGATTCTGCGTTGAGATTTCAAGGAAGCCCTCAATCACGTCTTCAGCGTTCTCTTTGAGCTCTTCCAGCGTTTCACCTTGGGTGCAGCAGCCGGGCAGCTCCACTACCTCTGCCCAGTAGCCGGTCTCGTCCTCCTCGGTGTCGTGGATTTGGACAGTGTAGCCGGAGCAGGTGAACGTAGTGCCTTCCATGCTTGGCTTGACTGTAGTCATTTCGCCCTCTTTCCACTCACTCTAGATGACTTCCATGAACTGAGTCTCGGAAACGCCCGCGATCTTCAGTATATACTTCAACGTCCCAATCCTGATAATGCCACCAGGAATGGCGACGTTCCGACCGTCTATCCACACATAGCGGTGGCTACCCTTTCCCCTTTTCCTTTTCTCCATACCGCCCAACCGAATGAAGGCTCTTATTGCTTGTGCTTGCCGTATGTCCCTTAGTATTGGGGCCAATGACAGTCCCCCAGAACGAAAAGTGCAGGGCCCGCCCAACACACCCCGCACTTCAATTCGCCCTGAGCAACAGTTGCTTAATGCAAGTATAACACTCTCTTTCACTTCGAAACACGGGTGTTGTGGAGGTACATTCACCCTAACCCACTCACGTCGCGCACTGCTCTGTCGTCGCCAGTCGTCTACGCGGGCCGTTGAGGAATGCGCCGATGGGGGTGTGGCGGACGGCGATGTGGTACGAGGCGAGCAGGACCAGTGTGGCGCCGACTACGATGACGGCGAACTTCAGGTGCACGCTGACGTCCCAGTCGATCGCCCAGCGCTGCAACGCGACCACCAGGGGCAGGTGCGCGAGGTAGAGCCAGTAGGACGAGTCCGAGACGTAGCGGACCCAGGGGCGTTCCACGGCCATTGCCCACTGGAAGAGGCCCATGAGACCGAAGCACATGAGCCACGTGTAGGCCACCTGCACTACCGTTCCGGCAAGCCATATCGCGCTCGCCGTGCCCGGGTCGCCGTCGTCATACGTCCTTACGGCCGTCCGCAGCACGAATGCGACGAGGGGGTAGAGGCCTAGCAGCGCAGGCACCACGGCGGCGGCCAACCACTTCTGAACGGTGACGGCTCGCTGGTGGAGGAACGCGCCGAAGAGGAAGAACATCGCGTAGTAGGCCAGCACGTGGGGCGCGATGATCAGGCCCGTGCTCGTGTCCGCCCCTATCCAGAGCATGAAGAACTGCGGCAGGGCCACAAGGGGCACGAGCGTCCACCACGCCCACCGGTGGGTGAAGGTGAGCCCAAGCCGGGCCAGCAGGGCAAACAGCCCCACCAGCCATAGCAGGTGCCAGAGGAACCAGAGGTGGTGGAAGTCGTCCAGCCAGGACAGCAACCAGACCCACGCGGCCATGAACGCCACGGGCGTCTCCGCAGGAAATTCCTTCGCGAGGTGGTAGTCGGTCACGAGGATCCAGACCCAAGTGCTGAGCGGGACGATGGTGACACAGCCGACGGCCAGGGGCAGGCCGACGCGCTGCAGCCGTTGCTTCAGCACGCCGCCGAGGCCTCGGCGCTGCCAGAGCATGGCGGTGAAGAAGCCGCTGAGGAGGAAGAAGACCGGCATGCGGAAGCCGTGGATAGCGCTGACGACATCGCCGTAGGGGAGGTTGTCGGACGCCTTCTTGTCGAGGATGGGCCAGGCGTCGGGGACGAGGAAGAGCGCGGCGTGCAGGACGATGCCGAGGAGCATCGCCGTGGCGCGCAGGGCGTCGAGGTCGTGGTAGCGGGGTGTCGGCTGCGCGGCTTCGGGGGCGGGCGTGGAACTCGGGTTGGCGGCCATGCGGGCATGGTAGGCCAGCGGCGCCGGGCAGGGAAGGTTGGGAGGCCGCTACTCCACCCGAGCCGTTTCCTGCTGTCGCTCCATCTGCTGGCGCGGCGGCTTCGCGAGGATGATGACCGCGGCGGTGAAGGCGTAGCCGACCATGACGGCGACGAAGCTCCAGAAGTACGACCCGAGGGTGTCGTAGACGAGGGCGACGACCACAGGCCCGATGGCCGTCGTCACGCCCTGGAAGGGGCGCATGTAGCCGGTGATGGCGCCGATGTGACCTCGGCCGAAGTAGTTGGCGACGATGAGTGGGCGCATCATGAAGCCGCCGCCCATGGTCGCGCCGAAGGTGATGACGAAGGCGAAAAGCATGAACGGCCCCATGACGTAGATGAGCAGCAGGACGCTCGTGCCGGTCATGAGGGACTGGATGACGAGGAGGTAGCGCACCTGGTAGCGGTCGGCGAGGATTCCCCACCAGAGCCGGGCGCTGACGGAGAAGATGCCGTAGACCGTGATGGCGAGCGCCGCGGTGCTCGACTCGAACCCCACGCCCTCCATGTAGGGGATCCAGTTTGACTGGAAGCCCTGCTGGCCCAGTCCGCCCAGACCAAAGGCCAGGATGATGAGCCAGAATGACGTTGTCCTCAGGGCTTGCCGCCCAGTCAGGCTGACCTCGTTGGCGCGGCTGGGGCGCGAGCCTTTGGCGCCGGACGGCACGGGCGCGGCGGGCTCGGTGTCGCCGTCGGGCAGCAGGCCGATGTCCTCCGGGTTGGTGCGCACCGTCAACGAGAGGGGCACAAGCACCACGATCGCCAACGCGCCCAGCGCGAACCAGGCGTCGCGCCAGCCCAGGAGGGAGATGAGGGCGAGGATTGAGATGGGGAAGAAAAGGGGGCCCATCGCGCCGCCGGTTGAGGCGATTCCGAGGGCGATACCACGCCGGCGGATGAACCACTTGGGCAGGATGGTCTGGGTCAGCATGCCACCCGCGCCGAGGGAGCCCAGGGCCCCGATGACGCCGAAGAAGAGGTAGAACTGCCACAGGCTGTCCACCCACTTGAGCGCCATCAGGGAGAGGCCCAGGATGATGGCGCCGAATAGCATGAGCGCGCGAGGGCCGTTTGTCGTGTCGCGCCAGGGGCCCACAATGGGCGAGAACAGGCCGGACATGCCTGTGCGTATGGTCAGCCCAAGAAAGAGGGCCGACCGGGACCACCCGAGCTCTCCTTCCATGGAGGAGGCGAAGACTCCGAGGCCCCACATGGCAACGCCGGCGTTGAAGGCGCCGCTCACCAGCGAGACGCCCACCAGGTTCCAGCCGTAGAAGATCCTCGGCATGAAGTTCATCGCGGCGCACCGTCCAGGGTCTGAGAGGGCGCGGCCTCGCGCTGCAACTGCTCGCGCGGCGGTCTGGCAAGCATGATAACGGCAGCCGTGGAGGCGTAGCCGATCATGACGGCCACGAAACTCCAGAAGTAGGAGCCCTGGGCATCGTAGGCAAGGGCCACAACGACGGGGCCAAGCGCCGCCGTCGTGGCCTGGAAGGGGCGCATGTAGCCGGTGATGGCGCCGATATGCTCCCGGCCGAAGTAGTTGGCGACGATGAGCGGACGCAGCAGGAAGGAACCGCCCATGGTCAGCCCAAAGGCGATGACGAAGACAAAGAGCATGATTGGGCCAATGACGTAGATCAGCAACAGTACGCTGGCCGCCGTGAGGAGCGACTGGATGACGATGAGGTAGCGCACCATGAAGTGGTCGGCGAGGACGCCCCACAGCATGCGGGCGGACATGGAGAATACGCCGTAGACGGTTATGGCAATCGCGGCGGTGCCGGCGGCGAAGCCCTTGCCCTCCAGATAGGGAATCCAATTGGCCTGGAACCCCTGCAGGCCAAGTCCGCCCAAGCCGAATGCGAGAATGATGAGCCAGAAGGCGGGCGACCGGAGCGCTTGCCGCCCCGTCAGGCTCACCTCGTTGGCGCGGCTGGGGCGCGGGCGTGGCTGAGCC
Source organism: uncultured Dehalococcoidia bacterium (assembly GCA_951812285.1). GTDB lineage: Bacteria > Chloroflexota > Dehalococcoidia > Lucifugimonadales > UBA1127 > UBA1127. The sequence continues at coordinate 56,751 of OX638292.1, read as the reverse complement.
GCGCTCTGGCTCCGAGCCGTCGACAGCTCGTCGGGGGCGTGGTCGCGGTCGCCGTCGGGGAGCAGGCCAACGTCCTCGGGGTTGGTGCGCAGCATGAAGGAGAGGGGCACCAGCAACACCAGCGATAAGACGCCCAGGAACAACCAGGCGTCGCGCCAGCCGAAGAGGGAGATGATGCCAAAGATGGTGATGGGGAAGAAGAGCGGCCCCATCGCGCCGCCCATGGATGCGATGCCCATCGCCCGGCCGCGGCGCCGGATGAACCACTTGGGCAGGATGGTCTGCGTGACGATGCCTCCCGAACCCTGGGTGCCGATTGCGCCCAGCACCCCGAAAAAGAGATAGAACTCCCAGATGTTGTCCACCCACTTGAGGGCGATGAGGGAGCCGCCGAGGATGATGGAGCCGAATAACATGAGCATTCTCGGGCCGTTGGGGGTGTCGCGCCAGGGGCCGACGATGGGGGAGAAGAGGCCCGTCAGCCCTGTGCGGATGGTGAGGGCGAGGAAGAAGGAGGCGCGCGACCAGCCGAGGTCCTCCTCCATGGGGCTCACGAAGACGCTGACGCCCCAGATGCCCACGCCGGTCTGGAAGGCGCCGCTGACCAAGGCGATCGCCACCAGGTACCAGCCGTAGAAGACCCTCGGCGTGGACGTCATTGCAGCGCGCCGCCGCCTTCGAGCGCCTCAGGGCAAACGGAGTTGGCGGCGCAGTACCTCCTATGCCATCGACAGCCCCTCGATGACGGTGCAGTTGGGGATCTTGGCGAGCTCGGCGGGGGTCAGCCGCACCTTCGCGGTGCGGGAGCCCGCGCCGACGATGAGGTAGGGCTGGTCCATCATGGCGGCGTCGACGTAGAGCGGGATGTCCTTCGGAAGGCCGAAGACGGTGACGCCGCCGATCTCCATGCCGGTGAGTTCCTTGGTCTCGGCAGCCGTGGCGAAGGATGCGCGGGATACGCCCATGAGCCCCTTCACTGTGTGATTGACGTCGAGTCGCTTCGACGCCTGCACGAGGCAGGCGCAGTGAACCTTGGCCCCGCGGGTCGACGCGACGATGATGGTGTTGGCGCTGGTCTCCATGGGGTAGCCGTACTTCCGGCAGAACTCCGCCGTGTCGGCGAAATCGGGGTCGCAGGACACCACCTGGTGGTCAATGCCGAGCACTGTGAGCGCGGCCGCGACCATGGGGTGGACGGCGCCCTCTCTGAACTCCGTGGTCACGCGAACCTCCTCCGAAATGAACTCCCGCAACTATAGCAAAAGGGGTGAACCATAGCAGTCCACCCCCTGAAGCGTCTGTTGGTCGGGGAGCCGGGATTTGAACCCGGGACCTCTTCGTCCCGAACGAAGCGCGCTACCGAGCTGCGCTACTCCCCGATGCCGGCACAACCATTCAATTATAGGGCTTCCGCCGCGCCCCGGCTACGGGCGCATCACTCGACGGACGGCCTCGGCTGCCCCTGCCCCTGCGGGCGGCGGCGCCCACGGTTGGGGCGGACGCGAGGCAGGGCGTCGCCGGTGCGGGGCATGACCATGACCTTGCGGTCATCGCCCTCGCCGACGCTCTGCGTGACGACGCGGGGGTGGTCCGTGAGGGCAACGTGGATGGCGCGGCGCTCGGCGGCGGACATTGGCTCGAGGGTGAATGCGCGGCCGGAACCGGCGACGCGGTCTGCAACGCGCAGCGCGAGGCCTTTGAGCACCTGCGTCCGGCGGTGGCGGTACTGCTCTACGTCGAGCATGACCCGGCCCTCGGGCTGGTCCGGGTTGCGGCTGAGCAGCAGGTTCATCATGAACTGCAGGACGCGGAGCGTCTCGCCGCGGCGACCGATGAGGAGGCCGGAGTCCTCGCCAGTGATCTCGATGAGCTGCGTGTCGGGCGAGTCGGCTGGCGGCTTGGAGATGGTGGAGATGGCGATGACGCCCATTGAGCGCAGGAGGTCGTCCACAATCGCCTTGGCGGCCTGCACGAGCCCGCCAGCCTCGAGAAGGGTCGCCCGGACTCGGGCCGGCTCCGATCCAAAGCCAAAGATGCCGGCCTTACCGTGAGTGAGGACCTCGATTTCGGCCTCTTCGCGCCTTACGTCGAGTTGCTTTAGAGCCAGCTCGATTGCCTCTTCGACTGTCTTGCCGCTCGCTTCCACCTTCTCCATTGTTAGAAAGCTCCTCTGTCGATTGGGACCCGCCGTCCGCGCCCGCAGCGGCCATGGCCGGCGCACCGGCATCCCTTGGCTGCAGCCGCGATGGGCGGAGGCCGCCCCAACCCGTGGTTACGTATTGAATGGCCACGCCCATGATGTTGGTCGCGAGCCAGTAGAGCGCCAGTCCGCTGGGGAAACTGAAGGTCAGGAACACGAAGAGCAGGGGCATCATCCACAGCATCATCTGCTGGGTCTGGGCCTGCTTCGGGTCCTGGCTGGGGTAGGTCATCATCTTCTGCTGGACCCACATGGACGCGCCGACAAGCAGCGGCATGACGGGCAGAGTGTCGGGCACCGCGAGGTCCAGCCAGAGGAAGGTACTGTCCACTGGGATCGCCTTGTGCACGACGGGCAGCCAGCCGTACAGCAGCTGCGACAGGTCGGCAAGGTTCTCCGGGCTGGAGGGCAGCACGCGGATGAGCGCCCAGTAGAGGCCGATCCAGATCGGGAACTGAATGACCAGCGGCCCCAGGCAGCCGATGGGGTTCACGCCGTGCTCGCGGTAGAGCTTGAAGGTCTCCTGCGAGAGCTTCTGGCGGTCGTTCTTGTACTTGGCCTGCAACTCCTTCATCTTGGGCTGCAGGGTGGACATGGCGCGAGTGGACTTGATCTGTTTCAGCGTAAGCTGCATGGTCGCGATACGGATCAGCACCGTGAAGACAATGATACTCAGGCCGAAGTTGTTGAAGAGACCAAGGTAGAGCAGCACGAGGCTGTTCGCCATGGGCCGCATCAAGATCTCCCGGAACAGGTCGCCAATCAGTTCCACAGCGCGTCCTTCTAGTTGTCTGTCGGGTACGTCCAGAGCTCGCGGCGTTGGCCGGTGTGGAGGGCGTGCACGACGCCGTCCGAGTCTATGAGGTAGACCACCTCGCCCTGGCTGGTCATGTTGGCGCGCACCTGCTCGCCTACGCCGATCGACCACTCCTCGAGGCCGTCGATGCGGCTGAACTGGTGCACGATCTTCTCCGTCGTCGCGACGACGATCGAGCGCTCCAGTACCTCGGGGGCCGCGACGATGGGCCCGCTCGCCTTCGCCGGGAGGGACCAGAGCCGGTTGCCCGATGCATCGAGGGCGTACAGGCTTCCGCCGAGCGTGGCGGCGTAGATGACGCCGTCGTCGTACACGGGCGTTGCCCAGAACCAGCCGTCGCCCCCAAAGCGCCACAGCTCGTCGCCGGTCTGGGCGTCGAGCGCGTACAGGGTGCGGTTCAGCGCGCCGACGTAGACCGTGCCGTTGAGCACCAGCGGGCTGCCGACGACCGCGCCGTCGAGCGCCACGCTCCACCGCTCCGCTCCGTCAGCCAGACTGACCGCGTAGACGGAGTGGCCAAGGGTGCCGAAGTAGAGTGTGCCGCTGTCCACGGTGGCTTGCGACCAGATCCTGTCGTCAGCCTGGAAGGGCGCCCACGTCCTGCCGGGGAGCGCCGCCGGATCCTCGGGGAGTGCGATGGCGTGGAGGCTGCCGTCGTCGGTGCCGACGACAAGGGAGTTGCCGGCCACTGCGGGAGTGCCCACGATGCGGCCGGGGAGGACGGTCGACCAGTTCTGAACGCCGGTCTCCGCGTTCAGCGCAAAGACGTTGGCGCCGACATCGTCGTCCTCTTCGGGGTTTTCATAGGTGACGAGGAAGATGCTGTCCTGGGCCGTGCCGGACTCGCCGCCGTATGCGCCGAGCACCGGCGTGCTGTAGACGGGGCCGAGGCCGTCCTCGTTGGTGGGGGGGAAGGGGTTGTACAGCAGGGCGGGACGTCCGCCGGTGCCCTCGGCGTCCCCGGTGACGTTGAGCGCGAAAACGCGGCCCTCGCCGGAGGTGACGTAGAGGGCGTCGCCGTCCACGGCCAGGCCGGCCCAGCCCTTGGCGTCAAACCTGTCGATGCCACACCCGCCGAGCACGGCGAGCAGCGCGGCGAGCAGAACCGGGACCCACCAACGTCCGGGTGTCACTGAAGGATGTCCTCTTCCGGGCGCACTCCGGCAGCCCACGCAATCATCGGGTCTCAATGCCTGGTTCATGCGACGCTTCGTGTGTGTGAGGGACAGGGTCGTAGCCGCTGCCGCCCCACGGGGTGCAGCGGGCGAGGCGGCAGAGCGCAAGCCAGCCGCCGCGGAGCGTCCCGTGCAGCTCGATAGCCTCGAGGGCGTACTCGGAGCACGTCGGCAGATAGCGGCACCGGGCGCCCAACACGGGTGAAACGAGTCTCTGATAGATCCGGACCAGCGCGAGGGTCAGCCCCTTCACCTGTCCTCTCCTTGCTCAGCCGGCGCGCTGCATACTCCGGCGCGCCGCAACAGTCCTATTACATCGTCGCGGAGCCCCTCGAACGACGCCTCGGCGGCCGAGGGCCGCGCCACCACGACCACGTCGTAGCCGGGCACTACGTTGGCTCCGCGGACGATCTCCCGGAGCCTCCGCTTGACACGATTGCGCACCACCGCGTTGCCGACCGCCTTGCTGGCGGAGAGCCCGCAGCGGTACTCGTCAGTCCCATTGGAAAGTGTTCTGATGGTTACGTGCTTTCCGGCCCACCTGCGCCCGTTCGCAAACACGGCGTCAAAGCTGGCCTTCTTCGTGAGGCGGTGTTGCCGCGGCAGCATGGTCGTCCTGACGCATGGTGCGTCCGAGGGGAGACCGGGGCCTATCCCGCCAGCCGCACACGGCCCTTGAGCCGGCGGCGCTTCAGCACCAGCCGTCCCTCTCGGGAGCGCATGCGCACCCTGAAGCCGTGGGTGTTCTTGCGATAACGGGTCTTAGGTTGGAGTGTCCGCTTTGGCATTGTTTCACCGCACCTGACTGCCTCCTACCGACCCCGACGGGCGCGAGAGAGGCGTCACTCATTTGCATGTTGCGGGGTGAGTATAGCACCCATTGTACGTGGCGTCACTACAGGAAGCGCGGGGATGGCGAGCTACCGCCCCAGCGAGAGCACGGTAAGCACCGTCGCCAGCCCGAGGACGGCGGCGACCTGCAGCGGGCGGTCGCGCAGGAACATCTCCTCCGGCGTCTCGCCCGCGTTGCCGTCGCGGTAGAGGAGGCGGAGGTAGCGGTAGAGGCCGAAGGCGGCGATGGGGACCGTGAGGGTCATCGCCATGTTGCCGGGGAGGCCCGAGGCCGTCAACGTGTAGATGACGTAGGCGGCAAGCAGCCCCGCCGCGCTGGCGCCGATGAGGGCGTCGAGTAGTCGAGGGCTGTAGGCGCCGAGGACGGACCGCTGCTGCTCGGCGCCGCCCTCCGTTGCGGTCATCAGCTCGCCGCGGCGCTTGCCCAGAACGATCATTATCGCGCCGAGTCCGGTCACCGCGTACAGCCACGGGGAGATGGGAACGTCGATGACGACGGCCCCGGCGACGGCCCGCAGCACGTAGACGCTGCCCAACGCCAGGACGTCGACGACGGGCAGCCGCTTCAGGAACGCCGAGTAGGAGAGCGTCAGGGCTATGTACACCAGCGCGGCGACGCCGAACCACGGCTGCAGCAGGAACGACAGCCCGAGACCCACGGCGAACATGGCTGCCGCCGCGATGGACGCTGTCCGAGCGGAGAGGAGTCCGGCGGCGATGGGGCGGTTTCGTTTCGTCGGGTGGAGACGGTCGTGGGGAGCGTCGAGCAGGTCGTTGACGAGGTAGGTCGCGCTGGAGACGAGGCACCAGAGGAGGAAGGCGGCGGTGGCGATGGCGAAAAGCTCGAGGCCCTCGCGTAGTTGGGCGAACTCCCACCGCTGGTTGATGGAGAAGACGAAGGCGAAGTAGATGATGCCGTTCTTGGCCCACTGCCGTGGCCGCATGGCCCGCAGCAGGCTGCCAAGGAACGCAGTCCCCCCTTTCCTGTGCAGCGCCATGTGCCGCATCATAGAAAGTGAAGCGGGGCATCGTCAACGGCGCGGCGTTTGCGTCCAATGCCCCGCTCGAGGCGAATTGCGGGACATGACGACAAAGCGCAGGCGCATCGACGTGCTGATGGTGGAGCGGGGGCTCGCGCCGACGCGGGAGAAGGCCCAGGCCCTGCTGATGGCGGGCAGCGTCACCGTCGACGGGCAACCCGTCACCAAGCCGGGCACGGCCGTCGCCGCTGAGGCGAGCGTGGACGTGCGGGCGCCACTGCAGTACGTCGGCCGCGGCGGCGACAAGATGGCCGGCGCGCTGGACGCCCTTGGGCTCGACCCGGCGGGGGCCGTCGCTCTCGACGTCGGCGCGTCGACGGGCGGGTTCACGGACTGTCTGCTGCAGCGGGGGGCATCGCACGTCTACGCCATCGACGTTGGGCGGGGGCAGCTGGCGCACAAGCTGCGGCAGGACGAGCGGGTCACCGCGCAGGAGGGCATCAACGCGCGCAACCCCTTCACATTGCCCGAGTTGGTCGACATGGCCGTCGCCGACGTCTCCTTCATCTCGCTGCGGTTGGTGCTGCCGCAGATGGCCGCGCACCTGCGGTCCGGCGGTCGGATGCTCGTGCTGGTGAAGCCGCAGTTCGAGGCGGACCGCGCCGCGGTCGGCCGGGGCGGCATCGTCCGTGAGCCGAAGACGCACGCGGAGGTCGTTGGCGGCTTCGTGCAGTGGGCCATCGCGCAGGGGCACCGGCTGCGGGGCATCGCGGCCTCGCCCATCACCGGGACGGACGGCAACCGGGAGTTCTTTGTGCTGCTTGAGACTGCTTGAGCTACGGGCGGGCCCTCATGGTAAGGGGGCGCCCACGATGGAGACCGGTAGAGGAGGCGCATGATGGCGGACGACAAGATCATCCTGACCGGCATGGTGTTCTACGGATTTCACGGTGTGACGGACGAGGAACAGCGGCTGGGGCAACGCTTCATCGTCGACATCGAGCTTGAGGCGGACACGCGCAACGCGGGGCAACGGGACGACATCACGCAGGCAGTGAACTACGCGGCGGTGTACACCGCCGCTCGCGACGTGGTGGAGGGCGAGCCACGGAGGCTCATCGAGGCCGTCGCGGAGGGCATCGCCGGGCGGGTGCTGGCAGAGCAGCCGGTGCGCGCCGTGCGGGTGCGGGTGACCAAGCCGTCGCCGCCCATACCCGGGGCCGTGCTGAGCGGAGCGGCCGTGGAGGTGTACCGGCGCGGGTGAGGGCGTCGAAATCCGCGCGAAACAGCCCTTGACGACGTGAAAACGACTGCGGTATAGTTGATTCAATCTTCCAAAGGACAGGGAATGCAGGGCAGCGCATAGCACGCAACCCAAGGCGGAATCCTCAGGCGGCGGCCGGGGGAAGCCCCCCGAGCGCCGTCTTTGTGTCTCTAGCCCTGACCACCGGAAGACTGCACGTTACCAACTGAAGAGCAAGTTAAAGTGCAAGTAAGGGAGCAGCATCGAGCCTTGTAGTGGGGAAGGTGCGAAGGGCTCACGGAGGATGCCTAGGCGCTTGGAGCCGATGAAGGGCGTGGCCAGACGACGATATGCCCGGGTGAGTGGTCAAGCACGCTAAGCCCGGGATGCCCGAATGGGGAAACCCGGCAGGGTGTTTAAGCCCTGTCATCTCTGGGGAAGGGCCCAGAGAGGGGAACCGGGGGAACTGAAACATCTCAGTACCCTGAGGAAAAGGAAGCAACCGCGATACCCCAAGTAGCGGCGAGCGAACGGGGTTTTGCCCAAACCGTATGGACCTAACGGCCTGAGAGCTTATGTCTGTGCGGGGTTGTGGGGCACTCTTGGGACGGTCTCAGACGTCCCAGGGCGCAGGGGTTCGGTCAGCCGAAAGACCCTGGAATGGGCTGCCAGAGACGGTGATAGCCCGGTAGGTGAAGGCTGGACCCCGGCCCGGAGTGTTCCCGAGTACCACGGGGCACGAGGAATCCCGTGGGAAGCTGGGGGGACCACCCTCCAAGGCGAAATACTCCAGGCGACCGATAGTGAACCAGTACCGTGAGGGAAAGGTGAAAAGCACCCCGGAAGGGGGGTAAAAAGACCTGAAACCGTGAGCCTACAGACAGTCAGAGCCCTTCTTATGAAGGGTGATGGCGTGCTTATTGAAGAATGATCCGGGGAGTTCTTAGGAGCGGCAAGGTTAAGAGAACGCAATCTCGGAGCCGTAGGGAAACCGAGTCTGAATAGGGCGTAGAGTCGCTTTTAAGAGACCCGAAACCGAGCGACCTACCCTTGGCCAGGGTGAAGGTTCACTAACCTGAACTGGAAGCCCGAACCCGTGATCGGGGCAAAGATCTGGGATGAGCTGAGGGTAGCGGTGAAATGCCAATCGAGCTCGGAGATAGCTGGTTCTCCCCGAAATGCCTTTAGGGGCAGCCCTGCGATTAGGCTGCCGGAGGTAGGGCTCTGGATGGGTAAGGGGGCGCGAGCTTACCGACCCCAACCAAACCCCCAATGCCGGTAGACCATGCGCAGGAGTGAGACGGTGAAGGATAAGCTCCATCGTCGAGAGGGCAACAGCCCAGACCGCCGGCTAAGGCCCCTAAGTGCGGACTCAGTGTGCAAGGATGTGGAGTTCCCCAGACAGCCGGGAGGTTGGCTTAGAAGCAGCCATCCTTCAAAGAGTGCGTAATAGCTCACCGGTCGAGGGGTTCTGCGCCGACAATGTCACGGGGCTAAGTCCGCCGCCGAAGCCGCGGACTCGGTCGTATGACCGAGTGGTAGGGGAGCGTCCCCGTCAGCGCTGAAGTTCAGACGGCAAGTCTGGGTGGAGCGACGGGGAGTGAGAATCCCGGAATGAGTAGCGCCAACCCTGGTGAAAACCCAGGGCGCCGAAAGCCCAAGGTTTCCTACGGAACGTCAGACGGCGTAGGGTAAGTCGGGACCTAAGCCAAAGCCGCAAGGCGTAGGCGATGGACAGCTGGTCAACATTCCAGCACCGCCCAGACCTCGTTGATCTACGGGGGGACGGGGAAGGCTAGGGGGAGCGCCCCCATCGGACATGGGGCGTGGGCCCGTGTAGGTCTATGACCGCCGGAGGCAAATCCCCGGCGCGAGACGGAGGCGGAGCCCAAATGCTTGGCTACGGCCAGGCAAATTCCTCTGACGCCAGGCCTCCAAGAAAAGCCTCGTAAGGAGACGTCTGGGCGCCCGTACCGCAAACCGCCACAGGTGGGCTGGGGTAAGCACCCCAAGGCGTCCGAGCGAACCTCCGCTAAGGAACTCGGCAAAAGAGCCCCGTAACTTTGGGATAAGGGGCGCCCGCTGGCGTGTAGAGACTCGCTCTCGAAGCGTCGGTGGGCCGCAGCGCAGCATCTCTGGCGACTGTTTACCAAAAACCTAGGTCTCTGCTAAGGGGAAACCCTACGTATAGAGACTGACGCCTGCCCAGTGCCGGAAGGTTAAAGGGAGAGGTGAGAGCTTTGAACTGAAGCCCCGGTGAACGGCGGCCGTAACTCTAACGGTCCTAAGGTAGCGAAATCCCTTGTCGGGTAAGTTCCGACCCGCATGAATGGCGGAACGACTGGAGAACTGTCTCAGCGGAGGGCTCGGTGAAATTGCAAGGCCTGTGAAGATGCGGGCGACCCGCGGCGGGACAAAAAGACCCCGTGGAGCTTTACTGCACCCTGGCACCGGGCTGGGGTCCGGGATGTGTAGGATAGGTGGGAGACTGGGAAGCTCAGGCGCCAGCCTGGGTGGAGTCACTGTTGAAATACCACCCTTCCCTGATTTTGGTCCTCACCTTGGCACCCACCAAGGGACGCTGCCAGGCGGGTAGTTTGACTGGGGCGGTCGCCTCCTAAAAGGTAACGGAGGCGCCCCAAGGTCCCCTCAGGACGGATGGCCATCGTCCGGCGCGTGTATGGGCAGAAGGGGGCTTGACTGCGAGGGAAACACCCCAAGCAGGGGCGAAAGCCGGGCCAAGTGATCCCACGGTACCGAGTGGAAGGGCCGTGGCTTAACGGATAAAAGCTACCCCGGGGATAACAGGCTGATCTTGCCCAAGAGTTCCTATCGACGGCAAGGTTTGGCACCTCGATGTCGACTCATCCCATCCTGGGGCTGAAGAAGGTCCCAAGGGTCGGGCTGTTCGCCCGTTAAAGGGGTACGTGAGTTGGGTTCAGAACGTCGTGAGACAGTTCGGTCTCTATCTGCCGTGGGCGTAGGAGGCTTGCGGGGACCCCTCCCTAGTACGAGAGGACCGGGAGGGACGGCCCTCTGGTGTGCCGGTGGTCCTGCCAAGGGCGTAGCCGGGTAGCCATGGCCGGCCAGGAGAAGCGCTGAAAGCATCTAAGCGCGAAACCTTCCCCAAGACGAGGCCTCCCATTCCAATTCGGAAGTAAGGCCGCAGGTAGACCACCTGCTTAGAGGACGGAGGTGCAAGGCAGGCAACTGCTTCAGCTGACCGTTCCTCATCGGCCGAGGCCTTCCCCACTCCAAGGCTCGGGGCTCCTCCCCGATTGCGTTATCTTGCTCTTCTTCCGTCCCGCCCTCCCGGCGGGACGTCGCGTGCATCACGTGAAGCATTCCCCGGGTGACTAGAGCGAGGTGGAACCACCCGTTCCCATTCCGAACACGGAAGTGAAACGCCTCAGCGCCAACGATACTGCCCTCGGGAGGGGGTGGGAAAATCGGCCGTTGCCCGGGGGCTTCTTTTTTTGTGCCCACCGCTCTCGCCACCCTTGGCGTCTTGGGCAGCAGTCAGCAAACACCTGGAGGATCACCAATGGTACAGATCTTCGAGACGAAGCAGGTCGAAGGGCAGCACATCCTGACCATCCGCGCCACGACAACCGCCGACAAGCTCCCCGAACTCTTGGGCGAGCACTTCGGCGAGGTCTACGCGCACATCCTGCAGCACGGGCAGCAGCCGTCCGGCATGCCCTTCTCCCGCTACTTCGCCATGGAGGACACCACCGTCGACTTCGAGTGCGGCATGCCCGTCGCCGAGCCGATGGAGGGCGCGGGCCGCGTCCTTGCGGGCGAGCTGCCCGCCTGCACCGTCGCGACGGTCACCCACCTGGGCCCCTACGATGACCTGCCGCAGTCGTGGGGCGCGCTGTTCGAGTGGATCGGATCGCAGGGGCTCGAGATCGCCGGGGCGCCCTGGGAGGTCTACGTGACCGATCCCGGCGCGGAGCCCGACCAATCCAAGTGGCGCACCGACATCCACGTCCCCGTGCGCTGACGGGCGAGCGCGTCAACCCCTCGGCACACCCCGCAAGCGGGCCCGACTGCTACGACTCCGGGTATCCCTCATTCCCCGGTGCATGGAACGGGAGCAGCCTTGCGCGCGTCCTAGTCACAGAACGAGGCGCCCGGCTCCACGCAGCTCTTTGGGCGACGGTCTTGCAGAGCAGTTGAAGCCATAAAGTCAAGGCAATCAAAGAAGCCGTTTGACCTTTACACGCCCTATTGCTTGAAGCTACAATGTGGACGTCTCGTATTCGAGCAGCGGCAGGTATTGACCGTGGTCTCGTCTCCACATGAACAGACCCCAGAAACCATGACAATGGGTGAGCTCCTGGAGCTGGAGGGCGGCTGGAAGGACCTTCGGCGGGGAGAGGTTGTTGAGGGCGTGGTCATGCGCGTCGATCAGGAGGGCATCCTGGTCAACGTGGGCGGCAAGTCTGAGGGCATCATTCCCACTCGGGAGGCCCGTAGTTTGACGCCGGATGCCCTGGCGGCCCTGGAGGTCGGCGCGCCCCTGATCGCGTACGTGCTCCGCACCGAGGGAGAGGAGGGCACGGCGCTGCTGTCCCTTGACCGCGCCCGCAGTGAGCAGGGCTGGGTCATCCTTGAAAAGGCCATGGAGTCCGGCGAACTCGTGGAAGGTGTCATCATTGAGCACAACCGCGGGGGCGCCGTCGTGCTGGTGGAGGGCGTGCAGGCCTTTGTCCCCCTTTCCCACCTCCTGCCCGCCACCCGCGACCAGCGACAGCAGGCGGAGGCAGGCGTCGGAGTGACGCCGGGGCAGCCGCAGGAATACAAGGTCCTCGAGGTTGACCGCAGGCGCAGGCGCGCAATCCTCTCGGAGCGGCTCGCGTGGCAGAGCGCGAGAGAGGCGCAGAAGACCCGGCTGCTGCAGGAGCTGGTGGAGGGAGAGACCCGGACGGGCAAGGTCAGCGGCATTTCCAAGTTCGGCGTCTTCGTCGACCTTGGGGGCGCCGACGGGCTCATCCATACCTCGGAGCTCTCTTGGCAGCCGGTCGCGGACCCGGAGCAGATCGTCAAGGTTGGGGACGAGGTCACTGTCCTGGTGCTGAAGGTAGACCAGGAACGGCAGCGGATCTCTCTCAGCCTTCGCAGGCTCAATCCGGAGCCGTGGGACTGGGTAACGGAGAACTTTCAGCCCGGTCAAATCGTTAACGGTACTATAACAAGGTTGACAACGTTCGGCGCATTTGCTCAGATTGAAGAGGGTATTGAAGGCCTCATTCACATTTCTGAGCTCAGCACCAGGCACATTGAACATCCCAGGGAGGCCGTGCGGGAAGGCGAGGAACTGGAGCTTAAGGTCCTCAACGTAGACCCGGAACGGCACCGATTGGCGCTTAGCAGAAGGCGAGCGCTGGAGGAGATTTAGACTTCTCCAACGGCGTTTTCGCCCTTTTACAGTTGGTGGGGGACAAGCCCAGTCAAAACGGGTTTGGGGGTAGGCCATGGCAAGCAGGTTTGAGAAGTTCTCGGAACGGGCACGCAGGGTTCTTTCTCTATCCCAAGAAGAGGCGCTCCGCTTCAACCACAACTACATCGGCACGGAGCACATCCTTCTGGGTCTGGTGCGAGAGACGGAGGGCGTCGCCGCCCGAGTCCTCAGCAACCTGGGGATTGAGCTAAGCAAGGTTCGCTCCGCCGTTGAGTTCATCATCGGCCGCGGCGAGAAGCCTGTTTCCGGCGAGAACATCGGCCTTACCCCACGGGCCAAGCGCGTCATCGAGCTCGCGGTGGACGAGGCCCGCCGCATGAGCCACCACTACATCGGCACGGAGCACCTGCTCATCGGCCTCATGCGCGAGGGCGAGGGCGTGGCCGCCGGCGTGCTCGAGAGCCTGGGCGTGACGCTGGACAAGGTCCGCGCGGAGACGCAGCGGCTCCTCAGCCAGAGCATCTCACCCGGCCAGCAGCAGGGCCGCGGCAGCAGCGCCAGCTCCACCCGCACCCCCATCCTCGACCAGCTGGGCGTCGACCTGACGGCGCTGTCCCGCAACAACAAGCTCGACCCGGTCTGGGGCCGCCAGAAGGAGCTGCAGCGGGCAGTCCAGATTCTCTCGCGCCGCACCAAGAACAATCCGGTCCTGATGGGCGAGCCGGGCGTCGGCAAGACCGCTATCGTCGAGGCCCTGGCCCAGCGGATCATCTCCAACGACGTGCCGGACACGCTGAACGGCAAGCGGCTCGTCACGCTCGACATGGGCGCGCTGGTCGCGGGCACCAAGTACCGCGGCGAGTTCGAGGAACGCCTGAAGAAGGTGCTGGAGGAGATCAAGACCGCCGGCAACTGCATCCTGTTCATCGACGAGATGCACACGCTGGTGGGCGCAGGCGCCGCCGAGGGCGCTGTCGACGCCGCCAACATCCTGAAGCCGTCCCTAGCCCGCGGCGAGATCCGCGTCATCGGCGCCACGACGCTGGACGACTACCGCAAGTACGTCGAGCGCGACCCTGCCCTCGAACGCCGCTTCCAGCCCGTGCTGGTGGAGGAGCCCTCCGAGGAGGACACCACGGAGATCCTTCGCCACGTGAAGGGACGCTATGAGGAGCACCACAACCTGACCATCAGCGACGAGGCGCTCACGACGGCCTCCAGGCTCGCGGCCCGGTTCATCCCGGACCGCTTCCTGCCCGACAAGGCAATCGACCTCATCGACGAGGCCGCCTCGCGTGTGCGCATCCGCCACAGCACCATGCCACTCTCCGTCAAGGAGGCCATGAAGGTCCTGGAGAGCGTCCGCAGCGAGAAGGAAGAGGCCCTCTCCGACCAGCAGTACGAGTACGCCGCTGAGCTCCGTGAGCGCGAGCTTAGCCTCGCCGGCAAGGTGGAGAGCCTGGAAGGCGAGTGGCAGGAGACCAAGGAGAACGAGAACCCCGTCGTCACGCCTGACGACATCGCCGAGGTAGTGGGCATGTGGACGGGCATCCCCGTCACGCGCCTGCAGACGCAGGAGACCGAGCGGCTGCTTCACATGGAGCAGCACCTGCACGACCGCATCATCGGCCAGGACGAGGCCATTGTGGCCGTCTCCAAGGCCGTCCGCCGCGCACGCTCCGGCCTGAAGGACCCCCGCCGGCCGGTGGGCGTCTTCACGTTCCTCGGGCCAACGGGCGTGGGCAAGACCGAGCTGGCGAGGGCGCTCTCCGAGTTCCTCTTCGGCTCGGACGATGCCCTGACGCGGCTGGACATGTCGGAGTTCATGGAGCGGCACACCGTCGCACGGCTCGTCGGCGCGCCTCCCGGGTACATCGGCTACGACGACGGCGGGCAGCTGACGGAGGCCATCCGCCGCAAGCCGCACTCGGTCATTCTGCTCGACGAGATCGAGAAGGCGCACCCGGACGTCTACAACATCCTGCTGCAGATCTTCGACGACGGTCACCTGACGGACGCGAAGGGCCGCAAGGTCGACTTCCGCAACGCCGTCGTCATCATGACCAGCAATCTGGGCTCTGACCTGATCAAGCGGGACACCCGCTTGGGCTTCGCGTCGAAGCAGAACGACGGCCGCGCTTTCGAGCAGGACTACGAGCGCATGCGGGACAAGGTCATGGACGAGGTCAAGCGGTTCTTCCGGCCTGAGTTCCTGAACCGCATCGACGCCTCCGTGGTCTTCCACGCGCTGGAGCAGGAGCACATCGTCCAGATTGTGGACCTGATGCTCAAGCAGGTGCGCCAGGAGGTCAAGGACGCGGAGATGGACATGGACGCCACCATCGCGGCCAAGGAGAAGCTGGCGGAAGAGGGCTACGACCCGCACCTGGGCGCCCGGCCGCTGCGCCGCGTCATACAGAGCAAGGTGGAGGACAAGCTCTCCGAGGAGATCCTCGCCGGCAAGTATGTCCCCGGCGACACCATCCTCCTGGACCTCGACGAGGACGGCGAGATCGTCACTCGGCTAAGCCAGCTGGCGGCGGACGAGCCGGAGCCGGCAACCACCACGTAGCCGCCACACTAGCGACGCAAGAGAAGAGGCCGGACTGCTAGGCAGCCCGGCCTCTTCCCTTGTCTCGTGAATCGCTCTAGCGGCCCCTCACCGCCCGCGCCTGCGCCGCTCGGCACGGGGGCGCCGTGTGTCGGGGACTGGGCCGACGGGCTCCGGCGGCCCGAAGCGCCCGAACTTGCCCTTCCAGGCCAGGAGTGGCACGGTGACGAGCACCACCGCAACCGACACCGCCTGCGCCTCGCTCATGCCGAACAGCCATGACTCGTAGTCGTGGAACATGAGGACGAAGATGCGGCCGAAGGCGTAGAGCAGCAGCGACGCGGCAAACACCATGCCGTCCGGTCGCAGGATCTTCGGGAGCACCCAGAGGGCGAGCGCAACGACCGCAAGGTCCAGCATCATCTCGTAGACGACGGCCGGGTGTGTGGGCCCAAGACCGAAGGACAAACTGCCGGGGTGCGTCCACTCGATGCCCCACGGCAGCGACGTCGGCTTGGCGAGGTGCTCGCCGTTGATGATGTCGCCGATGCGGCCGATGGCCATGGCGAGCAGCAGCCAGGGGGCCGTGATGTCGGCCAGCCTGCCTCGGAGGATGCCCGAGCGGGACGCGTAGATCCAACCGCCCGCGAAACCACCGATGACGCCGCCCCACACGGCGATGCCGCCGGTCCAGATGGCAAAGATGTCCAGCGGGTTGGCCGTGTAGAAGTCGAGCTTGTCTACGATGTGGAGCAACCGGGCGCCGATGACGCCGCCGATAATGGCCCACACAGCCACCGAGTAGACGTCATCCACGGAGATGCCGTGCCGGGGCGCGATCTTGGCGACCATCACCACGGCAACGGCCACGGCGATGACGCTGAACAGCCCGTGCCAGCTGAGGATGATGCCGCCGGCTTCGATGAGATTGGGGTCGAGGCCTATCTCCATTACGTGCTTCTTTCCGGCCTAGACCCGGAGGCCCATCTTCAGGGCAACGTCGAATGAGGAGACGATGTGGCGGTTCAGGCCCAGCGTCGGCCCGTCGAGCCCCAGCGCTGCGCCGATGAGCTGCGGTAGGTGCAGGATGGGCACGTTGATCTGCTTGCCCACTTGCCTGGCCGCCTTGGACTGGAAGCCGTCGAGGTTCAGGTGGCACAGCGGGCAAGGTGTCACCATCGCGTCCGCGCCCAAGTCCTGCGCCTCGCCCGTGTGCTTGGCGACCATCGCCAGCGAATTCCGCTCATTGATGGTGAGGATGGGGAAGCCGCAGCAGCGCGTCTTGCCTTCGTTATCGACGGCCGTCGCGCCGAGAGCCTCGATGACCAGCTCCAGTGCGATCTTGCGCTGCGGGTACGCGTCGTACTCCAGCGCCGCCGAGGGCCGCACGATGTAGCAGCCATAGAAGGGCGCGAGGAACACGCCGTCGAGCGACTTCACGGCCAGCGACTTGATGTGGTCGAGGCCGATGTCCTCAACCATGATCCAGAGCATGTGCTTGACCTGGATGCCGCCTGTGTACTCCAGGTCCTCCTCGGCCAGCAGCTCGTTGATCTGCGCCCGGTACTCCTCGTCCTCCAGCCGCACCTTGGCCTGCGCCATGACGCCCTGGCACGTGCTGCAGATGGTCATGATGGGGAGGTCCATCCGCTGGGCCAGCGCGAAGTTGCGGGCGTTCAGCGTGTCGCCCAGCAGCGGGTTGCTCTCCTGCAGCGCCCCTGCGCCCGTGCAGGACCAGCCCTCGATCTCCTCCAGCTCGATGCCGATGCGCTCTGCTACGGCGATTGTCGACTGGTACAGCTCTGGGGCGCCGCCTCTCGAGACGCACCCGGGGAAGAACGCGTATCGCACCGTGACCTCCTTGGGAGTTGTGGGCGCACCTAGTAGGCGGCGCCCTCCTTGTTCATCTTGATGCGGGCCGCCAACCGGCGGATCTGGTTGATCCCCGGCACCTTCGGCGCGATGGGCGGCGGCATCTTGCGGTGGAGCATGGCGTTCAGGCCCACCGGCAGCATTGCCAGCATCTTGGGGAGGTTGAACAACCCAAGCGTCTTCACCACAAGCATCGTCTCTTCCAGCCGGCCGTTGTGCGAGACGATCTCCTCGAAAGCCTCGGCGTGGCGGTAGCCGTATGCGGCTCCGTCGTAGTCGCCCGGCGGCGTGCCCGACTCGATGGCCTTCTCACGCAGCGCCATGATGCGGTCCATGGGCGCGACGCCCTTGGGGCACGCCTGCACGCACTCGCCGCAGCGGGTGCAGTCCCAGATGCCGCCGTAGCCGTTGTACAGGCCCAGCCGCTTGCCGTCCTCCTCGTCGCGCGTGTCCGCCACGAAGCGGTACGCCTTGGCGAGCGCCGCCGGGCCGAGGAAGTTCGGGTCGACCTCAAGCACTGTGCAGTCGGACACGCACGCACCGCACATGATGCAGCCCATCACGTCGACGAGGTGCAGCATGACGTCGTTGGGAGCCAGGTACTCGCCCTCCGGCTCCGGCATGGACGGCTGCAGGTACGGCTCGACTGCGCGGATCTTGTTCCAGAACGGCTCCAGGTCCACGACGAGGTCCTTGATGACCGGCTGGTTGCCCGCGGGCTCCACGCGCACCTCGCCGTCGTCCGAGAGGTGCTCGGACACGCGCGCCTTGCACGCCAGCACGGCGTGGCCGTTCACGCGCATCGCACACGAGCCGCAGATGGAAGCCCGGCACGAGCACCGCATCGCCAGCGAGCCGTCAATCTCCTCACGAACCTTGATCAGCGTGTCGAGCACGGTGAAGTGGCTCTCCACCTCGACGTCGAACTGCTGGTCATAGGGCTTGGGCTGCTCCTCGTCCGGGTTGAAGCGCCGGACGCTCACCTTTGCCTGCATTAGTACTTCCTCTCCTCAGGCTGCCACTGGGTGATTACGATGGGCACGTATTCCTTCGTGACCTGGTCACCGGGCCCCTGGTACAGCAGGATGTGCTTCATCCAGTTCTCGTCATCGCGGGCCGCGTAGTCGAGGCGGCTGTGCGCGCCCCGGCTCTCCTTGCGATCGATCCCGCCCACCGCGATCGCCTCCGCGCAGTCGAGCATGCAGCCCAGCTCCAGCGCGAAGATGAGGTTGGTGTTGAATGCCTTGCCCTTGTCCTGCACGATGACGTTCTTGAATCGGTCCTTCATGCCGCGGACGGCGTCCAGCGCTTGCTGCATGCCCTCTTCCGTGCGGTAGACGCCGAGGCCCTCGTCCATGGCCGTCGCCATGTCCAGCCGCAGTTTGGCGACGAGGTCGCCGCCCCCGTTGTTGTCCAGCAGTGTCTGCATGGTCGCCTTCTCGCCGCCGACCCAGGTGTCCTCGGAGAATTCGAGGTGGTTGTTGGCGCTCGCGTAGGCCATCGCCGCCTGCGCGCTGCGCCGCCCGAAGATGACCGTGTCGAGCAGCGAATTCGCGCCCAGCCGGTTGCCGCCGTGGACGCTCACGCAGGCCGTCTCGCCCGCCGCGAAGAGCCCCTCGACGCCCTTCCATGCGCCCCTCGGGTCCCAGCAGCGCCCGTCGACGTCCGTCTTGATGCCCCCCATCTGGTAGTGGACGCCCGGGCGGATGGGCACCGGGTCCTTGGTGATGTCCACGCCAACGAGGTCCATTGCGACCTCGTGGATGTACATGAGCCGCTCCATGATCTTCGCCCTGCCCAGGTGGCGGCAGTCGAGCAGCACGCATCCGTCGATGTCGTTGCCCTCGTTGATCTCCGTAATCTCGGCCCGCGACACCACGTCGCGCGAGGCCAGCTCCATCATGTTGGGGGCGTAGCGTTCCATGAACCGCTCGCCGCGGCTGTTGATGAGGTACGCGCCCTCGCCGCGGGCGCCCTCGCTCAGCAGCACACCCGAACCCTTCAGCGTGGTCGGGTGGTACTGCACCATCTCCATGTCCATCAGGGGCGCGCCGGCGCGGTACGCCAGCGACATGCCGTCTCCCGTGCAGATCAGGGCGTTGGTCGACGGCTCGAACACCCGCCCGAGCCCTCCCGTCGCGAGGATGACGGCCTTGGCGCGGATGACGTGGACCTCGCCCGTGCGCATCTCCATCGCGACAACGCCCCCGCAGCGGCCGTGGTCGGTGATGAGCGTTGTCGCGTACCACTCGTCGTAGACGCGGACGTTGTACTTGAGGATTTGCTCGTACATCACGTGCAGGATTGCCTGCCCGGTGATGTCGGCGACGAAGAAGGTGCGGGCGCGTCGCTGTCCGCCGAATGCCCGCGTGCCGAGGCGACCCTCATCGTCGCGGTTGAAGATTACGCCCATGTGCTCCAGGTTGATGAGCTCCTGGCCCGCCTCGCGGCACATGACCTCGATGGCGTCCTGGTCGCCGAGGAAGTCGCTGCCCTTGACCGTGTCGTAGGCGTGCTCATGCCAGTCGTCGCCGCGGTCGGTCAGGGCCGCGTTGATGCCGCCCTGGGCGGCGTTCGAGTGGCTGCGGACGGGATAGACCTTGGAGAGCATGGCCACGTTGGCGCCGGACCGGGCGGCCTCAAGCGCCGCGCGCATTCCGGCCAGTCCCGCGCCGAGCACCAGCACGTCATGTGAAAACAATGCCCAACCCCTTTTCGCCCCACACGGACACAGCAAAGAGAATGGGGCGTTGCGATTCCAGCGGTATAAAGCGGCTTTCGCCGGTTCCCCGGGACGCTGCGCAGGCCGAAAGCCTGCACACCTCCCTGAGCAACGCGTACTATAGCAGATACAAATATGCGTGACAATCGCGCGTGCGTGCGCGAAACCGGCCTTTTCCTACCGCAACAGTCCAGGGACATTTGGGGTTCCGGAGGGAACCGACAATGCCGACCTACAGACGCCTCCTGATCGCGTGGCTCTTTGTGCCGCTGCACCGGCTGCTGCTGCGCCTGTCGGGCGGGCGCATTCTCGGGCGTCTCGAGGGTCACGGCGTGCTTGTGCTCGTGACCCGCGGGCGCAGGAGCGGCAGGCCACGGTCGTCGCCGCTGATGTACTTTCAGTTCGAGGAGTCCGGCGACCTTATCATCGTGGCGTCGAACTACGGCCGGGACCGGCACCCTGCGTGGTACCTGAACGTCGCCGCCGAGCCGCACGTGACCGTCGAGACCGGCGGCGAGGGCTTCGCCGCCGAGGCCCGCATCACCAAGGGCGAAGAACGCACCGCGCTCTTTGACAAGGTGGTTGCTTCAAACCCGCGTTTTGCCGCATACAGGGCCGGCACAGACCGCGAGATCCCCGTCGTGGCGCTCAGCCGGGCTCTATCGTAGGGGCGACCCTACCCCTTCCCGTGCAGGAAGTACGCCATCTGCAACGCTGCGATGCTCTTGGCGTCGAGGATAGTCCCCTCGCGGATGAGGAGCGGGATGTCGTCCCAGGGGACGGGAACCAACTCAAGATCCTCGTCCTCGTCGGCCGGGAGCGGGTCCGGGCGCAGGCCCGTCGCGAGGTAGGCGTGCATGTACTCCGTCGAGTAGCCGGGGGCCATCCAGAATCCGCCCAGGTGGACGAGCGAGTCCGCCGAGTGGCCCGTTTCCTCACGGAGCTCCCGGTGCGCGGTATTCTCGGGGTCCTCTCCCGCCTCCATCATGCCCGCCGGCGCCTCGAGGAGCGCGATGGCCGCCGCCCAGCGGTACTGGCGCACCAGCAGCACGTTGCCGTCCGAGTCCACGGGCACCAGTGTTACGGCGTTCCGGGTGTCTACGACGTCCCGCACGGTCTCAACGGGCCCGGCGGCCTTGTTCACTCGAATGGTGTCGCGCCGCACATTCATGATGCGGCCCTCGTATACCTGCTCGCTCTTGATAAGCTCTTCACCCGGCACGCGTTTCTCCTTCCGCTCGGGGCGTTGCCCGCTACTCGTCCCCCGACCGCACGCGGCGCACCGAGCTCAGCCGCCGCGACAGCGCCGTAGGCAGCCGGTGCTTGCGCCCCTGCCGCAGGAAGCGCGTCCGGTGTACGCTCTCCTGCACGCGGATCACCCCGCCCGGGTGAATGTCCAGGTCGAGGTAGCCGTCGACGCTCACCATGGCGTCCTGGTCCGCTTCCACCTCGATCTCGACGACGGCGCCGGGGTGGAGCACCACCGCCGCGTCGTCCGCGAGCTGCGGCGCGACGGGCTGCACGATGAGCGACGGGGCGTCGGCGTAGAGGATGGGGCCACCCGCAGCAAGGGCGTAGCCCGTGCTTCCCGTCGCCGTCGCGACGACGATGGCGTCGGCGGCGTAGTAGGCCAGCGGGTAGCCGTCGACGCGTACGGCGACGTACACCATGCGCGAGGGCTTGACGCGGCTCACGACGGCGTCGTTGAGGCCGGTGTAGCTTGGCAGGCCGTCGCCGGTGTGGCCGGGCGGGAGGATCTGCGCCTCCAGCATCGTGCGCTCCTCCACCCAGCCCTCGCCGCGGGCGAAGGAAGCGATGCGCTCCCGGGCCTCGTCAGCCTCCAGTTCGGCCATGTAGCCGACGCGGCCCAGGTTCACGCCGACGATGGGGATGGCGGCTGGCGCAGCGAGCCGGACGGCGCGCAGGATGGTGCCGTCGCCGCCGACGGTGACGAAGATGCCGCATTCGCGGGCCTGCTCCTCATGTTCCTCCAGGTCCAGCACGGAGCAGACCCACGGCTCGAAGCCGTCGCGCAGCTCGCCCGCCAGCGCGGCGGCCATGGGGGCCGCTTCCTCAACCCAGGGGCTGTAGATTACGCCGATGCGGCTGTCCAAGGTCCGCTCCTCTGCCCCAAGCGGCGGCAAGGGGCCGTCGACGAGGGGATGCTTGGCTTCCATTATACGGCAGCGAGGTCTGAAGGCGGTCTGCGCGCCTAGAAGAGCCGCTCTACGGCCCGTTCCGCAGCGTGGAACAGCGGCCGCGGGTACAGTCCCAGCACGACGACGGCCACCGCCGTCACAGCCACGGAGAGGTCGAGCGGGATGCCGCGGGCGGGCTGCTCGCCATCGGACGTTTCGACCGTGGCCGGGTCGCCGAGGTACATGACGCGCACGACGCGGAGGTAGTAGTAGGCGGACACGACGCTGTTCACCGCGCCCAGCGCAACGAGCCATGCGAGGTCGGCCTTCACCGCCGCGCCGAAGACGAAGAGCTTGGCCATGAACCCGACCGTCGGCGGGATACCGGTGAGCGAAAGCAGCGCGACCGTCAGTGCGGCGGCCACCCACGGCGCACGCCGCCCCATGCGGGCGAAGCTCGAGATGCTCTCGCTGTTGGTGCGCTCGGCGATGGCGATGACGGCGAAGAAGGCGGCGAGGTTGGTCACCGCGTACCCACCGAGATAGAAGAGCACCGTCTCCGGGCCGATGGTGTCGCCGTCGGCCGTGCGAGACGCGACTGCGGCAAGGCCAACCAACAGGTAACCCGCATGGGCGATGGTGCTGTAGGCCAGCATCCGCTTGATGTTTGTCTGCGCTATAGCCGCCAGGTTGCCGAAGGTCATCGACGCAGCGGCGATGCCCGCGAAGAGGAGGGCCCAGTCGACCTCCAGCGGTTCGAAGGCGGTGAAGAAGACACGCATGACCACGGCGAAGCCGGCAGCCTTGCTGGCGACGGAGAGAAAGGCGGTGATGGGCGTCGGCGCGCCCTCGTAGACGTCCGGGATCCAGCCGTGGAAGGGCACGGCGGCGACCTTGAAGCCGAAGCCCGCCACCATCAGCACGACGCCCAGCACGAGCACCTGCACGCCGAAGGGCCGCGAGCCGTCGAGCGCGGCGTCGCCGACGGAGAGGGCCATGCCCTCGAGCACCGTCGTGCCCGTGTAGCCGAAGGTGAGGGCCATGCCGTAGAGCAGGATGGCTGACGCGACGGCGCCCAGCACCAGGTACTTCAAGCCCGCCTCGGAGGCGCGCTGCCCGCCGGAGAACGCCGCCAGCGCCACCAGCGGCAGCGTCGACAGCTCCAGCGCGACGTAGAGCGTGATGAGCTCGCGGCCCGCCGCCAGCAGCATCATGCCCACCGCGGCCAGCAGCACCAGCGCAGTGAACTCGGCGCTCCGCTCGGCAAAGCGCTGCGAGTAGGCGTAGGAGGCCAGCAGCACCAGTCCAGCCGAGATGCCGATGAGCCCCTTGAAGAAGAGGGCAAACCGGTCGATGGCCAGCGCGCCGTAGACGGCAGTGCCGCGGTCGCCCTCGAGTACCGTGCAGATGTCGACGCGGCCGTCGAGCTCGGCCCATAGCAGCCCGGTGAACACCAGCGCGGCAACGATGCCGAGCAGGCCCAGCGCGGTCACGACGGCGCGGTTGGCGTTCGCCATGTTGGCAATGATCGCCAGTAGCGCGCCGGCCGCTACGCACAGCTCGGGTGAGAGGAGGTAGAGGTCTGACCCGCTCATGGCGTGAACCTCGGCAGTACTTCATTAATGCCCGTCGCGAAGACGTCGGAGAGCAGGGCTGGGTAGAGGCCGACGGCCATGATTGCGACCATCAGGAGTACTGGAGCGACCTTCTCGACGTGGGTGATGTCGCCCAGGTGGTCCCAGCGCTCACGGCGCGGCCCGAAGAGGCTGCGCTGCAGCGTCCAGAGCACGTAGCCCGCCGCCATGAGCACGCCGACGGTCGCGAGGCCGGTGAGCACGCCGTGGGCGGGGAACGTGCCGAGGAAGACCATGATCTCGGCGGCGAACCCGCTCGTCGCGGGCAGGCCTAGCGACGCGAGGCCGGCCACGAGGAAGGCGACGGCCGCGAAGGGCATCTTGCCTGCCAGCCCGCCCAGGTCCGGGATGTGCCGCGTGTGAGTCTTGTCGTAGACGACGCCCACCATCACGAAGAGGAGGCCGGTGACCACGCCGTGGCTGAAAAGCTGCATCGCCGCGCCCGTCAGCCCGACGGGCGACAGGTGCTCGGCGGTGGCGCCGACGGACGAGATGCCCAGCAGCACGAACCCCATGTGGCTGATGCTGCTGTTCGCGACAAGCCGCTTCAGGTCGCTCTGCCGGAAGGTCACCATCGCTCCGTAGAGGATGCTGATGACGGCCAGCACCGCCAGCGCGGTCGCGGCAGCGGAGGCGACGTCGGGGAACATCGAGACGTTGATGCGTATGAGGCCGTAGCCGCCCATCTTTAGGAGCACGCCGGCCAGCATGACGCTCACTGCCGTCGGGGCGTCCGTGTGGGCGTCGGGCAGCCACGTGTGCACGGGAAAGATGGGCAGCTTCACTGCAAAGGCGATGAAGAAGAGGGCAAAGACAAGCTGGCTCGGCAGCAGCAGGTCACTCAGGTCCATTTCTACGAGCCGCGTCATGTCGAACGTGCATGTGCCAAGCGCGCACGTCGAGAAGTACACCGCAAGGATGCCAACCAGCATGAAGGCGCTGCCGGTGAAGGTGAAGAGCAGGAACTTCATCGCCGAGTGCTCTTTTCGCCCGCTGCCCCAGATGGAGATGAGGAAGAACATGGGGATGAGCTCGAGCTCCCAGAAGATGAAGAAGAGGACGAAGTCCTGGGCCGTGAAGACGCCCATGACCGCCGCCTGCAGCGTCAGCAGCCACGCGAAGTACTCGCGGTGGCGCTTGTCGATGCTCCACGAGCTGTAGATGGCCGCGAGCCCCAGCAGACCCGTCAGCAGCACCAGCGGCGCGCTCAGCCCGTCAACGGCGAGGTGGTACTGGATGTCGAGCTGCGGTATCCACGACGCGAACTTGTCCGTAAGTTGGAAGCCGCCGTCGTCGCGGTCGTACTGCAAGAACACGGCCAGAGCCAGCACGAAGTCGACAATGCCCACGGCGGCGGCAAACAGCCGCACACGCCGTGCATTGTCCCCCAGCAGCAGGAGGACAACTGCGGCGCCCGCAAGCGGCAGGAAGACCGTCGCCGTCAGCAGCATGCGGCCCTCTCAACCAGTGTTGCCACGTTCCTTCCCACGTCTTGCATCACCTCAGCAGGTACACCAGCAGGACAACGCCGGCGCCAAACACGAATAGGAAGCCGTAGTCCTGCACCCGCCCCGTCTGCAGCTTGGACACAATGCCGCCCAGGCTGCGGCTGAACCCGCCAATCTTCTCCGAGACCTCATCCACGAAGTCGTGGTCAAACTGCTCGAGCAGCCCCGCGCCCCAGTTGTAGAAGACTTTCCCCGTCAGGAAGCGTTCGTACAGGTCGTCCAGGTAGTACTTGCGCACCGTCAGCAGGTAGAGGGGCCGGATGGTGAGCTTCTCGGGCGCGATGGAGCGGGCGCCGTAGACCAGCCACGCCAGCCCGATGCCCGCCAGCGCGAGGAGCATCGACAGCGCGGCCACCCATGCGATGAACGTGGGCGCCTCGCCGTGGCCGCCGGGCGGGAAGAGGAACTCGCTGAACCAGTGCGCGGCAATGCCCGGCAGCGCGAATGGCGCGTTGGCCACGAAGCCCGACACGACGGCCAGCACGCCCAGCGCGGCCATCGGCACGACCATGCTCCACGGCGATTCTCCGGCGCGGTGCGTGTCGTGGGCCGCGACAAACTCGGCCTCGTCCGCCGCGAGGGTGGTCTCGGTGTCGGGGTTGGCCGCGTCGTCGGCCTTGCGCTCGACGCCGCCGCGGTACGTGCCGTGGAAGGTCAGGAAGAGGGCTCGGAAGATGTAGAAGGCCGTCATGAAGGCGGCGGCCAGCGCCAGTAGGAACACCAGGAGCGCGACTACGCTGCCCTCGTGGAAGGCCTCCGCGAGGATCTCGTCCTTGCTCCAGAAGCCCGCCAGCGGGAAGACGCCCGCAAGGCTCAGCGCGCCGACAAGGAAGAGGGCGTACGTCCACGGCTGCACGCGCCGCAGCCCGCCCATGAAGCGCATGTCGAAGGTGCCGGCGGCGTGATTGACGCTGCCCGCGCCAAGGAAGAGCAGCGCCTTGAAGAAGGCGTGGTTGAACAGGTGGAACATGGCCGCCCCGTACGCCCCCACGCCCAGCGCCAGCATCATGTAGCCAAGCTGGCTGATGGTCGAGTAGGCGACGACGCGCTTGATGTCGTTGGCCGTGATGGCCATGGTCGCGGCCAGCACCGCCGTAATGCCGCCGGTGACAGCCACGAGGTTCATCGCCGCGTCAGAGGCCTCGAAGACGGGAAACATGCGGGCGACGAGGAAGACGCCCGCGGCGACCATCGTCGCGGCGTGGATGAGGGCGCTGACGGGCGTCGGGCCCTCCATCGCGTCGGGCAGCCACACGTGCAGCGGGAACTGCGCCGACTTGCCGACCGCCCCTGCGAAGAAGCCGATCGCCAGCCACGTCACCGCCGTCGAGCCGAGCAGGCCCGCGCCGACGGCGGTGTAGACGTCACGCACCTCCAGCGCGTTGAGCCCCTCAGCGGAGAAGGCGCCCTGGTGGAAGAATAGGTACAGGATGGCGATGAGGAAGCCAAGGTCGCCGAGGCGTGTGACCACGAAGGCCTTGACCGCCGCCCGCGCCGCCGAGGGCCGATGGTGCCAGAACCCGATGAGCAGGTAGGACGACAGGCCTACCAGCTCCCAGAACACAAACATCTGCAGGACGCTGCTTGCCAGCACCAGCCCGACCATGGAAGCGGTGAAGAGCGACATGTAGGCGTAGTAGCGGACGTAGCCGCGGTCGCCGTGCATGTAGCCAACGGAGTAGACCTGCACGGCGAGGCTGACGCCGGTGACGACGACCAGCATGATGGCGGTAAGCGGGTCCATCAGGATGCCAACGCGCACGTCCAGCCCGCCGACGATAACCCACGAATGCGACGCCCAGCCGATCTCGCCGTGGCCGGACACCACCTGCTGCAGCGCCCACAGCGACAGCAGGAAGGCCCCGCCGATGGCGGCTATAGTGACGTAACCGGCCAGCGGGCTCTGCGGGCCGAGGAACGGCCGGATGAGCAGGCCATTCAAGAGAAAAGCAGCCAGTGGAAGGAAGAGGATGGCCCAGGCTGCGGATTCGGTCATGCTAGAGCTTCCTCAGGATTTCTTCCGCGACGTGCTCGCGGCCCTTGGGGACGTAGACGATGAAGGCGGCAGTCTCACTCCACGCGGGGATGCCGTCGACGGGCAGGATGTGGCTTGGGAGACCCTCGGACTCGAAGGTGTCCTTCCACATCTCGGCCATCATCAGGTTTGGCACCCGCTTGAACTCAACCCACATCTCTGCTCTTACCTGCTCCTTCGGCCTCGCGGCGTCAGCGCCGCATGGAATTCGCGTCGGTCACGTACACTGACCCCGTGTTGCGGTACATCATGATGACGATGGCCAGCCCCAGCGCGACCTCTGCCGCGGCCACCGTCACGATGAACAGCGCAAACACTTGCCCCGTCAGCAACGTCTCCAGCCGCTCGGCTGCCAGCGCGACGGGCGTTGTGTAGCGGGCCATGGCCACGACGGCCACGTTCACCGCGTTGAACAGCAGCTCCACCGACATCAGCACCGCGATGGCGTTCCGCCGCGTCAGCGCCCCGTACAGCCCGATACTGAACAGCACGCCGGAGAGGACGAGGAAGTGGTCGAGGCCTATCACCGGTCACCCCTCACCAGCGCGATTGCGCCCACCAGCGTTGCGGTCAACAGCAGCGCGGCGGCCTCCAGCGGCAGGATGAACTCGCGCAGCAGCAGGCTGCCGATGGCAGGCGGGCTGTCGCTGTAGACGCCCTCCGCA
This sequence comes from uncultured Dehalococcoidia bacterium, assembly GCA_951812285.1. Taxonomy (GTDB): domain Bacteria; phylum Chloroflexota; class Dehalococcoidia; order Lucifugimonadales; family UBA1127; genus UBA1127. The sequence goes on along the minus strand of OX638292.1, from coordinate 28,952 downwards.
CCCTCGGCGACGGCGGCGGTCAGCGCGGCGTCGCCCAGCAGATCCCAGCGCGTGTCCAGCACGACGAAGACGATGATACCCAGCATTGCCGCGCTCAGCAGCCCAGCCGGAACCGCCAGGTTGTTCGGGGGGCTGCCGCGCTGGGTGTCGCGGATCATCATGATGCCGAAGATCAGCAGGATGGACACCGCACCCGCATAGACCAGCACCTGCACGATGGCGAGGAACTCGGCGTTGAGCATGACGAAGAGGGCGGCGATGCCAAGGAAGGAGCCGATGAGGGCCATCGCGGCCTTCACCAGGTCCTGCAGCCGCACAACCAGCACCGCGCACGCCACCGTCAGGACGGCGAGCGCCCACCAGATGGCGGTGAATATGCCGGAGCCGGCGATGCCTTCGGTCATCGTCCCTGCACCCACCGTTGCAGCATTTCCTCGTACGTCGGCGCGACGGACTTCTCGCGGCCGGCGTCCTGCCACGAGACATCGTCGCCCGGCTGGAACGGGTCATAGCCACGGTCCTGGAGTTGCGGGCGGAACCACGTGCTCGGCTTCTTGGCCGACGCCTTCAGCTCGTCGACCGTGATGACGAGGTCGGACTGCCTTGGCCTCGCCCGCTCGAAGCCGCTGCCCATGTGGAGGGCGTCGTAAGGGCAGGCCTCGACGCAGAGGCCGCAGAACATGCATCGCGCGATCTCGATGTCGAAGACCTCGAGCTTGTACTTCTCGCCCTCCTGCGTCATCTCACCGCTGGGGGCGGTCACGATCTTGATGATGCCCTGGGGGCAGTACTTGGCGCAGCTTGCGCAGCCGGTGCACCGCTCCTCGTACCACACGAAGTCCTCGCCGCGGAAGCGGTGGTGCTGAGCGACGCGCTGCTCGGGGTACTGCACGGTGACCGGCTTGCGCACCAGGTTGCGCAGCGTCACCATCATGCCCTTTGCGATTCCCAGTCCGTATGGCATCAGGAAGCCTCCGCCGGGATTTCCACCAGTTGCACAGACGCCGTCGGACGCTCGCGGTGCCGCTCGAGGAAGCGGCTAAACAGCACGAGGCAGGCGATGGCGACGGCCCAGTTGATTGCCGCCATGATCCACAGCTGGCCGTACTCGGGTTCCGGCCACGCCACCACGAGGACGGCCGTAACCAGTGTATTGATGATAGCCAACGGGAAGAGCGCCTTCCACGCGAAGGCCATCACCTGGTCGACGCGCATGCGGGGCAGCGTCGCACGGATCCACGTGAACAGGAGGAGGAAGAAGACGAGCTTCAGGAGGAACCAGAGCTGCCCGGGCAGCCACTGCGCGTAGTCGGGCGAGACGAAGGGGTTCTGCCACCCGCTCACGAAGATCACCGCGAGGACGGCCGAGATGATGACCAGCTCGCCAAACTCCGCGAGCTGCAGCAGCCCGAAGCGGATGCCGCTGAACTCCGTGTGGAAGCCGGCCGTCAGCTCGGACTCCGCCTCCATCAGATCGAAGGGCGAGCGGTTCATCTCGGCGGAGGCGGCGACGAGGAAGACGAAGAAGCCCAGTGGCTGCAGCACGATGAAGGGGAGCCGCTGCGCCTCGACGACGTCGACGAGGGACATGCTGCCGGCCAGCAGGAGCACTCCCGCCAGGGAGACGATCATCGGCACCTCGTAGCTGATGAGCATCGCGACGGCGCGGGCCGCGCCCAGCAGGGCGAAGCGGTTGCCAGAGCCCCAGCCGCCGAGGAACATCGCCACCGTCGCGATGGTGGGGATGCCGACGATGAAGAGCACGCCGATGTTCAGGTCGGCGAGGAACGTGTTCGGGCCGAAGGGCACGACGGCGGCTACGAGCAGGATGGCGGCCACCATGAGCACCGGCGCGAGGAAGAAGGTGAGCCGGTCGGCCATGGCTGGGCGCAGGTCTTCCTTGATGAGCAGCTTGAACACGTCGGCAAATGGCTGCAGCAGCCCGAAAGGGCCAACGCGGTTGGGGCCGAGGCGCGTTTGGAAGCGCCCCAACACCCGGCGCTCCATGTAGGTCTCGAAGGCGGTGAGGAGCATTACGCCGTTGATAACGATGAAGACGACGACGACGCCGGCCAGCAGGTACGCCAACCAAGCGAAGCTCTCGGGCGTCAGGTCCGCGAAGAACCCGTACAGCCCCGAGAACAGCCCGTTCCTGTCGAAGGGTGACTCCATGCTCCGCTCCGTCGACCGCTACCGGTCGACCTCTCCCATGTTCACGTCTAGGCTGCCGAAGATGACCATCAGGTCCGCCACCTTCCACCCGATGAGCATCTCGGCGAGCACCGTCAGGTTGATGAAGGATGGCGAGCGTATCTTGCACCGGTAGGGGGCGATGCCGCCGTCGCTGACCAGGTAGAAGCCGAGCTCGCCCTTGGAGGCTTCCACGTGGGCATAGGCGTCGCCGGGCGGCGGGCGGAAGAAGAAGGGCAACTCCGAGCGGACCGGGCCACCGGGCATGTCGCGGTAGCACTGCTCCGCGATGCGGATGCTCTGGTGCACCTCCATCACGCGCACCAAGAAGCGGTCGTAGCTGTCGCCGTTGGAGCCGACAGGCACGGCAAAGTCCATGTCGGCGTAGACATCGTACGGGTCTGCCTTGCGCAGGTCCCAGGCGACGCCGCTGGCGCGCAGGTTGGGGCCGCTGACCGCGCTGTCGATGGCCTTCTCCTTCGTGAGCACGCCCACGCCCTTGGTGCGCGCCAGCACGATCTCGTTCTCGGAGATGAGGCGCTCGAGCTCCGCGATGGCGTCGGGCGTCGTGTCGAGCAGGTGGCGCACGGCGGGCCAGAACTCTGGCGGCGGCTCCTGGAAAACGCCGCCGGGCCGCATGTAGCTCACCGTGACGCGCGCGCCGCACAGCATCTCGAAGAGGTCGAGGATGCGCTCACGCTCACGGAAGCAGTACATGAGCGGCGTGCCCGACGCACCGAGGTCCTGCAGGAAAAAGCCGACGCCCATCAGGTGGCTGGCGATGCGCTGGAGCTCGGCCGTGAGCACGCGCAGGTACTGGCCACGCGGTGGGACAGTCACGCCCGCCAGCTTCTCGACGGCGAGGACGTAGGCCTGGTTGTTGATCATGGAGGAGGTGTAGTCGAGGCGGTCGGTAAGCGTGACGATCTGCGTGTACGTGCGCTCCTCGGCCAGCTTCTCGGTGCCGCGGTGCAGGTAGCCGAAGATGGGCTCGACGTCGGTGATAACCTCGCCGTCCAGCGTCACCCGGAGGCGGAATACGCCGTGGGTGCTCGGGTGCTGCGGGCCGAGGTTTATCGTTATCTGCTCTGAGGGCAGGTTTACCACGTCTATCTCAGTCCTATCATCGCTGAGCGGTTAGCCGCCCAGGTGGTCCTTGCGCAGCGGGTGCCCGGGGAAGCCCTCCCACGTGAGCACGCGCTTCAGGTTGGGGTGGCCGGTAAAGCGGACACCCATCAGGTCCCAGACCTCGCGCTCCTGCAGGTCGGCCGCCTCCCACACCTCGGTCAGCGAGGGGGCTGAAATATCGTCGCGGCCGTGCAGAGTGGTCTTGAGGACCAGGCTGTGATTGTGCGTGAGCGAGGTGAGGTGGTAGACCACCTCAAAGGAGTCCAGGTAGTCGACGCCGGTGATGGAGGAGAGGTAGTCCATCGCGAACTCCGGCTCCTCTTTCAGGAAACGGCAGACTGTGACGAGCGACTCGGGTGCGACGCGAACCTCGCCCTCTGCGGCGACGGACACGGCTTCAGCGGCGACGCCCTGCAGGCGCTCAACCACCTCCGCACTCTGCAGCGCCCTGGTCATCAGGAACCGGCGGGGCGGTGCGCCAGGCTGTACTGCCGGATCTTGTCGTGGAGCTGCATCACCCCGTACAGCAGGGCATCGGGGCGAGGCGGACATCCGGGCACGTACACGTCCACCGGGATAACCCGGTTGACGCCGGGCGTCACGCTGTAGGACTCGTAGTAGGGGCCGCCGCTGGTGGCGCAGGCGCCCATAGAAATGACCCACTTGGGCTCCGCCATCTGCTCGTAGATGCGCTCGATGGCGGGCGCCATCTTCCACGTCACTGTGCCGGCAACGATCATCAGGTCGGCCTGGCGGGGCGTCGCGCGGAAGACCTCCATGCCAAACCGGGCGATGTCCCAGCGCGACATGGCGCTGGCCATCATCTCGAAAGCGCAGCAGGCGAGGCCGAAGCTCAGCGGCCATACCGTCGAGCGCCGGCCCCAGTTGATGAGCTCGTCGAGGGCGGTGACGAGGACGTTGCGCTGGAGCTCGTCGGGGACGTCGATGAGGGGCTCCGGGTAGGGAGCGTCGTGAGATGCCTTCATGGCGCTGACGGCGTCGCCCTCGACGCGGTCGAGCGCCCACGTCTGGTCACGGAGCGGGCCGGAGCCGCTGAGGTTTATCTCCACTCGAACGCCCCCTTCCGCCACGCGTAGGCCCAGCCGACGCCGAGGATGGCCAGGAAGGCGAGCATCACCAGGAGCGCGCCGCCGCCCAGCGACCGGAGGGTGATGGCCCACGGGTAGATGAAGATGGCGGTGACGTCAAAGATGAGAAAGAGCAGGGCGAAGAGGTAGTAGCGGAAGTTGAACTGCACCCACCGGCCACCGATGGTCTCCATGCCGCACTCGTAGATGTCCGACTTGACCTCATTGGGTTTGTTGGGGCGGATGCGGACGATCTGGGCCATGCGGGAAAAGAGGATCATGCTGAGGGGGACCGCGAAGGCGGCACCCATCAGCAGGAGCACCAAACCGTACTGCCGGTAGTAGTCGTCCAGCATGCCCCGTCCTTCGGGCTGAGGATAGCATAGCAGAGTGAAAAATGCCACAAACGCCGAGGGCCGAGCGGGGGACGGGACAGACCGACGGCCTATAGAATAAACTAGCAGTAATTCACCAAGGAGTTGCCCGTGGGCACTTTTTCCTCTCAAGTGCGGTTCGCCAGTCTGGACGGACAGAGCGGTGTGGACGTAGAAGCCACCGTCGACACGGGCGCCGCCTATTCCATGCTGCCGGGCAACCTCCTGAACGAGTTGGGAATAGAGCCCGCCTACGTCAGTACGTTCGAGTTTGCGGACGGGCGGCGCGTTGAAATGAACATCGGGCGCGCTTGGGCCACCATCGACGGTCAGAGTGAGATTACCCTTGTCATCTTTGGCGAGGACGACGTGCCCCCTTTGCTGGGCGCGTATACCCTTGAAGGGCTGCGGCTGGCCGTGGATCCCGTCAACCAGAGGCTGGTCCCCGCAACTCCCATTCTGTACTAGACCCCTCCCTTCTCCGAACTTTGCCGGCCACTTAGGCAAACTGCCCTTGCGTCCATGTGCCCTACCTCTTAACCCACCACCGCATTGGCGCCTACAGCCTTCGGAGCCGAGGAACCGCAAGCATCGCGAGGAGGGCCAGGGCGAAGAGGGCTCCGCCGTTGGCCAGCAGGGTGACGGAGACGCCCGCGAAGGCGGCGAGGGCGCCGGCGTGTACGTTGCCGATGGGACCGAAGCCGATGGCCATCTGCCACGCCCCAGCAGCCCTTCCCCTCGCCTGGTTGGGGACGACGGCTTGCATCAGGCCCTGCGAGAGGACGTCGGAGACTGCCATGGCGGCGTTAATCACGAGCATGACTGTCAGCACCATCGCGAGGGTCTCGGACTGGCTGAGCAGCATGAGGCCCGCGCCGAAGACCACCAGGAAAGCCAGGAAGAGCACCCCCCGCCGGCGGATGCCGCCCGCGAGCGCCAGCAGGACGACGGTGACAGCCCCTCCCATCGCGCCGACGGACTGGATGAGGCCGAGGCCGTCGGCTTCGAGGCCGAGGACGTCGCGGGCGATGGTGGGCTGCAGCGACAGGACGGAGAAGCCGAGGACCTCGACGCCGGCGGTCAGCAGGACGAGCATGGCGAGGGAGCCGTTGCGGGTCAGCTCCGGGATGAAGTCCAGCAGGTTCCGCAGCACGGACTCCTGGGCGATCCTGGCCGAGCGTCCCTCCGCCCTGATGAAGAGGGCCGCGATGACGGTGACGATGTGGGCGATCACGATGACGCCATAGGTTGTCGCAGAGTCCGTGGCGGCGAGGACGGCGCCGACGCTCAGGCCGCCCAACACCGCGCCGAGCCGTTGGCCGAGGTTCATGAAGGCGAGCCCGCTCACCATGTCCCTCGCGCCGACGATGTCGTAGGTCATGCTCTGGCGGAGGGCCTGCACGGCGGTCCAGCCGGTGCCGAGGGCGACGTTGAGCGCGAGGAGGGCCCAGAGCTCGAGGGCGTCCAGCCAGAAGAGCGTCGCGATGGCCAGCGCCACCACCGTCAGGGCGGTCCCGAAGATGGCAAGCTGCGGCCTCCTCGGGAAGCGGTCGGCGAGGGCGCCGAGGGGGACGCCCAGCAGGAGTCTCGGCGTGTGGCGGAGGCCGATGGCGAGCCCCACCATGAAGGGCGAGTCGGTGGCCTCCAGGACCACCCAGCCCAGCGCGACATTCTCGCCGGCATAGGTTGCGCCGGCGATGATGCCGGAGGCGGTCAGGACGCGGAAGTCCGGGTAGGACAGCGCCCGGACAGCCCCAAGCCGGCGGGACAGCGGGCGGCGGCGCGGCCTGGGCGCCGGAGCGCCCTCGGTCGGGCTCAACGCCCGGCCTCGTGAGGGACTGGGGTTGCGGCCGACGCTTCGGCTTGGCGGCCCGTGCTAGGCATCCTCGCCGCCGTCGCTCCAGGTCATGGTGCGGCTCGGCGTGAGACGCAGGACGACGCTCTGGCCCTCCTCGTAGTAGCGCTCCAGGAAGGTGACTGCTCCTTCGTCGCCCTCGTAGCGGGTGGCGATGGAGAGGCCGATACCCCAGATGTCGGTGTCGGTTACGGTCACCTCGCCGTGGGCGACGACGTAGGTGTAGGGCTGGTCCTCGCTGGCGATGGAGAGGGCGACGCGGGGGTCGCCCTCGATGTTCTTGAACTTCCGGAACTGGCGGCTGGTCCAGACGAGGAAGTCGCCGTTGGCGTACTCGTACCAGACGGGCGCGACGTGGGGCGAGCCGTCGGGCCGCAGGGTGACGAGGTGGGCGATTCGTGGGGCCTCGAGGAACTTTTCGATCTCCGCCTGTGACATTTCGGGCATGCCTGCTTCTCCCTCGCGCAGAGCGCACCAGCGGCTGCGGTGCGCAGTCGTGGACGCCATGATAGCATGGCGCCGACTCGACCAACCCTGCAGCAGGAGCGCAAGCCATGACTACACAAGCCAAGCCGCACGAACTGTCCGCCGCCCAAGCCGCCGCCGCCATCCGCGAGGGACGCCTCTCGCCGGTGGAGCTGGTGGAGGCGCTGCTGGCGCGCATCGACGCATACGAGCCGGCGCTGAAGGCGTGGGTGACCGTCGACCGGGACGGGGCGCTCGCAGCGGCGCAGGCGTCGGCCGAGGAGCTGGAGCGCTCCGGGCCGCGGGGGCCGCTGCACGGCGTGCCCGTGGGGCTGAAGGACATCTTCTACACGGGCGGGCTGCTGACCACGGCGGGATCGCCGCTGATGGCGGACTTCGTGCCGGAGTATGACGCGCACTCTGTCGCGAAATTCCGGGAGGCGGGGGCGATCGTGCTGGGCAAGACGGTGACGACGGAGTTCGCGGACGGCGATCCGTCGATCACGTACAACCCGTGGGACCGGGAGCACACGCCGGGCGGGTCGAGCAGCGGCTCGGGGGCGGCGGTGGCCGCGGGGATGGTCGCCATCGCAACGGGGTCGCAGACGGTGGGGTCGACGCTGCGGCCGTCGATCTACAACGGCATCGTCGGGCTGAAGCCGACGCACGGGCGGATCAGCGCGTACGGGCTGGTGCCGGTCAGCTTCTCGACGGACACGGTGGGCATCATGGTGCGCACGGTGGAGGACGCGGGGCTGGTGCTGGACGCCATCGCGGGGTACGACCCCAAGGACCCGATGGGCGCGTGCCAGATGGTGGGCGCGTACCATGCGGCGTCGCTGCGGCAGGGGCGGCCGCCGCGCATCGGGCTGGTGCGGCAGTTCTTCTACGAGCGGGCCGACGAGGAAATCCGCAGGCAGACAGACGACGTCGCGCAGAAGCTGGCGGCGGCGGGGGCGACCGTCGAGGAGGCGACGCTGCCGGAGCTGTTCAACCGGAGCCCGGAGGACATCGGCGCGGTGGTGTGGACGGAGGCGGCGGTCTTCCACCGGGAGTGGTACGAGCGGAACCCGGAGGACTACGGCCCGAACATCCGGAGCCGGATCCGGGACGCGCTGGCGCGGTCGCCGCTGGACTACATCGTGGCGCTGGACGCGCGGCGGGAGCTGCGGGCGGGCATGGCGGACGTCTACGGCGAGTATGACGTGCTGCTGAGCCCGGGGACGCCCGGCCCGGCGCCTCGCGACCGCTCGACGACGGGGCCGACGTACTTCCAGGCGCCGTGGACGTGGCTGGGCTGCCCGGCCATCAACATCCCGACGGGGCTGGCCGAGAACGGCATGCCGCTGGGCGTGCAGCTTGCGGCGGGGATGTTCCAGGAGGAGCGGCTGCTGACCGCCGCGGCGTGGTGCGAGCGCGTCCTGGGCGTTCGGCTCACGCCGATCGACCCCAAGTAGGGGCTCGAGGGTGGACGGACCGGGGGCCAGCGGCGCAGGGGCGGGCCGCACACCATTTGTTTGACATTCGTTCTGGATCTCCCGTAGCTGCGGGGGAGGTTGTTTCCCCTTTGTTTTGTAGGGGAAGTGTCGCAATCCAGCTACAAGTTAAGTTATCTTGCTTTTTCCGGGGGCACTCTCCCTGCTTTGCTTTGTAGCCAACACGGCACATTTCAGCTACAACACGACGCATTCCCTGCACGAGCACCCTCTGGTGCTCGCGTCGTGGCCGCAAGCGGGTCGGGGCAGGGCGGATGGGCGTGCTGGTGTGCGTGGTTGTCGTGCTCATGGGATGACGGTAGCGGACGGGGGGGTGTAGGGGCAATGGGGCTGTGTCATAGGGGGTTATGGAGCGTATGAGCTTGCCAGGTCTGCCAGTACGATGGGAAATTCGCTCTCATTAAACACAAGCTGGAAAGTGCCCCTGGCAGGGCCATCATTGATGGTCAATTTGCCGACATTGAAGGCGTCCTCCAAGGTCTCAAGCACCTGGCGTTTGTATTCTGTGTCCGGGTTGCCTCTCAGGTGCTCGCCCTTGGTCTCAAAGATGAGGAGGTGCGGCTTGCCGTGTTGCTCTCCCGCCATCGCGATGAAGTCCGGCCAAATGCGGTCTTGCTTCCACCCCCGCAAATAGTAGTCTCCCTGTTGACGTACCGCGACCCGGTGCCACCAGTGAAGTGCCTTCTGTTCATCCAGGTACCTGGCGAAGTTGCGTTCCAAGTTGGAATCAAAGTGCTGAGTGTAGATGGGCTCAAATAGGCTGAGTTGAAGGGCACGTCCGTCCTTGCCTGCCATGATGCCGGTCTCGTCTGGCAGCGGAAGCTCATAGCTGGGTTTCATCCTGAAGTTGGGTTGACCGGCCTCAAGGTCAAACCGGATGATCCGATGCTTCAATTTGGAACGATAGATATGCTCCCCCTGCTTCTCTACCTCTGCCCTTACATGCTCGCGCAGCATAAAGGCGTAGTCAGACCGCCTGTCAAAGATCTGGTCATCTTTGACCCCGGCGGAGCGGATCCTTGTGACCATTGCTTGCGCAATGTGCGCCGCCTGCCAAGGATTTGGAACGACGTCTGATAGTCGGCGCGCGAACCACGACGTAGAAAGCGTCTTTTCGATATACAGCTCCTCCACTGGGTGAAACACCGGCGAGACAGGTCCCACATCCACCGTTGCAGTAAACCGTTTGGCGGCGTCCGGCTGCATGGCCTGCGGGTCCAGATCATTGACTGCGTTCCAGTCAATGGCAGAAAGGATGTGCCGTTGGTAGTCCAGTTCAATCCAGCCGTCGCCGTCGGCATGAAGCACCTTTGGCAGAAAGATGTCCTTGCCCTGGAATTGCTCGCGACGCTGTACAGTCACGCGCCTGAATTCAGACGAAGTGCCAAAGACTTCGTCGCCTAGCCCTGTAAGCCCTTCCTGTTCCAAACCGGCCTTTACCTGACTGACCGCCACGCCAACTTGTGTGTCCCGACAGTAGACGTAGCACTGATCCAACGAGTCCCGCAGCGTGCGGCGAGCATGGGGTTGGCGCATGACGCGACCGACAAGCTGCGTCAAGGCTCGCTGAGCCTGCGTGTTGTCCAGCATCACTAGCACGTAGGCGAAAGGGCAGTCCCATCCCTCCATCAGCGCGGCCTTGGTGATAATCCAGCGTACTTGTGACAGTTCTGACAACAGGTCCTCTTGACCGATGTCGTCACGCTCCGACGATTTCACGGCTACTGCCTCTGAAGGGACACCCATGCTCTGCACCAAGTAATCCCTGACGTCTTCAGCATGGACGCGTTCCCCGTCACGCTGGTCCTTGCCAGTCCGCTCGACCCGCACCACGCCTATGGGCCGGATGTACCGTCCCTCACTATGCTGCAGCGAATCGGCATCTCGACCGAGCTCGTCCAGCTTGTCGAGGGCCTCTAGTAACGTATGCTTCCACTCGGCCCCCGTGTGCGAAGTGACCTGCACGGGCAGCTTGATCATCTCCTCGCTCTTGAGTTCCACACCGGTGATGTCCACCAACAAGTTGCTGATGCTCCTGTGGGGCGTGGCGGAAAGTTCAATGACCAGCCTTGGGTCCAATTGGTTGACGGAGCGAACAAACTCCCTAGCCTCAGCGTCCGCGACGCCGTACGCCTTGTGGGCCTCGTCCAGCACGACGACGGGCCGAAGCATCTTGAAAACGTTGAACAAACTGTGCTTCACGGGCCCTCCGTCCGAGGTTCGCTCTAAGTCAGGGTACTCGGCCAGCAACCGGGCGTCGCCGAGAGCGTCGTCGCTATCCGGAAAGAGGGTGGGGTAGCGGCCTGAATCGCGGAACATCCGCAGAAACTCCCTGCCCTTCTGCCGGTTGGCGGCAGGCAGCATGAGCAACATGACGCACAGGTAGTTGGCGACGTCCGACGCCGTGAACGGGTCGTCCTTTTCCAGAAGCTTCACCCGCTCGCCACTGGCCCGCTCCAGCATCTGCCGGTACGGGTGCTCGCGGCTCTTAAGCGCTTTCCTGGTTTGCTGGTAGATGGCGCGGGTGGGCATAATCCACAGAACCAAGCCAGTCTGCATTGCGAGACGCTCCAGAGACGCTGCCGCCAGCAGTGTCTTGCCGCCGCCGGTGGGCACCTTGAAACAGACGTGCGGGATGGCGCGGTCGGCAGCGTCCGTCCTGTCCACGTATGGGCCGACGGCATCGGGAAGCTCTCCGGAGTCTCGCAAGGTCTCCCATGCAATCTTGGGGAAGTTTCGCAAGTCGGGCGGGACGGGAACGCCGGCTTGGGCCAGCGCAGCCATGCCGGCCTCACTCTTGCGGCCCGCTTCCGCCAGAATTTCCCGCCAGCCGTCAAACGCCTGCAGCGCCTTTTCCTGATATTCCTTCAGTTCCATTACCGCGTCCCCGCTAGGGGCCGGTGCATCTCATACGGCAGTTGGACAAAAGTGATGTTTCTGGCGGTCAGTTCCCGCTGCCCCATGAACTTGCCGGGACCAAAGATAATGGCTGGCTTCCCGATTGCGCCGATGCGGCTCACCAGGCCTTCAGAGAGCATCGCTTCCGCGCTGCGTAGCCAATCTATGTCCGGTTGATACAGCAAGTAGAAGTCCTGTTCGGAGGTCTCAAGGAATAGGCCGTCGTCGTTCAACCGCGTCAGCTCTTTTCCGTTGACAGCTACTCGCGGAGCGGCAGTGTGGAGCAAATACGCCGCCAGGGCGGAAAACGCCGGCAGTGACTCGCCTGTTAGCATCTCCTCTGATTCTATGGGGTCTCCCAGCGTGCAGTAGGTAAACGACCCGGCCAAGCCCTCCTGCAAGTCCTTGTCCTTAGCCCCCGGCACACCCTTGATGACCCGCCGCACCCGCTCCGCGGTGATGGTGTCGGCGTAATTCTCGCACTCTACCAGGATGAACTTTCGGTTTCCGCCGTCCTCTTTATTGAGGGCAAGGACGGCGTGGGCTGTGGTACCGCTGCCAGCGAAGGAGTCAAGGATGATGGCGTTGGGACTGGCCCCAAGTCTTAATATCTCGCGTAATAGGCCTTCGGGCTTCGGACTTTCAAAGGCTGTGCCATCGCCGAAAATCAGCTGCATCTCCTGTGAGCCGACTGTGTTCATTGGCACAAAGTCCCATATTGAAGGGTATGTGACTCCTTCCTTCACGTCACTCAAGAAACGCTTTAGTTTAGGGCGACCCTTACCATTGGCCCCAAACCATATCTCGTCATTCTCCAGCAGTTGCTGAATGGTTTCTTCTGAGAATCTCCAATTTCCACTTTGCCCAGGATAGTGTACTTGCCCTGTTACGGGATTCGTAATAGAGAAGGTGAGAGAAGCGACGAAGCGACCGCCCTTCACATTAGCCATTAGGTCACCCGCAACCCACGGACCTTTAGGGTGGTTATCAGGGTTCTGGTACCTCAGGATTTGCTGTTCTGACCGCGAGCGTAGATTGAGTGCGACCGAGTTTGTGTCTCTGCCGTACACCAGAACAATGTCGTGATCTGCGCCAATCACTTTATCGTTAGGGGGTGTGCTTCTCTTGCGCCAGATAATCTCAACAATAAATTGGTCTGACCCAAACACCTCATCCATCAGCATTCGCAGGTGGTGCTGTTCGTTGTTGTCAATAGAGACGAAGATCACACCGTCGTCGGAGAGGAGCTCGCGGAGAAGGAGGAGGCGGGGCCACATCATGCAGAGCCACTTGTCGTGGCGTTCCAGATCCTCGCCGTCCACGGGGCTGTTGGCTTTCAGCCACTCCTGCATGAGGGGGCTGTTGACTTTGTCGTTGTAGCGCCAGCCCTCATTGCCGGTGTTGTAGGGCGGGTCAATATAGATGCACTTGACGCGGCCGGCGTAGCGAGGGAGCAGGGCTTTCAGCGCGTGGAGGTTGTCGCCGTGGATGATGAGGTTATCGTCCCCGTCATTCTGGGGCGAGACTGACTTTTCGGCGTCCGGCACCAGCGGGCGGTAGGGGACACTCAGGTGGTGCGCGTAGATGAACTGCTTGCCCTTGAACTCCAGTGTAGGCATAGGAAGCCTCCGGCGCGCGCGTTTGTCGTGATTATATTCACCCAACGAAGGTGGTCTACCCCTGGGAACCCGAGTTTCGTCGGAGTGCCCCGCTAGTTGGCGCTGAAGCGTTGGGAGGGGCCTTCTCTGCGGACGCGGCTGCGGAGGTGGTTGATGACCATTTCGAGGATCTCCACCTCGGCTTGCAGGCATTCTTCGGCGGTGTCCATTTCCAGGAGGCCCTGCTTGATGGCCATGCTGACTTCCAGGTTGCGGGCCACCAGGTAGGCGAGCTCGGCGGGGGCCTCGGGGAAGGGGACTTCGTGGACCCACTCGTTGGCCATGCCGGCGACGAGGCGGGCGTACTCGAGGAACTTCTCCTTGACGAGGGGGCCGGCCTGGGTCGCGCCGGCGGCGTCGGGGGGGAGGAGCTCGATGCGGGCGGTCATGTAGGGGAGCTGCTGGAGCACCTGTATGGAGCGGAAGCGCTGCTGGCCGACGGACATCAGGACGATGCGGCCGTCGTCGGTGTTCTCGTGCTGGACGACGCGGGCGATGGTGCCGATGTCGAAGGGGACGGCGGGCGCGCCGACCTCGACGCCCTCCTTGATGAGGACGACGCCGAAGCAGGAGTCGGCGTGGGAGATGTCCTGGAACATCTGGAGGTAGCGGGGCTCGAAGAGCTGCAGGGGCAGCTGCATGCCCGGGAAGAGCACGGTGCCCAGGGGGAAGAGAGGGATGTCGCGGATCTCGTTGGCCATGTCGCCCCGCCTTCAGGTTGACCCCAGTGTACGCGTCCGGGGACGGGTGCGCCACAGGGGGCGGGGGCCTTCGAGAGCCTCTGGCGAGCGGGGGCGCTACTGGGACGGCGTGCGGAAGCGGTAGCCGACGTTCCAGACGGTCTCGATGAAGGTGTGGTTGGCGTCCTCGACCTTGCTGCGGAGGCGGCGGACGTGGACGTCGACGGTGCGGGTGCCGCCGAAGTACTCGTAGCCCCAGACGCGGGAGAGGAGCTCCTCGCGGGAGAAGACGCGGCCGGGGTTGAGGGCGAGCAGGCGGAGGAGCTCGTACTCTTTGAACGTGAGCAGGACGCGGTGGCCGGAGACGGCGACCTCGTAGCGGGACTGGTCGATGACGAGGTCATCGCTGTGGATGGTCTCGGAGCCCTCGCGGCCACGGAGGCGGCGGAGGAGCTGGGTGACGCGGAGGGCGAGCTCGGTGGGGTTGGGGGGTTTGAGGGCGAAATCGTCGGCGCCGCGGGCGATGTCGTAGTCCTCGAGCTCGCGCTCGGTGACGAGGGCGACGACGGGGAGGCGGAGGCGGCGGCAGAGCTGGACGGCCTCATCGGCCTCGGTGCGGGAGAAGCCGACGGCGTCGAGGAGGACGACGTCGGGGGTCTGCTCGACGGGGAGGGCGTCGAGGCAGGCGGGGTCCGAGGAGGCGGCAGTGGTGAATTCACCGCGCGGAAACGCGAGCATGAGCGTTTCCGCGGCCCTGCCGTCGCGGCTCATCATCAAGACAGAAGGCACGTATTGCTACCCCTACGCACTCGATTGGAGACGATAGTATAGCATGGTGGCGACGCTTTTCGTTGGGGTTTGTGTGCGCGGTGGGGCGGGAATGGGCGCTGGGGGCTGTTTGGGCGGGTGATTCGTTCCGGCGGCGGTTGGCGATGAGAGGTGTTGGCCTTGACAGGGACTGGCGAGGTAGCTAGCCTAGGGTTACTCGGACTGCTCCGGATATGATACGAGTTGGGCAGTCGAGCTAGCGAGGGCTCCCACGGGGGCCCTCTATCTTTATGCGTGGAGCACAAGCTACATGCGCGTTGCAATCTTTGTTGATGCTGGTTATTTGTACGGAGCGGGCGTCGCCGCCGTACTCGGTGAAGGGCAAAGCAGGGGGAGTGGAGGGCACAATGGTCCGCATCCGTCAGGCAGCCGCTGAAGATGCTGATGCCGTTTTCAGCTTACTCTCGTTCTTGATGACCAGCTACGAGCCCTCCCGCGAGGCCTTTGACCGCACCTACCCCATGCTCGTCGCTTCGCCGACGGCGCACTTGCTCGTGGCCGAGGATGATGGTGGGATTCAGGGCTACGTCTACGCTTGCGACGTGCCCACGCTCTTTGCCAATGGAGTGATCACCGAGATCTTGGAGTTGTACGTGGTCGAGTCGCAGCGGGGACAGGGCATTGGCAGGGGGCTGGTTGAGGCTGTTGTCGAGCGAGCCAGGCAGAGGAACGTTGTGGAGGTGACGGTGCCGACTCGGCGGGCTGGGGAGTTATACGAGGGCATCGGGTTCGAACCTACGGCCGAGCTGTTCAAGCTGCGCCTGACGGGGTGAGACTAGTGCAAAACTAGATACGAATGTTACTAGCAAACTGCCGCACGAATTTGGAACACTTTCGAACCAGTCATGGCCCCTCGGTTACACAACGTAGGCCGCGAGCAGCAGCGTGCCCATGAAGAGACCGGCGGCCGTGAGAAGCCAAAGCCCACCAACGGCGGCAACGTCCCCATTATCGAGCATACGGGGGACGGGCCAGAGCCCTGGCATAAGAAACCCCGCAAAGATTGCCGACCCGAGTGCTGCTTGCAAAACGAACGAGGTAGTTATCTCCATGCCGCCCCCTTGTGGGCGCATTTTATCACGACCTCACGCGCCGTGAGAGAAGTTTAAGAGTCTCCCATTTCTAGGCGGTGTCAAGCAGAACCTACGGCTGGGGTGTTCGAAACACTTTTGCACTTCTCTCATGGGGTAGGGGAGCCTTGACAGGCCAATTCGACCAACCCTAGACTGTTTGCAACATCGGAATAGAGGCGGCGGGCAGGAAGAGTACTCCCCCAGCGAGGCCACAGAGAGCCGGGCACGGTGGAAGCCGGCGCTGGCGCAGGGGACGAATGGGCCGGCTCGCAGGGCGAAAGCCCCGCGAACGCTGTCGTCGGGTGGGCGCCGATCAAACGCCTAGCGGGTAAGCCGTCATCCCGAGGGAGGCGCGCCGTTAACGAGATTGCGGACTTTCCTTAGACAGACAAGTCCGTGAACAAGGGTGGCACCGCGGAGTGACCCCGCCCCTTGATGGGAGCGGGGTTTTTTTATTGGGTGTCGTAAGGCGGGGTCAAGAGAAGAGCGAGGGCCGGAGATGACTACGCAGGAAGGCGTTCGGGAGACGACGGGGCGCGGCCGCGTCGAGGGAAAGCGGACGGTGTTCAGCGGCATACAGCCGAGCGGCGACGTGCAGCTTGGGAACTACATCGGCGCGATCAAGGGGTGGGTCGACAGGCAGGAGGAGAAGGAGAACTACTTCTGCATCGTGGACCTGCACGCGCTGACGGTGCCGCAGGAGCCGGAGGAGCTGCGCTACCAGACGCGGTTGCTGGCGGCAATGCTGTTCGCGGCGGGGCTCGACCCGGAGAAGTGCACGGTCTTCGTGCAGAGCCACGTGACGGCGCACGCGGAGGCGTGCTGGCTGCTCAACTGCGTGACGCCCATCGGCTGGCTGGAGCGGATGACGCAGTACAAGTCGAAGGCGGAGAACCAGGAGACGATATCCACCGGGCTGCTGGACTACCCGGTGCTGATGGCGGGGGACATCGTGCTGTACGACGCGCACGAGGTGCCCGTCGGCGAGGACCAGCGGCAGCACGTGGAGCTGGCGCGGGACATCGCGCAGCGGTTCAACCGCATCTACGGCGACACGTTCGTGGTGCCGGAGGGGGTCATCCCGGAGATCGGCGGGCGCGTCATGGGGCTCAACGACCCGACGGTGAAGATGTCGAAGAGCTACGCGCACATCCGGGGGCACGCGGTACGGATGCTCGACGACCCGAAGGAGATCGAGCGGACGTTCAAGCGGGCGGTGACCGACAACGGGAACGAGATCCGGTTCTCGGACGAGCCGGAGAAGGCGGGGGTCAACAACCTGCTGGGCATCTACAAGGTGATCACCGGCATGGACGAGGCGTCGGTCGAGGCGGAGTTTGCGTCGGCGCGGGGGTACGGCGACCTGAAGGGGCGCGTCGCGGAGGTGGTCATCGAGGCGCTGACGCCCATCCGCGAGCGGTACGAGGCGCTGATGCAGGACGTGGGGGCGCTCGACCGGCTGCTGGAGCTCGGCGCGGAGCGGGCGGAGTCGGTGGCCGGGCCGAAGCTCGACGAGGTCAAGGAGCGCATGGGGCTGATCCTGCCCAAGCGATAGGACATTACACGACTTCACAGTCGGAAGGGACTGTCAGCAATGTATACACCAACACTGGAACAGGTCCGGGAGCTGGCGAAGGAGGGGAACCTCATCCCGGTGTACCGGGAGATCAGCGCGGACCTTGAGACGCCGGTCACCGCATACATGAAGGTCGCGCGGAAGCCGTACTCGTTCCTGCTCGAAAGCATCGAGGGCGGGGAGCGGCTGGCGCGGTACAGCTTCATCGGCACGGAGCCGTCGAAGGTCATCCGCACGGGGCCCGGGGAGAAGGACGGCGAGGTGGACCCGCTGCGGCTGGTCGAGAGCGCGCTGGGGCGGTTCAAGGCGGTGACCATCCCGGGGCTGCCGCGCTTTCACGGGGGGCACGTGGGGTTCCTGGCGTACGACGCCGTCCACTACTTCGAGCCGCGGGTGCCGCCGCCGGCCAGCAACCCGCTGGGGCTGCCGGAGTCGACGTTCATGCTGGCGGACACGCTGCTGGTCTTCGACCACCTGCGGCAGAAGATCCAGGTGGTCAGCCACGCGCACATCCGCGGGGACAACGTTGACGCGGCGTACGCGAAGGCGACCAAGCGCATCGACCGGCTGGTGAAGCGGCTGGACCGGCCGCTCAAGCGGCCCAAGCGCAACGGCTCGCGGGAAGAGGGGGCGGAGCGGCGTGAGCGGCGGACGTACACGTCGAACCGCAGCTACGAGGAGTACGACGAGATCGTGCGGCAGTCGCGGGACTACATCATCGCGGGGGACATCATCCAGGTGGTGCCGTCGCAGCGGCTGGAGCGGCCGACGGAGTCATCGCCGCTCGACCTGTACCGCGCGCTGCGGAGCACGAACCCGTCGCCGTACATGTACCTGCTGGAGCTGGACGACTTCCACATCATCGGGGCGTCGCCGGAGCTGCTGGTGCGCGTCGAGGACGGGCTGGTGCTGAACTTCCCGCTGGCGGGCACGCGTCGGCGGGGCCGCACGGTGGAGGAGGACGATGCGCTGGCGAGGGAGCTGCAAAGCAACGAGAAGGAGCGCGCCGAGCACATCATGCTCGTGGACCTGGGGCGCAACGACGTGGGGCGCGTCGCCATTTCGGGCACGGTGGAAGTGCACGACCTGATGCGGGTCGTCAAGTACTCGCACGTCATGCACCTGGAGTCGGAGGTGCACGGACAGCTTCGGCCGGACCGCACCATCTACGACGCGCTGCGGTCGTGCCTGCCGGCGGGGACGCTGTCGGGGGCGCCCAAGGTGCGGGCGATGGAGATCATCGCGGAGCTGGAGGGTGAGGCGCGCGGCGCGTACGGCGGGGCCGTCGGGTACTTCAGCTTCTCGGGCAACATGGACACGGCCATCACCATCCGCACGATGGTGCTGAAGGACGGTGTGGCCTACATCCAAGCGGGCGGGGGCATCGTCTACGACAGCGAGCCGGAGTCCGAATTCCAGGAGACATTGCAGAAGGCGGGGGCGCTGCTGAGCGCCATCAGCCTTGCGGAGGAACAGTCATGATTCTGCTACTCGACAACTACGACAGCTTTACCTACAACCTCTACCAGTACCTCTGCGAGCTGGGCGCGGACGTGCAGGTGGAGCGCAATGACCAGGTCACGGTGGACGAGATCGTGGCGATGAAGCCGGACAAGCTGGTGGTCTCGCCGGGGCCGTGCACGCCGAAGGAGGCGGGGGTCTCGATGGCGGCGATCGAGCGGCTGGGGCCGACGACGCCGGTGCTGGGCGTGTGCCTGGGGCACCAGTGCATCGGCGAGGTGTACGGCGGGACGGTCGGCGGCGCGGGCGAGATCGTGCACGGCAAGACGTCGGCCGTCCACCACACTGGCGTGGGCGTGCTCGAGGGGTTGCCGACGCCATTCGACGCGATCCGGTACCACTCGCTGGTGGTCTTCCCCGAGGACCTGCCGGAGAGCCTCGAGGTGACGGCGTGGACGGACTCGGGTCGCATCATGGGGCTGCAGCACAAGGAGCACCCGGTGTACGGCGTGCAGTTCCACCCGGAGTCGATCATGACGGTCGTGGGGAAGGACCTGCTCAGGAATTTCCTCGCCATTTAGGGTACAATACGCTTCTTATTCTGTTTCGGGAGGCAACAATTCCATGGTATCAGCCGCGTACGGAGCACAGGGAAAGGTGTTCATGGCGCAGGCGTGGGAGGAGTTGGAGCGGGGAGATTTGCGCCAGGCCTCGGAGAAGGGGTGGGGCGCCGCGAGCCAGATGGTGAAGGCGGCGGCGGAGATTCGCAGGTGGGACCACAATAGCCACGGGGACTTGCACAATATCGTGCGATTGCTAGGGAGAGTGCTAGGCGACCATTCACTATCGGTGTTGTTCAAGATAGCCAGCAGCTTGCACCAGAATTTCTATGAGGGTTGGCTACCCGCAGAAGTCGTTCGAGAGGACCTAGGAAACGTGGGCAGGTTTGTGGAGCGTATGGAGCGCATTGTGGCGGGGGGGTAGTAGCGCGTCGAGCCGCTCTTGCGAGGGCGTTTGGAGGGTGACTCGTGGTCGGGACTCCGTACGTGAGCCAGGGCCGTGAACTGATGGCGCAGGCGTGGGAGGAGTTGGAGCGGGGAGATTTGCGTCAAGCCTCGGAGAAGGGGTGGGGCGCCGCGAGCCAGATGGTCAAGGCGGCGGCGGAGACTCGCGGCTGGGAACACCAGAGTCCCGGAGACGTGCACAACGTCGTGATCCTGCTGGTCAGGGAGCTGGGAGACCGTTCATTGAGACTCCTCTTCAGTTCCGCCGCTTGCTTGCACCACAACTTCTACGAGGGTTGGCTGCCAGCGGAAGTCGTTCGCGATAGCCTAGAAGACGTGGAACTCTTTGTGGAGCGCATGGAGCGCATTGTGGCGGGGGGGGTAGGGGCGCAGCGAGATGCCCTTCGCGAGGGCGTGGGTGTTTGGAGGGATGCTGATGGTCGAGACTCCATGCAAGAACCAGAGCCGGGTCTTTCTTGCGCAGGCGGAGGATGAGCTTGCGCGGGGTGACCTGTATCAGGCTTCCGAAAAGGGCTGGGGCGCCGCAGCGCAGATAGTGAAGGCGCTGGCGGATGCTCGAGGCTGGGACCACGAGACACACCGGCACCTGTTTGAGGTCGTCCGCCAGATGGTGGACGAGAGCGATGACAACACCCTTTCTGCGCTGTTTTCGGAGGCCAATCTCCTGCACGTCAACTTCTATGCGGGTGGTCTGTCGACACGGCAGGTCGCCTACCATCTAACCCACGTCGTGGAGTTCGTAGACAGGGTGGAAGAGCTTGTTGAAGCTAGCTAAGGGAGAATCTCCGGCAATTCCATCGGGGTGAACCATGATTCGAGAAGCCATTGGCGCGTTGATTGAAGGCAGGTCGCTGTCCTCTGAGGAGGCGTCCGGCTGCATGGAAGAGATCATGTCCGGCACGGCGACGCCGGCGCAGATCGGCGCGTTTGTGACGGCGCTGCGGATGAAGGGCGAGACCTCTGATGAGATCGCAGGGATGGCGCGCGTTATGCGGGCCAACGTGCTGCGCGTCAACGTGCCGGGGCCGGTGGTCGACGTTGTGGGCACAGGCGGCGACGGCCTCAACACCTTCAACCTCTCGACGGCCGCAGCGCTGGTGCTGGCGGCCTCTGGGGTGAAGGTGGCCAAGCACGGCAACCGCGCGGCGTCGAGCTCGGCGGGTGCGGCCGACGTACTGGAGGCCTGCGGCGTCAAGCTGGAGCTGACGCCGGAAGGCGTCGCGCAGTGCGTCGAGGAGGCGGGCATGGGGTTCATGTTCGCGCCCGCGTTCCACCCGGCCATGCGCCACGCGGCGGCGCCGCGACGGGAGCTCGGAATTCGCACGGTGTTCAACATCCTTGGGCCACTGACCAACCCGGCCTTCGCGGACGCGCTGGTCGTCGGCATTGCGGACCCGTCGTTCGGGCAGCGGATGGCGGAGGCGTTCCTGCAGCTTGGGACGACGCGGGCCATGGTGGTCCACGGCTCCGACGGCGCGGACGAGCTGACGCTGACCGGGCCCTCGCAGGTGTGGGAGGCGAAGGACGGCGCGGTGACCGCCTACGAGGTGCGGCCCGAGGACGTGGCGCTGGAGCCGTGCTCGCTGGACGACCTGAAGGGCGGCGTCGCGGAGGAGAACGCGGAGACGATGCAAAGGGTGCTGGGCGGCGAGCTTGGGCCGCTGCACCGTGCCGTCGCGCTGAGCGCGGGGGCGGGGATGCTGGTCGCGGGCACCGTACCGGACCTGAAGGAGGGCGTGGCAGCGGCGCGGCGGGTGCTTTCGAGCAGGGCGGCGCTGGAAACGCTGAGGAAGCTGGCCGAGGTCAGCCAGAGCGCCTAGCGCCCAGGAGCATTGCAGGTATGGCAACCATTCTGGACAAAATTGTCGAGGCGAAGCGGGAGTCGCTGGAGCGGGCCATGGCGGAGACGCCGCTGGCCGAGCTGGAGCGGCGCGTGGCGGAGGCGCCGGCGTCCGTGCCCTTCGCGGCGGCGCTCAAGGGCGACGACATCCGGCTCATCGCGGAGGTGAAGAAGGCGTCGCCGTCGGCTGGGCTGCTGCGGGCGGACTTCGACCCGGCGTGGCTGGGGTCGACGTACGCGGCGAGCGGCGCGGCGGCGATCTCGTGCCTGACGGACGCGCACTTCGAGGGGACGCTGGAGCACCTGCGGCAGGTGAAGGACGCCGTGGCCGCGGCAGGCGTGCCGGTGCTGCGCAAGGATTTCTTGACGCACCCCTACCAGCTCTACGAGGCGCGGGCTTACGGGGCCGATGCCGCGTTGCTCATCGTTGCGGTGCTGTCGGCGGCGCAGCTCGGCGAGTTGCTGGGAGCGGCGCGGGACGTGGGCATTCAATGCCTGGTGGAGGTCCATGACGAGACTGAGATGGCCATCGCTGCGGATGCCGGCGCGGAAGTCATCGGGATCAACAACCGCGACCTGCGCACGTTCAAGACGGACCTTGACGTGACGGGGGCGCTGGCGTCGAAGGCGCCTTCAGGCGCCGTGCTGGTCAGCGAGAGCGGCATTCGCGGCCGGGGCGACATGGAGCGGCTGCGGGACCTCGGGGCGCACGCGGCGCTGGTGGGCGAGGCCATCGTGACGCAGGCGGAGCCGGGCGCGAAGATCCGCGAGCTGCTGGGAGTCGCCGTTCCCGCGCAGGGGGCGTCATGACTATGACTGTCGTGAAGGTCTGCGGCATGCGGAGCATGGAGCACATGACCGCCGCGGCGGAAGCAGGGGCGGACCTGCTCGGCATGGTCTTCCTGCCGACGGTGCGCCGCTACATCGAGCCGGAGACCGGCGCCGAGCTGGCCTCGGCGTTTCGCGAGAAGCACCAAGGGACGAAGCTTGTTGGCCTCTTCGCCGACCAACCCGTGGAGTACGTGAACAGGGTTGCCAAGCTGGTGGGCTTGGACCTTGTGCAGCTGTGCGGCAGCGAGGGGCCGGGCTACTGGTCGCAGGTGGAGCCGCTTGTCCTCAAGGTCGTGCACGTGCCCGTGTCCCCGTCGGGGGACACCGACGACCGGTACGCCGTTGTGGACACGGTGGAGGCGCAGCTGCAGGCTATCAACGCTGCAGGAAACCTCGCCCTGCTCGACCGGCAGTCGTCGGTGCAGCCGGGCGGGACGGGGCAGACGTTCGACTGGAGCGTCGCTCGGGAGGTAGCGGAGTCGGGACACCGCTTCGTCCTCGCGGGCGGGCTGACGCCGGAGAACGTGGGGGCGGCCATCGAGGCCGTCTCGCCGTGGGGCGTCGACGTGTCGACCGGCGTCGAGACCGATGGCATCAAGGACATCGACAAGATACGTCGCTTTGTGGCGGCGGCCAGACAAGGAGCCCCTCTATGACCAACGAACAGCGGCTGCCCAACGAGCAGGGGCGGTTCGGCGCCTTCGGCGGGCGGTTTGTGCCCGAGACGCTCATGGCGGCGGTCGAGGACCTGCGCATCGGCTACGAGGCGGCGCGGGAGGATGCGGGCTTTCAGGCGGAGCTGGCGGGGCTGCTGTCCACGTACGTCGGGCGGCCGACGCCGCTGACCTTCGCGGCGAACCTGACGGAGCACTTCGGCGGGGCGCGCATCTACCTGAAGCGCGAGGACCTGGCGCACACGGGCGCGCACAAGATCAACCACGCGGTGGGGCAGGCGCTGCTGGCCAAACGCATGGGCAAGCAGCGGATCATCGCGGAGACCGGTGCGGGGCAGCACGGCGTCGCGACGGCGACGGTGTGCGCGCTGCTGGGCATGGAGTGCGCGGTCTACATGGGCACGGAGGACATCAGGCGGCAGCAGCCGAACGTCTACCGGATGAAGCTACTCGGCGCGCGGGTGGAGCCGGTCGACAGCGGCTCGCGGACGCTGAAGGACGCGATCAACGAGTGCATGCGGGACTGGGTCACCAACGTGCGCACCACCTTCTACCTGCTGGGGAGCGTCGTGGGGCCGCACCCGTACCCGATGATGGTGCGGGACTTCCAGAGCGTCGTGGGGCGCGAGGCGCGGGAGCAGGTCATCGCCGCCGAGGGGCGGCTGCCCGACTACGCAGTCGCGTGCGTGGGCGGCGGCAGCAACGCCATCGGGCTCTTCCACCCCTTCATCGCGGACGAAGAGGTGGCGCTGGTGGGTGTCGAGGCCGGGGGCCTCGGGCTCGAGACGGGCAAGCATGCGGCGCCGCTCTCGGGGGGCAGACCGGGCGTGCTGCACGGGTCGCACTCCTACCTGATGCAGGACGAGGCCGGGCAGGTGATGGAGACGCACAGCGTGTCGGCGGGCCTTGACTACCCGGGCGTCGGGCCGGAGCACTCGTACCTGAAGGACACGGAGCGCGCGACGTACGTCTCGGCGACGGACGACGAGGCGTTGGAGGCGTTCGGGCTGCTGTCGCGGACGGAGGGCATCATCCCGGCGCTGGAGCCGTCGCATGCGCTGGCGTACGTGGCGAAGCTCGCGCCGCAGGCTGGGGCGGGCAAGGTCATCGTCGTGAACCTGAGCGGCCGCGGGGACAAGGACCTGCAGGAGGTCATCCGCATCATGGACGAGCGCGGTGGGCCGGAAGGAGCGGCGTGATGGTCATCGGCAAGGAGCGGACGAGCTGGTACAGCGACCACCCGCTGGAGTGCACGTGCGCGAAGTGCGAGGCGAGGCGCGCCGACGACCGCCGGTTCCAGGACATGACGCAGGGCCGGAAGGTCGGCCGCAACGAGCCGTGCCCGTGCGGCAGCGGCGCGAAGTACAAGCGATGCCATGGGGGGTAGGGAGTGCGCGGCTGCTTTCGCCCGCCGTTGCCAGCACATAGAATGGATAGGGAAGCACCTGTTTCACGGATGGATGGCATGACTACCTACAGCATACGAGAGCTACGGGCCAAGGCCGGGCAGATTCTCGACAGCCTCGCCGAGGGCGAGGAGGTCATCATCACGCGGCGGGGCAAGCCGTGCGCGCGGCTGGCGCCCATCGCACCTGGGGCGGAGACGCCATTGACGCCGCTGCAGGAGAAGTACGTCCACCTCCCCAACTTGTCCTTTGAAGAAATCCAACGCCACCGGGCGGAAATGAACGACGCCTGGAAAGCCAAATTTGAGGACATCCCGGGCGACGATGCAAAGTAGTCCGCCGGTCTATGTGACCGACACCCACGCCCTGTGGTGGTACTTGAAGGCTGATGCCCGCCTTTCCGCCAATGCCGCAAGTGTCTTTCGTCAGGCTGCCGCGGGAGAAGCGACCATCATCGTTCCGGCCATAGTTGTGGCTGAGTTGTATTTCCTCTCAGTAAAGGTGCGCGACCCCGTTGTGCCCGCTGAGTTTCTGCAGGACCTGACCGCGTTCGGCATGGTCTTGGTTGACACCGGCAGCGAGCAGCTTGCATTGCTGGATGCCTTCCCGGAAATCCCCGATATTCACGACAGGCTCATCGCCGCTGAAGCCGTTAAGCATGAAGCCGTGCTGGTCACGGTAGACCGCCTTCTGGCCGCGTCTCCAAACGTAGAGACCCTCTGGTAGCATGGCGCTATGATCATTGACTCACACGTGCATGTGTACCCGCCGTCGTTTCGCGAGCGGCGGGAGGAGATTGTGCGGCGCGATGCGACCTTCCGCGAGCTGTACTCGAACCCCAACGCGGCGCTGGCCAGTGTGGACGACCTGCTGGCGGCTATGGACGAGGCGGGCGTCGACGTCGCGGTGGCGGTGGGGATTGGGTGGACGGACCGCGGCGTTGCGCGGGAGGCGAACGACTACCTGGCAGAGTGCGTGGCGCGCAGCGGCGGGCGGCTGCTGGCCTTCGGGTCGGTGAACCCGGCGTGGGGCGACGACGCGCTCGCCGAGGTGGAGCGGTGCGCGGAGGCGGGGCTCGCAGGCGTCGGGGAGCTACACCCGGACACGCAGGGGTTCAGCATCGACGACGCGCGCGCCATGGGGCCGCTGATGGCGCTCGCGAGGCGGCTGGGGATGCCGGTGCTGACGCATGCGTCGGAGCCTGTGGGGCACAGCTACGCGGGCAAGGGCACGGTGACGCCCGAGAAGGTGCTGCGGTTCATCGAGGCGTTTCCGGGGCAGCCGGTTATCGCCGCGCACTGGGGCGGCGGGCTGCCGTTCTACGCGCTCATGCCGGAGATTAAGACGGCCCTCGCCGACGCCTACTTCGACTCGGCGGCGTCGCCATTCCTGTACGCGCCGGACGTCTTTGCGAACGTTGCCCGGGCGCTCGGGGCGGAGCGGATGCTGTTCGGGACCGATTTCCCGCTCATCAAGCATCCACGGCTGCTGGCGCAGGTGCGGGAGAGCGGGCTTTCGGAGGAGGAGCAGGCGCGCATCCTCGGCGGGAACGCGGCCGGGCTCTTCGGGCTGGGCGGTTGACGGCGATGGAGACGCTGCCCGACTACCTGCGGCCCGGGCTGGACATCGTGCTGGTGGGGCTGAACCCGTCGATACCCTCGGCGCAGACGGGGCGTTACTTCGCGAACCCGCGGAACCGGTTCTGGCGCGCCTTCAACGCGGCGGGGCTCGTGCCTGAGCCGTTGGGGCCCGAGACTGACCACCGGATGCTCGAGTTCGGCATCGGGATGACGGACGTGGTCAAGCGGCCGACGCCAGGGGCGGGCGGGCTGACGGCGGCGGACTTTCGCGCCGGGGCGGTCGAGCTTCGCGGGCGGCTGCTGGCGGCGGCGCCGCGCATCGTCAGCTTCCACGGCGTTATGGCGGCGTCGCAGTACCGGCGGCACGCCGACGGGAGTCGGGAGCGCGTGGCGCTGGGGGTGCAGGAATGGAGCATCGGCGAGTGCGTAGTCTTCGTGACGCCCAACCCGAGCCCCGCCAACGCCAGCTTCAGCCTGGAGGACCTGACCGCATGGTATGCGCAGCTGAAGGACTTGCGTGACCAGCTCAAATCGGACTGACCAGCTGCGGCTCTTCATTGCGGTGGCGCTGCCGCCCGAGGTGCGGGAGACGCTCGCGCGGGTGATTGGGCGGCTTCGCGACGCCGAACTTCGTGGTGTGCGCCTGGTTGCACCGGAGGGCGTACACGTCACGCTGAAGTTTCTGGGCAACGTCGACGCGGGGCTCGTGGCTTCGCTGGCCGAGGCGTTGGGCGCGGCCGGAAGCGACGTTGCGCCGTTCGAACTTGCGCTGCAGGGCGTGGGCGCGTTTCCCGACGAACGCGCGCCGCGGGTGCTGTGGGCGGGGATCGCGGGCGACACTGAGGCCCTCGCGGGGCTTGCGCGGCGTGTGGACGAGGCGTGCGCGACGCTGGGATTCGCGCGGGAGCGGCGTCCGTTTGCGCCGCACCTCACCATCGCGCGGCTGCGCGACACGGCGACGTCGGAGGACCGCGTCCGTGCGGCGCAGGCGCTAGCCGCTGTAGGCAGCGACGTTGGAGGCGCGTTCGCCGTGGATGCGCTGCACCTGATCAAGAGCACACTGACGCCCTCGGGCGCTCGATACGAGACTATACACAATGCACCACTGCACACGTAGCGGCCGCAAAGCTCCTCGCAAGAACTCCGCTTCTTTCGCGGCTCATTCGCACCATATTTGCACAGAAAACTTGATTAGGACAGCGATTGTTAGACAGGGCACACGACTGTGCATGCGGTTAATTTCCCAATAATGAACAGGCGCAGGAGAATTGTGTAATTCCGTAATTCTATCACGGGCTCTAGCAGTTCTTGTTGATTTCAGTACGAATTCACCCATTTTGCATTACCCGTTTAGTTACAAGGCTTTGTACAAACAATCAATTTTTAGTCCAACTGTACTATGCCAGTATAGCAAAATCAGTCATCCTATTGCTTTTTTATGAAGTTGTAATAGACTGTAAGTAACACATCCAAGTCGCCCATGCGACGCCTCGAGGCTGCGCCGATTGCACGACGGCCGGCACGAACTGCGTGAGTTTTGGGCCCAGGAGGAATTGGTGGAGAAGAGTCACCTGCCCCAATGCCAAAACTGCGGTACCGGTGATCTGGTTCCCCTTTCCGACTTCGGCGGGCAGGGAGCCCCCATCCACTACAAGGCATGGGCATGTACGAATCCCAACTGTGGATTCAATATCAAGATTCGTAACGGCGACATCTACCTTAATGAGCCAATCAACAGCGGCTCCGGACACGTGCCGAGGTCCCGCTGATAGTGTAGACAGCCTACGACTTTGCACAGGGGGCCGTGAGCCAGAGCATATCCGGCGGCGGCCTCCTCTATTTGCGACTTGCTTGTTGCCGTCACCCCGCGGCGTGGTATGCTCGAAGCATACGAACGCGGCATGGAGAGACACTATTGGCGGCGCATGAGGGTTCTCGCGTCAGGGATGCTGGGCAGCAGGCGGGTGGGGCTCGCGATGCTTGGCGGCGGCGCGTTGCTCCTGGCGCTCGCGGGCGGCTTCTTCGGCTACCAGGCCTACATCGACGAGCGGTACGAGCCAGTGGTGGTCATCACCACGGAGCCGACGCTGCCCTCGCAGGCGGAACTGGAGCAACTGCTCCCGCTGCCGGCCGAGGCCCCCGCGGCTCCCGAGCAGACTCAGTCGATAGACGCCGCGCCGCTGCCGGCCACCGGCCCGGCGCCATCGGCGGCAACCCTGGGCGAGGTTTACGGGAGCTGGGACGCCGCGCCGCAGGACTGGGCAAACCCCTTCTGGGCCCTCGAACGGGGTGCGCCGGAGTACACGTCGGGATTCCTGCCCGTCGAGGAGCTGCACCTGCCGGCGTCGGGGTTGGCGCCGGCCACGCTCGTGCGCATCCCCTCATCGGGCTCGAGTCCAGGACGATCGAGCTGGGCGTGATCACGACCGAAGAGGGCCATCTCAAGTACGAATCGCCGATCTACGAGGTCGGCATCATCCCGGGGCACACGACGCCGGGCGAGCTGGGCAACACATGGTTGTTCGGGCACCTGGAGAGCCCGCTCAAGGACGACGGGCGCCGTTTTCCGCGACCTTCCCAAACTCCACGACTACCTCCGCAAGGGCGAGGCGGTGTACGTCATCGTGGACAGCGACGACGGCAGCTTCCTGTACCAGGCCACGGAGTTCCGCATCCTCCCCAAGGAGGAGGTGAACTTCTGGGGCTCGGACGGTCGCTCCGCAACGCTGGTCTGCTCGTGGCCGAGGTTCATTTACGACGAGCGCGTGGTGATTACCACGGAGCTGGTGGGGGCCCGGCTGAACCGGCCGCTTTCTTGACGCCCTC